>NZ_JASGGV010000002.1:2407500-2922870 GCF_047602625.1 Aestuariivirga sp. | reverse complement strand
TAGACCTCGCGGTCATCGCGGATGGAGTCGCGGTATTGCGCGCCGGTGCGGATCATCTGTCGTTTCCTTCGTGGGAGGTGATGCGCCGGTAGGCGCGATTGCAATAAACCAATGGCTCGGCATCGCCCCGGTGGGCGGCGATCACGCGGCCAACATAGATGCGGTGCGTTCCGGCATCATGGCTCTGGAAGGTTTCGCATTCAAAGGCGGCGGTGGCTTCTGTGACCAGCGGCAGGCCCGTCTCGCCCATCATCCAGTCATGGTTGGCGAAGTCGAAGGGATTGCCCTCCTTCGGGCGGCCGGAAAAGGTTTCGGCATAGGCGCGGTTGTGCGCGGCCAGCAGATTGACGGCGAAGGCGCCGTTGCCATCCAGCGCGGCGATGGCCGGGCTTTTGCGGTTGATGCAGACCAGCACCAGCGGCGGTTCAGCTGAGACGGAAGAGACGGCACTGACCGTGAGGCCAAAGCGGCCCATCGGGCCATCGGTCGTCACCACGGACACGCCGGTTGCCGCCAGACCCATGGCGCTCACGAAATCGGCTGCTGCGACGGGCTCTTTCACCATTGCATTCATCTGCCGTTCCTCCCGATCAGATGCACATGATGTGACATAGGAGACAAGTTCGGAAAAATAGATTATATTGTGTCTTTGAATAGGATTTTCCGATGATACCCTTCACCATCCGGCAGATCGAATATGCGCTTGCCGTTCACGAGCATGGATCGGTGGCGGCGGCTTCCGTTGCGCTGGGGATTGCGCAGCCCACGGTTTCCGCAGCGGTTGCGAAGCTGGAAGACCTGATCGGCCTCCAGCTGTTCATCCGCCATCACGCGCAGGGCGTCACGGCGGCGCCGCAGGGGCTGAAGTTCCTGGCCGAGGCGCGCAACCTCCTCACCCACGCACAGGAACTGCGCCGCGATCTGGCGCAGGCGGGGCCGGAGATCGAAGGCACGCTCACCATCGGCAGCTTCAGCACCATCGCGCCAGTCTTCGCGCCGCGCCTGATCGGCGGATTTCTTGCTCAACACCCTAAAGTGAAAGTGCGGCTTGAGGAGGGAACGCAGGAAACGCTCTATGAGGGGTTGCGCAGCGGGCGCTACGATGTGACTCTGCTCTATGACGTCGACACGCCGGCCGATCTGGCACTCACGCCGCTTGATACCTATCAGCCCTATGTGCTGCTTCCCGCCGCCCATCCGCTGACCGCGAAAAAGCGCATCTCGCTGCATGAGGTGGCAGATGAGCCGTTCATCCTTCTCGATATCGCGCCGAGCCGCACCTATTTCACCAGGCTTCTGGAAAATGCCGACATCGTGCCGAAGGTCGCTTTCGCATCGCCGTCGCTCGAGGTGGTGCGCGGGCTTGTCGGCCAAGGGCTTGGCTATTCGATCCTCATTACCCGGCCGCATGGCGACCATTCCTATGCCGGGGACGCTTTGGCGGTGAGGCCGATTGCCGATCCGGTGGCGGAGGGTATCATCGCGCTCGCCATCCTCAAGTCGCTGCGCAAGACGCGGCTGGTGGCGGCGTTTGAACAATATTGCCGGGATCATTTTCCGGATTTCGGGAGTGCAGGGTGAGCCAGAAACACGCAACCATCATCGGCGCCGGGATCATTGGCGTCTCGACCGCGGCCTTTTTGCAGCGGCAAGGATTTGGCGTCACTATCATCGACCGGGTGCCGCCCGGCGAAGGCTGCTCCTTCGGCAATGCAGGCGGCCTCGCCTTCGCGGAGATCACGCCCACCGTCCATCCGCGCGTGCTGATGAAAATTCCCGGCTGGCTGCTCGATCCGCTGGGGCCCTTGACCATCCGCTGGTCCTATTTGCCCAAGGCGCTGCCGTGGTTTCTGGCGGCGGGACGGAATGCGCTGCCGTCGCGCGTGAAGGCTATCACCGAGGCGCGCGCCAATCTGGCCATGCGGGTGGTGAGCGATTTTGAAACGCTGCTGAAATCGGCGGGCGCATCGGACCTGTTGAAAATTCAGGACACGCTGCGCGTCTATGGATCGGAGGATCAGTTTACCGAGGAAGCGGGGGAACGTGCCGTCAAGAATGCGCATGGCTTCGAGACAAAAAGGCTTTCCGGGGACGAAGCGCGCGAGCTTGAGCCAGCGCTTGGGCCGAACGTCCATTGCGCGGCGTTTCATGGCGGCTGGTATTTCGTCACCAGCCCCGAGCGGGTGGTGAAATCCATTGCGGCAGAGGTGACGCGCAATGGCGGCAAGATCATCTTCGACGATGTGACCGCGCTTGAGCGGCAGGACGGCAAGGCGACCGCAATCACGCTCAAGGGGCAAGGCCGCATGCCGGTTGATCATCTGGTGATTTGCGCCGGCGCCTATTCGCATCTTCTGGCAAAACAGTTGGGCGAAATTTTTCCGCTGGAAGCGGAGCGCGGCTATCACATGGTGCTGCCCAATTCGGGCGTGAGCCTGTCGCGCTCCATCACCTATGCGCGGGCACCCGGTGCGGCGACGCCAATGGAGATGGGCCTGCGCCTTGCGGGCAGCGATGAATTCGCGGGGCTGGATGCCGCCCCCAATTACGCGCGCGCCGACAAGCTGTGGACGCTGTTCAAGCAGGTGCTGCCGGGATTGCGCGAGCCCGATCAGGCCACCACGCGCTGGATGGGACGGCGGCCCGGCCTTCCCAATTCCCTGCCGGTCATCGGGCGATCGAAAACCACATCGAATGTCTGGTACGGGTTCGGGCACGGCCACATGGGGCTGACGTGGGGGCCAACGACAGGACGGCTGCTGGGCGAGTTGATGACGGGTGCTGCCAGCAATATCGATCTCTCACCCTTCCGGGCCGACCGGTTCTAGCTTCAGGATTTCAACCTCGCCGCCGGGCGCTTCGGCAAATTCTCCCACGCGCTTTCCCAGGAGGGCGCGGGCCATGGGCGAGACATAGGCGATCGTGCCTTTCGCCGGATCAGCCTCATCTTCGCCGGTGATGGCATAGGCGAGTTTCCGCCCATCTTCGCGCTGGATCGTTACGCGCGTTGCGAAGGCCACGGCTTCTGCCTTGTGCGGCGGATTGACGGGCTGCGCCGAGGTGCGGCGCTGCATCCAGTAGCGGAGATCGCGGGCGGTGCGCGCCAGCGCGGCCTTGTCGCCACCGTGCTGGGCCTGCGCCTGGGCGCGCCGCAATGCCTCTATTTCGTCATCAATCAGGCGCAGGCCACGCGCCGTTACGAAATTGGGATGCGGGCTGACCGGACGTTCCGGCAGGTCTTCCGGGGCATCATCTTGCTCTTTGACAAAGGCTCGGCTCATGGTCTCTAACGCGGCAAAATCAAACTCTTCCGAGCAATCATAGCACATGCGCCCCGAAACACCGCCCACCATCCGCCTGAAAGATTATGCCCCCGTTCCCTACCTAATCGAGACGGTGCGGCTCAGCTTCCAGCTCGATCCCGGAGCCACCGAAGTCCGCTCCACGCTGACGCTCACACCCAACCCTGCAAGTGATGCGAATGATGCGCCATTGGTGCTGGATGGCGAGAAGATCACGCTGCGCAGCATAGTGCTGGATGGCAAGGCGTTGGAGGACAGCGCATTCACGTGCTCGGACGCGGGCCTGACGATCCATGACGTGCCGCAGCGGCCGTTCACGCTGGACATCGTGACGCTCTGCAATCCTGAAGCCAATACCGAGCTTTCGGGCCTCTACATGTCGAACGGCATGTATTGCACGCAGTGCGAGGCGGAAGGGTTCCGCCGCATCACCTATTTCTACGACCGCCCCGATGTGATGGCGCGGTTTCATGTGCGGATGGAGGCGCCGAAAGCCTCCATGCCGGTGCTGCTGTCAAACGGCAATCCCTCAGCCTCGGGAGATGTTCCGGGTACGGAGCGTCACTTCGCGGAGTGGGACGATCCCTTCCCCAAGCCCTGCTATCTCTTCGCGCTGGTGGCGGGCGACCTTGCAGGCGTGCATGACACATTCATCACCATGTCCGGACGCAAGGTCGATCTCGGAATCTATGTCGAGAAGGGCAAGGAAAACCGCTGCGCCTGGGCGATGGAGGCACTCAAGGCCTCGATGCGCTGGGATGAAGAGGCGTTTGGCCGCGAATATGATCTCGATGTGTTCAACATCGTCGCCGTCTCCGCTTTCAACATGGGGGCGATGGAGAACAAGGGCCTCAATATCTTCAACGACAAATATATCCTCGCACTTCCCGAGACCGCCACCGACACCGACTATGTGAACATCGAGGCGATCATCGCGCATGAATATTTCCATAACTGGACGGGCAATCGCATCACCTGCCGCGACTGGTTCCAGCTGTGTCTGAAGGAAGGCCTCACGGTGTTCCGCGACCAGGAGTTCACCTCCGATCTCCGGTCACGCCCCGTGAAGCGCATTGCCGATGTGAAGACGCTGCGGGCGCGGCAGTTTCCGGAAGATGGCGGGCCGCTGGCCCATCCGGTGCGGCCTTCCTCCTATATCGAGATCAACAATTTCTACACGCCCACCGTCTACGAAAAGGGCGCCGAACTTTGCCGGATGATGAAGACGCTGATCGGCCCAGACGCATTCCGCAAGGCGATGGATCTTTATTTCCAGCGCCATGACGGCGAGGCGGCGACCATCGAACAATTCGTCGCCTGTATGGCGGATGCCTCGGGCCGCGACCTCACGCAATTCTTCTCATGGTATCAGCAGGCTGGCACGCCGCAGGTGGTGGCGCAGGGCACTTACGATGCCAAGGCCAAGACCTATGAGTTGACGCTCGAACAGAAGACGCTGCCCACGCCGGGGCAGGATGACAAGCTGCCGATGCATATTCCGCTGGGGCTCGGCCTCGTTGGGCCCGATGGTGAGGACATGCCGCTCGATCTCGAGGGCACGGGCGTTCTCAACACGCCGCTGCTCGAATTGACGGAGGCGCGCAAGACCTTCCGCTTCCGCAACGTGGCGAAGCGGCCGGTGCTGTCGCTCAACCGCGGCTTCTCGGCACCCATCAACCTCACCACCAACGCCACGGCGGCGGACCAGATTTTCCTGATGGGCCATGACCGCGACAGCTTCACCCGCTGGGAGGCGGGGCAGACGCGCGGGCGCGAGCTGATCCTCGCCAGCCTCAAGGGAACTGTTCCCTCTGCCGATCTCGCTGCCTATGCAGAGGCGCTCTCACATCTCCTCGCGGACCCCGCGATCGACGATGCCTTCAAGGCGCAGATGCTGGCGCTGCCGCCCGAGGCTGAGGTTGCGGCGGCGGTTGGCCGGAATGTCGATACCGATGCCGTGCTTGCAGCGCGCGATGCGGTGCGCCACGCCTTGGGGAAAGCGCTGCGCAAGCCCTTGCTGGCGATCTGGGAGCGCACGGCGGAAAAGGCAGCCTTTGCACCCGATCCCGCGAGCACGGCCCGGCGCAGCTTGCGCTACGCGGCCCTGCAACTTCTGATGCTGGGCAATCCCGCCGAGGGCACGAAATTCGCCCTCGCCGATCTTGCATCACCTCACAACATGACAGCGGAAATTGGCGCGCTGTCGGCCCTGATCCAAGTTGAAGCTCCCGAGCGCGATGCAGCGCTCGATGCGTTCTATGCCCGCCATTCCGGCGACCACCTGCTGGTGGACAAATGGTTCATGCTGCAAGCGCAGGCACGGGATTCCAATGCTGCCGCACGCGTAGTACGCCTCGTGGCCCATCCGGCTTTCAGCTTCACCACGCCCAACCGCATCTATGCGCTGATCGGCGGATTTACCTCCGGCAATGTGGCGGGCTTCAACGCGGCATCGGGCGAAGGCTACCGGGTGGTGGCGGATGTCATCATCAAGGTGGATGCCATCAACCCGCAGGTGGCCGCCCGCATGGCGACCGGATTCCGCAGCTGCAAGGTGCTGGATGAACCGCGGCGCAAGGCGGCGGAAACCGAGCTCCGGCGCATTCTCGCCACCCCCGGCCTGTCGCGCGATTGCTACGAAATCGTCTCGCGCATCGCCGACGCCTGACGGGGCTGGACAAGGGCATACCATTTCGAATCAATAGGGGTTGATTCGGGGCGGTGTGTTTGGGTTCAGAGCGGGTCCCTCCAGCCTGTGTGGTGTTGGGGAATTCGGGGATATCGGTGGGCAAAACACAAATCGGCGAATTGTTCTTCAAGGAGCGCTCTCTCAAGCTGCCCTTGCCGCAGCGCCTGAAGGTGGCGATCTCCGAGCGTTCGCTGCGCTTTCTCATCACCGCCCTCATCGTGCTGTTCCTGCTGTCGCTCGGCGCGTCATTGTTCCTGCAACTCATGCAGAGCCGTGCAAGCCATCTCGTGGAGCAGAACCAGCTTTCCTCCCTGAACGGCAGCGTTGTCGCTGAGCGTATTCGCGCCGCCTATGCCAAGACGGGATCGGGCCAGACGCCGCCGCCGATGACGTCAGACTTCCTGCGGCAGCTTCTGCCCGCGGGCGCGCTCTCGGAAGCGCGGATTTTCGCGGTAGCGGATGCGACGGGCCGTTTCGTGGCGAGCCAGCCCACCTCGGCGGGGCTTGACGGCAAGAACATCACCGGCGTGCTGTCCCCGCGTTTCGTGACAGATGCCGGCAATGGCGCAGGGCCAACGCCACTGCAACTCGTCAGCGGTGAAGATGCCTATGTCGACATGCATGATCTGGGCGATTATCCCGGCAGCCTCGTCGTCATCCAGAGCATTCCCGATATCCTCACGGCGTGGCGCGCCAGCGTTACCCGCGTCGAGACGCTGTTCATCGTTACCATGCTGGTCTTGATGATGCTGGGCGGCGCGTTTCACTGGCAGGCAGGGAAAGCTGCGGAGGCCGACGGCATTCTCGCCACCGCCACCACGCGGCTCGACAAGGCCCTGGACCGCGGCCAGTGCGGGATGTGGGACTGGGACTTAGGGCGCGGCGTCATCTTCTGGTCGAAGTCGATGTTTGAAATTCTGGGCATGCCGGTCAAGGGCGATTTCCTGAGTTTCGGCGAAGTGGCGAACCGGCTTCACCCCGATGATGCCCAGCTTGAGGGCGTGGTGGAAAGCCTGCTGCGCGGCGAACTCTCCGTTTTCGACCGCGAGTTCCGCATGCGCCATGCCGATGGGCATTATGTGTGGCTTAGGGCCCGCGCCGCTTTGGCCCCCGGCGAAACTTCGGACGAGCAGCATCTGATCGGCGTGGTGTTCGACGTCAGCCAGCAGAAGATCGCCGACAAGCTGAACAAGGAAGCCGAACTCCGCCTCAAGGATGCGATTGAAAACATCTCGGAAGCCTTCGTGCTGTGGGATTCCGACAACCGGCTGGTGCTGTGCAATTCCAAGTATCAACAGTTCCATTCGCTGCCGCCGCAGGTCTGCGTGCCCGGCACCTCCTATGACGAGGTGGCGCGGGCCGCCAAGGAACCCACGGTGCGCCAGCGCGTGGCCGTCGCCTCGGGCGATTCACCCGATGCCAAATCCTTCGAGGTGCTGCTGGGCGACCGGCGCTGGCTGCAGATCAACGAGCGGCGCACCAAGGATGGCGGCTTCGTGTCGGTGGGCACCGACATCACCGCGCTCAAGAAGCAGGAAGAGCGCCTGCTGCTCTCCGAGCGCGAGCTGATGATGACGGTGCGCGACCTGCAGAAGGAACGCCTGATGGCCGACCAGCAGGCGCAACGCCTCGCCGATCTGGCCGACAAATATGCGCGCGAGAAAACCCGCGCCGAAGCGGCCAACCGCTCGAAGTCGGAATTCCTCGCCAACATGAGCCATGAGCTGCGCACGCCGCTCAACGCCATCATCGGCTTCAGCGAGATGATGCGCGAACAGATGTTCGGGCCGCTGGGATCGGGCAAATACACCGAATATGCGCAGGACATTCACCGCAGCGGGCAGTTCCTGCTCGACGTCATCAACGACATTCTCGACATGTCGAAGATCGAGGCGGGGCGGCTTCAGCTTGAAACGGAATCAACTTCGATCAGCGGCCTGTTCGAGGACGTCATGCGCCTCGTGGCGCCGCGCGCCCTGGAAGGACGGGTGAACATCGAGCGCAGTATTCCGCCGGGCCTTGAAATCGTGGCCGACCGGCGGGCGCTGAAGCAGGTGTTCATCAATCTCGTTTCGAACGCCGTGAAGTTCACGCCGGAAGGCGGGCGCGTCCGCATCGCGGCGAGTGAAAGCAGCGGGCAGGTGAGCATCAGGATCAGCGATACCGGCATCGGCATTCCGGCGCGCGACATCGAGAAGCTGGGGCGGCCCTTCGAGCAGGTGGAAAACCAGTTCACCAAGACCAAGGGTGGCTCCGGTCTTGGACTTGCCATTTCAAAGTCGCTGGTGGAATTGCACGGCGGCACGCTGAACATTCACAGCACGGTGGGCAAAGGCACGGATGTGACCGTCAGCCTGCCGCGCGTTGCGGCGCTGGCTTCAGACGCCGCCTGATCAGTTCCACTTGCCGGCGCGTTTGCGCATCGCATCGGCAAGCTGCTTCCGCTCTTCCGGCGTCAGCTTCAGAATGAACTCCCGCGTGGCGTCGGTTGCCAGTTGCACCTGCGCCGCGCCATTGCGGTCAAGATCATCCATCGCGGCGCGCATGTCGGTTTCCGAATAGGGTTCGGCTTCGAGTGTTGACGCCAATTTGTCCACGGCCTGTCGCGCGGCGGCCTGGCCATCGCGGAACTGATCCTTGTAGGCCTTCAGCATATCCAGCACCTGATCGCGCCGGGTGCGGTCCAGTCCGAACAGGAAGTGCCGCGGGATCATGCGGAGATAGCTTCCTTGCGACATGCGCTGCATCGGCGGCGGCCCCATCACAAAACGGGTGACGCCCGCCGCGACCAGCAGAAGGTTCAGCGCCAGCGAAATCACCAGCACCCAGTGCCACAGGCTGGCCTTGCGCGGGGGCGGCGGCGGAACGGCCCCCGCCTGCGTCATCGTATCGCTCATGTCTGCCCCACATTCAGGTCCAGCGTATCGTCGAGACCGCTCACGCCGCCATCATCATCCGCCGATGCCACGTTACCGGTGACAAGGCTTGGGAACAGCCGGTCCAGCGTGCCATGGGCGCCAAAGTAAATGCCGAGGGCTAGCGAGGCTGCAAGCGGGATTGTCGCAATCCAGCCGAGGCTCCACCCCTGCTCCGGCACCTGCGTGCGTTTGCCCGGCAATGGCACGATGGCGGCGGAAGGCTCTTCAATCCGTGCCATCAACCGGTCTTCAAAATCCGCCGAGGGCATGGGGCGGGTGGCAAGGGCGAGAATCTGGTCCATCCGGCGCGCGTCTTCCGCAAGCGGCCGAATCTCCTGCAACAGCGGGATCAGGGCCTGCCGGTCTGCAACGGGCCAGCGTGCCGGATCGGCTCCATAGGCCTCCAGCACCGCTTCCAGACGTTTCCGCATCACGAGGTTCATCTTTCCTCTCCTTCGAGGCCTTCCAGCAACTGCCGCCATTCACCTTTCAGGCTTTCGCGCAGGGCGCGGCGTGCCCTTGCCAAAAGCGATTTAACCGCGTCGATGCTGATTTCCAGCACCGAGGCGGCGTCGATATTCGTCATCCCCTCGAAATGAACGAGGGTGAGCGCCAGCCGCTGCCTATCCGGCAGAGCGGCGATGCGCCTGTCGATCGCGCGCGCGGCGGCACTGCGGTCCAGTTCCGCTCCTGCCGACGGCGCGGGGTCTTGCACCTCCGGCACATCGTCGAGCGGATTGTGCGGCTTCCGCCGCGCGCGGTCGATCACCGCATTGGAGGCGACGCGCATCAGCCAGCCCCTCAACGCCCCGGCCTGCCGCACCTGGGACGGGTTCTGCCAGAGCTTGAGAAAGGCCTCCTGGGCAATGTCCTCGGTATCTGCATGACCGCCGGTCAACCGCCAGGTGAGGCGGTAGACCGGCTGATAGTAACGGCTGACAAGCTCGCGAAAGGCCTGTGCGTCACGGGCGGCGGCGGCATGCAGCAGTTCCGCGTCGCCGCGCGATGCAGATGGTTCTTCCGCCGCGCCTCCCGCGCCTGCCCTCACACCGGCCTCGCTATACATGCCCGCTCAGTTTGGCTGGCTATCCTGCACGGGTTTTTTCAGCTTCGCCATACGGAACTGCCGCGCTTCGTCCAGCGTCACCGCGCCGTCGTGGTCCGTATCGGCGGCAGCGAAGACATCATCCACGGCCTTGTCGAGTTCGGCCACGCTGATGGCGCCATTGCCATCCGTATCGAGGCGCTTCATCAGCCGCGCCTTGCGCTGTTCAAGGCGCTTTTCCATGTAGGCGTTGAGTTCGGCTTCCGACACTTCGCCATTCTTGTCGGTGTCGAGGCGCGCCAGGCGCTGCTCAACACGCGGCTTGAAATCATTGAGGGTGATCTTGCCGTCGTGGTCGGCATCGAGGCGGTTGAATGCCTTGGTGGTGCGGGGCAGCACAGGTTCCACCGCCATGGCGGCGCCGGCAAACAGGGTTGTGCCGAGGATGGCAGCAAGCAGGATTTTCGATCGTGTCATTGGGGGTTCCTCCGTTGTTACGCCATCAAGACGGGGAACAAGAGGTGAATCCGTCGCTGGATTTCAGCCCACGGCGCCGATTTTTTCGTCGAACAGGGCGGCCGCCCGGCTTTGGGTCTCCGCCAGCAGCAATTCGGCTGCGGCGATATCGGGCGTTTCGGTGGCCGATGCCACGATGCGGTTCAGCCCGGCGGGCGACTGCGCGGGGTCGTATTGCCCGGTCACGCAGAGGCGCAGAACCTGCGTGACCCGCTGGTAAAGCAGGCTGGCCTGGCGCAGGAGGCTTTCCTCGCCGCGCCGCAGAATGCCCGCCGCTGCCAGCTTCTCCACCGCTTCAAAGGTATTCGTGTCGAGAATATCCGGGTGTTTCGCGGCATGGATAAGTTGCAGCGTCTGGGCGATGAACTCGACCTCAACCAATCCGCCCCGGGTGCGCTTGATATCCCACACGCCGCCATGGCCCTGCTCCTTCAGCATCAGGCGGCGCATGTCCAGCACATCAGCGCGGGTCTGGGTTTCATCACGCGGCTGGCACAGGGCCGCGCGGATTTCCTGCGAAAGCGCCCGCATCAATTGCGGATCGCCGCAGACGGGCCTCGCGCGGGTGAGCGCCAGCTTCTCCCATGTCCAGGCATGTTCCTTCTGATAGCCGCGGAAACTGTCGAGGCTCGTTGCCACAGGCCCCTTGTTGCCCGAAGGCCTGAGGCGCAAATCCACCTCGTACAAAATGCCCTCGGCGGTGGGGGCGGAAACGGCCGAGACAAGCCGCTGGGTGAGCCTTGTATAATATTGCGTGCGGCTGAGGGGCTTCGCGCCATCCGACAGGTCTGCATCCACCGCCGTCTCATAGACCACGATGAGGTCGAGGTCGGAGCCTGCCGTCATCTCCCGGCCGCCCAGCTTGCCCATGGCAATGACGGCACTGCGCCCGCCAGCGAACACACCATGGCGGGCCGCAGTATCATTAGTGGCAGCCTCGTGCAGACGCCCCACCAGAAGCCCCGCCAGGTCGGAAAAGGCGAACCCGGCATTGGCGGCGCTCACCGTTTCAGACAGCACGCGCACACCGATGCGGAAGGCCTGTTCCTTGCCGAACACGCGGGCGCGGTCCGCCGCCTCGTCCAGCGGAATGTCCGGGGGGATCATGGTGCGCAAGCCGCGCTCCATCTCCTCCGCCGTCGGCAATGCGCCGAAGAAACCGGGGTCCAGCACGGCGTCGAGCACCTTGGGCCTGCGGCTCAACTGCTCGGCGAGGCGGGGGGCTGTGCCCAGGACAGTGGCGAGCAAGTCAAGCAGGCGCGGATTGGCCTTGAGCAGCGAGAAGAGCTGCACGCCAGCAGGCAGGCCGCCAAGAAAGCGATCGAACGCCAGAAAGGCGTGATCAGCATCGCCGGTGCGCGACAGGGCGGTGAGCAAGGCCGGCATCAGTTCCGTCAGCAGTTCGCGGGCGCGGGCGCTCCGCGTTGCGCCATAACGCCCGAAATGCCAGCCGCGGATGGTGGCGGACATTTCGCTCACCCCCCTGAAGCCCATGCGGGTGAGGGTTTCCAGCGTTTCGGGATCATCCTCGCCGCCGGTGAAGACGAGGCTTCCGGTGTCCGTGCCGAGATCGCCCGCATCCTCGAACAGCCGCGCGTAGTGGCCCTGCACGCATTCAAAGGTCATACGCAGTTTTTCCGCGAAAGCGGCGCCATCGGCAAAGCCGGAGAAACGGGCGAGATTTTCAAAGGCCGCAGGATCCGTGGGCAGGATGTGGCTCTGCTCATCATTCACCATCTGGATGCGGTGCTCCACCATGCGCAGGAAGCGGTAGGCCTCCTTCATTTCGGCGGCGGTTTCGGGTGCGATCCATTTGGCATCCGCCAGAGCATCAAGCATCTCCAGCGTGGAGCGGCCGCGCAGGCCGGAATTGCGCCCGCCGGCAATCAGTTGCTGGGTCTGCACGAAAAATTCGATTTCGCGGATGCCGCCCCGCCCCAGTTTCACATTGTGCCCATGAATGGCGATGGTGCCGTGGCCCTTCACGGCATGAATCTGGCGCTTCAGGCTCTGCACATCGGCGATGGCCGCGAAGTCGAGATATTTGCGCCAGATATAGGGGCGCAGGCGGTCGAGGAATTCCTGGCCCAGCGCCAGATCGCCGGCGGCGGGCCTTGCCTTGATCATCGCCGCGCGCTCCCAGTTCTGGCCCTGGCTTTCATAATAGATGGCGGCGGCTTCAATGGAGATTGCCACCTGGGTGGCGCGCGGATCGGGCCTCAGGCGCAGATCGGTGCGGAAGACATAGCCATCCTCGGTCACATCCTGCATGATCGACACGAGGCGGCGGGTCATCCGTACAAAGAACATTCCCGGTTCGACGCCGGGATCGAGGCAATTCTCCATGGCATCGAACAGCACGATCAGGTCGATGTCGCTGGAATAGTTCAGCTCGAACGCACCATGCTTGCCCATGGCGAGGGCCACATAGCCGCAGCCCGCGATGTCCGCCCGCGCCGACTTGCCGCTTTGCACCGCATCATTGAGCAGCCATTTTACCGCCGCCTGAAGACACGCATCGGCGAAGATCGTCAACGCGCGGGTGACGCCATCAACATCCCACGCCCTGCCGACGTCGGCCACGGCGATCAGCAGATGGGCACGGGCTTTTGCAATGCGCAGCGCGCGCATGATGTCCGCCTGTGACGGCAAGCCTGCGGCGTCATCCACGTCGCGCAGGAGCCCCTTCAGCAGGGCATCAGCGGATTCGGAAAAAGCGCGCTCCGCAAATCCCGGGTCACGTCCCATCAGGGCGCGGAGATAGGGCGAACATTCCGATATGAGATCACGAACAGACACGCGCGAAGCATCCCGAAAGAGATACGCGCTTCTAGCCTGCCGCCTCTCGAACGGGAAGGATCAGCTTGGCGAGGAGGCCGGGATGATTGTCATCCAACACCAGTTGCCCGCCATGCAGCTTCATGACGCCCGCCACGAGGCTCAGGCCCAGTCCATTGCCCGGCAGAGAGCGGCTCTGGTCGAGGCGCACGAAGCGCTCCACCACATGATCGCGGTCTTCGGGCGGAATGCCGATGCCGTGGTCGCCCACGGCAATCACCACATGATCATCTTCAATGGCGCCGGACACCGTGATTTCGGGGCCTGCACCTTCCTGCGCGCCGTATTTCAGCGCATTGTCGATCAGATTGTTGATGGCCTGCGCCAGAAGCTGGCGGTCGGCGTGCAGAGGCAGCGGAACTTCCGCGTTGACGGTCAGTTTGCCGCCCTGCTCTTCCGCCAGAGGCTCATAAAGTTCCGCCACCTCGGCCAACACGGAACGCCCGTCGATCGGCTCCAGCCCGGAGCGCGAATGGCCTGCCTCGGCGCGGGCAATCGACAGAAGCGCATTGAAGGTCTGCAGCAGCTTGTCGGACTCCTCTACCGTCTTCTCCAGCGCCTCGCGGTATTCGCCGCTGTTGCCGGAGCGGAGTGCCGATTCCACGCGCGCCTTCACGCGGGTAAGCGGGGTTTTCAGATCATGGGCGACATTGCTGGAGACTTCCTGCAAGCCCGCCATCAGGCGGCCGATCTGGTCGAGCATTTCATTGAGCGCCTGGGCCAGCCGGTCAAGCTCGTCGCCGGAACCCGTGACGGGCATGCGGCCTGCCAGATTGCCGCCCATGATATTGCGGCTGGCATCGGTGATGGCATCGACACGGCGGAGGAAATTGCGGCTCATCAGCAGGCCGCCGCCAAAGCCCAGGCAGAGCGCAATGGCCAGCGCCCAGAACACAGTCTGGCGGATGATGTCGGCGAACTGCCGCATGGCTTCCACGTCCCGCCCGACGACGAGATCATAATCGCCCTGCAGATCGGCATGGAAGGCGCGGGCCAGATGCTGCTCGCTGTTGCCGCCGCGCTGCGTGGTGATGGGGAATTCGATCCAGTCCATGGTGCCGGTGGCTTGTTGCGGCAGCTTGTCGAGATTGCCCGCGACCGGTTGGGAGGCGGGATCGGTGAGGAGATACACCGAACCCGTGTCTTCCTTGCTGCGGCGCTGGATGGTGTCGATAATGCCGGCAAGGCCCCGCAGACGGTATTGGTCTGCAAGGCCCTGAACCTCGGCACGGATGGTCTCATCGGTCTGCCGCTCGAGCAGCAGCGCCGTGTTCCAATAGACGTAAGCCAGGATCGCGCCCACCGAGAGCGCGAACAGCACGAGATAAAGCGCGGAAAGCCTGAAGGTGGAGGTCTGGAAAAGCTTCAGGCTATGAGGCACGGATCATGTATCCGGCCCCCCGGACTGTCTGCAGCATGGGTTCGTCGAAACCCTTGTCGATCTTGGCGCGCAGGCGGGAGATGTGCACGTCGATGACGTTGGTCTGGGGATCGAAATGATAGTCCCAGACGTTTTCGAGCAGCATGGTGCGGGTGACGATGTGTCCGGCGTTGCGCACGAGATATTCCAGCAGCTTGAATTCACGCGGTTGCAGCAGGATGGGCTTGCCGCCGCGCGTGACGGTGCGGGTGAGAAGATCGATGTCCAGATCGCAGGCCTTGAGGCGGGTTTCGAGTGGCGCATCGGCCTTGCGGCGGCCAAGGCCTTCGACGCGGGCGAGCAGTTCGGAGAAGGAATAGGGCTTGCCGAGATAGTCGTCGCCGCCGGAGCGGAGGCCCTTCACGCGCTCATCCACTTCGCCAAGGGCGCTGAGAATGAGAACCGGGGTCTTGAGGCCAGCCTCGCGCACCTGGCGGATGATCGACAGGCCGTCGAGCTTGGGCAGCATGCGGTCGACGATCAGAACGTCATGCACGCCTTCCAGCGCCATGGCGAGGCCTTCCTCGCCATCGGCGGCGTGGTCGGCAATGTGGCCGCTTTCGGCGAGGCCCTTGACCAGCCAGCTTGCCGCTTCGCGGTCGTCTTCAATCACAAGAATGCGCATGCTCGACTGGATCGGCCCGTGAACGGTGTTTGAAATCTCTGTCTGTGCCATAGGTTGCATGTCCGGATGCTCCTGAGAAGGGGGTACGCGGAGGCCGGTGAAAACCGGGGAACCAGCCGGAAAGGCCGGCCTCCGCGCAAAAGGAACACACAAGGCGTTGGGGGTTGGGCGGGGCGCCCCGCGTGTTCCAGGGGTTTTCCTTAGCCGTTGCCGTTGGCGGGCAGCGCCACGAAGCGCTGGCCATCGGCGGTGCGCACCAGCATCAGCACACGCTTCTTAGCGGCAGGCGCCTTGAGGGCGTTGCGGATGTCACCGGGCTGGTGCACTTCCGCACCCGCGACCTCGAGGATCACGTCACCGGCCTTCAGGCCCTTGTCCTCGGCGGCGCTGCCGGGGGCAACAGAGAGGATCTTGACACCCGCTCCATCTTCAGCGGGCGCCACTTCGAGGCCAAGGCCGGCCAGCGTCTTGGTGGGTGCTGGCTCCGAGGTCGAAGCCATCTTCGGGTCCTTCGGCATGGTGCCGATGGTCACGTCGATGTCCATGGTCTTGCCATCGCGCACGATGGTGACGGGAACCTTGTCGCCCGGCTTGATCATGGCCACCTTGCGGGCCAGATCACGCGCATCGGCGATTTCCTTACCATCAACCGTCAGGATGGTGTCGCCGGCCTTGAGGCCAGCCGACAGTGCGGGAGAGCCTTCCGTGACATCGGCGACGATGGCGCCCTTGTCGCTCTTGAGGCCCATGCTTTCGGCGATGTCCGCGGTCACCGGCTGGATCTGCACGCCAAGCCAGCCGCGCAGCACCGAGCCATGATCCTTGAGGCTGTCGATCACCGTCTCAGCCGTTGAAGCCGGAATGGCGAAGCCGATGCCGACTGAGCCGCCCGAGGGAGAGAAGATCGCCGTGTTGATGCCCACCACCTCGCCATTGAGGTTGAAGGACGGGCCGCCGGAGTTGCCCTTGTTGATCGGCGCGTCGATCTGCAGGAAGTCGTCGTAGGGGCCGGAACCGATGTCGCGGCCACGGGCCGAGATGATGCCCTGGCTCACCGAGTTGCTGAGGCCGAAGGGATTGCCCACCGCCATCACCCAGTCGCCGACGCGCGGCTCGGTTTCGGAGAACTTCACAAAGTCGAACTTGGTGTCGGACTGGATCTTGATCAGCGCCAGATCGGTCTTGGGATCGGTGCCGATCACCTTGGCCTTGTATTCGGTGCCGTCCTTCATCTTGACACTCACCTCATCGGCGTTCTGCACGACGTGGTTGTTGGTGACGGCATAACCATCAGCCGAGATGATGAAGCCCGAGCCCAGCGCCATGCCGGGGTGCCGCTGCGGCTGCTGGCCGCCAGGCATACCGTTCCTGAACTGCGGGAACTGCTTGAAGAAGTCTCGGAACGGACTGTTGTCGGGAAGATCGGGCATGCCAGACTGGTCACCGTCATCATCGCCACCCGCGTCGGCGACATTGGCATATTTCACTTCGACGCTGATGACGGCGGGCATCACCCGGTCAACCAGATCGGCAAAGCCGCGCGAGGGATCAATGGTTGAAGCGGCGGCTGCGGTCTCGGCATGCACGGCCGTCGTCGGCAGAAGCATGGCGGAGGTGGTCATGGCGGTGGCCATGAGCATGCCGGCGGCGACGAGGCTGAGGATGCGGGGCTTACGAATGAGGGGGGACGTCATGTTCGGTCATCTCCATCGGGGATCGTTCGATGGTGAAAACCTAGTCTCCCGCCCCTTGCCCAAACATTTCAGAGCGGTGAATGTTTCGTAATCTCGATGGCTATTCCAAGGCGCGTAAAACCTGGGCTTTTTCCTCTTCCGACAGCGGCTTTTCGGGATCGCCGGAAAGCGGTTTGCGGCGGGCCAGCTTGAGGATTCCGAGCAGCAGCACGGCGAAGGGCGAAAGCCACAGAACGGCCGTTGCCGCATCGAAGCGCGGGCGCAGCAACACATAGTCGCCATACCTTGCCACAATGTAGTCCATGATCTGCCGGTCGCTCTCGCCCTTGCTGAGATGCTCGCGGATCAAGAGGCGCAAATCGCGCGCCAGCGGGGCTTCCGAATCATCGATCGACTGGTTCTGGCAGACGAGGCAGCGGAGCTGCTCCGACATGGCCCGCGCGCGCGCCTCAAGGACCGGGTCTTTCATCACCTCATCAGGCTGCACGGCGAAGGCGGGCACAGCCCACAGCAAAACCAGCAGGATGAAAATCGCGCGCTTCATTCCGCAGGCACCACTTCGGCCTTCGCAGCCCTGCGCGGCGCGCCAACGCGATAGCGCCGGTCGGCCATCGAGAAGGCGCCGCCCAGGAACATCACAAGTGCTCCGATCCACATGAGGTTCACCAGCGGGTTGAAATACATCCGCATGGCGCGCGCACCCTGGTCGTTCTCCTCGCCCATCACCACGTAGAGATCGCCGGCGAGCGTCTGGTGCAGGCCCACTTCCGTTGTTGGCATGCGGCTGGGCATGAAGATGCGCTTCTCGGAGGTGAGCGTGGTGACGTCCGCGCCGTTCTCCGTCACGCGGAAGGTGCCGCGAAGCCCGGTATAGTTCGGGCCAGTCATCGGCGTCGCGCCCTGGAATGTCACGTCATAGCCGTCGACCTTCAGGCTCTCGCCCGGCTTGATGGCGGCGATCACTTCTGTCCGCCACAGCGACACGGCGACGATCCCGGCCAGAAGAATCCCCGCCCCGCCATGCGCCAGGCAGGTGCCGATGGCCGATCCGGGAAGGCCCACGAGGCGCGCGAAACTCGTTGCAAGCGGCGCCTTGAACAGGGCGATCTTTCCGGCCAGATCGAGCAGCGCCCCCATCACCAGCCACGCCGCCAGCGCCATGCCCACGGGAGCGAGCCAAGGCCCCCGCACATTCCACACAAATACGCAGGCCGCCGCGAGCAGCGCCGCCGCAAGCCCGATCCACAACCTTCGCAAGGCCGCGCGCGCATCGCCGCGCTTCCACGCGAGGAAAGGGCCGATTGGTACAATAACAAGCAGCGCCGCCATGATCGGCCCGAAGGTCAGATCGAAATAAGGAGGGCCAACCGAAATCTTGGTGCCGTTCAGTGTCTCCAGCGCCAGCGGGTAAAGCGTTCCCACGAACACCGCCAACGCACAGACGCAGAGCAGCAGATTGTTCAGCACCAGCGCGCCCTCGCGGCTGACGGGCGCGAAGACGCCACCGGCTTTCAGCATGGGCGCCCGCCATGCGAACAGGCTTAATGAGCCGCCGATGAACACGCAGAGAATGCCCAGCACGAAAATGCCGCGCTGCGGATCGACCGCGAAGGCATGAACCGATGTCAGCACGCCCGAGCGCACAAGGAAGGTGCCGACCAGCGACAGCGAGAAGGCGAGGATCGACAGCAGGATGGTCCAGATTTTCAGCGCGTTGCGCTTTTCCACGACAATCGCCGAATGCAGCAGCGCCGTGGCGATGAGCCAGGGCATGAGGCTGGCGTTCTCGACCGGATCCCAGAACCACCAGCCGCCCCAGCCCAACTCATAGTAAGCCCACCATGAACCCATGGCGATGCCGATGGTCAAGAACATCCACGCCGTCAGCGTCCACGGCCTCACCCAGCGCGCCCACGCCGCATCGACGCGGCCATCGATCAGCGCCGCCACCGCGAAGGAGAAGGCAATCGAAAGCCCGACATAACCCGCGTAGAGAAACGGCGGATGAAAGGCGAGCGCCGGGTCCTGCAGGATCGGATTCAATCCGTTGCCTTCAATGGGCGCGGGATCGAGCCTTTGAAAGGGATCGGAGGTAAGAACGGAAAAGGCGAGGAATGCCACGCCAATCGAACCCTGCACCGCCAGCACGCGCGATTTCAGTTCCAGCGGCAGATTGTTGCCGAACAGCGCCACCGCCGCGCCGAACACGCTGAGGATCAGCACCCACAGCAGCATCGAGCCTTCGTGGTTTCCCCAGACGCCGGAGATTTTATAGAGCAGCGGTTTTGCCGAATGCGAATTCTCATAGACATTCAGCACCGAAAAATCCGAGGTGACATAGGCATGGATGAGAATGAGAAAGGCAAGCGCGATGAGCGTGAGCTGCAAAAGGGCGGCGGGCGCGGCAGTGAGCATCAGCGCACGGTCGCCACGCTGGGCGCCATAAAGCGGAATGAGGAACTGGAACAGCGCCACGCCAAGCGCGAGGACGAGCGCGAAATGGCCGATCTCGGCGATCATTGGGAGGCCTCCTTGCCCAGCTTCACACCTTTCGCCTTCAGGCTGTCGGCCACGTCCTTGGGCATATAGTTTTCATCGTGCTTGGCCAGCACCGTGTCGGCCTTGAAGGTGCCATCGGCCAGCAAGACGCCCTCCGTCACCACGCCCTGATTTTCCTTGAAGAGATCGGGCACGATGCCGTCATAGGAGACTTTCACGGATTTGATGGTGTCCGTCACCACGAAGGTCTGGTGCACGCCATCGCCCTTGTTCCAGCTTCCGGCTTCAACCATGCCGCCAAGACGGATGCGCTGGCCGGGCTGGATGTTTTTTTCCGCCAACTCACTCGGCACGACGAAAAAGGTGATGGTGCCGCTCAGCGCATAAAGCACAAGCCCCGCCGCCAGCCCCAGGATGGCGAGGCCGCCGAAGATCACAGACATGCGCTTCTGCTTGCGGGTCATTCTGTCCTGCCTAGAGGAGGTTCAGTTCGCGCGCCAGCCCATCGAGGGCCGCCTGCGCATCCGGCTTGTCCGTGAAGGCGGCGCGCGCCGAGGCCAAAGCCGCTTTGGCCTTGTCGGTCTCGCCCAAGACCGTCCGTGCGCGGATCAATTTCTGCCATCCCGCGAGATCGGAGCCATCGGCCTTGAGCTTCGCCTCCAGCCCATCCACCATGCCGTGGATCATCTGCGCCTGATCGCCCGCACTCATCGCCGCCCCGGCGGACATCTGCTCGTCGGTCAAGGCGGGCGGGCTGGCGTTGATGCCGGCGATCTCCTTTTCGAGCCTCGACCGCCACGGCGCATCGGCAGGCGAGTCGGCAAGGAAGGACTGGAACGCCGCCAGCGCCTCCGCCTGCTTGCCTTCCTGCTTGAGCGCCAGCGCCGCAAAATAGCGCGCCATCGGAAATTTGGGATCAAGCGCCAGCGCATCGCTGAAGGCGCGGTGCGCCTCCGCCGTGACCATGCCCTGATTGGCGAGATACAGCATTTCCCCGTAGTTTGAGAGCAATTCCGGCGTCTTCGGCGACAGGCGCAGGATATTGGCGAAAGCAGCCGCCGCATCGTCATAGCGCCCGGCCTTGCGGTAGGTTGAGGCCAGCACCTCCCAGCCCCGGAGGTCATCGGGCTTTTCCGCCATGTGTCGCTCGACCTTGACGACCATCGCATCGAGGTCGCCGTTCGCCACAGCGTTGTCGAGACGCGCCGCCAGCGGCACGTCCGGAAGCCGTGGCGTTCCAACCCAAAGATAGAGGCCCATCGCCACAGCCGGAACAATCAGCACGCCCAGCAGCGCCGCAATGGGGAATCCGCGATGCACCGCCGCAGCCTTGAGCTCCGGCACCTGCAGGATGCGGCGGGAAATCTCGTTGCGCGCCGCTTCCGCCTCAGCCGCGCCAATGGTCCCGCGGATCACGTCGCGGTCGAGTTCGGCCAGCTGGTCGCGGAACACCGCGCGATCATAGGCGCTGCGCGCCACGCCAGAATCCGCCCGCATGCGCAGCACCGGCAGCAAAAGCGCCGCCATCACCGCCATCGTCATGCCTGCGAAGATGAGCCAGATCATCATGGCCTATGAGATATTCTCCGGGCGGCGCAAAGCCAATTGATCCATATCATTGTTTTCATGTCGCATTGTCGCATGGCGGCATTGGGGCGTCGGAAAAAGCCTTGGTATCGGCACCCCCCTTTTGTTACATACGCCCAACCTCCCAAGGATATGCCCATGAAGCCGCGCTATTCCATCTTTTCGCTCGCGCGCAACGCGATGAATTACCACAAGGATTGGGAACGCGCATGGCGCTCGCCCGCCCCCAAGGCCGAGTATGACGCGGTGATCGTGGGGGCGGGCGGCCATGGGCTCGCCACCGCCTATTACCTCGCCAAGAACCACAAGATGACGAATATCGCCGTCGTCGAGAAGGGCTGGCTGGGCGGCGGCAACACGGGCCGCAACACCACCATCATCCGCTCCAACTATCTGCAGGACTCCTCGATCGCCATCTACGAGCTGGCGCGCTCGCTCTACGAAGGCCTGAGCCAGGAGCTGAACTACAACGTGATGTTCAGCCCGCGCGGCGTGCTGATGCTGTGCCAGACGCAGCATGAACTCCGCGCCTTCCAGCGCACCGCCCATGCCAACCGCCTCGCGGGCCTTGATTGCCGCATGGTGACGCCTGCGGAAGTGAAGCAGATCGTTCCCATCATCAATGACGATCCAAACTGCCGCTATCCCATCCTCGGCGCCTATTACCAGCCGCGCGGCGGCACGGGACGCCACGACGCGGTGGCCTGGGGCTATGCGCGCGGCGCCGATTCCCTTGGCGTCGACATCATCCAGAATTGCGAAGTCACCGGCATCCTGCGCGATGGCGGCAAGGTTTCGGGCCTCGAGACCACGCGGGGCACCATCCGTACACGGAAGATCGGCGTCGTCACCGCGGGCCACGTCTCGACCGTCATGGACATGGCGGGGGTGCGCATGCCCATCGAGAGCCAGTGCCTGCAGGCGCTGGTGTCGGAGCCGATCAAGCCGGTGATCGATTGCGTCGTCATGGCCAATACGGTGCATGGCTACATGAGCCAGTCCGACAAGGGCGAGCTGGTGATCGGCGGCGGCACCGACCCTTACAACAACTATTCGCAGCGCGGCTCCTTTCCGGCGCTGGAGCATACGATCTCGGCGCTGGTCGAAACCTTCCCCATCATCTCGCGCCTCCGCATGCTGCGCATGTGGGGCGGCATCGTCGACATGACGGGCGACCGTTCACCGATCATCGGGCAGACGCCGGTTGAAGGGCTTTATGTGAATTGCGGCTGGGGCACCGGCGGCTTCAAGGCCATTCCCGGTTCGGGCTGGGTGTTCGCCGACACCATCGCCAATGGCAGGCCGCATCCCATCGCCGAGCCTTTTGGCCTCAACCGTTTCGCCGAGGGACGCTTCATCGATGAAAGCGTCGCCGCGGCGGTGGCGCACTGACAGGAGAACAGCGATGCTCGTCGTAACATGCCCTGTCTGCGGTGCCGAAGGCGATGAAACGGATTTTCATGCCGGGGGGCAAGCGCATGTGCGCCGCCCCGCCACCTCCGATCCCGCTCACATCACCGATGAAGAACAGGCCACCTATCTCTTCACCCGCATCAATCCCAAAGGCCTGCATTTCGAGCGCTGGCGATGCGACCGCGGCTGCGGCAAGTGGTTCCACGCGGCGCGCGATACGGTGACGATGGAGTTCAAGGCCTTTTACGGCATCACCGAGCTGCCGCCCGCCGATGTGATGGCAGAGGCCAAAGGTCAGTGGGCGGAATACTTCAAGGCGCGCCTTGCCGCCGGAGACAAATCATGAGCGACAAGCCTTACCGCCTGCCCTCGGGCGGCAGCCGCATCGACCGCACCAAGCGCGTCAGCTTTTCTTTCGACGGCAAAACCTTGCAAGGCTTCGCGGGCGATACGCTCGCCTCCGCCATCATGGGCTCGGGCCAGCGCCTGTTTGGCCGCAGCTTCAAATATCACCGCCCGCGCGGCATGGTGGGTATTGGCGCCGAAGAAATGAATGCCCTCGTCGGCGTGGGCGATGGGGCGCGGCATGAGCCGAACCTCCGCGCCACGCAGGTCGAGCTTCACAATGGCCTTACCGCCATCAGCCAGAACCGCTGGCCGTCGCTCACCTTCGATGTCGGCGCCATCAACAGCAAGTTCTCGCGCTTCTTCCCGGGCGGCTTTTACTACAAGACCTTCATGTGGCCACAGCGCTTCTGGAAACATGTCTATGAGCCCTTCATCCGCCGCGCGGCGGGCCTGGGCAAGGCGCCGGAGGGCCGCGATCCCGACAGCTATGAAAATATCCACGCTCATTGCAATGTGCTGGTGATCGGCGCGGGCATCGCCGGGCTGGCGGCGGCGGATGCAGCAGCGAAGGCCGGCAAGAAAGTCATCATCGCCGATGAAAGCCCGGTGTTCGGCGGCATGGCTGATCTCAACGCCGGCACCATCGGCGGGCAACCGCTTGCTGAATGGGCCAGGGCAAAGGCCACGGAACTGGCCGCGGCTTCCAATGTGCATGTGCTGCCGCGCACCACGGGCGTGGGCCACTGGCACCATAATTTCGCAATGCTGTTCGAGCGCGTGGCGGAGCACGATCCCTCGGCTCTCGCGCGCGGTGTGCCGCGCCACCGGCTGTGGAAGGTGCGGGCGCATCAGGTGATCCTGGCCACCGGCGCCATCGAGCGTCCCATCGCCTTCGCCAACAATGACAGGCCGGGCGTGCTGCTCGCCTCCGCCGTCCGGGCGCTGGTTGAGCGCTACGGTGTCTCGCCCGGCGCCAATGGCATCGTCTTCACCAACAATGATGACGCCTATCAAACCGCGCTGGCCCTGAAGGCCGCAGGCATCGGCGTGCGCGTGGCCGACTCGCGTGCCCGCGCCGAAGGGGCGCTGCCGCGAAAGGCGCGGGAAGCAGGAATTCCCGTCGATACAAGCTCCTGCGTCTCCTCCGTTCACACGGAGTCCGGCGGGCAGGCGATCACCAGTGTCAAGATCGCCGCCTACCGCAAGGGCCAGGGCCGCGTCATCACCGAGAAGAAGGTCGATTGCGATTTCATCGCCATGTCGGGCGGATGGAATCCGGCGCTGCACCTCTGGTGCCACAATGGCGGCAAGATCAAGTTTGACGACAAGCTGCAGGCCTTCCGGCCCGACAGGCATCACGACAGGATCAGCGCCGTGGGCGCCGCCAATGGCACCTTCACGCTGGCCGGCATTCTGGCGGAAGCCTATGGCAAGTCAGCCCCCTCCTCCGAGGAACCGGCGCAGAATGCGCTGGAGCCGATCTGGTTTGCACCCGCCACCGGCAAATACAATGAAGGCAACAAGCACTTCATCGATTTCCAGAACGACGTGACGGCCGCCGATCTCGAACTCGCGCAGCGCGAAGGCTATGAATCGGTGGAGCACACCAAGCGCTACACCACATTCGGCATGGCGACGGACCAGGGCAAGACGTCGAACATCAACGGCCTCGGCGTTCTTTCGGAGGCCACCGGCAAGACCATTCCGGAAATCGGCATCACCACCTTCCGCCCGCCCTATACGCCTTTCAGCTTCGGCTCGATCGCCGGATCGCTGACCAAGAGCCTGTTCCTGCCCGTCCGCCGCACGCCGGTCTATGGCTGGCATCTCGAGCAGAACGCCACCTTCGAGCCGGTGGGCCAGTGGCGCAGGCCCTATACCTATACCCGCGCGGGCGAGGACAAGACGGGATCGATCACCCGCGAAATCCTCAGTGTGCGGAACAAGGCGGGCCTGCTCGACGCCTCGACGCTGGGCAAGATCGAGATCAAGGGGCCGGATGCGGCGGAATTCCTCGACCGCATGTACACCAACATGTTCTCGACGCTGAAAGTGGGCAAATGCCGCTACGGCCTGATGATGAACGAGCTGGGCTTCCTCACCGATGACGGCGTCACGGTGCGGTTGGCGGACGATCATTTCCTCATGCACACCACTTCGGGCGGCGCGGACCGGATTGCCGCCTGGCTTGAGGAATGGCTGCAGACGGAATGGACGCAGTACAAGGTGTTCGTGACGCCCGTCACGGAACAATGGGCGCAGTTCGCCATCGCCGGGCCAAAGGCGCGTGACGTTCTGGCGAAGCTCGAACCGTCCTTCGACATTTCGCACGAGGCGCTGCCGCACATGTCCTTCGTGGAAGGAAAGCTCGGCGCCTATCCCGTCCGCCTCTACCGCATCAGCTTCTCGGGCGAACTTTCCTATGAGGTCGCGGTGCCCGCCAATCTGGGCCGCGGGCTGTGGAACGAGATTCTGAAAGCCGGCGAGGAATTCGGCCTCGAAGCCTATGGCACCGAGGCGCTGCACATCCTCCGCGCCGAGAAGGGCTATATCGTCGTCGGCGACGAAACCGATGGCACGACCACGCCAATCGACGTTGGCATGGACGGCCTCGTCTCCAAGAAGAAGGCCGATTTCCTCGGCAAGCGCTCGCTGGAGCAGCCCTATCTCAAAGGCGCAGGCCGCAAACAGCTTGTGGGTCTTCTCACCGAAGACCCGAACGAGGTGCTGCCCGATGGCGCCTATGCGGTGAAGGTTCTGAAGGACAAGCCGCCGATGGAGATGATCGGCCAGGTGACATCCACCTATATGTCGCCGACGCTCGGCCGCTCCATCGCCATGGCGCTGATCGAGGATGGCCGCGCGCGCATCGGCGAAACGATCTCCTTCCCGCTGGAAGGAAAAACCATCCGTGCAAAGATCACCGACACGGTCTTCTACGACAAGGAAGGAGCGAAGCTGAATGTCTGAGCTTCACAGTGAAAGCCCGCTGGCCCATGTGGCGCAACCGCAGGGCCTCGCCGTCACGGTGCGCGAGATCACCGGGCGCGGCATGATCGACCTGCGCGGCCTCGCCTCCGACAAGAAATTCATGAAGGCCGCGAAGGAAACGCTGGGCGTGGCGCTGCCCACCAAGCCCCGCACCTCGGTGTCATGGGGCGACATCAAGGTGCTGTGGCTCTCGACCGACCAGTGGCTCATTCTGTGCGCGAAGGACAAGGCGGCGGAACTTTTGGCCGCTCTTCGCACCGCGCTGACCGGCCTTCATTCGCTGGCCGTCGATGTGTCGGACATGCGCGCCATCATCCGCATCGAAGGCGAGGGAGCGCGCGAAATCCTGATGAAGGGATCGTCGCTCGATTTGCTTGATGGGAGCTATGTGCCCGGCACCGTGCGCCGCATGCGTTACGCCGAAATCGCCGCCCTGCTACAGGTGATCGAGGATGACGCGTTCGACATCTATGTCTTCCGTTCCTATGCCGACTATGCGTGGACCTTCCTCACCACCAGCGCCAAGGAAGCCGCGGCGATCCGGCTGTTCGGCGCGCAGCCCGCGCCGGTTTAAGGCGGCGGGGGATTTCCCCCGCCACGCCCGCGCTTTTACCCAAGCTTGGGGCTCAGCCAGTCAAACAGCTTGTCGAAGCCGCCGAAGGGATACATGTGCGGGCCTGCCACCTTAAGTTCCGGATGGTTGAAATGCAGGTCCGCGAGGCCCGCCACGAAATCGTCGGGGGTGTTCACGGTCAAAAGCTTGGTGATGTTCATGGCCTGCTTGCGGATGAAGCGGGCGGAATTGCCCACGCCGCACATGGCGGCATATTTCACCAGCGTCTTGATGGTGGCGGGGCCGGGAACGCCCACGTAAATCGGCAGGTCGATGCCCGCAGCACGCAGCGTCCGCGCCCACTCGGCCACGGGGCCTGCCTCGAACAGGAACTGGGTGGCGATAAAGCCCTCGATC
Organism: Aestuariivirga sp.; assembly: GCF_047602625.1. Lineage (GTDB taxonomy): Bacteria > Pseudomonadota > Alphaproteobacteria > Rhizobiales > Aestuariivirgaceae > Aestuariivirga. The sequence continues at coordinate 2,896,015 of NZ_JASGGV010000002.1, read as the reverse complement.
CCAGCCGACTTGAGCCAGGCCTGCTTCTGCTTCAGCGCCGCCAGCAGCGCCGCTTCGCCATGAAGTTTTGAAATGTCAGGATTGCCTTCGGGGTGGCCGGCTATGCCGATGCGGGTGATGCCATTGGCCTCGAACACGCCGGTTTCGAGAATCTGGATCGCCGCATCATATTGGCCGATGGGCTGCGGCGCGCCACCGCCCAGCGCCAGCATTTCGGTCACGCCAGCACCGGCCAATGCGGCCACACGGGCTTTGAGGTCGGCCTGGTCGCGCACGAAGCGGGCCGGGATATGCGGCACGGCCACGAAGCCCGCCTGCTTCAACTGTTTCGCCGCGTCGAGCTGGGCCGCCACGTCTGCGGGGTCAATCAGGGCGATGAACACGCGCGTGCCGGGCTTCAGCTTCGCCTGCAGGATCGGCAGCTTTTCGATCTGCTTGCCGGTGATCTCGATGGACATGCGCTGCAGGAAGGCCGAGGTCGGATCAAGGGTCATGGCGGGGGCTGCTGCGCTGGAATTGAAGGGTGCGTTCACGGTGTTTGCTCCACAAGGGATGCCCACACATGCCCGCCCCCACCGCGCAATGCCCGATGGATTGCGACAGCCGCATCACAATTGCGACCGCCATGCAAAGCTCCTGTCGTTTTCCGCGTGCGACATGACGTTAATGGACACAAGCCCAAATATTCGCCATATCAGCGGCAAGGAGCCTTCCAGCCATGTTCGGCGACAAGCCAAAACAATTGCCGCAGCACTTCGCGCTTATCCTGGTGCCGGAGTTCACGATGATGCCGGTTACCTCGGCGATCGAGCCGTTGCGGCTCGCCAACCGGGTTTCGGAAAAGCCCTATTACAAATGGACGATGCATTCTGTGGATGGCAAGCCGGTGGCCGCCTCGAACGGCATTCTCACCATGGTGGATGGCGATCTTTCGGCCATTCCCGACCATGCCACCATCATCATCTGCGCCGGCCTCAATGTGCAGCGCCATGAGGACAAGCGCCTCACCGCCTGGCTGCGCAAGATCGCCCGCAAGGGAACCGACATCGGCGCCGTCTGCACCGGCGCGCATCTTTTGGCGGAAGCGGGATTGCTGGATGGCTACCGCTGCACCATCCACTGGGAAAACCTGCCCGGTTTTTCGGAAGCCTTCCCGGAGATCGACGCCACCGGCGGTCTGTTCGAGATCGACCGCGACCGCTTCACCTCGGCTGGCGGCACCACGGCGCTCGACATGATGCTGACGATGATCGCCAGCCAGCACGGCTCCGATCTCGCTTCGGCGGTGGCGGAAAGCGTTCTCCATTCGCCGATCCGCCATCACAGCGAGCATCAGCGCATGTCGCTGCCCGCCCGCATCGGCGCGCGGCATCCGAAGCTCGTCGGCATCATCGAGGAGATGGAAGACAATCTGGAAGAGCCGCTGTCGCCCAGCCTGCTGGCGAAACAGGCGGGGCTCTCCACGCGCCAGCTTGAGCGGCTGTTCCGCCGCTATCTCGACCGCAGCCCCAAGCGCTATTACCTGGAACTCCGCCTCAAGAAGGCGCGCTCGCTGCTGCTGCAAACGGAAATGTCGGTGATCAACGTGGCGCTGGCCTGCGGCTTCTCAAGCCCGTCGCATTTTTCGAAATGCTACCGCGCCTTTTACGGCCGCACGCCCTACCGCGAACGCGGCATTCCGGTCATCCAGCAGGCTGCGGCGGGATAATCCGGCAAGAGAGCGGGTTCCGAAAAACCCGCTCTCCCGGCAAGTGAAGTCCGCGACCGGGGGTAACCTTACGGACAACACGCAGTCCCGGCGTCCGCAAAGACGCGCACTCCAGATTTTGGATGGACAGCCAATATCTAGTTGCAGTTGACGCGAAAATCAACATACGAACACTATTCTACATTGCAGCGGGTAATTTGATCTGGATTCTCAACCCCTTGGCGGGTGAATCATCAAGGCTCAACATGCCGCTGTACATCTGCGCCGTCTCGGTGACGATCGAGAGGCCCAGTCCAGAGCCTGGCTTCGTCTCGTCCAGCCGCCGCCCGCGCTTCACGGCCTCGGCGCGTTTTTCGGCGGGAAGGCCGGGACCATCGTCATCCACGGTGAGCATCATCCACTGGCGGCCGTCGGCAGACGGCTCCTTTACCGGCTGGGCAGAAACCTCGATGCGCTTCGTTGACCACTTGCAGGCATTGTCCAGCAGATTGCCGGCCATCTCCTCAAGGTCTTGCCGCTCGCCGCGGAATTTCAATCCCGGCGCGCAATCGACGGCAATCTCAACGCCCTTGTCGCGGAAGATACGCTGCAGGGTGCGCGCCAACCCGTCGAGGACCGGTTGCACCTCGGTCACGGCGCCCAAGCCCTGCGCGCGCGCCGCGCGCCGCGCCCGGTCGAGGTAAAGGCTCACCTGGTCGCGCATGACCTGCGCCTGCTCAGTCACCTTCGCCGCAAGCTGGCCCTTGTGCGCATTGGCTTCGTTGGTGAGAACGCTGAGCGGCGTCTTCAGCGCATGGGCGAGATTTCCCACCTGCGTGCGCGCGCGGTCGATGATTTCGGAATTGGACTGGATGAGAAGATTGAGTTCATCCGCGACCGGCTGGATTTCAGTCGGGAACTGCCCTTCGAGCTTTTCCGCCTTGCCCTCGCGGATCGCCGTCAGCCGCTCCTGCAGCACGCGCAAGGGCCGCATGCCAAAGCGCACCTGAACAAATACAGCGGCGAGAAGCCCGAGGCCCAGCAGCACCAGCACGCCGAACAGCGTTTGGCGGAAGGCCGCGATTTCGTCTTTCAACTCATCGAAATTGCCGGCCACCAGAAAGGAAAATTCATTATCGCTGCCCGGCAGCTTGAAGCTCTGCTGTATGGCCCGCAGCTTGGTGCCGTTGGAATCATCGAGATTGAATGCGGCAATGCCGTCCTTGTCGCGGGTCTTCAGCAGCGATGGATCAGGCTTTAACCGCTGTTCGAGCAGCGAGTCGGATGCGAGATCAGTCAGGCCCTTGCCGGGCGGCGGCTCCACTTCCCAATACCAGCCCGAAAGCGGCAGGCTGAATCGCGTGTCAGCCAGCTGCGTTGTGAGTTCGGGCGATCCCTTGTCGTCGAGATCGACATTGGCCAGCAGGCCGTCCATCACGGCGCGCAGGCGCTGGTCGAAATTGCGCTCCAACGCCGCCTGGAACAATCCGCCCAGCAGAATGGCGGCGGCGGCCAGCAGCACGAGGCTGACGAGGGCAGAGGAAAGAAGAAGGCGAAGGGAGAGTGAGTTAGCCCGCATTGTCCGGCTCGGACACGCAATAGCCCATGCCGCGGATGGTGTGGAGCACGTCGACGCCGAGCTTCTTTCTCAGGCGGCCCACGAAGACTTCAATGGTGTTGGAGTCGCGGTCGAAGTCCTGGTCATAAAGATGCTCGACCAGTTCGGTACGCGACACCACCTTGCCTTTATGGTGCATGAGATAGGAGAGCAGCCGGAACTCAAGAGACGTAAGCTTGATCGCCGTGCCGTCGACCGTCACGCGCGCGCTTTTGGTGTCGAGCAGCAAGGGCCCGCAGGCCAGTTCGCTGGTGGCATGGCCGGCACTCCGCCGAAGCAGCGCCCGCAGGCGCGCCAGCACTTCTTCCATGTGGAAGGGCTTGGCCACGTAGTCGTCAGCGCCGGCATCGAAGCCCGCCACCTTGTCGCTCCAGCGGTCGCGGGCGGTCAGGATCAGCACCGGCATTTTCTTGCCGGCGCGCCGCCATTTTTCCAGAACGCTCACGCCGTCCAAAACAGGAAGGCCCAGATCGAGGATCACACCGTCATACGGTTCCGTCTCGCCAAGGTAGTGGCCCTCTTCGCCGTCCGAGGCCTTGTCGACGACATAGCCCGCATCCTGAAGGGCAGAGACCAATTGACGGTTGAGATCGGGATCGTCCTCGACGACGAGCAGGCGCATGTCAGGTTCCTGTCAAAGCGGATAAGGGCCGTGGTCAGGGCGATACGGCACCCGTCGCCCCATCCACCCTGATCTGGCGCACAGTAGCACCGTCCTTGACCTTGACAACATAGCCAGCGCCGCGCGGCGCCACATTCAGGATCTGAACCTGCGGCATGATTTGCTTTATGTTCCGCAGTGCCATGGAGGGTGGAATGATGCGAACCGTCGGCGGTGCGACACGGACCGTCGGCACCGGTGCAACCTTCACCGTGGGGGCTACCCTGACGGTCGGCACCATGATTTTTACTTGCGCAAGGGCGGGACCGGCGGCCAAAACGGCAGCAGTCGCGGCAATCGCAACGGCACGGCACAGCTTAAGCACGGGCTCCGGTCTCCTTTCTGCCGTCCGTTCTAGCCGCCGTTAACTGAATGGCGGATGAACGGGAATGTGACTTCCGTCACAGACTAGAAAATCAGCACCCGGCACAGGGAATTCAACCCTTGCCCGACGCTTTCTTCACCCCCTCAGGAAAGACCAGGCCCGCCACCTTTTCCAGTGACCGGCCGCCGATGTAACCCCCCATTCCGATTGACAGAACCGCCGGATTGTCGACCGTGCCTTCCTCTCCGCCCAGGCCCACCCCTCGCCCCGGCTTGAGACGAATTCGATCATGAATCTCTTCGCCTCGGTGCGTTCGATGGGGCTGGCCAGCATCATGCCGGAGAATTTCCTCAATGTTTTGGGGCCGATGCAGGGAATCCTCGCCGTGCCGCTGGTGGAACCGCACGTGCAGCACACGGTCGGCCTGGTGGCGATCAGCCGCGAGCCGCTGTCGCCCCTCATCACGGCGCTGTTCGCGGCAGCAAAGAACTTTTGAACGATTCCATCATTCGTGCCTATCATCCCATAGGCCGGGGCGATTGGCGTTCCGCCATATTTTCGGGCATAAAACCGCATGACCGGAAAAACCACTTTGATCAATGCCTTGCCTCCCGCCGCGCAGGCGGCCACGGCAATGGCCCAGCGTCACGGCAACCGGCCCGACGCGCTCCTCGAAATTCTGCATGACCTGCAGCATGAGGAAGGCTTCATCGCCGAAGCCGCCCTCCCCGCGCTTGCCAAGGCGCTGAACCTGTCGCGGGCGGAAGTCCATGGCGTCGTTACCTTTTATCACGAGTTCCGCCGCGCTCCGGCGGGCCGCCATGTGGTGAAGGTCTGCCGCGCCGAAGCCTGCCAGTCGATGGGCGGCCGGGCGCTTGAGGCGGCGATCCGCAAGAGCTTGCAGATCGGCTTCGGCGAAACCACCTCTGATGGCGCGATCACGCTGGAGGCGGTCTATTGCCTCGGCAATTGCGCGCTCTCGCCCGCCATCATGGTGGATGAGAAGCTCATTGGCCGCGTCGATGCGCGGAAGTTCGAAGCGATCGCCACGGAGCTCCGGGCATGATCAAGGTCTATGTCCCCCGCGATTCCGCCGCCCGCTCGATGGGCGCGGATGAGGTTGCCGCCGCCATCGCCACCGAGGCGGTGCTGCGGAAGATCGGCGTCGAGATTATCCGCAACGGTTCGCGCGGCCTCCTGTGGCTTGAGCCGATGGTCGAGGTGGAAACGCCCCGGGGCCGTGTGGCTTATGGGCCGGTGCAGGTGTCCGATGTCGCGTCGCTGTTCGCGGCGAAGTTCCATGAAGGCGCCAATCATCCGCTGGCGCTGGGGCTGATCGAGGATCATCCCTATCTCAAGAACCAGGAGCGCCTCACCTTCGCGCGCTGCGGCATCACCGATCCGGTGTCCGTCGTCGATTATACCGCACACGGAGGATTTGACGGGCTCAGGAAAGCGCTCACGCTTGAAGGCACGGCCATCGTGGCGGAGGTTTCGGAGTCGGGCCTGCGCGGGCGCGGCGGGGCGGGCTTTCCCACCGGCATCAAGTGGAAGACCGTCCACGACGCCAGGGCCGAACAGAAATATGTCTGCTGCAATGCCGATGAGGGCGACAGCGGCACTTTCGCCGACCGCATGGTGATGGAGGGCGATCCCCTCATGCTCATCGAGGGCATGACCATCGCCGGCATCGCCACCGGGGCCCCCAAAGGTTTCGTCTATATCCGCTCGGAATATCCGGATGCCATCGCCGCCATGAAGCAGGCGATCAGGGCGGCGGAAGCAGCAAACTGGCTGGGACGGAATATTCAGAGTACCGATAAATCCTTCACGCTCGAAGTCCGGCGGGGGGCTGGCGCCTATATCTGCGGCGAAGAGACGGCGATGCTCGAAAGCCTCGAAGGCCGCCGCGGCATGGTGCGCCCCAAGCCGCCCATCCCGGCGCTCAACGGCCTGTTCGGCAAGCCCACCGTCATCAACAATGTGCTGAGCTTCGCCGCCGTGCCCTATATTCTCAGCAAAGGCGCTGCGGCCTACAAGAACTACGGCATGGGCCGCTCGCGCGGCACGCTGCCTTTCCAGCTTGCCGGAAACATCAAGCATGGCGGCCTCGTCGAAAAGGCCTTCGGCGTAACGCTCCGTGAACTGATCGATGTCTATGGCGGCGGCACCTTCAGCGGCCGCCCGGCGCGCGCTGTGCAGGTGGGCGGTCCCTTGGGATCCTACGTTCCCGCCTCGCAATTCGACATGCCCATGGATTACGAAACCTTCGCGGCAGCGGGCGCGATGGTGGGCCACGGCGGCATGGTGGTGTTCGACGATACCGTCGACATGGCCCAGCAGGCCCGTTTCGCCATGGAATTCTGCACGATCGAATCCTGCGGCAAGTGCACGCCCTGCCGCATCGGCTCGACGCGCGGCGTCGAGGTGATCGACCGCATCATCTCAGGCCAGGAGCGCGAGGAGAATCTCGAAATCCTCTCCGATCTCTGCCAGACCATGACCGACGGGTCGCTCTGCGCCATGGGGGGCCTGACCCCCATGCCGGTCATGAGTGCCGTCCGGCACTTCCCTGAAGATTTCGACCGGCCAGCCAAACTGCAAGCTGCGGAGTGACGCCATGAAGCCCATGACCCTCATCAAGGAAACCGACTTCGGAACGCCAGCCGTTGCCTCGCCCAATATGGTGACGCTGGAGATCGACGGCCACGCCGTCACGGTGCCCGAAGGCACGTCCATCATGCGCGCCGCCATGGAGCTTGGCACCAAGATCCCCAAGCTCTGCGCCACGGACTCGCTCAACAGCTTCGGTTCCTGCCGCCTCTGCCTCGTCGAGATCGAGGGCCGCAAGGGCACGCCCGCCTCCTGCACCACGCCCGTCGCTCCCGGCATAAAAGTCCGTACACAGACGGACCGGCTGGCCAAGCTCCGCAAGGGCGTGATGGAGCTTTATATCTCCGATCATCCGCTGGACTGCCTCACCTGCGCCGCCAATGGCGATTGCGAACTGCAGGACATGGCGGGCGCCGTGGGCCTGCGTGAAGTGCGCTATGGCTATGAGGGCGACAATCACGTCTTCGCCCGCAAGAGCGATGGCGAGGAGAATTTCCGCTTCAAGGCGAAAGATCAGTCGAACCCCTATTTCACCTTCGATCCCGCCAAGTGCATCGTCTGCTCGCGCTGCGTCCGCGCCTGCGAGGAAGTGCAGGGCACCTTCGCGCTCACCATCGACGGGCGCGGCTTCGCCTCCCACGTCTCGGCCGGCATGGACGAGAATTTCCTCAATTCCGAATGCGTCTCCTGCGGCGCCTGCGTTCAGGCCTGCCCCACCGCCACGCTCACCGAGAAGTCGGTCATCAAGCTGGGCCAGCCCGAACATTCGCTGGTCACCACCTGCGCCTATTGCGGCGTCGGCTGTTCCTTCAAGGCCGAGATGAAGGGCGATGAAGTCGTCCGCATGGTGCCCTACAAGGACGGCGGTGCCAATGAGGGCCATTCCTGCGTGAAGGGCCGCTTCGCCTGGGGCTACGCTACCCACAAGGACCGCATTACCAAGCCGATGCTCCGTGAACGGATCACCGATCCGTGGCGCGAAGTGTCGTGGGACGAGGCGATTTCTTTCACCGCGAAGAAGTTCACCGACATCCAGAAGAAATATGGCCGCACCTCGATCGGCGGCATCACCTCCTCCCGCTGCACCAATGAGGAAGTTTATGTGGTGCAGAAGATGATCCGCGCGGCGTTCAAGAACAACAATACCGATACCTGCGCCCGCGTCTGCCATTCGCCCACCGGCTACGGCCTCTCCAAGACTTTCGGCACCTCGGCTGGCACGCAGGATTTCAAGTCGGTCGCCGAGTCCGATGTCATCATGGTCATTGGCGCCAATCCGACGGACGGCCATCCCGTCTTCGCCTCGCGCATGAAGAAGCGTCTGAGGGCCGGTGCGAAGCTGATTGTCGTCGATCCGCGCCGCACCGACATGGTGCGCTCGCCCCACATCAAGGCCGACTATCACCTGCCGCTTCTGCCCGGCACGAATGTCGCGGTCATGAATGCGCTCTCGCATGTGATCCTCACCGAAGGGCTCGAGAACCGCGCCTATATCAACGAGCGCTGCGACACCATGGAGTTCGCGCGCTGGGAAGCCTTCATCAAGGACAAGAAGAATTCGCCCGAGGCGCTGGAGAGCGTCTCCGGCGTTCCCGCCGCCGATGTCCGCGCCGCCGCGCGCCTCTTCGCCACCGGCGGCAATGGCGCAATTTATTATGGCCTGGGCGTCACCGAGCACAGCCAGGGTTCCACCATGGTGATGGCGATGGCCAACCTCGCCATGGCCACCGGCAACGTCGGCCGCAATGGCGTGGGCGTCAATCCGCTCCGTGGACAGAACAATGTTCAGGGCTCCTGCGACATGGGCTCCTTCCCGCATGAGTTCCCCGGCTACCGCCATGTGAGCGACGACGCGGTGCGCCAGATGTTCGAGCAAGTATGGCAGACCTCGCTCGACTCCGAGCCCGGCCTCCGCATTCCCAACATGTTCAACGCCGCCGTCGAAGGCACATTCAAGGGCATGTTCGTGCAGGGCGAGGATATTGCCCAGTCCGATCCCAACACCAAGCATGTGAACGCGGCTCTTGAGTCTCTCGAATGCCTGGTGGTGCAGGATCTGTTCCTGAACGAAACCGCCGCCTTCGCCCATGTGTTCCTGCCCGGCACCTCCTTCCTCGAGAAGGACGGCACCTTCACCAATGCCGAGCGCCGGATCAACCGCGTGCGCATGGTCAAGGCTCCAATGCAGGGCAAGCATGAATGGCAGGCGGTGTGCGAGATCGCCACCGCCATGGGCTATCCCATGAGCTACACTGATCCCTCCGAGATCATGGACGAGATCGCCCATGTCACGCCCACCTTTGCGGGCGTCTCCTTCGCCAAGATCGAGGAGATGGGTTCCGTCCAGTGGCCGTGCAACGAGAAGGCTCCGAACGGCACGCCGCTCATGCATGTAAACGGCTTCGTGCGCGGCAAGGGCCGCTTCATGATCACCGAATTCGTGCCCACGCCCGAGCGCACCAACCGCTCCTTCCCGCTCATCCTCACGACGGGCCGCATCCTCTCGCAATATAATGTCGGCGCGCAGACGCGGCGCACCGGCAACGTGGCCTGGCACCCGGAGGACGTTCTGGAAATCCATCCGCATGACGCGGAGCTGCGCGGCATCCGCGACGGGCAGATGGTGTCACTCGCCAGCCGCATCGGCGCCACCTCGCTCAGGGCGATCATTTCAGACCGCATGCCTCAGGGCGTCGTCTACACGACCTTCCACCACCCGGTGACGGGCGCCAATGTCATCACCACGGATAACTCCGACTGGGCCACCAACTGCCCTGAATACAAGGTGACGGCGGTGCAGGTTACGCTCTCCAACATGCAGTCGGAGTGGCAGAAGGAGTGGGAGGCCCGCGAGGACGGGAACAAGCGCATCGCGGTGAAACCCCTTGTCGCGGCGGAGTAACACCGCCGCTTCCCCTCATGCCCCGCGGGAGGAAGAGAGAGGTTCCAGCTTAGCCCGCGGAACTCTGTACACGGAGCATGGGCCGGAGTGCGTCTCGTGGCAGGTGCCGGAAGAAACGCCGGTGGCGATCCAGTTCAATTCGAAGCCCTATGCGGTGATGATGGCGACGCCCGCCGATCTCGAGGATTTCGCGGTTGGCTTCGCGCTGGCCGAGGGCATCATCTCCCGCGCATCCGATATTCGCGGCGTGCTGGCGCTTCCCACCGATGACGGCATTGCCGCCGATATTGCGGTTGACGAGGCTCGCCTCAATCAGGACCGCATGGTCAGGCGCAGCCTCGAAGGCCGCACCGGCTGCGGGCTCTGTGGCGTGGAAGATATCGGCGACGCCATCCGCATGCCCGGCGCCCGCGTTCCCGATGTGGACTTCCAAGCAGAGGCCATCGCGCGCGCCTTCGCCGCGCTCCCCGGCCGCCAGCCGATCAACGCCGTCAACCGCAGCGTCCATGCCGCCGCCTGGTGCTCCGTGGACGGATCAATTCAGCTTGTGCGCGAGGACGTGGGCCGCCACAATGCGCTGGACAAGCTGATCGGCGCCATGGCGCGGGGCGGCATCAACCCGCGTTCCGGCTTCGTGGCGATGTCCAGCCGCTGTTCATTCGAACTGGTGCAGAAATGCGCGCTCGCCGGCATTGGCGCACTGGCAACTGTTTCTGCGCCCACCGCACTTGCGCTCACGCTGGCGCGCATCGCCCATCTCAAACTTGCCGCCCGCGCGCCGCGCGGCGTGATGATCTTCGACAAGGATTGATCCCATGGAAGTTTCCGACATGGTCCGCATGGCCAACCAGATCGCCGCCTTCTTCCAGAGCTATCCGCACGAGGAGGCGGTGAAGGAAGTGGCCGATCACATCAACCGCTTCTGGGAGCCGCGCATGCGCGTCGCCTTCCTCGATTACATTGCGGCGGGCGGCAAGGGGCTGGATCAGCTCGTCAAGGATTCGGCCTCCCTGGTGCGCGAGCCGAAAATCCGCCCCACCGCCAAGACCGGCACCGCGCACGCCCATTCCGGCGGCCAGCTTGAGGACGGATTGGAGACCGCCGACGCCTGATGTCACTTGAAAATGGTGAGCGCCTGCGCGGCGGTGTTGCGCATCTGGGTGATCATCAGCTTGTCCATGAAGCTGCCGTACTGCTGATAGACCGCGATGGATTTATCGTAACTGGCGAGCGCCTGCTCCACCTCGGCCTTCACCATATGCTTGGTGCCCAGCATGAACTGGATGGTGGCGACATCTTTCATCGCGGAAGCCCAGTCGAGGGGCGCCTTCTCCTTTGACGTCGCATCGAGCACCTGCAGCAGGACCACTTCCGCCTCCTTCATCGAGGCGTCGCCCTTTTCAAAAATCCCCTTGCCCTGAAGCGTTGTCGCGAGACCGGCGGAGGATGAGCGCCACTGGTCGGGGAACTTGTCGCGCGTATAGACCTCAAGCGTGGCGCGATAGGCGGCCACGGCTTCATCCGCCATCTTGATATCGCCCTTCGAGGTCGCGAGCGCCGAGGTGGTGGAGGCGAGAAGCGCCTGCGTTTCCGCCCATTGCACGGCGTTCACCTCGCGCGAGCGCACGGTGAGCGCACCGCGATATGCCTCCGCCGCCTGTTCCGTCAGCGCCTCGTCGCGGTTCATGCTGCCCACCACCTGCAGCGCCAGCCCGTAGGAATTCATGGTGCGGGCCCAGAAATCGGGAACCCGTTCCTTGGTCATTTCCTCGAAGGCCAGCTTGAACACCGGAATGGCCTTGGCGATCTGATTGATGTCACCGCTCATCGCCCCCTTGTTGGTCATGGCGATGGCGAGGCTCGCCTGCGCCTGCGCCCAGTCGAGCGGGAAGGTCTTGCGGTCGAACACCTCCAGGCATTGCGTGTAGGCGGCAATCGCCTTCTCGATCAGTGACACGTCATGGGCATTGGCCCCCTGCACGCGATAGGCGATGCCGAGATTGAATTTGGCCTTGGCCCACAGTACCGGGCTTTGGGCGCGCGTCAAAACGGTCAGCGCCTCCTCGATCTCCGCCGCCGCCCCCTTGATGCCGCTCACATCGCCGCTGCGCGAGGCCATATCGAAATCGAGGCTGGCGAGATTGACAGTGGCCTGCGCCCACGAAAGCGGGTCGGCGTCTCGGCCACGCGCAGCGATCGAGGCGAGGAAGGCGGTCCGCGATTGCGCGAAGAGATCCGCGTCATTGCGGCGGAGCGCCAGATCATGCAGTGCAATGCCGAGATTGGATTGCGTGATGGCGATGCCTTCCTGCCCGTCCAACCCGCCGCCGGGCGCGAGGATGTCGCGGTAGATCGCCACCGCCCTATCGAGATCGTCCGTACCCGTCCCAATTTCACCGATCCGCAGATAGGTGTTGGCGAGGTTGTTCTGCGTCTTCGCCCATTGGATGCGCTGGCCTTCGGGCGGAACCTCGCGATAGACGAGCTGATAGAGCGTCACGGCGGCATGAAGCGACTCCGTATCGCCTTTCTGGGTGCCGTGGGATTGCAGCGCATCGGCCTGCCGGGTCAGATACTTCGCAGCCAGCAGCGGGTCTTCATTCTTCACCCAGTCGAAGGCGGCGTTGTAGTCCTTGGCGGCGGCGAGAAAGTCGAAATCGAGTTCGGCGGCGGCGGCGCTCTTGTCCATCACTTCGGCATTGGCGATCTTCTTGGCCTTGAGCTTCGCCTCCACCGTCTCGATGGTGGCGCGGCCCTGCTCGATATGGGCCTTGGCCTGTTCGAGGAACTTGCGCGCCGTCTCGATGGCTCCTTCCTTCAGCGCCTGATCGGAAGCTGAGACGAGCTTCGCCAGTTCCGGATCATCCGTGGACAGAGCATTCTGCTCGCCCACCATGTCCTTGAGGCGGGCGGCCTGCGCCTTCAGCAGCGCATCGAGCTGGGCCGGGTCTTTCGGAAGGTCCTTCTCGCCCAGCGCCTTCAGCACGCCATAAAGCGTATCGAGCGGCACGCCGCCGGATTTGGCGATGTCCTCCACCTTCTTGCGCTCGGCGTCGGGCAAATCGGAAATCGTCAGCAGCAGCTTGCGGCGCTCACCGGTGATCTGGCCTTCCGGGCTGTCGTCCTCCTGCCCGGGTGCGCCGAAGAAGAGCTGCTTCCGCAGGCTCTCGTTCACCCATGGCCGCTGCTTCGTGCCGGTCTTGAGATAGACTTCCTCCGTCACCATGCGCATGACCAGCCCGAACTCCTGGCCCTGAAGGGCCGAGAGGTGGCGGAGGATCGCCGCCGCATAGGGGCTGTTCTCGCCGGGCGCGCCATCGAGCGCCGGCTGGCCCGGCTCCGCGGCATAGCCGATGAGCGTTCCCAGCGTTTCGCTGGAGTCGCTTCCAACCGGCGCGAAGCCGCGCGGCGTGCCCAGCCCTCCGGCTGCCACTTCCACGGGCTTTCCATCCTTCTTCGCCAGAGCGCCCGGCGGGAAGGGATTGGAGCGGCAGGCATCGACAAGGAAGATGGTGACCGGCACGGTGGATTTGAGTTCGTCCAGCGTGGCGCTCAGGGGCACCAGTGTCTTCTCCACATCTTCGAGCGAAGAGACATCCGCATCGATGGGCACCAGCCAGTTGTCGCCGCCCGCCTCGATGCCGTGGCCGGAATAATAGACCAGCGCTACATCAGCCCCTTCGGCATCCTCGCTGAAGCGTTCGAGATCGCGCTTCAGCTTCTTTCCATCCCGGTCGCTGACGGCGGTGACCTCAAAGCCCAGTTTCTCCAGCAGGTCGCCGATCGATTTGGCGTCATTGGCAGGATTGGGCAGGGCGGGAAGATGGCTGTATTTCGACTGGCCGATGACCAGCGCCACGCCTTTCAGCGCCTTGGCCTCCTCCGCATGGGCGGGAAAGGCCGCTGCGCACCAGAGCAGCAGGGAGATCAGCAGGTATTTCATCGGTTCAGTTTGCGCCGTGCCTTCGGAAGCCGCCAGATGTGGTCAAGAAGATCGTCAACACTAAGGCCTTCCTCTGAATAGGCCTCGCCCGCTACGCTGATCCCGGCTTCCGTCACCGTCTCGGCCCGGCCCGAAACCAGCGGATGCCACCATGGCAGGGATTTTCCTTCCGACAGCAGGCGGTAGGCGCAGGTATTGGGAAGCCAGCCCAGTTCCGGAACATTCTTCGGGGTCAAGGTGACGCAGTCCGGCACGATCCGCGAGCGGTTGGGATAATCCGTGCAGCGGCAGGTCTTGAGATCCAGCAATTTGCAGGCGGCGCGGGTATAGAGAAATTCGCCGCTATCCTCGTCTTCCAGCTTGTTCAGGCAGCAGCGGCCGCAGCCATCGCAGAGGGATTCCCACTCCGCGCGGTCCATTTCGGCCAGGGTTTTCGTCTTCCAGAACGGCTGTTCAGCGGGCATTTCCGGTTAAGGACCGCAAAGGAGGCACCCTTGTCAACGCCCCCGTTAACGGCGGCGAAAGCATTCACTGGAACCCTCCGGCATTTGTCTCTAATTTGATGGACCGGAAACGGGTTGGGAAAGGCGCTGGCGGCTGGCGCGCTTTCGACACATTCGTTTCCTAGCTGTCATCTTGCGTAGAGTATCCGGTCAGCCTGTGGCGAAAGAGCAGTTCCAGAACGATGTCACACGTTCCCTGTGGAAGATGGATGGCGCCATCAGTTCCGCGGTGTTCGAGTCATGGCAGACGCTGAAAGGCTGGGGCTCCGCCTATTCTTCTTTTCTTTACCGCTTCAAGGTCACCGGCCTCAAACGTCTGGTCGTCGATCTCCTGGATGACGGCGCGACCTTTGGCACCGTCATTGCCTTCGGGCTGCTGGCCTATGCGCTGCCACCCTTCTCCGGCACGGGGGACGTGTGGAACCGCGGCCGCGAATATGCGGTCACCTTCACTGACGCCAATGGCGAGATCATCGGGCGGCGCGGCATCCGGCAGGACGATGCGATTTCGCTGGACGAGATTCCGCCGCACCTCATCAAGGCGGTGCTGGCCACCGAGGACGCCCGCTTCTTCGATCATTTCGGCGTGGATGTGATTGGCACGCTCAGGGCCATCGTTCACAATGCGCGGGGCGACGGCAGCCTGCAGGGCGGCTCCTCCCTCACCCAGCAGGTGGCGAAGAACCTGTTCCTCTCGCCCGAGCGCACCATCCGCCGCAAGGTGAATGAAGCCTTCCTCGCCATGTGGATCGAGGCGCGGCTGTCCAAGCAGCAGATCCTGAAACTCTATCTCGACCGCTCTTATCTCGGCGGCGGCAACTATGGCGTCGAAGCGGCCTCACAATATTACTTTGGCAAATCGGTGCGCGATGTCACGCTGCCCGAGGCGGCGATCCTCGCCGGGCTGTTCAAGGCGCCGACCAAATATGCGCCCCACGCCAATATCGAGGAGGCGCGGGCAAGGGCCAATGTCGTCCTCTCGCGCATGCTCTCCGCAGGCTTCATCACGCAAGGCGAGCTGCTGCAGGCGCAACGGGCGCAGGTTTCGATCGTCAGCCAGAAGATCACCGACAGCCCGGACTGGTTTCTCGACAAGGCCTATCGCGACACGCTGGACATCGTCGACGCCAATCATCTGAACAGCGACTATGTGCTGGAGGTCAAGACCACCATCGACATGAAGCTGCAGACGGCGGCGCAAAAGATCATCAATGACGTGATCGACACGCAGGGCGAGCAGTATCACATCACCCAGGGTGCGGCCGTCACCATGACGCCGGGCGGCGCCATCAAGGCCATCGTCGGCGGCCGCGATTACGAGGCCAGCCAGTTCAACCGCGCCGTGAGCGCGCTGCGACAAACCGGATCGGCGTTCAAGCCCTTCGTCTATCTCACCGCGCTGATGGAAGGCATGAAGCCCACCGACATGGTTTTCGACGGGCCGGTGTCGATCGGAAACTGGTCTCCCGGAAATTACGGTGACAAATATGCGGGCCGCATCACGCTCGCCAATGCGCTGGCGCATTCCTATAATTCCGTCACGGTGCGGCTGCTGCTCGGCCTCGGCCATCCCTCGATCAAGGCCGGGCTTTCCAAGATCATCGACACGGCCCATCGCGCCGGCATCAAGGGCGAACTCGATACCTGGGCGCCGATGGTTCTGGGCACCAGCTCGCTCGCTCTTGTTGACTTAACCACGGGCTACGCCACCCTGGCCTCAGGCGGCAAACTGGCCGAGCCCTATACGGTGACGGAAATCCGCCGCGCCAATGGCGATCTCATTTACAAGCGCGATGACGCAGGCTTCGCACCGCCGCAGGTGCTGCCGGAAGACAAAGTCGCAGATCTCAATTCGATGCTCATGGGCGTCGTAAAAGCAGGCACCGCGAAAAAGGCCGACCTTGGCTTTGCCCCGCAGGGCGGCAAGACAGGCACCAACACGAATTACCGCGATGCGTGGTTCATGGGCTTCACGGCGCATAACGTCACAGGCGTGTGGTTCGGCAATGACGATTCCACGCCGATGAAGGAAGTGACCGGCGGCCTGATCCCCGCTCCCACCTGGAAACGCATCATGCTGGTGGCGGAAGATGGCGAGAAGCCGGAAGGCCTGCCCGGCATCCCGCTTGATGATAGCTACACGCAGGTGGCCTCCGCCACGCCCGCCGATGATCAGGATACGGATGAAACGGACCAGGCCTCGGCGGATGCCATTCCGGCGCAGGCCGATTCAGGCGGTGACGTGAACCAGGTTCTGAACGGCATGTTCAGCCTGTTCGATGAAACGCCGCCGCCGCCCAAGACCAAGCCTGCCAAGCCCGCCGCGCCCAAGGTTGCGCAGAACAAGCCCCCCACGCTGGTGCTGCCGAAGGCCAACACGGACCAGTCCGAATCGCGCAAGCAATCGTTCTTCGAGTCCATCTTCGGCGGCCTTGACGGTGGCGACCGCCCGAAGAAAAAGAAGAACAAGAAGCCGCTGTTCAGCTTCTATTAGGATCAGGGATGAGGCGCACTTTCGGAGGCCCGATCATTGTCGCACTCGGCGCGCTCGCGGGACTGGCGAGTGCGGGGGCGGCGATCACCTTCCTGGGCGTTGAACCGGCGGTCAAGGGCGGCCCGTGGGACTATCGCGACATCGCCCCCACCGACAAGGCGTCGCCTTATACGCTTGGCCATTATCTGATCGGCGGGCGCGTGCCGCCCGCTTCCGGCCAGATGCGGGAGTTGCAGGCGACGCGCGACAATTCAGGCAATACGCTCGACGGCGACTGCGATTTCATTCTTGAGGCGAAGCAGGCTCCAACCCTGTGGTGGAGCATCGCCGCCACGTCCGGGCCGGCGCGTGATCCGCGCGGCGTCATCTCATCCGACACAGCCGTGGCGGAAGCTGATGGGCGCGTGGTGATCACCGTCTCCCGCCTGCCGCAGACCGGCAACTGGCTCCGGCCACCATCAGGTTCGGACTATACGCTGCTCTATACGATCGCCACGCCATCGGCCGCTTCGTCCACGGCGGCCCTGCCACTCTTCACCATCACCAAGGGTGGGTGCTGATGGGAAAGCTTTACTGGATCGCCGCCGCCTTCTTCGCCGCCCTTGCCACCCATGCCGCGTTTGTACTCGCGGTTCCGGCCTATACGCTCGACAGGTCGCTGGCGGGCGTTCTCGAACATGCGGGCGCCAATCATTTCGTGGTTCTGAAGCCGGAGGATCAGCAGCGGCTGTTTCCCGGCTATCCCTCCAATTCCGTTGCAGGCATTTGTGCCTTCGATGTTTCGAAGGCGGATGTCAAATTCACCGCCGATATGGCGCCCGGCTATTGGACGCTGACGATCTATTCGCGTTCGGGACAGGTGCTCTACGCGCTCAACGATACGCAGGCCGGTTCAGGGCAGTTCACGGTGAAGCTCAAGCGTGCGCCGGGATTGATCGAGATGCTGACCCAGCCGGGTTCCGATGACGCGATTGCCGAAGCGGGATGGAATGTCGATACGCCGGAGCCGCGCGGCATCGCCGTACTCTGGCAGCCGGCCAGCGATCCGGCGGAACGGGCAGGAATTCAGCGTGGTCTCTCAAAGACCACCTGCGCGCCCATGCCGCCCAAGGTTTCGGTCAGCGCGCCTTCCGCGGCGAAGAAGGCGTAAGGCGCTCAGCGAGGCTCATGCTCTCGCGCTCGATCCGCACGCCCGGAAAAATAATCACTTCAGCCGAAGCTTCGCCCTGAGCCCGGCCTGTTTTGCCGGTGCGGTCCATCGGGAACTCAATCACAGCAGCCATCGCATCACTCTCGATTCCGTCCGCCCACCGCGGAACATGGCGAGAATTAACGCGCGTTTATCTTAAAACTTTCCTAAGCCTGTGCGCCAAAGCGGATTCAATCTTCACATCTTTGAAAGCGTGAGGCCGCCAAGGCCGGTGCGGTCTTCGATTTCGACGACCCAGATATCAGGATCAACCTTTCGCCGCCGCGCCAGAAGCGTATCGATTGATTCCTGATTCGCCGGGAATGGAATCTCTTCAATCCACAGCCTTTCCCCATCTTCGCTGAAGGTGGAGCCAGGCGGCGCTCCGAGAAAATGAAACGTGCCATCGAGATGATTGACGATCACATAGATCGCGCCTGCTTCTTCAGCACCCTTCTTCAGGACGGCGCCAAAATGGCCTTCCGCCTGCCCCCTGCGGAGAAAGGCCGCCACCCAGATGGCGCTCTTCAGGCGCATGGGCGATCAGTTCGACGAAATATCGGACTGGCCAGAAAGTTTTGAAAGTTCGGCGAGAAGATCCGGGGTGATCTTGCCGGTCTCGGCGAGGCCGCGGTCATGCTGGAACTTGGTGATGGCGCCCTTGGTCTGGTCATTCATCTTGCCATCGATCACGCCGGGGCTATAGGCAAGTTCGGCAAGGCCTGTCTGCACACGGCGTATCTGGGCGCGCGCTTCGGCATCGGGATCAGGCTCGACGCTGCCGGTGAAGATCGAAGCCTCGGCCACCTCGCGGGTATAGCGGATGTGATCGGCAAGATCGGGCGTGGGTTCGCCCGTCACCGTCAGGCCGTTGGCCTGTTGATAGGCCTGGATCGCCTGTTTGGTGCGCTTGCCGGTGACGCCATCGATATCGCCCTTGTAGTAACCTGAGGCGAGAAGCTGGCGCTGCACCTCTTCCACCACGGGATCGTATTTGAGCTGGATCGTCGTGCCGCTGGCGGCAGCGACATTCTGCGGATTATTGCCCTGCGCAACATCGGTGATGCCAGACTTTCCGCCCTGCAGCCAGAGCGTATTGTAAAGCACGCCCGTGCTGATCACCCCGATCGCGGCCCAGGCGAAAACAGTGGCCAGTTTCCACCGCCTTGGCTCGTCATCATACTCTTCGCGCATCGGAGAATTCCAAACTCGACCCACACCGCCGGGAAGGCAGAGATTGCAGCAGACGCGGTTAACACCGCCTTTCCGAACCATCGCTGGACGGGAATTAAGAGAGTGTTAACGAGATCATTAAATTTAGAGTCGACTCCCACCCCCCGTTTTCATCCTGCAGCAAGTGCAATCCTGTAAATCCGGGGCATGCGTATCATTCGGACCATCATACTTCTCACCGGGATCGGCGTTCTGCTGCCGTCTCCGCCTGAGACGGCCCATGGCCCGGACCAGGAGCAGGAGCAGGCTGATGTGAGCGCGCCCAGCGTGATCGGCAGCGCCACCATGGCCTTTGCCGATGTCACGTCCTTCTGCGGCCGCCAGCCCGGCGTATGTCAGACGGCGGGATATGTGGCGGGCAAGCTCGAGGCCAAGGCCAAATACAGCGTGAAGCTGATTTACGAGTGGGCTTCCGAATCGGCGGGCGATCCGCAGCCCCCACTGGGCAATCAAGCCAGCGCCGGTGATTCTGCGGCAAAGGTGGCTACTGACGATGGCCAATCCACCCTGAAGCCCGACGATCTCATTCCCGCCTGGCGCGCCCCGCCCAAGAAGAGTTGAGCCCAGGGCCATTCCCCCCTATCTGTGGCGGCGATGGACATTGACGATCTCAAAGCCGATTTTGAACTGCTTGAGGATTGGGAAGACCGCTACCGCCATGTGATCGAACTTGGCCGGGGCCTCGCACCCTATCCGGAAGACAAACGCGATTCCGCGCATAAGGTGATGGGCTGCGCCAGCCAAGTCTGGCTCACCTCCGATGTGTCCGGCCCTGCATCCGATCCGGTTCTCACCTTCACCGGCGACAGCGATGCGCTGATCGTGAAAGGCCTCATCGCCATTGCGCTGATCATCTATTCGGGAAAACCGGCGCGCCAAATTCTGTCCACTGATGCGGGCGTGCTGCTGCGCGAGCTGGGCCTCTCCGAACACCTCACGCAGCAGCGGTCTAATGGATTCGCCTCGATGATTACCCGCATCAAGAGCGACGCGCTGGCAGCCCTTCAGGCCTCGCCAGGCGAAGGGATGGCGGGCCGGTAATCCGCCGCGCCCCAATGGCCAAAGGGCTGCTTGCGGCGTGCCTGCTTGAGAAAGCCGTAGTGGCGCGCCAGCGCGGTGAGGGCCAGTCCCAGCACCGCCTTGCCGCTTCGCTGCGGCAATTCGAGCACGCGCTCGGCCTGCTCGATCCCGGCGGAGAGGCAGCAGACTTGCACGAGAATGCTCGCCAGTTCCGGCCCCACCACATCGAGCGCCCGCTGCAACGCCTCGCGGGCCGAAAGCGCGCTGTCGGAGAGATCGGCAGCCGCGTTCCGCCCCGGCCGCCCCGCCGCGGCCGACATGTCCCAATTGGCGGTCACACGAGCGCCAAGGCATCCCCGCTCATAGTCGGCGCGCAGTTTTTCACCGGCCATGAACTGCTCCGCCGAAATCAGCGCGCGGCCTGCCCTGTCCTTGCGCGCCCGCAGCCAGGCGAGCGGGCTTTCGGCGGCGTTGATCTCCGGCATCCGGATTTCCGACACCGCAGGCGGCCGCTGGTCGCCGAAGCTCCCGCTTCGCGCCATGCGCTGCCGCAGCGGCTCAAGCCCGCCACCCTTGCGCGGCACCAGATGGCCCTTCGCCACAAGTTCTGTGACGGCTGCTGACAGAATCCTGTCAACCGGGCGGGCATAGTCATTGCGGCGCACATAGACGCACCACTCGGTACCCCGTTCGATCACGTAGCCTTCTCCCGCCAGAAGGCGGTCGAGCAGGCGGGCAGCGGAGCCGGGATCGGGGATGTGGGTCATGCGGCACTTCTCCTTGTTTCCAACAAGACTACCGCAAGGGAATATAGGAATCAAGTCCTATTATATTTTCGTATCAAGCCATTGCTTGTGACATCAGCGATTCGTCTTCCGCCGCTGACTGGAAATAATCCAGGCAGAGCAGCATGCCTACGCCGCTGTGGCGGTCGCGGCTGAGCGGCAATTTCAGCCAGTATTGCACCAGATGTTCCTTGTTCACGCGGGGGCCGCGCACGATGCCCTGCGTGGGCTTGCCCTCCTCGATGGTGCGGCGGAAAGCGGCGACCCAGTAGTCGCGCTTGTCGCCCAGATCCAGCTCGTCAACCTCGAGCCCGGTGATTTCACGGTCATACACATCGCGCAACCTCGTTCCCGCGAGGCGCACACGGCATCCGCCGGTTTCAGACTGAACATCGATCAGGCTGATATTGGGAAGAAGCCTCGGGATATGGCCGGGGTGAATGTCGCTCCGGTCCGGCATGGCGCGGCCTGCGGCCTTGCTGATCCAGTAGTCATAGAGCTGGCGCTGCTCGGGCACGACAAGTTGCGCCCTGAAAGCGATATTTGTTGTTCCCGCCGACACTTTTCCCCGCCGTCCGCGAATCAGGGGTTCGTTCCCCGTTGGGGTTTTATGAATTGGCGTTAACGGTTCCGCAAGAGTCCGCAAGGGGAACAGACTTGATTCGTATACGGAGCATCAGCCGGAGCGTTTCTGGCCCAGCCCCATGCGCCGCGCCAGCTTGGAGCGCGCCGCCGCGTAATGCGGCGCCACCATGGGATAATCCGCCGGCAGACCCCATTTCTCGCGGTATTGGTCAGGCGTGAGATTATAATGCGTGCGCAGGTGGCGCTTGAGGGATTTGAACTTTTTTCCGTCCTCGAGGCAGATGATATAGTCGGAGGTCACGGACTTCTTGATGCTCACGGGCGGCCGGCTTTCAGCTTCCGCTAGTGGCGCGCCGGCCATTGCGGCATCCAGCGCGCGCACTGTGTCGGCAATCAGTCGCGGCAGATCGGCTTGCGGCACCGTGTTGTGGCCGACATAGGCCGCCACGATCTGGGCCGCGAGTTCCACAGACCTGTTCTTGCCATCCATGACTGAAGACCACCCCCCTCGCGACTCGTTCCTGCCTGAATATCGCGAGGGTGCGGCGGGCGCAGCTTAATTCTGGGGGGCGTAGGGTCCGGCCTTCTGCACGAACCAGTCCCAATAGGTCAGCAGGATGCGGGACTTGTTAAACGACAGCGTGTCGAAAATACCTTCCAGCTCGGCCAGCGAACGCCCGGGGCGCAGGATGCTGAACGCGCCATCGCGCAGCCGCTCCAGCGCGGGCCCGAATTTGCTGCGCGGGAACCCCATGGCCTTGAGCGCGACAGTGATCGATTCACCTTCCGCGTCGGACAGGATGCGGCGGGCCGTGGCGTGGCTGATGCGGCCCATGCCGGCCATCATGGCGGCCGCCAGCTCCAGATCGCCATCAACGATCACGTCGATCAGTTCGTCCAGCTTTTCCTTGGCCGGGAACTTGGCTTCGCCGCTGCTCTGCCCCGCCAGCGTGATCTTGAGAATGCGGTTGAGGTTCTCGGAGTCGGTGAGGAAGCGCGAGAAGATGAAGCGGCGCAGTTCCGGCGGCACGAACCAGAAGAGCTCAAAGGCGACGGTGGCGGGAAGGTCGGGCCTTGTGGTGAGCGGCGCCAGCAGCGCGTTGTGGCGGCTTGCAAGATCGGCGAGCGTATAAAAAGCCTCATGCGAGAAAGACGCGCCGGGATTGCGGATGAGCGTCAGCAGCACCGATGCATCGCCGATTTCAATCAGGTGATCGCACATCAGGGGTGACAGCACACGGCGGCGTGCGATCATGCGGCGCTTGGGGGAATCGCCTTCATTGGCCGCCGTCATCAGATCCTGATCGGTGATGTGCATGCAGCGCTCGACCAGCGGAGCCACCACTTCCGCACGGGGATCGCGGATAAGCCGCGCCACCAGCAGGGGCGGCGGGCTTTCCATGATCGCGATGCGCTCCACCACTGCGACAAGTTGCTTCACGGGGATTCGGGGCACCATGCGGAGCAGCGTATCGGCGGCGAGCGCGCGTTCCTGCGGCAGGGCCGTGCCGACACCGGACGACATCAGATCGATGAGAGAAATGGCCAGTTCGCCAGATGCCTCGTCGGCCTCGGGAGTTTCCTCAAGAGGCCGCTCCGGGAAGCCAGCGATCGGGCGCGACCCGGCACCAAGGGCTTCCGGCCTGGCTGGCTTGCGCAAGAGCTGTGAATTCGGGTCCGAGCCGTTCCGCCAAGACCTGAGCAATCGGCTCATCTGCGACGGAGGGCGGAAGGCTTTCCGGCAGGGGCGCTGTGAAATGCAGGCCGTCCGCGTCGTCTTCTTCAAGCTGCGCCGCGATTTCCCGCAGAAAGGCCGCGCGCTCCGCGGCCGTGGGCTTGGCGTAGATGGCGTCGACGACCGACTTCATCATCGAGTCGCGGAGTTTTTCGGTGAGCGGCGTGGTAAGTTTGGGAGAAAGCTGGGTGTCCGGCGTTTCGGCAGGCGTATTCGAAAACAGCGGCTTGAAAGGCTCGGCACTCGCCTGAACGTCTTCTTCGGCGGCTTCGCCCGCCAGCGTGTGCCCGGGCTCGAAATCCTGCTGTTCGCCCGGCTCCACACGCTCGATGGGCGGCTCCCCATCGGCATTATCTTCGGCCTCCTGGCTCAGAGACCGAAACTCGGGCAATGCCATGGTTTCAGGCTGCAGTTCGAAAGCTTCATGGGGATCAGACCCGTCCCGCACGGGTTCTGCGGCGGCGTCATCGACAGCCCATTCCGGCTCTTCAGGCGGAGGGACCACTGGGGCTGCAGCCTCCGGTTCGAAATCCGGTTCCGCTTCTTCTTCCGCGGGAGCGGGTGCTGTGTGCAGATTTGCTGTTTCCGGTGACTCCGGCTCATCGAAGACCGGCACGTCTTCAGCGCCGCCATCAAGCCCCTGCAACTCCGCGAGGAAATCGAAATCGGCCGTTCCTTCGTCTGCAGACTGCCATTCGGAAATACCCGGAAGCGCATCGTCCTCTTCTGCCCCGGATTCCACAAGATCGGGCGCGGCGAGGGCTTCGGAGACTGGCGCGTCGGGCTCGAGGCTGGCGATAGCAGGTTCAACTTCCGCTTCCGCGTCAAACGGGGCGGCCTCCTGTTGCGGAATGTCCTCGATGGCTTGGGGCTCCGCCGCCAGCGGTTGCCAGGGTGAGAGAGGCGCAAAAACCGGGAGGACCACATCCGGCAGTGGCGGGGCCTGCTCCTCCGCCAGCGATTCGTGAAGCTGCGGCAAAGGATCGGGCGTGAGGATCGCGGGCTCTGCAGTGCCGGGGTCCGGAACCACGGCCTCCCCAGCATCGAGTTGTTCGATGACAGGTTCAGGTTCCACGAACAGTTCTGGAATGGCGGGGAGCGGTTCCTGCGGCTCATCCTTGCGGAGGAGGGCGGTGAGCGCGCGGAAAGAAGTGGCGGTGATGCGTTTCCGGGCCTTGGCTGTGGCGCCAAACGCAAGCATGGCGGAGCCAGGGAGGCCGGCTTCGTCGTGAACCTTGCTGTCGGGATCCGTCATGGCGTCGCGCAAAAAATATCCTCCACCAACAAGACATGAAGGGGAAGGCTGTAAAACTCTTTAAGTTCACCGGTTTGCCCGGTAACCATGCCACATTGGCTGGGCTTATGGTTAAAGGCTGGTAAACCGTGGCTCGCCAAAGCGTGACTTCCGCGGGCTTCCCAAGACCGGCCCGATCCCCCATCTTGGGGGCTGAAACAGGGACATGACTCATGGACAAGACGAAAAAGACCGATGCCGAGTGGAAGAAGGAGCTTTCACCCGAGGCCTACCACGTGCTGCGCGAACACGGCACGGAGCGGGCGGGAACCAGCCCGCTCAACC
The DNA here is from genome assembly GCF_047602625.1 of Aestuariivirga sp. Taxonomy (GTDB): domain Bacteria; phylum Pseudomonadota; class Alphaproteobacteria; order Rhizobiales; family Aestuariivirgaceae; genus Aestuariivirga. Next base: position 2,871,143 of record NZ_JASGGV010000002.1, on the reverse strand, counting down.
ATGAACATCGCGAGGGCACGTTTTATTGCGCGGGTTGCGGCAAGCCATTGTTCGCATCCGATACCAAATTTGATGCGGGATGCGGCTGGCCGAGTTTCTATGAAACAGCCTCAGAGGATGCGGTGGAGACGAAAATCGACCGCTCGCATTTCATGACCCGCACGGAAGTGCTGTGCGCCGATTGCGGCGGCCATCTGGGCCATGTCTTTCCCGATGGGCCGGAGCCCACAGGCCTCCGCTATTGCATGAATGGCGTGGCCCTCAACTTCAAGCCCAAGGCATAAGACCCATGGACAAGCCCACTGTGACGCCGCCCCTGGCGGAGAAGCGCCCCCATGCCGAGACGCAGCACGGCATCACCCGCAGCGACGACTATCACTGGCTGAAAGCGGAAAACTGGCAGGAGGTGATGCATGATCCTTCCGTCCTCCCCGCCGATATCCGGAGCTTTCTCGACGGCGAGAATGCCTATCACGAGGCTGTTATGGCCGATACGGCTTCCCTTCAGGAAAAGCTCTTCGCGGAGATGAAAGGCCGCATCAAGGAGGATGATTCTTCGGTGCCGGCGCCAGATGGTCCGTACTCGTATTATTCGTCCTATGTGACTGGGGCGCAGCATCCGCGCTTCCTGCGCAAGAAACGCGACATGACAGGGTCGGAGCAGCTTCTGCTCGACGGCAACAAGGAAGCAGAGGGCCTGGAATATTTCCAGATCGGCGGCCTCACCATGTCGCCCGATCACAGCCTGATGGCCTGGAGCTTCGACGGCAACGGCTCGGAATTCTATGAGCTGAAGGTGCGCGATGCCGCTTCGGGCGCTGAACGATCCGATATTCTTGAGAATACCGCAGGCGGCGCGACATGGGCTGCGGATGGCAAGAGCTTCTTCTACACGCTGCAGGATGAAAACCACCGGCCGCTCAAGACCTATCACCACGTTCTCGGCCAGCCGCAATCGGCGGACAGGCTGGTCTATGAGGAAAAGGACACAGGTCTCTTCACGGGCGTGGGCAAGACCTCATCCGACAAGTTCATCGTGATCGACATTCACGATCACGATACATCCGAATTGTGGGTCATCGACGCGGCGCGGCCCAACGATGGGCCCCGGCTGATCGCGCCCCGCGAGAAAGGCATCGAGTACGATCTCGAACACTGGGCTGACCGTTTCATCTTCAAGACCAATCGCGGCGGGGCGGAGGACTATAAAATCGTCTCGGCGCCGGTGAGCGACCCATCGCCCCAAAACTGGACCGACCTGATCCCGCACCGCCCCGGCTGCTTCATCGTCTCGATGTTCATGCTGAAGAACTGGATGGTGCGCATGGAGCGCGAGAACGCGCTGCCCCGCATCGTGGTGCGCGACATGACGACGGGCGATGAACATGTGATTGCCTTCGAGGAAGAGGCCTATTCGCTCGGCTTCGGCGAGATGCGGGAGTTTGATACCGACATCCTGCGTTTCACCTATTCCTCCATGACGACACCGGCCTCGGTCTTCGATTACAACATGCGCGACCGCACGCGCGTGCTGAAGAAGACGCAGGAGGTGCCGAGCGGGCATGATCCCAAAAACTATGTGACGCGCCGCATTCAGGCGCCCGCCCATGACGGCGAGTCGATTCCGGTCACACTGCTGTACCGGAAGACCGCGAAACTCGATGGCTCGGAGCCCGTGTGGCTTTATGGCTATGGCTCCTATGGCATTTCGATTCCGGCCGGCTTCAACACCAATATTCTTTCGCTCGTGGATCGCGGCTTTATCTACGCCATCGCCCATATCAGGGGCGGGCAGGAAAAGGGCCGCGGCTGGTATCTCAACGGCAAGCTGGCGAAGAAGACCAACACGTTCCGCGATTTCATTTCAGCGGGCGAGCATCTTGTGAAGGAGGGCTTCACGCGGCGCGGCCATATCGTGGCGCAGGGCGGTTCGGCGGGCGGCATGCTGATGGGCGCTGTCGCCAACATGGCGCCGGACCTGTTTCGCGGCATCGTCGCGGAAGTGCCTTTCGTGGATGTGCTGAACACCATGCTCGACGACACGCTGCCGCTCACCCCGCCGGAATGGCCGGAGTGGGGAAACCCCATTGCCGACAAGGCAGCCTATGACACCATCGCGGCTTATTCTCCTTACGACAATGTGGAGGCCAAGGCCTATCCGCATCTTCTCGCGGTGGGCGGCCTCACCGATCCGCGCGTGACCTATTGGGAACCTGCAAAATGGGTGGCGAAGCTCCGTGAACGGAAGATTGGCGACAGTCTGCTGCTGCTCAAGACCAACATGGGCGCGGGGCACGGCGGCGCATCAGGGCGTTTTGACCGGCTGAAGGAAGTGGCCTTCGTCTATGCCTTCGGGCTGAAGGTGGCGGACTGACTTAAAGTTCCAGAAGGCCGCGGCCGAGCGCACGGAGCGCCCAGCGGCGGCCATCATGGCGGAGGTCCGTCTCCGTGAGTGGGGCGATGTCGATTCGCCAGAAGGCCTCGAAGGGCGTAGACAGGACGCCCCCGATGCAGGCCCGGATGAAGGCGGCTGATGTGACGGCGATCACGGCCCCGTGGCCCTCGGCCATTGTATTCAGCCAATCGCCCGCGCGGGCGATGAAGTTTCCCAGGCTCTCGCCGCCATGGCCTGCGAAATCCGGGTCGCTCAACCAGCGGGCCAAATCCTCCGGCGCGATGTTGGCGAGGCCTTGGCCTGCCCAGCGGCCAACGTCCATGTCCTGCAAAGCCGGTTCAACAGTGCCGGAAAGCCCCAGAAGAGTGGCAGTTTCCTGCGCGGCACGGCTGGGGCTGACAAGAACCTGAGCGTATCCCTGCTTGACTGGCCCGGGGCGGTGTTTCCGGAGCGCCAGTTCCTCCAGCGGGTCATCGGCGGGAAAGGCGCTGACCCGGGTGGCTGCCGTGGCTCCCTGGCAGATCAATGTGAGACGTCTTGTCATGTTCTTGGCCCGTCCGGCGCCCCCGCCCTTCGTTGACAGTGCGGCTGATGTTCAATACTGTCCTGCTCATTACTGTTTGGGGAAGCCGGTGAAAAGCCGGCACGGTCGCGCCACTGTAACCGGGTTCATCCCGAAAGTCAGACCCTCAACCCGTATGAAGTTGCTGAAACAGGACGCGTCATCCTAGGAGATCATCATGTCCACTGCCGTATTGGCCCCCGCCCGCCCCATTCCCATCCCCGTGGGCGCCATTTTGCCCTGGGCGATCTTTGCCGGGCTCATCTGTCTGCTGGCCATCTATTTCGTGGGCGCCGAGGAAGGCGCAACCTCGATGATCCAGGGCATGTATGTGCACGAATTCGTGCATGATGCGCGCCACCTGCTCGGCTTCCCCTGTCACTAGAGGGGTGAACGCACATGGTTGGATCTCTTCTGCTCCGCGGCATGATCGTGGGGCTTCTCGCAGGTATTCTGGTGTTCGCATTTGCGCGGACCTTCGGCGAGCCGATGGTTGACCGGGCCATCGCCTTCGAGGAACAGGAAAGTGCGGCGAAGGGCGAAGCGCCCGAACCTGAACTCATCAGCCGCGCCACTCAGGCAAGTGTCGGCCTCGCTACTGGCGCCCTGTTCTTCTCAACGGCGGCGGGCGGCATCTTCGCGCTGGTCTTCGCCTATGTGTATGGCCGCATGGGAACGCTGGGCGCGCGCGCCACATCGGCGCTTCTGGCGCTGGCCGCTTTCGTTTCGATCGTGCTGGTGCCGCAGATCAAATATCCGGCCAATCCTCCGGCGGTCGGCAATCCCGATACGATCGGCGCCCGGACGGAACTGTTCTTCATTATGATCGTGCTATCCATTGCGGCCCTGTGCCTTGCAGTGGGCCTGGCACGGCGGCTGTGGGCGCAACATGGCGGCTGGAATGCCTGCATGATCAGCGCCATCGCCTTCATCGTGGTGATCGCGGTGATCCAGCTGCTTCTGCCCACGGTCAATGAAGTACCGGATAATTTCTCGGCGGTCGTGCTCTGGCGGTTCCGAATCGTGTCCATCGGCATGCATGTCATCCTCTGGACAATGCTGGGTTTCGTGTTCGGCGCGCTGGCGGAAAAGGCCCTGGAAGGCGGCTCGCAGCGTAGACTTGCTTACGCGGCGCGCTGAAATCTGTTTCAGTCAAAAAGAAAGCCTGCCCCAAAGGGCAGGCTTTTTTATTCTTTTCCGGGGATGTTCCGTATGCTGATCAATGCCCTAAAATCCTTCCTCCTGCTGATCGACATGCAGGAGAAGCTGCTGCCCGCCATGGCAAACGCGCAGGAGGCGGAGCATCGCTGCGGCATTCTTCTCGAGGCGGCGAAGACTCTCGATGTGCCGGTCATGACCTCGGAGCAATATCCCAAGGGCCTGGGCCATACGGTCCCCTCACTCCAGGACAAGCTCGGCAATGCGCCGGTGTTTGAAAAGTCCGCATTTTCCTGCTGGCGCGATGAGGCGATGAAAGCCGCATTGATCGCGCAGCATGAAGGTGGGCGGCCGCAGGCCATCATGGCAGGAATCGAATCGCATGTCTGCGTGCTGCAAACGGCTGTCGATCTCGCACAATCGGGCTTCGCCGTCTATGCGGTGGCCGATGCCATGAGTTCGCGCGCAGTTTCCTCCATCCCCCTGGCGCATGACCGGATGCGGCAGGAAGGGGTTGAGATCGTCAGCACCGAAATGGCGGTGTTCGAATTGCTGGGCCGCGCCGGAACGCCCGCCTTCAAGGCACTTTCGGCCCTCATCCGGTAGGGGCTTCCGCCATTTGACTTTTGCGCGGCAGTTTGGCTCATAGGCCCCGACGCGAAGGAGTATGCGATGGCAACCGCCGAATTCAACTGGGAAGACCCACTCGACCTCGAAAGCAGCCTCACCGACGAGGAGCGGATGATCCGCGATTCCGCCCGTTCCTTCGCGCAGGACAAGCTGATGCCGCGCGTCAAATCCGCCTTCCGCGACGAACGCTTCGACCGCGACATCATGAACGAGATGGGCGACATGGGCTTTCTCGGCGTGATGACAGGAGCCGAGCATGGCGGCTCCGGCCTCGGCTATGTGGCTTACGGGCTGGTGGCGCGCGAGGTGGAGCGGGTTGATTCCGGCTACCGTTCGGCGATGAGCGTCCAGAACTCGCTCGTCATGCATCCGATCGAGGCCTATGGCAGCGCCGAGCAGAAGAAGAAATATTTGCCGAAGCTCGCCACCGGCGAATGGGTGGGCTGTTTCGGCCTGACCGAGCCTGATGCCGGCTCCGATCCGGGGGGCATGAAGACCAAGGCGGTGAAGACAGCCGGCGGTTACTTGCTGAATGGCACCAAGATGTGGATTTCAAACTCGCCCATTGCAGACGTGGCGGTGGTGTGGGGCAAGACCGAAGACGGGGTGATCCGCGGCTTCCTCGTCGACCGTGGCATGAAGGGGTTTTCGACTCCCAAGATCGAGGGCAAGATTTCGCTCCGCGCCTCGGTGACGGGCGAGATCGTGCTCGACAATGTGGAAGTGCCCGAAAGCGCGCTGCTGCCTAATGCCAAGGGCCTCGGCGGCCCGTTCGGCTGCCTCAACAAGGCGCGCTTCGGCATTGCCTGGGGTGTCATGGGAGCGGCGGAGGATTGCTGGTTCCGGGCGCGGCAATACACGCTCGACCGCAAGCAGTTCGGAAAGCCCCTGGCCGCCAACCAGCTGGTGCAGAAGAAGCTGGCGGACATGCAGACGGAGATCGCGCTGGGGCTTCACGGCTGCCTGGCGCTGGGCCGGGCGCTGGAGCGCGGCACGGGCGCGCCGCCCGCCATTTCGCTGATGAAGCGCAACAATTGCGGCAAGGCGCTGGACGTGGCCCGCGCGGCTCGCGACATGCACGGCGGCAACGGCATCTCGGAAGAATATCACGTGATCCGCCACATGGTGAACCTCGAGACGGTGAACACCTATGAGGGCACGCATGACGTTCACGCCCTGATCCTCGGCCGCGCGCAAACGGGGCTGCAGGCGTTTCAGTGAAGGCAATCCGCCGCCGCCTTTTGGAGTTGGCCATCTCGTTAATGGCCTTCACCGGAACTGCGGCGGCTGCTGCTCCACCCGATTTGTCGCCGCTCCGAGTCGGAGAGAGCGTGGAGATCAAGGGATTTCACAAGACGCCTGACACTGTTCAATCGCTCCCCGCACTCCAGTTTTGCAAAGCAAAGCCATATCCGCAGAACTGTGATAATCTGCTGTTTCGCTTCGTGCGATTTACCGATCAGAGTTATTTTCTGTTGGTGAGCGAATCCAGTTTCACGACATCAACGCGGCTTTACGTTTCCACGGACGGCGGCCTTCAACCCGTCTTCCTAACAACCGGAACACCGGGGAGCGGATTTCAGGCGGATGACATTCTCGGCGGCGTCAGCTTTGATGTTGATCAGCAGACGCTCGAGATAAGCTGGTTTCTCGATCATTGCGGAGCCGATACGCCATGGCAGCCTGTGTATCACTATGCTCTGGAGGGCACGAAGTTCAACCTTGTGCGCATTGATGAAAGCCAGTGCCTGAGTCACGAGACGCGGCCCTTGTGGCGTGCCGGAGCATCAGCAAAGCCTGCAAGCGACTGGCCTCAACCTCGGCGCGGGCAGGTTCTCGAATTTACGGGGAGCAAAAACATTCCCGCTTCCATCCGCTCGGTGCCGGGGACATTGGCTGGAAATTGCGCGGATGAGAAAGACAGCGACAATAAGATTTACAATCCGGCACTGGCATATTTTGAGACATCCGGCGGCAGGACTTTCGCGCTCTTGGAGTGTGAGGGAATGCACGGCGGATTCACAAATGTTTTTGAAAGGACCGACGAAGGCGTGATCCGCCACTCTTTTGCCGACAGTTTCGATGACGGATTTTTTGCTTCGGACTATCTGGGTGAGACCGGAATTGTCGATCCCGCCTCCGGCGAAATCTCATCGTTCCAGCTGGAAGGGGCATGCGGCGAGACCGGGCAGGATTTCCTGAAGACATACCGCCTCTCGCCGGACGGATTTGCCCTTGTCAAATTTGAAGGCAGGCGCTGTCTTGGCGGACCGTGGCATGTGATCTGGGAATTGCAGAAGCGCTGATCACGCCTTCGGCTGGAAGATGCAGTAAATCTTCTTGAGGGTGCCTTCGCTCTTCCAGGCGTTGGGCGTGCCAAGCGGCACGAAGAAGGTGTCACCGGCCTTGAAGCTTTGCTTTTCACCCTTGTCGTCGGTGAAGGTGACGGAGCCTTGGAGCAGATGCATCAGCTCGTGGCGGGTGAAATCGATGAGCTTCCGCTCATAGCCCGTGGTCTGCCACACGCCCACCGTGAACTGGCCTGACGGATCGGTATAGACCTCGCGCGTGTGCTGGGTGGGCACAGGCGAATTGAGCATCGCGGCGGGCGGCGGGGCCGAGGGTGCGAGCGGCGCTTTGGTATCCACGATGATGGTTCCGGCGGAGGCATCCACCGTCTCCGGCCCGTCAAAGATGACGAAGAATTTTTTCACATGGCCGGGTTGCGTCCACCGGCAACGGAGGCCCTTGGGGATGATGAAGCTCTGCCCGGCCCTGATGGTGACGCTGCGCTTTTCCTCGACGATCACCACTTCGCCTTCGAGCACCTGCATGAACTCGGTGACGGGATAGTCCATCCAGCGGCTTTCGTTCGCGCCCTGCTCCCAGATGCCGGCGCTCAGGCCCCGCGCCTTGTCGTCCAGCCAGAGATGACCGTTCTGCTTGCGGGTGCCGCTGGTGATGTCTTCGGCGGGAAAATCATCCCACGCCTCCAGCTTGGCGGAGGCGGAGAACGGAATGATGCGGGGTTTCGTCGGGTTGGCGTCCATGGCGGCAGTCTAGCGCAGGAAATTCCGAAAGCAAGGCGGGCCGGAACTGCGGGGCCGCCATGCGCGTTCACTTATGTTCACTCGGTTGCACTGCAGCCGTCTTGGCCCTAAAAAGCCTTTCCCAAGTTTGAGGAGAAAAACAATGGCTCTGGAACTGCCCGCCCTGCCCTACGCCTATGACGCGCTTGGCCCCTATATGTCGAAGGAAACGCTGGAGTTTCACCACGACAAGCATCACCAGGCCTATGTGACCAACGGCAACAATCTGCTGAAGGACAGCCCGCTCAAGGACAAGTCCATCGAGGAGATCTGCAAGATCGCCTTCCAGGAAAAGAACGCCGGCCTCGTGAACAATGTGGGCCAGCACTATAACCACCTGCATTTCTGGAACTGGATGAAACCCAATGGCGGCGGCAAGAAGCTGCCGGGCGCGCTCGAAAAAGCGATCACCGCCGATCTGGGCGGCTACGACAAGATGCGCACCGATTTCGTGCAGGCCGGCGTCACGCAGTTCGGCTCCGGCTGGTGCTGGATCGCGGTGAAGGACGGCAAACTCGTCATCATGAAGACGCCCAACGGCGAAAACCCGCTGATGCACGGCGCGCAGCCCATCCTTGGCTGCGACGTGTGGGAGCACAGCTATTACATAGACTACCGGAACCTCCGGCAGAAATATCTCGAAGCCTTCGTCGACAGCCTGGTGAACTGGGACCACGTCGAATCCCTGCGCGTGAGCGCCTGAGCGTTCGCTAGCATGTAACGCATCTCCACGGGCCGGGGCGGACAAGCCGTTCCGGCCCGGTTTTATTCGAGGGAACAGTTTTGATGACACCGGTGTTCGACGGCCACAATGATGTGCTGCTGAGGCTGTGGCAGAAAAAATCCGAAGGGGCCGTTCAGGATTTCATCAAGGGCGACGGGCAAGGGCATCTCGACCTGCCACGCATGAAGAAAGGCGGCTTCACGGGCGGCTTCTTCGCGGTGTTCGTGCCGAACCCGCATGACGCACTGCCCGATGAAGACGACATGAACCCGCCGCCAGCCGGGGAGGTCAAGACCAACGCGGCCTTCACGCCCACGCTGGGCATGGCTTCCTTGCTGCTGCGCATCGCGCGCGAGGCGCCGGATCAATTCCGCATTTGCACGACCGCCGAAGACATTCGCAAGGCGATGGCCGATGGCGCCGTGGCGGCGATCTTCCATATCGAGGGGGCGGAGGCGATTGACGCCGACCTGCAATCGCTCGACGTGCTCCATGCGGCGGGCTTGCGCTCGCTCGGCCCCGTATGGAGCAGGCCCAATATTTTCGGCGAGGGCGTGCCGTTCCGCTTTCCCTCCTCTCCGGATACCGGCCCTGGCCTGACCGATACGGGCAAGGCCCTGGTGAAGCGCTGCAATGAACTCCGCATTCTCATCGATCTCTCGCATCTCAATGAAAAAGGCTTCTGGGATGTTGCCGGCTTGAGCGCGGCCCCTCTGGTTGCCACGCATTCCAATGCGCACGCGCTCTGCGCCTCATCGCGCAATCTCACCGACGAGCAGCTTCAGGCCATCGGCACATCAAAAGGCATGGTGGGGCTCAACTATGCCAATGGCTTCCTGCGCGCCGATGGCAGATGGACGAGCGAGAACGGCCTCGAACTCGATGCTGCGCCATCTCGACCACATGATGAAACATGCGGGCGAGGATCATGTGGGGCTCGGCTCCGATTTCGACGGCGCGCGCATTCCCTCGCAGATCGCCGATGCGGCGGGATTGCCCAATCTCATCGCCGCCATGAAAGCCCACGGCTATGACGACGCGCTGATCGAAAAGCTGGCGTGGAAGAACTGGATAGCTGTTCTGGAGAGGACATGGGGCGGGTAAGCAATTCCGGCTCAAACGGGGGGAAAGCGCGACGGGCCAACGATGTATGATCAAGAACTCAAACTGCTTGCTCTTTTCTTAGGGCTCCCTGCCGGGTTTGTGATCGGAAGCGTTGTTCACGAATTCGGACATGCCCTCGCGGCGCTGGCAATGGGCAGGCGCGTCTATCAAATCACCATCGGCCGCAGGAGATTAATGCTAAAGGCCAATCTTGGCTTTACCTGGCTTTACATCGGCAGCAATCCTGTTTCAGGTTATGTTCTGGCGAGCGCGCCTAAGCAGGATGCACCTTGGGCCAATCGATTTTTCTTACTCTCTGGCCTTCTCGCCAACACCGCATTGATGTTTTCCGCAGGCACGCTTGGGATTTTTATAGCCGGCGCGCATGAGGTGGCGGCGGCGCTTTTATACGGCATTGCCGTTGCTCAAGGCGTTATGATTCTAGTGAATACTATTCCAACTGAATACTGGCAGAACGACGGATCACGTCTGATAAATGATGGCCTGCGGTTATGGCGAAGTTTTTTTCCTTCAAAATACCCACTTCCTGCCGATGTGAAGGATTCCGTTGAAGCAATGATCCGTCCATACGCCGCCAGCGGCAATGTTGACCTTCTCTCGAGGCGATCACTCGAAGAAATTCTCGACGTTTTCTATTCCCTGCATTGCAGTATTCCAACCCTACCGCTTGTCATGCGGGCCGTTCTGGAACCTGGCGAGAATGCTCAACCTCTTCTGCCTGCGGTAGAATGTTTTCTGATCGATCATGCCGCTACGAATTGGCTGTTCACGGAAGATCGCCACCATCTCATTGACATGGATCGCCTCACGGCGCGGGGCATGGAGATTGGCGCGAGCCTGCGGGCGATGCGGCAGACTCGTGCCTCCATACTCGTCGAACTCGGACGTTACAAAGAAGCCATCGCGTTATTTCTCTCTACAGCCGACGTGCCAAACTCGCCGTTTGAAGACGCTCTTGTTTCGTATTTTCTTGCCAGAGCCCACGCAGGCACCGCCGACCTGGCGCAGGCGGAGAAATATTTGGAGAAACTTAGCGCTTTGGCAGCCTCGCCAGATGCATCGCCGCGTATCGCGCCGCTAGCGGAGAAGGCTCGCAAGGTGATCGACGCAGCAGCACAAGCCGTCCATCGCCCGGTTCCTACACCCTAAAATCGAAACTCGCCCTGGCGGGCTTTGCCGTTTCATCGACGGTGAGGAGCTGGCAATTCGGCAGGCCTTCGGCGATGTCGTCGGTATCGAAGGTGAGCTTGTCGCCGGGCCTGGCGGGCACGATAAGCTGGGTGGTGAGTTCCGGTTTGCCCGGCGCCCTGATCTTGAAATGATAGTGGCGGGTGCGGCCCGTGTACTCGCCGGGATAGATGGTGGTGAAGCGGTAGGCGCCGTCGGCGCCCGTCACCACGTAGCCGCGGAGCGCGATCTCCTCCGGCTTATAGTCCGTGGACGGACCATTTCCGTTGGGGTGGTAGGAACCATTGCTGTCGGCGTGCCAGATTTCCACCTGCGCGCCGGAAACTGGTTTCGCAAAGTCCAGCCCTTCATAGACATGGCCCGAGACTTCCACCGCCTCGCCGGGCAGATTGGTGAAGTTCAACATGCCGTCCTTGAGCTCGCCCACCCCCGAGACGTGATAGGGGCCCTCTGTCGCCTCCACGGTGATGGCGCAGGCGGCCTTCTCGGCTGCTGTCAGCTTTTTGACCGGCGGGCCGAAAAACGGAAATTGCAGGCGCGAGCCGAAATATCCCGCCACGCCGCCCGCCAGCGCCGCCCAAATTGCTGTCCGCCTGTTGAATGCCATGTGCTTGATCTCCCTCGCTTCTTCCTTTCATTGAAAGACGGCATTTTGCGGGAATTCCGGCACTTGCAGGCAATTATTAGTAATGCTAATAATTTCCCATGAAACTCGCGGACTGGCTGGCTAATAGCGGCACATCGCAATCCGAACTGGCGCGGCGGCTGGGGATCACCCAGGGCCGCGTGTCGCAGCTTGTGGGGGGCGCGCCGCCCTCGCTTGAGCTTGCGGTGAAAATCGCCGCCGCCACGGCCAACAAGGTAACGCCTCAGGATTTCAGGGACCCCGACATGACCGATATTGCACAGCTCGATTCCGTTGAAGACGCCATCAAGGCCATCGCCAATGGCGAAATGGTCGTCGTGGTGGACGACGATGACCGCGAGAACGAAGGCGACCTGATCGGCGCCGCTTCCAAGATCACGCCCGAGCAGATGGCCTTCATGGTGCGCCATACCTCCGGCATCGTCTGCACGCCGATCACCGCCGAAGACGCCAAGAGGCTGAAGCTCGACCCCATGGTGGCGCTGAACGATGCGCCGATGGGCACCGCCTTCACCGTGACCATCGACTACAAGGAAGGTCTCACCACCGGCATCTCGGCCAAGGAACGCGCCGCCACCGCCCATGCGCTGGCCAACAAGAATGTGCAGGCCGATGATTTCGTGCGGCCCGGCCATATCTTCCCGCTGGTGGCGAAATCGGGTGGCGTGCTGATGCGCTCCGGCCATACGGAAGCGGCGGTTGATCTCGTGAAGCTGGCCGGGCTGCATCCCGCCGGCGTCATCTGCGAGCTGGTGAATGACGATGGCTCCGTCAAACGCGGGCCGCAGGTGATGTCCTTCGCGCGCGAGCATGGCTTCAGGATCATTTCGGTGGCCGACCTCATCGCCTATCGCCAGAAGCGCGAGCGGCTGGTGGAGCAGACGGCGCAGTTCGACGTGCAGACGGCGATCGGCATGGCCAGGGGCTATTCCTATGTGACGCCGTTCGATGCGGTGGAGCAGCTGGCGCTGGTGTTCGGCGATGTTTCGGGCGGCAAGAATGTGCCTGTCAGGCTTCACCGCGAAAATGTGCTGGAAGACGTGTTCGGCAGCCGCCGCACGCTTGATGGCGTGTTCGAGGTTTTTAAGCGCGAGGGCAGAGGCATTCTCGTCTATCTGCAGGAAGGGACGGCCGGCGTTCCGGCCAGCCAGCTTCAGCCGGAAAAGAGCGGCAGCGCCGCGCAGCGCGAGAAATCCTGGCGCGATGTGGGGCTGGGCGCGCAGATCCTGCGCGACCTCAACGTCTCGTCCATCCGCCTCATCTCCTCGAGCCAGCGCCACTATGTGGGCCTCTCCGGCTTTGGCATCGAAATCGCCGAGACGATCAAGGTGGGGTAAGCCCTTCCTGAGCGGCGGGAAGTTCCGCTAACCTGCCCGTTATGCCGCGCCTCAAGCCACGGACCAAAGCTGAAACACCGCCGCCGCTCATCGGCTGGCGCGAGCGGGTGCGGCTGCCGGAACTGGCCGTGGGGCGCATCATGGCCAAGATCGATACGGGCGCGCGCTCGGCGGCGCTGCATGCCGAAGACATCCAGACCTTCGGGCACAGGGTGCGCTTTACCGTGCTCGTCAACGAGCGGCAGCATCATTGCGAACGGCCGATCATCGGGCGGCGGCGCGTCAAGAGCACCAGCGGCCACAGCGAAATGCGGCTGGTGATCGAGACGGACGTCAAGATCGGCGATCACCGCTTTCCCATCGAGGTGACGCTGACCGACCGCACCGACATGGGCGTTCCCATGCTTTTGGGCCGGGCCAGCATCCGCGGGCGCTTCGTCGTTCATCCCGGCCGCTCCTTCATCCTGTCGCGCAAGAAACGAAAAACCAAAGCATCATGAAGATCGCCCTCCTCACCCGCAACCCCAAGCTCTATTCGCATCAGCGGCTCATCACGGCGGCGCAGGCGCGCGGCCACGAGATCGTGCCCATCGATTATCTGCGCTGCTACATGAACATCACCTCCAAGAAGCCGGACGTGATCTATCACGGCGAGAAGCTGAAAGGCTTCGACGCGGTGATCCCGCGCATCGCGGCGTCTCATACATTTTACGGCCTTGCGGTGCTGCGGCAGTTCGAGATGATGGGCGTCTATCCGCTCAATGAATCAGTGGCCATCGGGCGCTCGCGTGACAAGCTGCGCTGCCTGCAGCTTCTGGCGCGCGATGGCGTGGGCCTGCCGGTGACGGCCTTCGCCAATGACACGACGCGCACGGATGATGTGATCGCCATGGTGGGGGGCGCGCCGGTGGTCATCAAGCTGCTGGAAGGCACGCAGGGGATCGGCGTGGTGCTGGGCGAAACGCATAAATCGGCGCGCTCGGTGATCGAGGCGTTTCATGGCGCCGAGGTGGCGATCCTCGTGCAGGAATTCGTGAAGGAATCGGAGGGGCGGGACATCCGCGCCTTCGTGATCGGGCGGCGCATCGTGGCCACCATGCAGCGCACCGGCTCCAAGGGCGATTTCCGTTCCAACCTGCATCGCGGCGGCACGGCCACGGAAGTGGAACTGACGCAGCTTGAAAAAACCACCGCGCTCAAGGCCTGCAAGAGCATGGGCCTGAACGTGGCGGGCGTCGACATGCTGCGCTCGGACCACGGACCGGTGGTGATGGAAGTCAACTCCTCGCCCGGCCTTGAAGGCATCGAGAAGACCACCAAGGCCGATGTGGCGGAGCAGATCATCACCTTCCTCGAAAAGAATGCGCGGCCCGGGCGCACCAAGACGCGGGGCGCGGGATGAAGCCGTTCCGCATCGGCGACCATCAGATCGCAGCCGGCAGCCGCGCCATCGTGGATCTGCCGGTGAGCGCGCTTTCCACCCACACGCGGATGAACCTGCCGGTGCATGTGCTGCACGGCGAAAAGAAGGGGCCGGTGTTCTTCATCTCGGGCGTGGTGCATGGTGATGAGATACAGGGCGTTGAGATCGTGCGCCGCCTGCTGCAGCACCAGTCGCTCGTCGAGATCAGAGGCACGCTGCTGGCGGCACCCATCGTCAACAGCTTCGGCTTCATGAACCATACGCGCTACATGCCGGACCGGCGCGACCTGAACCGTTCCTTTCCGGGGTCGGATCGCGGCTCGCTGGCGAGCCTGCTGGCGGATTTGTTTTTCCGCGAGGTGGTGCTGCGCTGCCAGTATGGCATCGACCTTCACACGGCGGCGCTTCACCGCACCAACCTGCCGCAGGTGCGCGTGGCGCCCGGAGACCCGGAACTGCTGGCACTGGCTGAGGCCTTTGCGCCGCCGGTCATCCTTGTTTCAAAGCTGCGGGAAAAATCGCTCAGGCTTTCCGCCAAAGAGAGCGGCGTGAAGGTGCTGCTCTATGAGGGCGGCGAGGCGCTGCGCTTCGACGAGCAGGCGATCGACGCGGGCGTGAAAGGATGCCTGCGGGTAATGGAGGCGGTGGGCATGATCACGGAGGCGCCGCGCAAGAGCGAGCATCAGATGGTGGCGGTCTCGACTGCCTCAAGCTGGGTGCGGGCACCCGAAGGCGGCATCCTGCACACCATCCGCCGCGCCGGTGACCGGGTGGGGAAGCAGGAAGTGATCGGGGTGATCGCCGATCCCCTCGGCGCGCAATCCGTGCCCGTCGTGGCGGAGGATGACGGCATCATCGTAGGCCGTACCAATCTGCCGCTCGCCAATCGCGGCGATGCGCTGTTCCACATCGCGCGGGTGAAGCCCAAGGCCGGCGTAAAGGCGAGGGAGCAAGCCGCGCCCCTATTTGACGAGGACGAGATTATTTGACGGCCAGCCCTTCTCCCCTTGCGGGAGAAGGAGTCTACCGCTTGAACAATCCGCCCAATATGCCGCGCACCAGGGCGGTGCCGACGCTGCGGCCGATGCTGGAGGCGGCGTTCTTGACGAAGCGGTCCGTTGCCGTGTCGCGCTGCGGCGCTGGGCGAGAGGCTTTGGCCTGCGTTTTCGCGGCCGTGGCTTTCGCCTGTGCATCGGCGGCCTTTGACGCTTTCACTTGCAGTTTTTCGTAAGCCGACTCGCGGTCCACCGCCTGCTCATATTCTCCGTACACGGGGGAATTCTTGATCGCCTGCTGCCGCTCGGCATCGGTGATGACGCCCATGCGGCTGGAGGGCGGGCGGATCAGCGTCCGATGCACCATTTCGGGCACGCCTTTTTGATCGAGCATCGACACCAGCGCCTCGCCCTTGCCGAGTTGCGAGATCACGTCCTCGGTTTTGAAGGCGGGATTGGGCCGGAATGTCGTGGCCGCCACCTGCACGGCCTTCTGGTCGCGCGGCGTATAGGCGCGGAGCGCGTGCTGCACGCGGTTGCCCATTTGCGCCAGCACGCTGTCGGGCACGTCGAGCGGGTTCTGCGTGACGAAGTAAATGCCGACACCCTTGGAGCGGATGAGCTTCACCGTCTGCTCGATCTTCTGCACCAGAGCGGGCGGCGCATCGGCAAAGAGCAGATGCGCCTCGTCGAAGAAGAACACCAGCTTCGGCTTCTCCTGATCGCCCACTTCGGGCATGCCCTCGAACAGTTCCGACATCAGCCACAACAGGAAGGTGGCATAGACCTGCGGCGAGGTGATGAGCTTTTCGGCGGCAAGAATATTCACGTAGCCACGGCCATCGCCAGTCTTGCGCATGAGATCGTCTATCTTGAGCGCCGGCTCGCCGAAGAATTTTTCGCCGCCCTGCTCCTCGATCACCACGAGGCGGCGCTGGATGGCGCCCACCGTCATGTCGGTGACGTTGCCGTAGTCGGTGGTGATCTGCTTGCCGCGCGAGGCAAGGTCCTTCAAAAGCGCGCGCAGGTCCTTGAGGTCGAGAAGGGCAAGCCTCTCCTCATCGGCGATCCTGAAGGCGATATTGAGCGCGCCCTCCTGCGCATCGGTGAGGCCCATGAGGCGCGACAGCATGAGCGGCCCCATCTCGGTGATGGTAGCGCGGATGGGGTGGCCCTTTTCGCCGAACACATCCCAGAAGATGGTGGGCGTGGGCGCGAAATCATAATCCGTCATGCCGATTTTCCTGGCGCGCTCCACCAGCGCGTCTTGGCGGGCGCCAGCCTGGCTGATGCCGGAGAGATCGCCCTTCACATCCGCCGCGAAAACGGGAACGCCGAGCCTTGAGAAGCCTTCCGCCATGATCTGCAGCGTCACCGTCTTGCCGGTGCCGGTGGCGCCGGTGATGAGTCCGTGCCGGTTGGCCATCGCCAGCAGCAGGTCTTCCGGCTTGGTGCTCCGGCCAATGAACACGGCGTTATCAGTCATTCCAGTCTCCGAAAGGGCAGGTCGATTTTGCCGTTGAGTCTGCTATAGATAGGCGACAGACGCAAACGGAAGACGGGAGCCTTTATGCAAGAACTGATCGGCAGGCTGGTGGCGCAAACCGGGCTTTCGGCTGAGAAGGCGGAGCGGGCGCTCGGCATCATGCTGGGGCTTCTGAAGACGCAAGGCAATCAGGCGAAGGTGCAGGAGCTGATGGACAGGCTGCCCGGCGCGTCCGAGCTTGCGGCGAAATTCGGCGGCGATGGCGCGGCCAAGGGCGGGCTTCTGGGCATGCTGGGCGGCGGCCTGATGGGCGGGCCACTGGCCGCGATCTCGAAGCTCACAGCGGCGGGGCTTTCGATGGACCAGATCAAGCAGGTGGGCACGCTGACGCTGGATTATGCGAAAGAGAAAGCCGGAGCACCGCTGGTGAAAGAGGTGGCTGGCTCCATTCCGGGATTGAGCGGCTATGTGTGACACCCCTGCGCGATCGATGCTAACACGCGCGCTTGCCATGTTTGCACTGGCGGTTCTGCTATGCGGCTGCGTGCTCGATGCGCCGGAGCCTCTGTTCAAGGAGGCGGAGGGGGAGATGATCTTCGGCAAGTCTGAGGCGCGGTTCGAGGGCTGGGCTCTCGACCATGGCACATGGTCACGCGCCGACAAGGATGCGGTGCTGATCCTCACCCCGGAAGGCCAGCACTATGTAATGAAGACGCCGGACCAGAAGCCGGAAGATGGCAAGGCCACCGTGCTGGCCGTTTCACTGCAAGGCGGGTGGTATGGGCTTCAGGTGGCGGAAGACACCAAGCCGCCGATTTATGCGGCGGGGAAATTTGACGGGAAAGATTTTTTCGTGACGCCCATCATGTGTTCCGACCTCAAGAAAAAATCGCTTGGCGGAACCGCCGTCACGTTCGATGGCATCGATTGCCACGTGAAAGCGGGACAGGACGGCAAGACACTCCTGCGCGATATTGCTGGCCATCTTGATCCCCCTGAAATGAAGCTCGTTCCCGCGCCTTGATCGGGGCGGCTTGGGAGTTGCATCACACGCGCAGGAGTGTGCCACAATGACCCTCGCGCGACGATCCCTGCTGGCCGGCCTGGCCGTCACCGCTGCCGCGCCCGCGCTGGCAAAGTCTTCTGATTTCAAAGGCTTGAAGACGGCACTTGAGAAAGCGATTCAGGGCGATGGCGTGCTTGATCTGCCCGCCGGGCGGTATGTGACCGACACGCTTGAGCTGGCGCAGCCTCTCTCCATTCGGGGCGTTCCCGGGCGGACAATACTAGCGGCGAAGGGCGGAGGCCCCCTGCTCTCGATCACCGGCACGGCGCATGTCACCCTGTCGGGCGTTACGTTCGACGGCGGCGATGCTCCGCCTACGGAAGATCAATCGCTGGTGTTCTGCGATACGGTGGAAGACCTGTTGATCGAGAACTGCGCCTTCATCAATGGCAAGGGCAGCGGGCTCCGGCTTAAATCCTGCGCGGGCCGCATCAGCGGAAACCGATTTTCCGCCATCGCGCAGACGGCGCTGTTCTCGCGCAACGCAAAGGGTCTCGAGATTTCCGGAAACGACGTGCGCGATATCGGCAACAACGGCATCCAGGTGTGGACGTCCGAAAGCTCCGAGGATGGAACGATCGTCAGCGGCAACCGCGTGGCGCGCATCGCGGCGAAGGCGGGCGGCGACGGGCAGAACGGCAATGGCATCAATGTCTACAAGGCAGGCAATGTGATTGTTGCCAACAACCGCATCAGCGATTGCGCCTTTTCCGCCGTGCGCAACAACCAGGGCTCCAACTGCCAGATCACCGGCAATTCGATCTCGCGCACCGGCGAGGTTGCGATCTACTGCGAGTTCGGATTCGAGGGCGCGGTGGTGTCCGGCAATCTCATCGCCGATGTGGCGTTTGGCATCTCCATCACCAATTTCAATGAAGGCGGCAGGCTGGCGGTCGTTTCCAACAATGTTGTCCGCAATGTCTCGGGCGGCGGCACCCTGCCCTATACCTCCGCCGTGGGCATCGGGGCGGAAGGTGATACGCAGGTGACCGGCAATGTGGTGGAGAATGCCGCTCAGACCGGCATC
The DNA here is from genome assembly GCF_047602625.1 of Aestuariivirga sp. GTDB lineage: Bacteria > Pseudomonadota > Alphaproteobacteria > Rhizobiales > Aestuariivirgaceae > Aestuariivirga. The sequence continues at coordinate 2,852,292 of NZ_JASGGV010000002.1, read as the reverse complement.
GGCCTGGGCTGGGGAAAATATTGCCGCAACCTCTCCGCCACCTCCAATCTCGTGCGCAACTGCGGGCGCGGCATCACGTTCTCGGTTTCAGACGGCGCGGAGCCGGTAATGATCACCAACAACCGCATCGCCGGATCGAAGCAGGCCGCCATTCAGGGCATGGACCAGAAGGAGCCTGTGGGGCCTGATCTGGCGGAGAATGGCGGGATTGTTCCGTCGAAAAGCGTGATTTCCGGAAATCTCGTCACCGCCTGACGCCGGCGGCTATATCGTCCGTGCGCTGATCGACCCCAGCCCGCCATAATCGGCGGTGATCCGGTCTCCGGGTTCGAGCGCCATGGGGGTGATGCAGGTGCCCGTGGTCACGAACTGCCCCGCCTTCAGGCCGCCGCAATAGCGCGCCGCCTCGTTGACGAACCACGCCAGTGCGATGACCGGCCCGCCCAACACGGCCTTCCCCGTGCCCTCTGCCACTTGCACGCCATTGCGAAAACCTGTCACCCGATGCTCAGCAAGGTCGATGCCGCGCCAATCCGCCTTGACCTCCGGCCCCAGCACCAGCCAGTTTGCGCACGCCGTATCGGCGATAAGCTGCGCGGCCCCCACTTTGGTGAAATCCTCATAGCGGCTGTCGGGAATTTCGAGCGACAGATGCAGGGCCGAAACGGCGGCAAGGCATTCCTCCTCCGTGTATGGATGATCGCGCGGCGGCAGTGCGATTCCGAAGCGGAAGGCGAATTCCGCCTCCGCCACCCGCATGGCATTTCCCGCCAGCGAAACCGCCGCTCCCGGCGGCAGAACGCGCTTCGCGTAGATGCGGCCAACCAGCGGCCCGTCGACATTGATATGCTTCTGCCCCGCCACGCTGGTGGCGGCGATCTTCCAGCCCGCCACCCTATCTCCGGTGAGCACTTCCATGTCAGCCGCAACACGATAGCCTTCCGCCCGGCCCGTAGGGCGGACAGGCTCGGGCAATTCGGCAAGGCGCTTCCCGGCGTTCCAGTAATCGAGCAGCACTTTTGCGGCGTTCAAGATCAGGCCTCCAGTCGCGCCAGCAGCGCGTGATAGCGCGGATGCTCCCGCACGACATCGAGATCGCTGTCCTTCAGCATGAATTCACGCAGGGATTTGAGCGAGCCGGGGCGGAGCGCCTGTTCAAGCCTGTCCAGCGAAGGTTCAATCTGCCCCAGCACCGCATAGGCACAGGCCAGATTATACTGCATGTAGCGGTCATCCGGCTCCATGATGGCGGCGCGCTCAGCCCAGTCGCGCGTGCGGTCGGCCTCGCCCAGATAGGCGAGAAGCCCCGCGCCGAAAGCCAGCGCGTCGGCATCATCGGGCCGGTCGGCCACCGCCTTTTCGGCCCGCGCCAGTGCTCGCTTGGCGGCGGCGGTCGCCTCCTGTTCACGGCCCAGAGACTTGAAGCACATGCCCTGAAGGCCAAGCGCCCGGAAATCATCCTGCTTCACATCGGCGGCCTTGCCAAACAGTTCCGCCGCCCGTTCAAAGTCGCCGCGGTTCAGGCAATTGCGGCCATAGAACAGATTGGCTTCGAAGAGATCCGGCTTGTAGGTCAACGCCGTCGTGAAGCTGGCGTCCGCCTCTTCGTATCGCCCTGCCGTGTAGAGTGCGAGGCCGCGCGAGGCATGCGCTTCGGCAACAGATGGGTCGATCGCCAGCGCTTTCTCGCTTTGGGCCAGGATATCATCGACGGAAATGGACGTGTCGCCCGCATCGAGGAGATGGGAGTCGCAATCGGCGATGCCCGCATGGGCCATGGCATAGTTGGGATCGATCTCCAACGCCTTCACGAACAATTGCTTCGCCAGACGCAGCAGCCGTTTGGTGTGACCGCGGTTGAAGAAGCCCCGCCCCATCAGATAATAGCGGTAGGCTTCCGGATTCTCCGTCGGGCGCTGACGCAACGTCGCCATCTCTCCCGGCATGATCCGCACACGGAGGGCTTCGACAATGGCGCGCGAAATTTCGTCCTGCAGCTTGAAGATGTCGTCGAAATCGCGGTCATAGCGTTCGGCCCAGATATGGCCGTTGCTGTTGCCGTCAATGAGCTGGGCGGTGATGCGCACCCGGTTGTTGACCTTGCGCACGCTGCCTTCCAGCACATATTGCACGCCCAGCCGCTGCGCCACCTGGTCCACTTCCACAGCCTGCCCCTTGAACACGAAAGCGGAATTACGCGACACGACGAACAGCGCGGAAATCTTCGAGAGGTCGGTGATGATGTCTTCGCTGATGCCGTCGCTGAAATATTCCTGCTCCGGATCGCCGCTCATGTTGGCGAAGGGCAGCACCACGATGGACGCCTGATGCACGGGCGCGGCGCGCCTGCGCGGGGCCTTGCTGGAGAGAACCGACACCACTTTATAAATCTGCAGCGGCGGAGAAATGTTCTTCAGCTGCCTGCGCCCCATGTCCTCGAAGCCGAAGGGCACATGGCGGTGGACATGATTGTACACGGATTCCGAAATGCAGATGCCGCCGGGCGGCGACAGCAATTCAATGCGCGCCGCCACGTTCACGCCGTCGCCATAGACGTCCGTTTCATCGGCGATGATGTCGGAGAGGTTGATGCCGATGCGGAAGGCCATGCGCTTTGCAGGCGACAATTCGGCGTTGCGCGCTTCATTCGCTTCCTGAAAATCCACCGCGAATTGCACCGCATTCACGACGCTCACAAATTCGGCCAGGAAGCCATCGCCGAGAAACTTGATCGGCCGGGCGCCGCGCTTGGCCATGAGCGGTTCGATCAGCGCCGAGCGTCTGATCGTGAGATCGGCCAAGGTTCCGCTCTCGTCCGCCTCCATGAGGCGGGAATAGCCAGCGATATCCGCCGACAGGATTGTCGTAAGACGCCGTTCCACAATATTGGCCCAAAACCGCAAGTTGTTGCAGGATAGGGTCAACAGGCGCATGGAGCAAACTGAATCGTGGGATTTTCGGGAGTTACGGGAATGCGGGCCATGATGCTGCCGGATGGCCACCGCCTGCATTTGCAGGATGGGCCGTTCGACCTGGTGATCGGCGCTGACGGGCCGGAGATGGAGGTGCATCGTGCCTTCGATGTGGCAATTGCCCGATTTTCCACCGTCCGCGCCGAGTTGAACGCCGAGATTTCGCTGCTCCGTCAGCCCACGGAGCGTTTGCCGGAGGGTGCTGTGGCGCGGCGCATGTATCGCGCCACGGCTGAGCACGCCAGGTCCGGCTTTATCACGCCCGTGGCGGCAGCTTCAGGCGCGGTGGCGGAGGAAGTGCTCTATGCCATGGTCTCCGCCGCCGCCGTCGAGCGAGCGCATGTGAACAACGGCGGCAGCATCGCCATCCATTTGACGCCCTGGCAGGAGTATCGGGCGGGCGTGGTGGACCGGCCGGATCATCCGCTACTGGTGGCGGAGGCGCTGGTGCACTGGACGGACGCCGTGCGCGGCATTTCAACCAGCGGCTGGCAGCGGAATTTTTCCTTCGGCATCGCCGATGCGGTGACAGTGCTCGCCGCCACGGCCAGCGGAGCGGAAGCGGCTGCGATGCTGGTGGCCAATGCCGTTGATTTGCCCGGCCATCCGGCGATCACGCGTGTGCCCGCAAGCGATCTTCGCCCGGAGAGCAGCCTGGGGGCCCGCCTTGTGACGCAGCATGTGGGAGACATCTCGCCGGGCGATATTCAGCAGGCCCTGGCGAACGGCGTGAGCGTGGCGGAAACGCTTCTGGCGCGGGAGCACCTGATCGCCGCAGCGCTGCATCTGGGCGGGGAAACGCGGATCGTTGGCGTGCTTCCGCTGGCGGCCTCCTGATCAGGCGGCGGCGCGCAGGGCCCGAGCGTCCAACAGGTTGGTGAACAGCGCCCGGCTGTGCTTCGCCATCAGCGGCATCAGCGGCAGGGCCTGCGCCCGCACCCGCTCATAGGCGCCGGCACCCAACGCCTCGTCCAGCCATTGCCGGTATTGCGGCAGATGCGCCCAGCGGTCCACAAGGTCAGGCGTCAGTTCGCCATGAAACTGGGTGGCCAGCGCGCAATCGCCAAGGCTCATGATCTGCACCGGCGACACGGCGGAAGATGCCAGAACCTCGGCACCCTCCGGCAATTGCTTCACCTCGGCATGATGCCACTGCATGAAGCGGAACTGCTTCGGCAGGGCCGCCGTCATGGCGTGACAGCGGCCAGTGCCGGTGAGCGACACCTTGCCGATTCCCACTTCCGCTGCCTTGGCGAGTCCCACCGTGCCGCCCGCTGCCTCGGCCAGAAGCTGCAAGCCCAGGCACACGCCGAAATACGGCCGGTTGCGCGCCATCACCCATTCGCGGATGGCCGCCTTCTCATCGATCAGCCAAGGGTTCGCGCCGGTCTCCCACACATCCATGGCGCCGCCCATCACCAACAGCACGTCATAGGGTGCCAGCGACGGGATGGCCTCGCCCCGGTGCAACATCACCGTATCGAGCGTAACGCCGCGTTCTTCCAGAAACGCGCCGTAAAGACCGGGCGGTTCATCGTCCATATGCTGGAAAACCAGCGCGCGGCTGAGCATCGGCGGCAATCCCTTGAAAGAAGAAGCGGCGTAAATAGTGAGCGCTGCGCGAATCGCAACGGTCGCTTTTGTCGCAGGAATCCGTTACGGCCTGATTACGGCCGCAGCAAGAACCGCGCAGAGAAGGAGCCTCCCATGCCCAATCCCGTCATCGCCGAAGTTACGCGCGGCGGCATCGTGGAGAGCCGCCATACCGGGGCTTTCGCGGTCGTTAACGCTGACGGGCAGATCGTGAGCGCGGCGGGCGACATTGGTTCAGCCGTTTTCCCGCGCTCGGCGGTGAAGGCCTTCCAGTGCCTGCCGGTGATCGAGAGCGGTGCGGCGGATCATTTCGGACTGACGGACGAGGAGATCGCGCTCGCCTGTTCCTCCCACAATGGCGAGCCTGAGCACGTGCGCGTGGCGCGCGCCATGCTGGCCAAGTGCGGCAACAGCGAGGAGGACTATGAGTGTGGCGCGCACTGGCCAATCGACAGCGTGGCGGAGCATGCCGCCGTGCGCGCTTCCGATGCGCCGCTGCAGGTTCACAACAATTGTTCGGGCAAGCACGCCGGGATGCTGGCGCTGGCTCGACAGCTTGGCGCGGAGCGCCATGATTATGTGAAGCCCGGCCATCCCGTGCAGCAGGCCATCGCCGAGACCATGGGCGCGCTGTGCGGCTGCGATCTGGCGCAGCAACCCGTCGGCATCGACGGCTGCTCGGTGCCCACATGGGCGATCCCGCTCCGCAATCTGGCGCTGGGCTTTGCGCGTTTGCCGTCGCGCCCGGCGGGCCAGCGCATCATTGCCGCCGTGCGTGCCCATCCTTTCATGGTGGCGGGAACAAAGAGATTTGACACCGATCTGATGGAAACCGTGCCGCGCGCCTTCGTGAAGACGGGGGCGGAAGGCGTCTATTGTGGAGCGATCCCCCATGCGGGGCTCGGCATCGCGCTTAAATGCGATGATGGCGCAGGCCGCGCGGCGGAGGTGGCGATGGCGCATCTTCTCGCCAGCCTCGACGTGTGGACGCCTGACGAACGCGAGGCGCTGGAGGCCTTCAGCCGCAAGCATCTCCGCAACTGGCGGAAGCTCGACGTTGGCGAAGTGCGCTGGCCCGCGCCCTGATCGTCAGGCCTTCACCGCGAAGAAAGCGGTGATCTCAACCGTAATGTTCTGCGGCAGGCTGCCCATGCCGACGGCGGCGCGGGCGTGGCGGCCCTGCTCGCCGAACACCTCCACCATCAGGTCGGAAAACCCGTTGATGACCTTCGGCTGCTCGGCAAATCCGGCAACGCCGTTCACCATGCCAAACACATTGAGCACCCGTTCCACCCGGTCGAGGCTGCCCAGCATGTCGCGCACGATGGCGAGAATGGCGAGGCCGGTACGGCGGGCATGAAGCTGTGCCTGCTCCACCGTGACGCCCTGCCCCACGATGCCTGACGCGAAGCTGCCATCTTCCAGAAGCGGCCCCTGCCCTGACACGTAGAGAATGCCATTGTGGATGACGCCCGGCACATAATTGCCCTTGGGCGTGGGCGGCGGCGGCAGGACAATGCCCTTGTTTTTCAGATTTTCTTCCGCGCTCATGCCTGTTTCCTCCGTGATTTCCGGCGTGCTAATTCTTCTGTGTCACACGGAAGGCAACCATGGCAACCACCACTCCCGAGCTTCCCTCCTTCGCCCGCAACGCCATCAATCTCGCGTCGCCCCGGCTTGGCGCCAAGGCGCTTTATGCGACGGATGAATTCTTCGCCGACAAGGCGCGCATGCTGGCCGATGCGCCGGCCAGTTTCGATCCCGACAAATATGACGACAACGGCAAATACATGGATGGCTGGGAATCAATTCGCCGCCGCCATGGGGGCCATGATTTCTGCATCGTGAAGCTGGGCGCGCCGGGGGTGATCCGCGGAGTCGACATCGACACCAGTTTCTTCACCGGCAACTATCCGCCCGCCGCATCCCTTGAGGCGTGCTCCAGCGCGCGGGATCCTGATGACAATACGGCGTGGACAGAGATTCTTCCCGCGGTGTCGCTCGGACCTTCGGCGCATCATTTCCATGCCATCGCCAGCGACACGCCATGGACGCATGTGCGGCTGCATATCTATCCCGATGGCGGCGTGGCGCGCCTCCGTGTCTACGGCGAGCCGGTGCCTTCCTGGGAAGGCAAGGACAAGTCCGCCGTGCAGGAGCTTTCGCTGGCCAACAATGGCGGGCGCATCATTGCCTACAACAATGCCCATTACGGATCGGTGTGGACGCTGCTGACGCTGGGGCGCGGCATCAACATGGGCGACGGCTGGGAGACGCGGCGGCGGCGCGAGCCCGGCAATGACTGGATCATCGTGAAGCTGGGCGGCACCGGCGTGATCGAGAAGGTGGAAGTGGATACCTGCCACTACAAGGGCAATTATCCCGACCGCTGTTCGCTTCAGGCAGCACTGGTGACCAACGCCACCGATCAATCGATCGTGACGGAAGCGATGTTCTGGCCCGCGCTGATGGGTGAGCAGAAGCTCGAGGCCAACCGCATTCACAGCTTCTCCGGCAGTTCACTTTTGCTGAAAGAGCCGGTCAACCATGTGAAGCTCAACATCTTCCCCGATGGTGGCGTGTCGCGGCTCAGGATTTTCGGAAAGCTGGCGTGACAGAGCTACGCGCCACCCCGCTTACGCCAGAGGATTTCGCGCCTTTCGGCGAGGTGATCGCGTGGGAGGGTGCGCAGCCGATAACGATCAATCAGGGCTATGCGCAGCGGGTGAACGGGCTGGCGCGCGTCGATGTTGGTGAAGGTCTCGTAAATGTCAGCCTGTTCGCCGGAAAGCCGCGGCCATTGGCTGTTGCGGTGATGGAGCGGCACCCCTTGGGCTCGCAGGCTTTCTATCCCCTGCAGGACAGGCCTTGGCTGGTGGTGGTGTGCGGGAACCCGCGCGACACTGGCAGCTATCGCGCCTTCACGGCCAGCGGGCGGCAGGGCGTGAATTATGCGCCGAACGTGTGGCACCATCCGCTGCTGGTGCTGGATGCGCAAAGCCGGTTCATCGTGGTGGACCGGAGCGGCCCCGGCGCCAATCTGGAGGAAGTGCTGCCGCCGGAGCCGATTTCGATTGTGCTCTGACGCTTACTCCGCGTCCTCACCCGGCCAGATGATATAGGTGCCCGATACCGGCTCCATCCAGGCGATGTGGTTGACGACGCTTTTCACGCCGCTCACATTTTCCGCCACCACGGCGGCGGCCTTGCGGCAATGATCGTCGAACACGGTACCCTGCAATTCGACAGCGCCGTCCTTCACGATGGCGCGGATGGCGCCATTGCCGGCCCAGGGCTGGTTTTTCAGGGCCTCCACAAGCGTTGCGCGGATCGCTTCGTCATCCTGCGAGGCAGGCGTCGAGGCTGGCCTCGCGCGCAGCATGGCGCGCATCAGGTCGGAGCGCGAAACGATGCCAACGAGCTTGCCGTTATCCACCACAGGCATGCGCTTGATCCTGCGGCTGGTCATCAATTCCACCAGATCATCGAGCGATGCCGAAGACGGGACCGTCGCCACATCCGCCGTCATCACGTCGGCGACCTTGCGGCCAGCCGCGTGGGTATATTCCTGCGCCAGCTTGCCGGAGGGCTGGAGAAACTCGATCCAGCGGGGGCGCTTCTTCGCCGTTCCCAATTCGCTGCGGCGCAGGAAATCACCTTCGGTGACGATGCCCACGAGCTTTCGGCTGGAAGTGATGACGGGAAGGCCGCTCACCCTGTTGCCCAGCATGAGGTTGACGGCATCGGCGACCTCAGTGCCGGGTTCGACGCCGATCACCGGCGTGGTCATGATGTCTGCAACGCGCATGCGCTTTCTCCGGAGAAGCCTGAAAACTGTGGTGGGCATACTCCCGACTGTCACGCGCCGGCTATGATTTGCATCAAGCCAGCAATGCGTTTTCCGCGCAGGGGGTCAGCGTGCGGCGTGCCAGCGGCGGCCCGCGATATAGGTGGCGGAAACGGCGCGGTCATCGCCGAGGATCATCAATGAAAACAGAATATCCTCGAGGGATTCAGACAAGGCATGGCGGGCCTTGAGAACCGGCGTCGCTTCCGGGTCCAGCACCACGAGATCGGCGAATTTTCCGGCCTCGAGCGCCCCGGTTTCAGCGTGGATGTGAAGCCGCTCCGCATTGCCGCGCGTGGCCATGTGAAAGAGCTGGGCGGCCGTGGGCTTGTAGCCGTTCAGCATCTGCACCTTGTAGGCCTCGCCCAGCGTGGCGAGCATGGAATAGCTGGTGCCGCCGCCCACATCGGTGGCAACGCCCAGACGCACGGGCCGACCCTCTTTCCGCAAATGCGGCATGGAGAGAAGCCCGGAGCCCAGAAAGGTGTTGGAGGTAGGACAGTGGACCACCGTTGATCCCAATTCCGAGAGCCGCGCCGCCTCGCGCTCCGACAGATGGATGCCATGCGCGAAGAGGCTCTTCGGCCCCAAGAGGCCGAAGCGGTCATAGACGTCGGTATAGTCCCTGGCCTTTGGGAACAAGTCCCTGACGAAGGCGATCTCGCGGGCGCTTTCGGAAAGATGCGTCTGCATCAAGGCGCCGGAGAGAGATTTCAGAAGTTCTCCGGCCAGCGCCAATTGCGCTTCGGTCGAGGTGATGGCGAAGCGCGGCGTCACGGCATAGCGGAGGCGCGCGCGGCCATGCCATTTGGCGTAAAGCTCGGCGGACTCGCAGGCGCTTTTTCCAACTCGTCCTGAACGGCAGGGATGGCATTGCGGTCCATCATCGTCTTGCCGGTCAAAAGCGCCATGCCGCGCCGCTCGCCAGCGGCAAACAGCGCATCGGCGCACACGCGATGCACCGAACAGAAGGCCAGCGCCGAGGTGGTTCCCGCAGCAGCAAGGCGGTCCAGAAACGCCTCCGCTGCCTGGTCAGCATAGGCCGCGTCGCCATAGCGGCTTTCCTCGGGCCAGGTGAAGCGGGCGAGCCAGTCCAGCAGGTCCTTTCCGGGCGCGGCGAGCATCCGGTATTGCGGGAAATGAATATGCGGGTCAATGAAGCCGGGAAGGATGAGGCATTCGCCATAGTCATCCGCCGTGAGCCCCCGGTAGTCTTCTGGCAATTGTGCATGATCGCCCGCCCAGGCAATGCGGCCATCGTCGCCGATGACCACAGCGCCCTTCGTGTGATGAACGGGAGAGGCATCGGCCGTGAAACTGACCGTCTGTCCACGGATGATCTTCATGCGCTGATACGGTCCTCGATGCGGAAGCGGAAGATGCGGGCGATCTGGCGGAGCGCCATGGCGAATTCATCGTCCGGGCTGTTGTTCACGCGCTCCGCGAAGCTTTCCAGAATCTGGTGCTTGCCCGCGCCCTTCACCGCGAAGATGAAGGGGAAACCGAAGCGCGATTTATAGGCCTCATTGAGCGTGGTGAAGCGGTGAAATTCTTCCGGTGTCAGCGTGTCCAGTCCCGCTCCCGCCTGTTCCCGTGAGGAATCAGCGGTGAGCCTGGCGCGGGTGGCGAGATCGGGGTGGGCGCGAATAAGGGCAAGTTGTTCTCCATGCGTGGCATTCTGGAGCGCCAATTCAAATGCGCCAATCATCGCTTCCCGATCAGTGAAAGGCCGCGCCCGCAGCGCCGCCTTCGCCACCCAAGGCGAATGCTCGGCCACGTCGCCAAAGGCAGACATGAAAGCATCCGGCGGCATGGCATTCACCTGCGCTAGCGTTCTCATTGCGCGGCGATCCATGCGCCGAGCTTTGCGCGCTCTTCATCGGTCATGCCGGTCTTGTTGCCCAGCGGCATGGCCTTGTTGCGCACCGCCTGCGTTTCGATCTCGCGGGTATAGCGGCGCAGGTCCTCAACCGTATCGAACATGATGCCTTTCGGTGCGGTGTGAATGATGAAATCGGTGGGATGGGCGGAGTGACAGGCTGCGCAGCGGTTGGCTGTGATCGACAACGCATCGGCATCGGTGACGGTTCCATTGAAAACCGGCAGCGTCGATGGCTGGGTGAGGAGAAGCGCCAGCGCCAGCGCCGCGCCAATCAGCGGCAGCGCCCATGCAATATCGGCCTGCGCATCGCCCACTTCGGTGCGCACGAGGAAATAGCGCGCCAGGGCGCCGGCAACCACGATCAATCCGGCCAGTAGCCACGCATGCGGGTGATCGGTGATGAAGGGATAATGATTGCTCACCATCATGGCGAGCACCGGCAAGGTGAGATAGGTATTGTGCAGCGAGCGCTGCTTGCCGATGGCCCCCAGGCGCGGATCGGGCGCTTCGCCTTTCACGAGAGCCGAGGTGATCTTCCGCTGGTTGGGGATGATCACCATGAAGACATTGGCAGCCATGATGGTGCCGATGAAGGCGCCGATATGGATGAAGGCGCCCCGGCCCGAGAAGACGTGCGTGTAGCCATAAGCCGCGCACATGATGAGCACGAACACCGCCAGCGCCAGCCATCCCGTGTGGCGTCCCAAGGGGGAACGGCAGAGCGCGGTATAGATGATCCAGCCGCCCGCAAGACTCGCCACGGAGATGGCAATGGCTTCCCACGGCGAGAGCGCCATGACGGCGGGGTCGATCAGATAGGTGGAGGCCTGCACATAATAGAGCAGCACCATCAGGCCGAAGCCCGTGACCCAAGTGAGATAGGCCTCCCATTTGAACCAGATCAGGTCTTTCGGGAGCGAAGCGGGCGCGGAAAGATATTTCCGCACATGATAAAAGCCGCCGCCATGCACCTCCCATGCTTCGCCTGCAACACCTAACGGCAATGGCACATCCTTGCGGAGGGAAAAATCGAGCGCCACGAAATAGAAGCTGGTGCCGATCCAGGCGATGCCGGCGATCATGTGGCCCCAGCGCAGCAAGAGCCCCGGCCAATCGAACGACAGAAGTGGTGCTGTGCTGAGCCACCATGCGAGAACCAGCGCCGCCGCGATGATGGGCAGCGTCCAGCCCGTCTTGCTTAAGGGGTCGCTCACTTCGGTGCGCACCAGGAATTGCCGGAGCGCGGCACCTCCCACGAAGATGGCGCCGGCCAGAAGCCAGGCGTGGGGCGCATCGGTGATGATGGCGTAGTGATTGCTCACCATCATCAACAGAACCGGCAGGGTAAGATAGGTATTGTGCAGTGAGCGCTGCTTGCCGATGGCGCCAAGGCGGGGATCGGGCAGTTCGCCACGGATCAGCGCGGCGGTGATCTTCCGCTGGTTGGGAATGATGACCATGAAGACATTGGCGGCCATCAGCGTGCCGGTGAAAGCGCCGAGATGGATGAAAGCGCCACGGCCCGAAAATATATGCGTGAAGAAGAAAGCAGCCGCAAGGACGAGAGTGAGCAGGAAGATGGCAAGGCCGCGTGTGTTGCGCCCCAAAGGAGAACGGCAGGCGGCATCATAGACGATCCAGCCGCCCGCCAAACTCGCCACCGAAATTGCAATGGCCTGCCATGGCTTCAGATCAAGGACGGCGGGATCGATCAAGTTGGCGGCGGGATTGAGATAGTAGGCGGCAATCAGCAGCAGGAAGCCCGACACCCAGGTGAGATAGGCCTCCCATTTGAACCAGGTGAGATGGCCGGGCAGGCTTTCGGGCGCTGAGAGATATTTCTGCACATGATAAAAGCCGCCGCCATGCACCTCCCACGCCTCGCCGCCGACGCCGGCAGGCAAACCGTCCGGCTTCCTCAACGAGAAATCCAGCGCCACGAAATAGAAGCTCGTGCCGATCCAGGCGATGCCCGCAACCAGGTGCCCCCAGCGGATGAGGAAGTTCAGCCAGTCCGCGATGAACGGGTCCATATGCCTTCCTTCGCAACAACGCCTGCCGCGGCATGATCCACGGCAGGCGCTTTCGTCCGTGTACTGCCTATTGCGGCAGCTTGTCGTCGATGCCCTTGATGTACCAGTTCATCGAGTTGAGATCGGCGTCGGAGAGAGACTTGCCCTTCTCGCCCACCACCGTTCCATCCTGCTTGGTGATCGGGCCGGCGAAGGGCAGCAGCGCGCCGGACTTGATGTCGGCCACCGATTTTTCGGCCATGGCCTTCACGTCATCCGGCATATTGGTGAAGGGCGAGAGCACAACCATGTCCTGCGCCATGCCGCCCCAGACGTCTTCCGACTTCCACTTGCCGTCCAGCACCTTCTTCACTTCCTGCACGTAATAACCGCCCCAGCTGTCGGTGTTGGCGGTGAGCTGCGCCTTGGGCGCGAACTTGATCATGTCGGAGGACTGGCCAAAGCCCAGCTTGCCCTGCTCCTCGGCGATCTGCAGCGGCGCTGTCGAATCCGTGTGCTGCACGATGATGTCGGCGCCCTGGCCAAACAGCACCTTCGCCGCATCGGCTTCCTTGCCCGGATCATACCAGGAGTTCACCCAAACGATCTTGACCTTGAAGTTGGGGTTCACCGACTGGGCGCCCAGCATGAAGGAGTTGATGCCCATCACCACTTCCGGAATGGGGAAGGAGACGATGTAGCCGGCGGTGCCGGTCTTCGACATCTTGGCGGCGATCTCGCCCATCACGTAGCGGCCTTCATAGAAGCGCGCGTTGTAGGTCGAGACATTATCGGCACGCTTGTAGCCCGTTGCGTGCTCGAAGAACACATGCGGGAATTTCTTGGCTACCTTGATGGTGGCATCCATGAAGCCGAAGGAGGTGGTGAAGATGATCTTGCACTTCTCGCGGGCCAGTCGCTCGATGGCGCGCTCGGCATCCGGGCCTTCGGCGACGTTTTCGAGATATTTCGTCTCCACCTTGTCGCCCAGTTCCTTCTCCACTTCCTTGCGGCCAAGGTCGTGCTGGAACGTGTAGCCGCCGTCGCCCACCGGGCCTACATAGACCCAGCATGCCTTGAGCTTATCCGCCGCCGATGCGCTGCCGGTGAGCAATGCCGTGCTTGCCATCAGGGCGGCCGCGGCGATCATCCAAGTCTTCATCTTCCTCTCCATCTTTCGACGCCTGTGTTGCGGCCTTTTTGATTTGCCCCCCGCCGTGGCCGCATGCCCGGCGAAACGCGAAATGCCTAGCGGTCGGGCACGAAGGGCTGACCAAGGCAAGCGGGTGTATTGGCTCTGGTGAGCGCACGATTGCCCGAGATGACCACCAATGCAAGGATGGTCACGATGTAGGGCAGCGCCGTCAACAGTTGCGAGGGGATGCCAAGGCCTTTGGTCTGCACCGCCAGCCCCAGGATGGTGATCATGCCGAAGAGATAGGCGCCGATCAGCACGCGGCGCGGCAGCCATGATCCGAAGACGACCAGCGCCAGCGCGATCCAGCCCCGGCCCGCCGTCATGTTCTCGATCCATTGCGGCGTATAGGCGAGCGACAGGTAGCCGCCGGCCAGCCCCGCGCAGCCGCCGCCAAAGGCCACGCAGGCATAGCGCACGGGGATCACCGGATAGCCCAGCGCATGGGCGGACTGGTGGCTGTCGCCCACCGCGCGGATCACCAGCCCCGCCTTGGTGCGGAACAGCACGTATGAGACGAACGCGGTGAGCAGGAGTGAGACGTAAACAAGAATATCCTGCCCGAAGACGATGGGGCCGAGCCATGGAATGTCGGTGAGGCCGGGAATGTAAATCTTCGTGAGCTTCGCTCCGGGCTGGCCGACATAGCCCTCGCCGATCAGGCCTGAAAGGCCAAGCCCCAGCAGCGTGAGCGCCAGACCTGTCGCCACCTGATTGGAAACGAGCGTCAATGTGAGGAAGGCGAAGAGCAGCGACAGCGCCACGCCTGCGAGAATGGCGGCGAATATTCCCACATAGGGCCCGAAGGCTAGCGCCGCGCCGAAGCCGCACACGGCCCCCACCGCCATCATGCCTTCAACGCCCAGATTCAACACGCCGGAGCGTTCCACCACCAGTTCGCCCATGGCGGCCAGCAGCAGCGGCGTTGCCGCCGTGATGATGGTGAGGATGATGGAAACCAGTTCGCCGTGATTCATCATGCGCCTTTCAGCTTGGCGGCGCGGTTGAAGACCAGGCGCGGGCGGTAAAGGATCATCGAGTCGCAGGCGAGAATGTAGAACAGCAGGATGCCCTGAAAGACGCGGGCGATCTTGTCGGAGATGCCGAGCGACACCTGCGCCGCTTCGCCCCCCAGATAGGAAATGGCGAGCGCCAGCGCCGCCACCAGCGCGCCGATGGGATTAAGGCGGCCAAGGAAGGCGACGATGATGGCGGTGAAGCCATAGCCGGGCGAAATGGAGGGCTGAAGCTGTCCCACCGTGCTCATCACCTCGCAGATGCCCGCCAATCCGGCGAGGCCGCCCGACAGCAGGAAGCAGAACCATACGGCACCTTCGCGCGAGAACCCGGCAAAGCGCCCGGCGCGGGGTGAAGCACCCAGCACGCGGATTTCAAATCCCTTCAGGCTCTTGCCCATCAGCACCGCCAGCGCCACGGCGGCAATGACCGCGAAGAGGACGCCGATGTGCAGCGTGCCGTCGAAGCTGGGCAGCAATTGCCAATCCGTGAAGGGGATGGTCTGCGGGAAATTATGGCCATTGGGATCACGCCACGGCCCGCGCACCAGCCAGTCGAGCAGAAGCTGCGCCACGTAGACAAGCATGAGGCTCGTCAGGATTTCGCTGGCGTTGAAGCGGTTCTTGAGAAAGGCGGGAATGGCCGCCCATGCCATGCCGCCGAGAATACCGAGCAGCAGCATGGCGATCAACGTGAAGGGCGTGTTCCAGTCCGGAAAGAATACCGGAATGGCCGCGCCAAGGATCGCGCCTGCGGTGAGCTGGCCCTCGGCACCGATGTTCCAGACATTGGCGAGATAGCACACCGAAAGCCCGGCGCCGATCAGCGCCAATGGCGCTGCCTTCACCGCGAGCTGCTCCAGCGACCAGAGATCATCCGGGTCACCCGTCCAGAGATATTTCAGCGGATCAAGGAAATAGACATGCAGCGCCTCGAAGGGATTGAGGCCCTGCAATGAGAAGATGACGAAGCCGGTGAGGACGGTGAGCAGAATGGCAATGACGGGCGACAGGAACACCATCGCCCGCGACCGCTCCTGCCGTTTTTCAAGCAGGAACTGCATGGCGCTCCGTGTCCTTCTCATGCGCGCCCGCCATCAGCAGGCCGATTTCCTGCAGGCTGATGTTCCCGGCGGGATAGGCCTTCGACACCTGGCCGCGCGAGATGACGGCGATGCGATCCGCCACTTCGTAGATTTCATCAAGGTCCTGACTGATGACCAGCACAGCGGAACCGCCACGCGCCAGATCGATCAGCGCCTGGCGGATGGTGGCGGCGGCTCCCGCATCGACGCCCCATGTCGGCTGGTTGACGACGAGAATGCCGGGCCTGCGGTCCAGTTCGCGGCCGATCACGAATTTCTGCAAATTGCCGCCCGACAGGGCGCGGGCTTCAGGATCGGGCTTTCCCTTCCGCACGTCGAAGGCCTTGATGACGCGCTCGCTCACCGTGCTGGCGCCGTTCTTTTGCAGGAGGCCGCCCTTGACCACGGATTGATCGGAGGAATGGCGCGTCAACACCACGTTCTGCGACAGGCGAAAGCCCGGCACGGCGCCATGGCCCAGCCGTTCCTCGGGCACGAAGGCGGCCCCCTTGTCGCGCCTTGCGTTCACGCCCATGTGGCCTGCCGGAACGCCATCGATCACCAGCATATCGGCGCCGGGCAGGCGGCGTTCGCCGGAAATGGCATCGAAGAGTTCCGACTGGCCATTGCCTGCCACACCGGCGATCGCCACCACCTCGCCCGCCGCCACATCCAGCGTGACATGGCGGAGCGCCACGGAAAATGCTCCGTCGGCTGACAATGAGAGACCGCGAAGCTCCAGCCTTGGTTTTCCGGCGGAGGATATTTTTTCGCTGTGAAGCTGGTGAATGTCCGCGCCCACCATGAGGCGCGCGAGACTGGCCGCCGTTTCCGTCTTCGGATCGACCTCGGCCACCACTTTGCCATGACGGAGAATGGTGGCGGTGTCGCAGAGGCGCTTCACCTCCTCAAGGCGGTGGCTGATATAAAGCACCGCGCAGCCTTCGCCCGCCAGGCGCTTGAGCACCACGAAAAGCTGGTCCGCCTCCTGCGGGGTGAGAACGGCGGTGGGCTCATCCATGATGAGAAGGCGCGGTTCCTGCAGCAGGCAGCGCACGATTTCGATGCGCTGGCGTTCACCAACGGAAAGATCAGCGACGGTGGCCGTGGGTTCGAGCGGCAGGCCATAGTCCTTCGAGACGCGGGCAATCTTTTCCGAGAGTGCCGCGAGATCAAACGCGCCGGGCATGGCAAGGGCAATGTTCTCCGCCACGGTGAGCGCCTCGAACAGCGAGAAATGCTGGAACACCATGCCGATGCCGAGTTTGCGCGCGGCGGCGGGATTGGGAATTTCAACCGGCTTTCCCAGCCAGCGGAATTCGCCGGAGGTTGGCTGCAGCGCGCCATAGATCATCTTGACGAGGGTGGATTTGCCCGCCCCGTTCTCACCCAGGAAGGCATGAATTTCGCCGGGGCGGATGCGCAGCGTCACATCATCATTGGCGCGCAAGGTGCCGAACACCTTCACGACATGGATCGCCTCGAGGAGATACTCCTCCTGCTCCGTCACCGCTTTGCCCCTTCTTGCAGTGCAACATGGTGGAGCGGATTATCCGCCGACGCAAGACGCAATGCCTCGTCCAGCACAAGAATCTGCGCGGCTGTCGCGGCGGCAATCACCGCCGGTTCCTTGCCCGCAATGCCCGGCACGCCGATGGGACAGATCAGGGCGGCGACGCGATGATCCGGCACACCTGCGGCTTTCAGGCGATGTTCAAAGCGGGCGCGCTTGGTGGCGCTGCCGATCAACCCCGTGTGGGCAATCGCCCCGTTGCGCAGCGCCGCATCGGTGATTGCCAGGTCAAGCGCATGGCTGTGGCTCATGATGAAGGCGAAGCTGCCTTTTTCCGCTTCGGTGGCCTCCCGCACCGGATCGGCGGCGGAGAGCGTGACGTTGGATGGCACAGCGGCTGGAAAAGCATTGGGGCGCGGATCGACCCACCGCACGGCACAGGGCAAAGGCGCCAGAGCCATCACCAATGCGCGGCCGACATGGCCTGCGCCGAACAGCAGGATGGCGCGCGTGCTTCCGCCGAACTTCAGCGTGACGCCATTGCGGGTGAGGTCCAGATCGCCTTCCGCCTCGCGCGCAGCGAGGGCTTGCGCCTCGTCAAGCTGGGTGGATGAGAAGGCTTCGGTCATCAGCGTCACCCGGCCGCCGCAGCACTGGCCCATGTCTGGCCCCAGCGCGTGGGCGGTGAGGCGCGCGGCTGGCCCCCGCTCCATCAGCGCCTGCGCCTGCGCCATAGCCTGCCATTCCAGCGTGCCGCCGCCGATGGTGCCGTGATAGCCCATCGGCGTCACCACCATATGCGCGCCCGCATCGCGGGGCGCCGAGCCCTGCGTCGACACGACCGACACCAGCGCGCAGCGGCCATCGCGCTCAAGTGCCAAGGCGATCTGCTGCCATACACGGCTCATGCCATGGCCCTCACCGCATTGAGGATCGCTTCCGGCGTGGCTGGTGCCTGCAGCGGCGGCACCTCGCCGGGCTTCAATCCGGCGATGGCGTCGAAGATCGCCGACCAGACGGAAATCGCCAGCATCAGCGGCGGCTCGCCTACCGCCTTCGACCTGTAGATGGTGGGCTCGCGGTTGCCTTTCGACTCAAAGAGCTTCACGCGGAAATCCTCCGGCACATCGGAGGCGCAGGGAATCTTGTAGGTGGAGGGCGCGTGGGTGCGGAGGCGGCCTTCCTTGTCGAACACCAACTCCTCGGTGGTGAGCCAGCCCATGCCCTGCACGAAGCCGCCCTCGATTTGGCCGATGTCCAGCGCCGGATTCAGCGAGCGCCCGACATCATGGAGAATATCAACACGGTCCACCCGCATCTCGCCGGTCAGCGTGTCGATGGTGACTTCGGAACAGGACGCGCCATAGGCGAAATAATAGAAGGGGCGGCCTTTTGCCTTCTCGCGGTCCCACACGACCTTGGGGGTGGCGTAGAAACCCGTGGATGACAGCGACACGCGCGCGGCATGGCAGCGCCTGGCCAGTTCTCCGAAGCTCATGCGGTGATTGCCGGCGGAGACGTGGCCTTCCGCGAAGGCAATGCGCGATGCCGCCACGTTCCACAGTTTCGCCGCCTCGCCGGTCATCCGCTCACGGATGATCTCCGCCGCCTGCTTGGCCGCCATGCCGTTCAGGTCCGCGCCTGATGAAGCGGCGGTGGCGGAGGTGTTGGGCACCTTGCCCGTCGTCGTGGCGGTGATGCGCACCTTCTCGAGGCCGATGCCGAAGATTTCGGCCACCACCTGCGCCACCTTGGTGTAAAGCCCCTGCCCCATTTCGGTGCCGCCGTGGTTCAGATGCACGGATCCATCGGTATAGACATGCACCAGCGCGCCCGCCTGGTTGAGATGGGTCAAGGTGAAGGATATGCCGAATTTCACCGGCGTCAGCGCGATGCCCTTGCGCAGTACGCCGCCCCTACTATTGAAGGCGGCAATGGCCTTGCGGCGGGCGCGGTAATCGGAGGTTTGTTCCAGTTCGCCGATCACTTCGAGCGCGATGTTGTCTTCCACCTTCATGCCATAGGGCGTGACATCGCGGCCCTTCGCATAGAGATTGCGCTTCCTCACATCGAGCGGATCGAGGCCCAGCCGCTGCGCGATGGCGTCCATCATGCGCTCGGCGAAGATCATGCCCTGCGGCCCGCCGAAGCCGCGGAAGGCGGTGTTCGATACGGTGTTGGTCATCAGCCGGCGGGTGCGGATGCGGGCCGAGGGATAAAAGTAAGCATTGTCCGCATGGAACATGGTGCGGTCGTTGATGGCGCCGCTCAGATCGGCGGAGTAACCGCAGCGCGAGAAAAACTCGACATCGGCGGCGCTGAGCTTTCCGTCACGGTCAAACCCTGCCGCATAGGCGATGCGGAAATCATGGCGCTTGCCGGTCATCATCATGTCGTCATCGCGGTCGAGGCGGCATTTGACGGGGCGCTTCAGTTTCTGCGCGGCGATGGCCGCCAGCGCCGCCCATTGCGCTGCCTGGCTTTCCTTGCCGCCGAAGCCTCCGCCCATGCGCCTGCACTCGCACGTCACCATCGCATCGGGCAGTTTCAGCGTACGGGCGATCAGGTGTTGCACTTCCGTCGGGTGCTGGGTGGAGCAATAGACGGTCATGGCGCCGCCCTCTTCGGGAACGGCGAGCGACACCTGGCCTTCGAGATAGAAATGCTCCTGCCCGCCCAGATCGAATGTCTCGTGCCAGCGCAAGGGCGCTGCGGCCAGCGCCTTCGTCACATCGCCGCGCGTGAAGGCATAGGGCGGGAGAATATCCTCCGTTTTCATCGCCAGCGCATCGGCGACGCTGACGGCGGGCGGTTCGGCGGCGATCCCGATTTTGGCGAGGCGGGCGGCACGGCGCGCCTGGTCGCGGGTTTCCGCCACCACGGCGAAGATCACCTGGGCGTGGAAGAGGATTTCCGCCTCCGCGAGGATGGGATCGCCGCCGATCGACGGGCTCACGTCATTCTTGCCCGGAACATCTTCATGGGTGAGGACCAGCACCACGCCCGGTGCTGAACGCACGGCGGAGAGATCGACGGACAATATCTTTCCGCGCGCACCGTCTTTCGCGAAGCCGGGCGCCACATGCAGCAGTCCTTCCGGTTCGCGCATGTCATCGATATAGGCGGCGCTGCCCTGCACATGCAGCGCGGCACTATCGTGCTTCTGCGCCTTGCCGACCGTCATGGTGGCGAGCGGCTTCATGCGGGAATCCGGATGCGGGTTTCAGCGGGTGTGCGCCCTGCGCATTCCATGAGGGCGCGGCGGAGCAGGCCCTTGGCCGCTTCGATGCGATAGGCGGCAGAAGCACGCATGTCACCGATGGGCTGGAAGTCCTCAGCCAGCGCCTGCTCCGCCGCAGCCCATGAGGCAGCGTTATGCAGAGAGAGACCGGCGAGCGCGGCTTCTGTATGCGCAGCACGCTTGGGCGTGGCGGCCATGCCGCCAAAGGCCACGCGGGCCGAGGCGATGTGGTCAGCCTCCACCGTGAACCTGAACGCGGCCATGATGGCAGAAATATCCTGGTCGAAACGCTTGGACAGTTTGAAGGCGAAGAAGCGCTCGTTGCCCTTCAGCTTCGGCACATCGATGCGCCAGACGAGTTCGCCGGGTTTCCGATCCTGCTTCCCATAGGCAATGAAGAAGTCTTCGAGCGCAAGGCTGTGTTCGGCATCGCCGTGGCGGAGCGTGAGCGTGGCATCGAGCGCGATGAGCATGGGCGGCATGTCGCCGATGGGGGAACCATTGGCGATATTGCCGCCCACCGTGCCCGAGGCCCTCACCTGTGCGGAGCCAATGCGGCGCAACACTTCGCCCATGTTGGGGCTCAAACCCGCAAGATGGCTCAAAGCTTCGGCATAGGTCGCGGCGGCGCCAATGGAGAGTGTGTCCGACGTCTCCACAATCCCGTGCAGTGCCTTCACGCGGCCGATGTGAATGATTTTTGGAAGCGCGCGCATCTGCTTGGTGATCCACAGGCCGACATCGGTTGCGCCCGCGAGGATCGTGGCATCGGGATGGGCGGCAGCAAGCGTCGCCAGCGACTCCGGGGACGCGGGTGCGGCGAAGAAGCTGTTCTCGCTGCCGATGAAAATATCCTCGCCGTCAGCCAGCGCCTGCAATTGCTGCGCCGTCTCCTGCGTACCCCAGTCATCTTCTGCCTGTCCATCACAGGCGTGAAGCGCCGCGTCGACGATGGGACGATAGCCGGTGCAGCGGCAGAGGTTTCCGGCAATCGCATCCAGCACATCCGCGCGGCCCGCCACCCTGCCCCTGTGCGAGAGCGCGAAGAGCGACATCACGAAGCCCGGCGTGCAGAAGCCGCATTGCGAGGCGTGGAAATCGACCATCGCCTGCTGCACGGGATGAAGCGCGCCCTCCCGCGCCAGATCGTCCACCGTCACGAGTTCCTTGCCGTCGATCTGGCCCAACATCAGGATGCAAGCGTTCACCGCTTCGTAAATGACGCGGCCATCGCCAGGCGTCCCCAGCACCACCGTGCAGGCGCCGCAGTCACCCTCATTGCAGCCTTCCTTGGTGCCGCGCGATTTTTCCTCAAGCCTGAGATAATCGAGAAGGGTGCGGGTGGGCGGGACATCGTGAAGCTCGACCATCCTGCCGCGGCGGAGAAACCGGATGGTGGCCCTCACGCCCATGCTTCAGCTTCCGCGATAGGTGGAATAGCCGAAGGGCTGGAGCAGCAGCGGCACATGATAATGCGCCGAAGGATCGGCGATGCCGAAGCGGATGGGAATGACATCGAGAAAGGCAGGCTCCGGCAGGGCCGTGCCCCGGGCTTTCAGATAATCCCCGGCGTGGAAGCGCAGTTCATAATGCCCACGCATCAGCGCCGCACCTTCGAGCAGCGGGCCATCAACCCTGCCATCGGCATTGGTCTGAACCGTCTTCAGATGAATGGCGCCGCCGTCGAGCAGGTAAAGCTCAACCTTCATGCCCGCCGCCGGCACGCCCGCCGCGGTGTCCAGTATATGCGTGGTCAATCGGCCCATTGCAAAAATCTATCACAGGCTTCGGCGTGCGCAAAAGCAGATTAGCGGCCACGCTTCGTGCTGTTTTTTCGCACAGGCGCTGCCTTGAAAATATGCATGGCCGCCGTTTCCAGAAAGGCATTTGTGGCGGGCCTGCCCTGCTGCCCCTTGCGGTGAACCATGGTGAAGCGGTCTATCGGCAGGCGGCGGTCGGTCAGGGGAATCCAGCGCAGCGTTCCGGCTTTCAACTCCTGGCCGATGCCGATGATCGTCTGAAAGGCGATGCAGTTTCCTTCTCGCGCCAGCGCCGCCATGAGGCGGAGCGAATTGCATTCATAGACAGGCCTGATCTTGCGCGCGGCGGGAATGCGCATCAGGATCGTGCGCAGGCTCAGGCCCTGCGCGGGCCAGGCCACGGCATGGTCGAGGCATTGCGCCAGCGTCAGCGCCTTGGCCTCAGCCAGCGGATGGCGCGGCGACAGGACGGCGCCGATCTGGAAATCCCGCGATGCGCCGATGGCCAGCCCGTCGAGCGAAGATGGATTGAAGGTGAAGCCCACATCGGCCTCATGGTTCAGCACCATTTCGGTCACGCGGTCAGACCCCGCGACGGTGATGGTGGCCTCGATGCCGGGGAAGCGTGCCGAAAATTCCATCAGCAGGCGGGGCAGCACCTCCACGGATATGCTTTCGACGGTGGCGATCCGCACGCGGCCGCGCTTGAGGCCGCGCAGCGCCGAGAGCCGCTCCAGCGTGTCTTCGTGGCCGTGGGCGGCGGTAATCAGTCCGTCTTTCAGGATTTCGCCGGCGGGCGACAGCGTGAGATGGCGGCCACTGCGGTCAAACAGCACGAGGCCAAGCTGGTCTTCAAGCAGGATGAGTTGCCGGCTGATGGCGGAGGCGGCGACATTCAGCACCCGCGATGCGGCACGCACCGAGCCTGTTTCGGCGACGGCGAGAAAATAGCGGTAGCCAAGGGCGGCAAAGCTTCCGTGATCCGGCATGGTTTCTCCGTCAACGGATCAATATGGCGCGGAAATCATTGACATTGGTGTGGGTCGGCCCGGTGATCACCTGATCGCCCAGCGCCTCAAACAGACTATGGGCATCGTTGTTCTCAAGCATGGCAACGGGATCAAGGCCCAGCGCACGGGCGCGCTCCAGCGTATCGGGTGCGATGATGGTGCCCGCCACAAGCTCCATGCCATCAACGCCATCGGTGTCGGCGGAAAGCGCATGAATGCGCGGCTCCCCGCCCAAGGACACGGCGAGCGACAGCGCAAACTCCACATTGCGCCCGCCCCGTCCATTGCCTTTCACCGTGACTCCGGTTTCACCGCCGGACAGGATCACGCAGGGTTTCGCCACCGGCGCATCATATTGCAGCACCTGTTTGGCGATGGCGGCATGGACCTTCGCCACTTCCCGCGATTCACCTTCGATGCGGTCGCCGAGATAGAGGACGTTCAACCCCATCGCTTTCGCACTGGCCGATGCGGCCTCGAACGATCCGTGCGCCGAGACGATCACGCGGGTGTCGTTGTCAGCGCGCAAGGGGCCTCTCGGAACATCCGGTGATTGAAGCCAGCGTTCCACCGATGGCGGAGCGGCGATGCGATAGCGGCGGAGGATCGCCAGCGCATCGGCATTGCGCGTGGGATCGGCGACGGTCGGTCCCGATGCGACGATCGCCGGATCATCGCCCGGCACGTCCGAGAGTACCAGCGTGTAAATGCGCGCTTCCCCCGCCGCGCGCGCCAGAAGCCCGCCCTTCACGGCGGAGACATGTTTCCTCACGCAATTCAGTTCAGCGATGTTGGCGCCGGATTTCAGCAGCGTGCGGATCAACCCGAATTTCTCGTCCATGGCGATGCCGGGCGCGGGCTTCGCCATCAGCGCCGAGCCGCCGCCCGAGATGAGCGCGATCAGCAGATCGTCCTTCCTCAGCGTGGCCGCGAGGGCCAGCGCCTTCTCCGCCGCAGCGAGGCTCGTTTCATCCGAGACGGGATGGCTGCCGTATACCGTTTCGATGCGCTTGAGCGGTGACGCATAGCCTTTGGGCGCCACCACGAAGCCCTCCAGCGGCCCCGGCCAGTTGTCCTCAAGCGCCTCCGCCATGGTGATCGACGCCTTGCCAGCCCCGATCACCACGGTGCGGCCTTTGGGAGCCACGGGAAGATTGGCGGCCACGGCCCTCGCCGGATTTGCAGCATCCACCGCGGCGCGGAACAGCGCGTTCAAGATGGTCCGTTCGTCGTCACGCATGAAACCGGCCTCCTTCGCGCGCGTGTTTGCCATGCGATGGGCCGCCCCGCCAGAGGTTTGCGGCTGTGGTGGCAGGAATTACCGACTCTGTTACCTCTTGCACATCCGGCTTAAGCCGGGGGCAACACATCCCATTGGGGGGACATTTATGGAAACACTTCTTCCGCTCGTCATTCAGCTCATCTCGGGCGCGGTCGGCGGCAACATTGCCGGTGCTGCACTGAAGGACAAGAGCCTCGGCGCGCTTGGCAACACGATCGCCGGAATCATCGGCGGCGGCCTTGGCGGCAAGCTGCTCACCATGCTCACGGGTGCGGCGGCCGCGGCCCCAGCAGCCGGCATCGACATCGGCACGCTGGTGCAGCAGATCGCCGGCGGCGGCGTGGGCGGCGCGATCGTCATGATCCTCGTCGGCCTGATCAAGAACATGAACAAGACGGCTTGAGTTCTTCTGCTTCGGCAAACGAAACGGGCGCCTTACGGCGCCCGTTTTTGTTTGGGGCTTTTAGAATGCCTCAATGGAAATCGCTGCTAAAGGTGTTGCAGTCGTTCAGGCTCTTGGCGGCAAAGCCGGTCTTGAACCAGCGCACACGCTGCTCGGATGTGCCGTGCGTGAAGGATTCCGGCACCACATAGCCCTGCGAGCGCTTCTGCAGGCGGTCATCACCGATCTGCGATGCGGCGTTGATCGCCTCGTCGATATCGCCCGCTTCAAGAATATGCTTCGTCGCATCGGCTTCCTGCGCCCAGATGCCGGCGAAACAGTCGGCCTGCAGTTCCATGCGCACGGAAAGCGCATTGGCCTCCGCCTCACTGGCCTGCGAGCGCGCCTGCTGCACCTTGTCGGCGATGCCAAGCAGGTTCTGCACGTGATGGCCCACCTCATGCGCCACCACATAGGCCTGCGCGAAGTCGCCGGGCGCGCCGAGTTTGGTTTTCATGTCCTGATAGAAGGAGAGGTCGATATAGACCTTGTGGTCGGCCGGGCAATAGAACGGCCCCATGGCCGATTGCGCCATGCCGCAGGCCGATTGCACGAAGCCCGAGAACAGCACCAGCGTGGGCTTCTCATAGGTCTTGCCCATCTGCTGGAATTCCGCCGTCCAGATGCGGTCGGTCGAGCCCAGAACGCGGGCCACGAAATCCTTGCCCGCATCGTTCGACACGTCATTGCCGGACACGCCGCCGCCGGTGGTGCCGGAATCGGTCACATCAGTGTTGGTGCCGGGAAGGGTGATCCCTGTATCGGTGCCGCCGCCGCTCATGCCGCCGCCACCATTGATCATCTGGATGAGATCAACGCCGAACACCATCTTGGCAATCAGATAGATGATGACCAGCAGGATGATGGTCTTGAGGCTGAAGCCGCCGCCGCCCGCGCCAATGGGAATGTTAAAGCCGCCGCCCCGCCCGCCGCCGGGAAACCCGAAGCCGCCACCACCGCCCTGCCCGCGCCGGTCTTCAATGTTGTCACTGGGCTGTTCATTGTCGAGACGCATTGCGTCACCTCCTCATTCGACGGCCTTGCGGGCCACGGCCGGCCTCGTCCGGTATTTGACGAGATCGTAGACCATTTTCAAGCCCGCCGCACCATGACCGGTTTTTTGCGCCAATTCGATCACAACCCCAAGCAGCGCATCGAGTTCCGTGGGGCGGCCGGCATCTGCATCCTGCAGCATGGACGAGCGGTGCGCGCCCACCTTTGCCGCCATGCCGATGCGCTCATCGATTCCGACGGGAAAGGTGACGCCCAGGCCGGTGGCAATCGCTTCCGCCTCTTCCATCATGGTGCGAATGACGCGGCGGGTGCCGGGGTCTTCGGCCAGATCGATCAGCGTCGCCTCGGTCAGCACGCTCACCGGATTGAAGGAGAGATTGCCCCACAGCTTCAGCCAGATTTCATTGCGGAGGCTGGGCTTCACCTGCGATTTGACACCCGCCTCATTAAGCAACTGGCTGAGCTTGGTGACGCGCTCCGTCTTTTCGCCCGAAGGCTCCCCCACCGGCATGCGGTCGCCGTAGTGATGGGCGATGACGCCGGGCGCTTCCACCTCTGCCGCCTGCCAGACGACCGTGCCCAGCGCCCGCTCCGGCCCCAGTCGCTCCCAGATGACGCCGCCGGGATCGACGCTCTCCAGCCTTGTGCCGTCATAGGGGCCGCCGTGCCTGTAGAAATACCACCACGGCAGGCCATTCTGGGCAAAGAGGATGGCGGTGTCCCGGCCGATCAGCGGCTGCATCGCGTCGATGACGCCGCTGACAGCATGGGCCTTGATGGCGAGGATGATGAAATCTTGATGGCCCAGTTCGCGCGCGTCATCAGTTGCCCGGACGTTCATCACATGGGTTTCGCCAGCCTGTTTCAGCGTGAGGCCATTGGCCCTGATGGCTGCGAGATGCGGTCCCCGCGCCACCAGCGAGACATCGCTCTCGCCCTTCAGCGCCAGCTTGGCGCCCACCAGCCCACCGATCGCCCCCGCGCCGAAGACACAGATTTTCGTCATGTCAGTCCCAGCTTTCCGGCGAGCCCGATGCGCTGCAGCTTTCCCGTTGCGCCTTTCGGAATTTCAGCGACGATGAGAATGCGCCGCGGCACCTTGAAGGCGGCAAGGCGCTGGGCCGCAAAGCCGCGCAGCTCCGCCTCATCGGCGGTGAGACCCTCGCGCAGCACGATGGCCGCTGCCACGTCCTCGCCCAGCTTCTCATGCGGCATGGCGAAGGCCACGGCCTGCATCACGGCTGGATGCTGCAGCAGCACTTCGTCGATCTCGACGGGCGCCACCTTCTCGCCACCCCTGTTGATGATCTCCTTCAGCCGTCCGGTGATCTTGAGAAAGCCATCCGCATCCATGAAGCCCTGATCGCCGGTGTGGAACCAGCCATGCGCAAAGGCCTCTGCATTGGCTTTGGGATTGGCAAGATAGCCCTTGGTGACATTGGGCCCGCGCGTCACCACCTCACCCTCCTCGCCCACGCCGAGCAATCGTCCATCGGGCGACATGACGGCCACCTCCGGCCCCGCCGCGCAACCCACGAGGCCGGGCTTGCGCAGGCCCGGCGGCAATTGGCTGGAGGTCATCTGGTGGGCATTCTCGGTCATCGCATAGGCTTCGATCACCGGGCAGCTGAAGGCCTTTTCAAGTTCATGGAACACGGGTGCCGGAAGCGAGGCGGAGCTTGAGCGGATGAAGCGCAGGGGATTGGCGGCAATCGCGTCCCGGTTGCGGTCGGCGCGCGCGAGGATCGCCTGATGCATGGTGGGCACCGCCGTGTACCAGGTGGGTTTCGCCTCAGCCATCCAGCCGAAGAATTTGAGCGCGTTGAAGCCCGGCGTACAGAACACCGACCCGCCCGCCGAAAGGCTCGCCAATATGGCCGCCACCAGCCCGTGAATGTGAAACAGCGGCATGATGTTGAGGCAGCGGTCGGCTGGCGAGAGCGCCAGCGTGAGCTTGATATGACTGGCGGAGGCGAGAAGATTGCCGTGTGTCAACGGAACGATCTTAGGCCGCGACGTGGTACCGGAGGTGTGCAGCACCAGCGCCACATCTTCGGCGCCGGCAAGGCCATCGTCTTTGGCCGGCCCCGCCGCATCGCCCGAGATCGTGAATGACCCCGCTTCGCCTTCAGGCTTCAACCACAGCACCGGCAATCGCAGCCGCTTTGCCGCCGCGATGGCGGGCGAGGCGCTGCCCTCCTCCACCAGAAGTGCCGCCGCCTTCAGGTCCTCCATATAGAAATGGAACTCATCCTCGAGATAGGCGGGATTGAGGGGGGCCGCCGTCAGCGCCGAACCACAGGTGACGAAAGCCGCCGCCATGTCCGGCCCATTGGGGAGGACAATCGCCAGCGTATCGCCATGCCCCAGCCCCAGCGCGTTCAACGCATCGCATGTGCGGTCGCACAGGGCGGCGAAGGCGCCAAACCCGAGCGGCTGCCGGTCTGGCGCCAGAAGGGCCTTTGTCCCCGGCGCCTTGGGGGTGAGAAGGGATTTGAGGATCATGTGTTTCCTCAAGTCTTGCGCGGCTTTCAACAGAGCGTCAACGCCCGCGCAATTGCTGGGAGGAAAGCCTTCCGCTATGACGCCGCCATGACCGACAGACTTTCCATCGCGCTGGCGCAGCTCAATCCCACGCTGGGCGCCGTTTCAGCCAATCTCGCCAAGGCGCGGGAGGCGCGCGCGGCGGTGAAGGATTGCGACCTGATCCTGTTTCCCGAGCTGTTCATCTGCGGCTATCCGCCGGAAGATCTGGTGCTCAGGCCGTCTTTCGTCGAAGCCTGCAAGGCGGCGGTGGAAGAGCTGGCGCGCGATACGGTGACGGGCCCCGCCATCCTCATGGGCACGCCGTGGCGCGACGGCCCGCTGCTTCACAATGCCGTGGCGCTGCTCGCCAACGGCAAGGTGGAAACGCTCCGCTATAAATATGATCTCCCCAATTACGGCGTGTTCGACGAGAAACGCGTGTTCCAGCCCGGCCCCGCCCCCGGCCCCATCTCTTTCAAGGGCGTCCGGCTCGGCGTTCCCATCTGCGAGGATGTGTGGACGGAAGAGGTGTGCGAGACGCTGGCCGAAACGGGAGCGGAGATTCTCCTCGTTCCCAATGGCTCGCCCTTCGAGCGCAACAAGGATGACGTGCGGCTGAACCTCATCGTGGCGCGGGTGACGGAGACGGGCCTGCCGCTTGCCTATCTGAACCAGGTGGGCGGGCAGGACGAGCTGGTGTTCGACGGCGCCTCCTTCGTGCTGAATGCCGACCGTTCTCTGGCGTTGCAGATGCCGATGTTCGAGGAGGAGATCGCCGTCACCCAATGGCAGCGGGGCGAAAACGGCTGGCATATGCTGCCGGGCGAAACCGCAAAGCTTCCCGAAAACGAGGAAGAGACGTGGAAAGCCTGCGTGCTGGGCCTCCGCGACTATGTGCTGAAGAACCGCTTTCCCGGCGTGGTGCTGGGGCTTTCGGGCGGCATCGATTCCGCCGTCGTCGCCGCCATGGCGGTTGATGCGCTGGGGGCGGAGCGCGTGCATTGCGTGATGCTGCCCTATGCCTATACCAGCCGCGACTCCCTGGTTGATGCCGAGGAATGCGCCAAGCTGCTCGGTGTCCGCTATGACGTGGTGCCGATCAAGCAGCCGGTCGAGGGATTTCTGTCGGCGCTGGAGCCGATGTTCGAGAACACGCAGCGCGGCATCACGGAGGAGAATATCCAGTCGCGCTCGCGCGGCGTGATCCTCATGGCGATCTCCAACAAGTTCGGCTCGATGGTGCTGACCACCGGCAACAAGTCTGAAATGTCGGTCGGCTATGCCACGCTCTATGGCGACATGAACGGCGGCTATAATCCGATCAAGGATGTCTACAAAACGGAAGTCTACCGCCTCGCCGCGTGGCGCAACACGCAAGGCTTCGTGATCCCCGAACGCATCATCACCAAGGCGCCGACGGCGGAACTGCGCGAGAACCAGAAGGACCAGGATTCGCTGCCGCCCTATGACGTGCTGGACGATATCCTGAACGGGCTTGTGGAGAACGAGCAGCCGGTGGCCGAGATCGTCAGGCGCGGCCATGACGAGGCGCTGGTGAAGCGCATCCAGCACATGCTCTATATCGCCGAATACAAGCGGCGGCAGGCAGCGCCCGGCGTCAAGATCACCCGCCGCAACTTCGGCCGCGACCGGCGCTATCCGATCACCAATGCGTTCCGGGACGGGCGATGAACACAAAGGACTTCTCCAGGCAACAGAAGGCGGCGGAGAAAAAGCTGGATGCCGCTCTTGAGCGCGTCACGGACCAGAAGACATTCGTTGCGTTCCTGCTTGCGCTTTCCGAGGACTATGCGCTGGAGCGAAAACTTCAGCCAGAACCGGACTGGATGGTGGAAGGGCCGCTCGGCTGGGTCAATTTTTCGATTGATGCGTTCCTGGAGGCTGGCGCATACCAAACCATTGACAGCGGTTATGAGAATCTTTCCGCCAATATCTGGCGGCGATGTGCCGAAATCATCGCGGCTGGCAAGTTCTACGAATGAAGCGGTCTCTTTAAGATTTAACGCGAAGCATTTCCCTCATCTCTCGATGGCCGCCCTTCATGTTTAGCCCGGCCAGGGAAATAAGATCGTGATAATTCCGCTCAAAAAGATCAACAATACTTCTCCGTCCCCGCCTCCTGCTGATCGGAATAGCGGTGGCCGTGGGCGAAGCCGGGCGGGAGGATGGTGTCGATCTCTTTCATGTCGGCTTCGGTGAGAGTGATCGCCGCGGCGGCGGCATCATCGGCGAGATGGCTGGGGGTGCGCGTGCCGGGAATGGGAATGATGTGCGGTCCCCGCGCCAGCACCCACGCCAGCGCCAAGGATGCCGTGGTCCAGCCGCGCGCCTTCGCGTAATCGCGGAAGGCCCGGATGCGCGCCATGTTGCGGGGATAGTTTTCGGCGGAAAATCGCGGCAGGCGCTTCCTGAAATCGGAGTCCGGAAACTGCCGCGGATCAAGATCGACATCGCCCAGAACGCCGCGCGCCAGCGGCGAGAAGGCGACGAAGGCCGTGCCCAATCTTTCGCAGGCCTGCAGCATGCCCAGTTCCGGCTGCCGCGCCCAGAGCGAATATTCATTCTGCACGGCGCGCACGGGATGCACCGCCGCCGCGCGCTCCAGCGAGGCGGGCGAGATTTCGGAATAGCCAAAGCCGCCGATCTTGCCCTCGCGCACGAAGCCCGCCAGCGTCTCCGTCACCTCTTCGATGGGAATGGCATGGTCGCGGCGGTGAACATAATAGAGGTCCACATGATCGACGCCCAGCCGCTTCAACGAACTCTCGAGGCACTGGCGCAGGAAGGCGGGAGAATTGTCGAAGCGGCGCGGATCGGGATGAATGCCGCCCTTGGTGGCGATGGAAAATCGCTGCCTCGCCGCCGGATTCTTCCTGAGATAGGCGCCGATGAATTCCTCGGAGGTGTAGGGGCCATAGATCAGCGCCGTGTCGATATGGGTGACGCCCAGATCGAGGCAGCGGTCCAGCGTCTTGTGGCTGGTTTCCATGTCGGTGGGACCGAAAAAGCCGCCGAAGCTCATGGCGCCAAATCCCACTTCGCCCACCGGCGGCCCATCCGCCCCCAAAACTCTCTGCTTCATCATGTCTCTCCAGCCAATAAAGCCGTTTCAGGCAACGGGCACCAAAGAGTCAAATGCCGATATTGAACATCTCTCCCGCTTATGTGAGCGTTGTAGACATGGGTGAAACACAAACCATATCGTTGATCAGGGATACCCTTCACCTGCTGCTGGATGGCGAACCGCCTTCCACCGAGCAACTGGCCGAGGCACTGGACCGGCTGATGGCGGCCCTCCATGCTTCTCCGGCAGGAGATGTCGCCGAAACGGCGGCGGAGCTGCCGCATCAGCCTTATGACGAGCGTTACTTCGCGCTTAAAAGAAGATTTCCTGACTTTGGATTATACGCAATTGCCGACCCATCCGATCTCAGCCTTGCAACGCCGATGACCGGCGATGCAATCGATGATCTTGCAGACATTTCCACCAATTTGGAAGAAGTGCTCTGGCGCGCAGAGCACATCGGAATCGAAGATGCTCTCTGGCATTTCAGGTTTCTTTACCAGACCCATTGGGGCCAACATCTGCGTGAGTTGGCGCTCTATCTCCATGCCAAAATCTATGCCTAGCGTTGACGCGCGCACGCCTTGGGGCTACCGCACAGCGCCATGACCCACGTCCGCTTCGCGCCATCGCCCACCGGGCGCATCCATATCGGCAATGCCCGCACCGCCATCCTGAACTGGCTGTTCGCCAAGAAGACCGGCGGGCAATTCCTGCTGCGCTATGACGACACGGACACGGTGCGCTCGACGGAAGAATTTGCGCGCGGCATCGCCGAGGATGTGGCGTGGCTGGGCATCACGCCGGACCGAGTGGAGTGGCAGTCCAAACGCTTCGCCCGCTATGACGCGCAGGCCGATCATCTGCGTTCCTCGGGCCGACTCTATGCCTGCTACGAAACGCCGGACGAACTGGATCGCCGCCGCAAACGGCAGATGGCGCGCGGGCTTCCCCCATCTACGACCGCGCGGCACTGAAACTTTCGGCGGAGGAGCGCGCGAAACTTGAAGCGGAAGGCCGCAGGCCGCACTGGCGCTTCAAGCTCGATGGCAAGCGCGTGGAATGGAATGATCTCATCCGCGGCGTACAGCACATCGACACCGCGACGCTATCTGATCCGGTGCTGGTGCGCGAAGACGGCACCTATCTCTACACCTTCACATCGGTGGTGGATGACATCGATCATGCCATCACCCACGTGATCCGCGGCGAGGACCATGTGGTGAACACGGCGGTGCAGATCGAGATCACCGAAGCACTGGGCGGCGGCATTCCCGCTTACGCCCATCACAGCCTGCTGACGGGCGCGGACGGCAAGGGATTGTCGAAGCGCCTGGGCTCCCTCTCCATCCAGTCGCTGCGCGAGGCGGGGCTGGAAGCGATGGCGGTGGTGAGCCACGCGGCGCTGCTCGGCACATCCGACAATATTCATCCGTGTGCGGATTATCGCGAGCTGGTGGAGGGCTTCGATCTCGGAAAGCTGTCGCGCGCGCCCGCACGGTTCGACGAGGCGGAACTCCGCCATCTCAATGCCAAGCTTCTGCACATGCTGCCGTGGGAGGCGGTGAAGGAGCGTCTGGGCTATGGCTCGGAAGCGTTCTGGCTGGCCATTCGCGGGAATATCGAAATACTATCCGATTCAAAGGCTTGGTTCGATATCATCACAAACAGAATCAAACCCGTGGTGGCGGAAGAAGATCGCGCGTTCGTGCAGTCCTCGGCGGCCTTGCTGCCGCAAGAGCCATGGGGCGCGACGACATGGAAGACATGGACGGATGCGCTCAAAGCGCAGTCGGGCCGCAAGGGCAAGGCGCTGTTCATGCCGCTCCGCCTCGCCCTCACCGGCCTCGATCACGGCCCCGAACTTGCGCAGCTCCTGCCACTGATCGGGCGCGAGCTGTCACTTGAGCGGCTGCAATGACCGGTCCATGATGAGGCCATGATCCTCATCGGCCAATATGACTCGCCTTTCGTGCGCCGCGTGGCGGTGACGCTTGCGCATTACCACATGCCCTTCACGCGCAATCCGCTGTCGATCTTCGGCGATGCGGAAAAGGTGCAGGCGCTCAATCCGCTGCTGCGCGTGCCGGCGCTGGTTCTCGAAAGCGGCGAAACGCTGATCGACTCGGGCGCGATCCTCGACCATCTCGATGAGCAGGCTGGCCCCGCCCGGGCGCTGATCCCGCCGCACGGAGCCGAACGGCGGAAGATCCTGCAGGCCATGGCGGTCTCCACCGGCATTTCGGAAAAGATCGTGGCGCTGTTTTTCGAGCGTCTGTTTCACAAGAAGGACGCCGTGAGCCACACGCTGGAGAAGCGGCAGCTCTCGCAGATCGCCCATGGCCTTGCGCATCTCGAACGGGAATGCGGAAGCCCATGGTTCATCGACAGCCGCATGAGCCAGGCCGACGTGACCATCGGCTGCATGTTGAGTCATTTGAAGCTCCGTATGCCCGAGCTGTTTCCGGCCACCAAATATCCCAAGCTCCACGCGCTTTCGCTCCATTGCGAAACGCGCGATGAATTCGTCGCCTGCCGCCCCGGCGAGGATGAGACAGTGCCGTCCGCGTCCTAGGAGAGAATGAGGCCGCCGCGCTTTTCCATCTCCTCTTCGAGGCGCAGGATGCGGTCATAATCTTCCGGTTTGAGAATGCTGGCTCCGCTGATGAAAAGCCGCTGCCGCGCCTCGGCCAGTTCAGGGTCCGCGAGCGCGGCCGAAAGGGCATTTCGCAGCACTGTCACATCGCCTGCCACGGTCACATAGGGAAGCCCCGGAACATGTGGCGAGCGGCTAATTTCCTGTAATCCCTCCAGAAGCTCTGGTTCGTAACGCTTCACCATCGCTACACAGACGGCATCGATCGCGCACACATCGGCCGCGCCATCGCGCACCGCCACGAGGGATTTCCGGTGGCCGCCCGTCTCCAGCGCCGAGGCGAAGAAACGGCCCTTCTCCGCCAGCGGCGCGAAGACGAGTTTCAGCGCCAACATGCCGGACATTAAGTCATGACCGTTCAAGGCCGAGCGACTGCCGCGAAAGGCGTCCAGCGGCTTCTTCTCCCGCGCGAAGATGAAGCTGCAATAGTTTGGCCCGTCGCAGCCGTCGCAATCATAATGCGGGGTGGCGACGAGCTTCAGCCTGCCCCGGAATTCATGCGTGAAGGGATAGCCGCAGGTCTGGCTGAAGACCAGCGCGGGATCGCGCCACGGAGCGGCGTAATCGCCTTCGCGCGTCAGCGCGATCGACAGCCCGGCATGGCGTGCGATGCCTGTCCACCATTGATCCGTCGCGTCCCGCACTTGCGGAAAATCATACATGGGCAGCGAGGCAATCATGGCGTGTCCTTCATCAGCCTGCGGATCAATGTAGGCACCTCATTGGGCTGCACGCGGGCATTGCGGATGAGATCATCGAAATGGCGGGTGAGCAAGCGCACGTGGTCGGGCGACGTGAAGACCAGAAACTCGGCTCCCAGATACAGCGCCGCGCGCGTCTGACCGAACACGGTGTAAGGAGCAGAGAAGCGCTCGCGCCCGTCAAACAAAAACCAGCGGTAGGCGGGGTAAAGCTCTTCCGCCACATCGGCCATGTGCTCAAGCTGCCGCCGCCGGTCACGCAACGACAGTTTTCCCCACATGCCCTCCCCGCGCGCAAAACCTTCCAACGCCTGGCGGGACGTGCAGACTTCGATTTCGCTTTCGGCCTTGCGCATGTGAGCGATGCGGCCCCGCGCCCATTCCGCAAGTGCCGCAGCCTCGGCCATGGAATAGCGGGCATTCTCATAGGTGATGACGGCCTCGGTCTTGAGTTGGTCAGGTAGACCCGAAGGCACATAACGGATCTTCGCGCTTTTCGCTTCGGCATGCCAGAGCGCCAGTTGCGCGCTTGAGGGATCATCCGCCCCTTCCGCCACCGTAGGCTGCGCCGTGATGCCGGCGGCGGAGCCCCTGGCGTCCGACAAGCCCAGAAGCCAGTCCACCGACGCCCCGTTCACGCCTGCGATGCGCGCGATGGTTTCAGCGCGCGGCAGGCGGACATTCTCTTCGGACAGAAGCTGCGACAGGGTGGAGCGGTCCAGCCCGGCGCGGGCGGCGAAGCGCGCGCGGCTTTCGCCCGTTCCGGCGATCAGGCCGGTCAGGCGCTCCCGGAAAATGGAAACGATCTCACGCTTGGGCATGTGTTTACAATCGTCACCATTGTAGACGTTTGTGGATCAGTATCAACAGATTTGCGGCAGATGACGGAGTATGATTTCCCACATGATGCGCCGCTCCGCTATCGAATGGCCCACCCTTGCGCTCATCGCTGCCGACTACGCGGTATTGGCGCTGATCGTCTGGCACCACGCCATGCTGCCGTGGTGGATCATCCTGCCCATCGGCGCCTGCTGCGCGGCGCTTCACACCTCTTTGCAGCATGAGGTGCTGCACGGCCATCCCACCCGCAGCCGAGTTCTCAACGAAGCGCTGATTTTCGTGACCCCCACCTTCTGGCTGCCCTTTCCGCGCTACCGCGAAACGCATTTGATCCACCACAATGACGCGCATCTGACCGATCCCGCGCGCGATCCCGAATCCTATTATCTTCTGCCGGAGGACTGGAACGCTCTGCCCGGCCTCAAGCAGCGGCTTTACCGCCTCAACAATACGCTGGCGGGCCGCATGATCATGGGACCGGCCATCAGCATCATCCGCTTCTGGTCATCGGAGTTCGCGGCAATCGCGCGGGGCGATGCGCCAACCGCGCGCGCCTGGGCCTATCATGCCGCGGCTTCAGCACTCACCATCTTTTTGATCTCGGGCGTGGCGGGCATGCCGCTGTGGCAATATCTGCTGCTCATCGCCTATCCCGGCATCGGGCTGGCGCTGGTGCGCTCCTTCTGCGAGCACCAGGCAGCGGAACGTCCCGAACACCGCACCATCATCGTCGAGGCGTCGACCTTCTGGTCGCTGCTCTTCCTCAACAACAATCTGCATGTCGCGCATCATGTGCGGCCCGCGCTGCCCTGGTATCAGCTCCCCGCCTATTACCGCGCCGAACGCACAGCACTGATTGCCCGCAACAACGGATACCTGATGAAGGGCTATCACGAGATTTTCGCGCGGTGGTTCCTGACGCCGAAGGAACCGGTTCCCTATCCGCATCCGGAGTGGCTAAAAGACTGAGCCATGCTCAGTTTTTCGGTGATCATCCCGACGCGCAACCGGCCGCAGTTCCTGCGCGGCGCCGTGGAAAGCGCGCTTGCGCAATCGCATCCGCCGCTTGAAGTGCTGGTGGTGGATGATGGCAAGGGCGCGGCCTCAACACTTCATGGCCTGTCTTCCGTGAAAATTCTCGACAACACAGAACGCGGCCCCGTGCCGGCGCGCATCCTCGGTGTCGAGCGCGCGCAAGGCGATGTGATTGCCTTTCTCGATGATGACGACTGGTGGACGGACAGGAGCTGGCTGGCAAAGGCTGCAGTGCGCTTTGCGGAAGGCGCCGAGTTCTGCTTCGGCGATGGCACGCTGGTGTTCGATGATGGCCGTCCCGCCCTGCCCTTCGCTTATGATGCCAATGCGGAGACGCTGGCACGCGACAACACGATCCTCATTTCCGCCGTCTGCTACCGCCGCATGCTGCATGAAATTCTCGGCGCGTTCGATGCCACGCTTCCCTATTATTGGGATTGGGACTGGTATCTCCGCGTGGTGCGGAGCGATGCGTCTTTCGTGCATCTTTCTGAGCCTGTGGTGGCCATCCGCGTTCACGCGCAGAACATGTCGGGCGCGGAGCAGGAGCAGATGCGGCGGGAAAATCTCGAGCGGCTGGCGGAAAAACACTGGCTCCCGCCCATTCCGCTAAAAAACCATCTCGATATTGCCGAGGCCGGAACGGCAGATCAGAAGCCTTCCAAACTATGAGTCATCCCCTTGGAATGGCTTGCTTATTTCATTTTTCAAATTAGTGACGCGGCTTTCCCCCTGCAATTTCGGGCGTTTTTGCGGCGCTGCACTTTAAAAAGCCCATGAAATAAGGGTTTTCACGAATCACTCGTTGAGCTAACGCTCAGCCCGCCAATTCGACAAAGGAGAGAGAAATGGCTGACGAGAAGATTCTGACGATCCCGCTGTCCAAGCTGGCCGGCGAGTTGGCGGAAAAGCACGAGATGTCCAAGAAGTCCGTGAACGAGCTTCTCGGCGCTTTCGTCGATCTCACCGTGAAGAATCTGAAGAAGGGCCACAAGGTACGCGTCACCGGCCTCGGCATTTTCCAGGTGAAGAAGCGCCCCGCCCGCCTCGGCCGCAACCCGGCCACCGGCGAGCAGATCAAGATCAAGGCGTCCAAGAAGCTGGCGTTCCGCGCCGCCAAGGAAGTCAAGGAAGCGATCTAAGCGATCCTTTCCGTGTTTGAGAATGGCCCTGCCCTCACCGGCGGGGCCATTTCTTTTGATGAAATCTTTTCACCACAGAGGCACGTTGCGAGCGGCAGCCGCAATCGTCTATTGAGGGTGAGAAATCCCCATTCCATCAGGAAAATCAGATGAAAACCCAGGCGCGTGTTGTGGTGATCGGCGGCGGTGTCGTCGGCTGTTCGGTGCTTTATCATCTCACCAAGGCGGGGTGGAAAGACGTGGTGCTGGTGGAGCGCGACATTCTCACCTCCGGTTCCACCTGGCATGCGGCGGGCGGCTTCCACACGCTGAACGGCGATCCCAATGTGGCGAAGCTGCAGGGCTATACGATCGCGCTCTATAATGAGCTGGAGAAGATTTCCGGCCAGGCCTGCGGGCTTCACCGCTCGGGCGGGCTGATCCTCGCCGATACGCCGGAGCGCATGGAATGGCTGAAGATGGCGCATGCCCGCGCCCGCTATCTTGGCCTCGAGACCGAGATCATCTCCATGGCGGAGGCCAAGAAGATGCATCCGCTTCTCGAAGAGAAGTTTTTCGTGGGCGCGATGATCGACGCGGCGGACGGCAACCTCGACCCGGAAGGCACCACCCATGCCTATGCCAAGTCGGCGCGCATCGCCGGCGCTGAAATCTATCAGGACACCAAGGTCGAAGAGCTAAAACCCCGCGCCGACGGCACATGGGACGTGATCACCGCCAAGGGCAACATTCACGCCGAGCATGTGGTGAACTGCGGCGGCCTGTGGGCGCGCGAGGTGGGCCGCATGGTGGGCCTCGAACTTCCCGTCCTCGCCATGGAGCATATGTATCTCGTCACCGACGAGATGCCGGAGGTCGTCTCCTACAACAAGGAGCGCGGCCATGAGCTGCCGCACATCATCGACTTCAAATCGGAAATCTACATGCGCCAGGAGCGCACCGGCATGGTGCTCGGCACCTATGAGCGCGCCTGCGTGCCGTGGAGCCCGAAGCAGACGCCGTGGGGCTTTGGCCGCGAGCTGCTGCAGCCCGATCTTGACCGCATCGCGCCCAATCTCGAGCTTGGCTACAAGCATTTCCCGGCGCTTGCCACGGCGGGCATCAAGCGCGTCATCAATGGGCCTTTCACCTTCACCCCGGATGGCAACCCGGTCGTCGGCCCGGTGCAGGGCCTTAAAAATTTCTGGTGCGCCTGCGGCGTGATGGCGGGCTTCAGCCAGGGCGGCGGCGTTGGCCTTGCCCTCTCACAATGGATGGTGAATGGCGATCCGGGCTTCGACGTGTGGGCCATGGACGTGGCGCGCTTCGGCGAATGGGCCACGCGCAGCTACACCAACGAGAAGGTGCGCGAGAATTATTCGCGCCGCTTCTCCATCCGTTTCCCCAATGAAGAACTGCCCGCCGCGCGCCCGCAGCAGACGACGGCGCTTTACGACACCATGCTGGCGCAGGGCGCGGTGATGGGCGACAGCTGGGGCCTTGAGACGCCGCTGTGGTTTGCGCCCAAGGGCGTTGAAGCCAAGGACATCGTCTCCTTCCGCCGCTCCAATGATTTCCCGCATGTGAAGGCCGAGGTGATGGGCACGCGGAACGGCGTGGGCGTGACGGAGATCGCCAATTTCGCCAAATACCGCTTCACCGGCCCAGGCGCCGAAGCCTTCCTGTCGCGGCTGATGACCAACAGGATGCCGAAGACCGGGCGCATCATCCTTACGCCGATGCTGAACCCCGCAGGCAAGCTCATCGGCGATTTCACCATCGCCAAGGCCAAGGATGATTGCTTCTACATGTGGGGCTCAAGCCAGGCGCAGAAATATCACATGCGCTGGTTCGAACAGCATCTGCCCACCGATGGATCGGTGAAGATTCACCGCTATGACATGGGACTCGTTGGTCTCTCCATCGCCGGCCCTAAATCGCGTGATGTGCTGCAGGCGCTGACCGACGAGGATGTCTCCAACGCGGCCTTCAAGTTCATGGACCACCGCGCCATGGACATTGCCAACACGCCCGCCCTCATCAACCGCGTCACCTACACGGGCGATCTCGGTTATGAAATCTGGGTGGCGCCCGACTACCAGCGCCGCCTCTATGCGGAAATCATGCGCGCCGGTGCGCCACATGGCATCGTCAACTTCGGCATGCGCGCGCTGCTGTCGATGCGGCTCGAAAAGAATTTCCCCACCTGGTACCGCGAGCTCCGCCCCATCTATGGCGGATTTGAAGCGGGGCTCGACCGCTTCATCGACATGGCCAAAAATGATTTCATCGGCCGCGAGACGGCAATGGAAGAAAAGCTGAGCGGGGGCACGCTCCGCCGCGTATCGATGGTGGTCGACGCCGCCGACGCCGATGTGCTGGGCGATGAGCCGATCTGGCACAAGGGCAAGGTGGTGGGCTGGGTCACCTCCGGCGGCTTTGCGCATTACGTCGGCCAGTCGCTGGCGCAGGGCTATGTTCCGAAGGAACTGGCGGGCGACACGGCGGAGGGCGCGTTCGAGATCGAAATCATCGGCGACCGCCGCAAGGCCCGCATCATCACCGAACCGCTGTTCGATCCCGAAGGCAAGAGGATGCGGGGGTGAAACCCGCCTCCCATCCCGATGCGCTGCGGATTCAATCTCTGCTTGGGCTGCAGTTCAGCGTGGTTGAATTCGAGGACAGCACCAAAAGCTCGGCGGATGCTGCGGCGGCGATTGGCTGCTCGGTGGCCGAGATCGCCAAGTCGATCGTGTTCAAGACGGTGAAGGGACAGGAGCCGGTGCTGGTGATCGCCTCGGGCAGCAACCGGGTGGATGAGAAGAAGATTTCCGCTCTGCTCGGCGAGAAGGTGAAATCCGCTGACGCCGAATTCGTGCAGCGCGTCTCGGGCTTCATCCCCGGCGGCGTTGCGCCGGTCGGCCATCTGACACCGCCAAAGGTCTTTCTCGATCAGGATCTCAAGGCTTTCACCACAATCTGGGCGGCGGCGGGCACGCCCAATGCGGTGTTTGAACTGAGCTTCGCCGATCTTGAACGCCTCA
The DNA here is from genome assembly GCF_047602625.1 of Aestuariivirga sp. Classification (GTDB taxonomy): domain Bacteria; phylum Pseudomonadota; class Alphaproteobacteria; order Rhizobiales; family Aestuariivirgaceae; genus Aestuariivirga. The sequence continues at coordinate 2,811,420 of NZ_JASGGV010000002.1, read as the reverse complement.
CCGGCGGGGTGACGGGCGATGTGGCGAAAGCGCCTTAAGCCGCGCGGCCGTAGAAGCCCATCTGCTCTTCCCTGCTGAAGGTCACGCCGGGGCGGTCGAAATAGGAGAACACGGCGATCAGCCGCGCGCGGTTACCTTTCACCGTGCCCACCTTGTGGGCGGTGTTCTTGCCACGAAAGACATTCAGCGTTCCGGCGGAAAGGATCAGCGATTTCACTTCAGCGTCTTCGCCGCGCAGCAGCTTCGCCACGCCATCGTAATTCGGATCATCGTCGCTGCGGAGATCGCTGCGGTAGATGAATTCGCCGCCGCCTTCTGGCGCCTGCAAGAGCAATGTGGTGGTGAATTCGCTGCGATCAAAATGCCAGTTCAGCGTTTCGCCCTCGCGATAGGCCATCACATTCACGCGCGCCAGCGCATCGCGCATCGGGAACAGTGCATCCTTCTCCATCGCCGCGGCGAGTAAGGTGATGAAGGGCGGCCACTCGTAGATCCACAGCGGCACCGCCTGCATGATCTGGTCGGCGCATACCGTGTGGTTCACGGTATCGCACAGGTGAAGGGCGGGATGATCCGGGGCAAGCCCCGGAATCTCCTTGCGGAAATAGATGTTGTGCCGCCGCTTGTGGGTGAAGGAAAGCGTGTCCATCACCGGCATGATTTCAGCGATGGCCTTGGCGATGGCCTCGGGCTTCACAAGGCCTTCCAGATTGAACATGCCGTCGCGCTTCAGATCGGCGCGGCAGCGGGCCACCAGCGCTTGCCAGTCCGGGCTGCCGGGGCGATCCAGCGGATAACGGTCGAGATCGAGAATGGCGCGCATGGGCAAGTCTCCTTCTGCCGCAGCAAGCGCCGCTTCGGCTTTCCGCTCAAGCCAGAAAAATGCTAGGCTGGATTAGAAAATATAAGTCAGAGCATGTGACATGGCCCAGCTCCCGCCGCTCAACGCCTTGAAATCATTTAAATCGGCTGCCCGCACCGGCAGCTATGTGGCCGCCGCTGCCGAACTGAACGTCACGCCAGCGGCCATCAGCCAGCAGGTGCGGACACTTGAGGCCTTCCTCAAGCGCAAGCTGTTCACCCGCTATAACAACCGCATCGTGCTCACCGATGCGGGGCAGGCCTATTTTGCCGCGGTCACGCCATCGCTGGACGATATCGCCACCGTCACCTCCCGCGTCATGACGGGCAACACGCGCTCCAAACTCGTGGTGAGCGTTGTTCCCTCGCTCGCTGAAAGCTGGTTCATGCCGGCATTCGAAGCATTCGCCAAGGAGACGCCGCGCCTGCGCATCGATTTGCGCATTGAAGAAGCCATGCCGGATTTCACGGTGGCGGGGATCGATCTCAGGCTTTGTTATGGTGGCAAGAATGAGGGCGCGCAGATCACCGAGCCATTGTTCCGTGACGAGGTTCTGCCGCTCTGCTCTCCCGCACTCGCACAAGATGTCTCATGCGAGACAGCAGACGACAGCCTGCTCATCCATACGGCATGGGGCGAAAGCTATGGTTCGCATCCCGGATGGACGGAGTGGCTGGCGCGGTACATGCCATCGCGCCGGGTGGATGCGCGCAAAGGCCATCACGCCGGTTCGTCTTTTCTGGCCCTTGAGTTCGCGCGGCGGGGGCTTGGAATCGCGCTCGGGCAGCGGGCACTTGCGCGTGAGATGATTCAGAAAAACCAACTCGTTGCTTTGCATGACGGCACGCTGCCGCTCGGCCAGGATTATTGCGCCGTCTATCCCCTCGCCCGCGCGAAAGCGCCGGGACTTAGGGAGTTGCTGGCGTTCCTGAAAACACAAGCGCAGCATCCGTGAGCCACTCCCACACCGTCATGGCGAAGGTGCGCATGGCGTAGAGGTGAAACCTGTTCTCATCAACGCAATGCACCAGCACCGGCATGTGGTGCAGGCCGGTCATCGCGAACATGCCGGGGGTGAACACCTTGGGGTGAAAGTCGATGGCCATGCCCTTGGCGAGGACATCACGCGCCGGGCCGCCCTCGATCAGGATGCGGGTGCGGCTGTGCGAGAGTGGCACGACGGCGCAGAGGCCGTGCAATTTCTTGGCAACATCGTCCGCCTCGGGGCCGATGATCCACAGTTGCTCTGGCCCGGTGCGCAGGAGCGTGCGGCCTTCGTGTTCCACGGCCACGCCGATCTTTTTCGGCAGCGCCCCCACCACGGGGCTGAGCTTCTTCTGGAAATCCTTCGAAAGGCCCGATGCCTGGGTGAGCGAGAAGCCGCGATGCTCCGCGATCTTCAGCACATCGCTTTTGTAGGGATGCGCCGCCGCCAGTGCCGATACGCGCTCAAGCATTGAGCCTCGCTCCTTCCCTGTCGATGAAATGCGGCGAGACGATCTTTGCCCTGGTCAGTTCGTCCTTCAGCGGGAAGGCGCAGATGATGTCCTCGCCCTCATGCTTGAGGCCGCCCTGATAGAGGGCCAGCGCAATCGTCTTGCCGAGTTCTGTCGACCATGTGACGGACGTGATATAGCCCCGGCCATGGCCCTTGATCTCGTCACTGGATGAAAACAGGATCGAGCCGCCGCGCAGCTTCTTCTCCGGCTCCAGCAGTTCCAACCCCACGAGGCTCCAGCGTTCCGGCGCCTGATAGTTTTCACGGAAGCGCAGCGCCTTGCCGGCATAATCCTTTTCCTTGCCCGCCATGCGGCCAAGGCCCAGATCGTCCAGCGTGTTGCGGTGATCGAGTTCGAGACCCGCCACGTGGCCCTTCTCGATGCGGAGGCTCGCCAGCGCCTCAAGGCCATAGGGCCTAATGCCCATCGGCGCTCCTGCCTTCAGGACGTGTTCCCACAGCGGGATGGCATAATCAGCCGCCACATGAACTTCATAGGCGAGTTCGCCCGAGAAGGAGAGGCGCAGCAGCCGCACGCGCACGCCCTCATGCAGAATGTCGAGGCAGCCCATATAGGGAAGATTGGCGTTCGACACGTCGGCATCGGGGAAGGCGAGCGCCAGCGCCTCCCGCGATCTGGGGCCGGAGATCGCCATGCCTGCCCATTCATCGGTGAGCGAGGCCACCTGTACGTTCAACTCCGTCCAGTGGCATTGCAGAAGATATTCGAGCCATGACATCACCTCGCCCGCCTGCGCTGTCGTGGTGGTCATGTAGAAATGATCGTCGGCCAGCCGCGTGGTGGTGCCGTCATCCAGCACCACGCCGTCATCGTTCAGCATCACGCCATAGCGCGCGCGGCCCACCGGCAATTTGAGGAAGCCGTTGACATAGACGCGGTTCAGAAACTCCGCCGCATCCGGCCCCTGAATGTCGATCTTGCCCAGCGTCGAGACATCGGCGAGGCCCACACCCTGCCGCACCAGTTCCATTTCCTTCACATAGGCCGTTTCGGGCGTATTGCCCGCCCAGGCATAATACCAGGCGCGTTTCCACAGCCCTGCGTCGATGAATGTCGCGCCATTGGCCGCGTGCCAGTCATGCAGCGGCGAAAGGCGTGACGGGCGGAAATGCCGGCCAATGCTCCGCCCGGCGATGGCGCCCATGGTGAGCGCCGAATAGGGCGGGCGGAAGGTGGTGGTGCCCGCTTCGGCAATCGACAGCCCGCGCTGCTCAGCCATCATCGCCAGCGCGTTGATGTTGGAGGTCTTGCCCTGGTCGGTGCCCATGCCGAGCGTGGTGTAGCGCTTCAGGTGCTCGACCGAGAGATAGCCCTCGTCATGGGCGTTCTTCACGTCCTTGGCCGTCACGTCATTCTGGAAATCGACAAAGGCCTTGCCCTTCGCCTGTTTCGATGGCGACCAGACGGGCGCGATGGCATAGCTCCGGTCGTGCATGGATTCGAGGGCCAGCACCGGCTTGGTCTTGCCGTGTCCCACATGAGACGAAGTAGCCGCGCCCGCCACGGCGCCTTCGGCAATGGCTGCCGCCAGACCGAAGGTGCCCATCATCGCGCCCGCGCCGAAATGGCCTGATGCGAATCCGCCGGGAACGAAACCGGCAATCGTTTCCTCATAGCGGGGCTTGATGCCGCCGTGGGAGGAGAGATGCACGGCGGGAGACCAGCCGCCCGCCATGGCCAGCACATCGCATTCGACATGCGCGCCGTGCGCACCCGAAAGCTTCACGGCGGTGAGGCCCTTGGCGCCCTCCACATCGGCAATGCCGGTACCCGGAAAAACGGCGATGCCCGCCGCCGCCACCTGCCCGATGATCGCAGGATTTACACGCCCGCGATGGTCAGCCACCGTCACGGCAACGCCGGATGCCGCGAGATCGAGCGCCGTCTGATATGCGGTGTCGTTGTTGGTGAGGATCACCGCGCGTTGTTCGGGTGCCACGGCGAAGCGGTTGAGATAGGTGCGGATGGCGGAGGCCAGCATGACGCCCGGCCGGTCATTGTTGGGGAACATCAGCGGGCGCTCCAGCGCGCCCGTTGCCAGCACGATGCTCCGTGCACGGAGCGAGCGCAGGATCATGCGCGGCTCGCCCTTCTCGCCCGCGGGCTTCAGGTGATCGCGGCGCTCCGCCAGCACGGCGAGATTGCCGTCGTAAAGCCCCTGCACGGTGGTGCGGGTGAGGATGGTGACGTTCGGCAGCGTGGAGAGCTCGGCAATCACCCCCGAGGCCCAGCCCGCATTGGCTTCATCGCGCGCCGAGAGAAGGCTGCCGCCCAGCTCCAGATCCTGCTCGGCCAGCACCACGCGGGCGCCGCTGCGGCCTGCCGTCAATGCCGCGGCAAGCCCCGCAGGTCCCGCGCCCACCACCAGCACATCGCAGAAAGCGTGGACGTGTTCATAGCGGTCGGGATCACGTTCATAGGTTCCCGCCCCCAACCCTGCCGCCTTGCGGATGAAGGGCTCATAGAACATCCACGAGCCTTTGAACGGCCCCATGAAGGTCTTGTAGTAGAATCCGGACTGGAACAGGGGCGCGGCCAGCGAATTGACGGCCATCATGTCAAAGCCGGGATTGGGCCAGGCATTCTGCGAGCGCGCCATGAGCCCTTCCACCAGGTCGGTCATGGTGGCGGGAATATTCGGTTCGGTGCGCCCGCCCTCGCCAAGCGTGAACAGCCCGTTCGGCTCTTCCACCCCGGCGGACAGGATTCCGCGCGGGCGGTGATATTTGAAGCTGCGGCCAATGACGATGTGATTGTTGGCGAGCAGCGCGGAGGCCAGCGTGTCGCCCGCGAAACCCGGCAGGGCAGCGCCATTATACGCGGCGCGCACCGGCTTTGCACGGTCGATGCGCCCACCTGAGGCGAGGCGCCGGAACTTGGTCATGACGCCTCCCCCACCTCATTGGTGGCGGTGTTGCGGGCCAGCCTGAACCAGCGCCTGCAGCCCAGCACATGCTGCCAATATTCCGTATGCGGACCTTTGGGGTTGTCGAACAGGAAATAATAATCGTGCCACGCCTTGAGACCGCCAGTGCCATGGGCCGGGCGCTGCTTCGTGGCATCGCCGCCATAGCGGAATTCGGAATGGTCGCGGGGGCCGCAATGGGGACAGGGAATGATCATTGCTTGTAGGTCCAGTTGCCGATGCCATAATCGTCAAGCTCGCCGCCCTTTTCAAAGCGGTCGAGGGAATAGCAGCGGTTCAGCTCATGTTCGGCGTCATGCGCGATGGTGTGCGCGAAGGTCCAGCCGGAAGCGGGCGTTGCCTTGAAGCCCTGATAGCACCAGCCGCCGTTCAGATAGAGATTGCGCACCTCCGTACGGCAGATGAAGGGGCTGCCATCGGGCGTCATATCCATGATGCCGCCCCAGTGGCGCAGCAGCCGCAGCCTTGAAATGAACGGCATCAGTGACACGGCTGCCTCCGCCACCTCGCGGATTTTCGGAAACTGGCCGCGCTGCGTATAGGTATTGAAGCCGTCGATATGGCCGCCGAAGACGAGGCCGCCCTTGTCGGACTGCGAAAGATAAAACAGCTCCGCGCCCCACGACACCACATGATGCACCATGGGCTTGATGGGCTCGGTCACGAAGGCCTGAAGGATATGGCTTTCAACCGGAAGCCTCAGCCCCGCGAGCTTCGCCACATGCGAGGTGTGGCCCGCCACGGCGATCCCCACCTTGCCCGCATTGATGCGGCCGCGCGTGGTTTCCACGCCGGTGACGCGGCCCTCTTCCATCACGAAGCCGGTGACCTCGCAATTCTCGATGATGTGGACACCATGCTGGTCGGCGGCGCGGGCGTAGCCCCAGGCCACCGCATCATGGCGCACGGTTCCGGCGCGCTTCTGCAGGATGCCGCCATAGACCGGCCAGCGCGCCTCACTTGAATAATCGAGATAAGGCAGCAGCTTCATCACCTCGCCGCGGTCCAGCAATTCGGCATCAATGCCGTTCAGCCGCATGATGTTGCCGCGCCGTGCAAACACATCGAGCTGGCCGGGATTGACGGCGAGAACGATCTGTCCCCGCTGCGAGACCATGCAGTTGAAGTTCAGGTCATGCGAGAGGCCTTCCCACAGCTTCAGCGAATGCTCGAAGAACTGCGTGTTGCCGTCGATCACATAGTTGGAGCGGATGAGCGTGGTGTTGCGCCCCACATTGCCGGAGCCGATATAGCCCTTCTCGATCACCGCGACATTGCGGATGCCGTGGTTCTTGGCGAGGTAATAGGCGGTGGCGAGGCCATGGCCGCCGCCGCCCACGATGACCACATCGTAGGAGGGCTTGGGATCAGGGGAATGCCAGGCCCTGGGCCAGGGAAGATCCGGCTGCAAGGCATGGCGGGCGAGGGAGAAGGCGGAATAGCGGTTTGACACGGTATTGCGTTGCTAACAGAACTTCGCGCCGCCTCGCAAGGTCAGGAAAATTCACGCCTTGCGGCGGCGGCGTTCGGCCCATTCCGTGCACAGGAAAGCGAGAATGCCCAGCCCCAGATAGCCGCCCACCAGCGACATGACGGTGCCGTCATAAAGCCTGCCGATCAGGCTTCCGGAAACCAGCGCCAGCAGGGTGGACAGCGCCCCCGAAATGGCCGACGCCATCCCCGCGATGCGGCCCATCGGCTCCATGGCGATGGCGTTGTAATTGCCGAACAGGATGCCGCAGCAGAAGAAATTGCAGAAGAGATAGACGCCAAGCGTGATGAGCGGCGGGTGGCCGTGATAGATCAGCGACAGCACGAAGAAGATGGCGGAAAGAATGATCTCGGCCCGGAGCGCCCATTTGGACAGCTTCCGCATGCCATAGCGCACCACGAGCCGTGCATTCAGCATCATGGCCAGCGCCAATGCCAGCGCGAAGGCGCCGAACCACAGCGCGAACCAGTCGCCCTGATTATACTGCTCGGCGAAAATCTGTTGCGAGGTGCCGACATAGGCGATGAAGCCGCCGAAAATGCAACCACCCGCCAGCGTATAGCCCAGCGCCACCGGATTGGTGACGACGGCCACCGCCGCCTGCGCGATGGTGGCGAGCGCGAAGGGCTGGCGGTATTCGCGCTTCAGCGTTTCCGGCTGGCGGAAATAGAGCAGGAGCCCGGCGATGCTGGCCATGCCGATGAAGCCTAAAAAGATCAGCCGCCAGCTTCCGGCAAACAGTACGAGCTGCCCCACCGAGGGCGCGATGATCGGCACCAGCATGAACACCGACATGACGAAGGACATGACCTGCGCCATGGCTGCGCCCTTGTAGCCGTCGCGCACCATGGCGATCGCCACGATGCGGGGGCCCGCCGCGCCAAAACCCTGAATGAAGCGGCCCACCAGCAGCATGGTGAAGCTACCGGAAAAAGCGCACATGGCGGCTCCCACCAGATAGAAGCACAGGCTGCCGATAATGGCGGGCTTTCGCCCCGTACTGTCGGAGACGGGGCCGGAGACCAGCGTGCCCAGTGTCATCCCCGCGAAGAACAGGGTGATGACAAGCTGCCGGTCGTTTTCATGCGCGGCGCCCAGCTCATGGGCGATGATGCCCAGCGCCGGCAGCATGGTGTCAATCGACATCGCCACCATGGCGGTGAGCAGCGCCACGATGATGATGAACTGGAGATTGGGTTTCTGGACGTCCGTCATGTCACATAATTCAGCATACGGAGAATATCGAGATAGTCTTCGGTCTCGAAGCGGATTGTGCGGTTGCCGATGTGGGAGGCGCCGGGATAATGCTGGTGGCGGGTGGCCAGCACCGGATCATTATAGGCGATTTCCATCACGATCTTTTCCGGCACCTGCAGCAGGCACTGCTTGAAGTCCGACCTCAGCGCGTGTTCGGCGCTTTCATAGATCGCCTTGCAGGCGGCATCGGGCGTCATGGAGAGCGTCGACTGGCCCCGCCCCTCCTTCACGGCGCAGCGGGTGATGTGAACATTGGTGGCCTCCACCTCCTCCATCAGGCCCTGATCGCCCGACACCATCACTGTGGGAACGCCCAGCATGGAGGAGGCCAGCGCGTGGATCAGAAATTCCGACGCCTTGACGCCGTTGAGGCGGATTTCCGCAGCATCGAGCGACAGAGTGTGGGCGAGGCTGTTGGTCTCCGCTCCCGCACGGCTGTGATAGCCCACCATCATCACCGCATCGAAGCTCTTGTCCAGCTCCTGCACCATGCACAGGGGATGGCCCGCCCAGGCGCGTACGATCCGCACGCTGCCGGGGAGTTTCGAGAGAATCAGGTTGCGGCCCGAGGAATGGGCGTCCTTCACCAGGATTTCCGTAGCGCCCGCCGCCTGGGCGCCCTCGATGGCGGCTACCGCCTCGCGCGTCATGATTTCGCGGAATTCGTGATAATCGGCGTGGCCCTTCTTCGCCTCATCCCAATGGGTGATGCCGGCGCAGCCTTCGATGTCGACGCTGATGAAAACCTTCATGTCCAATGCTCCTCGGGTCCTTCTAGCCGCTCTTGCGATGCGGGGGAGGATTGATAGAAGATGGCAGCCATGCAGATCAATCCTGCCACATCAACCGTCTCGCTCGATCCTTGCGACCCGGAGTTCTACCAGAATCCCTATCCCTTTTATGATGCAATCCGCGCCGCTGTCCCGGCTTTCAAATGGGAACAATATGGCTACTGGTGTTTCGCCACCCATGCGGATGTGAGCGCGCTGTTGCGCGACCGCCGCTTCGGGCGGCAGATCCTGCATGTGGCGACGCGCGAGGAGCTGGGCTGGCCGGACACGCCTGAACGCCTCGAACCCTTTTATGACTTCGAGCAGCATTCGCTGCTGGAACTGGAGCCGCCCGTCCACACGCGGCTGCGCAGTCTTGTGAACCGCTCTTTCCTGTCGCGGCAGGTGGAGCGGCTCCGCCCGATGATCGGAGCACTTTCGCATTCGCTGATCGACCGTTTCCCGGCGAAGGGCGAGGCAGACCTTCTAACAGAATATGCCACACCCATTCCGGTGATCGTCATCTGCGACCTGCTCGGCGTTCCGGCTGACATGTCGCAACAGCTTCTGTCATGGTCGCATGACATGGTGGCGATGTATCAGGCGCGGCGCGACCGGGCGGTCGAGGATGCGGCGGTGAAGGCGACGCTCGATTTCAGCGCCTTCATGCGCGGCTATATCGCCGAGCGGCGGAAGGCGCCAGGCAGCGATCTCCTGTCAGAACTGATCCGCGCCGAGGAGGAAGGACAGAAGCTCAGCGAGGATGAACTGGTCACCACCGCCATCCTACTGCTCAATGCCGGGCATGAGGCAACCGTTCACGCCATCGGCAACAGCGTGAAGGTGCTGCTGGAGCAGGATATCAGAAGCTGTATCGGCCCGGGCCATGTGGAAGAGGCGCTCCGCTACGATGCGCCGCTGCATCTCTTCACCCGCTATGCGCTGGAAGATCTGGAATATGGCGGCATCCGCTTCCGGAAGGGCGAGAGCGTGGGGCTTTTGCTGGGGGCCGCCAATCGCGACCCGGCGCGCTTTGCCGATCCCTCCCGGTTCGATCCCGCCCGCGCGCCCAATCCGCATGTGAGCTTCGGGGCGGGCATTCATTTCTGCATCGGCGCGCCGCTGGCGAGGCTCGAACTCGAAATCGCCCTGCCTGCGCTATTCAAGCGCCTGCCGAACCTCCGCCTCGCCGAAACCCCACACTACCGCAACAGCTATCATTTCCACGGTCTGGAGCGGCTGAGAGTGGCGTTGTGACGGCTCAGGCTATTGGCAATGATTGAACATGCACATGGCGGGTGCCCACACGTGCTCATCCTCACCGACCATGCACAATCCCTCGCTGGCCCCTCGCGCTGGGTGGTCATCACATTTTTTCGATGTATCGCCCAAAGGAACCCGGCAATGGAATGACGGCGGGCCTGTTCGAAACCACTTTCCCTGATAGACGGACAGAAGCCGGGGAATAACTCCGCGTTGCGGCCATTCGCCCTCACGATTGACCGTGTGCGGAGCAATCACCAGGCTGAGAAGCAATTTGCTGCAACCTTTTGCATCGCAATCGAAACCATCACGCTGCAGGTCATGCTGCAATTCCAGCCATGTTGCAGGCTCCGCTTGGGCAAGGCGCGTAAATTCCGGTTCAGTCTTCATTCCCTGCTGAAAAGGAAATTTGGCACAAAGAGCTTCGCCTTCGGGAATGGTATTGTTCACCATCGCATCGAAAACCGCTCGGAAAGCCACACTGGATTGCCCTGCCGGGCCGCCAAAAAAGCAAACGCGAAACATGCCGCTTGCGGGTGAGCTGGGCACCGTTTCGCAAGCTTCGAAGGCGGACTTTAGATTTCCCTGCACACTATCGATCGCGTTGGATGCGGTGACATCTGCCATGGACTGGCTGCTGCCGATCAGATTGAGGACAGGCGCGAGCGGCACATCCGCAGACGAAGGCTTGAGCGTCTTCTCACAGGCCTCCTCATCAACTGCCCTCAAACTCGGCTGGCCGAGATGGAGAATTGCCGGTTCATGCGCTGGCGCGTAATCAACCGCCGCCATGCCACCGCAGGAAATCTGGATGGCGTGAAACTGCCGGACAAGGGTGGCCGCTTCGTCTCCGGGCTGGGTCTGGTCCGCCAGCGCAGGCGCACAGGCCAACAAGACTGCCGACAGCCCAATCCTGATTCTCACAGTTTCCCCCTGAAATGCCCATTCGCCAACTCTTTCAATCCTTTCGGGCAGCAAGGTGGCGGAGCGGCAGAGGCCACGGGAATGGCGTCGTTTCCGGGCCATGGGCTGACGCTTCTCCCCGCGCCGGGCGGGGGTGTTGAGCGTAAACAGCCTCGCAGGTGAAACTTCCTCAACAGGCTTGCCCATGACCGACGTTCAGCCCGCCCCCACCGGACGCCGCGCCCGCGGAGGAGCGGACGCCCGCCGCGCCGCGCGCACCTCCACCGCCATCAGGCAGGCAGGCTTCATCCGCCGCAAGATCAAGCTCTATGAGCCCTTCTCCGACGAGCAGCTTGAGCTGATCGAACGCAATGCCGAAACGGTGCTGCAGGAAACCGGCATCGACTTCTACGAAGACGAAGAAGCGGTGGCGATGTGGAAAAACGCCGGCGCCGATGTGAAGGTTTCGGAAAAAGACCCCCGCCGTTTCCGCGTGCGCTTCCCCAAGGGGCTGGTGCGTTCGCTCATCAAGACGGCGCCGCGCGAATACACGCAATATGCCCGCAACCCCGAAAACAACGTGGTGATCGGCGGCAACAACACGGTGTTCGCCCCCGTCTATGGCCCGCCCTTCATCCGCAATCTCGATGAAGGCCGCCGCTATGCGACGATCGAGGATTTCCGCAACTTCGCCAAGCTCGTCTACATGCTGCCATCGCTGCATCACGCGGGCGGTACGCTGTGCGAGCCGGTGGACATTCCGGTGGCCAAGCGCCACTTGGACATGACCTATACCCACATCAAATATTCCGACAAGCCGTTCATGTCCTCGGTCACGGCGGGCGAGCGCGCGGCAGATTCCGTCGCCATGTGCGAGCTTCTGTTCGGCAAGGAGTTCGTGGATCAGAACTGCGTGATGACCTCGCTCATCAACGCCAACTCTCCCATGGTGTGGGACGGCGTGATGCTGGGCGCGCTGAAAGTTCTGGCGCGCGCCAACCAGGCGTGCGTCATCTCGCCCTTCATCGTGGCGGGTGCCATGTCGCCCACCACCACCGTCGGCACGCTCACCCAGATTCTGGCCGAGGCCTCGGTCGGCATCGCCTTCACGCAGCTTTGCCGCCCGGGTGCGCCCGTGGTGTTCGGCACCTTCGCGGCGTCGATGTCGATGCAGTCGGGTGCCCCCACCTTCGGCACGCCGGAACCGGCGCTCGTCACCTTCGGCGCGGCGCAGCTGGCGCGGCGGATGGGCGTTCCCTTCCGCTCGGGCGGCGGCCTGTGCGGCTCCAAGATTCCCGATGCGCAGGCGGCTTATGAAAGTTCCAACACGCTGTGGCCCACGCTGCTGTCGGGCGTGAACTTCTGTCTCCATGCGGCGGGCTGGCTGGAAGGCGGCCTCGCCTCCGGTTATGAAAAGCTCATCATGGACGCCGACCAGCTTTCGATGTTCCAGAAATTCTGCGAGGGCGCTGACTTCACCGAGAACGGGCAGGCGATGGATGCCATCGCCGAAGTGGGGCCGGGTTCGCATTATCTCGGCAGCACGCACACGCAGGCCAATTTTGAAACGGCGTTCTGGCGCTCAGGCCTTGCCGACAACAATTCCTTCGAGCAGTGGCGCGATGACGGCGAGAAGGACATCGTGGTGCGCGCCAACACGCGGTGGAAGAAGTTGCTGTCTGACTATGAAGCGCCCGCTCTTGATCCGGGCATCGACGAGTCGCTCACCGAATTCATGGCCAAGCGCAAGGCCGTGCTGCCGGACTCCGTCAGCTAACGGTCACGCCGCCTCGATCTCGACCGGCAGCGTTTCGCGTTTTGCGGGCGCGCGCTTCTGGTCGGCCACCGCGAAGATGGCGATGCCGGCAATCACCATGGCGGAGCCGATCGCGTCGAAGATGGTGAAACTCTCGCCCAGCACAGCCACCGCCAGCGAAATGGTGACGATGGGCGAGATCGAGGAAATCATCGCGTTGGACTGGGCGGTGACGCGCGACAATCCGGCATTGACCAGAAAGCTCGGCAGCACGGTGGCGAAGATGCCGCAGCCGAAGGCCAGCCAGTAGAAGCGGTGTGAGGCCGAGAAATCCACCCCGCCCGACACTACGATGTAGTGGATGATGCAGGCCACCGCCGAAGCGGAGAGCGCCACGCCGGTGAACAGCAGGCTTCCCATCACGGTGATGAACTTCTTGGCCAGCAATTGATAGATCGCGAAGGTCAGCGCGCAGCCCAGCACCAGCACGGTGCCGATCACCACGTCATGGCCTCCTTCCGGCAGGGCCTTCAGGAACACCAGCAAAAGCCCGGCATAGGTGACGGCGGAGCCTAGCACGCTCATCCAGGTGATCCGGCCGCCGAAGAACATCCAGCCGATCACAAGCACCATGACGGGATAGGTATAGAGCACCAGCCGCTCAAGCTGCGCGGTGATGTAGATCAGCCCCTCGAAATCGAGCAGCGAGGAGAGGTAATAGCCGAGGCAGCCCGCAAGGATGGCGCTGATCCATAGTCTACGCGGCGGCAGCGGCTTGCCGTCTCGTTTGGCCTTCCACACCACCCAGATCACCGCGCCGAGAAAAAACGGCAGCGAGGTCGCCATGCGCAGCGCCAGCATCAGCGGCGCATCCACCCTTTCCATGTAGGCGAGCTTGATGAAGATCGCCTTGGTGGAAAAGAGCGCAGCGCCGGTTGCCGCATAGACATAGCCGAGCAGGGTTTGACGGTTCATGCGGCTCCTCTTAGAAGTTCAGTCCGGTTTTGTCGCGTTCTCCCCTCCCCGTTTCCCGCATAGGTCGTCTTCCGCCATGACTGAACTCGTCTTCAAGCCCGCCCATGAACTCGCCACGCTCCTCAAGGAGCGCAAGATTACCTCACGGGCGCTCCTCGATGCCTGCCTCGACCAGTTCGCGCGCTACAACGCGAAACTCAACGCGGTGATCGTCACCGATATCGAGCGCGCCAGGAAAGCCGCCGATGCCGCCGACAAGCGCCTCGCGGAGGGAAAGCCAATCGGCCCCTTCGACGGCGTGCCGATGACCGCCAAGGAATCCTTCGACTGGACGGGCACGCCCTCCACCTGGGGCGTTCCGGCGCTGCGCGAAAACATCGCCAAAACGGACGCGGTGGCGATCCAGCGTCTCACGGCAGCGGGCGCCATCATGTATGGTAAGACCAATGTGCCGCTGATGCTGGCCGACTGGCAGAGCTATAACGACATCTACGGCACCACCAACAATCCGTGGGATGTGACGCGCGTGCCCGGCGGCTCGTCGGGCGGTTCGGCGGTGGCGCTCGCCACCGGCATGAGCGCGCTCGACATCGGCTCCGACATCGGCGCGTCGATCCGCAACCCCGCGCATTATTGCGGCATCTTCGGCCACAAGCCCACGTGGAACGTGGTGCCCTATCGCGGCCATCTGCTGCCCGGCATCGTGCACACGGGCGACATCACGGTGGCGGGCCCGCTGGCGCGCTCGGCAAAAGACCTGTCGATGATGATGGAGATACTGGCCGGTGCGGACGGGGCGGAGGCGCGCGGCATCACCATTTCGCTGCCGCAGGCGAAGCAGACATCGCTCAAGGATTTCCGCGTCGCCGTCATGCTCACCGATCCGGTGAGCGAGGTGGACCAGCCGATCCAGGACATGATCGGCAAACTCGCCGACTGGCTGACACGGCGGGCGGGCAAGGTGTCGATGACGGCCAGGCCCGATTTCTCGACCCGCGAGGCGATGGACGTTTATGTGGCGCTGCTCCGCGCCGCCACGGCGCGGCGCCAGACGGATGCGGACTTTGCCGCCAATCAGGCGCGCGTGGCGGCGTTCGCGCCCGATGACGACTCCTATTTCGCCAAGATGACGCGCGCCTATGTGCTGCCGCACCGCTCATGGCTGGTTGCCAATGAGCGTCGCCACCAGATGCGGCTGTTGTGGGAAGCCTTCTTCGATGACTGGGACGTGCTGATCTGCCCCGCCGCCGCCTCCGATGCCTTCGTCCACAATCATGTGGGCGAGCGGCATGAGCGCACCATCCCGGTGAACGGCCATGAGGTGGCGGTGACGGACCAGCTCTTCTGGGCGGGCTATTCAGGCTGCTTCCTGCTGCCCTCCACCATCGCACCGCTCGGCCTCACGCCGCGCGGGCTTCCGGCGGGCGTGCAGATCATCACGCGGGGCTATGGCGACATGACGTCGATCCGCTTCGCCGAGCTTCTGGACAAGCATTATTGCAGCTTCACGCCGCCGCCCGGCTATTGAGGCAGCGCAAACACCTTGCGGAAAAAGTCCGTTTCGCGCCCGAAGGTTTCGTCGTTGAAGATGATGTGCCCGGCCCCCGGAATGGTCACGAACTGCTTGGGCTCATTGGCCATTGCGAAGAGCTTCTGGCCCAGCGCATAGGGCACCGTTACGTCCTTGTCGCCGTGCTGGATGAGCAGCGGCGCATGCATCTTGCCGATCTCATCACCAGCCGCGATGGGATTGCGGATCAAAAGCCTCGCAGGCAGCCACCAGTAATGGGACGCCGCGACATCGGCCATCGAGGTATAGGGCGCTTCCAGCGCCACGGCGGCGGCGGGACGCTGTGCCGCAAGCAGAACCGAAATGCCGGTGCCAAGGGATTCGCCCACCACGGCGATGTTTGACGGCGGAATCCCCTTGGCCGCCAGCCAGTCATAAGCGGCTTCGGCATCGGTCACCAATCCCGTGCCGCTGGGCGTGCCGGTGCTGCCGCCATAGCCCCGGTAATCGATGAACAGCGCACCGAAGCCCTGTTTGGTATAGTAAGCAAAACGCTCGGCGCGGCCGCTGAGATTTCCCGCATTGCCGTGCAGGAACAGGATGGTGGGCATGCCGTTCGCAGCGGGCGCGTACCACGCGACGAGTTTTTCACCATCGGGCGTGGCGATGGTTTCTTCCGCCGCATTAGCCAGGCCCAACGCAGCAGGCGGCACGCGCGTGGCATCGGCGCGGAACAGCAGCTTTCCCTGCATCAGATAAACGGCGATCACCAGAACGGCGTAAGCCGCGATCGCCGCCACCACTGCAGTCCTGAGCGCCGTGAAGAGCGTCACGATTCAACGAGCCTCGCGGAAGTGCCCGTGTCGTGCGTCCAGCTCCACACGGCGAGCAGCGGCTTCTCATGCGTGATGGTGGCGTGAATGACATTGGAGGGATGCCAGATCACCGCCCCTTGCGGTTTTTCAACGAATGGCCCGTTGCCCTTCTTCCATTCCGTCGGCCCCGTGAGCGGCCAATAGAGTTCGGGGGCGGGATGATAGTGATCCTTGTAGTGCCGGTTCGGCCCCAGCATCAGAATGCCCAGCAGAAAATCATCGCCCTTGAAGAAGCCATGGGGGCCGACGATTTCCGCCCAGCCATAATTTTCGGAAAAGCCCTCGCCCAGGATGGCATCGGTATAGCTCGCCGATTGTCGCCACCAGAAATGCCCGTCGAGTGCCGCCAGCGCCGCCGCCAGATCCGGGTCCATCAGCATGGTTTCGGCCACGCATTCGGAATAATGCCGCAGCACCGGCAGCGTGGTGGGCTTTGGCGAAAGGAAGGCGCGGGCGCTCACGTCCTGTTCGGCCAGGCGCTCCAGCACCGGCTGCACGCCCTCGGCTGGCCTTGCATGAAGGCCGCGCGCGATGGCGCCGATCAGCCAGCGCGAATCTTCAAATGTTTCATCATGGCTCATGCGGCGGATTTAACACGAAAGCGCAGCGAATTCCCAAGCGTCATCCAGAGTTATGGTTGGCGATCATGCTTTAGAATCAGGAAATGCCGGGGCCGGTGATCTCGCGCAGCAGCTTCTTGTGAATGGCTTCGGCATAGGACTCATAGTCTTTGGCGGGAATAACGAAATGACCTTCCCCGCCCACCACCTGGCGCTCGAAATAAGTATCAAGCGTCGGCCATTCGTTCATGATGGTCACCGCGTTGATGGTGACCCCTTGCGCCACCAGGCGGTCGCGCACGGCATTCACCGGCGGGCCGACATTGTTGCGGCCATCGGAAGAGACATCGATCACCTGCCGCGGCGCGCGGGGTGCCGTGGCAAAGAGGGCATCGCCAAACAGAAGTGCCGCTGAAATCGAGGTGCCGCCCTCCGCCAGCTTGCGCGGCATGGCGGCCAGCGTGCGGCCCACCTCGTCGGCATCGGCGTCACCGGAGAGAATGACCCACGGCAGGATCACCGCCTGCGTATCGGCGTCCGACCATTCATAGGCGGTGATGGCGATCCGCTGATGCGCGCCGGCGCGGATGGCCGCCTTCACATCGGGGCGCATGAGCGCCTGCCCCAGCCCTTCCATCTGCTGGCGGAACTCGGATGAATCGACGCTGAAGGAACAGTCGATCGCCAGCACCAGCGCGAGATCGACCTCCGTATCGTCAGCCCGCGTCGGCGCGAGAAGGAGAAAGCCCGCAGCCATGACCGCGGCAAGGCGTGAGAGGAAAGTTCCGCTCCGCCCGCCCGGCATGCGCTAGCCCGCCATCAGTGCGCGAACTCGACGTAATCAAGCGCGCGGCAATCGGCGGCTTTCCAGCCGACATTCACCTCGCGGCCTTGGGCCACGGCATCGCTGCCCATCGCCTTGTTCGGCACCTTCACCACGAAATCATTGTGGCCCGCCACTTCAAGCCGGGCGCGGATATGGTCGCCCAGATAAATCAGTTCGGCGATGCGGCCCTTGAGCGTCACATCGGCTGAGCCCTTGGCGGGGTTGATCTCGACGCGTTCGGGGCGCACCGACAGCAGGGTCTGATCGCCCTTCTGCTTCACGTTCACCGCCAGCGCCTTCACCATGTCGCCTGAATCGAGCTTCACGGTGCAGGTCTTGCCGTCGCCGATATCGGCCACGCGGCCTTTCAGCTTGTTGTTCTCGCCGATGAACTGCGCCACGAAGGAATTGACGGGGCGCTCGTAAAGTTCGGCCGGCGTCGAAAGCTGCTGCACCACGCCATCGTTGAACACGGCAATGCGGTTCGACATGGTGAGGGCTTCCGACTGGTCATGGGTGACATAGACCACCGTCACGCCCAGCCGCTCGTGGATATGCTTGATCTCATATTGCATCTGTTCGCGCAGCTGCTTGTCGAGCGCGCCCAGCGGTTCGTCCATCAGCACCAGTTCCGGCTCGAACACCAGTGCCCGCGCCACGGCAATGCGCTGCTGCTGGCCGCCCGAAAGCTGTCCGGGGCGGCGGTTGCCCATCTGCGGCAGTTCCACGAGCTTCAGGATCTTCGCCACGCGGTCCTCGACCTCGGCCTTGCCGAAGTTCCTCACCTGCAGCGGGAAGGCCAGGTTCTCGTTGATGGTCATGTGCGGAAACAGCGCGTAGTTCTGGAACACCATGCCGATGCCGCGCTTGTGCGGCGGCACATTGTTGATGGGCTGGCCCTTCAGATAAATCTCACCATGGGTGGCGGGTTCAAACCCCGCCAGCATCATTAGCGTCGTCGTCTTGCCGGAGCCCGATGGCCCCAGCATGGTCAGGAACTCGCCCTTGGGAATATCGAGGTTCAAATTCTTAACGACCAGCGTCTCGCCGTCGTAGCTTTTCTGCACGTTCACAAAGCGGACGATAGAGTCCGGAACCGCTGCTTCCTTGGCCATGCTTCCCCTGCTCAAGATTTTTGCTTGTTGTTGCGGTGCATCATAAGATGGCAGGGCGGGCTTGGAAAGAAAAACCTTCAGCGGCTCGTGCGGCTTTTCTTCCGGGCCGGAACGATCAGGTGCTCAGGCCCATAAGGGAAGCCGGTAATATTGCGGTTGCCCTTTTCGGTGATGACCAGAATGTCATGCTCGCGGTAGCCGCCGGCCCCCTTGCGGCCTTCCGGCACCATGATCATCGGCTCCATCGAGACGACCATGTTGGGCTCCAGCACCGTGTCACAGTCCTCGCGCAGTTCGAGCCCACCCTCGCGGCCATAGTAGTGGCAGAGGACGCCAAAGGAATGGCCATAGCCGAAGGTGCGGTATTGCAGCAGGTCATGCCCGGCATAGATGGCGTTCAGCGCCTTGGCGACATCCGAGCATCTGGCGCCCGGCACCAAGAGCTTCTTGCCCTCATCATGCACCTTGCAATTGATCTCCCACAGGCGGAGGTGTTCCTTCGACGCTGTTTCGGCAAACAGCGTGCGCTCCAGCGCCACATAATAGCCCGCCACCATCGGAAAGCAGTTGAGGCTCAGGATGTCGCCGCGCCTGATCTTGCGCGAGGTGACGGGATTATGCGCGCCATCGGTGTTCACGCCGGACTGGAACCATGTCCAGGTGTCCATCAGTTCGGCATTGGGAAATACCCGGGCGATCTCGCGCACCATGGCTTGCGTGGCGTGAAGCGCCACCTCATGCTCGGGCGCGCCCACGGCAATCGCCTCGACGCAGGCCGCGCCGCCCAAGTCGGCGATCTTCGTCATCTTCGAGATATGCCTGATCTCCTCCGCCGACTTGATCATCCGCAGCCGCATTGAAGGTGCAGCCACATCCACGAACTCGACGCCCGGCAGCGCATCCTGCAGGGCCTTGCGGAAATCGAGGTTCACATGGTCGAACTCGATGCCCAGCTTTTTCACGCCCGGCAGCAGGCCCTTCACGGCGGTGAAATAGTTCTCCCGCGACCAGTCGGTATAGGTGACGTTATGGCCGAAGGTGCGCCTTGCGGGCTGGCCGCCGTCAATCGCCGCCGTCACCGAAGCCGCCTGGCGCTGGGTGATGACGAGGCCATAGCGGCGGCCGAAATAACAATAGAGGAAATCCGAGAGATAGCAGATGTTGTGATAGGAGGTGAACAGGCAGGCATCGACGCTGCTCTTCGCCATCCAGCCGCGGATGGCATCCTGCCGCCGCTGCATCTCGGCGGCGGAGAAGGTGGGCTTCGGCTTCCTGCCGTTGTTGCGGTAGTCGACGAGGGCGGGGCGTTCAAGCGCGGTCATGGGGCATCTCCAAAATCGCGCCCCTTGTTGGATGAATCCGCGCTTGTGTCAAAAGATCATCACTCACATAATCCATGAAGGAAATTCATGGGAAACGCCGTGACACGCCTGCCCCCGCTCAATGCCCTCAAATGCTTCGAGTCCGCCGCCCGGGCGGGCAGTTTCTCGAAGGCGGCGGAAGAACTGCACGTCACCCAGTCTGCGGTGAGCCACCAGAATCCGCCTGCTGGAAGACTGGTTCGGCCAGAGTTTGTTCGAGCGGCAGGGGCGGCGCACCATCCCCACCGCCAAGGGACAGGAGCTGGCGCAGGCGCTGGGGGAGGCTTTCGGAATCATGGGCGTGGCTTGCCGGAGGATGGCGCAAAGCGATTCAGGACCGGCGCTCACCATCGCGGCTTTGCCCTCGATCGCAACGATCTGGCTCATACCCCGCATGTCGCGGTTCTTTGCCGCGCATCCGGAGATCGCCATCAAGGTGGTCTATGCCTTCGACCGGCCCGAGCTCAATTTTGACGACTATGATCTCGCCATCCTGTGGGGTCCGCCGGACTGGCAGAACTGCAAGATGACCAGGCTTCTGGCCGGAGACACCGTGGCCGTGTGCAGCGCCAGCTTTCTCGAAAAGGAAGGCCCCTTCGCCGATCCCGATATCCTCAGCCGCAAAACCCTGCTGCACGACACCGACCGCACGGGCTGGCAGAGCTTCATGCGGGCCATCGGCCTCAAACACGCCGGGCCCGCCGCCGGGCCGATCTTTCAGGATTTCAACCTGCTGCGCGCCGCCGCACTTGCCGGTCAGGGCCTTGCCCTGTGCCCGCGCGCCCTGATCGAGGACGATCTGGCGAGCGGGCGGCTGGCCCAGCCCTTCGCCGCCTCCATCAAGCCCGACCATGCCTATTGGCTGCTGGAGCCCGAGGACGGGCAGAGTCGGCAGGCCGCAGCCATTGCGCTTCTCAAGTCATGGTTGCTTTCGCAGGCCGACAGCGCGCCGCCGCGCATGCCTTCCCTGCAGGGATAGCGTTGGCCGGACTGGAGGATTTCCCTTATGGAAGCGCCCATGTCGACAGCAACCCTTGATACGCCTTCGCGCGCCTATACGGGCACCGTCTATGCCGTTCTCTTCGCGGTGACGGCCGGCCATTTCTTCAATGACACGATGCAGGCCATCCTGCTGTCGATCTATCCCATGCTGCGCGAGGCCCATGCGCTCACCTTCACACAGGTGGGCATCATCACCATGGTGTTTCAGGCTACGGCCTCCGTGCTGCAGCCCATGGTGGGCTATTTCACCGACAAGAAGCCCCTGCCCTTTTCGCTTCCGGTGGCCCCCGCCGTTACGATGATCGGTCTCATCACGCTGGGCCTTGCCGCCAATTATGAAATGCTGCTGATCGCCGCCGCCTGCATCGGCATCGGCTCTTCCATCTTTCACCCCGAAGCCTCGCGGGTGGCGCGTCTCTCCTCCGGCGGGCGCTATGGCTTCGCGCAATCGATGTTCCAGGTGGGCGGCAATTTCGGCACGGCGGCGGGGCCGCTTCTGGCGGCGCTGTTCATCATTCCGCACGGCCAGCAAAGCGTTGTCTGGTTCGGCGCGCTGGCGCTGCTGTCGATCGCCGTCCTCTCCTATGCCGGCAGCTGGTATGGCCATCACATTTCGCCCAAGAACGGGGCGCGCAAGGTTGTGGCGCAAACGGGCACACTGCCGCGCAGCACGGTGCTGATCTCGCTTGGCCTGCTGCTGTGCCTGATGTTCTCGAAGTTCCTCTATACCTCCAGCATGAGCAGCTTCTACACCTTCTACCTGATCGACACGTTCCACCTGTCGGTGAAGGAAGCGCAGGTCGATCTGTTCATCTATCTCGCCGCCTTCGCGGCGGGCACACTGCTGGGCGGCCCCATCGGGGATAAAATCGGCCGCAAGGCGGTCATCTGGTTCTCGGTGCTGGGCGCGCTGCCCTTCACGCTGGCGCTGCCCTATGCCAATCATTTCTGGACGGTGGCGCTGTCGATCCCCATCGGCTTCATCCTGGCCTCGGCCTTCTCTGCCATGCTGGTCTATGCACAGGAACTTATGCCGGGCCGCGTGGGGCTGATTTCCGGCCTGTTCTTCGGCCTGGCCTTCGGCATCGGCGGGGTGGGAGCAGCGGCGCTTGGGACTGTCGCGGACTGGACCTCGATCAGCTTCGTCTATCACGTCTGTTCCTTCTTGCCGGCGATCGGCCTGCTCACCATGTTCCTGCCCAATACGGCGGAACTGAACGCCAAGCGCAGCGCGGGTTGACGTTAACCGCGCCTACGGGCAAAGGTTGGCTATGGCGAAGACAGACATGATCGACCCGTTCGGCCGGGCGATCACATATCTCCGTGTTTCGGTGACGGATAGGTGCGACTTCCGCTGCGTCTACTGCATGGCGGAAGACATGACCTTTCTGCCCAAGCGCGACCTGCTGTCGCTCGAGGAGCTGGACCGAGTCTGCTCGGCCTTCATCGAAAAGGGCGTCAAGAAGCTCCGGCTCACGGGCGGCGAACCGCTGGTGCGGCGAGGCATCATGACGCTGGTGGAAAGCCTTGGCCGCCACCTCCGCAGCGGCGAACTCGAAGAGCTGACGATCACCACCAACGGCAGCCAGCTTGCGAAATACGCGGATGAACTGACCCGGCATGGCGTGAAGCGCATCAATGTCTCCGTCGATACGCTGAATGACCAGAAGTTCCGCGCCATCACCCGTTGGGGCGAATTGGCGAAGGTGAAGGACGGCATCCGCGCCGCGCAGGCGGCGGGGCTGGCGATCAAGATCAATGCCGTGGCGCTGAAGGGCGTCAACGATGCGGAAATTCCCGAGATGATCCGCTGGGCCCATGGCGAAGGCATGGACCTGACGCTGATCGAAACCATGCCGCTCGGCGACATCGACGGCGACCGCACGGACCAGTATCTGCCACTTTCGCAGGTGCGCGCCAGCCTTCTGGAGCGTTTCACGCTTGAGGACATTCCCTACAAGACGGGCGGCCCGGCGCGTTATGTGAGGGTGAAGGAAACCGGCGGCCGGCTGGGCTTCATCACCCCGCTCACCCATAATTTCTGCGAAAGCTGCAACCGTGTGCGCATGACCTGCACCGGCACGCTCTATATGTGCCTGGGCCAGGAAGACGCTGCCGACCTCCGCACGCCGCTCCGTGCATCTGAAGGCAATGATCTTCTGAACGCGGCGATCGACGAGGCCATCGGTCGCAAGCCCAAGGGCCATGACTTCATCATCGACCGCCGCCACAACCGGCCCGCCGTCTCCCGCCACATGAGCGTGACCGGCGGCTGAACCTCTTCATGCCCGACCGCTTCCTGCCTGCCCAGGCCAATGCGCGCGCAGGATTCTACATGGTGGTGGCGATGGCGTTTTTCGTCTGCAACGACACGCTGGTCAAATATGTTGGCGCTACCCTGCCAGTGGGAGAACTGGTGGTGCTGCGCGGCATCGTGGCCTCGAGCCTGATCCTGCTGATGGCGGCGCGGCAGAAGGTGCTGGCCGCCCTGCCGCAGGTGGCGAGCAGGCCGGTTCTCATTCGTGCCGCATTCGACGTGGCGGCGACGCTGCTGTTCATCATCGTGCTCATCCACATGGGCATCGCCAACCTCACCGCCATCATGCAGGCGGTGCCGCTGGCCGTCGTCCTGCTGTCGGCGCTGTTGATGGGCGAGCGGGTCGGCTTTCACCGCAGCGCCGCCATCGCGGCCGGATTCATCGGTGTACTGATGATCGTCAAGCCGCTGCCGTCGAGCTTCACCCGCTATGACCTGATCGCCCTCCTCATCGTCGCCTGCGTGGCGGGGCGCGATCTGATGACCCGCAAGATCCCCACCCGCATTCCCAGTTCCATCGTGGCGCTGGTGAACGCGGTGTTCGTGATGCTGGGCGGCGCAGTGCTGTCGCTGTTCGAAGGCTATGCGTGGCCAGAAGGATGGCAGCTTCTGGTCATCGCGGCGGCGGCGTTTTTCCTGGCGGGCGGATACACCATGATCGTGCTGACGCTGCGCACCGGCGACATCACGGCCTCGGCCCCCTTCCGCTATTCCGTGCTGGTGTTCGCGATCATCTCCGGCATCCTGGTGTTCGGCGAATATCCCGATGGCTGGGCGCTCCTTGGCATGGCGCTGATCGTGGCGGCGGGGCTTTATTCTGCACGGCGCGAGGCGGCGCGTCAGAGATAGCGCCAGAAGGCCAGCGCGGTGAGGCACACCGCCCAGACGAGGATGCAATAGCGCACCACATGCGGCGGCACGCGCTTGGCGATGTTCACGGTGAAATAGCCGCCGACGATGGCGCCCGACATCATGATCAGCGACGGCAGCCAGCGGATCACCCCGGCGCGCGCGAAAATCACGATGCTCACCAGCGTCATCAGCGTGATGGTGATGTTGCGGATGGCGTTCGCTTGATGGATCGTCATGTGGGAGAAGATCGAATAGATGGCGAACATCACGATCCCCATGCCAAGGCCGAAATAGCCGCCATAGACGAACACCAGAAATTCGAGAATGAACGACAGCCACATCCAGCGGCTGCCGTCGAAGGCGAAGTCGCGCTCCAGCTTCTGCTTGATCCATGGCCCCAGCGCGAAGGAGAGCGTGGCGAAGGCGAGGAGCCAGGGAATGGCCTTCTGGAACGCCGCCTGCCCCGTTTCGATCAGGATGATCGACCCCAGGATGCCGCCCACCACGGCCAGCACCAGCCGGAGCCCCAGATATTTCCGGACACTCTGCAATTCGCCGCGATAGACCCAGGTGCCGACGATATTGGCGGGCACCACGGCCACGAAGTTCGAGGCATTGGCCTCGATCTCGGTCATGCCGGCGGCGAGCAGCAGCGGAAAGGTCATGAAGCCGGCGCCGCCGGCCATCACGTTGATCACGCCGGCCAGCAGGCCGCCCGCAAAAAGAAGAATGATTTCCTTGATTTCCAAGATCAATCTCACGGATTTGTCATTCTTATGCATGGCATGATGGTGCTTCGGCAAGCGTAGGACCGCAGAGGAGACATGCATGCCCGCGCAATTGCTGAGCCTTGCCACCGCAACGCCAAGTCACGTGTTGCAGACAGAAGATGTGATTCACGAAGCGGCCGCCATTTTCGCCGGTCATCATCAGGATTTTGAGCGGTTGAGGCCGGTGTTCGCCAATACCGGAATCCGCACACGCCATTCCGTGCGGCCCTATGGCTGGTTCCGGTCCGGCAAGGGCTGGCCAGAACGTAACGAGGCATTCATCGAGGGCGCGTCCGCCCTGTTTCGCGACGCTGCGGGCAAGGCACTTGCGCAGGCGCACATTGCGGCAAGCGGCATCGGCACTATCGTGACGGTTTCATCCACCGGCGTCGCGACTCCCACGATCGAAGCGCGCGTCCTGAGCGAAATGGGTTTCAGGGACACTGTGCGGCGCGTGCCGATGTTCGGGCTAGGCTGCGCGGGCGGCGTTTCGGGGCTGTCGCTTGCGGCAAGGCTGGCGGCAGCGGACCCCGGATCGAAGGTTCTTCTTGTGGTGATCGAGCTCTGTACCCTCGCCTTCCGGCCTGATGAGATGACCAAATCCAACGTCATCGCCACGGCGCTGTTCGGCGATGGCGCGGCTGCCGCCGTTCTCTCCACCACTGGCGAAGGCCTGGCAGCGATTGAACACGCAGGCGAACATACGTGGCCCGGCACCACGGATATCATGGGCTGGCGGATGGATCCGCAAGGCTTCGGCGCCATCTTCTCACGCTCGATTCCCGATCTGGTGCTGTCAGACTTGAGGCCCGCGGCGGACGGATTTCTCACCCGTCATCGCCTCGCCCTCCCGGACATCTGCAGCTATTCCTTTCATCCCGGCGGCGCCAAGGTGATCACGGCGCTGGAGACGGCTTTCGCGCGTTCGCCCGGTTCGCTTGTTCACGAACGGGAGGTTCTGTCCGGATTCGGCAATATGTCCGCACCGACCGTGCTGTTTGTGCTGGAACGCGGATTGGCGGAAGGCCAGAGCGGGCGGCGCTTCGTTGCGGCGCTTGGGCCGGGCTTTACCGCCAGCTTCCTGACCGTGCTACAATAGCGCCATGAACTGGACCATTTTCACCATTCTCGGCCTCGTCACGCTGCAACGGCTGCTGGAACTCTATATCGCCCACCGCAATACGCGCCGCCTGATCGCCAAGGGCGGCTTCGAGGTGGGCTCGAACCATTACCCGCTGATGGTGCTGCTGCACGCGATCTGGCTGGCGGGATTGTGGTATTTCGCGTGGAACGGCACCGTCGAATGGCCATGGATTTTTGCCTATCTCGTTCTCGAGGCGGCGCGTGGCTGGATCATCGCGGCGCTGGGCAGCCGGTGGACCACGCGCATCATCGTGGTGCCGGGGGAAGAGCTTGTCGATGAGGGCCCATATAAATACTTCCGCCATCCCAACTACATTGTGGTGGCGGGAGAAATCTTCATCCTGCCGATGGCATTCGGTCTTTTGTGGTATGCGGTTCTGTTCGCGGCGCTGAATGCCGCGATGCTTTACTGGCGGATACGCTCGGAAGATGCGGCGCTCAAACCGCTGCGGGATGTGGACAAAGTGCCCGAGGCCTGATCAGGGAGTCATCGCGCCAACACCGCCCACCGGCACATCGGCATGGATGGTGCCGGCCTTCGCGAAGGTGAGGTCGAGGCCAATGTGGCCGCCCTTCTTCAATGGTGCCTTCAGCCCCATCAGCATGATGTGCAGGCCGCCCGGCTTCATCACCACCGTTTCCCCGGGGGCTATGGCAAGGCTTGCCACCGGCGTCATCGAGGCTACGCCATCCTTCATCTCGGAATTGTGCAGATGCGCCATCTGCGCGGCATCGGTCGCCACGCCCGTGAGTTGGTCCGCAACACTCCCCGTGTTGGCAATCGTCACATAGATCACCCCCGTCTCCGCCGTGGGAGTGGCGGAGGCGCGGGCAAAGGCCTCGCTCACGATGACGTCATTGGCCCTGGCGTCGGCAACCGTGGTCAGGATAGCGGCCAGTGTCAGGGCCGTGGCGGTGATGAGTTCCAGAATCAACTTGCGCATGGAGAAACCTTTTCATCCGATATGGGCAGGGATCGGGCGAGGCGCCCGCGTCATGGCGTCGCGCGGGCTGCTGGCGCTTTGTCTGTGCATCGGCGCGGCGGCCCGCGCCGAGGATACGCCGGTCTTCGTGGAACTGGTGCTGGCGCTCGATGCTTCGGCCAGCGTCGACAACCGCGAATTCCGCCTGCAAATCGAAGGCCTCGCCGCCGCCTTTGCCGATCCGGAGGTTCTGAAGGAAGTGGAGGCGCTGAAGCCCCTGGGCGCTGCCGTTGCGGTGGTGCAATGGGGTGGCCCCGGTGACAGCCGCGTGGTGCTGCCCTTCATCCCGATCGCCAGCGCCCGGGATGCCAAGGCTTTCGGCTATCGCGTGCGCCTCATCAACCGGTGGATCAGGGCCAGCACCACCTCGATTGCCTCCGCACTCGACGACAGCCGCATGCTGATGGACAAAAACGGCTATGACGGATTCCGCAAGATCATCGACGTGTCGGGCGATGGCGCCGACAATGGCGGGCTTGATCTCGACGCCGCGCGGGCGCGCGCCAAGGCGGACGGCATCACCGTGAACGGCCTGCCGATCATGGCCGATGATCCAACGCTCGCCGATTATTACGCCGCCCACGTCATCACCGGCCCCACCGCCTTCATCGAACCGGCGCGCGATTTCGACGACTATGTGCGGGCAATCCGCGAGAAGCTGCTGCGGGAACTGCGGCCGGTGGAGTCGTGACCCGTTTATGTTGACATGTCACCCCGGCGAAAGCCGGGGCCCAGGCTTGCCGCCCTTTCAATGCTTGAAAGTCTGGTTCCCGGCATTCGCCGGGATGACAGATGATGACGATGGAATGGTGCCTCTACCTCTCCAGCGCCCGGTCATCCGCCGTGGCGGGAATCCACCAGGCGCGGCCGCGGGGCGTTTCCACATATTCGGGCCACGGAAAATCGATGGGCGGTTCATAGTCACACCAGGGCGCGGGATCGGCGCTGGCGGTCTTGCGCGCCCGGAACTCTTCCTGCGCGCGGGCAAGTGCGTTCCTGTCGGTCATCAGATCAAGGATGGTTCCGGCGATCGTCTTCCCCGCCGTCATGATGGTGGGATCGATGCTCGCCGGAATGCCGCCCAGCGCATTCATCACCCAGTCGGGATAGGCAAAGCCCGGCGGGGCCTTCAGCACGGGACGGGCGATATAGAAGCGCACCGTGGGCGCGAACCATGTCATGTCGGTATAGTCATCAGAAGTGTAATGCGTCTGCCAGGCGGGAATCGTCTGGCGGATGCGGCGTTCGGCCTCTTGCGGTTCGATCAGTTCCGACAGTTCATCCGCATACGGATTGTCCATCGGCGTAAGGCCCAGCTCCTTTTGGATGGCGCGGGCCGCCTGCACAGCCTCGGCGCCATAGCTGGGCGCTCCCGCCTTCCAGAGATTGCGATAGGTGATCTCCGCCATGGCATGATTGGCAAGGCCGGGCTTTGATTTCGAGACCCAATGGCGCTTCACCGTGCAATGGGATGCAAGGGCCGCGGCCGCGGCGTTGCGGTCGAGTACGTCATAGATGTTCTTCAGCATCGCCACATCGGGGCAGCGGGCGGCGAACATGATCATCGCCATTTGCGCGGCCAGATTGTCGGCGGTGGCCTGCCCCGAGGCGAGGATGGTTTCGTTCAGCGTCCAGGTGCCGGTGTGCGGCAGCATGTGGTCGCGCATCATTTTCGACAGCGTATACATGGCGACGACCGCATCATTGGCGCCGGGTGCGCGCGCCGAGGTGTGGGCGGCGGGAATGGGGCCGCCTTGTGCATCGGCCAGCCAGGTCTCGGGCGTTTCGCAGAGGAACTCATAGATTGCCGCATAGTACGGCCCGCAATGGGTGTCCCAGCGCGCCGTGTTGCAATAGGGCATCATGTAGAAGGGATGGAAGGAGATGATGGCGTCGAGGCCGTTGTAATAACCCCTGGCGGCATGGATAGGCTTTGATCCGCGCACTTTTTCCGCAGGCTCGCCCATGAAACGCAGCGTGCCGGTGATGCCGTGCTGCTGCATCGCCGCCTTGGCCGCCAGTGTTCCCACCAGCGATCCCATGCCAAGGGCTGAATGGGGATCGGTGTGGCCGCCCGCGAAACGCGACAGGCCCTTGCGCGGCGCACGGTACGTATCGGCGATCTGGCAATTGCCGGGCACCGCGTCATATTCGGCATAGGCCATGATGGTGGGGCCGGGGCCATTGCTCCATGTGGCGGAGAAGGCCGTGGGCATGCCGCCCGAGCCCTGCTCCACCGTAAAGCCTTCGGCGCGCAGCTTCTCCACATACCACTGCGACGAGCGGTATTCGCGCCATGCCGTTTCGGCGAGATCCCAAATATGGGCATTCCATGCCGACCAGTGCGGATGATTGTGCGTCACCCAGTCGAAGGCGGTTGATTTTGCGTCGGTCATCGCGAAAGCACTCCCATCAGGTTGCGGGCCGAGGCCTCGAGGTCTTTTTCCGCAAAGCCGGCGAAACTCAGCACCAGGCCCTGCTCCTTCCTCCGCCCCGCATAGTCAGCCGAGAGCGGATGCACCTCGACGCCAGCTTCGGCAAGCGTATGCGTCAGCGCTACGTCATCCGCGCTGGCCGGAAGCCTCAGCAACAAAGTGAGCCCGGCGGGCGAAGCATCGAGCGTGTAGAGGGTTCCATCGCCGGGTTTCAGCGCGTTCAGCAACGCGGCGCGGCGGTTGGCATAGATGCGGCGCATGCGGCGGATGTGAATGGCGAAAGCCCCGCTGGCAATGAATTCCGCCAGTGCCGGCTGCGCCATCAGCGAAGGCGGTGAACCATGCGACAGGCGCTCCTCGCGGAAACGCGATGTCAGCCCATGCGGCACGACGAGAAAGCCCAACCGCAACAGCGGCGAAAACACCTTCGAGAAGGTGCCGGAATAAATCACCCTTGCCGTGCCTCCCAAACTCATTAGCGCGGGAAGCGGGCGGCCGACATAGCGGTACTCGCTGTCGTAATCATCCTCGATGACGATGGCATCCGCCTCCGCCGCCCAGTCGAGAAGCTCCAACCGTCTCGCCAAGGGCATGGTCACGCCGGTTGGATATTGCCGCGCGGGCGTCACGAAGGCGGCGCGGGCATCCGGCGCCTTGTCGCGGCCCTTCGCCACCGAAAGGCCATCGCCATCGACGGGCACCGGGATGGTGGCAACGCCTCCCAGCGAAAACACGCGGCGCGCGGTTGGGTAGCCCGGCTCCTCCATCCACACCCTGTCACCCGGCGAGAGAACGGCGCGGCTGATCAGGTCGAAGGCATCCATCGCCCCCGCCGTCACGATCACATCAGCCGCGTCACAGGAGATGCCGCGCCATTCAAAGAGGTGGCGGGCAATCGCCTCGCGCAGCGGCAGCCAGCCGAAGGCATCATTGTGTTCGAGAAGTGCGATCGATGGATTGCGCCACACGCGCCCCACCAGCCGCCCCCACTCGTCATGGGGAAAATTCTCCCAGTCCACGAGGCCGGAGCGAAAGGGCTTGGCGGGCTGGCGGCGCTGGTCGGCACGGTGGGCCTTGAAAGGTGCAGCCTTCACGGGCGCGGTCAGCAGCGCCTCAGGCAGAACGGGCGCAACGCGGGTGCCGGAGCCGGTGCGGGTTTCGATATAGCCCTCGCTCAGCAATTGCTCATAAGCCTCGACCACCGTGGCGCGCGCCACGTCCAGCTCTTCCGACAGGGCGCGGGTGGAAGGCAGCTTGGCCTGAGGCTTCAGACGCCCGGAGAGCACCAGCGCCCTGATCTGGCGGGCGATCTGTTGCTGAATCGGCTCGCGGTCGGCGCGGTCGATGCCGATCTCGCTGGCGCTGGTGCCGAGAAGTGGTCTGTTCATTGGAGCAATTTTTGGTCCTTTCCATCAGACCATATCGCAGCCATTCAGCACGCGCAAATGCGAGGACAGCCATGAGTGAAGCCCCCAGCGAACTGACGCGCGTGAAGCGCATGCACAAACGCGCCAAATATGACGAGGAAACCGTGCACGGCATCCTCGACGCCATGCCGATCTGCAATGTCGGTTATGTGTTCAACGGCAAGCCGGTGGTGACGCCCACGCTTCAATGGCGCGAGGGGCACCACATCTATTGGCATGGCTCCTCGGCCAGCCGCATGCTGGAACATTGCGAGGAGGCGGAGGTCTGCGTCTCGGTGTCGATCATCGACGGCTTCGTGATGGCCCGCTCTGCCTTCAACCATTCCTGCAACTACCGCTCGGTGATGGTCTTTGGCCGCGCCTTCAAGGTGACGGATGCGGCGGAGAAGGAAATGCGCCTCAAGAATTTCACCGACCAGCTCTGGCCGGGCCGCTGGGACATCCTGCGCGCCGCGACGCCCAAGGAAATGAAGGCCACCACCGTGCTCGGCCTGTCGCTCGATGAATGTTCGGCCAAGGTGCGGAACGGCCCGCCCGGCGATGACGAGGAAGACTATAGCCACCCCGTCTGGGCGGGGATCATCCCTGTCCGCATGGAGGTTCTTCCGCCTACGGACGATCCGCGCCTGCTGCCCGGCCTGACGCCGCCAGGGCACGTCGAGGACTTCCGCATCGGCTAGGCTCAGGCGGTGCGGCGGACGAGCTCCACCATATAGGCTGTCGACCAGCCGAAGAGGAGAAAGCCGTTCGCCGCCGTCATGCCCGAGAGCAGCCGCCAGTCCGGCGGCAGGGTGATGTCGCCAAAGCCGACGGTCGTATAGGAGACGAGCGCGAAATAAAGCGAGGGCTCCAGCGTTTTGAACGCGCCGGTGAGCAGGAACACCACCGCCCACAGCCAGACATTGATCGAATGCACGAGCAGGATGAACAGCACCGCGAGGATGATCGCGCCGGTGTTGGCGAAGCGGTGCAGATAGCGGCGTTCAAAGCGCAGCAGCATATCGAAGCGCGTTGACAGCAGGTTGAACATCTCCGCCTGAATCGCCACGCTGATGGCGATGACCAGCGAGCCGATGGCGAGTTGAAAAATCACCGGTCCTCCACCTGAACCCTGCGGATCAGGCCATCCTCATCGAAGGTCACCGTCTCGACGCCAGAGCGCAGCGTCTGCTGGCCGGTGGTTTTCGAGGTGGCGGCGAGACGCCATTCCGAGCGCACCCTGTCCGGCGCCACCTGCTCCATCACATCGTCAACCGCCACCTGGTCGGGATATTCCGCGAAATAGCCGGACATGGCGGCGATGATGGCGCGGCGGCCCACCAGCACGCCGACGCCCGGCGAATGATATTCAGCGTCAGCGGAAAAGAACTTCGACACCTGCACCGGGTCATAGGCGTTGAGCTGCGCGTGATAGGCCTCAACCCGCGCCACAAGATCGCGCGCCATCGCTCACTCCGCCAGGGCACCCATGATCCTGATCCAGCTCCGGATGCCGCGCCGGAAACTTTCGAGATCATATTTCTCGTTGGGGCTGTGGATCGCATCATCGTTGAGGCCGAAGCCGACGAGGATCGAATCCATGCCGAGAATGTCCTTGAAGGAGCGGCAGATGGGAATGGAGCCGCCCGAGCCCATCAGCACCGTGTCGCGGCGGAATTCATCCTTCAGCGCCTTGGCCGCCTTGGTGATCAGCGGATTGTCCTCGCGGATTTCGGTGGCCGGGCTGCCGCCGCCGCGCCCCGAAAAGGTGATCTTGCAGTCGGCGGGCACATGCGCTTTGGCGAAGGCCTGAAACGCCTTCAGCACTTTCTTCGGGTTCTGCTTGCCGACGAGGCGGAAGGTCAGCTTGGCATGGGCGGTTGAAGGAAGAACCGTCTTGGTGCCGGCCCCCGTATAGCCGCCCCAGATGCCGTTCACCTCCGCCGTGGGCCTGGCCCAGATCTGTTCCAGAACGCTTTTGCCCTTCTCGCCCGCCGCCGCCTTGAGGCCGACATCGCCCAGGAACTTCTTGTCCGAGAACTTGAGAGACTGCCATTGCTTCCGGGTGGGCTTGGGCAGATCGGCCACGCCATCATAGAAGCCGGGGATCGTCACCCTGCCTGATTTGTCGTGCAGCGCCGCGATCAGTTTCGTCAGCACACGGATGGGATTCATGGCCGGGCCGCCATACATGCCCGAGTGAAGGTCAATGCGCGGGCCGGTGATGGTGATTTCCTCATGCACGAGGCCGCGCAGCCTCGTCGTGATGGCCGGCGTTTTGGCATCCCACATATTGGTGTCGCACACGAAGGCAGCATCGCAGGACAATTCTTCGCTGTTGGCTTTCAGGAACGGGATCAGCGAGGGCGAGCCGGACTCCTCCTCGCCCTCGATCAGGAAGGTGGCCCTGATCGGCAGCGATCCGGTGGCGGCGATCCAGGCGCGCGCCGCCTCCACGAAGGTCATGAACTGTCCCTTGTCGTCGGCGGTGCCGCGGCCATACATGCGCATCACGCCCCTGGCATCTTCCTTCACCGTCGGCTCGAAGGGCGGCGTCTTCCACTGGTCCAGCGGGTCGGCGGGCTGCACGTCATAGTGGCCGTAGAAGAGCAGATGCGGCGTCTTGGCGCTGGCGTCCTTCGGCGTGTAATGCGCCACCACCATGGGCCGTCCGGGCGTCGGCCTCACGCTGGCCTCAAAGCCCATCGCCTTCAGATCTTCCACGACCAATTCCGCCGCCTCCTGGCAATCGCCTGCATGGGCGGGGTCGGTGGAGATCGAAGGGATGCGCACGAGATCGAACAGCCGCGCCAGCCCCTGGTCGAAATCGAGCGCCGCGACATCGAGAACGGATTTCACATCGGCCATGGTCAAACCTTTCCGGAAAGTTCAGCGATAATGCGCGCCCAGGTGCGGATGCCCTTGCGATAGGACTCGACATCATATTTTTCATTGGGGCTGTGCACGCGGTCATCCTCAAGCGCAAAGCCCACCAGCAGACTGTCCACGCCAAGCCGCTTGCGGAAGGATTCCACGACCGGAAGCGATCCGCCGGAACCCACCTCGACGGCGGGCCTCCCCCATTCCGCGTTCAGCGCCACATGGGCGGCGGCGATATAGGGCGTGTCATTGGCAACGGTGATGCCGGAGCTGTCGCCGCCGAAATCCTGAAAGCGCGCCTTGCAGTCTTTCGGCAGCAGCGCTTTCACATGGGCGCGGAAGGCTTTGCGGATTTTCTTCGGGTCCTGTCCCGCAACGAGACGGAAGCTGATCTTGCCGGTGGCTTCCGATGGCAGCACCGTCTTGGAGCCGGCCCCGCGATATCCGCCATAGATGCCGTTCACCTCGGCCGTGGGCCTCGCCCACATCTGTTCCAGCGGTGAAAAGCCTTTTTCGCCCGCCGGGATTTTGAGGCCCACGTCGCTCAAAAATTTCTTCGGCGAGAATTTGAGCTTCGCCCATTGCTTGCGCTGCGCGGGCGTTGGCGGCTTCACGCCATCATAAAAGCCCCTGATGGTGACGCGGCCGTTCCTGTCGTGGAGGCCGCCGAGAATCCTGGCCAGCACCTTGATGGGGTTCACGGCGGCGCCGCCGTAATAGCCGGAATGAAGATCGATCCTCGGCCCGGTGATCGTCACCTCATCGCAGATGCAGCCGCGCATCATGGTGTCGATGGCGGGCGTCTTGGGATCCCACATGCCGGAGTCGCAGATAAACACGGAGTCGCAGGCAAACTCCGCCGCATTGTCCTTCAGGAAAAGGTCGAGATGGGTGGAATCGCCCTCCTCGTCACCCTCCAGCAAAACGGTGAGGCGGAACGGCAGTTGGCCATGGACCGCAAGCCATGCCCGGCTGGCTTCGAGAAACGTCAGGAGTTGGCCCTTGTCGTCGGAGGCACCACGGGCAAAGATGCGCTGCCTGCCGTCCTTCCCCGTCCTGATCTGTGGTTCAAACGGCGGCGTTTCCCACAGGTCAAGCGGGTCTGCTGGCTGCACGTCATAATGACCATAAAACAGGATATGCGGCGCATGGGGCTGGCTTTGCCCGGCAGGAGATTTTCCGACGACAACGGGCTGGCCCGTGGTCTCGCGGGTTTCCGCCTGCAAGCCCAGTTCGCCCAGCAGGCCCACCAGCCAGTCCGCCGCCTTGCGGCACTCGCCATGATATTTGGGATCGGTGGCGACGGTCGGAAAGCGGATGAGCGTGAACATGCGCTCAAGGCTTGCCTCAAAGCCTTTTTCCGCCGCTGCCAGCACGGGTTCAACGTCGGCCACGATCACTCCTGCCCTTCATGGAATCGGGCGCAGTTTCCCATGCTGACGGCGTGCGCCGCAAGGGTTACGCCATGACGGCAGCGCCTGCCTCCTTCTCGCTGGCGCGCGACAGCCTGCAGGCGCACCAGCCGCAAACCCGCATCGAGCGGTTCCGGCGGCGCGGCTACCAGCGTTACCGGCTGGTGATGTCGAACATCGACTTCGCCTTCCTGTGGCGGAAGCGCTGGTTCATCATCACCATGATCGTGGGCTTCACGCTGATGGCGCTGCCCACGCCTTCGGGCCTCACGCATCAGGGGCAGATCGTACTCTCCATGTCGATCATGGCGACGATGCTGTTCGTCTCGGAAGCCGTGCCGCTGCCCACCGTTCCGCTGCTCATCATTATCGGCGAGGTTCTGCTGCTGAAAGCCGATCCCACCGCCGTGGCGCAAAGCCTGATGACCGATTCCGTTCTCTTCATCATGGGCTCGCTGATGCTGGCGGTGGCCATCGTCAAGCAGCGGCTGGACAAGCGCATTGCCTGGTGGATCGTCCGCTTCACCGGCACCAACGTCTACTGGATTAGCTTCGGCATCACGGCGGTGTGCGGCACGCTGGCCGCCTTCATCGGCGAACATACGGTGGCGGCGATGATGCTGCCGGTGGGCGTCACGCTCATCACCCTCACCTCGAACGACCCGAAGAAGGTTCACAATCTCGCGGCGGTGATCCTGTTCTCGATTTCCTATGGCTGCTCGATCGCCGGTGTCGCAACGCCCTCCGGCGGCGCCCGCAACGCCATCATCATCAGCTACTGGAAGGATTTCTTCTACGATCCCGTCGATCCCGCCACCCGGCGCTATCTCATGGATTATGTGAGCTGGATCATCTACGCCTTCCCGATGTTCCTGATCCGGCTGCCCATCGTGGCGGCGCTGCTGATTTTCACCTTCAAGCCGGAGATGACGGATATGTCGCGCGCCATCAGCAGGCTGCGCACGCAGGTGTCGATGCAGGGGCCGATGCGCGGCTCGGAGCTGATGACAATCATCATCTTCCTCTGCACCATCCTGGGCTGGGTTGCCTTCTCGTCCAGCGTCGGCCTCGGCGTGGTGGCGATCTCGGGCGCGGCGGCGTTTCTCGTGTTTGGCCTGGTGCGCTGGGAAGACATCAATTCCGGCGTCAACTGGGGCGTCGTGCTGCTCTATGCGGCGGCAATCTCGCTGGGCGTGGAAATGAAATCGACGGGGGCCGCGCAATGGGTGGCCAGCAGCGTCATCGGCGGCATGCAAGCCATGGGAGCCGGCAGCGATTTCGGCTTCAATGCGGTAATCTCGCTCCTCACCATCGGCGTCTCCAACACCATGACGGCGGGCGCCGCGGTGGCGGTGCTGGCGCCCATCGTTCTCAAGACGGCGGTGGCAGCACACGAAGACCCGCTGAGCGCCGGCTTCATCATGGCGATCTCCTCGGCCTTCGGTTATCTCACGCCCGCCGCGCAGCCCGCCTTCACCATCATCTATGCGTCGGGCTATCTCAAGGGCTCGGACTTTTTCAAGATCGGCATCCGCATGATGCTGCTGTCGCTCGCCGTGCTGCTGCTGATCGCCACCTTCTACTGGCCGCTGCTTGGCCATGGGTAAAAGGATCGCCAGCTTCTTCCGCCGCTCCACGCTCTCCGACCGGCAGGAGGCGGCGGTGCAGAAAACGCTGCAGCATCTCCGCGCCCAGCGGCGCAGCCGTTTCCGCATCCTCGCCTGCATCGACGGGAGCGAGGAATCCTTCGTCTCCGTCCGCGCCGCCGCCCGCATGGCGGTCACCCCGGATTGCGATATCATCATCCTCTATGTGCGGCCCATCGATACGGGCCTTCATTCCGGCGGCCTGCAGGTGCGGCTGGCCCGGCAGAACATGATGGAGGCGGGCTTCGAGCTTCCGGGCGTGCGCCATCTCAAGACGGCGCTCGCCATCCTTCAGGACGAAGGGATCGACACCACAGACTGGCCGCGCACCACCGAATATCAGGATGCCTGGAACGATCCGGCAGGTGACACCAAGGTCGAGTACAAGGAACCTGAAGGGCGGAGCGTCGTCCTCAAGCTCAAGACCGCGCCTGACGTGGCGAATGGCATTCTCGATCAATATGAACTCGGCCCCTACAATCTGATGATCCTCGGCGAACCTTCGCGCTGGCGGGGCGAAGTGCGCGCCTTCTTCGATGCCGGGATCGTGCAGATGATCACCACGCTGGCGCCCTGCTCGGTGCTGGTGGCGCGGCAGAGCCTCGAGAAGCGCGGCTATTTCATCTGCACCGATGGCACCTCGCGCTCCATGCAGGCGGTGCGGCGGGCGGCGGTTCTGGCGCATATGACGGGCGAACCCATCACGCTCTTTTCGGTGGCGACCACGCAAGAGGGCCGCGCGGCGGCGGAAGAAGCGGTGGCCAATGGCAAGGCTTTGCTCAAGGCGATGAAGATTCCGGTCGCCGAAACGAAAGTGGCAGTCGGCAGGCCGGATGAGGAAATCGTCGAGTCTGGCTCGCTCTACCGCGTCATTGTGGTGAGCGATGAGGGCCGCTCGCGGTTCCAGCGCCTGCTGCGCGGATCGCTGGCGACGAACGTGGTGCGCAAGGCGCGCACCTCGGTGCTTGACGTGCGCTAGGCGCAGATCGCGCCTCGCAATTGCCATGTTGCGCCAGCACTCAATTACAATCACAGTAACGCAAGGGATATGAAGGCCATGGCGGATTTCAAGCTCTATTGCTTCGCGGAATCAGGCAACGCCTACAAGGCGGCGCTGATGCTGGAGCTGTGCCGCCTCGACTGGGAGCAGGTATTCGTCGATTTCTTCAATGGCGAAACGCGGGCCGAACCCTACCGCAAGACCGTGAACGAGATGGGCGAGGCGCCGGTGCTCGTCCATGACGGCAAGACGCTCACCCAGTCTGGCGTCATCCTCGATTATCTCTCAAGCCTCACCCGCAAGTTCGGACCCAAGAGCGAGGATGAAGGCCGCGAGATCTGGCGCTGGGTGCTGTTCGACAATCACAAGCTCACCGCCAATCTGGCGACGCTGCGCTATCTCATCCAGTTCGCGAAAACCGGCGAAACGCCGGTCACCGAATTCCTGCGCGGGCGCTGCGTGAACGCGCTCAAGATCGTGGACGGGCATCTCATGCAAAACCATTTCATGCTGGGCAAGCGCGCCACCGTGGCCGATCTCTCGATGTGCGGCTATCTCTTCTATGGCGAGGAGCTGACCGTCCCGCTTGATCCCTACACGAATGTGCTGAACTGGCTGGACCGCATCAGGGCGCTGCCCGGCTGGAAGCACCCATACGATCTGATGCAGCGCGCCTATCCGCCCAAGAAGGCGTGAGGCCTCACGGCTTATGACGGAGACATGGCCTCGACATATTCGTTGAGGTGTTCAAGGTTCTCGAAGCGCATCCAGCCTTCGTCGGTTTCCGCTTCCACCGTGCCGTCCGAGAGAATGCGGGCCGGACGATTGTGGATGGTGCGTTCCTCGACCACGTAAAGCTGTTCGCCGCTGCTCTCCTCGGCCTCTTCCTCGTCTTCGGGCGCTGCCTCTTCGGCGGCAACGAGAGGCTCATTGGCTTCGGCATGTTCCGCAGGATCAACCTCTTCCACGGCCTCGGCCACCGCGACGGTTTCGGCGGCGGCGGGTTCATCACCAAACGCCTGGCGGATATTGCTCTTGGCCTGCTCCAGTGCGCGGATGGTTTCGGTGACTTCGGGAGAGACGTCGGGGGCCGTTGCGGCGGCTGCCGTCGCCACGGCGGCGGTCTCCGCCGCACGGCGGCCGAATTCCGGGATCGAAGCTGTGGCGGGCCGCGGTTCCGCCGTGCGGGCTGGCCTGGCCGGTACGCCGCCTTCAATTGCCGCGATCACGCCGCCAAGCCCGAACGACAGGATGCCGCCCACCAGCGCCGTCATCGCCACTTCCGGCGTGATGCCGAAGCCCGCCATCTCCCCGGAGGTTTTGGAGAAGAAAATCATCAGGCCAAGCGCCACCGCGGCGGCCGTCAACAGCACCCCCGCGATCATCATCAGTTTCGACATGGCGACCCTCCCCATCGGTCACAGGCGATTCGCCCACAGCCATTTTGCATTAACAAGCGTAATGATGGTTAATTTTTCCGCAAGGCTGGCGGTTCTCCTCAGTTTTCGACCACAATCCGTGGGGCCGCCCGGCCCAGATTACCACCTTCGATAGCGGCCCACACCTTTTTCGCGATATCCCGGTAAATCCCGGCGTGCAGCCCTTCCGGCACCGTGGCGGCCACCGGTTCGCCCCGGTCTGAGCGTTCGCGTACATCCTTGTCGAGCGGCACTTCGCCCAGGAAGGGAACGCCAAGCCGTTCCGCCTCCTCGCGCGCCCCGCCGTGGCCGAAGATCTCATGGCGCTCGCCGCATTTTGTGCAGATGAAATAGCTCATGTTCTCGACGATGCCGAGAACCGGCACATTCACCTTGCGGAACATGTTGAGGCCCTTGCGCGCATCGATCAGCGCCAGGTCCTGCGGCGTCGAGACGATCACCGCGCCGGCCAGCGGCGTCTGCTGGGCGAGGGTCAGTTGCGCATCGCCGGTGCCGGGCGGCATGTCGACGATCATCACGTCGGTCTCGCTCCATTCCACCTCGCGCAGAAGCTGGGTGAGTGCTGACATGACCATGGGACCGCGCCAGATCATCGGCGTATCTTCCGGCACCAGGAAGCCAATGGAAATCACCTCCACGCCGAAGCGTTTCATCGGCTTCATCTTCTTGCCTTCGGCGTCGGCCGCCTCGGGCTTGCCGTCCAGCCCGAACAGCTTCGGCATCGAGGGGCCATAGACATCGGCATCCAGCACCGCCACCCGGAGACCCAGGCTATGCAGCGCCAGCGCCAGGTTGACGGCGGTGGTCGACTTGCCGACGCCGCCCTTGCCCGAGGCCACCGCCACAATATGCTTGATGCCCGGCACGCCCTGCCCGCGCGGCGCCGCCTGCTGCGGCTGCGGGGCACGGCCGGGCGTGCGTTCGGCGGTGAGCGCGATCATCGCCCGCGACACGCCGGGGATGGCCAGCACCGCCTTCTCGGCGGCGGCGCGCGTGCCTTCCATTGCCTTGAGCTGTGCCGGATCGGTTGTCAGGGCAAACATCACCGAACCGCCGTCAATGGCGATATCCGACACGAGGCCCGCCGAGACGAGATTGCCGCGCCCGTCCGGCGCCGCGATCCGCTTCAGAACCTGCGTGACATCATCCTTGCTGACTGCTGCCATGTGTCGATCCTCAATTTCAGGCCGGAGATAGACCGGGGGGGCCAGGTGCGGCAAGGCCTACATCCTCAACGCCACTTCAGCACGCAGCACCGGCAGAAGCTCCGCCTCGAACCACGGGTTCCGCTTCAGCCAGCCGCTGTTGCGCCATGAGGGATGCGGCAGGGGAAACAGCATCGGCGTCCGCGCCAGCCCCTGCCGCCAGTTGCGCACAGTGTCATCCACTTTGCCCGCCCAATCCTTCCCCATGTGCCAGCGCATCGCGTGGGAACCCAGCAGAATGATCAGGTCAATCTGCGGCATGGCGGCCATCAGGGATGCGCGCCAATGGGCGGCGCATTCAGGCCGGGGCGGCAGGTCGGCGCCATCGGCGGTGAGGCCGGGAAAGCAAAATCCCATCGGCACGATAGCAATCCTGCTATTATCGTAAAATTGTTCTGAACTTACATTTAGCCAGTTGCGCAGGCGGTCACCGGAAGGATCGGTGAAGGGTGCGCCCGACGCGTGGACGCGCGTGCCCGGTGCCTGCCCGGCAATCAGAATACGCGCGGTTTTGCTGGGCCTGAGCACGGGCCGCGGCTCATGCGGCAGCGGCTTGCCGCGCGGCTTCTCCACGCAGATGCGGCACCGCGCGATGTTAGTGAGTAATGTCTTAAGCGCCGGGGACTTGGCCATTCCGTCAAAACTATCTTCAATTTGAGCAACCCCGAAAATCCCCCTTTAGGAACACCAGACGTAGCTTGCTTCAAATTTGGTGCAACCCGGATGGGACTGGGGTGGTGGGATGAACCAGGATAACGCGGCTCAAATGATGCTGGACAGGCAGAACTTCAAGCCAGACCAAACTGCCGGAGACAAATCCGGCCTGCCTGCGGGCGACGATATTCCGTGGCAGCGCCAGCTGGTCGGCATGTTCGTGCGCAACCAGCTTCAGGTCGCGCCGGCCATGCCCATTCTCGGCCTCCTGCTGGTGTTCACCAGTATGCTGTGGTCGAAGCCGATCGTCTCCATCTGCTGGTTCCTCGCGGCAATCATCTGCCAGGGCGTCCAGTGGTTCCTGTGCCAGAACTACGACAAGAAGCAGAGGACACCCATCGAGCAGAGCGACTGGATCGGCATGCTGGCGGCATCTGAACTGCTGCTGGCCATGTGCTGGTGCCTGCCGCTGTTCATCTTCTGGAACACCGCAAGCACCACGCAGCAGATCTACCTGATCGCGCTGGTGATGGCGGCCATCCCTGTGCGCCTCCTGATCGTCAACAACTTCATGCCGGTGCTGATCGCCGGAACGGGCATGCTGACGGTGGGCATTGTGGCGCGCTGCGTGACGGCGCCCGAACCCATTTATCTGGCGCTTGCCGGAACGATCATCGCGCTTGAGGTGTTTTTCCTGATGGTGGCGCGCAACCTGCAGGAAACGGCGCGCGACATGCTCATCTACAAGGCCCAGAAAGATACGCTGATCGAAAATCTGCAGGGCGCCATGGCGCGCGCGGAGGACGAACGCCGCAAGGCCGAAGAGGCGAGCCGCGCAAAATCGGCATTCCTCGCCACCATGAGCCACGAGTTGCGCACGCCGCTCAACGCCATCATGGGGTTTTCGGAAATCCTCAAGCGCGAGATGTTCGGGCCGCTGCATGTGCCCGCTTACCGCAACTACGCCGACGACATTCATCATTCCGGCCATTACCTGCTGGCGCTGATCAACGATATTCTCGATCTCTCCCGCATCGAGGCGGGGCGGCGCGAAGTTCAGGAAGAACCCGTCAACATTCTCATCGCCGTCGAGGAGGCCAATCACCTCGTGCTCATGCGGGCGGTGGA
Source organism: Aestuariivirga sp. (assembly GCF_047602625.1). Lineage (GTDB taxonomy): Bacteria > Pseudomonadota > Alphaproteobacteria > Rhizobiales > Aestuariivirgaceae > Aestuariivirga. The sequence goes on along the minus strand of NZ_JASGGV010000002.1, from coordinate 2,769,177 downwards.
GAAGAAGCTCGATGTCCGCGTGGATGTCCCGGCGGCCTTGCCCAAGGTGCTGGCGGACAAGCGCGCCGTGAACCAGATCATGATCAACCTCCTCTCCAACGCCATCAAGTTCACGCCGGCGGGCGGCAGGATCAAGGTTGCAGCCGGCCGCACGCCATCGGGCGGAGTCAGCATCAGCGTGTCCGACAATGGGCCAGGCATCCCGCCGCAGGAAATCGAACTGGCACTCGGCGCGTTTTCACGCGGCAGCTATGCCAAGCGCAAAGCCATTGATGGCGCGGGCCTTGGCCTGCCGATCGTCAAGGGGCTGATGGACGTGCATGGCGGAGACATCGAAATCCGCAGTGAAGCGGGCACGGGCACCGAGGTTACCGTGACGTTCCCGGCCAAGCGGGTTCTCGACGGGCCGCGCGGCGAGGTCATGGCAGCACCTTCCATAGCGTCAGAAAGCCAGCGCAAACTCATTGCGATCACTGGTTAAATTCCCTCGCAATCTCCCAGTGATCGTTAATGTTTCCGGCGTAGTGTGATGCTCCATTCACAAAGCTCGACCATGCCGGAAAGCAAGCCCTTCGTCACCGATTTCGGACTGAAAGTGTTCCTGCCGACCCTGGCGGCAGCGGTGGGCATGGCCTTGCTGCTGCTCTATCTGTTCAATTCGATTTTCCAGGAAACCAACAATCTCGACGATGCCTATGCCCGCCGCGCCGCGGCGGCCGCGGTGATGTCGTTGCAGGAGCAGCTCGAGTCCACCGTGCAGGACAACGCGCGCTGGAACGATGCCGTGGAGCACAGCTACGGCACAGCGGACCAGGAGTGGCTCGCCTATAACTGGACCGTCGATGACAACCAGACCCTCTATGACGCCGTCTTCGTGGTTGATCCGGCGGGCAACACGGTGTTTTCGTCCGAGCGCAATCTCAGCCCGGGGATCCGCGACGCCGTCACCAACTATATGGATCCCGATATCTCGCTGCTCCTGGGCAAGCTGCCCGCGCGCGGCGGGGCATTTGCCAAGGCGTCCGGGCTCGTCGGCAGCCGCCAGGGCGTGAGCGTGGTTGCAGTCGCCACGATCGTGCCGAACAGCAGCGACGTCGCCATGCCGGATGCCCCCACGCTCAGGCTCGTTCTGGTGCGCACGCTGACGCCACGCGTCTTCGAAAAGCTGGCCAAACAATTCGTGCTGGATGGCCTGCATCTCCAATCCACGGCAGAACTTTCGCAGACAGCCCTCGATATTCACTCCCCGTCCGGGCAGACCCTCGGCACGCTGGCCTGGAATGAACGCAGCCCCGGCTGGGCGCTCCGCACCAAATACGCGAATATCGTATGGTCGGCGATCACCCTGTTCCTGGCCATGGTCGGCGCGCTCATCTATATCTGCTGGCGCGGGTTCCGGCAGGCGCATGAAAACCGCGCCGAAGCGGTATCGGCCTCGCTCCGGGACGAGTTGACGGGGCTCGCCAACCGCCGCCACCTGATGACGGTGCTGGCCGAAAAACTTGCCGACGCCCGGCAATCGGGCGGCGGTCTGTCGGTCGTCTATGCCGATCTCGACGGCTTCAAGGAAGTAAACGATTCCTACGGGCACGAAATTGGCGACCAGCTCCTAAAAACGGCAGGCCGGGGTTTTGCCGCATTGGCTGTGGATGCCGACATGGTGGCGCGGCTGGGCGGCGATGAATTTGCCATGATCGTGTCGGGCCCCAATGCGGCGGGGCGGGCGCGTAAGATGGCGCAGGCAATGATCGCCTTCGTGGCCGAACCGCTGATGCTGGAGCATGAGGTCACCGGGGTGACCATCAGTGCCGGAGTGGTGGACGCCACCCACGACGATGCCGACATCGAGGAGGTTCTGCGCCGCGCCGATGTCGCCATGTACGCGGCCAAGTCCGCGGGCCGCAACCGCCTGCACAGCTATGATCCGGCGCTCGACTGGAAACGCGAAGAACATCGCGCCATCGCCCGCGAACTGCGCGAGGCGATGGATACCGGTACGCTGAACGTCGCCTATCAGACGATTATCGATGCGCGCACGCGCCGGACGGTGGGTGTAGAGGCGCTCGCACGCTGGCCCAATTCGGACGGGCGGCATTTTGGCCCCGAGATTTTCGTGGCGGTGGCGGAACAGTTCGGGATGATCCACGAACTGGGCCTCATGGTGATGCGCCAAGCCTGCCACGATGCCGCCAGATGGTCCAATATCTTTGTTTCGGTCAACGTCTCGCCGATCCAGTTTATGAACCCGGCCTTCGCCGAAACCGTCGAGAAGGTGCTGCGCGAGACAGGCCTCGATCCACACCGGCTTGAGCTTGAAGTCACGGAAAGCGTGATCATCAGCAACGCCGACCGCGCCGCCGCCATCATCGAGCGCCTGCACAATATCGGCGTTTCGCTGGCGCTCGACGATTTCGGCACCGGCTATTCCAGCATCGGCCATTTGCGCCGGTTCAAATTCGACAAGCTGAAGATCGACCGCTCGATGGTGGCGGACATCCTGCACCAGCCCGCCGCACTCCGCCTCGTGCAGGGCACCATCGCCATGGCGGATGCGCTGGGCATGCGGGTCACCGCCGAAGGCGTTGAGGACGAGCATCAGGTTTCGGTCCTGCGCCTCGCCGGATGCAGCCAGTTCCAGGGCTATCTGTTCTCGACGCCGAAGCCCGCCGCCGAAATTTCAGCCGCACACATCGAGCGCCAGTCGGCCTAAGAACTCCTTGCCGCTCACGCCAGCGCTCTCGAAGGTCGCCATGTCGTTGTGAAGGTTCACGGCCGCCTTCACCAGGCCTGCCGCCATGGCCGCACCTGAGCCTTCGCCCAGACGCATGCCGAGATCGAGGATGGGCTTGAGCCTCAGCTTCTCCAGAAGCGCCCGGTGCGCGGGCTCGGCCGAGACATGGGCAGCCATGCAATGATCGAGCGCATCATCGCGCATGGCGAAGAGGATGGCTGAGGCGGCGGTCGCCACATAGCCGTCGATCAGCACCGGCACATTGCGCAGCCGGGCGGCCAGAACCGCGCCCGTCATGGCGGCGAGTTCGCGCCCGCCGACCCGGCGCAGCACCTCCAGCGGATTGCCGAGGTGTGCGCGGTGCAGCGCCACGGCACGGCGCACGGCATCGGCCTTGCGCGCCAATCCGGCGCTGTCGACGCCCGTTCCCGGCCCCACCCAGTCCTCAGGCTTGCCGCCGAACAGGGCATGTGAAATCGCCGCCGCGATGGTGGTGTTGCCAATTCCCATTTCACCGATACACAGCAAATCCGCGCCTTCGATGGCCTCCATGCCATAGGCCATGGTGGCCGCACAGTCGGCCTCGTCCAGCGCCGCATCCTGCGTAATGTCGCGGGTGGGATGATCGAGCGCCAGCTCAAACACCTTGAGGCCGAGGTCAAAGGTCTTGCAGATCTGGTTCACGGCGGCGCCGCCGCCCTGGAAGTTCGCCACCATCTGCGCCGTCACGGCCTGCGGATAGGCCGCCACCCCTTGCGCCACCACGCCATGATTGCCCGCGAATACCGCCACCACCGGACGCTCGATCCGGGGCGGATAGCGATGCTGCCAGCCCGCCACCCATTCCGCCATCTGCTCCAGCCGGCCAAGCGCCCCCGGCGGCTTGGTCAACCCCGCATCATGGGCCTTGGTTTTGGCGATGGCCTCCGCATCCGGCCCCTCGATGGCATTCACAAGGTTGCGAATATCGTCGAACGGCAATCCGTTTGATGCATTTGTCATTTTGCGGGAACACTCCTATTCACAGGGCATTATCTCATCACAGGATTCGGACGGCGCGCGCAACATGAGCGACGAGTTTGAGCTTTCCAGCGAAGGCCGCCGGGGTTTCCGTCCTTTTGCCGAGTTTCTGGTCGCCCTGCGCTTCCTCACGCGCCTGCCGGTGCCCTTCATCCGCACGCTCGATCCACCCTCCCTTGCCTCCTCGATGGGCATGTTCCCGGTGGCGGGCGCGGTCGTCGGGGCGCTGACGGGCGCAGTTCTGGTGCTGGCGGCCTTTGCACGGTTGCCAGACTATTTTTGCGCGGCGCTTGCTTTGGGCGCGGGCGCGCTGATCACCGGCGCGTTGCATGAGGATGGGCTGTCTGATGTCGCGGATGGTTTCGGCGGCGGGGCGACGCGCGAGCACCGGCTTGACATCATGCGTGACAGCCGCATCGGGGCCTATGGCGCCATGGCGCTGATCGTCGTCACGCTGGCGCGGGCTTCGCTCTATGTGGCGCTGCTCGATGCGCCGCCGCTCCATGTTCTCGGCCTCATGGCGGCGGCGGCAGCCTTTTCGCGCGCCCTGATGGTGGACCTGTTGTGGGCCACCCGCCCCGCCCGCACCGATGGGCTTTCGGTGATGGCCGGAAGGCCCAGCCGCAACACCACGCTGATCGCCCTGGCAATCGGCGGCATCGGGGCTGGCGTGGCGGGCGCCATGATGCTGGTGCCGGCTGCAGGCCTCGGCGCGCTAGTGGCCGCCGGCGTCGCGGTCGCCATGGTGCGCGCCCTGGCGATGCGCAAGATCGGCGGGCAGACCGGCGATGTCTGCGGCTCCGCGCAAATCCTGGCCGAAACGGCGATGCTCGCCGTCTATGCGGCAACCCTTTCTTTACCGTGATGAAAAGGGTGAACGCCCCGTTCACCATTCCTTGAATTCGTGCCGTCCAGTCTCGGGCCAGACCGAACCGCACAATGGACGCCCGCCATGCGCCTGCCCTTGCTGCCGCCTTTCCTCGCCTGCGTCATGCTCGCCGCCGGCGGCTTTCCGCCTGCCCATTCCGATGACGCGCTGCCGGAATTGCGGTTGATGTCGGCGACGGAGCTCAAGGCCGGCACCAACGGGCATTTCGTGACGCGCGCCGAGATCAACGGGTCAGATATCACCGTGCTGGTCGACACCGGCGCATCCGCCGTGGCGCTCAGCTATGAAGATGCGGAGTCGGCCGGGCTTCATCCCGGCAATCTCGATTTCAATATTCCTGTGCAGACGGCCAATGGCACGGCGAAGGCCGCCAGCGTCAAGATCGACCGCATCGAGATCGATGGCGTGAAGGTCGAGGATGTCGATGGCATGGTGCTGCCCGAAGGCGCACTCCACGGCACGCTGCTGGGGATGAGCTTCCTGTCCCGCCTGTCCAGCTTCAAGGTCGAGGATGGCGTCCTCTATCTCAAGGACTAGTCGCGTTCAGGCGATCAAGTGGCGCTTGCAGGCTTCTGCAACGGGCGGGCTTACCTAGATTCAAGACGTGATGAACGCATCCTCCCATCCCGCCATCGAAACGCCCTGCATCAAGGTGTGCGTGATCGATCCCGAGACCGGCTTCTGCATCGGCTGCGGGCGCACGGGCATGGAGATCGGAGGCTGGCTGGGGCTTTCAGCCGATGAGCGCCGCGCGATCATGGCGGCGCTGCCAGAGCGTGTGTCCACCCTCACGCAGCGCAAGACCCGGCGCGGCGGCAGGCGCGGACGGTTGGGTGCGGCGGGTTAAAGGCTAGAACCTGAAGTTCATGCCTGCACGCGCCACGTGGAAATGGTTCTTGCTGGTGATGTCCATGTCCGCGTCCTCATAGACATCCTGGCTCTGCATCTTCACGTAAAGATATTCACCGAACACGGTAACGCTGTCCGACAGGGCATATTCAAGCCCGGCACCCGCCGTCCAGCCCATGCCGGTGTTAGATTTTGAAAAATTGTCGGTCCCGTCATCGAGGTTCGTCTTCGTGTGGGCGTAGGCCAGGCCGCCCGTTGCGTAGACAAGCACCTGGTCATTGAAAACAAAGCCCGAGCGGAGGCGCGTGGTGCCAAACCAGTCAATGCGCTGGCCAGCATTGGCGTCGGTATCGTCATCATGGATGGTCAGGCGGCCATCGATGTGGGCCCACTGCAGGTCTGACACGATGCCGATGAGAAAGCCGGAGCCGGGATCGTTCCAGTCGTAGCCAATCTGCCCGCCGGCCATGAACCCGCTGGACGTGACGTCGACCGATGCGGGATCCCCGTCAATGGTGCCGCGCAAATCCACCCGGCCGCCGCCATAACCGCCGTTGATGCCGGCGTAGAAGGCGCTCCAGTCGGAAACCGGCGCAGGGCCAGGGCCTGATGAACCATAATCGGCCGCCGCAGCAGGAGCCGCCATCACCACGGCTGCTCCGATCAAAGAAACAAAGTAACGCATGTCCACCCTCGCATTCCTGGCGCGGGGGAAATCCTAAATTTTCATGGTTAAGTTTCTGCTAAGCCGCCCGGTCAGAACTGGATCGCCAGATTCTGCTTCGCCGGAATAGGTATTGAGATCCTTGTTCAGGAGGCCGCCCGCCTCGGCCGTCAGGGCCAGTTGCGCATTGCTGCCAAAGCCGAAGTTCAGGCCCAGTTGCAGGCGCAGGTCGGCGTTCGGATCATTGCTTGCCTTCAAGCCATCAGGCTTGGTGCGGCTCAGGAAGGTGTAATCGAGCGCCGCACCGGCCCACGGCTCCATCGTCGTCTTGTCGGAGAGGTGAAGCGTCTTGCCGATCTGGATGCTGGGCGTGAGGGCAGCGGTCTGAACCGTCTGATCGTTGACCGGCCCCGACTTGGCGTCCATCCACTCCTTCGAATAGCTCAGGCTGACGGCGGGGGTGAAACGCCAGTTGTCCTTGTACCAATAGCCGGTGATCGCGCCTGAGGTCTGCCAGCGCGGGCCTTCATAGCGCACATCGCCGCTCTGCTTCGTGGTAATGTCCGAAAGCAGCGTGTTGGCCGAAAACACGATGTTGTCGGTCAGCATGATGCCGAGATAGGCGCCGCCGCCCACGCCGCTCGAACGGGTATCCACGGAATCGCCGTCGTAATGAGACGCTTCAACCGATCCGAGGAGGCCCAGCGTCACCTTGCTGGTGAGCTTGTAATCGATTCCGAGCAGGCCGTTGAACAGCGGCCCGTCGAGATCGAAGTTTCGCTCGCCATTATCGTTCCAGGTATATTTGCCGTCGAGCCAGGTGTTCCACTTCGGGCTGGGCGCTGCGGCCGGAACATCGGCCGTCGGATCAATGTGAATGCCGTTGCCGCCCACCAGGCGCTGCAAGGCCTCGTCCTCGCTCAGGCCCGTCATGCCGGCGGGCATCATCTCGTCAGGCCCCAGGCCAAAGCTGGTGGCGAGCGCGCGGGAGACGGCATCATTCAGATGAATCTGCACCTCGCGGCTGTTCTGCTGGGCGGTGCATCCGGCGGGATAGCTGTAATTGGGGCGGTAATCGCCATCCCAATAGCGGCTGGGCGTATCGCAATCCGCGTAGGCGGCGGCAGGCGCCGCCACAAGCAATCCGGCGGCAATCAAAAAACGCGTGTTCATCCCAAAAGCCCGGCAGTTTCCCTGACGTCTTGTAACACAATCAAAGGGTGTTTCGCCACCCGCTATTCGGCGGCGGCGGGAAGATGGGGGGAATGGCGCTGCATTTCGGCAACAGCCCGGTCGATCACCTCCAGCCCTGCCCCCGGCCTTGTTCCCTGTTCGGAGAGCACGCGCCGCCAGTGCTTGCCGCCGGGCAGCCCGTGAAACAGGCCCAGCATGTGGCGGGTGATGTGCTGCAGCCACACGCCCTTCGCCAGTTCGGCGGCGATATAGGGCTTCATGGCCTCCACGGCTTCCACCGGATCATGCAGGCGCCCGGCCTCTCCGAAAAAGCGATGGTCCACGGCGTGAAGGATCCATGGCGTGTGATAGGCGGCGCGGCCCAGCATCACGCCGTCGGTTTGCGCCAGATGCGCCTCCGCCTGATCCAGCGTCTCGATGCCGCCGTTGATGATGACGGTCAGTTCCGGGTGGCGTCGCTTCAGGGCATAGACGCGCTCATGGTTGAGCGGCGGAATTTCGCGGTTCTCCTTGGGCGACAGGCCTTTCAGCCACGCCTTTCGCGCATGGACGATAAAAGTAGTGCAGCCGGATTGCGCCACTGTGGTGATGAAGCGCTCGAAATCCTGCTCGTCATCCTGATCGTCGATGCCGATGCGGCATTTGACTGTCACGGGAACGCGCACGGCATCGCGCATCGCACCCACGCAATCGCGCACCAGTTCCGGCTCGGCCATCAGGCAGGCGCCGAAGCGGCCGGACTGCACGCGGTCGGACGGGCAGCCGACATTGAGGTTGATCTCGCAATAGCCGAAATCCTCGCCCACCCGCGCCGCCTCGGCAAGAAGGGCCGGCTCGCTGCCGCCAAGCTGCAGAGCCACCGGCTGCTCGCCCAGGCTGAACCCCAGCAGCCGCGAGCGATCACCATGCCGCACCGCCTGCGCGGTGACCATCTCGGTATAAAGCAGCGCGCGCGACGACAGCTGACGGTGGAACATCCGGCAGTGCCGGTCCGTCCAGTCCATCATCGGGGCTACGGCGAAGGTTTTTTGCCTATTTATCAATAGAGTATCTCTATCGTGTGATGGGAATATACAGTAACATGTGAAAATTTATTGTCTTCATTTTCCGTTCGCCTGGTAACGAGCCATTGGGCGCAACATTATTCTTTTCGCCTGGAGGCGCTCCAGCATACATGCAACTAATTGTATCGGGAAGCGATTAGCTCCTCGATTTGTTTTTCAGCCTCACGAATATTTTCTACCACGCCTGTGTACTTGTTCTTTCGGGCTCGCTTCCGCACCGTTTGCAGTTGTTGCAATATTTTTCCGAGCTCCCCATGCTCTGGAAAAATATAATTGCTAGCAACCTTTTTCATGGTCAATCCACATCGCATGCAATCCTAGACGTTTCCGGATGTGCTCGCTCGCCGGGGTGTGGTTGAAGCATTTCGAGGTATAGTTCTCGCAACGCCTGCATTTCTTCGGTCGTGAGGGCCGGGATTGCCGGAGCATTGACGCTCAATGACCGAATGAATTCCTGCTCTTCCGGTGTCGGAACCTTGTAGGTGGCGAGTCCCGAAGCTTCGTAGAAAGCTTTACTCAAACACCATCGCAATTTCTCGAATACGGTTTCTCTTGCATTTTGGTGAAGTGATAAAATCATATCGGAAATGTCCGAAGCTTTCTCCCTGAGTGCCTTTTCCGGTACGAGAAAGGTCCCATCCCAATCCGGATGGTCAAGCGCCATCGCGTCCGGACTCGCCTGTCCTGACTTTTTCATTAGAAAATCCATACTTAGAGCCGTCGAGCCGAAGATGAGGCTCAATTCCGTAACGTAATGTGTTTCCTTTGACAGGCAACCAACTACAGGATGCAGTTTTGAACCTTGTTTGGTTCAAATGTATCGAAAACCCTATGAATCCAGCCGTTATTAGAGGTTGAATTTTTTTTAATGTTTTTTCGAAGCAGGCGTTGAGTGCTTGCGGCGCACCTTGCGTATCGCCTTCCCAGAAGGTGACCAGCTTCATTGAATTTGGGCCACGGCCGGATCAATCAGGTATTGGTTCCATCTGAAATTGGAAATCTTGTTGCCGATGAGCTTGTTGCCGCTTCCAGCACCTTGCTGGGCCAGAATCCCAACCTTGCCGTTCCGCCCTAGATCAATAAGGTTGTCTTTTATGGTGTTGTTTCTCGGCAATTGGGTTGTGGATCCGTTCGCAGTTATGCCGATGCCAAAGGTAGTGTTCGGCTCCCACGAATGGATAGTGTCAATTCCAGTAATCGTATTGCTCAAAATCACGTTTCCGGATGTATCTCCCACATCGGGAGAATTGGAGCCAGACAGGACGATCCCGCCCAAGCCAGCATTGGTAATCTGATTCAGTTGTACCCTGTTCTTTTTCGCACCATGGATCAACTTGATGCCGAAGTTGTAGGTGTTCCTGATCCGGTTTCGGGAAATCATGCTCGTGTTTCCGAAGTGGTCGATCCCTTCGCCCACGAAGCGAATGTCGTTGAGCACAAAATGAAGGCCCGAGGTAAGGGGCTTTACCGTATTGATGCCGTCTGTCTGATAACCAAACTTTGCCAGAAACACCGGCCCGACTGTGAGCCGCCATATCTTGTTTTGCGTGACAAAAACATTCTTTGACGGCGGATCGTCATTGTCAAATTCAATGCCGGTGATCTGCCCGTAGGTTTCGGCGTTGGTATAGACGTCGTGGATGAAGTTTTTTCGGACAACGCCTCCGGAAACTGCGCCGAGATAGACCAGCCCAAGGGACTTGCTGAAATTCGAGATGTCGTTGTTCTCAACATCAACGTCGAAGCAGTGCTTAAACGCAATCGCCTTCACGTAGCGATTGTCAACGTAGGTTTCAGGCTTGATGACGACGCCACGCACGAAGGGCTCGTCAATATAGTCGGCTCGAATTCCGACCGCGTTGGAGGCATAGCGCGTAGAGGCAGAGTTTGAGTCGTTGTCGAATTCGCCTATTCCCGTTCCCATGAGGATCGTTGAAGTGCCGTCTCCTTCTATGCCGCCGCCGTCCTTGCTGATAATCAGCGAACGCGTGATCCTGTATTGCTTGTTTGGCTCAAGATGAAGCACGCCTTGCTCATCAAGCACCTTCTGCATGTCCGCCGTATCATCAACATATGCGGTATACCCTTCATCGCTCAATGACCCTGTAGGATAGAATATCTTCACGTCATCAGCTTGCACCACGGCTGGCAATGCAGCGGCCAATACAAGAACGGCAACGGCATTCCAGAATCCCTTGGTGCAGAAAGCAGCAGTTTCGGCGACGACGCGAATGCAGCCGGGCAATTGGATCATGGGAGACTCGGAAGGAGCGATCCATGCCAAATTGAGGATGATGCCCTGTGCGAACCTTGCAATCTTGGTGCCTGCAGGGCGTCCCCAAGATCAGTCTATGGAAACATCATCCCAGGATGGGCAGAACCCGCCAGCGTGCTTAAAATACAAAATTTTTAAAATCTTACCAACTTACTGAATGCAAATCCGGCACGCGCGCAAATGCCTTGTCGCGCGTGACGAGCGTGGCATCGGCTGCCAGCGCATGCGCGGCAATCATCATGTCGAGCGGCGAAAGGATCACGCCTTTCGCTTCGCAGGCCGCGCGCAGATCGCCATAGCGCCGCGCGGCCTCATGATTCCAAGGCAGCACATCGACCCGAAAAAGGAACTGCCCGACACGTTCGGACAGAGCTTTCGGGTAGCCGCGTTTGGCAAGGCCATAGGCCAATTCGCCTTCGGTGACGGCGGAAATGGCAATATCAGTTATCGGAAGCGATGCCAGACGGTGGGTGATGTCCTGGCTGTCGCCCCTGATGACGTGGCTGGCGATATTCGTGTCCAGCATCCAAAGCGTCATTCCTTCCAGCCCTTGAATGGATCGCGGTCTTGTGGCGGCTGGTTCCGGTCAGCCGGCCCCATGAAGCCGTCCTCCACGCCGTCCTTGCCGTAAAGCGCGAAGAGACCATCCCATGACTCTGGCTTGCGCGAGAGAATGACATCGCCAGTCCGGGGATCGCGACGCACAAACACCTCGCTCCCCTCGAAGCGGAATTCCGCCGGAAGCCGGACCGCCTGACTTCGGCCCGTCGTGAAAATCTTGGCGGTTCTGGACGTCATGACATCATGCCCTTCTGGTATGTATCATGATATATATCAATTGAGTGCTGACCTCAAGGGAGGACCGCCTCCACCCAAATTGACAGAGTCAATTTCACCCGCATCGAAACAGCATGTTTTTGGCAACCAAAATGCAACGCCAGAGCATGTTTTCGCACCATTGCAGCATCAAAAAGCATCGAAAATGCAACGTTTTCTTCTCTAGGAATATGTTCCACGTGAAACATCGGCCGTGGAAATTTCCATTCCCGGCGGCAGCGATTTTTTGACCTCAGCGCCCGAACGTCCAGGCGAGGAGCGCAATGCCGGCCCCGATGGCAAGGACGATCCACACCAGCGCCGCCAGCCTGTCGGTGTTCATGCCGGGGTTGCGCTCGGGCATGCGGTAGACCTCTTCCGGCCCTTCGATCCGCTGCGTCACAGGCTTCGCAAGCTCCATGCGGTAGGCGAGGAACCAGATCATCCCCACGCCCAGCGCCCAGGCGATCATCACCCACACGATGAGCGAGGGAAGGCCGAGGATATTGCTGGCGCCCTGATCGGTGGTGCGCACGAAGGCGGCGTTGCCCATCACAAGGCCAGGCCCCACGCCGAGGAACAGCCAGGCCAGAAACACCGACCACGCCGTCGACCACAGAAGCCCGACGCGCGGCGAGCCCTGCAGCACCGCGCCCACGAACTGCGCACGCGCCTGCCAGAGCGCGCCCTGCTCGCGCTTTCGCGTGATGACGGAAATCACCAGAACCGCCAGCAGGTTGAAGAACATGCCCCACAGCGCCGAATGCATCGTCCAAGGCCAGCGGCCCCACGGCAGTTCAACGCCCACGAAGCGCAGCATCCAGTGGCCCGCATCCTCCGTCAAAATCACGCAGACCATGCCGATGATCGCTCCCGCCGCCGCCGCCTGCCGCGTGATGCCGCGCGCAAAGCAAATCCCGATCAGCGCGGGCACGAGCTGGAAGCTCAGGGGAACGCAAAGCGCCGAGAGCGCCGCTGTTGCCGCCGGCAAGGATGCGGACAGCAGCGCCGATATGACGACAAGCACCGCGATGGTGACGCGAATCAGCACGGTGGCCAGCCCGTCATCAAGGCCCTTGTGAAAGTTCCGGCGATAAATATCGGCCACCAGGATATTTGCCGCCGTGAAATGGCAGGCCGCTGCAAACACAAAGGCCAGCGACACCAGGCAGAAATAGAGCGCCGCCAGCATCCACGGCGACCAGCGCGCCAGATCAGCCATCATCGCCTCGATCACCGCCGGCTGATTGGAAGCGATGCCAAAACCGCCAGCTACCAGCGCCAGTACGAGGGTGAGCCCGCCGAACACCGCCGCCGTCACCCACGTCTGGCCCGGCGCGATGCCGCGCGTGTTGCGGCTGGCGACGACAAGCTGGTGAATGGCCGGAGACGCCTGCACCCCCATGAAGCCGATGACGGAAGAGAACACCATCATCGCGGTCCATCCGCTGCCCGATGGCGCGTCGAGCCCCAATCCGCGCGTGAACTGGATGACGCCGCTGGTGGTGAACAATGCGGCCGTGTCAGCACCTTTCGCCTCGACCGCCGCCAGCGTCGCGGCAAGCGCGCCATAGCCATTGGAGAGATAGAGCGTCAGCGCGATCAGCCCCAGAATGCCTGCCACGCCCAAGACCCCTTGCAGTGTGCCCAGATAGACAAGCCCGCGGATTCCTCCCGCCACCAGATAGGCGGCAAGCATGAAAGACAGCAGCGCCAATGAATAGAGAGGATTGAACCCGGCGCCCGAAACATCGCTGAACAGCAGCGCCATCTCCGCCAGCACCCGCCCGCCCAGCGTCAGCGCGAACAGAACGGCGATCATGGCCGAAAGCACGGAGAGCGTCTTGCTCTCGTAAAAATCTTCAAGGAAGCGCGCCTGATTGTACGATCCGAAGCGCAGGCTCAGCGCCCAGATACGCTTGAAGAACAGAACGCCGGTCAGCGGCACCACTACGCCGCCAAGGGCTATGGCCGCGAAGCCGAACCCCTGCACGGCCACGCCATCGGCGAAGTTCATGGCCAGAAACGGCCCGAAGCTGGCGGCACCAATGGTCATCACGGCCATGAAGGGCGCCGCCGCCCGCACCGGGCGCAAAAAGTTCTGAACAGGCGTTGCCTGCCGCGCGGCGATCCGCGCCCAGAACATGAGAACGGCGAGATACGCCGTTCCGAATGCGAAGAGCCAGATGAGCGGCGGCGCCATCATTCGTCCTGCCCGTCCGCGCCCCGGGTGTGGAAGCGGGAAAACATCCCGCGCACGCCGAAGCGGTGAACGAGATAGGCGAGCACGCTGACGAGGAGCACGAACATCAGGGCGCCGGCGATATATTGCCCGGTGAGCGTGGCTCCGCCCGTCATCCATCCCATCACGACGAGAGCGGCGATCACCGTTCCCGCCGCCGTGCCAAAGGCGATTTCGCCCTGCGTGAAGTCGGTTCCGAACACCGCGTTGACGATGATATGCCCGATGAAGCCCGCCACCAGAACCGCAACGCCGCTCAAGCCAAGCAGCAGGGCGTTGGCCGAGATTCCCTGGAGAACAAGGCACAGGCCAAGCGTGCCGAGCGTCATCCACACGGCGAAGACGGCGGCCCGGCGCTCGATTGTTTTCTCATTCTCCATTCAGGCCTCCGCAGCCGGGCAAGACGCGGGCTTGGCAAAGCCCGCGATGGCCCCGCTACTTGTCCTTCTTCCGCTGTGCTGGCTTTTCTTCCGGCGCCAGAGGCGGCTTCACCGCATCGGGCTGCGTGTAGACCAGCTTCGACAGGTTCTGCAGGTTTTCGATCTTGTGCACGCTGTCGCCCGACATGCCAATCTCGCCCAGCATCATGTCAACGAAGGGCGCATGGGTGCGGTAGCGGAGTGCTGAGCTCACCACCTGTTCCGCGAGGTTTCCATCCGGCGGCACGGTGTTGCCAGGTGTGCCGCCTCCACCGCCGCCATTGCCGCCGGCGGTGACACCAGCCAAGCCCTCCACCTGCACGATCTTGATCTCGCTGATCTTTTCCATCGGCTTGACGCTTTCGCGGATGATGGCGGGCAGATTTTCCATGAGGCGCTGATGAAGGCCGCTGCGGCGGCTGGCATCGGAACGCATGTTCTCCGCCTCATTGGCCCACCGCTTGCCTTCGGCCTCAACAGCGAAACGCTCCTTGAGCGCGGCCACCGCAATCCGGTCGGCATCGGCCCTGTCCTTGGCGGCGGCTTTTTCAGCCTCGGCTGCCACCTTGAGGCGGATCGCCTCGCGTTCGGCCTGCTGCTGCGCCTCTAGGATTTCGACGGCCTTGCGGCGGTTGGCGATTTCCATGTCGCGCACGGTGAGGGATTTTTCCTGTGCCTCCACTACCTTGATGCGCGCCTGCTCGGCCACCGCCAGCATTTCAGAACGCTCCTTGGCCTTTTGCGCGAGCGCAATTTCCTTCTGCTGCTCCTCGATGGCGCGCGCCTGATCGCGCTGGATTTCCAGCAACTGGATCTGCTGTTCCAGTTCGATGCGGGCGCGTTCCACGGCCTCGCGTTCCTTGATGCGGCGCTCCTCGATCTGGCGTTCACGAAGGGCGCCATCCTGCGCTACTTCGGCACGCTGCTGCGCCCGCCGCAGGGCGACTTCGCTCTCCTGCGCCAGCCTGGCATATTCGCTTTCGCGCTGCAGGTTGAGCGTGAGCTTTTCGGCTTCCAGATTCTTCTTGCGGATGGAGATGGCCGTATCCTGCTCGATGTCGTTGCGCTTCTTCTTGCGTGACTCGATCTCCTCGGTGAGGCGCGTCAGGCCCTCGGCATCGAAGGCGTTGGACGGGTTGAAGAGCTTCATGTCCGTCTGGTCGAGTGAGGTGAGCGACACGGCCTCGATCTCCAGCCCGTTGGGCGTGAGAGTCTGGCCCACCTCATGCTTAACGGCCTTGATGAAGGTGTCGCGATGCTCGTGCATCTGCTCCATGGTCATGGAGGCGGCGACGGCGCCCATGGCGTCGACGAAGCGGCCCTGCACCAGTTCCTTGAGGCTTTCCGAGTTCATGGTGCGGCTGCCCAGCGTGCGGGCGGCGGTGGCGACCGATGCGGCATCGGGGATCACGCGCACGAAGAATTCAACGATCAGCTCGACGCGCATGCGGTCCTTGGTGATGAGCGATTTCTCGCGCACCCGCTGCACTTCGAGTCGGAGCGTGTTCATGCTCACTTCCGTCCAGTCATGGATGATGGGGAGCACGAAGGCGCCGCCGCCCATCACCACCTTTTCGCCGCCGAAGCCGGTGCGCACGAAGGAAATGTCTTTGGTGGACCGCCGGTACAGCCAGTGCAGCAGATAGGCCAGCACGGCGATGATGATCGCGACGAGAATGACGATTGCAATGATATCTGCGCCGTTCATGGGGCCATATCCTTCTTGGAACAGGTCTTGGTCAGGGAGGGTTGCGCGCTCATGGCTTGTCCTCCGGGCTTTCAATCAGGGCGATCGCCAAAAGCGCCAGGCCAAAGGCGATGCGGTTGGGAAATTCAAACAGGCTGTAAGTGAGGCTGACGGCGCCGGAACTCACCACATTGCCGCTGCTGAGCAGGAACTGCACCAGCGGATAGATGGCCCAGCCGATGGCCACGATGAGCCGCAGCCAGAAATAGCCGCGGCGAAGAACGGGCATGCGGGATTTCGCCACTACTTCATCCATGCGGCCGAAAAACAGTTCTCCGAGAACATAGAGCCACAGGATGATGCCGATGAGGAAACTCAGCGTGGCGTTCATGTAGCCCGCATCACCGAGATAGCGCACCAGCACCATGAGCGCGGTGATGCCGATCATCCGCCAGAAAAGCGCCACAGAAAGCGCCCCGGCCTGGCGCACCGCGAAGTAAAGCGCCGCGATCTGCAGCGGCATCGAGACGAACCAGCAGGCGTAGAAATAATCGAGCGGCGTTGCCGCCGTGGCGATCCAGGCATTCCGCGCCTCCTGGGTGCTGAGCGCTCCTGCGAGCGCGGCAATGGCAGCCAGCAGCACCGGCAGCTTCCAGCCGCGTCTGACCCAGCCGGTTCCCACGAGAAGCAGCACCGCGGCGCAGGCCAGCGCCAGCAGGGCGGTGGAAAATCCCGCCGCCACCAGGTCTGACGCTTTCATGAAGTTTGATGACATGTGTTGCTCCGGCGCTTTCTCTCTCGATCAGATTTGGGTGCGGATGTGCGGTGAACGGGCATAGAGCGCCACCATGGGCAGGATCAGCAGCCCGAAGATGAATTGCTGCCACTCGAACTCGAGTCCCAGCCCGACGAGGAAGGACGTCAGGACCTGCAGCACGAGCACGCCGATCACCGTGAAGCCATAACCGCCATTGCCGCCGAGCAGCGAGGTTCCGCCGACGACGACGGCAGCGATGGTCATGAACAGGTAAGGATCACCCACCCCGATAAAGCCGCCGCCGCTCCAGCCCAGCAGCAATGATCCGGTGAAGGCCGAGAACGCGCCGCTGATGATATAGGCCCAGAACCAGTAGGCGCGCTCGGAGATGTTGACGCGGCTGGCCGAAACCCGGTTGACGCCAAGCGCATAGAGATACCGCCCGTAGACAGTGTAGTTCAGCCCAAAGATCAGCACGATGGCGACAACGGCCCAGATGGCGATGACGGCCGGGAAATTCATGCCGAAGGTGGTGCCGTTCATGGCGGCGATGTTGCTGAGCCACGGGGGCACCACGCCGAACACGTTGCCGCTGTAAGCAGAGCCAAGCGAGGTGATGATCTGCGTGCCGCCCGACACGGCAAAGCCCACGCCCAGCGTGACGATCAGCGCCTGCCCTTGCAGCCTGTAGCTCAGGATGCCGTTGATCAGACCCACGAGGGCGCCGCCGAGGATGATGAGGATAAAGGCCAGCCACGGCGGCACGCCAAGGCCGATGATATAGAGCAGCAGCACATTGGCGCCGCCGATGACGAAGGGAATGGAAAGATCAAGCCCGCCCAGAAGCGCCACCAGCGTTTGCCCCACGCAGGCAAGCCCAAGGAACGCCGCAAAGACCAGCATGGACTTTACGTTGTCCAGCGAGGCGAAGCCTTCGATGGTCATCGAGCCCACCGAAAAGAGCCCGGCCAGCACCATGAGGCCGATGAAGGACGAGCGGTTCTCCGCCATGTAGCGGCTGAACTTCACCGTGAGCACGATGATCGCAATGAGGATCAGCGCCGAAATGATGGAGTAGATGTTGAAGAAGCCGTCAACGGTGATCGACAGGATGGCGAAGAGCGCCGCGAAGATCAGGAAGCCGATGATCGCCAGCTTGTGCTGCGCCCAGGCGGCGCGCGCCTCGGACGGCTGCGGCACCGCACCCGCGATCGCCTCGCTCGCCTGGAACTGAACGGCCAGGAACCGCCACACCCAGACGGAAAGCGCGAGGGTCGCGACGGCGGACAGGATGATATACTGCACCGGCAGCGATTGCTGGAAGCCAAGGACGACGCCGCCCGCCGTCAGGCCGAGCGCCAGCAGCAGCCCTATCAGGCGCGTCATCAGGCCAAGGCGCGGCTGCGGTGTATATTCGATGCTCATGGCTTCACCTGAGCGCCCATCAGGCCATGAGAGATCGCATAGGCAACAAGCAGGATGAGCGCGATGACCACCACATATATGGCGGGCGAAATATCACTCTTGCCCGACCGCTGCACGAGAATGCGCAGCAGCAGCGGAATGGTGACGCCGACAAAAGCAGCCGACAGCCAATAGGTGAGAAGCGATGCGTGCCCGCCTGCGGCGAAACCCAGATCGACAGGCGTGAAGAGCTTGGGCGCCGGGCCGCTGGCAAGCTTCAGGGCAGCGTAATTATAAGTGGCGTGCAGGATCACGCCGAATGCGCCAACCGCCAGCACGACGAAATAGAGAAGCGCCGAAAACTTGTGAACATGGCGCTGTATGAACGGCAGGATGAGGGTCATCAGCAGCGAGATCACCAGGATCGCGCCATAGGAGAGCTGGGTGACGAAGCTCTGCACTGTGCCGAAATTGAAAGTCGAGAGGCAATAACTGATCAAATAGATATTGATGGCGCCCAGCAGCGAGCCCATCACACCCGCGCGCCCCCCGCCCAGCGATGCGCCACCCAGCACCAGGGCGGTCACCGCCGTCAAAGTGTAGGTGGTGCCCTGCCCCGGATCTCCCGAACTGATGAGCGAGGTGAAGCAGATCGAGGCCAGCGCCGCGAAGATGCCGGAAATCACATGCGCGCCGATGCGGACCTTGGTGATGGGAATGCCAGTCGTGAAAGCTGCCCGCTCATCCGAACCCATGAGGCGCAGATGGGTGTAGAAGGCCGTGCGCTTGAAGAGAAGCCAGAAGACCGTGGCCAACACCACGATGGCAAGGGACGGCGAGAACACGGAAGTTCCCGCGCCCCAATCCGCCATGAAATCCGGCGCGACGCCGCCCGGCCTTGGCAGGATCACCAGATTGATGCCGGACAGCGCAAGGTAGCCGCTGAGCGATACGATGATTGGCTGCACGCGCACGTAAATCACGATCAGCGCCATTACGACCTGATAGGCGATGCCGGCGAGAATGCAGTAGATAAACACGGAAATGGGAGACCCGATGAGGCCTGCGCCGACGAGTTGGATCATCGTGACGTTGATGAAGCTGATGAGCGGGCCAATAGCGAGATCAACCGTTCCCCGCCCGGCGATCACCGTGGCCATCAGCGCATAGGTGGCAAGGATGAGCGGCGCCGCCACGATACTGGCCGCGCCGATGCCAGCCGATGAAATCAGCATGGGCGAACGAATGACGGCCATGATCAGCAGCGCGAACATGAGCGTGATCGGCATCAGCAGTTCGACGCTGGACGTGCCGCCGCGCGCCGGACGGGATTCGGCCTCCTGCGCGGGAAGGATGAGTGCTTCCGCCGTCATCGCGCACTCCGCGACACGACTTCGCCGTTTTGCCCATATTCAACCACGCGGATGTGGCGGCGCTCCGGAACAGGAACGGGCGATTCCACCAGCCGGATCGGCGGGCGCGGTGTTTCTTCCTCAGACGGGAACATCTCCGGCTTTTTATGTTGCAGGGTGCCGGCACCCTTCTGCCCAAACATCGCTTCCAGAATGCACCGGCCGTCCAGCGTCTCGCCGTCGAAAGACGCAAAGGGGCTGCCATGGCGAAACACGATCACCCGCGTGGCAAAGCCCATGAATTCCTCAAGCTCGCTCGACATATAGACAACGGATTTGCCGCTTACGGCAAAGGCCCGCAGATGCTTATAGAGTTCCGACTTGGCGCCCACATCGATGCCGCGCGCCGGATCGTTCAGCACCATGATATTGGGTCGCATGGCGAAGCCCCGGCCGATCAGCACCTTCTGCTGATTTCCGCCGGAAAGCGAGGTGATGCGGTCTCCTTTGTCGCCATATTTGATGAGCAGGTTCTCCGCGCCGCGCCGGAACGCGGTGGCAAGCGCGGTCCAGTCGATGATGCCGAGCTTTCCGCCATGGGTGCGCTGGCGGTAAAGCGGCATCACCATGTTCTCGAAAATGCTGAGCGAGGCAAAAATGCCTTCGCGCTTGCGGTCGCCCGACACATAGGTGACTTTCGAGTCCGACGCCGCCGACAATCCGTCGATGAGTTCGCTCTTGCCGTCCGGCTTGAAGACCTCGACGAAACCCGAAAGCGGCGGCTGGACACCGGCCAGAGTTTTCACGAATTCGCTTTGCCCCTGCCCGTCTAGCCCGACGACGCCAACCACTTCGCCCTTGAGCAGTTCGAAATCGAACGGCGCGCCAGCCGGCCAGACCACCAGATTTTTCCCGCGCATGATGACCTCGCGCGCTTCGGGGCGCGGCGGCTTCTGGTCATGCGAAGTCTTGGCGTGATCACTGCCGGACATCAGCGAAAGAAGATTGGCTTCGGTGATCTGGCCCTTCTCGAGCACGCCGACATCACGGCCATCTCGCAGCACGGTGGCTCGGTCGGAGATTTCGATGAGTTCGGCAATGCGGTGCGTGACGATGAGGATGGTGGTGCCGGCATCGCGCATCTCGCGCATCTTGGCGAACAGGCGGCGCGTGCTGTCGAGATCGAGCGCCGCTGAGGATTTCATCGAGAATGAGGATTTTCGGATTCGCCAGCATGGCGCGGGCGATGGTGATCCACTGTTTGATATTCAGCGGCAACGTGCCCGCCAGCGCCAGGGGATCGACGGCTTCGCCGGACAGTTCGCGCATCATGCGCGCCGCGCGTTCAATCTTTTCGTCCCAGGGAATGACGTTGGAGAACAGGTCGTCGGCGCCCATGAAGAGATTGTCGACGACACTGCATTCATCCGCCACCAGCACTTCCTGAAACACGGTGGCGATGCCGATGGCTCGGGATTCTGCCGGCGTGGTGGGCGTCTCGCCAAGAATCGACACCGTACCGGAGTCAATCTCGAGAACGCCGGAGACAACCTTGGCCATGGTGCTCTTGCCGCAGCCATTGCCACCGACGACCGCGTGGATCTCGCCCGCCACGGCGGAGAAGGAGCAGCCGTCCAGCGCGCGTGTGGGGCCAAAATACTTCTTCACATTGGAAACCGCGATGGTGACGGGCTTCCCCTGCGAAGATGTTTCGATGGCCGCTTCACGCTTCACTGTGCTGTTCCGGAGAGACATGCCGCCCGGCTTTCGCCGGACGGCACATGATCAGTGATCAGGGCTTGTAAGCCGCCGGATCGGCGGGATGCACGAAGAACTGGTCGAGCACCGGTCCGCCCCACTTGTCGGAGCCGACCGCCAGCCATTCCTGGCTGTTCTCGTCGCAGTTTTCCGGCACCAGCTTCATGATGTCGTCGTGGGTGAGCTTCACCGGCGCCATCAGCACCGACTGCACCTTCGGACCCTGGCCTTCAAGCGTGCGCATCATCAGACCCCACGCCATTTCCATTTCGTCCTTGGGCGGCCAGCCCTGAATCGCCACGTCGATCAGCTCAGGATTTTTCCGCCAGGTGCAAAGCGCCCCAAGCTCGCCGCCAATGGCGACCTTGATGCCCTTGCGGCCGGACTGCGCCAGCGCGCGCAGCACGCCCATTTCAGCGGCGGACTGGACGACGATGCCGTCAAGCTTGCCGGGGTGCGTGGCGAGCCACTTCTGCACTTCGCCCTGCGCCACCTGGTCCGTCCACATGCCGGCGATGGAACCTACCACCTTGATGCCGGGCGCCGACGCAAGGCCCGCCTTCACGCCGCGGTCCTGGCTGTCGGACGTCGACGTTCCGGGAATGCCTTCGACGACAAGCACATTGCCCTTGCCGCCCAGCGCATCGGCCATCGACTTGCCGATCTCGAATCCCGTCACCTGATAGTTGGACGAGGTGTTGATCGAATATTCCGACGTCGCGTAGCCGGTGAACGTGACGACCGGTACACCCTTGTCATAGGCATATTTGATCGTCTGGTTCAGGGCGGTGGGGTTCGAGCAGCAGATGATCAGGCCATCAACGCCCTGGTCGATCAACTGGCGCATCTGCTGGATCTGCGTCGAGTCGTTGAGATTCGACTGCGTGACGATGATGTCCTTCACGAGACCCAGCTTCTGCCACTGGGGAACGATGTTCTTCAGCAGATGGTCAAGCGCGTTGGCGCGCCAGGTATTGCCGGCGTAGGAACTGGCATAGCCGATGAGCCAAGGGCCCTTCTTCGCCTTGAAGGTGCGATAGGGGCTGGGGCCGATCGGCTGCGCCGGATCGATCATGTCCTTGTTGTAGAGCTGCTTCACGAGGTCCGGGCTCAATTCGTCAAGCCCGTCCGCCTTGGCCTGGCCGGCCAGGGCGGCAAGGCTGACCACGCAGGCTACCGCCATCGATTTCAAACTGAATTTCATTCTCTTTCCTCCCGTTGGTCTTGACCGTCTTGAATCCCGCTTTGGGCCGGGGTTGTGGGGCGGTTTCATCCGCGCTTCCGGCGCGGAATTTTGCTTAGTCGTAAAAAGAGTCAGGCGCCTTGCGGAAATTCTTCCACAGGACGGGGTCATGGCCGGTCACCACTTGGGCGCCGGTCATCTCGGCGACGCGGCGCAGCTTGGCGACGGAATGCGCAGATTCGACCGCTGATGTCAGGAAGCCAGGCAGCGCCTTGTCGTTCCAGTGATCTATTGTGTAAGCCGCATCGACGGTGAGCAGGATGGGGCCTGAATTCGGCAGCGTAATCAGGAACGACTGGTGCCCCGGCGAATGGCCAGGCGTGAAGATCATGCGGATCACCCCATCGCCAAAAAGATCGAAATTGTCGGTGTATTCACCACCGAGGAATTTCCAGTCGAGGCCCGGCCGGTCGAAATCGGCGCGGATATAACCCGCCGCCGCGAACCAGTCCGGCTTGAAAGCATATTCATATTCAATACTCTGCACGATGTGCTGGGCGCGCGGGAACCGGCCAATGGCGCCGGAATGATCAAGATGCAGATGCGACTGCACGACATAGCGCACGTCATGCGGCTCAACGCCCACAGAACGGCACTGGTCGACGCAATTGTCGCGGATGTTCATGATGGGGTCATAGGCATCCACCACATGGCCCCAGTGGGCGCGCGGATCGATCGCCGCCTCGATGGCATTGCCGCCGTCGATCACCACATTGCCGAGCGGATGCTTGATGAGGAACCACGGCACGGGGATTTCGTAGTCCTCGTCGCTGAAGTTCATCTTGATGTATTTGAGCTTGGTGCGCAGCGTTCCGGTCTGGAACATATAGAGCTTGATGTCGGAATTGCCGCGCCCGCTGGTGACGCTCCTTGCCGGGGCGAGCGTGAACGGCCGCGGGGCGAGATGACTTTGCGTTCCGGCCGGAGTAACCGACCGGCTGTCCATCTCGACCTGCCGCCCCTTTTCGTCAAAGCTTACGATTTTCATATCTAATCTCGCGTTTCCTTGGGGCGTTCGTCAGGCCGAGGCCTTGCGATCGATGATCTTCAGGGCTTCGATGAGATAGGTGCGGAACACCGGGTAATTTTCGCTCATGGGGAAATGCCCGATGTCTTCCATTTCGATATAGATGCCGCCGGGAATTTTGCTGGCCGTGGCTTCGGTGGCCTCGGGCGGGGTGAGATAGTCATAGGTTCCCGTCATCATCACCACCGGGCAGCGCCGTGTATCGATATTCTGCAGATCGTTCCGGAGATCATGATCGACGGAATAGAAATAGAGATCGCCGCGGAAGGCCTCTGAACCTTGCGTGTAATAATGCCAGGTCAGCCAGCGGTCGCGGTCTGGGCTTTGCGGCGCCATTAGATCCCACACGCCGCTGGCGCAGACCTGCGCGGCATTGGCATGGGGATGACGCCACCATTCGAGGAAAAAGCCCGGTGCGTGCGCGGCGGCTTCAACCGGGATCACGGCGCGGAATCGGTCTGGATAATGCAGCGCCAGTTGCAGCGCGACGTTGCCGCCGAAGGAGGAACCCATGAAGATCGGCTTCTCAAGCTCCAGCGCATCGCAGAACTTGACGATGAATTTCATGTAGTGATCGGCGGTGAGGCGGTATTCCTCTTTCCACCATTCCTTGTTGAGCGGCGGATCGGACTTGCCATGGCGCGCAAGGTCGTAGGCAATCACGTCATATTTGGCGGTGATGTCGGAATCTTCCAGAAGGTCGCGCCACTGATGATTGTGGCAGCCTGCCGTGTGCTGGCACACCAGCGGCTGGCCCCTGCCGTTGCGCAGGTAGAACACCTTGTACTCGCAGCCATCGACATCGATCGTCACGTAGCGGCCGATGACCGGGGAATGCTTCACCATTTGAAATCATCCTTGTGCATCGGGGCCGCCATCACACCGGCACGCCGGTCTTGCGCAGCAGTTCGAACTGCAGCGTGATGTTGCGGAGGTTCTGCATCAAAACCAGCGTATTGCCCTCGATCTTGAGATCCTTGCGGAAGGAGGCGGCCCAGATTCCATGATACATGGGCTTGGGCACCGGCCTTGCGAACTCGCGCCATGTCTCGGCGGAGGCCCTGAGCGCGAAGTCATAGGCGTCCATGGGTCCGGGGCTGATGTTGATGCGGTAGACCTTGCCGTCAACCATCTCGATGATGGCCTTCTCGGAGCCCATGTCATAGAGATAGGTGCAGGTGAAATCCTTCGCCATGGCCCCAATGGCGGGATCGCCGTCCGAGGCCTCGCCAAAGCGCACAGCCCACTCATTCATCCGCATCGTCATCTCTTCCTGAGCACAAGCCCAGGCGCGAAGCAGGAAAAACCGCGCTTTCAGGGCGCGATTTCAATCAAACCACAATTGCGGAGGCTGATCCTGTTTCCACCCATTGCCTGCAGTTCATTTAGCTGAACTTTGTCTTGTAAGCTGAACCATAATTGAGCTATGCATTGGAAGTCAAGACTTGAGGCAGATGCCAGCCAAAAAAACAACGGCATCGCCGACAATGGGACAGGAAATGCCGAAAGCCATCCACGCCACAAAGCGCGCGCCACGGAAGAAACAGGCCGCCGCCCTCGTGCCGGCGCTCACCCGCGGCGCTGCGATTCTCGATTTCATCGCCGAGTCGAAACAGCCTGTAACAGCCCAGCAAATCGCCGACGCGCTGGATCTGCCCAAAAGCAGTGCACATAATTTGTGCGCCACGCTGCTCGAGCTGAATCTCATTTTCCGCAAGGCCGACCAGACCTACACGATCGGCCCGCATGTGATGCGCTGGGCGAATGTGTTTCAGCAGCGGAGCGACGTTGCGGCGGAGTTTGCGAATATCTGGGATGAAAGCACCGGCCTGCCGGGCGCTACGATCGCGCTTTCGGTGCGCGATGGCGCCGAGATTGTTTATGTTGCGACGCGCAATTCCGGGCGCACGCCGGGGATGAACTTCCGCATCGGCATGCGGCTTCCCGCTGCATTTACGGCAACCGGCAAGGCGCTTCTCTCGCATTTGCCCGATGCCCGTATCGCTGAACTGTTTGAAAATGGCTTTCCCAAACCCCTCACCCGCTATTCCGTGCAAACGCTAGAGCGGCTGATGACCGATGTGCGGAAATACCGGAAGGACGGCTATTCCATCGACAATCAGGAAACCAGCGAAGGCATGATCTGTTTCGGAAGCGCGGTTCTCGATTCGGGCAATCATCCCATTGCCGCCATTGCGGTAAGCATTCCCGCCAGCGATCCGATTCTCAAGAACCGCGATACGGTGATCGCCGGTGTGAAGGATTTTGCCGGGCGCATTTCAAGGCGGCTCGGCGCCACGCTCGAGGAGCCGCAATAACATGGCGATATGGCCTGTAGCGTTTTTTGATAGTTTGAATTTCACATCGCGGGGTTTCTAGTGGCAGCGCGCAAAACCTCGCAGCAACGGGAACACGGGCCGCTTTCCGACAGCGCGCCTGCGCAACGAGGGAGGAAACGAACATGAAAATCCAGGCAGCGGTACTTGAGGAAATGGGCCGCCCCGGCCCTTACGCCAAAGCCAAACCCATGGTGGTGCAGGAGCTTGACCTTGAGGCTCCCCGCTCTGGTGAAATTCTGCTGCGCATCGTCGCCGCGGGCCTCTGCCATTCCGATCTTTCCGTCATCAACGGCGACCGCCCGCGCCCCGTGCCGATGGTGTTGGGCCATGAGGCAGCGGGCATCGTGGAGGCTGTCGGCCCCGACGTGCACTCGCTCAAGGTTGGCGATCACGTCGTCTGCGTGTTCGTGCCGACCTGCGGCCATTGCTCGCCCTGCCAGCAGGGCCGTCCGGCGCTCTGCGAAAACGGTGCGAAATCAAATGGCGCGGGCGAGATGTTGGCGGGCGGCTTCCGCTTGAGCCGTAAGGGCGAGCGCGTGTTCCACCATTGCGGCGTCTCGGGCTTCGCAGATCATGCCGTTGTGTCGCAGCATTCGGTTGTGAAGGTCGACAAGGAACTGCCGCTGCATATCGCGGCCCTTATGGGCTGCGCCGTGCTGACGGGAGCGGGCGCCATCTTCAACACCGGCAGCGTTCATCCCGGCGCCACCACCGCCGTTGTGGGGCTGGGCGGCGTGGGCCTTGCCGCCATTCTGGGCGCGGTGGCGAGCGGCGCCGAGCGTATCGTCGCAGTTGATACGCTCGATTCAAAGCTCGCCTTCGCAAAGGAATTGGGCGCCACCGATACGTTCAATGCCGCCGATCCCGATGTCACCGCCAAGGTGCGCGAGGCGACCAAGGGCGGCGTCGATGCGGCGCTTGAATTCGCAGGCTCGGCGCGGGCGCTTGAATTTTCCTATTCGATCACCCGGCGCGGCGGCACCACGGTAACAGCCGGGCTTCCCAACCCCAAGGCAATGATGCAGCTCGCTCCTGTCACGTTGGTGGCGGAAGAGCGCACCCTCAAGGGTTCCTATCTCGGATCGGGCGTGCCCACGCGCGATATCCCGCGCTTCCTCGGCCTTTACAACCGCGGCAAGCTGCCGGTGGACAAGCTGATGACGCATCGCCTCAAGCTTGGCGAAATCAATGAAGGCTTTGACCGTCTGCATGAGGGTCAGGCCATCCGGCAGATCATCGATTTCGCCTGAGACAACGGAGCTTTTCATGCCGCGCCAGCCCGCCACCAAGACCTATCAATGCTTCATCGGCGGCGAATGGGTGAATGCCTCGACCGGCGAGAGTTTCGACTCCTTCGATCCTTTCACCGGCAAACCCTGGGCGCGCATTCCCAAATGCGCCCCTGCTGATGTGGACCGCGCGGTCGAGGCCGCGCGGCGCGCCCTGGAGCACGGCGCATGGGCGGCCATGCATCCCTCCCAGCGCGGGCAATTGATGCGGCGCTTCGCCGATCTGATCGCACGGGACGCGGATCATCTGGCGGCCATCGAGGTGCAGGACAATGGCAAGCTGATCGCCGAAATGCGCGGTCAGGTGGGCTATATCCCGCAATGGTATCACTACTTCGGCGGCCTTGCGGACAAGATCGAGGGCGGCGTGCTGCCGATCGACAAGCCCGACATGTTTGCCTACACGCGGCATGAGCCGGTGGGCGTGGTGGCGGCCATCACGCCATGGAACTCTCCCCTCCTCCTCACCACATGGAAATTGGCGCCTGCCCTCGCGGCGGGCTGCACGCTGGTGCTGAAGCCATCGGAATTCACCTCCGCCTCAACGCTCGAACTCATGAAGCTGGTTGAGGAGGCAGGGTTTCCGCCCGGCGTCATCAATGTGGTGACGGGATTTGGCGCCGATGTGGGCGAGGCTTTGACCACCCACAAAGGCGTCGACAAGATCGCCTTCACCGGTGGCGAAGCCAGTGGCCGCCACATCGCGCAAAATGCCATGGCGGGTTTCAAGCGCGTCAGCCTCGAACTGGGCGGCAAGTCGGCGCAGGTGATTTTCCCCGATGCCGACATCGGCAACGCCGTGAAGGGCGTCGTCTCCGGCATCTTCGCGGCAACCGGGCAGACCTGCATCGCAGGTTCGCGCGTGCTGGTGCATGAAAGCGTTCATGACCAGTTTCTGGAGCAATTCCTGGCGCTGGCGAAAACGGCGCAGATGGGCGATCCCATGGAGCGCACCACGCAGGTGGGCCCGGTGACAACGCAGTCGCAATTCAAGCGCATCCTCTCCTGTATCGACATGGCGAAGACGGAAGGTGCCGAATGCGTGATGGGCGGGGTTCCCTCCACCAGGCCCGAGTGCGGCGACGGCTGGTTCATCGAGCCGACGGTTTTCGACCGGGTGAAGAACTCCATGCGCATCGCGCAGGAAGAAGTGTTCGGGCCTGTGCTGTCCGTCATCACTTTTAAGGAAGATGACGAAGCTTATGCTCTGGCCAACGATACGAATTATGGCCTGGCCGCCGGCATATGGACGGCAAGCCAGCGCCGCGCCTTCACGGCAGCAAAGCGGCTGAAAGCCGGCACGGTGTGGACAAACTGCTACCGCGCCGTGAGCTATATGGCGCCCTTCGGCGGCATCAAGCATTCGGGCCTTGGCCGCGAAAGCGGGCAGGATGCGATCTATGACTTCCTCGAAACCAAATGCGTATGGATGGACTATGGCCCCGCGCAAGCCAATCCCTTCGTGATGCGCTGACGCCCAACGCGACGCCAGCCTAACGCCCGCGCCATTTGAAGCAGCTGGCGATGCTGTCTATAACGGTCCTCCGAAGCGTGAGGATCAAATCATGAATAAAGTTCGGACTATCAGTGCGGCGATGTTCTTCGTTTCTGCTCTGGCATGTCAGGCTGCAGAAGCACCAAAGCTTGACGGTGAATGGCATATCATGTCGGTGACGGGAGCTGACGGCATCGACAGTGGCAAAGCGGTGCTCAAATTCGATGGTGGCCATGCCTCCGGCACCATCGGCTGCAACCGTATCGCCGGCGGCTATAAGTCATCCGGCGACACCTTCACCTTCGGCGCCATGGCGGCGACGATGATGGCCTGTCCGCCGCCACTGGACATGCAGGAGCAGGCTTTTCTCAAGGCATTGGAGAACGTGAAGACCGTTGCGATCAAAGGCGATGAGGCAGCACTGAAATCCGGTGACGGCGCCACACTTATCGAACTGAAGCGTTAGGACAAATAATATGCTGGAAAAATTCGCAGCCTTCAGCGAGGCGGAGCACAGGGCGCGGCTGGCGCAGGTGCGCGCGCTGATGAAGGACAAGGGCATTCACTGCGCCATCAGCATCGCGCCGGAGTCGCACTACTATTATGGCGGCTATGACTCCTGGGTCAGCGTCAACAGCCCGCAGGCGCTGATCTTCACGGCGGACGATGACGCGCCCACCATCGTGCTGCGCGACACCGATCTGTCGCTCGCTTATGAAAGCACATGGGTGCGCGATATCCGCCCCTACCGCCTGATGTTCGACAATGTGGCTTCGGCCATTGCATCGGTGGCGAAAGAAAAAGGCGCCACGCGCGGCAAGATTGGCATTGAGACGCAAAGCTATGCGCTGCCGCACGCATTGGGCCTGGCGCTGGCTGAGCAATTGAAACCTGCGGAGATCGTCGACACCACAACTCTCATGGGCCTGCCGAGACTCGTCAAATCTCCGGCGGAATTCGCGTATCTGCGCGAGGCTGCGCAACATGCGAGCGCGGGCCTTAGCGCCATGCGCAAGACGATGCGCGCGGGAATTACGGAAATTGCGCTTGCCGCCGAAATTGAACACGCGATGCGCTTTTCAGGCAGCGATTACTGGTCGATCCCCACCGAGCTTTCGGGCGGCACGCGTTCGGCCGGCGGCCACGCCACGCCACGCAGCAGGATCATCAAGAGCGGCGATCTCGTGCATGCGGAATTCGCAGGCGTTTCGGCGCGCTATCACACCACAGCCATCCACACCATGGCGGCAGGTGAACCCACAGCGCGCGCACGCAAGGTTTATGAGGTGGCGCGGCAGAGTCTCGCCGCCGGGATATCGGCGGCGGGCGATGGTGTTGCGGTGGGCGACATCGAAGAAGCGTCGCTGGAGCCGGTACGCTCGGCAAATATGGAGGATGCCGCCGTAATGCGCTTTGGCTATGGCATCGGCATTGCCTATCCGCCGATCTGGCTGGAGCCTTTGCAGATCAGCCGCGGGCCGAACCAGCGCCTGCAGAAAGGCATGGTGTTCGTGCTGCATTCCTATCTGCAATTTCCCGATGAAGGCCTCGGTGTGATCCAGGGGGGCACCTATGCGCTAACGGACAAGGGCGTGGAGATGCTCATTGGTAGCGGCGACACGCCGCTTGAGGTGGCGTGATGCCGGTCGAGATCGGCAAGGTCGAGAGCGATACGCAGATTCCCGCCGAGACGGATGTGGTGGTGATCGGAGGTGGCATCATTGGCGCATCTACCGCCTATTTTCTCGCCGAAGCGGGACAGAGGGTGGTGCTGTGCGAAAAGGGCGTGATCGCGGGCGAGCAATCGAGCCGCAACTGGGGCTGGTGCCGCTCCATGGGGCGCGACCCGCGCGAAATTCCGCTGATGCTTGAAAGCCTGTCGATCTGGCGCGGGCTGAACCGCAGGCTAAATGATGAAACCGGATTTCGCCAGACCGGCACGCTCTACATCTGCCCCGATGACGAGGCCTTTGCGAAGCGCGAGGCGTGGCTTCCCTATGCGAAAGAGCATGGCATTTCCTCGGTGCTGTTGCGTGGGTCCGAGGTCAACAAGGTTCTCACGGGTGCTGTGCCGGAGTGGAAGGGCGCGCTTCACACGCCGGCCGACGGGGTAGCGGAACCCAGCCTTGCGGCTCCGGCGATCGCGCGCGCGGCGCAGAGGCTAGGCGCCATTGTCCTGCAGAACTGCGCGGTGCGCGGACTGGACATGCAGGCGGGCCGCGTGGCGGGGGTGGTGACCGAGAAAGGGCGCATCCGCGCCAGCCGCGTGGTGCTGGCGGGCGGCGCATGGTCCAACCTGTTTGCCGGAACGGCTGGCGTGCGTTTTCCGCAGTTGAAGGTGCTGGCCTCAGTTCTGCGCACCGGCCAAACATCGGAAGGCCCCGCCATCGCAGCATGGGGACCGGGCCTCGCGCTGCGGAAGCGCCTTGATGGCGGCTATACGGTGTCGAGCGGTTCGGTGATCGCGCCCATCGTGCCTGACAGTTTCAAGTTCTTCTCCGATTTCCTCCCGGTGCTGAAACAGGAGTGGTCCGGACTCTCGCTGCGCTTCGGGCGCGATTTCTTCGACGAATGGGCGCTTACGCGGCGCTGGGCGCTTGATGCCGTGTCGCCGTTCGAGAAAGTTCGGACACTTGATCCCGCACCATCCGCCTCATCCATCGCGCTGGCGCGGCGCAATCTGGAAGAGACATTCCCGGCCTTCCGTTCCGTGCCCACGGCGGCCAGTTGGGGCGGGATGATCGACGCGACGCCCGATCTGGTGCCGGTGATCTCGGAGATTTCCTCCGTACCCGGATTGATTCTTTCATCGGGCTATTCCGGCCACGGCTTTGGCATCGGTCCAGGCGCGGGGCGGCTGACGGCGGATATCGCGGCAGGGAAAACGCCAGTGGTTGATCCAACGCCATTCCGCTTCTCGCGCTTCACCGACGGCAGCAATCCCAGGCCGTTGACGGGTTTCTAAATCCGTTCGGAAATTGGTTGCCCGTCCACCAGCGCCGATGCGGCCTTGACGATGCTGGCCGCGTCTATGCCGTGATGGCGGTAAAGATCGCCGATCGATGCGGATTGTCCGAAATGCTCAACGCCCAGCGCGATGGTGCGATGGCCACGTACCGATCCAAGCCAGGCCAGCGTGGCGGGATGCGCGTCGGTCACGGTGAGAATCGTGCAGTCACGCGGAACATCGGCCATCAACCGGTCCGCAAGGCTTGCCCCGCTTGGCGATCCGCGCATGCGCGCGCGCTGCGCGGCGGTCCATCCGGCATTCAGGCGGTCTGCCGAGGTGATGGCCAGCACGCCCACATCGCGCCGCGCCTCGCCGATCATGGCCGCGGCGGACACCGCTTCCGGCGCGATCACGCCCTGATAGGCGATCACCACCTCCGCATTGGGGCCCGGACGGCGCAACCAATATGCGCCTTCAATGACGCCTCGCGTGAAAGCAGGATTGTCTCTCCATACCGGCTGCTCCAGCGGGCGCGTGGAGAGCCTCAGATACACAGAGCCGCCGGTTTCATCGCGCAGCCAGCTTTTCTCACCCGGATCATGCTCGCCGCCGCGCTGCAGATAATCGAAAGACCAGGCCACTATGGCGGCCAGTTCGTCGGCAAAGGCCGGCTCAAAACTGGCAAGGCCATCCTGCGCCATGCCGATCAGCGATGTCCCGATCGACTGATGCGCGCCACCCTCGGGCGCCAGCGTAATCCCGGACGGCGTGCCCGCGATGATGAAGCGCGCATCCTGATAGCAGGCGTAATTCAGCGCATCGAGGCCGCGCGCGATGAAGGGATCATAGACAGTGCCTATGGGAATGAGCCGTTCACCGAAATGGCTGTGCGCCAGCCCCGCCGCGCCCAGCGCTAAAAACAGATTCATTTCCGCAATGCCCAGCTCGATGTGCTGCCCTTGCGGCGAGAAAGCCCATTTCTGCATCGAGGGAAGCGAGCGGTCGCGGAATGTATCCGCGCGCGCATCACGGGCAAACAGGCCGCGCCGGTTTACCCATGCTCCGAGATTCGTTGAGACGGTGACATCGGGCGACATGGTGACGATGCGATCCGCCAGCGCCCCGCCCTGCCGCGCGATCTCATCGAGGATGCGGCCGAACGCCGCTTGCGTGGAGATCGTCCGTTCACTGAGTTTTATGGGAGCGGCTCCAGGCACATGAGGGGCGGACCTCCGGCGCTGGACTTCGTCAAAGAACGGCACGCGCTTCAGAAAGTCCGTGAAGGAGGCCGCATCTTCAACAGCCGCGAGGGGATCCCATTCCTCGCCCTCGGGAACGCCCAGTTCACCACGCAGGCTTTCGATCTGTTGCGGCGTCATCAGCCCGGCGTGATTGTCCTTGTGGCCGGCGAGCGGCGTGCCCCAACCTTTCACCGTATAGGCAAGGAATACCGTCGGCCTATCATCCCTCACCTTGTCAAACGTGTCGCACAGCGTCTCAAGACAATGACCGCCGAGATTGGCCATCAAGGTAGCAAGTTCGGCATCGGACCGGCGCGCAATCAGAGATACTGTTTCCGCATCGCCGCCAAGATCAGCCAGAAGCTGGGTTCGCCAAGCGGCACCTCCCTGATAAAGAAGTGCGGAATAAAGCGCATTGGGACAGGTTTCGATCCAGTCCATGAGCGCCGCACCACCAGGCTCTTCAAAAGCTGCGCGCTGCAGGGCGCCATGCTTCACGCGCACGACGCGCCAACCGAACGCTTCAAAGACGGATTCAATGCGCTGCCACAGGCCCTCATGCACCACGCCATCAAGACTCTGGCGGTTGTAATCGATCACCCACCAAACGTTACGCAGATCGTGCTTCCAGCCCTCCTGCAAACATTCATAGACGTTGCCCTCGTCAAGTTCCGCATCACCGACCAATGCCACCATGCGGCCCGTCCCGTCGTTGCCCCATCCATGCGCCGCGACATAATCCTGCATGATCGAGGAGAAACATGTGATCGCCACGCCAAGGCCGACAGAGCCTGTTGAAAAATCAACATCGTCCACATCCTTGGTGCGGCTGGGATAGGCCTGCGCGCCGCCAAAAGCGCGGAAGTCCATGATCTTCTGCAGCGGCAGGCGGCCCATCAGATATTGCGCGGCATGAAACACGGGCGCGGCATGCGGCTTCACAGCCACGCGGTCTTGTGGGCGGAGCGCGTGAAAATAAAGAGCGGTGAGAATCGACACGGCGGAGGCGCAGGAGGCCTGATGGCCACCCACCTTCACGTCCCCCTCCTCCTTTGGCCTCAGGTGATTGGCATTGTGAATCATCCACGACGCCAGCCAGAGCAGCCGCTTTTCAACAGTCGCCAGCGGAAGCGTGTCATTGCGGATCATCGCCGGGGTCCTTTCACATGATCGACCATGCCATGCCAAACGGCACAGGTGTTGTCGAATCTCATTGCTGCGATAGAGCTTTTCGGAATAATGTGCTGGCAATTTGCATTTATGAGGAATTTTATGCTGGATGACGCTGACCGCCGGATTTTGAAGGTGCTGCAATCCGCCGGGCGGATCAGCAATGTCGAGTTGGCGGAGCGGGTTGGCCTTTCTCCATCGCCCTGCCTGGCACGGGTGAAGGCGCTGGAACAGCGCGGGGTCATCAAGCACTATGCGGCGCTGGTCGATCCTGACTCCGTGGGCCTCGGCATCAGCGTGTTCATCCAGATCACGCTGGAGCGGCAAATCGAAAAATCACTCGATACCTTCGAGAAGCGCATGGCGGCACTCGATGAGGTGATGGAATGCTATCTGATGACCGGTGACAGCGACTATCTGATCCGCGTGGTGGTGGCCGATCTCCGCGCGCTTGAACGCTTCATCGTGCGGGACGTCAGCACCATTCCGGGCGTCGCCAACATCCGCTCCAGCATGGCGCTGAAGCAGGTCAAATATAATACCGCGCTACCGCTCGCCGGAGCCGCTTCGCCTCAAAGGGGCAGGAAACGCGCCACGGCATAGGGTTCGAGATCGACGCCGCCCACCTTGCGCAGCGTCTCGCCCTTGCCTGAGAGCCACGCGGGGGATTTGCAAGCCGCCTCGAAGCTTCCCGCGTCCAGCACATGCAATGCCGCCGCGCCTTCAACGCCCTTCACTTTTACGGCCTGCTTTTCTCCGGTGAGATTGGCGAGCCACAGTATAGCGCCAGCCTTGGACTTGTGCGACAACGCGGCGACTTTTGCCGGAGAGGAGGATTGCGTGGCCACGCGCTTCATGCCGCCGGCCGGGGCCAATCCAGCCAGCACATGATAGGCGGGATAAATCTTCGCGCTGCCGCCATCGAACCACGGCTGCGCCTCATCACCCTTGCGATAGATGATGCCTTGTGGGCCAGTAAGGGAACCGAGCGCCACGGCGTCGACACCCGCTTCCGCGGCGCGGGCGAGGTAACCGAGATTCCACGCCGCCGCATAAAGCGCGCGCTGGCGCGGATCGATGGTGGAAAGGCATACACGGCCATTTTCCGGATTGGGCGCTG
This sequence comes from Aestuariivirga sp., assembly GCF_047602625.1. Taxonomy (GTDB): domain Bacteria; phylum Pseudomonadota; class Alphaproteobacteria; order Rhizobiales; family Aestuariivirgaceae; genus Aestuariivirga. Next base: position 2,734,182 of record NZ_JASGGV010000002.1, on the reverse strand, counting down.
CGGCGCGGCCATAGGGATTATCGCGGCAGGGAATGTTGGTGGGGCCAATGTGATAAGGCGTCTTGCCGATCATCGCCCGCGTGGAGGCGAAGATCCATGGCAGCGACTCCAGCGTTTCCATCACCGAGATATCATCCGCCGCATGCACGATGGGGCAGCCGGAATGGGTGACGAAATCAAACACGCCCTGCGGCACGGGCTTGCGGTTAAGTTCGGTGAAATAGGACAGCATGCCGCCGCCCACCTTCACGCCCGGGAAAGACGCGCGGACGGCTGTGGCCATCTCTTCATAACCCGGCCCCCAAGGCCGCTGCGCGCCGGGCTGGAAGGATTTGAGATCATGCGCCTGGGTGACGACGACACTCTTAGGCTTCAGTCCTGCGCCATGCACCATCTGCGCGATGGCTTCGACTTCCGAGGCGGCGCCCTGCTGCGCGGGAAGAATGATTTCCAGTTTCACCGGCTTTCCCGTGCGCTCCGCAAGGGCACGGAAAGCTTCGGCTGCTGCCGCCTGGCCATCCTGCCGTCCATCGATCTGGCATATAAGTTCGGCGGGATTGGCGAGCGACACAAGAGGCCCGGCGGCCACGGCATGCTGAGCCTCCGCCATGGACACCGCAGCGCCAATGCGCGGAATGGCATTCTGCGCGCCGCCCAGTTCCACTTCGATCTTGCCGGACGCGCGCTTGCCCGAAGACTTGGCAGGCTTGCCCGCAATCGACAGCGTGATGGACTGCGTGAACGGTTCACCCTTCCTCAGCGTGTAAGGCCAGGGATCGAGCAGTGAGCACACATAGGTTTTGTAGGAGGCATCCATCCAGTTGCGATGATCCTCCATCTCGAATTTGTTGCCTTCCATCAGCACCGTCACCGAAAGCCCCGGCACCGGTTCGTGCTTCAACTGGCGGATTTCAAAGATGGGCTGGCCCGGGCTGATGAGCTTGGGGAAATTTGCCTTCTCTTTTTTGCCGTCCGTATGGACGACTTCGACGGGTCGGCCAGCCACGCCATCAAGCGGATGCAGCACCACGAAACCGGTGCGGCAGGTGAGATAATCGGAGAGCGGCGTGCCGGTGGCGGAAAAACGCAGCGTGCCCTTGGCGGTGGCCTCGATCTTCGCGTCAAATTTCAGAGACTGCTCGCCATCCCTGCAGATGGCAGAATAGGTGATTGTGAAAGCCTCCTTCGACTGGCGGACTTGCAGGTCTTGAATGTTTGGCGAATAGGTTCCCCAGTTCTTGTCACGGCTGAGCCAAGCGATGCCACGCAGAATTTCAAGCCCATTCCATGAAATATAACGGAGCGCGCCGCTGTCGAAGGTGGCCGAAAGTGGCCCGGCGCCGACAATACGGCGCTTTCCGTCCGGCACTTCGGTGCCAAAGAGCTTGATGAGGCGGCTGGGTTTCTTCGCCATTGGATCAGTCCCGGATCACAGCTTCGGTTTTTGGATCGATGATGATGGCGCGCGTCATGTCGATGTCGATCGAGGTTTTCTCGCCCGCCGCGCTCACGTCATGGGCGGCAAATTCCGCCGTGACACTGGCCCCGCCGAGCGGCATGTTCACCTGCATGCGCGAGCCCGTGGGCTGAACCAGTTCCACCGTGACGGGCACGCGCGCATGGTTCGCGGCAAGCGCGGCGCCGGCCTTGGCGATGTGCTGCGGGCGGATGCCGAGGGTCACAGCATCTCCTGCCTTGACGCCTTTTGGCAGCCGCATGTCCAGCGCCGTGCCATCGCTCAGCGTCACGCCTCTCGGCGATACGGTGGCGGGAATGAAATTCATTTTCGGGCTGCCGAGGAAACCCGCCACGAAGCGGCTGGCCGGCCGCTCGAACAGATCAAGCGGCGAGCCCTCCTGCTCGATCACCCCGTCGCGCATCAGCACGATGCGGTCGGCCAGCGTCATCGCCTCGATCTGGTCATGCGTCACATAGATCATCGTGCGGCCCAGCTCCTGGTGCAGGCGCTTGATCTCCCCCCGCATCTCGTCGCGCAACTGGGCATCGAGATTGCGACAACGGCTCGTCGAACAGGAAGAGCCTGCGGATTGCGCACGATGGCGCGGCCGATGGCGACGCGCTGGCGCTGGCCGCCCGAGAGCTGGCGGGGATAGCGGTCGAGCAACGCGCCGATGCCGAGCATGCGCGCGGCGCGATCGACGCGCTTTGCGATCTCACCCGCTTCGGCATCTTGCGGGCCTCGCAGCGCCGAAGCCGATATTGCGCCTCACCGTCATGTGCGGATAGAGCGCGTAGTCCTGGAACACCATCGCCACGTCGCGGTCGCGCGGGCGCATGTCGTTCACCACCTCGCCGTCGATGCCGATCGTGCCGCCGGATGACCTCCTCGAGCCCTGCGATGATGCGCAGCAGCGTGCTCTTGCCGCAGCCCGACGGGCCGACGAGCACGGTGAACTCGCCGTCCGGCGATCGTCGAGATCGATGCCGCGCAGCGCGCGTGGAACCGCGCCGTAATCGCTTGTGCAGGCCGTTGATCTTGACTGTCGGCCATCTCACGTCCAATCCGTCATCCGCGCACCGCGCCGAGCGTCAGTCCGCGCACCAGATGTTTCTGCGCCAGCGTGCCCAGCACGATCGACGGCACGAGCGAGACGATGGCCAGTGCGCTCGCCTCGCCATATTGCGCGCCCTGGAAGCCGAGGAAGGCGCGGAACACCGTCGGCAGCGTGAAAGCGTTGCGGCTGGTCAGGATCAGCGCGAAGAAGAACTCCGTCCAGCAGGCGATGAAGGCGAAGACTGCCGCCGCCACGATTCCCGGCACCGCGAGCGGCACGCCGACGCGCCAGAAGGACTGCCAGCGCGTGCAGCCATCGACCAGCGCCGCCTCCTCAAGCGACACCGGCAAGCTGGCGGAAATAGGCGAACATCATCCACACCGTCACCGGCAGGGTGAACACCGTATAAGCGAGGATAAGGCCGATCTTGGTGTCGTGCAGACCGACCATGCGGTAGATCAGGAAGATCGGAAGCACGATCGCGACCGGCGGCAGGAAACGCTGCGACAGCACCCAGAAGGAGAGATGCTGCCCGCCGGTATTGAAGCGCGCGAGGCTGTAGGCCATCAGCGTGCCGATGATCGCCGACAGAATGGTCGCAGCGATCGAGATGATGAGGCTGTTGATGAGGCCTTGCAGTCCGCGATAGGCGAAAAGCGCCGCGGTGTAGTGGATGATCGTCGGCTCGTCCGAAGGAAACCACACCGGCGGAATGGCGAGATAGTCGTCGCTCGGCTTGATCGAGGTGACGAACATCCAATAGAGCGGTGCCAACACGAAGAGCGAGATAGACGAGAAGATGAACGGCCGATCGCCAGCGATCGACGACGCTGTGCGCCCCCGCCATCATCGTGACACCTCCGGCATTCAGCAGGCGGCGCACCAGCAGGCTGACAATGGCGAGCGTCAAGATCAGGAAGATCCAGCTTCCCGCCGTCGCCTCGCGAAAGATGGAACTGCGTGAAGCCCAGCGTGTAGAGATAGAAAGACGCGGTATAGGTCTTCGTGCCCGGGCCGCCGCCGGTCATGCATGAAGATGGTATCGAACATCTTGAGCGCGTCGAGAAGCCGGAAGGTGAGCGCCAGCAGGATCATCGGCGCGATATAGGGAATGGTGATGTTCCAGAAGGTTTTCCAGGCGCCGACGCCATCAAGCTCCGCCGCCTCGTAAATGTGATGCGGCACGGAAGTGAGGCCCGCCAGCAGGATCACGAACATGAAGGGTGTCCACTGCCAGACATCGGCGAGGATGATGGCGAAGAAATTCCACGGCGCGTTGATCAACCAGTCGATCGTCACCTCATGGCCAACAATCTGGCTGAGAATGTAATTGGTCGGACCAAAGGGCCGTTGCAGCAGCAGCGCCCAGGCCTGGCCGACGATCACCGGGCTGATGAACAATGGAATGATGATGAGCGCCATGATGACGCCGCGGCCGCGAATGTCTTTCACCATCGCCAGCGCCAAGGCGAGGCCCAGCAGGAATTCTATCAGCACGGTCGAGGTGGTGAGGATAGCGGTCACAACGACGGACCAGCGCGCGACGGGATCGGCCAGCACGCGGGTGAAATTGCGTAGGCCCACAAAAGCGTGACCGGGAACGCTGAAATCATAATTGACGAAGGCTACCCAGATGGAAAACAGCAGCGGATAAACCGAAAACACCAGGATCAGCGCCACGGCCGGCGCCACCATCAGCCATTTGAAGTGCTTTTCGCACCAGGCGCTGAAAGCCGGAGCTCCTAGGCATCCGTCCGTGATCGGTGGTGGTCATTCAAAATCCTGTGGAAGGAGAAAGCCGGGGCAGCCCGATGAGCTGCCCCGGTTTGCATCAATCGAGCTTCACCGCCATGCCGAGCTTTTCCACCGTATTATCGGCGGAAGAACCAGGCAGCTTCTTGTATTCCTCGTAGAAGGCTTTCTGCGAAGTCCTCGCCCAGGCGGTCGGTCGTCGGCATCCCACTCGGCGGCGGCTGTTTCCAGCGCCGTCTTCGGGATCGGCCCCGCCCCAGACGGATGAGCACATGCGGTCCAATGAGAGCGCATAGTCCTGCCAGCCTGGCATGATCATGTCGAGCACGCCCTTATTGGCTGATTCACAGAGATTGGAGAGATATTCCTTCGCCGTCGGGAACAGCGACTGATAGAGCTCCGACTTGAAGTGCGACAGGCGATACGGATCGCGCAGCGCATAGGGCACCATCACGCGGGCGAGCGAGACCGGCGGCGAGGTCGCTCCACTGCATGAAGAGATAGGCCGCTTCCGCATTGGCCGAATCCGCCGCCAGCGCCTTGTTGTAGCCCGTGGCATGTTCCGGATTGCCAGGCACCACGGCATAGCCGACCTTGTCCTTCACGACCGACTGCGGGACGAAGCTGATCGCCTTGTCGCTCTGCGAGTAGTTGGCGGTCATGCGTCCGGTCGGCGGCCAAGAATAGATCATCGCCACCTTGCCCTGCAGCCACGCCGCCCACACCGACACGGCATCGAGCTCGTTGTTGCCGGGCATCGAGGCCGCATTGGCGGCGATCATGTTCTTCAACGTCTTCATGCCGGCAGTCAGAGGCAAGCTGCGCCTTCATGTCGCCATCGAAGAACACGCCGCCATTGGCGCGGTACTGCTGGAGGAAGTCATACTGGTTGCCCGGGCGAACCGGCCTTGCGGAAATGCGCCGCGCCATAGACGTTGGGCGCCATCTGGTCGGTGATGAACTGCGCCACCTGGGCATAGTCCTCCCAGGTCTTTGGCACTTCCAGCGCCTTTCCGAACTTCGCCTGATAGGCATCCTTCATCTTCGGGTCCTCGAAGATGTCCTTGCGGTAATAGAGGGCGAACATGTCGCCATCATCGAAGAAGCCCCAGATCTTGCCCTTGTAGGTCGGCAGCGCCTTGAACAGGGGGTGATAGTCGTCGAGGTCCGCCTGGTGTTCATGAACTTGGCGATATAGTCGTCAAGCGGCGCGATCACCCCGCCGTCGGCGAGAGACGGCGTCCATGCCGGCTCGATGTCGAGAATGTCATAGGCACCGGAATTGGCGATGTGCTCGGCCACCGGCTTCGAATACTGGTCGGGATGCGAGAGTTCGACCACATTGGACTTGATGCCGGTCAGGCTTTCCCACACAGGGCCGGAGATAATTGCGCGGGTCCAGCGCCTGCAGGCCCGCCTCATAGGTCATGTTGAGGGTAACGCCCGAATACTGCTTCGCCGCCTGCACGGCGCGATAGGCAGATCCATCAGCCGGGCCATCGGTTGAAGCCTTCATGGCAGCCGCCTGCGCCTTGCCGAGCGGTGTCGATGGATCAGCGAGATCGAGCTTCGCCTGCGCCAGCGCGAATTGCGCGGTGGCCGGGATGATCGAGCCCGATATGGCGAGCATGCCGGTGAGCTGCCCGAATTTCTTGATGAAGCTGCGGCGCGTCGGATCGCCCCTCAGCCAGGCGTCGACATCGGCGGCAAGCCCTGCCTCGAAGTCGCGGCGTTCACGGTCGTTCATGATGTGGGTCCTCCCATGACGTTTTCGGTTTGGTTTCATTGTGTCACTGGTCTGCACGTTGCGGGTTTTCTCCCGCTTCTTGTCCTCCTGATCGGTCAGGCGTTTTTCCTGTAGGCGGCAAGCTTGGCCTTGAATCCTGGGCGGTCAAGCACATCGCGGTTCACGACGCCGCGCGGGATTTCACCTTTCATCACATCGAGCACGGCCCTGACATCGGCGGCGCCATTGCCGGCAAAGCACTGGTCTGTCCAGCACAGCGCATGTGGCGCCACAATGATGTTGTCGAGCCTGAACAGCGGATCGTCCGGATCGGTCGGCTCCTGCTCGAACACATCGAGCCCGGCGCCTGCGATCTTGCCCGAAGCGAGCGTGGCGGTGAGGGCCTTCTGGTCAACAAGCGGCCCGCGCGCGGTATTGATGAAATAAGCCGTGGGCTTCATCAACGCCAGGCGCTCGGCGTTCACGAGGTGATGGGTTTTCTCCGAGAGCGGGCAATTCACGGTCACGATGTCGCCGCGCGCGAACACATCTTCAAGCGACACGAGTTCGATGCCCAGATCCTGCGCCACTTTCGGATCGGCATAGGGATCATGGGCGATAAACTTCATGTCGAAGGGCCTGGCAAGACGGAACATTTCCGCACCGATATTGCCGACGCCGACGGAGGCGAGTGTCTTGCCGACCAGCCCCACGCCCATGTGCTGGCCCCGCGCATTGAAGCCGGGCGCACCCTGCCGCGCAAGCTTGTCTTTCACCATCATCTTGCCGGTCAGCGCCAAAATGAAGGTGATGATCGACACCGCAACCGGGCGGCGCACGCCATCGGGCGTGATGCACAGAGCGATGTCATTCGCCGTGCAGGCCGGCACATCCACCGTGTCATAACCCACCCCGAAGCGGGCGATCACCGAAAGCCTGCCGCTCTCCGGCACGCTTTCTGGCGCGAAGCGGTGCGCCAGCAGGATCAGCGCGTCGAAATCCTCAAGCTGATCGCCACGCAGCGGATTGGCGTTGTCGAGATAGACCATCTCGACGCCCTTGGCCGCAGCCAGCGGTGCGGTGTCAAAATCCTTGAACACCGGCGAGCCGTCGCTCTTGCGGAAATCACCGGAGAGCGCCACGCGATAGACCATCACACGCACTCCGCCCTGAGCTTGCCCATGGCATCCGCCAGCGCATCGCGCAGCACCCACACATCGCCGGAATAGCAGATGAAATCGAAGCCCTGCTTGTAGTGGTCCGTGCCCTGCTGGACATTGGGCACGAGGCGGCCCAGAGATTTCTTGTGCTCCTTCGCGGCGGCGATGATGCGCTCCATCGCCGCCTTGAATTTGGGATGGCCGAATTCACCGGGAATGCCGAGCGAGACGGACAGGTCGAAGTGCCCCACCCACAGCGCGTCAACGCCGGGAAGGGCCGCGATGCTATCCACGTTTTCCGCGCCATCAGCCGTTTCGATGAGGCAAATGACGGCGGTGCGGTCATTGGCGGCTTTCAGTGCGTCCGCAACTGGCGCGGAGCGGTAGTTGTCATGCGCCAGGGCCAGCCCCACGCCGCGCTTGCCCATGGGGTGATATTTCACGCTGTCTACCATGGCCTGCGCTTGTGCAACGGTTGAGATCATCGGCGCGATCAGGCCTTCGGCGCCCATGTCACAGGCGCGCGCCAGCATGTCATTCTCCTGTCCCGGCACACGCACGATGACCGCCACATCCGCCGCCTCAAAATAGCGGATGGCGCTCTTCAGCGTCTCGAAACTGAACCCCGAGTGCTCCATATCGAAAAACACGAAATCGCATCCCGCAGCCTTGACAAGATGGCCGATGCCCGGCGTTGCGAATTCGACGATGAAATGCCCGAGCTTGGCGCTTCTGGTGCGCATCATTTCCTTCAGGCGGGTTCTTGACATGGCTGCTCTACTCCCAAAGATTCACGCGCGCGATCCTTCGCATACGAGTTTGAAGTCTTTGACCGTCTTTCCTTCCACCAGCGGCGCGCTGTCCCGGTCGAACACCGCGAAGTGCGGCGTCTTGAGATGCGCTTCAAAGGCGGCGCGGTCCTGATAGATCTCATAAAGAAACACGGTGTCATCCCGTCCCGGCGGCACCAGCACGTCAAACCTGTGGCAGCCCTGTTCGTCACGGCAGGAGGCGCGGGCGTTTTCATCCATGAGCTTGCGGAAGGCCGCCATGGCGCCGGGCTTCACCTGAAACGTCACGGTGATCACATAGCCGCTCATGGCGTTGCCTCCCGCACTTTCCAATAGTGATCGCGCACTTGCTCGAGGTGACTGCGCATCGCTTTCGCCGCAGCGTCTTCATCGCGCGCCTTGATGGCGGCGAAGATTGCCTTGTGTGCTTCGCAGGCCTGATTGAGCTGTCCGGGAAAATTGAGCGTCACGTGGCGCTGCTCCATCAGCCATTCGAGAATGGCCGAATGCAGCACCCGGTAAATAGGGTTCTGCGGAATCACGGCGATGGCATAATGAAAGCCCACGTCGGTTTCCTCGAATTTCCGCAAATTGCCGACCGACGCGAGATTTTCCGCCAGCGCCCGTTCGAGATTTCCAATGTCTTCGTGCGTTGCCATGCGGACTGCATCGCGCACGAGGCCGGCTTCAAAGAGAATGCGGGCGTCCTGGAAATGCCGGATGCCTTCGGCCTCCGAGAGGAGATAACGCGCCGACCCGGCGAGCGACGACATCATCGCCTCGGGGCTCGGCGCTTTCACACGGGCGCGCGCGCCGTTTCGCAATTCCACCAGCCCCATCTTCTCCAGATGGAAGAGCGCCTCGCGGACTGCGGGCCGGCCGACGCCAAACTCCTTCATCAGATCGCGCTCGGAGGCAAGCTCGTCGCCGGGCGCAACATCACGATCACGGATCCTCGTTTCGAGAATGTCCGCAACCTGCTCGTACAGTCGTGCCCGCTTGAGAACCATAGGTTGGTATACCTGTTATACCAGTCGATGGGACGCTATGGAGGCTTCACAGGAAAGTCAATGTGCACTGCACAAAAGTGCGGAAAAGCCTGCAATGCAGAGGTTTCTGTACCCTTGGCAACTCTGTCAGGCGGAGGGAAAGCGCCGCTTCAGGTCGGCGATCTGGTTCGCGGAAAGATAGCGTGTCGGCCGACCGTGCAGCAGCAGATAGAGCCTCGCCGTTTCTTCCAGTTCCTCGATCGCATCCGTCGCGGCGGAGAGCGTGGTTCCGGAGACGACAGGCCCATGATTGGCCAAAAGCATGGCGGAATGTCTGGCCGCCGCGCGGCCCACCGCTTCGCCCAACGTCCTGTCGCCCGGCGCGTAATAGGGAATGAGCGGAAGCTTGCCGACGCGCATCACATAATAGGCCGTGATGGGCGGCAGCACATCCTCATGGTCAATGCCGTCAAGGCAGGACACGGCGACGGAATGGGTGGAGTGAAGATGCACCACGGCACCTGCTCCCACGCGCTCGCGGTACATGGCGAGATGCAGAAAACTCTCTTTCGTGGGAGCATCTCCCGCAACATGGCGGCCTTCGAGATCAATCTTCGAGAGCGCATCCGGATCAAGGCGGCCCAGCGAAGAGCCAGTGGGAGTCATCAGCCAGCCATCCTCAACCTTCACACTGATGTTCCCGGAACTGCCGAAGGTGAGTCGGCGCTCGAACATCGAGCGCGCGATATCGACGATCAGTTGGCGTGCTGCGCTCTCTTTCATGACAGCACCTGCAACGCTTCCGTGAAAAATGACGGGCCGCCGAAATTGCCGGATTTCAGCACCAATGCAAATCGTTCGCTTCCAATGGAAATTGTCGCGGGAACGCCGGGCACGATCTGGGGGCCGATTTCCAGTTGCTTCACGCCCAGCGCCTGCACCACGGCGCCCGATGTCTCGCCGCCTGCCACGACGAAACGGCGGATGCCGGAAGACGCCAAGCTCTTGGCAATGTCCGCCATGGTTCGCTCGATCATCTCGCCCGCATGCTCGCGGCCGAATTCAGCCTGAACGGCCTTCACCTTCGCGGCATCGGCTGTTGAATAGATGAGGATGGCATTGTCACCCTCATGAGCCTGAGCAAACGCCATCGCGTCTGTGAGCGCGGCCCCTGGCATTTGCACGGCCTTGCTCGCGTCGATCTCGAAGGCCTTGCCGCCAGCCCTGATAAAATTCTCCACTTGGCCCTGCGTGGCGGTGGAGCAACTGCCGGAAACGATCACCGCGCGGCCACAGAGTTTGGGCAATGACGCGGGCCTTGCCTGTGCGGGCAGGATGCCCGCTTTCCTGAAATTCGCAGGCAGTCCCAAAGCAATGCCGGAGCCGCCTGTGATGAGAGCCATTCCGCTACAGGCTTCCCCGATGGCGAGAAGATCCTGATCGGCAACCGCATCGACGATGGCGTGGGAAATACCCTGTCCTTTCAGGCTTTCAAATTCCTGCATGATCCGCGCCGCGCCCTGGCGCACCGCATCGTGTGCGACGAGTCCTACCGTTCTCGAAGTCTGGCGGCCCAGAACGCGCACCAGATTTAAGTCCGTCATCGGCGTGAGCGGATGATTGCGCATGCTCGATTCGGAGAGGAGATCACGCCCCACGAACAGGTGTCCCATGTAAATCGAGCGCTTGTTTTCTGGAAAGGCCGGGCAGGCGATGGTGAAGCTGCTGCCCAGCTCATCAAGAAGCGCATCCGCCACGGGGCCGATGTTGCCTTGATCGGTTGAGTCAAAGGTAGAGCAGTATTTGAAAAGAATTTGCCGTGCGCCGTTCCGCTTTAGCCAGCGGCAGGCTGAAAGCGATTGCGAGACGGCTTCAGCGGCGGGAATGGTGCGCGACTTCAGCGCTACGACAATCGCATCGGCTTCAGGCGCCGCGCCATCCGGCACGCCGATCACCTGCACGGTGCGCATACCCTGTATCGTCAGCGTATTCGCCAGATCGGTGGCGCCGGTAAAATCGTCGGCAATGCAGCCCAGGATCATGCCCGGCTCCTCCCAGAGTGTTCCCGGTCATCTTGCCGAAAAGGCATGTCGGGTCAACGCCGGGCGCGTGCGGCGCACATTGACTGGACGAAGCAGCCATGAAAAGAGTGCGCGAAATTTCAAAAGGACAAAGCCATGTCAGTGATCGCGCTGTTCGGCGCCGGCGGTAAAATGGGAATGAGGCTTGGCGCCAATCTGCAGAAAGCTAAAGCCAATGTTCGTTATGTGGAGGTGAGCGAGGCAGGCAAGGAGCGCCTGAAAAGCGGCCTCGGCGTTGATGCCGTCGATCCAAGGAGCGCGCTGGCGGGCGCGGATACGGTCATTCTCGCGGTGCCCGACACGTTGATCGGCAAGGTGGCGACCGAAATCATCAACGATCTCAAACCCGGCACCATGATCATCATTCTCGATGCGGCAGCGCCTCATGCCGGTCATTTGCCGAAGCGCGGCGACATCACCTATTTCGTGACGCACCCCTGCCATCCGCCGATCTTCAACGACGAGACCGATCCCAAGGCCAAGCGCGATTTCTTCGGCGGCATCGCGGCCAAGCAGCACATCGTCTGCGCGCTCATGCAGGGGCCGGAAGCGGACTACGCCAAGGGCGAGGCCATTGCCAAGATCATCTGGGCGCCGGTGATGCGCTCGCATCGCGTGACGGTGGAGCAGATGGCCATCCTCGAGCCCGGACTTTCGGAAACCCTCTGCGCCTCGCTTCTGGACGTGATGCGCGAGGCGCTTGACGAGGTGGAGCGGCGCGGTGTTCCGCGCGAAGCGGCGCGCGACTTCCTGCTCGGCCACATGAATGTGCTGGGCTCGGTGATCTTCGGCGAAACGCAGGGCGTGTTCTCCGATGCCTGCAACAAGGCGATCACCTTCGGAAAACCGGTCCTGATGAAGGACGACTGGAAGCGGATATTCGAGCCGGAGGAGATCATGGACAGCATCCGCCGCATCACCTGAGGTTTCATGCGCTTCTCCGCCAACATCGGATTTCTTTATAGCGACCGGCCCCTCCTCGACCGCATCCGCGCGTCGGCCGAGGCGGGCTTTTCAGCCGTCGAAATGCACTGGCCCTATGACATTCCCTCTCAGGAGGTGAAGGCCACGCTCGATGCCTGCGGGCTGCCGATCCTTGGCGTCAATACGCCTGTCGGATCACAGCCCGGCGACTTTGGTCTGGCGGCAATTGCCGGACGCGAGGCGGAATTCCGCGAGAGTTTCGCGATGACCCTCGCCTATGCGCGGGCCATCGGCGCCAGCGCCATCCATTGCATGGCGGGCGTCGCAGATCCGGACGCGGCAATGCCGGTGTTCCTCGCCAATCTCGACCACGCGGCAAAGCTGGCGGAGAAGGAGAACGTGACGCTGTTGCTTGAACCGATCAACCAGCGCGACAAGCCGGGCTACATGCTGCGCAACACGGCCCATGCCTTGCGCGTCATCCGCGAGCTGGGGCACGGCAATGTGAAGCTGATGTTTGACTGCTATCATGTGCAGATCACGGAAGGCGATGTGACCGAGCGCTTCGAGGCGGCCCTGCCATTCATCGGCCATGTGCAGATCGCCGCGGCCCCCAGCCGCCAGGAGCCCGATGGCGGTGAACTCAACTACGAGTATGTGCTGGGCGCGATGAAAACGCTCGGCTACGAAGGCTGGATCGGCGCTGAGTACAAGCCCCGTAGCCGCACCGAAGATGGCCTTGCATGGCTCGCTCGATGGAAAGACAAATTCGATGCTTGAGCGTATCGAAGCCGATTATCTCATCGAAACCGCGCTTGATCCCCGCAAGGCAGCGGAGGTGATGGCGGGCGAGCAATCGAGCGGCACCTTCATTGCCGTGCCGGGCGAAACGCCGGAGTTGAAGGAACGCTCGGCGGCACGCGTCGAGAAACTGGAGATTATCGGCGAGGTCCCATCACCCTCGCTTCCCGGCGGCAAGCGCGCCAAGGATAATCCTCATGGGCCCATCCAGCAAGCGCATGTCACGCTGTCATGGCCCGCCGCCAATGTGAACGCTTCGCTTCCCAACCTTCTGGCGACACTGGCTGGCAATCTTTTCGAGTTGGGCGAGTTTTCGGGATTGCGGCTTCTGGACATGCGCCTCACTGCCGATTTCGCCAAGGCCTATCAGGGTCCGAAATTCGGCATTGCCGGCACACGCAAATTCGCCAATGCGCCGAAAGGGCCGCTGATCGGCACGATCATCAAACCGTCGATCGGCCTGTCTCCCGGGGAAACAGCCGCGCTCGTTGACCGGCTCTGCGCTGCCGGGATCGACTTCATCAAGGACGATGAGTTGCAGGGCGATGCCAGTCATTGCCCCTTCGATGACCGCGTTCGCGCGGTGATGAAGACCATCAACCGCCACGCTGACAAAACGGGCAAGAAGGCCATGTATGCCTTCAACCTGACAGGCGATCTCGACCAAATGCGCAAGCGGCACGACCTCGTATTGCAGGAAGGCGGCACCTGCATCATGGCCAGCATCAATTCGGTGGGCCTCACAGGCATGATCGAACTGGCTCGCCACACGGCGCTGACGCTGCATGCGCACCGCAATGGCTGGGGCTATCTCACGCGCGCGCCAGCGCTCGGCTTCGACTATATGGCATGGCAAAAAATCTGGCGTCTCGCGGGCGTCGATCACATGCATGTCAATGGCATCGGCAACAAGTTCTCCGAAAGCGATGAAAGCGTGGTGCGCTCTGCCCGCGCCGTGGCGCAGCCGCTTTTCAAAGACAAGCCCTGCATCATCATGCCGGTGTTTTCATCCGGCCAGACCGTTCTGCAGGCCCGCGCCACCTTTGAAGCGGTTGGCGGTGATGACCTGATCTATGCGGCAGGCGGCGGCGTGATGGCCCATCCCGGCGGCCCCGAAGCCGGCGTACGAAGCCTGCGCGAGGCGTGGGAGGCGGCAATGGCGGGCGTTGCCATCGAGACCCATGCCAGGACGCACCCCGCCCTTCAGCAGGCGCTGGGCACATTCAAATGAATGAGGCGCTGCCCGCCGGGCTGCTGCTTGCATTCTATGGCGATGATTTCACCGGCTCCACCGCGACGCTCGAGGCACTGGCATTTGCCGGCCTCAAGACCATCCTGTTCTTTGAAACGCCGGACGAAGGATTGCTCAACCGTATCGAGGGCTATAAGGCCATCGGCATTGCGGGGTTGTCGCGATCCAAATCACCGCGATGGATGGAGGAGCATCTGCCGCCAGTGTTTGCGGCGCTCAAAGATACGAAGCCGCAAATCGCGCATTACAAGATTTGCTCCACCTTCGATTCGGCACCAAACGTTGGCTCGATCGGCAAGGCCATCGCGTTGGGAGCGGCAACATTCGGCAATGACTGGACGCCGGTGTTCACCGCCGTGCCGCAACTGGCGCGCTGGCAGGCCTTCGGCAATCTGTTCGCGGGCGCAGGCGGCATTCCCTATCGCATTGATCGCCACCCGGTGATGAAGCGCCACCCGGTAACGCCGATGCATGAGTCCGACCTTCGCCTGCACCTCGGCCAGCAGACGGACTGGAAGATCGGGCTCATCGACCTTGCCGATCTCAAGAGCGGAAATGCGGACAGGAAGATTGCTCGGGAAACCGCAGATGGCGCGAAGGTACTGCTGGTCGACGCCATTGATGACGAGACGCTTGCGGCGGCCGGGCAGATCATGTGGGAGGGCCGCGCAAGAAGGCCGTTCACCGTGGGATCGCAGGGCGTGGAATATGCGCTGCTGGCGCATTGGCGCGCGAACGGTGTGTTGCCCCCTCCTCCTCCCCTCCAACCGATGCGGAAGGTTGAGCGCTTGGCCGCAGTGTCCGGTTCGGTTTCTCCGATTACAGCACAGCAGATCCGCTTTGCCGGGCGACACGGTTTTGACGTCATCGCGCTTCAGACGCGCAAGGCCGTTGATGATCGCGCATGGGCGGAGGAACTGGAGCGCGTAAAACGATCAGGGCTCGCGGCATTGCGCGAAGGCCGCGATGCGCTGATCTGTTCCGCGCGAGGGCCGGACGATCCGGAGGTGGCGGCATTGAATGCAGCCATCGCGGCAGCAGGCTCGGAAAAGGAAGCCATCAGCCTGAAAGTGGGCTCAGGGCTTGGCCTCGTTCTCAATGAGTTGGTCCGCGATGCGAAGCTTGAACGGGCGGTGATTTCGGGCGGTGACAGTTCAGGGCAGGCCTGCATCGCGATGGGTCTCTCCGGCGTCACGGCGCTGGCGCCGCTGGCCCCCGGTGCGCCGCTTTGCAAGGCCCTCGCCCATACGTCTCACCTCGATGGGCTGGAGATCGCATTGAAAGGCGGTCAGATGGGGGCCGAAGATTTCTTCGTGCGCGCCAAGGGCTGACTACAGAACAGACGTGATGCCGCCATCGACATAGAGCACATGGCCATTGATGAAGGAGGCCGCATCGCTGGCGAGGAACACCGCCGCGCCCATCAGCTCATCCACCTCGCCCCAGCGGCCGGCAGGCGTGCGCTTTTCCAGCCAGGCCGTAAACTCCGGATTCTCCACCAGCGCCTTGTTCAGTTCGGTGCGGAAATAGCCGGGTCCGATGGCATTCACTTGCAGGCCATGTTTCGCCCAGTCCGCGCACATGCCCTTGGTGAGCATCTTGATCGCCCCTTTCGTGGCCGTGTAAGGCGCGATGCCGGGCCGGCCCAATTCACTCTGAACGGAACAGATATTGATGATGCGGCCCCGTTTGCGGGAGATCATATGGCGGGCCACCGCCTGCCCCACCAGATACACGCTATCGATATTCACCCGCATCAGTTCGCGCCATTTCTCGAAGGGATAATCCTCAAGCGCGGTGCGAAACTGCATGCCCGCGTTGTTGAAGAGAATATCAATTGAGCCAATGGTGTTTTCGATCCGCTCGACGGCAGCCGTCACGTCCGGTGCAGATGTCACGTCGAAGGCGGCGATGTGAACCGTTGCCCCTTCCTTCCTGAGCTCCATGGCAGCGGTTTCAAGGCGCGCGGCATCGCGGCCGTTCAGCACAACGGAAGCACCTGCCTGTGCCAGCCCCCCGCGCAATGGCGAGGCCCAACCCCTGACTTGACCCGGTGACAAGGGCCAGCCGCCCGGCAAGACCGAAAAGATTGGCTGTCATGGGATCAAACCGGAGGAATTTCGTTCATGGCTTTCTATATGCTACGCCAAGAGGCCGCCATGACACAGATGATTTTCCCGTTCGACAACAGCTATGCCCGCGACCTTCCCGGTTTCCACGTTGAGTGGAAACCTGCGGCGGCGCCTGAGCCAAAGCTCGTCAAATTCAACGCCGCATTGGCCAGCGAACTGGGGCTCGATGCAACGGCGCTGGAGGGCGAGGTTGGAGCGGCGGTTTTTTCCGGCGCGGCCATTCCCGAAGGTGCAACACCGATCGCGCAGGCCTATGCGGGGCATCAGTTTGGCGGCTTCTCGCCACAGCTTGGAGACGGGCGGGCGCTGCTTCTGGGCGAGATCGTGACGCCCACGGGACAGCGTTTCGACATCCAGCTCAAAGGCTCAGGACGCACGCCTTTTGCGCGCGGCGGCGACGGCAAGGCGGCCATCGGCCCGATGCTGCGCGAGTATCTTGTGAGCGAGGCGATGGCGGCGCTCGGCATTCCGACAACGCGCGCGCTAGCCGTGACGCTTACGGGCGAAACCATCTACCGTGACTCAGCACTTCCTGGTGCTGTGCTCACGCGCATAGCGGCAAGCCATATCCGCATCGGCACCTTCCAGTTCTTTGCCGCGCGCAGTGAAACGGACAAGGTGAAGCAACTGGCCGATTATGCCATCGCCCGGCATTTTCCAGAGCTTGTCACGGAAGATAATCCCTCTCTCGCCCTCCTCGCGCGGGTTCGGACATTGCAAGCTGCGCTCGTGGCACAGTGGCTCAGCGTGGGGTTCATCCATGGGGTGATGAATACCGACAATGCCGCCATCTCCGGCGAGACCATCGACTATGGCCCCTGCGCCTTCATGGATGCTTACGATCCCCGCACCGTATTCAGTTCCATCGATCATCAGGGCCGCTATGCCTATGGCAACCAGCCGCTGCTGACGGGCTGGAACGTCGCGCGCTTCGCCGAAACGCTGCTACCGCTGATCGACGCCGATCAGGAACGCGCCGTTGCTTTGGCCACCCAATGTGTTGAAGGATTCGAGGCTGATTTTCACGGCACGTGGACGTCGCTGATGCGCCGGAAACTGGGCCTTGCCGGTGAAGATGCAGGCGATGCGACGCTGATTGCCGATTATCTGGTGCTGCTTGAACAGGCTGAAGCCGACTTCACATTGTCCTTCCGCCATCTGGCTGGTCTGGCGCGCGGTGAGGAAACGGAATTCTTTTCCACAGCCTTCGCGCCATGGCTCGCGCGCTGGAGGCCACGGCTGCATGCCGCGTCGGCGTTGGACATGGATGGAGTGAATCCGCTCTACATTCCGCGCAATCATCTCGTCGAAGAGGCGCTGGCCGCCGCCACGCAAGGTGGCATGGCGCCGTTCAATGAGCTGCTTGCCCTGCTGCAAAGCCCCTTCGATGAACAGCCGGGCAAAGAGCGTTATGCCGAACCGGCGGCGAAAGACCCAAGCTACAGGACATTCTGCGGCACCTGATCAGACCGAGTCTCTCACCTTGCCGATATGCTGCGCCATCGCGGCGGCTTCATCCCCACTCAATGCGCCGAAGGCCATGGAGCAGCGGAAAGCCTCTCCGGGCGGTACAATGACGAGATTGCCCTTGGCCTTTTCCGCCGTGTAGCCATCGGCATCCGCCGTGGCGGGGAGAAACAGGCCCAGCGCAGCCTGGTCCGGCGTGCGGCACATCCAGCGCACGCCGCGCGGCAATTCCGAGGGGCGGTGGCTCACCAGATCGGCTGTGCCATCGGGCAGCATCTGGATCGAATGCGCCCAGCCATCGGCATCCGCCTTGAAATCAAGCCCCATCACCAACTCCGGATCGATGGCGCGGCCGGGCACGATGTCACGGTGCAGCCAGGGCTTTGCCGCCACCTCGGCAATCATCGCCTTGAAAGCCTCGCTGGGCTTGAAGATCGGCGGGATGGTCGTCCGTACACGGAAGGCCTTTTCGTCATCCGGCACCGTGTCGAAGATCGTAGCCCCATCAACCGGGCGGAAATTGATGTGGGCGAGGTACATCACCTCCATTGGCGTGGCCTTGAGATTGTGGACGGCCACATCCATGGTCATGCGCCCGGTGCCCGCGTGCAACTTGAGGACAGGCTGCGTCTCGCAATTCTGCGCGAAAGCCACGGTGTAGCGGGTCTTGCCGGTGAGCGCGATATAGGCCCCTGCCTCATCCTCGCCGAGCAGAAGCTGTGCCGCGTGGTAAGGCGCGTGCGGCACCTCGCCATGCAGCGGATGCGCATCGCCCGGCCCCGGATTTCCCATTGCCGTCACGCCGCAGTGCAGGAAGAACGCACCATAGTTTTGCAGATAGTTCGTTGTCGCCACGGGATCATCGAACATGCTGCGCATGGTGAGCCGCCGCCCGTGAAACGTCGCATCCCAGATCTGCTGGCCATGAAACGGCAGCACGATGATCTCGCCCACGTTGTTGCGAATGCGAAGAGCCGTGACGCCGGATGCATAACGGAACGCGCTTGCAGCAAAATCAGGCGTTTCCACAATCACAGTTTCGGCCGATGTGAAATTCACGCCATCCAGCTTGATGGCCGCGCGGATCGCCATGGACAACCTCCCATTTATTGATATACGCCTATCAGGAATTGATACAGACCGGCAACGGCAGTCTACGTTCAGATGGGAAAGGCGACAATCGAGGATGTTGCGCGGCAGGCGGGCGTAAGCGTCGCCACGGTGGACCGTGTGCTCAATGCAAGGGCCGCCGTGCGCCCCACCACGGTGCAGCGCGTGCAAAGCGCTATCCGCCAGCTCAACTACCAGCCTGACCGTCTGGCGGCCAGGCTGGCGCGGGCGCGTGAATACCGCTTCTGCTTCGTGGTGCCCGAGGGCAGCAACAGCTTCATGGCGAGCCTCGCGGAAGAAGTGCGCGCCGCAGCCACGCGCATGCTGCAGGAACGTGTCGCCATCGACCTCGTCCTTGCCGATGTGTTCGACGCCGAGGTGCTGTCCTCCAGCCTTGACCGGATCGGCGACAATTATGATGGCGCGGCCATCGTGGCGCTCGATCATCCGCGGGTGCGCGAGGCGATCAATGCGCTGACCGACCGCGGTGTCTCCGTCGTGACGCTGGTGTCGGATGTGCCCTCCTCGAAGCGCGCGCATTTCGTGGGCGTGGACAATTCGGCCGCCGGGCGAACCGCTGCGACTCTGATGGGACGTTATCTCTCAGGGCGCAGCGGCACGGTGGGCATGATCGCCGGATCGCTGGCGCTCCGCGATCATGTGGAACGGCAATTCGGTTTCGAGCAGGTGATGGGGCAGGAATTCCCGTCGCTCCGCGTGCTTCCCGTGCGCGAGGGCCGCGATGACTGGCGCAAGGTGGAAGCGGTAGCGCAACAGTTGCTCGAAGAGCACCCGGACTTGATAGGGCTCTACAATGTCGGGGGCGGCACGCGCGGCATGATCGCGGCGCTGGAGCGTTCGCGTCATTCGCCCCGTGTAGTTGCCATCGCGCATGAGTTGACGCCAAAAACACGGCCTGCGCTGGTGAACGGCACCATCGACGTGGTCATCAACCAGGATGCCGGCCATGAGGTGCGGAGCGCCATCCGCATCCTGATGGCCAAGGCCGACAAGACGCCCATCGTGGATGCCATGGAGCGCATCCGCATCGACATTTTCGTCCGCGACAATCTTCCTTGAGGAAAGCACCCATGTATCTCGGTCTCGATTTTGGAACATCATCCGTCAAGGGCGTGCTGATCGACGGCAAGCAGAAGATCATCGCCACCGCCAGCGCGCCACTCAAAGTATCACGCCCTCATCCCGGCTGGTCGGAACAAAATCCCGATGACTGGTGGAAGGCGTGCAACATCGTCGTCAAGACACTGGGCAAGATGAAGCCCAAGGCCATCGCCGCCGTGGAAGGCATCGGGCTTTCCGGCCAGCAGCATGGCGCGACGCTGGTGGACAAGGCGGGCAAGCCGCTCCGCCCCTGCATTCTCTGGAATGACGCGCGCTCGTTCCGCGAATGCGATGACATCATCAATGCCGAACCAGGCATCGTCGAGCATGCGGGAAATATTCCGCTTGCCGGTTATACGGCGCCCAAGCTCGTGTGGGTGAAGAAGCATGAGCCCAAGATCTTCGAGCAGGTGGGCAAGGCGCTACTGCCCAAGGACTACATCCGCTTCCGCATGACGGGTGAGTATGGCTCCGACATGTCGGATGCCTCGGGCACCTTCTGGCTCGATGTCGCCAACCGCAAATGGTCGGAAAAGCTGCTGCGTGCATCGGGCATGCGGATAGACCAGATGCCCAAGCTCTATGAGGGTACGGAATCCACAGGCCAGCTCACGCCATCGGTCGCCAAAAGCTGGGGCATGCCGAAGCGGCCCGTGGTGGCGGGCGGCGGCGGCGACAATGCGGCTGCGGCCTGCGGCATCGGCGCCATCACCGACAATGCGGCTCTGGTGTCGATCGGCACCTCGGGCGTGCTGTTCGTTTCTAACGATCAGTTCCGTCCCAATGCGGCACGCATGGTGCATGCCTTCTGCCACGCCGTTCCCAACACCTGGCACCAGATGAGCGTGATCCTTTCGGCAGCGGCCAGCCTCGAATGGCTGGCGGGCGTTCTTCAAACGCCCGCACCCGCGCTCACGAAAGCCCTTGGCACCAAGATCAGCGGCTCCTCACCCGCACTGTTTCTGCCCTATCTCTCCGGCGAGCGCTCGCCAGTGGGTGATGCGCAGGTGCGAGGCGTATTGATGGGGCTGGGCCATGAAACCGACCGCAAGGCGCTGACTCATGCGGTGCTCGATGGCCTCGCCTTCGCCTTCCGCGATAATTTCGATGCCCTGAAGGATGCCGGCACCAAGATCAAACGCGTCACCGCCGTGGGCGGCGGCACCAAGTCCGAACTGTGGCTCAAGATCATTGCCACGGTGCTGGGCGTTCCCGTCGATCTTCCGGCGGCGGGCGATGTAGGCGGCGCGTTTGGCGCGGCGCGCCTCGGCCTTATCGCCGCGACGGGCGCTGATTTCCATGAGGTGCTGACCGCGCCGAAGACAGCCCGCACCATCATGCCCGACCCCAAGCTGCTGGATGCCTATGAGGCGCAATACCGCCGCTACCTTCAAATCTATCCCGCAATCAAGGAGATTGGCAGATCATGAATTTTTATTCGATCAAGGAACCCATCCGTTACGAAGGGCCGAAAAGCGAAAGCGAACTGGCCTTCCACTGGTATAACCCCACGCAGAAGGTGATGGGCAAGACCATGGCGGAGCATTTGCGCTTCGCCGTGTGTTATTGGCATACGCTGTGCTGGCCAGGGCTTGATCCGTTCGGCGGTGACACGTTCCTGCGCGCCTGGCATCACGACAGCGACGGCATGCATGCGGCGCGCACCAAGGCCGACATCATGTTCGAGACGCTGGATCTCCTGGGCGTCGAGTTCTTCACCTTCCATGATCTCGACATTGCGCCCGAGGGCAACTCGCTCAAGGAGTTCAATGCCAATGTCACGGCCATCGCCAAAATCCTGGAAAGCAAGATGGCGAAAGGCAAGAAGAAGCTGCTGTGGGGCACGGCCAACATGTTCTCCAACCGCCGCTTCATGGCGGGGGCGGCAACCAACCCCGATCCCGATGTCTTCGCCTATTGCGCCGCGCAGGTGAAGCACTGCATGGACGTGACGAAGGATCTGGGCGGCGAAAACTATGTGATGTGGGGCGGGCGAGAAGGCTACGAAACGCTGCTCAACACCAACATCGGCCACGAGATCGAACAGGCCAAGCGCTTCCTGTCGCTCGTCGTCGATTACAAGCACAAGATCGGCTTCAAGGGACCGATCCTGATCGAGCCCAAGCCGCAGGAACCGACCAAGCATCAATATGACTATGACGTCGCCACCTGCTATTCGCTGATCTCCTCGCTCGGCCTCGAGAAGGACGTGAAGCTCAATGTCGAGCAGAACCACGCGATCCTCGCCGGCCACACCTTCGAGCATGAAATCGCGCTGGCCTCGGCGCTCGGGATTTTCGGCTCCATCGACATCAACCGCGGCGACTATCAATCGGGCTGGGACACCGACCAGTTCGCCATGAACATTCCGGAGATGGCATTGGCCATCTATGAAATCCTCAAAGCCGGCGGCTTTACCACCGGCGGCATGAATTTCGACGCCAAGGTGCGCCGCCAGTCGATCGACCCCGATGACATCCTGCATGCCCATGTGGCCTCAATGGATGCCTGCGCGCGCGGGCTTCTGATCGCTGCGAAGATGATGGAGGACGGCAAGCTCGCGAAACTCGTCAGTAGCCGCTACGCCAAATGGAATACGGCGGAAAACAAGGCGATGCTTGCCGGCAAGGAAAACCTTGAGCAGATCGCGGCGCGCGTGCTTTCGAAGGGCATCGAGCCGCAGCCCGTTTCAGGGCGGCAGGAATATTACGAAAATCTGCTCAACAGCTATATCTGATCAAGGGAGACCCTCATCATGGCAACCAACATCAAGGGGCCAGCCATTTTTCTGGCCCAGTTCGCGGGCGATGCCGCACCGTTCAATTCCTGGAAATCGATCACCAAATGGGCGGCGTCGCTCGGCTACAAGGGCGTGCAGATTCCGACCTGGGATGGCCGCCTGTTCGATCTCAAGAAGGCCGCCGAGTCCAAGGCCTATTGCGATGAGGTGGCGGGCGTTGCGAAAGAAAACGGCGTCGCCATCACCGAACTTTCGACCCATCTGCAAGGCCAGCTTGTGGCGGTGAATCCCGTTTATGATGAAGCCTTCGATGCCTTTGCGCCTGCCGCCGTTCACGGCAAGCCGAAGGAGCGGCAGGCCTGGGCTGTGGGCCAGGTGAAACTGGCGGCCAAGGCGTCGCGCCATCTCGGCCTCAACAGCTCCGTCACCTTCAGCGGCGCGCTGGCGTGGCCCTTTGTCTACCCTTGGCCGCAGCGCCCCGCAGGCTTGATTGAATCGGCGTTCGGCGAACTGGCGAAGCGCTGGAAGCCCATCCTCGACATCTATGACGAGAACGGCGTGGACATGGGTTATGAAATCCATCCTGGTGAAGATCTGTTCGACGGCGCCACGTTTGAAATGTTCCTCGATGCGCTGAAGGGCCACAAGCGCTGCCAGATCAACTATGACCCATCGCATTTCCTGCTGCAGCAACTCGACTATCTTTCCTTCATCGACATCTATCACGAACGCATCTGCGCCTTCCATGTGAAGGATGCGGAGTTCAATCCGGATGGGCGGCAGGGTGTCTATTCGGGCTTCCAGCCGTGGGTGAAGCGCGCTGCGCGCTTCCGGTCGCTGGGCGACGGGCAGGTGGATTTCGCGGGCATCTTCTCGAAGCTCGCCGCCTATAATTATGATTCATGGGCGGTGCTGGAATGGGAATGCTGCCTCAAGCATCCTGAACAGGGTGCCGCGGAAGGCGCGCCCTTCATCGCCGATCACATCATCCGCGTCACTGAAAAAGCCTTCGACGATTTCGCGGGCGGCAAAACCGATCAGGCGCAGATCAACCGGCTGCTGGGCATCTGAGGAGGTTTCGATGGCAAAGAAGAAACCGGCGGCAACAGGCCGCGTGCGCCTCGGCATGGTGGGCGGCGGACAGGGCGCCTTCATTGGCGCCGTGCACCGCCTCGCCGCGCGCATGGACGACCAGTACGAGTTCGTGGCGGGAGCGCTCTCCTCCGACGCCGCGCGGGCCAAGGCATCAGGCGCGGAACTGAATCTAGCGCCCGGCCGCATCTATGCAGACTACCGCGAGATGGCGAAGGCAGAAGCGGCGCGGGAAGACGGCATCGAGGCGGTCTCCATCGTCACGCCGAACCACATGCACGTGCCGGTGTGCAAGGCCTTCGTGGAGGCGGGCATCCACGTGATCTGCGACAAGCCGCTGGCCTTCAGCCTCAAGGAAGCGAAGCAGCTTGATGCGCTCCTCAAGAAGAAACCGGGCCTCATCTTCGGCCTCACGCATAATTATTCCGGCTATCCGATGATCCGGCAAGCGAAAGAAATGATCGCCGCCGGAGCGCTGGGTGATATCCGCTATGTGCAGGCGGAATATGCGCAAGGGTGGCTTGCCACCGATCTGGAAAAGTCGGGCCAGAAGCAGGCGTCCTGGCGCACCGATCCCAAGCAATCGGGTGCCGGCGGCGCGGTGGGCGACATCGGCACCCATGCGATGCAGCTTGCCAGCTTCGTCACGGGCCTCTCGCCGGATGAGCTTTCGGCCGATCTCACCAGTTTCGTGAAGGGCCGCAAGCTCGACGACAATGTGAGCGTGATGCTGCGCTTCAAGGGCGGGGCCAAGGGCATGTTGTGGGCCAGCCAGATCGCCATCGGCAATGAGAATGCGCTGACGCTGCGCATCTATGGCACCAAGGGCGGGCTCGAGTGGGCGCAGGAGAATCCCAACTATCTGGGCTTCACGGAGCTGGGCAAGCCGCGCACCATCCTGACGCGCGGCGGCGCGGGCGCAGGGCCTGCGGCCTCACGCGTCACGCGCGTGCCGTTCGGCCATCCGGAAGGCTATCTCGAAGGCTTCGCCAATATCTATACCGAAGCGGCGCGCGCCATCGTGGCGGCGCGCAGCGGCAAGAAGCCCGCCAAGGAGGTCACCTTCCCCGGAATCGCCGATGGCGTGGCGGGCATGGCCTTCATCGAGGCCTGCGTGAAGTCCTCGGCCAAGAATGGCAAGTGGATGAAGGTCTGAGAAACGAAATCAAAGAAAGCCGGGCCTGCGCGCCAGGCTTTTTTATGCGCCAAAAGGCGGCAGGAGATTGTGCCGTCCCACATGGGTGATGAGGCGTTCGCCGCACAGCGCCATTGTCGTATCGAGTTCCTTGCGGATGATCTCGATGGCGCGCGTCACGCCTTCCTCTCCCATCGCACCCAGCCCATAGAGGAAGGCGCGGCCGATATAGGTCGACTTGGCGCCGAGGCAGAGCGCCTTCAGCACATCCTGGCCTGAGCGGATGCCGCCGTCGAAATGCACTTCGATGCGGTTGCCCACGGCGTCAACGATTTGCGGCAGCATGGCGATCGACGATGACGCGCCATCAAGCTGGCGGCCGCCATGGTTCGAGACGATGATAGCATCGGCTCCTGTGGAGACAGCACTCCGTGCATCTTCCGCGTCAAGAATGCCCTTGATGATCAGCTTGCCGCCCCAGCGCTCCTTGATCCAGGCCACATCATTCCACGACAGCTTGGGATCGAACTGGTCCGCCGTCCAGGAGGAGAGTGAAGACAAATCGCCAACACCCTTCACATGGCCCACGATGTTGCGGAAGGTGCGGCGCTTGGTGCCCAGCATGCCTAAGCACCAGCGCGGGCGCATGGCCATCTGCATGATGCTGCCGGCGGTGAATTTGGGCGGAGCCGAAAGCCCGTTGCGGATATCCTTGTGTCGCTGGCCCAGAACCTGGAGATCAAGCGTCAGCACGAGGGCTGAACAGTTTGCCGCCTTGGCGCGGTCGATCAGATTGCCGATGAACTCGCGGTCCTTCATCACATAAAGCTGGAACCAGAAGGGATGGTTCGTGGCCTCGGCAATATCCTCGATGGAGCAGATGCTCATGGTCGAGAGCGTGAAAGGAATGCCGGCCTTCTTGGCGGCGCGGGCGGCGAGGATTTCGCCATCCGGATGCTGCATGCCGGTGAGCCCTGTTGGAGCCAAGGCCATCGGCATGGAGACGGGCTGACCTACCATCTCAGTCGCCAGCGAGCGGTTGGTCATGTCGACCGCCACGCGCTGGCGGAATTTGATCTGTTTGAAGTCATCGACATTGGCGCGATAGGTGCCTTCGGTGAAGGAGCCTGAATCGGCATAGTCGTAGAACATGCGCGGCACGCGCGCCTTGGCAAGGGCCTGCAGGTCCTTGATTTCGAGTATCTGCTTCATGCCTTCAAACGATCCCGGCAGTCACCTCGCCCGATGCGGGGCGTTCCTTCGCCTTGGCGTTCCGATAGCCGGAAGCGCGGTAGACCGCAATCGGGTCAATTGCCCCGCCCTTGCGCCGCCGGGCTTCAGCAATGATCGGCGAGACATCGGTGTTATAGGCCTGCTTCAGCAGGCGGTGGCCGCCCAGCGCATCGCTCGCATCCTGCATCTCAGCAAGCTCCGCGCGTTTCACCAGCGAAGCCTGTACGAAGGCGCGGAGGATTTCCACCGCCGAACCAATCAGGCTTTCAATGGGATCGCTGACATTGTGCGACTGGTCGATCATGTAGGCGGGCGAAAAGCCCGGCGCCTTGCGAAGCTCCGCATCCACCAGTTCGTTGAAGATCAGGAAGAGGCGGAACGGCTCGATGGCGCCCGAGTCGAGATCGTCATCGCCATATTTCGAATCGTTGAAGTGGAAGCCTGCAAGCTTCTGCACGCGGATCAGCCGCGCCACGATCTGCTCGATGTTGGTGTTGGGCGCATGATGGCCGAGGTCCACGAGGCAGCGCGCCTTTGGCCCAAGCTCCGAGGCAGCCATGAGGCTCGAGCCCCAGTCTGAAATCACCGTCGAATAGAACGCCGGCTCATATTGCTTGTGCTCGAGGAAGACCATCCAGTCCTTCGGCAGCGCCTCATAGATCTGCTTCAGCGAATCCATGTAGCGGTCGAAGGATTTGGAGAGACTGCTCTGCCCCGGAAAATTCGAGCCGTCGCCGATCCACACGGTGAGCGCCGTTGAACCGAGCTTCCTGCCGATGTCAATGCATTCGAGATTGTGTTCGATGGCCTGTTGCCGCGTGGCGCTGTTGGCATGGCTGAGCGAGCCGAATTTATAAGAAAGCTTCTGGCCCTTCTGATCCTGAAAGGTGTTGGAGTTCATGGCGTCGAACCCTAAGTCCTGCGCCGCCGCGGCCTGTCGCAGGGCCGAGTAATCCGAAACCTTGTCCCATGGAATATGCGGCGACACGGTGGGCGTGGCTTTGGAGAGCTGGTGGATGACGCCGCAATCCTCGATCTTGTCGAAGAGGTGGCGGGGTTCTCCCGGCCCCGGAAAGCGCGCGAAGCGCGTGCCACCGGTGCCCACGCCCCAGGTCGGCACGGCCACGGCATAGGCCATGGCGCGCTGCGTCGCCTGCTCGATGTCGATGCCGCGCCGCGCCAGTTGCCTGCCCAGATGCGCATAATCCTCGGCGAGCGCGGCTTCGTTTTTGCGGTTCTGTTCGCCGATGAAATCCGCGCTGATCGAGAAGGACATGGATCTTACCTCGTGAAGGATGCGGCATTGCCCGCATCGATGTTGAGGAAATTGCCGGTGGACTTGTTGGAGAGATCACTGGCGAAGAAATAGACGCCCTCGGCGATATCTTCCGGATAGACCGAGCGCTGCAGCAGCGAGCGCTTGCGGTAATGCTCCTCAAGTTCACCCTCGGTGATCTTGAGCGAGGCGGCGCGCTGCTGCCGCCACGGGCCCTGCCAGATCTTGGAGCCGCGCAGCACGGCATCGGGATTGACCACATTGACGCGGATGCCCGAAGGCGCGCCCTCCAGCGCCATGCAGCGCGCCAGATGAAGTTCCGACGCCTTCACTGAACAATAGGCCGAAGCGCCCGGGGAAGCCGCCACCGCATTCTTGGAGCAGATGAAGATCATCGAGCCGCCGAGGTTCTGGCGCTTCATCAGCTTGTAGGCCTCGCGCCCGACGAGGAAATAGCCGGTGCCGAGGATGGAAATATTCTTGTTCCACAGATCGAGTGTGGTGTCTTCCACCGCCGCCGCGAGCGTGATGCCAGCATTGTTGACCGCGATGTCCAGCCCGCCATAGGCAAGGATCGCGGCGTTCATCGCCTCGATCACCGCGTTCTCACTGGTCACGTCCATGAGCACGCCGCGCACATTGTCCTTGCTATAGGTCTTGGAGAACCCGCCGACGACTTCATCCAGCGATTTCTGGTCGATGTCGGCCAGCACCACATTGGCACCCTCGGAGAGCAGCTTGGAGGCGATGGCCGAGCCGATGCCGCCCGCGCCGCCCGTCACCAGCGCAACACGGCCCGCGAGGCTTTTGGGCTTCGGCATCCGCTGGAGCTTTGCCTCCTCCAGCAGCCAGTATTCGATGTTGAACGCCTCCTGCGCGGGCAGGCCCTGATAGGCGCTCACCCCGTTGGCGCCGCGCATCACGTTGATGGCGTTGATATAGAATTCCGCCGCGATGCGCGCCGTCGCCTTGTCCTTGGCGAAGGAGAACATGCCCACCTGCGGCACGAGGTAGATCACCGCATTGGGATCGCGCATGGCCGGGGAATTGGGATGTTTGCAGGCTTCGTAATAGGCTGCGTAATCCTTGCGGTAGCCGTCGATGAGCTTGTCCAGCGCCGCTGCATCGGCATCGTGCGGAATGATCAACGGGCGGATTTTTGTGCGCAGGAAATGGTCGGGGCAAGAGGTGCCAAGCGGCGCCAGCGCATCCAGTTCCTTCGAGTTGACGAATTCCAGAACCTCCGGCGCATCGGTGAAATGGCCAGACTTCATTTCCGCGTTGGAAATCCGACCGCGGATTTCCGGCATCAGGCGGATGGCGGCGGCGCGGCGTTCGGCATCGGAAAGCGTCTTCACCTTTTCGCCGCCGAAGGATGGCTTCTTGCGGTTGCGCTCCAGCCATACCGCCGCCTTGTTGATGATGCGCAGCGTTGTGTCGTAGCAAGTCTTGGCGTCATTGGCCCAAGTGAACAGGCCGTGGCTGCCCAGCACCACGCCCACATATTCGGGATGGTCTTTCGCCATCTGGCCAAGCTTGATGCCGAGATCGATGCCGGGGCGCTGCCAGGGCAGATAGCCCATTTCGCCGCCGAAGATTTCTTTCGTCAGCCGCTCCTGATCCTTTGACGCCGCGATGGCGATCACCGCGTCGGAATGCACATGGTCGACGTGCTTGTAAGGCACATAGCCATGCAGGCAGGTGTCGATCGAAGCGGCGCGCGGGTTGAGATTGAAGGTGCAGTGATTGAGGTTGTGCACCATCTCGTCTTCCTGATCGAGGCTCTGATAGAGGCCTTTGAGGCTTTCGAGCTTGTCCATGTAAAGCGTCGCGAAACCGTCGAGCTTCATCGAGCCGATGTCGCCGCCCGATCCCTTGACCCACAGAACCTCGGCCTTCTTCTTGGTGAGAGGGTCCACCATCTCGACTTTCGCCGAAGTGTTGCCGCCGCCGAAATTGGTGATGCGCAGATCCGCGCCCAGAAGGTTGGAGCGATAGAGCAGCAGGCCCGGCTCATCGAGCTTTGCGGCCTTGGCATCATCCCAGAGGGAGGGAACGGTGATGGAATTGTCCATGGATCGGTCTCGCTTGTTGAATGAAGCTGCGCCGGAAAGGCCCGGCGCAGCGCGTTGCGTTTCAAAAAATCAGAAGTCGAATTGGCCGATGTTTTCCTTGGTGAAGGTGTAGGGCGCGCCGAGCAGAATCTCGGAGCCGTTGATCACCTGAAGTTCACCGAGCTTGCCGGCCTTCACGGAGGTGGCGCCCGGCTTCAGCGTGCCATCAGCCGCCGCGCGCAGCACATACATGGCGGCGTAGCCCAGATCGACGGGGTTCCACAGCACCACGGACTTCACGCAGTCCTTCTCCACATAGGGCTTCATGGCATTCGGCGTGGCAAGGCCGACGACGGCGATCTTGCCGCACATGTTGGCCTGCGTGACGGCTTCAGCCGAAGCCGGCGTCGCCACCGAAGTCATGCCGAAGATGCCTTTCAGCTGGTCGCCATATTTGTTGATGAGCGTGGTGGCCTGGTTGAAGGACAGGTTGTTGTCTTCCTGCGCTTCCACGGTTTCCAGCCACTTCATTTTGGGATGGCACTTCTCCTGATAAGCAGCCATTTCGGCGATCCAGCGCGCCTGGTTGGGCGTGGTGAAGGTTGAGGTGACGATGGCGAATGCGCCATCCTCGCCGATTTCCTTCGCCATGTTGTCAACCAGCGCCTTGGCGATGCCGTTGAACTGCGCCTGGTTCACGAACCACTGGCGGGCGTCGGGCGTCGAGTTGGCGTCATAGCCCACGACATTGATGCCCTTCGACAGCGCCTTCTTCAGCACCGGCGCGATGGCGACGGGATCATTGGCGGCGAACAGGATGCCGTCCACTCCGCTCGTGATGTAATTGTCGAGGAAGGTGATCTGCTCGTCGATATTGGCCTTGGTCGGGCCATCGGTCTTGGCGTCGACATTGCCCAGTTCCTTGGCGGCGTCGGCGATGCCCTTGGAGGTGGCGTTGAAATATCCGATGCCGATCAGCTTTGGCACGTCAACAACGGTGATCTTCTTGCCGTTGCGGTCGGGCGCGCCGGTGGGCTGGCCGCCGTCATAGGGCATGGAGGCGGCAGCAGCCGCTGTTCCATCGCAGGCCAGCGGATTGGTCGCCTGATCGTCGCCGCCGGTCCACGCCGAAGCCGCCAGCGCCGTTCCGCTCATGAGGCCCAGCCCCAGGAGCACGCCCAGTGTCATTCTCTTCATGGTCTCTTCTCCCATTCATCCCCAGCCACTGGCGGTTGGCTTTCAGGGGATACCTCCCAGTTTCAGCCGCCTCTGTTCCTGTCAAAAACAGCGCCCGCGAGAATGGCGCCGATCAGCACCACGCCGATGACGACGATGGTGCCGTCTCCCTTTACGCCCGACAGCGCCAGGCCGTTCTTCAGCGCCTGAATGAGGATCAGGCCCAGCGCCGTGCCGATGATGGTGCCGCGCCCGCCGAAGATCGACGTGCCGCCCAGGACGACGCCGGTGATGACGTCGAGTTCAAGCCCCGTGCCCATGTCGGAGCGCGTTGTCGTGACGCGCGAGACGAAGATGATCGCCGCCAGCGCCGACATGAATCCGGCGGCGGTATAGATCCACAGCTTCGTGGCATTGACGCGAATGCCGGAGAAACGCGCCGCCACTTCATTGGCGCCGATCGCATAGGTGGCGCGGCCAAAGGGCGTCATGCCGAGGATGACCGCGGCAATCACCGTGGCGATGCCGAGTATCCACAGCTGGAAGGGAACGCCCAGCACCTCGCCCTGGCCGAAAAAGAAAAACCATTCGGGATAGCCCCGCACCGAGCGCGCCTGGCTGATGCCTTCGGCAAGCCCCCGATAAAGCGCCAGCGTGCCCAGCGTGGCGATCAGCGGCGGCACATTGAAGCGGGTGATGATGAGGCCGTTGCCGAAACCCGCCAGCGTTCCGCAGGCCAGTGCCGCCGCCATGGCAAGCGGCAGTGGCATTCCCACATTGTGCCAGAACACGCCGAGCAAAATAGCAGTAAGGCCGAGGATCGAACCCACCGACAGATCGATGCCGCCCGTCACGATCACGAAGGTCATGGGGAGCGCCACGAGACCCACTTCCGACATCAGGCGGCCCTGGTTCAAAAGGTTTTCAGCGGTGAAGAACTTGTCGGACTGAAACGCCAGCACGATCAACGCCAGCACCGTGAGCGCGGCCAGGATCGTTTCATGGCGCAGCCATTTCGAGGCGGTCATGTGGACCTCCGGCGGCGCGCCATGTCGGCCAGCACGGTGGCAAGGATCATGAGGCCCAGTACCGAGCGCAGCCAGTAGGCCGAGACATTGAGAAACACCAATGACGAGTTGATCGCCGCGAAGAGAATGGCGGCCAGCGTCGAGCCGATCACCGTGCCCGTGCCGCCGAGGATCGACACGCCGCCGATGACGGATGCGGTGATGATGGTGAGTTCCAGATTGGGTGGCACGGTGGACTGGATCACCTGCAATTGCGTGGCGTAGAGAATGCCGGCAATCCCGGCGAAGAGGCCATGCAGCGCGAAGACGCCCACCACGGTGCGCTCGGGATTTAGGCCCGCCGCGCGCGCGGCTTCCGGGTTGCCGCCCACCGCATAAATGGCGCGGCCAAAGGCCGAGTAGCGCATGAAGATGGCGGCGAGAATGGTGAGTATCACCATGAACCACACGGCGGAAGGAAGATTGAACAGCCGCATCTGGGCAATCATGAATCCCGGCGGCAGATCGCTGATCCACGCGCCTGCCGTGGCGCTGATCAAGCCGCCCTTGAGGATCGACAGCATGCCCAGCGTCACCACGATCGATGGGATTTTCGTATAGGCGACAAGAGCGCCGACGCCCGCATTCACCGCCATGGCGAACAGGATGGGAATAAGCCAGCACAGCCAGATCGGATAATGGTTCACCGCCAGCGTGCCGGCGATGGTGGCGATCACGCCGATGAGCGAGCCCACCGAAACGTCGATATGGCCGGAAATGATCACCATCGACATCCCGATGGCGGCGACAGCGATATAGGCATTGCCGGCGAAGATGGAATTGATGTTGGTGTTAGAGAGGAAGCGCGGATTGTAAAGGCCCACGCCCACAAACAGCACCGCGATGGCCAGCAAGACCACAAGCTCCTGCCCGTAACCGCTGATGAAGCGGCGCAGGGGCGAGCGTGACGCGGAGGGAAGCGCGATATCGGTCATGCCGCCCGCTCCGCCCGTCCCGCATGGGTCATCATCGCCTGGCCCACGGCCTCGGGCGTTGCGTCTTTGCGCGGGAATTCCCCGGCGATGCGGCCGCTGTTCATCACCATCACGCGGTCGCTCATGCCGAGAACCTCGGGCAATTCGCTGGAGATCATCAGGATTGCCATGCCCTCATCCGCGAGCTTGCGCATCAGCACATGGATTTCCGCCTTGGCGCCCACGTCGATGCCGCGCGTCGGCTCATCGACGATCAGGATTTTGGGGTTGGTGGCCAGCCATTTTCCCAGGACCACCTTCTGCTGGTTGCCGCCAGAGAGCTGGCGCACCAATTGCCCGGGGCCCCGCGCGCGGATGCCGAAGCGCTTGATCGCCTCAACTGCGTCCTGCCTGATGCGGGCCGTGTCCATGAACAGGCCGCGCGTCAACCGCTTCAAGCCAGCGAGCGCGATATTGTCCTCGATCGTCTGAATGCGGATCAGGCCCTGAAGCCCGCGATCTTCCGGCACATAGGCAATGCCCAAATCACGCGCCGCCTCGGGGCTGGCGATACTGACAGTCTTGCCATCGACGAGAATCTCTCCCGCCGTCGCAGGCGTGATGCCGAAGATCGTCAACGCGGTTTCGGTGCGGCCTGAGCCAACGAGACCGGCCAGACCCAAAATTTCGCCGCGCTTCAGCGTGAAGGAAATGTCGCGGATGACATTGCGATACGAGACGCCGCGCAGTTCCAGCGCTGCCGCCCCTGCCTCGCCATGGCCTTGCGGATAAAGACGGTCGATGGCCCGGCCCACCATCATCGCCACAAGCTGGTTTTCATCCACTTCACCAATCGCCTTCGTGCCGACATGCGCGCCATCGCGCAGCACCGTCACGCGGTCGGCCAGCGCGAAGATTTCCGGCATGCGGTGGCTCACATAGACAATCGCCACGCCGCGCGCCTTGAGCTTGCGCACGATGGCCATCAGGCGTTGCACATCGGCTTCGGCCAGCGCCGCCGTCGGCTCATCCATGATGACGATGCGCGCATCCTGCGAGAGGGCGCGGGCAATTTCGACACGCTGCCGGTTTGCCACCGAGAGGCTGCCGACCTTCTGGTCCACATCCAGTTCGCGGCTGTCGAGATCATCGAGCAGGGCGCGGGCGCGGCTGCGCATTGTAGACCAGTCAAGCGCGCCGAGTTTGGTGCGCGGCGCCTGCCCCAAGAAGATATTCTCTGCCACGGTCAGTTCGGGGAACAGCAGCAGTTCCTGATGCACGGTGGCGATGCCCGCTGCGTGGGCCTCACGCGGCGAAGCGAAGGTCACCGGCTTGCCGTTCACCCGCATCTCGCCGCCGCTCGGCTGGTGCAGGCCGGCGATGATCTTGATGAGGGTGGATTTGCCCGCGCCGTTTTCGCCCATCAGGGCGTGCACTTCGCCGGGGCGCATGTCGAAATCGACATTCGTCAGTACACGGATTCCGCCAAAGGATTTGGAAACGCCTTTCAGCTCAAGCAGCGGGCTTTCCGGCATCCCATCCGTCATCGTGTCTGCGGCTCCCATTCGCGGGCCGTTTACAGCCCGTCATTGATGAGCAATAATAAACATCTGTGAGCAAATAGCGTCAAGTGAGTTAGTTCATGAGCATTTCATGACGACCGCAATGCACAATTGACGAACTTCGCTCACAACGGGAGAGTTCCATGACTGAAGCGGAGCGGCATCGCCTGATGCTCGATTTCCTGAAAGACCGGCCCTTCGCGTCGGTGCGCGATCTTCTAATGATTGTCGATGCTTCGCCTGCCACCATCCGGCGCGACATCCAGAAACTTCACGAGACGGGCGCGGTGCGCAAGGTGTTCGGCGGCATCGCGGCGGCCGAACATTTGAGCGCGCTTGAGCGTCTTGCCGCAAAGCCGTTTGAAGAAAATCAGATGCTCGGCGTTGCAGCAAAAAAATCCATCGCCGAGGAAGCCGCCAAGCTTGTGCGCGACGGCGATGCGCTGATCATCCATGGCGGCAGCACCTGCCATCTCTTCGCGCTGCTGATCGCCAATCGCAACCTGCGCATCTATACCAATGCCATGCCGCTGGCGGCCGCCCTATGGCAAAAGGGCTCCTGCCAGGTCACCGTGGCGGGCGGCGATCTCTACCGCGAGCCGGGTGTCATCTATTCGGCGACCGCCGGGCCGCCAGAATTCTATGCGTCAAAATTCTTCCTGGGCGCGCAGGCCATCACATCGGCGGGCATGTTCGAATCGCATCCGCTCATCGTGCGCGAGACGGAAAAACTTATCACCCGCTGCGACGAGGTGATCGTGCTGGCCGACAGCCGCAAATTCGGTTTACGGGCGCGCCATCAGGTGATGAATCTCAACCGTATCGGCACGCTGGTGACCGATGACGGGCTCTCGGACGCCAATCACAAGATGCTCACCGACGCGGGGATCAAGGTGGTGATCGCCCCGCGCCGGCCGGAATAGTTTACCGCATCGTCGGCATCACGAACTCGGCGCCGGCGCGAATGCCGGTCGGCCAGCGGGTCGTGATGGTCTTGAGGCGGGTATAGAAGCGGATGCCCTCCGGCCCATGCATGTGATGATCGCCGAACAGCGATGACTTCCATCCGCCGAAGGAGTGGAACGCCATGGGCACCGGGATCGGCACGTTGATGCCCACCATGCCCACCTGGATCTGGTTGGCGAATTCGCGCGCCGCATCGCCATCACGCGTGAAGATCGCCGTGCCGTTGCCGAATTCATGCTCGTTGATCATCTTCGCCGCCGCGTCATAGCTTTCGGTGCGGACGACCGAGAGCACAGGCCCGAAGATTTCTTCCCTGTAGATTTTCATGTCGGTGGTCACGTTGTCGAACAGCGTGCCGCCGATGAAATAGCCGTTCTCATAGCCTTGCAGCTTCAGCGGGCGGCCATCGACGACAAGCTTGGCGCCTTCTGCGACACCCGCGTCGATATAGCCGCGAACCTTGTCGAGATGCTGCTTCGTAACCAGCGGGCCCATCTCGGCTTCGGGATCAGTGCCCGGCCCGATCTTCAGAGCCCGGACTTTCGGTTCGAGCTTGGCCATCAGCTTGTCCGCCGTCGCTCTGCCCACCGGCACGGCAACCGAGATCGCCATGCAGCGTTCACCAGCCGAGCCATAAGCCGCGCCCATCAGCGCATCAACGGCCTGATCCATGTCGGCATCCGGCATGATGATCATGTGGTTCTTGGCCCCGCCCAGCGCCTGGCAGCGCTTGCCGGTGCGGGCGGCGGTTTCATAGATATAACGCGCGATGGGCGTCGAGCCGACGAAGCTGATGGCGCTGATCCCGGGGCTGTGCAACAGGGCATCGACAGCTTCCTTGTCGCCATGCACCACGTTGAAGACGCCGGGCGGAAGCCCCGCCTCTTCCAGCCACCTGGCCATCAGCAGCGAGGCAGACGGATCGCGCTCAGAAGGCTTCAGGATGAAGCAGTTGCCCGCCGCGAGCGCGACCGGAAACATCCACATCGGCACCATGGCCGGAAAGTTGAAGGGCGTGATGCCGGCCACGACGCCCAGCGGCTGGCGCACCGCATGGCTGTCGACGCGGGTGCCGACGTTCTCGGTGATCTCGCCCTTCAAAAGCTGCGGCGCGCCGGTTGCGAATTCCACCACTTCAATTCCGCGCTGCACCTCGCCCTTGGCGTCGGAGAACACCTTGCCATGTTCGGCGGAGACCACGGCGGCCAGCTCATCGGTGCGGTCTTCGAGAATGCGCAGGAACTTGTTGAGGATGCGGGCACGGCGGAGCGGCGTGGTGCTGGCCCAGCCGGGGAATGCCTTTAGGGCCACGTCGACCGCCGCATTCACATCCGCCGTGCTGGCGAGGGTGACGGTGCCGGTCTGCTCGCCGGTGGCCGGGTTGAACACGGGCGCCGAGCGGGTGCTTGTGCCTGTGAAGGCCTTGCCGCCGACGTGATGGGTGATCTGGGTTGCCATGGTTTTCCTCCGCATGTGATGCGGCCTTTTGCGCCTTTCAAAAATGCACATCAATGCGAAGTCTTGCACTTTGGTTGTGCAAATTTTATCATCAGCCATGGACTGGGACAGAATCCGCGTTTTCCTCGCCGTGGCGCGCGCCCGGCAATTGCTGGGGGCCGCGCAGCAACTGGGGCTGAACCATGCCACGGTGGGGCGGCAGATTACCGCGCTTGAGGAAGAACTCGGAACCAAGCTCATCGAGCGGCAGACCAATGGCTGCACGCTCACCGAAGCCGGAGAGGCACTGCTGGACAGTGCTGAAAAGGTGGAAGCGGAATTGCTCCGTGCCGGCGCTCGGCTGTCGGGCACCGAGGCAGCGCTCACCGGCACGGTGCGCGTCGGCGCGCCCGATGGCCTCGGCAATTATTTCCTGGCGCGGGAATTGGGCGCGCTGGCCGAGCAGCATCCCGGCCTCACCATTCAGCTCGTGCCCCTGCCCCGCACCTTCTCACTGTCGCGGCGCGAGGCCGACATCGTGGTCACGCTGGACCGCCCTAAGCAGGGCCGCCTGATCATCCGCAAGCTCACCGATTATTCGCTCAGCGTCTATGCCGCCAAATCACATCTGAAAAAGCACGGGAGCATCCGCGCGGTTGATGATCTGGCGGGCAGGCTCTTCGTCACCCATGTCGAGGATTTCGTCTATAGCCGGGCGCTTGATTACGCGGCGGAACTCGGCAAGCTCATGCAGCGCCATTATGAATGCGGCAGCGTGGTTGCACAGATGGAAGCGGTACGGGCGGGCCACGGCATCGGCATCCTGCACGACTATGCGGCGATGAATTATCCCGAACTCGTCCGCGTTTTGCCTCAAATCCGCTTCACCCGCACCTATTGGCTGATGTCGCATCCCGATACGCATGACACGCGGCGGGTGGCCGATGTTTATCATCATATCGCGGCGCGCGCGCAAGCGGCGCGCAGCCGCTTCGTGCTGCAGGACGAATGATTACTTCCGGTATTTGTCCACGTAGCGCTGGATTTCCTTGCGCATGAAGCGGCTCGACTCTTCCGCCCTGTCTTCCCAAGCGAAGACGCAGGCCGTCACGATGCCATCGAATTTAACCTCGGCCAGCGTGCCGAAGAAGATATCCCAGTCTACTTCGCCCTGCCCGATGTCCAGATGCTGGTGCACCGTCACCTTGGCGCCAGGCGGGTTGACGATATAGCGAAGCCCGGACGAGGCCTTGTGGTTCAGCGTATCCGCCACATGCACATGCGCAAGGACGGATGCGCAATCACTGATCATCTGCGCAATGTCATCGCCGAAATAAAATGTGTGCGGCGCGCAATAGAGAAACTTCACGTTCTTCGAATTGATCATGCGAATCATGTCGACCGCCGGGTGCAGCGTCTCCACCCAGTCTTCCGGGTGCGGCTCGATATGGAGATTGATGCCTTCCTTCTCGAATACCGGCACCAGTTCTTCCATCGAGCGCCACCACGCGGCCTCGCTCGATTCAACCGAATAATGCCCGCCGCAGCAGTTGGAGAGGCTGGCGCGATCGGGCGACGGCCCGCGGCCAAATTCGGAATTCATCGTATCGACGCCCATTTCCACGGCGATCTCGATGGCCTTCTTCCAGTAGGAAACAGCGGCCTTGCGCTCATCCTCATGCGGGCTTGCCCAGCGATACATGGGCAGCAGCGAGGCGATCTTCACGCCGTGGTCCATCAGCGACTTTTTGAACTCCCGCATCCGCTCGGGGTAAGCGCGCGGCTGCACCCACCAGGCGAGGAAATCGGGGCGCGGCGAAAGCTCAAGATATTCATAGCCCATGTCCGCCGCGAGCCGCGGCAACTCAGTCAGCGGCAGATGCCGGTGCATGTGCGGATCAAGCGCGATCTTCATTATTCTGCCGCCATCGGAACTGGGTCGAAGCGGCGTTCAAAGCCGCCCAGCTTTTCGGCGATATATTGCGCGAAATCGAAATTGGGCCGTTCGAGATGGCTCAGGTGCCCGGCCTTCGCCGCCCCCGCGCTCACGCCCCTGAACACGCGCTCGGTGCAGCCCCGGTCTTCCACGTTCACCTCATCGAGCAGCACTTTCAGCTCAGCGAAATGTTCCTGTGCTTCGGGCGCAATGGCGAAATCCGGTGAAAGCCCGCCGCCGAAAATGATCCGCACCTGTCCCGGCCCATGGGGATGCAGCGAGAGATACCAGAAATAGCCGGGCGTGAGCGTGATGAGCAGGCTCGGATAGATAGCGAGGAGAAATGTCGTGCGCCGCCGCTCGCCGGTCATCCGCATATTGTTGGGATGGGCCAGCGCGATCTTGAGGCGGTCATCCTTCAGGATGGTGTGATAGTTGAAGGCGCGCCTGCCTGCCGGGCAGATCATGTCATCGAGCCGCGACAGCCCGCCAATGGTGCCGGCATGGCAGACGGGCAGGTGATAGCTCTCCATGAAATTCTCGGCGAGGATCTTCCAGTTGGTGTCCCAGATGTGAGTCTCGCGGAAGGACTCGACATAGTCCGCCATGCCGTAGTCGGCGATCAGCCCTTCCACCTCGCCAAGCTGTTCGGAAACCGGCGGCGCATCGGGAT
Source organism: Aestuariivirga sp. (assembly GCF_047602625.1). Taxonomy (GTDB): domain Bacteria; phylum Pseudomonadota; class Alphaproteobacteria; order Rhizobiales; family Aestuariivirgaceae; genus Aestuariivirga. The sequence goes on along the minus strand of NZ_JASGGV010000002.1, from coordinate 2,695,098 downwards.
TGAGCGACACCATGATCCAGCCCAGCCAGTTCTCGCATTTGAGCTGCGGCAGGCGGTATTGCGCCTTGTCGAAACATTCATTGTGCGTCATGGCGGGCGCGCCGCGCAACGTGCCGTCGAGATTGTAGGTCCAGCCGTGATAGGGGCAGGTGATCGAACGCTTGTTGCCGCTGCCTTCAAGAAGCGTCGACATGCGGTGCAAGCACACGTTGGATTGCGCCTTGAGCGATCCATCCCTGTCGCGCATCACGAAGATCGGCTGGCCCGCCAGCTCATAGGTCATGTAGTCGCCGGGATTGGGCAGCGCGCTGGCGCGGCCAAGGCACACCCAGTCGCGGGCGAAGATATCCGAGACTTCCGCCGCATTGAAAGCGGCGCTGGTATAAACAGAGGGCGGCATGGCATGCGCCTGGCTGAACGGCACGCTCACATTCCGCAAGAGATCATTCAGCGGCTCGATCATGCTGTCCTCCCGTCAGAACACCACGACGCTGCGGATGGACTTTCCCTCATGCATCAAATCGAAGCCCTTGTTGATGTCCTCGAGCTTCAGCGTATGGGTGATCATCGGGTCGATCTGGATCTTGCCGTTCATGTACCAGTCGACGATTTTTGGCACATCGGTGCGGCCGCGCGCGCCGCCAAAGGCCGTGCCTTTCCAGACGCGGCCCGTCACAAGCTGGAAGGGCCGCGTTGAAATCTCCTGCCCCGCGCCCGCCACGCCGATAATGATCGACTGGCCCCAGCCGCGGTGCGAACATTCCAGTGCCATGCGCATCACCTTCACATTGCCGGTGCAGTCGAAGGTATAATCCGCGCCGCCGATCTGGTCGGCGCCGCGCTTCGTCATGTTGACGATGAAAGCCACCAGATCGCCTTCGATCTTCGAGGGGTTGACGAAATGGGTCATGCCGAAGCGCTTGCCCCATTCCTTCTTGCCGTCGTTGAGATCGACGCCGATGATCATGTCGGCGCCCGCCAGCTTCAGCCCCTGAATGACATTGAGGCCAATGCCGCCCAAACCGAACACGACGCCCGTGGCGCCCGCTTCCACATTGGCGGTATTTAGCACCGCGCCGACGCCTGTCGTCACGCCGCAGCCGATGTAGCAGATCTTGTCGAAGGGCGCTTTCTCATTGACCTTGGCCACGGCGATTTCCGGCAGCACGGTATAGTTCGAGAAGGTGGAGCAGCCCATGTAGTGGTGGATCTTCTGCCCCTTGTAGGAGAAGCGCGACGTGCCGTCGGGCATCACGCCCTGCCCTTGCGTGGCGCGGATGGCGGTGCAGAGGTTGGTCTTGCGCGAAAGGCACGACGGGCACTGGCGGCATTCCGGCGTATAGAGCGGGATCACGTGATCGCCCTTCTTCACCGAGGTGACGCCCGGCCCCACATCCACGACAATACCAGCCCCCTCATGGCCGAGGATCGCCGGAAACAGGCCCTCGGGATCAGCGCCAGACAGCGTGAATTCATCGGTGTGGCAAATGCCGGTGGCCTTGATCTCCACCAGAACCTCGCCGGCCTTCGGGCCCTCCAGATCGACGTCTACGATTTCGAGCGGCTTTCCGGCGGCAAAGGCAACGGCGGCGCGGGTCTTCATGGCAACCTCTTGGGGTAAATCAGAACGGGGGGCGGACTGTCGCGCAAATGCTGCGATGATTCAAGACGCGCCCAGATAGCGCGCATGCCAGGCGACATGCTCGGCCATGAAGGTGGAGATGAAATAATAGGAGTGGTCATAGCCCTCCTGCATCCTCACATGCAGCGGCATCCCGGCCTTGGCGCAGGCCTCTTCCAGAAGCCATGGACGCAAACCGTCATTCAGGAAGAAATCGGCGCTTCCCTGATCCACCAGCGCATGCTCCAGCCGCGCGCCATCCTCGATCAGCGAAACGGCGTCATAGGCGCGCCACGCCTTTTCATCTTTGCCGAGATAGGCCTCGAAGGCGGGCTTCGACCATCCGGCGGTTGAAGGCTGCACGATCGGCGCGAAGGCCGAGCAGCTTGCGAAGCGCCCCGGATTACGCAGCGCCATCACCAGCGCGCCGTGGCCGCCCATCGAATGCCCGGTGACCGCCTGCCGCGTCATGTCGGCGGGGAAATTGGCGGCGATCAGCGCCGGCAACTCATCGCGGACATAGCTATACATCCTGTAATTGGCCGCCCACGGCGCTTCCGTCGCATCCACATAGAAACCAGCGCCCATGCCCATTTTCCAATTGTCCGCCACATCGGCCACGCCCTCGCCCCGGGGGCTGGTGTCGGGGCAGACGATGATCACGCCATGCTTGGTGGCGGCGGCGCGGTATTCGCCCTTCTCCATCACATTGGCATGGGTGCAGGTGAGGCCCGAGAGATACCACAGCACCGGCAGCTTCATGCCCTTGGCATGGGGCGGCACATAGACGGCGAAGGTCATGGGGCAGCGGCAGGCCTCGCTCATGGCGGAATAGATTCCCTGCACGCCGCCATGGCTCTTCACTTCCGATTTTATCTCCAGCGTCATGGGCGTTCTCCTCGTGCTTTGGCGAATGTGCGGCGAACTGATAGTCTGTCCGGCGACTGGAGGCCAGATGGAACGGCTGGATTGCGACCGCATGTTTGTAGCGGTTCTGGAAACAGGAAGCTTCGCGCGCGCCGCGCAGCGCCTCGGCACGAGCTCGGGGCAGGCCTCCAAGATGATCTCGCGGCTGGAGCAGGATCTGGGGGTAAGGCTTCTCAACCGCACCACGCGCGCCATCGCCGCGACGGAAGTGGGCCAGGCCTATTTCGAGCGCATCCGCGATCTGCTGGAAGAGATTGACGCGCTGGACCAATCGGTCAAAAGCCAGTCGGGTGCGGCCACCGGCAAGTTGAGGCTCACGGTGCCCGTTTCCTTTGGCACCAGCCAGTTGATCCCCGTGCTCATGGACTTCGCCCGCACCTATCAGGACATCGATCTCGACGTGAGCTTCTCCGACCGGATCGTGAGTCTCGTGGACGAAGGATTCGATGCGGCTGTCCGGGTGGGAAATCCCGCCGACACAAGCCTCGTGGCGCGGAAGCTGTGCGAGGCTAGGCTTCTGCCCGGCGCGTCGCAGGAATATCTCGACGCCCACGGCGAGCCGCGCGAGCCTGCCGATCTGGCGCGCCACGTCTGTATTCTCGATACCAATGTGCGCGAGCCCACGCTCTGGCGCTTCCGCGACGGCGGGCATGACACCACCATGACGGTGAGCGGCCGCCTGCGCTTCTCCAATGCCGAAGCCTGTCTCGCTGCCGCGGCGGGTAATCTCGGCATTGCCTATCTGCCCACCTTCATCGCCGGGCCAGCCTTCCGGGATGGCCGGGTGGTGCCGCTGCTGCGCGCACATGAGGCGCCGCCGCGCGGCATCCATGTGCTTTATCCACCGGGGCGGCACCTCGCCATCAAGGTGCGGGTTCTGGTGGATTTTCTGGTCTCCCACTTCCGGGGCGATCCGGAGTGGGACAAGGGTTGGTAGTATTCCTTCCTGATTGGAAGGGATATCATCCCTTTGAGGGGCGTTCACAACCCTTCGGGAAAGGCCCATTTGAGGATCATCCCATTCAGGAGGAACACCATGACCGTCCTCGACAAACCCAAGACTTCTGCCCCCGAAGCCGAACGCATCGCGTGGACTGCGCCCTTGCACATCGGCACCGTCACCCTCGTGGTGCGCGACCTCGCCCGCATGAGCGCCTTCTACCAGCAGGTGGTGGGCCTAACTGTCATCGCTGAAACCCCGGGTTCGGTGAAACTGGGCGCGGGCGGCTTGGCCTTTCTGGAACTCATCGAAAACCAGGAGGCGCGTCAGCGCTCGCGCCGCGAGGCCGGGCTGTTTCACACCGCCTTCCTGCTGCCGTCGCGCGGCGATCTCGCCCGCTGGCTCGGCCATGTGACCGCTAACCGCGTGCCGCTTCAGGGCGCATCCGACCACATCGTCAGCGAAGCCATCTATCTGGGCGATCCGGAAGGCAATGGCATCGAAGTCTATGCCGACCGTCCCCACAAGGACTGGCAGATCCGCAATGGCGAAATCCAGATGACGACCGAGGCGCTGGACATCGAGGATCTGATGAAGACGGCTGGCGATGCGCCATGGGCCGGAGCGCCCGCCGGAACCTTCGTGGGCCATATCCATCTGCAGGTGGGCAACATCCCGGAGGCGGAGAAATTCTATGCCCAGCTTCTCGGCTTCGACATGACCTACCGCATGCCGAGCGCCAGCTTCTACAGCACCGGCGGCTATCACCACCACATCGCCACCAACATCTGGAACAGCCGGGGCGCTCCCGCCGTCACCGATGCGGCGACGGGCCTCAAGGGCTTCGAACTGGTGGCGCGCGATGACGCCGCTTTCGCGGAAGCGGAAAAGCGCTTCGGAACGGCGCTCGCCGATCCGTGGGGCACCGCCATCACCCTGAAAAAGGCTTGAGGAGTCCGCAATGCTTGTCGATGGAAAATGGGTGGCCGACTGGCAGCCGGTGCAGGCCAAGGACGAGAAAGGCGGCTTCGTGCGCCAGGTCTCGAGCTTCCGCAACTGGGTGACACCCGACGGAAGCGCTGGCCCCACCGGCAGCGGCGGCTTCAAGGCCGAAGCCGGGCGTTATCATCTTTATGTGGCGCTGATCTGCCCGTGGGCCAGCCGCACGCTGATTGGCCGCGCGCTGAAAAAGCTTGAGGACGCGATCACCGTAACGATCGTGGAGCCGCAGGTCACCAATGAAGGCTGGCGCTTCGCCACGCCGGACCCGGTCAATGGGGCCAGCTACATGCACCAGATCTATACCAAGGCCGATCCGAATTTCACCGGACGCGCCACGGTGCCGGTGCTGTGGGACAAGAAGACCGGCACCATCGTCAACAATGAATCAGCCGATATCCTCCGTATGCTGAATGACGGCTTCGGTGCGCTTGCCTCGCCGCAGTTCGATCTCTACCCCGAGGCTCTCCGCCCGGAGATCGAGGCGCTGAACCCGCGCATCTACGCCATGCTCAACAATGGCGTTTACCGCACCGGCTTCGCCACCACGCAGGAGGCCTATGAAGAGGCGTTCTGGGGGGTGTTCTCCATGCTCGATGAGCTGGAGCAGCGGCTGGCGAAGGGGCCCTATCTCTTCGGGCAGGCCTTTACCGAAACTGATGTGCGGCTGTTCGTGACGCTGGTGCGTTTCGACGCCGCCTATCACGGCCTGTTCAAGGCCAATTTGCGCCGCATCGCCGATTATCCCAACCTGTCGGCCTATCTGCAGCGCGTGATTGCCATTCCCGGCGTGCGCGGCACGGTGAGCATCGATCACATCAAACGCGGCTATTATTCCATCAAGGCGCTCAATCCCACAGGCATCGTTCCGGTGGGGCCGGATTTGCCGGGGCTGGACGAGGTGAGGCCGCCCGCCCTCGCGGCATAGCGCCGGGGAGAAAGCAGAAGCCCGGACAGCATCAACGTGAAGCCCGCAGCATACCAGGCATCGCGCATCCATTCGCCGGGCATCATCACAAGCTGCACCGAGGTGAACAATACCCACGCGAGGCCGCCTATGATGACGACGCGCGCGACTGCCAGCTTCAGCGAAGCGATAAATCCACTGTTCATGCGCCTGAGATAGCGCGCGGATGTGACAGCGCGATTACGGAACCGCGACGATCAGTTTTCCGGCTTCGGCAATAAGCCGGCCATTCCGCACGATCATGCGATCTTTGGGCCGCGCCGCCACCGCCTCGCCCAAGGTTTCCGCAGCCACCAGCATGAAATTGGCGGGCGCGCCCACGCTCAACCCATAGTCGCTGAGGCCAATGGCGCGCGCGGCGGAGGCTGTGGCGCAATCGAAGGCTTCCGCCAGTTCCCCATCCTTCGACCAGTCATAGTGGAAGGCCAGCAGGAAGGCGCGCTCCAGCATGTCGCCATTGCCGAAGGGTGACCACGCATCGCGGATGCCGTCCGATCCGCAGCACACCGTCACGCCCTGCTCCTTGAGATAAGCAACGGGTGGAATTTCAATATCGGCGGGGGCGGAGGTCATGAGCGAGATGCGCAAATCGGCCAGCCGCCGCGCCAATCCCTCAACGCGCGCGCGCGGCGCCTGCCCCAGGCAATAGGCATGGGAGATCATCACGCGCCCGGCAAGGCCCGTGGCCTCGGTGAAATCGGCGATGCGGCCAATCTCCCACAAGCCGAGTTCGCCCCTGTCATGAAGGTGAATGTCGACGCCCACACCGTGCTTCACCGCCAAATCAAAAACAATACGGAGATGCGCTTCAGGATCGTCATCAATGCCCGCCGGATCGAGCCCGCCCACCGTTTCAATGCCCATCGCCAGGGCGCGGTCAAGCAATTCCGCCGTGCCGGGTGCGATCAGCAGGCCGGTTTGCGGAAAGGCCACGAATTGCAAATCCACGAGATGGCGCCACGCTTCGCGCAGGTCCAGCATCGCCTCGACATGGGCGAGGCCAACATCTGGGCCCACATCGATATGCGAGCGCACGGCCAGCGAGCCTTGGGCGATCATGTGCTGAAGAAGCGCCCCGGCGCGCGTGCGGATCGGCGTCTTCACCGCTTTCAGAATGGCGCGCTCATTGGCGATCATGTCCTTGAGCGTAGGGCCCGCCGTATTGGGACGCCACGGCTCGCCCCAAAGCGTCTTGTCGAGATGCACATGCGGCTCGACGAGCGAGGGCAGCAGCAAGCGGCCACCGCAGTCAATCTTCGCATCACCCCGCCGCTCATCATCAAACGCAGCGATGCGGCCATCGGGAGACACCGTCAGGGCGGTGGCCTTGCCGTCCGGTGTTCTGAGATTGTGAAAGACAGTCATGGAATTTGCATTGCTGTGTTGGCGGCGAAACAGAGATCGAGAATTTTCTGCAACTCCGCCGCATGGCGGAAGGAGGGTTCGGCATTCCTGCCATCCACAATCGCCGAAATGAAGCGGCGGTAGATCGTCTCGACCGGATCGGCAGCCACGCGCCGCCATGCTTGCGTATGTACATCCTCGCCCGTGCAGGCGCGAAGCTCTGTCCACTCCATGCCGTGATCGATCCCGATGGCCCCCTTGGTGCCGAACACATCCAGCTTCAGCACATTGGCATAACCCGTCATATAGCGGCTGGCGTGAATCACCCCCAGCGCGCCATTGGCGAATTCCACCGACAGCATGGCGCTGTCATTGGCATCCAGCGTGTATTCGCCAATCCTGCCGCCCTCAGCCTTGTTGAAGGTCTTGAGACGCGCTTGCAGCGACACCGGCATCATGCCGATGGCATAGGTCACGAAATCGAGAATGTGAATGCCCACATCGCCCAGCACGCCTTTGGAGCCATGCGCCTCCGAGAGCCGCCACAGCCAGGTCGGATCGGTTTTCCAGTCGCCCCAGTGATGGCCGACGAGCCAGCTTTGCCGGTAGGAGGCTTCGACATGCCGCACCTCGCCGATCTCACCGGCCCCGATCATCGCCTTCGCCTTCCGCAGCGCCGCGACATTGCGATAGGTGAAGTTCACCATGTTGATAACGCCAGCCTCTTCGGCAGCTTTGGTCATTTCATCCGCCAGCGGATAATTCTCGGCCAGCGGCTTTTCGCACAATACGTGCTTTCCCGCCTTCAGCACCGCCATGGTGGTGGGATGATGCGCGCGGTCGGGCGTGACGTTGGAGACCGCATCGAAGCCGCCCCACGCGAGCGCTTTGTCCAGCACACCAAAGGACTTTTTGATTCCGAAACGGCCTGCGAATTTTTCCGCCCGCGCTACATCCACATCGGCGCAGGCGGCAAGATCAACGCGCGGATCGCTTTGAAAAGCGCGCGCATGGCTCGCCGCCATGTTGCCGGTGCCGAGCAGGAGCAATCGGATCTTTTTGGCGGGCATCAGCGGTATCCGGCCTCGCCGTCATCGTGCAGGCGTGGCCCTTTCACCTGCAGCGGCACGGGCGCCTTGTCATGCGGCACGTTGGGCGCGTCATTGATGCTGGTCCACGCAGGCGCGGGGTTATAGGCCCAGCGCGCGGCATTCTTCAGCACGTGCAGCACCTGCGCATTGTGGTAGGTCGGATAAGCCTCATGGCCGGGGCGGAAATAGAAGATGCGTCCCGCGCCCCGCTGGAATGTCACGCCGGAGCGGAAGACTTCGCCGCCTTCGAACCAGGAGATGAACACCGTCTCCATGGGCTCGGGAATCGTGAAGGGCTCGCCATACATTTCCTCATGCTCAATCTCGATGAATTCCGGCAGGCCCTGTGCAATGGGATGATTGCGGTTGATGACCCATAGCCGCTCCACCTCTCCCGCCTCGCGCCATTTGAGCGAACACGGCGTACCCATCAGTACGCGAAATATTTTCGAGAAATGGGCGGAGTGCAGTACCACCAGCCCCATACCCTCCCAGACACGGCGCTGCACGCGGGCCACGATCTCATCGGAGACCTCGCCATGCGCCATGTGGCCCCACCAGAACAGCACGTCGGTTTCACGCAGCTTCGCCTCCGTCAGCCCATGCTCCGGCTCATCCAGCGTGGCGGTGGACACGCTCAAATCCGTCTCCGCACCAAGCGCCGCAGCGATGGCGCCGTGAATGCCCTCAGGGTAGAGGCGCCTCACCAGTGCGTTCTTCTGTTCGTGGCGGTTCTCGTTCCAGATGGTGACCCGGATGGGCATGACTCTCTCCTATTCGCCAATGTCGCGCGCGGCCTTGCGCTTGTGGGCGACGAGCGCCATCAACCGCCGGTCGCGCCACACCTGCCGCTCGGCGAGCTTGTCCTTTGGCACCCGGGCTCGGCGGTCCCGTTCCACCTCATCCATCACCGGGCCCTGCCAGTTAGCGCGTTTTTGCATCTGCTTGGCCAGTGTAATGAAAATGTGTTCATAGCGTTGGCCATAATCGCGCACGCCGCCCGGCGCGTTGAGATCCATCGTCTCGAACGGCCCCATAAACGACCATCGCAGCGCCAGCCCGTCGCGGATGCCTATGTCCACGTCCTCGGCACTCGCGTATCCGCCTTCGACAAGACGGAACGCCTCATCCACAAGCGCGGCCTGCATGCGATTCATGATGAAGCCGTCGATTTCCTTCTTCATCACCAGCGGGGCATGGCCGGCGGCGACCAGAAACGCCCGCGTGCGCGCGACGATGTCGAGCGATGTCCAGGGTGCGGGCACGACTTCCGCGGCGGGGATCAGATAGGGCGGGTTGATGGGATGCACGACAATACAGCGATGGCGGCCCTTCAGCCCTTCGGTGAATTGCGAGGGCAGGATCGCCGAGGTCGAAGACGCCAGCACCGCATCGGCGGGCGCCAGCGCATCGAGCTTGCCGAACACCTCGATCTTCACCGGAATTTTCTCCGGCGTGTTTTCCTGCACATAGGCCACGCCATCGAGCGCCGCTTCCAGCCTGGCTTCGGGCCGGATACGCGCCAGCACTTGCCTCGGCGTCTGGCCGTTCAAGAGATCATTGGCGTTCAAATCATCCAGCACGCCCTCGATAAAGCCACGCGCCTTTTCGGCCTGGGCCGCATCGGCATCCCACAGCGCCACCTCATGGCCCGCGCGCGCGAAGCTGATGGCCCAGGCCCGGCCAATAAAACCCGATCCGATGATTGCCGTTCTGCTCATCTCATATCCTCACAATGTTTCCATATTTCCATCGACGCCCAATGACTGACCCGAGAGATTGCGGCCCATGTCGGAAAGCAGAAAGGCGATCATCGCCGCTACATCATGCGGGCTCACCATGCGGCGCAGAGACACCTTTTCGAGGTAGCGCTCCGTCATCTCCTCATGGCTGATGTTGAGCTGGCGCGCGCGGTCGCGGATCACGCCATCCATGCGCGGGCCTTCGACAATGCCGGGGAGAATGGCGTTGACCCTGATGTTCTGTGGCCCCAATTCCTTGGCGAGGCTCTGGGTGAAGCCGATCACGCCGAACTTCGCCGACGCATAGGGGGTGCGGAAGGCATAGCCATGACGGCCGGCGGCGGATGACATGTTGACGATCGAGCCGCCGCCCGCCGCCTTCAGCATCGGCACGGCGCGCCTCGCGCACAGGAATTGCCCGGTCAGGCAGATATCGAGGCAGCGCCGCCAGTCTTCCGGCGTGATGGCGTCCACGCCGCCCGTTGGCCCGGCGATCCCGGCATTGTTGATGAGCGCATCGAGCCCGCCAAGGCTCTTGGCGATCTCCACGAACATCGTGTCCACATCGGCTTCCGAGGAGACATCCGCCTTAACCGCCACCGGCAAGGACAACGCTTTCTTTGCTTCGGCAAGTGCAGCGTCGGAAACATCGCAGATCGCCACACGTGCGCCCTGCTCCACCAGCAGCGTGGCGATGGCATGGCCGATGCCAGAGGCTCCGGCGGTGATCAACACGCGCTGGCCGGTGAGGCCAGGCAGAACAGCTTTGATCATTCTCTCCTCGTCATTCGATCAGGCAGAAACGGTCGACATCCACCATGCCCCGGTCGCTGATCTTCAGATGGGGGATGACGGGCAGCGGCAGGAAAGCCACCTGCAAAAAGGGTTCGGGCAGCGTGCAGCCAAGGGATTTCGCGGCGGCGCGCAGCGGAATTAGTTTTTCGCGCACCTCCTCGAAACTTTTGTCGCTCATCAATCCGGCAATGGGCAGCGGCAGATCGGACAGCACCTTGCCATCACGCACGACAGCAAAACCGCCACCGATCTCCGACAGATGATTGGCGGCGGCGGCCATATCGGCATCGCTTGCCCCCACAACGCAGATGTTATGGCTGTCATGGCCCACCGTCGAGGCGATGGCGCCGGAGGTGAGGCCGAAACCTTCGACATATCCCACGCCGATGTTGCCGTTTTTGCCATGGCGCTCGATCACCGCCACCTTGATGACGCCCTTGGCGGGAAGCGTACGCTCCAGATGCGCAGTAATGATCTTGCCTGGCGTCACGCCGATGACGGGAACGGTCTTCCCGGCGTCATCGCGGGCCAGCATGGCTGCCGTGACACGAGGCGCCTTCACACTGCCAAAGCCCACGGGCGGCACGATGCTCCGTTTACGGAACACCTCCGGCACAACCATGCGCCCTCCAGAAATCACCTGCGATACGGCACAGGAGTTTAGATCATCGAGGATCACCAGATCGGCGCGCCAGCCGGGCGCGACGAGTCCACGGTCCGGCAGGCCGAACGCGCGCGCGGCGGAAATGCTGGCGGCGCGATAGATGGCAAGCGGCTCAGCGCCCTCGGCAACCGCCGTGCGGATCATGAAATCGAGATGGCCCTCTTCCGCAATGTCGAGAGGATTGCGGTCATCAGTGCAGAGCGCGATGGAGGGCGAATTGCGCTCGGTGATGATGGGGATCAGGGCGTGCAGGTCTTTCGACACCGAGCCTTCGCGGATCAGGACATGCACACCCTTGGCGAGTTTCTCCATCGCCTCATCGGCAGTGGTGATCTCGTGATCGGTGCGGATGGCGGCTGAGAGATAGCCGTTTAGCGCCATTCCGCGCAGCAGCGGGGCATGGCCATCGATATGCTGGTCCTGAAACATCGCCAGCTTGTCGAGGCAGCCCGGGTCCCCCGCCAGAACGCCGGGAAAGTTCATGAACTCCGCCAGGCCCAGCACCTTGGGGTGATTGCGCAGCGCCGCAAGATCAGAGGCATTCAGTTCCGCGCCGCTGGTTTCCAGATGCGTGGCGGGCACGCAGCTCGAGAGCTTGACGCGGATATCCATCACCGTGCGTTCGGCGCAGGCGAGGAAATAGCGGATGCCCTCGGCCCCCAGCACATTGGCGATTTCATGCGGATCGCAGATCGCCGTCGTCACGCCATGCGGCAGCGCGCAGCGGTCAAATTCAAACGGGGTGACCAGCGAGGATTCGATATGAAGATGCGTGTCGATGAAGCCCGGCACGATCACCTTGCCGGCGCAGTCGATCTCCTGAACGCCGTCATAGCGTCCAAGCGTGCCGGTGACACGGTCGCCGGTGATCGCAACATCGGAGGGTATCAGCGCGCCGGTGACGAGATCGAAGACCGTGCCGTTCCTCAGCACCAGATCGGCCTTCTCGCTTCCCTGGCCCTGCGCTATGGCGCGCGCCAGCCCGTTCCTGTTCATACGCATCTGCCCCGCATCACCAGCCGTCGCGGTGACTATAGGCGGTCCAATGCGCCCCGGCGAGGGCTAGCCTTGCCGGTGCCGCTTGAGGAAGGACAGCACCGGCGGCGCCACCTGCTCCGCCGCTTCCAGAAGGATCGCGTGGCGCAGTACGGGCAGGATCACCAGTTCGGAATTGGGCATTGCCTCGGCGATCAGCTTGTTAAGGCGCGGGTTGCAGCCGCTATCATTTTCGCCGGTCAGAACCAACGAAGGTTGCGTGATCTCATGCAGCCACGGCCCCATTTCGGTTTCGGCGTAAATATCGAACACCGAGAGAAACACATCCGGGTCGGTGTCGATCACCTGCTGCATGCGGCGCGAAATCACCTCGGGTTTTTTCTGCCCGAATTCCGGCGTGAACCAGCGGTCCTTCAGCGTCTCCAGCACCTGCGGAATGCCCTTGGCGCGCATGGCTGCCACCACGCCCTTGACCTTGGCGCTGTCATCCTCAGTGCGGAAAGCGGCGGTGGAATAAAGCCCGAGCGACAGCACATGCTGGGGATATTTCCGCGCATAGGCGGGCCCGATCATGCCGCCCAGCGAATGGCCGGCGAAATGCGCCTTGTCGATCCCCAGTTCAGCGCGCAGCGCCTCCAAGTCTTCCACCAGATCGTCGAGCGTGTAAGGCGGTTTGGGCATGGGCGATGCGCCGTGGCCGCGCAGATCATAGCTGATGCAGCGGAAATCGTTTTTCAGGAACGGCACCAGCCCGGCGAAGGACGCGCGCGAGGCGCCGATGCCATGGATCAGAAACAGCGGCTCGCCTTCGCCTTCAACCGAGAAAGCGGAACGGATGGGTTTTGGCATCGTCACTTGTCCGGATATTTGTCGCGCATTGTTTCATAGCCCACAACCCAGTCGTCCTTCTCTACCTCGATGAAAACGACATGGAAGGCCTCGGGCTTGCCGCCGCCGGCGCCGCGGATGAAACCGTCGACCAGTTCGCGGGCGATCTTCTTTTTCTGCTCGGGCATGCGGCCTTTGAGCATTTCGACTCGGATGGTGGGCATGGTGTCCTCAGGCGGCTTTGCGGGTGGTGTTGAAATGCGGCATCACATCGGCGGCGAAGCGGTGGATGCACTCCTGCGCCTCCTCCGCGCCATGGCCGATGTTCACGTTCATGATGAAATCGTCAACGCCCAGGCTCTCATATTCCTTGAGGCGGTCAAGCATCTCTGAGGCGGTGCAGATGATGATCGAGGATTTGAATTCTTCCATCGTCTGGTTGAGGGGCAGGTGGCGGATGGCGCCCTTCTCGACAATGCCGGGGCCGGTGAAGACGTTGTGGAAGCGGCCATAATAATCATAGGCCAGCTCCAGCTTGGCGCGCGCATCGGCATCGCTCTTCGCCACGCAGCAGACGCGCGACAGGGCGAGGCGCAGATGCTTGCCGGCATCGCCCAGCGATTCCTTGCCGCGGATGAACGCGCCGGTCTGCTCTTTCATCTTTTCCAGCGTGGCGTTGAGCGGCGTGGTCTGAATGTGGAAGCCGCGCTTCACCGAGGCTTCGATCGCTTCGGGGATCAGCGCCGCCAGCATGATCTGGATGGGCCGCACCGGCCTGGGCATCACGGTGATCGGCTCGAAATTATAATATTTGCCCTGCCAGCCCACTTCCTCTTTGGAAAAGAGCTCGAGCAACAGGTTCAGCGATTCATCGAAGCGCTCGCGCGATTCCGAAATGGGCTTGCCCATGCGCGCCAGCTCATAAGCAAAAGCGCCACGGCCCACGCCCAGCACGAGCCGTCCCTCACAGAGAATATCGGCCTGGATGGCCTGCCCCGCGAAGATCCGCATGTCGTGCAGCGGCAGCACCGAAACGGAAGTGACGACTTCCACATGCCGCGTCACCGCAGCCACCTTCACCGCCATCTGCAGCGGGTCGGGCACCAGCAGGATGTTGATGAGGTGATGTTCGGGGATGGTTACGCCGCGATAGCCGAGATGATCGACAAGGATCGCCTGGTCCACCATGTCGCGATAGAGACGGTCACCGCCGTAGCTAGTGTCGGGATAATAGGCGGAGAGGAAATTGTTGAATTCCATCATGCGGCTCCTGTGGTGGGCGCAAGGTGCCAGAGATAGAAACACTTGAAAAACGAAATATTTTGCCGAATATGTTCGGAAATTCCGAACATCACCATGAACCTCGACGAGTTGCGCACATTTCTGGCGGTTGTAGAGACGGGCAGCATGGTGGCCGCCTCGAAGCGGCTGCATGTAACGCCCTCCACGGTTACGGCCAGACTGGACGGGCTGGAGGAAGAACTCGGCCAGAAACTGCTTCACCGCAACAAGTCCGGCGCGGAACTCACATCTCCCGGCTTCAAGTTCCGCCGCTATGCAGAGGTCATGGTGCAGCTTTGGCGGCAGGCGCGTTCCGAAATCTCGCTGCCCAAGGGTTTTGCCGGAGTCTGCAATGTCGGGTTGGAATTCGACCTGTGGGAAAATGCGGGGCAGCGCTTTCTCGACCATGTGCGGAACACCGCGCCCGATATTGCGGTGGCGCTGTGGCCGGGCGAGCAGCGGCAGATCGACCGCTGGCTGGCGATCGGCCTCGTCGACATCGCCTTTTGTTATGCGCCGCAGCCCGCCGAAAATTTCTCCAGCCGCGCATTGTTCGACGACGCGCTGATCTGCGTGTCGCCGCGCGCCGATGCGAGGCCGGTGGAGTCTGATTATGTCTATGTCGATCACGGCGAGGAATTCCGCCGCCGCCATGCCGAGGCCTTTCCGGGCGAGCTCACCTCGGCGCTTACCATCGCATCATCCGCCTGGGCGCTGGATCATATTCTCCGCCACGGCGGCACCGGCTATCTGCCGCGCCGCCTCGTCGCGGGTCATCTCGCCGCCGCCACGCTGTTTGCGGTGGAGAACGCGCCCGCCTTCAGCCGCCGTGTCTATGTGGTGGAAAATGCCTCAGCCGTCGCCGCATGGCCCTGGTATGCTGATGCGCTGTGGGCGCTCTCGATGTCCTAACGGATTGATGTCTCCCAGATGACGCGCCGATGACACCGGCTTCATCGCGCTGTCATCCGGGAATGCGATTCTGAAGTCATCAGCATGCTGAGGACTTCGCAATGAGAATCGTGATCGCCGGAACAGGATATGTGGGCCTGGTGACAGGCGCTTGCCTCGCGAGTCTCGGGCATCACGTGGTGTGCGCCGACCGCGATAAAGAAAAGATCGCCGCCCTCAAACGGGGAAAGCCGCCAATCCATGAGCCGGGCCTTGGCGAACTCATACAGAAGCACGCCGCCACGCGTCTCAGCTTCACCACCGCGCTGACGGAACACGTGGCCGCCGCCGACATGGTGATGATCGCCGTGGGCACGCCATCGCTGCCATCGGGCGAAGCCGATCTTGGCGCCGTCTTCACCTGCGGGCGGGACATGGCGCCGCATTTGCGGAATGGCCAGCCCGTGGTTATCAAATCCACCGTTCCGCCGGGAACAGCGGCGCGGCTGGCGCGCGAGATCGAGGCGGCAAATCCCGCACTGTCTCCCATTGTTGCATCAAACCCGGAATTCCTGCGTGAAGGCGCGGCGATCCGTGATTTCATGGCGGCTGACCGCATCGTCGTAGGCCTGCGCGAGCGGAGTGCGGAGCCCCTGTTCCAACAGCTCTATGCGCCGCTCACCGAGGCGGGCACGCCGCTCGTCTTCATGTCCAACGAGGCGGCGGAGCTCACCAAATATGCCGCCAATACTTATCTCGCCATGCGCATCGCCTATGTGAACCAGCTGGCGGACATTTGCGAAGCGGTGGGTGCCGATATCGGCGACGTCACGGGCGCCATGGGGCTGGACCAGCGCATCGGGCTCCACTATCTGGCCCCAGGCCCAGGCTTTGGCGGCTCATGCTTTCCCAAGGATACGCGCGCTCTCCTCGCCGCCACGCAGGCAGCGGGCGTCGATTTCCCGCTGGGGGAAGCCATCATTTCCGCCAATGAACAGCGCCGCCAGAAGCTCAGCGCCCGGGTGATCCGCGCGCTTGACGGGCGGCCGGCCGGAAAGCGCGTCGGCGTTCTCGGCATCGCTTTCAAAGCCAATACAGATGACACGCGCGATTCCGCCGCGCTGCCGCTGATCGAAGCGCTCATCCGGCGCGGCGCTCATGTCTCAGCGCATGATCCCGCCGCCCCCATCCCTGAGGGCGTTCAGGCGGCGAGCGATCCTTACGAAGCCGTGCGGTGCTGCGATGCCGTGGTGGTGATGACGGAATGGGACCGCTACCGCCAGCTTGATCTCAAGCGCCTCGCCTCCGTCATGCGCCGTCCGGTGATGGTTGATTTCCGCAATCTCTATGCGCTGGCCGATGCGGCGGCAGCAGGCCTCTCCTACATCAGCATCGGCCGCGCGGGAGTCGAGCGGCTGGCGTGGCCCAGGCCCAAATCCCGGCCCCGCCGCGCCCAGGCCGCCTACGCCTGAGAAATCAAGAAAGGACGAACCGCGCCTGCCAGGCGTAGCCGCGATAGAGCGGCGTGAATTCCAGCGTGGCGTCATGTTTACGCGCAAGGTCTTCCAAAACTTCGGACAGGCGCTGGCGCGGTTCGACATGAAACAGCGCCAGCCAGCGGAACAGCGCAGCCCGGGCGGTTGCAGGCAGGCCCTCGCATTGCCCGAAATCGACGAGATGCAATTCGCCTTCCTCGCCCACAAGGCCCATGGCATGGGCGAGCGCGCTCTGCCACGGCGGGATCATCGACAGGGTGTAGGAAAAATAAATGCGATCGAAACGGCTGCGGCCCAGCAGGCTGCGCGCATCGAAAGCCGTGGCATCGCCTTGCGCCAGCGTGATGCGCGAAGACAGGCCCGCTTGCGCCACGGCAGCGGAAGCGGTTTTCAGCATCTCGCTGGATATGTCGATGCCGTAGAATACGCAGCCGGGATAGCGGCGGGCGGCATGGATGAGATTGCGCCCCGTGCCGCATCCAATCTCCAGCACCGTGCCGACTGCGGGCGGCTTCAGCGATGCGATCAGGCGGTCACGTCCCAGAAGATAGTAGCGGCGGCTTGCATCATAGATATGGCGCTGGCCTCGATACATGCGGTCCATGGCGCCGGCGGCATTGTCAGCCGAGTTCATAAATGTGAAATCCGCCGTAGATCGAAGACCGGTCGCGCGCGCCCAGTTCGCGCGAGAGGTTTTCGAAATAGGTCCATTTTGCCAGAATCTCCGGGCTCACGCGGCCGGGAAGAATGCTGCGGGTACCGGCAGTGCGGAAGATCACCCGCGCATCGGGCGCCGCCGCGCGGGTGATGGAGCGCCACAGCGCATTGAGTTGATCATCGGTCATCCAGTCCTGCGCGTCGAGCAGCACAAAGCGATGGGCGCTTCCCGCCGGCATGGCATTCAGCCGGTCGGTCAGCGAAACCTGCTCGACGCTCACGCGGCCCGCACGCGCCCTGAGTTTCGGAAAATTCCGCTCCTCGAGATAAAGTGGCACCGGGCCCGATCCACCTGGCGCATAGCCCCGGTGAAAGGCCTGCCAGGCGAAATAATTTTCGCGCAAGGGAAAATCGCAGGTGAGCTTTTCCAGCCGCTGCTGAAGCACGTTCGACATTGGCCGGCCTTCCGCCAGTGCCTCGTATTGCGCCGGCGGGATGCCAAGCCCGAACAGTGAGGCGCGGCGGTTGGTCACCCATTTCACCAGCGGCTTGTCAAAAAGCGGCGCCAGCTCGCGGTTGAACCAGGCGCGCTGTTCCGCCATCGAGCGCTGCCGGAGAAGGCCTGAGAGATCGCAGCCATAAAACCGCGCGGCCACATGGCCTGCGCCAATGAAGCGGCCCAACAATCCCCTGCGATAGATATTGCGACGGAAGACGGAGAGACGGCGCTTGCCGACGAATGTCCGGCCTTCCCAATACCGGCGGGTGGTGTCGTCGAGCGCGCCTTTGAGATGATGGCGGTAGAGCTGCGGGTTGCCGCGCTCATCAGCTTCGCCGAAGAAGCGGTAGAAGCTCTGCCAGTCCGGCAGATGCCGAAGCCCTGCGAGCTTCAGCCGGGTGAGCGCCACATGCGCCCGGTTCAGGTCAACGGCGATGATGCGCGCCGGATCGGCGGTCAGATAGCTCAGCACATTGCAGCCGCCCGAGGCGATGGCGATGATATGGTGATGCGGTTTCACGTCCATGGCGGCAAGGTCCACCGCCGGGTCTTCCCAGATCTGGGGGTATACGAGCCCACGGAAGGCGAAGGTGAAAAGCCGTTCCATCACGCCGTCCGCCGACAGCGCCGGGCTGCGGTGAACGGCGCGCTTCAGCAAGCTCTTCTTCCGCGCTCCGCCTGCATCAACAAGTGCCGCATCGCTCATTGTGACGATTCTCCCTCAGCCTCATGGCCATTCTCCAACTAGGGAGGCTCGATGACGCTCCGTTTACGGAGCAATGACGGCGGCGTGTCCGCACCGTCATAAAAGTTTCACGGGAGTCGGATGGAAGGGCGCAGGAGCAACGCTGAACGACTCATGAGCTACATCGGCCCACATCCCCTGCGCTACCGCGCCATCTTCATTTCCGACATCCACATGGGCACGCGCCGCGCCAAGACGGAAGCGCTGCTTGAGTTCCTGCGGGTGACGGAAAGCGAGCAGCTCTATATCGTCGGCGATCTCGTCGACAACTGGGCGCTGCGCAAGGCGTGGCATTGGGACCAGTTGCACAACGACCTGATCCAGAAGCTGCTGCGCAAGGCCCGCAAGGGCACCAGGCTCATCTATATCCCCGGAAATCATGACGAGAATTTCCGCGACTTCGTGAATTTGCGCTTCGGCCGCGTCGCCGTTCTGGAGGAAGCCGTGCATGTCGGCGCCAATGGTAAGCGCTATCTGGTGCTGCATGGCGACAAATTCGATGGCGTGGTCTGCTTCGCGCCCTGGCTCGCCAGGCTGGGCGACCAGGCCTATGAGTTTTCGATGACGCTCAATGGCGCGGTGAACCGCGTTCGGCGTTTTTTCCGCCTGCCCTATTGGTCACTCTCCGCCTATCTCAAGAACCGGGTCAAGAAGGCGGTGGAGTTCATCTCGCGGTTTGAGGAAGCGGTGGTGCGCGAGGCCCGGCAGCGCCGGTGCGAAGGCGTCATCTGCGGCCATATCCACACGCCCGACGACCGCATGATTGACGGCATCCACTATCTCAACGACGGCGACTGGGTGGAAAGCTGCACGGCCCTCGTAGAGCACTTCGACGGCACGTTTGAAATTCTCGACTGGAATACCCTCGCCGCTCCCACCGAAAGCCCGACGCCAGCGCATGCGCATCCTGATCATCACCGACGCCTGGCACCCGCAGGTTAACGGCGTCGTCCGTACACTGAATGCCGTGGCGCGCGAATTGCGGGCGGCGGGCGATGGCGTGCGTTTCATTACGCCGGAGGGCCGGAAGAGTTGGCCGTTTCCGTTCTACAGCGAAATTTCACTCACCCGCACCAGCGCGCGCGCCATGGCGCGGGAAATCGGCGCCATCGCGCCCGACGCCATCCAGATTGCCACCGAAGGCCCGCTGGGCTGGGCGGCACGGCGGGCTTGCCTTGCCAATGGCTGGCGCTTCACCACCGGTTTTCACACCCGTTTCGCCGAATATGCGGCGGCGCGCATTCCGCTGCCCGGCATCACGGCGCTGGGATGGAGCATCCTCCGGCATTTCCATGCGCCGAGTCAGGGCGTGATGGTGCCCACCCCTTCCATCGGGCGCGAACTCTCCCAACGCCGCTTCAAGAATGTGAAAGTCTGGTCGCGCGGCGTCGACCATGCCCTGTTTCACCCTTACGAGGACGATCATCTGAAGCTGCCGCGCCCCATCCTGCTCTATGCCGGCCGGCTGGCGGTTGAAAAAGGCATCAAGGACTTTCTGTCCCTGGATGTGCCAGGCACCAAGGTGCTGGTGGGCGATGGGCCGGAGCGTGAAGAACTGCAGAAACTTTACCCCGCTGCGCATTTTCTCGGCTTCCGCCATGGCGAGGATTATGCGCGCACACTCGCCGCCGCCGATGTGATGGTATTTCCCAGCCGCACCGATACCTTCGGGCTGGTCATGCTGGAGGCCATGGCCTGCGGCACGCCGGTTGCCGCCTATAATGTGCCGTCGCCCATCGACGTGGTCTCCGATGGAACGTCGGGCTGCCTGTCGGCTGACCTCGCTGCCGCCGTTCAAGGCGCGCTGAAGCTGAACCGGGCCACCGTTCTGGAAGTAGCGCAGACCTTCAGCTGGGCGCGCACGGCCAGCCTGTTCCGCAGCTTTCTGGTGCCAGTGCAACCACCGGCCAGCGCCGCTGAGCCTGCCTTCGTGCCGCTGCGCTGACGTCAGCCAATATAATACATATTGACAGTTCCGAGAACAAAAGTATCCTAATCACTCCTGAGGATACGCCCATGAAACCGTCCCCACGCAAGGCGGCCGCCAATGCGCGGCCTTTTTACCGTTACCGCGATGCCGCCCAGCTGAAAGAGGCGCTCCGCCGCATGTATCTCATCCGGCGCTTCGAGGAAGGGGCGGAAGAGGCCTATATGCGCGGCCTCATCCACGGCACCATGCATCTGTCGATCGGCCAGGAAGCCTCTGCCGTCGGCTCTACCATGGCGCTCCGTACCACCGACTACATTACCTCCACCCATCGCGGCCACGGTCATTGCATCGGCAAGGGGGCGGATCCCAAGCTGATGTTCGCGGAATTCTTCGGCAAGGAAGAGGGCTATTGCCGGGGCCGCGGCGGCTCCATGCACATTGCCGATGTCGCTACTGGCAATCTTGGCGCCAATGGCATCGTGGCGGGCGGCATCCCCATTGCCGTCGGCGCGGCGCTCGCCATCAAGCGGCAGAAGCGCGATGACGTGGCCATGTGTTTCTTCGGCGATGGCGCCTCCAATGAAGGCGCCTTCCACGAGGCGCTCAACATGGCGGCGATCTGGAAGCTGCCGGTGGTGTTTGTCTGCGAGAACAACAAATACGGCATGTCGGTTTCAACCGAACGCTCGATGGCCGTCTCCAACGTCTCTGACCGCGCGGTAGGCTATGGCATGCCGGGCATCATCGTTGATGGCAACAACATCGCCGATGTGGCTGAGGCGATTGACGAGGCCATCGCGCGGGGGCGGCGCGGCGAGGGCCCCACGCTGGTCGAGTGCAAGACCTACCGCACGCGCGGTCATTCGCGCTCCGACCGCAACCGCTACCGCACCAAGGAAGAGATCGAGGAATGGAAGGCGCGCGATCCCATCGCCCATTTCGAAGCCGAGTTGGTATCCCATGGCATTGCCAGCGAGGATGAGGTGGCAGCCATCCGCGCGGCGGCGGAAGTCGAGATTGCCGATGGCATCCAGTTCGCGCAAGGCGGCACTGATCCCGATACGTCCGAAGTGACGCGCGACGTCTACACCACGGGAGCAGCGGCATGAGCGAGGCCCGCGAACTGAGCTATGCGCAGGCCGTCCAGGAAGCATTGGCGCAGGCCATGCAGGCAGACGAGCGCGTGTTCCTGATGGGCGAGGACATCGGCGTCTATGGCGGCGCCTTTCAGGTGACGGGCGATCTGGTGCACCGCTTCGGTGAAGACCGGGTGATTGACGCGCCGATTGCCGAACTGGGCCAGGCGGGCGTGGCAGTGGGCGCGGCCCTTGCCGGCAGCAAGCCGGTGCTGGAATTCCAGTTCTCGGATTTCGCAACGCTGGCCATGGAGCAGATCGCCAACCAGGCGGCCAAGCTCCGCTATATGCTGGGCGGCAAGGTGTCAGTGCCGCTGGTCATGCGCTTTCCCGCAGGCTCGGGCACTGGGGCTGCGGCCCAGCACAGCCAGTCCCTCGAAGCGTGGCTCGCCCATGTGCCGGGCCTCAAGGTGGTGCAGCCGTCAACGCCTTATGATGCGAAGGGCCTGCTGCTGGCGGCCATCGACGATCCCGATCCCGTCATGGTGTTCGAGCACAAGCTCCTCTACAAGACCAAGGGCGATGTGCCGGAAGAGGCCTACCGCATTCCCATCGGCAAGGCGCTGGTGCGCCGCGAGGGGACAGACGTTTCTGTAGTGGCAACTTCCATCATGGTACACAAGGCGCTGGAAGCCGCCGAGACGCTGGCCGCCGAAGGCATCAGCGTCGAGGTAATCGATCTCCGTACTCTTCGTCCGATGGATACGCCGACCATCATCGAGAGCGTCAAGAAAACCACCCGCCTCGCCTGTGTCTATGAAGGCGTGAAAACTTTGGGCATCGGTGCCGAGATCAGCGCCCGCATCGCCGAGAGTGAGGCGTTTGATTATTTGGACGCGCCGATCCTGCGTCTCGGTGGTGCTGAATCGCCCATTCCCTATAATCCGCAGCTTGAGAAGGCCGCCGTGCCGCAGGTGCCGGGCATCGTGGAGGCGCTTCGCAATCTCGTCACCGGCAGGACCTGAGCCATGGCGATCGAGGTCATTCTGCCCCGCGTCGACATGGATATGGCGACCGGCAAGATCAGCAAGTGGCATGTGAAGGATGGCGAGGCCGTCAAGAAGGGCGCGGCGCTGTTCGAGATCGAGACCGATAAGGCGGCGATGGAGATCGAAGCGCCCGCCGACGGCATCGTGCGTAACATCATTGTCGCCGAAGGCCAGTCAGCCGCCGTCGGAAGTGCCGTCGCCTATCTCTATGCGGAAGGCGAGGCGGTTTCGATTCCGCAGCCCAAAGCCGCCGCTGTTGAACAAAAGTCGCAGAGCATCGCGGCAGCGCCTGCCCCGTCCGCCCAGCAAATCGTTTCCATTTCCGATGGCCTTCGCGCCACGCCGCTGGCGCGCCGCCTGGCGCGGCAGGCTGGTGTCATGCTCGCGGGGGTTACCGGCAGCGGCCCGCGCGGACGGATCGTCGCCGATGATGTGCGAAAGGCGCAGGAGAAGGCACCGGCTCCGGCTGCTCCATCACGTGCGGCGGATGACCCGGCAAAGCTCTATGCACCCGGCAGCTTCGATGTGCAGCCGATTGATGGCATGCGGCGCACCATTGCCCAGCGCCTCACGCAGTCAAAGCAGACCATCCCGCATTTCTATCTCACCGTGACCTGCACGCTTGATGCCCTGCTCGCCGCCCGCGAGCGGCTGAACGCCTCCGCGCCGCTTGATGCAGAGAAGAAACCGCTGTGGCGGCTGTCAGTAAATGATTTCATCATCAAGGCCATGGCGCTGGCCTTGCAGAAAGTTCCCACCGCCAATGTCACGTGGACTGAGGACGGCATCCTCCGCCATCACGCCAGCGATGTGGGCGTAGCGGTTGCCGTCGAGGGCGGCCTGTTCACGCCGGTGGTGCGGGGTGCCGAGACGAAAACCCTGGCGCAGATTTCGCAGGAGATGAAGGCGCTGGCGGCAAAGGCGCGCGCCCGCAAACTCCAACCGGCCGATTGTCAGGGTGGCACGGCGGCGATTTCCAACCTCGGCATGTTCGGCATTGAGGAATTCACGGCCATCATCAATCCGCCGCATGCCAGTATTCTGGCAGTGGGCGCTGGCATCGAAGGCTTCGTGCCCGTGAACGGGCAGCCGGCGCTACGGACGCTCATGAAATGCACCCTCTCCTGCGATCACCGAGCCGTCGACGGCGCCGTGGGAGCGGAACTCCTGCAGGCCTTCCGCAGCCTCATTGAAGACCCGGTGCTGATGCTGGCATAGTCGGGCCTTCGCTCTGGGGAGAGCCACAGTGCCACAATACGACTACACCTCGATGGGTTTTTACACCTATGACTGCCTGGGCTGGCCCTTTACGGAGATGCTGCCCGGCGGCGGGACGGTGTTTATCGATGATTTTGCGCTCGCTGTTTCAGGCGCGGGCGGCACCGCCGCCATCGCCGCCGCGAAAATGGGATTGAAGACGCTCGCCGTCACCGGTGTGGGCGAAGACCTGATGGGCGACTGGGTGTTGCAGCATCTGGCGCGCTTCGGCGTTGATACGTCGGCAATCCAGCACCAGCCAGGCTGGCGCACGTCCTCCTCGATCGTCGCCACGCGCATGGACGGATCGCGGCCCGCGCTCCACATGAAGGGCGCCACCGGCAATTTCTTCGTCGATGATGCGCTGCTGCCCAAGGTGATTGACGCGAAAATCTTTCACGCCGGTGGCGTGGGGCTGATGACCGCCATGGACAAGGGCCGCAACGGCGAAGTGATGAAGGCCGCCAAGGCCAACGGCTGCCTCACCACCGTCGATGTCTTCGCGGGCTCGCCCGATGACATGACCGCCATCGCCGATGTCCTGCCGTATACGGATTATTTCATGCCCTCCATCGAAGAGGCGCAGGCGCTCAGCGGATTGACGGCGCGGCGCGATCTGGCGCGCTTCTTCCTCGATCTCGGCGTCAGGGCCTGCGTTCTCACGCTGGGCGGGGACGGCGTATATTATCATGATGCCGCCGGAGCGTCCTTTCACATGCCCGCCTTCGACGTGGCGGTCAAATGCACCTGCGGCTGCGGCGATGCCTTCGATGCAGGCTTTGCCGTGGCGCTGGTCAACGGCTTTGACGCGGAAACAACGGTGCGCTTCGCGCAGGCCACCTCGGCGCTCAATGCAACCGGGCTCGGGTCGCAGGCTGGAGTTGAGTCCTTTGAAAAGACACTTGCCTTCATGAAGGCCACGCCCATGAGACCCCGCGCATGAACATCGACTCCATCCCCCGCAAGGCAAAACCTGCGAACGGCGAACGCGGCGCGGGCCGGATCGCCCGCAACCGCATGCGCATCGCATGGATGTATTATGTCGAAGGGCTGACACAGCATGAGATCGCGGAGCGCCTCGGCATCGGGCGCGTCACGGTGGTGCGCAACATCAACGAGGCGATCCGCCAGCGCGAGGTGAAAATCTGGATCGAAGGCGAAGTGGCGGAATGCTTCGAACTGGAAACGCAGTTGAAGCAGCGCTTCGGCTTCAAGGATGCCGTGGTGGTGCCGGAGCCGACTTCGCCTGAGCATCTTCCCAAGGTCATCGGCGTTGCGGCCGGCATGTATGTGTCGGACGCGCTCGCCGACAACATGACCATCGGCCTGGGGTGGGGCGCCACGCTTTATGAATCACTCCAGACGCTTGCGCCGCGTGACCTCTCTCATGTTCAGGTCGTCTCGCTGCTCGGCGGCATCGTGCAGGCCAGGCGTTTCAATCCGTCTGAGTTCGCCTGGCAATTCGCGCGCAGCGTGGGGGCCGACTGCTATCTTCTTCAGGCCCCTGCGGTAGTCGATTTACCTGAAACGCGTAATGCGCTGATCGAGCGCTGCGGCCTCAATGAGGTGATCCAGCGGGCCGAACGCTGTGACATGGCGCTGATGGGCGTTGGCACCATGTCGGCAACATCAACCGTGTTCCGCTTCGGCCTCATTACCGACCGCGAGCGCGCGGAGTTGCGGCAACTTGGCGCCGTAGGCGATGTAATGTTCAATTTCTTCGACGCAAAAGGCCATTTGCTGGATCATCCCGTCAACAGCCGCGTCATGTCGATCCCTCTGGAAAGGCTGCGCACTGTGCCAACGCTCGTCATTGCCGCTGGCGGCAATGACAAGCTGGAGAGCCTGCGCGGCGCGCTGCGCCTCACCTCCTGCAATGTGCTGATCACCAATGAAGAGACGGCCCGCGCGCTGCTGGCCTGAACACTATTCGCCGTAGGGAATCCAGATATTCTTCACCTGCGTGGCACGGCGCAGATATTCGCCGCCCTGCCCCTGACTCGCGTCCAGCCAATTGCGCGCCTTGCCGTTGCTCACCCAGGTCGGTTTGAGATTTCCGGCGGAAGCCTTCTCGACAGCAGCGGACCCTTCCATGCCGCCAAAATACCAGAGCGCCGCAACGTCCTCGTGATCGGCCAAGGTCTTCGCCAGCTCGTCGCGGTCGCCGGTCACGATGTTCACAACGCCATCGGGCAAATCAGACGTATCGAACACCTGATAGAGGTCGGTCGCCGCGAAAGGATGGGCGGGCGATGGCACGGCCACCACGCGGTTGCCCATGGCAATGGCCGGCATGACCAGCGAGACGAAACCCAGCAGCGGGCATTCATCCGCACACAGAAGACCCATGATGCCGAAAGGCTCATTCATCGCCAGCGTCACCTCCCGCGTCTTGGTGGAGTGCACGCGGCCATCATATTTGTCGGCCTGTGCCGCATACCAGAAGATGCGGCGGAGACTCGCCTCCACTTCCGCCCTTGCCACCTTGGCGGATTGCCCCATCGCTTCGAGACGCGCGGCGAATTCATTGGCGCGGGCGTTCAGATTTTCGCCGATGTAGTAGAGCACCTGCGCGCGATTATGCGCCGTGGCGGAGGACCAGCCCGAAGCCTTGCCCGCCGCTTCCACAGCATTGCGAATGTCTTTGCGGTTGCCGAGCCCCGCCTGCCCGATCGCCTGGCCCTTGGCATTCAGCACGGAATAGCTGTAGCCGGAATCGGGCCGCGCCTGTTTGCCGCCGACATAGAGCTTGGCGGTGCGGTCAATCGACGGCAGGCCTTTCAGATCGATGGATTTGGCTGGCGCTATATTGAGAGCCGCTGCTTTTTTCTCCGAAGTCTTGGGAAGTTCCGCCTCCCATGTGGGCACCAGATATTCAAACATGCCCTCGCGCCCGCCCTCGCGGCCGAAGCCCGACTCGCGATAGCCCCCGAAGCCCGCCGCCGCGTCGAAGAGATTGGTGGAGTTGACCCACACCACGCCCGCCTTCATGCGCGCCGCCGTGTCGAGCACCAGGTTGATGTTCTCCGACCAGATGGTGGCGGCGAGGCCGTACCGCGTGTGATTGGCGAGTGCGGCCGCCTCTTCCGGCGTGCGGAAGGTCATCACCGCCGCAACAGGACCGAAAATCTCCACATCCATCACGGTGGACGCGGTATCGACATCGGTGAAGAGGGACGGCGGGAAATAATAGCCCTTCTCCGGCAGCGGGCAGGAGGCCTGCAGCAGCGTGCCGCCCTCGTCCTGGCCCTTCGCCACGATCTCGCGGATGCGTTTCAGCTGCACCGGATCGACAACCGGCCCCATGTCCACCGACTTGTCGAGCGGATCGCCGACGCGCAACGTCTCCATGCGGCGGCGGAGTTTGCCTAGAAATTTTTCCGCGATGCCTTCCTGCACGAGAAGGCGAGAGCCCGCGCAGCACACCTGCCCCTGATTGAACCAGATGGCGTCGACCACGCCTTCCACCGCCGCGTCGAGATCGGCATCTTCATGCACGATGAAGGGCGATTTGCCGCCGAGTTCGAGCGACAGCTTCTTGCCGGAACCGGCGGTGGCCTTGCGGATCAGCCGGCCCACCTCTGTCGAGCCCGTGAAGGCGATCTTGTCCACATCGGGATGCTCCACCAGCGCCTGCCCGGTGCGGCCATCGCCCGTCACGATGTTGACGACGCCCGGCGGCAGGCCCGCCTCATGGCAGATTTCGGCGAAGGCGAGTGCTGTCAGTGGTGTATATTCGGCGGGCTTCAGCACCACGGTGTTGCCCGCAGCGAGTGCCGGGGCGATTTTCCACGCCAGCATCAGCAGCGGAAAATTCCACGGAATGATCTGCCCGCACACGCCCACCGGCTGATAGTCCGGAAACTCATCGGCGATCAGCTCCGCCCAGCCGGCGTGATGGTAGAAATGCCTGGCCACCAGCGGCACGTCGATGTCGCGGCTCTCGCGGATGGGTTTGCCATTGTCCATGGTTTCCAGCACGGCGAGAAAGCGCTCGCGCTTCTGGATGAGACGGGCGATGGCATAGAGATGCGTGGCGCGCGTATGGCCGTCGAGCTTCGCCCACGCCGGAAAGGCCTTGCGCGCCGCCTTCACCGCCTGGTCCACATCCGCGGGTGTTCCCTGCGAGACGCGCGCCAGCTTCGCCTCCGTGGCGGGGTTCATCACGTCGAAGGTTTCGCTTCCCACTTTCGTGAAAGCGCCATTGATGAACTGGCCTAAGCCTGCCTCATGGGTCTTCAACCATTGGGTGATGGCGCTGTTGGCTTCCGGCGCCGGGCCATAGTCCATGGTGTCGAGAATCTCTTTCACGCGCGGCATTGCATTTCCTCAGGCGAGCGGATGATGGGTGAGGGCGGAATAGCGACCCGTCACATGATGTTCGAGCTGGCGTTCGATGTCGGCCAGCATGGAAGACGCGCCGATGCGGAACAGATCAGGCTCCAGCCAGCGGCGGCCCAGCTCTTCCTTCATGAGGATCAACCACGACACTGCATCCTTCGATGTCTTGAGGCCGCCCGCCGGCTTGAAGCCGATCTTGTAGCTGGTGAGTTCGCCATAATCGCGCAGCGCCCGCACCATCACGAGGCTCACCGGCAGGGTGGCGTTCACATCTTCCTTGCCGGTCGAGGTCTTGATGAAATCTGCCCCCGCCTGCATCGCCACCATCGAGGCCTTGTAGACATTGCGCAGGGTCTTCAATTCACCGGTCGCCAGAATGGCCTTCATGTGGGCATCGCCGCAGGCCTCGCGCATGGCGGCAACTTCATCATAGAGTGCACGCCAATCCTGCATCAGCACCAGGGCGCGGTGGATGACGATGTCGATTTCCTCCGCACCCTGATCAACGGCATAGCGGATTTCGGCCAGGCGTTGCGGCAGCGGCGTCAGTCCGGCGGGAAAGCCCGTCGCCACCGAGGCAACGGGAATGCTGGAGCCGCGCAGCGCTTTCACCGCAGGCGGCACCATGGAGGGATAGACACAGACGGCGGCGACCTTCGGCGGTGCGTCGGCCAGCCCCAGCGCCTCGACGATGTCGTCGCGCAGGGGCCGCATGGCCTTGTTGCACAGGCGATGCACGCGCCCCGGCGTGTCGTCACCCGAGAGTGTCGTGAGATCGATGCATTGCAGCGCCTTCACCAGCCAGGCCGCCTGATACTCCTTCTTCACGGTACGGCGGGTGCCCAGTGTGGCGGCGCGGCGTTCGGCGGCGGAGAGGTTCACCTGCGCATCCTCGAACCATTCAGGCTTCAGCGCCGTGCCGGGATTGCGCTCGACATGATCGCCCAGCGGCAGCTTCACCACTGTGCCGCGCGGGATCATCTGACGGACATCGCTCATGTCACCAACTCCTTCACAAGGCCTCAGTCTAGCGCAGCTTCACCAGCAGGTGTAGCCGCCATCCGCCATGACGATGGAGCCGGTCAGCAGGCTTGACGCGTCGCTGGCGAGGAACAGCACCACGGCGGCGATTTCAGACGGCTGGCCCATGCGGCCCATGGGCGTGCCGTCCAGCCAGTATTTCATCATGCTGGACCCTTCGGCCACCGATTTCGTCATGTCGGACTCAATATAGGTCGGAGCCACCGCATTCACCCGCACCTTGCGTGTGGCCCATTCCGCCGCCAGCGAGCGGGTGAGGTGATGGACGCCCGCCTTGGACGCATTGTATTGCGACTGTTCCTGCGGCTTGTTCACGATGTCGGCGGAGATCGAGCCGATGTTGACGATGTTGCCTGATCCTTGTTCCAGCATCGCCTTGCCGAAGGCGCGGCAGCACCAGAAGACGCCATTGAGGTTGACGTCCAGCACCTTGAGCCATGTGGGGTCGCTCATGCTCTCGGCGGGCTCATTGGAAATGGCGATGCCCGCATTGTTGACGAGAATATCCACCCGGCCATGACGCTTCACGATCGCCTGCTGCACCTTTTCGACGGCGCGGGGGTCGGTCACGTCAAGCTGCTCGCTCGAGGTCTTGCGCCCCTTGGCGGCGAGTTTCGCCGCTGCGTCTTTCGCGCCCTCGCCATTCATGTCGGCGATGACGACGGTGGCCCCCGCCTCGCTCAGCGCATCGGCAATCGCATAGCCGATGCCGCGCGCGCCGCCGGTGACCACGGCGATCTTTCCATCAAGGCGGAATTTTTCAAGATACATCTCGGCACTCCAGTTTTCTACAACGTGAATGGTGGCAGGCCCAGAAGGGCGCGGGCCTCGGCGAAGCTGGCGGGATGGCGGTCATAGTTCGCACACAGGGCGGCGACCCGGCCCACCAGCTCGGCGTTGGATTTGGCAAGGCGCGTTTCATCCCAGCGGATATTGTCCTCAAGGCCGGTGCGGCAATGGCCGCCGCGCTCCAGGCACCAGCGGTTCACCGTCAACTGATCCTTGCCGATGCCCGCTGCCACCCATGTCGTTTCGGGCGCGATGCGCTCAACCTCGTTCACGAAGAAATCAAAGGCCTGCCGCACCACCGGCATGGCGTTCTTCACGCCCATCACGAACTGAACGTGCAGTGGCTTTTCCAGAATGCCCTCATCGGCCATGCGGAAGGCCTGATAGAGCATGGAGATGTCGAAGCATTCGATCTCGGGCTTCACATGATGCTGGCGCATCAGATCAGCCAGTTCGCGGATCAGCGTGGGATGGTTTTCATAAATGATGGTCGGGAAGTTGCAGGACCCGGTGGAGAGCGAGGCCATGTCGCAGCCCAGATGCAACATCCCGCCTCGCTCCGATCCCTTTCCCGAACGCCCACCGGTCGAGAACTGCACGATCAGGCCGGGACAATGCTTGCGCAGGCCTTCCAGCAATTGCGCGAAACGCTCAGGGTTCGATGTCGGCGTCTGGTCGTCATTGCGCACATGCACATGGGCTATCGATGCACCCGCCTCAAAGGCGGCGTGGGTTGACTCCACCTGTTCAGCCACGGTGATGGGCACCGCGGGATTGTTCTCCTTGCGGGGCACGGAGCCGGTGATGGCGACGGTGATGATGCAGGGTTTCGTCACGGGTGAAGCACGTTCGCTGGTTGCGGGCGGACTGTGGCCTGCCCCCGCCCGCAACGCAAGCAGAATGGCCGCTAAAGTTTGAGCGACCGCAGGCGCAGCGCATTGCCCACCACGCTCACCGAACTGAGCGCCATCGCTCCCGCCGCGAGAGCTGGCGAGAGCAGAAGGCCAAAGAGCGGATAAAGCGCACCCGCCGCAACGGGAACGCCCGCCGCATTGTAGATGAAGGCGAAGAACAGGTTCTGCCGGATATTGCCCATCACGGCTTTGGAGAGATGCCTGGCCTTCACCAGCGCCGCCAGATCGCCTTTCAGCAATGTAAGCCCCGCGCTTTCAATCGCCACATCGGAGCCTGTTGCCATGGCGATGCCGACATCGGCGGCGGCAAGTGCCGGAGCGTCGTTCACGCCATCACCCGCCATGGCGACGATGCGGCCTTCCGATTTCAGCTTGTTGACGATTTCAGCCTTGCCATCCGGCAGCACGCCCGCTTCCACCTCGCTGATGCCAAGGCGGCCTGCAATGGCTTTGGCCGTAGTGGCGTTGTCGCCGGTCAGCATCACGATGCGCAAGCCTTCGGCCTTCAAAGCGGCCAATGCCTTCGGCGCCGTCGTCTTTACCGGATCGGCAATGGCGATGGCGCCTGCCGCCTTGCCATTAATGGCAGCGAAGATCACCGTGGCACCTTCCTGCCGAAAGGCTTCGGCCTCACTAGCAAGACCGCCCGTCTCGATCTTCAGTTCGCGAAGAAATTCCGCATTGCCCAATACGATGCGCTTGCGCTCCACCATGCCGATGGCGCCCTTGCCGGCGGGAGAATCAAATCCCATGACGCGCGGAATGGCGAGCTGGCGCGCCATGGCCGCCTTCACGATGGCCTTGGCCAGCGGATGTTCGCTCGCCTGCTCCACGCCCGCCGCCAGCCGCAGCACTTCGTCTTCGGAAAAGCCTTCGGCGGTGATGATCTGCGTCACCGCGGGCTGGCCTTCGGTGAGCGTGCCGGTCTTGTCGATCACCAGCGTATCGACCTTCTCCAGCCGCTCAAGCGCTGCCGCATTGCGCACGAGAATGCCAGCGCGCGCCCCGCGTCCCACGCCCACCATGATCGACATCGGCGTGGCAAGTCCCAGCGCGCAGGGACAGGCGATGATGAGCACCGCAACGGCCGCCACCAGCGCATAGGCGAAGCGCGGGTCCGGCCCCCAATAAGCCCAGGCGATGAAGGCGAGCGCCGCCACCGCGAAGACCAGCGGCACGAACCATCCCGCCACGCTGTCGGCCAGCCGCTGGATCGGCGCGCGGCTCCGCTGCGCCTCCGCCACCATCTGCACGATGCGCGACAGCATGGTGTCGCGCCCCACCTTTTCGGCTTTCATCACAAGCCCGCCGGAGGAGAGAATGGTGCCGCCGATCAGCGTTGCCCCCTGCTCCTTGCTCACCGGCATGGATTCGCCCGTCACCATGGCTTCGTCCGCACTGCCACGCCCTTCAGTCACAACGCCGTCCACCGGCACTTTTTCGCCGGGGCGCACACGCAGCACGTCGCCTGCCGAAACCTGTTCCAGCGCCACGTCCTCCTCGCTGCCATCGGAATTGATGCGCCGCGCCGTGGCGGGGGCAAGGTTCAGCAGCGCGCAGATGGCGCTCGATGTCTGTTCTCGGGCGCGCAGTTCCAGCACCTGCCCCAGCAGCACCAGCACGGTGATGACGGCGGCGGACTCGAAATAGACCGGCACCTTCCCATGCATATCCTGAAACGCCGCCGGGAAAATCTGCGGCGCAAAGATGGCCGCAACGCTGTAGGCATAGGCGACGCCCGTTCCGACGGCGATCAGGCTGAACATGTTGAGATGGCGCGTCACGAAGGATTGCCAGCCGCGCACGAAAAACGGCCATCCCGCCCACAACACCACGGGCGTGGCGAGCGCGAACTGGATGAAGTTGCCGTAAGCCACATGCCATCCGAACAGATGCCCACCCATCTCCAGCACGAACAGCGGCAAGGTGATTGCCAGGGCAATCCAGAAGCGCCTGGTCATGTCGATCAGTTCGTGATTGGGCGCGGCCTCCGCCGTCACCATGAGAGGCTCCAGCGCCATGCCGCAGATCGCGCAGGCGCCGGGGCCGATCTGCCGGATTTCAGGATGCATGGGGCAGGTGAATTCCGTGCCCGCCGGCACCTGCGTCTCCTCCTTCAGCGAGGGGTTGAGATATTTCTCAGGGTTCGCGATGAATTTCGTGCGGCAGGAGGGATTGCAGAAATAATAGGTGTGGCCATGATGATCGGCGTTCAGCTTGCTGGTCCTGGGGTCCACGCGCATGCCGCAGACGGGATCAATCGCCAATCTTTCCGCGGCGTGGTGGGTATGGGCCATGACGGCCTCCGATCTCTGGACTTACGTTTCGCGCCCTTCTAAACCTTACCATCATGGTAAGGTCAAGCCTAGAGAAACACCCATGAACATCGGTGAAGCTGCTGCGGCATCGGGCGTCTCGCCCAAGATGATCCGCTATTATGAATCGACGGGGCTCTTGCCTACGGCAGGACGCACACAGAGCGGCTACCGCAGCTATGACATGAAGGACGTGCACCGCCTGCGCTTCGTCCGCCGGGCGCGCGATTTCGGTTTCGCCATGCCGCAGATCGAAACGCTGCTGGCGCTGTGGAGCGACAAGAAGCGGCCGAGCAAGGACGTGAAGGCCGTGGCGCTCGCCCATGTGGCGGAGCTTGATGAAAAGATCGCCCATCTCCGCGAGATGCGGAACACGCTCGCCCATCTCGCCCATTGCTGCGCGGGCGACAGCCGCCCGGATTGCCCGATTCTCGAAGGGCTGGAAGGATCGCACGGGCGCTAAACTTGCGCGCAAACCCTTCGCGCGCCATGCTGCCGTTTCAGATCAGGAGAAGTTTATGCCGCTGCCCAAGAGCCTCGACGGAAAAATCACCTTCATCAAGAAGCCCGGCGAGCCCGACGCCAGTGGCCAACCGGTCATCGCCGAAACCGTGCGCGGCATTCTCGATGATGTGAAGGCCAGAGGCGATGCGGCGCTCCGCGACTATTCCAAAAAGTTCGACAATATCGATGTTCAGGCCATCGAGGTGACGAAGGCCGAGCAGCAGGCGGCGATCGGCAATCTTGAAAAGCAGCAGCGCGCCGATACGGAATTCGCCATCGCGCAGGTCAAGGCCTTCGCCACTGCGCAGCGGGCCACCATGCTGCCGCTTGAAATCGAACCCCTGCCCGGCGTGCATCTCGGCCACCGCATCATCCCCATTGAGCGCGTCGGCGCCTATGTGCCGGGCGGGCGCTATCCGCTGCTGTCAGCGCCGGTGATGACGCTGGTTCCGGCCAAGGTCGCGGGCT
Organism: Aestuariivirga sp.; assembly: GCF_047602625.1. Taxonomy (GTDB): domain Bacteria; phylum Pseudomonadota; class Alphaproteobacteria; order Rhizobiales; family Aestuariivirgaceae; genus Aestuariivirga. Next base: position 2,660,931 of record NZ_JASGGV010000002.1, on the reverse strand, counting down.
GTGATGAGGTGATCGCCTGCCTGCCGCCCGGCGCCCATCCCGCCATGATCGCCGGCTGCGCGCTCTCGGGCGCCGACCGTATTTTCCGTATCGGCGGCGCGCAGGCGATTGCCGCCATGGCCTTCGGCACTGAAACCATTCCGGCGGTCGACAAGATTTTCGGCCCCGGCAATGCCTTCGTGAACGAGGCGAAACGGCAGGTGTTCGGCCCGGTCGGCATCGACCAGCTGGCCGGCCCCAGCGAAATCTTCACCGTGGCGGATGAGACGGGCGATCCCGAAATGATCGCCGCCGATCTCCTGGCGCAGGCCGAGCATGACGTGCGCACCCGCGTCGGCCTCATCACTACCGACAAAAAGCTGGCCGAGGCGACGCTCGCCACCATCACCAGATTTCTCACGCGGCTCCCCACCGCGCAGGTGGCTGCCCCGGCGTGGCGGGATTTCGGGCAGATTGTTCTGTGCGCGGATGAAACGGCGATGATCGCCTATTCCGACCATATCGCCGCCGAGCATCTGCAGGTGCACACGCGAGATCCCAAAGCCACCGCGAAGAAGCTGCGCAACTACGGTTCGCTGTTCATCGGCACCAATGCCAGCGTCGTCTACTCCGACAAATGTTCCGGCACCAACCACACGCTGCCCACCATGGCGGCGGGAAAATACACGGGCGGCCTGTGGGTCGGCTCCTATGTCAAAGTCTGCACGCATCAGTGGATCGATGACTCAGGCGTTGCAGCCATCGCATGGCCCGCCATCCGCCAGAGCACCAATGAAGGCATGCACGGCCACCGCCGCGCCGCCCACTTCCGCCTCGACCGCGCGGCGATGCTGAAGGAATATACGGAATAGTGTCTTTCCGTTCTTCCTGTGCGGGAGAAGGAAGACAAGTCACGCTGTCCCCACCGCCTTCTCGCCCTTCCTAAGGATCACCTGCGCCGCGATGAGCAGCAGGAAGGAGCTGAGCAGCACCACCGTGCCCACCGCATTGATTTCCGGCGTGACGCCACGGCGGATGGAGGAGAAAACGTAAATCGGCAGCGTCACGTTCGGGCCCGCCACGAAGAAGGCGATGATGAAATCCTCGAATGAAAAGGTGAACGCAAGCAGGAACCCGGCGAGAATCGATGGCGTGAGCAGCGGCAGCACCACCTGCCGGAAGGTGCCGAACGGCGTTGCGTAGAGATCATTCGACGCTTCGACCAGGCTGCGGTCCATGCCCGTCAATCGCGCGCGCACCAGCATGCAGACAACGGCGATGTTGAACAGCACATGCGCCGCTACCACCGTCCACACGCCCATTTCCACCTTGATGTTCATCGCCTGCTCGAGCCACGGGTTCAGCGCATCGAACAGCGTAACAAAGGCGATCAAGGTGGAAATGCCGATGACGATGCCGGGGATCATGATGGCGATGTAAAGCAGCGCATCGAAGATGTGCCGCGTGACGCCCTGCATCCGCTCCAGACCCAGCGCCGTGAGCGTGCCGATGATGGCGGAAAGAAAGGCCGTCGAGCCCGCGATGATGAGGCTGGTCATCAGCGCGTCCATGATGAGCGGATTGGAGAAGGCCTTGCCGTACCATTGCAGCGAGAAGCCCTGCCAGTCCATGGCGTAGCGCCCGGAATTGAAGGAGAAGCCGACGATCAGCGCGATCGGTGCGTAGAGGAAGATATAGATGAGGATCGCGTAGAGGCGCATGCGGCTACACCAGGGCGGTGCGCTTCAGGCCCGATTTCCCGAGCACAAAACGCATGTAAAAATAGATGGTGACGAACATGATGGCGACCAGCGCCACCGACACGGCGGCGCCGAACGGCCAGTTGCGCGATTGCAGGAACAGGTCCACCAGCGCATTGCCGATGAAGAACACTTTTCCGCCGCCCAGAAACTGCGGCAGGATATAGTCGCCCATCAGCAGGATGAACACCAGCATGGAGCCCGTGGCGACGCCGGGCAGCGACAGCGGCAGGGTGACCTGCAGAAAGCTGCGCCATGGCGTTGAGCCGAGATCGGCGGAGGCTTCGAGCAGCCGCTTGTCGAGTTTCTCGAGACTCACATAGATGGGCGGCACCATGAGCGGCAGGAAGCCATAGACCGCGCCGATCAGCACCGCCCACGGCGTGTTGATGAGGCGGACATCGGCGATGCCCAGCCAGTTGAGCCAGCCCGGAATGCCCTTGGCGCCGAGGATCATCATCCACGCATAATAGCGGAGCAGCTGGCTGGTCCAGAACGGCGCCATGACCAGCACGAGCAGCGTGACGCGCCAGCGCGGCGAGGTTTTGACCGCCAGGAAGTAAGCCATCGGATAGGCGAACAGTGCCGTGAGGAAGGTGGCGAACGGCGCCAGTGTTAGCGTGTTGTAGAAGGCTTTTCCGCGCGCCGGGAGATTGAGATAATTGTCGAAGGTGAAGGCCGCTTGATAGCCGCCCGCAGGCGCACGCTCGCCGAAGGAATAGACGAGCACAACCGCCATCGGCAGGATCAGCAGGAAAAACAGGAAAAGCTCGCCGGCGCCAGAAGCGCCGCCGTAACCGCGCGGGACCGTGTAGTGGATGAGGGCATCTGGCCTTTCAGATCAAGCACACAACACTTCTCCCTCTCCACACCAGTGGGGAGGGTGGATCGCGCGTGAGCGCGAGACGGGTGGGGACGGTGCCAGAAAATTTTGACACCTCGCCACCCCAGCCTGCCCTCCCCGCACCGCGGGGAGGGAGTTTCATTATTACGCCGCCTTGAAGCGCGCCATGATTTCGGCGCGGAGCGGGCTGGTGAGGGTTTCGGCGGCGCCGAACTCCAGCGTCGAAAGGGCTTCAGCGGCCGGATAGAGGATCGGGTTGCCCGTCAGCTCCTTCGGCAGCAGCTTGTTCACGCGATCATCCGTGGACGGAGCGCCATGCGCCAGGATTTCCTTGGCGTTGATGGCGGGTGTGAGGATGTAGTCGAGGAAGGCATAGGCCGCCTCGCGGTTGGGCGCGCCCTTCACGACCGCATAATGGTCGGCCCAGATCTCACCGCCCTCTTTGCCGAGGATATATTCCATCTCCGGCATGTCGCGGTGAAGCTGCGCCGCGTCATTGGTCCAGCACATGGCCATGTCGGCGTCGCCATTGCGCATCGGCGGCTGATAGTCGGACGTGATGCCGAACAGATGCGGCTTGATGGCGAGGAGAAGTTTCTCGGCGTCGGCGTTTTCCTTCTCGTCCAGCGAGTTGAAGGAGTAGCCATAATATTTCAGCGCATTGCCGATGGTGGTGAGCTGATAGTCATGCGTCGTCACCTTGCCGGAGAGCGGGCCCTGCGTGAGGTCATAGAATTCCTTCCATGTCGTGGGCTTCTGCGTGACGTTCTTGGTGTTGACGATGAAGCCGGTGGTGCCCCAGTCCTTCAGCACCGCATAGGTCACGCCATCAATGGTGCCCGGCCCCAGGAAGCGCGGATCCTGCGCCTTGGCATCATAGTTGGGGATCAGGGACATATCGATCGGCTCGATCAGGTCGAGCTTCTTGTAGGTCGAGATCGTGTAGTTGGTGGGCACGAACACGTCCCAGCCGGTGGAGCCCGCTTGCAGCTTGGCCAGCATTTCCTCGTTCGAGCCGAAGATGGTGACGTTGATCTTCACACCCGTCTTGGCGGTGAAATCATCGAAATTCTGCTGCGAGAAATAATTGGGCCAGGTCACGAAGTTCAGCGTGCCCGAAGGTGCGGCGACGGCCTTGCGGGGCCTGAGGCCGGGCACCGCCGTGCTCATGACAGCGGTGGCAACGCCCAATCCTGTGACGCCGAGGAAATGACGGCGGGTGACGGAGCCTTTCTGATAGCGCCGCAGCTCATCCAGAAATTTCCTGGCTGGAATGTAATCGATCTTGTCTGTCATCGCGTTTCTCCCTGAGATTTTTATCTTCTGTTCAAGCGTCGGCCAGCACCAGCGCCGACTCGGGCCGCCAGCCCGCCGCCGCCGTGTCGCCGATTTCGAAGATGCCCCCGCCCCGCTCGGACTTGCGCGGGCTGAGCACCATGAATTCACCCATCCTGTCATTGGCGACGCGATATTCCGTATGCTCGCCAAGAAAGATGCGATTGAGAATTTTGACAGGCACCGCCACGCCCACGCCCTCGGGCAGCGCCTTGGCGGAGGCGGCGATCTCCACCATTTCAGGCCGCACGCTCGTCACCGTGCCGGGCTTGGGACCTTCAAAGAAATTCGACTTGCCGACGAAATCCGCGACATAGCGGTTGACGGGCTTGTCATAGAGTTCGCGCGGGCTGCCCGTCTGCACGATCCTGCCTTCGCGCATCACGCACACGCGGTCCGACATGGAGAGCGCCTCTTCCTGGTCATGCGTGACCAACAGGAAGGTGATGCCGACATCGCGCTGCAGGTTCTGAAGTTCGATCTGCATTTCGCGCCGGAGCTTGCGGTCGAGGGCGGCGAGCGGTTCATCGAGAAGCAGCACCGCGGGACGGTTGATGAGGGCGCGGGCCAGCGCCACACGCTGTTGCTGGCCGCCGGACAATTCATAGCTCCGCCGCGCCTCGTAGCCCTCAAGGCGCACCATCGCCAGCGCCTCTTTCACCGCCTTGTCGATTTCGGGTTTTGACGGCTTGGGCTTACGCTGGCGCAAGCCGTAAGACACATTGTCAGCGACCGAGAGATGCGGAAATAGCGCATAATGCTGGAACACCATGTTCACCGGGCGGCGGAACGCAGGCACGCCCGTCACATCCTGCCCCTGGATCAGCACCTGGCCCTCGCTCGGCTGCTCGAAACCCGCCATCATGCGGAGCGAGGTGGTCTTGCCGCAGCCTGAGGGGCCAAGGATCGACAGGAACTCGCCGGATTCGACCGAGAGGCTGTTCCGGTTCACCGCGACCACATCGCCGAAGCGCTTGGTCACGTCCATGAATTCAACCACCGGCTGTCCCAAAGTCACTTTCCTGCCAAGAACTTAACTGCTTGACGTTCAACCCGCGCAGCGAAATTGTCAATTGAACCTTTGGCAGGCAATGCGTTGCCCTTGCCATTCCCCGCCATTTCGGCCATAAGCCCGCTCACTTTCAAGGACCCGCCGGGGGCTGAACGGAAGGACCGTGCGAACGGTCAGGGGAATTGCCCCGTCTTCCCGTGTCTCCGCTCTTTCGTTTGACCGGTCTTTCGAGCCTTTCCGAGGTTCGAAAGAGGCTCTGCGCGGGATCATGAAGGACGTGAAACTGGAAAGAAAGGCTGATCAGACATGGCTCTTTATGAGCACGTTTTCCTGACCCGCCAGGATGCATCGAACGCACAGGTCGATGCCCTCGTGGAGCAGTTCAAAGGCATCATTGCCGCTGGTGGCGGCAAGATCGACAAGACCGAATACTGGGGCGTGAAATCCATCGCCTTCCGCATCAAGAAGAACCGCAAGGCGCATTACACGCTGATGAACATCGACGCCCCCGCCCCGGCGGTCGCCGAGATGGAGCGCCAGATGTCGCTTTCCGAAGACGTGATCCGCTTCATGACCGTGAAGGTCGAGGCGCTCGAGGAAGGCCCGTCGGCCCAGATGCGCCGCCGCGACGACCGCGAGGAGCGTTCCAGCTTCGGTGATGACCGTGGCTTTGGCGGCGGCGGGCGCAGCTTCGGCGACCGTCCCGACCGTGGCGGCGGTTTCGGCTCAAGCCGTGGACGCCGTGAAGAACGCAACGATGCTCCGGTGGAGGCAAACTGATGACCATGTCCGCCCAGCCGGCCCGCCGGCCCTTCTTCCGCCGCCGCAAGAGCTGCCCCTTCTCGGGTGCCAATGCGCCGAAGATCGACTACAAGGATGTGCGCCTCCTGCAGCGCTATATTTCCGAGCGCGGCAAGATCGTTCCCTCCCGCATCACCGCGGTGTGCGCCAAGAAGCAGCGTGAGCTGGCCCAGGCCATCAAGCGCGCCCGCTTCCTCGGCCTCCTGCCCTATGTGCTGAAGTAAGGAGAGCGCAAGATGGATGTCATTCTTCTCGAGCGCGTCTCCAAGCTGGGCGCCATGGGCGAAACGGTGAAGGTGAAGGACGGCTATGCCCGCAACTTCCTCCTCCGCCGCGGCAAGGCGCTGCGCGCCACCGATGCCAACAAGGCCAGGTTTGAGCGTGACCGCGCCGTTCTCGAAGCCCGCAACGCTGATCGCCGCTCGGCGGCTGAATCGGAAGCCAAGGGCCTCGACGGCAAGAGCTTCGTGCTGATCCGCCAGGCCGGTGAATCGGGCCAGCTCTATGGCTCCGTGAGCCCGCGCGACATCGCCGAGGCGGCCACCGCCCAGGGTGTGAAGGTCGACCGCGGCCACGTGCTGCTCGACACGCCGATCAAGACCATCGGCCTCTACACCGTCACCGTCTCGCCCCACCCCGAGGTGGAAGTGAAGATCACGGTGAACGTCGCCCGCTCGGCCGATGAGGCCGCAGCCCAGGCCCGTGGCGAGGACCTGACCGGCCCGGTCTCCGACCGTGCCGAAGCCCGCGCCGCCGCCGAAGCCCTGTTCGAACAGGAAACGGTGGAAGACGAGCAGGCCTGAGCCTCAACTCTTGAACGAACCTGGAAAGGCCGCGGGAACGCGGCCTTTTTGCTTTTCCAAAGGTCAAGAGGCTCTGCCTTTTCGGCATTAACCCTGTGCGTTTACCGCCTCTTGCTGCCTCTGCATGCCAGTATTAAAGTTTTATTAAGATTTGGGAGGGGCTCCGCCTGCCTTGGCACAGGGCATGGCGTGCGGGGCTGGGAGTACCGCGATGTTCACACTGCTCGATCGTGCCTTCAAAATGGTCGTAAAGACCGGGGCGCTGACTGTCATTTCGCCGAACGGAAAAGGCCATTCCTACGGTGACGGCACGGGAACACCTGTGACGGCGAAGATCACCAATGACCGCGCCGCCCGCCGCATCGCCATCGACGCCGACTTGGCGCTGGGCGAGGAATATATGAACGGCGGCCTCGTGCTGGAAAAGGGCACGATCTACGATCTGCTCGCCGTCCTGCTCAGGAACGCCGGTTCGATCTCGGATTATCCCCCGGTGGCGCAAGCGCTCTACAAGATGCGCGTCGGGTTGAAGCGGCTCGACCAGTATAACCCGGTGGGCAAGGCCAAGGCCAATGTGGCCCATCATTATGATCTCTCGGGCAAGCTCTACGATCTCTTTCTCGACCGCGACCGGCAATATTCCTGCGCCTATTTCGAGAGCGACGCAGCCTCGCTGGAGGATGCGCAACTGGCCAAGAAGCGCCACCTCGCCGCCAAGCTCGATATCAAGCCGGGCATGAAGGTTCTCGACATCGGTTCGGGCTGGGGCGGCCTTGGGCTTTATCTCGCGGAAATCTGCGGCGCCGATGTCACCGGTGTGACGCTCTCCGAAGAACAGCACAAGCTTTCCAGCGAGCGAGCCCAGCAGCGGGGCGTTGCCGACCATGTGAAGTTCAAGCTGCTCGACTACCGCAACCTCGATCAGAAGTTCGACCGCATCGTGTCGGTGGGCATGTTCGAGCATGTGGGCGTGGGCCACTACAGGGAATTCTTCCAGAAGGTGCGCTGGCTGCTCAAGGATGACGGCGTTGCCACGCTGCATTCGATCAACCGCTCCGATGGCCCGGGCGCCACAAGTGCCTGGATCAAGAAATATATCTTCCCCGGCGGCTATATCCCTGCCCTTTCCGAAGTGCTGCCGCACATCGAGAAGAACGGGCTTTATGTGACCGACATCGAAATCCTCAGGCTGCACTACGCCAAGACGCTGCGCGAATGGGCGAAGCGCTTCCATGACAACCGCGCGCGGGCGAAGGAGATTTACGACGAACGCTTCTGCCGGATGTGGGAGTTCTATCTGGCGGCGTCGGAATGCGCCTTCCGCTATGCCGGCATGAACAACTTCCAGATCCAGTTCGTGAAGGACCAGAACGTGCTGCCGCTGACGCGCGGCTATATCGAGGAAGCGGAGGCAAAGCTGCGGGCGCTCGAGGAAAAGCGGCCGCGTTTGAAGTCGATCCCGGCGGAGTGATGGCGAAGCCAGCGGCCAGGCTTCATCTCACGGCGGAGCATGTCGCGCGGGTCGAACGCACCGAAGCCGATCCCGGCCCCGAGCCCGGCACTGAAGAATTCAAGGATCACGAATACGACGAATGGGCCGCGCGGCTGATGGCGGATCACCGGGGCGGTGATGTGTGGGTTTTTGCCTACGGATCGTTGATCTGGAATCCGGTCTTCGAATTTTCGGAACAGCGCCGCGCGGTTGCACACGGATGGCACCGCGCCTTCTGCCTGCGCATGGCGCGCTGGCGCGGCACCCATGACCTGCCCTGCCTGATGATGGCGCTGGATCGCGGTGGCTCCTGCACCGGCATCGCCTACCGGTTGCCGCCGGAAGACCATCTTGGCCAGGTACGCCGCCTTCTTATCCGGGAACTGGATGACAAGCCTGCGTCCAATGTGCCGCGCTGGATTACCGCGCAAACAGCACGCGGCCCCCTTCAGGCACTGACGTTCGTGGCTCTCAAAAACGGCCGCTCTTACGTCAAGGACCTTACTCCCAAAAGGGTGGCTCACACGCTGGCGCGCGCCGCAGGCGACCTAGGCTCGGCGGCTCAATATTTGTTCCGTACCGTCTCCATGCTGGAAGAGCATGGCATCCGCGACCGCAACCTCTGGGAATTGCAACGGCTCGTGGCGAAGGAGATTGACGGAATGGATATTCCCGAAAACCGAAAGATCGACGGAATTTGCCCCGCCTGTGGATAACGCGCATAATCTCCCGGCAGAGTCGGCAGGAACGCCGCCTTTCGCTATCCACGGAACACCATGAACAGCCCGCTTCCGCTCCGCCCCGTCGAGGAGTTGCCCTCCGACGATGCCTACCGCACCCCGCCGCACAATCTGGAGGCGGAACAGGCGCTGCTGGGCGCCATCCTGACCAACAACGAGGCGTGCGACCGCGTGTCGGCCTTCCTCACGCCCGAACATTTCTTTGAAGCCATCCACGCCCGCATCTATGAGGCGGCCTCGACGCTGATCCGGGCGGGCAAGCTGGCGAGCCCGGTGACGCTCAAGACCTATTTCGAAAGCGATGCCACGCTGAAGGAAATCGGCGGGCCGGTTTACCTCGCGCGCCTTGCCGCCTCCGCCACCACCATCATCAACGCCGAAGAATATGGCCGCACCATCTACGAGACGGCGCAGCGGCGGAAACTCATCGGCATCGGCACCGATCTGGTGAATGACGCCTTCGAGCCGACAGTGGAGGACAGTTCGCGCGACCTGATCGAGCGCGCCGAGCAGACGCTGTTTGAAATGGCGGAGACCGGCAAATACGGACAGGGCTTCCAGCCTTTGACGCGCGCCCTCTCGCAGGCCATCGACATGGCCAGCGCCGCCTATCAGCGCGACGGCGGCTTGTCCGGCCTTTCAACGGGCCTCCGCGATCTCGATGAAAAGCTGGGCGGGCTGCAAGCCTCCGACTTGATCATCCTCGCCGGCCGCCCCGCCATGGGGAAGACGGCGCTGGCCACCAACATCGCCTACAATGTGGCCAAGCAATACAAGGCGGAATTCGGCTCCGACGGCTCAAACAAGGTGACGGACGGCGGGCTGGTGGCGTTCTTCTCGCTCGAAATGTCGAGCGAACAATTGGCGACGCGTATCATTTCCGGCCAGGCGGAAATTTCCTCCGAACTGATCCGCCGCGGCATCATCACCGATCATGATTTTGCAAAGCTCGTTGACGTGGCGCAGGAGCTGCAATCCCTGCCCTTCTATATCGACGACACCGGCGGCCTCACCATCGCGCAGGTGGCGGCGCGCGCCAGAAGGTTGAAGCGCCAGCGCGGACTAGGACTGATCGTCGTGGACTATTTGCAGCTTCTCGCCGGCTCCGCGCGCCGCGCTTCCGAAGGCCGCGTGCAGGAGGTGACGGAAATCACCGTGGGACTGAAAGCGCTGGCCAAGGAACTGAACGTGCCGATCATGGCGCTGTCGCAGCTTTCGCGCCAAGTGGAGAGCCGCGACGACAAGCGCCCGCAACTGGCTGATTTGCGCGAGTCCGGCTCGATCGAGCAGGACGCCGACGTGGTGATGTTCGTGTTCCGCGAGGAATATTATCTCGAGCGCCTCAAGCCCGCCGAAGGCACGCCGGAATTCCAGGACTGGTTCGAAAAAACCAGCCGCGCCCATGGCAAGGCCGAAGTGATCATCGGCAAACAGCGCCACGGCCCCACCGGCACGGTGGAACTGCAGTTCGACGGGAAATATACAAAGTTCGGCAACCTCGCGCGGGATGACGCGATCCCGGAGAGGTTTGAGTAGGCCGCTTTTCTTCACCCTTCGCCCGGCAAAGCCGGGAGAAGGTGGACGCGCCCCGCGCGGCCGGATGAGGGCCGATGGCACGCAAGGCGTGGCATCGGTGCCAAAGGCGACAATCATCCTTACAATGCAGTGTGGGAGATTGGTCTAAGTGCCTGGATCGGATGAGTCGATCAAAATGAAACAGGTATTCCTCACGATAAATATATGGCTTGCAAGATTTTCTTGCGGGATCCTTCTAATTTTCTCTTCAATGATTGGCTGCCTGCTGATTGTAGTTCTATTTCTAATCGGATTTGCAAACGTGTATTCAGTTTTTGCCATAGTAAGTTGTTTTGGCACCTTGCCATATTTTTTAATTCTCAATGGGGCTTGCAAGCGGTGGCGAACAAAATTCGATACGTTGAAACATGATTGACCATCAAGCGACAGTTCCGTCTTGCTGCGCAAGACGGCCCTCATCCGCCCTTCGGGCACCTTCTCCCAAATGAATTTGGGAGAAGGGTAATTAACCATCGCGCCGCCTTCCGTCTTTCCAGTTCCTGCGCGTGGCGTTTGAGGATGTGCGAGGTTGCGGGGGAAGGCGGTTTACTTGAACCTGATCGCCTTGAATTTCTGCGTCTGCTCGACCAGCGCCACTTCGGTGGGGAGCCGCTCCATGGAGGAGGCTCCATAGAAGCCGTGGCAGTTCTTCGTGTTCCTGAGGATGAACTCGGCGTCATCGGGCATCGACACGGGGCCGCCATGCACGATGACGATGGCATCCCTGTTGACCTTCAGCGCGGCTTCAGCCCATTCATCGACGAGTGCGGGGCAATCGGCGAGCTTCAGCGCCGTCTGGGAGCCGATGCTGCCACCGGTCGTGAGGCCCAGATGGCAGACGATGATGTCAGCCCCCGCCTTTGCCATTGCCTCGGCTTCCCCGGCATTGAAAACGTAAGGCGTGGTCAGCATGTCCTTCGACCGCGCAAGGCGGATAAGGTCCACCTCCAGCCCGTAGGACATGCCGGTCTCTTCCAGATTGGCGCGGAAGGTGCCGTCGATCAGGCCCACGGTCGGAAAATTCTGGATGCCGGAAAAGCCCATGGCGTTCAGATCATCGAGGAACTTGTCGAAGAGGCAGAAGGGATCGGTGCCGTTCACGCCCGCCAGAACCGGCGTGTTCTTGGCCATGGGCAGCACCTCGCGGCCCATCTCCATGACGATCTCATTGGCGTTGCCATAGGCGAGCACGCCCGAAAGAGACCCGCGCCCCGCCATGCGGTAGCGCCCGGAATTATAGATGACGATGAGGTCGATGCCGCCCGCTTCCTCGCATTTAGCGGAAAGCCCGGTGCCCGCGCCGCCGCCCACGATGGGGATGCGGCGGCGTTTCATGTCCTGGTATTTTTCCATCAAGTCCTTGCGGGCAAAGCGCGGCACGTCGGTCTCTCCTGTGGTTGCGGGCGGCACTATAAGCAAAGGCGGGCGGGTGAAAAGAATTCTTGCGGGCGATTTATAGAAACCATTTGCATTATTCATTCACCCGTGTAGCCTCATCGCCGGAAACACAGGAAGAGGCGGTTGAGATGGCCCTCAAGGGCACCAACCAGGAGTTCGGGCGGCCCTATAACCGGCGCATCGTGCTGGAAGCCATCCGCATGCACGGGCCCATCGAGCGCGGCGAGATCGCCCGGCGCGTCGGCCTCACCGTGCAGACGGTCGCCAACATCATCCGCGAACTGGAAGAGCAGGGCTTCATCACCGCGGCCCGCGCCGAACCGAAAGGCCGCGGGTCACCGGCCACGCGCGTCGCCATCAATTCCGGCGGCGGCCATGCCATTGGCATTCATGTGACGCCGCTGGGGCTGGAAGCGGCCCTTGTCGATCTGGGCGGCACGATCCTCGCCCGCGCCGCCAGCAAGCTGCCGCATCCCGAACCCCGGCAGGCCTTTGCCGACATCCGGCGGCTGGTGAAGCAGCTCAAGCCCAAGCCGGATGCGCGGCTTCTTGGCGTTGGCCTCGCCATGCCCGGCCCTTTCGATGTCGATTCGATGAGCTTCGTCGGCCCCACCACGCTCGAAGGCTGGAAGGGCTTTCCCGTCGAACAGAAGCTCGCCGAGATCACCGGCCTTCCCGCTTTCGTGGAAATCGACCATGCAGCGGCGGCGCTGGGCGAACGTCTCTATGGCGCGGGCAAGCCGTTCCGCGATTTCTACTATCTCTATTTCGGCGTCGGTCTGGGCGGCTGCATGGTTTATGAGGGCCTGCCGTGGCGCGGCAGCCACCGCAATGCCGGCGAGATCGGCCATGTGCCACTGGTGCCGGAGGGCGAGCCGTGCGCCTGCGGCAATCGCGGCTGTCTCGAACGCTATCTGTCGCTCGAAGCCTTTGAGCGCCGCAGCGCTGTCATCGGCCGCGAGGGCTGGATCGCCGAAGCCGCTCCCCTCCTCCGCAGCGCCGTGGCGGCGGTCGAAAATCTCTTCGATCCCGAAACCATCCTGTTCGGCGGCCTGGCTGACGAGCAATTGATGGATGACCTGATCGCCCGCGCCATGCCCCTTGGCAATTCCGTGTCGCAGCGGTCGAACCGCGAGACGCCGCGCCTCATCCGCGCGGCGGGCGGGCAGGATGCGGTGCTGCGTGGTGCGGCGGCGCTGGCCATCGCTGGTGTGCTGTCGCCGCGCTTCGGGCTTCTCTTCACGCAAACCGATCACAAGCCGTCGGTCGATCCCCTCTTCACCGCAAGGAATGTTGCATGAGCGACGACATATTGCTGAAGCTCGAAAATGTGACGCGCAATTTCGGCGCCATCGAAGCGCTGCGCGGCATCAGCTTCGAGGTGAAGCGCGGCGAGGTCATCGCCCTTCTGGGCGACAATGGCGCGGGCAAATCCACGCTGGTGAAAATCATTTCCGGCGGCCTTGAGCCAACGTCCGGCCAGATGACCTTCGATGGCCAGCAGCGCTTCTTCGCCTCGCCTTCGGAGGCCAAGGCGGCAGGCATCGAGACCGTCTATCAGGACCTGTCGCTCTGCACCAATGTCGATGTCGTCGCCAATTTCTTCATGGGCCGCGAGATCGTGAAGAAATATTTCGGCATCCCCGTGCTGCAGGAACGCGAGATGGAGGCCGTCACCGCCAAGGCCATCGCCAATGCCGGAACGCGCATCCCGTCACTCCGCACCAATGTCGAATATCTTTCGGGCGGCCAGCGCCAGGCGATCGAGCTCAATCGCTTCGTTCACTGGGGCGGCAAGCTGGTGCTGCTGGACGAGCCTTTCGCGGCGCTGGGCGTCGAGCAGACGCGGCGCGGCTTGGCGATGATCAAGCAGATCGCCGCACAGGGCATTGGCGTCATCATCATCACCCACATCATGGCGCAGGCCTTCCAGGTGGCGGACCGCATTGTGGTCATCCGCCAGGGCAAGGTGGCTGGCAATGTCGAACGCAACCGCACCAGCCCCGATGAGGTGGTGCGCATGATCACTGGCGAGTCCCTCGAAGGGGCAGCCCAAGAACCGAGGCCGAATGGCCCGTGACAAGCAAACCCAACCAAGGAGACGTTCCATGAATCACCTGCGCCGGATTCTGATTTCCTCGATCGCCCTCGCGGCGGTGGGGCTCAACGCGCCCGCCTTCGCGGAGTCGAAAGGCAAGATCTATTACATGGTGCCGACACTGCTGGACGAGTTCCAGACCGAGTCGGTGTCGGCCATCACCAAGTTCATGGGTGATGTCGGCTATGAGGTCGTCACCCTCAACGCCGACAACAAGACCGACCTTCAGCAGAGCCAGATGGACGACACCATCCTGCAGAAGCCCAAGGCCATCATCATGGCGGCGGTGGACTTCAACGCCATCAAGCCCGCCATCGAGAAGGCGCGCGCCGCCGGCATCCCGGTCATGATCTTCGACCGCCAGATCACCTCGACGCCGACCGATCTCACCTCGGTGGCCGGCACGGTGGAAATCGGCCATGTGGCGGCCGACCAGATCGAGCGCCTGTTGAAAGAGAAGAAAGGCGATGTGAAGGGCAAGATTCTTCAGGTTCTGGGCGACCCGTCCGATCCCTACACGCTCGACATCCAGAAGGGCTTTGAGGAAAAGATGAAGGCCTTCCCGGGCGTGCAGATCATCTCGCTGCCCGCCATGAACTGGGAAGCCTCGAATGCCGGCACCATCGTGGCCGACCAGCTCGTGGCGAACCCCGATATCGACCTGATCTTCGTGCACGCGGCGCATCTCGCGGTGGCCGCCGTCGCCTCGCTCGAAGCCAAGGGCAAGAAACCGGGCGACGTGATGCTGGTGTCCTCGAACGGCGCGCCTGTTGGCCTCGACCTGATCCGCAAGGGCTGGGAAAACGTGGAAGTGGAGCAGCCGCTTTATGCGCAGGCCGCCGCACTCGCCATGTTCGCCGACAAGGTGGTGAACAAGCAGGAGATCAAGCCCGGAAATTACAAGGTGCTGGGCCTCGACTCGGTGATGACGATTGAGTCCTGGGGTCCGAACATCAAAATTCCGGGCGCCGCCATCACCAAGGACAATGTCGACGAGCCGCGCTTCTGGGGCAACCTGAAGGCGCCCGCCGACAAGATCGTTCCGGTGGAGTGATTCAGAAAATCTTACGTCGCTTTTCCGTCATGCCAGCGCAGGCTGGCATCCCGCTTCACTTCCCTCTGCTGAAGCGGGACCCCGGCCTTCGCCGGGGTGACGGACTTATTTTTACTCCTTAACAAGAGATTCACCCATGACCTCACCCCGCCAGCGGGCCATCGCCGAATTCGTCCTCGACCATCTCGTCTGGTTCATGCTGGCGGTGATGCTGGCGGTGTTCTCGATTTTCGTGCCCAATTTCTTCCAGCCCGGCATTTTCGTGAACATCATCGAAAGCTCCACCATGACGGGCGTCATGTCGATCGGCCTCGCCATCGTCATCATCGCCGGCCACATGGACCTGTCGGTTGAATCGGTGGCGGCACTGGCCGCCATGGTCACCGGCATCCTGTTCTGCTCGCACGGCATCGGCATGGGCCTCACGCTCACGCCGGAATGGCTGGCGCTTCCTGTCTCGCTTGGCATCGCGCTGCTGATCGGCGGGGCAATCGGACTGCTGAACGGTATTCTGGTGGTCAGGCTCAAGATGGAAGCGTTCATCGTCACGCTTGCCTCCTATATCTGGGTCAGAGGCCTCGTCGTCGCCATGTCCGGCGGACGTTCGGCGCAGGACCTTTCACCGTCGATCCGCTTTATCGGCGTCGACACCATCCTCGGCATTCCGCTGATCGCGTGGATCGCCATTCTGTGCTTCGCGGCCTTCAGTTTCATGATGGCGAAAACACCGTTCGGGCGGCACATCACGCTGGTGGGCGGCAATGCGGTGGCGGCCTTTCGGGCCGGCATCAAGGTGGACCGGCTGATGCTCATCAGCTTCATTCTCGCTGGGGCCATCGCAGGCCTCGCAGGCTGGCTGCTGGCCATCCGCACCTCGGGCGCAACAGCCAATCTCGGCGTCGGCATGGTGTTCCAGGCCTTCGCCGCCGTGGTGATCGGCGGCGTCAGTCTCAAGGGCGGCGTTGGCCGCCTGCCGGGCGTCTATGCAGGCGTGCTGCTGCTCCATTCCATTCAGACGGCGATCAACCTCATGGGCCTTCCCGCCCATTACACGCAGATGATCCTTGGCTTCCTGGTGCTGGCCGCCGTGCTGCTCGACACGCTCAAACTTCAGATACGTCAGAGGATTGCATGACAAAGAGACTCGATGGCCGCGTAGCGCTGGTGATCGGCGCGGCGCGGGGCATCGGCGAAGCCATCGCGGCGCGCTTCCATGAGGAAGGGGCGAAGGTGGTGATCGCCGACACCGAAGTCGAAGCGGGCGAGGCCACGGCAAAACGCCTCAACGGGCGCTTCATCGCCACCAATATTTCCCGTGAGGATGAGGCCAATCGCGCCGTGCAGGCGGCCCTTGATTTCGGGGGCCTCGACATTCTCGTCCAGAACGCCGGCATCTATCCCTGGACGCTGATCGAAAACACTTCGCCCGAGGAGTGGGATTCGGTGCTGGGCGTCAATCTGCGCGGCACCTTCCTCGCCGCCAAGGCCGCTCTGCCGCATATGCGCGCCAAAAAATCGGGCCGCATGATCTTCACCTCGTCGATCACCGGCCCCCGTGTCACCAGCCCCGGCCACGGCCATTACTCGGCATCCAAGGCAGGCATCAATGGCTTCATCAAATCAGCGGCTCTTGAGTTTGCGGGCTACGGCATCACGGTGAACGGCATCGAGCCCGGCAACATCCTCACCGAAGGCATGAAGATGCACCGCAGCGCCGATTTCATCCGCACCATGGAAGAGGCGGTGCCAATGGGCCGCCTCGGCACGCCGCGCGACATCGCCAATGCGGCGCTCTTTCTCGCCTCCGATGATGCGGCCTACATCACCGGCACCACCATCATCGTCGATGGCGGCCAAACCCTGCCGGAAGGCAAGGATTTCAAGATCACGCCTTAAGGATTTTCATGGATATCATCGACCAGTTCCAGTTCGAAGATGTTGGCAAGCGTCTCGAAGACCTCGAGACGCCGGTGCCCGTCATCGACATTGATGTGGTGGACCGCAATGTGCTGAAATGGCAGGCGCGCTGCGACACGCTCGGCATCGCCAACCGCCCGCACATCAAGACGCACAAGCTCGTCCCCCTCGCCCGCCACCAGATCGCCTGCGGGGCCAAGGGCATCACGGTGCAAAAACTCGGCGAGGCGGAGGTGATGGCGGATGCCGGCATCCGAGACATGCTGCTCACCTTCAATGCGATCGGCCGCCCCAAGCTGGAGCGCCTCGCGGCATTGATGAAGCGCACCGGCATTTCTGTCGTTGCCGACAATGCCGACATGCTTGAGGGCCTTTCGTGGGCAGCGCAACAGGCCGGCCGCACGCTCAGCGTGCTGGTTGAATGCGATACTGGCGCCCACCGCAACGGCGTGCAATCACCGGAAGCCGCGGCGGCACTGGCTCAGCAGATTGCCCGTATGCCAGGCCTCGCTGCGGGCGGCCTGATGACCTATGCCAAGACAGGCACGCGGGTGGCAGCGCATGACTGGCTGATGGCGGCGCGCGATCTCATCACCCGCGCAGGCCTTCCCTGCCCCGTCATCACCACCGGCGGCTCACCCGACATGTGGCTGGATGATGGCCTCGCGGGCATCACCGAATACCGGGCAGGCACCTATATTTATGCCGACCGTTCGCTCGCCGAGCCCGGCCTCTTCAGCTACGACGATTGCGCGCTCTCGGTGCTAGCTACCGTGGTCAGCACGCCAACCGGCGATCGCGCCATGCTGGACGCAGGCTCGAAGTCGCTGACGTCAGATTTGCTCGGCCTCACCGGCTATGGCGTGGTGCGCGAACTTGGTTTCGCCCGCGTCTATGACATGAGCGAGGAGCACGGCTTCCTCGACATCAGCAAGGCCAATCACAAGCCGCATGTGGGCGATCTGGTGCGCATCATACCCAACCACGTCTGCCCGGTCACCAATCTGTTCGACAAGGTGGTATTCGTGCGCGGCGATGAGGTGCTGGGCGCGGTGCGCGTCGATGCACGGGGCACCGTGCAATAGTCAAGCGAGGATGGCGTTCACCGCCTCCGCGACGCGAAGCTCATCGCCCTCGCCCAGGCAGAGCGGGCTGAGGAACACCACGTGTGAGTCCCACACCGAAGCATCGGCGTGAACCGATGGCGTTCCCGCTGCAAGGCGGATGAGAAAGTCCTCCGCCGTCATATCCTTCAGCGTCAGCTTCACCTGCGGCACGGCGGAACGATCATCCGTATACAGAAGATCAACGCCGCCAAAGCGCAAGCCCGTGGCCATCACATTCACCCGCTTCAGCCATCGCGCATGGCGGGCGGCATCGCCTTCTTCAACGAACAAGCGCAACGCCGTCAGCAGCCCCACAATCTCTTCCTTCCCCGCTTTGCAAGAGCGTCCAATGCCATGCTGCGGCACGCCCTTGAGGCCCGTCTTATCGATGAGTAAGGGCGGCGGCTGCCAGCGCGCCCAGGGAATATCGAAATCGAGATGCTGCAGCGCCGCCGACATGATGAGATCGTGCCTGCCGCACAGAAAGCCCGAGGCCTGCGGCCCGCCGATCACCTTGCCTCCCGAAAAGGCCACGAGGTCCGCGCCCTCGGCGATGAAGCGGCGGAGATTGGATTGCGGCGGCAATTGCGCGGCGGCATCCACGAACACCGGAACGCCCCGGCCATGCGCCACCTCCACCACTTCCGGCAGCGATGGCCTTGCCAGCGCGTCGGCCACGTAAAACACCGCCGCCGTGCGCTCGCTGATCGCCGCGTCGATCTCCCATCCTTCAGCATCGCGCACGCCCGCGCCCGCGAAACGGTCGGGCAAGCCTACCTCGACGATGCGGGCGCCCGCGGCGCGCACCGCATGGTCATAGAAATTGCGCTGGCTCCGCGCCATCACCACTTCATTTTTCAAGCTAGCCGTATCGGGAAGCCGCGCCATGGCGGAAAGATCGTGCCCGGCAATGCAGGCCGCCGTGGCCAGCAACAGGCAGGCCGATGCGCCACTCGCCACATAGCCCGCCTCCGCGCCCGTTACGGCGGCGATCTCGCGTGAAGCCGCCGCCTGCAGCGCCGCGATATCGACGCAGGCGTGAGAGGCCTCCACCATCGCATCCGCCACCTCGCGCCGCATGATGCCGCCCGACAGCCGCGTGGCGGTGCCCTTGGCGTTGATGATGGTGGGCACGCCGAGGCGATCATAAACCGATGTCATTTCTCGAACCTCTCCTGATTTCAATACCATAGCGGAGATGCCACATTCAGCAAGGTCGTGGGCATTTCGTCGCGTGCGGCATCATCGGGCTTGCCCCGTTGCAAAGCCCGGCGCAGATCGGGTCATCATGGATTATGAAGCCTTCTTCCAGAACAGCCTCGCCGGTCTCCACAGCGAAGGCCGCTATCGCGTTTTTGCCGATCTCGAACGGAGAGCGGGTCACTTTCCATACGCCACCTTTCACAGCGCGTCCGGCCAGCGCGACATCACGGTCTGGTGCTCCAATGATTATCTCGGCATGGGCCAGCATCCCAAAGTGCTGGCCGCCATGCATGAGGCGCTGGACCGCGCGGGCGCGGGTGCGGGAGGCACGCGCAATATTTCCGGCACCAGCCATTATCATGTCGAGCTTGAGCGCGAGCTCGCCGATCTGCACGGCAAGGAGAGCGCCCTCCTCTTCACATCAGGCTATGTATCGAACTGGGCGGCGCTCGGCACGCTCGCGGCGGGCCTTCCCGATTGCGTGGTGCTGTCGGACGCCGGCAATCACGCCTCGATGATCGAAGGCATCCGCCACAGCAAGGCGGAGCGCCATATCTTCAAACACAATGACATGGCGGACCTCGAGCGGCTGCTGAAGTCCCTCGATCCGGCGCGGCCGAAGCTCATCGCCTTCGAGTTCGGTCTATTCGATGGATGGCGACATCGGACCGATCCGCGCCATCTGCGATCTCGCCGACAAATACAATGCCATGACCTATCTCGACGAGGTCCATGCGGTGGGCATGTATGGCCCGCGCGGCGGCGGCGTGGCGGAGCGCGAGGGGCTGATGCACCGGCTCACCGTGATCGAAGGCACGCTGGGCAAGGCCTTCGGCGTGGCAGGGGGCTATATCGCGGCGTCGGCGACGCTGTGCGATTTCGTGCGCAGCTTCGCGTCCGGTTTCATCTTCACCACTTCAATTCCACCCGCCGTTGCGGCGGGGGCCACGGCGTCGATCCGTCACCTGAAAGCGAGCGATGCGGAACGGCTGGGCCAGCGTGACCGGGTGGCGAAACTCCGCCGCAGGCTGGACCAGACCGGCATCCCCTACATGCCGAACCACAGCCACATCGTACCGGTGATGGTGGGCGATGCGCGCAAGTGCAAATGGATCAGCGACATCCTGCTTGAGCAGCATGGCATCTATCTGCAGCCGATCAATTATCCCACCGTGCCGCGCGGCACCGAGCGGCTGCGCATCACGCCCACGCCGCTCCACAGCGATGCCGATATTGACCATCTCGTCAACGCGCTCTCGGCGCTGTGGTCGCAATGCGCGCTGAGCCGGGCCGTCGCCTGAAGGGAATATTCCACCGCGAGCCATGACGGGGAAGCAAGGCCCCGTTCCGGACTTCGCCTTGTTGCGGGGGGCGGCAGGAACTCATACTCAAGCGCACACGGCGGTTCCCACGCCCCCGGAGTTGCAACCATGCGCACACGTTCCCTCGATACGCTTTCCGTCTCCTGCCTTGGCCTTGGCTGCATGGGCATGTCGGAATTCTATGCCGGCCGCGATGATGCGGAATCAATCGCCACCATTCACAGCGCCCTCGATCTCGGCGTGAACTTCCTCGACACCGCCGATATGTATGGCCCCGGCACCAATGAGGTACTAGTGGGCAAGGCCATCAAGGGCCGCCGCGATCAGGTGGTGCTGGCCACCAAGTTCGGCAATGTGCGGGGGCCCGATGGCGCATTCCTGGGCGTCAATGGCCAGCCCGCCTATGTGCGCCAGTGCTGCGAGGACAGTCTGAAGCGTCTGAACGTCGATATGATCGATCTCTATTATCAGCATCGCGTTGATCCCAACGTGCCCATCGAAGAAACGGTGGGCGCAATGGCGGAACTGGTGAGAGAAGGCAAAGTGCGGCACCTGGGGCTCTCCGAAGCGAGCCCCGCCACCATCCGCCGCGCCCATGCCACCCATCCCATCACGGCGCTGCAAACCGAATATTCGCTGTGGACGCGCGATGTGGAGGCGGAGATTCTGCCCACGGTGCGCGAACTCGGCATCGGCTTTGTGGCGTATAGCCCGCTGGGCCGCGGCTTTCTCACCGGGCGGTTCAAATCCATGGATGCGCTGGAGGCGGGCGATTACCGCCGCAACACGCCGCGCTTCCAGGGTGAAAATCTGGCGCGCAACCTCGCCATCGTTTCGGCGGTTGAAACAATCGCGAAACGGAAGGGCTTGACACCGGCGCAACTGGCGCTGGCTTGGGTGTTGGCGCAGGGCGAGGACATCGTGCCCATTCCCGGCACCAAGCGGCGCAAATATCTCGAAGAGAATATCGCCGCAGCGGACATCACGCTCACGCCTGGCGAATTGAAGCAATTGTCCGATGCGGTGCCCAAGGGCGCTGCGGCAGGAGAACGCTATATCCCGGCCTCGATGGCTGCGGTAAACAGATAGGCATGACTCCGCCAAAATACCGCCCATGGATCGCCGCCGCCGCATCTTTCCAGATCGGCCTTAAGCCGTCCGATCCTGCAACATGGATCGATGTCACGGATGGCTATGCCGCCTTCATGGCGGAGAAGCGCCAGCGCCTCGATGGCCTGCCGCCGCTCTATTACCGCACATTGCCGGAGTCATTGCCAGCCCAAGAGGAGTTGCGCGATCTCATCGTGGCGCATCTTCTCGCGCAGCACGGCCAGCATTTCACCCGGCGCGGCGATCACTTGCACTGCGCCATCGATGACATGGTGCACGCCATCAACAAGGGTGAGCCGCTGGCAGCCATCAGCATGGCGATTGAAGAAGACTTCATGCTGCTGAAGCCCGGGGACGGCAAGGTCACCATCACGGCCGCGTCCAACGCCTACACGACGTCGGGCCGCATCGTGTCGTCGGTCGGCCATCCCATGCAATGGGCGCACGAGCATGTGCCGAAGCTCAATGACCAGCTTGGCCCCCGGGTTGACCGCGTGCTCGCCAACATCAAGCCCGGCCAGCCGGTGGAGCGTTTCAACTGGGCCATTACGCCCATCGCCACGCTGTTCTTTCCCGACAGCCCGCATGAGGCCAATGTCGCGGCAGCGGGGAAGATCGCCGAAGACCTCAGTCGCGATCCTTCAAACTGTGGCGCGCAATTGTGGCTGAGGGCCGAGCGGCAAATTCTCGTGCGCCTGCCGCAAACCGGCGCGATCGCCTTTTCGCTCCACACCTATTCCGATCCGCTGCAGTCCCTCAGCGAGGACCCCGAAAGCCTCACCGCCATCGCAGCGCTTCTCACCGGCTATGACGAAGACCGGCTGCGCTATTCCGCCATGACAGAGTTGCGCGCACCTGTGCTGGAATGGATTGAACAGCAGACAGCCTGCATCACCGAACCAGCTTAACTGTCCTCGCCCCTCTCTCGAGAGGCGAAGACATGTCATCCTACGCCACCAGCTGCTTCACCAGCGCGTCCACCATGCGCGGCAGGTCGTAGGGGAAGCGGGCGGTGATGAGGTTCCCGTCCACCACGCAGGGTTCGTCCAGCACGGTGGCGCCGGCGTTGGCGAGATCGACCTGGATGTTCCACACGGCGGTGGCCTTCTTGCCGCGCAGCATGTCGGCGGAGACCATCACCCACTGGCCATGGCAGATGGCGCAGGTGGGCTTGCCCGCCGCATGCATCGCCTTGGCGAAGTCGCGCGCGTGCTTGTCGGTGCGGAGCGCATCGGGGTTCCAGCAGCCGCCGGGCATGATCACCGCGTCATAGTCGGAAACCTTGGCCTCATCCGTGTAGCGGTCAATCTTCAGCCAGCCCGCATTCTCCATCAGGCGGATGGCGAGCACATGGGTGGCGCATTGCGGCGGAAACCTGAGGCCCAGCGTCGGATGGAATTCGCCGATGCGGGTCGAGACGACATGCACTTTCGCGCCATGCTCGGTCAGCCATTTCATGGCGCCGACGATCTCCACCTCTTCAACGCCATTGGTGCAGCAGATGGCGATGGTCTTGCCTTTCAGCAGGTTGGGATTGGTGGGCGGGTCGAGCAGGAAGCGGTTCAACTCACGGTTCAATTCGCCATCCGCCGAGACAAGAAGCTCCGTCGAGATCGACGGCACGGGCGAGGTGGTCATGTAATTCTGCATGCGCAGCAACGTGGCGTTCTGGGCGGAAGAAGGGTCGTGCGGCTTGTTCATTGGGTCCTCCAAATGGTCCGTTTCTTATGATGCAAGGCGTATATCAGGAATTGACAAGACAGGCGAGAAGGTTTGTCTTGACGCCACCGCAGGGAGGCGGCCCAAACATGAAACTCGGCTTTAACATGCTGCTGTGGACACCCCATGTCACGGCGGCCCATGAACCCATTCTCAAGGCCCTCAAGAAAACCGGATATGACGGCGTGGAAATCCCCATGTTCGAGGGAACGCCGGACCACTATGCGCGCGTCGGCGAGATGTGCGACAGGATCGGGCTGGAGCGCACCGTCGTCAGCGTCATCGGCCCCGGCGGCAAGAACCCGCTCTCCCCCGACAAGGCGCAGCAGAAGGCCGCCGTCGACTACGCCAAATGGGTGATCGATTGCTCTTCGGCGCTGGGCGCCCCCATCATCGGCGGCCCGATGCACTCCGAGCACGGGTTTTTCTCGGGCGCGCCCGCGACGGCAGCCGAACGCAAGCGTGGCCTCTCCTTCCACCGCCGTGCGGGCGACTATGCGGCGAAGAAGAACGTGCGCCTCTCGCTCGAGGCGCTGAACCGGTTTGAAAGCTATTTCATCACCACGATGAAGGGCTTGGCCGAATATCTCGACGAGGTCGATCATCCCGCCATCAAGGGCATGTATGATACGTTCCACTCCAATATCGAGGAGAAGGATCCGGTCGCGGCGGTGAAGGACATCAAGCGGCACATGATCCATGTGCATATTTCCGAGAACGACCGGGGCACGCCGGGCAAGGGCCATGTGCCGTGGGCGCAGACCTACAAGGCGCTCAGGGCCGCCAAATATGATGGCTGGCTCACTATCGAAGCCTTCGGAAGCTCCATGCCGGCGCTCGCCGCCGCGACCCGCGTGTGGCGCGAGTTCTTCCCCAATCCGGAAGAGGTCTACAAGCTCGGCTATAAAAACATGAAGCAGGGCTGGGCCGGGGCGAAATAGCCATGGGGCTCGTTTATGTGATCGGCACCTGCGACACCAAAGGCGCCGAACTCTCCTATGCGGCGGAGCGTGTGCGCGCGGCGGGGGCAAAGGCGGTGCTGGTGGATATTTCCACCACGCAATCCCCCGGCGGGGCCGATGTCTCCCCGCAGGAGGTGGCGCGGAGTCATCCTCAAGGCGCATCCGCCGTGCTGGGCCTTGGCGATCGCGGGCAAGCGGTTGCCGCCATGGGTGAGGCCCTCACACGATGGCTCTCGGAACGCCGCGACATTGGCGCGGTGCTGGGGCTGGGCGGCGGCGGCAACACGTCGATCGTCACCGCGGCCATGCGGGCTTTGCCCATCGGCGTGCCGAAGCTCATGGTTTCCACCATGGCCTCCGGCAATGTCGCGCCCTATGTCGGCCCCACCGACATTGCGATGATGCATGCGGTGGCCGATGTGGCGGGGCTCAACGCCATCACCCGAAAGGTGATCGGCAACGCCGCCCACGCGGCGGCGGGGATGGCGCTCAACGCGGTGCCCGAGGTGCAGGATAAAAAGCGCGCCGTGGGCCTCACCATGTTCGGCGTCACCACCGAGGCCGTCACCCAGATTCGCGCGCGCATCGAAGGCGATTGGGAATGCTTCGTGTTTCATGCCACCGGCACGGGCGGGCAATGCCTCGAGAAGCTCATCGATTCGCATCTCCTGTCCGCAGCACTCGACATCACGACGACGGAGGTGGCTGATCATCTCTTCGGCGGCGTTCTTCCGTGTACGGATGACCGCTTCGGCGCGGCGGTCAGGAGCCGCATCCCTTATGTCGGCTCGCTCGGCGCCTGCGACATGGTGAATTTCGGGCCGCGCGAGACGGTGCCTTCCGCCTATGAAGGGCGGCAGTTCTACATCCACAACCCGCAGGTGACGCTGATGCGCACTACACCAGAAGAAAACCGCGCCATTGGCGCGTGGATCGTCGCGCGGCTCAACCGCATGGAAGGCCCGGTGCGCTTCCTGCTGCCGCTCAGGGGCGTCTCCGCCATCGATGCGGCGGGCAAGCCTTTCCATGATCCTCAAGCCGATGCGGCGCTGTTCGATGCCGTGCGGAAAGGGTGGAAGCCCGCCGCCAACCGCCGCCTCATCAAGGTGGATGCCCATATCAACGATGCGGCCTTCGCCGACGCCGCCATAAAAGCCTTCACCGAGATCGCGCAATAAGGAGCAACCATGGCCCGCGCCTATTCCAGCATCATCCTCAAGGCCCCCGTCGAAACCGTGTGGAGCCTGATCCGCGATTTCAACGGCCTGCCCTCCTGGGCGCCGCCCATCGCACGCTCCAAGATCGAAGGCGGTCTCGACCCCGATGTGGTGGGGTGCGTGCGCAGCTTCTACACCCATGACGGCGATCACATCCGCGAACGGCTTGTGGCGCTCGACGATGCGCGCTGCACCTTCACTTATAATTTCGAGAAACCCGCCTTCCCTGTCCGGAACTATCTCGCCACGGTGAGGCTCTATCCCGTCACCCACGGCGACCAGACCTTCGCGGAATGGGAAGCGAGTTTTGACGAAGGGCCGGGCGATGAAGGAAAGTACGAGAAGATCATTTCAAAAGAAGTGTTCGGCGCCAATTTCAGCAATCTCGCCGCCATCATCGCCAAAACAAAGCCGGAAAAACCCGCAGGCGCCGAGCGCTGGAAGGGCGGCCAGCCCAACAAGATATGGACGTCGCGCGTGATCAAGTCTCCCGTCGAAAAGACCTGGGGAATGATGCGCGATTTCGCCGGCATGGGCGGCTGGCATGACGAGATCACCAAGATGCACATGCTGAAGCGCGCCCGCTCCGACAAGGTGAGCGGCGTGCGTGATTTTATGTTCGGCCAAGGCCATCTCAATGAAGAATTGCTGCATCTCTCCGATCTCGAGCGCAGCTTCTCCTACCGCATCACCAAATGCGATATGCCGTGGATGAACTATGTCTCGGGTGCAAGGCTGTGGAAGGTGACGGCGGATAATTCCACCTTCGGCGTGTGGACCGGCGACTGGACGGCGAGCGCGCTGGACGACCTCACGCTTATTCCGGGCACGGAGCAGAATGTCTATCAGCGTGCCTTCGCCACGCTGGAGAAGCGGCTGAAGGGGAAATAGAGTCTATGAGTTGACTTGTCACCCCGGCGCAAGCCGGGGCCCATGGCAAGGCTGGATTCCGGCGTTCGCCGGAAAGACAGGTTGTGGGCCGAATATGGCCCGCCTCAATCCGTATGGAACACGTCTTCCATATCGGCCCACCACTCTCCGTCTTTCCGCGTCGCAAGCGGCACCTGCATGGGATCGGTGATCACCCACCAGTCACGCATGCGCTGGACTTCGGCCATCTTCGCCATGTCGGCGGCGAAATCGCTGCCGTGATATTCCCAATAGGCGAAGAGCAGGTTCTCGGGCTCTTTGAGGAAAATGGTATAGTTGCGAATGTTGCTGTCAGCGATGGCTTTCAGCACGTCCGGCCACACCGCCGCGTGGATACGCTTGTATTCGGCGATCACCTCGGGCTTGAGGCCAATCACCCGGCCCATTCTCTGCATGGTCAGTCCCTCAATAGGTGGCGCGGCCGCCCGAAGCATCGAAAACGGCGCCGGTCGAGAAGGAGCATTCCTCGCTGGCCAGCCAGCACACCAGGCTGGCGATTTCATCCACGGTGCCGAAGCGGCCCTTGGGAATTTTCGACAGCATGAAATCGATGTGCGTCTGCGGCATCTGGTCGAAGATCGGCGTGCGCACGGCGGCGGGCGTCACCGCGTTGACGGTGATGTTGGTCTTGGCCAGTTCCTTGGCCAGCGATTTGGTGAAGCCGATCACCCCCGCCTTGGAGGCGGAATAGGCGGAGGCATTGGGGTTGCCTTCCTTGCCGGCGATCGAGGCGATGTTGACGATGCGGCCATAATTCTGCGCCGTCATCAGCGGGATCACGGCGCGGTTGGTGTGGAAGGTGCCGTTGAGGTTGATCGCCATCACCTGCGCCCAGCCGTCGAGCGGAAATTCCATGACCGGCACGGTAGGGCCGGTGATGCCGGCGCTATTCACCAGAATATCGATGCCGCCAATGTCCTTCACCGTCTGCGCCACCGCCGCCTCGACCGAGGCATAGTCTGAAATGTCGGTTTTGATGCCGCCGCCCAAATCCCACACCCCGACCTTGCCGCCTTCCGCCACGATGCGCTTTGCAACCGCCTCGCCAATACCCGACAGGCCGCCTGTCACGACCGCGCGCCTTCCCTTGAATCTCATGGTTTGATCTTCCAGCTCTTCATGCGTGCCAATGTATCGGGGAATGACACGATTCCAGCATCGGACCCAAGCCCCGTGGCGACAAGCCCGGCCGAGGCCTGCGCGAAACGCAGGGCTGTCTCGACATCCATCTTGTGGTGAAGGGCGGCGATGAATCCTGCATCGAAGGCATCGCCGCAGCCTGTCGTATCCACGACCTTGATGTCATAGGCCTTGGAGGAAACGCGCGTTCCATCCTGATGGGCATAGAACGCGCCATCGCCGCCCAGCGTGAAGACGCAGCAGCGCGCGCCCTTGTCGAGATAGAAGCTGGCGCAATCCTCGGGCGTCGACTGGCCCGACATATCCTTCGCCTCTTCGATCGAGGGCATGAAATAATCGATATAGGGCAACAGCGGCGCCACGATGCCGATGGTGTCGGCACTGGCGGCGATCAGATCGAAGGTTACCGTGCGGCCGCGCCGCTTCGCCTCTTTCAGCAGCGTGACGGAGGCCGGGCCGTCGAGCTTTTTCAACAGGCCGGTGCCGCCCAGATGAATGATCGGCGCATCGAACACCCTGTCATACATCTCCGGCGGCACGTCGAAGTGATCGGAGGCACCGCGCACATGCAGCGCCGGGCGGTCGCCATTGGGCCGCACGTTCAGAATGGTGGCGGAGGTGGGCACGCCCTTGATGCGCTGCATGGCCGAAACGTCGATGCCATGTTTTTCCAGCGTGAGCAGAACCCAGTCGGCCTTTTCATCATCGCCGACCGCGCCCACCGCGAGACTCTTGAGGCCGAGCTTGGCGGTATCAACCACCGTGCCGCCGGCCGTTCCCGCCACGGTAAGCCGGATTTCCTCGATGAAATCAACGTTGCCGCGATCGGGAATGCGGGTGACGGGTCTCCCCAGCACATCGAGGATATAAAGGCCGATCACCGAAACATCGTGACGCATGATTATTTTCCGGCGCGGCTGCGCACCGTTATGATGGCGGCCAGAACCGCCGCGATCCCCGCCACCCACCACACGAAGGGCTGCGCATAGAAAGGCGGCGTGTTGAGCTGGATTTTGCCCGCCATGGTGTTGGGATCCGGCGGCTTCAAGAAGAACAGGCCATAGAGATAGGCGGCGCAGATCGACACAAGGATGGTGATGCAGAAGATCATCGCCACCACCATGGCGACGGTCACCACCGAACTCACCTTCACGCCGGGCCGGGCCAGCGGCAGCAGATTGTTGACAAGGCCCGCCAGCACCACCAGCCCGCCGCCAATCGCATAAAGCGTAAGGCTGAAGGGCTGGAAGATCAGGATCAGCGCGAACAGCCCAAGGCCGATGATCGCATATTCGAGGCGGAGTGCCCCCTTGGGGCTCATGCCGGTTTGCGGTTCGAGACTCACTGGCGCACCGCCTTTCCGTCTTCGCCGAAGAAATGGGTTTGCCGCGGATCGGGGCGGAGATGCAGCGTCTCGCCGGTCTTCACCCGCTTCTCGCGCGGCACCACCACGCGGATGTCGCCGCCCCCTGCCGTGCGGGCGTGGATCAGCGTCTCGGCGCCCATCGGTTCGATCAGCTCGGCCTGCGCGGCAATGGTGTCGCCCGCCTGTTCCGAAACGGTAGTGAAGGCGCGTGGGCGGATGCCGATTTTCACTTTCGACGGCTTCAACCCTTCCACTGCCGGGTTGGCGGCGATCTCCAGCCCCTTGCCGGCCAGCGCCACCTTGGCCTTGCCGCCCTTGAAGCTGGCGAAATCGGCATCGAGCAGGTTCATCTGCGGCGTGCCGATGAAGCTCGCCACGAACACATTGGCGGGCTTGGCAAACACCTCATGCGGGGTTCCCACCTGCTCGATCATGCCATCCTTCATGATGGCGATGCGGTTCGCCATGGTCAGCGCTTCAAGCTGGTCATGGGTCACGATCACCGTCGCCTTGGAGAGGCCCTGCAGCACTTCCTTGATCTGGCCGCGCATGGAATGGCGAAGTTCCACATCAAGGCGCGACAGCGGTTCGTCGAACAGGAAACAGTTGGGGTCGCGCACGATGGCGCGCGCCACCGCGAGGCGCTGCTTTTCGCCTTCCGAAATATGGCTGGGCATGCGGTTCATCACGGTGTCGAGATGCATGATCTTCGCCACCTTCATCACCCGCTTGTCCATCTCGTCCTTCGAGAGGCCTTCGGAGTGCAGCGGCATGGCGATGTTCTGCCCCACCGTGAGGGCGGGATAGAGCGCATAGAACTGGAACACCATGGCGATGTCGCGCTTCTCGGGCGGCAGGTTGTTCATTTCCTTGCCGGCGATGATGACATCGCCCGTGGTGGCGCGCTCAAGGCCTGCGATCATGCGCAGCGTCGTCGTCTTGCCACAGCCCGATGGGCCCAGCAGGCAAACCACTTCGCCCGGCTGCACCGACAGCGAGGCATCGCGCACGGCGGTAAAATCGCCGAACTTCTTGGTGACGTTCTTGATCTCGATGGTTGACATGCCTAGCGCTTCACTGTGCCGAAGGTGACGCCGCGCAGCAGGTGGTTCTGCAGGAAGAACGTCACGAGGAAAACGGGGATGAGGAAGAGGGTTTCGATGGCCGCCAGCAGCGTCCAGTCGGTGCCGCGGCCGCCCGAGGCCACGGCCTGATTCATTGCCACCGGCACGGTGCGCGTGTCGGGACCGGACAACAGCAGCGCGAAGAGGAACTCGTTCCAGGTGAGGATGAGGCCGAACACGAAGGTGGCGGCTAGGCCGGGGATCACCTGCGGCAGGCAGATCTTGAAGAACACTTTCATGCCGGATGATCCGTCGATGCGCGCCGCGTCCTCGACGTCGAGCGAAAGCTCGTCAAAGAAACTCTTCATCATCCAGATGGTGAAGGCGAGGTTGAAGGCGGTATAGAGCAATATGATGCCGGTATAGGAGCCCGAAAGCCCGACGACGCGGAACATCAGGATGATCGGAATGATGACCACGATGGCCGGCAGCATGCGCGTGGTGAGAATGATAAACAGATAGGTGTCATTCCCCTTCAGCGGATAGCGCGAGAAGCCGAAGGCGGCGAGCGTGCCGATGGCCAGCGCCAGCAGCACCGACACGGTGGCGATCACGATCGAGTTGAAGAAATAGCGGTCGAAGCCCGTGGCTTCCGGCGGCCCTCCCGCCGTCATCGAGCGCTCGAACACCGAGCCGAAATTCTCCAGCGTCGGCGTGAACACGAACTGATCGGGGATCAGCCCGAAGAACGAAGTCGGCACCAAAGTGGGCGGCACGTTGAGCGCCGCATCCTGCGGCTTGAGCGAAGTAAAGATGATGAACAGCACGGGCAGGAAGTAGATCAGCGACACGATGGCGACCACCAGCGTGCGGCCCCAGCCCGCCTCTCCCACGCCATTGGCCTTGCGAAACCCGAGTGTCTGCCAAATGGAAACGGAATCGGTCATGTCAGTCTCCCTGGCTCCGGCGGTTGGCCAGATAAAGGTAAAGGTTGGTGAGCACGATCACCATAAACAGCATGAGATAGGAGATCGCGGCTCCTTCCGATGTCTTGTTCTGCTCATTGGCGATGCGGATGAGGTGATAGGAAATGGTCAGCGTGTCATTGCCGCCCTTGGTGAGCAGAATGACGAGATCGGCCAGCTTGAAGGCTTCGATGGTGCGGAACAGCAGCGCCAGCATCAGCAAGCCTCGGATATAGGGGAAGGTGATGGTCCAGAACTGCCGCCACTTCGACACGCGGTCGATGGCAGCTGCTTCATAGAGATATTTGGGCACCGAGACGAGGCCCGCCAGCACCAGCAGCATGACGAAGGGCGACCACATCCAGGCGTCGGCAAAGACGATGCCCGCCACCGCGCCCGCCTTGTTATCCATCAGGATGAACTGGCCGCCGGTGATCGAGTTCATCACGTAACTCAAGATGCCGAAGGTCGGATCGTAATAGTAAGTAAAGAACACGCCCGAGGCCACAACGGAGAGCATCATCGGCGTCAGCACCAGGATCAGCAGATATTTGCGCAACGGGAACTGCTTGGCAAACAGCATGGCCAGCAGGAAGCCGACGATCATCTGCGCCGCCACGGTGAAAACCACGAACATGCCGGTATTGATGAGGGCATGCCAGTTGGCGGGCGCGGCCAGTTCATTGGTGAGCGCCTTGGTGTAATTGGCAAGGCCCACGAAACGGATCGACTGCTGGTTCGACTGATAGGCGAAGAAGGACAGGCCCAAGGACCACAGCAGCGGGAAAATGTTCATCACGAACAGAACGGCGATGGCAGGCGCCACCAGCAGGCCGCCGAAATATTTGCGGCGATAAGCGTTCATGGCGAAGGCGGCGGCGACGAGCGCCGCCATGACGCCAACAATCCAGAATGAGACATGCGCAGGCAGCGCAAAAATCGCCAGGGCCGACACAACCAGCCCGGCCACAATGGCGAGACGCCAGTTGTCGGGAACGAGGCTGGTGAAGGCCGGCCGGTCAGCAGTCGCTGTCATCGCAGTCATCGGTTCGGTTTCTTCTCGTGCAAGTGAGGGAAAAGAAGGCGCGGGAAATGGTTTTCCCCGCGCCCTTTGGGTTTCGGTGTTACTGGATCAGGCCGGCGTTCTTCAGCAGGTCCTGCTGGAACTTGGCGATGTTATCCAGCGTGGTCTTGGCGTCCTGCTTGCCGGTGATGGCAAGGTCGAACTGGTCCTGCTGCTGGGTGAGCAGTTCAAAGAACTGCGGCACGTGCCAGACGTCCTTCTGCCAATCCAGCGAGTTGGCCCAGGCGCGGTTCCACGGGCGATAGGTTACGTACTTGGGGTCCGAGTACACGGCCTTGACAGCCGACTGGCCGCCACCTGCCGCGAACTGGTTCTGAATGTCGGGCGAGAGCCACCACTTCACAAAGTCCATGGCTTCCTTGTTCTGGACGTCCGTGTTCCAGGTCATCAGAACGAAGGGCTGGCCGCCGAGGTTGTTCCAGCGGATAATCTTGCCATCAGCACCCTTGAGGCCGGGGGCCATGCCAAACACCAGCTTGTCGGACACCTTGGACGACTTCGGATCGAGCGAGGCTTCGCCGAGGCCGATCCAGTCCACGTTCAGGGCAACCTTGCCTTCACGGAACAGTTCGTCAGACTTGAAGATGTCCATGGTGCCGGTCTTGGCGACGGGCGGCATGTACTGGATCAGGCGCAGATAATTGTCGAGCGCCTTCACCGCTTCCGGCGAGTTCACGACGCCTTCAGCCTGGCCGGTCGGAATCTTGGTTTCATCCCAGATGTTGCCGCCATACTGCCAGATGAAGCCGTTGATCTGCATCGACGAGAAGTCGTAGCCCTTGCCGGCCTGGAAGGCGATTCCGTAGAAGTCGTCATCCAGCACCTTGCCGGCCAGCTTCTCGCCCTTCTTGCGCTGGAAGAACTGCCCGATATGCTCGAACAGGCCCCAGTCGATGTTGTCCATCTCTTCGCCGGTGCAGGGAAGTTTCTCGTTGAACTTCGCCTTGAAAGCCGCCTGCTCGCCCTCATCGCAGAGAACGTCCTTGCGGCCATAGGTCACCAGAACGTCCGGGAACTGAGGGAAGCCGTAGATGTTCGCGGACGTATAGGGATAGGTGGAATAGGCGTTGTAGAAGGCCGGGTGAATGTCGGCCATGGTGGCCTTCAGCACCGGATCGGCGTCGATATAATCGTTCACCTTGCGGAAATAGCCGCCTTCCACGAAGGCGCCGAGCCACTGCAAGTCGGCAACCGACATGTTGTACTTCTGCTCGCCCGAGGTGAGCGAGGCGTTCACGCGGGTGTAGAAGTCGGGCCACGGAATGAAGTCGACGTCGAGCGTCACCTTGTTGCCCGAGGGCGCCTTGTACTGCTCGTCGAAGAACTTCTTCATGATGCGGGTGGGCGGCCAGTCCGGCACGGCCATGCGCAGCGTCACGTCTTCGGCAAAGGCAAAGGTTGCGCTGCCCGCCATCAAAACGCTGGCGAGGCTCAGCGCCCCGGTCAGCCCTTTCAGTCTCGTCATCACGGTCATGTCAGGTTTCCTCCCATATAAACCGTATTGCTTCAGTCAGCCGGCGGTCAGGACAAAGCCATCCCGTCCGCTGCGCGGAAGATGTGTATATTTTTATTGTCGATCACGATCGGAAGCGCGTCACCAGGTTTCATCGACAGGGCGGCCGCTTCCGGCACCACCATGCGAAGGGTTTCACCGCCGGCATCCACCGAAACGATGGTGATGTCGCCCAGCGGCTCCAACAGATGAATCTTTGCAGAAATGCCGGCCTCGCCCTTGGCCGCGGGCCGAAGGTCACTCGGCCTAATGCCGATAAGCGCCGCCTCGCCGGCTTGCGCCTTCCTGGGCCCGCGCACCGGCACCAGATTGCCGAGTGGCGTGTCGTAGGACTTGCCATCCTTCGCCGTCTTGGCGGCGAGGATGTTCATGTGTGGCGAACCGATCTTGCCGCCCACATAGGTATCGGCAGGACTTTCGTAGAGTTCATCGGGCGTGCCGCACTGGACGACAGAGCCATCGCGCATTACGGCGATCTCTTCACCCATCGAGAGGGCTTCCAACTCATCGGGCGTGGCGTAGACGATGGTCATGCCGAACTGGCGGTGCAGTCGCTTCAACTCGGCGCGCATGTCGTGGCGCAGCTTGGCGTCGAGATTGGTGAGCGGCTCGTCGAGGAGCAAAATTTTCGGCTGGCGGATCAGCGAACGGCCCAGCGCCACGCGCTGCTGCTCGCCGCCCGACAATGTGTTGGGCTTCCTCTCGAGGCGGTGCGACAGCTTCAGCATCGCCGCCGTTTCCTTCACCCGCTTGTCGATCTCCTCGCGCGCCACCTTCTCTTCGCGCAGCGGATAGGCGAAATTTTCGTAAACCGTGAGATGCGGATAAAGCGCGAAGGACTGGAACACCATGGACACGCCGCGCCCGGTGATCGGCGCGTCCGTCATGTCCCTGCCGTCAATATGAAGCGATCCCGAATCGGGCTTCACGAGACCGGCGATGGTGCGCAGCGCCGTCGTCTTGCCAACCGAGCTTGGTCCGAAGAGAACGAAGAAACGGCCTTCCTTCACATCAAAGGAGAGGTTCTCCAGCGCGCGCACTTTTCCATAGGCCTTGCTGATGCCGGAAAGGCGCAATGCGAGCTTGTCGTTTCCTGTCATTCCCATTCCCTGTTCCATTTCGGCCTTTGCGGCTCTTGGAGGGTGCAACCTATCTGCTCCCTCAGGATTTGCAAGACGCCTTGCATCGAAAAGCACGTGATTTTATGCCCAAAGAATGAGCAGCCGCGCGTTTACGCCGATACGTTTTCCCACTGTTTGGTGCGCGCGGATTTCAGCACCGCATCGGTCACCTGATCGGTCGCCAGCGCGTCGCGGAACGTCGGCGCGGCGGGCTTTCCCTTGCCCAGCGCGTCAAGGAAATCCGCCGCCTGGTGAATGAATGTGTGCTCGTAGCCGATCTGCAGCCCCGGCACCCACCACTTTCCCATATAGGGATGATCGCCATCGGTAATGTGCAGCGACCGCCAGCCGCGCACCCGACCCTCGTCGCGGTGATCGAAATATTGCAGGCGATGAAGATCATGCAGATCCCAGAAGATCGAGGCATGTTCGCCATTGATCTCCAGCGTGTAGAGCGCCTTGTGGCCGCGCGCGTAGCGCGTCGCCTCGAAGGTCGCCAGAGAGCCGTTGTGGAAGCGCGCCAGGAACAGGCTCGCATCATCAATGCCCACCTTCTCGGTCTTGCCGGTCAGCGCGTGATGGCGCTCCTTGATGAAGGTCTCGGTCATGCCCGACACGGTGTCGATCGAGCCGTTCAGCCACATGGCGGTGTCGATGCAATGGGCAAGAAGATCGCCGGTCACGCCGCTGCCTGCGACGCCCACATCAAGACGCCAGAGTCCCGCGCCGCCCTGCGGCAAGTCCTTCGAGATCGTCCAGTCCTGCAGGAACTTGGCGCGGTAGTGGAAAATCTTGCCGAGCTTGCCTTCGTCGATCAATTGCTTGGCCAGCATCACGGCGGGAACGCGGCGGTAATTATACCACACCATGTTCGGCACGCCGGCCTTCTCCACCTCCTCGACCATCTTCTGCAACTCGGCGGCGTTGCGGCCCAAAGGCTTTTCGCACATCACCATCTTGCCGGCTTTCGCGGCGGCGATGGCGATTTCCATGTGCGTGTCATTGGGGCTGGCGATGTCGATGAGGTCGATGTCCTTGCGCTCGACCAGTTTCTTCCAGTCGGTCTCGCTCAATTCATAGCCCCACTGTTCGGCAAACGCCGAAGCCTTGGCCGCATCGCGGGCGCAGATCGCCTTCAGCACCGGCTTGTAGGGAAGGTCGAAGAAATGGCCGACCTGCGAGAAGGCATTGGAATGGGTGCGGCCCATGAAGCCATAGCCCACCATGCCGATGTTCAGCGGTTTCTTCGCCATCTCAGGCCACCCATCCATGCTTGTCGCGCACCTTGATCATGGTGGCGAGAATGTCGTTCCAGGTTTTCTGCTGCATCATGATCTCGTTGGGGAACATGCAGCCATCCCAGCAGATGTGGCGGAACGCCTTCACCAGTTCGCCATTGCCGTCGCGCATCCACATGCCGGCGTGTTTGGGGATGTCGAGCTTGCCGTTCTTGTCGGTCACCATGCAGTGGCGGCCGGTCTTGTCGTGATAGCCCAGGCCCTTCACCGTGCCGTCGTTCTGCGCCACGTGGAAATCGATGGTCCACGGCCTCAGCGCATCGGTCATCTTCTTCAGCGCCGCGTCGAGCGTCGTCTTGCTCTTCCAGTCGAACTTGGCGGGCAGCAGGCGCGATTTCGGCGCGTTGTAGCCCATGGTGTAGAGCAGCGTGTGCGCCATGTCGGCCTGGAAGCCGATGGTCTGCGGGCGGTCCGTCTCCTCGAGCGTGTTGATCATGTCCTTCCAGGAATGCATGCCGCCCCAGCAGATCTCGCCCTCGCAGGCAAGGCGCTCGCCATAATCGGCGGCAACGCTGCAGGCCTCGCGGAAGGTCTTGGCGATCTTCTTCGTGTTGCCGGCCGGGTCCTTCGCCCAGTCGGCGGGGCTCGAGGCGGAGTCAATGCGGATCACGCCATAGTGGCGCACGCCCGCCTCGCGCAGCGCCTTGCCGAGCTCGCATGATTTTTTGACATTGGCCACGAATTTCTTGCGGTCGGCAGGCGAGCCCATGGCGGAACCGCCGCCCACCGGCGGCCAGACCGGCGCCACGATCGAGCCGATCACCAGTCCCTTCGCGGAAACCTTGTCGGCCAGCGCCTTCGCCTCATCGGCGGAGAAATCGATGTTGGTGTGGGGCGCGGCATGGAAGATGTCGATGCCGTCGAATTTGACGCCATTGACCTCGGCCTTGGCCGTCAGGTCGATCATCGTGTCGAGATCGATGGGCGGCTCGGAATCGCTGCCCTTGCCCACAAGACCCGGCCACATCGCATTGTGAAGCTTGGGAAAATTGTTGCTTCCCGGCATCGCGCACTCCCATGAGAAAAGCGTTTTCTTTTGAGGATAGGCCGGAATCAGTCTTGCTGTCCAGAACTGTTATATTAGTATGACAGATATGGGCTATGACCTCACCCAGGTAAAACTCGATCGCGCGCGCCCCCTGCGCGAGCAGATTTATCCCATGGTGAAGACGCTCATTCTCTCGGGCGTCATCCGCCCCGGCGAGGCCATCGACGAGAAGGCAATCGCCGCCCAGCTTCAGGTCTCCCGCACGCCGGTGCGCGAGGCGGTGAAGAAGCTCTCGGACGAGCATCTGGTGGATGTCATCGCCCAGTCGGCGACGCGCGCGGCCAGGATCGACCGCAAGGAAATCCACCAGTCCTTCCTCATCCGCAGGGCCTTGGAGATGGAAAGTGCTGCGCAGGCCGCCGCGCGCATGAATCAGGATCACGCCGATCATCTGTCGGACATTCTCACCCTCCATGCCCGGGCGCTGGAGCGCCGCCAATACGCCGAGGCCATCGAACGCGACGACCAGTTCCATCACATGATCGCGGCGATCAGCGACCTGCCGCGGCTGTGGAACGCCATCGAAGTTTCGAAAGCCCAGCTCGACCGCTGCCGCCATTTGATGCTGCCGCGCGCCGGGCAGGCGGAAGCCACGCTCGAGCAGCACCGGGAAATCATCCGTGCACTGAACAGCCGCGACCCCGAAAAGGCCCGCGAGGCGATGCGCAGCCACCTCGAAGCCGCCTACCGCAGCACGGAAGCCGTGCTTGATGGGCCGGGACTGGGGTGAGGCGAGCGGCCGGGTGTATGCAGAATGATCCCATACCCCGCCGCCCCACCCCTGCCCTCCCCGCAACGCGAGGAGGGAGACGCAAGGCGATGCTTCTCCCGCAAGGGGAGAAGGGGTAGGAAGCAGCATCACGCAACCGGATGGCCGACATGAAAACCAAGAAACTCATTAACGATCCGCTCAACATCATCACTGAAATGCTCGACGGCATCGTGGCCGCGCATTCGAAGCACCTGAAGCGGGTCGAGGGCGAGCCGCGTGCCATCGTGGCGGTGAAGGGCCCGCGCAAGGGCAAGGTCGGCCTCGTGGTCGGCGGCGGATCGGGACATGAGCCGATGTTCCTCAACTATGTCGGCCAGGGCCTTGCCGATGCCTGCGCGGTAGGCAATGTCTTCGCCTCGCCGCCGCCCGATCCGGCGGTCGCCTGCGCCAAGGCGGCGAGCGGAGGGGCCGGCGTCATCTTCATGTATGGCAATTACGCGGGCGACGTCATGAACTTCG
The DNA here is from genome assembly GCF_047602625.1 of Aestuariivirga sp. GTDB lineage: Bacteria > Pseudomonadota > Alphaproteobacteria > Rhizobiales > Aestuariivirgaceae > Aestuariivirga. The sequence continues at coordinate 2,622,724 of NZ_JASGGV010000002.1, read as the reverse complement.
ACATGGCGGCGGAAATGGCTGCAATGGACGATATCGAGGTCCGCACCGTGCTCACCACCGATGACGTAGCCTCCGCTCCCATCGAAAAGAAGGCCACGCGGCGCGGCGTGGCGGGAAATTTCTTCGTATTCAAGATCACGGGTGCTGCCTGTGACACCATGCTTTCGCTCGATGAGTGCGAGCGCATTGCCCACAAGGCCAATGATCACACCTATACGATGGGCGTGGCGCTCGGCCCCTGCTCGCTACCGCACACGCTCAAGCCCAATTTCGAGATCGGCGAGAATGACATGGAAATCGGCATGGGCATCCATGGCGAGCCGGGCGTGAAGCGCGAGACGCTGCAATCGGCGGACAAGGTGACAGACCGCATCCTCGACACGATCCTTGCCGAGATGAAGCCGAAGCGCGGCGATCGCGTGGCGGTGCTGGTCAATTCTTTGGGCTCAACCTCGATGATGGAGCTTTATCTCCTCAACCGCCGCGTCCATCAGCGGCTGGAAAAAGAGGGCGTCGCCACGCACGCCACTTGGGTCGGCAATTACTGCACGTCGCTTGAAATGGCGGGCGCGTCGATCACGCTGCTGCATCTTGATGACGAGTTGCAGCGCCTGCTCGATCACCCCTGCGATACGCCAGCGCTCAGGGTGGTGTGAGATGAGCAGTCTTTCCACGCAGGACGTCGTCACTCTTTTCACGCACATCGCCTCGGCCATCGAGGCGCAGAAGGATCATCTCTCCGCACTCGATGGCGTCATCGGCGATGCCGATCACGGCGTCACCATGGCGATGGGCTTCAACGCCGTCACGGCAGCATTGGCCGCCGCGCCGCCCGGTGATCCAACTTCAGCCTTCAACACGGCGGCCAAGGCGTTTCTCAATGCGGTCGGCGCATCGTCGGGTCCTCTTTATGCCACGGCCTTCATGCGCGCCGCGGCGGCGGTGAAGGGCAAGGCCACGCTCGACAGGGATGCGATGGTGGACGTTCTCTCCGCCATGGCCAAGGGCATGCAGGATCGCGGCAAGGCCGAACGCGGCGAGAAGACGATGATGGATGCCTGGCTTCCTGCCGCCGAAGCGGCACGGGAGGCTTTGGCGAAAGACGAAAGCGCCGCCGCCTGTTTTGCCGCCGCGGTCGCAGCCGGTGAAGCAGGAGCGGAGGCCACGAAAAACATGGTGGCCTCCAAGGGCCGCTCCTCGCGGCTGGGCGAACGCTCGCTGGGGCACATGGACCCAGGTGCGGCCTCCGCCGTCATCATCCTCAAGGAAATACAGAAGGCCGTGGCGGGTATGTGAGCCCGGCGTGCCACTCCGGCAGCAGCTCCAGCCATTTCAGCACCGAAAGCGTGGCGGCCAGCATGTGCAGGCTTTCAAGCTTTTCGACGCCCAGCGCCGCCTGTTCGATGGCCTGCTTCAGAGGTGCGGGATCGAACAGTTCCAGCGCCACGCCGTCCATACGATCGGCCAGAGCCAGCAGCATGGCGCGATTTTCAGAGAACCCGCGATAAAAAAGGCTGTTGAACGGCATCTTGGTGGGCCGGTCCAATATCTCGTCCGGCACGAGCCCTCTCATTGCATCGGCCAGCAATGGCTTCTGCCGCGCCGGATCCTGCCCGTGTTTCAGGCGGATGGCGGCGGCAAGGCTCGCCACATGAGGGTCGAGAAAGGGATGAACCAGCGTGATGCCCAGAGGCTCCGCCAGTTCGCGGGCAATCCAGCGCGTTTCGGCATTGCGCAAATTGGCGGCCAGTTGCGCGTGAAGCGAGGGTCGCGCGCCACCATGAAAGGCTTTCGCCGCCGCGTGCGCCCGGTCACTCCAGTCCATCCGCCGTGCCGCTTGGGGGCGCAGCCATGGCGGTTGTCTGAAGCGCGGATGCCGCCCGGCGAAAAACGTGGCGCTCGCGGTGAGCAGCGGCTCGATTCCGAACGGCCACAGCGCCGTCATCAGGCCGCGGTGCCGCGCCTCGCTTTCGGCCTTCGCCGCGCGCCACGCGGATATCACGCGTCCCTGTCCGAGAAATCCGGCGATCTCATAAGGCCCGGCGGCCAGTGTTTCATCAGCGCCATGGCCGGTGAGGATTTTCGTGATGCCCGCATCCTTCGCCGCCTTCAGCAGGGCCATGTCGGTGCCGGTGCGGAACAGCCAGGGCAGCGGCTCGGCATGCGGCTTCACATCCTTGAAACAGGAGAAATCGGTGAGACCTTCCGCTTCGATCATCCGTGTGCGGAGATTCCTGCTCCTCACCACATCGGCATATCGCCGCTCGCCGCCGAGTGCGCCATCGGGAAAGACCAGCGCAAATCCCTCGACCGCGCGCGCTTCCGCCGCCAGCAGCGCCACGCTGGAAGAATCGATGCCGCCCGAGACATGCGTGCCCCAGTGATCCGCTGCCTCCCGCGCCACGGCCTCTTGCAACGCGGCGCGGAAGCGGCGCGGCGCATCCTCCGCGCGGCCGGCATCGGCCGCAGCGATGGCCTTGTCCCAATCGAATGCGCGCTCAACCCGCGCCCGCCTGTCCTCTGTCACAAGCCGTTCACCCGCCCGCACGCGGTGGATCGTTTTATACGGCGTCACATCAAGGGTGGCCGGATCGGCGGCGGGCATCAGCAGCACGCTGGCGATATAGGCAGGGTCCACCGCATCGCCGGGCCGGAGCAGTTCTGCAATCGTCGAGGCGGTTGAGACCTCGCGGCCCTCCTCCCGCCAGAACTGCTCACGCATAGCGGAGCAGCGGCGTGTAGGCGGCGATGCGGCCAGCGCTGTCGCCGATCACCTGATCCCCGCTTTCGCACCAGGCGTGGACTGCCAGCGGATGCAGCGCCGCGCCGACGATGATGAACGCCGGATGGCAGTTGCGGCGCGCCAGCGTGAAGGCGGTCAACGCCCGTTCCTTGCAATCCGCACCCGTTGGATCATTGGCGGTGGCGCGGGCCACGGCAGCGCCGATCTCCGCCAACGTCCGTCCGTGTACGGATGATCGAATGCCGTGTCTCCACGCCTGCAGCGTTTCCGCCCAGCCCACAGCGGCGAAGGAGAGCCGCGCCAGCCGCACGGCATGGCCGGTCTGGTTCAGGACAAGCGCACCGCGCGTGAGCGAGGCCAGCAGCGCCGCACGCCGCGACGGCCGAACATCGCCGCGCCGCTGCGTCTCCGTCTCCAGCACGCCATCGGATATGAGCCCCAACACAAACGCCTGATCGCCGCCCGAAAGTGTGTCGCCCGCAAAGGCCCGCCGCAGCGCATCCGCGGCCCGCCCGTCGAGCGCATGAGTGTCGCCGCGCATGTCGATCAGGAAACCCTGCGCGCCATCCAGCACAACGGCAACATCCGGGGCGGGCCATATGGCCTGTCCCGGTGCGCGTCCGGCATGAACGATCAACGGATCAGTTGTTGAAGTAGTAGTACCAGGAAATATCCTGGCCCGACATGCCGCCGCCGCCCTTCACCAGTTTCACGGTGCGGCCCACACGCGTCATGCGCGGCGTGTCCTGTTCGGCGGTCTCCGTTTTGGTGTCTTCCGTCTTGCCCGTCATCTGCAATCTCCGGTGAGGCCCCTCAACGCCTGATACTACAGAAGCAAGATTGCCCGTCAATCGGCGGCCGCCGGTTTCAGCGTAATCACCCGCTCATGGAGGGCTGGCAGCGTGTTGCGGTGGCCGATGCTGATGATGGTGATTTCCGGAAACCGCGCTCGCATCAGGCGGTACATGGCTTGTTCTGCCTCCTCGTCGAGCGAGCTTGTCGCCTCGTCAAGAAACAGCCAGTCCGGTTTGGCGACCAATGCGCGCGCGAAGGCGAGGCGCTGCTGTTCGCCCAGCGAGAGAATGCGCGCCCAGTCATCCACCTTGTCGAGGTGCGGCACGAGGCGCGGGAGGCCTACGGCTTCAACAGCCTCAGCCACCGCCCCACCGCTCACCTTCGGGTAAACGGCAGCTTCGGCCAGCGTGCCCAGCGGCATATAGGGCTTCTGCGGCAGGAACAGCAGCGTTTGCCCCTCGGGCACGGCAATACCGCCCTCGGCAATCGGCCATAAGCCGCCCAGGGCCGAAAACAATGTGCTCTTGCCGCAGCCCGAAGGCCCGGTGATGAGCGTCGAGCTGCCGGGATCGAACTGGGCATTGAGGCCTTTGAATAGCGTGCGCCCGCCGGGCAGCGCCAGGCTCAAACCAGTGACGGCGATGCCGCGCGGCGAAACGGCGGGCGGCGTCACCGGTTTCACCTCATCCAGTGCTTTCCGGAAATCGGTGAGGCGCTGGGTGGCGGCGCGCCATTCGGCAATCGCCACGAAGGAGTTCACGAACCAGCTCAACGCGCCATAGACCTGCGCGAAGGCATTGCCGGTCTGGAAGATGGCGCCCAGCGGAATCTCGCCCGAGAGATAGGCGGGCGCCACCGCCAGCACCGGCACCACGGCGGCGATCTGCGCATAGAACACGGTGAAGGCGGTGAGCTTCGCCTGGCGCGCGATCAACTCGGCCCAGTTCCGGGCAATGGCCGCGAAGCGTTTGGCAAGCCTTGCGCCCTCGGCTCCTTCACCTTGCGAGACGGCGACGGGCTGGCTGTTGTCGCGCACCCGCATCAGCGCGAAGCGGAAATCGGCGTTGAGCCGTTCCTGCTCATAGTTCAGCGGCGAAAGCGGGCGGCCGATGAAATAGGTCAACACCGACCCCACCGCCGCATAGGCGATGGCAACCCACACGAGTTCTCCCGGCACCACGGTGCCGCGCGACAGGCCCCACAGGATGCCAATGAAGGAGACGAGCGTCGCGCCATTCACCAGAAGGTCCATCGCCAGCTTGAGGCTCGCCTGCGTGAAGGCGCGCGTGTCGTCGGCGATCCTCTGGTCGGGATTGTCGGCGTGCAGTCCCTGCACCTGCAGCCGGTAATGGCGTGATTGCCCCAGCCAGGCGTTCTGGAATTTCGCCGTCATGTCCTCGCGCCAGCGGAACTGAAGCCATTGCAGCAGATATTGCCGTGCCACCGAAAAGACGATGATGGCGGCGGCGATCAGCGAGAACACCCAGATCTGGTGCCAGAAGGCATCCCTGTCGCGCAGTTGCAGCGCGTCGAAGAAATCGCGGTTCCAGCCGTTGAAGAGAACGTAGAGCCACACCACCAGCAGGTTCAGCGCCACCAGCACGAGGAGCAGCAGAAGCGGAAAGCGGTTTTCGCGCGCCAGCCAGAAGGGCAGCACGAGGTCCAGAACGTCGCCCGTCTTGCTTCGCATGTCCGGCATGGATGATTCACCGCCCGAGGTTGAGGAGGTGATTTATCCGCAAGGCGCAGCCTCCCCGTCAATGGAATGATCGTTGACAACCGGAGATAATTTTCCAATTTAGCGTTTACGGTGCAAAGCGGATGGAATCACACCATCCCTGATCGCACGGCGTCGAGACGAGGACCGAAACATGGCCGACAACAAGCAATCCCCGCAGGCAGATGTCACGAAGGCATGGAAGGCGACGCAGGACCAAAAAGGTTCCGCCACCCGCCTCAGGATTTTCGCAGTCATCGCCTGGGCCATCGCCATCGCCGGTGAGGCGGTGGGCATCTATTTCCTGATGCACCACAAGTTCGACGCCGGCAACAACAACGGCAACATGCCGCTGCTCATCGGCCTGCTTGTCGGCATCGCCGTCTTCGCCATCGCCGGCAGCATGATGTGGAAGGCCGCGAACCGGCATGACCCGGCGTCCAAGGCAGAGCCGTTCCGCTATTTCGTGCAGAACCAGCTTGGCGCCATCATCACGCTCATCGCCTTTCTGCCGCTGCTTGTCCTGATCTTCATGGACAAGGACATGGACCCCAAGAACAAGCAGATCGCCGGTGGCGTCGGCGCGGTGCTGGCGGTGATCGCCGTTCTGCTGGGCGTCGATTTCAAGCCGGCATCGGTTGAGCAATATACCGAGGACATGAACCAGTGCGCCGCGCAGATCAAGGCGGGCCAGCCCACCACGGCCTGCTCGCCTGATGTGGCGGCACAGGCGCAGGACATCGCACGCGATTCCTCGGCGGTGGCCGATGCGACGAAGGATGCCCAGCATCCCAATGGCCAGGATGTCGTCTACTGGATCGCGCCCGAGAACGGCGCCAAGAAATCCTCAACCCCGCATGTCTTCCATCTCTGCGAAGGCGTAAGCCCGCTCAAGGACAAGACGGTCAACCACGGCTCGGTCACGGAAGCCTATGCGGAAAACGCCATCCGCATCACAGAGCAGATCGCCATGGAACAGAAACAGTGCGGGTTTACGACCGCGGCGCAGTGATCCGTTTTCTCCATGGCCGCGCCTGAGGATCAGGCGCGGTCAAATCCCAAGCTGGTCCCGCACATTGCCATAGGCGAGGCGGAAGGCGACGCCGGCCTTGTGGAAGGCGTGGAAGGGAATGGTCTTGATGTCGGTCACCGGCATGGGCAGATCCTCGCGCTTTGCACCCGCGATGCGGTCCGCCATCACCTGCCCCATCGCCGTTGCCATGGCGATGCCGCGGCCATTGTAGCCCAGCGCGATCAGCACGTTTTCTTCCGGCTCATGCAAGTGAATGTGATGGTCGGTGGTGATTGCCACCTGGCCGTTCCACACATGCGTCCAGGCCACGTCGGCAAGCTGCGGCCAGAGCTTCAGCGTGTAGCCAGTGAGTTTCGTTGCCTGATCGAAGCGCGTCACGTCGCCCTGTCTGCTGCGGCCGCCCATCAGCAGGCGATTTTGCGCGTCGAGCCGGTAATAGACGGTGTTGTTCGCCACCTCATAGAGCACGCTGCCCGAAGGCATGACGGAGCGCGCGAGATTATCGCTCAACGGCGCCGTCGCCACGATGGTGGTATAGACGGGCACCACGCTCTGCTTGAGATGCGGCCAGAGATTGTCCGTGTAGGCATTGGTGCCGAGCACCAGCCGGTCCGCCGTGACGCTGCCCTTGGGCGTTGTCACGCGCCATTTCGCACCCTGCTTCTTGACAGAAAGAGCGGGAGAGCCTGCGAAGATTTTGGCGCCTGCCTTTTGCGCCGCCTCGGCCAGCCCCCGCGCATAGCCCAGCGGATTCACCTTGCCGCCCTGCGGAAAGCGGATGCCGCCCAGATAGCGCGCCGTGCCGGTGGCGGAGGCAACCTCCGCCTTCTCCATCCAGGTGGCGGGCGAGCCAGATGTCTGCAATTGCGTGAAGGTCTCGCGCGTGGCGGCCAGCTTGTTGGGCGAGAAGGCCATGCGCAGCGTGCCCGTCTGCTCCGCCTCGCAGGCGATCCCGTATTTCCTGATCAGCGCGAACACGCGGTCGGGTGCTGAACTGGAAAATTCCAGCATGCGGCGGCCCATCTCCGGCCCGAAATCGGCGATGATCTGATCGGGATTGGGATAGAGGCCGGGATTCACCTGCCCGCCATTGCGCCCCGATGCGCCCCAGCCCGGCTCATGGGCTTCAAGCACCACGGCATCGATGCCGCGCTCGGCCAGGTGAAGGGCCGTTGAAAGCCCCGTATATCCGCCGCCCACGATCACCACCGAAGACGTGAGGTCGCCCGCAAGTTCGGAAACCGGCGCAAGCGGCCGCGCCGTCTCGGCATAAAGGCTTTTGGGCAAAGGCTGGCGCGCGGCGGTCATCCGGAAAAATCCCCCTGTTGATTTTTCCCGATCCTAGCAGGCCGCCACGCCGCTGACCTCTGCGTTTTCAGAACACCCCGTCATTCCGCCGGCAGATCGCCCAGCGCGTCGAGGACGAGGCTGTGGAAGTGGTGCAACCCGTGCTCGCTCATGAAGGTGCGGCCGCGGTCGATGATGAAGCGGCCCTGATTGTAGGCGATGGAATGAAGCCCGCGCTGCACGCTTTCAACGAGCGTGATGTCCTCGGGCTGCAGCACCTCGTCGAGATAGCGTTTGGCATCCTCCTGGCTCTGCGAGAGTGCGGGCGAGACGGTATAGAAGTCGAGATGCTCAACCGTCGTTTCGGGGCCGGTGGGCAGCATGTGGAACATCAGCACATTGTCGGTGCCGGGAAACACGCCGAAGGTCACGTTGGGCCACAGCCACCACGCCGAATAATCGCGCTCTTCATCCTTGGAAAAACTGTAGGCCGCATTGGCGCAGCTTCCGGGCGGCGAGATGTGGCTGGAATAAATGCCGTGCGTTTTCGTGCGGTAGTTCTGGATGTCCACCAGCTCCACGAAGGCGGGATGCGCCACCTGGCAGTGATAGCATTCGAGGAAATTGTCGACGACGTTCTTCCAGTTGCCCTTCACCTCATAGGTGAGCCTGTAGGCGAAGGTGAGATCGGCGATCTTCGGGCAGGCCTTCAACATTTCCTGTTCCAGATCGCCCGCCTGTGAACGGAGCGGCGGCGCCTCCATGTCGAGGTTCACGAACACGAAGCCCGCATAGACCTCGAGTTGCACCGGCTTCAGCGCGAACTCCTCGGCCTGAAATCCGCTGACGCTCTTCTGCCCCACGGCGGAGCGCAGGCGGCCATCGGTGTGATAGGTCCAGGCGTGATAGGGGCAGGTGATGAGCTTCGCCGTGCCGCAGCCTTTCAAAAGTTCATGCGCGCGGTGCGAGCAGACATTGTGGAAGGCGCGCAGCACGCCGTCCTGCCCGCGCAGGATGGCGATGTTCTGGTCGGCCACCTGTACGGTGGCGAAGCTGCCGGGCGCGGCCACTTGCGAGACATGGCAGCCATAATTCCATGCGCGGTAGAAAATCTCCCGCTTCTCGCGCTCATAAATCTGCGGGTCGATATAATAGCGCGCCGGAAGGGTGAAGGATTTCTCCGGATCACGGCTGAAGCGCCCGGCGGGCTCGAAACGGGTCTTGTCGACGACATTCATGGGCGCTGGCTCCCGGCAAGGTGGTGGCTGCTGGGAGCGGAGTATGGGGCGGGGAGAGAGGGGCGGCAAGAGTGCCGCTTTAAGAACGCGCGATATGCGCTCCGTTGGATCATAGGGGCAAGATTTCAAAGGTTTTATCACCTCGTCAGAACAGGACTCGTATTAGATTAGCCTCCTTCGGAGCCATCATCTTTAAGGTTATTCCCAATTCTTCCTTATAAGGAATTGCGGCTTACAAGGAAGAATGCTAAAGGAAGCGCGGTTAACAGAGGAGAGTCTCGTGGCACATGTATCCTTCATTTCAGCGAAGAAGCTCATTGAACTCTTGGTAGCGGCAAGCTCCCGCGAAGATATGCACGTCAAAGTTCTCACGACCAATCAGCTTGCAATCGGAATCGACCCCTTGCATCCAACCAGTGTGATTGACCTTTCCAAAGAACTTGTTGTTCCCATGAAAAAGGTTGTCGAAGCCGTACCCGCGCCGCGTGTGGTGGAGAGCGCGCCTGCCTATCGGCATTCGCGTCAAACCGGCAGGTACATGCTCGAAATCAAAGGCAAAGGAACTACATGCACATCTCTCAAGCAAATATTAGCGGAAGGTCTCAGAGGCCTTGAAGCACATAAGTCCGGCACTCTCGAAAAACTCTCCCAAATTAAGCCGCGCTCCAAAAGAATCGTGGCTCATGACCCACGGTATCTTTTTGAACAGTCCGAGCTTGTAGAAAAATATTCAGAGAAGCTCTCAAATGGCTGGTGGTTTGGCACCAACAATTCCGCCGATGAAACCACCACATGGTTGAAACGTGGATGTGAGTTGGCGGGTCTAACGTGGGATAGGGATTTTGTTGTGACTATTTAAATTTGCCACTATCTGCGATCTGAATAACAAGGACCCCATGGCTGGGGCGGGAGGGATCGAACCTCCGTATGGCGGAATCAAAATCCGCTGCCTTACCGCTTGGCTACGCCCCATTAAGGTGGCGCACCGTATAACGCCCGGCCCCCGCCTTGCCTAGACGGAATTTGCCGCCGTCATTGCGCTGCACAAAAGTTTTTGCAAACGTGGGGGAAGGCTTGTTCCCACGCGTTCACAGGAGTTGCCGTGGCCACCGTCAAGAAAGTGCTCCCGGGCGTCGGCCCGAAATTCCCGCAGGTCGTCGTGCTGGTGGGCGCCACGGGCGACCTCTCGCGCCGCAAGCTCATCCCCGGCCTGTTCCACCTGATTTCGGCGGGCTTCATTCCGGCCTGCCGCATCGTCGGCGTGTCGCTGGACGAGATCGATGTCGAAGCCTTCCGGCAGATCGCCCGGGGGGCTTTGGAACAGTTCTCCTCCCGCCCCATCGATGAGGATGACTGGAAGGTGTTTTCGGACTCCCTCGACTATGTGCCGATCAAGGCCGGGCCCGAGGCGCTGAAGGCGGCGGTGGCAAAAGCCGAGGCGAGCCTGGGCGGTGAGACGCGGCGCATCCATTATCTCTCGATCCCGCCCAACGCGGCGCTCTCCGCCGTCAAGATGCTGGCCGATGCCGATCTCGTCACCCGCTCGCGCGTCATCATGGAAAAACCCTTCGGGACCGATCTCGAAAGTGCAGTGAAGCTCAACGCGCGGCTGCACGAGATTTTCTCCGAGGACCAGATTTTCCGCATCGATCATTTCCTCGGCAAGGAGCCGGCGCAGAATGTGCTGGCCTTCCGCTTCGCCAACGGGCTGTTCGAGCCGATCTGGAACCGCAACTTCATCGACCATGTGCAGATCGACGTGCCGGAGACTTTGGGCGTCGGCAAGCGCGCCGCCTTCTACGAGACGACGGGTGCCTTCCGCGACATGGTGGTGACGCATCTCTTCCAGATCCTCGCCTTCATGGCGATGGAGCCGCCCACCTCGCTCGAGCCCGGCCCCATCAGCGAGGAGAAGAACAAGGTGTTCCGCTCCATGCTGCCGCTCAATCCGGCGGATGTGGTGCGAGGCCAATATGTGGGCTACCGGCAGGAGGAAGGGGTGGACCCGCAGTCCGACACCGAAACCTTCGTGGCGCTCAAATGCCTGATAGACAACTGGCGCTGGGCGGGCGTGCCGTTCTTCCTGCGCACGGGAAAGCGCATGGCGGAGGGCCAGCGCATCATCTCCATCGCCTTCCGGGAGCCGCCAAAGAGCATGTTCCCGGCGGGCTCTGGCGTCGCCAGCCAGGGGCCGGATCACTTGACCTTCGACCTGGCCGATTCGTCCAAGATGTCGCTCTCCTTCTATGGCAAGCGCCCCGGCCCCGGCATGCGGCTGGACAAGCTCAGCCTGCAATTCGCCATGCGCGACACGGGCTATATCGGCGATGTGCTCGAGGCCTATGAGCGGCTGATCCTCGACGCCATGCGGGGCGATCACACGCTGTTCAACACGGCAGAGGGCATCGAGCGGCTGTGGGAGGTGGCGACGCCGCTTCTCGAAGCGCCGCCGCCCGTCAGGCTTTACCAGCAGGGATCATGGGGGCCGAAGAACATTCACCAGCTCGTGGCGCCCCATGCCTGGCGGCTTCCCTTCGAGCGGGCCTGGCGCGATCCCGACAGCAACGCGGGCTGATCCGCTTTGGGCTTGACGGGGAAGGCTTTCGGCGGCAAAACGCCCCCGAATTCAGACGGAGTGTAGCGCAGTCTGGTAGCGCACCTGCTTCGGGAGCAGGGGGTCGGAGGTTCGAATCCTCTCACTCCGACCATTTTTGAAACGCGGGGAACATCGCAAGATGCCCCGCGTTTTTTATTTTCTCTCCCCCTGCGCTGGCATGGGGATGTGCATCGCAATCCCTCATTCCGTAAGGCGTCAACTGATGGTTGACATTCGTCAGGCATAGCCTTACATTCCGTCATGATCCGGACATTCAGAAGCAAGCCTCTCGCGGACCTCTGGAGCAGCGGAAAGTCCCGCATCGATAAGCGGTTTCATGACCGGATTCTGGAGCGGCTCGACGCGCTGGACGCAGCCTCAAAGCCTGAGGACATGAATGTTCCGGGTTTTGATTTTCACGCGCTGAAGGGCCACAGGCCGGTGCGTTACACCGTTCACGTCAATGGTCCGTGGTGCATCACGTTTGAATTCGATACGGGCGATGCCTGCCGGGTCGATTTCGAGCAATATCATTGAGGAGAAGAACATGGCCGAGATCAAAGCCCGGCGGAATACGGCCCGCGAACCCACCCATCCCGGAACGCTGCTGGCCAGCACGGTGCTGCCTGCCATGGGGAAAACCAAGGTGGAGATCGCCAGCCTGCTGGGGATTTCCCGCCAGACCCTTTATGACGTGCTGGCCGCCCGCCAGCCCGTCACGCCCAATCTCGCCATCCGGCTTGGCAAGCTGTGCGGCAACGGCGCGACGCTCTGGCTCACCATGCAGATGCAGCACGATTTGTGGGCGGCGGCGAAAAGCGTCGATGTGTCGAAGATTCCGACGCTGCAACCCGCGTGAATTCCATCGCCACTTTTCCTTCTCTCCTTGCGGGAGAAGGTGGCGCGAAGCGCCGGATGAGGGGTCGCGCGGACATCTGCCGCTCTCCCGGCCCTTCGCTTGCGCTCCGGGCGTTCGGGGCTCGAAATGGTCCACTGGACCATTTCGCGAGACGCCCCTCACGCCCTCATCCGTCTCGCGCTGACGCGCGATCCACCTTCCCCCGCGGGGGGAAGGACGAAAGGCGGAGAGAACTTACTTCCCCCGCACCATCGCCTGCGCGGCGGGGATCATCAGGGCGGCGAGGATGGCTTTCACGATGTCGCCGGGGATGAAGGGCCAGAGGCCCGCCTGCCACACGGCGGAAGCGCCGGTGAACTGCGCCAGCCACAAGAGGCCCGGCCCATAGACAACGGCCGCGCCCAGCAGCATGGCGGCGGAGAGTTTCAGCACATTGGCGCCCCAGCCGCGCTCCACCAGATAGCCCACAAGCGCCGCAGCCAGAATGAAGCCCGCCACATAGCCCCCCGTCGGCCCCGTCAGCACGGCGAGCCCTGAGGACAAGCCGGCAAACACCGGCAGGCCCACGGCTCCTTCCAGCGCATAGAGCGCCAGCGTGGCCGCCCCCAGACGCGCGCCGTAAGCAGCACCCACCGCCAGCACGGCCATGGTCTGCAAGGTCATCGGCACGGGGAACATCGGCACGCTCACCTGTGCGGCCAGCGCCACGAACAGGCTGCCCGCCAGCGCCAGCACGGCGTTGCGCGCGAGGCCCGTTGACGGCCACAGCCTGCTGGCCAGAAGATTTGCGTTCGTGTTCATGCCCCTGCTCCCATGCTAGATTCTGTCCGAGCCTTATATCCGGCGCTCCCTTTCGAGACAACATGACGCTCAATTTCGACCGCAGCTTCGACGTGACACCCGGCCACTCCATGCAGCTTTCGCCCTTGGTGCGCCGCGTGCTGTGCAACAATCCCAGCCCCTTCACCTTCAAGGGCACCAACAGCTTCATCGTCGGCCAGGGCGAGGTGGCGGTGATCGATCCGGGGCCGGAGGATGAGGCGCATTTGGGCGCATTGCTCGAAGCGGTGAAGGGCGAACGGGTCAAGGCGATTCTCGTCACCCACTCCCATGCCGATCATTCGCCGCTGGCGCTGCGGCTGCAGGAGAAAACGCAAGCGCCCATTTACGGCTTCGGCCCGCTCGCCGCTCGTGAGGCGGATGGCCCCCGCCTCGATGCGTCGATCGATCATGGCTTCATGCCCGACCGGCGGCTGGCGCACGGTGCCGTGGTGAAAGGCGCGGGCTGGACGCTGGAAGCGCTCCATACGCCCGGCCACATGTCGAACCATCTCTGCTTCGCGCTGAAAGAAGAGAACACGCTGTTCGCGGGCGACCATGTGATGGCCTGGGCCACCAGCGTCATCGCACCGCCTGATGGCGATATGGCGGATTACATGCGGGCGCTGCGCCTGCTGCTGGCGCGCAGTGAAGAGCTGTACCATCCCGCCCACGGCCCATCCTCCGTAAACGGACGATCTCTGGTGCGCGGCTATATCGCCCACCGCATCATGCGCGAGGCGGCAATCCTCGGCCGCATCCGCGAAGGCGACCGCAGCATCGCAAAGATCGTGGCGGCGCTCTATGCCGATGTCGATCCCCGCCTCCACGCCGCCGCCGCGCAATCGGTCTCCGCGCATATCGCGCATCTGAAGCAGCAGGGATTGGTGAGGGGCGAAGACGGTTATCTGTCAGCAGCATGATTTGTTGAATTGTCACCCCGGCGGTAAGCCGGGATGACAGGTAAAAAACAAATCACGAAACTTACCCCAGCCTTGGATCAATGGGCGTCAGCTTTCCAAGACCCAGCACCGTTTCCAGCGCCTTCGCCCCCGCCAGCAACCGCCCCTCGCCGCGCGGGGGGCCGACGATCTGGATGCCCACCGGCAGCTTTTCACGCGTGAAGCCGGCGGGAATGGAAATGGCGGGACAGGTGGTCAGCGTCACCGCGGAGACGATGGTGAGCCAGTCGACATAGGTTTCAAATGTGACGCCATCGCACGCCGTCACATAGCGCCGTTCCACCGGGAAGGGCGCCACGATGGTGGCCGGGCACAGCAGCAGGTCATAGGTCTCGAAGAAGGCCACGGCATTTTTGAAAATCCGCGCCCGGCCCGCTTCGGCTGAGATGATCTCCGGCGCGGTCAGCGCCAGACCCTTTTCGATGTTCCAGATCACCTCGGGTTTGAGCTTGCCGCGGTGCTGCTCCAGCAGCGGCTTCATGTTGGCATAGCTCAGGGCACGGAGCGTTTGGCTCACCTCGCGCGCGCCGGAAAAATCGGGATGCGCCTCTTCAACGATCACGCCCGCCTGTTCAAAGGCCCGTGCCGCCTTCAGCACGATCCTGGCCACCTCCGGGTCAACCGGCGGCAGGCCCAGGTCGCGGCTCACCGCCACGCGCTTCGGCATCCATCCCGAACGGCAGGCGGCGCGGAAACTCCGGCCATCGAAGGGCAGTGAAATCGGATCAGCAGCCTCCTCGCCCGCCATGGCGTCGAGCAGCAGCGCCGTGTCTTCCACGTTCCGCGCCATCGGGCCTTCGACGCCCAGCGTGCCATCGATGGTCGAACCCGGAGAGGCGGCCACGCGCCCCGGTGCGGGCCGTAAGCCCACCACGCCGCAGAAGCTCGCGGGGTTCCTGAGGCTGCCGCCCATGTCAGAGCCATGCGCCACCCAGGCCATGCCGGTGGCGAGTGCCGCCGCCGCACCGCCCGATGATCCCGCCGCCGAGCGTTTCGTGTTCCACGGGTTCAGCGTCGCGCCGAACACTTCGTTGAAGGTGTTGGCCCCGGCGCCGAATTCCGGCGTGTTGGACATGGCATAGACAATGCCGCCCTGCCCTTCGAGATGGCGCACCAGAATGTCGGACTGTGCCGGCACATTTTCCGCGAAGATCGGCGAGCCTTGCGTCGAGCGCACGCCCGCCACATCGGCGAGGTCCTTGATGGGCACCGGCAGTCCCGCCAATGGCCCGCGCTCGCCCACCGGCTTCCGCATCAGCGCCGTTGCATGCTTTCGCGCGCGATCGAAGCACAAAGTCGGCAGCGCATTCACCGCCCCGTTCACCTCGGCGATGCGCTGCTCCAGCGCATCGAGGCACTCGAGCGGCGTCACCGCGCCGGATTTCAAAAGCGCCACAACCTCGACGGCGGATTTGCCGATCAGCTCATGCATGTCGTTGTCCTTCCCCCCTCGCGGGGGAAGGTGGCGCGAAGCGCCGGATGAGGGGGTGGTTGAGGTCAGCGCGACCCCTCATCCCTGGCTTCGCCGGACCTTCTCCCGCAGGGGGAGAAGGACAATCACGTTTGAGCATTTTTACTACTCCGGCTTCCGGCACAGGGCGGAGAGCTTGTTGCCGTCGGGATCGCGCACATAGCAGGCGTAGAAATTGGGGCCGTAGGTGCGAAGGCCCGGCTTGCCCTCATCGATGCCGCCCGCCGCCACTGCCGCGGCATGGAAGGCGTCGACCGCGGCGCGGCTTTCAGCTTCCAGCGCCAGCATGGTTCCATTTCCCCAGGTGGCGGGAACCGCCATATGCGGCCTGACGATCCACAGCGGCACGCCGCCGCCCGGCGTGCCATAGCCCAGCTCATAGTCCTCCGCCACATTGCAGGTGTGGCCGAGCGCCGCCATCGCGGCGTCATAGAATTTCCTGCTGCGGGCAATGTCATTGCTCCCCAGCGTCACGTAATCGAACATCGCTCAGGCACTCCCCAGCCGCATATCTGGCCCCATTGAATCCGTTTGCCGCCACCCCGTCAACGGGCGTAAAAGCCCCGCCGAAATCAGATCAGGAGAAGATCATGAATGCACCCGTCACCGCCGTTCCGGGCCTCAACGCAAAATGGGTGGAGCGCCGCGCCAAGGCCGTCTCCCGCGCGATCAGCCCCGGCGCGCCGGTGATCGCGGCCAAGGCCGAGAATTCGGAAATCTGGGACGTGGAAGGCAACCGCTACATTGATTTCGGCGGCGGCATCGCGGTGGTCAACACCGGCCACCGCCATCCCCTGGTGATGAAGCGCGTCTATGAGCAGCTCGAGGCCTTTACCCACACCTGCGCCATGGTCATGCCCTATGCGCCCTTCATCGAGGTGTGCGAGAAGCTGAACGCCGTCGCCCCCATGTCGGGCGAGAAGAAATCGGCCCTCGTCACCACCGGCGCCGAGGCAGTGGAGAATGCCGTCAAATATGCCCGCGCCTTCACCGGCCGTTCGGATGTGATCGCCTTCAACGGCGCCTTCCATGGCCGCACGCTGCTCGGCATGTCGCTGACCGGCAAGGTTGCGCCCTACAAGGCCAAGTTCGGCCCCATGGCGCCCGGCATCTGGCATGTGCCCTTCCCCGTCGCCCACAAGGGTGTTTCGGTGGAGGAGTTCGATCCACGCCATCGAATGGCTGTTCAAGGCCGATGTGGAGCCGCAGCGCGTCGCCGCCATCATCATCGAGCCGGTGCAGGGCGAAGGCGGCTTCTATGTCGCGCCCAAGGAACTGATGGTGCGCCTCCGCAAGCTCTGCGACGAGCATGGCATTCTCCTCATTGCCGATGAAATCCAGTCCGGCTTTGGCCGCACCGGCAAGTTCTTCGCCATGGAGCATTATGGCGTCGAGCCGGACCTGGTGACGGCGGCGAAATCGCTGGCCGGCGGCTTCCCGCTGGCGGCGGTTGTTGGCCGCGCCAAGATCATGGATGCGCCGGATGTGGGCGGCATCGGCGGCACCTATGCGGGCAATCCCGTCGCCTGCGCCGCGGCGCTTGGCGTCTTCGATGCCTTCGAGCAGGAAGGCCTGCTCGAGAAGGCCGAAGCGCAGGGCAAGACGATCATGGCCCGCATGCAGAAGATCAAGGCCCAGCAGAAGGGCATGCCGATCGGCGACATCCGTGGCCTTGGCGCCATGTGCGCTTTTGAACTCGTCACCAAGCACGGCGGCAATGATCCGGATGCTGCGGCCGCCAAGGCGCTGGCCGCCAAGTGCCTGGAGCGCGGGCTGTTGATCCTCACCTGCGGCGTCTATGGCGACACGGTGCGCATGCTCACGCCCCTCACCGCCTCGGAGATGATTCTCAACGAAGGCCTCGACATTCTCGAAAGCGCCATCGTCGGAAACTGAAGCGCATCTTCACCTTCTCCCGCGCAAGCGGGAGAAGGTGGCGCGAAGCGCCGGATGAGAGAGAGCGTCGGATGCGGACATTCATCCTCGCCTCGCGCGGAATGCAGAATGTGCCGAAGCTGATCTTTGCCGCCACTCTCCTCTTGTCTTGCGCCGCCCTGCCGGTTGCAGCGTGCGACCTCGCCGGTGAGGTCACGGTCGAGAGCCTCTATGCCGCAGCCGATCAGGCCTATGTCGGCAAGGTCATGTCCATAGAGCGGGTTCGCAAGACTCAGGAGACCACCAATGCGGATGGCTCGGGCGTTCTCCGGCCCACCCTTGATCTCGTGCAGGTCCGCGTGACAGAGCGATTCAAGGGAAAGCCACAACCGCTCCAGCCCGTCTATCAAGCGCAATTGGGAGACTGCGGCGTGAGCCTGCCGAAAGGCGGCACATGCCTGTTCTTCACCACGCCCGATCATGGCGCGCAGGTTTTGGGATTTGCCAGCGCGATCTGCGATTCCCGTGGCCTGTTCAGCAGCCGCCGCCACAAATCGTTTCTTGCCACGGTGGAACAGGTCAAGGCGCTTTCCGCACATTGAACTGAAACACCACCTGTTCCAGCAAAACGCAGGGAGTGGATCGCGCATCAGCGCGATACGGATGGGGGTTTCTGCGGCAAGCGCGGCGTTCGGCGGCCATCGCGGCACACCCATACATCCTTGAGTGCGGAGGACGGATAGACCCAACTCTTCCAGTTCTGCCTGAGCCAATGCGGATCAATGCTCCGGCCCGCACCGGATTCGAGTGGCAGGATCACCAGCGCAAGTCCCGCCTTGTAGCCGGAATCAACCATCAACCCCATGCCGCGCCCGGCATCATTGGGATCGTAGACCAGAAGATCGACGACACATTCATGTGGATAGCTGCCGGGGCAGCGCAGCAGCGCGCCATGTCCCAGCGGCGCATCTCCGCAGGCGGTCAGTGCCAACCATTTCATGCCATCAGTGTCACCAATGCGGAAACGGATGCAAGCATGGAAAGGGCGGAAATCTCTCCTTGACACTTCATGATTTTATTCCTATGTCTCTTCCCGTTCCGCCCCATATGGGGTCCTGCTCATGACGGTGAGCCTGGATGGGGTGGAATGGCAGGCTCGCGGGCCTGGCGTAACGTGCGCCAGGCTCCCGGGGGCGGCCGGATAACCCCGGGAAAACAATGATCCTCGTGCCGCACGGCAGCTAGGCAGTCCCAGGCGGACAGAGCCGAAGCGTTCTCCGGTACCGCGAAGAAGTCCTGCTGGTGAGCAGGCGCTGCAAGGCGCACCACCGCTGGTCCCTCAAAAGACCAGCACACACGCGCCGGGCAGCGCCCGCGCCGTCCCTTGCCTGGCAAGGGGCACAACTCCTCCGGAAGCGCGTGTACCGCTTCCATCAAAGCGGGCGCTTGGCCAAATTTCCCCTGCGTCTCGTGCCGGGCGGCCATGACTGGAAGTTCCCGCCCGCCGCCTGTAAGAGGTTTCTTTCGCACCCTGGAGGTTTTCACATGCCGCTGTCGAACATGGCCGTCCGCGATATCGAAACGGTCATCCATCCCTATACGAATCTCGCCCGCCACCGCGAGACAGGGCCCCTGATCCTCAATGAGGGGCGCGGCATCTATCTCTATGACGACAAGGGCAAGCGCTACATCGAAGGCCTGGCGGGCCTGTGGTGCACGGCGCTGGGCTACGGCAACGAGGAAATCGTCGAAGCCGCCGCCAATGCGATGCGCAAGGTCTCCTTCACCCATGCCTTCGGCGGCAAGTCGCATGACGGCGTCATCGAACTCTCCGAGAAGCTCAAGGAGATTTCACCGGTTCCGGCCTCCAAGGTTCTGTTCGGCACGTCAGGCTCGGAAGCCAACGACATGCAGATCAAGCTCACCTGGTACATGAACAATGCCAGGGGCAAGCCCGAGAAGAAGAAGATCATCAGCCGCATGCGCGCCTATCACGGCGTCACCATCGCGTCCGCCTCGCTCACCGGCCTGCCGTGGGTGCACAATGATTTCGACCTGCCGATCGCCGGCATCCGCCACACCTCCTGCCCGCATTTCTACCGTTACGCGCAGGAAGGCGAGAGCGAGGACCAGTTCGCCACCCGCATGGCGCAGGATCTTGAAGACCTGATCATCAAGGAAGGGCCCGAAACGGTCGCCGCCTTCATCGCCGAGCCTGTCATGGGTGCGGGCGGCGTGCTCATTCCGCCCAAGGGCTATTTCGAGAAGATCGCCGCCGTGCTGCAGAAGTATGACGTGCGCTTCATCGCCGATGAAGTCATCTGCGGCTTCGGCCGCACCGGCAACTGGTTCGGCGCCACCACCTTCAACATGAAGGCGGATTTCGATCTCCATGGCCAAGGCCATCACATCGGCTTACTTCCCCATGTCGGCATTGACCATCGAGGAAAACCTCTATCAGGCGATGCTGGACGAAAGCCGCAAGCTCGGCACCTTCGGCCATGGCTTCACCTATACCGCCCATCCGGTGGGCTGCGCCGTGGCGCTCAAGACCATCGAAATTTACCAGCGCGACAAGATCATGGAACACGCCAAGAAAGTGTCGCCGGTCTTTCAGTCCCGGCTCATGAAGCTGGGCAACCATCCGCTGGTGGGCGAGGCGCGCGGCGTCGGCCTCATCGGCGCCATCGAACTCGTCGCCGACAAGGCCTCGAAGCGCAGTTTCAAGCCACAGCATGGCTTGGGCGCCGCCGCGATTTCGATCATGCAGGAGGAAGGCGTGATCCTCCGCAACATTCAGGACTCGGTGGCCTTCTGCCCGCCCCTCATCATCACCACCGAAGAAATCCACGACATGTTCGACCGGGTTGAAAAGGGCCTCGATATTCTCGAAGCCAAGGTCAACAAGGAAGGCTTGCGCGCCGCATGATCGAGACCGAGGAACAGCTCCGCTCAGGGTTTGCCGAGGTTCATCCCCTCGCCATCACCAAGTCGCGGCCGGGGATCGACAAATATTCCCGGCAGTTCATCTCAATGTCGCCGTTCCTCGTCATTTCCACGGCGGATGCGGAGGGCAAGGCCGATTTGAGCCCGCGCGGCGATCCGCCGGGCTTCGTGCACATCATCGACGAGCGCACCATCCTCATCCCCGACCGGCCCGGCAACAACCGGCTCGACACCATGTCGAACATCGTGGCCAATCCCAATGTTGGCTGCCTGTTCTTCATTCCCGGCTTCGAGGACACGCTCAGGCTCAATGGCCGCGCCCGCATCACCGATGACGCCAATCTGCTGAAACATTGCACCGTCAGCGGCAAGCAGCCGAAAATCGGTATCCTCGTCACCGTCGAGGAGGTCTTCATGCATTGCGCCAAGGCGCTCAAGCGCTCGAAGCTCTGGCATGACGACTACAAGCAGGACCGCAGCCAGATGCCCTCCATCGCCCGGATCATCATGGACCAGACCTGCGACACGGGCGTCGACGAGACAGAGGCCAAAGAGGCCGACGCTGATGTCGAGGGCGACTACAAGACGGGGCTTTACTGAATTGAGAATGTCGCGCGCCGGGCGCATTGTTCACCTCAATGGCGTCGGCAGCGTTGGTAAATCTTCAATCGCGCGGGCGATTCAGGAACAGAGTGAGGACATCTGGCTGCACGTCCAGATGGACAGTTTCCTTGAGATGCTGCCGAGCCGCTACATGGACCACGATGACGGCTTGCGCTTTGTTCATTTGAACAGGACGCCCGCCGAAGTGGAAATCCGCAGCGGCCCTGTGGTCGAACGGGTGCTAAGTGCAATGCCGGGCGCGGTGGCAGCACTCGTACGCTGCGGCAACAACGTTATTGTTGACGATGTTCTGATTGAAAACGACGCGAGTGCTTACCGTTCAGCATGGGAAGGCCTCGATGTTCTTTGGGTTGGCGTGGTGGCGCCATTGAACGTCATTGAAGCACGCGAACGAAACCGCGGCGACCGCGACATAGGTCTTGCGCGCTGGCAGTTTGAACGTGTTCACTGCAACATGAGATATGATCTCACCTGCGATGCGGGCAGCGCCTCGCCTGCGGAAATCGCAAGCCTTATCCTTGCCCGCATCGCTAGGGTATTTGAGTGAGCGGGATTGATCAGGGTCAAGGCGGGCATCCGGGCGAAAGCCCATGGTCACCGGCCATGGACAAGAAACTCCTTCCCTTCGCCCTCCGCGATGTGCCGCGCTATACGAGCTACCCCACCGCCGTGCAGTTCGCGGGCGATTTTCCGCCGGTGCTTGCCGACAAATGGCTGGCCTCGATCAGCCCGGAGGCCTCGCTCTCGGTCTATGTCCACATTCCCTTCTGCCAGCAGCTTTGCTGGTATTGCGGCTGCCACACTTCGGTGCCCAACAGCTATGAGCGGGCCAGCCGCTATGTCGACCTGCTGATCCGCGACATCACCCGCACCGCCTCGCTGGTGGGCGGCAAAAAGGGCCGGGTTCAGCATCTTCACTTCGGCGGCGGCACCCCCACCTATCTCGCGGACCGCGACATCGGCCGCGTTCTCGCTGCCATCGACAAGGGCTTCGGCCTCACCGCAGATGCCGAGGTAGCGCTCGAATCCGATCCCCGCACCTTGACGCCCGAGCGCGCCTCGACGCTGGCGCAGTTCGGCTTCACGCGCATCAGCTTCGGCGTTCAGGATTTCGCCACGCCGGTGCAGATGAAGATCAACCGGCTCCAGCCCTATGGCCTCGTCGCCCACGCCACGGAGTTCCTGCGCCGCGCCGGGTTCTCTTCGGTAAATTTCGACCTGATGTATGGCCTCCCCGGCCAGACGCAGGAAAGCGTCGCCAAGACCGCCTGGCAGGCCGCCGAACTTCAGCCCGAGCGCCTTTCCGTTTTCGGCTATGCGCATGTGCCGTGGTTCAAGAAACACCAGAAGATGATCAGTGATGCCGATCTTCCCGGCGTCAGCGAGCGTTACCATCAGGCGCGGGTCATCGAGGCTGAGCTTCGCGCGGCGGGCTATCTCGCCATCGGGCTTGACCATTTTGCGCTGCCCGGCGATCCGCTCGCCACGGCGGCCGCCAACCGCACGCTGCGCCGCAATTTCCAGGGCTACACCACCGATGTCTCCGATGCGCTGCTGTCCTTTGGCGCTTCCGCAATTGGAGAAACACCGCAAGGCTTCCTGCAGGCAGCGCGTGATACGCTCAACTGGTCGGAGCGCATCGAGGCTGGCGAAAATCCGGTGACGCGCGGCCTCGAACTCACCGCCGAAGACCGTTTGCGGGCCCGGATCATCGAGCGCCTGATGTGCGATTTCACAGTCGATCCCGCAGCCCTCGCGGTGAAGCACGGCTTTGCCGCCGATACATTCGCGGACATGCCGGAGAAACTGGCCGAGGCCGTCTCTGCCGGCATCGCCCGCATCGAAGGAACGCGCATCTCGGTGCCGCATGAACACCGGCTGTTCATCAGGAACGTCGCCTTGGTTTTCGACCAGCATTTCCAGCCCGCACCCAATCGGCACGCCAAAGCGGTATGAAATCAGCGGCGCTCGACCGGTGTCACGAAACGGTCGCGGCGCTCGCCCTTGCGCAACAGCGAGACTTTGACATCACGGCTCACCCGCTCGTGGTTCAGCAGCCGCAGCAAATCGTCGATGCCCAGAACAGCCTCGCCATCCAGTGCCACGATCAGATCGCCGCTCATGATCTCTGCCCCTTCGGCGGGGCCGCCCTCGGTCACCTTCATCACCCGCACACCCGCCGCCTGTTCGAGGCCGGCGAAACGCTGCACATGGCGGGGAATGATCGTCGTTGCCCCTTCAATGCCCAGCGTGGCGCGCCGCATGCGGCCATGCTGCAGAACTTCGGTAAGCACCAGCAACGCGGTGTTCGCCGCCACCGAGAAACAGATGCCCTGCGCACCGCGGATCACCGCCGTGTTGATGCCGATCACCTGGCCCTTGGCATTGACCAGCGGCCCACCGGAATTGCCGGGATTCAAGGCGGCGTCGGTCTGGATCACGTCATCGATCAGCCGCCCTGTATAGGCGCGCATCGAGCGGCCTACCGCGCTGACGACGCCTGCCGTCACCGTTTGCTCAAAGCCCAGCGGATTGCCCAGCGCAATCGCCAACTGGCCCACCCGGATCGCCTTCGTATCGAAGAAAGAGAGAGATGGTGCGGCCAGCGGCGCATCGGTTCTCAGCACGGCAATGTCGCTGTGCGGGTCTTCGCCCACCAGCCGCGCCGCCGAACGCTGGCCATCCGCCATGCTGGCCTCGATGGCATTTGCGCCATGAACGACATGGCTATTGGTCAGAATGAGCCCGTCCGACGCCACGACAAGGCCGGATCCGACGCCTGCCAGCTGGCCGTTCTTCTTCACCCCGATGTGGACAACGGCTGGGCCTGCGCGTTCGACAGCACCCATCACCGCCGCCGAATAGGCGTCGTGCAGGGCGTCATCAGAGTGTTCATTTGCCGGTGCTGCAGAGGCAGCACCCAACTGATCAATAAGCATGGGAGCCTCCAGAGGTCCCCATATGGGGTGGCGTCAGATCGCCGCCAAGGCCTGCGCAATGTCCGCCATCAGGTCATCGGGATGTTCGATGCCGATGGAGAAGCGCACGAGATTGCCGGGCACAGGACTCGTGGGCCCCTCTACGGCTTTCCGGTGTTCCGCCAGACTTTCAATCCCACCCAGCGATGTGGCGGGCACCACCACCTTGAGGCTCACGCAGAGTTTCTGAGCCTCGGCAAAACCGCCTTTGACAAGGATCGACAGCATGCCGCCAAAGCCATCGGTCATCTGCCCCGCCGCCACATCATGCGCGGGATGCGATGCGAGGCCCGGATAGAGCACGCACTCCACCTTCGGGTGATGCTCGAAATGCCGGGCGATGGCGAGCGCATTGGACGAAGCCTGCCGGTAGCGCACGAACAGCGTGCGCAGCCCGCGCATCAACAGAAAGCATTCAAGCGGCGGCAGCGGCGCTCCGATCTTGGTGCGGAGCGTCTTCACCTCGTTCCAGCGCGCGGTCGCGTCGCGTGTGACGAGTACACCCGCCAGCACGTCGGAATGGCCGTTCAGATATTTGGTGGCGGAATGGAAAACGATATCGGCGCCCAGCGTGAGCGGCCGCGTCGTAACGGCGGCCGTTGCCGTGGCATCCACCGCGAGGATGGCGCCCGCCGCGTGGGCGGCCTCAGCGGCGGCGGCAATGTCGATCACATCCCAGGTCGGGTTGAGCGGCGTTTCGATCCACACCAGATCGGTCTCGCTCTTTCGCAACGCCCGGGCCAATGCGTCCCGGTCATTCGAATCGAAGAGCGTGAGCGAGATGCGGCCGAGCCGTTCCAGCCGTTTCAGCCAGTCGCGCGTGCCGTAATACATCACGTCCGGCGCCACCACATGGGCGCCCTGCGGAATGGTCTCCGTCAGCGTGGTGATCGCCGCCATGCCGGAGGCGAAGAGCTGCGCCTCCACGCCCTGCTCGAGCGCGGCAATCGCCTCTTCCGCCTGCCACAGCGTCGGGTTGCCGTTGCGGACGTAGTTTTCCTTCAGCTTCGGCTTGTAGGCCTCATCGCGCGCATAGGTGGTCGAGGTATAGATCGGCGGCACCACCGCGCCCGTCGCCGGATCGACGGCGCGCAGCGCATGGGCGGCAATCGTCTCAGGCCTCAACGCGCGGTTAGACATGCTGGCCGCCATTGATATGAAGCTCGGCGCCATTCACATAGGACGAACCGTCCGTACACAGAAAATAGATGGCGCGGGCCACTTCTTCCGGCTGCCCCAGCCGCCGCTGCGGAATCTGCGCCACCAGCTTCTCCGTGCCTGGCGAGAGAATGGAGGTTTCGATTTCACCGGGCGAAATGGCGTTCACGCGCACGCCATGCGGCCCGAAATCGCCCGCCATCTCGCGCGTCAACGCGGCGAGCGCCGCCTTGGATGTGGAATAGGCGGCGCCCGCGAAGGGATGCATGCGCGAACCGGCAATGGAGGTGACGTTCACAACCGCACCCTTGGCCGCCACAAGCTCATCCATCAATCCGCGCGCCAGCATGATGGGCGCGAAGAAATTGATCTGGAACACCGTCTTCCAGTCATCCTCGCTGGTCTCCAGCGTGTTGAGCCTGCCGCCGCCGGGCTTCTTGGGGCTGATGGCGGCATTGTTCACCAGCGCATGCAGCTTGGACCCTTGCGCCTTCAGCTTGTCCTTCATGGCGGCAATCGCGGCATGGGTATCGGTGGAGGAGGCCAGATCGACGACGATGTGATCCTCAGGCCCCGCATCCCACGGGCAATCCTCGGGAAAGGGCTGGCGCGAGCAGGTGATGACGCGCCACCCGGCGGTCGAAAAGCGCTTCACCGTGGCATGGCCGATGCCACGCGATGCGCCGGTGAGAATGAGGGTCTTGCGTTCCGTATCCGAAGTCTGGGTCATGCTTACGGATATAGACGGGTCTTGGCCCATTCGCCATCCGGGGCCTTGCGGCTGAACACCACGCGGTCATGCAGGCGGAAGGGGCGGTCGTGCCAGAACTCGAAATAAAGCGGCTTGATGCGGAAACCCGACCAGTAGGCCGGGCGCGGCACCTCGCCCACGGCGTATTTGGCGGCGTATTTCGCCACCGCTTTTTCCAGCGCGAAGCGGCTTTCCAGCGGGCGCGACTGCTGCGACGCCCACGCGCCGATGCGGCTGTCGCGCGGGCGGGACGCGAAATAAGCGTCGGCCTCCGCGTCCATCACCTTTTCAACGAGCCCTCTCACCCGCACCTGGCGGCGGAGGCTTTTCCAGTGAAAGAGCAGCGCCGCCTTCATGGAGCCGAGGATTTCCCGGCCCTTCTGACTTTCATAATTCGTATAAAAGACAAAGCCTTGGCCATCAAAGCCCTTCATCAGCACCATGCGAACGTCGGGCATGCCGTCCTGATCCACGGTGGCGAGCGCCATGCCGTTTGGATCATTGGGTTCGGATTTTTCGGCATCCTTCAGCCAATCCGCAAAGAGAGCATAGGGTTCTTGGGCTTCGGCAAAGTCTGGCTGGCTCATCTGTCGCTCGCCGGATATCCCGGCTCTCCTTGTTTGTTTCCACTTGTAGACCATCCCGCTGCCGCCGTCTCGGGAACCGCCGTCATGCCTGACATACTGGCGGTTTGCCGCGTTCTTTCCAGTGGACCTCTTACACGAGTTGTGCCAAGTAACGCGCCGGTCACGGCCCCGCTGGCCGTTTTTCGGGCAGGAAAAATCATGAATGATAGCAAGGGCTTGATGGCAGGAATGCGCGGCCTCATCATGGGCGTCGCAAACAACCGGTCCATCGCCTGGGGCATCGCCAAGGCCTGCGCATCCCACGGCGCCGAGCTTGCCTTCACCTATCAGGGCGATGCGCTCAAGAAGCGTGTCGAGCCTTTGGCGGCGGAAATCGGATCGAAGCTGGTTATTCCCTGCGATGTCACCGACATGGCCTCCGTCGATGCCACCTTCGCCACGATTGAGAAAGAATGGGGCAAGCTGGACTTCGTGGTTCACGCCATTGCCTTTTCCGACAAGGATGAACTTACAGGCCGCTATGTCGACACGACTGCCGACAATTTCACCCGCACCATGTTCATCAGTTGCTACAGCTTCACGGCGGTCGCCCAGCGCGCCGAGAAGCTGATGCCGGATGGCGGATCGCTGCTGACGCTCACCTATTACGGCGCGGAAAAATGGATGCCCCACTACAATGTTATGGGCGTGGCCAAGGCGGCGCTTGAGGCTTCGGTGCGTTATATGGCTGCCGATCTCGGCCCCAAGAACATCCGCGTGAACGCCATATCCGCAGGCCCCATCAAGACGCTTGCCGCTTCAGGCATCGGCGACTTCCGCTATATTCTCAAATGGAACGAATATAACGCGCCGCTTCGCCGCACCGTGACAACGGACGAAGTGGGGGACTCCGGTTTTTATCTCCTCTCCAACCTTGGCCGCGGCGTGACCGGCGAAATCCTGCATGTGGACGCTGGCTATCACATCGTCGGCATGAAGAACCCGGACGCGCCGGACATCACCGTGGGCGGCAATGGCGAATAGCGGCCCGCCGGTCTATTTCGTCCGGCATGGCGAAACGCAATGGAACAAGCTCGGCCTGATTCAGGGCTGGACGGACGTTCCCCTGAACGACATGGGCCATGCGCAGGCCAAGGCCATGGGCAAAGCGCTCGTGTCCGTTGATGAACTGAAAGGCGGATTTCAACATTTCGTCAGCCCCATGCTGCGGGCCCGGCAGACCATGGGCCACATTGCCGAAGCTCTGGATATCGACCTCGACACCTTCGCCATCGAACCCGCCGTGAAAGAGCTGGGCTTCGGCGTGTGGGAAGGGAAAACCGTATGGGAATTGAAAGCCTCGCCCATCTATCCCGCCGATCCCGAAACGCGCTTCGACTGGCAGCCGCGCGGCGGCGAAAGTTATGCCGAAGGCTTCTCGCGCATGAAGGCGTGGTATGACACGCTCACCACGCCTGCCTTCGTTGTTGCCCATGGCGCCATCGGGCGCTGCCTCATCGGCATGCTGACAGGGCTTGGCCCGGCGGAGATCGTCGGCCTTCCCATGATCCAGGGCCGCTACTGCAGGATCGAGAGCGGCAAGGCCCAGTGGTTTGACGCCATGGCCGCAGCGGCCTAATCACATCCGCATGTCGCACAACAGCTTCGGCCATCTCTTCCGCATGACGACCTTCGGTGAAAGCCATGGGCCGGCACTCGGCTGCGTGGTGGATGGCTGCCCGCCCGGACTTTCTCTTCGCGCTGAAGACATCCAGACCTATCTCGACAAGCGCCGCCCCGGCCAATCGCGTTTCACCACCCAGCGGAAGGAACCGGATCAGGTGAAAATCCTCTCCGGCGTGTTCGAGGATGAACGCACCGATGGCCCCCGCACCACCGGCACGCCGATCATGCTGATGATCGAAAACGTCGATCAGCGGTCCAAGGATTATGCCGATATCCGCGACAAATTCCGGCCCGGACATGCCGATTTCACCTATCAGGCAAAGTATGGAATCCGCGATTATCGTGGCGGTGGCCGCTCCTCGGCGCGCGAAACGGTAGCGCGTGTAGCGGCCGGCGCCGTGGCGCGAAAAGTCATCCCCGGCGTTACCATCCGCGGTGCGCTGGTGCAGATGGGGCCGCACAAGATCAACCGCGTGAACTGGGATTGGTCGGAGGTGGATCGCAACCCCTTCTTCACCCCCGATGCCAAGGCCGCCGCGTTTTATGAAGACTATCTCGACAGCATCCGCAAGGCGGGATCTTCAATCGGCGCTGTCATCGAAGTCACTGCCTCCGGTGTTCCCGCCGGATGGGGGGCGCCGCTCTATGGCAAGCTCGACCAGGATTTGGCCTCCGCCATGATGAGCATCAATGCGGTCAAGGGCGTCGAAATCGGTTCCGGCTTTGCATCGGCGGAACTCAGCGGCGAAGAGAATGCCGATGAGATTCGTATGCAGAACGGCAAACCCGAATTCACCTCCAACCATGCCGGCGGCATTCTGGGCGGCATTTCATCCGGCCAGGACATCGTGGTGCGCTTCGCGGTGAAGCCAACGTCCTCGATCCTCAGCACACGGAAGACTGTTACGGCGGGCGGCGAGGATGCCGACATCTTCACCAAGGGTCGCCATGATCCCTGCGTGGGCATTCGCGCCGTGCCGGTGGGCGAAGCCATGATGGCGCTCGTGCTCGCCGATCATTTCCTCCGCCATCGCGGACAGGCCGGCTAGGCTTTGCGGGCGGTTATCAAAAATTCCTGATTGCCGTCGCCACCCATGATGGGTGAAGGAACAATACCCATCACCTGCCATTTCCGATCTGATAGAAAGTCCGAAATTTCATCGCAAATCGCTTTCTGCACAGCAGGGTCCGAAACAATGCCGCCCTTGCCGATCCTCACCCGCCCCGCTTCAAACTGCGGCTTGATCAGCGCCACAAGATGGGCTCCCGGCTCCGCAAGCTCGAGTGCAGGCGGCAAAGCAAGGCGAAGCGAAATGAAGCTCACATCGCTGACGATAAGTTGCGGCGCACCACGCAACTGTTCCGCGCCAAGATCGCGTGCATTCAGGCCTTCTATTGCACTCACGCGCGCATCACCCCGCAGCATATCGGCCAACTGGCCATGGCCAACGTCAATTGCCGTGACATGCGAAGCACCGCGTTCCAGAAGAACCTGCGTGAAGCCTCCCGTTGAAGCGCCTATATCAAGGGAATTCATGCCCTTCACCGGGATTTCAAACCGATCGAGTGCGAATTCAAGCTTCAGAGCAGCGCGCGAAACATAGTGCTGCGCCCGATCCGCGGACTCAATCTCAGCATTCACGCCAACCGGTTGGGCAGGCTTGGTTGCGGGCAGGCCCCCGATGCGGATTGTGCCACGCAGAATTGCATCCCTGGCCCGCGAGCGGCTGGGATAGAACCCGCGCTGCACCAGAAGTTCGTCGAGCCTGATTCTATTCGACATCCAGCGGCGCAGTGCCTGAAGGCGAACCATCAGGCTTCAGGGTGATCTTTTCAATCCGCACTTCGGCGTCCTTGAGCAAGGCTTCGCAGTGTTTCTTCAACGCTTCACCGCGTTCGTAAATGGCAATCGACTGCTCAAGGTCGACTTTGCCGGATTCAAGCCGGTTGACGATTTCCTCAAGCTGGGCCAGCGCCTTCTCGAAAGGCAGCGCCTGAATATCACCGGTTTCAGCCATCAGAAATCATCCTCGGTTTCATCATCGTCGATGTCTTCCACCATGCCGGCATTGCCGCGCATGAGCGCCTGCAGATGAATGCCCACCGACGATGCAAGCGCCTGCAAATCATAGCCGCCTTCAAGGATCGAAACAACGCGGCCTCCGGCATGGATCTCCGCCGCTTCCATCAATTGCAGGGTAATCCATGCGAAATCCTCTTCCGCCAGCTTGAGGCTCCCCAAAGGGTCACGGTGATGGGCATCGAAGCCTGCGGAAATAATGACAAGTTCCGGCGAAAACACATCCAGCGCGGGAAGAATGACCGTCGACATGGCATCGCGGAACTGCTCGCCGCCGTCCCCAGCCCTGAGCGGTGCGTTGAAGATATTGCCTGCGCCTGTTTCCTGCACCGATCCCGTGCCGGGATAGAGCGGCATTTGGTGTGTTGAGCCATAGAAGAGGTTGGGGGCGGACCAGAAAATGTCCTGCGTTCCGTTGCCGTGGTGTACGTCGAAATCGACAACTGCCACACGCTCAACGCCGTGAATAGTGCGCGCATATTCCGCCGCGATTGCCGCCTGGTTGAACAGGCAGAAGCCCATCGCCCTGCCCCGTTCGGCATGATGGCCCGGCGGCCGCAACGCGCAAAAGGCATTGTCCGCATCTCCCGTCATCACCGCGTCAACGGCTGATGTGGCGGCACCCACGGCATGAAGTGCCGCGTCAAGGGATCCCGGCGACATGACGGTGTCGGCATCGAGGTATTCAAATCCATCTTCTGGGGAGAGGCTGCGCACCCGCCTCAGATGCTCGGCGCTATGGGCGCGCAGAATGTCTTCGTCCTTGCCCAACGGTGCTTCTCGCCGGGTCAGCGCATCAAAATGCGGATTGGCCAGCATCCGGTTGATGGCGCGGATCCGGTCCACCCGTTCGGGATGGCCGTCCGGCGTCACATGATGCAGCGAAGAGGGATGGGTGAGCAGCAGAGTCGTCATGAAGCCTGTGTAGCCCGGCAGGTGCCGCACTGCTATAGACGCCCCCATCATGGACGGCCAGACCGACATTCCGAAGGCGGCAGAGGCCCTTACACGGGGCGAACTGGTGGCCTTTCCGACCGAGACTGTCTACGGGCTGGGCGGAGACGCCACCAATGATGCCGCCGTGGCGCGGGTTTATGCGGCCAAGGGCCGTCCCTCGTTCAATCCGCTGATTTCCCATGTCCCCGACGCCGAGGCGGCCTTCGCGCTGGGGGACTTTTCCGAAGATGCAAAAAAGCTGGCGCATGCTTTCTGGCCCGGCCCCTTGACACTTGTGGTTCCCCGCGTGGCCGCATGTCCGGTATCGCTTCTTGCTTCGGCGGGACTGCCCACCATCGCCATCCGGGTTCCCCGCCATCCCGTGGCGCTGACACTCCTCAAGATCTTCGGAAAGCCGGTTGTCGGGCCAAGCGCCAACCCGTCCGGCCGCATCAGCCCGACAACCGCCGATCATGTGCGCCGGACGCTCAGCGGCAAGGTCTCGGTCATTCTCGACGGGGGGCCGAGCAAGGTGGGCGTCGAATCGACGGTCGTCGGATTTCTCGACGGCAAGCCCCTGCTCTTGCGTCCCGGCGGGATTGCAAAGGCAGATATCGAGCGCGGGCTTGGCATGCCAATCGATGTGCAGGGTCACGCCGCGCGTCCGCACGCTCCCGGGCAGCTTGCCAGCCATTATGCGCCCCATGCCGAGTTGCGGCTGAACGCGGACGCCCCGCAGGCAGGCGAAGCCTATCTGGGTTTCGGGCCGTTTCATGCGCATGGCCCTTTCACACTTTCGGCCACAGGCGACCTCACGGAGGCGGCGGCCAATCTCTTCCGTCTCCTTCATGATATCGACGCCACGGGTGTTGCCCGGATCGCCGTTGCTCCCATCCCGCACCATGGGCTTGGAGACGCCATCAATGACCGGTTGTCCCGCGCGGCCGCGCCGAGAGACACATGAACAGACCCCCGCCATCAAGCGATACATTGAGCCGCCTGACCAATGTTGTCGGCGAGCGGTATGCCATCCGCGATTTAGCCGCGATGGATGGCTACATGCGGGAATGGCGCGGCATCTGGCATGGCGTTTCCCCGCTGGTCGTCCGGCCCGCGAATACGGATGAAGTCTCGCGCGTCCTTGCCATCGCCCATGAAACCAACACAGCCATCGTGCCGCAAGGTGGCAATACGGGGCTCGTCGGCGCGCAAATCCCACATGAGACGAACACGGAAGTTGTGCTGTCGCTGGATCGCATGACACGCATTATCGCCGTCGATGCGTCCGACAACACGATCACCGTGGAAGCGGGCGCCATTCTGCGATCCATGCAGGATGCGGCGGACGCCGCAGACCGGCTGTTTCCCTTGAGCCTCGCGTCAGAAGGCTCGTGCCGCATCGGCGGCAACCTCTCCAGCAATGCGGGCGGGTTAAACGTCATCGCTTATGGCAACACGCGCGAACTCTGCCTCGGCCTTGAAGTCGTGCTGGCGGATGGGCGCGTGTGGAACGGGCTCAAGCATCTCCGCAAGGACAATACGGGATATGATCTCCGCAACATCTTCATCGGCGCGGAAGGCACCTTAGGCATCATCACCGGCGCGGTGATGAAACTGTTTCCGAAGCCTCGCGTGCAGGAAACCGCCTTCATCGCCATTGCATCTCCGCAGGCCGCCGTCGATCTTCTGTCGCTGGCAAGGGAACTGAGTGGCAATCGCGTGGTGGCGTTCGAGATCATGCCGCAGTTCGCAATGGACATTACGGTGAAGCATATGGGCGCGCGCAATCCGCTCGCCACGCCGTCGCCCTGGTATGTGCTTTCCGAACTTGCCGATCCGGTGCGGGGAACATTTCTGCGTATTCTGGAAACGGCGATGGAACGCGGCTGGGTGAGCGATGCCACCGTGGCGCAGTCCGCAGCGCAACGAAATGAACTCTGGGCCATCCGCGAGCTCATGCCCGAATCACAAACGCATGAGGGCGCTTCAATCAAGCACGATATTGCGGTGCCGGTTTCGCGCATTCCCGCGTTCTTTACCGAAGCAGATGCCGTCATCCGGCGCATGATGCCTGACGCGCGGATCATGGGATACGGCCATCTGGGTGACGGGAACATTCACTACAACATCACGCAACCGCTCGGCATGGAGAAGCAGGCGTTCCTGTCGCAATGGGATGCAATCAATGATGCTGTTTATGCGGTGGTGATCTCACTTGGCGGTTCAATCAGTGCCGAACATGGTATCGGGCGGCTGAAGCGGAAATACATGCCATTCATCAAGTCACCGGTGGAACTGCACATGATGCGCGGCTTAAAGCGTATGCTTGACCCGAAGGGCATTCTCAATCCCGGAAAGCTTCTGCCGGAATGATGCAGTTCCGCGACATTGAAGATCAGTACGTCGAGGCCGTTGTTGCCCTGTGGACGGCGTGCGGCCTCACCCGGCCATGGAATGATCCGTACAAGGATATTTCCTTCGCGCGGGAAGGCGCGAATTCAACGGTTCTGGTTGGCATGTCGGATGATCGAATCGCTGCCACGGTGATGGTTGGACACGATGGCCATCGCGGCATGCTCTATTACGTCGCCGTCGATCCCGCCCTTCAGCGCCAAGGCCTTGGCATTGAAGCCGTGCGCGCGGCGGAAAAATGGCTGGGCGCGCGCGGTGTCTGGAAGGTCAATCTTCTGGTGCGGGCAGAAAACGAAAAGGTGCGCGGTTTCTATGAAAAGCTGGGTTACGAGGTCAATCCCGTTCTCTGCATGGCGAGGCGCATCACGGGCTAGAACAAATTCATCTGGCCGCTTTCCGGCTTTGGCGGCGGCACACGCCGCGATGTCTCGGCCGGCTCCATCGTGAAAAAACCTTCCGCTGCCGGGCGGATCAGTTTCAGGGCTTCGTCTTCATCGCCGGTCAGCCATGTCTCGAAGTCCTTTTCCGCAATGACCACGGGCATGCGTGTATAAATCCGGGAAATCATCTCATTGGGCGCGCAGGTCAGGATAACCGCCGTTTCGATTTCCGAGCCGTTTGCTCCCATCCAGTGTTCCCACAGGCCGGCGAAAGCAAATGGCGCATCATTCGGCCTGTGGATGAACCATTGGGTTTTCCGCCCCGGCACGTCGCCTTGCCATTCGTAAAAGCCGTCGGCTGGGATCAGGCAGCGGCGGCGTTTCATGGCGTTGCGAAAACTCGGCTTCTCCATCACTGTTTCGCCGCGCGCGTTGATGAGCGGCTTGCCGGGTTTCACTTCCTTGACCCAGGATGGAATGAACCCCCAGCGCACCAGCGCGAAGCACCGCTGCCCCTGCTCCATCCGCACGATGGCGACTGGGCTTCCGGGCGCCACATGGCTGCGCGGCGGGAAATCCGGCTCGTCCACATAGCCGAACAGGTTTCGCGCTTCTTCCGCATTGGCCCTGAAGCTATAAAGCCCGCACATGAGTTTACCTTAGCCGATGAAACCTCCACCACAAATGCCTCGCCTTGGAGCTTCTGCCTGTGTCTGGCGCGAAGGCCAGGTGCTATTGATCCAGCGCACCAAGCCGCCGCTTAGCGACGCGTGGAGCCTGCCCGGAGGCCATGTCGAGGCTGGAGAAACGACACTGGAGGCCGCGAGCCGGGAACTAGCCGAGGAAACGGGCGTCAGCGCCGATCTGCAACAGCTTGCAGGCCTTTATGACATCATCCGCCGCGATCCATCGGGCATCGTCACCATGCACTATGTCATCGCCTGCTACGCCGGGTTCTGGCGTTCCGGCGAGGCGAAAGCGCAAAGCGATGCGGCAGCAGCAAGATGGGTATTGCCTGCGGACTTTGGCGGGATGCCGTTTGCCCCCAATGTGCGGGCGGCGATTTCACGTTCCCGGGAACTGTTAAGATTTTAGCTCAAACTCTTCCGGGCGCGTTAACCTTCGCTTAAGGAACCGTTCGCCTGCCCCCGTGCAGTTGCTAAGGTGCCATCCGGGCGCCATGGATTTACGACAGATTCGCTGGCGTGGGACGCAATTCAGCCGGGTGACATGTTCAAACTTCCTGAAAAGACAGAGACGGCGCGGCCGCCAAACGAGGCCAAGCATCTGGCGCTCCGTTACATTCTCGAGGCGTGGGAAGAGGCCGTCTATGACGGCATTGATCCCGATTGCGTGGCGACGGCCGCCATTTTCGCCGCTCTCTCGGACATGATTTCGAGCTATGGCGAAGAACCCGTGGCTGTCATGTGCGAGCGCCTGCCGGAACGTATCCGCGCCGGCGAATTCACTCTCAGCAAGACCCAGCAATAATCAGCCGAAGGCGCGCGACAGCAACGCAAAGCCGAAGCCCGCGATCAGTATTCCCGTCCAGCGGTTGATCCGGTTCAGCACGCCCAGAGAGAGACGGTGGCGCAGCACTTTCACCACGGCGCTGAGAAACATCCACCATAGCAATCCGCCCAGTAAAAAACACAGCACGGAAATGCCCGGCCGGTAAGGCGCTGAATCGAGCTTCAGCACATTGGCCATCGAGCCAAATAGAGCGAACACGCCGATCAGCGCGCCGGGATTGGTGATGGTGGTGGCAAAGGTCGTCGCGGCCTTGTGCAGCAGGAACATCTTTGTCACCGGCTCGGGGTCCGACGTGAGCACGATGGCCGACACCGATGAGCGCGCCATGCGGATGCCGATGAAGGCCAGCAGGCAGCCGCCCGCGATGTTCAGCCATGTGGCATGATCGGCAATGAACATTTCGATGGACCGCAGCCCGTAGGCGGCAATCGCCGCAAAAAAGGAATCGGCCAGAAGCGAGCCCAATCCCGCCGCCAGCCCGCCGGCAAAGCCCGCCTTCAGCGCCGCACGGATGACCAGAATATTGACAGGCCCAAGCGGCGCCGCGATGGCGATGCCGATGGCGACGCTGCCGACGATGAGATTGAGATCAGGCACGTCAGCGGATATCCACAACCACCCGGCCACGCACCTTCCCCGCCACGATCTCTTCGGCAATGCGCGGCACATCATCAAGCTTCACATGCGCCGTCAGCGCCGCTAGCCGGGTGCGGTCAAGATCGCGCGCAATGCGGCTCCAGGCAGCGAGACGGCGCGGCATGGGAGTCGTCACCGAGTTGATGCCGATCAGCCGCACGCCCCGCAGGATGAAGGGCGCCACACTGGTAGGCAGGTCCATGCCTTGCGCCAACCCACAGGCGGCGACTGCACCTTCCGGATTTATCTGCGAGAGCACATTTGCAAGCGTGGTGGAACCCACGCTATCCACCGCCCCGGCCCAACGCGCTTTCGCCAGCGGTTTCACAACTGTGTTGAACTCATTGCGATCCACGATGCCCGCAGCGCCCAGCGCTTTCAAAAAACCCTCTTCCGAGGAACGGCCTGTCGATCCGATCACGCGAAACCCGAGCTTCGACAAAATGGCGATGGCCGTGGTGCCGACACCGCCCGCCGCGCCCGTCACCAGAATATCTCCGTCACCGGGCTTCACGCCCTGCTCTTCCAGCGCCATCACGCACAGCATCGCGGTATAGCCAGCCACCCCCACGGCCATGGTCTCGGCGGGCGTCCATCCCTCAGGCACCGGCACCAGCCAGTCTCCCGGCACGCGGGCTACTTCGGCAAAGCCGCCGTGATGCTGCTCGCCCACACCCCAGCCGTTCAGCACCACCTTGTCGCCAGCCTTCCAGCGGGGATGGGTGGAGGCCGTTACGGTTCCCGCAAAATCAATGCCGGGGATCAGCGGGAATTTTCGGATGATAGGGCCTTTGCCGGTTACCGCCAGCCCGTCCTTGTAATTGACGGAGGAATGCGACACCGCGACGGTGACATCTCCTTCCATCAGGTTTGCCTCGTCGAAATCGGTGATCCCGGCTTGTTGCCCGGTTTCAGTCTTGCTGACGACAAGCGCGCGAAATGTCATGCGGCACCTTTCAGGGTTTCAATGAATTGAACGGGCTGGCCGGCGGCCGAGCCGATAAGCTGGCCATCCCACATCACGCGGCGGCCGCGCACGAAGGTGCCGACGGGCCAGCCCGTCACCTCCATGCCGTCATAGGGCGTCCATTTGCACCGGCTTTCGATCCATTCATTGGTGATGGTGCGCCGGGCTTTCAGATCAACGATGGTCAGGTCAGCATCATAGCCTTCAGCGATGCGGCCCTTGCGGGCCATGCCGAAGATGCGCGATGGTCCGTGCGATGTGAGATCGACGAAACGTTCAAGGCTCAGGTGCCCCCTGTTCACCCAGTCCAGCATAACAGGCACCAGCGTTTGCACGCCCGGCATGCCGGAGGGCGAATGAGGATAGGGCTTCTGTTTCTCCTCAAGCGTATGCGGCGCATGGTCCGATCCGAGCACATCGACGATGCCGGACTGTAAGCCCGCCCACACGCCTTCGCGGTGGCTCCTGTCGCGCACCGGCGGATTCATCTGCAGCAGCGTGCCAAGGCGGGGATAATCATCGGCCGAAAGCGTCAGGTGATGCGGCGTCACCTCCACCGTCGCGATGTCCTTGTTGGCGGCCAGCAGCGGCATTTCATCGGCGGTTGAGATATGCAGCACGTGAATGCGCTTGCCCGCTTCACGCGCCAGCCGCAGCAGCCGCTCCGTGCAAAGCCGAGCCGCCTCGGCGTCACGCCAGACGGGGTGGCTCGAGGGATCGCCCTCGCGGCGCTCGCCTTTCCGCTGGTTCAGGCGGTATTCGTCTTCGCTGTGGAAGGCTGCGCGCCGCCGGATGTTGGCGAGGATTTGCGCCACGCCACCGTCATCCTCCACCAGCAGAGACCCGGTGGACGACCCCATGAACACCTTGATGCCGGCACAGCCGGGCAGGCGCTCGAACTCATCCAGTTGCGCGGCGTTGTCGCGTGTGCCGCCAAACCAGAAGGCGAAATCACAATACATGCGGTTGGTAGCGCGGTGGATCTTGTCGGCCAGCGCCTCTTCGGTCACGGTCAGGGGATTGGTGTTGGGCATTTCAAACACCGCCGTGACGCCACCCATGGCGGCAGCGCGCCCGCCCGTTTCAAGGTCTTCCTTGTGTTCGGCTCCGGGCTCCCTGAGATGTACCTGGCTGTCCACCACGCCCGGCAGGATGTGAAGCCCGGTGCAGTCAATCACCTCTCCGCCGGAGGACGCGGGAAAATGCCCCAGCCCGGCGATCCTGCCGTTCTGGATGGCCACATCGCGCAGGCCTACCCCGTCGTGATTCACGACGGTGCCGCCTTTGAGAATAATGTCGGGATTGAGCGCCATGGGCCTTCCTTGTCAGGGTCACGGGTCTTTCGTAAATGTGGATGATGGCAGACGCAACAGAGATGGTTTTTCAGCGGTTTACGCCGGGCCTTCTGCCGGGCCGCGCGGTGGTGCGGGTAGGCGGCACCGAGGCGCGGCATTTCCTTCACAATCTGCTGACCGCCGACATCGAACAGCTGAAAGAAAGCCAAGCGACCTATGCCGCCCTGCTCTCGCCGCAGGGCAAAATCCTGTTCGATATGTTCGTCTATGACGCGGGTGGCGAATTTCTCATTGATTGTGCGCGGTCACAGCGGGATGATTTGATCAAGCGCCTGACCTTCTACAAGCTCAGGGCCGCTGCGACCATTGCGGCAGTTGATGATCTGGCCGTCGGCGTGTCACCCGAAGAGCCAAAGGCGCCATTGCACTATGTAGA
The DNA here is from genome assembly GCF_047602625.1 of Aestuariivirga sp. Lineage (GTDB taxonomy): Bacteria > Pseudomonadota > Alphaproteobacteria > Rhizobiales > Aestuariivirgaceae > Aestuariivirga. The sequence goes on along the minus strand of NZ_JASGGV010000002.1, from coordinate 2,583,945 downwards.
CCCCCGGTATGACGTGATGGGATGGCGTTTTTTTTCGTCTCCGGAAGGTGTTTCCGAAGCGGAAGGATACGAACTCAGAGCGCATTCTCTCCGGCCTTGCCGACAGCGACGCCGACCTCGGATCAGGCCAGTTCTTTCCACATGAGGCCAATCTCGACCAGCTGGGTGCGGTGAGTTTCAAAAAAGGCTGCTATGTCGGCCAGGAAGTGGTGGCCCGCACCGAACACCGCGGACTCGCAAAGAGCCGCATGCTGCATGTGACCTTTGATCCGCCTGCTTCGCTTCCCAAGGGCACGGAAATCCGCTCAGGCGCGGCGCTTGTGGGGACGCTGCTGTCATCATCTGGCGGCAGATGGGGATTGGCTCTAATCCGGCTGGACAGGCTGGAGGACTCGACAGAACCTCTCATGGCGGGTGGTGTTGGCGTGACGGTGTTCCAGCAGCCGTGGAGCCGCTATGCGGTGCCGAAAGCAGAGGTTTAGAAATGGGTGCGATCAAACACGAAGACGGCCTTCACCGCTGCACATGGTGCGGCACTGATCCCGTTTATGTCGCCTATCACGACACGGAGTGGGGCGTTCCAGAATATGACTCGCGGGCACTGTTTGAGAAGCTGCTGCTCGACGGATTTCAGGCAGGTCTGTCGTGGATTACCATCCTGCGCAAGCGCGACAATTTCCGCGCCGCCTTCGATGGTTTCGATCCGGAAAAGATGGCGCGCTATACGCCCCAAAAACTCGAAAGGCTGATGAATGACCCCGGCATCGTGCGCAACCGCCTCAAGATCGAGGCGAGCGTCAGCAATGCCAGGGCCTATCTCGCGATTCCGGATTTCTCGGCCTATCTCTGGGGCTATCTGGACGGCAAGCCTCTGGTGAACAGCCGCAAAGGCTCTGGCGATATTCCCGCCAAGACTGAACTTGCCGAGAAGATTTCCAAGGACTTGCAGAAGCGTGGGTTTCGTTTCGTCGGCCCCACCATTGTTTATGCTTTCATGCAGGCCTGCGGGCTGGTGAACGACCATCTCGTCGATTGCTATTGTTATTCCAGGGTTGGCCATGGCGCGCACAAGGCATGAGCCGCCGCGCGCCTGGCAGCGCATGCTGTCGGGACGGCGGCTTGATCTGCTCGATCCTTCGCCGCTCGATATCGAGATCGAGGACATTGCCCACGGTCTTGCCCGCGTGGCGCGCTGGAACGGCCAGACCCAGGGTGACCACGCCTTCTCCGTGGCGCAGCATTGCGTGCTGGTGGAGGAGATCGCGGGGCATATCGAGCCTACCCTCGGGAAACCCCAGCGCCTTGCAGCGTTGCTGCATGATGCACCGGAATATGTGATCGGCGACATGATCTCGCCCTTCAAGGCGGCTCTCGGCCTTGATTACAAATCCTTTGAACACCGGCTGATGGCGGCCATCCATATCCGTTTCGGCCTTCCCCCCACATGCGGCGCGGAACTTGAAGCGGCGATCAAGCGCGCCGACCGCATGGCGGCGTTTCTGGAAGCGACGCAGCTTGCAGGGTTTGCATTGGGGGAAGCGGAGAAATTCTTTGGGCGTCCAAAGGGGCTGGACGGCGCGGGATCACAGAAATTTCACAAGCTCAAACCGCAATCCCCGAATGATGCCGAGGCGTCCTATCTCAAACTCTTCACACGGCTTTCCGCATGATCATTGTATGCCCTTTGAACAAGGCGCAGCCGCTTGTCGATCAGCACCGCGCCTCGCATGTGGTGAGCCTGCTGGGGCCGGATACGCCACACCGCAGCTTTTCCGGCATCATGCCGGAGAAGCACCTCAAGCTCACGTTCCACGATATTGTTCAGTCTGCGGATGGGTTAACCGCGCCCCGCGCCGCCGATGCCGAACGGCTGGTGGATTTCCTGCGCGCCTGGGACCGGGAAAAGCCCATGCTCATCCATTGCTGGGCTGGGATCAGCCGCTCAACGGCAGCCGCTTTCACGGCGATGTGCCTGTTCAAGCCCAACGCCAGCGAGGATGATCTGGCGTGGCAATTGCGTGAGGCGTCGCCCTCCGCAACGCCGAATCGCCTGATCGTAGGTCTCACCGATCAGTTGCTCGGGCGGCAGGGCCGCATGCTGCGCGCCATTGAAGCCATCGGGCGTGGTGCAGACGCCTTCGAGGGCATGCCCTTCATGCTCGATCCGCGTGACTGACAACTACCGCCCACTGTGGGCATAATCCCAGTAAAGCTCGCGCGCCCTGGCCATCACCGGGCCGGGCTGGAGGCTTCGCGTTTCGACGCGGGTGATGGGAACGACCTTGCCGTAATTGCCGGTCGAGAACACCTCATCGGCGGCCAGGAAATCCTCCCAGCGCAGGCTGCGTTCTTCCACCGATACGCCTGCCTTGCGAAGCAATGCAATCACCCGCTGGCGCGTGATGCCATTCAGAAAGGTGCCATTGGGAACCGGCGTCCGCGCCACGCCCTCTTTCACCAGCCAGATATTGGCGGTGGCGAGTTCGGCGACATTGCCCAGAGGATCGAGCATCACCGCATTGTCGAACCCCCTCGCCTTCGCGTCGCGCATGGCGCGGGCCGAATTGGGGTAATGGCAGGCCGCCTTGGCATCGGTCGGCGCGTATTCGAAGGACGGCCTGCGGAATGGCGAAGCGGTGACCGAAAAGCCCTTGGGCTTCGGAAGTGGAGAATCGTAAACGGACACGGAAAACTGCGTCGATTCAGGGTCGACGTCCACGAAGCCGTCGGCGGCCCAGAACATCGGTCTCAAATAAAGCTCCGCTCCCTTGGGAAATTTTGCGATGCCCTCGCGCGTCAGTTCCTCGATCTCGCCCGCCGATTTGACGATCTTCAAACCAAAGCTTTCGGCGGATTTTACGATGCGCCGGCAATGAAGGTCGAGATCAGGGGCCACGCCTTCAAAGGCTCTGCCGCCGTCAAACACACAGGAGCCCAGCCACGGCGCGTGGGTCATCGGCCCCATGATCATGGGATTGCCGCTGTGCCACTTGCCTTCGTACCAGGTCCAGGCGGTTCCGGCGTTTTCTTTCCAGGCCATGAATATCTCCCGTGATGCAGGGCGAGTTTAGAACAAAGACACACACATGAAAAAGGCGCCAGAGCGGCGCCTTTGTCGGATCAGAACTGCAGCGCCGTCACGTATCGGCGTAGAAAATATGATGGCCGATTTTTATGAGCCGCTTCATGTTCCGCGCCCAGCGCGGCGTCACATAATCGGCGTGATAATTGGTGGCATTGCCGATTGCCGCGACGGACTGATCCCCGGCAATGGCTTTCTCGGCGATCATCTTCGCATGGGCCCAGGCGCCCGGCTGCTTCACATCATCGGGAAGGCCGTCGCAGGCGAAAGAGAACTGGCAGGTGTTGCGTGAGCCGGAGCCCTGATAGACCACACCGCAGATCGATTTCGGATAGGCCGGGTCCTTCACGCGGTTGAGGATGACCTTGGCCACCGCAAGCTGGCCCAAATCGGTTTCGGACCGCGCTTCAAAATAAACCGCGCGGGCGAGGCAGTTTTCCTCGGCAAGCTGCACATTGCGCTGCGCCACGACCTTCACGCGGTCGGATTTGACCTTGTTGTCGCGGTCGGCGCGCTTCAGCTTGAAGGACTGCTCGATCTTGGCCGTGGAGGGCGACAGATTGCGCTTGATGATGATCTTGCCCGACTGCTCGTTGAGATCAATCGAGGCGGGAACGATGTTGACCTTCTGCACCGGGGGTTCGATGGCGGGCGGCGGTTCGGCGGCCGCCACCGTCATCTGCATGTCGCCCTTGCCATCCTCGGCAACGGCCTGCTTGCGCAGCACATCAAGGTTCACGAGATCGAAGGTCTTGCCATCGGGAAGAAGCGATCCCTTGGTGACAATCGAGGAGGCGGGAGCGGAAATCGTGTCAAGCTGCGCTTCCGTGTAAGCATTATGCGCCACGGCGCTCTGGCCCATGTAATGGCCAGCAAACGCAAATGCGATAACCAGCATGAGGCCGCCGAATACAACGGGGCCATATTCCCGGATGATCCCACGATCCTTGCGGACGTCGTACGCATCATACTGGGGCGGCCGTTGCGGCCTATGAACTCGCCCTGCTTTCTTCACTTCCCCTCAACTGACCGTGGGCCGTGATTGTTACGGCACTGTTAAGATCGCGGTAGTCTATGACACAGGCGTTTAGCATAGGTTAACCATGCCAGCAACCCAAAGCGGCCCGGTTTTGGCCTTTTTTTGCCCGCGAGTCATTGTTCACTTGACTTCTGGTTAATCGCTAAAATTCAAACGATTCCCGATGGTTGCCTGCGCTGCTGCAAGCCGGGCAATGGGCACGCGGAAGGGCGAACAGGAGACATAATCGAGCCCTGTGGTTTCGCAGAAAAAGATTGATGCCGGATCGCCGCCATGTTCGCCGCAAATGCCGAGCTTGATGGCTGGCCGCACCGCTTTTCCCCGCTCCGCCGCCATGCGCACCAGTTCGCCCACGCCTTCGGTATCAAGGGTGATGAAGGGATCGGTCTTGAAAATGCCCTTCGCCGTATATTCGCCGATGAAGCGGGCCGCATCGTCACGGCTGATGCCGAAGGTCGTCTGCGTCAGGTCGTTGGTGCCGAAGGAAAAGAACTCGGCACTTTCGGCAATCTCGCCGGCGCGGAGCGCGGCGCGCGGCAGTTCGATCATCGTTCCCACCAGATATTCGATGGTGACGCCCGTCTCCTTCGCCACGGCAGCCGCCGTTGCGGTGATGCGCTGCTTGATCATGTCGAGCTCGGATTTGGCCGCCACCAGCGGCACCATCACTTCCGGGATCGGCGCCTTGCCGGTGCGCTTCGCCACGTCGGTTGCCGCCTCGAAAATGGCGCGCGCCTGCATCTCGGCAATCTCTGGATAAGTGATGGCGAGGCGCACGCCGCGATGGCCAAGCATGGGATTGAACTCGTGGAGTTCCGCCACCCGCGCCCGCAGCGTTTCGAGATCGGCGTTCATCTCGTCCGCCACCTCTTCAATTTCGTGATCGGCCTGCGGCAGGAATTCATGCAGCGGCGGATCGAGGAGGCGAATGGTAACGGGAAGCCCCGCCATGATGTCAAACAGCGCGATGAAATCCTTGCGCTGCATCGGCAGGATCTTGGCGAGCGCTGCACGCCGCCCCTCCTCCTTGCTGGCGAGGATCATTTCGCGCACCGCCCGGATGCGGTCCACCTCGAAGAACATATGCTCGGTGCGGCAGAGGCCGATGCCTTCTGCGCCGAAGTCGCGCGCGGTGCGGGCATCGAGCGGGGTTTCGGCATTGGCCCTGACCTTCATGCGCCGTGCCGTGTCGGCCCAGCCCATGAGAGTGGCGAAATCGCCGGAGAGTTCAGGCTTGATGGTGGCCACTTCGCCCTTCATCACCTGGCCGGTCGAACCATCAATGGTGAGGATGTCGCCCTTCTTCAGCGTCACGCCCAGGGCGATGAGGGTGCCGGCCTGATAATCCACCCGCACCTGGCCCGCGCCCGAAACGCAGGGCTTGCCCATGCCGCGCGCCACCACGGCGGCGTGAGAGGTCATGCCGCCTCTTGTGGTGAGAATGCCCTCCGCCGCGTGCATGCCGTGAATATCCTCGGGGCTGGTTTCAATGCGCACCAGGATCACGCGGCGGTTCAGCGCCTTCAGCCGCTCGGCTTCTCCGGCATCAAACACGATCTCGCCCGATGCCGCACCGGGTGAGGCCGGAAGTCCCGTCGCCAGCACCTCGCGCTTCGCCTTTGGATCAAGCGTCGGATGCAGCAGCTGGTCGAGCGCTGCGGGATCAATGCGCATCACTGCCTCGTCGCGGGTGATCAGCCCTTCCTGCGCCATGTCCACGGCGATCCTGAGGGCGGCTTGCGTGGTGCGCTTGCCGCTCCGCGCCTGCAGCATCCAGAGCTTTCCCTCCTGGATGGTGAATTCCAGATCCTGCATGTCGCGGTAATGGCGCTCCAGCGTGGCGAAGGTCGCCGCCAGTTCCGTGAAAGTCTCCGGCATCAGGGCTTCGAGCGATGGCGCTTCGGAGCCCGCGTCGATGCGCGCTTCCTCGGTGATGTTCTGCGGCGTGCGGATGCCCGCCACCACGTCCTCGCCCTGCGCATTCACCAGGAACTCGCCGTAAAGCCTTTTCTCGCCTGTCGACGGGTTGCGGGTGAAGGCAACGCCAGTGGCCGATGTCTCGCCCATATTGCCGAACACCATGGCCTGCACATTCACCGCCGTGCCCCATTCCTCGGGGATGGCGTTGAGCTTGCGATAGGTGATGGCGCGGGCAGACATCCAGGACTGGAACACGGCGCCAATGGCACCCCAGAGCTGTTCATTCACATCCTGCGGGAATGGCTTATCCGTTTCCTGTTCCACCAGCGCCTTGTAGCGCTGGATCAGGCCCAGCCATTCCTCCGCCAAAACTTCCGTGTCGAGCGAATAGCCCTTTTCATCCTTGAAGCCGCCGAGAATGTCCTCGAACTCCGCATGGTCCACCCCCAGCACCACATCGGAATACATGCCGATGAAGCGGCGGTAGCTGTCATAGGCGAAGCGCCGGTCGCCGGAACGCGCCGCCAGGCCTTCCACCGTCTGGTCGTTGAGGCCGAGGTTCAGCACTGTGTCCATCATGCCGGGCATGGAGGCGCGGGCACCCGAACGCACAGAGACAAGCAGCGGGCGCTTCGCGTCGCCAAACACCGCCCCGGCGATGCGGCCCACTTCGGCCAGCGCCGAATCGACATCGGCGCGCAAACCATCGGGATAGCAGCGGTTGTTGCGGTAGAAGCCCGTGCAGACATCGGTGGTGATGGTGAAGCCCGGCGGAACCGGCAGGCCCAGATTGGCCATCTCGGCCAGATTGGCGCCCTTGCCGCCCAGCAGCGCCTTCATCGACGCTTCGCCTTCGGCAGAGCCACCACCAAAGCGATAGACCAGTTTTGCGGATACAGCCGCCATCACACGAAACTCCGGACATTGGTTGCAGGAAGGTCGGCTAGCGGGCGGCGGCCCATGGCAATTCAACCACACCGGCCGATCTTGTGCAATGCAATATCGCAGATGCGATCAGGCGGGCTGCGGCGCCCGGCGGATCATCAGCAGCCAGGCGGCAATGCTCATGTTGATGAGGTTGAAGACAATGCCGTTCACGAAGGCGGCTTCATAGGACCCTGTGAGATCATAGATCTTGCCGGACATCCAGCCGCCCAGCGCCATGCCGAGAACGGTCGCCGTCAGCACCATGCTGATGCGGCTTCCGGCTTCGCGGGCAGGGAAATAATCGCGGATGATCAGCGCATAGCTCGGCACGATGCCGCCCTGCGCCAATCCGAAGAAGGCCGACACCAGATAGAGCGAGGCAAGTCCGTTGAAGGGAATATAGAACAGCAGGGCCAGGCATTGCAGCACCGAGCCGATGATGAGCGTGCCGACGCCGCCGATGCGGTCGGCGATCAGGCCGGAGGCAAGCCGTGAAACGACGCCGAAGCCCAGCATGAGGGAGAGCATTTCAGCGCCCCGCGCCGGGCCATAGCCCAGGTCAGCACAATAGGCGACGATATGAACCTGTGGCATCGACATGGCGACACAGCAGCACAAGCCCGCAAACACCAGCATGGGAAACAGGAAGGGCGGCCTCGCCAGCAGGCCCTTGCCCGCCCCGCCGGTGGCCGGGCTGGCGCGGTCGTCATAGGCGGGCCTTGCCCGGAGCAGCAGGGCCAGCGGCGTCATGGTGATGATGCACAGCAGGCCGATGGCCTCGAATACCGTCCGCCATCCGAAACTTTGGATCGCCTGCTGCAGGAAGGGCGGCCAGATAGTGCCGGCCAGATAATTGCCACTCGCCACGATGGCCACGGCAATGCCGCGCTGGCGGTGAAACCACAGCGACACATCGGCCACCAGCGGCCCGAAGGTGGCGGAACTGCCGAGAAAGCCGATGAGCACGCTCTGGGTGATGAGGAACTGCGTGTAGTTCTGCGACCAGGCATCGAGGATGAAGCCTGCCCCAAGCGCCCATGCGCCCACAAACAGCGGCACCATGATGCCGAGACGGTCGGCCACGCGGCCCATCACCAGCCCGCCAGCGGCAAAGCCAAGCGTGGTCAGCGTATAGGGCAAGGAGGCTCCGGCGCGATCGATGCCGAATTCCTGCTGTATCGTCGGCAGGATCACCACCGACGACCACAGGCCGATGCCGCCGATGGTGGAGAGCGCCAGCGAGATCAGCAGGCGCATCCAGGCATAGCGGGAGTCAGGCGTATGATTCATGCAGCGGAGTTAAGCGGTCACACCGCCGCCGTCAAAAGCCACTTCCGGGAATTTGAGGGAGCCATCGCGTCGATGGCCTATCCCTCGATCTTCGAGAAATCGGCCACTTCCGCTGTTGCGGCACGGATGCGGTTCAAGAGCTTCAAGCGGTTTTCGCGGAAGGTCGCATCCTTGTCGTTCACCGTCACATGGTCGAAGAAGGCATCGACGGGCGCACGCAGACGGGCGATGGCTTTCATGGTGCCCTCGAAATCCTCCTGCTCCATGGCTTTGCGCGCCTGCCCCATGGCCACGGTGATGCCCGAGTGCAGCGCCTTTTCCTCGCCCTTGATCAGCAGGTCCTGCCGCACGTCGCCGTCATAGGCGCGGCCATCCTTCTTCTCTTCGATCCTGAGAATATTGGTTGCGCGCTTGACGCCGGCCAGCAGGTTCTTGCCGTCATCGGTTTCGAGAAAATGAGACAGCGCCTCGACGCGCTTGACGATCATCAGCAAATCATCCTGATCACCCAGCGCAAACACTGCATCGATCAGATCGTGACGAACGCCCTGCTCGCGCAAATAGACTTTGAGACGGTCGGCGAAGAATGAGAGGAGATCAAGCCACTCATCAAAAGCTGATTGTTGCGTTGTCTCCTTGAAAAGGGATGTGATTTCCTGAATTTCTGGCTTCAAGCCTTCTAACGTCTTTGTCGCCAATTTTTCGGGAAGGGCAGCTTTGACTCCTTCAGCGAAAGACGCTTCACTTTTATCAAATTGTTTTCGAGCGAGCATACCGGAGGAAAGAGCTGCCGCTTTAGACATTTCAAATCGGATATTGCCGACTAAAACGATCCGTATGAGACCCAACGCGGCGCGCCTTAGCGCATATGGATCCTTCGATCCGGTCGGCTTTTCATCAATCGCCCAGAACCCAACCAGCGTGTCCAACTTGTCCGCCAGCGCCACGGCTTGGCCCACCTTCGAGACCGGGATCGTGTCACTCGGGCCTTGCGGCTTGTAGTGATCGCGTATGGCGTCGGCCACTTCGGCATCGGCGCCCTGATCGCGCGCGTAATAGCGGCCCATCAGGCCCTGCAATTCCGGGAACTCACCCACCATGCCGGTAACGAGGTCGGCTTTGCTCAAGCGCGCGGCGAGTTTCGCTTTCTCCACATCCGCGCCGATTGTCTTCGCGATCTCACCCGCCAGCGCCTCGATGCGTTTCACGCGCTCGCCCTGGCTTCCCAGCCTGGCGTGGAAGGTGATCGAATCGAGCTTCGGCAGAAGCTGCTCCAGCTGAGTCTTGCGGTCCTGATCCCAGAAGAACTTGGCGTCGCTCAGGCGCGCGGCGATCACCTTGTTGTTGCCGCCCACGATGATCTTGCCGCCGTCCCTGGCGATCATGTTGGAGACGAGCAGATATTTGTTGGCGAGCTTGCCGGTCTTCACATCGCGCAGCGCAAAGCATTTCTGGTGATTTTTGATCGAGGTGATGATCACCTCGGGCGGCACTTCGAGGAACTTCGGATCGAATTCACCCATCAGCACCACGGGCCACTCCACCAGCCCTGCCGCCTCCTTCAGAAGCCCTTCGTCCTCGATCATCTCGAGGCCTTGCGCGAAGGCCAGGTTCTTTGCTTCCACGCGGATCGTTTCGGCGCGCGCCGTGGCATCGACAATCACAAACTGATCATGGAGCTTCTGCGCATAATCCTCGAAGCGCCGCACCTCGATCTGCTGCTTGCCCATGAAACGGTGGCCGCGCGTGACATTGCCGCTGGCAATGCCATCGACTGACAACGGCACCACCTCGCCATCGAAGGTGCAGATGATGGATTGCAGCGGCCGCACCCAGCGCAAATTGCCAGAGCCCCAGCGCATCGGCTTGGGCCACGGGAACTTGCGGATCACATCCGGCAGGAGTTCGGCAATCACATCGGTGGCAGCGCGGCCGCTCTTGCGGATCACCACGATATAGAAGCGGCCTTTCTTGTCGTCCTGAACCTGCAACTCTTCGAGCGTAATGCCCGTCGATTTCAGAAAGCCGTCAATCGCAGGTTTCGGTGCATCGACGCGCGGACCTTTACGCTCTTCCGACACATCCTTGGCCTTGGCGTTCAGGCCTTCCACCGAAAGCACAAGGCGGCGCGGGCCGCCATGCGCCTGTGCCCCCTCATAGAGAAGCCCCGCCTCCACCAGGCCATTGGTGATGAGGCTCTTCAAATCCTCCGCCGCCTTGTGTTGCAGGCGGGCGGGGATTTCTTCCGAAAACAGTTCGATCAGCAGTTCAGGCATTTCATACTCCGGGGCGGATCAGGCGCGGCCGCCGGCCGTCTTGCTCCAGGCTTCGCAGCAGCCCTTGGCGAGATCGCGCACACGCAGGATATAGGCCTGCCGTTCGGTGACGGAGATCACGCCGCGCGCATCGAGAAGATTGAAGGCGTGCGAGGCCTTGATGCACTGGTCGTAAGCCGGAAGCGCCATCTCGTGATGGCTGTCCCTATCGCCCGCGGCGAGCAGCGCCTTGCACTCCTTCTCGGCATCGATGAAGTGCTGATGCAGGATGGCGGTGTCGGCATATTCAAAATTAAAGCGGGAATATTCCTGCTCGGCCTGCAGGAACACATCGCCATAGCTGATGCGGCCCTGGCCCTTCGGCCTGCCGTTGAAGTTCAGGTCATAGACATTGTCGACGCCCTGCACATACATGGCGAGGCGCTCCAGTCCGTAAGTCAATTCGCCAGACACCGGCGCGCAATCAAGCCCGCCCACCTGCTGGAAGTAGGTGAACTGCGAGACTTCCATGCCATCGCACCACACTTCCCAGCCAAGGCCCCAGGCGCCCAGCGTCGGGCTTTCCCAATCGTCCTCGACGAAGCGGATGTCATGCAGGGAGGAATCGATGCCAATGGCGGCCAGCGATCCCAGATAAAGCTCCTGCAGATCGGGCGGCGATGGCTTGATGATCACCTGATACTGATAATAGTGCTGAAGCCGGTTGGGGTTCTCGCCATAGCGGCCGTCCTTGGGGCGGCGCGAAGGCTGCACGTAAGCCGCGGCCCACGGCTTCGGCCCCACCGAGCGCAAGGTGGTGGCGGGATGAAAGGTGCCCGCGCCCACTTCCATGTCATAGGGCTGCAGAATCACGCAGCCCTTCTCGCCCCAATACTGGTGCAAGGTGAGAATCAGGTCCTGAAAGGACCCTTGTGGGTTCAGAGCCATAATCTGTCCGGCGTTGAAAAAATCGCGCGGACACTATGGTCTCAGGAGTCGGGGGTCAAGAAATTCCCCCGCCCCGCCTAATCGTTGTCGTCGACGTTGCCGCCAATGTCGGTGCCGCCGCCCTTGTCACAGGTGCATTGCGGATTGTCGCCATTGTCAGAGGTCTGGTCGTCATTGTTGCCGTCGTCGTCGGTGGTCGGAGGCGTATCGCCGCCATTGGCCCAGGCGAGGATCGTCGCCGTGTTGGCGGCATTCAGCTTCAGCGCCCACCAGCTATCCTGCTGGTCGTTCTGCGAGGTGATGTGAATACCGAGGAGCTGGCCCGCGTCACCTTCCTTGGCGCCCTTGGCGAAGAAGGGGCCACCCAGCATGGTGGCCAGCGTCGAACCCTTGCCAGGGCAATGATAGAAATAGGCGTTAGCCTCATTGGAATCGATGTTGCACTTGGCTTCCCACAGCGTGTTCTTGGGAACATCAGCGAAGGGGTAGCTGGTGAGCGTGAGCTGCTTCACGTTCTCGGAGCCATCTACCGGGCCAAAGCCGAACCAGCCGGTCTGGTCGCCGATGTCCTGATCCAGTTCGATCAGTGCGAAGGCATAATTCAGATCGCCAGACTTCTGGAATGCCTGCGGAATCCACACGTTCTTCCATTTGATGGTGCCGAGCGGCGCGTCATTGCCGTTGAGCGCAGGAACAAAGTCGAGATTGTCGAGGAACTTCTTGGCCTTGGTGTCATAGACGCACCAGGGTGCTGTCAGCACATAGCGCTTCATCACCACGGAGCCGGTGCAGCCCGTCATGATCATGCCGATCGAGGCATAAGGCGATACGCGGGTGTTCTTGATCTGAACGAGCTTGCCCTTGGAGGAGTTATCGGGGCGCACCGCGCCCCTGGCCTTCAGCATCATCTGCAGCTTGGGCGGAACCGGCACTTCCATCGTCTTGCCGTTGCGGCTGTGCTTGATGCCGGCAAGGCCCTCGATCATCATTTCAGGACCCACAGGCTTGGTGGCGGCTGGCGCGCGGGGCGCCATTGTGCTCATGCCGGGGCCAATGGTCAGGATGTCAGCGGATTTCGTGGCATCGCCCGAACCCACCTGCGGCACAGCGCCTTTGCGGGTGAAAATCTCATCGGCGGACGCCGGAGCGGAAATCGCGAGGCCGAGCGTGACAGAGGCGCAAAGCGCCAGTGCGAGTGATCGAAATCATAGACCGTCCTTTCACAGTTGCCCCCTGTTCAGGTACGGCGCCATCAAACACGGAGGCCTTGACAAAAACAAGGCCCGGTTGAGGCTATTCTTCGGGATAATAGACGCCGGTGCGCGGATCCTGGCGCAAGCGCTTGGGCGCTTGCCGGCGCTGCGGCTTCACGCGCGCCTGCGCCCGGGCGGCCTCAAGCTGGCCCATCATGCGGCTCACCGCCAGATAGGTGAGCCATCCGGCAATCACGACTGTCAGGGCCTTGAGAACGAACATGCGAACCTCCGTACACACCCCAGTTTGGTCATCATAAGCCGAAACGCCGGAACAATGCACGTGTTTCCAGTGCGTCAACCAGTCCTTCTCCGGCGGAGGCGGCAAAACCCAGTCTTTTCAGTGCCCAGCCGGAAGAATGCGTCACAGGTTTCAGCACCAGTTTGGGGCCAAAACGCGACGCCAGCACCTCATGCAAGTGGCCAATGCCATCGATCAGCCCGCGTGCCAGCGCCTCGCGGCCCGCCCAGAAGGCGCCACTGAACAGTTCAGCCTCATCGCCCTTGAGCTTGCCGGCCCTCCGGCTTCGCACCAGCGCCTTGAAGGCCTGATGCACGTCGCCCTGAATGGCGAGCAGGCGCTCTACGTCTTCTTCCTTCTCGGGCTGGAAGGGATCGAGGATTGCCTTGTTCTCGCCCGCCGTGTGCACGCGCCGTTCAATGCCCAGCTTCGACAGGGCATCGACGAAACCAAAGCTCGCGGCGATCACGCCGATCGAGCCGACGATCGAACTTTCATCGGCAAAGATTTCATCGCCCGCGCAAGCCAGCCAGTAGCCGCCCGACGCCGCAACGTCTTCGCAGAAGACCAGCACGGGCACGCTATGCTTGTCCGCCAGCTGGCGGATACGCGCGGCGATCAGCGCCGACTGCACGGCCGACCCGCCGGGCGAATTGATCGAGAGTGCCACTGCGGCGATCCCCTTGCGGGAAAAAGCGCGCTGCAGAAGCGGTTCGACGTCCTTGAAATTCAGCCCGGGTCTGAGCGGCGAGCCCATGCCAATGGCGCCTTGCAGCCGCACATGGGTGACCACAGGCGCGGTCTTGGCAAAACGCTCCGGCAGATAGCGGGCGATAAGGGATGGTATGGCCATTGCCACCAGATAGGGTGGCGCAAGGCTCAGAGCAAGTTCAGCGCAACCGCCAGGCCATGCCATCCCTCAGGACGGCCTCGGCGGCAGGCGTAAATTGCGACGTCTGGTCGTGCAGCACCATGCCCGGCAGAAGCTGCAAGGGCGCTTTTGATCCCTTCACGCCCTGAACGATCACCCGGGAAGCCGCAGCGCCCTCCCGCGCATAGAGCGGCGCGATGCGCAGATCGCCAAAGCGGTCTTCCATGACCTGCAACAGCTTGGAAAGTGAATCAGCGCGATACACGATGCTCACCGTGCCGCGCGGCATCAGCATGGTGTGGAGCACTTTCATCCACAGTTCCAAGTCGGCAGGCCCGAAGCTGTGCGCCTGGGCCTTCAGCAGGACTGGGGACGGCGTGGATTTTCCGGTTTCAAAAAAGGGCGGATTGGCAATGGCGTGATGGTAGGATCCATGCGGCGGCATGGTGGCGAGATCCTTGCGCATCGCATCCTTGATATCGGCATGGATCACATGGATGTTGTCTCCGAATCCGTTGCGCCTGGCGTTTTCCTCGCACAGCATGGCGTAGCGGTTCGATACTTCGATTCCCGTTATGTAAACGCCGGGCGTGCGGGCCAGTGTGCACAGGGCGGCAACGCCTGCCCCGATGCCCGCCTCGTAAATGCTTTCGCCTTCGGCGCAGGGCACGGTGGCGGCAAGAAATACCGCGTCAATCCCGGCCCGATAGCCCTTTTCCGGCTGCAGGATGCGCAACCGCCCGCCGAGGAATCCATCCTCGGTCAGCGTTGAGGGCACGCCTGTTTGCTGCGGCGGCGCGGGCGGGGTGTCCGCCACGTCCTCTGCGACCTGTTCCATGCGGCGGATACTAATCCGGGATGGTGAACGAGATATTACCAAGGGTCAGCCGCGCTCGCGCCAGCTCGCCATCCGCCACCATGATCCGGCGCGGGATCGCCCCGATTGAACCTTCCACGGCGCTCGTGAAGCTGTCGAACACCAGAAATTCGATCCCCTCCTCGCCCAGGACATGGGTGACGAAAGACAGATAGACGGGGTCATTGGTGCGCAGAAGTTCCTGCATGGCCTCGAAGGTGGGAGCAATCGAGGCTGGAGTCCACCGGCAATTGGGGGCATGGTCAGGCAGAATTGGCTCGCGGCATCCGGTCACGCTGCCCTATGGTGAGGGAAAGCCGTAAAACCGGCTGACAAGATTGTGGAAAGGTGGCCCTTCATGGGAGTTGTCCTGGCTTTCGACGGCGCAGAGGCAGGCAAACGCGCCAGCATCGAACCGCTGGTCAAGCTGGTCGAGCCAGACATGGCGCGCGTGAACGAGTCGATCCTCGCCCGCGCCAAGAGCCATGTGGAACTGATCCCGGAGATTGCCACGCATCTCATCAATTCCGGTGGCAAGCGCATCCGCCCCATGCTCACCTTAGCCGCAGCCCGTATGTGCGGTTATGAGGGTGAGCATCACCTCAAGCTCGCCTCCTCGGTGGAGTTCATGCACACCGCCACGCTGCTCCATGACGACGTGGTGGATGAAAGCGATCTCCGGCGTGGCAAGCAGGCGGCGCGGGTGATCTGGGGCAACCAGGCCAGTGTGCTGGTGGGCGATTACCTGTTGGGCCAGGCTTTCCGGATGATGGTGGAAACAGGATCGCTCGAAGCGCTGCGCATCCTCTCCAATGCGGCCTGCGTGATTGCCGAAGGCGAAGTGCTGCAGCTCTCCGTCTCGCAGGATACGTCAACGACCGAAGACGCCTATCTGCAGGTGATCGGCGCCAAGACGGCAGCACTTTTTGCTGCGGCTGCCGAAGTAGGTGCCGTGGTGGCGGGCCGCCCGCGCGAGGAACAGGCGGCGCTTGAATCCTATGGCCGCAACCTTGGCATCGCCTTCCAGCTGATCAACGATGCGCTGGATTATTCGGGCTCAACGGAAAAGCTGGGCAAGGGCGTGGGTGATGATTTCCGGGAGCGCAAGATCACGCTGCCCGTCGTTCTCTCCTACCGGCGGGGCAACAAGGAAGAACGCGCTTTCTGGAAGCGGACCCTTGAGGGCGGCGACCAGAAGCCGGATGACCTCGCCCACGCCAAGGCGCTGATGGAGCGCCACAACGCGCTCGAAGACACGGTGGATCGCGCCAATCATTATGGCGACATTTCCCGCGATGCGCTGGCCATCTTCCCCGACAGCGGCTGGAAAGCAGCCCTTCTCGAAGCCGTCGATTTCTGCGTGGCCCGGGCCTATTGAAACGTAAACTGTTTCCAATCACCGTTTCGCTTTGTTGCGCCGTGCTGGCACTTGGAGCAATTGCCTGGATTTATGGGGAGGGATGGATTCGGTTCAACTATGTTTCCGCCAATCTCTATCCTGTCCAGGGCATCGACATCAGCCACCACCAAGGACAAATAGACTGGCGACAAGCCGCCGGGACGCCCAATCTCACTTTTGCGATCATCAAGGAAAGCGAAGGCGGCGACTTTCGCGATTCAGATTTTGAGAAGAACTGGAAGGAAGCCGGTGAGGCCGGCCTGATCCGTGGCGCCTACCATTTCTTCAGCTTTTGCCGCCCCGGCGATATTCAGGCGCGAAATTATTTGGGAGCGGCACAACTTTCTCCGGAAAGTTTTCCAGCGATCATCGACCTCGAGTTCGGCGGAAATTGCAACCGGCGTCTCACCCCGGCCGAGCTCTCGGCCGAGCTTACCTCCTTCATGAACGAAATCGCCAAGACCGATACGCGGAAGCCCATTTTCTATATGACGCCGGAATTTCGCGATGCCTATTTGCAGGATGGAATCGCGAACTTCCCCGCACATCATCTTTGGATTCGAAGCATTTTCTTCGCACCTCCCAGCAAGCCGTGCGTCGACTGGGCTATGTGGCAATACGCTCACAACGGCCGGATCAATGGCATTTCGTCTCTTGTCGACTTGAATGTTTTCTGCGGGAAGAAAGACATGCTGCCTTCCTATCTCGGCATACGCTCCGGGAACTCATAAAAAACTTAACGGACAATTGTAAACATACGCCACCAGCCGGGCTGCAGAAGGTTTGCGATTTCGCGCGCGGGTGCCTCTTCAAACAGCGCAAAGCAGGTGGCGCCGGAGCCGGACATGGCGGCGCGTGTCACGCCGGGAAGCGATTCCAGAATCCTGAGCACGTCGGCGATTACCGGTGCTACGGCAATGGCAGGCTCTGTCAGGTCGTTCCGCCAGTGCGCGGGATCATGCAGCTTCACGCCATCACGGTATGATTGCCCGCGCGCCAGCCCCAGCCTTTGAAAGACCTCGGGCGTCGATACGGGAATGCTGGGGTTCACCAGCAGCGCATGATGCGGCCTAAAGCCCTCGAAAGCTGCAATGCGCTCGCCCGCTCCCTGCATCCGGCAGGCTGTGCCCGCCAGGCAAACCGGGACATCGGCCCCCAATTTCATCGCAAGCGCCGCAATTGCGGGATCACGGTCAGGCAATCCGGCGATCTTCAAAAAGGCCCGCAATGCCGCCGCCGCGTTGGCGGAGCCGCCGCCGATGCCAGATGCCACGGGAAGATTTTTTGTGAGACGAACGGCGACGGGCGGCAATATCCTGTTCTGTTTTTCCGCCAGTTCAGCCACCGCCTGCCAGGCGCGGAAAATGATATTCCCAGGCGCATCCGGCAATTGGTCCGCATACGGACCATCGGCTTCGATCACGAATCGATCAGCGGGCGTGAACCGCAGTTCATCGCCCACATCGGCAAAGGCCACGACCGAATCAAGTTCGTGATAGCCGTCTTCCCTGCGCCCAAGCACATGAAGCGCGAGGTTGACCTTGGCCCGCGCCTGTGCGGCGAAGGGCGCGAACATCAGCCGTTATTCTGCGTGGTGCCGTTCTGCGCGGGCTTGAGATCGGGATCGTCCGGCAAGCCGTTCTTCAGCTTGTCCTCGATGCGCTTAAGGTCGTCAGGCTCGGGCTTGTTGTCCTTGGCGTGCTGCCACTGGAACTTGGCCTCTAGCGTGCGGCCCACGCGCCAGTACACATCGCCTAGATGCTCGGCGATAATCGGGTCATAGGGCAGGAGATCGACGGCGCGCTCGCTGTTGATGAGCGCCAAATCATAGTCACCCTGCCGGAAATAGGCCCAGGCCAGGCTGTCGACGATATAACCGTCATTGGGCTTGAGGCCCACCGCCTGCTTGATCATGCCCATTGCTTCGGGAAGATTGATCTTCTTGTCCACCATGGAATAGCCGAGATAGTTGAGCACCATCGGTTCGTTGGGGGAAAGTTTCAGGGCTTCACGGAACTGCTTTTCCGCCTTGTCCCACTGATTCAGGCGCTCATAGGCGATGCCGCTGTAATAGAAAATGCGCCAGTTGCCGGGCTGCAGATCCTTGATAGTGGCAATGGCCTTGTCATAGGTCTCGGCAGCGCCTTTGAAATCCTCGTTGTTGCGCTGGAGATTGCCGAGGGTCACCAGCACGTCATAGTTCGAGGGGTTCTGCGCCTCGACATTCTTGAGAGCCTTCAACGCATCATCCTTGCGGTCGAGGCGCTGCAGGTTGACGGCGATTTCCATTTCGGCGTTGACGCGCAACGGCGACGTTTCGGGGATTTGCGAGTAGGCGTCGATTGCCTCCTGCGGGCGCTTCATGTTCTCGTTGATGTCGCCGATCAACGTATAGATCACCGGCTTGTCGCCATTCATCGACAGGGCCAGTTGGGCATAGACGAGGCCCACATCCATGCTCTGATCGTCGGTCATCGCCGTGGCGAGCGAAAACAGGGCTTCCGCCGCTCCCGCATTTGGCGTGGGCACCAGCGCATGAGGCTTATTTCCCGCCTTGAGGCTGGCGATGGCGGCGGCGATCAGGGGATTGTCATCGCCACCAGCCATGTATGCCGTGTAAATTTTCAAGGCCTCATCGGGCCGCTTGTTGCGCTCGAGAAAATTGCCATAGGCCTGCACCACGCGGAGCGATGTTGCCGCCTGCTCATAGGCCTTTTTATAGGCCGCCTCGGCGCGGATGTTGTTGCCGAGGTAATCGGCGATCAAGGCCGTGTGGAAGGTCTTGAAATTGCCGAAGCTGTCGTTGTCATCCAGCCGGTCGAGCGCTTTCAGGGCGGGCGTCAACTCGCCCTCGCCAGCCCATGACCATGCTTCCAGGAGGACCGAGGTGAGTTCGCCGATTGGCGTGTAGGATGCCGCTCCAAAATTCCGCCGCGCGTCGGCATAATGGCGGGCGCGGAAATCACGCAACCCCAGAACGATGCGCGCCATGCGCTGCTGGCTGTTGAAGGAGAGCACCCGCTCGGCCATCTTTTCCGCTTGGGGAATGTCGCCGTCGGCAAGATGAATGAGGAACAGACGCTCGATCAGGCCGGGATTTGATTCGTCAGCTTCCAGCGCCTTGCCGAGATACTCGGTGGCCGCTTCGCCGTCGCGCAGCTTGGCAGCGGTGCGTCCAGCCAGATAGCTGCCCGATTCCGAATAGTCACCCATGATGTCAGGCGTGACAGCCCAGGCCGATGACATGGGAACAGACAGCATGAAAGCTGCGGCGGCGGCGCGAAGCAGTTTGGGCGGCATGGATTTCCGTTTCTTGATGCGGGCGGCCCGGTGCCATCCCTTTTGACGCGATTCTTCCCGTCAAAATGCGGTTTTTTCGCGGAGGCCGCAACCCTCAAGTAGGACGCAGCCACGGCCCGGCAAAATGGTTCCAAAACGCCCGCCGGCCCGCCACAAGACGGACCGGCCGATGATATACGAAAAGCTCTGCGGGTTCAGCAGCGCGAAGCCCGCGCCGCAACATCGTCGGAAACATCGCTGCAGGTCTCGCTGGAGTCCGACGAGGCTACGGAAGAACTTCCGCTATCATCGGAGCTTGAGTCTGAGTTGTAGCTGTCGTCGCCGCTGGTGGAGTTCGACATCTCCGAGTCAGCGAACACGGGCGCCGCAGTGCCAAGAGCGAAGGCAATGGCAAGAACGCAAAGGGCTGGGGTACGAAACATTGGACTTCTCCGGGGACTACTTGGTGAGATAGATTGCAGTGCTGTTGACGTTGTCGCCGATGTGATTGAACACGGTGCCTAAAGCCACGCCGTCGGCAGCGAAGCTATAGTGGCTGCTATCCGTGGCGCAGGCCTGAAGATTGGCGAGGATGTTCGTGTTCGTCACACGGAACGCCACGGTGTAAATCTCGATGCCGGTCGCCTTGATGTTCGAGCAAAGGGTGAGCATGTTGGCGTCAAGCGCCGCACCCGTGCTCGTAGCCGTGGTCGTGCCGAAGCGGTTCGCCGTCGCTGCTTTGCCGCGGCCATAGGAACTGTACCAGGTGCCGTTCAGGGTGTTAACCTGGGAGCCGTTCGACAACACATCGTTTTCGCCGTCCGTCATCAGCACCATCACCTTGCGCCAGCGCGGGTGATGGTAAGGCGCGATGGTGTCAGCCGCATTCTTGGAACCGGCCTCAACCTTGGTGAAAGGCTCGGTTGGCGACAGGACGCGCCAGCCCCAGGCAAGGCCTTCCGGAATGACGGTCGAGCCTGAAGCGGTCATCGCGTCGATGGCGGTCTCGATCTTGGAGCGGTTGTAGGTCAGCGGCACAATCGGCGTCTTCACGCAGTTGAACCACGGGCCGTAGTCGCTGCTCGATTCCGAGGAGATTGATGTGCCACTATATTTATTCGTGTTGTTCTGGCGCGCCAACATCAGCGTCGAGTTCGAGTTAACCGACGAGGATGTTGAGCTGTAGGTGGTACCGCCGTAAGTGCCGGACATGCCGCTATACTCGGTCGACGTGCCGATGTAGCTGTTATAATATCCATAGTTAGAGCTGTTCGAGAATGTAGGCTCGTCAGGAGCAAAATACGGCTCGAACAGCGAAGCTCCCGTGGATTGCGATGGTGCATCGTCGCTCGTTGCATAGGTTCCAGTACGGGCTTCGACGCAGCCATTCCATGCGAGAGCGGAGCCGTTGACCTTCATCTTGCTCCAGGCCGTGTAGTTGTTCCACGTTGTGGCGTTCGCGGCGGCCTTGGTGCTCGGATCGGTAAAGTTAAGGCTGGCCACATCGGACTTGCCAGTGGTGTCGATCCAGTTCCAGTCGAAGTCATAAGCCGATGTGTTCAGGCGGACGGCGCCCGAGAACGGCACCAGGGCCACGCGGATATACTGGCTTTCGCTCGCGGCGGTTAGCGTGCCGCCGTAGATCTTGGTCATCAAATTATGGGCCGCCGTCTTGGCCTGCGCCATGTAGGTCGTGCCCATGGAGCCGGTGGTGTCCATCACCATCACCAGTTCCACCGGCCGCGAGGCCTTCTTCGCCTGGGTCGTAGTGGTGTAGGTGGAATCGGTGAGGCCCGCCATCCCCATGAGGGAATTGGGAAGCGTGTGGCTGGCTGTCAGGGTCACCAGTTCATCGGTGATGTCCAGCGAGACAGTCAGATTGTCCGCCGCGCCGTAATTCTGCGTGATGTAAGTGGTGGCGAATGTCGTGAGATCGCGCATGCGGGCAGCTTTTTGCGAATCCGTCAGGCCCGTCAGGCTGGACCGGTCAGACGAAATGACAGCCAGCGCCGCTGAGTTTGTCGCGGCACGGAAGGCACTGGTGTCGCGCGCGATGCGCCCGTAATCCACGCCTGCGCCCACAGCAACCATCATCGGCAGCGCGGCCACGGCCAGGATCATGGTAAGGTTGCCGGCGCTGTCATGCGAATAACGGCGGGCGAGCTTGCGCGCCGCCGCGGCGAGCGACTTGAACGTATGGTTTTTCATCTGAGTATCCCTGCTCATACGCGGGATACTTGCACTTAAGCACCTACGCGATCTCTAACCGGAATGCGCGCATTTTAATTATTAAAACCTGCATTTCCGGGTGGTAAATCACAGGTGAATGAAAACCGGAAAATTCCATGGTGCAACGAAAAGGCCGGAACCAGTGTTTTCGGCCTTTTCGCTGGCTCACCTGAATTTCATGTAACGGATGCAGGGATATATCGGCGTAAATCCAAATAAAAAACGCCCTGCCGATTACATATTCGGGTAATTCGGCCCCTCGCCGCCCTGCGGCACCACCCAGACGATGTTCTGCGACGGATCCTTGATGTCACAGGTTTTGCAGTGAACGCAGTTCTGGTGGTTGATCTGGAAGCGCGCCTCACTGCCATCGCCGATCACCTCGTAAACGCCGGCCGGGCAATAACGCTGCGCGGGTTCGGCCCAGGTTGGCAGGTTCACGTTGACCGGGATGTTCTTGTCTTTCAGCTTCAGATGCGGCGGTTCGTCTTCCTCGTGGTTGGTGGCGGAGAAGGCCACGTTGGTGAGGCGGTCGAAGGAGAGCACGCCATCGGGCTTGGGATAGTCGATGGGTTTTGACTCCGCTGCGGGCTTCAGCGTCGCATAGTCGGGCTTGCCATGCTTCCATGTTCCGAAGCCGAAACCGAATAGCTGGTTCAGCCACATATCAATGCCGCCCAGCGCCAGGCCGCCGATCAGGCCAAGCTTCGACCACATGGGCTTCACGTTCCGCACCCGCTTCAGATCCTGATAGACCCAGGAGTTTCGGTAAGCCTCTTCATAGGATGTCAGTTCATCGGCCTCACGGCCCGCTCCCAGCGCCGCAAAGGCCGCCTCCGCCGCCATCATACCGGTCTTCATGGCGTTGTGAGAACCCTTGATGCGCGGCACGTTCACGAAACCGGCCGAGCAGCCAATCAATACGCCGCCGGGGAAGGTGAGCTTCGGCACCGACTGGAACCCGCCCTCAGTAATGGCACGCGCGCCATAGGCCACGCGGCGGCCACCCTCCAGCACATCGGCGATCATCGGGTGATGCTTGAAGCGCTGGAACTCCATATAGGGAAAGAGATATGGGTTGGTGTAATTCAGATGCACCACGAAGCCGATGGACACCAGATTGTCCTCGAGGTGATACATGAAGCTGCCGCCGCCGGTCTTGGTGCCAAGCGGCCAGCCCATGGTGTGGGTCACCTGTCCCTGCCTGTGCTTCTCCGGCCTCACCTCCCAGAGTTCCTTCATGCCGATGCCGAACTTCTGCGGCTCACGGCCTTCGGAGAGATTGAATTTGGAGATGATCTGCTTGGCAAGCGATCCGCGCGCACCTTCGGCGATGAAGACATATTTGCCCAGCAGTTCCATGCCGGGCTGGTAGTCGGGCTTGTGGGTGCCGTCCCTGGCAATGCCCATGACGCCGGCGACGACGCCCTTCACCGAGCCATCCTCGCGGTAGAGAACCTCGGAACAGGCAAAACCGGGATAGATTTCCACGCCCAGGCTTTCTGCCTGTTGCGCCAGCCAGCGGCAGACGTTGCCCAGTGACACGGCATAATTGCCGTGGTTGCTCATCAGCGGCGGCATGAAGGCGTTGGGAAGCCGCAAAGCGCCCTTTGGCCCCAGCACATAGAAGCGGTCATCGGTGACGGGCGTGTTGAGGGGTGCCCCCTTCTCTTTCCAGTCCGGGATCAGCTCGTTCAAGGCAATGGGATCAACCACGGCTCCGGAGAGAATATGGGCGCCCACCTCAGAGCCCTTTTCGAGCAGGCACACCGAGAGATCAGGCGAGAGCTGTTTCAGGCGGATGGCCGCGGCAAGCCCCGCGGGGCCCGCTCCCACGATCACCACATCATATTCCATTGCCTCACGCTGCACCTGGTCCACAGCCACGCTCCTGCCTATGCGTTTGGGTTGCGCGCCTTTATAATGGGCAGGCCCTTCTGCACAAGCAGCCAATTGGGACATGGAACACGGGAAAAACGGCATGAGACCGGAAGATGCTGCAGCAGCGCTGCAGTGGCTGGCAGAGATGGGTGCGGACGAGATCATCGGCGAAGAGCCCGTGGATCGTTTTGCCGCAGCCATTGCGCCGCCCGCTCCGGCGATGAAGCCAGCCGCTCCCGTGCAAGTGGCGCGGCCACCCATTGCCGCCTCGGACGACGCGGCAAGCCTCGCTGCGGCCTGCACCTCCCTTGATGACATCGTTGCCACGCTGCAGCGGTTCGATGCCTGCCCTTTGAAGAAGACGGCTACTAACCTTTGTTTCTCGGACGGCAATCCCGCTGCGCATGTGATGATCGTCGGCGAAGCGCCGGGCCGCGACGAAGATATTCAGGGAAAGCCCTTCGTCGGGCGTTCGGGCCAGTTGCTGGACCGCATGCTGGCGGCCATCGGCCTGTCGCGCCACGCGGAAGAACCCGAGAAGTCGGTATTCATCACCAACACGATCTTCTGGCGGCCGCCGGGAAACCGTGATCCCACGGAATCCGAGACCATGATGTGCCTGCCCTTCGTTCTCCGCGCCATCGAATTGCAGCGGCCCCGCGTCGTGCTGGGAGTGGGTAAAATCTCCTCGCAGCGATTGCTTTCAACCGCAGACGGCATTCTGAAGCTGCGGGGCAAGTGGCGCGAGATTTCGGCCGGCTCCCTCACCGTGCCGTTCCTTCCCACGCTCCATCCCGCCTATCTCCTGCGCCGGCCCATCGAGAAGCGGCTGGCATGGCGTGATCTCCTGTCACTCAGGCAGGCGCTCGATGCTCATTGAACCGGCTGTCCTGGCGATTTTCCTCGCCGCCTCGCTCACCCTCAATCTGACGCCCGGCAATGACATGATGTTCGTGCTGGGCCAATCGCTGCGCGGCGGGCCGCCGCGGGGCATTGCGGCAAGCCTCGGCATTGCCACAGGATCGCTGGTGCATCTGGGCCTCGTCGCACTGGGCGTCGCGGCGGTGCTGGCGCGCCATCCCACCCTCTTCGATGCAATCCGCTACGCCTGTGCAGCCTATCTGCTCTGGATGGCCTGGCAGAACCTCCGGAAAGCGCCGCTTGCCCCGGCGCAAGCCGTGGAAAGTGGCAGCGCCGCGGAAGCCTGGCGGCAGGGCGTGTTCGTCAACCTGCTCAACCCGAAAATCATCGTCTTCATGTTCGCCTTTTTGCCGCCCTTCGTGCACCCGGAGAACGGATCGCCGCTGCTGCAACTCCTGCTTCTGGGCATGACCTTCAATATCGGCGGTACACTGATCAATATCGGTGTGGCGCTGCTTTCAGGGCGGATTCTCCGAACCGCCTTAAATGACGTGAGGGGAAGAAAATGGCTCGCTGCAATTGTGTCGTCGCTCTACGTATTTATCGCTGCGCGCATCGCGCTGGCCCGGCCATGAGATTCTTTCACGCAAGCGTAGCGTAAAGCGCAAAAATCCCGCGCTAATGTGCGTTTTGATTTGTCGATCCGCCAACTTTTTGCTCTATTCGATATTATCGTATTTTTTCCCCGCCACTGGCTTTCATGAGGTGACATGACTTCCCCGCCTGCCAGAGAGTTTGTGCCCGTGCGCATCGCGATCCTTACCGTGTCGGACACGCGCAAGCTGGAAGACGACGTGTCGGGCCAGACCCTGAGCGACCGCGCCGCAGCGGATGGGCATTTGCTCTCGGCCCGGAAGATCGTCAAAGACGACATCCGCGCGATCCGCCACATCATCCGTGACTGGGCCAACCGCAGCGATGTCGATGCCATCATCACCACGGGCGGCACGGGGCTGACCGGCAATGACGTGACCATCGAGGCGATACGCCCACTGTTCGAAAAAGAGATCGAAGGCTTCGGCCCGCTGTTCCACATCATCTCCTTTCCGAAGATCGGCACATCGACCATTCAGTCGCGCGCCACGGCGGGGGTGATGAAAGGCAAATACATCTTCTGCCTGCCGGGATCGCCCGGCGCCTGCAAGGATGGCTGGGACGGCATTCTGCGGCAGCAGCTCGACTACCGGCACAAGCCCTGCAATTTCGTCGAGATCATGCCGCGCCTGGAAGAGCATCTGAAGCGCGGCAAGTGAATTCAGCTCTGCCCTTTCGCGAAGATGCGCCGCGGCCCAAGCCCCGACACAATGGCAAGCCCCAGCATGATCACCGCGCCGCCGATCATCTGGGCGGGTGAAATCCTCTCCCCCAGCATCACGAAGGCGGTGCAGACGCCAACCACCGGCATCAGCAGGATGAAGGGCGCCACGTCGTCCATCCGGCATTCGCGCAGCAGCGCGAACCACGAGATATAAGCTACATAGAAACCGATGATGCCCACGAAGGCGAGCATCAACCATTGCTCGATGTTGGCGCTGCGCAGCGATTCGATCTGGCCATGCTCCAGAAGCAGCGTGGCGAGCAGAAGCTGCGGTGCGCCGCCCACCGCATTGGCTTTCAACAAGCCAATGCCGCCGTCACGCCCGAACTTCTGCGCGAAGGCCTGCCCCAGCGCCCAAGTGAGCGCGCCGCCAAGAGTCAAAAGCACAGGCACAAGCGCCGGGCGTTCTTCCGGCAGGCCGATGACGATGCCGACGCCGACGAGCGCGAGGATGGTTCCCAGGAGTTTCCGGGCATCCAGCCTGTCGCCCATCAGAAGCCAGCCCAGCAGCACTGCAAAGGGCACTTGAATCTGGACGATCAGGTTGGCAGCGGTCGATGACAGCCCCTTCAGCGCCGGAAAGATCAACGCACCCTGAATGGTAACCGAAAAGGCCGAGATCAGCAGGATATGCGGCCAGCGGGTGCGCAGCGGCTCGCGGTGGGTGATCAGCAGCACGATGGCGATGCCGCCATAAATCATCAGCATCATGAAAAGCGGCGGAAAATGCGCCGTGGCGGGCTTCGCAATGGTGAAGCCGGTGCCGAAACACAGGGGCGGCACCAGGGCCATTGCGATCTGCCGGGAAGTCATAGGCGCCCCTGCTACAGAAGGTGATCAGGAACAGCAATCTTGTTCTTGATTTGTTCCTATTGCTGTGCCTACATATCCCTTATGGCTACGCTCATCGACAAGCGGCAATCGACCGGCATTGACCCTTCGCTCATCGGGGCGGGGAAGCTTACGGCGCTGTCTGGCCAGATGCGCGGGCGTGGCGCCAGGGGCAATGAGTCGGGCCGCTATGAACACCAGAGCCGGGTGCTGTTCGATGACGGCTGGGATGCGCTGGACGATTTGCCGCCGCTCCGCACCGATGTGTTCAGCGAGACGGCCAAGAGCATCATCACCCGCAATAAATCGCCCGATATTTCCTTTGACCGGTCGATCAACCCCTATCGGGGCTGCGAGCACGGCTGTTCCTATTGTTATGCAAGGCCTACCCACGCCTATATGGGCTTGTCGCCGGGGCTCGATTTCGAGAGCAAACTGTTCGCCAAGACCAATGCGCCGGAATTGCTGCGGCAGGAACTGCTCGATCCCGCCTACACGCCACGCACCATGGCGCTCGGCACCAACACTGATCCCTATCAGCCCATTGAGCGCAAGCACCGGCTGACCCGGCGAATCCTCGAAGTGCTGGCCGAGTTCAACCATCCCGTTGGCATCGTCACCAAGTCAGCACTCGTGGTGCGCGATATCGATATCCTCAAACCCATGGCGGAGAAGGGCCTCGCCAAGGTGGCGCTGTCCGTCACCTCGCTTGATCCCCGGCTGTCGCGCAGCATGGAGCCGCGCGCCGCAACGCCCGCCAAGCGCCTTGGCGCCATGGAGATGCTGGCGGCGGCAGGCATTCCCGTCACCGTCATGGTGGCGCCGGTCATCCCTGGGCTTAACGACAGCGAGATAGAGCCGATCCTCAAGGCTGCTTATGCGGCGGGCGCGCGCGAGGCCGGCTATGTGGTGCTGCGCCTGCCGCTTGAAGTCCGCGATGTGTTCCGCGACTGGCTGATGTCTGACATGCCGGACCGGGCGGCCAAGGTCATGTCACTGGTCAAATCGATGCGGCAGGGAAAAGACTACGACTCAACCTTCGGGCGGCGTATGACGGGCTCCGGCCCCTATGCGTGGTCCATCGGGCGGCGGTTTGAACTGGCCTGCGAAAGGCTGGGCATCAACCGCAACCGCAGGAAACTCGATGCGGGGGCCTTCACACGCCCGCCACAACCCGGCGAGCAATTGCCGCTGTTCTAGAAAGGCCCGAGGGGATGCAGCAAAAGGAAAAGGCCGAACGCTTCAAGGCGCTGCATCAGGCAAAAGGCTGTTTCATCATTCCCAATCCGTGGGATGCAGGCTCGGCCCGGCTGCTTGAACTTCTGGGGTTCGAGGCGCTTGCCACCACAAGTGCTGGCCTTGCCTTCTCTCTTGCGAAGCCGGACGGCCAGAATGCGGTGAGCCGGGCGGAAACGATCGCCAATGCAAAAGCCATCGTGGAAGCGACCGATCTTCCGGTCGCTGCCGATCTTGAAAACGGCTTTGGAAAAACCCCTGAAGATTGCGCCGAAACCATCCGGCAGGCAGCGGCGGCGGGGCTGGTCGGCGGCTCCATCGAAGATTTCGACCGGCGACAGCGCCGCGCCGCTCTATTCCGCCGAGGCCGCCGCTGACCGCGTGGGCGCGGCGGCTGATGTGGTGCGGGGCTTGGGCTTCCCCTTCATGCTCACGGGGCGCGCTGAAAACTATCTCCATGGCAAGCCCGACCTGAAAGATACGATCCGCAGGCTGCAGCTCTATCAGGATGCCGGCGCCGATGTTCTCTTCGCGCCCGGCCTCCGCTCGGCGGAAGATATCCGTGCCGTCACCTCTTCGGTCGACAGGCCGGTAAATGTGGTGATGGGGCTCCAGGGCGTCACGCTGTCCCGCGCCGATCTCGAAGCCTTGGGCGTGAAGCGGATCAGCGTTGGCGGTTCGCTGGCGCGGGCAGCACTGGCCGCATTCCTCAAAGGGGCCAGAGAAATGAAGGAACACGGCACCTTCAGTTTCGCTGGGGATGCCACGCCGCACGGCGAGTTGAACAAGCTCTTCTCAGGCCCCCGCTGACATGGAGCCGGATTTCAGTTTCGAAATGCGGGCCTTCGCGCGCGGGCACAACACAGTGTGCGGCATCGACGAGGCGGGCCGTGGCCCGTGGGCGGGGCCGGTCGTCGCTGCGGCGGTGATTCTCGACCGCCGCAGCATTCCCGAAGGCCTCAACGACTCGAAAGCCCTTACAGCGGACCGGCGCGAGGCGCTTTATGCCGAGATCGCCGCAACCTCATTCTATGCCGTCGCCGTTGGCGATGTGACGCGGATCGACCGTGACAATATTCTCGCCGCCACGCTGTGGGCGATGGCGGAGGCCGTCGCAGGACTTCCCCATATGCCCCATTGCGCGCTGGTTGATGGCAACCGCGCGCCTTCCCTTTCCTGCGAGATTGAAACCATCATCGAGGGCGACGCGCTGTCGCTCTCGATCGCCGCCGCCTCGATCATCGCCAAGGTGACGCGCGACAGACTCATGATGGCGCTGGATGATGAATGTCCGGGTTATGAGTTTGCCCAGCACAAGGGCTATGGCACGGCCCGCCACCGCGCGGCGCTTGACCGCCTCGGGCCCTGCCATCATCACCGGAAAAGCTTTGCGCCGATCCGCGAACTGCTGGCGCGTTAACCACATCCCCTGAAAGCGATTCACGCCGACTCCCTCACGATTCACAATGGTGATTCAGAGTCAGTTGCGTATCGGGGGCGTTCATGGGGTATCAAACACGGCCGGACATCAGGCCGTTGCACAACCGGATTTTGGTTGGCGACTGCCTCACCGAATTGAAGCGCATTCCCACCGGCTCCGTCGATCTCGTCTTCGCCGACCCGCCTTACAATCTGCAGCTTTCCGGCAACCTCACACGGCCCGACCAGAGCAGGGTGGATGCGGTTGACGATGACTGGGACAAGTTCTCAAGCTTTGCGGCCTATGACAAGTTCACCCATGCGTGGCTGAAGGAATGCCGCCGGGCGCTCAAGCCCGATGGCGCGCTGTGGGTCATCGGCTCCTATCACAATATCTTCCGCGTCGGCGCCATCCTGCAGGATCTGGGCTTCTGGATCCTGAACGACATCGTGTGGCGCAAGACCAACCCGATGCCGAATTTCCGCGGCCGCCGCTTCACCAATGCGCATGAAACGCTGATCTGGGCGGGGCGCAGCCAGGAGACGAAATATACATTCCATTATGAAGCGATGAAGATCTTCAACGACGATCTGCAAATGCGCTCCGACTGGACCCTTTCGCTCTGCACCGGCGGCGAGCGCCTGAAGAACGATGCGGGCCAGAAACTTCATCCCACCCAAAAACCGGAGGCCCTCTTGCATCGCGTGCTGCTCTCTTCCACCAACCCCGGCGATGTGGTGCTGGACCCTTTTTTCGGCACGGGTACGACGGGTGCGGCCGCGAAGCAGCTTGGCCGCGTATTCGTCGGCATCGAGCAGGATGAAACCTATGCCGAGGCGGCCATGGCGCGCATCATGGCGACGGAGCAACTTCCCGCCGAAGCCCTCAAGGTGACGACGCCCAAGCGTGCCGAACCGCGCATTCCCTTCGGCACGCTGCTCGAACGCGGGCTCGTGAAGGCGGGCGATACGCTTTTTGATCCGGCTGAACGCGTGGCGGCGCGGGTGCGCGCCGATGGCTCGATCGCCTGCCGGGATGCCAGCGGCTCGATCCACAAGATCGGCGCTTATGTGCAGGGCGCGGAAGCCTGCAATGGCTGGACGTTCTGGCATGTGCGTAAAGGCACAAACCTCGTTCCCATCGATGTCTTCCGCCAGCAGGTGCGCGCCGAGCTGGGCGCCATGGCGTGACCAGCCGCTTCACGCGCCTCGGCGTTGCCGCCGATGTGGCGCGGATCGCGGAGATTTACAATCAAGGCATGGCGGACCGCACCGCCACCTTTGAAACGGAAACACGCAGCGCCGCCGACATCCGGCGCTGGTTCGATGTGGGCTATCCGGTCTTCGTGGCGGGCAAGGATGAAACGGTCATGGCCTATGCCGTGGCGTTTCCCTATCGCGCGCGGGCCTGCTACGAGGGCGTGCGGGAATTTTCCGTCTATGCGGCGCGCGAGGGGCGGGGACAGGGCTTTGGCCGCAGCGCCATGCAGGCGCTGATCGCCGATGGCCAGGCGCGCGGCTGGTGGAAGCTGCTGTCGCGCGTCTTCCCTGAAAACACCGCCAGCCGGAAGCTGCTTTCATCGCTTGGCTTCCGTGAGGTGGGGATTTACGAGAAACATGGCCGCCTCGATGGCCAGTGGCGCGATGTGGTGATCGTCGAAAAGCTGCTGATCTGACAGTTGCACTCAGCCGCCCGGCAGTCTAGGCGAAAGCTGAAACAGGAGACCGCGCATGAAAGCCCGCCAGCAGACGTCCTTTCTTTTCGATCTCGACGGCACGCTGGTCGACAGCGTCTATGACCACGTCATCGCCTGGCATTACGCGCTGATGGAGGAAGGGATCGAGGTGTCACTGTGGCGGCTGCACCGCAAGATCGGCATGTCGGGCGGCCTTTTCGCCAAGGCGCTGGCGCGCGAAACCGGCCGCGACTTTGATGAGGCGACGCTGAACCGCCTGCGCCAGTCCCATGCGCGGCACTATGGGCAGGTTTCAAAGCAGACGCGGCCGCTGCCGGGCGCGCGCGAGCTTCTGAAATATCTCTCGGACAATGATATTCCGTGGGCCATCGCCACCTCCGGCCGCATGGAAACCGCCGGCCCGGTTCTGGAAATCCTCGGCGTGAACCTGAAGAAAACCGTGGTCATCACGCGCGACCTGGTGCGCTATGCGAAGCCCGATCCGGACCTGTTCCTCGCCGCGGCGGAGAAGCTGGGAGTCTCTATCGAAACCTCCTGCGTGGTGGGCAATTCGATCTGGGACATGCTGGCCGCCCGGCGGGCGCGCGGACTCGGCATCGGCCTCCTGTCCGGGGGCTATGGCACGGAGGAACTGGAACGCTCCGGCGCCTATCGCGTCTATGACGACCCGGCTGACCTTCTCGATCACATCGATGAGGTCGGCGGGCGGCGCTAGCCTTCGTTCAGCACATGCGCCACCACCTTGCGCATCACGGTGGGCAGCGCTTCGCCAGCCAGATCCTCGCGCCGCACCCAGCGATAATCGCCCTCCTGTAACACCTCGCCTTCGCTCGCCACGGCGCGCATCACTCCAAGCTCAAGATTAAAATGCGTGAACGTATGGGTGACGCTGCCGGGGAGTTGCCGCCACTTCGCATCGACAGGCGCGAACTCAGCCGGTGCGGCGGGGCTCTGCTCTCCCCACTCCGTTGACGGCACTTCCAGCATGCCACCCAGCAGGCCTTTTTCGGGCCTGCGCCGCAACAGCACCGCACCATCTTTACGCTCCACCCAAAAAGCAACGCCGAAGCGCTGCGGCACTTTCTTCTTCGCGGCCTTGAACGGCAGAAGGGCGGCAAGGCCGCGCTTCCTTCCCTCGCAGTCCTCCGTCCACGGACAAATCAGGCAGTTGGGACTTTTCGGCGTGCAGAGCGTGGCGCCCAGATCCATCAGCGCCTGCGCGAAATCGCCGGCGCGCCGCTCCGGCACCAGCGCTTCGGCCCTGGCGCGGATCATTGGCTTCGACTCAGGCAGCGGCGTTTCAATGCAATAAAAGCGCGACAGCACACGCTCGACGTTGCCATCCACGGCGGCGTGACGGCCGCCAAAGGCGATGGCCGAAATCGCCCCCGCCGTATAGGGCCCGACACCCGGCAATGCGCGCAAGCCCTCGAGGGTTGTTGGAAACACGCCGCCCGCTTCCGCTACCTTCCTCGCACAGGCGTGAAGATTGCGGGCCCGGGCATAATAGCCGAGCCCCGCCCAGGCGCGCAGCACGTCATCCAGAGGCGCTGCCGCGAGGTCCTTCACGGTGGGCCAGAGGCGGATGAACTTCTCGAAATAGGCTTTGACGGCCGCCACGGTGGTCTGCTGCAGCATGATCTCGGAGAGCCAGACGTGATAGGGATCAGCCGCCTGCCCTGGCTTCGCCCGCCATGGCAGCACGCGGGCATGGGCATCGTACCAGGCCAGCAACCGCCCGGCCAGATCGGCTTCAAGCCCTTGTTTGGCCATGGTGCTGCGCAAAAAGCCGACTCCTGTTAGAGATGCCTGAGACTAGAGCCGCTATGGATACACTGGACAAGCATTTCCGCGAACTGACGCGCGCCGCCTTTGCCCGCCACGGCTTTGCGCAGGGTGAAATTGCGGCCCGCTGGCCGGAGATCGTTGGCGAGGCTCTGGCTGGCGTGACAGGTCCGGGGCGCATCTCATGGCCAAGGGGGCAAGGCGAGGCGGCGCAGAAATCCGGCGGCACACTGACGGTGAGAACGGCGCCGGGCCGCGCCCTTGAGACACAATATGCGGTGCCCCGCATCATCGAGCGGCTGAATGGCTTCATGGGCTATGCCGCCATCACTCAGGTGAAGATCGTCCAGGCGTCGGACTGGCCGAAGCCGGTCAAGCCCAAGGTTCTGGTCCCTGCTGAAAAACCCGTTCACCAACAACAGGTTGACCGTGTTTCCGACGATGGATTGCGGGCTTCCCTCACGCGGCTGGGATGCGCCGTCGCCGCCCGCGCCCAAGGTTCTCCACAAGGCAAATAATCGATTGGTTTCAACTCTCAACATCTAGTAGGTAAAGGTCATGAACACATTGAACCGCCGTCACATCCTTCTGGGTTCCGCACTTCTCGCTGGAACGGCACTCGGCATCGCGCCAGCCCTTGCGGTCGATATGGCCGCTCTCGATGCCCCTTCCGAGCTGGGCGAGATGGAATTGGGCAATCCCAATGCCAAGGTCACCGTCATTGAATATGCCTCGGCCAGCTGCCCGCATTGCGCCGCCTTCTACAAGGAGGTGTTCCCGGAGTTCAAAAAGGAATACATCGACACCGGCAAGATCCGCTTCATCTTCCGCGAATTCCCGCACAATGACGCGGCGCTGGCGGCCTTCATGGTGGCGCGCTCGCTTCCCAAGGAAGCCTATTTCCCGCTGATCGACGTGTTCTTCAATACGCAGGCCACCTGGCTGCAGGACCCGCGCACCGGTCTCCTCAACATCGCCAAGCAGGCCGGCATGACGGAAGACCAGTTCAACAAGGTGCTGGGCGACCAGGACCTGGCGAAGAAGATTCTGGCGGTGCGCGACAAGGCTTCGACCTTCGGCGTCACCGGCATTCCGACCTTCTTCATCAATGGCGACATGCTGGACGGCGAGCAGACGCTGGACAAGCTCAAGGCAAAAATCGATCCGCTTCTGGGCTAAGCGGATTTATACGATCGGGGTCAGGGGACGATGAAATTTACACGGCTGCGGCTTTCGGGATTCAAATCCTTCGTTGAGCCCACGGATCTTTTCATCGAACCCGGCCTCACCGGCGTGGTCGGCCCCAATGGCTGCGGCAAGTCCAATTTGCTTGAGGCGCTGCGCTGGGTGATGGGCGAAAGCTCATACAAGTCCATGCGCGCCTCGGGCATGGATGACGTGATCTTCTCCGGCACTACGGCGCGCCCGTCGCGCAACATGGCGGAAGTCGTCGTCACGATGGCGAACGACGACCGCACGGCGCCGCTCCAATATAATGAAAACGAGACGCTGGAAATCTCGCGCCGCATCGAGCGCGAAGCGGGCTCGGCCTATCGCATTAACGGCAAGGATGTGCGGGCGCGCGACGTGCAGCTTCTCTTCGCCGATGCCTCGACGGGTGCGCGCTCGCCCGCGCTGGTGCGGCAGGGGCAGATTGCCGAAATCATCAACGCCAAGCCGCAGGCGCGCCGCCTCATCCTGGAAGAAGCGGCCGGCATCACAGGGCTTCACACGCGGCGGCATGAGGCGGAACTGAAGCTCAAGGCGGCGGAACAAAATCTTACCCGGCTCGATGACGTCACGGCGCAGCTTGAAACGCAGCTGAACAGCCTCAAGCGGCAGGCGCGGCAGGCGGTCAAGTACAAGCAGCTGTCCGCCGACATCCGCAAATTTGAAGCGGCTGGGCTTTATGTGGCATGGCAGGATGCTTCGGCGCAGGCGAGGCACGACGGGGAGGCGCTGGATCAGGCGACGCGCGTTCTGGCCGAACATACGCGTGCTGCCTCTGAGCGGCTTCGCGTGCGTGACGATCTCGGCGAAACGCTGCCCGCACTCCGCGAGCAGGAGACGATCCGCGCCGCCGTGCTGCAACGCATTTCGCAGGAGCGCATCGCGCTTGATGAAGAAGAAAAGCGCGCCGAGGCCCGCAACGCCGAACTCAAGCAGCGCATGGCGCAGATCAACGGCGACCTGACGCGCGAGAACGATCTTCTCACCGACACGGCGCGCGTGCTCGCGCAGCTTGAAGACGAAGATGGGCAGTTGAAGGGCGTTGAGGGCGATGACGGCGCACAGCGCGCCGAGGCCGCACTGGCGCTGCAATCGGCGGCGGATGCGCTGGCGCGCTCGCAGGAAGCGGCCGATCAGGCCAGCGCCGCATTGTCGGAACTGGTGGCCCGCCGCAATGCCATCCTCAAGGTGATCGAGGAGCAGAAAAGCCGCATCGCCCGCTTTGAGCGTGAAACGGCGGACACCAACAACCGCCGCGCAGCACTTCTGGCGCAATTCGGCAACAGCGAGGACGGCGAAAAACTCGCCACCGCCGTAGAGGCCGCGGCTGCCGCATCGGGCGCGTCCGACAGCGCCGTTGCCGAAGCGGAGCAGGCCGTGCGCGCCGCGCGCCAGGCCGAAGCGGAATCGCGCTCGTCTCATGATGAGGCCCGCCGCGCCGCCGACCGTCTGCAAACCGAAGTCCGTACACTGACCAATCTGCTGAAGACCACGGACGGCGACCTGTGGCCGGCGCTCGTCGATGCGCTGTCGGTGCAGAAGGGATTTGAGACCGCACTCGGCGCGGCTTTGGGCGATGACATCGACGCATCAGCCGATGAGGCAGCGCCGGTTCACTGGCGGGGACTTCCGCCGCTCGCCGAGATCGCCGCCCTTCCCGATGGCGCGGAACCGCTGGCGCAATTCGTCACCGCGCCGCCCGCCTTGCAACGGCGTTTGTCGCATATCGGCGTGGTGTCCAAGGCCATCGGCCAATCGCTGCAATCGCAATTGAGGCCCGGCCAGCGGCTGGTGTCGCGTGAAGGCGATGTGTGGCGCTGGGATGGCTTCACCGCCGCGGCGGATGCACCGTCCGCCGCCGCCAAGCGGCTTGCCGAGCGCAACCGTCTCGCTTCGCTCGAGATCGACATGCGCGAGTCGATGACCGTGGCTGATTCCGCCAAATCTGGATTCGAGCAGGCGAAGGCGGCCGTCGAAGCAGCGGTGCGCACGGAACGCGAAGCGCGGGAAAATCAGCGCGCCGCCCTGTCGGCGCTCGAATTCGCGCGCCGTGCCCTGTCCACCCATGAACGGCAGACTGCCGAACGGCTGGCGCAGACCAGCGCGCTTGATGAAGCCCTGCGCCGTATCGCGCTTTCGATGGAAGAGGCCCGGTCGGCGCATGAGGCCTCGCAGGGCGAAGCGGCGGGGCTTCCGGTGCCTGACACGCTGCAGCGCGAACTCGGCCAGTTGCGCGATGCCGTCAATCGCGACCGCGCGGCTTACGCCGAATCACGGGCACGCCATGATGGGCTGGAGCGTGAGGCGAAGGCCCGCGCTGATCGTATCAGAGCCATCGCCCAGGAACAGGCGCAATGGACGGCGCGCGCCACCAAGGCTACGCAGCAGATCGAGCAGTTGACGGCCCGGCTGGAGGAAACCCGCGTCACCATTTCCGAACTCGCGGCGTTGCCGCAGCAGATGGCGGACCGCCGCCTCAAGCTGATGAACACGCTGGCGGAAGCGGAATCCGAGCGTAAGGCTGCGGGCGATGCTCTGGCCGAGGCCGAGAATGCCGTGCGCGCCGCCGATCAGGCGCTCCGCGCGGCGCAGGAAGAGCTTTCCACGTCGCGCGAAGATCATGCGCGGCTGGGCGCCCGGCTGGAGGCCAGCAAGCAACGGCTCGAGCATTGCGAGCATCGCATCGCCGACACGCTGCAATGCAAGCCGGAGGACATCATCGTCAATGCCGGGCTTGATGCGGAGAAGATGCCGGGCGGCGAAGAAATCGAGAGGAAACTGCTGAGCCTCCGCGAGGACCGCGAGCGCCTGGGCGGCGTGAACCTCCGCGCCGATGAAGAAGCCGCCGAAGTGGCGGTGCAGCTCGAAGGGCTCATCAAGGAACGTGATGATCTCATTCAGGCTATCCAGAAGCTGCGCGGCGCGATTTCGAGCCTCAACCGCGAGGGACGGCAGCGCCTGCTCGATGCCTTCGGCACCGTGAACGAAAAGTTCGGCGAGCTCTTCACCACGCTGTTCGGCGGCGGCAAAGCAGAGCTGCAGCTGATCGAATCCGACGATCCGCTGGAAGCGGGCCTCGAGATCATCGCCAATCCGCCGGGCAAGAAGCCGACCACGCTGTCGCTGCTGTCGGGCGGCGAACAGACGCTCACCGCCATGTCGCTGATCTTCGCGGTATTCCTCACCAACCCTTCGCCGATCTGCGTGCTGGACGAGGTGGACGCGCCGCTCGACGACCACAATGTGGAGCGGTTCTGCAATCTGCTCGACGCGATGCTGGAGCGCACCGATACGCGTTTCCTCATCATCACCCATCACGCGCTCACCATGGCGCGCATGAACCGCCTGTTCGGCGTGACGATGATGGAGCGCGGCGTGTCGCAGCTCGTCTCGGTCAATCTCGAGGAAGCGGAGCGGCTGAAGGAAGCCGTCTAGCATTCACCAGAGGGGGCTCTGGAGTTAACGTCAATGAAGGCGCCTCTTCCAAAACCTGCTGTCCGTTCGCCATTGAGGCTGGCGCTCGGCAAGGCGTGGTTCATCACCAAAAGGCGCGTGGAATGGCGCCTGCCCGGAAGGCGCTATGCGTCAGCACGCAGCACCAACAGCCTCGCGCATCTTCACGCCGCGCACCGCACGCCATTGCTCCGTGAGCTGAAGAATGTCGAGATGTGGCTGCAGCACAACAAGGTGGCGAGTCTTTGCGTGGCCGCCTCCTGCATTGACGGACTGATTCTCAGGCCCGGCGAAACCTTCTCCTTCTGGCGCCTTGTCGGCAAGCCCTCGGCGCGGCGCGGATTCAAGGTGGGCATGGTGCTCAGGAACGGCACGGTGCAGCAGGGCATGGGCGGCGGGCTGTGCCAGATGACCAATCTCATCTACTGGATGGCGCTCCACACCGATCTTACCATCACCGAACGCTGGCGGCATGGCTTCGATGTGTTTCCGGATTCGGCCC
Organism: Aestuariivirga sp.; assembly: GCF_047602625.1. Taxonomy (GTDB): domain Bacteria; phylum Pseudomonadota; class Alphaproteobacteria; order Rhizobiales; family Aestuariivirgaceae; genus Aestuariivirga. Next base: position 2,546,083 of record NZ_JASGGV010000002.1, on the reverse strand, counting down.
GAACCCAACCCTTCGCATCGGGCGCCACATGTTCCTATAATTATATCGACCTGCAGATCACCAATACAACGCCCGATGATTACCAATTGCGGCTGTGGCTCGATGATACGCATCTCAACGGCGAATGGCGGTCCGTGACCGCGCCCCGTTTCCGCTTTGACATCATCGAGCGCGATCACCTGATCCGGCCGGAATGGTGGGGCGGCTACAGCCGGCACAATCAATTGCACCGGCTCCGCTATGACAGGGCCAGCGATGAATTGCTGGTCGAGGAATTCCTCACCGAGAACCACGCGGTGATGATGTATCAGCCGCTTCTGGAGAGTCCCCAATGAATGCCGCGCCCGATATCGGCCAGGTGCTCATTCGGTGGGAGCCGCGCGCCCCTCTCCGCATCATTTTACCCTGCCAGAAGCGCTCCATCCGGGCCTCATTTCGCGCGGCTTGCCGCAGATTCGCCGAGGCGTTGGCAGGCGGATGATTTATGGTGTTTTTTCAAAGACTTAATACGCACATCCATTTCTTGACACAATATTGCCCCGCAACTATGGTGCGCGCGCTTTGGAGGGGGTTCTTCACGGCGCTGAGGCAATTTGCACGGAGGGTCTGACACATGACGACACCGCGCAAGGGTGGCAAGGGCGCCAGCGGATCTTCGCCGGAGCTGGGCGACATTTCAGACCGGTTAAAAGACCTTTCCGGCCGCATCGAAGCGGAGAAGAAAGAGCACACCGAAGCTGAAAGACCGTCCACCAGCATGGGAGACGCCACTGGCTATGCCAAGGGCTACCGTCTGGTGAGCGAGTTCGTTGCGGGAACGCTGGTCGGCGGCCTTGTGGGCTATGGCATTGACTGGCTTTTCGGAACCCTGCCCTTCGGACTGATCATTTTCCTGCTCCTGGGATTTGGAGCCGGAATCCTGAACATGGCCCGCGCGGGCAACAGGGTTCCCCCGGCTCAGGAGAGGCTCGACGCGAACCGGCCGCGCCCTGCGGCCCTTGATGACGATGACGAAGAGGACTGAGCGTGGCCAGCACTCCTGATCCGATCCACCAGTTCCAGATCCATGATCTGGCGGGGCCGTTCCATATCGGCGGGCTGGAGATCAGCTTCACCAATTCGGCGCTGTTCATGGGCATTGCCGTGGCGCTCATCACCGGAATCCTGATGGCTGCCTCCGCGTCCCGCGCCATGGTGCCGGGCCGCCTGCAGTCGATCGGCGAACTCTGGTATGAATTCGTGCATAACATGGTGCGCCAGGTGCTGGGTAAGGAAGGCAAGACCTTCTTCCCGCTGGTGTTCTCGCTGTTTTCCTTCGTTTTGGTGGCGAACATGCTGGGCATGTTCCCGTATTTCTTCACCGTCACAAGCCATGTCATCGTTACCGCCTCGCTCGCGGTGTTCGTGATCCTGCTGGTCATCTGCGTGGGCCTTTGGAAGCACGGGCTCGGTTGGTTCAAGCTGTTCGTGCCGCATGGCGTGCCGATCTTCATACTGCCCTTCATCTCACTGATCGAGATCATCTCCTTCCTGTCGCGGCCCATCAGCCTGGGCCTGCGTCTGTTCGGCAACATGCTGGCCGGCCATATCGTGCTCAAGGTGTTCGCGGGCTTCATGGTGAGCCTCGTGGCACTCGGCGTGGGCGGCATTGTCGGCTCGCTCGCGCCACTCGCCATGGCCGTGGCGCTCACCGCGCTGGAATTCCTCGTCGCCTTCCTGCAGGCTTTCGTCTTCGCCATTCTGACGTGCGTTTATCTCAACGACGCGCTTCACCCCAGTCACTGATTTTCAACCCAACGAACCAACTGAAAACACCAAGGAGACTAACATGGACGCAGAAGCAGCAAAGCTCATCGGTGCGGGTATCGCCTGTCTGGGCATGGGCGGCGCCGGCATCGGCGTGGGCCACATTTTCGGTAACTTCCTCTCCGGCGCGCTGCGCAATCCTTCCGCCGCCAGCGGCCAGTTTACCAACGCGCTGATCGGCGCGGCGCTCGCCGAAGGCCTTGGCATTTTCTCGCTCGTCGTGGCGCTGCTTCTCCTCTTCGTGAAGTAAGCATCCTTCTGACAGACAAGGCGCCGCTTCCCCTTTGGGGTTCGCGGCGCTTCTGAAAGGCGAGAGACATGTCGCAAACCGCAACGGCGGCCACCACCACCGAAGGCACGGCGGAAGGAACCGAAGCTCACCACGGCGTTTTCCCGCCGCTGGACGCCAAGACCTTCCCGTCGCAAATCTTCTGGCTCGCCATCTTCTTTGCCCTGCTCTACGTGCTGATGAGCAGGCTGGTTCTGCCCCGGCTTGCCACCATCATCGAGGGTCGCCACGCCCAGATGACGGGCGATGTCGCCCGCGCGCAGGCGCTCAAGGAAGAAACCGAAGCCGCCGTGAAGTCCTATGAAAAGGCCCTGGCCGAGGCGCGCGCCAAGGCCACGGGCATCGCGCAGGACACGCGCGCTTCGCTCACCGCCGAAATGGACGCCGAGCGCGCTGCACTCGAGGCCACGCTGGCGAAAAAGATCGGTGACGCGGAAGCGGCCATCGAGAAGGCCCGCGCCAAGGCCATGGGCAGCATCGGAACGGTTGCCGCCGATACGGCGCAGGAGATCGTGGCCGAACTCACCGGGACCAAGATCACCAAGGCGGATGCGGCCAAGGCCGTGTCCGAGGTCAAGGGCTAAGGGAGGGCTTGCGATGACATTCGACAACACATTCTACGCCTTCCTGGCGCTGGTGATTTTCCTTGGCATCGCGGTTTACGCAGGCGCCTTCAGCAAGATGGGTGCTGGCCTTGACGACCGCGCCCGCAGGATCGCCAAGGATCTGGCCGATGCCCGCAAGCTCCGCGAGGACGCCGAGGCGCTCTTGGCCGAATACAAGCAGAAGCGCATCGACGCCGAGAAGGAAGCCGAAGGCATCATCGCCCAGGCCAAGGCGGATGCCGAGGAATATGCCGCCGAAACGCGCCGCAAGCTTTCGGAAATGCTGGACCGCCGCAGCAAGCAGGCCGAGCAGAAGATCGCCCAAGCCGAAGCCAATGCCGTGAAGGATGTGCGGAACGCCGCCACGGATATCGCCGTGGCTGCCGCCGTCAAGCTCAGCGCTGCCGCCCTCAAGGACAGCAAGGGCGCCTCGCTCGTCGCCGACTCGATCGCCGCCGTGAAGGCACGCCTGAACTGACGATCAAGCAATTCTTCATTTTAGAAGCGAAGCCCGGCGCATCACGCCGGGCTTTTTGTTGCAGGCAGGAAGCCAAACTGCAATATCATGAACAAGTTTCTATCAAGGAGCCGCCCGTGAAACACCGTGCTTTCCTTTTGCTTTCACTGTTTTGCCTTGCCTGCGCTTCGACTGCCTGGGCAGATGAGGCGGCCACCAAGGCCGCATGGGCTGCGGCGATCAAGGCCGCGACCTCGGGGCCCGCCGATATTCCGCTTGGCGATCAGGCGACGCTGCATTTGCCGGACGGAATGGCCTTCGTTCCCAAAACCGAAGCCGTGGGACTGATGAAGGCCTGGGGCAACGGCGAGGATCCGCGCAGCTACGGCATGATCGTCCCCAAGGATGGAGATCAATATTGGGTGCTCACCATCGATCATACCGCCGATGGTTACATCAAGGACGATGACGCCAAAAACTGGAACGCCGATGAATTGCTCCAGTCACTGAAAGACGGCACCGAAGAACAGAACAAGGAGCGGGTGGCGATGGGCTATCCGGCGCTCGATGTCGTGGGCTGGGTGGAACCTCCAGCTTATGATGCCGTCACCCACCGCCTGGTCTGGTCCATGAAGGCGGTTGATCGCGGCGCCAAGCCGGATGATGTTGCGTCCGTAAACTACAACACCTATGCCCTTGGGCGGGACGGATATTTCGAGCTCGATCTTCTGTCTACGGACAAAGCGGTCGAGGCTGAAAAGCCCTATGCACGCAAGCTCCTCGCGGCACTCGACTACAAGCCGGGAAAACGCTACGAGGATTTCAATTCCGCAACCGACACCATCGCCGAATATGGCCTCGCCGCGCTGATCGGCGGCGTGGTGGCAAAGAAGCTGGGGCTTCTGGCGCTGGCCGGTGTGTTCCTGGCCAAATTCGCCAAGGTCATCCTTGTCGGGCTTGCTGTCGCTGGCGGCGGCGTGGCCAAGCTCTTCCGGCGCAAAGCCTGAACCGTATCAAATGCTCAGGCTGCTTATCCTCCTGCTGACAACTGCAAAGTTTGGAAAGCTGCTGTTGTCGGCTGGCAGCATGCTGCTCACAATCTGGGTCTATACGACGATCTATGGCCTTCCCTTTGCGGCCGGTTTCGTGGGCCTGCTCCTTGTCCACGAAATGGGACATTACTTCGCTGCCCAGCAGCGCGGGCTGAGCGTCAGCCTCCCGGCCTTCATTCCCTTCATGGGCGCCTTCATCAATCTGCGCGAACAGCCGCATGACTCGGAAACGGAAGCCTATGTTGCCTATGCCGGGCCATTCACCGGAACGCTCGGCGCTTTCGCGGTCTATTTCTGGGGACGGCACACGGACACCGACTTCTGGATGGCGCTGGCCTATGCGGGCTTCGTGCTCAACCTGTTCAATCTCATTCCGGTTTCGCCGCTAGATGGCGGCCGTATTACGCAAGTCCTCTCGCCGCGCATCTGGCTGCTTGGCGCGCCCATGCTGGCCATTATCTTTTACTATATGCCCAGCCCGATGCTGGTGCTGATCGGGGTCCTGGCGCTTCCCAGTCTTTTCGCGGCATGGCGGTATGATCCCGCCTCGCCCGAGGCACAGGCCTATCGATCAATCGATCCCGGCATGCGTTTCGAATATATGGTGCTCTATCTTGGGCTTGTCGCTGTCACAGCCCTCATGGCCTTCCATACCCACGAGGGCCTTGCGCACCGGTAGCTACTCCGCCGCCTCCATGTAATTCGCCATGGGCGGGCAGGTGCAGACGAGATTGCGGTCACCGAACACATTGTCGACACGCCCCACCGGCGGCCAGTATTTGTCATTGGGATAGCCTTTGAGCGGGAAGAACGCCTTTTCCTTCGTGTAGGGATGCTTCCATTCGCCCAGCAGCAGGCGGTGCGTGTGGGGCGCGTGTTTCAGCACATTGTCAGCGCGGTCGGCCCTGCCCTCCTCTACCTCGGCGATCTCCTTGCGGATTTCGATCATCGCGTCGCAGAAGCGGTCAAGCTCGCGCTTGCTCTCGCTTTCGGTCGGCTCGATCATCAGCGTATCGACGACGGGGAACGACATGGTGGGCGCATGGAAGCCATAGTCCACAAGCCGCTTCGCCACATCCTCCACCGAAAGCCCGGTGCGCTCCTTAAGCCAGCGGAGATCGATGATGCATTCATGGGCGATGAAGCCGTTCGGTCCCGTATAGACGATGGGGAAATGCGGGCTCAGCCGCTTGGCAATGTAATTGGCGTTAAGGATCGCCATGATGGTGGCCTTGCGCAACCCCTCGCCGCCCATCATGGCGATATAGGTCCATGAGATGGGAAGAATCGACGCCGAGCCCCAAGGCGCTGCCGAGACAGCCCCTTGCGACTGGTCGCGCCCCGCCGCCGGGTTCACGCCGTTGACCACGCTGTGCCCCGGAAGATAGGGCGCCAGATGCGCCTTCACGCCGATCGGCCCCATGCCAGGCCCACCGCCGCCATGCGGGATGCAGAAGGTCTTGTGCAGGTTCATGTGGCAGACATCGGCTCCGAGCTCCGCCGGGCGCACGAGGCCGACCTGCGCGTTGAGATTGGCGCCGTCGAGATAAACCTGTCCGCCATGCTCATGCACGATGGCGCAGATGTCCTTGATCGCCGTTTCAAACACGCCATGGGTCGAGGGATAGGTGACCATCAGCGCCGCGAGATGCGCCGCGTGCTCCGATGCCTTGGCTTTCAGATCGGCCACATCCACATTGCCATGCTCATCGCAGGCGACGACCACGACCTTCATCCCCGCCATCACGGCAGAGGCCGGGTTGGTGCCGTGGGCAGAGAAGGGGAATGAGGCAGACATCGCGGTGGCTTTCGCCGCGCGCGCGATGAAAACCTGCAATGGCCAGAAGTCCCGCATATTCGCCCTGGCTTCCGGCATTGGGCTGGAGCGACACGGCATCAAAGCCGGTGATCTCCGCCAGCATGGCTTCGAGTTCCTCGAAGAGCTGGCTATAGCCCTGCGCCTGTTCCAGAGGTGCAAAGGGATGCAGCAGCGAGAAGCTGCGCCATGTCACCGGAATCATCTCGGTGGTGGCGTTGAGCTTCATGGTGCAGGAGCCGAGCGGAATCATCGACTGGTCCAGCGCCACATCCTTCATCTGCAAATGGCGCAGATAGCGCAGCATCTCGGTTTCGGAGTGATACATCGAGAAGACGGGATGGGTGAGATAGGACGACGTGCGGCGGAGCGTCGGCGGGATCACCTCGCTCACTTCCTTGTCGAGGCCATCGAGGCTCACGCGCTCCAGCGCATCGGTGCGGAAGACGGTGAGCAGCCGTTCCAGTTCCTGCCGCCGCGTCGACTGGTCAAAGGAAATGCCGAGGTGATCGGCATCGACAAAGCGCAGGTTGATGCGCTTTTCCTTCGCCCTCGCCCACAGCGTATGGGCGCGGCCCGGCACATGCAGCGTCAGCGTGTCGAAGAAGGCCCTGGTCTTCACCTCAATGCCGAACCCCTTCATGGCGGCGGCGAAAATTTCCGCGAAGCGGTGCGTGCGTTCGGCCATCTTGCGGATGCCCTTCGGGCCATTATAGACGGCGAACATCGAGGCGATGATGGCGAGCAGCACCTGCGCGGTGCAGATATTGCTGGTCGCCTTCTCACGGCGGATATGCTGCTCGCGCGTCTGCATTGCCATGCGGAGCGCCCGGTGGCCTTCGGAATCAACCGAGACGCCGATGAGGCGACCCGGCATGGCGCGCTTGTACTCATCGCGCGTGGCGAAAAAGGCGGCATGCGGGCCGCCATAGCCCATGGGCACGCCGAAGCGCTGCGCGGAGCCGACCGCAATATCAGCGCCCAATTCGCCCGGCGGCGTCAGCAGCGCCAGCGCCAGCAGATCGGTGGCCATGATGGCCAGCGCGCCTGCCTCATGCAGCTTTGCAATGATGCCGCGAAAATCGCGCACTTCGCCAGAGGAGCCGGGATAGGACAGCAGCGCCGCAAAGACCGTCTTGGGGTTCAGGTCACGCGATTGATCGCCGGTGATCACCTCGAAGCCGAAAGCGCGGGCGCGCGTTTCGATGACGCCGATGGTCTGCGGATGGGTGTCGGCATCAACGAAGAAAAGATTGGAGCCGCCCTTCGACAGGCGGTGCGCCATGGCCATCGCCTCGGCCGCCGCCGTCGCTTCATCGAGCAGCGAGGCATTGGCAAGTTCAAGCCCGGTGAGATCAACGATTACCTGCTGGAAATTGAGCAGCGCCTCGAGGCGGCCCTGGCTCACCTCCGCCTGGTAGGGCGTATAGGCGGTGTACCAGCCCGGATTTTCCAGCACATTGCGCAGGATCACCTTGGGCGTCACGGTGCCGTAGTAACCCATGCCGATCATCGAGGTGAACACCTCGTTCCGCTCCGCCATGGTGCGGAGATAGGAGAGCGCCGTGCGCTCGGCCATCGGCTTCCCGAGGTCCAGCGGGCGCCTGGTGCGGATTGGCTCCGGCACCACCCGGGCGATGAAATCCTCGAGCGACTTTGCGCCCACGGCGCGCAGCATCTCCGCGGTTTCCGCATCATCCGGGCCGATATGGCGGGCGATGAAATTGGCGCCGGGTTCAAGCTCGGCAAGGGTGGGGCGAGTTGCCATTTTGATTTTCCTTATTCTCCCTTCTCCCTCTTGCGGGAGAAGGTCCGGCGAAGCCGGGGATGAGGGGTCGCGCTGAGCTCAACCACTCCCTCATCCGGCGCTTTGCGCCACCTTCTCCCGCAAGGGGAGAAGGTGTTCATGATACAAATTTGTCGTAAGCGGCCTTGTCCATCAGGTCGTCGAGTTCGCTCTTGTCGGCGAGCTTGATCTTCATGAACCAGCCCTCGCCTTCCGCCGCGCGGTTGACGAGCGCCGGATCGCCTTCGAGATCGCCATTGGTGGCGATCACCTCGCCCGTTACCGGGGCATAGACTTCGCTTGCCGCCTTCACGCTTTCCACCACCGCCGCATCGCCGCCCTTGCTGAGCTTCTTGCCGATGGCGGGCAGTTCCACGAACACCACATCACCCAATTGTTCCTGCGCATGCTCGGTGATGCCCACGGTGGCGGTGTCGCCTTCGACGCGGATCCATTCGTGTTCCTTGGTGTATTTGACGGTCATCGCGAACTCCTCAGCGTTTGAAATGGTTGGGAATGAAGGGCAGCGGCACGATGGCCGCGGCAAGCGGCCTGTCGCGCACGATCAGGTTGACGATTGTTCCGGGTGCGGAGGATTTTGGCTCCACATAGCCCATGGCGATGGGGCCGCCAACGCTGGGGCCGAAGCCGCCCGAGGTGACAATGCCGATCTGCCGTCCCGATTGATCTGTAATGAGGGTTCCCTCGCGCGCCGGGGCGCGGCCTTCCGGCCTGATGCCGACGCGCTTTTTCGCCGGACCCTCGCGCAATTCCTTCTGCACGCGCGCTGCGCCGATAAAGCCGCCATCGCTCCGCCTGCGCTTGCCGATAGACCACACAAGCCCCGCTTCAACGGGGCTCGTCGCCTCATCGAGTTCATGGCCATAGAGGCAAAGCCCTGCCTCCAGTCTGAGCGAATCCCGCGCGCCAAGGCCGATGGGTTTCACATCCGTGTCGGCCAGCAACAGGTTCCATAGCCGCACCGCATCCCTGGCCGCCACGGAAAGCTCGAAGCCGTCCTCGCCCGTATAGCCCGAACGCGAAACATGGGCGGCGATGCCGTCAATCGTGAGACTCTCGTAGAACATGAAATCCAGATCGCGGATCGCCGGCACATGCTTTGCCAGCACGGCTTCCGCCTTCGGCCCCTGAAGCGCCAGCAGCGCCATATCCTCGCCCGGCTTGAAGGTCACGCCATTGGGCAGGCGCGAAGCGATCCAGGCATAGTCATGGTCTTTCCGCCCGGCGTTCACCACCACATAGAGCCAGCCTTCATAACCCTTGTAGGCGGCGCGGGTGATCATCAGGTCATCCAGTGTGCCGCCATCTTCGGACAGCAGTTGCGAGTAGCGTTGCTGCTTGGGCGCGAGTCCCAGAAGATCGGCGGGCACCAGCGTTTCCATGGCGCGCGCCGTGGTTTCAAAATCAGGCCCGATGATGAAACACTGGCCCATGTGCGAAACATCGAACAGGCCGGCATTCTGGCGCGTCCAGTTGTGCTCGGCGATGATGCCGGTTGGATATTGCACCGGCATGTCATAGCCCGCGAAGGGCACCATGCGGGCGCCCAGCTTCACATGCTCGGCATAAAGGGGTGTGATTGCGAGTGAGGCTTCACTCATTTCCGTCTCCGTACACAGGTGGCCCTGGCCCGGCTGCTGCCGAACCTGCCCCCTCTGTACGAGACCTGAGAGATTTCACGGCACGGAATGCCGCTTGGCTCCTTCGGTGAGCGGTTTTGAAACCGCTGCTCTCCAGAGTTCAGTGACGCTGCGGTCCTTTGGCCTGAGAGTTTCCGGGGCGGTTGCTCCTTCGGCGCCGGAGTGAACCGGTCTCTCCCGCGTGGCGTAATCACGCTGAACTGGTGGGCACCATAGGCTGGCCGTCCAGTCTGTCAAGGCGCGGTGCAACAATGAGCGCCTTGAGGCTTTCAAGCGTATCGGCCTCTTCCGCCGGCTTGTCCCAGCGGATGCGGTGAATGCGGGGAAAGCGCATGGCGATGCCCGATTTATGCCGCGCGGAAAGTTGTATCGCGTCGAAGGCCACCTCCAATACCAGCTTCGGCGGCACGGCGCGCACCGGCCCGAATCTCTCGGTGGTGTTTTCGCGGATGAAACGGTCGATCTGCAGAAGCTCCTGATCGGTGAAGCCGGAATAGGCTTTGCCCACCGGCACCAGCGTGCGCTCCCCGGTCCAGGCGCCAAAGGTGTAGTCGGAATAATAGGAGGAGCGCTTGCCGGATCCACGCTGCGCATACATCAGCACGCAATCGGCGGTGAGCGCTGATCGCTTCCACTTGTACCAATGGCCCTTTGGCCTGCCGTTCAGATAGGGGCTGTCGCGCCGCTTCAGCATCAAACCCTCGATGCCTTCATGGCGGGTGCTTTCCCAGATCTGCAGAAGCCCATCCTTGTCCTTCGGCAGGACCAGCGGCGAAAGGTCCGTATACGGAAGAGGCGACCGCTCATGCCATGCCTCGAGGTGTGAACGGCGCGCGGTGAAGGAGAGAGAACGCAAGTCTTCGCCCTCCAATTCCAGCGCATCATAGAGCCGCACATGCACGGGATATTTCTTCTGGATGGCGCGAGTCACCGCCTTGCGGTTCAGCCGCTGCTGTAAATCGGCAAAGGGCGCCACCTCGCCCTCGCGCAGCACCAGAAGCTCGCCATCCACCACACCGTTGAAATGAAGGTCATCGAGAAAATCGGGAAAGGTGCCGCTGATGTCATCGCCGCTCCGCGAAAACATGCGGGTTTCGCGGCCATTCGAGGCAATCTGCACGCGGATGCCATCCCATTTCCATTCCACCGCGAACTGATCGAGATCGAGCGCCTCCCAGTCCTTTTCTTCCAGCGGGTTCGACAGCATCAAAGGGCGGAAAATCGGCACGTCGGAAGCGGGCGGCGCATCGCTTCTGCCCTCCAGCCAATCGAACAGCGGCGCATAGGGCGGCGTGAGGCCGTGCCAGATTTCCTCGATCTCGCCCACCTCGCGGCCAAAGGCTTCCGCCACCGCGAGCCGCGCCAGCCGCGCCGACACGCCAACGCGCGGCGCGCCCCCTAAGAATTTCAGCAGCGCCCAGCGGCTCGTCACGTCAAGGCTGTCCAGCCACGCGACGAGCTGCGCGGCGTAAGAGGATTTCGGAACGCTCTCGAGCGTGGTCACGATCTCCGCCAGCGAGGGGCCACTAGTGGTTTCATTGTTCACAGGCCAGATCAGCGCCACGGTCTCCGCCGTATCGCCCACATAATCGCGTGACAAGCGGAAGAGTTCGGGATCGAAGCGGCTGGTGGATATTTCGCTCAGAATCCGCCGCAGCGGGAACGATATCGGCAGGCCATCAGTCAGGGCCGCCAGCGCATAGCCGCGGTCAGGGTCTGGCGCCTCGCGGAAATAGTTGCGCATCAGTAGCAGCTTGCCGTTGCGCGACGGCGTGTAGGTGAGGCGGTCGAGCAGCGTGGCGAAGGCCTTCATTCGGCGTCGTCCTCATAGCCGACCATCGCCAGCGCCCGCGCCTTCAAGCCAATCGTTTTGCAATAATGCACCAGCGCCTGCTCGCGCCCATGCGTCACCCAGATTTCGCCAGCACCCAGTTCGGAAATGGTGGCCGTCAATTCCGGCCAGTCAACGTGATCCGAAATGACCAGCGGCAATTCCACGCCGCGCTGCCGTGCACGGCCCCTGATGCGCATCCAGCCCGAGGCAAAGCCGGCCAGCGGATCAACCAGCCGCCTCGACCAGCGGTCGCCAATGGCAGATGGCGGGCACAGCACGATTTCACCGGCGAGTGGCGCGTCGCCAATGGGCGGCACGTCGCCAAGTGCGAAGCCCTTGCTGATATAATAATCCGTCACGCTGCGCAGCGCGCCGTGCAGATAGATCGGGCGGTCATAGCCCGCCTCGCGCAGCAGGGCGATCAGACGCTGGCATTTGCCGAGGCCATAGACGCCGATCTGATGGGTGCGCTCCGGAAAATCCCTGAGCGAGGTGAGGAGCTTCCGCACCTCGCTCATCGCAGGCTCATGGTGAAACACCGGCAGGCCGAAGGTCGCTTCGGTAACGAAGAGATCACAGGGAACCGGCTCAAAGCCTAGGCAGGTGGGATCGGCGCTGCGCTTGTAATCGCCCGAGACGACAGCGCGCTGGCCCCGATATTCCATCACCACCTGCGCGCTGCCGAGAATATGGCCGGCGGGCGCCAGGCGGATCGTCACATCCTTCACCTGCAACGGCGTGTCATAGGAAAGCGACTGTCCGCTGCCGAAATTCCATGTGCCCAGCCGCAGGCGCATGATGTCCAGCGTTTCTTCCGTGGCCAGCACGTGAGCATGGCCCGGCCTTGCATGATCCGAATGACCATGGGTGATGACGGCACGTTCCACGGGAGCATGCGGGTCGATATAAAAATCGCCGGGCACGCAGTAGAGGCCCGAGCCTTCCGGCCGCAGCCAACTTTCAAAAGCGGCCGGTGGCATAATTATTCGCAGATCCGGTAGGTGCCGGATTTGCCGTGGGTGCCGAGATCGAAATGGAAATGACTGGCATGCGCCGCATTGGCCCCCGGCCCCAGCACGGTCGTGAACACCGTGCAGCCGCTGGCCCGCATGTCCCGCAGCGTTGCGAAGGCGGAAGACGATGAATTGGGCGCGTCACTCACCTGGAACGTGCGGCCATCGGCCAGCGTGAAATCCGTGATGTCGACGGCATTGCCATAGCCATGCTCGCTGATCTTCGCCGAATTGTCACCGTTCCGCCCCCGGCACTGATAGCCGGGGCCGGTGTAGAGCTTGGCGAGCGGGGACTTGGCATCCGCCGTCACGATGGGATCGCCATGTTCCTTTACCCACCGCGTGAAGGCGAGCGCGAATTTGCAATTGAGCAGCGGCTTGTCGGGAAAGCGGATGGTGTGTGTTCCGGCGTTCATCTCATCCAGCATCACCGGATTGACGACGGTGCAACTGCCGTCCGACACATTGCTGGCCTGCGCGGTGAAGGTGACGCCCAGCGCCTTGAGCGAGGCAACGCAATCTCCATTATCCGGCGCGATCTCCGGCGTGGGCGGCGGTGTTGCAACGGAGGCCTGGCGGACCGGCTTCTCCTTGGGGACCACCACGGGTTCAACAGGCACCTGAACTGTTTCAGGGACCGGCACCAAGGGCTTCTCGCGCGGAATCACGATTTCCTCTGCCGGAGTCGCCGCCGGCGTCTTGGCTTCAACAGCCTGCGCAGGCTTCTCACGCGGGATTACGGGTGCCGGCTCCGCCTCCGTCTTCACCGCTTCGGGCTTCTGAACCGGCTTCACGGGTTTCGCGGCTGCGCGACGCTTGGCAGAATGCTTTTTGCAGGATTTCGGGTATTTCCGGCACATGTCCCGGTCAAACCGGATGATGCCGTTTTTCATGTCATCCAGAGGATTGGCATGCGCAATGCCCACCGCCAGCGGTGCGCAAAGAACGGCCAGGAACATGGCTGATCTGCCGGTCATTCGCCTATAACGTCCAGACGCAATGGATGTTCCCCGGCAGCTTGACTTCGCCGCCCGCAATCCGCAAGTACCGGCCATGGACAGGCCCAAGCTCACCATCCTTCTCGCAGCCCCTCGCGGTTTCTGCGCCGGGGTCGTGCGCGCCATCGATATCGTGGAACGGGCGCTGGCCCTTTACGGCGCTCCAGTCTATGTGCGGCACGAGATCGTGCACAACAAGTTTGTCGTTGATGATCTCAAGGCCAAGGGCGCCATCTTCATCGACGAACTTGACGAAATTCCGCCCGGCGAGCGGCCCGTGGTGTTCTCCGCCCATGGCGTGCCAAAATCCGTGCCCGCCGATGCCGCCCAGCGCCGGATGTTCGCCATCGATGCCACCTGCCCGCTGGTGACCAAGGTTCACATGGAAGCCCAGCGCCACCACGCGGAAGGGCTGGAGATCATCCTCATCGGCCATCGCGGCCATCCGGAGGTGATCGGCACCATGGGGCAATTGCCGCCGGGCGCCATCACCCTCATCGAAACAGCCGACGAAGCAGAAGCTCTGGCGGTCCGTGATCCGGAGAAGCTCGCCTATGTCACCCAGACCACGCTTTCGGTCGATGACACGCGGGACGTGATTGCCGCGCTGAAGCGGCGCTTCCCGGAGATCAAGGGGCCGTTCAAGGAAGATATCTGCTACGCGACCACCAACCGGCAGGATGCGGTAAAGTCGATTGCCGATCGCATCGAACTTCTGCTCGTCGTTGGCGCGCCCAACTCCTCCAATTCCAAACGGCTTGTTGAAGTTGGCCTCAAGAGCGGCTGCCCGCGCGCGCTGCTCGTCCAGCGCGCGTCCGATCTCGATTGGTCCATGCTTCAGGGATTGTCGGTCATCGGCCTCACCGCCGGAGCGTCAGCGCCGGAAGTGCTTGTCAATGAAATCGCCGATGCCTTCCGCGCCCATTACGATGTGACGGTGGAAAAGGTGACGCTGCGCGACGAGAACGTGTCATTCAAGCTACCGCGCGAATTGCGGGACCAGCCCGCGGCATGAGCGACACGGCGGTGATTGCGCACACCGATGGCGCATGTTCCGGCAATCCCGGCCCCGGCGGCTGGGGCGTCATTCTCGACTACAACGGCACGCGCAAGGAATTGTCAGGCGGCGAGGCGCTGACAACCAACAACCGCATGGAGCTGATGGCGGCCATCTCGGCGCTGGAGGCGCTGAAACGTCCGTGTACGGTCGAAATGCATGTCGATTCCGTCTATGTGAAGGACGGCATCACCAAATGGATTCACGGCTGGAAAAAGAACGGCTGGAAGACGTCGGACAAGAAGCCGGTGAAAAACGCCGAACTCTGGCAGCGCCTCGAAGCGGCGCTGTCGCGGCACAGGGTGTCCTGGCACTGGGTGAAGGGCCACGCGGGGCATGACGACAATGAGCGCGCCGATGAACTGGCGCGCCAGGGCATGGCCCCCTTCAAGACATAATCAGAGCTGCTCGAGAATGGTCGCCGCGCCCGAGACGTTGACGCCCGGCTTGTCTTCGACATTCACGGTCTTCACCACGCCATTCTCGACGATCATCGAATAGCGGCGCGAACGCTCGCCCATGCCGTGGGCTTTCAGATCGACATTCAGCCCCACGGCGCGGGCAAAATCGCCATTGCCATCGGCCAGCATCATGATCTTGTCGTCAGAGCCAACCGACTTGGCCCAGGCCGTCATTACCGCAATGTCGTTGACCGCCGTGCAGGCCACCGTGTCGACGCCCTTGGCCTTGATGGCATCGAGCGAGCGCAGGAAGCTCGGCAGATGGCTATTGGTGCAGGTCGAGGTGAAGGCGCCGGGGACGCCGAAAAGCACCACCTTGCGGCCGCCGAAGATCACGTCGGTCGAAAGTTTCTGCGCGCCGTCCGCCGTCATCACGTTGAAGTCCACGGCAGGAAGTTTGTCGCCCGGCTTGATGGTCATGGGATCACCTCATTGATCGATCAAAGGCGCTTAGCTCACGGTCACGCGCTGTTCAACCCCTCCGCCGTCCGCCGCCACCGTCACGGTGATCTGGGCGCCACGCAGTTCGGCAGCACTCTTCACATTGCCCACCGGCAGCCGCGCGGCCATGCCATCGGCCGAAAGCTCCGGCGCGCCAAAATAGGCATCGCCATTGCTTTCGACGAACACCTCATTGGCTTTGGCGGAAAAGCCGAGGTCAATCACCACGCCTTGCGCTACCGCCTCAGCCTTTGCCTTGGTCACGATCTCGCCCGCCACAGGCACTTTCGCCATCCATGACAGGA
The DNA here is from genome assembly GCF_047602625.1 of Aestuariivirga sp. Classification (GTDB taxonomy): domain Bacteria; phylum Pseudomonadota; class Alphaproteobacteria; order Rhizobiales; family Aestuariivirgaceae; genus Aestuariivirga. The sequence continues at coordinate 2,530,502 of NZ_JASGGV010000002.1, read as the reverse complement.
TTTCATCCTTGTCCGGCGCTGCGGCGGAGAGTGTTCCGCGCGCCTCACCCTGCGCGGGGATGCAGATGTCCTTGCACACGGCGAAGAACAGCTTGAGATCGAGAATAACCGGCTTCTTTCCTTCCGGCGTCAGCCTTACCGGAAACACCACGCGGCCAAGATAACCCACCGCCTCGCCGCTGGCGTCATGGTGGCGCTGCGGCAGCGGATAAAAGACCTGAATATCTTTCGCACCCTGTGTTCCCGACCAGTCGAACTGCGGCGAGACGCCCGCCTCCCCCGGCATGCGCCAGTAGGTTTTCCACCCCTCGTCCAGATCGATCGCGATTCCTGCGAGGTCTCCGCCGCCATCGAGGAGAGACAGCCGCCATGGTTTCGGCTGGGCGCGTGCAAGCGAAACGAAAGGGAAGCAAAACGTTGCGGCAAGGAACAGGCGGCGTTTCATGCCACCACTATGCGGGGAATGTTCCTCCACGCCAATCACCTTCCCGTCAGCGATGTTTCACGTTACTCTCCCGCGTTTCGGGGGAAACCGCATGAAGGCAAGGACAAATCTCGACGGCCAGATCCTGATCGCCATGCCCGGCATGAGCGACAGCCGCTTCGACCGCTCGCTGGTTTATCTCTGCGTCCATTCCGATGGCGGGGCCATGGGCCTGATCGTCAACAAGACGATGCCGATGATGAATTTCGCCGAGCTGATTTCGCGCCTCGACATCACCGAGCCGGATGACCCGATCTCGGATGACATGCTCAATCGGGGCGTTCTCTACGGCGGCCCCGTCGAACCCGGGCGCGGGTTCGTTCTTCACACATCGGATTATTTTTCCGCCGATTCCAGCTTGCCGGTGACGGAGCGGATCGCGCTCACCGCCACCACGGACATTCTGAAAGCCATGGCGCGCGGCGAAGGTCCGCACATGGCCATGCTGGCGCTTGGCTATTCCGGATGGGCGCCGGGGCAGCTTGAAGATGAAATCCAACGCAATGGCTGGCTTCATTGCGCGGCAGACGATGAATTGCTGTTCGACACGCGGCAGGACGGAAAATATCTGAGCGCCTTGCGCAAGATCGGCGTTGATCCGGCCATGCTGTCAGGCGAAGCCGGTCACGGCTAGTTGGGAATCTCGGCGGACTGGCGCTTCTTGCGTTTCCTCTGCCTGGCTTTCCGCACCGCCGCCGCCTCGCGCTTCGACATGGCGTCTTCGGGGAAATCAATGCGGGCGGGCTTTGCCACGCGGGATTGCGCGGCCTCCGCTTCAGGCGCTGCTTCCGGTTCCTCGGGCTGCTCGTGCAGCAACCGCGCCTCGCGCAGGGCACGTTCGGCGGAAGCCTTGCGCGCCCTCAATTCCTCAATATCTGCCGCCGTCACATCAACCGCCAGCGGCACCGGGGCCGGGTCCTTGGCGGCGCGTTCCCACAGCCAGGTGATGGCGGTGCGGCCCGCGCCGGAGGCATAGGGCAGGCCAGCCAGCGCCTCGGTCACCTGCCTCGCCGTCATGGCGCGGCCAATGAAATAGCCCTGCCCCAGGTCGCAATGCAGCGCGCCCAGCCTGTCCACCTGCTCCTGGTTTTCGATTCCCTCCGCCACGATGGTCAGGCCCAGCGCATGCGCCATGGTGACGATGGTTTCGAGAATGATGCCCGCGCGTGAATCTTCCGCGTCGGCGGCAAGAAAACTCCGGTCCACCTTCAACGTATCGAAGGGCAGGCGGCGGAGGTTCGAGAGTGAGGAATAGCCGGTGCCGAAATCATCGCAGGAGAGGCCCACGCCCAGTTCCTGCAAGCGCTCAAGCACCTGCGCGGCGCGCTCGGGATATTGCATGACCAAGCTTTCCGTGACCTCGATTTTCAGGCTGCCGCGCGCCACGCCTTCGCGGTTGATCATCTGCTTGATGTCGTCGATGAGATCGGGCTCGATCAATTGCACGCTGGAAATATTGACGGCCACGAACAGCGGATCGCCGGCGCGGTAGGCGCGCTGCCAGATGCCGATCTGATGGCACGCCTCGTTCAGCACGGCGCGGCCGATCTCCTTGATCATGCCGGTCTGTTCGGCAAGGCCGATGAAGCTTTCGGGAGCCAGCAACCCCAGCGCGGGATGCTGCCAGCGCACCAGCGCCTCGAAGCCTGCGAGGTTCATATCTCCCAGCCGCGCGATCGGCTGATAGTGCACCTCGATCTCGTTGCGCTCGATGGCGCGGCGGAGTTCCGATTCGAGCACCATCAGTTCGGCGCGGCTGTCGCGCATGGCGGGGCTGAAGACTTCGATGGTGCCAGCTCCCCGGCGCTTCGCCTCATAAAGCGCGATGGCGGCGTCTTTCAGAAGCTGGGTGGCGCTGCCATCGGCGCGGCCCTGCGCCACGCCGGCACACACCGTGAGGAATACTTCCTGCGTGTCGAGCGTCACGGGGCGCGCCACGGCCTTGAGCATGCCGTCGCTATAGGTCGCAATGTCGCGGCCGCCATGCGTCAGGATGGCAAACTGGTCGCCCGGAAGGCGCGCCACCGTATCGCCGGAGCTGGCGGCGGAGGTGAGCCTGCGGCCCACGACGGCCAACAGCGAGTCTCCGGCCTCATGGCCCAGCGCATCATTCACGGTTTTGAAGCGGTCGATGTCGAGCAGCAGCACATAGAGCGGCGCCTCCTCCACGGCATCGGCCAGCGCGCGGGCGGTGCGGTCGAGAAACAGGGCGCGGTTGGGAAGGCCCGTCACCGCGTCATAAACAGCGTCATTGAGCAGCCGCTCTTCGCTGCGCTTGGCGCCCGTCACATCAGTCAGCGTGCCGATGCAGCGGATGGCGCGGCGGCCCTGCCCCGGCATGGCGCGGCCCCGGAGCTGGAACCAGCGCCACGTGCCATCGCCATGGCGCAGGCGGAATTCGCGTTCGATGGCCCCGCTGCCCTGCACCTCCGCCGCCTCGACAGCGCCCAGATAGGCGGCGCGGTCGGCGGGATGCATGAGTTCAAGAAAGCCTTCCACACCCGCATCGGCAAGAAACCCCGGCGCCAGCCCCAGAACGCGCTCCAGTTCCTCGCCCACATGAAGTTCACCCTCATCGGCCTGCCAGTCCCAGACATAGGCACGCGCGCCCGCCAGCGCGAGCGCCCGCCGCCCTGCCTCATGGAAGAAATGGCGCGACAGATAGCCTTGCGAAAAGGCGTGGTGGGCCAGCGTGAAGGCCATCACGACGAGCGCCGCGCACAGCGCCACTTGCAGCATGGTGGAAATCGACGTTCCGCTGGGCTGGGCCATGGCGGCGAAAAGCGCGATGAAGGTCCACAGCAGGATGGCGCCCCAGGAGACGAGCGCCGTCTCCGCCTTGGCGTCGCCCCGCCGCCATAAATAAAAGATCAGCACGAATCCGCCCAGCGCTGTGAGTGCGAAGATGGCGCGGGCGATCGCCGTGAAGAGGATGGGATCGGCAAAGCCCAGCACCGGCACGGCGAAGGCGATGAGGCCCAGCAGCGCCAGCAGGTTTCCCACAACCGGCATCAGCCGCCGGAGCTCCGTCACCTCTGTCAGATAGAGAATGAGGAACGCCGCCATCAGCCCTTCGACAAGCGCGCGCGCCACATCAGGCGTCAGCCCATCGAGGCCCAGCGCCGAAGTGACCGTTGATAAGTGGCCTGCTTCCAGCCCGAGAAAGCCGAGGCTTGCCACCGCAAAGCCACCGGCCGCCAGAAACACGGGGCGGGAACGGAAGCCGTAGAGCACGAACATGGCAATCGACAGAAGCGCCGCAATGCCCAGTAGCGCGCCGCGCAGGAAGGCAGACACATCGCGCCCGCCGTCATAGGCCTTGCGCTGCCAGAGCGTCACGGCGGAGAGCGGCGCACCATCGATCTCGAAGGCGATGGCGGCTTTCTGGCCGGGCTCGAGCGTGAAGGCATAGGCCTGCCGTCCCACTTCCGGCAGCGGCTCCAGCTTCAATCCGCCCGCCGTCATGATGCTGGTGATGGACGGCCCCATGGGCCTCGGCAGTCCCACCTCTGAGCCGACAAAGCCTTGGTCCGCGATGGTAATCACCAGATCACGCGGCGCCGTGCCGCCGTTGGCAAGACCCAGCGCCTCCCAGCGGAATGTTGGTCCCTCACCCTTGGCGTGCAGCGTCATAAAATCAGCGGCATCAGGCGCGGTGCCCGGCTTTTCGATGGGAATGTCGCGGCGATCGGTTTCGAGCGCCGCGAGATAGGGCCTGAGATCAAGCTCCTGCCCGAAAAGGGAAACATCCGCCGGGGTAGCGGCATCGACAAGCGGCGGCAAGGCAACGGCCAGCGCGCAGGCAAGCGCCAGCAGGCCCGCAAGATGCTTCGCCGTCTGCCAAAACCTCTTCATTCCCCTAGGGTGCCCCTCACCGCGCAGGCTTGCAAGTATTTGATTGCGCGGGGCCTTATAGCCCTCCGGGAACCTTCCCGCCATCTCCGAGATGGGCGAACAGCAGATGATCACGCCACTGGCCGTTGATCTTGAGATAGGCGCGAGCCAGCCCTTCCTGCGCAAAGCCGGTGCGGCGGAGCAAGGCCACCGAGGCCGCGTTGGCGGGCAGGCAAGCCGCCTCGACGCGATGAAGCTGAAGATGATCGAACGCAAAGTGCAGCATCAGCTCCACGGCTTCGGTCATATAGCCCTGCCGCGCAAAGGGCTCGCCGATCCAGTAGCCCAGCGTGCCCATCTGCGCCACGCCGCGGCGCACATTGGAAAGCGTGATGGCGCCCAGCAATTTGCGGTTTTCCGGGGCGTAGATGAAAAACGGATAGGCAAAATCCTCCTCCACATCGCGCCAGTAGCGCCGGATGCGGCTGCGGAAGGCCATGCGGCTCAGATCATTGGAGGGCCATTCGGGTTCCCATGGCACGAGAAAGCGGCGGCTCTGTTCACGAAGCTCCGCCCATTGCGCATGGTCTCCCGTGTCGGGCACCCTGAGCGTCACACGCTTGCCTTTCAGGGCGGGCGGCAGTTCCGGCGCGAAGGGCGAGCGCAGGAAAGCCATGCCGCCTTCCTTCAGGCGAACCGCTGGGCGACAGCGGCATAGGGCGGCATGCCGCCCAACTGGCCGACCGCCGAGAAGGCTGGCGCCGTCGCATGGAAGATGCGATCCGCAAGCCCCCGCACCTGCTCGCCCGTCACGGCGTCGATCTTGGCCACCAGAGTTCTGGATCGACGGCACTTTGCCGAAAGCGAGGAACTGCCGGGCGATCTGGTCGGCACGCGAGGTGGGGCTTTCCAAATTCATGACAAGGCTCGCCTTGAGCTGCGCCTTGGCGCGGTCGATCTCGGCATCGGTTACCGCCTTCGCCGCAGAGAGCATCACCTCGGAGGTCACGTCCAGCAATTCCTGCGAGTGGTCGGGCGATGTCGCGGCATAGACTCCGAACTGGCCTGCATCCTCGTAGGCCGAGCCAAAGGAAAACACGCTGTAGCAAAGCCCGCGCTTTTCGCGCACCTCCTGGAACAGGCGTGACGACATGCCGCCGCCCAGAACGCTCGACAGCACCTGCAGCACGTAGATTTCCGGATCCTTGTAGTTGGGCGCCGGAAAGCTGATGACCACATGCGCCTGGTCAAGCGGCTTTTCCGCCACCTGTGCCGATGGCACGAAATGCGGCGGCTCGCGCTGCGGCTGCGAGCCTTCGGCGATCTTGCCCAAGAGGCGTTCCGCCTCGGCGGCAAACGCTGCGTGATCAATGTGGCCGGCGGCGGCCACGACGATGCGACTGCCCCAATAATTGCGGTCACGCCAGGCGATCATCTCCTCGCGCGAGACGCTGCCGATGCGCTCCGCCGTGCCGAGGATCGAGCGGCCAAGCGGATGGGCGCCAAAGGCCGCCTGCTGCGCCAGATCGAACACCAGATCGTCCGGCTGGTCATGGGCGGCGGCAATCTCCTGCAGGATCACATCGCGTTCGCGTTCAAGTTCCTCGCCATCCAGCACGCTTTCGGTGAAGATGTCGGCCAGAATGTCGAGCGCGAGCGCCCAGTCCTTCTTCAGCACGCGGGCATAATATGTAGTGGTTTCCATGCCCGTCGCGGCGTTGATCTCGCCGCCCGCCGATTTAATCTCCTCGGCGATGGCGCGGGCGCTGCGGCGCTTCGTGCCCTTGAAGGCCATGTGCTCGAAAAAATGGGCGATGCCGTTTTCATCCGGGCGCTCGTCGCGCGCCCCCGCCTTGACCCAGATGCCGAGCGCCGCCGTTTCGAGATGCGGCATGTGATGTGTGACTACGGTAATCCCATTGGAGAGACGGGTCGTCTTTACGCTCATGACGCACTCTGTTTTCAGGCTGCCGGTCTGGAGAGAATGAAGTCCCGGATGGCCTGGTGATTGTTGGGAAGCACTGTGTATCGTTCTTGCGCCGTGAGCAAGCCCGCCAATCGGGAGGGTAAAGCAGGCCTTATGCCAGAGGCCTTCTCAACCGCATCGGGGAATTTGGCGGGATGGGCGGTGGCCAGCGTCACCATGGGCGTGGCGGAAGGCGGCTGCGCACGCGCCACCGCATAACCCACGGCGGTATGGGGATCGAGCAGTTCGCCCGTCTCGGCCAGCGTGGCGCGAATGGTGGCTGCGGTTGCCGCTTCATCCGTTGCGGCAGCGTCAAACTCATTGCGGATTTCGGTGAGCGCATCTGGGGCAATGTGGAATGCGCCGGATTGCGACAATCCCGCCATCAGCCGTCGCACATCGGCGGCGTCGCGGCGATAGACCTCGAACAGCAGCCGCTCGAAATTGCTCGACACCTGGATGTCCATCGACGGGCTGGACGAGGCGTGGACGCCACGCGTCTCATAGCGCCCTGTCTTCAGCGCACGGGCCAGAATGTCATTCACATTGGTGGCGATCACCAGCCGGTCAATCGGCACGCCCATGCGCTTCGCCACAAGCCCTGCGAAGATGTCGCCGAAATTGCCAGTGGGCACCGTGAAGCTCACGGATTTGTCGGGCGCGCCAAGAGACAGCGCCGCCGTCACATAATAGACCGTCTGGGCCATGATGCGGGCCCAGTTGATGGAGTTGACGCCGGCGAGACCCACACGGTCGCGAAAGGCCAGATCGTTGAACAGCGCCTTCACGATCGCCTGGCAATCGTCAAAGGTGCCTTCCACCGCGATGTTGTGCACGTTGGGCGACAGCACGGTGGTCATCTGGCGGCGTTGCACCTCGCTCACCCGGCCATGGGGATGGAGAATGAAAATCGAAGTATGGCGGCTCGACTTGAAGGCCTCGATGGCCGCGCCTCCGGTATCGCCCGACGTCGCGCCGACGATGGTGGCGCGCGTGCCGCGCTTCTCCAGCGCCCAGTCCATCAGGCGGGACAGAAGCTGCATCGCCACATCCTTGAAGGCGAGCGTGGGACCGTGGAAAAGCTCAAGCAGCCACTGATTGTCATCAAGCTGCTTCAAGGGAGCGACGGCGGGATGGCCGAAGCGGCCATAGGCTTCAGCCAGCATGGCCTTGAACGCGGAATCGGGAATGGCGCCGCCGACAAAGGGATGCAGCACCTCGAAGGCGACATCCTCGTAAGCCTTGCCGCGCCAGCTCCGGAGCGTTGCGGCGGAGACGTGCGGCCAGCGCACCGGAACATAAAGGCCGCCATCCCGGGCAAGCCCGGTCAGCAGCACATCTTCAAATCCCAGTTCCGGGGCTTCTCCGCGGGTCGATTGGTAGTGCAAGCGCGTAATCCTTTTGAATTGGCGCTGCTTTAGCCGCCGTGCCGCCCGCCTTCAAGCACCTGATTTTTCATCTGCCCACGGAGATAAAGCCCGGCGATCACCGCCAGCACGATAGCCAGAGAAAACCATGTGATGGCATATTGCAGGTGATTGTTGACGAGGCCCGTGTCCGGCGGCTGCGGCTGCGGGAAGATTTGATCCCCGGCTGTGGGCAGAAGCTGCAGGATGAAGGGTGCTGATGATGATGCCGGAGGGCTATCGGCAATCATCGCCGGCACGTCCCACCAGAACCACATATCGCCCTTGGGGTCATTGTCGGGATCGAACATGCCGCGCCCATAGGCATGTGATTTCACGATCCCCGTCACCGTCACATCGCCTTGCGGGTCGGTTGCCGCGCGGCTGGCGGTATCCTTCAGATTGGCAGGCACCACGCCCCGATCCACGAGTACCATGCCGCCATCTGCCAAACGTAGCGGCGTAACGATCTCCCAGCCGGGGCTGCTTTCATAGACCGAAATGACGTGCTTTTCCCGCGCGTGTTCAAAGCGGCCGGAAACACTGACTTTCAGAAATTCGATATTCTCGCCTTTAGCCTGGCGGGCGAGAGCATCAGCCATGGTTGTGGGCGCATCCGCCGCTCGGCGCTCGATGCCGGCGATCAGGGCTTCCTTCCACGCAAGGCGCTGGATCTGCCAGACACCGAGGCCCACCAGAATGGCAATGCCCAGCCCCGACGCCAGAAGCACCGGCCAGATGCGGGGCTTTTTCTCCGTCATTTCACGAGACGGCCTTCGCGCGCTTCCGTTTTCCATTGCTGGCAGAGCAGCACACCTTTTACCGGCCTCAGCAGCAGCATGGGCAGGATGACGAGAACGGGAATGGCGATCAGCACATGTACCCATACGGGCGGCGAATAGGCGACCTCCACGCCGAGGATCGATCCCACGCCTGCGACGCACACGAACAGCATGACAAACCACGCCGCCCCGTCGCCGCCATCGGCGAAGTCATAGGACAGGCCGCAACTCGAGCAGGATTTGGCGACGTTCAGATAGCCGTCGAACAGCTTGCCCCTGCCGCAGCGCGGGCATTTTCCGGCAATGCCCGTCTTGAGAGGCGAAATATCAGGATAATAATTCTCGCTCATGCGCCCGCTCCAAAGAGAAAGGCCGCGAAGGTCGCATCCTTCGCGGCCTTGTTATCCGAAACCTTAAGCGTCACTCCGCCGGGATCACCGCGCCTGCGGACGACCAGATATAGATGCAGGCGAAGAGGAACAGCCACACCACGTCGACGAAGTGCCAATACCACGCCGCCGCTTCGAATCCGAAATGCTGTTTCGGCGTGAAGTCTCCGGCCAGCGCGCGGAACAGGCACACAGTGAGGAAGATGGTGCCGATCAGCACATGGAAGCCATGGAAGCCCGTCGCCATGAAGAAGGTCGAGCCATAGATATTGCCGCCATTGGCCTGGCTGAAATGGAACGGCGCGTGGATATATTCATAGGCCTGGATCGTGGAGAACAGCACGCCCAGCGCGATGGTGGCGATCAGGCCCCACTTGAGGCCCTGCCGGTCGTTGTTTAGCAGCGCATGATGCGCCCAGGTGACCGTCGTGCCCGAGGTCAAAAGGATCAGCGTGTTGATGAGCGGCAGATGCCAGGGGTTCAGCACCTCGATGCCCTTGGGCGGCCAGACGCCGCCGGTGGCCAGCGCGCGCGCCTGCTGGATTTCCTCGCCGGTGAACAGGCTCGCATCGAAGAAGGCCCAGAACCAGGCGACGAAAAACATCACTTCCGACACGATGAACATCAGCATACCGTAGCGGAGATGGAGGCCCACCACCGGCGTGTGGTCTCCCGCATGGGCTTCCTTGATGACATCGCGCCACCACATGAACATCGTGTAGATCACGCCCAGAAGGCCGACGATCATAACGGCGGGGTTGAAGCCGTGCATCCAGCTCACGGCGCCAATGGCAGTGATGAGCGCCGACATCGAGCCAGTGAACGGCCATGGGCTCGGATTGACGAGGTGATAGTCGTGATGCTTGTCGTGCGCGTCAGCCATGGCCCTGCTCCTAGTTCGGCACCGCACCCGCGGCCGTTTTGGCCTGCGAGACGGATTTTGGTTTGTCGACGGGATACATCGTATAGGACAGCGTGATTTCGCGGATCGATTTCGATTCCGGATCGGTGGCGATCGCCGGATCGACGAAGAACACCACCGGCATGTCCACGCTTTCGCCCGGCTTCAATGTCTGCTCGGTGAAACAGAAACACTGAATCTTGTTGAAGAAGGCCCCGGCGCCATCCGGCGTTACGTTGAAAATCGCCGAGCCTGTCGTCTGGTGATCGGACAGGTTCTTGGCCTTGAAATAGGCCATGGCCTGCTCTCCGACGCGCACCTGCATGGTCGCCTGCGCGGGATGGAAATTCCAGTCGAGGCTACCGGCAATGTTGGAATCGAAACGCACCGTCACGATTTCATCGCCCGGTTTTGCGGGCGCTTTCTCAGCGCGGAGCGGTGTGCCGTTGAAGCCCGTGGCCTGGCAGAACATGCGGTAGAGCGGCACCGACGCATAGGCCAGCGCCAACATGGCAACCGGCATCACCGTTGCGATCAGGGCCACGCGGCGATTGCGGTTCATTCCGGCCATCTCACATGCTCCGGTTGACGACGCCGCCACCCAGATGCACCAGCGTGGTGACGAAGAACACCACGACCAGCGCCGCCAGCACGAGTGCCATGGCGAGGGCGCGCTTGCGCCGCCGTGCCATGTCTTCCTTGCCGAAGGGAATGGGCGCTGGAGGTTTGGTCATCACAGCGCCGGCGCGAAGGGCGCGATGCCCGCTGCGCGCTCGATCAGGATCAGCGCGAAGACCAGGAACAGCCAGAGCGTGGAAAAGGCGAACATGCGCTTGCAGGCCGTCTCGGCCAACTTGCCATCGCGCAGGCGGAACACCCGAACCGCGTGATAAAGGAACACGGCGTCGAGCAGCGCCACCGCAATCGCATACAGCGGCCCAACCGTTCCGGTGAGTGCGGGAAGGAATGTGATGGGGAGGACGATAAGCGTGTAGATCAGGATCTGCCTGCGGGTTTCATCGGGTCCCGCCACCACGGGCAGCATGGGAACCCCGGCGCGGCTGTAATCGGCATTGATGTTGCGCCACAGCGCCAGCGCCCAGAAGTGCGGCGGCGTCCACATGAAGATGATGAGGAACAGCGCGATGGCGCCCAGGTCCACCGTGCCCGTCACCGACACCCAGCCGATCATCGGCGGAAACGCGCCCGCCGCGCCGCCGATCACAATGTTCTGCGGCGTCGCCCGCTTCAACCACATCGTATAGATCACGACATAGAAGAAGATGGTGAAGGCCAGAAGCGCGGCGGCAGGAATATTGACGAACAGGCCCAGCATCAGAACCGCGCCGATGGCCAGCGTCATGCCGAAGCCCAAAGCCTCACCGGGAAGAATGGCGCCCGCGGGAACCGGCCGTTTTTTGGTGCGGGCCATCAACGCGTCGATATCGGCGTCGTACCACATGTTCAACGCGCCCGATGCGCCAGCGCCCACGGCAATCGCCAGGAGCGCCATGGCGGCGAGCCACGGATGGATCGTGCCGGGCGCCGCCACCAATCCCACCATCGCCGTGAAAATCACCAGCGACATCACGCGCGGCTTCAGCAGCGCGAAATAATCGCTGGCCGATCCCTGGCCGCCGAGAGATTTCGGCAGCCGGGGATGCGGCGGATGTGGAGGTGACGTCGCTCATGCCAGCTTACTTGATGACCGGCAGCGTGTTGAACTGATGGAACGGCGGCGGCGAGGAGAGCGTCCACTCCAGCGTCGTCGCGCCCACGCCCCACGGATTGTCACCGGCGGGTACCTTCTTCGCATAGGCGCTGAACACGCCGTAGAGGAAGATCAGCACGCCGACGGCCGAGATATAGGAGCCGATGCTGGAGATGAAATTCCAGTGCGCATAGACGGCGGGATAGTCAATGTAGCGGCGCGGCATGCCGGAGAGGCCCAGGAAGTGCTGCGGGAAGAACACGAGGTTCACGCCCACGAAGGTGACCCAGAAATGCGTCTTCGCAACCGTCTCACTGTACATGTAGCCGGTCATCTTGGGGAACCAGTAGTACCAGGCGCCGAAGATGGCGAACACGGCACCCAAGGACAGCACGTAATGGAAGTGCGCCACCACATAGTAGGTGTCATGCAGCGAGCGGTCGACGCCTGCATTGGAGAGCACCACGCCCGTCACACCGCCTACGGTGAACAGGAAGATGAAGCCCAGCGCCCAGACCATCGGTGCCTTGAACTCGATGGAGCCGCCCCACATGGTGGCGATCCACGAGAAGATCTTCACACCCGTCGGCACGGCGATGATCATCGTCGCGGCCACGAAATAGGCCTGCGTATCGGCGGAGAGGCCCACCGTATACATATGGTGCGCCCACACGATGAAGCCCACCACGCCAATCGACACCATGGCGTAGGCCATGCCGAGATAGCCGAACACCGGCTTCTTCGAGAAGGTCGAAACGATCTGCGAAATGATGCCGAAGCCCGGGAGAATGAGGATGTAGACTTCCGGGTGGCCGAAGAACCAGAAGAGATGCTGGAACAGCACCGGGTCACCGCCTGCCTGCGGATCGAAGAAGCTGGTGCCGAAATTGCGGTCGGTCAGCAGCATGGTGATGCCGCCGGCCAGAACCGGCAGTGACAGGAGAAGCAGGAACACCGTCACCAGCACCGACCACACGAACAGCGGCATCTTGTGCAGCGTCATGCCGGGGGCGCGCATGTTGAAGATGGTGGTGATGAAGTTGATGGCGCCGAGAATGGACGATGCACCCGCCAGGTGAAGCGACAGGATGGCGAAATCCATGGCTGGTCCCGGCTGGCCCGCCTTCGAGGAGAGCGGCGGATAGATCGTCCAGCCGCCGCCCACGCCATGGGCGCCCGCGGGGCCATCCACGAACATCGAGATCAGCAGCAGGCAAAGCGCCGGCGGCAGAAGCCAGAAGGAAATGTTGTTCATGCGCGGGAAGGCCATGTCGGGCGCGCCGATCATCAGCGGCACGAACCAGTTGCCGAATCCGCCGATCAGCGCGGGCATGACCATGAAGAAGATCATCAAGAGGCCGTGGCCGGTCACGAACACATTGTACATGTGCTTGCCGGCGTCGATCGCCTGCTGGCATTGCGCCACCGGCGTGGTGCCGCAGTTGACGTTGGAATCGAGCATAGCGGCGAGGCCGTGGAAATACTGGATGCCCGGCTCCATAAGCTCAAGGCGCATCATCACAGAGAGGAAGCCGCCGATCAGGCCGGAGAAAATGGCAAACCACAGATACATCGTGCCGATGTCCTTGTGGTTGGTGGAATAAACATAACGCTTCCACCCGGTGGGAAGGCCATGATCGTGGTCAGCGGTTGCAGCGTGTGCCATGAGGGTCGCCTCTGTCTCGAAATCAGTTCTGTGCGATCTGTGCGCCGGGCGGCTTGATGGTGCCCAGGAATTCCTTGAGCTTTGCATCATCGGGGCCGGTCTTCATGAGATCGGACCAGGCCTTGTACTTGTCGTCCGACACCACCCACACCTCGATCGGCATGAAGGCGTGGTTCTTGCCGCACAGTTCAGAGCACTGGCCGTAATAAACGCCTTCAGTGCGGGCATTGAACCAGTCTTCGTTGAGGCGGCCGGGAATGGCGTCGATCTTCACGCCGAAGGATGGGATCGTCCAGGAATGGATGATGCCGATCGGATCGGAGGTGACGATCAGCTTCACCGTCTTGTTGACGGGCACCACCATGGGCATGTCAGCCGAGAGAAGATAAGGCACGCCATCCTTGGCTGCCGCCTCTTCCGATTTGGGGAAGGAATCGAATTCCACATTGGCGTTGCCGTCGCTGTCGACGCCCAGATCGGGATAGGCATATTTCCAGTTCCACGCCGGGGTGCCGGTGATTTTCACCGTCATGTCGGCGTTGTTGGGAATGTCGCGTTCGAGATAGAGCAGCCGGAAGGAGGGAATCGCGATCACCACCAGGATCAGGATAGGGATCACCGTCCACAGCACTTCCACCGTTGTGTTGTGCGTGGTCTTGGAAGGGACCGGGTTGGCCTTGGCGTTGAACTTGACCATCACATAGATCAGCAGCGCCAGCACGAAGAGGACGATGAAGGTGATGATCGGCAGCAGGATATAATTGTGCAGGAAGTGGATGCCATCGGAAACCGGGGTGACCGAATCCTGCAGTCCCATCTGCCACGGCACCGCGTGGCCTGCGGCAGCCAAAGCCGCCGGAGCCATCGCAAGGCTTGCGGCGCCAGCCAGCAACATCAGGAATTTGTTCGCGATCTTCATGGTCGCCCCTTCGTCTCAGCAGTATCCCCAACACGGCGCAAATGCGGCGCATCCAGCCCGCTTGTGAACCACATTCAGGGCAAGCCCGCAACGGATGGGTGCGCGGCAAAACGTCATTGTGCAATTGGAACCGGAATTTCGCCCAAATTGGCGCGGAAATGTCAGCCCGGCTGCTCTGGCGCCCGGCTTCTCGCCGGTCACGTGGCAGTTGTGAAGTTCCCGTTCCGGCGCTAAGAGCCGATCAACTCCGCAGACGAAGAAGGTCTCCTCCCTTGCGAATCAGGTCCGAATCCCGCTGGATTTCCCTTATGTCGGCGGCAGCGCTGATGCTTGCTGCTCCGGCAGCCCTTGCCCAGAATACCCAGACACCGCAGTTCGGTCCCCGCGTCTCCAAGGATGGCCAGCCGCAGGCCAATGCGCCTGTTCCGGAAGTGGTGGCCACGCATGGCGCGTGGAAAATCCAGTGCGAAACCCAGCCAGCCGGTGCCGATGCCGCCGCCCAGCCTGCCCAGCGCCAGTGCGGCATGGTGCAGAGCGCCCAGAGCGACAAGAATCCCAATGCCGGCCTGACGCTGATTATCGTCAAGGCCAAGCAGGGCGACAAAGCCGTCACCATGATGCGCGTCATGGCGCCGATCGGCGTGTTCCTGCCGACGGGCGTGGCGCTTGAAATCGACGGAAACGCAGTGGGCCGCGTGCCCTTCACGCGCTGCATGCCGCAGATCTGCATGGCCTTCGCGGAAGCCTCGCCCGAAACCTTGGCCAAGATGAAGAAGGGCGGCGACGCCAACTTCATCATCTATGAAGCGCCGGGCGTGGGCCTGCCGATGAAGATGAAGCTCGACGGCTTCTCGGCGGCGCTGGCGGATCTCGACAAGCAGTAGCCCTCTGGCGGATTGGAACGCCCTCGCCTATCTATGCGGATCAACCTCCGCAGGAGAGCAGGCCGTGGCCGCTTCACCGACCTTATCCCTTCTCGACGGCAGCGATCTTTCGCCCGAGCGCGCGCTGGCGATTACCGCTGATACGCTCTCAGGCGCCGACGATGGCGAGCTGTTCATCGAAAAGCGCCAGAGCGAAAGCCTGGTTTTCGACGATGGCAAGCTGAAGCAGGCGAGTTTCGACGAAGCGCAAGGCTTCGGCCTCAGGGCCATATCAGGCGAAACCGCGGCTTACGCGCATGGCACGGAATTTTCGGCGGCGGCGCTCAAGCGCGCGGCGGATGTCTGCGCCAGCATCACCCGTGGCACGGTCTCCGCCACCCATGCCGAGGCCCCGGCCCGCAGCAATCGCAAGCTTTATTCCGACAGCAATCCGGCGCTGGCCATGGGCTTTTCCGACAAGGTGGCGCTCTTGCAGAAGGCAGATGCCTTTGCCCGGGCGCTCGATCCGCGCGTCACACAGGTTTCGGTATCGCTCGCCGCCGAGTGGCAGGCGGTTGAAATCATCCGTGGGGACGGCGGCACCTACCGCGACGTGCGGCCCCTGGTGCGCTTCAACATTTCCATCACCTCCTCCAACGGCAAGGACCAGGGCCAGGGCAGCCACGGGCTTGGCGGGCGCGGCGAACCGCTTTCCTATTTCACCGACGAGGTGTGGATGGCGGCAGCGCGCGAGGCGCTCCGGCAAAGCCTCGTCTCGCTGGAAGCGAAACCCGCACCGGCAGGTGAAATGGATGTGCTGTTGGGCCCCGGATGGCCCGGCATTCTTCTCCATGAAGCGATCGGCCATGGGCTGGAAGGCGATTTCAACCGCAAGAAGACCTCCGCCTTTGCAGGCCTCATGGGCCAGCGCATTGCGGCGAAGGGCGTGACGGTCGTGGATGACGGCACGATTCCCGACCGCCGCGGTTCGCTCACCATCGATGATGAGGGAACGCCTTCCAATTGCACGACGCTGATCGAGGACGGCGTGCTGGTCGGCTTCATGCAGGACAGGCTCAACGCCAGGCTGATGGGTGTCAGGCCCACCGGCAATGGCCGGCGGCAGTCCTATGCCCACGCCCCCATGCCGCGCATGACCAACACCTACATGCTGAACGGCGACAGGCATCCGGAAGAAATCCAGCGCTCGATCAAGAAGGGCCTGTTCGCCAAATCCTTCGGCGGCGGGCAGGTGGACATCACCTCCGGCAAATTCGTGTTCAGCTGCACCGAGGCCTATCTGATCGAGGACGGGCGCATCACTACACCTGTCAAGGGCGCCACGCTGATCGGCGCGGGGGCTGAAGCGCTGAAGCGCATCTCGATGGTGGGCAATGACATGGCGCTCGATCCCGGCATCGGCACCTGCGGCAAGCAGGGCCAGGGCGTGCCGGTTGGCGTCGGCCAGCCCACGCTCCGCATCGACGGGCTGACCGTCGGAGGCACGGCGGCCTGATTGCATGAGGCCCGGCATCGTCATCTTCGACATGGACGATGTGCTGTGTCACTACGATCTTGGGCGGAGGCTGCGCGCACTGTCGCGCATCTCCGGCAAGATGCCGCGCGACATCCGCGCCGCCATCTGGGATTCAGGCTTCGAGGGGGAGTCCGATGCCGGCGGCTATCCGGATGAGGCGGAATATCTGGCGGAATTCGGCAAGCGGCTTGGCCATCCGATCACGCGGGAGGAATGGATCGCTGCGCGCAAGGAATCGATGACGCCATTTCCCGATGTGCTGTCTCTGGCGCGGCGGATCGGCGAACAGGCACGCATCGCCATTTACACCAACAACGGTCCCATCCTGAAAACCGCCCTTCCCCAGCTTTTTCCCGAAGCCGCTGCACTGTTTCCGGACGTCTACTGTTCCTTTGAATTTGCCACCAAGAAACCGGACCCTGCCAGTTTCGCCCAGCTCATGCGGGTGATGAAGGCAGACGCGCGGGATTGCTGGTTCATCGACGACAAGCGATCCAACGTGCAGGGTGCCCGCATGGCGGGCCTCAGGGGCCACCACTACCGCTCCTATCGCCTCCTGCTGCAGGAAGCGCGCGATCTGGGCTTTCAGGCCTGATGGGCATTGCGCGGGATTTTCCAGCCGGTAGGATCGCCTCGAAGCTCGGCGGCGGGTGACGGCATGGCAGTGATGGACATTTTGGAAAACGCGCAGGGTGGCAAGCTCTTTGCCGCCACGGCGCAATCGTTTGGCATTTCCGAAGCGCAGGCCAAATCGGCACTCGCATCCATCTGCCCCGCCATTGCGCGGCAATTGAAAATAAAATCCGGCAATGATCCCGCCACCTTCGATGCCCTGCTCGATCTCCTCGACGATGGCGCCGATGGCAGCATCCTCGACAACGCATCCGACCTGAACGGCAGCGCGGCGCTCTCGGATGGCAATGCGATCCTCGATCATGTCTATGGGTCCCGTGACGCCGCCATCCGCACCATGCGCGGCCTCGCGAAAGACATTCCCGAAACGGCGCTGGTCAAGCTCTCCGCCATTGGCGCAACAGCCGTTGTCGCGGCCCTGGCCCGCACACAGGCAACCGCTCAGCCGCAGCCTCTCGCCGGTCAGCCGCAACGGCTTTCAGGCGGCGGCGGCATCCTTGGCACTCTCGCTTCGGCTTTGCTCAAAGGCGTGATGCAGGAACTCCAGCGCAAATTTGCGCCACGGCGGCGGCGGCGCAGCTATACGGATTATTTCGGTGCGCGGCGCACCCGCCGCACCACCAGGCGGCGGGCAAAGCAGCCATCGCTTGAAGACATTTTCGGCTCTATCCTCGGAACCAAACCTAGCTAGGAGTGTATCGTCATGGACCTTTCCGCAATCGGCCAGCAATTCGGCCTGACGCCCGAGCAGACGCAGGCGGCCGTGCAGGCGCTTGGCCCTGCCGTGCTGGCAGGCATGCAGCGCAATACGCAGCAGGGCGGCGGCGGGCTTGAGGACATTCTCGCCAGCCTGCAGGGCGCACCCGCGCGCTCCCCGTCCGTGGCCCATGCCACGACGCAGGGAAACGATATTCTCGGCCAGATCTTCGGTTCAAAGGACGTGAGCCGCGGCGTGGCGCAGAAGGCGGCTACCGCCTCGGGCATCAGCCCCGACATTCTCAAGAAAATGCTGCCGCTGATCGCCGCGTTCCTGATGAGCCAGTTCGCTCGCAACATGGGTGGGCAGACGGGGATCGGGCAGGCCGGCGGTGCGCAAGGCGGCGGCGGATTGGGCGATATTCTGGGATCGATCCTCGGCGGAGCCGGCGGCCAGCAGGCGCCTGGCGGCGGGCTTGGCGATATTCTCGGCAGCGTGCTGGGGGGCGCTGGCGGTGGCGGCGCTCAGTCCCAGCAGGGCGGCGGGCTGGGCGATATTCTCGGCTCCATCCTCGGCGGGGCGCAGGGGTCAAGCGGCAGTGACCTGCTGCGCTCCGTCGAAGAGGCGCTCAACAAGCGCTAACCGTGGCGCGGCAGGCGGCGCGCCGCCTGCGAGCGCTCTTCAAGCGCCAGCGCGGCGTTCACCGTCAGCGGCAGGCCCGCGGCCCAGATCACGTCGCCGCGGGTTACGCCGATGTCGCGCAGCATATAGTCGTCATAGGCCTCGAGCTGGGCCACCCGGCGGCGCGCCTTCCAGTTGCGGAACAGCCGTGTGAGCGGGTTCGATTCCGTCGCGATTCCAAGACCTTCGGCGCGGGTCAAAGCATAGTCTCTCATGGCACAGTCCTCCTCATTCATGGAAAGCCGATCTTCCCATGTCCGGCCACCCGAAAGCGGCAGCATCACCGTGTGTGATGAGAGGAACATGACAGTTTTGGATTGATTTATCCAACGAATGTATTTTATGATCTCCATCACGATCAATGATGGATTGCCGCCATGATCCCCAACCTCGATGTCGACCTGCTGAAGACCTTCCTGGCCATTGCCGACACCGGCAGCTTCACCCGCGCGGCGGGGGAAGTGAACAAGACCCAGTCCGCCGTCTCCATGCAGATGAAGCGGCTGGAAGATGTGCTGGCCCGCCCCCTGTTCGCGCGTGACGGCCGCCTCAGCCGATTCACGCCGGATGGCGAACGGCTGATCGAATTCGCGCGCCGCATGGTGTCGCTCAACGATGAGGCGGTTTCGGCCTTCACCAAGCCGGAACTCACCGGCACGATACGCTTTGGAACGCCCGATGATTATGCCGACCGCTTCCTGCCGGAAATTCTCGCCCGCTTTTCCCGCACCCATCCTCTCGTGACGGTGGATGTGGAATGCGTGAACTCCACCATCCTCTTCGAACGCACCCGGCGCGGAGAGTTCGACCTGTCACTGGTTTCCTTCGGTTGCGAGGTCGTCACCGACGAGCCGGTGCGGCGCGAGCCGCTGGTCTGGGTTTCCTCGGCGCGGCACAGCACGCATCTTCTCGACCAGGTACCGCTGGCCATTTCGCATGCGGGCTGCGAATGGCGCGGCAAGGCGCTGAGCGCACTGGAATCGGCCGGCCGCAGATACCGGATCGCCTATTCCAGCCCCAATTCCAACGCCGTCAACGCGGCGGTGAAAGCGGGCCTCGCCATCGGTGCGATCCCCGATCTCTGCGTGCAGCCGGGCATGAAGGTGTTGACAGAGAAGGATGGATTTCCTTCGCTTGGCACCTTCGATATCGGCATGGTGAGGAAGCCCGGCCGCGGCAATTCCGCCATCGACGCCCTAGCCCGCCATGTATCGGACAGCATGGCCAATCTCAACCCGGCGATGATCGCGGCGGAATAGCCGCCCTTGCGCGCCGTCAAACCGCGCGGCTAGTCTTCCCCGGCAACCAGCGGGAAGACAGCATCATGGATCTGGGACTGAAGAACAAGGTGGCGGTGATCACCGGCGCGAGCGTCGGCATTGGCCTTGCGGTGGCGCATGGCTTTGCGGCGGAAGGCGCTCATGTCGTCATGGCGGCGCGGCAGGGTGAGCGCCTTTCCGAAGAAGCCAAGGGGGTTGGCTCGAAGCATGGCGTGAGGACGCTTCCCGTCGCCTGCGATGTGGCCACGCCCGAAGGTGCTGCGGCGCTAATTGCGGCCGTCGAAAAATTCGGCGGCTGCGACATTCTCATCAACAATGCCGGCAGCGGCTCCAACGAGACGATCATGGAGGCGCCTGATTCCAAATGGCAGGATTATTGGGAGCTTCACGTGATGGCGGCGGTGCGGCTGGCGCGTGGGCTGGCGCCGATGATGAAACGGCGCGGCGGCGGGGCGATCCTGCACAATGCCTCGATCTGCGCCGTGCAGCCGCTCTGGTATGAGCCCATCTACAACGTCACCAAGGCGGCGCTGATGATGTTTTCCAAAACCCTCGCCAATGAGGTGGTGAAGGACAACATCCGCGTGAACTGCATCAACCCCGGCCTCATCCTCACGCCCGACTGGGTGAAGACGGCGAAACAGCTCACCGCCAACTCGGGCGGCGACTATCAAGGCTACCTGCAGGGCGTGGCCGATGAACACGCGCCCATCAAGCGCTTCGGCAGCCCGGAGGAATTGGCCAATTTCTTCGTGTTCCTGTGCTCAGAAAGGGCCAGCTACAGCGTGGGATCAACCTATTTCGTCGACGGTGGCATGCTGAAAGCGGTGTAGCGCCGCCGCTCAATACGCGAAATCGCGGAACACGCGGTCGATGTTGCCGTGCCAGGGGCCGTGATAGAGGGCGAGGAGATTCTCCGCCGCCGTCTTGCCGCTGGAAACGGTTTCGTCCAGCACGTCGAGATACTGCGTCTCGCTCTTGGCCTTGCAGCCCAGCGCATTGCGGCGCATGAGGCCGCCGCGCGCGAGCTCCAGCACATCGCGTGAAATATCGCGAACGCTCCGTCCACGGATCATCGCGTTGAGCGCCCGTTTCGGCACGGCATCGCGGAGCGCCTGGCGTTCCTCCGCCGTCCAGTCCTTCACGAGCTGCCAGCCGCCCTCCAGCGCCTCATCGTCATAGAGCAGCCCTGTGAACAGGGCGGGGAGCGCGCAGAGGCGGCGCGTCGGGCCTGAATCGCAGCCGCGCATTTCCAGATATTTCTTGAGGCGCACCTCGGGGAAGATCGTCGTCAAGTGATCGGCCCAGTCCTTCATCGTCGGCTTTTCGCCCGGAAGCTGCGGCAGCTTGCCGGCGAGAAACTTGCGGAAGCTTTCGCCCGCCGTGTTCAGGAATTTGCCGTCGCGCATGATGAAATACATGGGCACATCGAGCGCGAAATCGACATAGCGTTCAAAGCCCATGCCAGGCTCGAAGGCGAAGGGCAGCATGCCGGAGCGCGCCTTGTCGGTATCGGTCCACACCTCCGAGCGGAAGGAGAGATAGCCGTTGGGCTTTCCTTCAAGAAACGGCGAATTGGCGAACAGCGCCGTGGCCACCGGCTGCAGCGCCACCGAAACGCGGAGCTTCTTCACCATGTCGGCTTCCGAGCCGAAGTCGAGATTCACCTGCACCGTGCAGGTGCGAAACATCATGTCGCGGCCATAGCGGCCCACCCTGTCCATATAGGGGGCCATGATGTTGTAGCGGCCCTTGGGCATGATGGGGGTTTCGGCGCGCGTCCATTTGGGCGAAGCGCCGAGCCCCAGAAAGCCGATGCCCAGTTGATCGCCCACCTCGCGCACCTGGCCGATGTGCTCGTTCACCTCGGCGCAGGTGTCATGCACGGTCTCCAGCGGCGCGCCCGAAAGTTCAAACTGCCCGCCCGGCTCCAGCGAGATATTGGCAAGGCTCTTGGGGTCGGCGAGGGCAATGATGTTGTCACCCTCATAGACGCCTTCCCAGCCGAAGCGGTCGCGCAGGCCTTCCAGCAAGGCGCGGATGGAGCGCGGGCCTGCATAGGGCACGGGCTCCAGCGTGTCGGTGAGGAAGGGGAATTTCTCGTGCTCGGTGCCGATGCGCCACTCGGACTTGGGCTTCGATCCCGATGCCAGATAGCCGATCAGCTGGTCTTTCGATTCAATCGGCGCGCGCGCCTGCGGTGTGTCGGGGGTCGGTCCGCTCACGGGGGAAAATCCTGGTTGCCTTCGCGCAGAAGGATTTAGGCGGCGGCCTTAAAACGGGCAAGACAAAGATTGCCGCGCCATCCATCAGGCGCGCTTATGGATGGCCGCCCGGCGGTGCAGCGGTATGACCTCGGCCCGGCGGATGCGGGCCAAGTCGATGTCGGAAACGAAATCGGCAACAAAATGCGACGCGGGAGATTCGAGAATCTCTTCCGGCGTTCCCACCTGTTCGATCTTGCCCTGGTTGAGGATCACCACGCGGTCAGCCAGTTCAAAGGCTTCTTCCTGGTCATGGGTCACGAACAGCGTGGTGTGGCCGATGCGCGCATGAAGCTCGCGCAGCCAGCGGCGCAGGTCCTTCCGCACCTTGGCATCGAGCGCGCCGAAGGGCTCGTCAAGCAGCAGCACGCGCGGTTCAATGGCAAGTGCGCGCGC
Source organism: Aestuariivirga sp. (assembly GCF_047602625.1). Taxonomy (GTDB): domain Bacteria; phylum Pseudomonadota; class Alphaproteobacteria; order Rhizobiales; family Aestuariivirgaceae; genus Aestuariivirga. Next base: position 2,508,093 of record NZ_JASGGV010000002.1, on the reverse strand, counting down.
CAAAGCCACGCGCTGCCGCTGGCCGCCCGAAAGCTGGGTGGGAAAACGCTGCTCCAGCCCGTCGAGTTGCACGAGGTTCAGCAGTTCCAGAACCTTGGCACGGATCGCCGCCGCGGATGGCCTTGTCTTGCGCGGCCGCGCCTTGAGACCAAAGGCAATGTTGTCCATCACCGTCATGTGGCGGAACAGCGCATAGTGCTGGAATACGAAGCCAATGCGGCGCTCGCGGAGCGTCAGCGCATTGGCGTCGATGTCGCCGAACAGAACCTGTCCGCGATCCGCCTGCTCAAGACCGGCGATGGTGCGGAGCAGCGTCGTCTTGCCGGAGCCCGAAGGGCCGAGCAGCGCCACCAGTTCGCCCGCCTGCACGTCAATTGAAACGCCCCCCAAAGCGGGATAGCGGCCAAAGGCTTTTTCCAGATTGCGCACGGTGACGTTGACGGACATGGGCTTGCTCCCTGCGTTCAATGGCGGCGGCTGGCGGCAAGTGCCGCTCCATAGCGCCATTCGAGGATGGTCTTGAGAATGAGGGTGAGAAGGGCGAGTGCTGCCAGCAGCGCGGCCACCGCAAAGGCAGCAGAGATGTTGAACTCGTTGTAGAGGATCTCGATGTGCAGCGGCATGGTGTTGGTGAGGCCCCGGATATGGCCGGAGACCACCGAGACAGCGCCGAACTCACCCATGGCGCGGGCATTGCACAGCAGCACCCCATAGAGCAGCGCCCATTTGATGTTGGGCAGCGTCACATGAAAGAAGGTGTACCAGCCGCCCGCGCCCAGCGTGAGGGCGGCCTCTTCCTCCGCCGTGCCCTGCGCCTGCATCAGCGGGATCAGTTCGCGCGCCACGAAGGGAAAGGTCACGAAGACCGTTGCCAGCACGATACCCGGCACCGCGAAGATGATCTCGATGTCATGGGCTTTCAGCCACGGTCCCAGCCACCCCTGCGCGCCAAACAGCAGCACATAGATCAGGCCGGCGATCACCGGCGAAACCGAGAAGGGAAGGTCGATCAGCGTCAGCAGCAGCGACTTGCCGGTGAAATTGAACTTGGCGATGGCCCAGGCGGCGGCAACGCCGATTACCGCATTGAGCGGCACGGCGATGGTAGCGACCAGCAGCGTAAGCCGGATTGCCGACAGCGCATCAGGCTCCGAAATCGCCGCGAGAAAGGCTGATGCGCCATGGCGAAACGCCTCGAGAAACACGATGGCCAGCGGCAGGAACAGCACCGCCAGCAGGAACAGGATGGCGGTGCCGATCAGCGCCCAGCGCGCGCCAGAGCTTTCCGTGGTGGCGGAGTGAATGGCAAGCGGCGGCAGGGCGATGTCAGACATTGCCAAGCCTCTTCCGGCTCCACGCCTGCAACTGGTTGATGATGAGCAGCAGCAGGAAGGCGATCACCAGCATCAGCACCGCCACGACAGTTGCGCCCTGATAATCAAATTCCTCGAGCTTGATGACGATCAGCAGCGGAGCGATTTCCGAGACGCGCGGAATATTGCCGGCAATGAAAATGACCGAGCCATATTCCCCGATACCGCGCGCCAGCGCCATCGCAAAGCCCGCAAGAAGGGCCGGATAGACATGCGGCAGGATCACCCGGAACACGGTGCGCGTGCGGCTGGCGCCCAGAAGAGCCGAGGCCTCCTCGATGTCGCGGTCCACCTCCTCCAGTACCGGCTGCACGGCGCGCACCACGAAGGGCAGGCCGACAAAGATCAGTGCAAGGACGATCCCCGAAGGCGTATAGGCGATCTTGAAACCGAGATCGCGCGCCAGCGAACCGATCCAGCCATTGGGCGCGTAAATCGTTGTGAGCGCAATGCCCGCCACGGCGGTGGGGAGCGCAAAGGGAAGGTCCACGGCGGCATCGATCAGCCGCTTGCCGGGAAAGTCATAGCGCACCAGCACCCAGGCGAGCAGCAGGCCGAATACGGCGTTCACCGCCGCCGCAATAAAGGCGGCGCCAAAGGAAAGTTTCAGCGCCGCAATCGTGCGCGGATCGCGGGCGATGGCCCAGAACTCGGCGGGGCCGATGCTGGCCGCTTTCAGCACCAGTGCGGCCAGCGGGATCAGCACGATCAGGCAGAGCGCCGTCACGGCGAAACCAAGCGCCAGCCCGAAGCCGGGCAGGACGCTTGGTTCACGCAGGCGCTGGAGGGATGTCTGCGCCATGCTCCGTCAGTTGGTCGGCTTGTAAAGCTGGTCGAACAGCGCGCCATCGGCAAAGTATGTTGCCTGCGCCTTGCTCCAGCCGCCAAAAGCACCGTCGATGGTCACCAGTTCCAGCTTGGGGAATTTGGCGATGTCAGCCGGGTCCGCCGCCGAGGGATCGGACGGGCGATAGTGGTCATGCGCGGCGATCTTCTGCGCGGCGGGCGAATAGAGGAAATCGAGATAGGCCTTGGCCTGCTTCTCCGTTCCCTTGGCCTTCACGTTTTCATCGACGAGCGCCACCGGCGTTTCGGCTTTGATCGAGAGGGACGGCACGACGACTTCAAAATTGTCGGCGCCGAATTCATCGAGCGCCAGATAGGCGTCATTTTCCCAGCTGATCAGCACATCGCCCAAACCGCGTTGCGCGAAAGTGAGCGTTGAACCACGCGCACCCGTGTCAAGCACCGGCACGTTGCGGTAGAGATCGGTCACGAAATCCTTCACCTTGTTGTCATCGCCGCCATAGGCCTTCTCGCCCCAGGCCCATGCCGCGAGGAAGTTCCAGCGCGCGCCGCCGGATGTCTTGGGATTGGGGGTGATCACCTGAACGCCATCCTTGGCGAGATCGCCCCAGTCCTTGATGGCCTTGGGATTGCCCTTGCGCACCAGGAACACGATGGTTGAGCTGAAGGGCGTCGAATTGTTCGGCAGGCGCTTGGCCCAATCCTCCGGCAGCAGCTTGCCCTTCTTGGCGATGGCGTCGATGTCGGCGGCGAGCGCCAGCGTCACCACATCGGCTTTCAAGCCATCGATCACCGCGCGGGCCTGCTTGCCGGAGCCGCCATGGCTTTGCTCGATGGTGATGGTTTCGCCGGTCTTCGCCTTCCAGTCGGCCATGAAGGCGGCGTTGATGTCCTTGTAGAGTTCGCGCGTCGGGTCATAGGACACGTTGAGCAGCGTTACATCGGCGAAGGCCGAGGCCGCGAAAGCTGTAAGGGTGAGGCCGGTCACACCGAAAATCGTTGCGCGGCGAAGAGTTGAGAAACGCATGGGCCATCTCCTGTCTGTTGATTGACCCAATACTATACGGATTAAGTCGTGATTCAAGCCCAAAAGTTCTGTTTTCCGAACATTTCGTATTTTATACAGGAATTCAGGTGGTTAGGCGGGTTGCGCATGCACATCGGCAGCGGCGGCATTGCCGGAAGCCGTGTCAGCCTGCCGCATCACTTGCGCCAATGTGGTGGTTTCAAGCGACGCGAGATAATCGGAATAGGCCTTGGAAAAGCCGATTCGCAGTTCGCAGGCCGCTTCGCTCCGGCAATCGTCGCAGCGGCGATAGGCGGTGCGGGAAAGACAGGGCAGCGGCGCGATCGGCCCATCGACGGCACGCAGCATCGGGCCGATGAGAATGAGGTCGGCAGGCTTCAAAAGCTCATATCCGCCGTCTCTCCCGCGCCGGCTGGTGATATAGCCCGCCGCCTTCAACGTGAGGAGAATCTGCTCGAGAAACTTGCGCGGCAGCTTTTCCTGTTCGGCCAGTTCACGAATCTGCAGCCCCTCGCCCGGCTTGGAGCGGGCAAGGGCCACGACAGCCTTGAAGGCATAGCGGGCGCGCTGCGAAATCATGACGACAGAAATAGTCGCCTTCGCATCAAAGTTTCAAGTCCAGTCGCCGAGAACCGCCTGCACCAGCGCCAGCGCTGCCACCGCCGCCGTATCGGCGCGCATGATGCGGGGGCCCAGCGAAATCGCCGTCACGAAGGGAAGCCGGGTCAGCGCCTGCTTTTCCTCCGCCGTGAAGCCGCCTTCGGGGCCGATCAGCACGGCCGCCGGAGTCCTCGCTTCTTTCAGCGCCGTCACGGGATTGGCGATGGCCGCCGTCTCGTCGCAATAAATGAGCCGCCGCCCGGACTCCCAGCCCGCCAGAACCGCCGCGAGTTTCTGCGGCTCCAGAACCTCCGGGACGAAGACGAGATTGCACTGTTCCGCCGCCTCGATGACATTGGCGCGCATGCGCTCCATGTTCACGCGTTCGGCCACCGTGCGGTGGGTGATAATGGGGCGCAGCCGCCTGGCCCCCAACTCCACCGCCTTCTGCACCACGTAATCGAGCCTCGCATGTTTCAGGGGCGCGAAAATGTAATCGATGTCGGGCGGGGCCACGGCATCGGCCACCCGGCGCTCGCAGCGGAGGCTCACCTCTTTCTTGCCCACGGTCGCGAGATAGGCCAGCCATTCGCCGTCGCCGCCGTTGAACACGCGCACCGGGTCGCCGCCCGCGAGGCGCAGCACGCCGGTCAGGTAATGCGCCTGCTCGCGCGGCAGGGCGATCTCGCGCTGTTCGGACAGCGCGCCGGCCACATGGATGCGGGGAGTGGTTTTCATGGGTGGCCCGGTGTACACCGCGCCCATGAGCCATGTCAGCAGACAAGATGCGCCGGTGGCCGATGCGCTGAAAGGCCATTGGGCGGACAGGCTGCTGCCGCCTCCCGTCCGCCCCTATGCGCGGCTGATGCGGCTGGAACGGCCCATCGGCTGGTGGCTGCTGCTGCTGCCCTGCTGGTGGGGCCTGCTGTTGGGGCAGATCGCGCTGGGCGGCGGCTTCTCCAATCTCTGGTATGCGGCGCTGTTCCTGATCGGCGCCATCATCATGCGGGGCGCCGGCTGCACGCTGAACGACATAGCCGACCGGGACTTTGACGGACAGGTCGAGCGCACCAGGCTCAGGCCCATCCCTTCCGGCCAGGTGAGTGTCACGCAAGCCTTCATCTTTCTCGCCGTGCTGTGCCTCATCGGCCTCGCGGTGCTGCTGCAGTTCAACCGCTTCACGATCCTGACCGGAATCGCCTCGCTGGCCATCGTCGCCGTCTATCCCTTCATGAAGCGCATCACCTATTTTCCGCAATTCGTGCTGGGCCTCGCCTTCAACTGGGGCGCGCTTCTCGGCTGGACGGCGCTGCATGGCAGCCTCTCCGCCCCGCCGCTCCTGCTCTATGCGGCGGGCGTATTCTGGACGCTCGCCTATGACACGATCTATGCCCATCAGGACAAGGACGACGACATCCTGATCGGCGTCAAATCAACGGCTCTCAAATTCGGCGACGCCACACTGCCGTGGCTCGCGGTATTCTTCGCGCTCAGCCTTGCCCTGCTCGATGCCGCGCTGTGGACGGCGGGGGCGAGCCTCATCGCCCATACCGGGGTTGCCGCGGCGGCACTCCATGCGGCGTGGCAGCTTGCCCGCTTCAAAGCGGATGATCCGGACCGCTGCCTTGAACTCTTCCGCTCCAACCGCATATTTGGCCTCATCATCACCCTGGCCCTTCTTCTGGATTGCCTCCTCACATGACTGACGATCTTCTGACCCTTGCGGGCGATGCGGTTGCCCGCGCCCGCAAACTCGGCGCCGACCAGGCCGAAGCCTCGGCCGGCGACAGCCGCGCCACCGATGTCGAACTGCTGCATGGCGCAATTGAAAAGCTGGAAGGGGCGGAAGGCCGCCGCATCGGCCTCACCGTGTTCGTGGGCAAATCATCCGCTTCGGTGTCGAGCGGCGTGTTCACCCCGGACGCGCTGGACCGCCTTGCCGAAGCCGCCATCGCCATGGCGAAGCTGGCGCCGCCCAATCCCTTTGCGGGCATCGCCGATCCCTCGCAGCTGGCGGCGGAGTTTCCCGATCTCGACCTGGTGTCGAAAGAGCTTCCCGATGCGGCCCGGTTGCAGGAGATCGCGCGGGCGGCGGAAGAGGCAGCCCTCGCCGTCAAGGGCGTAACCAAGTCGGGCGGCAGCGGCGCATCGGCCTATGACCGCTCCGGCGCGATGGTCATCTCCAACGGTTTTTCGCGCGCCTCGCGCCGCACTGGCGTCTCGGTCAGCGTGTCGGCCATCGCGGGCGATGGCACGGCGATGGAGCGCGACTATGATTACTCCTCGACCGTGCATTTCTCCGACCTGCGTTCCCCCGAAGCCGTAGGCCGGGAGGCCGGCGAGCGGGCGGTGAAGCGGCTCAATCCGCGCAAAGTGAAGTCGCAATCTGTGCCCGTTATTTTCGACAAGCGCGTGGCCACCAGCCTCATCGGCCATCTGCTCAGCGCGATTTCAGGTTCGGCCATCGCGCGCGGCACCAGTTTCCTGAAAGACCGGCTGGGCCAGCAGATTCTCTCGAAAGGCGTCACCATCGTCGAAGACCCGTTCCGCAAGCGCGGCCTTGCCTCACGGAGCTATGATGGGGACGGCCTTCCCATGACGCCGCGCCATCTCATCGATCAAGGCGTTCTCACCACCTGGCTGCTCGATCTCAAATCGGCCAGGCAACTGAACATGGCGCCCACTGGCCATGGCTCCGGCCCGTCCAACCTGCACATGCAGCCGGGCGGCCCGCTCGCCGATATGCTCAAGGCCATTCCGCAGGGTCTCTATGTGACGGAGATGATCGGCTCCAGTGTCAACGGCGTCACGGGCGACTACAGCCGGGGCGCGTCAGGCTTCTGGATCGAGAATGGCCAACTCACCTATCCGGTGAGCGAAATCACCATCGCCGGAAATCTCAAGGACATGTTCCTCAACCTCACGCCCGCTGATGATCTGGAATTCCGCTCCTCCATCAACGCGCCCTCGTGCCTCGTCGAGGGGTTAACCCTTGCCGGACGCTGACGCGGCGCTGCTGTTCGAGACTGTCCGCGCGGCGGGTGACCTGGCGCTCAGCATGATGCGGCGGCGCGTGAAGCACTGGCGGAAACCTGACGGCTCACCGGTGAGTGAAGGCGACATCGCCGTGGATCAATTGCTGAAAGAGCGCCTGCAGAAGGCGCGGCCCGATTACGGCTGGCTCTCCGAGGAGACGCCCGACAGCGCGGCGCGGCTTTCGTGCGACACGATCTGGATTGCCGATCCCATCGACGGCACGCGGGCCTTCATCGCAGGAAAAGACACCTGGGGCGTCGCCGTTGCCCTCGCCCGCAAGGGCCGGGCGGTGCTGGGCGCTGTTTATTGTCCGTTGACGGATGAATTCTTCACCGCCATCGAAGGCCATGGCGCGTTTCTCAATGATGCGCGGCTGGAGCTTGCGGATGATCCAGCGCTCACAGGAGCGCGCATCGCCGGCAGCAAAGGGGCGCTCAGGCAATTGTCCGTCTACGGAATAATACCGGACATTTCCGGCTCCCTGCCCTTGCAACTGCGCCTCGCCCATGTGGCGGCGGGACGTCTCGATGGCGCGCTCTCCACCGGCCACAAGAATGACTGGGATCTGGCGGCGGGTGATCTTCTGGTGCGGGAGGCGGGCGGCATGGCCGGAGATCTTTCCGGCAAGCCCTTTGTTTACAACCGTCCCGAACCGTGGCAGCAGGGCATGATTGCGGCAGGTGCGAAGAGATTTGCCGCCCTCACGGAGGCCCTGAAGACCCCATGACTTCTCCCGCGAAACCCGGCAAGCAGCTTCTCCACCTCGTGTTCGGCGGCGAGCTCAACAGCCTGAAAGACGTTGATTTCAAAGACCTTTCAAAGCTCGACGTGGTGGGGTTCTTCCCCGATTACGCGAGCGCCTATCAGGCCTGGCTGGGCAAGGCGCGGGAAACCATCGACCAGGCGCAAACCCGCTATTTCATTGTGCATCTGCACAGGCTACTCGATCCGTCGACCGAGGCCAAAAAGGCCGATTAGAGCCTGCCCTGCTCCTGCAGCAGGCCCAGCGGATAGACGGTCAGCGGATTGTTGGCGGCGAGTTGGCGAAGCCTCTCCTCGGCTGCCGTGCAATCCCTCTTCATCTGCGCGACAAGATCGTTGATCGAACTCGAAGCGGCGGTCGGGGCGCACGAGGCTCACCAGTTCCACCAGCATGGTGCGGCCATAGAGATCGCCGTCGAAGCCGATCAGATAGACCTCGAGGAAGGTGCGGCCCGTCTCGAAGGTGGGACGGTCGCCGAAATAGCCGGCGCCCTGCCACACCGGCGCATCGGGAACATCGGCCTCGCGCACGCGCACCGCATAGATGCCACGGAACGGCTCCACGCCTTTTTCCACGATAATGTTGAGCGTGGGAAAGCCGATGGTGCGGCCGCGGCGGTCGCCATGCACCACCATGCCTTCCACCGTCCAGTGGTACCCCAACTCATGGCTCGCCTGCTCCACATGGCCATGGCTCAAGGCGCTGCGGATCGAGCTTGAGGAAAAGGGCGAATGGGCATCGCCCTCATCAGTCACCTGATCGACGATGGTGACGCCAAAGCCCTGCTGCTGACCGAACTGCACCAGCGCTGCCGGGCTGCCACGCCGTCCCTTGCCGAAATGAAAATCATACCCCGTCACCACATGCGACACGCCCAGCCTCTCGACGAGGTGGCGCACCACGAAATCAGCGGCCTCGAGATTTGAAAGGTCTGCGTCGAATTCCTGAACCACGGTAAAGGATGCGCCAAGCGCCCGGATCAGCCGCAGCTTGAGCGGTTTTGGCGTGAGACGAAAAACCGGTTCAGTGGGCTTGAAGAAACTCCGGGGGTGCGGCTCGAAGGTCAAAACGCCCCACGGCTTGCCGCTCGCCTCCGCAAGGACGCGGGCCTCGTCCAGAAGCTTCTGGTGGCCCCTGTGCATGCCGTCGAAATTGCCGATGGCGATGACAGCGCCGCGCAATTCCTCCGGCAGCGCGGCATTCGATTCAATCACACGCATGAACGCAAACGTCCCTCGTCAGTCCCAGCGAAGCTGGTGCATGGTGGCGGCGATGCGCGCTTCGGGCACCAGGCTGCGGACCCTTGCTTCCGCCGCCTCAAGCCCCTCGCTCGCATCGGTCACCCCTTCTGCAACAAGAAGGGCGTCAAGGCCATAGGCGGCAGCGCCGCGTATGTCGGTTTCAGGGCCGTCGCCGATGGCGAGAATATCCTCGCGCTTCACCTCGCCACCCCGGATGCGGCGCGCTTCCGCCAACGCCAGATCATAGATGGGCCGATAGGGCTTGCCCGCCATCTGCACGCGCCCGTCGATATTTGCATAGGCTTCGGCGAGGGCTCCGGCGCAATAGAGGATGCGGTCGCCATGGCGCACAATCTTGTCGGGGTTGGCGCAGATCATTTCGAGATCGCGCGATTTCATCCCGGCGAGGAGATCGGCATAGTCCTTCGGCGTTTCGGTGCGATCATCGAACAGGCCGGTGCACAGGCAGGCATGGGCCTTGCGCATCGACACGCGCTCGACATTCAGCCCCTCGAAAATCGACAGGTCGCGCTCCGGCCCCAGATGAAAGATTTTACCGCCGCCATGGGTCACCACCAGATCGCGCGTCACGTCGCCCGAGGTGGTGATGCTGTCGTGGCTTTGGGGATCGACGCCCAACTGCGCAAGCTGGCGCGCGACGCCCGCCCTTGTGCGCGGCGAATTGGTGACGAGGATGACAGTGCCGCCCCGGCTTCGGTGTTTGGCCAGCGCATGGGTGGTGGAGAGAAAGGGCTGGCGGCCATTGTGCACCACGCCCCAGATGTCGCAGAACCATACGGGGTAGCGCCGCGAGAGCGCCTCCATCGTCATCGCGGGGATCAGGCGGCGCGCGTATAGGCCTGCGTGAAGGCCTCACGCGGCTGCGCGGCATCGGGCTTCACGCGGCGGGGCAACGCAAAAAACGCGCCATAGCCGAAGCGCGCCACGCGGCCCGCTGTCGCGGCTTCACTGGAATTGAGAACATTCCCGGCGATCATCTGGAACTGCATGGCGCGGGCAAACTGCGCGAATTGCGCCCAGGCCGGCGAGAGGCCGTAACCTGAATCGAAATCCTGCGCGCGGATATCGAGGAATCGCACACCAAGCTGGCGGAGTGAGGCGAGATCAAGCCCCGAGACGGATACATCGGAGAGCGCCATGGTGACGCCGGCGCGGGCAAGCTGCGCCATGCTTTCAACGCCCGCAGGCGTCAGCGCCGCCAGTTCGCCATGGGCGATGTCGAACACGATGCCGCGCGCCGCGTCCGGCTCGATCTCGATGGCCGCCATCACGCGCGCCATGTCGGAGCGGGAATTGAGCATCTGGCCGCTGGTGCCGACGAACATGCGCATGCCCGGGTGCTTGATGCGCAAGCGGCGCAGGACGGGGAGCGCCAGCGTGAGGAGATGCAAGTCGAGCGACGGGCGAACGCCGCTATTCGCCGCCGTTTCCATCAGGGCGGCGTGGGTCACTTCCTCGCCCTCGCCGTTCACCATGTTGAGGAGGGCGCGGTAATGCGCGGTGGCGCCGGTTGAAAGCTCGACCACCGGCTCCAGCAGAAGTTCGAGGCGTTCCGGCGATGCGGCCTGCGGCTTCTCCGCCTGGGGGCGGGCCTGCGGCTGGGGCTCCGCGCGGAAATCTTCACGGGGTTTCACCGCTTCACCGCGCATGCTTTGCGCCAGCGCCTGCACGCTGTCTTTCAGCACGCGCAATTCGCCTAGCATGTGGTCCGTCTGCTGGGCAGGCGAATCAGCGGCGATCTGTTCGAGGCGGTCAATCCGTGCACGGAGTGTTTCCACCGTCTCGCCCTGGCCGCGCTGCACATCGGTCAGCACGGCGAGGCGCTCATTGGACCCGGCATTGCGCATCCATTGCACCAGCAGCGCCGCCATCTGCCCCACCGCCAGCACCAGCACCGCGCCCGCCACCAGCGAGGCGGCCAGCGTGCCGGAGGACATGATGTACATGGCGCAGCCTACGGCCAGCATGGAAAAGGCGGAAAGCCCGAGGACCGCCGGCCATTCGTGTCGCTGCATGATAAGGGCAACCCCGCTTTCGAATCGCGAATCAGTTGCACCCGACAGTAACCTAACTTTGCATCAGGCCCCAAACGCCTTTTGCATCAGGCGATTGATTCGCCATGGCAAACAGCCTTGGCTTCCCTTGCGTGAAGCTGTTCTTGACATGAAAAAGCCGGAGCGCTTTGCCGCCCCGGCTTTTCGTTTTCATATCGAATCTCAGGCGACCGAGGCGAGAACCTTCGGCAGCTTGTCGCTGAAGATTTCGTCGATCTGGTTTTCGGTGATCATCAGCGGCGGCGACAGCGCGATGGTATCCGCCGTGATGCGCACCAGCAGGCCCACATCATGGAAGCCGTTTTCCATCGCCTTGTAGGCGCGGAGGCCGGGCTTGCCTTCGACGGGCTTGAGGTCGATCGCCGCCACGAGGCCGATGGTGCGGATATCCTCCACCAGCGGATGGCCCTTGAGGGTAAAGGCCGCATCAGCCCACACGTTTTCCAGCTTCTTGGCGTTCTCGAACAGCTTCTCGTCGCGGTAGAGGTCCATGGTGGCCACGCCCGCCGCCGCCGCCATCGGGTGGCCGGTATAGGTATAGCCGTGGAACAGTTCGATCACATGCTCGTCGCCGTTCATGAACTGGTCGTAGATGCCCTGCCGCACCAGAACGCCGCCCATCGGCACGGTGCCCGAGGTGACGCCCTTGGCGAAGGTCAGGATATCGGGAACGACGCCGAAACGCTCCGCCGCGAAGGCGTGGCCCAGGCGGCCGAACCCGGTGATCACTTCGTCGAAAATCAGCAGGATGCCGTGCTTGTCGCAAATCTCGCGCAGCTTCTTGAGATAGCCCTTGGGCGGCGGCAGCACACCGGTTGAACCGGCCATCGGCTCGACGATCACGGCGGCGATGGTGGATGCGTCATGCAGCGCCACGAGGCGCTCCAGTTCCTCCGCCAGATGGCCGCCCCATTCGGGCTCGCCGCGGGTGAAGGCCTGTTCCTTCTTGTTGTAGGTGTGCGGCAGATGGTCGACACCCGCCAGATGGGCGCCGAACCATTTGCGGTTGGCCACCATGCCGCCAACGCTGATGCCGCCAAAGTTCACGCCATGATAGCCGCGCTCGCGGCCGATGAGGCGGGTGCGGGTGCCCTGCCCCCTCGCGCGCTGATAAGCCAGCGCGATCTTCAGCGCCGTGTCGGCGGCTTCGGAGCCGGAGTTGCAGAAGAAGGCATAGTTCAGATCGCCCGGCGCCATGGTGGCGAGGCGGGAGGCGAGCTCAAACACCTTGGGATGGCCGAACTGGAAGGTCGGCGCGAAGTCGAGCTCGGCGGCGGCCTTCTGGATGGCGTTGACGATAGGCTCGCGGCAATGGCCGGCATTGGAGCACCAGAGTCCGGCGCTGCCGTCCAGAATGGCGCGGCCGGACATGTCATAATAATGCATGTCCTTGGCGCGGGCGATCATGCGCGGGCGCTTCTTGAAGGCGCGGTTGGGCGTGAAGCCCATCCAGAACGGCTCAAGATTGTTGGGTGAGGGCTCCCAGGCGGTAGCGCCTGCGGGATTCATCGGCTTGTTCATCGGTCAAAACTCCTTCCGGACCATGGCCCCCTGTTAGCAGAAAGCCAGGCCCGGAGGAAATGCACCAGCTTCAGGCGTTGGCCTGAACCAGATTGGTCACTTTCGCCTGATGCCGCGCGCCCGCTGGTTGCGCGTGCGCTCCAGTTCGCCGATGGGATCGACGTCGAAGGGCAGGGACTGGCCGTAATAGAGGTCATCCCGCGTCAGGCCGATGTCGTTCAGCATGTAGTCGTCGAATTGCTCGAGCTTGCGGAGATAGCGGCGGGCGATCCAGTTTTTCACCACGCGATTGAGCCACGGAAAGGCAAATGTGCTGCTCCGGATACGGGCCTCGTTGAAAACATAATCGCGCATGATCTCACCTATTGTCGCTATTGTATCGATCAATTCCTTTCAATTGACCGCATTGTTCTTATACTTGACGAGGACAATTTCGTGCAATAGAAACATTGTCACCATGACAAGTTGGACGCCCCGCCTCGATCCCGAACGCCCGCGCTATCTCGCCATTGCCGAGGCGATGCGGAGCGATCTCCTCACCGGAAAACTGAAAGCCGGCGAGCGCGTGCCCACCCACCGCGACCTTGCCTACCGGCTGGGCGTCACCACCGGCACGGTTACCCGCGCCTATGCGGAAGCGGAGAAACTGGGCATTCTTGTTGGCGAAGTGGGGCGCGGCAGCTTCCTGAAAGAACCGGCAAAACCGGTGCGCGCTTTCGAATCGTCTCAAGCCCGCAATGATGACGTGGCCGATCTCACGCAGGCCTCGCCGCCGATGATCCACGAGGCGCAGGATCTCGATGCCGCCCTGCGCCAGGTCATGCAGCAGCCCTCGCGCATTGATCTCCTCGACTACACCCCGCCCGAAGGCCATCCGCTCCACCGCGCCATGGGCGTCACATGGCTGAAGCGCAGCGGCATCAGCGTTTCGGAAGATCAGGTGGTGGTGACGGCGGGTGCCCATGCGGCATTGATCGCCTGCCTTTCCGCCCTCAGCCAGCATGGCGAGAACATGTTTGTCGAGGGCATGAACTATCCCACCATCAAGCCCATCGCCCGCCATGTCGGCCTGACAATGGTGCCGCTTGAATCGGATGCACAAGGACTGGTGCCGGAAAGTTTCGAGCGTGCCTCCAAGGCAGGCGAGGCACGGCTCCTCTATCTTGTGCCGACGCTCCACAATCCGACGACGGTGACGCTTGATCTCAACCGCCGCACGGCGATTGTCGAGATTGCACGGCGCTATGGCGTGACGATCATCGAGGACGATATCTTCCGCCTGCTCGATCCCCGCCTGCAACCGCCGACGCTTTATACCCTGGCGCCGGAGCGCACCTATTACATCACCAGCGTGTCAAAGACCTTGGCGCCGGGCTTGCGCGTCGGCTTCGTAGCCACGCCCGAAGGCAAGACGGACCAGTTGATCCGCCATCAAACCATCGCCAGCGGCCGCGCCGTGGGCCTTGCCGCCGAAGTGGCGCGGCTGTGGATCGAGAGCGATATCGGCGAGCGCATTCTCACCTCCATCATCGAGGAGAATGCGGCGCGGCGCTCAATCGCGCTTGAGGTTTTCCGCCGCCGCGATGTGCTGTGCAAGCCGGGTGCGCCCTACCTGTGGCTGAAGCTTCCCGAAAATTGGCCGCCCGGCGAATTCGCCCGCTCCGCGCAGGACCGGGGCGTGCGCGTCACGTCCGGCCCTTTGTTCGCCGCCGACCGCCGTGTCGATGATGCGGGGGTGCGCGTGTGTTTCGGCGGGAGGATCACGCGCGAGGGTTTGCGGAAGGCGTGCCTCACGCTTAACGCGCTGCTCGACGAACTGCCGGATGACGAATTTCACAGCGTCGCCTAGAGTGGCGGCGTGAGCGAACCGAAGACCGTTAAAAACCGCATTGTCTTTTATATCGAGGGCTACGATCCGCGCGGGCCATCGCATTATCATCGCCTTTATCGCGATGAAGCCGCAAAGCAGCAAGCGGTGAACGGCCTTGCCTTGAATATTGGCGCGCGGCGCAATGTGGATGCAGCCGAAAGCCAGTGGGACATCGACGCAGGAGAGACCCGCACAACGTACCGCTTCCTCCGCTATGACGACATCATGCGCGCCCGCTGGAGCAAGACGACGTCCGCCATCCTCCGCGATATCCTCCGCTACAGTTTTGCTTTCCTCTGGCGCGGCGTGTTTGCAAAGGTGCTGTTCACGTCATGGCCGATGTTCCTCACCATCACATTGGCGCCGGGACTTCTTCTGCTGGCCGCCTTAATCGCGCTTGTCGTGTTCGCGATTACAGCGCTCTTCACCAGTACCGGCTGGGCCGCGTTGATAGCCAGTGTGACGCTTGCCGGGCTGATCGCCCTCCGGCCCGTCATCGAGCCGCGCAGTAATGCTTTCTGGCTGGCGCGCATCCTCGCCTTCATGTCCGATCAGGGCGGCGGCAAGGCAGATGACATCGAAGCGCGGGTACATGAATTTTCCTCCCGTATCTCCTCCGCAGTGAATGATCCGTCAACGGATGAAGTCCTGTTGATCGGCCACAGCGTCGGCACGCAGCTTGCGGTCGCCGCCGCCGCACGGGCCATGCAAGACAAAGCTCAAACCGCGAGGCTGTCGTTGCTGACGCTGGGCCACACCATTCCCCTCGTCGGCCTGCAGCCGGGCGCTGAAGCGTACCGCCGCGAACTCATCGCGGTGGCGCATGATCCCCGCATCAGCTGGATCGACATTTCCGCCGCCATCGACAGCGCCTGCTTCCCGCTCACCGATCCCGTCGCGGCTTCAGGCCTTGCCGCCGCCGCTTCCCCCAAGCTCGTCTCGGCGCGGTTTCCCAAGCTGTTTTCGCCCGGGAGCTACAAGACGCTAAAGCGCGATTTCTCGCGCGCCCATTTCCAGTATCTGATGGCGGCGGAAATCGCCGGAGACTATGATTATTTCCTGATCACCGCCGGAGATAAAACGCTTGCACGGCGTTTCCGGCACCTGCAAAGCAACACCAGTTTCAACCGCTTCCGGCTTGGCCGCGCATGAGCAAGTTCATTCCGCCCTACCCCAAGCCGATGCGGAAGCGCGGCATGCTGCTGCAGCTTCTGCTGCGCCCTGCCAAATTCCTGCGCTCGCGCTCCTGCACCATCTCGTCACTGTCAGACCGCGCCTATGGCATGCACATGGGCGAACTCGGCACCCCCGGCCGCCGCGTCTATATCGCCAACCAGCCGGAACTCGTGAAGCGCGTGCTGGTGGATGAGGCGGAAGGTTTTCCAAAGGCCAAGGTCATCTCCGACATGCTGGAGCTTTTGCTCGGCGATTCGATCTTCGTCTCCAATGGCGAGGTGTGGAAGCGCCAGCGCCGCATGATGGACCCGGCCTTCGCGCAGGCGCGCATCAAGATCGTCTTCGACCTGATGCTCGACGCGGCGGATGCGCTGTTCCAGCGCATGGATGCCAAGGCCAATGGCGGGGAGATGAATATCGACGAGGAGATGATGCATGTGGCGGCGGACATCATCTTCCGCACCATCTTCTCGCGCCCGCTCGAGGGCGAGGAGGCGCGGCTGATCTTCGCAGCCTTCGTGCGCTTTCAGGAAGCGGCCTTCGCCAAGGGCATCGCGCAAGCGGTCGGCGTTCCGGGCTGGGCGATGCGCAAGGGCACGCGCGTCTCCCAGGAGTCAGCGGCAGAAATCCGCGGCGTACTGGACCCGATCGTCAAGGCCCGCTTCGACAGTTTCCACGCCGGCGAAGCGCAGACGCATCAAGACATCCTGCAATCCCTCGTCTCGGTGAAAGACCCGGAGACAGGCACGCATTTCGATCTCCGCGAATTGTGCGAACAGGTGGCGATGCTGTTTCTGGCGGGACACGAGACATCGGCCTCCGCCCTGTCATGGACGCTCTATCTCATCGCCAATGACCAAAGCGTGCAGGAGGCAATGCACAAGGAAGCGGTGAAGATTTTCGGAGACCGGGAGCCGAAGTTCCAGGACATGAAGCGGCTGGAGGCCACGCGCAATGCGTTTGCCGAGGCGCTCAGGCTTTATCCGCCCGTCGCCTTCCTGCCACGCGCCGCCGCACGGGAATGCCCGATGCGCGACAAGGTGCTGCCCAAGGGCTCCATGGTCTCCGTCTCGCCCTGGCTGATGCAGCGCCACAGGCGCTACTGGACGGAGCCGGACACTTTCGATCCCTCGCGCTTCGATGACCCGGCCACAACGGAAGCGCAGCGGCAATGCTATATCCCCTTCAGCAAGGGGCCGCGCGTCTGCCTTGGGGCGTCTTTCGCGCTGCAGGAGGCAGCCATCATCCTGTCTGGCCTCGTCCGTCGTTACACATTCGATCCGGTGCCGGGGTTTGAGCCAAAGCCCATCGCCAGGCTCACCGTGCGATCTGAAAACGGCATCCGGCTGAAGGTCAGCCGCCGTCCTTCACCACCTGCCACTTTTTCGTGAAACGGGGCCTTGACGCCCCCAAGGCTTCGTCCTATCTCCCCCGATGTGGCAGTTAGCACTCATTAGATGAGAGTGCTAACGCACCCGCACTGCGGGCTCAAAGTTTTGCAAAACGCCTTAAAAAACGAGGAGTTAACACATGAAGTTCCGTCCTTTGCACGACCGCGTTGTGGTCAAGCGGGTTGAGGAAGACACCAAGACCAAGGGTGGCATCATCATTCCGGACACCGCCCAGGAAAAACCGATGCAGGGTGAAATCGTCGCCGTTGGCCCGGGCGGCCGCGACGAAGCCGGCAAGCTGATCCCCATCGACGTGAAGGCCGGCGACATCGTTCTGTTCGGCAAGTGGTCGGGCACCGAGGTCAAGATCGACGGCACCGAATATCTGATCATGAAGGAAAGCGACATCATGGGCGTCATGGAAGGCAAGTCCGCCTCCAAGAAGGCCGCCTAAGTCCTAAGCTTCACATCATTTCATCTATAAACAAGGAGTAGCACAATGGCTGCTAAAGAAGTCCGCTTCTCGGCTGATGCCCGTGAGCGCATGCTGCGCGGCGTCGACATTCTCGCCAATGCGGTGAAGGTCACCCTCGGCCCCAAGGGCCGCAACGTCGTTATCGACAAGAGCTTCGGCGCGCCGCGCACCACCAAGGACGGCGTCACCGTCGCCAAGGAAGTGGAGCTCGAGGACAAGTTCGAGAACATGGGCGCCCAGATGGTGCGCGAAGTGGCCTCCAAGACCAACGATCTCGCCGGTGACGGCACCACCACCGCCACGGTTCTGGCCCAGGCCATCGTGCGCGAAGGTGCGAAGAACGTGGCCGCCGGCATGAACCCGATGGACCTCAAGCGCGGCATCGACATGGCCGTCGCCGCCGCCATCGAGAACATCAAGAGCCAGTCCAAGAAGGTAAAGGGCTCCGAGGAAGTGGGCCAGGTCGGCACCATCTCGGCCAATGGCGAAAAGGCCATCGGCGACATGATCGCCCAGGCGATGCAGAAGGTCGGCAACGAAGGCGTCATCACGGTTGAAGAAGCCAAGACCGCCGAGACCGAACTCGACGTCGTCGAAGGCATGCAGTTCGACCGCGGCTATCTCTCGCCCTACTTCATCACCAACGCCGACAAGATGGTGGCCGAGCTCGAGGATCCCTATATCCTCCTGCACGAGAAGAAGCTGTCGGGCCTCCAGGCCATGCTGCCGGTGCTCGAAGCGGTCGTCCAGACCTCGAAGCCCTTGCTCATCATTGCCGAGGACATCGAGGGCGAAGCCCTTGCCACCCTCGTCGTCAACAAGCTTCGTGGCGGCCTCAAGGTCGCGGCCGTCAAGGCTCCGGGCTTCGGCGACCGCCGCAAGGCCATGCTTGAGGACATCGCGATCCTCACGGGCGGTCAGGTGATCTCGGAAGACCTCGGCATCAAGCTTGAGAACGTGACCCTCGACATGCTGGGCCGCGCCAAGCGCGTCCGCATCGAGAAGGAAAACACCACGATCGTCGACGGCGCCGGCAAGAAGGCCGACATCGAAGGCCGCTGCGGCCAGATCAAGGCGCAGATCGAGGAAACCACCTCGGACTACGACAAGGAGAAGCTGCAGGAACGTCTCGCGAAGCTCGCGGGCGGCGTTGCGGTGATCAAGGTCGGCGGCTCGACGGAAGTCGAGGTGAAGGAGCGCAAGGACCGCGTCGATGACGCGCTGAACGCCACCCGCGCCGCGGTTGAGGAAGGCATCGTTCCGGGCGGCGGCATTGCGCTGCTGCGCGCCAAGGCGGCGGTGGACAAGCTCTCCTCTCCGAACGCCGACATCCAGGCCGGCATCAAGATCGTGTCGAAGGCGCTCGAAGCGCCGATCCGCCAGATCTCCGAGAACGCCGGCGTGGAAGGCTCGATCGTCGTGGGCAAGGTGCTGGAGAAGACCGGCAACTTCGGCTTCGACGCCCAGACCGAGGAATACGGCGACATGGTTGCCAAGGGCATCATCGACCCGACGAAGGTCGTGCGCGTGGCGCTGCAGGACGCGGCCTCGGTCGCTTCGCTCCTCATCACCACCGAGGCGATGATCGCCGAGAAGCCCAAGGACAAGGCCCCCGCGATGCCGGGCGGCGGCGGCATGGGCGGCATGGGCGGCATGGATTTCTAATCCAGACGCTCAGCGATCTGCTGAAACAAAGAACCCCGGCGGAAACGCCGGGGTTTTTGTTTGACGGATCACTGAAGGGAGTTGGAATCCCATGATCCAGTCATCAAAGGGGAAATCATGGACAAGCGGCTGGAGCAGATGCGCGCAAATCCGCGCGGAGATTGGACGATATCCGATATCGAATCTGTGTGCGGTTCTTTCGCAATATCCTGTACTGCATCGCAATCAGGTTCATCGCACTACAAGATCGCGCATCCCAAAATGAACGAGATTCTGACAATCCCTTTCAAGAGACCCCGTTAAACCTGTATATATCCGCCATCTTGTTAAATTCGTTGATACGGTCAGGGCACTGTCGTGAGCGATCTTAAATATCCGGTCGTCCTGCAGCCTCTACCCCCGGAAGAAGGCGGCGGATTTTTTGCATCCGTGCCTGATCTTCCGGGATGCATGAGCGATGGGGAAACGCCGGAGGAAGCTCTGGCAAACGTGCAGGACGCAATCATGGTATGGATTGAGGCAGCGCAGGAGTTGGGCCGCAACATTCCTCCGCCGACACGGCAGTTCGCTCTCGCTGGTTAACCTCTCGGCGCCCTACTCATCCACGATCACGTCAAACCCGCCGTAGATCATGCGCTTGCCGTCGAAGGGCATGGGGTTGCCGCCGGGCTGCATGCCGGGATCTTTGCGGATTTTCTCCCACGCCTTGTCGCGCGCGTCGCGGGAGGGCCATTCCACCCAGGAGAGCACCACGGTTTCATCCGGCTCTTTTTTCACGGCCATCGGAAACGAGGTGAGCTTGCCGTCCGGCACATCCGCGCCCCAGCAGTCGACAGCACGGAGCGCGCCATGATCCTTGAACACCGCCGACATTTTGCGTGAGAAGGCTTCATACTCCTTGCGGCCAGACGTCTTCACCGCGATCACCACGCCATCGACATAAGCCATCCGATCCTCCTTCGGTTTGGGAAGAGAACGCCACGCTGCGGGCGCGGTTCCGTTCAACCGGCGTAGGCTTTCTCCAGCGCGGCAATGTCGAACTTCACCATCTTCATCATGGCGGACATGGCGCGCGAGCGCTGGGCGGGCGTGCCCTCGCGCATCATCTCCATCATGCGGCGCGGGATCACCTGCCAGCGGTAGCCATAGGCGTCGACGAGCCAGCCGCACTCCACAGGCCTGCCGCCCTTCACCAGATGGTCCCACACGCGATCCACCTCCGCCTGGTCCTCGCAGTTGACGGCGAGCGACAGCGATTCATTCGGCTTGAATTGCGCCGGGCCGCCATTCAGCGCCATGAATTGCTGGCCGGCCAGTTCAAACTCGATCAGCAGCACGATGCCGTCCCTGCCCGGCGCTTCCTTGCCATAGCGCGCCACGTGGGTGATCTTCGAATCAGGGAACGCGCCGAGATAATGGTTCACAGCCTCCTCGGCATTGCCCTCGAACCACAGGCACGGCCTGATCTTCTGTATACTGACCATTTCCGCCCTCACTTCGCCAGCGACACCAGCGCGAACATGGCGCCCTGCGGATCGAAGCCCTGCAGCACCCATTCGCCGCCCGGCACCTGCATCGGCCCCATGATTACCTTGCCGCCGCCCGCTTCCACGCGCGCCCTGGCGGCCTCGATGCCATCGACGGTGAAATAGAACAGCCAGATCGGCTCGGGCATCTGGTCCATTTTCGTCATCATGCCGCCGGAGTCCTGATTGTCCTCAACCATGCTCCAGATCTGGTAGATGCCCATCGGGCCCATGTCGAAGGGCCGCAGCTTCTGCCACCCGAACATCTTTTCGTAAAACGCCCAGTCTGTTGCGAGATCGCCCGCGTGCAATTCGTGCCAGCCGATGGTGCCCACTTCACCCTTTTTCGGCTCCGGGCGTTTCTGATCGCTGTTGGGCTTCATGATGTTGAACATGGCGCCATGCGGATCGGCGAGCACGGCGAAGCGGCCGACGCCGGGAATATCTTCCGCAGGTTTGCACAGCTTGCCGCCGAGCTTCACCGCCTTTTTCGCATCTGCGTCGACGTCATCCGAAAGAATATAGCCCGTCCACATGTTGGGAAACGGTGCGCCCTCCGGCTTCGCCATGATGCCGGCGCGGCCATCGCCGTTGGTGGAGAGTACCGTATAAGACATGCCGGGCACGCCGCTGTCCGCCGCCGTCCATCCGACCACGGAGGAATAGAATTCCGCGGCGGCCTCCACGTCTGTCGTCATGATGTCGTACCAGAAAAACGGCTTCATGGTCTTTCCTCCTTGGTTGGAACGTGAAACAGCAGCTCGACATAGCGCTTCAAATGCGAGACGCACTGGACGGCAATCTCCGGCCCGCCTTTCGCCTTGGCGAGAATGAAAGCCCCCTGCAGCACGGCCTGCGTATGGGCGGCGAGGCTTTCCGCCGTCCACGGCGCGTGCGGTTGATAGAACTCCCGCGCTTCTTCGATGTCGCGCGCCAGCCAATTCATATGGCTCGACAATTCGCGCTCGCAGGCCTCGCGGATGGCGGGGCTGGTGACATAGGCCTCCTGCACCATGGTGCCGAGCAGGCAGGTGAATTCCGGAATTTCGCCGCGCAAAATGGCGATGCGGAAATCGATGTAGCCGAGAAAGCGCAGCAGCGGGTCGGGCTCATCGCGGAAAGGCGCGGTGCCGAAGAGATGACCCGCCATGTCGTTGAAATGCGAGGCGGCGGCCACCGCCAGATCTTCCTTGCCCTTGAAGTGATGGAAGAAGCCGCCCTTGGTGAGGCCCGCCTCGGTGCAGAGCTGGTCCACCGTCGTCGCGGCATAGCCCCGGGTGCGGATGACCTTCATGGCTGCATCGAGAATGCGGGTGCGGGAGGGATGTTCCGTCTGGCTCATGAAGATAGCATACCTACTGGTCGGTATGTTGTCGAGTAAAAAAATGTCGCTCACGGTTTTACCCCGCGCAGATGGGTTGGGCGCATGGCTCCGGCCTGCACCGCCGCTGTCTGGGCGCGGCGCATGTTTGCCCAATCAGCATAGATCTCAGGGCTGGAGGCAGCGATCAGCTCGGCTTTCAAAGGCCCTTCGATCTGCGCCAGATGCTCGCCTGCGAGCTTCGCATACCAGGCGTTGCGGTCGCGGGTTGAGACATGGATGAAGCCCGCTTCCTCCAGCATCAGCGCGCACTCCCGCGCCGTGGCGGGGATGATGGAATAGCTGGCGAGGCGCTGATAGGCCGCCCATTCGGGCGAGGCTTCGCGGTTTTCACCGGCCAGCCAGTCGCTGGCCGCCAGCACGCCGCCGGGCTTCAGCACGCGGCGGATTTCGACGAACAGCGCCAGCTTGTCCTTCACATGCAGGAAGGCTTCCTTGCTGAACACGATGTCGAAGCTCCCGTCCGCAAACGGCAACGGCCCGGGAGCGATGAGACGGAAATCGATTTTCAATCCGGCTTCTTCCGCATTGGCGGCGGCCCGGCCGAGGAGTTCAGCGTCCACATCCACGGCGGTCACGGACCCGGCGCCGAGTTCGCCCGCGATCACCAGTCCCGGGCCGCCGATGCCGCAGCCGATGTCCAGCACACGCTTGCCCGCCACATCGAGGCCCTTGAAGATCTCCCGCACCTCGGAAGCGCCACCCGGCGACATGAAGCCCCTGCCCCACAAAATCTCGAGGCGGTGCACGAAATGCTCGGGATATTCGCTGGCCATGCTCTCAGCATAGCGCGCCGCTTGCGCCGGGGTGAAGACGCCAGAACAGGCTCAGCCTGAGGGCTTGCGTTTGCAGGCGGTGCGGGCTAGAGACACCCCCGTTGCGCGCCCGTAGCTCAGCTGGATAGAGCACCAGACTACGAATCTGGGGGTCATGGGTTCGAATCCTGTCGGGCGCGCCAATTTCTTCTAATAAATTCAATAGCTTACAAACCATAACCACCGGGGCGTAAATGCCTTGGCTGCCTGCGAGGATTGGATCAAGAACGGTCTTGCCAAAGGCAAAGCGTCATCGTCTCCGAGTGGGGGAAGCGCCAGCCATTCCGGCGTTGTCTTGATCAGCCAAAAATGATCATGGGATTTGCGGCAAGGTCGCACTGTGAATTGGCTTCGGTCATGCAATCTCTCTCCACCGTCAAAAAATTGAAGAATGGGCGGGCTTGTTTTGACCGTCACGCTGGAAAGTCAGCCGTAGTAGCCGGGCTGGTCGATATCGGCGATAAGGCTCGGGCCGGTGGGGTTCCAGCCTAGGACTGAACGGGTCTTGGCGCTGGAGGCAGACAGTTCCGCGCCCGCAAAGTGAGCAAACCCGCCGAAGTGATCGCGGTCTCTCGCCTCGACGGGCAATCCGAGGTGCCGGCCAATGAGTTCCGCGATCGTCTTGAACGGAACGGCTTCATCGGCGACCGCATGATAGGCAGCTTCGCTTATACCCTGTTCAAGGGCAAGCCGATAGACCTTCGCAGCGTCCAACCGATGAACGCCGGACCAGTTGTTCCCGGCGCCGCCGATGTATGCAGATACGCCCGTCTGTCGCGCCATTCGCGCGAGCATCGGCACAAAGCCCCAATCCCCAATTCCGTGGACGCAAGACGCAAGACGCACCGTCGCGACCTTGATGCCGCGCTCGGCAAGCGCCCTGGCCGTCGGTTCCGACTTGCGCGGCCCGGGACCGGGAATGTCCTTCTCGGTCGCACCGGCCGACAACCCAAGCAGGCCGGAGGTAACGAGCATGGGCCGGTCAGACCCCTGCAACGCGCTTCCGAGCGTCTCGATCACCCGCTGATCTTGCGCCACGCCTTCCATGAATTTCGAAAAATCATGATTGAAGGCGGCGTGGATCACGGCATCGGCCGACGATGCCGCTTTGCGAAACACATCGAGGTCGTCGAGTGTCCCTTCGATGATCCGCCCGCCAGCCGCTGAAAGAGCCGCCGCCTTGTTCTTGTCTCGCACGAAGCCAGTGACCTGATGGCCTGCTTTCAACAACTCATCTGTGACGGCCGAACCGACCCAGCCGGTGGCACCCGTTATGAACACATGCATTGCTTTCTCCCAAGATGGTTTGACGCGGATGTGTGGTGCTGATCCTGAAGGTGTCACCCGATTTGACGCGCGCGGCCCAAGCTGATGCAGGGCCATTGTCGCCGTGCAGAACGAAGTCGAGTTCCGACCTCCTCGACACCGGATCGAAATGCCGAACAGTGTATGCGCGGCATCACCATAGCCACCTTTTCGACGACGACGTCGAAAAGACTGCAGGCAGGACAGGCCATCGCTCAGCCCACCCGCATGGAGAGTTCAACGTCCTTTGCGAAGGGCACGGATATGTAGCCCCCGCCTGATGCGCGGACGCGCTGCAGATATTCCGGACAGAAATCGGCATTGTCCGCGACGATGAGCGCGCCGGGCTTCAGGCGGCTTTCCACCAGGCTCAGGATTTCAGGATAGAGCGGCTTCGCTCCGTCGAGCAGCAGCAGGTCAATCGCGTCCGGGAGATCGGCGCTCAGCGTCTTCAGGGCATCGCCTTCTCGAAGTTCCACCAGATCTGCAAGGCCGCCTTCGGCCAGATGCTCGCGTGCCCGCACCACTTTGGATGGCTCGAACTCGCTGGTGATGATACGGCCGCCGCCGTTGTCGCGCAGCGCGGCCGCCAGGTGCAGAGTGGAAATGCCGAACGATGTGCCGAACTCGACAATGCTTTTCGCGAACGAGCTGCGTGCGAGCATGTAGAGCAATACACCCGTCTCTCGCGAAACGGGCAGCCACAGGTCTTTCATTAACCTGTAAAGACGGAGATATTCCGTCTTGCTGTGCATCATTCGGTCCAGTTCCCCATCGGAGAGTGCGGACATTGCAGGACTGGCCGCCGCTTCGGCCTCCGCGAACAGACGCTCCAGGAGCGGTGCAAGCGGTGCTTCATTCAAGGTGGTCATAAAGATGTCTGATCCGGGAAAGTGTTGCTTCGTCATGCGTTACAAAATACGATTATTTCGTCGCATTTTCTAATCGCGTTTATGAAAGTTCAAATGACGGATCTCCCAAACTCCCGGATTTCCTCACGAAAACAGCCCAAACAGGCTCGTTCGACCGAACTTGTTGCAACGATCCTGGAGGCGGCTGTTCAGGTTTTGGCGAAGGAGGGCGCGTCCCGGTTCACCACTGCGCGGGTGGCGGAGAAGGCAGGCGTCAGCGTGGGGTCGCTCTATCAGTATTTTCCGAACAAGGCGGCTATCCTGTTCCGGCTGCAAAGCGACGAATGGCGGGAAACAACCCACCTGTGGAAGGCGATCCTTGGCGATACGGCCAAGTCTTCGCTCCAACGGCTACGAATCCTCGTCCATACTTTTTTCCGCTCGGAATGCGATGAGGCGACCGTTCGCGTGGCGCTCGACGATGCTGCTCCACTTTATCGCGATGCTCCCGAAGCACAGGACGTGCGGGCGGAGGGTGACCGGGTCATCGAGGCGTTCATGCGTGAGGCGTTACCCAACACGGCGGACGAGACGCGTGAACTGGCAGGCGACTTGATCTTCACAACGCTGAGCGCGGCGGGGAAAAGCTTTTCAGAAACGCCGCGGTCGGTGGTGGAGATCGAAGACTACGCCGATGCTATGGCGGACATGCTTTGCGCTTATCTCAAGACCCTCAGCGAACATGTCGAGGATTGACGGTTCGAAGGCGCGGCCGTTAGCCGGTGGCCATCAGCTCCAGCGGCGTTTTTGACAGGATACGGCATCCATTGGGCGTATAGACCACGGTGTCGATCAGCCATGTGTTGAAGAGGCTTTCCAGGTTGGTGACCATGTTTTCCTCGAACACGCGGTCGAGATACTTGGTATCCTGATAATGAAAATAGAAATCTCCCACCCAGTCGGGCGGCAGGCTCAGTCCAAGTTCATATCCCAGAACCCATCCTTCCCCGCCATCCAGGCCATTTTCGGCCAGGCACAGCTTGATCAGCGCGTTGACCTCGCGCACCGTCATCCCCGATTTCACTTCGGTCCGGAAAAGATCGAAAACCCTTGCGGCGCGCCGGTATCTGTTGGCCATGGCGGCGGGCGGATCGCCGAGGTAGACGCCGCGCATGGCATTCGCATGGTAGCGGTCATGCACGCCGCAGATGTCGCCGCACAGGAATTGCCCGGCTTCAATCACCCTCCGCCCGGCCATCGCATGGCCGGTCGAGATCGCCCGGCCGTCGCGCACCGGCATCGTGTTGAATATCGGGATGAGAGCGGAAAATTCACTGCCCGCCTTCATCATCGCCGCCGTGGTGAGGCCGAAGAGATCGAGCTCCGTCATGCCGGGGCGGATCTCCTTGAGGATTGCCTGCCAGCCGATGTCCACATAACCCGCTGCCATTTCGATCTTCGCAATCTCGGCGGGCGATTTGACCAGGCGCGCGCCCCTCGGCAAGGCGCTGCCATCAACGACCCGCGCACCGTTGGTGAGGAACGCGCCTTCGAACATGGCGGAAATCGCCGGATTGGGCAGGTAGCTCCACTTTTCCATTCCGACCGTCCCGGACAGCCAGCCGCGCGACGACAGTTCATTCATGACGAAGGGAATGTTGTCGGCTGCGTCCCGCGAGGAAAAGAAATAGAGGTTCTCGCAAACGGAGATCGCGGCGAGGATCGGCATTTCCGTGGGGTTATCGAAATGCAGGATTTCATCGTGATCCACATGAACGGCCGTGCCGTAACATTGCGGATAGCGCATCGGCGAGTTCGCCTTGTACCAGCTGGCGTAATAGCCATGCAGCCAACAGACGCTTTCGGGCGTGGTCAGCCACATCATGTCGATGCCGGCCTTCGCCATCATGCCGCGCAGCTTGTTGAGCCGGTCTTTGTATTCCTGCGGCTCGAAGGCAAGGTGCTTCTCGCCGACAAAGGCTTCCTCGAAAGCCCCCATGACGAGGCCGTTGTAGTCCTTCTTGATGCTGTTCATCGCTGTCATCTCTTTATTGAGGTTAATCATGGCCCGGGACTGGCCGGTCATCGCGGAGGCTCCCCTCCCGCGCAACACGCGCGGAAATCAAACGCGCCGCCAGCACGATGATCACGGTGAGGACAATCAGCAACGTGCTGATTGCGGCAATCGCCGGATCAATGTTGAAGCGGAGCCCCTCCCAAATGCGCTTGGGAAGCGTGGCGATGCTGGCACCGGACACCAGAAGTGTCGTGACCGTTTCTTCCCACGACACGGCGAACGCGGTCCCGAAGGCGATGGCGGTTGGCAAGCGCAGGTTGGGAACGGCAACGGTCCATGCCGTTCGCCACAAACCGGCGCCGAGGCTCTGCGCGGCGCGGCCGAGCGCGGGGTCCAGCCGCGCGGTGCCGACGCCAAGCGCGATCACCGCATAGGGCGCGGCGAGAATTGTGTGGGCAAGGATGAGTCCGGCATGGGTCGCGACCAGCCCCAGCCGGGCATCCGCCACGTAAAGCACGACTCCCGAAACGATCTGCGGGGCAATCAGCGGTATCGCGGCGAGGCCTGTCAGCACAAACCTCCATCGCGAGGGGCGCAGCCATAGGCCTACCGCCAGAAGCAGGGCGAGGCCCGTGGCGATTGCCGCGGAGACGAGGCCAACGATGAGGCTCGTCTCTATGGCATCCAGCCAAACCGGGTCGCCCAGCGCAGTTTGATAGTGGCGAAGCGAAAGGGTGCCATCGGGAAACGAAAGATAGCGTTCCGGCGTGAAGGAAACCGGAATCACGACAAGTATTGGCGCGATGAGAAAAGCCAGCGCGAAGGCTGCCGCAACGAGGGTCGGACGGCGAGGAGAAAGGCCGCTCTTCAACGCCGCCTCCATGTCCGCTGTGTCAGCGCCAGAACGCCGAACAGGACTCCGACGCAGAGCATGAGCAGAACCGTTGCCGCCGTGCCTTTGGGCCAATCCGCAAGCTGGAAGATCTGAGTGTAGATGTACTCGGCGACAAGCATCACACGGCCTCCTCCCAGGAGCGCCGGAGTGACAAAGAAACCAAGTGCGAAGACAAACACAATGATGGAAGCCGCGGCGATGCCAGGCATGGCAAGCGGAACAAGCACCGTCCAGAAGCGCTTGGCCTGACTCGCGCCCAGGCTCTGCGCGGCGAGCAGGAGGCGCGGATCCATCGCACGCAGCGCCGACAGGATCGGAAACACCGCATAGGGAATCATGTAGTGCACCATCCCAACAACGACAGCGAATTCATTGCGCGTGAAGGAGACTGGCCCGTCGGTAAGGCCCAGCGCGGACGCGGCTTCACTGAGCGGCCCGCTCCGGCCCAACAGCACAAGCCAGGCAAAGGCGCGCACCAGAACCGAAATCCAAAACGGAACCAATACCGTGATCTCGACCAGAAGCCGCATCCGGGGTTCCGCGAATACCCATACATAGGCAAGGAGCCCGCCTATGACGACGCTGATCATCGTGGTCAGTGCGGCAATGCGAAAGGTCCGGGCCATGATTGGCACAAAGCTTCCGGTGGTCAGCAAGTCGCGGTATGCATCCAGCGAGAAGCCCCCTTCCGCGCTCCGCAAGCTCCAGCCCGCGAGACCGAGAAAGGGGATAACGTAAGCCAATGCAACGACAAGCGGCAGGGGCAGCACAAGCCCCATCAAACGCACGTCCGCCCATCCCGCCGCCGTTTTCATCCAAAAAGCGCCAGCCACCGGTCAAGCGCCGTTCCATAGTTATCGGCATACCAGGCGTTATTCTTGATCACCTGCCGGGACCGGTTGGCAGGATCGGACGGATTGACCGCCCGTAGCGCCTCGGGGATGAGGTCATTTGCTTTCGGATTGGTCGGCCCGTATTTGTAGGCCTCCATCAACTTTGCCTGTACAGCCGGATCCTGAGTTACCGCGAGGGCTTTGCGCGCGGCTTCAAGCCCCGCCGGGTTGCCTTTCGGAACCGCCCAGACGCCGTGATCCAGAATTCCCTGATTGAAAGTAAAATCGACGGCGCCGGCCGTATCCTGCTTCAGCAGGAACGCACGGGTATGCCACATGTGGCAAATGGTGACTTCGCCATCGCGCAACAGCTGCTGGCTTTCCGATCCGGTGCCCCAGTTGGTGAGAATGTGCGGCTTCAGCTCTTCGAACTTGCGCAATGCGCGATCCACGTCGAGCGGATAAAGCTGGTCCGGCGGAACGCCGTCAGCCAGGAGGGCGCATTCGAGATTGGCGCTCATCCATTTGTAAAACGCCCGCTTGCCGGGATATTTTTCGACATTCCAGACGTCGGCCCAGGTTTTCGGCGGATCATCGCCAAACTTCTTGGCATCGTAGGCCATCACATAGCTGAAGGTTGAATAGGGGACGGCATGAGGATCCGCCGCCTGCGGCGCGGCATCGACCGCAAGGTCTCCGACAGTCTCAAGCAGCCCGAGCCGCCCAAGCCTGATCGCCGAATAGGCTTCGGCATCCGCCAGGTCCCACAGCACCGCCTTGCTTTCAACCTGGGTCTTGATGGTGCCTTAGAGCGGGCCGCTGCCGTCAATTCGAAGCGTCAGCCCGGTGGCCGCCTTGATCGGATCGGCATAAGCCGTTTCGTAAGCGGCAATGGCATCGCCGCCCCAGTTCGCCATGACAAGGTCACCGCCAGCCGCCCGGGCGTGTTGCCCGGTTCCCGCGAGCAGGCCTGTTGCGCCCATGCCCGCCAAAGCCTGGCGGCGCGTCAATCGTAATTTTTCCTGCATTTCTCTTTCTCCCTGTGTTCAGGCCTGGCCGTCTTCAGCGACGATCCAGGCACTTCCTTCCGGCCAACTCATCGCCAGCCGTTCTCCCGGCAGCGGGTTGAGCTGCGCACGCTGTTCTTCCGGCAATATTGCCAGCCATTCCCGTCCGGCTCCGTCGCGCAGCATCGCGCGCCAGCGGTCGCCGGCGAAAACCAGATCCGTCAGCGTCGCGCTGGTGCCGCCGACGCGCGAAAGCCGGACATCCTCGGGGCGGAGTACCGCGAATTTCCCCGCCGGCCCGGCTTGCACGGCATCGGCGGGCACCACATTTGCCTCGCCCACGAATTCGGCGACAAACCGTGACGCTGGCCGCCTGTAGAGCTCTTGCGGCGTGCCGACCTGAACCACCCGGCCCGCACGAAACACCGCGATATGATCCGAAAGGGTCATGGCCTCTTCCTGATCATGCGTGACCAGCACGAATGTGCGGCCTTCCTGCCGATGCAATGCCTTCAATTCGATTTGCAACCGCCTGCGCAAATCGCGGTCAAGCGCAGATAGCGGTTCGTCCAGAAGGAGGATGGAGGGCTGGTAGACGAGCGCCCTTGCCATGGCCACCCGCTGCTGCTGCCCGCCAGAAAGCTGCGAAGGCCGGCGTCCCGCCATTCCGGCAAGGCCAACGCGTTCGAGGATCGGCGCCGCGCGCCTTCGGCTTTCGGCGCGAGAGAGACCGCGCATGCGCAGGGGATAGGCGACATTGTCCAGCGCGGTGAGGTGCGGGAACAGTGCATATCCCTGAAACACGACGCCAAAGGCGCGTTTCTCGGGCGGCATCGCGGTGATATCCTTGCCGTTGTGGCGCACCACCCCCTCGGAAGGCCCAATGAATCCCGCGATCACATTGAGCATTGTCGTTTTCCCCGAACCGGAAGGCCCAAGAAGAGACATGAACGCACCGGGCGCGACATCGAGGTCGACACAATCGAGCGCACGGACGTGCCCATACCGGACGGCGAGCGCCTGCACGGACAAAACGGGCGGGATGCCAAGCACGTCGGTCATGGGTGGCCAATTTCACTTGAAACGATGGTTCCCACATGACAATTCAAAGGGTATTGAATTGCAAAGGATGATTTTGCAAATCAAGTTGAGGAAAATTTGAAACATGAAGCGGCCGGGCCGTGCTTCCGCGTCATCATCCAGTCCCGCAAAGGATGGGAGGCTGCTCTCGTCCCGGCGGCTGCCGAGCCTTGGGGGGCTCGCGGCGTTTGAAGCTGCCGCGCGCCTGGGCGGGTTGGGGCAGGCGGCAAATGAGCTGTCCGTGACGACAAGTGCCATTTCGCATCAGGTCCGCGCACTGGAGGTGCAACTGGGAATGCCGCTCTTCGACCGGTCGACGCGGCCGCTGGCGTTAACATCCACCGGGCGGATGCTTTTGCCGGCGTTGCGTGGCGCGTTTGATGCCATCGCGGACCGCCTCGTTTCGCTTGGCGCTGGCCCGATGCGGGGCGAACTTCGCGTCAATTGCTCGCCGCTTCTTCTGGCGAAACGGGTTTTGCCTTTGCTTTCCGAATTCCTGGATGCCAACCGCGAACTCAACTTGTCGATCAGCACTCAATCACCTCCGCCAGAGGGCTGCGATCTCATCATCTCATTCGGCGAGGTTGATGCGCCCGGGGAACGCAAGGCCCTTCTGACAGGAACACCCTTGCCTTTCTTTGCTGTATGCAGCCCCCGCCTTTTGAATCGCTCACCCGGCATCCGAACGCCAAACGACATCCTGCGCCATCCTCTAATCCACTATGACGATGGGGCGGATTGGCGGCGGCTGATCGCCACCTGTGGTCTCGAAAGTGAAGTCCCTCCCACGCGGCTGACCGTGCCGCATCCTCTGATGGCATTTGATCTGGCCGCGCTTGGCGCAGGCTTTGCGATCGCCGATGCCATGACGGCTGCCGAGGAACTTGCGAGCGGGCGCCTGGTGCGCATCGCCGATACCGAGATGGACGCCCCCGAGCAGTATCTCATGATATTGCCCACCGAAGAGCCAAAACGGCGGCGTGTACGGGCGTTGGAACATTTTCTGCTGGAACGATTGAACGCCGACCCGGGAGTGGAATGAAGAACGGGGGCGGAGTTCCACTACGAGCGCGAGTACCAGCCGCTGCCAAGGATCGGGCCGTGGCGCGAGCGGCTCGATGAACTGCTGTTGGCAGGTGCAACAAACCTGCGAATCTTCCCGCAAAAAGCATTGACGGCCCCGATTCAGTGCCGGCTCTTGCCCCTCGTCAGCGTTTCCGACGGAAGTTCTCCAAATGCCTCAAAATAATGCCGGGAGAAGTGTCCGAGATTTCCGAAGCCGCAGGCAAATGCTACGGCTGTGACGGAACTGCTTGGCTCGGCGCGCAGCAGGAGGGTGCGGGCGTGGCCAAGCCGCACGCGGCGCAGGAAATCCATGGGCGAATAGCCGCGATGTTTGCTGAACGCATACTGGATGCTGCGGACACTTGCGTTGACCGTCGCGGCCACCGATTCGATATCGATTGGCCGGTCCCAGTTGGCGGCGAAATACTCCTCGACGCGCCGCACCTGCCACGGCGCCAGATCGGCGGGCCGGATCGCAGGGTAGCGGCTGAAACTGTGCCGGTTCATGGTGATGAAGGTGGTGATCAGCGCCTGCTCCAATTCGTGGAGGAGAATGGCAGGCGCGGGGTCTTGATCCGCTTCAAGTTCCTCAAGCAGGACCAGCAGCAGGCGGCGGAATTCTATTTAGCTGCGCGGCGGGCGGTGGGGCCGCATGGTTGAGATTGAGGAGCCGGTCACCGCCAATTCCCAGCATGGCGTTGTATTTCGACAGCACCGCATCCGGGCGCATGCAAAAGGCCAGATGCCGGTGGCCTTCGCTAAAATCCAGCTTGATCCTGCTTCTTTCAAACACGGGAAAAGGAAGCTCGTCTTTGCGCAGGATCGCGCTACCGCTGCCGGAACTGTAATCCACCGATCCTCCGATGGTCAGCCCCTGCGCAATAAAGCTGGCGTGCGGAATCGAGACATTCAATCTCCCGTCATAGTGCCCGTAGTAGAGCCCGGAGTGTTCAAGTTTCCTGAAATTGGCGGTGGCGCGAAATCCCTTCTGGCCGCCGGTCAGGCCGAGGTTCAGCACGCCAAAAATCGGGCGGATGGCTTGCGCGAACTCATCAAGGCTGGAGGTGGCGACGAGCGGATTTGCCTGAAGCGGCACCGCGCGCGAAGGCTGCCCGATCATCCTGCTTACATCCCTAGACCAATTTTGCTTGCGTTCTTGGGCGCAAGCTTGCGCGCCGTGAGTAGCAGAGTTGAGAATGCCCGACTAATCAAAAATTCCGGAAAACGCGGCGGATGGCCAAGCCCAACTGGCAGGCGGTCGGTGCGTGGAGGAATTTCACCAGCCCGATGGGCGGTACTTTTAGGGAGAGAACGGCATGGGCATTTCTGGCGGCGATTGCGGTCCTGAATCTTGCGGCGCGGTTGACAATCGCGGGCGGCGGCAATTCCTTGCAGGCACTGCCTCCCTGATCGCGGCCGCTCTTGTGTCGCGTGCATCGCATGCCCAGGCCGCAACAAAACAGCCCAACATTGTTTATATTATCACCGACGATCAGGGCTGGAAGGATGTCGGCTATCATGGCTCCGATATCAAGACGCCCAATATCGACAAGCTGGCGGCGGAGGGGGCCAGGCTCGAGCAGTTCTACGTCCAGCCCATGTGCACGCCCACCCGCGCGGCGCTGATGACGGGCCGTTATCCCTTCCGCTATGGCCTGCAAACCGCCGTCATTCCGCAGGGCGGCACCTATGGCGTGGCGGCTGACGAATATCTGCTGCCGCAGATGCTGAGGGATGCGGGCTATGCCACCGCCATGAGCGGCAAGTGGCATTTGGGCCAGGCCAAGACGGCGATGTGGCCCCGCCAGCGTGGCTTCGATTCCTTCTATGGCGCGCTGCTGGGCGAGATCAATCATTTCACCCACCGGGCCGACAACGGCACCATGGACTGGTTCCGCAACAACAAGCCGCTGAAGGAAGATGGCTACGATAACATCCTGTTCGGCCGTGAAGCCGTGCGGGTGATCAACGAACATGACGGCAAGAAGCCGTTGTTCCTCTATCTGGCCTTCACCGCGCCGCATACGCCCTTCCAGGCGCCCAAGGAATATCTGGACCGTTACAGCCACATCGCCGACGAGAGCCGCCGGGGCTATGCGGCGATGATTTCGGTGGTTGACGATCAGGTCGGGAAAGTTGTCGCGGCCCTCGAGAAGCGCGGCATGCGCGATAATACCCTCATTGTTTTCCAGAGCGACAATGGCGGCGTCACCAACCCGATGTTCGCGGGCGAGAGCGCGGTGAAGGGCAAGCTTCCCGCCGACAATGGCCCCTATCGCGATGGCAAGGGAACCACTTATGAGGGCGGCACGCGCGTGGCGGCGCTCGTCAACTGGCCGGGAAAGATCAAGCCCGGCGTGTTCGATGGCATGATGCATGTCACCGACATGTACGCGACGATGGCCGCGGTGGCGGGCAGCAAGGCTGAAAAGAGCAAGCCGCTGGACGGCATGGACATGTTGCCGGCGATTGCCGATGGCGCGCCGCCGCCGCGCAGCGAAGTCGTCTACAACATCGAGCCAATGGCCGGCACCGTCCGCCAGGGTGACTGGAAGCTGGTGTGGAAGGCGGTGCTGCCGCCCAAGCTTGAACTGTTCGACATCGCCAAGGACCCGTCCGAGAGCACCAACCTCGCGGAGCAGAACCCGGATATCGTCAAGAAGCTGCAGGCGCGGATCGTCGAACTGGCTGCGCAAATGTCGCCACCGCTTTTCCTCTTCGATGCGGTGAGGCTCACGACGCATTCCGAGACGGCGCTTCCCGATGCATCCGAAATGTTCAATGTCGGGGACTGAGCGGCAGGCCTTCATGGAGCACGCCACTCCCGCTGGAATGGCGTGGATTCCCGGCGGCATATTCCGCATGGGGTCCGACCATCACTATCCCGAGGAGGCACCCGCGCATCGCGTGCGGGTTGGCGGATTCTGGATGGACCGCACGTCCGTCACCAATGACGCGTTCTCCCGCTTCGTTGCCAGCACAGGGTACGTGACGCTGGCCGAGCGGCCTCCAAGGGCGGAGGACTATCCCGATGCGCTGCCGGAGTTTCTGGTGGCGGCCTCCGCTGTTTTTTCACCGCCCCCGGCCGCGGTTGACCGGAACAATGCCTATCACTGGTGGGCCTATGTGCCGGGTGCTGACTGGCGGCACCCGCAGGGGCCCGGAAGTTCGATTGAAGGGCTCTCGCAGCACCCCGTCGTTCACATCGCTTATGAAGATGCCGAAGCCTATGCGCGATGGGCCGGCAAGGATCTTCCCACCGAAGCCGAGTTTGAATTTGCGGCGCGCGGCGGGCTTGAGGGCGCGGAGTTCGTCTGGGGAGACGAACTTCATCCCGGCGGCCGCATGATGGCGAACACCTGGCAGGGCGAGTTTCCCTGGCACAACAGCCTCGATGACGGCTTCGCATGGACATCGCCCGCGGGCGCGTTTCCCGCCAATGGCTATGGCCTATCCGACATGGCGGGCAATGTGTGGCAATGGACTTCCGACTGGTATCAGGACCATCGCCAGATCGACAGCCCGTGCTGCACGCTTGAGAACCCGAAGGGCGGCAGCCGGGACAGCAGCTACGATATCGCGTCTTCCGAAACACGCCTGCCGCGCAAAGTCATCAAGGGCGGCTCCTATCTCTGCGCTCCCAGCTATTGCCGCCGCTACCGGCCCGCCGCGCGCATGGCGCAAACCATCGACACCACGACATGCCATGTCGGCTTCCGCTGCGTTTCGCGCGTGGAGCCCCAATGAGCTTCGTCCCCCTCGTTTCAAACCAGATTTGTGGAGCAACCCCATGAACAAGACCTCTCTTCCGGCGCTTGCCGCCTTTGCCGTGATGGCGGGCGCCGCATCGCAGGCGTGGGGTGCGGATGCCTTGCTGCCGCCGACCTACGACGATTCATGGAAAATCACCGTGTCGCCCTATGTGTGGGCGGCGGGCATTCACGGTGAAAGCGGCCTCTTCGGTTTTCCGCCGCAGGATGTCGACATGAGTTTCACCGACACGCTGAAAAACCTCGAGATGGTGTTTTCAGGCGTGACGGAATTCAGGAAAGGGCCCTTCAGCATCAGCACGGATCTTCTCTACGCACGCATCGGGCCCAAGATTGACACGCCCAGGGGAATTGCCGCCGACAAGATCGACGCCACGGTCACCACCTTCATGGCGACAGCCCTGTTCGGCTACAGCATCTACATGAGCGACACGTCGGCCTTCGATGCCGTGGCCGGCGCCAGGCTTTGGTCGGCCGACAACAAGTTTGCCTTCAAGGGCGGCGCGCTTGACGGCACGTCGGCCAGCGACAGCGCAACATGGGTCGATCCCGTGGTGGGCGTGAAATTCAAATCCGACCTCAACGAAAATTTCTATCTCGCAGGCTGGGGACTGGTAGGCGGCTTTGGCGTGTCGTCGTCTTTCATGTGGGATGTGATGGGCGGCGTCGGCTACAAGTTCAACGACCGCGCCTCGATGTTCGCAGGCTACCGCGCGCTGCATGACGATTACAGCCACGACGGCTTCGTGAACAAGATCACCCAGAAGGGGCCCATTCTCGGCGCAACCTTCACGTTCTAGCAAAGCATACGACAGTGCATATCTTTCATTTGCGCCTGGCCCGTCTTGCCGGCCTCGCCGCGCTCCTATTGCTGGCGTCCTGCGCGGGAAAGACGGCGGAAGAGCTTCGCGACCCGGTGCCCGAGGCGCTGGTTCAGGCGGCGGCACTGCCGGGCTATGGCCACATCCGGTACTGGGGAGATGACGGCACAAGCATTTCTCCCGTCGCGATTGCCCTGCTGGGCGATCAACAGACCAAAGATCCGAAAAGAAGCCTGCTCGTCGTTTCGGGCGGCGGCAGCAATGGCGCATTCGGGGCGGGCATCCTGTGCGGATGGACGGCTTCGGGCAGTCGGCCCGCGTTCAACATCGTCACGGGCATCAGCACCGGCTCGCTCGTGGCGCCTTTCGCCTTTCTGGGCCCGGCGTATGATCGGCAGTTGAAGAAAGCCTACACGGAGATTTCCGGAAAAGACATTTACCGGAAGAAAGGCGTGCTCGCCGCTCTCGGCAGCGATTCCGCGGCCGACAACGGCCCTCTCCGCAATCTGGTGGCGCGCTATGTGGACGACGCACTGGTGGAGGCCATCGCGCGGGAATACGCGCGCGGCCGAAGGCTTCTCATCGGCACAACCAATCTCGATGCCGAACGTCCCGTGGTCTGGGACATCGGGGCGATTGCCGCGTCAGGCCAGCCGGGGCGCAAGGAACTC
This sequence comes from Aestuariivirga sp., assembly GCF_047602625.1. GTDB lineage: Bacteria > Pseudomonadota > Alphaproteobacteria > Rhizobiales > Aestuariivirgaceae > Aestuariivirga. The sequence continues at coordinate 2,471,036 of NZ_JASGGV010000002.1, read as the reverse complement.
ATACAGGATGTCCTCGTCGCGTCCGCATCCATTCCCGGCGTGTTCCCGCCGGTGCGCATCAAGGTCGTCGCGGATGGAAAGACCTATGACGAATTGCAGGTGGATGGCGGAACAAGCAACCAGGCGTTCCTCTTCCCATCCAATCTGGCCCTGCGCGCCATCGACAAATCGCACAATGCCCAGCGGGAGAGAGCGCTCTACATCATCCGCAACGGCAAGGTGGCGCCCGAATACAGTCAGGTGAAGCCGCGCGCCGTGGCGATCGCCGGCAAAGCCATCGCCTCGCTGATCCGCACGCAGGGGATCGGCGATCTCTACCGCATGTATGCCAATGCCCAGCGCGACGGCATCGCCTTCAACGCGCTCTGGGTGCCCGCCAGCTTTGAAGCCACGGAGCCCGAACCGTTCGATCCCGCCTACATGAAGCAGCTTTTCGATCTGGGATACCGGATCGGCAAGACGTCCACAGGCTGGGCACACCAACCGCCGTAACAACCCCGATAAAAGAGTTCCGCCCATGACACTTGCAATCAACCGCTTCCGCGCTTTTGCCTATCCCGCCATGCTGATTTGCGCAGGGCCCTGGCTGATGTCAGCCGCCGCCGCGCAGGAGGGCCTCGGCCCCTTCATGCCGCATGACGGCGGCATGCTGACAACGGCATGGACGAATACCTATGGACCGGATGCCGAATCGTGGGTCAAATTCGCCAAGGTCGGAGCCGATAGCTACGACATCTACTATTCCAGCTCGCGCGGCATGCGCGCCATCCGGCGCATGATGACGAATGATGCGAAGACCGCTCATACGCTCGTTCTCGGCTATAACGCCAAGATGCCGCTGGCGCTGCCTGGCACCACCGCGATCGGCGTTTCCACGGCGGTCATCGATGATCTGCGCAGCGCCGGGCAAAGCCGGCTGGACCTCATCCCCGACACCTCCCTGCAGCCGATGACCGGCACGATCCGCCTGGCGGGAAAAACCACGATGCCGATCTCGCTCGACGGAACAACCGACACCATTCCCGTTGTTCATGTTGTTGGCACATTCGCGCGCGGAAAAAAGAAAGCGGACGGCGATCTGTATTTTCTCGACAATCGCAACAACCCGGTTTTGCTTGAATATTCCCTGCGCTTCACGGGCGAAAAGACACCGCGCACCGAACAGATCGTTCTCGTCACATCCGGCGCCGATCAGCGTTCCGCCATGCAGCAGGCGCTGGCGGCCAAGCGCGCCTACACCACGCGCGGCATTCACTTCGATTTCGATAAGGCGACGATCCAGCCGGAATCGTCAGACCTCATCCGCGAGATCGCCGTGACGCTGAAGAACAATCCGCTGTGGACACTGCAGATCACCGGCCACACCGACAACATCGGCAAGGCGAAATATAATCAGGGCCTGTCCGAAAAGCGCGCCAATGCCATCAAGGCCGCGCTCGTCGCGATGGGCGTTCAGAGCAGCCGCCTGACCACGCTGGGTGCCGGGCCGTCGCAGCCGGTCGCAACCAACGCCACGCTGGAAGGCCGCTCGCAGAACCGCCGGGTCGTTTTGATGCGCACTGATCGCTGATCAAGAAGGGCCGGAATAGGCCCAAGTCGAAGGCTGCGGAGCTTCAATAACGATGCCTATAGCCGCGCGATCGTGAGCCCTCCGTCGGCGGCAATGGCCGACCCGGTGGCGAACGAGAGATCGGATTGCGTAAGCATCTTGACGGCACGCGCGATATCTTCAGGCTCTCCCCAGCGACCGGCAGGCACGAGGCCGCCTTTGATCAGCTTGTCGAACTTGGCCGTGACGGGCGCTGTCATGCTGGTGTGAATGATGCCGGGCCTGATCTCGAAGACGCCGATTCCATGTTCCGCCAGCCGGAGCGCAAAGAGCTGCACCACCATCGGCAGGGCGGATTTGGAGATGCAATATTCGCCGCGTTCCGGCGACGCCATGACGGCGCTGACGGAGGAGATGACGATGATGGCCCGCACCTGCCCGCCAATACGCGGGCGCGCAGTCATGCGGCGGGCAACTGCCTGGGTGAGAAAAAATGTTCCCCGCAGATTGACGCCCAGCACCGCATCGAAAGAATCGGGCTGGAGTTGCAGCAGATCGCCGCGCACCTTGGCGGGTATGCCGGCGTTGTTCACCAGAATATCAAGCGGGCCCAGTGCCGCCTCCATCTGGTTCACCCAGCTTTCGTGGGCACTGATGTCAGAAACGTCGCCTGAAATGATATGGGCCTTCGGCGCCCCGAGGTGTTGCAATTCCGACTGGAACGTCTGAGCATCGGGCACAGTGCGATCGACAATGCCGATGGACATGCCGCCCTGCGCCAGCTCCCGCGCCACCGCAAGGCCGATGCCGCTGCATCCGCCGGTGACCAGGGCGGCCGTCATGGCGCGGATACCCCGTCAGTGCGCATAGTCAGGCTCTCCCGCATCGAGAATGCGCCGCACCGATGCGAGATGCAGGCGCGCGGAATCGGCGTCGCCTTCGCGCATCTGGCGGTAGGTCGCTTCCGCCACCGCGGGCGAAACCGGCAGCACCGGCCGTTGCGTGGACATGGCGAGCACCTGCACCTCCGCGGCGCGTTCGAGATAATAGAGATCATCCCAAGCCTCGGCGATGGTGGGCGCCAGAACCATCACGGCATGATTCTTCATGAAGATGATGTCGGCATCGCCGGCCGCCGCGGCGATGCGGTCGCCCTCGCGCTCATCGAGCGCCAGGCCATTGTAATCGCGGTCGACAGCCGTTCGGCCATAGAATTTGAGCGCCGTCTGGCCGGCGAAAATAAGCGGATCTCCTTCGGTCATCGAGAGGGCCGTCGCATAGGGCATATGTGTGTGGAATGCCGCCCTGGCGCGCGGGATACGCTTGTGAATACGCGCATGGATATAGAAGGCCGTCGCTTCCGGCTGCCCCTCGCCATCGATCACGTTGCCGTCGAAATCACAGATCAGCAGCGTCGACGCGGACAATTCGCGGAATGCGTATCCGTACGGATTGACGATGAAGAGATCATCCGAACCCGGCACAAGTGCTGAAAAGTGATTGCATATCCCCTCTTCCATGCCATGGCGCGCCGCCATCCGGAAACAGGCCGCAAGATCCTGGCGGGCCTGCCGGACGGCAGGCGTATCGAGATCGGGAAGATTGCCGCCCTCAGCCCTGGCGGCGCGCGGAACCGCGCCTTCCGGGTTTTGTGTCAAAGCATGCGCCAAAGAGTCCTCCGCATGGGAATGAAATATGGATCGGCCTTCAGTTTGACTTGCGGTCGGCGCGCCGCAGCGGAAGGATGTTTCCGTCCGCTGCCTGCTCACTCTCCATGAAACTTCTTGTGCCCGCAGGCAGCGACATGTTCCATACGCGGAAATCGCGCTGCAGCCAGCCGCGTTCGGGGCCAAGAATTTCCGCCACCGGCGGCAGCATGCGCGCCCAGGCGGACTCTCCCGTCACATCAGCCAGAACCGATTTGATGGAGGCGCCGAAGGATTGCCGAGACAGGATGAGATCGCCCGAGGTGATCAGCGGCACCAGTTTCCGGCGATCAAAGGCGGTCGGCGCTTCAAAGAGCGCCTTCAGAAGCCGCGGCATAACATTGCCAAGCCCGCAGATCGTTCCGCGCGCGCCGGCGGCGAGGGCTTGCGGAAGATGAATCTCCGATCCGGTATAGACTCCGAGATGGCTGAATGACCGCAGCAGTGTTTCCGTAAAATCAAAATCCCCGCCGCTGTCCTTGATGCCGGTGATGATGCCGGGATAGGCCTCATCAAGGCGGCGGATCACCTGCGGCAGCAGCGGCACGCCGCAAATATCGGGGAAATGATAGAGGCAGAGACGGAGGTCGCTGCGGCCAATCCTGTCGATCACCGTGGCGTAGAACCGGAACGTGCCCTCCGACGTGATGTTGGAACGGAACATGCAGGGCGGCATCAGAAGGATGCTGTCCACATCCGCCTCCATGGCGTGACGCGCGAGATCGACGGAGTCGCTCATGACAAGCGCCGTCGCCGAAACGATCACACGGCGGGGCGGCAGGCCAAGGCCGAATAGAGAATCCAATGTGGCCTTGCGGCCGGCGACGGAGAATTCCGGCCCTTCGCCGGTGGTGCCGAACACGGCGATGCCATCCACCCCCGAATCCATCAGCATGCGGCAATGGACAGCCAGCATGCCAGCGTCTGGCGTGAGATCAGCCGTGACCGGCGTGGCCGCCGCAACAACAAAGCATTCACGCTGCGGGAGCGCGCCGCCCGGAGGATTCATGTTCACAGTCATGCCAGAGGCCAAGAAGACACCTTAGATGCCATCAGGAATGATGATTGATTGCCCATTGTCAACATTTATCTTGACCGTGATCAGGCCTTATGTGACCTTCACTGACACAGGGGTGGATTCAACCAGCCCGGAAAAATGAAAAAACAATTGGAGGGTTCAGGACATGACGGGCATTTCCAACATCATGGCAGGCCGGATCAGCCGCCGCGCGGTTCTCGCCTCTGGCGCCGCAGGCCTTGCGGTATCCCTGATATCAACGCGCGCCTATGCGGCGGCCAAGGTCATCCGCATTTCAACGCCGGGGCCGGATTCAGAATGGCAGTCAAAGGGGCTTCAAGCCTTCAAGGCAGCGCTCGAGTCCTCGATGCCCGGCGCGTTCGACGTGCAAATTCACTATAATGGAACCCTGTTCGCGCAAGGCAGCGAAATCGAGGCGATGCAGCGCGGCAATCTCGAGGTGGGCATGATTTCGCCCTCGGATGTGGCCGAACTGATCCCGGAATATTCGATCTTCACCACCGGTTACCTGTTCCGCGACAACGCCCATCTCGACGCTGTCTATGACGGCGACATCGGCAAGGAGTTCAAGGAGAAGATCGCCAGCACGCAGCAGATTCAGGTTCTCAAGAGCCAGTATCTGGGCACCCGCCACGTGATCCTCAGGCAGCCCCGCACAGTCAATGTTCCCGATGACCTGAAGGGCGTGAAGCTCCGCATGCCGGGCTCGGCCGCCTGGCAGTTCCTCGGCAATGCGCTGGGCGCCAGCGCCACGCCGCTGGCCTTCGAGGAAGTCTATCTCGCCATGCAGACCGGCACCATCGACGGGCTCGAAAACCCGCTGCCCGACGCCATTTCGTCGAAATTCTACGAAGTTTCCAAGCAGGTGGTGCTCACCGGCCATCAGGTGGCCAATACCTTCTTTACTTTCTCAAAGCCGTTCTGGGACGGCTTGAGCGATGATGAGAAGAAGGCCGTCATGGCGGCGGCGGAGGCCAGCAAAAAGGCCAATGACGACGGCGTTCTCGCCACGGAAAAGGACGGCAAGGCATTCTTCGAGGCGCATGGCAACACGGTAACCACGCCGGATGTCGCGGCCTTCCGCAAGCATGTGCTGGACGCCTTCGTGAGCTCCGATTTTGCGAAGAGCTGGCCGGCCGGACTGTTCGACCGCATCAACGCCGCCTGACGCACCTGTCATGGCATCTCTTTCGACGCTCTGGAAATGGTTTTCGGAGTCGGTGGCCGTCATTGCCTTTGCGGTGATGTTCGCCGGCTTCGTGATCGGCATTGGCGGCCGCTACGTGTTCGACGCGCCGGTGTCATGGTCCAACGAACTCTGCGCCATCGGCTATGTGTGGGTGGTGTTCTGGACCAGCGACATCCTGCTGAAGGAACGCCAGCACATCGTGTTTGACGTGATTTATGGCTGGTTCCCGCCCCGAGGCAGGCGGGTGCTGGCCATTTTCATCACCCTATCGCTGGCAATCGTGTTTCTGGCCGCCATTCCCGGCACCATCGACTACATGTACTTCCTGCGGACTCGTAAAACCACGCTATTGCAGTGGCCGATCCTCCTGGTGTTCGGCTCCTTTCTCATCTTCATGATCGCGGTTGCTGTGCAGGCACTGATCCGCCTGTGGCATCTCCTGCGCTCCGGCTGGCAAAACCATATCTAGGATCTTCGCATGTCGTTTCCGGCAATCATCATGTTTGTCCTGTTCTTCTTGTGGACGTTTGCGGGGATGCCGCTCGGCCACGCGATGCTTGCCTCTAGCATCGTCTATCTGCTGATGAGCGGCAGCGACATCGGCCTGGTGGCGAGCCAGAGCTTGAAAGGCATCTATGGCGGCTTCGTCATGCTGGCGGTGCCGCTCTTCATCTTTTCCGCCGAAGTGATGAATGCCGGGGCGATGACCGACAAGCTGTTCAATTTCGCGAGCCTGCTGGTCGGCCGGTTCAAGGGCGGGCTCGCGCATGTGAATGTCGTCTCCTCAGTGATCTTTTCGGGGATGAGCGGCAGCGCGCTGGCCGATGCAGCAGGCCCTGGAAAAATCTCGATCGACATGATGACCAAAGCCGGATACCGCCCTGGCTTTGCCGCCGCACTCACCTCGACGTCTGCGATCCTCGGGCCGATCATCCCGCCATCGATTCCGATGGTGCTCTATGGCGTCGTCACCAACACATCCATCGGCTATCTGTTTCTGGGCGGAGTGCTGCCGGGGCTGTTTCTTGCTGCCGTGATGATGGGTGTCGTGGCGGTGCAGGCAAGGATTCAGGATTTTCCCACTCAGCCCCGGCAATCAATGAAAGAAGCCGTGGCGACGATCCGCGACGCCGGCCCCACGCTGCTGCTCCCCGTCATTCTCCTCGGCGGCATCTATTCAGGCGCGGTGACGCCGACAGAAGCGGCAGCGGTAGCGGCTTTCGTGGCCCTGATGCTCGCCATCTTCTGGTACAGGACGCTCACCCCCCGCCGCCTGTTTGAAGTTCTGCTCACCTCCTCAAAGGCGACGGCCATGGTGGCCATCACGATCGCCGGCGCCGTGGTGATGAACTACATCGTGGCGGCCGAACGCTTTCCGGAGGTTATGGGCGTCTGGATGTCGCAGATGCATATGGGGCCGATGGCCTTCATGCTTGGCGTCACCCTGCTGTTCATCGTCCTGGGCGCCCTGTTCGACACGCTGCTGCTTCTGCTGATCGTCATTCCCATCCTGATGCCGACGGTGCGCGAACTGGGAATCGATCCCGTCTATTTCGGCGTCGTCTCGACCGTGAACATGATGATCGGGCTGATCCATCCGCCGATGGGCCAGGTGGTCTATCTCGTCTCCGGCATCACCGGCATCAAGGTGGGTGCGATCCTGCGCGAGATCTGGGTGCTGCTGTTCATGATGGTCGTCTCGCTCTTCATTCTCGTCATCTTCCCGTTCATCACGCTCTGGCTGCCGCAGATGGCGGGCTATGTTCCCGAAGGCGCCTTTCATTAGCTCTTGAAACTCAGGAAATTTCCATGGCCGCAATGAAGGAACTCGTGAAGGGCACAGACCGCTATCGCCATTTCATCGGCGGCCAGTGGGTAGACTCGACCATCAAGGAATGGATCGAGGTCGAGAACCCGGCGACGGAAGTGGTGATTGCCTCGGTACCCAAGGGCGGCGAAGACGATGCCGACCGCGCATTGGTCGCCGCGCGGGCGGCACAGCCCGCGTGGGAAGCACTGCCGCCCCAGGCCCGCGGGCAGCTTCTGCGCGATCTCGCCAGGCTCATCCTCGAGAACCGCGAGCGCCTGGCGCGCATCGTCGTGGCCGAACAGGGAAAACCCTTGCAGGAAGCGCGCGGCGAAATCGAGGGCGCGGCACTTTATCTCACTTACGCCGCTGAGGAAGCTCGCCGCATCACCGGCGACATCATTCCCTCTGACATGCCCAATGAGCAGGTGTGGATCCAGCGCGTGGCGCATGGCGTCGTCGTGGCGCTCACGGCATGGAACTATCCCGCCGCCCTGATGTGCCGGAAGATCGGCCCGGCGCTCCTCGCCGGCAACACGGTGGTGGTCAAGTCCCATGAGGGAACGCCGCTCTCGGCGCTGGAGATCGCGCAACTCTCAACCCAGCTCGATTTCCCGCCAGGCGTTATCAATGTGGTGAGCGGCACCGGCGAAGGCATGGGCGCGGCACTGGTGCGCCATCCCATTCCCCGCCTCATCACTCTCACCGGCAGCGTGCGGGCGGGCAAGGCCATCTTCCGCAGCGCCGCCGATGATCTGAAACTTCTGCGCCTTGAACTTGGCGGCAAGGCGCCCTTCATCGTTGCGGAGGATGCCGACATCGGCGCTGCGGTGAGGGCGGCTGTTCTCTCGCGCTTCGAGAATTGCGGGCAGATCTGCATCTGCAACGAGCGCATGTATGTGCACCGGAAGATCGCCGATGAATTCACCGCGCGGTTTGTGGATGCTGTGAAGGCGCTGAAGGTGGGAGACCCGATGGCGCTCGTCGATGTCGGCCCCAAATTCAGCAAGGCCGAAGTTGAGAAGGTGGAGCGCATGGTGGCGCAGGCGAAACAGGCGGGCGCCTCCGTGCTGACGGGGGGCGGGCGCATGCAGGGCGAGGGTTTTGCGCGCGGCCACTGGTATGAGCCGACCGTGCTGTCGGTCAACGACAACCAGATGGCCATCATGCAGGATGAAGTCTTCGGACCCGTAGTGCCCATCATGGCGGTCACGGATTTTGACGAAGGCCTGCGGCTTGCGAATAAATCGCGCTATGGCCTCTCGGCCTATGTCTTCACCAAGGACATGCGCCGCCTGATGCGGCTTGTGCGCGAATTGAAATTCGGGGAAATCTATGTGAACCGCCCGGGTGGAGACGCCGTTCACGCCCATCACGCGGGCCTGCGCGACAGCGGCATCGGCGGCGAGGATGGGAAATATGGGCTTGAGGCCTATTTCCAGAAGAAGACGATGTATATCAATTACGCCTGAGGTTGCTCAGCACGCCGGGACGGGCGCATGAGCCTTGCGGCGCGCCTCCACCTTGCCCATCCGCCCGGCCAGCCGGTTGATCACCGTCCGGTCATCCTGCTCGAAGGTGATGCAGCAGAAATCGAAGCGGCATGGCCAATGTTTGATGCCGCGCTCCGGCACTCTCCCGCTTACCGCCTTGTGATCGCTGTGCCGCGCGAAGATGTCGTGCTTGTGCAGCGGCGCTTTTCGCATGAGCGGGTGGTTGAACATTCAAGCCATGTTCCCGCCGCACTGACGATCAGGGCCAACGAAACGGCGGAGCGCATCGCCAAAAGATTAGAAGCGCTGCCTCATGCGCCTGTCACGCGCACGCCGATTGCCGCCATGGTTGCCCGCGCCATCCTTCCGCTTACCGGCGCTCCACGGTTTGAAACGGCTGATGCCTTGTGCGCGGCATTGGGAAGGCCCGCCCAAATCCTCTGCCTCGGCAATGGCCCTTCATCACGCAAGGCGCGCGCGGACGATCACCGCGATGCCACGCTGTTCCGCGTCAACTGGATCTGGCGCAAAGACGCAAGCTTCAACCGGCCACGCATGGTGTTCACCGCCGATCCGGATGTTCCGCCGCACGGGCTGGATGCCATTCTTGGCTTTCCCGATTCAACATGCGGCTTCACAATTCTTGCTCATCATCTTCTGGCCGGGCGGAGGCCGCGCGCGGGCTATATTTTTGCAGACCATCTCTTGCCACCGCTGACCACCAAAGCGGAACCGCTCCGGCCGACAAACGGCGCCATCATGATCGCTACCGCTGCAGCCCTTCAGCCGAAGAAGCTCATCATCGGCGGCATCGATCTCTACCGCCATTCAGAAGGCCGCTATCCGGAAAGCCCAGCCATGGATGGCTATGCGCGCGGCCACAGTGCCGACTGCGACCTCGCCGTCATCAGGCACGCGCTCTTGGATTTCCCGGGAGAGATCGAACACCTCAACCCGGAGTTCGCGGCGGCACTCGCGGCTATTTCGGATCGCTCTCCAGCTTTCCCGCCGTCGCCCAGTCGTCACGGCTGACCGGCACGAACACCACATTGAAGTCGCCTGGCGCGCAGCGGAGAATACGCGCGCCTTCGCGCGTCACCATGTCGGCGAATTCGCGCTTCTGGTCCACGGTGCGGCCTTCAAGCAATTCCACATGGATAATCGGCATCGGCGTTTTTCCACTCTGTCAAAGCCAGGCATTCACGTGCCATGGCGCAAACTCGTCTTCGCCATAGCCCAGCAGCTCGCTCCGGGTCGGCGCGCCGGATGCGGTGGCCAGCATGGCGTGGAAGATGCGTTCGCCTGCCTCATCCAGCGTCTCGCTGCCATCGAGGATGCCGCCGCAATTGATGTCCATGTCGTCACGCATGCGCTCGAACATCGGCGTGTTGGTCGCCAGCTTGAGCGATGGCGCAGGGCGGCAGCCGAAACATGATCCGCGCCCGGTGGTGAAGCAGATGAGATTGGCGCCGCCCGCCACCTGGCCGGTGGCCGATACGGGATCAAACCCGGGCGAGTCCATGAAGACGAGGCCGCGCGTCACCGGTTCATCGGCATAGGCGATGACATCATTGAGATTTGTGGTTCCGCCCTTCGCCACGGCGCCCAGCGATTTTTCGAGAATGGTGGTAAGCCCGCCCGCTTTGTTGCCGGGCGAGGGATTGTTGTCGAGGCCCGCCGGTTCGTTCCGCGTATGCTCTTCCCACCATGCCAGAAGGCCGATCAGCCTTTCGCCAATGTCCTGGCTCACCGCGCGTTCAAGCAGCAGGCTTTCGGCGCCATAGATTTCCGGCGTCTCGGAGAGGATCGCTGTGCCGCCGCAGGCCACCAGCCTGTCGACCGCCACGCCGAGTGCGGGATTGGCGGTGATGCCGGAGAAGCTGTCAGAGCCGCCGCATTGAAGCCCAACCATCAGTTCGCTGGCCGAAACCGCTTCGCGCCGCGCTTGGCCGGCGATGGCGAGCATCTCTTCAACGGCGGATATTCCCGCCCTGATGCTGGCCCTTGTGCCGCCCTGCTCCTGCATCACCAATGTGCGCAGCAGCGGGCCTTCGGCGAGCCCCTCGTCATCCATCAGCGAAGCGATCTGGTTGTCTTCGCACCCCAACCCCACCAGCAGGATGCCGCAGAAATTGGGATGGCGCGCATAGCCGCCCAGCGTGCGGCGAAGCATGCCCATGGAGCGCCCGCCCTCCGCCACGCTGCATCCGGATTTATGCGTGAGGGCGATCACGCCATCGACTTGCGGATAGGCAGCCATGACGTCGGGATTGCGAAAGTGATCGGCGATCATCCGTGCGACAAGCGAGGAGCAGTTGACGGATGTGAGAACGCCGACATAGTTCCGGGAGCCCGCCTTGCCATCGGCGCGGCGGTAACCCTGGAATGTGGGGATATCATCGGCGGCAAGCGATGTTGCGTTGCTCAGCCGCGTGCCGATCCGGTGCTCAGCCTGCGAAGGCTCAAATCCAAGATTATGGGTATGCACGTGATCACCGGGCGCCACGGCGCACGTGGCAAATCCAATGGGCAGTCCCAGGCGATGCACCTGCGATCCGGCGCCGAGTGCTTTCACCGCAATCTTGTGGCCGAAGGGAATGGCATTCCGCGCGGTCACGCCAAATGGCTGGATGGTTTCACCCGCCGCGATATCGCGCGCGGCAATCGCCACATCATCTCCGGCGCGCAACAGAAGGGCGGGCTGGGCAATTGCCGCGGGCATGGAAGTTCAGGCGCTTTCGCGGTCGGCCCGGCTGGACGGCTCCGCCTGTTCGATGACGGCGGTCAGCAGCTTCACTTCCGCATCATTGTGGCTGCGGGCCAGGGCCTCGGCGCGATCGGCTTTTCCGGCGATCACCAATTCAATCAGTTCCTTGTGCTCGGCGATCAGTTCATCATAGTCGCGCGGCAGGAAGCCCGACTGCACCATGTGAAAGCGCACCTGATGCATGATCAGCCGGTGCTGTTCGGCCAGCCGCCCGTGGCGCGCGAGAGCGATGATCGCGGCGTGCAGTTCGAAGTCAATGTCGGTCGCATCCTGCAGCCGGCCTTCCTTCACCGCGCGAAAAAGTTCGGCGCATGTGGTGCGCAACCGGATGGCATCCTCAGCCGTGATGTGGGCCGAAGCGAGCCGCGCCCCCAAGCCTTCCAGCGCGCCGCGCAGGGTATAGACTTCCCACGCATCGGTGGGCGAGGAGCCGGAAACCTCCCAGCGGGTGAAGGCCACCTGCTTCACCAGTCCTTCGCCCGCGAGCTGGGCCAGTGCTGCCCGTACCGTGCCGCGGCTCACTTCCAGCTGCTCGGACAGCTGGGTTTCGAGCAGGCGGCCATTGGCAGGGAAAATGCCATCGAGGATATGCGAACGGATATGGTCCGCCGCGCGCCGGTCAAGCTGCCGCTTTTCGGACTTGAGGCTGGTGAGTTTTGACATTGAGTCTCGCAAGAAGTGTCTGACCTTTTCTAGGAGGCGCTGCCGCCCCGCGCAACCAAAATTGCTGACAATCGGTAATTGACAAATCTGTTAAAACCGGGAGACTGAACTTGTTGAATGTCAACAATGGTGCCTCATGAGCGCAGGCGTACGGATCGGCGTGGATGTGGGAGGCACCTTCACCGACTTTCTTCTCCTCCATCCAGGCGGCGCGAGCACGCCCCTCAAGATGTCCTCTACCCCTGCCGCACCGGAACAGGCGGTGATCACAGGAATCAGGAGCCTGTTGCAGCAGGAGGGCATTTCCCCCGGAGATGTGGCCGAAGTGCTCCACGGCACGACGGTTGGCTCGAACACCCTGCTGCAAAAGGCTGGGGCGCACTGCGGCCTCATCACCACGGCAGGCTTCCGGGACGTGCTGGAAATCGGGCGGCTGCGCACCCCAACCATGTTCGATCTGTCGTGGCGAAAGCCAGAACCGCTGGTGCCGCGAAAATGGCGGCTGGAGGTTCAGGAACGCATGGCCGCCGATGGGACGGTGCTGGTGCCTCTCGATGTCGATGCGGTGATCGCGGCGGGACGACTCTGATCGCGCAGGGCGTCACCTCCATCGCCATCTGCTTTCTCAATTCTTATGTAAATCCCGCCCATGAACGCGCGGCCGCCGGCGCGCTGGCGTCGGCCTGCCCCGAGGCTTCCATCACGGCGTCGATCGACGTGCTTCCCTCCATGGGAGAATATGAACGCTGCTCCACCACGGTGGTGAATGCCTATGTCGTACCGGCTTTGCGCGGCTATCTGACCCGCCTCGAAGAGGGCTTGCGCGGCATCGGCGTTTCCGCGCCGCTGCTCATCGGCAATTCCAATGGCGGCCTTTCAACGGCGGCCCATGCGCAGCGCAGGCCGGTGTTTTTCATTACCTCCGGGCGGGCTGCCGGTGCGGTGGGCGCGGCGCGGATGGGCACGCGCATCGGCGTTCAGGATCTGATCGCCTTCGACATGGGCGGCACGACGGCATCGGCCACGCTCATCCGCAACGGCGAGGTGAGCCGAACGCATGAATATGAGTTTCGCGATGGCATTTCGACACCCAGCCGCTTCATCAAGGCGGGCGGCTACATGATGCGCGTTCCCACCGTCGATGTGGCGGAGGTGGGAAGCGGCGCCGGGTCCATCGCGGCGCGCGATGAAGGCGGCCTTCTGCGCGTGGGGCCGGTATCGGCAGGCGCGCTGCCGGGTCCGGCGTGCTACGGAAAAGGCGGGGACTATCCAACCGTCACCGATGCCAATCTGGCGCTGGGCCTGATTCCACCCGCGCTGGGCGGCGGCTCGATCACCCTTGATGCAAAGGCGGGGCGCGCCGCCATCGCCCGCCACATCGCCCAGCCTGTCGATCTCAGCGTGGATGCCGCAGCACAGGGCATACGTGATGTCGTGAACGCCAACATGGCGCGCGCCATCCGCGCCGTGACAGTGGAGCGCGGCCTTGACCCCCGCGACTTCACATTGCTGGCCTTTGGCGGTTCGGGTCCCGTGCATGCCTGCGACGTCGCCGCCTCGCTCGGCATGACGCGTGTGCTGTTTCCGGCAGCACCCGGAGTCTTCACGGCTGCAGGCATGCTGGCGGGGCGGCTGGAGCATCATTTTCTCCGCCCCTTCCTGGCCGACCTCCGCGAGTTCGACGCCACAGGCCTTGAGACGCTCGTGCGCGTCATGCAGCAGGATGCCGCCAACGCCTTCTCTTCAGAGGGCTATCAGGGAACAGCCCTCACCCACGCATTTTCATTGGATATGCGCTTTCGCGGCCAGGAGGCTTCCCTCGCCATTGCCCTACCCGAAGACACGACAGCCGCCAGCTTGCGAACCGCGTTCATGGAAAACTACCGCGAGACTTATGGCTATGTCTCCGATGACCGGATCGAGACGGTGGCGCTTCGCCTGGTGGCGGCTTTGGCCGAAGGGCCTGTGCTGGATTTCTCCGCCGCACAAAAAACCCACACCCGCACAACCGCAAAAACCACACGCCCTGCCTATTTCGGCAGCAAGGCCGGGTGGCTCGATGTGCCGGTGATGCGGCGCGAGGCTGCGGGCGAAACACTAACCGGGCCTATCATTCTCGAAAGTGATGACTGCACCGTCGTGATCCCGCCCGATGCCCACGCGCTTGGCGACAGCGCGGGCAATCTGCTCGTGACGCTTGATTGAGGAGGCTTGAGATGCCCGCGCCGCCGTTCGATCCGATCACCTTCGCCGTCCTCAAAAACGCGCTCGATACCATCGTCGACGACATGGCCTATGCGGTGATGCGCACCGCCCGCTCGCCGATCGTCCGCGACGTGCTCGATTATTCCGTAACCATCTGCGACCGCCATGGCCGCATTCTCTCGCAGGCGAAAACCGTGGCGCTGCATCTGGGCGCCGTGCCCGACGCCATCGAGGTGGTGATGCAGCGCTTTGCCGGCAATCTGGCACCCGGCGATGTCGTCGTGCTCAACGACCCCTATGCGGGCGGCATGCACCTGCCTGATATTTTCATGTTCAAGCCGGTGTTCTTTGAAGGCGCTCTCTCAGGCTTCACCGTGGTGATCGCTCATCATTGCGATGTGGGCGGGCGGGTTCCAGGCTCCAATGCCAGCAACTCGACGGAAATTTTTCAGGAGGGCGTGCGCATTCCGCCCATGAAGCTGTTCGACGCGGGACAGCGCAATGAAACGCTGGTGTCGATCCTCCGCGCCAATGTGCGCCTGCCCGATCTCGTGCTCGGCGATCTCGACGCCCAGCACGCCACCTGCTCGCTCGGCGAGCGCGACCTGCGCCGCCTGTTCGAGCGCTATGGGCGCGACGAACTCGAGGGCTATTTTGACCGCCTCATCGACTATGGCGAGACGCTCACCCGCAAGGCCATCGCCTCATGGCCCGAAGGCGCCTACAGCTTTACCGACTACATCGATGGCGACGGATTTTCCGCCGATCCCATTCCCATCTGCTGCACGCTGACGGTGAAGGATGGCCACATCCACGCCGACTTCGCCGGCTCGTCGCCGCAGGTGAGAGGGGCCATCAACTTCCACCTTCTCGTTCGTGAAATCCTCAACCTATCTCACCATCCGCTGCGCGCTCGACCATGACGTGCCGAACAACGCGGGCGTCTATCGCTGCATCAGCGTCTCGGCGCCGGAAGGTTCGATCCTCAATCCACGGATGCCGGCGCCCGTCGCGGCGCGCGCGCTCACCGGCTACCGCGTGGTGGATACGGTGATGGGCGCCCTGGCGCAGATCGTGCCGCACAAGGTGATGGCGGCGGGCGAAGGCGGAAACACTGTGGTCGCCATCGGCGGCTATCACGGCGAAAATCGCGAACCCTTCATTCTCGTCGACATGATCAACGGGGCCTGGGGCGGGCGACTTGGCCAGGATGGCGTTGAAGGCGTCACCAACCCTTCGCAGAACATGTCGAACCTGCCGGTCGAAACGCTCGAAGTCGCGCTATCCCATTCGCGTTGAATCCTATGGCTTCCGCCCCAACTCGGGCGGTGCGGGAGAGTTCCGCGGCGGATTGGGCCTCACACGCTCCTACAGGCTTCTGGCGGAAGAAGCCGTTCTGCAATTGCGCGCTGACCGCACGGACCATCCACCTTACGGGTTGTTCGGGGGGCTTCCGGGCGCGCCATCACGAAACTTTATTTGCGAAGCAGGCGGCACTCTGCGCCCTCTTCCCGGCAAGACGACCATGCGCATCACGCGCGGCACGCTGGTGCTGCACGAACAGGCAGGCGGCGGCGGCTACGGCGCGCCGCAAAAGAGAGACCGCCACGCCCTCAATGACGATGTGCAAAATGGCAAAATAACCGGAAAAGCCGCGGCAAAGTCTTATGGCCGGAAGGCGGACCGAATATAAAGCTGACTCCGGCTAGAATGACGGAGCAGGCATCTCCACGTGTTTTCCGAACTTTATGTTTGCCGCATATGTACCAGTGCGCGTCTTGCTGAACTTCAATGAAACCCGGATGCAACGATGCCTTGCCCGGGTGGCGGGGCAATGCCTGGTTTGACGCCGCTGATCAGGTCGGCCGCCACGCGGCCCGAACCGCAGGACAATGTCCACCCCAGATGGCCATGCCCGGCGTTGATCCATACACCGCCAATGCGCGTCTCTCCGATGAGCGGCGTGCCGGAGGGGCTTACCGGCCGAAGCCCCGCCCAGACGCGTGACTTCGCGATGTCGAGGTGCTTGCGCATTTCCGGAAAGGTGTAACCTGCGTTGGCGATGATCGCCTCGGCGCGCGGCATGGCCGGGGCCGTATCATAACCGGTGATTTCCGCCGAGCCTGAAATGCGCATGCGGTCGCCGATCGGCACGAGGCCGAAAAGCTTGCTGTCATCGATCACGGGAACAGTGGGTGCATCTTTCCAGTCCCCGCGCGGGAAGGTGATCGACACGCCTTTCACCGGATAGATCGGAACGCTGATGCCGAGTTGCGCGAGGAGCGGCGTGGCGAAGCTTCCCATGGCAACGACGACAGTGTCCGCCGCGATCCGTCCCTTGTCGGTGATGACCGCCGCTGCCCGCCCGCCGCTTATCTCGATCTTCTGCACGGTCTCGTTAAAACGGCAGGAGACGCCCTGTTTTGCGCAAGCGGCGGCCAACCCTTGCGTGAACTTGTTGCAGTCTCCTACTTCGTCACGCGGGAAATAAAGCGCGCCTGCCAATGTCGATCTGGTGTCACGCAAGGCAGGCTCCAGTTCGACGCAGCGATCCGGGCTGACGCGTTCATAGGTCAGCCCGAGTCCGGCGAGATGATCGCTGGACCGCTGCGCGCCATCGAGCGAGTCTACCGAGCGGTAGATCTTCAGAACGCCGCGCGTTGCGCGGTCATAGGCGATGCCGGTTTCCGCGCCGATTTCCTGCAGCGAACGCAACGAATAGAGCGCTAGGGCAAGATTGGATTCCGAATTGGCGCGGAATTTTTCCGGCGTGCAGTTGGCGGCAAACTTGAGTCCCCAACCGAGCATGTGCGGAATGGCGCCATAGCGGAGCAACAGGGGCGCATCTTCCTTGCCGAGCCATTTGATGATCTTGAGCGGCATTCCCGGCTGCGACCATGGCTCAACCTCGCTGGCGTGAATCACGCCGCCGTTGCCCCAACTCGTCTCGAGGCCTGCGTCAGGCTGGCGCTCGACCAGCACAACATCATGGCCTGCCTTCCGCAAATACCACGCCGTTGCGGTGCCCACGGCACCCGCCCCCAGAACAACCACCGTCATCGTAACTTCCCCCTTCTGAGCGGCAGCAGCAATCGACGGGGCGCGAAGACCCTATCAGCCGCCTGCTGCCTTTTTCTTCGATCGTTTGCTCTCCGACAGTTTCGCCGCCTTTTCAGGCTCGCCCTCCGGCGCGCTCCACATGGATTCCCGCTCGCGTTCGATCCGGCCAGCCACGTCGCGCGCTACCTGGCGCAGGATTTCTTCCGACAGGCGTTTCGATTCCCGATAGAGTTCGCTGATGAGCCGCAGATGGCTGGTCATCTCGTGAAATGCCCGCATGGGATCATGCGCGGCGACGGCCTCATAGATCGCCGTATGATCGCGGACCGAAAGCCGGTCGGCATCCGGCATATGAATGGTGGTGGTGCGCTGGTCGATCAGCCAGCCGACCAGCGCATCATGGACGCCCGCGAACACGGGATTGCGGGTGATGACCGTGAGTTCGTAATGAAACGCCACGTCCGTGCGGATAAATGCGCCGGTATTGCCCAGCGCCGCCGCATTGGCATCCAGCGCCGCCTTGAGCCGGGCGATGTCTTCGTCCGTCGCCACCCGCGCGGCCTGCCAGGCGACTCCCGCCTCGAACAGCAGGCGGGCCTGTTCCATGTGCTCATGCCCATGCCCCGTCGCAGTAAGGCGGCGGATGAGGCCTGCCAGCTGGCCGCTCAGGAACTTGCCCGACGGCGCGGTGACGCGCGCCCTGGCGCCGCTGGTGATTTCAACCAGCCCCTGCTGCTGCAGCACGAACAGCGCCTGGCGCACCGAGGGCCTTCCCACGCTGAAGCGTTCAGCCAGTTCCTTTTCGGAGGGCATGGCATCGCCTTCCTTGAACTCGCCAGTTGAAATGGCGCGCTCAATGAGTTCGGCGATGTCGTCGGAGCGTTTGCGTCGGCCCAGAGGCGGCACTGACATCGGATCATCCCTTTCCGAAAGACCAAAATTCTGAGCATCCCCTATGGCGGCGCTCTCCTTTTCGCAATCGGGAACGGCGTAGAAATTCGGGGCAAAATGTACGCGATGTCAATAGGTATAACGCATATTCACCCTTGACGCCTTTGATCTCCACACGTTAACTGCGGAAACAGCCAAGGACCGGAGACGGTGGAACGGAGGCCTGATGCGGCGGCATGATGTGGCGACACCGGCGCTGCTTCTCGATCTCGACATCATGGATCGGAACATCGCCATCATGGCGGATGCGATCAGCCGGCTGGGCGTTGCCGCGCGGCCGCACGCCAAATCGCACAAATGCGTGGAGGTCGCGCGAAGGCTGGTTGCCGCCGGGGCGATCGGCGCGTCCTGCGCCACCATCGAAGAAGCCGAAGCCATGGCGCTTGGCGGAATCCCCGGTATCTTGATTACCTCTCCCATCGTATCGCCAGACGCCCTCGCGCGATTGAAGCGCCTGCTGCTGCGGGGAGCGGATGTTTCGGTGACCGCCGACAACCAGGCGTCAATCGCCACGCTGGACGGGCTGGCGGCTGGAATTGGGGCACGCCTCGCCGTGATCGTGGAACTCGATGTCGGCGTGGGCAGGACGGGCTGCCGCGAACCGGCGGATGCCGTGGCTCTGGCAAGAAGCATTGCAGCTTCACCGCATCTCTCATTTGCCGGGGTGCAGGCCTATTGGGGCAATCTGCAACAGGTCATGCCTTTTGCCGAACGCGCGAGGCTGGTGAACATTCAGGCGCGGAAGCTTGCAACCCTCATTGATGAATTGAAAGCCGCGGGCCTGCCGCCCGCAATCGTCACCGGCGCCGGGACTGGGACGCATGTCATCGACGCCGGTTTGGGCCTGTTCACAGAAATCCAGCCCGGCTCGTTTCTCTTCATGGACAGCTGCTACGGCAGCATCAGCATTTCGGAAAACGAAAATCCCTTCACGCCTTCCCTGTTCGTGGCGGCGACCGTGGTGTCCGCGAACCAGCCGAAGCGTGTGGTGGTGAACGCGGGCTTCAAGGCCTTTGCTACCGACAGCGGCAAGCCGGTCGCCCTCAGAGGCGGGCCGGCCAATGCCATTTACAAGTTCATGGGCGACGAACACGGCGCCTTGGATTTCGAGGGGAAGGATGCGCCGCCGGTCGGAAACGTGATTGAATTTCTCACCTCACACTGCGATCCGACCGTCAATCTCTACAGCGCCTATCATGTCGTCCGGGGGGACGAGGTGGTGGATATCTGGCCCATTCAGGGGCGTCACTAGGAGCAACCGATGAAAAAAGCGTTCCCGATCGATCATGCCGTTCCGATTTCCAAGGCGGTGCGCGCCGGGGATTTTGTTTTTACGTCGGCCTTCGGCCCTTGGCTGTTCGACCCAAGAGACGTGACCTTTGATGAGCATGGTAACATTCTCAGCGATGGCTCAAGCCACGGGTCGATGCCCTTTGATGAACAGGTTCACCGCACATTTGATTTCATCAAGGCGGCCCTGGCCGTTGCCGGCTGCACGCTTGATGACGTGGTCAACAGCGAGTGTTGGCTCAGCGATGCGCGCGACTTCGTGGCCTTCAACGCCATCTACAAGACCTATTTCAAGGATGCTCCGCCCGTCCGTTCGATCTTCCCGATGAAATTCATGTTCAACTGCAGGGTTGAAATGAAAGTCGTGGCTTACAAGCCAGCCGCCGGATGAACCTGCTGGGCGCCAGGCTCTATCAGGCCGTCACGTTTGCGGCCGATCCCCTGTCGGGAAATCCGGCCTTTGTGCTGGCCGGAACGCAGGGCGCTTCGGATATTGCTCTCACTGGCGCCTGTGACAGCCTTAGGGCCGATGTGCTTGCCGTCCTCGATGAGATGGAGAATGAGCAGCCGCTCTTGCGGTTTTTTACGCCGCAGGGACGCCATCCGGGGGCCGGCCATGCCACCATGGCGGCGGCCCATGTCTTTCTGGCCTCGCATCACCGCGAGGATGTAACTTTCCGGCTGACCGACGGCGGTTCACGCAAAGCCAGGCGCGATGGGGATATGATCGCCGTGGAATTCCCGCTGATGCCGTTCGTGAAAACGGACCTCGCCGGAGTTGTCGAAGCGGCTGTTGGCGCAACACCTCTGGAAACTTCAGTGGCGCCCTTCGGACATGTCGCCGTCTTCAAGGATGAAGCAACAATTGCGGGATTGGCGCCGGACCTTGATCGCGTTTCGGCTCTTGACCGCTCGGCATTGATCGCCACGGCGCCGGGCAGCAATGGCGCGGATGTGGTTATCCGCGTGTTCGCGCCGAAGGTCGGCCTGCCCGAAGATCCAGTTTGCGGAACCGCGCACCGGATCATCATCCCTTACTGGGCCCGGAAAATGGGCAAGGCGAAATTGCACAGCCGGCATCTTTCGCCGCGCGGCGGCGACTTGTGGTGCGAGGCGAAGGGTGAGATCGTCACCATTGCTGGCAAAAACCTGCTCGTTGTTGACGGCACGATAAAACTTTCAACCCGGTGACTAAGACATGAAAACGGTGATCATTACGGGCGCAGGCACCGGCATTGGCGCCGCAGCCGCACGGCTTCTGGGGACAAGCGGCTGGAACGTGGTGCTGGTGGGGCGCAGGCGTGACCTTCTCGAAGCCGTGGCAAAGGAGATCAGTTCCAAGGCAGGCAAGCCGCTGGTGCTGGCCGAAGACCTCGCAGATCCCGGCGCGCCCAAACGCATTGTCGAGGCAACCCTCTCCACATTTGGAAGCCTTGATGCGCTGGTCAACAATGCGGCAACCATCAAGGTCATGCCAATCGAAGACTATTCTCTCGACGTGATCGACCTTCATTGGGCCGTGAACATCCGGGCGCCTTTCCTGCTCACGCAGGCCGCTGTGCCGCACATGCGCAAAAGCGGCGGAGCCATCGTGAATATCTCTTCCTCATCGGGCACCATCCTGAGGCCGGGGCAATCGCTCTACGGGATGACCAAGGCCGCCCTCGAATACCTCACCCGGTCGCTGGCTGGGGAACTGGCGTCCGCGAAGATCAGGGTGAATGCGCTGGCGCTCGGCCCGGTGGACACGCCGATCCATCAAACATGGGCAAGCGATCTCGAAGCCGCCTATAAATGGCTGGCGGAACAGGTGCCGCTGCAACGGATTGCACGACCCGATGAAATCGCCCGATGGATCGAACTGATGGTGTCTTCCGACTCCGCCTGGATGACGGGCGCCTGCATTCCGCTCGATGGAGGACAGGCTCTTGATATCACCTGACAAGGCTTTTGCGCACCTGCGAGCCGTGTTAACCGCGTTCTGCCTGCTTATCCTGTTTCCCGTGGCTGTTTCAGCCCAGGAGCGGCATGCCGATCCGCAGCTTGAAGCGCTTCTTCCGCACACGCTCGGCGGCGCGCTGCTCAAGACGGAGAGCCAGTCCGGCAAGGATTTATCGACCGGGAGCACGGCGTTCGATGCGTTTCTCACAGCACTTGGAAAAACGCGCGCCGATTTCACCGTGGCAAGCGCCTATTCACAAGGCGAGCTCAAAGCGGAAGTGGGCGCGTGGCGCGTCAACGGAACGGATGAGGCAGCCCTTCTGAAAGGCTTCCGTCAGGTGTTGCAAGCGTCAAGCACCACGCCGCTCGCCAACGCACAGGAAAAGATGGCCGGAAAATCCGTGACGCGGATCGGCGATCCGGGCCAACTTACGCGCGGCCCCCTCTACGTCATCGCGCGGGGCAATACGCTGTTCTTTGTCCAGACGCCGGACCCATCGCTTGCCAATGAAGCGATGGGGAAATTGCCGCCATAGCAGCGCTACAGTTCGGCGTTGACGATGAAGCCCGCATCCACCAGCAGAGTGGCGGATGTCACATAGCTCGCGTCGTCGGACAACAGGAAGGCAATCGCCGCCGCGAGCTCCGATGGTTCGCCGACGCGCCCCAGCGCAATGCGCTCAAGATAATATTTCATAACATCAGGCTGCTCGAACATGCTGGCGCTCATGTTGGTCCTGACAGCGCCGGGTTCGATCACATTCACGCGGATGCCATGCTTTCCCAGCACCGATCCCAGTGCCTTGCCCAGCATGCTGATGGCGCCCTTGGTGCCGCAATAGGCGACTTGCGTGGGCGCGCCCACATGCGCGGAGATCGAACTGATCATGACGATGGCGCCACCATGGCCTTCCGCCATCATCTGCCGCGCGCCTTCGGTGCACACCACCCAAGCGCCCCTGACATTGGTTTCAAAGAGATTATCGAAATCATCAATCGATGTTTCATCCCAGGTCATGAATGGATTGATGGCGGCGTTTGACACGATGCAGTCCAGCCGCCCGGCGCGCTTGGCAACCTCGGCCACCATCGCCTTTACGGCCAAGGGATCGCGCATGTCGGCGGCAATGGCAAAGGCTTCTCCACCCGCATCCTTGATCATCCGCAATGTCTCGTCCGCGCTGGTATCAGGTTTGCGGTTCACCGCCACAAGAGCGCCTTCCGACGCGAGGCGCACTGCCGTTGCCTGGCCAATGCCCGTGGTGGCCCCCGTCACCAGCGCCACTTTTCCCGTAAACCGCGCCTTCATATTCTTCTCCTGGCCGTTGTCAGAACATTGCAATGGGATTCCACGGCGATCCCGTGGCGCCCGGCAGGCGCAGCGGCAGGCCGACCACCATGAATTCCCAGCGCTGCTCTTCCTCGCACGCCGCGGCGAGCTCCTCGAGCTGCAGGCTGTCGGAAATCAGCATTCCCATCGCGGTTAATTGCAGGACGTGGATTGGATAGGGCACACGGTCGACATTGCTTGGCACGGTTTCGCCATCGCCATCGGGAAGAAAACCGGCGATGCGGCGCTCGTGCATCCAGGGCACGGTGTCGATGTGCAATCCTGCCTTGCCTTCGCCCGCCGGGGGATATTCATTGCTCCATGCGCCAAGCGCGAGGCGGCGGGCATGATGGCCGGTGCGGAACACCAGAAGATCGCCCTCGCCGAGGCGGACGCCTTGCGCCTTTTCGATCGCTTCCAGTTCCTTGCGCGTCACGGCTTCGCCGGGCTCCAGCCATGGAACGCCGCGATAGCGCGCCGCATCGAGCATCACGCCGCGCCCCACAATGCCCTTGTGATAGGCGGCGATGCTGCCCCACTCGGAGCCTCTTGAGGTGAGGAGCGAAACAGGCTTGCCATTATAGAGCTGGCCCTTGAAGCCCACGTGATTGAGCGCATCCACATGGGTGTGGCAGTCGCCATGGCTGGCCATGGCGAGATAGCACATGCCGAAAGAAAGGCCGCTTTCGCTCACCGGCAAATCATGCATCAGCGACATCAGGTGCACGGCGGGATTGGGATTGTCCGGCCCCGCCACCTTGTTGATGGGAATGGCCATCGACACGGTGCGGCCGGACCGTACCAGGCTCGCGGCCTCAGCAATCTTGGCCGGGGTCACATAGTTCATCGTCCCCAGATCGTCATCCCATCCCCAGCGGCCCCAGTTCTTCACCTCTTCGAACATGCGTTCGAAGTCAGCAAAGGAAACCGCGGCGGGAGGCGTCAGTGTTCTGGTCATGGGGCTTTCCTGATGAAGACCGGCCCGGAGGTTGGTTATCCGGGCCGGACAAGAACCGTACAGCTTTCCTATTCAGCGCCCTTGGTGGCTTCAAGAATAAGATCGACATTGTCCTTGGTGATGAAGATCAGGCCGGAATCGCCGATGGCCGGCAGCGGATTCTGAACCCAGTGATCCATGCCGAGATTACGGATGATGTCGTTATGGAACACATAGAGATACATGACGCCGAAGAAATCCATGGTCTCGTATTTTTCCATATTGATCATCTTCACCGTGCCATCCTTGATGGAGTTCAGGAAGTCACGGCCCGCTTCATTGGACGTAATAATGATCTTGCCCTGCTTGCCGGCTTCGGTGATGGCGCGCACGATGCCGGGGCCTGCTTCGGAGTCAAAGCCAACCATGCCTGTGAGATCGGGGTGCCCCTGAACGATGGCGGCAGTATTGGCCGCCACCTGCTCGACATTGGTGCCTGACTCTTCATCGGCGACCACTTTCACATCCGGGCAATTCTTTGCCAGTGCGTCACGCAATCCCTGGCGCGCCTGGATGAAATTGCTGGCGGCGAGGAAGGAGATGGTGCCGATCTCGCCTTTCGTCAGGCCAGCCTCTTTATGATACTGGCACTGATATTCGCCGTGCTTGTAGCCGAGATTGTACCAGTTGGTGCCAAGATAGGTGAGGCGCTTCGACATTGGCAGATCACCGTCGGTCACGATGGTCGGCACCTTGTTGTCGATACACTTGTCCACTTCCGAAGCCAGCGCATCGTCCCAGCCGCCGACCACGATGACGCCAGCGGGATTCTGCGTGCACTCGGCGTCCACCGTGGCGATGAATGCGGCCAGATCCACAGACGTGGGACCAGCGATCCTCACCTTCACGTTCAGGGCCTTGCGCGCCGCTTCGAGGCCCGGATACACGCGCTCGACGAAGAGCGGCAGGTTCGACGCATTGCTGATCCAGACATATTCCTGGTCGGACCGGCTTGCGTCGCCGATCGGCTTGTCCAATCCCGTCGGCGCACCCGCGAAGGCCGGTCCTGCGCAGAAAAGGGCCGCGGCGGCTGTAAGCACTTTCCACATTGGCGATGTCATGACGTTTCCTTTCTCCCTGCTTTTATCAAACCCGCGTTTTGGTGCGGGCAAACTGGTCAAGCCCCACGCTGATCAACAGAACAAAGCCCACGACGATGAGCTGCCAGAACGGATTTATGCCGGCGATGATCATGGCGTTCTGCAACAAGGCCATGAACAGCACGCCAAGGAAGGCGCCAAAGATGGTTCCGACACCGCCGGAAAGGCTGGCGCCGCCCAGCACCACGGCGGTGATGACCTTGAGCTCCACGCCCTGCCCGGCCAGCACCACGGCGGTGTTGAGCCTTGACGCCAGAAGCGCACCGGCGAGGCCGGACAAAAAGCCCATGATGACAAAGAAAATGAAAATCGTGCGGTCGACATTGATGCCGGAAAGCTTCGCCGCGCGCGCATTGCCGCCGATGTAATAGGCCTGGCGGAAGAACCTTGTCCGCCCCACGAGGAAGCCGAAGATCAGAACGATCACCGCCATGAACCAGAAGGGCGAATAGATGCCGAGAATCTGCGTCTGGCCGAAAACCGTGAAGCCATTGCCGATGTTGGTGACACCGGCGCCCGACACGAGTTGCAGGCCGCCACGATAGATCGAGACTGTCGCCAGCGTGGCGATCAGCGCATTGATCTTGAAGCGGGTGACCAGCACGCCGTTGATGACGCCGAGAAGCGCACCCCAGACGCAACCGACGAGAAAGGCAGGGATGGGCGGGAAGCCCAGCATCTTCACGGAAAGACCGGCCATGATGCCGGAAAACGCCAGAATGCCGCCGATCGACAGATCGAACATGCCCGAGATCATCAGCACCATCATGCCGCAGGCAAGAATCGCGGTTTGCGCGGTGTCGAGCAGAACCACGGCCGCGTTGGCCGGCCTCGGGAAGGTGGTAGGCTCAAGGATCGTCATGATGACGACGAGCGCCAGGATGAGGAAGATCAGCAACTGCTGACGGTCCATCGCCATGCGAAGCCAGAAGGACCTCCCGCCCGAACCGCCGCTCTCGGGCTTTGCCTTCAGTGTTCCGTTGGCCGATGTTGCGTCACTGCTCATGCTGCACCGATGGGAGAAGGGGTTGCTGCCGCGGGAGCGGCAAGTTCAAGAACGGAGATTTCCGTGGCGCCCGCGGCATCCATTTCGCCTGCGACTTGCCGCTCGGCCATCACGACGATCCGGTGCGCCAGCGCCAGCACTTCCGGCAGATCGGACGACACCACCAGAAGCGCCATGCCCTGGGAGGCCAATTCGCGCAGAATGCGATAGATGTCGGCCTTGGAACCCACGTCGACGCCGCGCGTCGGCTCATCGACGATCAGGATGCGGGGTTTCCGCGCCAGCCATTTCGCCAGCATCACCTTCTGCTGGTTGCCGCCGGAGAGATTGCGCACCTGGCGATCAATATTGGGCGTGGCGATGCGCAGATCCTTGACGTGCCGTTCGCTGACTTTCCGGATCTCCGCGTCGGAAAGCAGGCCGGAATGCGTATAGGCATCAAGATTGGCCGCACCGATATTCGCGGCAATGCTGAAATCGAGAAAGAGCCCCAGTTCCTTGCGGTCTTCCGGCAGCATGCAGATTCCGGCCCGCATGGCATCCATCGTGTTCGCGAGGCTGACCGGCTTGCCGTCCACAAAGACCTTGCCGGACTGGATTCGCCGTGCGCCGAAGATGGCCTCGCAAACCTCCGTCCGCCCGGCGCCCAGCAAACCTGCGAGGCACAGGATTTCGCCATAGCGGAGCTTGAAAGAGAGCGGGCCAACCGGGTCGGCCACGAGATCCTGCACTTCCAGCGCCACGGGGGTGTCGGCGGCGACCCGGCGGAGGTCGGGTTCGAATGAAAGCTCGCGGCCCACCATGAGCGCAATCAATTCGCCGTGGGTGACCGACTTCGTGTCCCTGACACCCGTGACACGGCCATCTTTCAGCACCGTCACGCGGTCGGAAATCTCGAAAATCTCGGCCATGCGATGCGAGACATAGACCACCGCCGCGCCATGGGACGCCAGGCGCCGGATCACATCGAACAGCTTCCGCCCCTCCTTGATGGTGAGCGACGACGTGGGCTCATCAAGGATGATCACCTTCAATTCATGTGAGAGGCCCTTGGCGATCTCGACCATTTGCTGCTGGCCCGGTGAGAGCGTATCGACGGCCACGCGTGGATCGATATCGACATCGAGTTCCGCAAGGATGCGCGCCGCACCCTTGTACATCGCATCCCGGTCGATCAGCCCGAACCGGCCCGAGGGCTGCCGGCCGGCATAGATATTTTCCGCGACACTCAGAGCGCCAACCAGGCTCCGCTCCTGAAACACCATGGCAATGCCGGCGTCGGCGGCGCCCCGCTCATCCAGATTGGCTGTCGATACCCCGTCTATTTCGATGCTGCCGGAATCCGGTTTGTAGACGCCCGCAACCATGTGCATCAGCGTTGATTTTCCGGCGCCGTTTTCTCCGATCAGTGCGTGTATTTCGCCGCGCTTCACGTCCAGTGACACGCCGTCGACGGCGCGAACGCCGGGAAAGGTTTTCACGACATTGCGGATGGCCAGCCGGGGCACGCCTCCATCGGGCGCTTGGGCGGGTGCCGGCGTTCCTGCGGCGCTCATCTCACGCCCGCCGCAGCCGGAGAAACCGGAAGGATCGCAAACGATGTTAATTCAGAGAAGGTCACGTCCCCACGCCCCAACCTTCGTTTCAATTGCCGCCGCGGGAAAATCTCACAGCATGAGGGTAAGATGTCAATAGGTTTTTAAGCGTTGACCCCTTGGACCACTTTCAGCTTAATCGGCTCCGTCTCACAACCGGCAGGACTTCGCATGACAAGCAGGCTCGATCTTTTCAAACTCCTGCCGTCAGAGGCCGGCGATCTCGTGACCCTCGCAGCAGGCGATTGGTCGCTGGTCTTCGCACCCGATTGCGGGGCAAGAATCGTCAGCCTGACATTCCGGGGCCACAACGTCCTAAGGCCTGCGAGCGCCGAAGGCTTGGACAAGGGTCTCGTTTATGGCTTTGGAGGCTTCCCACTGGTCCCCTATTCGGGGCCGATCTTCGGTGACGGCTTCCATCACCGGAAAAGCTTCCACGCGTTGAGCCGAAATGTGCGGGAGGAGCCAACGGCCACGCATGGCGAAGGCTGGATCAGGCCATGGCAAGTGGTGGAACGCTCAGCGCAATCCTGCGCCCTGGCCTTCACACACCACGTTGAAGAAGGATCATTCCCGTTCCGCTACGAGGCCCGCCTTCTCTATTCCCTGTCTGATGATGGATTAACGGTAGATCTTTCGGTGACCAACATGGATCACCGCATCATGCCGGCGGGCATCGGATTTCATCCTTATTTTGAAAAACACAGAGGCAGTACGCTCAGGTTCGACAGCAGCGCGGTCTGGCCGCCGGATGCGCCGGAGAATCTGCTCAAGGGCATGATGCCGCATGAGGACGGCCTCGACTTTTCAGAGGCTGCGGATATTTCCGGCCTGGTTTTTGACAGGCTGTTTGACGGGTGGGATGGCGTGATGACGCTCCAGCACCCGGGCGGATTGACGATCACCATGAAAGCCGATGCGGGTTTTCCCAAACTCCAGATCTATGATGCGTGGGATTATCCCTATATCTGCATCGAGCCGGTCAGCAATGCGAATGATGGGTTCAACCGGCTTGCTCAAGGCGTGGCGGGGCACGGCGTGAGTGAATTGCATCCGCAACAGAGTATTTCCGGCCGATTTCGAATCGAGGCCAGTTACAAGCCGTGACGTTCGGAAGAATTGAATATTGCCACTGCAGGCAGACAGGCCGCGCTTGGCCGGAGGATCATCCCGGGAGTTAACGCCACAGATTCCTGGTTTGAAATTTCGCCTGGCAGTTATCATACTATACCCGTATCCAATTTTATCCCGTCTGGCGCGGCATCGTTTACGCGCCGCATGGATCTGAATACGGAGCTACTGCCATGAGAACACTGCTTCTGTCCCTCGCGATTTCAGGCGCCGTCTTGGCATTGCCCGCACAAGCGGAGCCCAGCCGCAGTTTCGGCAGCCGGCAATCCGTCATGGAAGATCAAAAGGCAGTATGGCTGCCGCTGACGCCTGAGATGCGTCCGTTTCCCTTGACGCCGTTTGAACGGGCAAC
The DNA here is from genome assembly GCF_047602625.1 of Aestuariivirga sp. Taxonomy (GTDB): domain Bacteria; phylum Pseudomonadota; class Alphaproteobacteria; order Rhizobiales; family Aestuariivirgaceae; genus Aestuariivirga. The sequence continues at coordinate 2,441,865 of NZ_JASGGV010000002.1, read as the reverse complement.
CGAAGTTCTGGGCGCCACCAACGGCAACGACCGCCGCCCTACGCATCACAAACATCATTGACGCATCCTCAGAGCGCCCCAAATTGCACCCGGCAGCGTTTGTTTTTTTCTGCGGCGGGGGCTACTTCTCAGGCCGGCGTGAACAGAATTGATGCAGGGAACAATGGCGAAAAGTCCTTATGAGGTGCTCGGGGTGGCCGCATCGGCCACCGCACCCGAAATTCAGAGCGCGTACCGCAAACTCGCGAAAAAGCTGCATCCCGATCTCAACCCCGGTGACAAGGCGGCAGAGGAAAAATTCAAGGACGTGTCCGCCGCCTATGATCTCCTCAGCGATGCAGACAAGCGCAAGCGCTTCGATGCCGGTGAAATCGACGCGGCGGGCAATGAACGGCCGCAGCAACACTATTACCGTGACTATGCCTCGGCGGGGTCCGAACAGCCTTACTCCAATGCGTCGGGCTATTCGGACTTCATGGATGGCGATGATGCCTTCGCCGATCTTTTGCGCCGCGCCCAGCAGGCGCGCGCCAACCGGCCCGGCAGCGATCTGCATTACCGCTTGTCGATCAGCCTCGCTGAAGCCATCGCCGGTGCAAATAAGCGCCTCACATTGCCGGAGGGCGGCACGCTCGACGTCAAAATCCCGCCCGGCCTCACCGATGGGCAGGTGCTGCGCCTCAAGGGCAAGGGTGCGCCTGGCCATGGCACAGGCGCTGCCGGCGATGCGCTGATCGAGATCGAAGTGCTGCCCGATCCGCGCTTCACGCGCGAGGGAGACAATATTTCAATCGAGATTCCGGTGTCGCTGACCGAGGCGGTGCTGGGCGGCAAAATCCGCGTGCCCACGCCCACTGGCGCTGTCACGATGACGGTGCCGCCGGGGTCCAACACCGGCACCACGCTCCGGCTCAAGGGCAAGGGAGCACCCCGCCGCGAGGGCGGGCATGGCGATCAGCTCATCACGCTCAAGATCGTTTTGCCCAGAACCGCCGATCCCGATCTCACGGCCTTCGTCTCGGGCTGGGCCAACGGCAAGACCTTCAATCCGCGGGAGAGCTGAGATGGCCATGGACAAGCAGCGGTTTCTCACCACATCGGGAATCCAGATTCAAACACTCGACCTCTGGATCGAGCAGCACTGGCTGGTTCCGCATGAAACAGCGCAGGGGCTGGAGTTTTCCGAGGTGGATGTGGCGCGCGCCGCCTTCATCCGGCAGATGAAGGACGATTTCGGCGCAAATGATGCCGGAATCGACGTGATCCTTCATCTTCTCGACCAGATCCACGGGCTGCGGCAGGCCCTTTCGGAACTGCGTGAAGGGCTGGACAAACCTGTCTGACGCTCCGCCGGAAATCCGGCGCATTTCTGTCTTTATAAGAGAAGAAGGGAACGCCCGGACACGTCAGGCGTTTCCACAACGTGAGGTGAACATGCGTTTCAGACGTCTCTCCATTATCGGCGCCACGGCCGTCATGCTGGCGGGCTTTGCCACCGCGGCGCAGGCCTATTCGGGCTACGTGACATCCGATCTCAATGTGCGGGCAGGCCCCGGCACAGGCTATCCGGTCATCGGTGTTTTGCCGGGAGGCGCGCGCATCGAAGTGCTAGGATGCCAGCCGAGCTGGTGCGATGTCGCGGTGGACGGCCTGCGTGGATGGGCCAGCAGCAATTATATTTCACAGGAGCGCTACTACAGCCCGCCGCCGGTCATCGTCGAGCCGCCGATCTATTACCAGCCCTATCCGCCGCCCGCGTGGTGGGGGCCGGGCTATCCGGGTTGGAAGCCGGGCAAGCCGCCGCCGCATTGGGGTCCGGGAAAGCCGCCTCCAGGCTGGGGCGGGCCAGGCAAGCCTCCTCCGGGTTGGGGCGGGCCGGGCAAGCCGCCCAAGCCTCCAGGCTGGAAGCCACCGAAACCGCCGGGCGGGCAATTCCCGCCGGGTGGTGGGCCTGGCATGCCTGGTGGAGGCAAGCCTCCGGGTGGAAAGCCTCCGGGCTGGAAGCCACCGCCGGGCGGTGGATTGCCGCCTCCGGGTGGGGGGTGCGTGCCCATGCCGGGCAAGCCCTGCCCCTGACGGGCTAAAGAAACTTCATGACATCATCCCGGCGCAGCATCACCTGCTGCGCCGGTTCTGTTGAAACGAACAGCGCCGCCGCAGCGCGGGCGAAATCGGCGGCCTCGCGGATGCTCCTGCCCGCTGCGAGTTCAGCCGCCAGCGCGCCGCAAAAGCAATCGCCTGCGCCATGCGATGAAATGGCTTTCACTTTCACAGCCGGAAGCGGGAGCGGCTTCGCCCCCTGCTCCATCAGCACCAGCCCCTCCGCGCCAAGCGTGACGATAACGGCGTGATGCGTCCCGGCAAGCACGCGTGCAGCGTCTGATGCCTCAGCGCCATTGGTGACGGGAAGCCCCGCCAGCATCGCCGCCTCCACACGGTTGACAACCAGCACATCCACCAGCGCCGCGAGGCCTTCCGTCATCGATCGGGCAGGCGCGGCATTCAGCACCACGCGCGCGCCTTTCGCCTTTGCCGCGCGTGCAGCGGCGAGATTGGCGGTTTCAGGAATCTCATTCTGCAGCAGCAGAACGTCGCAGTCCCACAGCGCATCCCAGCCCTTGGGATCGGCCTTGAGATTGGCACCCGACACGACCACGGCGCCATATTCCCCGCCCGCTTCGCTGATCGCCACGCTCATGCCGCTGCCCTGCCCCGCCAGCCCGGCCACGCAAGATATATCGACGCCCGCTTCGATGAGATTGGTTAAGAGGCGTTTGCCGAAATCATCATCGCCCACGGCACCACCCATGCGCGTGTCAGCACCCATGCGCGCCGCCGCCACCGCCTGGTTGCCGCCCTTTCCGCCGCATTTATAGCCCCAGGCCTGCCCCATCAGCGTTTCATCGCGGCCCGGCAGGCGCGGCGCATCGACCATGATATCGAGATGGAGAGATCCCGCGACGCTGACGCGGTTCATGCTGCGCCGTAAAGCGCGGCCTGCAGGATGCGCTGGCTCGCCACGGCGTCCTGGCGTGCAATCGCCTCATCGAGCGCCGCATTGCCGCGAAGCTTGTCGAGCACCCGGCCCATGCCTTCAACAGCGGAAATATTGGCCGAACATTCCGCCACCGGATCAAGCCCCACGGCATCGGGGAAGGTGTCGAAATAGATGGCGTTCCTGTAGCCCAGCTTTTCCAGCGTGTAGAGCAGCTCCAGCGTTTGCGGCACATGCACGCTGCCCGCCACCAGCCCGTCATCGCGCTTGGCATAGCCGTCGTTCAGGTGAACGCCGAGGATGCGGCTCTTCCTGTGGATCAGCGCCGCCGCATAGGCCGGCATTTCATCCGCATACAGAACATGCGCGAAGTCGACCGTCACGCCCATATTCCTAGCCCCCACCTCCGCCACCATCAGCAGCGTCGTGCCCACATCGGGCAGAAGGCTGAAGGCGCGCGGCTCGTTCGGCTTGTATTCGATGGCAATATCGATTTTGGGGTTATGCGCGGTGATGACCTCAAGCGCCTTCGCCGCATCATCCCACATGCGGAGGTAATCGGCCTGGAAGGGATAGTCGAAACCATCCTGCCCCAGCCACAGCGTCATCAGGTCACCGCCCGCTTCGGCGAGGCTGTCCAGCCCGCGCAGCGTCAGGTCCAGCGCCTTGGCGCGCAAGGCCGGATCGGCGTGGGCAAGCGCGCCGGACTTGAAGCCGGGATCGGAATAATAGCGCATGGCGAAGCCGTTGAGGCTGATGCCCAGGTCATCCAGCGTCTTCCTGATCTCTCGCGCGCTCGTGCCTTCCAGATGATCGGGAAAATTGAAATCGACGGCCGACAGACCCGGCACCGTGGCGGCGCGGGCAATCAGGTCGAGCGAGGTGATGCGGTTGCGCCCCGGCCAGACCTGCGCCGCATTGGCCTTGAAGCCGTTGAGGCGGGTGGCATAATCAAAGCGCGTTTTCATACAATGCCTTTATTTTCCCGAGCCTGCCGTCAGGCCCTTCACGATGTAGCGCTCGAGCGCGATGCCGATGATGATGAGCGGCAGGATGGCGGCGGATGACAGCGCCGCCATCGACCACCAGCTGATCCCTTGCGAGCCCGTCTGGCTCGCCACCATCACCGGCAGCGTCTTGGCGTAGGAGCTGGTGAGAAGGGCGGCGAAGAAATATTCATTCCATGTGAGAATGACGGAGAGAATGAAGGCCGCCACCATGCCGGGCAGCGCGATGGGCAGGATGATGCGCAGGAACGCCCCCCAGGCCGAACAGCCATCCACCAATGCCGCCTGTTCAAGCTCCTGCGGGATGGTGTCGAACTGGTCCTTCATGATCCAGATGACGATGGGCAGCACCATCAGCGCATAGACCATGATGAGGCCCAACATCGAGTTCGAGCAGCGCCAGCTCCTTGTAGAGAACGAGGAAGGGCATGGCGAGCACGACGGGCGGCAGGATCAGCTGCGAGAGGAAGAAGAAGGAAATGTCCTTGTTGCGCCAGATCGCGAATTTATACTGGAACCGGCTCAAGCCGTAAGACGCCATCGAGCCCAGCACCAGCGCCAGTGCGGAGCCTCCGAACGAGGCTTGAATCGAATTCCAGAAACGCTTGATGAATTCCTCGCGCGGCGTCGATGGCGTGAAGATCGTATCGGGCGACAGGCCGATGGCGCGCAGCCCCAGCCAGCTCGGCGTATATTGAACCCACGGAATGATGTGGCCCAGCTGCACGTCCTTCGCCACCTTGAAGGTGGTGGAGAAGGTCCAGAAGATCGGGAATAGGGCGATCACCGTCCACACCGCCAGCGCCAGATAGATCAACGACCGCTTGAGCGTGTAGGGCATCGTCACACCGCCTTCTGCATGTATTTGGAGGTGAACTTCAGCAGCAGCGCCACGAAGATGATGATGACGATCAGATAGACCTCGGCGATCATCGTGCCATAGCCGACGTTGGAGCGGTCTTTATAGACGCGGAAAATATAGCTGGAGATCGTGTCGGTGGCGCCGCCGGGGCCGCCGGCCGTGGTGTTGATCACGATGTCGGCCAGCTTCAACTGAAAGATGATGCGCAGCACGATGGTGGTGAGGCTCACCGGCAGCATGAGCGGAAAAGTGATTTCCCAGAAGCCCTGCCAGCCCGTTGCGCCATCGACGCGCGCCGCCTCCTGCACCTCTTTCGACAGCGCCTGAAGCCCTGCGAGAATGAGGATCATCATGAAGGGAATCCACACCCAGGCATCCATCAGCGCGATCGTCGATTTCGCCAGCCATGGCGTGGTGAGGAGCGACGGGTTTTCCCAGCCGAACCAGCGCAGCAGATTGGTCACCGGGCCGAAGCGGTATTCCAGCATCGACTTGCCGATCATCCAGCTCACCGCCACGGGTGACAGCATGAAGGGCAGCAGAAACGCCACGCGGAAAAACTTCTGTGCCTTGATGTCTGCGTTCAGCAGCATGGCGAGGCCGAAGGCGATGGCATATTGCACCAGCACCGTCGCCACATAGAACACCATGTTGCCCAGCGCGTTCCAGAAATAGGGATCGGCCATCAGCTGATAAAAATTGTCGAGGCCGTTGAACTGCCGCCCGCCCGCCGATTGCAGGTTCCAGTCGCTGAAGGCGATATAGAGTCCGAAGAAGGTGGGGAAGATCACCAGCGCCAGCGTGAAGAGCACCGCCGGCAGCACGAAGAGCGCGCGCCAGCCTGCCTCGCCCAGGCGGAAAATATTGCCGACGCACAGCGCCACGCCCCAGAGCGCGTAACCCGCGAAGACCGGCATCCAGCTTGCGAAGCCGAATGTGGTGAGGCCCGCCGCATAAAGCGTTTGTGCCCCGGCGAGCGCCACGAGAAGGATGCTGGAGAGAAGAATGATAAGCTTGCCGAGCCGCCGCCGCTGTTCCGGCACCACGGAGGTTGCGGTCTCAAGGGCGGGTGCGGCGGATGCTGCTGATGTCATGGTGGCCGCAGGTCCCGGTTCCAGAAAATGAAACAGGCCGGCGGTCATGCCGCCGGCCTGCCGTTTGCTTACATACCCAGGGAAGCCTTGTAGAGCTTGATCTGGGTGTCGCGGCCAAGCTGGTCGGTGCGCTTCTCCCACGCGGCGGCAATGGCGTCCGCGCCCGCCTGCGCCGTCATCTTGCCGGCGTAGATGTTGGAGAGAATGTCCTCGGCTTCGCTGTAATACTGGAAGATGCCGGGGATGCGCGGTTCGATGGCCGCATTGGGGTGGTTGTAGGAGTTGAACTGCGAGTCGAGATAGTTGGTGATGAAGGCCTTGTCGTAGCCCGCTCCCACCCATTCGTCGATGTTGTGCTGGCTGTTGCGGTAGCACTGGCAGCCTGAAGGGTAGGCCGCCATCCACAGCGCGATGTCCTTGCCGCCGAGATGGGCCGCGAGAGACCACGCTGCCTTCTGCTTCGCCGCATCGGCGTCAACGCGGGCCATCACATAGATGCCCCAGCCCAGATAGGCGAGGTTGGGGGAATAGTTGGGGCCGGAGGGCAGCTTGTCCCACGCACCGGTCTTGGCGTTGTAGACGTCATCCGAACCCGGAAGGATGTCGAACGCCGTCTTGCCCTGAATGACCGAGCTGTCATTGGTGTTGACGTTCGAGCCGATGTCGCCCCACCACGAGAGCATGGTGCCAGTGCCGGCGAGGAACTGCTGGAAGCCCGTGGTGCCGGGATCGGCATTGAGCTGGTCCGCCGGTTCAGACGGCAGGCAGTCGAGCACGTCCTGGATGGCGCGCACGAAGGCCGGATTGTTGACGCGCGGCTTCATCGTCTCGGGGTCGAAGAGCCAGGCCTTGTCGTCGGGGTGCTTGGCATAGGCCGTGGCGCGCGACTCGAGGAAGTAGAAGCCGAAGCCGCCCCAGCCCTTGCACGGATCGAGATAGCCATAGAGATCCTGCCCGTCGAGCTTCTTGCCCTTCAGGAATTTCGTCGCGGCGTTCACCTGCTGCCAGGTCTTGGGCTCGCCCCAGGCGCCAGCGCCACCCGCCTTGCTCCACTCATCGGCCAGGCCCTTGTCGCCGAACACGTCGGAACGGTAGTTGAAGTTATGGCAGTCGCCGTCGATCGAGACGCGATACTGTTTGCCATCCCAGGTGCCAACCGGCGGCTTGAGATAATTCACATAGTCATCGATATCGATCTGCGTCTTCACCCAGTCGGGCATCACGGAGGCAAGGCCCTTGCCGCACACGTCGCCTTCGAAGGGCGCGCCCATTTCGATCACGTCGAAGTCCACCGTGCCGGTGGCGATCGCCTGCTGCAGGCGGGCGTTGTAATCGGCCTGCGCAAGGTCGATCCAGTTGATGGTGGCGCCGGTGTAATCGGCCCAGGCCTTGGAGAGGCCGCGGAACAGCACGTTGTGGACGTTCTGGTTGTTGAGGCCCATGAACGAAAGCTCGACGCCCTTGAACTCGCCTTCCTTGACGCTCGCCTTGGTGGCGCCCAGGCACATTTCGCCAACCTTCTGCCAGTCGGCATCGGTGGGCGATCCCTTGCCGACGCCCGGAATCTGCAGGATGGCGGCGCGCAGATCATCGGCGGCGGATGCCGTCTTGCTGTTCAGCGTCAGCGCCGGGGTGCCGACGGCGGCCATGGCCGCTGCACCGGCAGCGCCTTTCAACAGGCCGCGGCGGCTCAACTGATTATAGAAATCGACCTTCATGTCTTGATCTCCCACTGGCGTTCGATGGTTCTTATGTGAAAAATTCCGCGAGGCGCGGGGCATGATGAACGCTCGTCAAACTATGCAACATCGCCGCGTGATGTCAACGTGCGCGCAGCGCCAAAGCCGTTGAAAAATGGAAAGGATTTACGCCCGCGCCGTTGTGCATTGCGGCAAACCCGCCAATCAGGAAATGCGCTTGCCGGTTTCGGCATCGAAGAGATGCACTGCCGAAAGATCGGGCATCACAGCCAGCCTGTCGCCGGGCTTGGCCGCAATGCGCTCACGGAACACGCCGATCACTTTTGCACCGGCCAGCGTTCCGACCACCTGCGTCTCGGAACCCATGGGCTCGATCACATGCACGTCGATCGCCAGATCGCCGCCGAGCGACAAATGTTCGGGCCGCATGCCATAGACCGCCGCCTTGCCATCGCTGCCTGGAGGGGCTTTTGCCAGCGGCAGCTTCGTTCCGTCACTTGCCTCGAAGAACGGTTTCTTGCCGCCGCGGATCGTGCCCTTGAACATGTTCATCGCCGGTGAGCCGATGAAGCCCGCCACGAACAGATTGGCCGGCCTGTCATAAAGCTCGAGCGGCGCTCCCGCCTGCTCCACGATTCCATCATGCAGCACCACGATGCGGTCGGCCATGGTCATGGCCTCGATCTGGTCATGCGTCACATAGACGGTCGTGGTGCGCAGGCGCTGATGCAGTTCCTTGATCTCGGCGCGCATCTGCACGCGCAGCTTGGCATCGAGGTTGGACAGGGGCTCATCGAACAGGAACACCTGCGGCGCGCGCACGATGGCGCGGCCCATGGCCACGCGCTGGCGCTGGCCGCCGGAAAGCTGGCGGGGGTAGCGTGCGAGGTATGGCACGAGGTCGAGAATCTCCGCCGCCTTCTTCACCCGCTCGTCGATCTCGGCCTTGGGCGTTTTCCGCAGCTTCAGCGCGAAGCCCATGTTCTCGGCCACCGTCTTGTGCGGATAGAGCGCGTAATTCTGGAACACCATGGCGATGTCGCGGTCCTTGGGCGGCAGCGCATTCACCACCCGGTCGCCGATTTTGATGTCGCCGCCGGTGATATCCTCAAGCCCTGCGATCATCCGCAGCAGGGTTGACTTGCCGCAGCCCGAAGGGCCGACTAGCGCCACGAACTCGCCATCGGGAATGGCAACCGAAACGCCGTGAATCACTTCCTGTTCGCCATAGGCCTTGCGAACGCCTTCGATACCCACCGATGCCAAATCCACGCTCCCCGAATGCGCGCCCTGTTTTTCTGTCTCTGGACGCGGGGCGCGAGACTATGTCAGGAATGCCGGGCCGTCGAGGGGGTCAAGATGCGTTATGAGATGATGCTGCCGCACCAGATCCGCACCGCCATTGCGGATAACTGGCCGGTGGCGCTGCCTCTGGGCGTTCTCGAATATCACGGCGAGCACATGGCGGTCGGCATGGATACGCTGGCCGTCATCAAGGCTCTGGAACTGATCGAGACGGAAGGCAATATCGTCATCCTGCCCGCCTTCTATTATGGCGCGGCGAGCTATGCGGTCGAGCCGCCGGAGGGCAACGGCTCCCTTCAGGTCGATGGCGATGCGCTCACGCCCTTCGCGCGCCAGCTCTTCACCTCGCTGCTGCGCGTCGGCTTCCGCAACATTCACGGCTTCATCCATCACCAGACGGAAAATTTCACCGCCGGCATGCCCACCGATCTCGCCTTCAAGTCAGGCGCGCGGCAGGCGATCTTCGCCTTCCTCGAAAAGACGCGCGGCGAAGGCTGGTGGGGCAACGCCAACATGAATGATTATTACGGGCAGCACGCGGCGGGCGACAATCCCTTCAACTGGATCCGCATCCATCCGCTGCTCGGAGATGAAGGCTTGGGGGCCTATCCCTTCGACCATGCGGGCGAGGGCGAAACATCGCTGATGATGGCCATGTGCCCCGAAGCGGTGGACATGGCGCACGCATCGGACAAGCAATGGTATACGCAATCGGCGCAAAAGGCATCGCGCGAAACCGGCCTCCGCGGGCAGGCGTTCATTCTCGCGCATCTCCGCCGCGTTCTCTTCTCAAAAAGCTGAAAGGATACTCCCATGGGCACACGCATCAGTTTCAAACGTCCGGACGGCAAGGACGCGGAAGGCTATCTCGCCAAGGCGTCGAAGGCGAACAGCCCCGGCGTCGTCGTGATCCAGGAATGGTGGGGCCTGCAGGACCAGATTCGCGGTGTCTGCGACCGGTTGGCGCTGTCGGGCTATGAAGCGCTCGCCCCCGATCTCTATTCCGGCACCGTCATCCCCTATCACGATGCGGAGGCCGCCAATCGCGAAATGCAGTCGCTCAACTTCATCGACGCCACCGACCAGACGGTGCGGGGCGCTGTTCAATATCTCGCCCGCACAGGTGCGAAAGTGGGGATCACCGGCTTCTGCATGGGCGGCGCCGTCACGGTGATCGCGGCGGCACGGGTGCCGGGCCTCACGGCGGCTGCCGCCTTTTATGGCCTGCCGCCCGCCGAAGTGGCGGGGCCGAAGGACATCAGGATTCCGCTGCAGGGCCAGTTCGCCAACAAGGATGATTATGTCACGCCCGACGCCGTCAACGCCTTCGAGGCGGGGCTGAAGGCTGCGGGAAAGCCTTATGAGTTCTTCCGCTATGATGCCGACCACGCCTTCTTCAACGAACAGCGTGACGTGCATGAGCGGAAATCCGCCGAGCTCGCCTGGGGGCGGCTGCTCGCCTTCCTCAAATCCCATCTCGGGTGATGGACGATTTCTTTGCGCGCGGCTGGATCAAATTCCCGGCGGAAGCGTCCGTTGCGCGCTGGGCGGAACAGGCACTCCCTGTGGCAAGCGCGACGGCGGATGATCCCACCCATGCGGACTGGATGCGCTGCGACGGCACGTGGTTCGTCGGCGTTCACGCGCTGCCCAATGATGGCCGGGGCGCGATTGCCGGTGGCCCGCCGCTTGACGGTGCCGCGATGGCGTTCATCCGCGGCGATCTGGGTTTTCCGTCGATTGCGCTTGAGCGCGCGCAGGTGTCGATCTGCTATCCCGGCTATCCGAGACCCGATGCACATGAATCCGCACAGGCGGCGCGCTACCGGGTGACACGCGATTCCGCGCATGTCGACGGGCTGCACGCCGAAGGCCCGGACCGGCGGCGTTTCCTGCGCGAGCATCACAGCTTCCTGCTGGGCGTTCCGCTCACTGCATCGGATGAACACTCATCACCACTCACCGTGTGGGAGGGCTCGCATAGGATCATGCGCGATGCCTTCCGCCGCGCGCTCGGACAGGTGCCAACAGAACAGTGGCCCGCCATCGATCTGACGGAGATTTATCAGGACGCGCGGCGCAAGGCCTTCGACATCTGCCCCCGCGTGGTTGTTTCCGCGCAGCCCGGCGAGGCCTATCTCGTCCACCGCCTGGCACTGCATGGCGTCGCGCCATGGCGTGACAGCAGCCGCACGCTTCCACGCATCATCTGCTATTTCCGCCCCGAAGCCGGGGCCCCGCGTGATTGGCTCGACGCGCCTTAAGCGCGCTGCGCCACCAGCATGTCGACGTAATCCTCGATATTCGACACCACGGAATGGCCGTCCAGTTTTTCACTGGTGCGGGCATGATGAAGCCATGTGCCGTCGATCATCATGTGAATGCAGAAGGCCGCGGGCTTCACCCGCTCCGGCGGAATGAGCTGCCGGAGCGCGTGGCAGAGATTGGACGTCAGCCGGCGGTCCATCATCGCCTGCATGCGCTCGAACTCCGCCACCAGTGCGATGGACGCATAATAGCTCACCCAGGCGCGGGCTACCTCTCGGGTGAAGAAATGCGAGGCGAAGAAGGCGTTGATCACCGCGCTGATGCGGGCGCGCGGATCATCGAGGCCGCGCAGCCTGCCGCTGGTTTCCTGCAAAATAAGCGCATTCGCCTTGCGGATCACGGCGCTCAGCAATTCCGTCTTTGTCTTGAAATAGTAATTCACGATGCCATGCGACATGCCGGCGCGTTCGCCGATGCGGGCCATCGTCATGCCGTTAATGCCATGCTCGAGGAATGTCTGGTAGGCGGCTTCAATCAGTTGCTGTCGGCGGGCCATGTCAATGCGCGTGCGGGCTTTTCGCATGAACAACCCGTAACCAAGAGCAGCCTGATGCACAAGCCCGGAACTGCCCCAAAGTAAAATTTTATGATCCCGCACATTTCCAATTGGACCGCGGCTGGCAACGGCTCATCAACAGAGGCCCAAAAGTTGTGACGCCGTCACTTGCGCCTTTGTAACTTGACGGCAATCCGTGTCAGAATGCAGGGAACGGGCCAACAGATTTGCCGGGGATGAAAACCATGATTCGACGCGATTTTCTGCGGGGCGGCGCGGCTCTGGCCCTGTCGGCGCTGGCGGTCCGGCCTGCCCTTTCCGCGGTGCCCACGCCCTTCACCTTCGACATGGCGCCGCCGATGACCGACGGCAAGGCTTTCGTGGACTGGATGGCGAAGCAGCGCGGTGAAGACCCGGCCTACCTCCTCAAGCGCTGGCAGCGCTACGAGGTTCTGGTCGCCAACAAGGACGTGCGCGACGACCGCAACAAGCGCGCCTTCCTGCTCACGCCGCGCGAGCGCTTCGTGACCAGGCCCAACCTGCCCCGCGCCTATGACAATGCCTTCCTCGACATCGGCTATGGCGTCACCATTTCAGGCCCGCATCTGGTCGGCCGCATGACGACGACCATCGACGTGCAGCAGGGCCACAAGGTTCTCGAAGTGGGCACGGGCTCGGGCTACCAGTCGGCCTATCTCTCGCACCTCACCGATCAGGTCCATACCATCGAGATCATCAAGCCGCTCGCCGAACGCACGCGCGGCGTCTACGACCAGTTGATCAGCGAGGGTTACAACGAGTTCAAGGCGATCAGCACCAAGAATGCCGATGGCTATTATGGCTGGGAAGAAGCCGGCCCCTTCGACCGCATCATCGTCACCTGCGGCATCGACCATGTGCCGCCGCCGCTCCTCAAGCAGTTGAAGCCCGATGGCATCATGGTGATCCCGGTCGGCCCGCCCGGCGCGCAGCACGTGCTCAAGGTCACCAAGACGCAAGGCGCCGACGGCCAGTTCACCGTGGCGCGCTCCGATATCTATAATGGCCGCGTGGTGCCTTTTGTCCCGTTCACGAAGCTTGAGGGCGATGTTATCAAGGGCACCCACAACGGCGGTTGAAAGGTCAGCATGACGCCGGATACTGGCGCCCTGCCGCGCTCCGCCTATCTGCCTGTCGCCCTCACCGCCGGCGCCGTCATCGCGCTGCAGATCGCCGTCATGCGCGTCTTCGCAGCCGGAAGCTGGGTGCATTTCGGCTCGCTGGTCATCAGTCTCGCCATGTTCGGCTTTGGCCTCGCCAGCGCCGTCATGTGCATCGGCACCCGCTTCTTTGAACGGAACTGGAGCGGCACCGCAGCGGCAAGCCTCATGCTGTTCGGGCCGCTGGCGGCCTTTGCCAATCTCACGGCGCAGCAGATTCCCTTCAACGCCATCTTCCTGATCTCCGACCCGGCGCAGAAGTGGCGGCTGGCGGCGAACTTCCTGCTCTATTTCCTGCCCTTCCTGGCGGGCGCGTTCTTTCTGGGTGCTGTATTCCTCCGGGCGCGGGAAACCTTCGCGCGCGTCTATTTCGCCGATCTCGCGGGCTCAGGGCTCAGTGGCCTTGCCATGCTGGGGGCCATGTATGTGCTGGCCCCCGCCGACATGATCTTGGCGCCCCTGGCGCTCTGGGCGCTGGGCGGGCTTCTGTGGTTCGGGGCCATGGGCAATCGCACCGGCCTCGTCAGCTTCGTGATCGCCGCGATGATCGCCTTCGGCGCGCATCTCGCCGCTCCCTCCCTCGGCCTCACCACGCTTGCCGTCTCGGACTACAAGGGCGTCGCCTATGCGCGGAAGTTCCCGGATGCGCAGCACGTCTACCGCAGCCTGTCACCCTTCGGCGATCTCGAGGTCTATTCAAGCTCCTATCTTCATTTCGCGCCGGGCCTTTCCGACAACGCCGCCTTCAACCTGCCGGAAGAGCCGGCCAACGCCTATCTCGCTCTCTACAATGACGGCGAAGGCCCCACCGGCATCATCCGCAACCTGCCCGATGCGCAGACCGCCTATTTCCGTTATTTGCCGATGTACTATCCTTATGTGCTGAAGCAGCAGCCCGACACCTTCGTGGCACAGCTTTCAGGCGGCATTCCCGCCGTGGTGGCGCTCCGCGCCGGTTCCACCCACGTCACGGCGGCGGAAGCCAACCCGGAGGTGCTCAAGGCCTTCGCGTCAAAGCCCATTGCCGATTTCACCGGCGATCTGCTGAAGAATCCGAAGCTCACCGTCGTCAACCAGGAAGGCCGGCTGTGGCTCGCCAACACGGCGGAGCGTTTCGATGTCGTTGACCTGAGCCTTGGCGACAGCGCCGGACTGTCGCTGCCCGGCGGCTTCGCCATCACCGAAAAATATGCCTACACGCGCGAGGCGATGGCCAGCTACATGGCGGCACTGAAAGACGGCGGCATTCTCTCCGTCACGCTGTGGAACAAGGAAGACCCGCCCAAATCGGTGCTGAAGCTTTACCGCACCATGTGGGAGGCGGCGGATGACGTGTCGGAGGCGCTCCGCCCCAACAGCTTCTATGTGGTGTCGAGCTATCTCTCCACCACCACCGTCCTCTACAAGAAGGGCGGCTTCACGGCGGACGAAATCGCCAAGCTCAAGGATTTCACGGCGTCGCTTTCCTTCGACAATGTCTATTATCCCGGCATCCCCTTCGATGATCAGGGTACGGACAAACTTCTCAACGACTACGAGCAGCAGATTTTCGGCAATGGCGATCAGGCCGATACGTCATCGAACGGCGATGGCGATGTGCTGGCCCCTCTTGGCGATAATGGCGATGCGCCGCAGGTGCTGCCCTCGACAGCTCTTGGCCGCCTCGTCTGGCATGCCATGGTAGCGGGCAACATCGACGGCATTGCCAAACGCTATGTCTTCGACATCCGCCCCCTCACCAATGACCGCCCCTATTTCGCGGCCTATGTGAAGCCCTCCGACCTGTCGCGCACCACCGACCGGCTCGATCTCTTCCAGGACGACTGGGGCTATATCCTCGTCTGGGCTACGCTCGGCATCGCGGCGGCGCTGGCCACCGTGCTGGTGCTGCTGCCCGCCGTGTTCGGCTGGCGCAGCCTCATCTCGCGCACGCAGGGAAAAGGCGGCACCATCGTCTATTTCTTCTGCCTTGGCGCCGGCTTCATCATGGTGGAGGTGGGACTCATCGCCAAATTCGTGCTGGCGCTTGCCAATCCCACCGTCTCGGCGACGATCCTGCTCAGTGGCATCCTCGTGTTTTCCGGCTTCGGCAGCTTCGTGTCGGAGCGTTTCCTGCCCAATGCCAGGCGGGTGCTGCCGCGTGTGCTGGCGGCCGTCGTGGTGCTGCTGATCGCTGCCAGCCTGTTCATCGATCCGCTGCTCGACTGGATTGGCGGCTTTGATTATCTCGCACGCCTTGCGCTCAGCGTGGCGCTGGTCGCCCCGCTCGCCTTCCTGATGGGCTTCCCGATGGCCACCGCCATGACGTCGCTCGGACGACTGGGCAAGGATTCGATGTTCCTGTGGGCGTGGGGCATCAATGGCTGCGCCTCGGTGATCGGGGCCGCGGCGGTGCCGGTCATCGCCACCGCCTTTGGCCTGGGCTCCGTGCTGCAGGCCAGCGCCTTCTTTTATCTCCTCGCCATTCCCTGTTTCTTCGCGGTATTGAAAGGCAACACATCCGTCCGGAGCAGCTAGATGCGCCGCCGATTTCTGGGAGTGATGGCAGCGGCCCTGGCAGCGGCAACGCCCTTGGGCCGTGCCCTGGCCCGCAGCCGGTTCAGGAAACTCACCCGTGACGCCATGGTGATCCGCGAACTGCGCCATTCCGCCTTTCCCTATGACGGCGTGAACCCCGATACGAATGAGCCGTTCATCACGCTGGTCGATGGCAAAAGGCCGGGCCATGTGTCGCCGCGCGGCGGTGTCCTGTGGCAGGATGAAACCTACAGCGACAGGCGTTCGCTGCTCTATCTCCCCAAGGGCTTCGATCTCGCGAAGCCCGCCGCGCTCATGGTGTTCCTGCACGGCAATGAGGCGATCCTCCAGCGTGATGTGGTGGACCGCCAGCAGGTGCCGCAACAGCTTGCGGACTCGGGCCTCAATGCCGCGCTCGTTGCGCCACAGCTCGCCCATGACGCGCGCGATTCAAGCCCCGGCAATTTCTGGCGCGCCGGATATTTCCGGCAATATTTGAAAGAGGCAGGCTCGGCGCTTGCAAAGCTGCACGGGCAGGAGGCGAGGGGCGAAGATTTCGATCGCCTGCCCGTCATTCTCGTGGCCTATTCCGGCGGCTATTTTCCCGCCGCATGGATTCTCAAAGCCGGCGGCGCGAACCAACGCATCAGCGGCTTGATCCTCATGGACGCGCTTTACGGCGACACCGAAAAATTCGATGCCTTCATTGCCGAGCGCCACGCCCATGCCTTTGTGTTCAGCGCCTATGGCAAATCCTCGGCGCGCTGGAACACGGGGTTGATGGGAAGGTTCGCGGCGCGCGGGTTTCCATTTACGACAGACATTCCGCAAAAGTTGAAAGCGCCCGCCATCGCCTTCGCCGAAGTGCCCGAAGACATCAAACACGTGGATTTTCTCTCGCAGGCCTGGACTCAAGAGCCGTTGCGCGACGTGCTTGCGCGCGTATCAGCCTATCGCCGTTAAGCAATTCACAGTTGCGGGGCTGCCTGCGCTTTGCCATTGTGCCGCAAAGTCAAGGACTCACCCAAACGTGCACGCTGACAAGAATATGGAAAGGCATAAGACCCTCCTGCCGGAACTGACGGTGTGGCGCATCTTATGCGGCCTCCTGGCGCTCGCCCTGCTCTTCCATTTCGCCGCCAAGGCGGAGGCGCGTCCAAGCTGGACGGGCTTCTATACAGTGGACCCGTCGCAGGCCGCGCTGCCGCCCGGCACACTCATCCGCTACGAGAAACTGGGCACGCCGCCTTTCTTCCGCGCCAAGGGCTGGCGCATTCTCTATGCCACGCGCGATTATGCGGGCCGTCCGATCATTTCCTCCGGTCTCGTCGTGCTGCCGGATTATGCGTCCTCCAATCCCGCCGCGCGCACCATCGTCGCCTGGGCGCATCCGACGACCGGCGTGGCGCGGCAATGCGCGCCGTCGCTCACCAAGCAGCCGCTCGGCACCATGTTGGCCCTCAATTCCTTCGTCACCTCGGGCCACATCGTCGCCGCCACCGATTATCCGGGCTTGGGCACGGTGGGGCCGATGGGCTATCTCATCGGCAAGGGCCAGGCCTATGCGGTCATCGATTCCGTGCGCGCCGCGAAACAGATCCCCGGCGTCGGCGGCGGCAACCGCTATGCGCTGTGGGGCTATTCGCAAGGCGCGCAAGCCGTGCTGTTCGCCTCGCTGCTGGCGCGCGGCTATGCGCCGGAGCTTCAGCCCGTCGGCGTCGCCGCGACAGCGCCTCCCACCGATCTCGAGCGCCTGCTCGCCAAGAAGCTCGACACCACGGCGGGCCGCATCATCAGCAGCTTCGCCATCGGATCATGGGCCGTTAAATACGGCTTGCCGCTCGAGGCGATCGCCAGCCCCACCGTCATCAGCTACATGCGCGGCGTCGACCAGAACTGCATCAATAATTTTTCCGGCATGATGGCGGCCTTCGAGGCGCAGCAGCCGCTCAAGGGTGATTTCCTCTCCGCCGATCCCTCCACCACGCCGGGGTGGCGGCAGGCGGTCACCGATAATTCGCTCTACAGCCTGGGCAAGAACATGCCCGCTCTCATCCAGCAGGGCGACATCGACCAGATCGTGTCTCCGGGCGTCACCACCTCCTTCGTGCGCACCACCTGCCGGAACGGCGTGCCGGTCAAATATGTGACGCTCAAGCAAAAGGGCCACGGCACGTCCGCCGATGCCAGCGTTCCCGCAGCGGTCGGCTGGATCAATGACCGCTTTGCGGGTTCGCCCGCGCCATCGAGCTGCCGCTGATGAAAAGCGGGAGATCGATCATCCTTCGCACTCTCTTTACCTGCCTGGCCCTGCTGGTTGCGTTCAACGATGTGCCAGCCCAGGCCGATCCGCACGCCAATCTGCCACGCTTTTACACATCTTCACCGCGCGAAGCGGCACGGCCGCCCGGCACGCTGATCCGCTATGAAAAGCTGCCGATGCCGGCCTTCTTCCGGGCGAAGAGCTGGCGCATTCTCTATGCCACGCGGGATTTCCGCGGGCGGCCTGCCATCTCCTCCGGCATTGTGGTGCTGCCTGACTATGCGCCGCCCAATCCGGCGGCGCGCACCATCGTCGCATGGGCGCATCCGACAACCGGCATTGCGCGGCACTGCGCGCCCTCGCTCGCGCATGAACCGCTCGGCACCGTCTGGGGCCTCAATGAGTTGATCACCGCCGGGCACATCATCACCGCCACCGATTATCCCGGCCTCGGCACCGCTGGCCCGATGGGCTATCTGGTCGGCAAGGGCCAGGCCTATGCGGTGATCGACTCGGTGCGCGCGGCCAGGCAAATCCCCGGCGTCGGCGGCGGCAGGCGCTATGCGCTGTGGGGCTATTCGCAGGGCGCCCATGCCGTGCTGTTCGCCTCGATCCTCGCCCGCCGCTATGCGCCGGAACTTCAGCCCGTGGGTGTCGCGGCGACGGCGGCGCCCACCAATCTCGAGGTGCTTCTGGAAAAGAATCTCGACACCACGGCGGGCCGCATCATCGGCAGCTATGCCATCGGCTCATGGTCGGCGAAATACGGGCTGCCAATGCAGGCCATCGCATCGCCGGGCGTCATCGCCGACATCGCCCGCATCGACAAGGATTGCGTCAGCCGTCCGTCCGAACTGATTTCGGCGCTCGAGGAACAGCAGATGCTGGGCAGCGATTTCCTGTCCGCCGATCCCTCAAAGGTTCCAGGCTGGCGGCAGGCCATCCAGGAAAATTCGCTGTTCGATCTTCCCCGCACCATGCCGGTGCTGATCCAGCAGGGCACCATCGACAGGATCGTCAGGCCATCTGTCACCACCACTTTCGTGCGCAACACCTGCCGCAATGGCGTGCCGGTCGATTACATCATGCTCAAGCAGAAGGGGCATGGCACATCGGTGGAGGCCAGCGTTCCCGCCGCCATCGGCTGGATCAATGACCGCTTCGCAGGAGTGCCCGCACCCGCCACCTGCCGCTAGGCCCAACCGTTTTGTGAGTTCAGCGTTTGCGTTTCCTCATATCGATGAAAGGGAGGCCATCATGGCTGACAACAAGAAGAAGACCGGCGCATCCGACCGCAGGACGGTCGCCAAGGGCGAGAAATATGAAGTCGCCTATTTCGCCCGCAAGCACGGCATCACCGCGCAGCAGACCCGCGACCTCATCGACAAGGTCGGCAATGACCGCGAGAAGCTGAACAAGGCGGCGGAAAAGCTGAAGGGCAAGAAGCCGGCAAAGAAGGCCAAGAAGCCTGCCGCGAAAAAAGCGAAGAAGCCCGCCGCCAAGAAGGCGAAGAAATCCGCTGCTAAAAAAGCGCGGAAATAGCTGCCCCGAAAAGGATAAGGCCCGCGATCCTTGCCGGATCACGGGCCTTTTTATTTGCGAGAGCGCGCCTCCATCTTAACTTGCTCTTCCGGACAGCGGCACAGGAACATCACCGTTCGTTGCCGTTCATGGGATGCCTTCCATGTCTCAGCTTGAGGCTTCGCTTGCACCGACCGGTTCCGAAGTTTCGGCTGGCTGCGGATCGGGACGGCTGTCTCCTCTGAGCACGACGTAGATCGCCGGGATGACGAGTACCGTCAGCGCAGTGGATGAGGCGAGTCCAAAGAGCAGCGAGATTGCAAGCCCTTGGAAGATGGGATCGGTAAGGATGACGGCGGCCCCGATCATGGCGGCTATGGCGGTGAGCAGGATGGGCTTGAACCTGATCGCGCCCGCTTCCAGCAGAACGTCCAAAAGAGGCTTGCCGGGGCTGCGGGCATGGCGAACGAAATCGACAAGCAGGATCGAGTTGCGGACGATAATGCCGGCGAGCGCGATGAAGCCGATCATCGACGTCGCCGTGAACGGCGCCCCAAACAGCCAGTGCCCGCCCAGTATCCCGATGAAGGTAAGCGGGATCGGGGTGAGGATGACAAGCGGCAGCTTGAAGGAACCGAATTGGGCAACGACGAGGATGTATATGCCCAGGATCGCCACCATGAAGGCGGCGCCCATGTCACGGAAGGTCACCCAGGTCACCTCCCATTCGCCGTCCCAGAGAAGCGTCGGATGGCTCTCGTCTTCAGGCTGACCGTGCAACGATATCACCGGCTTGGGGAGGTTCCCCCAATCCGCCTTCGATATGGCTTCGTCCACCGCAAGCATGCCGTAGACCGGCGCTTCGTAAGCACCGGCAAGCTCGGCCATCACCATCTCTGCCGCCCGGCCGTTGTGGCGGTAGATCGGGTAGGATGCCGGTTCGCGCGAAACGGAAACCACATCGCCCAGTTCGACCACGCCGCGGCCGCCTGGCAGCGCATTGGCCGGAACCGGCGTGGTCAGCAGGCGTTCATCCACCACCGCATCCGACTTGGGCAGCGCGAGGCGGATGGGGATGGGCTGCCGTCCGCCGCCGCGGTGCGAGTAGCCGACGGTCTTGCCGCCATAGAGGTAACTCAGCGTGTCGTAGACATCCGGCTGCTCGACCCGGTAATATTCGAGATTGTCCTGGTCGATCGCGATGCGCACCCGCTCCGGCTGATTGTGGTAGCTGTCATCGACATCGACGATAAAGGGCACGCTCTCAAAAGCCTGCCGCACTTTTCCGGCCACCGCGCGCCGGGTTTCCGCGTCAGGCCCGTAGACTTCGGCCAGCAGGGTGCCGAGAACGGGCGGCCCTGGGGGCGGCTCGACCACCTTCACAACGGATCCCTTGGGCAGTTCCATGCCTTTCAGGCGCTCGCGGATGTCGAGAGCGATGGCGTGGCTCGTCCGATCCCGGTCACTCTTGCCCAGCAGGTTGACCGCGATGTCGCCTTGCTCGGGCCCCGAACGCAAACCGTAGTGGCGCACCAGTCCGTTGAAATCGAACGGCGCGGCAGTGCCTGCATAGGTTTGGAACGAGACGGCCTCCGGGACCGCTCCGAGACGATTGACCATGGCCTGCAAGGTCCGGTCGGTATCCTCTACGGAAGCACCTTTCGGCAGGTCAACCACAACCTGAAGATTGGCCTTGTTGTCGAAAGGCAAGAGCTTGACGGTAACGTGCTCAGTATAGAACAGGCTGAGGGAGGCGAGCGTGGCGGCGCCGACCAGGAAGAGGAAGGTCCACGCCCGCGCACGGCTTTTCAGGATGGGCCGGGCGGCGGCGGTATAGAGGCGGCCGAGGCGGCCGCCGCCCGCATCCTGGTGGCCGCCGCCATCGTGAGAACCGCCGGTCTTCATCATCAGCCATGGCGTCAGCACGACTGCGACGAAGAAGGAAAACAGCATGGCCGCCGAAGCGTTTGCCGGTATCGGGCTCATATATGGGCCCATCATGCCCGACACGAACAGCATGGGAAGCAGGGCCGCCACCACCGTCAGCGTGGCGACGATCGTCGGGTTACCGACCTCCGCGACCGCATCGATGGCGCCCTGAACGCGCGATCTGCCGTCGTGCATGGCCCAATGGCGGGAAATATTCTCGATCACGACGATGGCGTCATCGACCAGGATGCCGATCGAAAAGATCAGCGCGAACAGCGAGACGCGGTTAAGCGTATAGCCCATGATCCATGAGGCAAACAGGGTGAGGAGAATCGTCGTCGGGATGACGACGGCCACCACGAGCGCCTCGCGCCAGCCGATGGCGACGGCCACGAGCACCACGATCGATACCGTCGCCAGGCCGAGGTGGAACAGCAGTTCATTTGCCTTCTCGTTGGCGGTTTCGCCGTAATCGCGGGTGACGGTCATCTCGACGTCGGCCGGAAAAATCTGGCCCCGGACCTGTTCGAGGCGATGCACGATCTCGTCCGCGATGACCACGGCATTCGTGCCAGGACGTTTGGCGATTGCGAGCGACACCGCCGGTGCCCGATCAAGCCCATCCGCTGTTTTGCGGATATCAGTGACGCGGTTCTCTGCCTGAGCGGTCGCGAGCACGACCTTGGCGACATCGCGGACGTAGACGGGGCGCCCGTCGCGGGCGGTCAGCAGGATATTGCCAATTTCAGGCAACGCCTGAAGCGTCTGGCCAGCCACGATGGCGCGCTGCTGCGTATCCTCGCGCACGGTGCCGATGTGGAACGACCGATTGGCCCCTTCGATCTTCGCCGCAAGCTGTTGCAGGGTAATGCCGTAAAGGGAGAGCTTTTCGGGATCAGGCTCGACGCGAAACTGCTCTGGCTGCTCTCCGACGATATAGGTGAGCCCGATGTCGGGCAGCTTCGACACTTCGACCTGAAGTTCGCGCGCCAGCCGCGTCAGCCCGTTCGCCGTCCAGCGTGACGCCGTCTCCGGCGTCGGCCGCAGCGTTACGACGACGATCGCCACATCGTCAATTCCGCGTCCGACGATCAGCGGTTCGGGGATGCCGACGGGAATGCGGTCCATATTGGCGCGGATTTTTTCATGGACGCGCAGAACAGCCGCATCGAAGTCGGTGCCGACTTTGAAGCGCGCCGTAACAAGAGTCCCGTCATCCTCGGTCTGGGAATAGATGTGTTCAACGCCGTCGATGCTCTTGACGATTGTTTCGAGCGGTTCGGTGACCAGCTTGACCGCATCCTCGGCCTTCAGCCCATCGGCGGTAACGCGGATGTCGACCATCGGCACCGAGATCTGGGGCTCCTCCTCGCGCGGCAGCGTGACAAGAGCGATCATCCCGAGCGCGAGCGCGGCAAGAAGGAACAATGGAGTGAGCGGCGAAGTGATGAAAGTGCGGGTGAGGCCGCCGGCGATGCCGAGCTTCATGGCAGTATCGCCCGGTCGCCGGCATGCAAGCCTGTCAGCACTTCGACCAAATGCTGTCCGCCATCTTCGACGGATTCGCCGAGGATGACGGCAACATCCATTGCGCCGCCGGCAGTTGCAACGCTTACGTAATCGATGCCATGGATCGTCTTTATCGCATCGGCAGGAACCGCAAGGACCGTGCGCTTGCCGACCGGAATCGATACCAGCGTCCGCTCGTTGACGAAGTAATCGCCAACCCCGGCGGCTTCGACATCTGCGATCACCCGGCCGTCAGTGATTTCAGGATAAACCTTGACGATCTTTCCCTGATGGGCTGCGGCTGGTTCGCTGGCTGACTGGGTCAGACCGCGCTCGCCGACAAGAACTTGCGCGCCCTGTACGATTTCGGCGGCATGACGCTCGGGCAGCGACAGGCGCAAATAATAGGGACCTGGCGCAATACGGGCAATCTCCTCGCCCGCGAGAACAACTGAGCCGGGCGTGACCGGCACGGTCAGGATGCGTCCCGCAGCCGGAGCAAGGACGTCGCCTTCCTTTGCGCTCTGTTCGATGACAGCCTTGTCCGCGATGGCGGCGGCGACCTGGTTGGTCGCAACCTCGAACTGCATCCGGGCGGTGTCGAGACTTGCCTGGGAGACCGCTCCAGAATTTCTGAGCTGCTGCGCGCGCTCAAGCTCGATGCGCGCGTTGGCGAGCTGCGAATTGAGGGCCGCGATCCTGGCGTCCGCGGCGGCGAGCTGAAGCGCCAGCTTGTCATCGACAACCGTGGCGATAACGTCGCCTTCCTTGACCTCGTCGCCCTGGCTGATGCGCAGTTCGCGGATCGAGCCGCCGATGCGCGCCCGCGCCGGCAGGACGATGCGGCTTTCGACCTGACCGAAGACCGCCTTTGTTTCGGGAATCGTGAGGGGTTGTACGACGAACTCCGCCGCCCAGGATTTCGGCGCAGCGAGCGCCGCCAGCGCTGCAATAGCGATGGCGGCGAAACGTGGGACAGATCGAGGCATGGATAACAAACTCTTTCAGGCAGGAACTTTGACTTGCTGCGCTGGGGCACGGATGTGAGGAACGCCCAGCCGCAATCGGCTATTTGAAGGCGCATCCCGCCTTGATGCCGAGCATGCGAAAGACAATGGCTGCCGGGCAGAAGCCGGTGACAGAAGCCTGCATCAAATTCAGCCCGACAAATGCGTTCAGCAGATACCACCAGGGCGATACGTAAAAGCCAAGCGCGAGCGACAGCAGAACCATGAAGCCGGCGAACATCAATACAGCGCGATCGATTGTCATTCTCTCTTTCCTTCCTTCTTTTGCCAAAGCCGCGGTCAAACGGCGGTCTCAGTATGGATTTCCTTGAGTTTTTTGATGCCAAGCGTGTCGAGGACGAGGTTTTCGTAGAAGGTTTCCGCCTTGCCCTGCCGGATCTTGCGCAGGAAATACTTCTCGAAGCCGACCTTGGCGGCATGGACCCATTTGCCCTGCGAGGACCAGTTCACGTTGCGCGGCGGAATCTGCGGCTGCGCGACGAAAGCAATGCCCTCGTCGCCGAAGTCGGCGAGGCAGACCGCATTCCAGCTCGCGACCGCCTTCAGCTGTTCGCCCTTCAGCAGCGCGGCGATGTTCTCGGCCGTGGCCGACACCATGAACTCAATCATGAAACCGGTCTTCGGAACCCCGACAGCAAGCGGGGTCTTGCCGACCGGAGGAATGGCGACGCAGACGCCGACCGCGAAGACGTTCGGGAAGGCCGGGTTGCGCTGATACTTGTCGATCGTGATGAAACCGCGCGGATTGGTAAGCCCTTCGATGCCATGGACGGCTGACACGCCCCTGAAGGCCGGCAGAAGCATCGAGAAGGCAAAAGGCAATTCGTGCGCCGTCTTGACCGAACCGTCGTCGTTCACTTCTTCGACAAAGAGCTTATCCGGATCGGCCTTCACCGTGCGCGCGTTCGTGATCCATTTGATGTGGCGCTCGCGCATGGCGCTTTCGATCAGCCCCTTGGTGTCGCCAACGCCATCGAGTCCCAGATGGCCGATATAGGGTTCCGGCGTAACGAAGGTCATCGGCACCCGGTCGCGGACGCGGGCGTTGCGAAGCGCCGTGTCGACGATAAAGGCAAACTCATAGGCCGGGCCGTAACAGGAAGCGCCTTGAATGGCGCCGATGACGACCGGGCCAGGGGCTTTGACGAGCTTGTCGAACGCGGCCTTCGCTTGTACGGCATGGCTGGTCTGGCAGACCGATTGGGTGTGCGCCTCTGGTCCGAGCCCCGGCACTTCGTCGAAAGCGAGGTCCGGTCCGGTCGCGATGATCAGATAGTCGTAATCAAGAATGTCTCCCCCGTTGAGCCGCACGCGGTTCGAGCCCGGCTCGACGCGCTCCGCTCCTTCCGGGCGCAGCTCGATGCCGCGCCCCTTCAAAACCGGGGTGAGGTCAACGCTGATGTCTTCAGGTTTTCTCCAGCCGACGGCCACCCACGGATTGGAGGGGACGAAAGAATAGGTTGAACCGAGGTTGACGACGGTTAGTCGATCTTCACGCCGAAGTTTGGCTTTCATCTCGTAGGCCATAATGACGCCGCCGAGACCTGCGCCGAGAGCAACGATGTGGGACATGGCATTTCCTCCCTTTGTATCCACGCCGCCAGACGGCTGGATTCTTTCGTATATTTTGTCTTGCGGCCTGGCCCGCAGCGCCCCGGGCAATTTTTTGCCCGCAGTTTTCGAAAGCCTCCCGACTCTCTGCTCTTGCATATAACATTCAAAGATTATAAATTCAACTCTATGAATGTTATGGAGATGATTCCCGCTGCCAAGACAGCCGCCGGGTTGATGCGCAGCCTCTCGCACCCGCAACGGCTGCTGGTTTTGTGCTGTCTTGTGGACGGCGAAAAATCAGTCGCGGAACTGCGCGAGGAACTTGATGTCGGTCAGGTGGCTATGTCTCAGCAGCTCATGCGGCTAAGGGCGGACGGGCTTGTCGAGGCGCGGCGCGAGGGTACGACCGTTTATTATTCCATTGTCCGGCCCGAGGTTTTGACCGTTGTGGGGACACTGCATGCAGCCTTCTGCCCGCCAGGCGCAGCCAAACAGGCGCGTGGCGGAGGGCGGAAATGACGCAGTCACCGGCTTGCTGGAACCCTGTGATTTCCGCACAAACGAAAAACCCCGCCTTGGAGGGCGGGGTTATCGCAAGTAAAGTTGGTTGCGGGAGCCAGATTTGAACTGACGACCTTCAGGTTATGAGCCTGACGAGCTACCGGGCTGCTCCATCCCGCGTCATGAACGCGAGGGGTATGTAGCAACGGGTTTTCCCTTTGTGAACCCCCAAATGACCGATTTTTGCACTTTCGTGACGATTTCCGGAACCGCCCCGCGCCAGTGATTGCGACGCCCCGGCTGCACGGCTAAAAGCCGCCCGGCCATGGCCTTTTCCGCCAAATTCATCAGCCCCCGCGCCGCCATTATGGCGGTGTTTGCCGCCTTTGGCACCGCAATGGGGGCGCTGGCGGGGTCGATGCCCACCGTCACCGCGCGCGCCGGTGTTTCGGCCACCGATCTTGGCCTCGCCATCACTGGATGGTCGCTGCTGACGGTCATCGCCATGTCGTCGGGCGGGATGATCGCCCGGCACGCCAGCCACCGGCAGGTGCTGCTCACGGTGCTGCCCGCAACAGCACTTTTCACGGCGCTGATCCTCACCGCGCCCTCGTGGTGGGTGTTCATGGCGGCCTATGTGGTGCTGGGCCTTGTCTCGGGCTCGACCGATCTCTTCATGAATGCCGAGGGTGCGTCGATTGAATACGACTTGAAGCGGCCGATCTTCACGGCCTTCCACGGCAGTGTCTCGGTGGCGCTTGCGATGTCGGCCATCGCCGCCAGTTTTCTTTCGACGCTGATCGGCACCTGGGCCACGGCGCTGATGGTGCTCCTGGTATTCGGCGCGGCATGGGCGATGGTGCGGCGGGCTATCACCGCGCGGCCCATCGCCATCGGCCACGCGGCGCGCATCTCGGCCATCCCCAACAAGCTGCCGCTGGTGTTTCTGGGTGTCGCCGCGGGCCTCATCATCGCGGGCGAAACGGCGGCGACGCTGTGGTCGGCGGAATTTCTCAACCAGCTCGATCCGAGGCTCGCCGCCATCGCCGGGCTGGGCGCTGCCTTCTTCGGCCTGTGCAATGCCGTGCTGCGTTTTCCCGCCGATCGACTGCGCGCACGGTTCGGCGACATTCCGCTGATGGCGGTGTCGCTCATCGTGGCGATTGCCGGCTTCGCGGTTCTGGCACTGTCTCCGGGATTCACGGTGAGCGTCGTAGCCTTTGCAAGCGTCGGGCTTGGCACGGCGGTGCTGATCCCTTGTGTCTTCGCGCTGGCCTCGGCCTTCGTGCCTGCCAACCGCGCGGCGGGCATCAGCTTCGTGTCGATGGTGGCGGGCGCGCCGCGCGTGCTGGCCCCCACGGTGTTCGGCCTCGTGGCGGGCAGTTTCGGCATTGGTGCCGCCTTCGGCATGATCGCCGCAGGCCTTGCCGCGGCGCTGGCCCTCATCGCGCTCCGGCAAAGGCTTTAGGCGTTCAGCCAGCGCTTGCCGATGCGGCAGGCCACCGAATAGGCGGGGTTGAAGACATTGGCCACATCATAGCGCACCGCCTGCCCCATCAGATGGCTGGCGGCGATGGCCGTCATACCATAATCATCCGTCAGCACACGGAGCATTTCGCTGGTGGCATGCTGCAGCGCTTGGTCGAGCGGGCGGGCGTTGCCGATGGTGAAGACGTCCTCCGCCGTGAAGCCTCTCGGCCACAGCAGCGTCTTGCCCTTCACCACCTTCAGCGTCACGCGCACCTCCGCCGCCGTTTCGATGCCGGTGCCGGCGATCTCGCCATCGCCCTGCGCCGCGTGAACGTCACCGAGAAAGAACAGCGCGCCGGGCGCGGAGACGGGAAAGAGAATTTCCGTTCCCTCGGCGATGCGGCGGTAATCCATGTTGCCGCCATAAGGGCCAGAGCTTGACGTGGTGATCGCCTCGCCGCCCGAAGGCGCCACGCCCAGACAGCCAATCATCGGCTTGATGGGAATTTCGGGCAGCTGATGCGCGCCCGGTTCTTTCAGGCGGCAGGAGCCGCTGTTGGTGTCGATGATCCAGTCCACCTTTTCGCGCGGCGGCAGATGCGGCACCATCTTGGGATCGACCACATTGGCGGCCAGCCCCTGCATCGTCCAGCCGGTGGGCCTGACCATGGCGATCTTCTCGATCAACACCGACAGCGCATCGCCCGGTTCCGCGCCCTTCACGAAGATCGGCCCGCTCATCGGATTGGGATTGCGCGCCGGGCGTTCGTCTTGGGCGTCGAAGCCATGGGCGTCGAGCGTCGCGGCAATCACCGTGTCGCCATCGGCAACGGTCAGTTCCGGCGCGTGGCTGCCGATGGTGTTGAAGAAGCGGGTGGGGGAAAAATGATGCGTTGTCATGGCGCAAGACTAGAGGAGGTTGCGGCTCCTGTCGCGCGCCGTCTAATCTGCCCGCAACAGGGAGATCGCCATGACCGAAGACGAGTTGCAGGCCGCGAAGAAAAGCTCCGAGAGCTGGTACTGGTGGGGCATTCCCGCCTTCTTCCGCTGCCCGTGGAACGAAGATCCGGCTCAAGCCGATATCGCGCTGGTGGGCGTGCCGCATTCCTCCGGCAATGGCTCGACGGAGCGCGACCAGCATCTGGGGCCGCGCGCCGTGCGCCATCAGTCGGGCTTCTACCGCCGCAGCCATTTCGTGCACGGCTTCGCGCCGTGGGATGTGGCGCGCATCCATGATCTGGGCGATGTGCCGCTGCCCGAAGCCATGAACAATGAAGCCTGCGTGCGCGACATCGAGGATTTTTTCGCAAGGCTCGATGCGTCGGGCACACGGCCTGTCTCGATCGGCGGCGACCATTCGATCACCGGCCCCATCATCAAGGCGATTGCCGGGCCGGGGCGCAAGACCGCGGATGGAAAGCCGGTGGCGCTCATCCACTTCGATGCCCATACCGACTCTTACGACAACATGCCCCACTGGCTGGGGGCTAAACGCTCCGCCGCCCATTGGGCCGCCTATACGGTGAAGGAAGATGCGGTTGATGCGGCGCGCAGCGTGCAGATCGGTATGCGCGGCCATCCGGCGGGCGCCATTCACGCGGGCGGCGTCGGCGGCTCCAGCCGCGCGCTGGGCTACCGCGTCATCACCATGCAGGAGTTCGAGGAGATCGGCATCAAGGGGGCCCTCGAGATCATCCGCCAGCGGGTGGGCGATGGCCCGGCCTACATCACCTTCGATCTCGATTCGCTTGATCCGTCGGTGGCGCCCGGTGTCTCCAATCTGGAGCCCGGCTTCGGCGGTTTTTCCATCCGCGAGGCAACGCGCCTGCTGC
Source organism: Aestuariivirga sp. (assembly GCF_047602625.1). Classification (GTDB taxonomy): domain Bacteria; phylum Pseudomonadota; class Alphaproteobacteria; order Rhizobiales; family Aestuariivirgaceae; genus Aestuariivirga. The sequence goes on along the minus strand of NZ_JASGGV010000002.1, from coordinate 2,412,755 downwards.
AGGGGCTGATGGGCCTCAACATCATCGGCGGCGATGTCGTGTGCCTCATGCCCACCAAGGACAGTCCCAACCAGATCACCGCGCAGGTGGCGATGGTGATGATGTTCGAACTCATCACCCTCATCGCCGGAACGAAGCGGAAGGGTTAGGGCACTGGGTGTCCCGCCGCGCTCAATCCCACATCCCGTCATTCCCGCGACGGCGGGAATCCCGCTTCTTTTCTGCGCAATTCATCGCACGAAGCGGGGTCCCCGCCTGCGCGGGGGTGACGATGTTTGGCAATTGAGAACTGGCGTTACGCCTTCGCCGCTGCGCTGCCCTTGCTCTTGATGCGGAAGGCGAAGGCGATCAGCGCCACGCCGAAGATCACCGCATAGATGCCGATGGTCCAGATCAGCGCCAAGGCGCCCTGGTCGGGCCTGGCGATCAGGAAGAAGGCGAAGAGAATCGAGATCACGCCCGACAGCCCCAGCCAGAACTCGCCCTCGATTTCCTTCCTGAGCTTGATGGCCGCCACCAGTTGCAGAACGCCCACCACGAGGATCCACGCCGCAATGGCGATCAGCAACCCGATGGCCGTGATGGCCGGCATGACCAGCGTGATAATACCGGCGATGATGCCGACCACGCCCTGAAGGCCCACCAGCCAGCGGTCATCGCCATGCGTCGTTCCGGCAATGGCGCTCCACAGCGCGAAGATGCCGTCGACGAAGGCGTAGGCGCCCCACACGATCACCAGCGAGGCCAGCGCGATATGCGGCATGGCGAAGGTGAGAATGCCGAAAATCACGGCCAGCACGCCGCGCAGCAGGAACACCCACCAATATTGCGAGAGATATTTATGCATTGTCGCCCCCATCGGGTTGTTGCAGCCCATGGGCACTATAGGGCGGAGGCGTGCCGCAGCGGAAGATCAAAAATCCATCCGCGCCCTGTCGGGTTTCCGTAACCCTTTTATGAAACTCTGGCCCGGCATATCAGGGTTTTGCGTCCATGGCTTTTTCCATTCTTCGCGCCGCGGCTTTCTGCGTGGCGGCGGCTTTCACACTCTCCGCCGCCCATGGCGCGCCGCTCAATATCTACAGCGAAACCGGGGCGGACCGTCTCTCGCCCGCCGTGCAGGATGCGCTGCCCCGCGTCTATGTGCCCAATCATGCGTCCAACAGCGTCAGCGTCATCGATCCCGCCACGCTGAAGGTGGTCGATCATTTCAAAACCGGTTTGGGGCCGCAGCACATCATTCCCGCCTGGGATTTGAAGACCCTGTGGGTGGCCAACAATGCCACCGCCACATCGCGCGGCAGCCTCACGCCGATTGATCCCCTGACGGGCAAGCCCGGCAAGGCCGTGCCGGTGAACGATCCCTATAATCTTTACTTTCTGCCCGATGGCTCGGAGGCCATCGTCGTCGATGAAAGCCTGAAGCGGCTGGAGTTCCGCGATCCGCAGACGATGGCGCTCAAGCACGTCATCGAGACGCCGGATTGCGCGGGGATCAACCACGCCGATTTCGCAGCTGACGGGAGCTTCGCCATTTTCACCTGCGAGTTTCGCGGCAGCGGATTGGTGAAGATCGACCTCAGGCAAAACAGAGTTGTCGGCATGCTCAAGCTGTCAAAGCCCGGCATGCCGCAGGATATAAGGCTGTCGCCCGATGGTTCGGTGTTCTATGTCGCCGACATGATGAACGGCGGCGTGTTCCTGATCGATGGCGCGGATTTCAAAGAGGTGGGCTTCATCGCCACCGGCCTCGGCGCCCATGGCCTGGCAGTGAGCCGCAACGGCACCAAGCTTTTCGTCTCCAATCGCGGATCAGACCGCATGCCCGGCGGCCCCCATGGCAAGGGCAGCGTGAGCGTCATCGATTTCGCCACCCGGCGCGTCGTCGCCACCTGGCCCATCCCCGGCGGCGGCAGCCCGGACATGGGCAACATCAGCGCCGATGGCAAGCAGCTCTGGCTCTCCGGCCGCTTCGACAATGTGGTCTATTGCTTCAACACCGAAACGGGTGCTGTCGTAAAAATTCCCGTCGGCGGCGAACCCCACGGCCTCACCGTCTGGCCCCAGCCCGGCCGCTATTCCCTGGGGCATACGGGGAATATGCGGTGAGGGGGATGGCTGCCTGTCCCGGCATTTGAAAACTATGGTCAGGCGGCGAGACAGGCAGTAAGTTTTACCGTGTCAAAGCGCTTTTCGCCACGACGGACACATGAGCAGGTTGCGTGACTGGGTGATGCGGATTCTCGATCCCCACGGAGTTGACTCCTCCGCCGATCCTCTTGTTGATCTTTCCAGCCCGATCGAAGATTCGGTGTTTTGGTACATTATGAGCCGCTGCGATTACGCAAGCAGTACGCCCGCACGATACTACAATGTTCTTTCGTCAATGCTTGCCCAGATGGAGACGGCGCAGGTCGTCCGCTTTGCCGTCAAGCTGTTTGATCTCAAACGTCAGCTCAATCACTGGGATTATTGGGCGATGTTTCATCTGATCGCACCCGAGCCAAGCCGCCGGCAGTTTTCGGGATTTCAGAACAGCTTGATTTCCGCAGGGCCAGACGCTTTTGACGGCGTTCTCAAAGACCCTGAAGTCATCATGGTGTGGCTGAACGTCGTCACGCGCAAGGGGCTGGAGTTGCATGAACTCGCAACGGCTCCGTCCGACATGCTCCGTGCCGCAGAGCAGAGCGGCGCTGACTGGGATGCGGCCGCCATAACGCAAAGAGTGAAAGATTTTGAGACCATGCCCTTGGATGGTGACCACTGGCATATCGACGAGGGCAGCCTGGCGCTTCATTTTCCACGTCTCCATGCGATTCTGACAAACCGCATTTCCAGCCGGGACGGCGCGCCTCAACGCATGAACTGAAACACAAAACCCGCCGCTCATTGCTGAGCATGCGGTGAGGAATTATTTTTTTGACACTTCAAGCTTTTCGGCCAGCCATGTCTTGATGAGCGACTGATAGGGAACGTCGCGCTTGTTGGCGGCGATCTTGATGCGCTCCAGCAGGCTATTTGGAAGCCGCAATGAGATTGCCGTTGAAGACGGCTTGAGATTCGGCAAGCGGACTCGCTCCGCCTTGTTCCAATCCACAAGGTCAGCGGAATCGGTTGATTCCCAGAACGCGCGCTCCTCGGCTTCCGAGGCGAAGTGCTTAACCTTGCTGGTCATAATGCGTCCGCTCCTTGCGGCTCATGTCGCGGGCGGAGATGACACGGATTTTTGTTCCCCGTTCCCGCACGGTGAAAGTTATATGCAAAAGCCGGCCATTGTCCGTTCGCCCCAGAGCATGAATCCGTCTTTCGCTACCGCTATGCTTTTCATCCGGCACAGCCAGCAGAGGCTCGTTAAAAAAAATCTGCTCAGCTTCAGCCTGACTCACGTCATGCTTGTCGGCATTTTTGCGTGCATTTCCGGTATCCCAGTCAAAGCCTGTGACGAGACCCCAATCAATCATCTCTGTATATTATCACAATATACAATTGCAGCAATACCCTCCAAAACACAAAACCCGCCGCTCATTTCTGAGTCGGCGGGTTTTGAAGAACCGTTGAATGAAGGGATATCGATCTGTCTTTCGCAGGCCTGGCAGCGACCTACTCTTCCGCGTCTTAAGACGAAGTACCATTGGCGCTGGGGTGATTTACGGCCGAGTTCGAGATGGGATCGGGTATGGACGCCCCGCCAAAGCCACCAGGCCGGCGAAAGACAGAAGAATGAAGCACAAGATTTTGGATCGTATCCGATGTGGACACTGATAATGAGAGCGATTCAAGCCGTTCGAACGATTAGTACCGGTAAGCTGCGCCCATTGCTGGAGCTTCCACACCCGGCCTATCAACGAGGTCGTCTTCCTCGGTTCTCAAGGGAGAAATTGTTTTGAGGTGGGTTTCCCGCTTAGATGCCTTCAGCGGTTATCCCGTCCACACATAGCTACCCTGCACTGCGGCTGGCGCCACAACAGGTCCACCGGAGGTGTGTTCAACCCGGTCCTCTCGTACTAAGGTCAAATCCTCTCAATTCTCCTACAATCACGGCAGATAGGGACCAAACTGTCTCACGACGTTTTGAACCCAGCTCACGTACCACTTTAATCGGCGAACAGCCGAACCCTTGGGACCTTCTCCAGCCCCAGGATGTGATGAGCCGACATCGAGGTGCCAAACGATTCCGTCGATATGGACTCTTGGGAATCATCAGCCTGTTATCCCCGGCGTACCTTTTATCCGTTGAGCGATGGCCCTCCTCACGTGGGACCACCGGATCACTATGGCCGTCTTTCGACTCTGCTCGACTTGTTAGTCTCGCAGTCAGGCAAGCTTATGCCATTGCACTCGACGACTGATTTCCGACCAGTCTGAGCTTACCTTCGCACGCCTCCGTTACTCTTTGGGAGGCGACCGCCCCAGTCAAACTACCCACCATACACTGTCCCGGATCCCGATAAGGGACCGCGGTTAGACATCCATGTCGCCAAGGCTGGTATTTCACATTTCGGCTCCACCCAAGCTAGCGCCTGGGCTTCAAAGCCTACCAGCTATGCTACACATGCCAGCACGAATGCCAGTGTAAAGCTATAGTAAAGGTGCACGGGGTCTTTCCGTCTGACCGCAATTACCCCGCATCTTCACGGGGAGTTCAATTTCACTGAGTCTATGCTGGAGACAGTGGGGAAGTCGTTACGCCATTCGTGCAGGTCGGAACTTACCCGACAAGGAATTTCGCTACCTTAGGACCGTTATAGTTACGGCCGCCGTTTACCGGGGCTTCGATTCAAAGCTTGCACCTCTCCTCTTAACCTTCCGGCACCGGGCAGGCGTCAGGCCCTATACGTCATCTTTAGATTTCGCAGAGCCCTGTGTTTTTGCTAAACAGTCGCTACCCCCTAGTATGTGCCCCCCGCCAATGGTTGCCCACCGACGGGGCCCTCTTATCCCGAAGTTACGAGGGTAATTTGCCGAGTTCCTTCAGCATAGTTCTCTCAAGCGCCTTGGTATACTCTACCTGACCACCTGTGTCGGTTTCGGGTACGGATTGATGTGGAGGCTATTTCCTGGAACGCATGCGCTGCCCTCGAAATCCAATAATCTCGGACAACTTCTTGCATTCGTCACCTTCCACTAGCCCAGGAATATTAACCTGGTTGCCATCGGTTACGCCTTTCGGCCTCACCTTAGGATCCGGCTCACCCTGCTCAGATTAACTTTAAGCAGGAACCCTTGGTCTTTCGGCGACAGTGTCTCTCACACTG
>NZ_JASGGV010000002.1:0-2402500 GCF_047602625.1 Aestuariivirga sp. | reverse complement strand
GGCCCCAAGGAAACCATCACGGTTGATTCCGACGAAGACGGCCAGTTCACCGCCGCCATCGAGGGCGCCAAGGACGGCACCAAGTCGCAATATGCGCAGTACAATCACTTCCACGCCAAGGCAAAGGTGGGCGCCAGCCTCTATGCCACGGCGAAGGACAACAACATCCCCGACTACATCATCTCCGAATTGACGCGCGTGTTCGGCTATGACGTCGACTTCCAGCGCCAGGTGAAGCCCTCCGACACCTTCGAGGTGTTCTACGGCAACCCGCTCACCGGCTCTTCCTCCAAGCGCAAGGTGCTGCATTACGCGCAGCTCACCCTCGGCGGCAAAACCAAGACCTATTACCGCTACACCACCGCCGACGGGCAGACCGATTATTACGACGAGAACGGCCAGAGCGCCCAGCGCGCCCTGCTTGCCACCCCGGTGTCTGGCGCCCGCATCACCTCGGGCTTCGGCATGCGCATCCATCCGCTGCTCGGCTATTCCAAGATGCACACCGGCATTGATTTCGGCGTTCCCTATGGCACGCCCATCCGCGCGGCGGGCACCGGCACCATCACCAAGGCGGGCCGCTATGGCGCCTATGGTATCGCCGTCGAAATCGCCCACACTTCCAAATACGAAACGCTCTACGGCCACATGAGCAAGCTCGCCTCCGGCATCCGCCCGGGAACGCGCGTCAACCAGGGCCAGATCATCGGCTATGTCGGCGCCACCGGCCGCGCCACGGGCCCCCATCTTCACTATGAAATCCGCATCACCGAGCGGCCCGTCAATCCGGCCACCGTCAAGGTGGCGGGTGGCAAGCAGCTGGGCGGCAAGGAGCTGGGCAAGTTCCGCATGCTGAAGCAGAAGGTCATGGCGATGATGCAGCAGGCGCCTTCGTCCACGCAGGTGGCGCAGGCCAATCAGTAAGCAAAGCGGGAGACGCCTCCGTTGCGCGTCTTCCTCACTTTTCTCGCAGCCTATATTCTCAGCCAGTTCTACCGCTCCTTCCTGGCCGTCATCGCGCCTGAACTGGCGCGCGCGCTTGCACTCGACCCGCAGGCGCTCGGCAATCTGCAAGCGCTGTGGATCGCCGGATTCGTGGCGATGCAGTTTCCGGTCGGCTTCGCGCTTGACCGTTTCGGCCCGCGCCGCACCGTGTCGCTCATCATGCTGGCGGCGGTGGCAGGCGCCATTCTTTTCGCCAGGGCGCAAACGGCCTTCGCGCTCAACGCAAGCATGGTGCTCATCGGCATCGGCTGCAGCGCCATCTACATGGGCGGCATTTTCGTCTTCGGGCGGATGAACAGGTCCGAGCATTTCGCCCTTCTCTGCTCGCTGCTGCTCGGCATCGGTTCGGCTGGAAACCTGCTCGCCGCCACGCCCTTGGCCTATGCGGCGGAAACCATCGGCTGGCGCGGCGCGATGCTGGGCATGGCGGGCCTCACCGTGCTCTCGGCGCTTGCCACGTTCCTGCTGATCCGCGATCCGCCGCGCCTCACCCACGACGGCGGCGGCAGCTTCATCTCAGGGGTCAAGACGATCCTCTCCATCCGGGCGCTGTGGCCGCTGCTGCCGCTCACCGCCGTGGGCTATGCCATCGTGCTGGCCGAACGCGGCCTGTGGGCGGGCCCCTATTTTTCCTCCGTACACGGACTTGATGCGATCCAGCGCGGCAATGCGCTCTTGATCATGGCGGCGGCCATGTCGGCGGGCGCCATTCTCTATGCGCCGCTCGACCGCTGGCTGGGCACGCGCAAATGGATCGTCGTCACCGGCAGCGCCCTCACGGCCTTCTGCCTGTTGGCCCTCTCGCTCCTCAATCCCGCAACGCCCATGGCCGTCCTCATCATGGCGGCGCTGGGCGGCTTCGGCATGACCTATGGCGTGTTGATGGCGCATGGCAGGAGCTTCATTCCCGATGCGCTGCTCGGCCGCGGCATCACCATGCTCAACATCCTGTTCATCGGCGGGGCAGGCGTGTTGCAGCCGATCAGCGGTTGGGCGATGAAAGCCATGTCGGCGCTGCCGCCGGCTCAAGCCTACGCGCATCTGCACATGGCCTTCGCGCTGGCGCTGATCGCGGCGCTCGCCTTCTATCTCCTGTCGCGGGAAAAGCGCGTCAGTTCATGAACCAGCCGTGGCTCGCCACCACGGATTGCCCGGTCAGCGCATTGCTTGGGAAGGCCGCGAAGAACAGCGCCAGTTCGGCAATGTCCTCCACGGTGGTGAATTCGCCATCCACCGTATCGCCCAGCATCACCTTCTTGATCACCTGCTCCTCGCTGATCCCCAGGGCCTTCGCCTGCTCGGGGATCTGCTTGTCAACGAGCGGCGTCCGCACGAAGCCGGGACAGATCACATTGGTGCGCACGCCATGGGGCCCTGCCTCCTTGGCGATGGTGCGGGCCAGCCCCATTAGCCCGTGCTTCGCCGTCACGTAAGCCGATTTCAGCGGCGAGGCGAGCTTGGAATGCACCGAGCCCATATAGATCAGGCTCCCGGCATTCTGCTTGTACATCTGCGGGATCGCCGCCTTGGTGATCAGGAACGCGCCATCAAGATGGATGGCCAGCATGCGCTTCCAGTCGGCGAATGAAAAATTCTCGACCGCATTGACGATCTGAATGCCGGCATTGCTGATGGCGATGTCGAGCCGCCCATAATCCTTGATGGTGCGGGCGATGCCATCGTTCACCTGCTCCTCGCTCGCCACATCCATGGCAATGCCGATGGCCTTGCCCGGCCCCTGCGCCGAAAGCTCCCGCGCCGCCGCCTGCGCGGCCTCGGCCTTGAGGTCGGCGATCACCACGGTCGCGCCCTCGGCCACATAGCGTCTGGCGATGGCAAGGCCAATGCCGCCCGCCGCACCCGTCACCACCGCCACCCGGTTTTCAAGTTTCATGGAATATGTCCTCTCATTTTACTTTCTCGCCGCGGGCGAGGTCATAGGTCACCATATCGGCGCGGGCGCCGCCGCGCTTCGCCCAGGCCGCCCTGGAAAGGCTGGCCGCCACATCGGCACGGCCCTGCTCCCAGTGTTCCGCCATGGAAACGCGGGAGAAATCATAGTCGCGCGCATGGCCCTCGTAGGCGGGCGCGCTGTGGATGAGATGCATGACCGACACTTCCGGCTCATCCGGCAGGGCGGCCAGCAGCTTCACATCCGGGTCGTCGCGCAGATTGGCGGGAAGTTTCCGCAACACGCGCTTCATGGCGCGGCGCAGCTTCACCTTCTCGCGCAGCATGTCGGTGGAAAGCCTGGTGCGGCTGGAATAGCGGATTTCCTTCTCGCGCGCGGCGGCGTCGAGAAGCGTCTCCGGCACCTGCCCTTCGGCGCTGAACAGGTCGACCTGAAAGATCGACAGCGCCGGGGCCGGGGCCGGCTCGTCCAGCACATATTGCAGCGGCGTGTTGGAGACGACGCCGCCGTCCCAGTAATAGTCGCCGTCGATTTCAATGGGCGGCAGGCCCGGCGGCAAGGCGCCGGAGGCCATCACATGCTCCACTCCCAGCGTCTGCTTGGCGGAATCGAAGTACGTAAAATTGCCGGTGCGGATATTGACGGCGCCCACCGAAAGCCTGACCGGGCTGTGCGCGAGGCAGTCGAAATCGACCAGTTCCCGCAGCGTTTCGCGTAAGGGTTCCGATGAATAATAGCCAAGGCTGGCGGGCGTCGCCGCAGGCGTCAGCACCGGCGGGAACAGCCGCGGCGTGAAAAAACCCGGCGCTCCGCCCGCCAGTCCCATCAGCGCGCTCGCCCCGTTGAAGGCATTGCGCACGTGCACATGGGAGGAGAACGGCTGGCATTGCAGCCCGCTGGTCACCCGGTTCCAGAAATCGCGGAGGCGCGCCACGCGGTTTTCAGGCCGGTTTCCGGCGATGATCGCCCCGTTGATGGCGCCGATCGAAATGCCCGCCACCCAGTCGGGCGCATAGCCCTGCTCGGCCAGCGCCGCATAGGCGCCCGCCTGATAGGCCCCAAGCGCGCCGCCGCCCTGCAGCACGAGGATGCGGTATGGGCCGGGCCGGGACTCTGACTTGTCAAACATGCCCTTCACTTAGGAGCGTTGATGCTGCGGCGCAACACGCGGAGGCGTGTGATTGCGATGCCCCCTCCGGGCAGGAACCGAATGGCTCTGCAGGCGTTTTCGTCCGTCTGGCAGCGCGGAGCCTCGCATGGACATTCACGACACCGATCCCGCCCTCGATCTGGTTCTGGAACGCGATATCCCCGTCCCGCGCGCCAAGGTGTGGGAGGCGTGGACGACGCCGCATCTCCTCAAGCAATGGTTCTGCCCCAGGCCATGGATGGTGTCGGACTGCGAAATCGATCTCCGCCCGGGCGGCACGTTTCACACCGTGATGAAAGGCCCGGAAGGCCAGGAGATGAACAACACCGGCTGCGTCCTGCAGGCGGTGGCGGAGGAATTGCTGGTCTTCACCGATTGCCTCGGTCCCGATTTTCGCCCGGCGGCCAAGCCGTTCTTCACCGGCATCATCCTGCTCACCGATGCGCCCCATGGCACGCATTACAAGGCCATCGCCCGCCACGGCAGCGAAGAGGCCGCCAAAACCCACGCCACCATGGGCTTCGAGCAAGGCTGGGGCACAGCACTCGACCAGCTTGTCGAGCTGATGACAAAGGGAAAGGTGGGATAGCCCTCACACGAAGCGCAACACCCTCACACGTCCTCCCAGATCGCGGTGGCGGGCGGCTTCGCGGAAGCCTGCCCCGGCAAAGATCGCCGCAATATCCGCCTCCTGGCCTACGCCGATTTCCACCAGCACATGCCCGCCGTCCTCGAGATGCGCCCCGGCCCCTGCGGCGATCCTGCGGTAGGGGTCCAGCCCGTCGCCGCCGCCGTCCAGCGCCAGATGCGGGTCGAAGCCCTTCACCTCGGGGACAAGCCCGGCGATCTCCCCCCTGGGGATATAGGGCGGGTTGGAGACGATCAGGTCAAAGCGGCCCTCCACGGCTTCAAACCAGTCAGACCTGAGCAAGGCCAGCCGCCCCGCCACCCCCAAATCTTCCGCATTGCAGCGTGCCACCGCCAGCGCCCCGGGCGACACATCCACCGCCACACCGCTCGCGCCCAAACACTCCGCCAGCAGCGTGATGGCGATGATCCCTGAGCCGGTGCCGAGGTCCAGCACGCGGCTGCCCTCACCCATCAGCGGCAATGCTGCTTCGATCAGCGTCTCGGTATCAGGCCGGGGATCCAGCACGGCCTCCGTCACGCGGAAGGGCCGGCCATAAAACTCCCGCTTCCCTAAAATCCGCGACACGGGTTCAGCCTCAAGCCGCCGCGCCAGCATGGCCCGCAGCCGCACCACGGCCTCCTCCCCCACCACGCGCTGAGGCTCGGCCACCAGCTCCGCATGGTTCAGGCCTGCCGCCGCCTGCAGCAAAAGCCTCGCATCGAGTGCTGCCGTCTCAAAGCCCTTCGCCTCCAGCGCGGCGCGGGCCTCCTTCAGAAGACCTGCCGCCGCCTCAGGCTTCATCCTGCGCCGCGAGCAGTTCCGCCTGGTGATTGTTCATCAGCGCCTCCACCATCTCCTCCAGCGCCGGGCCTTCCATGATCTGGTCGAGCTTGTAGAGTGTTAAGTTGATGCGATGGTCGGTGCAGCGGCCTTGCGGAAAATTATAGGTGCGGATGCGCTCCGAGCGGTCGCCCGATCCCACCTGCCCTTTCCGCGAGGCCGAGCGTTCGCTGTCGATCCGCTGGCGCTCGATTTCATAGAGCCTCGCCCGCAGCAGCTTCATCGCCGCGTTCTTGTTCTTGAGCTGCGATTTTTCCGTCTGCTGCGCCACGGCGATACCGGTCGGGATGTGGGTGATGCGCACGGCGGAATCGGTCGTGTTCACCGATTGCCCGCCGGGGCCGGATGAGCGGTAGACGTCGATCCGCAAATCCTTGTCCTCGATTTTAATGTCCACCTCTTCCGCCTCCGGCAGCACGGCCACGGTGGCGGCGGAGGTGTGGATGCGCCCCTGCGTTTCGGTGGCGGGCACGCGCTGCACGCGGTGAACGCCCGATTCGAATTTGAGATGCGCGAAGGCCCCCGCGCCATAGATGTTGGCGATCACTTCCTTGTAGCCGCCATGCTCGCCTTCGCTGGTTGAGATCACCTCGACGCGCCAGCCCTTGAAAGCCGCATAGCGCTGATACATGCGGAACAGGTCACCGGCGAAAATCGCCGCCTCGTCGCCCCCCGTGCCGGCCCTCACTTCGAGAATCACGTTCCTGTCGTCGGCGGCATCCTTGGGCAGAAGCAGGATGCGGAGCGCCTGCTCCATGGCGGGAATGGTTTCGTCGAGCGCCGCGCGCTCGGCCTCCGCCATCTCGGCCATCTCGCCGCCCGCCTTCACCATCTCCTCCGCCTCGGCGCGCTCGGCATAGGATTTCTTCAGCGCGATCGCCGCCTTCGCCGTGGGCTCGAGATCGGCATATTCGCGCGACAGCTTCACAAACGCCTCGCCTCCCGCCCCGCTCGAGAGCTCATGCTCCACGGCGGCGAAACGGTGAATGATGCGGTCCAGCTTTTCAATCGGAAGGGCAGCCATGGCGGGGCCTTGTAGCGGAAGGCCGGATGATCCGGCAACGGGGGGCTTTGCTATGCCCTATCCCTGCAAATGCGCCTCAATGTCTTCGCCCCGCGCGAGCGGGGAGAAGAAGGGGACCCATCGCCCTTGCGATGGGGGAGATGAGGGGCACCCGGATATTGCGAGAACGTTTGTTGGCCTGAATTAGGTGTGCCAATACCACAAGGATTTTATGTGGGCACATCATACTCTTTGGGGCACCGGATCGGATATCCGCCATTGGTCGGCATTATTATTGAAGGAAATCGGCACTTCTCAAGGTCTTCTTTTGTCAACTTTCGCTTTCCCGCGGCATAGTTGGCAATGTTTGTGGAGATATCTTTTCCAGGCGGGACAACAGTAACAAGAACTCTTGCCCTCAAAATGGTCGCGAAGGAATCTTGCGGTTGCGGCTTGGTCGGAGTCCGCGCTCAGTAGATAAGCCCAGTCGAACCTATCGTGCATTGCGTCAGAGAACACGCTAAGAGCCAAATTGATGTCCGTCTGCTTTTCCGTTTCTTTTGTCCCTACAATACCACAATGCCTGCAAGCATCGGTTTCTTGTTCCATGTAGTGCCCCAGCACAGTCTCGACCAATCCAGTAGATTCCAGAGCCTGGATATACTTTTTGTGCCTAGCCAAACGGTTTGGGTCGTTCCTTTGATAGGCTGTACAATACGTTACGCCTACAAGCTCATGGCCTCTGTCTTGGCAGATAAGTCTACCCAAAGCCGTTAAGTCCAGCCATTTAAGATGACTGGCGCCTAATCTCTGAATTGGGTGGTAAAGATTGAAGCCATCGACATAGAGGATGGCTCTAGGGTTCTGCGGCATTCTCGACTCTTGATTTTAACGCCTCTTCGCATTATAAAGAAAGCACGACGCTGAGTAACGCCAGCACCCAATGGGTTACGGTCTATTGGTCTAATGTTTAGAAAACCCCGGTCAAAAGCCGGGGTTTTTTATTTCTGTTAGCTAATCGGGACCAGTATCCGTGGATGAATCTTCATAGACTAGATCAAGGCTGTTTGCGAGAATTTGCAACCATAGCTTTCGCTTGTTTGCAGCCCATACCGCACCCGAAGGTGGCAATTTATTGATTAACCCTTGAATAATAGGGTCAATTTCGCGGAGCGGTGATGAGGATCCACCACCCGCAAAGATTGTTGGAGGTTTAACTTCTTGGGATAGCGGCAACGTCTTAGCCGGTTCAACCACTCCTGGTTGTGACGCCCCTTCCATACGCGGACGTACTAGACGTTCCTTCCCACTATCAAAAAAACCAGCCAATTGAGCTGACTTTTCAAATGCTTGGCGCGCTCTGTCGGTGACTTTTCCTGAGACACCAAGCGTTTCCATTTCACGCTCAAGAGCCTTAGCAGGCGGCAAATTATGTCCGCGAAATTTGTCAAATATCTGATTATAGAGCGGAACCGCCAGAAATGCCTCAACCTTTGCAGACTTTTCGTTTTCGGGAGACACAATACGTTTGCCCAAATCAGTCAGCAAGAAGGCGCTACGCCCATCTTTTGCAACAAGCCCAAAGCTCCGCGCGGCAGATGTTTTTTGACGAAATGCCCCAGAGAGGGTTTGCCCCATTTGAGCTGCCAACTCATCCTGATCGCAAGTTCCAAAGCCGCATCGGCTATAGATAGCCTTTGCAACCTCTATTGCAAAATCCAGCGCCATGTAGGGAAAATCGATCGATGACATTTCCCTAAATTCTTTAGATTGGTCTCGTGTAACCGCAGAAGCCTTTGACGCCTCTTGAAAATCAACCTTTTCGACTGTCATAAGAGCACCTCACGCCTATACACAGGCAGCACAATACACGAACGGGACAATGTTTCAAGGCGTGAAAATATAATTATGCGCTTTCGTTATGCGCAACGCTTGCGCGCAATACGAATCAGATGTATTATTTTGACCGTTGCCTGGTAATGAAAACGGCACGGGGTTAGGAGCCCGTGCCGTCTTAAGTTGCCAGCGTCTCCCGGTGCCTGTGAGTGCCAACCCAGGAGCGATAGCGGTCGGATAGTTAAGTGTGTATATACGCCGATTTGCCTGAGAACGCAACTGGCACGCCCTCAGATAGGAGGTGCCAAATGACAGCGATTGCTTGTCATTGGGTGTCCCCATACACTCGTGTTCGCTTCGGCAAAACCGAGTTTGTATGCGGACATTGGCGGTGCTGCTGGTAACGGCTGACCGTTAGATAACCCGCTCTGGCTCCGCGTGACGCGGTCAGAGCGGGCCTACTAATGGACCCACCGCGGAGAGGACCAAGAGACGAAATTGACAGAGTCAATTTGGGAGGCATGTTTTTGGCACCTTAAATGCACGCTGCACCACCCCAAAAATCACCCCGCACCACAAGTTTTCACGCGAAAATGCACCAAAAACCATGTATTTTCAGACCTAGGAAATGTTTCACATGAAACATCTGCGGCCAAAAAATCCATGCCTTTCCCCGGCCATTTTCCGACCCAGAACTCAGTGATCGGCGGTGGCCACGGGGGCAGCCTTGGCGCCCTTCTTCTGCCCTTTGAAGGCGAGGATCAGCGGCACGCAGACGAGGCCCATGAGGGTCATCAGCAGGAAGTCATTCTGATAGGCGATGATGGCCGCCTGGCCGCTCACCAGCTGGTCGAGCATCGCCACGCCGGTGGTGGTCGAAGGGTCCAGCACCGGGCTGGGGTTCAGCTGCATCCCCAAATTGAACGGCGTCACATATTCGGCGAGCCTGGCATGCATGGCGGTGGTGGTGCTGGTCAACTGCGCGATGACGATCGACACGCCGATCGAAGACCCCAAGTTGCGGATCAGCGTCCAGATGGCGGCGCCCTCGGTGCGGAGCGTGGCTGGCAGCGTGGCGAAGGCCACGGTGTTGAGCGGCACGAAGATCAGCCCCAGCCCCACGCCCTGCACGATGCTCGTCCACACGATGGTGAACACCGAAACATCGGGCGAAATCCCCACCATCACCCACAGCGACAAAGTGGAACAGGCCATGCCGATGCCGATCAGGATGCGCGCGTCGATGTAGCTCAGAAGCCTGCCAACGATCATCATCGAGATCATGGTGCCGACGCCGCGCGTTCCCAGCAGGAAGCCCGCATCGAGCACCGGATAGCCCATGATGTTCTGCACGAAAGGCGTGATCAGCGCCACCGAGGCCAGCAGCAGAATGCCGACGATGAACATGAAGAAGACGCCCAGCGAGAAATTCCAGTCCCTGAAAATCGCCACGGGAATGAAGGGTTTTTCGGCGGTCAGCGTATGGGCGAGGAAGAAATAGGCGGCAGCGCCGGCGACGATCGCCTCGATGATGATCTCGTTCGATTCAAACCAGCTCAGCGTTTCGCCGCGGTCGAGCATGAGCTGCAGCACGCCGATGGCGAGGCTCAGCGTGATAAAGCCGAACCAGTCGAAGCGCATCTCGCGGGGCTTGGTGTCGGGCATGAAGAACAGCAGGCCCGCCACCGTGGCGATGCCGAAGGGCAGGTTGATGAGGAACACCCAGCGCCAGGTGTAATACTCCGTCAGCCAGCCGCCCAGCGTCGGCCCCATGATCGGCCCCAGCATCACGCCCATGCCCCAGATGGCCATGGCTTGCCCCCGCTTTTCGGCCGGGAAAATATCCATCATCACCGCTTGCGACAGCGGCACGAGGCCAGCGCCGAAGACGCCCTGCAGCATGCGGTAGGCCACCATGTCGGTGATCCCCTGCGCCGCGCCACACAGCACGGACGCCACGGTAAAGCCTGCTGCGGCAATGATAAACACGCGCTTCCGGCCATAGCGCACGGCCAGCCAGCCGACGGGGGCCGTCATGATGGCGGCGGCGACGATATAGGAGGTCAGAACCCAGTTCACCTGGTCGATGGTGACCGAGAGCGAGCCCTGCATATAGGGCAGCGCCACATTGGCGATCGTCGTATCCAGCGCCTGCATGATGGTGGCCAGCATCACGCAGACGGTGATCAGCACGCGGCGCGGTTCAGCGGCGGCCTGCGGTGCCGGGATGGAGATTGCGGCGGCGCTCATTCCCCAACGGTCTGGGCGGCCGCCTCCATGCCGATCATGCCCGCCAGCGAGCGGCTGCGCTTGGTGTCGATGTCAACATTGGCGCTCATGCCGGAGCGCAGCTTCGAGGTGTCGGCGCCCGGATCGAAGGTGATCCGCACCGGCACGCGCTGCACAACCTTGACCCAGTTGCCGGCCGCGTTCTGCGCCGGGATCACCGAGAATTGCGAGCCGGTGCCGGGGCTTATCGATTCGACATGGCCCTTGAGCGGCGCTTTCGGGAAGGCATCGACGGTGATCGTCACCTCTTGGCCCGGGATCAGATAGGTGATGTCGGTTTCCTTCGGGTTGGCGTCCACCCACACGTCATCGGTGCTCATGATGGCGAACACCGTGGTGCCCGCCGCAAGATAGCGGCCAAGCTGGATGTTGGTCACCTGGGTGGCCACGCCATCCATCGGCGCTTTCAGCACCGTGCGGTCGAGGTTCCATTGTGCCTGGTCAAGCGCCGCCTTGGCCTGCTGCCACGGCGGATAGGATTCAATCGGAGCCGCGGCATTGCCGCCGATCTGGCTCAGGATGTCGCGCTGGCTCTGCTGCAGTACCTCGAGCGCCGCCTTGGCGTCCTGCAGCGAGATGCGATAGGTGTCGACATCGGAATTCGAGACGACCTTGCTGGCGAGCAGCGATTGCTTGCGGTCGAGATCGGCCTGCCTCAGGGCAACCGTATCTGTCGCCAGCGCGATCTGCGGCTCAAGCCCCTGATATTTCACCTTCAGGCTGTCGAAATCGGTGGCAGCGCGGGCCAATGCGGCCTTTGCTTCGTTGAAGGCGAGTTCATAGGGCGCGCGGTCGAGCGTGAAGAGCACGTCGCCCGCCTTCAGGTGCTGGCCCTCGGTTACGGCAATCTTGTCGATGGTGCCGGAGATCTCGGGAGTCACCAGCACCTTCTGCGCGCCGACATAGGCGTTGTCGGTCGAGATATAGCGTCCGCCATTGAGATAGACAGCGGTGCCGCCGCCCAGCGCGATCAGAGGCACGCCAATCAGCAGGATCGACCTCAGCCAGCGGCGGCGCGGTTTTGCAGGGGTTGGGGTTTCCGGAGTGTCGCTCATGATGCACGTGCCTTCCTTGCGCGGGCGCCGGTTTCATCGGCGGCCTGCATGATCTTGAGATTGCGGTGGAGGTGATCGAGCGTCGCCATCATGCGGTGGATGTCCGTCTCAGCCACGCCGTCGAACAGCTCGTCAGCCAATTGCTCCTTGAAATCATCCATGCCGGCGATCCGCTCTTGGCCAGCGGCGGTGATATAAAGCCGGTTGCAGCGGCGGTCGGCCGGGTCCTGGCGGCGCTCGATCAGGCCTTCGGCCGAAAGCTGGTCGGCCACCCGCACCATGGCGATCGGCTGCACTTCCAGCCCCTCCGCCAATTCAGTTTGAATCTGCCCGTCCTGCCGCGCCAGCCGCGCTAGCGTTGAATATTGGACGCGTGTCATCCCATAGGGGCGGAGGCGCTGTTCCACGAGAAGCCTGATGGCCCGGGCGGTTTCAACAATCCGGATGCCCGCCTCGCGCAATGTCTCTGTCTTGTTCATGGCATATAATATACAAGCGATATTATATTCTTCCCATACCGGAATTGCGGGGCTGGTTTGCCAAAGGTGAAGGAACGGCGGTACGGTGCGGAAAGGAAGACTTAACCTGCCGGAAGATGCCGATGGGACAAACGATCACCGAGGGCCGCTGCCATTGCGGTGCCGTGCACTGGCAGTTTGCAGGCGAAATTCCTGACGCCACGGTGTGCAACTGCACGATCTGTCAGAGGACTGGCGCGCTCTGGGCCTATGATTTCGTGGACGATGCGATCCGCGTCTCGGCCCCGCCAGACGGCCTCACCTATTATATCTGGGGCTCGCGGTCACTGGCCTATGAGTTCTGCGCGACCTGCAAGAACCTTGTGAGCTGGCGCGCCATGTCGCCGGGCAAGGACGGCCGGACCCGCATTGCCGTGAACCTGCGGCTTGCAGACCCCAAGGCGGTGGCGGACATTCCGCTCCTTATCTTTGATGGCCTCAATACGTTCGAAGACCTCCCGCCCGATGGGCGGAAGGTCTCCGATCTCATGTTCTGAGAGACGTCTTAGCTATTGACGCCGAGATTCTTGAGATCGAGCGAGCGGCCGACGAGAATTTCACCTGGCGTGCCGAGGATGCCCTTCTCTTTCCCGTCGATCACGTAGCTCAACAAACCACCGTCGCGGGCAATGACCACGAGGCCATTGCGGTTAGGAACCTTGTAGGTGTCGCCCTTCATCAGCATCTGGGTCATCACCACATTGCCCTGCTGATCTTCGATTCTGACCCAGACGGGGGCCTTGGCCTTGAGGATCAGGCGCGAGCCTTCATTGCGGGAGCCGAATTCGCGGCCATCCTTGGTGAGCGTGGTGTCATCGGCACTCGCGACCTTGGCGCCGGGCAGATTGCCCGTCTTGGTGTCGACGTTGTTTTCGATCAGCGCCGTCAGTCCATCAAGATTGGTACCGGCGGTTTCATCCGTATCGGCATCAGCCGTCGCGGGGGCTTGCGCATCCGGCAGCGGCTCATCCGTGACCGCCACAGTAGCGGTGTCGGTACCCGTGGAGGCTGTGGGCATGGGGTCGGCCGCGGGTGCCTGGGCCTGCTGGGCCGAGGCCGTGTCTTCGGATGACGGCGTCATCATCACATAACTGACCGTGGCGAAGAGGAACATAGCGCCGGCAATCGACGCGATAAGGCCACCCGTTCCGCCGGGAATGCCATCCAGCCTGAAATTGAACTTCGGCATCGCCGGAAGCTTCGCGAAGCGCAGAATCTTGGCGCTGGACAGCGGTGCGGGATTGGCGGGATGCGGCGCTTCCGCAGCCATTTCGGGATAGGGCAGGAAATGCGCGTAATGCGTGACCAGCGGCTCGGGATCGAAGCCCAGATAATAAGCATAGCTGCCAATCATGCCCAGCGCTTCGCTGCGCTCGGGCATGCGCGTCATGTCGCCATATTCGATGGCTTCAATATGATAGGGGTGAATGCCTGTCGCTTCCGAAGCATCCTCAAGGCTCAAGCCCCGCTGCTCGCGCTCGCGCTGCAGGAACCAGCCCGCCTCCCCGGCGGGATCGAGATGGCCATCGGGCTTCTCGCGGAAGTGCGCTTCAGAATCTTCGGAAATCACAGAACCGGGAATCTGTTCGTTCATCGCTTACTCTCAGGAACCTGACGGTTAACCGTCCACTAACGCTGTCTTTTCCTGAGAATGCCGTGAAATGGTGAACGCGAGGCTAACGCGCCGGAAAAATTAACCCTAAGGCTTCAAAGCGCCACGCCGTTGCGCTGCGCGAATTCCAGTAACTCGGCGCGAATGGAATGAAGCGGGCTCTTCAACAATGGCTCGACGAAGGCCCAGAGCTTGCGCTGGTCTACGCTCCTTACCATCGCCTTCACCGGCCCGATGGCGGAAGGCACCATGGAGATCGAGGTGAGACCAATGCCGATCAGGCCCATCGCCTCGAGAGGCCGTCCACCCAATTCACCGCAGAGCGTGACCGGCTTGTGATGCTGGTTTGCCTTTTCGACGATTTGCCGCATGGCTCCCAGTGCCGAGGGACTCAAAGGATCGTAGCGGCCGGCAAGACGGGGATTTCCGCGATCCGACGCGAAGAGAAACTGCACCAGATCATTAGAACCAATCGATGCGAAATCGACCATCGGCAGCAGCTGGTCGAGCTGCCAGATGAGCGATGGAATTTCGATCATCACGCCCAGCTTCAGCGGCGACGGCAACTTGTGCCCTCGGGTGAGAAGATAATTCTTCTCGATCTCCAGCACTTCCAATGCGCGGCGGTATTCATCTACATCGGCGATCATCGGAAACATGATCTTGAGCGGGACACCTTCCGCCGCGATCATCAGTGCACGGAGCTGCAGCCTGAGCAACGCCGGCCTGTCGAGCGACATGCGGATCGAACGCCAGCCCATGGCGGGGTTTTCTTCCTTCGGCTGCTTCAGATAGGGAAGAACCTTGTCGGCCCCGATGTCGAGCGTGCGGAAGGTGACGGGTTTGCCCTTGGCTTGCTCGATGATGGTTGAGTAATGACGGACCTGCGAGGCGAGGCGCGGAAAGCGCTGCGCCATCATGAACTGCAATTCGGTGCGGTAGAGACCTATTCCTTCCGCGCCCGAAATCGTGGAGATGCGGCAGGTCGACGATCAGGCCGGCATTGATGTTCAGCTCGATTTTCACGCCATCCTTGCTGATCGCCGGCTGGTCGCGAAGAGCCGCAAACTGCGCCTGCTTGCGCGCATAGAAGCGAACCTTCTCGGCATAAGCTTTCTGCAGATCAGAGGATGGGCGGACAAAGACCTCGCCCGTGCCGCCGTCTATGATGAGCGGGCTTCCCGTGTCGACGAGATCAATGAGCCCTTCCGCCTGGCCAACAGCGGGAATGCCAAGTGCCCGCGCGACAATGGCCACATGGCTGGTGCGCCCGCCCTCTTCAAGGATTACGCCGCGCAGTTTGGAGCGGTCGTAGTCAAGAAGTTCGGCTGGGCCCATGTTGCGCGCCACGACGATGGAATTTTGCGGAAGGTCGCCGCGCGAGGCCGTTGCCACGGCACCCGTCAGGATGCGCATGAGCCGGTTCGACAGATCGTCGAGATCATGCATGCGTTCGCGCAGATAGGGATCGGGCGTTCGCATCATGCGGGCGCGATTGTCGCTTTGCACGCGGTCCACCGCCGCTTCCGCCGTGAGGCCGGTATCAATGGCCTCACGCAGCCTGTTCACCCAGCCCTTGTCATGAGCGAACATGCGGATGGTTTCGAGCACGTCGGAATATTCATTGCCCCGCAGCGCGTCTGAGCCATCCACCAGTTCATCGACATGGGCACGAAGCTGGGCCACGGCATCATCAAGACGCCTGCGCTCCTTGGGGATCAACTCGGCAATCAGGTTTTCAATGACGACGCGTGGCTCGTGCAACACTGCATGGCCCAACGCCACGCCGTCGGCCAATAAATCCCCCTTGAGATGGTGGGCGCGCTGATGCGCGACGTCGGCGGCGACCTCGCTCGCCACTTCCTTCAATTCGCCGGACGCAATGATCTCCGCCAGCACCATGGCGGTGGTCTGCAGCGCCTCTTCTTCTTCCTCGGAATATTGGCGGCGGGTGCGGTTTTGCACCACGAGCACGCCGATCACCGTACCCCCGCGCATAATAGGCACGCCGAGGAAGGCGTTGTAAATTTCTTCGCCGGTCTCGGGCAAATATTTGAAGGCCGGGTGGTTCTGCGCATTGGCGAGGTTGAGGCCGATGGCCTGCTTGGCGATGGTGCCGACGAGTCCCTCGCCCACCTTCAGCTTGGATTTGTGCACGGCCTCATGCTTCAGGCCTTCGGTGGCGTATAATTCCAGAACGTCGCCCGGGCGCATGACATAGATCGAGCACACCTCGGCAACCATGTTGCCGGCGATCAGGGCCGCGATCTTGTCGAGCCGGGTTTGCGCCGTGACCGGCTCCGCCATGACCTCGCGGAGCCGCCGGAGCAGGACACGCGGGCCAAGGGCGGAAGTAGCCATCAGCCGGTGTCCTCGCGCACAGCAGCACGTACCGTTTTCCAGCGGCCGCCGCATTTGATCAGTGAACGGAGGGTGAGGTGCATCTGTGTCAGGCCTTGGCGTCCAGCCCATAAGCGGTGTGCAAGGCACGCACCGCGAGTTCCGTATAGGCTTCGTCGATCAGCACGCTGACCTTGATCTCCGAGGTGGTAATGGCCTGGATGTTGATGCCCTTGTCGGCCAGCGCCCGGAACATGCGGGATGCCACGCCCGCGTGGCTGCGCATGCCGATGCCAACGACAGAAACTTTCGCCACATCGGCGGAGTGGGTCAACTCCATGAAGCCCAGCTTGTCCTTGATGCCGTTCAGCACTTCCAGCGCCTTGCGCAGATCCTTGCGGGCGACGGTGAAGGTGATGTTGGCATTGGTACCGTCAGTCGAGATGTTCTGGACAATCATGTCGACGCTGATATCGGCTTCGGCCAAGGGCCCGAAGATCGAGGCAGACACACCCGGCTGGTCCTTCACGCGGCGGATGGAGACTTTCGCCTCATCACGCGAATAGGCGATACCACTGACGACATGCTGTTCCACGATACGATCCTCATCGCAAACGAGTGTTCCGGGCCCCGTGCCATCGGGCTTGTTCTGGTTCGGCGAATCGGGCGCCTCGAAGCTCGAACGCACCTGCAAGGGTACCTTGTAAACCATGGCGAGTTCAACCGAGCGCGTCTGCAGCACCTTGGCGCCCAGCGAAGCCTGCTCCAGCATTTCCTCATAGGAAATGCGGTCGAGCTTTTGTGCTCCCGTCACAATCCGGGGATCAGCAGTGTAGACGCCGTCTACATCCGTATAGATGTCGCAGGCCGCATCGAGCGCCGCCGCGACGGCCACCGCTGAGGTGTCAGACCCGCCACGGCCCAGTGTGGTGATCCGCCGATCGGGGCCGATGCCCTGAAAGCCGGCGATGACCGCCACCTGGCCCTGCTCCATGCGCTTGCGGATCTCATCACCCTCAATGGCGGCGATGCGCGCGGCGCCATGCACGCCATCAGTCTTGATCGGAATTTGCCAGCCCGCCCAGGAGCGCGCCGGGATGCCCATATCCTGCAGAACGATGGCCAGCAAGCCGGCAGTAACCTGTTCGCCTGAGGCGACCACGGCGTCATATTCGCGCGCATCGTGGACAGCGGCGGCTTCCCGGCACCAGCCCACCAGCCGGTCGGTGGTTCCCGACATGGCGGAAACGACCACGGCGATGTGGTGGCCTGCCTTCACCTCGCGTTCGACGTGGCGGGCGACATTGCGGATTCTCTCGATATCCGCAACGGACGTCCCGCCGAACTTCATAACCAGACGGCCCATCGGCCAAAACCTTTCAATTCCCTGCGAACAGGCGCGGGGGCCAAATGCGTTTAGACTGAACCCTTGATGCGGTGCGGTGTTCTCATAGATGACAGGCTTCGCTTATGCAATAATGTGACGGAGCAAAAATGGACCCTGACATGACCGCCGCCGCCACCCAGACACTCGACCCTTCGGAAGTGGAGAAATTCTCAAGGCTCGCTGCCGAATGGTGGAATCCCAAAGGGAAGTTCGGCGTGTTGCATGTCTTCAATCCGGTGCGTCTCGCTTATATCAAGGAACAGGTGTGCGCCCGCTTCGGCCGCGACCCTATGGAACGCAGGCCTTTCACGGGTTTGCGGTTTCTGGACATTGGTTGCGGGGGCGGCCTGTTGTCGGAACCCATGGCGCGGCTTGGCGCCAGCGTCGTGGCTGTCGATCCGTCGGAGAAGAATATCCGCACCGCATCCGTGCATGCCGGCGAACAGGGGCTTGCCATTGATTACCGGGTGGGAACGGCGGAAAGCCTTGCCGCCGCCGGCGAGGCCTTTGATGTGATCCTGAACATGGAAGTGATCGAGCATGTGGCGGATCCTGAAGGCTTTACCCGCGTGTGCGCCGCCATGCTCAAACCTTCCGGCCTGATGTTCGTGGCAACGCTCAACCGTACCCTCAAGAGCTTTGGCCTTGCCATCATTGGGGCTGAATACGTCTTGGGCTGGCTGCCCAAGGGCACACACCAGTGGGAGAAGTTCATCACGCCGCAAGAATTGAGAGACTGGCTTTCCGGGAATGGCCTTGTGGTGAAGGATAAGTCGGGGGTCACGTTCAGCCCTATACGGAATATCTGGCGGAAATCCCGGGACATGGACGTGAATTACATGCTGGTGGCCCGGAAAGATTGATGCCGCCGGGATTTTCGATCCGGCGCTATCGTCCATCCGATGCGGCGGACTTGGCGCGCATCTTTGAACACTCGGTAAAGGGGCTTGCCAGCCGCCACTACACAGCCGGACAAGTCGCGGCCTGGCTATCCGATGCCCCGGACGAAAATTCGATTGCCGAAGAGAATGAAGATGGGCAAGTCTTCCTGGCTGTTACCCAAGATGATCACGCCGTAGCTTACATCGATCTCGAACCGGATGGCCACATCGACATGCTTTTCTGCCTCCCAGAATTTGCGGGGCGTGGCATTGGCTCAGCTCTTTGCCGCGAGGCCGAACTGGCTGCACGCGAAGCGAGCCTCCAGCGGCTGTTCGTTGAGGCCAGCGAATCGGCAAAACCGGCATTTGAGCGAAACGGCTTTCGCATCGTCGCCCGGAACGACTTTGAGATCAATTCCGTCGCCATCCACAATTATCGGATGGAGAAATTTCTGCGGTGACCATTCCCTCCCTTTTGTGGCTGCGGCAGGATCTTCGCCTGTCGGATCATCCCGCGCTGGTTGCGGCGGCGGCACAGGGGCCGGTCATATTCCTGTATATACAGGACGAAAATGCTTCTGATTGGAAACTTGGCAGCGCTTCGAATTGGTGGCTCTATCAAAGTCTTACCGCGATCGCGAAGAAAACCCACATCGTCCTGCGGCGGGGACGGCCAGAAACCGTGGTCGCGGACGTGTTACGACAGACGGGCGCGGGCAGCGTGCATTTTACCAGAGGCTATGCGCCATGGTCCGCCGTCGAGGAAGTGCGGGTAAAGGCGGTTGCAGACGCGGCAGGGGTGGCGTGCCATCGCTATGGCGGGTTTCTGCTGCATGAACCCGAAGCAATCCGCAACGGGCAAGGCGACCCCTACAAGGTTTTCACGCCTTTTGCGCGAGCCTGCTTCTCGCGCGGAGAGCCGCGATTGCCGAAGCCTGCGCCGGCATTCACTCCTTGGACAAAATTCATTGATAGCGAGTCGCTATCGGATTGGAAACTTGTTCCCGATTGGGCGGCTGGCTTTTCCAACTGTTGGCAGCCGGGCGAGGCCGGAGCGCAAGAAAGACTGTCCCAATTCGTGGATGACGTTCTCGCTGGCTATGGCGCTTCACGTGATTTGCCGGCGATGGACGGCACATCGCGCCTTTCACCACACCTGCATTTCGGGGAAATTTCCCCTGCACAATGCTGGCATGCGGTACGAGCCGCAGCAGCACAACGGCATGGTGCTGTGGACGCGGATGCGGAGAAATTCCTGACGGAACTGTTGTGGCGGGATTTTTCATGGCATCTCCTGCATCATTTCCCTGAGTTGCCGGAAAAACCTTTCCGGCCGGAATTCGCCGATTTCCCTTGGGAGACCAATCCCCAGAGCCTCAAGGCCTGGCAGAAGGGCCTTACAGGCTACCCGATCATCGATGCCGGGATGCGCGAGTTGTGGGCCACCGGCTTCATGCACAACCGGGTGCGGATGATCGCAGCATCCTTTCTCATCAAGCACCTGCTCATCCCCTGGCAGGAAGGCAAACGCTGGTTCTGGGATACGCTGGTGGATGCCGACCTCGCCAACAATGCCGCAAGCTGGCAGTGGGTCGCGGGATCGGGGGCGGATGCCTCACCCTATTTCCGGATTTTCAATCCCGTGCTGCAGGGCGAGAAATTCGATTCCCAGGGCGATTATGTGCGGCGCTGGGTGCCGGAATTGGCAAAACTCCCGGCACAATGGATTCACAAGCCGTGGGAAGCGCCTCCATCCATCATGAGCAGCGCGGGAGTCATTATCGGCAAGACCTACCCCGCGCCCATCGTGGACCATGGCTTTGCCCGGAGCCGCGCATTGGCAGCGCTCAAGACTCTCAAAGGCGCTGATGCCTGAGGCCTTCGCGATGGACTGGCCGCCCCGGGCGAGGCTAAGCTCAAGTTCCGGGCGGGAGGGACAAGGACCATGCAGCTTCTGGCGATCAGCGGCGCGCTCCGCAAAGGCTCCACCAACACCGGGCTCCTGCGGGCGCTGAAGGAGATGGCGCCCGAGGGCGTCACCATCGACATCGCCACGCTGCATGGCATCCCGCTTTATGACGGCGATGAGGAAGAGGCGCATGGCAAGCCCGAAGCGGTGAAGGCGCTCGATGCTAGGATCGCCAAGGCTGACGGGCTGATCTTCGCCTGCCCCGAATATAATTTCTCGGTGCCGGGTGTTCTGAAAAACGCCACTGACTGGCTGTCGCGGCGCTCCACCTCCTTCAAATGGAAGCGCACCGGCATCGTCGGCGCGGGGGCCGGTTTCTTTCACGGCACGGGCCGGTCGCAATATCATTTCCGGCAAAATCTTCAGGCCCTGCAATGCATCGTCATGCCAAGGCCGGAAATCTTCGTGAACCACAATGAGGAGAAATTCGACAAGGACGGCAACCTCACCGATCCCACCACGCGCAAATTCCTCGGCGAATGGCTCACGGCTTTCATCGAATGGGTGGAAAAGAAGCCGTAACGGGATGGAACGGGCCAAGCGGGAATTTCTTGCTGTTCACGATTATCAGACTGGTGGGGTGTGGGTTATCGTCTATGCCCGCTCCAAGGAAGAAATCGCGAAACGGTTTCCGCTGCTTCATGTTGTATTGTCTAGACCCGCTTGGCTAACAGAAACGCACTACGCCGACATCAGGTCAAGGTTCTATCAGGATATCGACAAGCCGTCCGAGGTTTGGTTTGCGGCATTAAGTTAGAGAGGATCCGTTCGCTGGCAAGCAATGAACCTCAAGGAACTGTTTGTGGCGCGAGCACTTCCGTCCGTTTGCGAAATGGCCGGAACAGCATGGCGATGAGAAAAGCCCCGATGCCCATGCCGAAGCAGGAGATATAGAGCCAACCATAATTGCCGGTATGGTCGAAAATCCAGCCCCCGAGCAAGGGGCCCGTCGACATGCCGAGGCTTCCCGCCATGGCCGTGCCGCCGATGATGGTGCCCATCATGCGGAGCGGAAAATTCTCGCGCGCCAGAACCGAATAGAGCGGCATGATGCCCGCATAAGTGAAGCCGAAGATCACCGCCACCGCATAGAAGGAGGCGAGGTTGCTGGCGAAGAAATAGCCAAGCGCGCCCACGGCCTGAATGAGCAGGCCAGCCACCAGCACATGCTTGGCCCCCAGCCTGTCGCCCAGAAGGCCAAAGCCGATGCGGCCGCCCATCCCCGCCAGCCCTTCGAGGCTGTAGATGGTCACCGCCGTGATGGCGGGAATGCCACAGGCGATGGCATAGCTCACGGTATGAAAGATCGGGCCTGAATGCGTAGCGCAGCAGAAGAAATTGGTGAGCGCCAGAATGACGAATTGCGGCGACCACAGTGCCTGCGAGACCGACATCTCCGGCACCGCGTCGGCGGATTGTGCGGCAGCCGGTGCTCCCGCCTCGAGAGCCGGAGGGCGGCGAATAAGGAATGCGGCGGGGATCATCAGCACCGTGACGATGAGGGCGATCCACAGATAGCTCGCCCGCCAGTCCATGCGTTCCACCAGCCAGGCGGCCAGCGGCGACATGGTGAGCGGCGCCATGCCCATGCCGGCCGAGACGAGCGAGACGGCAAGGCTCCTGTGCGTGTCGAACCATCCCGTCACCGCCGCCATCATGGGCGCGAAGATCGCCGCCACGGCGATGCCCACCAGCAGCCCGAACACAAGCTGGAACTCCCACAGCGTGCGGCACTGGCTCACCAGCGCGATGCTCACCGCCAAAAGGATGGAGCCGATCAGCACCACGGCCCTGGGGCCGATGCGGTCGGCCAAGCTGCCCCAGAACATGCTGCCAAAGGCCATGGCGAGGAAAGCAATGGTCATGGCGCTGGAAATGCCGGTGCGCGACCAACCCGTCGCCTCAGCCATCGGCACGATGAACACCGGCAGCGCGAACATGGCCCCGATCGCCACGCAGCCCATAAGGCCGCCCGCCGCCACGATCACCCAGCGATAATGCTTCTCAAGCATCGTCATTCCTCCAAGACTTCCCTTGCGCCAAAGGAAAGGCAGGAGTTTTATACGCAACCTATTGGTTGCCTGTCAATCCTTCAAGCTGAAATGCTCTCAGCCCCCACGCGCAGCGCCTTGATGGCGGCGGCGTAGTCTTTGGACTTGAAGATATTGGAACCGGCGACCAGCACATTGGCGCCGGCCCTGACGACAGCGCCCGCGGTCTCAGGCGTGATGCCGCCATCAACCTCGATGTCGATGTTCCGCCCACGGACGAGTTCGCGCACCTCTGTGATCTTTTCCAGCATGGCGGGAATGAAAGCCTGGCCGCCGAAGCCGGGGTTCACCGTCATGACCAGCACAAGGTCAAGCCGGTCCAGCACATGGCGGATGGCGCTGACGGGTGTTGAGGGATTGAGCGAGACTCCGGCGCGCTTGCCCAGTGAACGGATGGCCTGCAGGGAGCGGTCGAGATGCGGCCCTGCCTCGGCATGAACGGTGATGCCGTCCGCCCCCGCCCTGGCGAAGCTTTCGAGAAAGGGATCCACCGGCGAGATCATCAGATGCACGTCGAAGGGCTTTTTGGTGACCGACCGGATCGACTGCATCACCGGCACGCCGAAGGAGATATTGGGCACGAAATGCCCATCCATCACGTCAATGTGGATCCAGTCTGCGCCGCCCGCATCAAGCGCCCGCACCTCCTCGCCCAGCACCGCGAAATCGGCGGCGAGGATCGACGGCGAGATCAGCAGCGGTCGGGCCATGGATTTCAGATCAGCTTGCCAAGCGCCACTGCCGTGTCGCCCATGCGGTTCGAGAAGCCCCACTCATTGTCGTACCACGACAGGATGCGCACCAACGACCCTTCAATGACCTTCGTCTGGTCCATGTGGAAGGTCGAGGAGTTGGGATTATGATTGAAGTCGATCGAGACGTTGGGATCATTGGTATAGCCCAGGATGCCCTTGAGCTTGCCATCGGCCGCTGCCTTGATGGCCGCGTTCACCTCTTCAGCACTCGTCTTCTTCTTGGCCACGAACTTGAAATCGACAACCGAGACATTGGGAGTGGGGACACGGATCGAGGTGCCGTCGAGCCTACCCTTGAGCTCAGGGATCACCAGGCCGATGGCTTTGGCAGCGCCGGTGGAGGTCGGGATCATCGACATGGCGGCGGCGCGGGCGCGGTAAAGGTCCTTGTGCATGGTGTCGAGCGTCGGCTGGTCGCCCGTATAGGCATGAATGGTGGTCATGAAGCCGTGATCGATGCCGATGGCGTCATTCAGCACCTTGGCCACAGGAGCCAGACAGTTGGTGGTGCAGGAGGCGTTGGAGATGACGATGTGGTCCTTCGTCAGCTTGTCGTGGTTCACGCCATAGACGACCGTGAAGTCCGCGCCATCAGCAGGCGCCGAAACGATGACGCGCTTGGCGCCGGCTGTGAGATGCGCCGCCGCCTTGTCGCGGGCGGTGAAGATGCCGGTGCATTCGAGCGCGATGTCGACGCCCAGATCCTTCCACGGCAGCGTGGCCGGGTCCTTGATGGCAGTCACCTTGAAAGTGTCGGTGCCGATGCCGATCGAGTCGCCCTTCACCGTCACCTCATGCGGGAATTTTCCGTGCACGGAATCATAGCGCAGCAGGTGGGCATTGGTTTCGACAGGCCCCAGATCGTTGATCGCCACCACGTCGATGTCCTTGCGGCCGGATTCATAAATGGCGCGGACAACATTGCGGCCGATGCGGCCAAATCCGTTGATGGCAACGCGAACCTTCGTCATGGCGGTCTCCGATTTTGCTCTGTCCGGGCGCCGTTATAGCCGTTTTCAGGCGGCGCGGAAGGGGGATGGCGGAATCAGCGAAAATTCTGATGGGCGCACCGCAAGCTCAATCCTGAAGCGGTGTTTTCAGTCCCTTGGCGACCCAGCTGTTGCGGACAATCCCGAGTTTTGCTCCCGCATCCAGCGCCGACCACAGTGCGGGAATGCGGCGTTCGGCGAGGCCCGGCACACTCATGAGATCAAGGCCAGTCCACGGCAGAAAGGGATTGCGCCGCCCGAAGGACCAGATTTCCACCCGGCGCGACGGCCTCGCGCTGAACCCCCGCGCATGGAAGCCCACCGTATCGGCCACCACCAGCGTATTGGCGGGCACCGCAAAGGTGCGCGGTGAGGGCAGCTTCATGCGGGCGAGGTCATCGGGGCCGACGCGGAATGAACCGCGAGCGGAATAGCGGTCGGGATTGTCCGCCGCCTTCAAACTCATCCCGGTTTCCCAGTCCAGCCTTTCGGCGGTCATGCGATGCGATCCGGGCACATAAACAAAGGGGCCCTCATCTTTAGCCACATCGGTCAGGAACAGCCAGGCCTTAACGCTGGGATGAAAGGTGTCGGCATGAATATTGGTCTGCGGATCAGGCACCCCCTCGCGGACATGGGACAGGATGGTCTGGATATAATGCAGCGGCTCCTGATCGAAGGACCCAACATAACGAAGAAGCCCGCGCCAGTCCGGCCGGGCCAAAAGAGCGCGCACCGCCGGCATCGCACTCAGTGCCTTTGGATCGAGCGCCAGCCGGCGGGTGATGGTGTCGCCCTGCACCATCTCGCGTGCTGGCCCTTCAAAGGCGAAAACCTGCTCCCGCAAGCGTGAAAATTCCTCAGTAGGCAGGTAGTTTTCTTTCACCACGAAACCGTCGCGGTCAAAGGCCGCCCGGTCCTCATCACTCACGCGCGCAGCGAGGCGGCGGCGGCGCGACCACGCCAGATCATGCGCCAGCTTCACGCGCGCACGGTGTAAACCCCAGCGATTCAGGGTGGGAGAGCCGATCACCTTGTTGTCCCGGAAGGATTTCGCGCCGCTCGCCAGGGCGAGCGTCCAGAGCGGCAGCTTCACAATATCGGCGGCTTTCATGGGGGCAAGTCTAGCGCCGCATATTTGCAAACGCCACTCCGCCGCATTGACCCATTTTCACGCCATCCCTATGCGATGGACATGGCGATGATCGATCACGAATTGAGACTGGTTCTCAATGACGAGCTGCACGGGCGGCCAGGCATGGCGGTCACCGCGCCCTGCCGGATCACGCATCTGGCCTTCACCGTGGATGATGGCGGCGGCGAGCCCCTGAACGCCATCGCGCGGCTGTGCGATGCGCTGGGCGTCAAGCCGCCGCAGGCCGGCGCGGTGCACCATACGGCGGAGCTGCAGGGTGGTTCGCTTAAATATGAGCGGCATGGCGAGTTTTACCGCATCAGCATCATCGCCAATGGAGACGGCAAACCGGAAGCCATTGCCCTGCTGCCGCTGGGCTGGCTCGATACACTGCCGGGCAAGCGGCTGGTGGCGATTCATACCCACATTCTCGCCCAGTCTGCTCCCGCCCCCACCTTGAAGAGCCTTGCGGCCTTGTTTCACGACGGCGAAGTGGCGGGGTCGCTGGTGACGCGGGGTGGCGCCACCCTCTACACGGATTTCCGCATCGGCGACGATGGCTACACGCGGATGCTGGTGCATGACCATGGCGTTCAGCCACTCAGACTTGGCCGCGTCGCCCGACGCATCCATGAGATCGAAACCTACCGCATGATGGCGCTGCTTGCCTTTCCGTTGGCGCGGCAGCTTCAGAAGGAGCTGGGGCCTCTGGAAAAGGGGCTCGCCCGCACCATCGACGGCATGCTGGCGGCGCAGGCGCCGGACGAAGATGCGCGGCTTCTGGGCGAACTCAGCCACATCGCGCGCGATGTGGAAGAAATGTCCAATCGGGCGAGCTACCGTTTTGCCGCCGCGCGTGCCTATGCGTCACTGGTGGCAAAACGCGTGGCGGAACTGGGCGAGGAGCGGGTGGCGAATTGCCAGCGCCTCGGCGTGTTTCTTGACCGCCGTTTCAGCCCGGCGATGACCACTTGCCAGGCGGTGAGCGACCGGATTGCCGGGCTGGCGGCGCGCACCGAGCGGGCCTCCAACCTGTTGCGCACCCGCGTGGACATCGCGCTTGAGGCCCAGAACCAGCGGCTGCTGCGATCGATGGAATCGCGCTCGCGCCAGCAGGTGATGCTTCAGGAAACGGTCGAAGGCCTCTCGGTGGTGGCGATCAGCTATTATTCCATCGCCATCGTGTCGAAAGTCTTCGAGGCGCTTGGGCCTTACATTCCGGCGCTGGAAAGCAAGTCCGCCATGCTCGTTGCCATCCCCATCATCCTCGGGCTCGTCTGGCTTGGCCTGCGGCGGATTCATGCGCGGGTGCAGCGCGCGGTTCATCGCGGGTGAGCAGCAGGGCGATGGCCCCGGCATAGTCACTCAATGCGGCAACACCTTTGGGCGTCAGGCCATAGACGCCGCGCTCAACGCGCTCGAACCAGCCATAGACATCGCCGTGCAGAATGGCCTGGGCCCGCGCCACATTCGTCTGTTCACGGAGCAGCTTCACCTTGACCGGACCATCCTTCAGCGCCTGCGCGATGCGGAGCGCATCCTGCCGGTAGGCGGTCATCAATGGCCTTCGCGTGCTGCCGCCGGCATTGGGATCGCCGACGCGGTTGGCGAATTCCCTGAGCAGCCGGGTTTTGCGCGGCGCCAGTTTGCGGGGCGCATAGGGTGCGGGATCACACACCGCTTCCACCGTTTCGCCGCGCACCGTCAAAAGCCCCAGCCCCAGCCTGCGGCAGAGCTTCACGAGATCGTTTCTGAGGCTTCTCTTCGGTTCGGCGATGGCGAGATAGACAGTGTCCGTCACCGCCTGCCGGTCAATGCCCTGCAGCAGCAGTTTCAATGAAAACCCGGTCTTGAGTTCGACGATTACCGGCGGTTCGTCACCCCGGACAGCCAGCACGTCGCAACCGCCGATTTCAGCCTTGGCGGCGTAGCCCTGTGCTTCCAGAAAGCGCTTGATCGGCGGGTAAAGATCGGTTTCCTTCACGGCACCAGTTCCTACACGATCAGCCGCTGCGCCGTAAGCCGGAACCTGTTCCATGAACATGCCCTTCACACCCCGCGACTACAGCCTGACCGGCCCCGAGGCTCAGCATGCGCTGGAGAGAGGCCTCGCCTCCGCCGAATGGTACCGTGCGCCCATCCCACGCAAGCGCATGAAGGAGCTGATGCAGCGATCCGACGGCCCGGCCATTCGCGATACCATCCTGTGGGTTCTGGGCTTTTTAATCACCGGCGGGCTGGCGGTGTGGTTCTGGCCGACACTTTGGTCTATTCCGTTCTTCCTCGCCTATGGCGTTCTCTATGGCTCCTCCAGCGATTCGCGCTGGCATGAATGCGGGCATGGCACCGCCTTCAAGACGCCGTGGATGAACGATGTGATCTATCACATTGCCTGTTTCATGATCATGCGCGAGTCGACGGTCTGGCGGTGGAGCCACACCCGCCACCACACCGATACAATCATCGTTGGGCGCGACCCGGAAATCGGCGTGATGCGGCCCACTGTCGTTCTGAAGGTGATCTCCATGTTCTTCGGCATTCCGCAGATCATCGGGGAAACCAGAAGCCTGCTCCTGCATGCCTCGGGCAAGCTCACGCCGGCGGAAGAAACCTTTATTCCTGAGATGGAGCGCTACAAGGTCTATCTGGTGGCGCGTATCTGGCTTCTCATCCATTTCGCGGTGATCGCGCTGGCAATCTATATGCGCTCCATCCTGCCAATGCTGCTGGTGGGGCCGCTTCCCACCATGTATGGCGCGTGGCTGCATATCGTCACCGGCCTCACGCAGCATGCGGGCTTGCGCGAGGACGTGCTGGACCACCGGCTCAATTCTCGCACCGTCTACATGAACCCGCTCATGCGCTTCATCTACTGGAACATGAACTATCACATCGAGCACCACATGTTCCCCATGGTGCCCTATCACCAGTTGCCCGCACTTCATGAAGAGATGAAACCCTATTGCCCCACGCCCTATCCCAGCATTTTTGCGGCCTACCGCGAGATCATCCCGGCGCTCATCCGGCAGGTGAAGGAACCGGGATGGGCGGTGGAACGCACCCTGCCGCCCACGGCGGTTGCAACGCCCGCAGCGGCGGAATAGACAGGCGCTCCGGAGTTTGGGAGCGTGTCATGGCGCAATGGGTTCAGGCCTGTGCGGAAGGCGATATCGACGAGGAAGACGTGAAACGGTTCGATCACGCGGGCCGCACCTTCGCGCTCTACCTGTCGCCCGATGGCCAATATTACGCGACTGACGGCCTGTGCACGCATGAGAAGGTGCATCTGGCCGATGGCTTGGTGATGGGCGGTATCATCGAATGCCCCAAGCACAATGGCCGTTTCGACTATCGCACGGGAGCCGCCAAGGGTGCCCCTGTCTGCGTCGATCTCAAGACCTATCCGGTCAGGCTCGAGGGCGGCAAAGTCCTCATCGATATCGGGTAATCCATGACTGAAGCAGCAATGGTGATCATTGGCGCGGGGAAAGCCGCGGCGCGGGCCGTGGTGGGCCTGCGCGAGTTCGGATGGGAAGGCCCCGTCACGCTGATCGGCGAGGAGGTGCATCCGCCTTACGACCGGCCGCCGCTGTCCAAGGCGGCGATCATGGCGGATGAGCATCCGGAACCTGTGGTGCTGCTCGATGAAGCCACCATGACCTCGCTCAATGCGCAGTGGATCAGGGGGCGCATGGCCACCGCCATCGACGCCAGTGCGAAAAGCGTCACGCTCTCGGACGGCCAGGTGATCCCTTATGCGAAACTCCTGATCTGCACCGGCGCCAAGCCGCGCAAGCTGCCGATGCCGGGTGCGGAGCGCGCCCTGTTGCTGCGCGACCATGAAGACTGCATCGCCCTTCGCCAGGCGTTTTCGCCGGGTGTAAGCGTGGCGATCATCGGCGGCGGCTTCATAGGGCTTGAACTCGCCTCCAGTGCCGTCAAGCGCGGCTGCACCGTGTCGGTGATCGAGGCGCTGCCGCGTATTCTGGCGCGCGCCGTGCCGGAAGAGATTGCGAAAGTGGTGGCGGCGCGCCATGCGGAAGCGGGCGTCGAGATCATCACCCAGGCCCGCATTGCCTCAATCACGGAAGACGCCGTGCTGCTGGAAGATGGCCGCAGCGTTCCCGCCGATATTTTGATTGCCGGCATCGGCGCTTCGCCTGCCATCGGGCTTGGCGAGTCGGCGGGCCTCGCCATCGACAATGGCATCGCCTGCGACGCGCACATGCGCACCAGCGATCCCGATATCTATGCGGCGGGGGATTGCTGTTCCTTCATCCATCCGCTGTTCGACAACCGCCGCATGCGGCTCGAAACATGGCGGAGCGCCCAAGACCAGGCGGCGGTTGCTACGGAGAATATGTGCGGCGGCAGCAAGCCCTATCTGGCCGTGCCGTGGTTCTGGTCAGACCAATACGAGCTCAGCCTGCAGATCGCGGGCGTTCCGGCGGATGGTCCCACCATCGTCCACCGGCCGCTCAAGGATGGTGCCTTCGTGCTTTGCCATCTCCGCGACGATGGCACGCTGGTAGGCGCCAGCGGCATCGGCTCGGGCAACAGCGTCAGCCGCGACATCAAGATGCTGGAACTGCTGATCGGCAAGCAAGCCAAGATCCCCGCCGAGGTGCTCGCCAATCCCGACACGCAGCTGCGGACATTGCTCAAGGGCTAGCGGCCTGCCGTAAAGCCTTGAAACTGGCTTTTCCCCGGCAG
This sequence comes from Aestuariivirga sp., assembly GCF_047602625.1. GTDB lineage: Bacteria > Pseudomonadota > Alphaproteobacteria > Rhizobiales > Aestuariivirgaceae > Aestuariivirga. The sequence continues at coordinate 2,372,429 of NZ_JASGGV010000002.1, read as the reverse complement.
GGCTGCCGGCCTATGCTCCAGCCATGTACATTCCGCCTGCATTCCTTGAAACTGACCACGCCGCCATCTCTGCCGCCCTGAAGAACAGCGGCCTTGCCAATCTCGTCACCATGACGGAGGACGGCCTGATCGCCACGCCCCTGCCGCTGCTTTTCGATGAAGCGGAGGGCCCGTATGGCACGCTTTACGGCCATGTGGCGCGGGCCAATCCGCAATGGCGTTTGCCCGTCACGGGCGACGCGCTGGCGATCTTCATGGGACCTGACGCGTACGTCACGCCATCCTGGTATGAAACCAAGCGGCAGACCGGCAAGGTGGTGCCGACGTGGAACTACGTCACTATCCACGCCTATGGCAGAATTGAATTTTTCGAGGATGAAACACGGTTGCTTAGCCTCGTGACCCGGCTGACGCACTTTCACGAAAGCCAGCGCGCCGATCCCTGGGCCGTATCCGATGCGCCATCGCAATTCATCGCCTCGCAGCTTCGTGGCATCGTGGGATTACGGCTGCCGATCACGCGGATCGAGGCCAAACGCAAGATGAGCCAGAACCGTTCGGCGGAAGATCGCGCCGGGGTTGCAGAGGGGCTACGCGATACTCCGCTTGCAGGGCTCATCGCGCCATAACGCGCATTGACAGGATGGCAGACGGGTTCCTAATCTCTCTCCAAGAATAAAAAGTGCGCGGGAGTAAACGTAATTGCAGGCGTCGCTTCTTTCAGCGGCGGAACGGCGAAGGCCTTGGCTGCTGCTGTCCCCCACGCTCGCCGCGCTGATCTTCCTGATGGTGATCCCGATCATCATCATGTTCATCTACACTTTCTATACGTTCCAGACGGCAGGCGTTGAAACGCGGAGTTTCAACACCGCGAACTGGCACGAGTTCTTCACCGATCCCTACTACCACCGCTTCCTGCTGAAGACCTTCCGCATCGCGCTGGAAACTGCCGTGCTATGCGGCATCATGGCGTATCCGCCCGCCTATTTCATCGCCATGAGCCAGTTCAAGCACAAATGGCTGCTCCTGCTCCTGCTCATCGTGCCATTCTGGATTTCCTTCACCATCCGCACCTTCTCGTGGATTCACATCCTCGGCGAACAGGGCGTCATCAATGCGTCGCTGATGGGGCTGGGCATCATCACCGAACCACTGCCGCTGCTTTACAATGAGGGCTCGGTGATCATGGGCATGATCCATTTCCTGCTGCCCTATGTGATCCTGAACATCTATGTGAGTCTGGAGGGCATCGACCGGAACCTGATTTCGGCGGCGCGCACGCTGGGCTGCACGGAGTGGCAGGCCTTTCGCGAAGTGACGCTGCCGCTGTCGCTGCCGGGCCTGGGCGCCGGATTACTGCTCAGCTTCGTACTGGCGGCGGGCAGCTATGTAACGCCGCAGATCCTCGGCGGGCGTTCGGACTCGCTGTTCGGCAACTTGATCTTCAACACCATCATGAAAGAACTGAACTGGCCGATGGGCTCCACGCTGTCCATCGTCCTGCTGGTGCTTCTCGGCATCCTCGCGGTGATCTACAGCCGCTACATGGGCCTCTCCACCATCTTCAAGGGGCTCAGCCGATGACGGATACAAAGGGCTGGGGGTGGCGCGCCATCCAGGCGGCAACGGTGCTGGTTTACATTTTCATGTTCGCGCCGATCCTTGCGGTGGTGATCCTGTCCTTCAACGCCTCGCGCTTCGGCGGCTTCCCCATGACGGGCTTCAGCCTCCACTGGTATGCGAAGCTTACGGAAAACGAAGCCGTGCTCAGGGCTTTTTATACATCGCTCTGGATCGGCTGCCTCACCGCCGTGATCTGCACCGTGCTCGGGGTCATGGCGGCGGTGGCGCTGGTGCGGTATGAATTTGCCGGGAAGGAATGGGTGAACTCGCTCATCGTCGGGCCGGTGCTGGTGCCCGAAACGGTGCTGGGCGTCGGCCTTCTGCTTGCCAATCGGTGGATCGGCTCCAAGCCCAACTTCGTGCTGCTGTTATGCGGGCACATCCTGCTGTCGCTGCCTTATGTGGTGCTGGTGGTACAGGCCAGGCTCATCGGCGTGAAGCGCGTGTTCGAGGAAGCGGCGATGTCGCTGGGCGCCAACCGCTTTCAGACCTTCCGCGAAATCACTCTGCCGCTCATCATGCCTGCGGTGTTCGCAGGCCTTTTGCTCGCCTTCACCATTTCCTTCGACAATGTCACGGCCTCCGTCTTCTGGCGGCCGCCGGGGGTTGAAACAATGCCCACGCAGATCCTGTCGATGCTGAAAGTCTCGATCAGCCCGGAAGTCAACGCGCTGGGCACCTTGATGATTTTGGTCACCATCGGAGTACCGCTCATCGGCGGCGTGGTTTCGCGCCTCATGATGCGGCGGAGCGTTGAATAACCAAGGGAGACGTCACTATGAAAATAAGCCAGACCAAACGCCTTGAGCGGCTGCTTGACCGCTATCAGAATGGCGGCCTCGACCGCCGCACCTTCCTCGGCCTTGCAGCGGCTGCGGCCGCGACGACGGGCCTCAGCACGCGCTGGACGGGACAGGCGCTCGCCGCCGTGAGCGAGGTGCGCTTCGACGGCTGGGGCGGCGTGGTGCAGGAGGCGATCGACAAATACGCCTTCCAGCCGTACACGGCCAAGACCGGCCGGAAAGTGGTGCAGGGCACCTTTGACGACGAAAACGTGGTGCTCACCAAGATCAAGAGCGCCAATCCCGGCGATTACCAGATCATCCATTCCTCGGGCGTGGAGTACTACAAGAAGTACATCGACGGCGGCTATGTGTCGGAGATCGACGAGTTGAAGATCCCCAACATGGCGAATGTGATGACGGCGATGATCGCGCCGTTCCGCAAGATGACGCCGAAGCTCTCCTGCGTGCCGTTCGATTACGGCACCACCGGCATTGCCTATAACACCAAGGTGATCTCGAAAGAGGAAGCCGAGGAGAAGGGCGCGGCTCTTCTCGCCGACAAGAAATATGCCGGCAAGATCGGCGCCTATGGCGATATGGTTACCCGTGTCTGGTATGCCTCGCTGCAGACCAATCAGGACCCCAACGACGCCAAGGACATGGACGCCGTGTGGGCGAAGATCCGTGAAGCGCGTGACCTCACGAAGAAATACTGGGGTTCGGGCGCCGAGCTCATGGACCTGCTCGCCAAGGAAGAGATCGTCGTCACCGATGCCTGGTCGGGCCGTATCGCGGCACTGCAGCAGCAGGGAACGCCCGTCGCCTACCTCGACCCCAAAGGCAGCTACGCCTGGATGGAGGACATGCTGATCCTCAAGGGCTCGCCGATGGACGAGTGCGAAGAGCTGGTGAACTTCATGCTGGAGCCCGCGACGTCCATCGCGGTCGCCGAGGGCCAGAACTACCCGCCATCGCTTGATCCCAAGAAGGTGAAGCTCACCGAGAAGATCGAAAAACTTCCCGCCTTCGATCCGACTGGCGAGATGAAGTCCTTGACCTTCGCAAATCCTGACTATTGGGCCGCTCACAACGACGAATGGACCAAGGAATGGAACCGCATCTCCAACGGTGATTGATCAACACGCCCCTTCCTCCTCACGGGGGAAGGGGTTTTCCGGAATTCATGATGTCCTCACCCGCCGCAGACCTTCAGAATGTCACGCTCCGCTATGGCAATTTCACCGCCGTAAAAGACGTTTCGCTTTCCATCGCCAAGGGCAGCTTCGTGACACTGCTCGGCCCCTCTGGCTGCGGCAAGACGACGATCCTCAGATCGCTTGCGGGCCTTGTCACGCCAACGTCGGGTGAAATTCACATTGCCGGCAAGCGCGTCAACGATGTGCCGATCCATCAGCGCAACATCGGGCTGGTGTTCCAGAATTACGCACTGTTCCCGCACAAGACGATTTTCGACAATGTCGCTTTCGGCCTCAAATACCGCAGCGTGCCGAAAGACCAGATCGCGGCCAAAGTGAAGCGGGCGCTGGAGATCGTGCGCCTGCCGGGCGTGGAAAAGAAGCTGCCATCCGAACTTTCGGGCGGCCAGCAGCAGCGCATCGCGCTAGCTCGCGCCATCGTCATCGAGCCGCATGTGCTGCTCCTCGACGAACCGCTCTCAGCACTGGACGCAAATCTGCGCGAGGAGATGCGGATCGAGATCAAGACCATCCAGCGCGAGGTGGGCATCACCACTCTCTTCGTGACGCATGACCAGGAAGAAGCGCTCGCCATGTCGGACGTCATCGTGGTGATGAACCATGGCGTGGTGGAACAGATGGGATCGCCTGAAGAGGTTTATAATTCGCCCGCCACGCGCTTCGTCGCGAGTTTCCTCGGCCAGTCGAACCTGCTTGACGGCACAGTTACCGAAACGGCGCCGGGCCGTGCCACCGTCGCCGTGGATGGCGGGCCGAAGATCGAGGTTGCCGCGCCCAAATCCATGAAGGCCGGAGACAAGGTCACGGTGATCGTCCGTGCACAGAAGATCACGGTCGGCGGAACGGGCGGCAATGTGCTTCCCGCCCGCATCGCCGCCACCGCCTATCTGGGCGGCACGGCGTCTTACGTGCTGGATGTCGGAAAGCTGAAACTGCAGGCGATCAATCCCATCGCCGGGAAAGTCTATCGCGAAGGCGAAGACGTGAAGATCAGCTTCGCGCCCGGTGATACGGTGCTGCTCGACAAGGACGGCAAGCGGATCGGCTGATCTTTACGCCGGAGCCTTGACGCCGCGCTTTTCGAGCAGGCGCGTGAGCCAATCCGGATCCATTTCAGGCACGGACGACAGCAGCAGCTCGGTATAGGCGGGATAGGGCGGCGACAGGACTTTTGACTTCGGCCCCTGCTGCACCACCTTCCCCTGATACATCACCACGATTTCATCCGAGATGGCGCGCACCGTGGCGATGTCGTGGGTAATGAACAGGTAGGAAATGTTCATGTCCTTCTGCAGCCGCATCAGCAGCGAGAGGATTTCCTCCTGCACGATCTGGTCGAGCGCTGAGGTCACCTCATCGCAGATGATGAGATCAGGCTCAGCCGCCAATGCGCGGGCAATGGAGATGCGCTGCTTCTGGCCGCCCGACATTTCGCCGGGCAGGCGGTCGATAAAGCTTTCATTCAGTTCGATCATTTCCAGAAGTTCGACCACCTTGCGGTCGCGCGCCTGGCCGGTGAGGCCGAGATAGAACTCAATCGGCCTGCCGATAATATCGCGCACCCGCTGCTTGGGGTTCAGCGCCGTATCGGCGGACTGATAGATCATCTGGATCTTGCGCAGCGTGTCCTTGTCGCGGCCTTTGAGATCGCGCGGCAGCGGCTTGCCGTTGAAATAGATTTCGCCCTTGGAGGGCGGCAGCAGGCCGGTGATGGCGCGCGCCAAGGTAGACTTGCCCGATCCCGATTCTCCCACGACCGACACGGTGCGCCCGCGCGGCACCTGCACGGTGACGTTATCAAGCACCTTCACTACGCCGGAATAGCTGGCGTCGACATTATGGATGCGGAGAATGATATCGTCGCTCAGAGACTCGGGCTTCTGCAAAGAGCGCACGGCCCACAGCGTCTTGGTGTACTCCTTGGTGGGTGATTTCAGCATTTCGCGGGTGGGCGCTTCCTCCACCTCATTGCCATAGCGCAGCACCATGATGCGATGGGCCATCTGGGCCACCACGGCAAGGTCGTGGGTGATATAAATCGCCGAGGTGTTGAACTGCTCGACAATGTCGCGCATGGCCGCCAGCACTTCCACCTGGGTGGTCACGTCAAGGGCTGTGGTGGGTTCGTCGAAGATGATGAGGTCAGGCCGGCAGGACATCGCCATGGCCGTCATGGCGCGCTGCAACTGGCCGCCCGATACCTGGTGGGGATAGCGCTCGCCGATGGTATCGGGCTTCGGCAATTGCAGGCGCCTGAACAGGTCGCGCGCATCGGCCTCGGCCTTGTCGCGGGGCATGATGTGATGGCGCACCGCCGTTTCGACCGTCTGGTCGATCAGCTTGTGGGCGGGGTTAAAGGATGCGGCGGCACTCTGCGCCACATAGGCGATGCGCGAGCCCATGAGCTGGCGCCGTTCTTCGTCCGATGCATTCACCAGATCGATGCCGTCAAACATGATGGTGCCGCCGGAGATACGGCAGCCGGGCTTGGTATAGCCCATGGCGGCGAGGCCCAACGTGGATTTGCCGGCACCCGACTCGCCGATCAGTCCCAGAACTTCGCCGCGCTTCAGCGTCAGGTCGACGCCCTTGACGATGGGATGCCAGACATCATCCGACATGCCCTCGATCTTGAGGCCCCTGATTTCCAGAAGGGTCTCGCCTTTGACGCGCTTCTTGTCCGCAGGCTTTTTGCTCATTCGCGCAAACCACTTGTCTTGTGCAGGAACCAGTCGACCACGAAATTCACCGCCACGGTCAGCAGCGCGATGGCGCCGGCGGGATAAAAGGGAACCGGGATATAGGGAAAATGCACGGCGGGCATCGCGATAAGGGTCTTGTTCTCGGCCACCATCGAACCCCAGTCGGCGGTGGGCGGCTGGATGCCGACGCCCAGAAAGGACAGCGCGGAAATGGTGAGAAACACGAAGCAGAAGCGCAGGCCGAATTCGGTGATCAGCGGCGGCAGGATGTTTGGAACGATTTCCCGGAAGACGATCCAGCGCAGTTTTTCGCCGCGCAGCTTGGCCGCTTCGACGAAATCCATCACCACGACGTTCAGCGCCGTGGCGCGCGCCAGGCGGAACACGCGGGTTGAATCGAGCAGCGCCAGGATGAGGACCAGAATATAAATGTTCTTGCCAAAGACGGCGAGCAGCATCAGCGCGAAGATCAGAACAGGAATGGCCAGGAACGCATCGACGATGCGCGACACCGTTTGGTCCAGCCAGCCCCTCTGCAGCGCCGCCAGAACGCCCATCGTACCGCCGATGAAGAAGGAGATCAGCGTGGTAATCAGGGCAATGGCGATGGTGTTGCGGGCGCCAAAGATCAGCCGCGAAAACACATCGCGGCCGATCTGGTCGGTGCCCAGCCAGAACTGCGCGCTGGAGGGCTGATAGGCGCGGCCCGCCACGTCGGCTTCGCCATAGGGCGCGATCCACGGCGCGAAAATCGCGGCAAGCGCGTAGATCAGGATGACGATGATGCCGAACCAGGCGGTCAGCGGCGCTTTCTTGAGTTCGCGCCAAGCTGTCTCAACCCAGCTGCGGCGCTGGCGGATGGAGCGGATCGGTTGGGTTTCAGCGGTCATTTCGGGTGCAGCAGCCTCGGATTGGTGACAATCGAGATGACGTCGGCGGTGAGATTCAACAGGATATAGGTTGCGGCGAAGATCAGGGCACAGGCCTGCACCACCGGCATGTTGCGGCTGGACACCGAGTCCACCATCAATTGCCCGATGCCGGGATAAACGAACACCACCTCCACCACCACCACGCCGACCACGAGATAAGCAAGATTGAAGGCGATGACAGTGACAATGGGCGCCCAGGCGTTGGGAAGCGCGTGCTTGAGGATCACCTCGCGCGGCGGAATGCCCTTGAGCCTTGCCATTTCGATATAGGGGCTGGCCAGAAGATTGATGATGGCGGCGCGCGTCATGCGCATCATGTGGGCGATGATCACCAGGGTCATGGTGAGGGCCGGCAGCGCCGCGCGGTATACGTGCTCGAAGAACGGCGTATTCGCGTCGACTGTCGACATGGTGTAGAACCACCGGTACTTCAGCGCGAAAAAGAACATCAGAATATAGGCGATGAAGAACTCCGGCGTGGCGATCGTCGTGAGGGTCACGGCGTTGACGATGCGGTCAAACCATGAATTGCGCTTGAGCGCCGCCAGAAGGCCGAGCGCCAGCGATACCGGCACGGCGACGATCGCCGCCATCATCGCGAGAAAAAAGGTGTTGTAGAGGCGCGGCGCGATGACACTGGCGACGCTCAGCTTCACGCTGCCGCCCACGCCCGCGTAGGAATTGCCGAAATCGCCGTGGAGCACGCCGAATATCCATTCGAAGTAACGGATATAGGCGGGGCGATCCAACCCAAGTTCATGGTTGAAGGCAGCAACCGTCTCAGGCGTCGCGCCCTGGCCCAGAATATTCTGCGCATAGCCGCCGGGCAGCATTTCCAGCGACAGAAAAATCACCAACGACACAATAAACAGGGTCAGAAGCCCAAGGCCCAAACGCTGCAAAACCGTCCGCAAGACAGGATGCATTTCGACTCCCCGTTGATCCTCTTTGCGGGATCATTAGTTCCGTCATTGAACTGTAGCAGATCACAATCGTGACGCTAGAGAAAACGAGAGGAGCCGGTGCGCCATCTGACGCACCGGCCCAGCGTGAACTACCCCAAACGCGTCACGCTCAGGCAAACCACCAGCGTTCGGCGATCTTCATGCCGTCCATCGGCCAATTGGCGGCCGTGTCGCCATGCGCCAGCGTGTTGGCATGGGCATCGACGAAGGAGTTGAAGACGACATTGATGAGACCGCCATCATCGTGCAGAAGCTGCTGCATCTCCGCATACATGGCGGCGCGCTTCTTCTCGTCCGTCTCGACGCGGGCGGCGACGAGCAGTTCGTTGAAGCGCGTGTTGTACCACTTGGTGTCGTTCCAGGCCGCATCCTTGGCGTAGGCGGTGGTGAACATCCAGTCGCAGTTGGGCCGCCCCGACCAGTAGGTGGCGCAGATCGGCTTCTTCATCCACACGTTATCCCAGTATGAATCTTCGGGCTCGCGGATGACGTTCACCTCGATGCCGCAGGCCTTAGCGCTTTCCTGCCAGATCAGCGCCGTGTCGGTGGCCCCGGTGAAGGCCGTCTCGGCGACCGAAACATCGATCTTGAGCGAGTCGAGGCCCGCCTTTTTCAGCAGGCTCTTCGCCATGGCGGGGTCATAAACATGCTTGGGCATCGGATCGACGGCGAATTTCACCGCCGGGGAAATCGAGTTGTCGTTGCCCACCGTGCCGTGATTGAGGAAAATCTTCTCGAGCACCGACTGACGGTCGATCGAGTATTTGATGGCGTTCCTGACATCAGGATTGTCGAGCGGCTTCGACGTGCAATCCATCACGTAGATATTGTGCGCGTAGCCAGTCTTCTCGAAGATCACGAGGTTGGGATTGGCCTTGAGCAGGTCCAGCGTCTTGAGATCGCAGGACTGCATGTAGTCGATCTCGCCGGCATTCAAGGCGTTGGTGCGCGCCGTGGTATCCTTGATCGACAGGCCGACGACGTCATCGAACCACGCCTTTCCGGTCTTGAAGTAATGAGGATTGCGCGTCAGTTCCGTCTTGACGCCGGGATCGAACTTCACCAGCGAATAGGGGCCGGTGCGCACGCCCGAGGACCAATCCGCCGTGCCGTCCTTGTTGGCGGGCATGATCGGCAGATGGTAGTCGGAACAGATATAGGAGAAGTCGGCGTTGCCGCCGCTCAGCGTGATGACGACGGTGTGCTTGCCATCGGCCTTGATGGACTCCATGGGCGCCAGGAGCGATTTGGCCGCCGATTTGGTGCCGGCGATCGAGTGATGCTTGTAAGACGCAACGACATCCTCCGCCGTCACGTCCTTGCCGTTGTGAAAGACGGCGCCCTTGGGCAGCTTGAATACCCATTTCTTCGCGCCATCGGAGGATTCGAAGCTCTCCGCGAGATCGCCCACGGCGTTGCCCTTGGCATCCACTTCGGTGAGGCTGTTGGACAGGGTGCCCCACATGCAGGTGCCAGTATACTGGTCATAATAGAGGCCGGGATCGAGGGAATCCGTGGTGGCGCCCTGCGACAAACCCAGCCGCAACGTGCCGCCTTTCTTGGGCTCGGCACGGGCGGCGCGTGAAAACATGGTGTCGGCCGCGGCCAGCGTCAGGCCAGAAGCAAGCGCCAGCTGCGTGAAGTCGCGGCGCGACATCTTTCCCTTGCCAGCAAGTTTCGCGGCATCGTTCAGTTTATTCATGGTCTCGGACATTGGTCACTCCCCAAGGTTTGCTTTTTCCCATGCAGAGTGTGGACCACAGCGTTGTTCCTTGCGGGCGGCCTTGTCATGCCGCTCGTGAGCTGCGTTCCCGCAATTGCTGCACAGAGTTTTTCATAGAGATGTGGCCCCGTCAATCGTCCGGCGGGGCCACGCATCGTTACATCGTTGAGATGCAGCGATGGCTTACGCCATCCACCAGCGCTCCCAGCAATAGCCGCCATCATCGTCGAAGTCGGAATTGAAGTCGCCGTGGCCGATCTTGTTATTCATCGCGCCAACGTAGTTGTTGTACATCAGCACGATCTGGCCGCCATCGTCGTGAACGAGCTGCTGGCACTCCGCATACATTTCGGCGCGCTTCTTGTCGTCCGTCTCGGCGCGGGCCGCGACGAGCAGTTCGTTGAAGCGCGGATTCTTCCAGTGCGTGTCGTTCCAGGCGGCATCAGCCGCAAGTGAAATCGACAGGAAGGCGTCGACCGACGGGCGGCCGCCCCAGTAGCACATGCACCACGGCTTCTTGAGCCAGACGTTGTCCCAATAGGCGTCGTTCGGTTCGCGGATCACGTTGATGTCGATGCCCGCCGCCCTGGCATGCTCCTGCATGAGGAGCGCCGTGTCGGTGGCTCCGGCGAAGGCCGCCTCCGAGGTGGAGAGATCGACCTTGATGGTCTCAAAGCCGGCCTTCTTGAGGAGCGATTTCGCCTTGTCGGGATCGTAGCTGTATTTCGGCTGCGGATCGATGGCGAATTTCATCGCCGCCGAGATCGGATTGTCGTTGCCGGGCGAGCCATAGCCGAACAGGATCTTGTCGACGAGTTCCTGACGGTTGATCGCGTATTTGATGGCCTGGCGCACGTTCACGTCGTCGAACGGCTTCTGGTCCACCATCATGGGCGCCGTGTAATGCGCGAAGCCCGACACGTTGTAGAGCGAGGTATCGGGCGCACTCTTCAGCATGTCGATGGTCTTGAGATCGGCGCGGTTGATGTAGTCAACTTCGCCGGACAGGAAGGCGTTGGTGCGCGCCGCCACGTCGACGATGGCAAGCTGCTCGATGGCGTCGAACCAGGCGTCCTTGAAGTAGTTGGGGTTGCGCTCATAGCTGGCCTTGACGCCCGGCTCGAAGGACTTAAGCACATAGGGACCGGCGCCAATGCCCTTGTCCCACATGATCTTGCCGCCCTCGGAGGGATACATGCCGAGGTGATAATCGGTGACGAGATAGGGGAAGTCACCGTTGCCGGCGGAGAGTTCGAAGATCACCGTGTCGGGGCCATCGGCCTTGACGGATGTGACGGCCGAGAGAACCGCCTTGGCGGGCGACTTGGAGTCAGCGCCAATGTGATAATTGATGGTGGCGACGACATCATCGGCGGTCAGCGTCTTTCCATTGTGGAAGGTGATGCCCTTGCGGATCTTGAAAATCCACTTCTTGGCCCCATCGGCGGCCTCGAAGCTTTCGGCCACATGCGGCACGGCCTCGCCCTTCACGCCCACCTGTACGAGCGGAGCGCCGAACAGCGACTTGCCGAAGTGGAAGGTGAAGCCGTTGGACCACGTCGCCGGATCGAGCGAGTCCGTCGTCTGGCCGTGACCCATGGCGGCGCGGAAGGTGCCGCCCTTCTTGGCTTCGGCGCGGGCGGCGGTAGAGAACAGCGTATTGGCCGCCGCGATCGTGACGCCCGAGGCGACGCAGAAGGACATGAAGTCGCGGCGCGACAGCTTGCCCATGCTGACGGCTTTTTGCGCCTGCTTGAGCTTGAATTCAAATTCGGTCATGCGTTTCTCTCCTTGAGTGACCTGATCTTCGGTATAGCGGAGCAGAGACGGTGAACCGGCGCGCAATCCATGGCGAACCCTGTGCCATGACCGGCGCGCAAGACGTCTCCCCTGTTTTTCTTCTTCGTGGGGAGCTTGACGCCCCCTTTCCATTTTTCAGCCTCTCACGCCGTTTAGCGGCGGTCAATGCTGGCGATAGCAAGGTTTGACGATTTCATCGTGAAAACTGTGAGAGATGCGACGGCTTCATTCCAAAAACCGACATCGCGCAATTTTCTCACCAGGACTCAGGCGGCGGGGAAGTCCGCGGGATCGAAGCTGTAGGCGGTGGAGCAAAATTCGCAGGTGACGGTGATCTTGCCATTGTCCACCATATCGGCACGGTCTTCCGGCGGGAAACGTTCCAGCATGGTGGTGATCGCGTCCCGAGAGCAGGTACAATGGCGGTGGAGCGGTGCCGGGGGATAAACCGTCACGCCATCCTCGTGGTAGAGGCGGTAGAGAAGCTGCTCCGGAGTGAGAGTCGGGTCGAGCATCTCGTGGTCCTCAACCGTATCAAGCAGCAGCCTGGCCTTCACCCAATCATCATGTTCGGCAGGCTGGACAGCGCTGCCTTCGGGGGCATCGCCGGACTGGACCGGCAGCGGGCTTGATCCGCCTTCGCGCGGCAGATGCTGCACCATGATGGCGCCCGAACGCCAATGTTCGCCGCGTTCTCCGCGCGCCAGAAGCGGCCCCGCCGCCAGCCGGATTCGGGTGGGGATCTGTTCGGACTGGGCAAAATAGGTGTGCGCCGCCGCCGTCAGGTCGCCGCCATCCAGCGGCACGATGCCCTGATAGCGTTCCATGTCGACGCCCTGATCCACCGTCATGGCAAGATAGCCCTTGCCCAAGAGCGTGGCCTGTGTGGGCGATTGCAATGCCTCAACTTTGGCACGGTCGAAGCGCGCGTAGCCCCGCACGCCGCCCGGCGAGAGGTAGTCGGCCACCAGCATGTCCACCGGGCCATCGGTGCGCGTCTGCAGGATGAACTTGCCCTCGAATTTCAGCGTCGCGCCCAGCATGGCGGTGAGCGCAACGGCCTCCGCCAGCAGGCTTGAAACGGTGGCAGGATAATCATGGCGGTGCAGAATGTCGTCTACCACCGGCCCCAGACGCACGAGGCGGCCGCGCACGCCGAGCGGCTTCACCTCGAAAGGCAGAACCAGATCGTCGTGAGCAACCCGATCAGCCATTGCCGCCCAGGCAGTGCAGCAGGATGCTCTTCTGGATGTGCAGGCGGTTTTCCGCTTCGTCGAAGATCAGCGAGTTCGGCCCGTCCATCACCGCATCCGTCACTTCCTCGCCTCGATGGGCGGGCAGGCAATGCATGAACTTGGCATTGGGCGCGGCGAGCTTCATCAGCCGCTCATTCACCTGATAAGGTTTGAGCAGATTATGGCGGCTCGCCACGTCTGTGTCGTGCATGGACACCCATGAATCGGTGATGACGCAATCGGCATTCTTCACCGCCTCTTCAGGCGATTCCGTCACCGTCACATGCGCCTTCTGCGCCTTGGCCCAGTTCAGCAGTTCGGAGGATGGCATCAATGGCGCGGGGCAGCCAAGCCGCAGCGTGCCGCCCAGCTTCGCCACCGCATGAATCCATGAGGCGGCGACATTGTTGCCGTCGCCCACCCAGGCCACCGTCATCTTTTTCAGCGGGCCTGAATGCTCTTCCAGCGTCATCACATCGGCCATCACCTGGCAGGGGTGGGATGCCGGGGTGAGCCCGTTGATAACCGGCACCGTGGCGTGTTCGGCCAGTTCCGTAAGGCTCGAAAGCTTGGAAGCGCGGATCATGATGGCATCGACATAGCGCGACAGAACCCGCGCGGTGTCCGCCGCCGTCTCGCCGCGGCCTAGTTGCATGTCGCCTGCGGAAATCACCAGCGTGTCGCCGCCAAGCTGCTTCATGCCCACCTCGAAGGACACGCGCGTGCGGGTGGAGGGCCGCTCGAAGATCAGCGCCAGAACCCTGCCCTTGAGCGGTTCCCCGGGCTCGCGCTCACCTTTGGGCTTGCCCCGGCGGGCATCCTTCATGGCGCGGGCTTGCGCAATAATGCCTTCGAGCGTGGAAGCCGAAAAATCGGACAGGTCGAGAAAATGCCGTGGTGCCATGGAAGCCTCACGCGGCCTTCGCTTCAAGCGCGCGGCAGGCGCGGTCGAGACGGTCCACGGCGTCAGAAATATCGGCATCGGTGACGACGAGCGGCGGCAGAAGCCTCACCACATTGTCGCCCGCCCCGATGGTAAGGAGATGCTGGTCCAGGGCCGCAGCCTGCAGCGCCGTATTCGGCACCTTGCACTTGATGCCCATCATCAGCCCCGTGCCGCGGATGTCCTCAATGATCGCGGGATGCTCGTCCTTCAGCCGCGCCAGCTTCTGTTTGAGGGTCAGGGCGCGCTGCTGAACGCCGTCGAGAAAGCCATCGGCCAGCACCACGTCCAGAACGGCATTGCCGACAGCCGTGGCCAGCGGATTGCCGCCGAAGGTCGAGCCGTGGGTGCCCGCCGTCATGCCCGCCGCCGCCTTCTCCGTGGCAAGGCACGCGCCCACCGGAAAGCCGCCGCCAATGCCCTTGGCGATCGCCATGATGTCGGGCGTGATGCCCGTCCATTGATGGGCGAAGAATTTGCCGGTGCGGCCGACGCCCGACTGCACTTCGTCAAGCACCAGCAGCAGGCCGTTGTCATCGCAGATCTGCCGCAGCGCGCGCAGGAATTCGGCCGGAACGGGCCGCATGCCGCCCTCGCCCTGCACCGGCTCGATCAGGATGCCGGCGGTCTCCGCCGTGATGGCCTTCTTCACCGCTTCGAGATCGCCGAACGGCACCTGATCGAAGCCTTCGACTTTGGGGCCGAAACCCTCGATGTATTTCGCCTGGCCGCCCGCCGCGATGGTGGCCAGCGTCCGGCCATGGAACGCGCCTTCAAAGGTGATGAGCCGGAATTTCTCGGGGTGGCCATGGAAGGCGTGATATTTGCGCGCCATCTTGATCGAACACTCCAGCGCTTCGGCGCCGGAATTTGTGAAGAACACGGTATCGGCGAAGGTCGCATCGATCAGCCTGCCGGCCAGCTTCTCCTGCCCCGGCATCTGGTAGAGGTTCGAGGTATGCCAGATCTTGTGCGCCTGTTCGGTCAGCGCCTTCACCAGATGGGGATGGGCATGGCCGCAGCTCGTCACTGCGACGCCCGCACCGAAATCCAGATATTCCTCGCCCTCCGGCGTGAAGACGCGCACGCCCTCGCCCCGCTCAAAGGAAACCTTGGCGCGCGCATAGGTGGGGAGAACGGGCGAAATCATGGTCCTGGGCCTTGGTTGCAAAGGGAAATGGCGCCCACCGGGGAGCGGACGCCATCCATTGTGGAAAACTTATAAGTCCATGATCGCCAAGGGTCAATTGCGGCTTTGGAGGCCCATATCAGGGGTGAGTCAAAACAGCGCATGGACCGGCGATTCGGGCGGGTTGTAAGACTTCGTTAACCATGACCCTCAGGCGAATAGCTGGGGAAAACACGAGAAACGGCGGGTTCGGGTTGTTGCAGACGAGTCACCGCGTATTGTAGTGTCGGCGTACTGAAGCTACGAAATGTAGCGTTTCATGGGCAATGAAAACTGTTGGGCGTCAGGACTTGGGTTCTGGCGAAGGATGAGGGATTCCGCGTGACGACAGACCTTCAAGACATGCAGGGCGGGGCGAAACTGTCCTGGACCGATGAACGTGTGGAACTGCTGAAGCGGCTGTGGGCGGAGGGCCTGAGCGCCAGCCAGATCGCCGGACGTCTGGGCCAGGGCGTCACCCGCAATGCGGTGATCGGCAAGGTTCACCGCCTCAACCTGTCGGGCCGCGCCCAGCAGACGCGCACCGCCGCCCCGCGGGCGCCCCGCAAGCAGCGTGAGCCGTCGATCCCCGGCCGCAGCACCGGCATGCCGTCATTGCCATCGGCGGGCGCTACGGCGCTCAAGCCGATGATGCGGGCCGAGCCGCAGATGCGCCTGCAAACGCTTCCCGCCCCCGAGCCGGTGCGTTTGGTGGACCTGCCCAAGGGCGGTCGCGTGACCATCCTTCATCTTTCGGACAAGACCTGCAAATGGCCGATCGGCGATCCGGGGGCGGAAGATTTCTGCTTCTGCGGCCATGGCCCGCGTGAAGGCTCGCCCTATTGCGAATATCACGCAAGGCTTGCCTACCAGCCGCTGCAGGACCGGCGGAACCGCCGGGTTTCATACGGCTGACAATAAAGGGAAAGCCTAAGCGGCTTTCCCAAATCTCTCGTCGAAGGAATAGCCCATACCGCGCACCGTGCGGATGGGATCAAGCTCGCGGCCGCGGCTCAGCGATTTGCGCAGGCGGCCGACATGCACATCCACCGTACGCTCATCCACATAGACATCCCTGCCCCACACCGTATCGAGCAATTGGGCGCGCGAATAGACGCGGCCCGGGTTCTGCATCAGATGCTCAAGCAGGCGGAACTCGGTGGGTGACAGGCCGATATCGCGCGCCGAGCGCGTCACCCGCCTCGTCTTGCGGTCAAGTGACAGGTCACCGGCCTTCAGGATATCAGCCACCGCCTCGGGGTTGACGCGGCGCAGAATGGTACGCACCCGGGCCAGAAGCTCCGGCACGGAAAACGGCTTCACCATATAGTCGTCGGCGCCCGTCGAAAGGCCCCTTACCCGCTCGGCCTCTTCGCTCCTCGCGGTGAGCATGATCACCGGAATGTCGCGCGTCTCGGCGCGGGTGCGGAGAAGGCGGCACACTTCGATGCCGGAAATTCCGGGGAGCATCCAGTCGAGCAGGATCAGGTCCGGGCGTTCCTCGCCCACGAGATGCGGCACATCCTCGCCCTGCGCGGTCACGCGCACGCGATAGCCTTCAGCCTCGAGATTATAGCTCAGCAAAATCTGGATCGGCTCTTCGTCTTCGACGATGAGAATGGATGCGCTCATTTAGAGGGCCTTTCCACCCGGCATGTCGACAGTCATCGAGGATGTTGCATCCTTCTTGGGCCGCTCTTCGGCGATCGACCGGCCCGTCACCAGATAATGAATGTTCTCGGCGATGTTGGTGGCGTGGTCGCCGATGCGTTCCATGTTCTTGGCGCCGAAGAGAAGATGCGTGCACAGGCCGATGTTGCGCGGGTCTTCCATCATGTAGGTCAGCAGTTCGCGGAAGATCGAGTTGTAGAGTGCGTCCAGCTCTTCGTCCTCGCGCCACACCTGCATGGCCTTTTCATCGTCAAGCTGGGCATAGGCATCGAGCACCGAAGCCAGCTGATGCTGCGCGCGCTCACCCATGCGCGACAATCCCGTCACCAGCTTGCGCGGCAGCGTGTCTGATATGGCGTGGGTGCGCTTGGCGGTGTTTTTTGCCAGGTCGCCGATGCGCTCGAGGTCGGACGAAAGCCGGATCGCCACCATGATCTCGCGCAGGTCCCTGGCCATGGGCTGGCGCTTGGAGATGGTGAGGATGGCTTTTTCTTCCACTTCGCGTTCGAGGTCATCGATGCGCCGGTCGGCGGCAATGACCCTGTCGGCCAGCGCGGTATCGCGGCGGATCAGCGCGTCGATGGAGCCATCGAGCTGCTCTTCGGCCAGACCGCCCATGCGGGCCAGCAGCGTCTTGAGGTGCGCCAGTTCCTCGTCATAGGCGCGGACAATGTGATTGTCGGACATCGTAATCTCCGTAAACGGGCTCAGCCGAAGCGGCCGGTGATATAGTCCTGGGTGCGCTTTTCCTGCGGCGTCGAGAACACCTCGTCGGTGTCGCCGAACTCCACGAGATTGCCGAGATGGAAGAAGGCGGTGAGCTGCGACACGCGCGCCGCCTGCTGCATGGAATGGGTGACGATGACGATGCAGTAATTCTGCCGGAGTTCGTCGATCAGTTCCTCGATCCTCGCGGTGGCGATGGGATCAAGCGCCGAACAGGGTTCGTCCATCAGGATCACTTCCGGGTTCACCGCAATGGCGCGGGCGATGCACAGGCGCTGCTGCTGGCCGCCGGAGAGGCCAGTGCCCGGCGCATTGAGGCGGTCCTTCACCTCTTCAAACAGGCTCGCCTTCTTTAGCGAGTTGACGACAATTTCCTCAAGGTCGGTCTTATTGTGGGCGAGGCCGTGGATGCGCGGGCCATAGGCCACGTTCTCGAAGATCGACTTCGGAAACGGATTGGGCTTCTGGAACACCATGCCGACATTGGCGCGGAGCTGCACCACATCAAGGTCGCGGTCATAGACATTGCGGCCATCGAGCGTGATGTCGCCGGTGACACGGCAGGAGGGGATCGTGTCGTTCATGCGGTTGATCGAGCGCAGGAAGGTAGACTTGCCGCAGCCCGAGGGGCCAATGAATGCCGACACGGCGCGGTCGGGAATGTCGATCGAGAGATGCTTGATGGCGTGTTTCTCGCCGTAATAGACGTTCACATCGCGGGCCACGATCTTGACCGGGCGCTCCGCGATGATGCGCGGGTGGGCTGGCGTCACGACCGTCTGGGGCATCATGTTCATGTCAGGAAAATCCTTTCGGGTTACCAGCGCCGCTCGAAGCGGCGGCGGAGATAGATGGCGCCGGCGTTCATCGCGAAGGAGAACAGCAGCAGGATGATGGTGGCCGCACCCGTCCGCTCGGTGAAGCCGCGTTCGGCCGAGGTGGCCCACATATAGATCTGGATCGGCAGCGCGGTGGCGGGTTCAAGCGGCGTCTTCGGCGGATCGACCACGAAGGCCACCATGCCGATCATCAGCAACGGCGCCGTTTCGCCCAGCGCGCGCACGAGGCCGATGATGGTGCCGGTGAGAATGCCAGGCACCGCCAGCGGGAGAACATGGTGGGCGATGGTCTGCATCTTCGACGCGCCGACGCCGAGTGCGGCCTCCTTGATCGACGGCGGCACGGAGGCCAGCGCGGCGCGGGTGGCGATGATGATCGTTGGCAGCGTCATCAGCGACAGCACGAGGCCGCCGACGATCGGCGCCGAGCGCGGCAGGCCCATGGTGTTGATAAAGATGGCGAGGCCCAGAAGGCCGTAGACGATGGAAGGCACGGCAGCGAGGTTGTTGACATTCACCTCGATGATGTCCGTCCAGCGGTTCTTGGGCGCGAACTCCTCGAGATAGACGGCACCGGCCACACCAAAGGGCACGGCCAGCAGCACGACGATGAGCATCATGTAAAGCGAGCCGACGAGCGCTACGAGAAGCCCTGCGGTTTCTGGCTGGCTGGAGGCGCCCGCCGTCAGCAGCGTCCAGTTGAAGCTCTTGCTGATTTGGCCTTTCTGCACCATGGCATCGATCCATGAGAGCTGCTGATCGCTCAACTGGCGGTTGGCCTCCGGCACCTTGCGGTCGATAGCGCCCTTCAGCAGCGCATCGACATCGCCTGCCGCCGTCACCTCGACGGTTTTTGTCTGGCCGATGATCGAAGGGTCAGCCAGCACCATGTCGCGCAGCTCAACGTCGACGCCGCGCGACAAGAGATCGGCTGCCTTCTTGCGCAGCGGCTTGTTGTTGGGATCGACGCCAACTTCGGCATAGATGGCGTTCTTCGCCAGCTTGGCATAGTCGGCCTGAAACAGCGTGGTGCGGTCACGCTTGCCGTCCGGGTCGATGACCGCCGCATCGAAGGTTACCGGCAGCGCGATGTGGCTCTGCTGGAAGGCGGTGTAGCCCCGCGAGATGATCGACGCGAACAGCACGAACACCGCCAGGAAGCAGAAGGCGATGGCAGCGATGCCATAGGC
Organism: Aestuariivirga sp.; assembly: GCF_047602625.1. GTDB lineage: Bacteria > Pseudomonadota > Alphaproteobacteria > Rhizobiales > Aestuariivirgaceae > Aestuariivirga. The sequence continues at coordinate 2,352,910 of NZ_JASGGV010000002.1, read as the reverse complement.
ACGGAAGCGGCGTTCGGCGGCGTTGCGCTTCGCCAGGGCCTTGGCCTGCGCATCTCGGCTGACCGCGGCGCGGGAAATTTCGGCGGTGGCGGTCATTCATACTGCTCCCGGTATTTGCGGACGATATAGAGGGCCACCACGTTCAGCCCCAGCGTGATGATGAACAGCGTGAGGCCGAGCGCGAAGGCGACGAGCGTCTGCGGTGAGTTGAATTCAAGGTCGCCCGTCAGCTGGCTGACGATTTTCACCGTCATGGTGGTGACCGGCTGGAAGGGATTGAGCGTGAGATTGGCGGCAATGCCTGCGGCCAGAACCACGATCATGGTTTCGCCAATGGCGCGCGACACGGCCAGCAACACAGCACCCACGATGCCCGGAAGGGCGGCAGGCAGTACGACGCGCTTTATGGTCTCGCTCTGCGTGGCGCCCAGCCCATAAGAGCCTTCGCGCAATGAATTTGGAACGGCGCTGATGATGTCGTCGGAGAGGCTCGAGACGAAGGGAATGATCATCACGCCCATCACGAAGCCCGCCGTCAGCACGCTGTTGGCGGAAATGTCGAGACCCACAAGAGAACCCGTGTTGCGCAGGAACGGCCCCATGGTGGTGAGCGCAAAGAAACCGTAGACGATGGTCGGAATGCCGGCGAGGATTTCCAGTACCGGCTTTGAGATGCCGCGCACCTTGCTGGACGCATATTCCGACATATAAACAGCCGCCAGCAATCCAATGGGCACCGCCACCAGCATGGCGACGAAGGTGATGAACAATGTGCCCCACAAAAGCGGCAACAGGCCGAATTGGCCAGCGGATTCACCGCCGCCCGCCGCCGAGAAGCGCGGGTCCCACACGGTTCCGAACAGGAAGTCGAACACCGGCACGCTGCGGAAGAAGTGGATGCTCTCGAACAGCACCGACATCACGATGCCGACGGTGGTCAGCACGGCGACGGTCGAAGCAAGGATCAACCCGCCTTCGACCACAAGCTCTACGGCATTGCGGGCGCGGAACTGCGCGGTGAGTTTCCGGGAGGCGTAGAAGAAGCCCAGAACCGCAAGCCCCAAGGAAATGATGGTGAGCGCGATCCGGCTTGCGCCTTCGAGATTGGCCTTATGGAGCGCCGCATCGATCATGAAGGGCTGCGGCGCGGAGCCCATCAGGATGCCCTTCTCCTTGAGAAGGTTCATGGCCGCATCGCCGCCCTGCCGCAGCACGTCGAGATCGGCGGCGCTGAGGATGTTGATGCTGGACGCCAGCTTGTCGATGGCGCTGAAAATCAGCGAGCGGTCGCCGCTCGAGAGCGCCTGCACATCGGCAGGCAGCGCCGAGGCAACCGTGTGTTCAATCACACCGGGCGCGAAGGCCAGCCAGCCCAACGCCACAAGCAAGGCGGGTATGGCGGTGGCGATGGCGAGATAAAAACCATGGTAGGTTGGGCGCGAATGGGTATTCTCATTGCTGGCCGCAAGTCCCATGGCGCGCGAGCGCCCCACGATATAGGCGGCGAGGCCCAACACGATCAGAAGCAGAAGCAGATAGCCTGCAGGCATGTTCGTCCCCGAGCCTTAACGCCTTGACGTCTCACAAAGAGGAAAAGCGCGGGAACACTTGCCCCCGCGCTTCTGTTTCAAAAGATCAGTTGCTGAGAACCGTGCCGGCCTTGACGGCGTCCTGGATGGACTTGAGTTCAGCCGCGGGTTCCGGCACGAGGCCCTCATCCGCCAGCGCGCCATCGCTGCCCGACATTTTGTCGGATACGAAGAACTCGGTGTATTCCTGCAGGCCCGGCACCACGCCGATGTGCGCCTTCTTCACATAGAAGAACAGCGGGCGGGAGACGGGATAGGTGCCGTTGGCAACCGTCTCGACCGACGGCACGATGCCATCAACTGTCGCGACCTTCAGCTTGTCGGCGTTGTTCTCGTAGAAGGAGAGGCCGAACACGCCCACGGCCTGCTTGTTGGCGTCGATGCGGGCAAGCGTTTCGGTGTAGTCGCCATCGATGTCAACAGCAGCACCGTCCTTGCGCATCTTCACGCAGGCTTTGCCAGCATCATCCTTGCTCAGGCCGCCCGCCACATAGGCGTCGAGACCCTTGGTGTCCTTGCAGCCGGCCGCAAGAACCTTCTGCTCGAACACTTCGCGGGTGCCGTGCTTTTCACCGGGCACGAAAGCGACGATCGGCATGTCGGGGAGGCTGGCGTTCACGTCCTTCCAGCTCTTGTTGGGATTGTCGGCCATCTTGCCGTCAACCGGCACCTGGGCGGCAAGCGCCAGATAGAGATCCTTGGGGGTGAGGGCGATGTCGCCCACCGACTTGTCGACGGCGAAGACGATGCCGTCATAGCCGAACTTCACTTCCATCACGTCCTTCACGCCATTGGCGGCGCAGGTGGCGAGTTCTTCCTTCTTGATGGGGCGGGAAGAGTTGGCAATGTCGATGGTGTCATCGCCCACGCCCTGGCAGAACTGCTTGATGCCGGCGCCCGAGCCGCCGGACTCAACCACCGGCGTCTTGAACTGCGAATAGGCCTTGCCGAATTCCTCGGCGACGATCTGGGCATAGGGAAGCACGGTGGACGAACCGGCGATGTGAAGCTGGTCGCGGGCAAGCGCGGGGCCTGCGAAAAGGGCAATCGCGCTGGCGGCGATGAGAATGCGTTTCATGTTTGATCTCTCCTGTTTTCGGACGGGCGGAATCTAGGGAGCCGACATGAGCGTTATATGAAGGTTGGATGACGTGTTTGTGACGGTCTATCCTTTTGATCTAACTGTACAATGGCAGATGGATTGAAAAGGTGCTGCCCGCTCCGGGCCGCGAGGTGACGATGAGTTTACCGTGGTGGCGGTTGAGGATGTGCTTGACGATGGCAAGCCCCAGCCCGGTGCCGCCGCGCGAGCGGCTTTCCTGCACGTTCACCCGGTAAAAGCGTTCGGTGAGGCGGGGAATATGCTCCTCCGCGATGCCGGGCCCATAGTCGCGAACCGAAAGTTCCGCATAGCCTCCCGCTGCGCGGCTGGTGATTTCAATCACCTTCCCGGCGTACCCATATTTGAGCGCGTTCTCAACGAGGTTCTGCACCACCTGCACCAGCTCGTCACGGTCGCCCTTCACCAGCAGCGGCTTTTCGAGATCGAGCCTGATCTCGCAGCCGTCCTCTTTCGCCATGCCACCCAGAAGATCGGCGACATGCGCCGCCACATGCGCCAGATCGACCGCGCCCTGCGGCCTGAGATGCTCATTCATTTCGATCCGCGACAGTGAAAGCAGATCATCGATGAGGCGCTTCATCCGCCCGGCCTGGCTGCGCATGAGGCCCAGAAACTTCGTGCGCGCCGCCTCATCATTCCTGGCCGCGCCCAGCAGCGTTTCGATGAACCCTGAAAGAGAAGCAAGGGGCGTCCGCAATTCATGGCTGGCGTTGGCCACGAAATCGGCGCGCATGCGCTCGATCTGCTGTTCGCGCGTGAGGTCACGCAGAACCAGAAGCGCTCCGTTGGGTGAATCCTCCGTCCACGGAACAGGCGCCACATGCACGGCGAATTGCCGGGGTTGCGGCAGCCGCGCTTCAAACTCGATGCTGGCCAACTCGCCGCCGTTCAAGATGTCCTGCACCGTGTCGAGCACCGAGGGAGCACGGATCGCCGCCGCCAAATGCTGCCCCAGGGGATCGAGACGGAGCAGGCTCTTCACCGCCGGATTGGCGGCAATAACGGTGCCCGATGAATCGGTGACCAAAGCCGGGTCAGGCAGGGCCTCGACAAAACCCGCCACCAGCGGACGCGGCGCTTCGCGCGTTGCGGCCTGCGGCACATCGGCTGCGGCTTCGGGTTTGGCAAAGGGCCAGGGCATGGGAATCGATAGACGGCCTACGCTCATTCGGGCAGATATATCCGCTGGATATGACAGATTTGCCGCAGGGAATGAAGGATCATGTCGGAGACGCCGGTCGATCCCGGAATGCTCACCTTCTACAAGGCGCTTTCGGCACAGTCGCCGCCTGAATCGGCGCAGTGGCCGCTGCCGCGCCAGCGCAAGGCGTGGGACGATGTGTGCCGGCAGTTCCGCGCTCCCCGGCCGGAGCGCCTCATCGTTGAAGACCTCGACGCCAATGGCGTGCCGGTGCGGGTGTTCCGCCCGCCGGGCAATGATCCCAAGCCCGGGGTGATCTATGGCCATGGCGGCGGCTGGGTCGTCGGCTCGCCCGAAACCCATGACGACATGTGCGCGGAAATCGCCGATCAGGCGGATGTGGTGGTGGTGCTGATGGATTACCGGCTGGCGCCAGAGCATCCCTATCCCGCCCAGCTTGAGGATTCACTCGCCGTTCTGGAGTGGATGCGCTCCTCGGGCCGCGCCATGGGGATTGATCCCACCCATATCATTGGTGCCGGAGATAGCGCGGGCGGGCAGATGACGGTGGGCCTTGCCCTGGCGCTGCGCGAGAAGGGCCTGCCGCAGCTTCGCGGCATGATGCTGATCTATCCGGTTCTGGGGGCTGATACTGAAACCTCTTCCTATCTGCGCAATGCCAATGCGCCCTGCCTGACGCGGGACGAGATGATCTTCTATCTCGACGCCTTCCTTGGCCCCCGTGGCGGAGCGCCGTGGCACGATCCCAAGGCGGTGCCGAACATCGCAACCGATCTTTCAGGCCTGCCACCTGCCTCCATCACCGTCGCCGCGCATGATCCGCTCTGCGATGACGGGCTGATCTTCCATGAAAAGATGAAGGCGGCGGGCATTCCCGTGGCGTTACGGCGCGAACCGGCGCTGGCCCATTCCTATATGCGGGCCCGCCATGTGAGCGCGCCTGCCATGGCGGGGTTCAAGGCCATCGTCGAGGCCACACGCTCGCTCGCGCATGAAGGGCGCCTGCCCGGTTAAGGCACGCGCCCCCAAGTCTTAGAGAACGGTGACGGTCGCGCCGATTTTCACGAACTGGTAGAGTTCGGTCACGTCCTCGTTCAGCATGCGGATGCAGCCCGAAGACGCCGCCTTGCCGATCGACTTCGGCTCATTGGTGCCGTGGATGCGGTAAATCGTCGAACCCAGATAGATGGCGCGGGCGCCCAGCGGGTTCTTGGGGCCGCCAGCCATGAATTCCGGCAGCTCGGGGCGGCGCTGGCGCATTTCAACCGGCGGCCGCCAGGAGGGCCACTGGGTCTTGGCCGACACCTTGTTAGTGCCCTGCCATTCAAAGCCCGGCTTGGCGCTGGCGATGCGATACTTCGCGGCCTGGCCGTTGCCGATCACGAAATAAAGCGCGTTCTCCCGGGTGTTCACGATGATGGAACCGGGGGCCATTTTCGTCTGGTAGGCGACGATGGCGGCGCGCCTGAACTGGGCATTGGCCCTGGGAGCCTGCGACGGTGAGACAGCCTCATCGGAGGCGCTGTAGGAGGCCGGAACGATCACCACGCCCGCGAAGGGCTTCGTGGTATCGGCAAAGGCCGATGCGCCGAAAAGGCCGGCGAAAACCGTGGCGGCGGCGATGGTGTTGATGATCCTGGACATTATCGTTTCCCTCTCGAATTGCGTTTGTGAAGCCAGTTCTAGTGGGCCGCGCCTGAACCAAGTCTGGCTGCGATCTTTAACTGGCGTTCATGTTTGAAGCGGTGGCCGGGGCTTGTATCTTGGGCAGGGCTGAATAATGTGCCGCCCGTCACATGAGCCAGAAATCCGACCAAAAATTCGCCGCGGTCACCGATCCGGGCCTGCGCGACTTCCTGATCGCGGGGGAACGCTTCTATCCGGCGGATGCGGTGAACTTCACCATGGCCGAGCAGCGGGCCTTCTATGACCGCTATGCCGCGCATTTCCGCAAAGACCGTCCGCATGGGGTCGAAACGGAGGAACTCCGCATCGGTTCCGTGCCCTGCCGCCTTTACCGGAAGCGCGGAATGTCCAGCTCTCCCGCTCTTCTCTATCTGCACGGCGGCGGCTTTGTGCTGGGCGGGCTGGAAAGCCATGACGACGTGTGCGCCGAACTCTGCGATGGCGCTGATGTGGATGTTTTGGCGGTGGAATACCGCCTCGCGCCGGAACACCCTTTTCCCGCCGCTTTCGAGGACTGCTGCCGCGCGCTCGCGCATCTCGGCAAAACGCATGACCGGATTATCGTGGGCGGCGACAGTGCTGGCGGCAATCTCGCCGCCGCCGTGGCGCTGTGGGCGCGTGACGAAGGTGGCCCCAAACTTTCAGGGCAGGTGCTGATCTATCCGGGCCTCGGCGGCGACATGAGCCGCGGCTCCTATGTCACACAGGCCCATGCGCCGGGCCTTTCCACCACCGACGTTCAATATTACCGCGACACCTACAAGGGCGGCGGCAGCAAATATGCCGAGCCCCTGCGGGAAACGGATTTCACCGGCCTGCCGCCCGCCTTCCTCGTCGCCGCCGGGCTTGATCCCCTCCATGATGATTGTTTCGCCTATGCCGGATGCCTGCTCGCGGCCGGTGTGGCGGCAGAAGTGCGTGACGAGCCGCTGCTCGTCCACGCCTTCCTCCGCGCACGGAACATGAGCGCGCCAGCCCGCGCTTCCTTTACCGCCATCACCGCCGCCGTGGCATCGCTTGCCCATCACGGAACTCTCCCCTCCGAAAGGACCGCAGCATGACCATCACCACGATCAAGACCTTCCCGCGCAAGGTGAAGGAGATCGAGAACATCTGGATCACCATGTCGGATGGCGTGAAGCTGGCGGCGCGCATGTGGCTTCCGGCGGACGCCGAGAAGAACCCCGTTCCGGCGCTGCTTGAATATCTTCCCTACCGCAAGCGCGACGGAACCTATGTGCGCGATGCGCTGACGCATCCCTATTTCGCGGGCCACGGCTACGCCTCGATCCGCGTCGACATGCGCGGCAACGGCGATTCCGAAGGCATCATGCTCGATGAATATACCAGGCAGGAGCAGGATGACGCGCTGGAGGTGATTGCCTGGATCGCGCGGCAGAAATGGTGCAGCGGCGCCGTCGGCATGTTCGGCATTTCATGGGGCGGCTTCAATGCGCTGCAGGTGGCGGCGCGCAAGCCCCCGGCCCTCAAGGCCATCGTCACTATCTGCTCGACCGATGACCGCTATGAGGACGACATTCACTACAAGGGCGGCACGCTTTTGAACGAGAACCATGGCTGGGCCGCCACCATGCTCGCCTATTCTTCCCGCCCGCCCGATCCCAAGATCGTCGGCAACAAGTGGCGCAAGATGTGGATGGAGCGCCTCAAGGCCGAGCCCTTCCTGCTCATCGACTGGCTGAAGCATCCGCACCGCGATGCCTACTGGAAGCATGGTTCGGTGTGCGAGGATTTCAGCGCCATCGATGCGGCGACGCTGGTGGTGGGCGGCTGGAACGACGCCTATTCCAACGCCATACCAAGACTCATGAAGGGGCTTCGCTGCTCGCGCAAGGCGATCATCGGGCCATGGGTGCATAAATATCCGCATTTCGCGGTGCCGGAGCCGCGCATGGGATTCCTGCAGGAGTGCCTTCGCTGGTGGGACCAGTGGCTCAAGAGCGAGCCCACCGGCGTCAACCGCGATTCCGATTTCCGCACCTACATCATGGACAGCTACAGGCCCGGCAGCTTCCCGGAGCGGATCGAGGGCCGCTGGGTGGCGGATAATTTCTGGACCTTCGGCAACATGGACACCAAGACCTGGTTCCTGAATGCCGATGGCATCGGCGGTGCTGCAGGTGAAGAGAAGGCGCTCACCATCTCTTCGAAGCAGACGACTGGCGCGGATGGCGGCGAATATTGCATCATCTGGCTCGGCCCCGAATTCCCCGGCGACCAGCGGCGGGACGACGAGCAGTCGATCACCTTCGATTCACCCGCCCTCGTGGCCGACATGGATATCGTCGGCCAGCCCGCCATCGAGATTGATTTCTCGGTGGACAAGCCGGTGGCCTCCGTCGCCGTGCGCCTTAACGATGTGTGGCCAACGGGCGAGGTGACGCGCATCACCTATCATTTCCAGAATCTCTGCATGCGCGAAAGCCGGGAGTTCCCGACCGCGCTTGAGCCCGGCCGCCGCTACCGCATGAAGATCAAGATGGATGACATCGCATGGCGCATCCCCAAGGGCCACAAGCTGCGCGTGTCGATCTCCACCAGCTACTGGCCGATGATGTGGCCGGCACCCGAGCCCGTCACGCTCACCGTCTATGCAGGCACATCCACCGTGCTGGTGCCGATCCGCAAGGCGATCGACAATGAGGTGCCGCTGTCGTGGAAATCATCGGAAGCCGCACCGCCTGCGAAACAGAAGGAACTGAAAAAGGCCTGGCACAAGCGCGAAACCACGGTGGACGAGAAGACCGGCGCCATGAAGCTGGAGATCGTCGATGATTTCGGCCAGCAGGAAATCGCCCCGCATGGCATGGTGATCTCCGCCTGCGCGCGCGAAAACTATTCCATCCTGCCAGACGATCCGCTCTCCGCCGTGCAGGAAACCCACTGGACCGAGGAGCGCCACCGCGGCACCTGGTCTGCCCGCACCGAAACCTACGGCCGCCTCACCGCCACCAAAACGCACTGGCTGGTGTGGGGCAAAATCGAAGCCTTCGAGGGCAAGAAGAAGGTGTTCGAGAAGGAGTTCAACGAGCAGATCGAAAGGAAGCTGCAGTGACAGTTTTGGTCACCCTTCTCCCGCGTAGTGGGGAGGGGTGATTACTGAACCAGCCTCTCCATAAACCCCTCGCATTTCCGCAGTTCGCTCACCGCGATAAATTCATCGGGCTTATGCGCCTGTTCGATGCTGCCGGGGCCGCAGACGACGGCGGGGATGCCGATTTGCTGGAAGAGGCCGGCCTCGGTGCAATAGGAGACGGCGTGGGTGGCGTTGGCATCGGTGAGATGCAGCGCCAGATGCTCGGCGGGCGAAGTTTCATCGGGTGCGAGCGCCGGCACGCGGTTGGTGCATTCAATAGCGATGCCGGTTTCGGGCGCCACGCGCTTCATTGCAGGCTCCAGCGTTTTCGCGAAGGCCTCGAAGCGGCGCGGCACGAAATCGGGATCGGTCGTTGGCAGAAGCCGCGTCTCCCAGGTGAACTCGCATTTCCGCGGAATGATGTTCTTGGCGGTGCCGCCGGAAATCACGCCCACATGCACGGTGGAATAGGGCGGATCGAAACGCTCTGTGGGATCACCCTCGGCAATCAGCTCCTGCTTGAGGCGCGACAGTTCGCCAATCAGCTCCGCCCCCACCATGATCGCATTGACGCCCTGATGCGTAAGGCTCGAATGCGCTTCATGCCCCGTCACTTCGGTTGAAAAGGTGACGGCGCTCTTGTGGGCATTTACAACCTGCATCAGCGTCGGCTCACCGACGATCACCGCGCGCGGCTTCGGCAGGTGATCGCGCATGCGGGCGACGAGCGGGCGCACGCCCTTGCAGCCCACCTCCTCATCGCAGGAAAGTGCGAGATGAACGGGTGTCCTGAGATTGGCCTTGAGAAATTTCGGCACCATGGCCAACGCCACGGCGATGAAGCCCTTCATGTCGCAAGTGCCGCGCCCGTAGAGTTTGCCGCCGCGCTCTTCCAACGTGAAGGGGTGGCTGGTCCAGTCCTGCCCGTCCACCGGCACAACATCGGTGTGGCCCGAGAGCACGACGCCGCCGGCGATGTCAGGCCCGATGGTGGCGTAGAGATTGGTCTTGAGACCCGCCTCGTAATCGACGCGGAGATGCGGCACGCCCCAGCCGTCGAGATAATCCTCCACCCATGCAATCAGCGGAATGTTGCCGTCCCTGCTGGTGGTGTCGAAGCTCACGAGACGCGCCAGCATCTCCTCGGTGGAATAAATCTGTCCGGTCATGGTCACTCAGTTGATGGCGTGTTTGTCGTGCGGGCAGTCGAGGGAGAAGGCGGGAATATCGACATTGAACATGTTACCGCCCTCTCCCTGCATCTGGTAGCAGCCTACCATGAACCCCGAAGGCGTCTTGAGCGGGCAGCCCGATGTATATTGAAACGTGTCGCCCGGCTTCAGCACCGGCTGCTCGCCCACCACGCCCGCACCCCGCAATTCCTGCACCTTGCCGGTGGCGTCGGTGATCTTCCAGTAGCGCGTGCGCAGCGTCACCGTTTCGGGGCCATGGTTTTCCACCACGATGGTGTAGGACCAGACGAAATGCCCCTCGTCGGGCTTCGACTGGCTTTCCAGGAATTGCGGGCGGACGACGACCTTGATGCCCCGTGTGATGCGCTCATACATGGCGCGCATCCTAGCCGAGACACCGGTATTTTCCACCCCGCAGAAGGGCCTTGCGGCTTTCCGGCAAATCCGCCATGTCAGACCCCATGCTGAAACGTCAGGCCACGCCAAAGAGCCTTCAGGGCATATTGCCCGCCCGCGCCATCGCGGATTATTGCGCGCATGGGTTCATCGCCCTGGCCCGCCCCGCCGATGCCGACCAGATTCAGCCAGCCAGCCTTGATTTGCGGCTGGGCGAAGTAGCCTATCGCGTGCGCGCCTCATTCCTCCCCGGCCCCCGCAGCACGGTGGCCCAGCGGCTGAAGGAATTGGAGCTTCATCGCATTGACCTGACCGGCGGCGCGGTGCTGGAAACAGGCTGCGTCTATATCGTGCCGCTGCAAGAAAGCCTGGCGCTGCCCGAAGGGATTTCCGCCACCGCCAATCCCAAAAGTTCCACCGGCCGGCTCGATATTTTCACCCGCGTCATCACCGATCATGCACAGGCCTTTGATACCGTGCCGGAGGGATACAGGGGGCCGCTCTACGCCGAGATTTCGCCGCGCACCTTTCCGATCCTAGCGCGCACCGGTTCGCGCCTGTCGCAGATCCGCTTCCGCGCCGGGGCATCGCTCGCCAGCGATGCGCTGATCCGCGCGCTCCATGCGCAAGATCCGCTGATCGCCGAGGGCGAAGCAGACATTCACAACGGCCTGGCGCTCTCCGTCGATCTCTCGACACTTCCCGGCGAAGGGCCGGTTGGCTTCCGCGCCAAGCGCCACGCCGGACTTGTGGATGTGGACAGGAAAGCGGCGCTCGATGTTCTCGACTATTGGGAACCGATTTGGCGGCGGGGCTCCCTGGTGCTCGATCCCGACCAGTTCTATATTCTCGCCTCCAAGGAAGCGGTGCGCGTGCCGCCCACCCATGCGGCGGAGATGGTGCCCTTCAATCCGCTGGTGGGCGAATTCCGCGTGCATTACGCGGGTTTCTTCGATCCGGGCTTCGGCCATTCGTCAGGAGCGGGCGAGGGCTCGCGCGGCGTTCTTGAAGTGAGAAGCCATGAGGTGCCGTTCATTTTGGAAGACGGGCAGATCATCGGGCGGCTGGTCTATGAACCTCTCACCGAAGCGCCGGAGAGCGTCTATGGCCAGGGCATCGGCTCCAACTACCAGCGGCAGGGGCTGAAGCTCTCCAAGCACTTCAAGCCGTTTGATCTTTCCATCCGATGAAGGTTCGCGCGATCAAGGCGGGCGACCTTGACGATCTCACCGCCATGGCGGCGGAATTCAAGACATTCCTTGGGCGCATCGAAGGCAAGCGGCCGCGCATCGACAGGGCGAAGCTTCGCGCCGAACTCAAGGCCGGCGGCTTCGGCAAGCGGCGGTTTTTTCATGGCCTGATCGCCAAGGATGCAAGCGGGCCTCAAGGCTACGCACTCTATCACTTCGGCTTCAACAGCAATTTCAACTGCGGGACTCTCTTCATCTCCGATCTCTTTGTCAGGGGCAACGCGCGCGGGAAAGGCATCGGCCACGCACTGATGAAAAAGGCGGCCGCAATCGCCAGAGACAAGGGCTGCGGCCGGATGGAATGGACGGTGTGGAACATCAACGCTCCCGCCATCGGCTTTTATGTCGGTCTGGGCGCTAAAGCGACCGATGACGAAATCATCATGGGGGCGGCGCTGGGGAAGGCGCTTTACGTCAAGCTGGGCCTCGCCTAATATCGCCTCCGATGCGGGCGTAGTTCAGTGGTAGAACGGTAGCTTCCCAAGCTGCATGTCGTGGGTTCGATTCCCATCGCCCGCTCCAATTTTCATCAATTCGGAAATTACAGGCCACATTTTTCAGCGCAGCTCTATTTACGGTCGCAACATCCGCACCTTGCAACGCATTAACCCGCTGCCCGCTCCCGTCAATGCAGTGTTGCAATCGCTCTCCACGGTTATTGCTGCGCCGCACCGTTGTTTCCCGCACAATGGCGCGTGACGGTTCGTGAGTGGAGGGGATGACACGCATGTTCAAAAAGGCAGACAAGCCGGAAGAGTCTGTGCCGTCGGTGAAGGCGGCGCGTTACCCGTCTTATCTCCCGCCACCCGCCATTCTCAATGCGCTGGTGCAGCCGGGGCGCGATGCCAAAGGCCGCGATACCGTGACGATGCCGAAAGAGGTGTTCCACAAATTGCTTGCCGCCATCGCCGCGCCGGTGTTTGACGAAGCGGATTATCTTGCCCGCTATGCCGACATCCGCACGCTGGTTCAGAAGGGAAAGATTCCATCTGCCCTCAGCCATTTCGCCTCTGACGGCCACCGCGAAAAACGCGCGACTGCCAAAATGCCCGTTGACGATGACTGGTACCGCGCCACCTATCCTGACGTGGCGCAGGAAATCCGCAACGGCAAGCTGCGCGACGGCACGGAGCATTTCAGGGTGTTCGGATATCAGGAAGCCCGCGTGCCCGCCAAGGAATGCCAGGCCGATGTGGCGGAGTGGACATCCTTGCTGAAACGTTTCGGCAAGACCTAACGGGGGGATACAGGGCTTTCATTTTGAGTCTCTGCCGCTTGCCGATTTTTCTGGAAATTCCCGCCCGCCCTCCCAGATAGGAACGATCTCCGGCGTGTGCTGCGTGCGTGGAGGGACTGCAAATCAACGGAGAATGAAACCTCTGTTGCGGAGTGCAGACCATGCAGCGCCATATCCACGCCTCATCACACGGCCTGATTGATTCCACCGTCCGCCGCTTCCTGGCGAGCGAAGCATCGGCTGGGCTGCTGCTCATGTTCAGCGCAGCCTGCGCGCTGGTGTGGGCCAATTCTCCCTATGCAGATCTTTATTTCAGCGCCCTTCACACGTCTCTTGGCCCTCTCTCGCTACAGCACTGGATCAACGATGGGCTGATGGCCCTGTTCTTCCTGATGGTGGGGCTGGAAATCAAACGCGAGATGATCGACGGCGGGCTATCAAGCTGGCCGAAGCGCCTTTTGCCGGGCGCGGCGGCGCTGGCGGGCATGCTGGTTCCCGCACTTGTCTTCAGCGTCTTCAATCTCGCCGATCCGGCGGCGCGCGCGGGATGGGCCATTCCCGCCGCCACGGACATTGCCTTCGCGCTCGGCATTCTTGCATTGCTCGGATCGCGCGTTCCGGTTTCGCTGAAACTCTTTCTCACCGCCTTGGCGATCATTGATGACCTTGGCGTGGTGCTGGTCATCGCGGCCTTCTACTCGCACGGATTTTCACTTGCTGCACTGTGCGTCGCGGCGCTTGTGATGGCGGTGCTTGTTGTTCTCAACCTGCGCGGCGTCTCCATCCTCTGGCCTTATCTTGCCCTTGGGCTTCTCCTGTGGGCACTGGTACTGATGTCGGGCGTTCATTCCACCATCGCCGGCGTATTGCTGGCGCTTACCATCCCCGTGAACCGCACGCCTGCGTCGCCCGAAGCCGCGCCCGCTCATTCACCGCTGCACCGGTTGGAGCGCGCTTTGCACCTGCCGGTGGCCTCTCTGGTGCTGCCGATCTTTGGCCTGGCCAATGCGGGGCTTTCATTTGAAAACGTCACGCTGGCGAGCTTTCTGTCGCCGCTCACGCTTGGCGTGGCGGCCGGATTGCTTGTTGGCAAATTTGTTGGAATTTTTGGAGCCGTAATATTGCTGGTGCGGCTCGGGCCTGCTGATCTTCCTACGCATGCCACATGGCGCCAGACCGCCGCCGTCTCGCTCATCTGCGGCGTGGGCTTCACGATGAGCCTGTTCATCTGCCAGCTCGCCTTTGAGGATGAGACGCTACAAACCCAGGCGAAGCTCGGCATTCTCACAGGCTCGGCGCTGGCCGGGATGCTGGGATACTTGCTGCTGCGCTTCACGCCTGTCAGGCGCGCAGAGGCAGGCGAAGTTCCGCATTGAGGCCGCCGAGCGCGGCGCTGCGCATCAAGGCCAGCGTGCCGCCATACAGTGCCGCAAGCTCGGCCACGATGGACAGTCCGAAGCCATGACCCGGCACTTTCTCATCAAGACGCCTGCCCGGCTGCAAAGCCTCAATGATCTCGCTATCGGAGAGGCCGGGCCCATCGTCCTCAATTGCCAGGACGGCACTGTTCTCATCCCGCCTTGCGCTGATCCGCACGGCGGACCCGGCCCATTTGAACGCGTTGTCCAGCAGGTTGCCCGCCATCTCGTCGAAGTCGCGCGCATCGCAAGGGACGGAGAGATCGTCCGGGCACTGAACACTGCATGAGACCGTGCGACTCGCGTTGATGTGGCGCAGCGTTTGCGCGAGATCGGCCAGGCGCGGCGCAATCATCAATGGCAGATGCCGGGTTTGCGGCATGGCCGCCATCCGAGCGCGGCCCAGATGATGGCGGATGCCCTGTTCCATGCGCTCTGTCAGCGCCAGCAGTCCATGATCGGCGTCTTTTGCCGACAAGGCCAGCGACAGCGTGGCGAGTGGGGTTTTGAGACTGTGCGCGAGGTTGGCGGAATGAAGCCTTGCCGCCTCGAGACGCTCGGCATTCTGGCGGATCAGCGCATTCAGCTCCTGCGCCAGCGGGCGCAATTCGGCGGGCGCGCGATCGGGCACCTCCGACGCGCGGCCTTCGGCCACCTCATGCACGGCCTGCTGCAAACCGCGCACGGGTTTGAGGCCAATCCGCACCTGCAGCCACAGGCCCAGAAGCAGCAGCGCGCCAAGCGCCAGAAGCGAAAGACCCATGGCGGTCAGGGCTTCCGTCAACGGGCCCGTGACGGCGCGGCCGGGCGCCGTGGCCGTCACCAGAACCGCTGCGCCGTTCACGGAATAGGAGCGTGTCCGCGCATGCAGCATCTCGCCATGACGGTCGCGGGCCAGCGTAGGCGCGGAGCCGGTCAGGACGATCTGCCGCCAGTCGAAGTGCGGCGTTTCAACCTCGATTTCGTCGCCTTCGAGCGACGCCGAGGTGATGGTGCTGTTGCCGCCCTTCACCTGCCAGTACCAGCCGGAATGCAGCCGCTGGAAATCCGGCGACTCGCCCCGCGCGCTGAGTGCGATCGCGCCGTCGGGTTGCTGAACGAGATGCGCGCCGACATCGCTGATCGTAGCGTCAAGCCGCTGGTCAATCTGCCCAATGATAAAGCGTTGCAGGATCGCGCCGATGAGGAGCGCCGCCACGATCACCGCCGCCGCGATGGCCAGCGCCCCGCCCGCCAGCAAACGCCCCGCGAGAGATTGCGGCGCGAACCTCATGCATTGGCCTCCACGAGGCGGTAGCCCAGGCCCCGCTCGGTTTCTATCATGGCGCGGCCGATCTTGCGCCTGAGCCTGCCGATGATGACCTCGACCGAGTTTGACTCCACATTGGCCTCGCCATCATATACGCGCTCCATGAGGTCCATGCGGTCCACGGTGCGCCCCTTGCGGTACATGAGGCACGAGAGCACGCGCCATTCCAGCGCGGTCAGCTTCAGTGGCAGGCCTTCGAATTCAAATACGCCGGTCTGCGTGTCGAAGGCGAGCGGCCCGCATGAAAGTTTTGATGCCGCGTGGCCATTGGCGCGCCGCACAAGTGCCCGCAGCCTGACGATCAGTTCCTCGATCTTGAACGGCTTGGTGAGGTAGTCGTCAGCGCCGGCGCGGAATCCTTCCACCTTGTCCGTCCAGCTATCGCGGGCGGTCAGGATTAAAACCGGCAGGCTGCGGCCTTCGGCGCGCCAGTTGTGCAAGATCGAAACGCCATCAACTTTGGGCAGACCAAGATCAAGCACTACCGCATCATAACGCTCCGTGGCGCCCAAATGCTGCCCATCCTCGCCATTGCCGGAGATATCGACGGCAAAATTTTCGGCGCGCAGCGATTTGGTAATCGCCGCAGCCAGCACGCCATCATCCTCGACCAACAATACGCGCATTCACATCCTCATTCGCCGCCGCTTTCGGAAACATCGCTGAACCGAATCTGAACGGCGGCATTCAGGGCGGGTTTCGATGAGGAGAATATAGGTCTGTCATCGCAACCCAGAAAGGATGCAAATGATGACGGAAGACATCACTCATTCGACAGTTGACGAGGCCCCTTCTGCGCCCCAGCGCCGCTCAACGCGCTGGGCCGCCATGGCCTTCGGCGCGGTGGCGCTTCTCATGGCGGGGGCCGGCGCAGGCGGCATTGCCGTCAATGCGCTCCATCCCACGGCCGTGATGGCGCCCATGCAGCCTGCCGCGATCAGCGCCATGCAGGACTGGAGCACCGTCACCATCAAGGGCCAGGTGGTGGAACTGTTCGGCAACAAGTTTGTTGTCGAGGACCAGAGCGGCCGGGCGCTTGTCGAAACAGGCCGCGCCGGTGAAGACGGCACATTGGTGAACAAGGCAGAAACCGTGACGGTACAGGGACGCTTTGAACATGGCTTCATCCACGCGCAATTCATCGTCCATGCCGATGGCAAGACGGTATCCGTCGAACCGCCGCATCCGCCGGGCCCCCATGACTGGATGCGCCACGTGCTCGGCGCCGCAACGCCACCCATGAATTTCTAGCCGGAACTTTCTGATTTCAATCGTGCACTGGAAAGGAGACACACATGTCCATGAAAGCACTGATCGCCGCCGCAGCACTCGCAGCTTACGCGGTGCCTGCCCTCGCGCAGGATGCGCCGCCCCCGGCTCCCAAGCCCGACGCGCCGCCGATGACTGATGGCGGGCCGGATGGTCCCGGCGGCCCGGGTGGCCCAGGGGGCCCAGGCCGTCCGCCCCATGGCCCGCCGCCTCCGGGCGAGTTTGCCTCGTTCGACATCAAGCTGGGCCGGGGCGCTGGCCTGCATGTCGATTGCGGCAAGGAGCAGATCAAGGTGTGCATCGACGCGGCAGCGCCTCTGGTCGACAAGGTTTCGGCCATGCTCGACAAGCTGCCGCCCGAGCCGCCCCCGCCGCCCGGCAAGATGCCGCCTCCTCCCCCGGGCAAGAAACCTTAAATCGCCGTTACAAGCGCGCCGCGTCCCGGATCCGGGGCGCGGCTTCAATCGCGCCGGTATTGCGCATCGGACACGTGCTCCAGCCAGTCCACGGCCTTGCCACCAAGCTTTTCCTGAATGGCAATGTGGCTCATGGCGTTCGCTGCGGTGGCGCCATGCCAGTGCTTCTCACCGGGCGGAAACCACACCACATCGCCGGGGCGGATTTCTTCCACGGGGCCATCTTCGCGCTGCGCCCAGCCAAGGCCCGATACGATGAACAGCGTCTGGCCCAAGGGGTGGGTATGCCAGGCGGTGCGGGCACCCGGCTCGAAGGTGACAAGCGCGCCCGCCACGCGGGCAGGATCGGGGGCGGAAAACAATGGTTCGATCCGCACCGCGCCGGTGAAATACTCCGTTGGCCCCGTTCCCGAAGGTTCCGTCCCGTTGCGCCTGATCTCCATCAGTCCTCCGCCGTACTCCGTTCACGGAGCACTTGGGCATAGACGTTGATGATCAGTGCCGCCAGCAGGATCAGGCCGCGGATCAATATCTTGAGGAACGAGTTGATCTGGATATGGTCGAGGCCGTTGTTTAGAACGCCCAGCACCAGCAGGCCGATGATGGTGTTGCCGATGCCGCCCCGGCCGCCGAACAGACTGGTGCCGCCGACAACCACGGCGGCGATCGCATCGAGCAGGAAGGTGTCGAACTGGTTCTGCTGCGCCGAGCCGAAATAGGCCACGCCCAGCATGCCGGCGATGCCGGAACACATGGCGCAGATCACCATCACGGCGGCGATGATGGCGCGCACATTGACGCCCGAATATTCCGCCGCCTCGCGGTTGCCGCCCACCATATACACATAGCGCCCGAAGCGCGTGTAGGTGAGCACCAGATGCGCCACCAGCAGGAACAGCAGGCAGACGATAATTGTCCAGCGCACGCCATAGATCGATTGCGAGCCGAGATAGGTGATGAGATCGGGATAGGAATAGGCGATCTGCCCGCGCACCAGCATGGCCGAAATGCCGTTGGCGATCTGCATCATCGCCAGCGTCATGATGAAGGAGGGAATGCCGATCCGCGTTACGCCGAAGGCGGTGATGAGGCCGAAGGCTCCCGCCGAGGCCAGCGTGAGGATGATGGCGATCCAGCCCTGCATCGGCAGATTGTCGATGTTCACATAATCGGGCTGGAGCGTGAAATAGGCCATCACGATGCCCACCGCATTGGCCACCGCCGCCACCGAAAGATCGATTTCGGCGGTCAGGATCACGAAGGTCAGCCCCACCGCGATGATGCCGGTGATCGACACCTGCGAGAGAATATTCGCGGTGTTGTCGAGCGTAAGGAACGACGGTGAGGCGATGGTGAAGAAGGCGATCAGCGCCAGCAGCGTGAAGACGGGCGCGATGTTGCGCAGCTGGTCTTTCAGGAAATGCCCGATTGAGGATCGCGGCGCCGAAGTGTCAATGCTTGTCATCTGCCCTGCCTATGCCGCCGCGAGAAGATCGCTCTTCTCGATGCGCCCGGTTGAGAATTCAGCGCTCACGCTGCCTTTTTTCATCACTGTCACCCTGTCGGCCAGGGTGAGAATCGTTTCAGGTTCTGTGGAAAGCACCAGCACCGCCACGCCCCTGTCGCGCAGCGACTTGACGATGCGGATCACGTCTTCCTTGGCGCCCACATCCATGCCGCGGGTCGGCTCGGAGAGAATCAGAACCTTGGGCAGATGGGTGATCCATTTGGCCAGCGCCACCTTCTGCTGGTTGCCGCCCGACAGCGAACCCAGCGCGATCCCGGCGCGCGGCGGCCTGATCTGCAGATCCTTGATATGCGCCTCGGTGATGGCGCGCTCTTTCTTCGGCTTCAGCCACAGCCGGTTGATGCGGTCGAGAATGGCAATCGACACATTCTTGTAAACCGGTTCGCCGCGGAACAGCATCATGCGGCGGTTCTCAGGAAGATAGGCGATGCCTGCGCGGCGCGCCGCTGCTGTTGATGCAAGCTTCACCGCCTTGCCATCAATCGACAGCGTTGCATGGCGGAGCGGCGTCTTGCCGAACAGGGCGCGCGCCAGTTCGATCTGCCCGCAGCCCATGAAGCCATAGACGCCGGTGATCTCGCCCGCCCGGAGCGCAATCGAGAACTGCTTGCCCGGCTGCTCCAGCTTCAGCACCACCTTGCGGCTGTCATCGGCTGACAGTGTGGCGACCTCGCCCATGTGAAGTTCGGCGGAGCGTTTGCCGATCATCAGGCCGATCACCTTGTCCTTGGTGAGATCGGTGGTGTTCTCGGTCGCCACCTTCTCGCCGTTGCGGAACACGGTGACGCGGTCGGAGATCGCAAGCACGTCATCCAGGAAGTGCGAGATGAACACGATGGAGCGGCCTTCGCCGCGCAGCTTGCGCAGCACGGTGAACAGACGCTCCACTTCCGGCGGCGACAGCGCCGAAGTCGGCTCGTCGAGAATGATGATCTGCGCGCCAGAGAACAGCACGCGCGACAGTTCCACAAGCTGCTGCAGACCCACCGGCAGCGCGCCCATGCGCGTCTTGGGATCGATGTCGAGGCCCAAGCTCGCCATCAGCGTCTTCGCCTCGCGGTTCATGCGCGTCCAGTCGATGGTGCCTGCGGGCGTCACCGGATGGGCGCCGAGAAACACGTTCTCCGCCACGCTCAGGTCGGGAACGATGGACAGTTCCTGATGCACCATGCCGATGCCATTGTGGAGCGCATCGCGCGCCGAGCGCAGATGCACCTCACGGCCATCGATCTTCATCACGCCTTCGGAGGCCATGTGCACTCCGGCGATGATCTTCATCATGGTGGATTTGCCGGCGCCGTTTTCGCCCACGAGGCCGTGGATTTCGCCGCGCTCCAGCGTGAAGCTCACGTCGCGAAGGGCATGGACGCCGCCGAACTGCTTCGACACGTGAGACATTTCGAGCAGGGGCGGCGAACCGTCCCTGCTCTTATTCCGTTGCTCTTCAGTCATGCACGCTCAAATCAGATGAGGAAGTTCTTCTGGAGCCAGAGCATGCCGGCTGCTGTCTCCTTGGTGACGACCGGGCCGTCGGCGAGGATCGAGGCCGGAATTTCCTTGCCCGTCTTCTCGCCGCCGATCACAGCCGCAACACCGGCGGCAATCGACCAGCCATGGATGCGGCAGGACGGGTTGCGCACCGTCGCGGCCATCACGCCGTCGAGCACGGCGTTCACGGCGGGCGGCATGGCGTCAACACCGCCGATCACAATGCCGGTGCGGCCCTTGGCCTTCATCACATTGTAGGCGGCAAGCGCCATGTCGTCATTGTGGAAGAAGGCCGCCGCGATGTCGGGGTTCTGGGTGAGGATCGATTCCCAGATGCGCGCCACCTTGGTCACGTCCCAGTCGGCCGGTTCCTCGTTGATGACCTTCACATCGGGGAAGCCCGCGACCACCTGTTTGAAGCCTTTGGCGCGGCCTTGCGCGCCGGTGTGGCCCAGCGCGCCCTGCGTCATCACCACATTGCCCTTGCCGCCGATCTTGGCCATCAGCGCCGATGTGACGAGCGAGCCCATCAGCACGTTGTCGGGCGCGATCTCGGTATGGATGGCGACGGTTCCAGCAGGCGCGATCAGCGTATCCATGCCGATCACCGGCGAACCTGCGTCGATCATCTTGTTAACGGGATCAACGAGCGTGCCGATGCCGAAAGGCTGAATCGCCACGAAATCCCACTTCTGCGAGGCCATGTTGTCGATCGAGGCGCGCTGCTTGGTGGCGGACAGTTCGCCGTCGAACCACGTCACTTCGACATTCATCAACTGGCCCCAGGCTTCGGCAGCCTGCTTGCCCTGCGCGCACCATGTAGCCTGAAGGCCGGCGTTGGACATTGCCGCCTTCAGCGGCTTCGAAGACTTCTTCAATTCCTGCGCCATGGCGGGGTCGAAACCGGCGCTGGCCAGAAGAGCAGCGGCGAGGCCAGTCTTGCCCACCTTGCGGAAAACGTCGCGGCGCGTCGCCGCTTCGCGGATCAGTTCGTCGAGCATTTGCATTTCTCCCATTGTCGTGTGGCAAACCCGCCCGCGCGTTGATCCGCGCATGACGCCGCCCGAATTCATCATATAAATGGACATTCATCACTGTCCACCGCGAAACGCGCAATTGCAGCGCAAAAGATGCTTCGCACCTGCAACAGCAGGGCCGCTGGACAAACGCAGCGAAATGACTTTCAAAGCGCCAGCCGTTTGGAGTGCCCCATGACTGACCTGCCTGCCGGATATCGCGCGCTTGATGCGAAGGCGCTGGCCAATTACCTCGCAGAACTCAAGCCCGTTGCGTTGCGCCTCGGCGGTTCCCCGCAAAGCTGGAGCATCGAAGAAGTCGGAGACGGCAACCTCAACCTGGTGTTCAAGGTGCATGGGCCAGCAGGGGGCGTGATCGTCAAGCAGGCGCTGCCCTATGTCCGTTTGGTAGGCGAAGCGTGGCCGCTGCCTCTTTCCCGTGCACATTATGAGCACATGGCATTATCTGGGCAGCGGCGGCTCACCGGCGCGCTGGTGCCTGAAATCTATCACTACGATGAAAGGCTGGCGCTGATCGTCATGGAACTGCTGGAGCCGCACATCATCATGCGGCGCGGCATGATCGCCGGCACCGTTTACCCAAAATTCGCGGACGAGATCTCCACCTTCCTCGCCGAGACGCTGTTCCATACCTCCGACCTGGCGCTGACGGCGGATGTGAAGAAGGCGATGATCGGCGCCTTCTCCGGCAACACCGCCCTCTGCAAGATCACCGAAGACCTGATCTTCACCGATCCCTACCGCATCGCCAAGCTCAACCGCTGGACAAGGCCGCAGCTTGATCCGTATGCGGAGCGTTTCCGCGGGGACGGAGATCTCAAAGTTGCCATCTCGCGGCTCAAGCTCAAGTTCCTGTCCTCGGCGGAAGCCATGCTGCATGGCGACCTGCACACCGGCTCGGTGATGCTTACGGCAGAAGACACGCGCGTCATCGATCCGGAATTCGCCTTCATGGGACCGATGGGCTTCGACATCGGCGCGGTGCTCGCCAATTTCCTCATCAGCTTTTTCTCTCAAGCCGGTCATGAGGAAGGCCCCGGCGCGCGTGACAGCTACCGCGAATGGATTCTCGAAACCTTCACGTCGATCTGGGAAGGTTTCGCGGCAAAGTTCCTGGCGCTGTGGGAAACGCAGGCCAAAGGCGACGCCTACCCGTCTGATCTGTTTCAGGGCCCGCTGGGCGTGGCGCGGCTGGCCGGGGAACGGCAGGCCTACATGCAACGCCTGTGGGCGGATACGGTGGGCTTCGCCGCCGCCAAGATGATCCGCCGCATTCTGGGCCTTGCCCACAACATCGATCTCGAATGGATCAAGGATGCGGACATGCGCGCCCGCTGCGAGGCGCGCGTGCTCACCCTGGCGCGCGACATGATGGTGAATAGCGGAGACTATCCAACGCCGCAGTCGATTGTTGCGGCGGCGCGGCATTTCGATCAGTGGCAGCCGCCGCTTGGCGGCTGACCGTCAGGCGAGGAGCTTTCGCACGGTGTCCTTCCAACCCTGATATTTGGCGTCGCGGAGGGCTTGCGTCATGCGGGGCGTGAAGCGGTGCTGTTTTTTCCAGAGCTTCGCAAATTTCTCTGGTGCGGGCACCATGCCAGTGGCAAGCCCGGCAAGATAGGCAACGCCCAGTGCCGTTGTTTCCATCACCTTCGGGCGATCCACAGGAGCGGCCAGAATGTCGGCCAGGAACTGCATGGTCCAGTTGGAGGCTGACATTCCGCCATCGACGCGCAGCACGGTATTGTCCGCCGATCTCCAGTCGCGCCGCATGGCGTCGAGCAGATCGCGTGTCTGGTAGCAGACGGATTCGAGCGTAGCGCGCGCCAGTTCCTTCTCTGTCGTGCCACGCGTGAGACCAAAGATCGCGCCGCGTGCTTCGGGGTTCCAGTGCGGCGCGCCAAGCCCGACGAAAGCCGGAACGAGATAGACCTGCTCTTGCGGATTGGCCTCTGCCGCGAGAGAGCCCGTTTCAGCCGCCGTCTTCACCAGCTTTAACCCGTCGCGCAGCCATTGCACCGCGGCGCCGGCGATGAAGATCGCGCCTTCCAGCGCGTAAGAGGTCTTGCCATCGAGACGATAGGCAATGGTGGTGAGAAGGCGGTTCTGCGAGGCAACGGCAGTGGCACCGGTGTTCAGCAACACAAAACATCCGGTGCCATAGGTTGATTTCACCATGCCCGGCGCGAAGCAGGCCTGGCCGACGGCGGCGGCCTGCTGGTCTCCCGCCACGCCGCGAATGGGGATCTCCTCGCCAAACAGTTCCGCATCGGCAACGCCATAATCCGCTGCGCAATCCCTGACGTCAGGCAGGATGCTGGCGGGAATGTTCAGCAGGCGGAGCAAGTCTTCGTCCCACATTCCGTCATGGATATTGTAAAGCAGGGTGCGAGAGGCATTGGTGGCATCGGTTGCATGCACCTTTCCGCCGGTCAGCCGCCAGATCAGGAAGCTGTCGACGGTGCCGAAGGCCAGTTCGCCGCGCTCCGCGCGGGCGCGGGCATTGCGCACGTGATCGAGCAGCCAGGCAATCTTGGTGCCAGAGAAATAGGGATCGAGCAGCAGTCCGGTTTTCTGTGAGACCAGCGGTTCATGTCCTTCGGCTTTCAGCTTGGCGCACATCTCCGCCGTTCGGCGGTCCTGCCAGACGATGGCTTTGTGAATGGGCTTGCCGGTTTTCCTGTCCCAGATCACCACCGTCTCCCGCTGATTGGTGATGCCGAGCGCCGCCACTTCGCGCGCCTTCGCCTTGGCCGTGCGCAACACGCCCTTTGCGGTGGCGAGCACCGATGCCCAGATTTCTTCCGGGTCATGCTCCACCCAGCCGGGCTTTGGAAAATGCTGCGGAAACTCCTGCTGGCGGACGGCAAGCGGCTCGAGCTTTCTGTCAAACAAGATCGCCCGCGTCGAGGTGGTGCCCTGATCGATAGCGAGGATCAGGGGCGGCATGTCAGGCGGCTGCCGGTTGCTTGGCGAACCATTCGCGGAGCGCCGACTGCTCGGCGATCGACATATGCAGTCCCAGTTTCGAGCGCCGCCACAGGATGTCTTCCGGCGCCCGCGCCCATTCCTTGTCGACCAGCCATTGCGCCTCGCGCTCCGACAGGGCCCCGAAGCTCTGGCCCAGATCCTTGGCGAAGCGCGCACCCTCCAGCATCTTCGCCGCATCGGTGCCATAGGTGCGGAACAGGCGGGCCGCCTCGCGCTGCGGCAGGAAGGAATAGGCCTTCTGCAGGGTTGAGATTTGTTCCTCCACCTGGTCATAGGGGAAATCGCCGCCGGGCAGATGCGCCGAGGCCGTCCAAGGCTTGCCCAGTGCCGGGAAGAAGGGCGCTATTTTTTCCAGCGCATGTTCCGAAAGCTTGCGGAAGGTGGTGATCTTGCCGCCGAAGACCGACAGTAGCGGGGCGCCGCCGTCGGGATGATCGAGCTTCAGCACATAGTCGCGCGTCGCTTCCTGCGCCTTCGAGGCGCCGTCGTCATAGAGCGGGCGGATGCCGGAATAGGTCCAGCGCACCATCTCGCGCGTCACCGGCCGCTTGAAATATTCGCTGACCGAGGCGAGCAGATAATCGGCTTCCTTTTCGGAAATATGCGGACTGCCGGGATCGCCCTTGTGATCCTCGTCGGTGGTGCCGATGAGCGTGAAGTTCTGCTCATAGGGAATGGCGAAGCAGATGCGGCCATCGGCGTTCTGGAAGATATAGCAGCGGTCGTGATCATAAAGGCGGTCCACTACAAGGTGGCTGCCCTTCACCATGCGGATCTTGTCGGGATCGTTGCGGCCAACGACTTCGCCCAGCACCTGGCTGACCCATGGGCCGCCGGCGTTGATCAGCACCTTGGCGCGGATGGTTTCGGGCGAGCCACCGTCGCGCTCAACGGTCAATTCCCATGCGCCATCGGCGCGCCTTGCTTTGGTGCAGCGCGTGCGGGTGCGGATAACAGCGCCACGCGCCGCCGCATCCCGTGCATTGAGCGCCACCATGCGGGCGTCCTGCACCCAGCAGTCGGAATATTCGTAGCCCCGCGTGTATTCATCCTTCAGCGGCTGGCCCACCACGTCGCTGCGCAGGTCCACGCTGCGGGTGGGCGGCAGAATCTTCCGGCCGCCCAGATGATCATAGAGAAACAGGCCAAGCCTGAGGATCGGCCTTGGCCGCAGGCCCGCGTGATGCGGCAGCACGAAGCGCAGCGGCCAGATGATGTGCGGCGCCGCCTTCAACAAAACCTCGCGCTCGATCAGCGCCTCGCGCACCAGCCGGAATTCGTAATGCTCGAGATAGCGCAAGCCGCCGTGAATGAGCTTCGTCGAAGCCGACGATGTGCCCGACGCCAGATCCCCCTGCTCGGCCAGAAACACGCTGAGCCCACGCCCCGCCGCATCCCTCGCTATTCCGCAGCCATTGATCCCGCCGCCGATAACAAAGAGATCGTAAGTCAATGCACTGGCTCCACTGAATTCCGGAAAGGCCCTGATCTAGCCAGTCAGCGGGCGAATGGCAATTGCGCCAGCCGGTGCCGCTCAAGCTTTCCCGCGGCGGCGTTTCTGGAAGCTGGACAGGCCGTGCTCTGTCTTGTTCCAGTGAAAGGGCGCGCGGATGAATTGCCACAGCGCCAGCCATGCGGCGGCCGACATGAGCAGCCAGTAGACCGGCATGGTGAGCAGCGGCAGCACCCAGCAGAAGATGCGCTGCCGCCTGAGCGCGCGCCGCCCCGCCAAGAGCGTCACGCCATAGCCCGTCGCGAAAACGGCGAGATTGAGACCTGCCAGCCCCCGTGCAAACCAGCCCGCTTCCTCCGGCAGCACGGGATGGATCACCAGCATTGCCAGTGAGGCCGCCATGCAAAGCGGATGCAGCAGGGCCGAGGCGAAGACGCCCAGCGTCAGCGCCTGCATGGCCCAGAACCCCGACGCGCCCAGTTCGCCCCACACCCGCGCGGGATCACGCATGTGCACCAGCCAGGTGATGAGAAAACCTTTCAGCCAGCGCGCCCTCTGGCGCATCCAATTGCCCAGACGCACGTTGGCTTCTTCATCTGTCTTCGAATCGAGAACGCCGGTACGATAACCTGCCCGCGACAGACGCAAGCCCAGATCGGCATCCTCCGTCACATTATATGGGTCCCATGCGCCTACCTTGCGCAGAAGACCGGCGCGGAAGTGATTGGAAGTTCCACCCAGCGGCAGGGGCAGATGATGATTGGCAAGGGCGGGCAGCAGCAGGCCAAACAGCGTCGCATATTCGATGGTGAATTGTTTGGTGAGCCAATTTTCGTCTTTGTTGAAAAACACAAGTTTTGCCTGCAGACAGGCAACATCTTGCGGCAATCCTGCAAAGGCATTCGCGGCGAGCCGTGGCTGCCTCGCCTCTGGAGTATCCTCGGCATCATAGATCGTCAGCAATTCCCCCCGCGCAAAGCGGAGCGCATAGTTCAGGGCGCGCGGCTTGGTCTGCAATGTGCCAGCCGGAACGATGATCACCTCGAACTGCGGCGGCAGTTCCAGCCTGGCAAACAGCCGCCGCATGGGGAGATCACCTTCCTCGAGGATCAGCTTGATGTCGAGGCGCTCGGGCGGGTAATCCAGCGCCGTCAGCGCATTCAGCAATTGCCGGACCACGCGGGTTTCGCGGAACAGCGGCACCAGCACGGAATAGACGGGAAGATCTGCATCGGCGAGAGTCACCGGCGTTGCCCGCGCGTGGCGCAGCGGCGGCAGCAGGCAGAGGATGCGCAAGGCCACGACGGCCAGAAAGAACAGTGCCGCGATCAGGCTTGCTGCCGCCCACGCTGCATCGAAGGGAAGCGTAAGCATGCCCAGCACCACAGCCGATGCCAACACCAGCCCCACGCCGATTTGCGCGGAGGTAAGCCGGCGGCTGGCGGAAAACTCCGGCCGCATGCGCGCCAGCCCCAGAGACGCGCCCTTCTCCAGCGCCTTGCCATGGATAAAGCGAACGGCTTCGTGAAAATCCTCAAGGCTGGCCGAGGCGGCAATCCGCGCGCCCCGCTGCTCCGCCAGATGCAGCGCCTGCGCGCCACAGGCCGCATAGAGCTTCACGCCCGGCATGGTGATGATGGGGACGAGCTTGTCCTCCAGCGCCTGGTCCACCTCTTCGCGCGGCAGGCGGCGCAGCGCATCGGCAAGCTCGGCTTGCGAGACGCGGGGCAAGACATTGCCATGAAGTCCGGCTATCTTCCCGTCATAGAGTGCGTTTTCGGCGAAACCGAACAGCAGGTGGCCGTCATCAGCACTCACGGGCAAGCCATTAAAATTTTGTAATTAAATGAACTATCGTAACGTCAGATTCACAAGCATCTTTTGGGTGTATTTGTTCACCATTAGCATACTTATGGTTGCGTCCGCATCGCACGCTGCTGAGGGCTACCGCCTTCCGCAGTTCCGCCATGTGAAGGCCGATGCGCAGATGCCGCAGGTGCCGATGGACCAGAAGCTCACCCTTCTGGCCGATGAGGATTATGCGCCCTTCAGCTTCCGCGGGCGCAATGGTCAGCCGGCAGGCCTTGCGGTGGAATTGGCGCTGGCCGCCTGCGCGGAAATCGGCGTCACCTGCGATGTGGCGCTGAAGCCCCTGCCAAATCTCGTGCCGGAGCTTGCGGCGGGGCATGGCGATGTCATTCTCTCCGGCCCCCGCATCGATGCGGCGCTGCTGGAAACCACCATCATGACGCGCGGCTGGTTCCGCTCCTCGGCGCGGCTTCTCGTCCAGACCGGAAGCCCGCTCAAAAAGGCCGACCCCCGCGCGCTCGAGGGCAAGCGCATCGGCGTCATCGCGGGCAGCGTCCATGAGGCGTGGGTGAAGGAGCTTCTGCCAAAAGCCGAAACGGTGACGTTTGACGATTGGCCCAAGGCACAGGCGGCGCTCAAATCAGGCGGCGTCGATGCGCTGTTCGGCGACGGGCTGCCGCTCATTTACTTCATCGGCGGCGATGCGGCGAAGGGCTGCTGCCGCCTGCTCGACGGCGCCTATTTTGATTCGCCCGGCTTGAGCCGCAATGCCGCCTTCCTGATGAAGCCGGAGCGCACCGATCTCCGCGATGCCTTCGACGTGGCGCTCGACCGCCTGCAGGAAAACGGCGTCAGCGAAAAGCTCTTCAACGCCTATGTGCCGCTGTCGCCCTGGTGAGCCCAGTCTTTCGCCGCTGAGCCGGTGATCGCCGCCAGCGACTCCTTGCCCGAGACGGCAAACCTCTGGCGAAGCCCCTCGAGAATGGCGGGCACCAGTCCCGGGCCTTCATAAACCAGCGCCGAATAAAGCTGCAGCAGCGTGGCGCCGGCGGTGATCTTGGCCCAGGCCTGTTTCGCCGAACCAATGCCGCCCGCGCCCACAAGCGGAATTCTTCCTTTCGTCAGTAAATAAAGTTTCGCAAGCTGCCGTGTCGAAAGTTCAAACAGCGGTTCGCCCGAAAGCCCGCCCATCTCATCGCGCGCGCGGGAGATCAGCGTGGGCCGCGAGATGGTGGTGTTGGACACGAGGATGCCATCCACAGCGCCTCGCCCACAGCTTTGCGCGATGTCCTCCAGTTCGTCACCACGCAAATCGGGAGCGATCTTCAGCAGCATGGGCGGGCGGCGCGCCTGCTTTTCCCGCGCCTCATTCAACCGGGCCAGCAGTGCATCGAGTTCGGCGCGCGATTGCAAAGCCCTCAGCCCCGGCGTGTTGGGCGAGGAAATATTGACGGTAAAATAATCCGCGATGGCGGAGAAGAAGGCGATGCCCTGCACATAATCGGCGATGCGGTCGCCCGAATCCTTGTTGGCACCGATGTTCACGCCCACGATGCCGGGCCTGCCCCGCCGCGCCTCCAGCCGTTTCAGCGCCGCCCAGTGGCCGTCATTGTTGAAGCCCATGCGGTTGATCACCGCGCGGTCTTCGGCGAGGCGGAAGAGTCGCGGCTTCGCATTGCCCTCCTGCGGCTTCGGCGTCAGCGTGCCCACCTCGACGAAGCCAAAGCCCTGCGCCAGCATGGCATCGGCGACTTCGGCATTCTTGTCGAAGCCCGCCGCAAGGCCCAGCGGATTGGGGAAGTCCAGCCCGAAGGCCGAAACCTTGAGAGAAGGCGGAGACGCCACGGCGCGGCCCTTCGGCAGAACCGTCAGTGCACGGATGGTCAGCCGGTGCGCCTTCTCGGCATCCAGCATGTGGATGAAGGGCCTCGCCAGCGGAAAGGCCTTGGCCACAAGGCTCATCGCGGCACCTCGGACGGAAATTCATGCGCGCCATCGCGAATCGGCAGCGGCCTCACCCACAGCGCCGCCGAAGGATCGATCACGCCATAGACATGGGGAAACAGATCGCCGCCGCGCGATGGTTCCCAGGTGAGCGTCAGCGCCTCTTCGGGCAATGCCACCAGCACCAGCCCCTCCTGCCCGGCGAAATGCCGCCGTGCCGTTTCCCGCACCTGATGCGCTGCCGAAAGATGAATGAATCCATCGGCATGATCGACGGGCGATCCGGTAAAGCGGCCAATCGTTTCGGCAGCGGACCAATCGGCGGCGGGGCAGATTTTGTAGACGAGGGCCATGAACCCCCCATAGGCGGGAAAAGCCTTGTGGACAATACGTCCACAATAAGGTATTTTCTCCTACCTGATAAGAAAACTTCCTTGAGGCCCCTCATGTTCAATCACACCCAGGTCTGGACTGCCCTCGACGTGCTGGCCGAGCGTTATGGCTTCTCGGCCTCGGGGCTCGCCAAGAAGGCGGGGCTTGATCCCACCTCCTTCAACCCCTCCAAGCGCAACAGGCCGGATGGCCGCCCGCGCTGGCCCACCACCGAAAGCATCGCCCGCGTGCTCTCAGCCACCGGCGCCACGATGGAGGAATTCACGCAATTGCTGATGGGCCGCAAGGGCCAGCCGCCGGCCAGGCGGCATATTCCGCTGCTCGGCCTGGCGCGCGCCGGGCGCGGCGGCTTCTTCGATGATTCGGGCTTTCCCGCGGGCTCCGGCTGGGAGGAGATCGACGTGCCCGGCATCACCGACCAGAACGCCTATGCGCTGGAGATCACGGGGGACTCGATGCTGCCCGTCTACCGCGAGGGCGACACCATCATCGTCTCGCCCTCCGCCTCGATCCGCAAGGGCGACCGCGTGGTGGTGAAAACCGCCGACGGGCAGGTGATGGCCAAGATCATGCAGCGCCAGACCTCCCGCACCCTCGAACTCGCCTCCTTCAATCCCGAACACGCCACCAAGGTTCTGGACATGAAGGACGTCGACTGGGTGGCGCGGATTCTGTGGGCGAGCCAGTAGGGGATTATTTTATTTGCAATCAAAGGCAACACAATATGAGTTGCCTCACACTTAGCCAATCTCAATCCACCTCGAAAAAGCTTTTACCGGTGATTCCTGCACGATCAAAGAAGGCCTTATTCCTCATACGCGCATCGCTGATGAGCGTGTCCCACCCGATTAATTCAATAGAACCAAGGAAGCCGCTTTTAGGAAAATAGACGCGCCCGCGCCCATCGGTAGTCGGCTGCCATGAGTAGGTCCATTCATCGAGCTTGCCGATTATGTCTGCCACTATGAAGCAGTGGAACACGGTGTTTTTATCAAGCTTGATAGGCCTGCCCCGAACGTCAGTTAGCTTGCCACTTTGCAGCCGCTGGACATACCGCTCTACCTGAAACTGCGGGTTTTCATCATCGGCATAACCCGTTCGCCCTGGCCTTTTGAACTCAATCAACAGCACGCTCGATGCCCCATCGGTCTGTCGAAGGCCGTGGACATAATCGAAAATGAGAATATCCGCGCGGTCTTCGCTATCAAACGCTTTTGCTAGCGCGCTAAATTCAACGTCCGAACTAAAATACTCAGCAAAGGTTAGCCTTTCGTCCACAATCCAAAGATCATGACTTGCCGAAGAATCCACACGCCGGTCTCTATCATCCGAAACGTTGTTGACCTTCACAGGGCAGATGAACGAGTGAAGAATGTCCTCCCGTTGATAGGCACTGTCTCTGTCGTCATCACGAACCTTCTCTAAAAGGATTTCGATGAAGTCCAAGACTACCTTGCGACGTACCACATATTCGGCAAGGCTTCGCTGTTCCGCGTCCTCAAGAGCTTTGCTCGCCTCAGCGATGGCTGCTGAGAATGTATTGGCATCGGCGGTTTCATCCTTGAGCCGGACTAGTACGTTGCGGATTTTTTCAGCCTGCCGTTCATCGCGCCGGAACCGTTCGCGCGAGAGGTGCCCATAAATGGCATCCTTATTCAACTCACCGGATGGAACCTTGCTCTGCAGTTCCTCCGCGTCGCCAAAGGCAACAGACGGATAGGTTGAGGTAATCGTTTTAATGATTTCGCGTTGTTCCCCCTTGAGCTGCGACAACGGCTCGGCCAAGAATTTCTCTATGTGCGGAACGCAAACGTCATTGATGATCTTATCGATCACCGCATCTTCGAATATGAACGCCGTTCGCTCCTGATTGACATTCTTGTCAAGATACTCGCCTGTCACGATGGCATGAAAGACGCGATCGCCATTCGGCCCGAAGTATTTGAGGCCCAGTTTACCGTCAATGGATTGCGAATGAACAGTGCGATCATGGGCAATGAAATGCACGAAATGCGATCCTTTTAGATCCGAACTAGCTACCTTGTCGCACTCCATGAGCGTAAGGTGAAGTGTTCCATAGTCTTCCGTCTTGAGTTCAATATCCGGTTCGCGCCGATGGACAATGTCATTGATGGAGTCCGGATAATTCCGCGAACTCATCGTTGACATGGACGGCAACCAGCGGCGCGCGGCCACCTATGAAGACGGGTAGAAAATGTGAGGTCAGGTGCTGGAACACGGAGCTATCCCGGCCCGGAAACTTGTCGTGATAGCCGTTCGCTCGCAGCCCCTCGAATTTGACTTGAAACATGGAGTCGGAAACGCCCTCGGCCAACTCAACCGCTTCCTCTTGAATCTGTTCCTCAAGTGCAAGAACAAATTTGAACTTCCGCCGTTTGAACTCCTCGCCGTCTTGAAAAACAAACTCAACTGAGATTCGGTCAAAGCAATCCAGCCACAGAAGACGGCCAACGCCTTTGCCGCCAATCTGAATTTTGTTGTCGGTGTCAGTGGTGGTGAACGCATCCCAATTCTCTGTGTTTAGACCGAGTCCATTGTCCTCCACTGCTGCCCAAACATTTTCTTTATTACGATTGGTCGAGACGGTGACCACCACCCTGCCGCTCTGTGTGACCGCATCCCCAAAGCGGGCCTGCGTTGAATGAATGGCGTTACTTACAGCCTCGAACAGCGGCTGTAACGCGCCTGCGACATTAGTCGGTTTGGGCAGTCGTTCGATGCGTCTGACGAGATTAGGCCGAAGAGAGGTCATAATCTAATTCGCCAGTTCCCCCGCCGCCGCCTTCTCGATCAGCTTGCGGGTGTTCGCCAGGCCATAAAGCGCTGCGAAGGAGCCGAAGCGGGGGCCTTTTTCTTCGCCCAGCAGCACCTGGTAGAGCATGTTGAACCAGCCCTGCCCCACGCCCACCGAGCCGTCCTTCTGCGCCGTCTTATAAGGATCGCGGCGGCCCACATCATAGACCTTGAGCTGGATTTCCTCGGGCGTGGCGCCTTCGGGCAGGGCAGCGAGCGCCGCCGCCAGATCCTCGAGCGCCTTCCTCTCATCCTCCGTAGGCGGACGATATTTCTTCTGCGGCTTCACGAAATCATGGAAGTAGCGCACGGCATGGCCGGTCAGCGCATCGAGGCGCGGATGCGTCTCGGGTGAAAGGGCCGGCGCATAGCGGCGGATGAAGGCCCAGAGGCCTGACTTGTCCTCGGCATTGGCCACCGTGGCGAGGTTGAGGAGCAGCGCGAAGGATACCGCACCCTCTTCAGGCTTGGGCGGTTGCCCGTGATGAATATGCCAGGCCGGATTCATCAACCGGTCCTTCGCCTCCTGCCTTGGATAGGCCGAGAGGAAGGCCGCGTAATCGTCAACGGCGCGGGGGATCACGTCAAAGTAAAGCCGCTTTGCCTCGCGCGGCTTCGTATACATATAAAGGGCCAGCGAATCCGGATCGGCATAGGTCAGCCATTCGTCGATGGTGAGGCCGTTGCCCTTGGACTTGGAAATCTTCTGGCCCTTGTCGTCGAGGAACAGCTCATAGACGAAATGATTGGGCGCCGTGCCGCCGAGGATTTCGCTGATCCGGTCATAGACCGGCGCGTTGGTTTGATGATCCTTGCCGAACATCTCGAAGTCAACGCCCAGCGCCGCCCAGCGCATGCCGAAATCGGGCTTCCATTGCAGCTTGGTGCGGCCGCCGCGCACATCCAGCGTCACGTTGGTGCCATCCTCATCGGCAAAGGTGATGGTGCCCTGGCTTGGGTTCACATCCTTCATCGGCACATAGAGCACGCGGCCCGAGGTGGGCGAGATCGGCAGGAAGGGCGAATAGGTGGCCTGCCGTTCTTCGCCCAGCGTCGGCAGCATCACCGCCATGATGTCATCAAACTTTTCCAGCGCATGGATCAGCATGCCGTCAAAACGGCCGGACTTGTAATAGTCGGTGGCGCTGGCGAATTCATATTCAAAGCCGAACGTATCAAGGAAGCGCCGGAGCATGGCGTTGTTGTGGTCGCCGAAGCTCGCATAATTGCCGCCGAAGGGATTTGGCACCGAGGTGAGCGGCATGTGCAGATAGGGTTCGAGCGCCTTCCGGTCAGGCACGTTCTCGGGGATTTTCCGCATGCCGTCCATGTCGTCGGAAAAGCAGAGCAGGCGGGTGGGGATGTCGCACAAAAGCTCAAAGGCACGGCGCACCATCGTGGTGCGCGCCACCTCGCCGAAGGTGCCGATATGCGGAAGCCCCGAGGGGCCATAGCCCGTCTCGAACAGCACTTCCGTCTTGCCGAGTTTCTTCGCACGCTCGACGAGCTTCCGGGCTTCCTCGAAAGGCCAGGCCTTGCTGTCCTGGGCGGCGGCGCGAAGTGCGGGATCGGCGGTCATGTATGGGCTTCCTGTGTGAGCGCCGCTGTTTAGGCAGCGCCGGAAGCCCCGTCAATCAGGTCACGTATTTCTTCAGGAACGCCACGGTGCGGCTCCATGCCAGGTCGGCGGCGGCCTTGTTGTAGCGGGCCGCGTTGGTGTCGTTGTTGAAGGCGTGGTTCACGCCGTCATACATATAGATTTCATAGGTCTTGCCATTGGCCTTCAGCGCCGCCTCGAAGGCGGGAATGCCGGCATCGATGCGCTCGTCGAGCCCGGCATAGTGGAGCAGCAGGGGCGCCTTGATCTTCGGCACGTCCTCCGCCTTGGGCTGCATGCCGTAATAGGCGACACCGGCCTTGAGCGAGGGATCAGCCACCGCCAGCGCGTTCACCTGGCCGCCGCCCCAGCAGAAGCCGACAGCGCCGGTTGGCTTGCCCGTGGCGGCCAGCACTTTCCGCGACATGTCCGTCACGTCTTCGGCCTTCAGCGTGCCGATCATGTCGCGCGCCTTGTCGGCATCCTCCGGCGTGCCGCCAAGGCCCGACAGGTAATCGGGAGCAAAAGTCCAGAAGCCTTCCAGCGCCATGCGCCGCGCCACGTCCTTGATATGGGCGTTGAGGCCGCGGTTCTCGTGGATGACGATCACCGCCGCCGTGGCCTTGCCGTCCACAGGTTCGGCCACATAGCCGTTGATGCCCACCACCTGCAAGCCGGTCTTGAGGCGCGCGTCGCCCTCAGGCACCGTTTCGGCCTGCGCATAATTGTTTTCGAGCAGCGACAGGATGGGGAGCGCCGCCGCCGTGCTGCCCGCCATGCCAGCCAGTTTTTCCATGAAATCACGGCGATTCATCCCGCCATGCGTGAAGCGATCGAAGAGATCGATGAACTTTTGTTCCATGGACGTTCTCCCTGTCGTGACCTAAATCAAGAGACTGATGCTGATTCATGACGAAACATGGGCCGCGGTTCCGTCGGCGGCGCTGGCGGGTGTTACGCTGGCCACCGGCGGCGGCACGCTGAGCGCTGCCGAGGGCCTATCGCTTATGGCCAGCCGCCCGCATCTCGTCTGCCACATCGGCTTCATGGCGGAACGGCTGGGTGTCGTCTCCGGTTCCCCGCGCGCCCTCATTCGCACGGCGAAGGAGCAGAAGCATTTCGATGTGGCAGAGTTGTTCGCCTTCGTCTGCCCGGCGCGTTTCGCCACGCCCACCCCGCAGGGCCTCGCGCGCTCGCTGGCGCTTGACCCGGCAGACAGCGATACGGACACGCTGCGCCTGATCGCCGAAGACCTGCTGGCCCGCCTTGCCAACAAGCATTACCCGCTGATCCGCGAGGCGGCGGAAACGGCCACCTTCCTCGCCCGCGCAAACTGGCCATGGGCCAGGCCTGTGATGCAGGCGCTGATCAAGGCCAACCCCAGGCTCGACATCGGCAGCTTCGCCACCGGCCTCAATGTGTGGGACCGGCTCGAGGACTGGGACGATGATGGCGGCAGGCCGCCGGGCCGGCAGGAGCCCGTCACGGCGGATGAGGCGCAGGCCTTCCTCGCCGATATCCTTGGCCGCGAGTCCGAGCGGCGCAGCGCGCAGATGGATTATGCCGGGGCCGCCACGCACGCCTTCGTGCCCCGCCAGCGCAAGGAGGAGAACGCCATCCTGCTGGCCGAGGCGGGCACGGGGCTGGGCAAGACGCTGGGCTATCTCTCCGCCGCGTGGCTGTGGGCCAGGCGCAACAACGCGCCGGTCTGGGTTTCGACCTACACCAAGAATTTGCAGCGCCAGCTCGATCAGGAGACGGCGCGCCTCGTGCCCGATCCCGATGAGCGGCGCAGCCGCATCGTCATCCGCAAGGGGCGCGAAAATTATGTGTGCCTTCTCAACATGCAGGAGGTATTCGGCCGCTTCACCTCAGCCAATCCGCGTGCGGCACTTCTCGCCGGGCTGATTGCCCGCTGGGCGCGGTTTACGCGCGATGGCGACATGGTGGGCGGCGATTTTCCATCCTGGCTGCTGTCATTGTTCAGCGAAATGGGCGGAGACGCCGACGGGCGCTCCATTTCACCCGGCTCTCTGGGCCTCACCGACCGGCGCGGCGAATGCATCTATGCGGCCTGCCCGCACTACCGCAAATGCTTCATCGAGCGCTCGGCGCGGGCCGGGCGCAAGGCCGATATCGTCATCGCCAATCACGCACTGGTGCTGCATCAGGCCGCCGTCGATCATGCGCTGGGCGTCGCCGCGACATCGGAAGAGGAAGCGGCCCCCGGCGGCATAAGGCGCATTGTCTTCGATGAGGGACACCAGCTTTTCGATGCCGCCGACTCGGCCTTCTCCGGCCATCTGACAGCACTCGAGACGGCGGAACTGCGGCGCTGGCTCAGAGGCCCCGAAAGCGAGCGGCGGCGGGGCCGCGGCCTTGCAGAGAGGATCGGCGATCTCGTTTCTGACAGCGAAGATGGCGAGCGGCTGCTCGACCATGTGCTGCGCGCCGCCCTCACCCTGCCCGGCCCCGGCTGGACGCGCCGTGTGCAGGCGGGCGTTCCCGAAGGCGCAACCGAACATTTCCTGAACCTGGTTCGCCAGCAGGTTCTGGCGCGCGCCGAGCAGAGCGGCGGCAACACCATGGAAACCGATTGCCTGCCGCTCGTCGATCATCTCGCGCAGGCGGCGGGCGATCTGGCGGCGGCGCTGATCGATCTCAAGAAGCCGATGGCGCTGCTCGCCGCGCTTCTGGCGAAGAAGCTCGATGCCGAGGCGGAAGAGCTTTCCACCTATGACCGGGGCCGCATCGAAGCGGTGTCGCGCTCGCTCCGGCGGCGCGGCGAATTGATGGTGGGCGGCTGGATCGACATGCTGTCGCGCCTCCTCGAAGACCGGAATCCGCTGTTCATCGAATGGTTCGCGGTGGAACAGGCCTTCGGGCGCGAGTCCGACGTAGGCCTTCATTCGCACTGGGTCGATCCCACGGAGCCTCTGGCGCTGGCGGTGCTGAAACCCGCCGATGGCATCATCGTCACCTCGGCCACGCTGAAGGACCGCCCGCCGGAAATCCCCGACGACTGGACGAATGCGGAAATGCGCACCGGGGCCGTGCATCTGCCCTATCCCGTCACGCGCATCAGCTGGGAGTCGCCCTTCGACTATGGGGCAATCAGCCGCGTCATCGTCGTCAATGATGTCAACCGCGAGGACCTCGATCAGGTGGCCGCCGCCTACCGCGAATTGTTCATCGCCTCGGGCGGCGGGGCGCTGGGCCTGTTCACGGCGATTTCGCGCCTGCGCGGCGTGCACAAGCGCATCCTGGCGCCGCTCGCGCAAAAGGGCCTGCCGCTCTATGCCCAGCATGTCGATCCGATGGACACCGGCACGCTGGTCGACATGTTCCGCGCCGAGCGTGATGCCTGTTTGCTCGGCACCGATGCGGTGCGGGACGGCGTGGACGTGCCGGGCGATTCCTTGCGCCTCATCGTGCTCGACCGGGTGCCGTGGGGCACGCCCACCATCCTCGAACGCGCCCGGCGCGAGGCGTTCGGCGGCAATGCCTATACCGACATGGTGGTGCGCCTGCGCCTCAGGCAGGCGTTCGGGCGGTTGATCCGCCGCAGCGGCGACCGCGGCTGCTTCGTCGTCCTCGACCCAAGGCTCGCCACCCGCTTCCGCACCGCCTTCCCGCAAGGCGTCTCCCTCGACCGCATGGGGCTGGTGGATGCGATCGACGCGGTGAAGGGGTTTGTGGTAAATGGCCGACAACCCAAGTGAATTGCAGCAGACCGGAGACGAAGAATGAAAAAACTTTTGACGGTCCTTGTATTTTTCTTGCTAGGTTACAACAACGCCATGGCAAAATTTGTCAATAATTTTGAAGAATGGCAGAAGAGAAATCATGAATCTCAAACACTATACGCGATGGGTTTGTACGACGGACAAGCTGTCCCAAATGAACTTGATAAAAACGCTGTGGCAGAAGCCAATGGCCTGGATGAATGTGCTCGCGGCCTAAAGCTGACGGGAGAGTTTGTTGCTAGTGCAATCACCGGATTCTATGAAGCACATCCCGAGGTTCAAGCGCGCTCGGCAATGTTTGTATTCCGCAATCAAATCGAAGGCGTTTTATGCGTGACTTATATAAATTCTGAGCGCGTGAAATTTGGATTGGCGCCGTGGCCAATTGGTGGCCCATAGACAATATCGATTTACTACAAGACCCCTTATCTATCTTTTGCTCTGCGTTCTAACACCTGTCATTCCGGCGTACGCCGGAAGCCAGACTTTCCGCCAGCAAACTTGTTGAACGATGGATCCCGGCATCCGCCGGGATGACAGGTGTGGGCAGTCTCATCTTCAATCCAACAGCGGTTATGATAAGCACAGCCTTGCCAATCACCAACACCGCACGCCATCAGACCAAACACCGTTGGCTTCAATGTCGGCGTTGTAAGCATCAATAGCTTTGCGGCTTTGCGCGAGCCATAACTCGGCCGCTTCTTTGGAAACTGGATGAGCCGCAGAAGAGGAGCGGCAGGCATCCCTGCGCTGCCCACCACTTGCGGACGAATCAATGCGTATGAACTTTTCCGCTTCCATGCGCCAAGACTATGCACAAGATGACGTCCAAGAACAGATGCACTCCCCATCTGGACATCCCCGCCCCACTCGTCTAGCCACGGGCGCGACAGGAGAGGTTCATGCCAGGCACGATCAGCACCGAGCAGGCGCTCATTTACATCATGGTCACCATGTCGGGGGTCGAGGGGCGCATCAACCAGATCGAGTTGGCGGAGATCGGCCATATCGTGAAGCACCTGCCGGCCTTCCGCCACTTCGACCAGACGCGCCTCACCACCGTGGCGCAGGAGGCGGGCGAAATCCTGCAGGAGCCGGAAGGCTTCACCGCCATTCTGGGGCTCGTGGCCGAGGCGCTGCCGCCCAAGCTCCGCGAAACGGCCTATGCGCTGGCCGTCGAAGTGGCGGCGTCCGATCTCGCGGTGGGCAAGGAGGAGTTGCGCTTCCTCGCCATCCTCAGGGATAGGCTGAAACTCGACAAGCTCGTCACCTCGGCGATCGAGCGTTCGGCCATCGCGCGCTATCAGGCGGTCTGAAACAGCCGCCGTTCAATCGCGTTCATGCGGCTCCAGAAGGTCAGGCCGCGGGTGATGAGAAAGATTTCCAGCGCCGCCCACAGGCCGTGATTGCCGAAGGGCCGCTCCAGCAGCGCCCAGGCCGCGAGATAAACCGCCACCGAGACGATCATCATGTTACGCATGTCGCGCGTCGCCAGGGCGCCCGTGAAGATGCCGTCGAACTGGAAGCAGACGGCGCCGAGGAAGGGCGTCAACGCCGCCCATCCCAGATAGTGCCGCGCCGTCTCGCGCACTTCGGGCGACACCGTCATCATATCGATCAGCGGCGGTCCTGCAAACCAGATCAGCAGCGACAGCACCGCGCCCGTCACCACCGCCCAGAGTGACGTCAGCCACACAGCGGCGCGATAGCGGGTCAGGTCGCGCGCGCCCGCCGCCTGCCCCACCAGCGCCTCCGACGCATAGGCGAAGCCGTCGATCAGGAAGGCCGCCACCTCGAAGAAATTCATCAGCACCGCATTGGCGGCGATGATGAGATCGCCGGCGCGCGCGCCACGCGCGGTGAACCACACGAAGGCGAAGACCACGCAAAGCGAGCGGATCATCACGTCGCCATTCATCGCCATGGTGCGCCAGATGCGCGCGCGGTCGAAAATGCGTGCCCAGTCGAAATGGCCGGAGAACTGGCGGAGCAGCCGCACGGCCAATGCCAGCGCCAAGAGGGCCGAGAGGATTTCCGCCAGCAATGCTGCCAGCCCCACGCCATCGCTCGTCATGCCGAGGCCCAGAACGAAGGCGGCGCTCAGCGCCATGTTGACGAGGTTGAGAAAGAGCTGCACCAGAAAGGCGAGCTTCGCCTTCGCCTGGCCGATGAACCAGCCGATCACGCAATAATTGGCGAAGGCGAAGGGCGCTGACCAGATGCGCAGGTTGAAATAGGCCTCGCCATGGCTTCTCACCTCCGGCGAGCCGCCCATCAGCGGAAAGGCGATGGCGCGGATCAAGGGGGAGAGCGCGATCAGCAGCAGCCCCGCCACGGCGGCAATCATCAGTGCACGGATCAGCACCGCCACCAGTTCGCCCGTGTCGCCCGCTCCCACCGCCTGCGCCGAAAGCCCGCCGGTTGACAGCCTCAGGAAACCGAAGCCCCAGAAGATGAAGGAGAAGATCAGTGAACCAACGGCAATCGCCCCTATATAGAAGGGGTCCGGAAGCTGCCCGATGATGGCGGTGTTCACCACGCCGATCAGCGGCTCCGAGACATTGGAGAGCATGATGGGAACGGCAATGGCCAGCACGGAACGGTGGCTTAAGGCTGCGGGAGCGGGCATGGCCGGGCTCTGTTGCGTGTTGGCGCAGGCCAAGTCAAGCTTCGCCGCATGATCCTGCCAAAGACATTTCAGGACTGGTTCGCGTCACGCGGCTGGACGCCCCGCCCGCACCAGCTTGCCATGCTCGATCATGCGGCGCGGAACCAGAGCGCGCTGCTGATTTCCCCCACCGGCGGCGGCAAGACGCTGGCCGGTTTTCTGCCGAGCCTCGTGGAACTCGCGCAATCGCCCACGCGCGGGCAAGGAATCCACACGCTCTATGTCTCGCCCCTGAAGGCGCTGGCGGTTGACATCGCGCGCAATCTCGAAGCGCCGGTGGCCGAAATGGGCCTTCCAATCTCGATTGAAACCCGCACCGGCGATACGCCCCATTCCAAGCGCCAGCGGCAGCGGCAGAAGCCGCCCGATATTCTCATAACAACGCCAGAGCAACTGTCGCTGCTCGTCTCCGATCCGGGTGCTGCGCATATGCTGGCGTCACTCCGCTGCGTGATCCTCGATGAGCTTCATTCGCTCGTCACCTCGAAGCGCGGCGTACTGCTGTCCCTCGCACTGACGCGCGTTCAAACCCATGCGCCGCAGGCCCGCCGTGTCGGCCTCTCCGCTACGGTGGCCGATCCCGATGCGCTCCGGGCGTGGCTTGTTCCCACCGGCGCGCCGCCGGCACCGCTTGTGATGGGCAAGCCCGGCGCTCCGCCCAATATCCGCATCCTGCAATCCGTCGAGCGCGTGCCATGGGCCGGGCATTCCTCGCTC
Source organism: Aestuariivirga sp. (assembly GCF_047602625.1). Lineage (GTDB taxonomy): Bacteria > Pseudomonadota > Alphaproteobacteria > Rhizobiales > Aestuariivirgaceae > Aestuariivirga. The sequence goes on along the minus strand of NZ_JASGGV010000002.1, from coordinate 2,311,580 downwards.
TACGCGATCCCCGAAATCTATGCCGAGATCGGCAAGGCGGGGATGACGCTGGTGTTCGTGAACACCCGCTCGCAGGCGGAAGCGGTGTTCCAGGCACTGTGGGAGGCGAATGAGGATCATCTGCCCATCGCCCTTCACCATGGCTCCCTCGATGTGGCGCAGCGGCGCAAGGTTGAGGCGGCGATGGCCGAGGGCAAGCTCCGCGCCGTCGTCTGCACATCCACGCTTGATCTCGGCATTGACTGGGGCGACGTCGATCTCGTCATCCATGTCGGCGCGCCCAAGGGGTCGAGCCGCCTGCTGCAGCGCATCGGCCGCTCCAACCACCGGCTGGACGAGCCGAGCGAGGCGCTGATGGTGCCCTCCAACCGCTTCGAGGTGCTGGAATGCGAGGCGGCGCGCCATGCCGCGCGCGCCAATGCGCAGGACACGGAATATCCGAGCGTGAAGAAGCTTGATGTGCTGGCCCAGCATATCCTTGGCCGTGCCGTGGCGGGGCCGTTTCATCCCGATGAGCTGTTCGCGGAAGTCACCAGCGCCTGGACCTATCGCAACCTCACACGCGACATGTTCGATCAGGCCGTCGATTATGTGTCAACCGGCGGCTATGCGCTCCGCGCCTATGAGCGTTATGCGAAGCTGAAACCCCAGCCCGACGGCACGCTCAGGATCGCCCATCCGCGCCTGGCGCAGGCCTATCGCATGAATGCCGGCACCATCGTCGAGGCGGAGATGCTGAAAGTCCGCATCGCTTCAGTGAAGCGCAGGCTGGGGAAGCGCGTGGTCACCGGCGGCCGTGTGCTGGGCGAACTTGAAGAATGGTTCCTCACCCAGCTTTCGATTGGCGACACCTTCCTGTTCTCGGGCGAAATCCTGCGCTTCGAGGGGCTTGATGAATTCGGCGCACTGGCCAGCCGCAGCAATGCCTCGGAACCGATGATCCCCTCCTATCAGGGCGGCAAGTTTCCGCTCTCCACCTATCTCGCCGAGCGGGTGCGCGAAATGATCGCCGACCCAAAGGCATGGGGATCGCTGCCGCAGCAGGTGCAGGACTGGCTGAGCCTGCAACGCTTCAAATCGGTGGTTCCCGATGCTGAGCAGATGCTGGTTGAGACGTTCCCGCGCGCCAGCAAACATTACATGGTGCTTTATCCGTTCGAAGGCCGCCTCGCGCACCAGACGCTGGGCATGCTGCTGACGCGCCGGCTTGAACGCTGGGGCGCGCAGCCGCTTGGCTTCGTCGCCTCCGAATACGCACTCGTCGTGTGGATGGTGCGCGACGTGTCGCTGATGATCGAAAGCGGCAGGATTTCACTGGCGCGGCTTTTCGACGAGGACATGCTGGGCGACGATCTCGAAGCCTGGCTTGCCGAATCAAACCTGATGAAGCGCACCTTCCGCAACGCCGCCATCATCGGCGGGCTGATCGAGCGCAACATGCCGGGCAAGGAAAAGACGGGGCGGCAGGTCACGATGAACACCGATCTGATCTATGATGTGCTGCGCTCGCACCAGCCCGATCACATCCTGCTCCGCGCCGCCTGGGATGATGCGGCGGACGGGCTGATCGACATTCACCGGCTGGGCGGGCTGCTCAAGCGCATCCGCGGCAAGATCATCCACCGGGCGCTCGAGATGGTGTCGCCGCTCTCGGTGCCGGTGATGCTTGAGATCGGCCGCGAATCTATCTACGGCGAGGCCCATGATGCCCTTCTCGCCGAAGCCGCGGATGCCCTCATCGACGAGGCCATGCGGCTTGTCTAGGTCTCACCGCATCACCCTGTCGGGGCTCGATTTCATTCCCGATCTGTCGGGCGCGCTTTATGCGCCGGAGTTCCGCACGCTGCTGGTGGCTGATCTTCATCTCGAAAAAGGTTCAAGCCTGGCGCGGCGCGGCGTGCATCTGCCGCCCTATGACACGCGCGAGTCGCTGAAGCAGCTTCTGGCCGTCATTGCCCTTGTGAAGCCGGAGCGGCTGGTTTTTCTCGGCGACAGCTTCCATGACGGCAAGGCGCGCGAGCGGATTTCGGCGGATGACCTCGCAACGCTGCGCGCCATCACGCAAAGCCATGCCACCATCTGGATCACCGGCAATCATGATCCCGCACCTCCCGCCGACATTGGCGGCGTGATCGCGAGCGAGATCGCCCTTGGCCCCGTCACGCTCCGCCATGAACCGCGCGCGCTGGCCCAGGATGAAAATGAAATTGCCGGACACCTTCATCCGGCGGCGGCCATCGCCCAGCGCGGCATGCGCATCCGCTGCCGCTGCTTTATCGCCAATGGCCGGCGCATCGTCATGCCAGCCTTCGGCAGCTACACGGGCGCCCTCAGCGTGCTGGCCGAACCCTTCGCTCAGCTTTTCGATGAGTATGAGGTGTGGATGATCGGCGGCAGGGCCATCCACCGCTTTCCCTCGCACAAGGTCAGATAAGCGGCACCAGCATCGCCAGCAGCGAAATCACGGCACCCGCCGACAGGATGGCGCGGAGCGTGCCGAACCAGCGCGGCAGCTGCCCGCTGTCAGCACTTTTCACATCCCACATCGCCTGCAGCATAAATCCGGCGATGAGCAGACCCACGCCCATCAGGGGCTGAGGCAGAAGAATGGCGAGCCAACCCGCAAGGGCGGGAATGATGCTGACAAAAAAATCCTGCGTGCGGCCATCGCCCAGCGCCTTGCCCCAGCGGATGCCGCCGAGGAACGACAGCACCACCGCGCCATAGGCAATGCCGCCGCGAATGCCCTGACCCTGCGCGAGGCCGCCTAGCGGCATCCATTGCGAGAGAGCGGCGGCGAGAAAAGGCAACACACCGGCGAGGCCGAGAACAAGCGGCAGCGCCGGAATGCGGCTGTTCCCGCTCACATCAGCCAGCCTTGGCCTCCATGGCGGCGATCAGGTCGGGGTTGATATCGCCCGTTACCTTGAGGCCCGACTGCAACTGGAAGAGGCGCACGGCAGCCGCCGTGCGGGCGCCCATCTGGCCATCGGGTGTGCCGACATTATAGCCGAGCTTCGAGAGAAGCTGCTGGGCCTTGAGGATCGGTGTGGCCTCCGACGAGGCGGAAGCGGAGGGCGGCTCCTCCTGCATGGGGGCCGAGGCTTCGGCGCTCCATGCCGGATTGTTGACGGCCACCACATTGGCAAAGTCAACCGAGACATCCGGCGCCCACGCGGCGATGCGCGCGGTCATCTTCTGCATCGCGCCAGGGTCCATCTTCTTGGCAAGCTCGGCGGCGCGGTTGGCGGCGTCGGTGTCGCCCTGCTTGGCGGCCTGCATATACCAGAAATAGGCTTCGCCCGTGTCGATGCCGGTTCCCAATCCCCGCTCATAAAGTACGGCGAGATTGAACTGGCTGTCCTTCAGGCCGCGCTTGGCGGCTTCCGAAAACCAGCGGAAGGCCTTGTCGAAGTTTGGCGTTCCCGCATCACTGCCCGAGGCAATCACGGCGGCGTTGTGCATCGACTTCACGTTTCCGGCCGCCGCTGCCTGCTCATACCATTTGAGCGCCAGCACCGCATCCTGCGCCACGCCTTTGCCGCGCTCATAAAGCGTGGCGACGCGATAGGCCGAAGGGGCGAGGCCCTGCTCGGCTGATTTCTGATACCAGTAGGCGGCCGAGGCATAGTCCTGCGCAACCGTGTTGCCATCCATGAACCGGGTGGCGACGACAAATTCCGCCACGGGGTCGCCCGCGTTCGCAGCATCGCGCAGCGCCTGATTCCCGATCTCGGCAGGGAGTTGCTTTACCGGTGCTGCCGCCTGCGACGTATCCGCCACGAGCGAAGCCACGGAGGCGCTGTTGGCCTTGGTGGGCAGCGATGCCGTGACCAGCGCATCGGAGACGTTCAACCCGTCCTTCGCATCGTTCGTAGCCACCGTCACGGCAGCGGGAGCCACAACCGTGTCGGTCACAACCGGCGTATTCAGCGCAATGGGGGCGGCCAGCGGTGCCGGCGTTTCAACCGACGTGGTTTGCTTCGGCGTCGGTTGCGATTTCAGCAGCTTCTGCCCGACGAAGAGCGAGGCCGAAACGACGAGCAGCGCGGCAATCGCCGCATAGACCAGCTTGCGGCGCATCGCCTCTTTTGAAGCAGGGGCCGGCTTGATGGGCGGAACGGGCTTTGGCGCGTCCGGAGCGGCATCAGCCTTTAGCTTGGCCGCGCCAATCTTCGAGGCCTTGAGAAAAGGAACCTTGAGGCTCAATCCTTTCAATCCACGCGGCTTCAGTGTCTTGCGGTTTTCCGCCGTGATGGCCGGGGTTTTTTCGAGCGCCGCCTGATGGGCGCGGCGGGCCAGGGCAAGATAATCAACTTCGCCATCCAGCAGGGATGGCTGGGTAAAATCAGGCTCGGGGGCCTTAGGCAGTTCGGCTGCCGCAGCCGGGGAATCGGCGGCAAAGGGCATCACGGGTTCGGGCGCGGGCGGAACCGGATCAAACACCGGCGCACTGGCGTGGACCTGCTCCGGTTCGGGCGCGGCCCATACGGGTTCCGCGGGGGCTGTCTGCATCATGCTCATCGCAAGCTGGTGGCCTGCGGCTGACGTTTCGAGTTCGGCCAGCTTGGCGACGATCTGCTCCAGCGTCTCATGCACAGCCGAGAGCGTGTCCTGGCTGCGCTGGTCGGAGGCTGCCGCACTTTCACGCACGGCGCGGAGGCCTTCTTCGAGGGCCGCCATCTCGGGGGTTGGGCCGTCCATGGTGTGTTCACGCGAACCGAGGAATCGCTCGGCCACGCGGCTGGCGGCGTCTTCCGCTGCTTCCCGAGCGGCGGTCTTGCTCTGCTCGACACTCTCGAAGAGCTGGCTGATCGAGCGTTCGATGGTGGCAAGATGGCCAAGCTGCTGCTCGCTACGGCCGATCCTGTCATTCACCGCTTCAAGCTGCTGCTCGAACGCCGCCAGCGCATCGGGGTTGCCGGTATGGATCTCGGCCTCCGACAGGCGGTGATCGAGTTCGGCAATGCGCCGCTCGAGGTCGCCGAACTGCGGCATCGAGCGGTTCGACTGCTGCACCTGCTCAAGCCGCTGCGCCACGTCGCCGATGCGGCGGTCCATGTCGGCCAGCGGACGCAGGTCAGGGCCTTGCGCCACGCGCGCCGAAAGCTGTTCCACCGCGAGGCTCAGGGCCTGCACGTCGCTGTCGCTGGCCACGCCCGCCTGCTGGTCGTCGATGCGCTGATGAATGTTGCCGATCTCGGCCCGAAGGCGCTGCAGTTCGGCGGGCGGCGGCTGGTTGGCGAAGGAGGCCTGCGCATCCTTCAGCAGCGAAAGGACGCGCGTTTCGAGATCGTGGAGATCGCGTTGCGCCATCGCGGTGGCGGATGAACGCGCGTCCTCGGCCCAGTTGCGCGAGTCCTCTCGCAGCGATTCCATGCGATGGGCGAGGCCGTCGAGTTCGCGGCGCACGATGTCCGGCAGGCCCTGGTTCTGCGCTGCCTGTTCGGAGCGCTGCATCCTGTCCGCCAGGCCGGCGAGGCGGCTTTCCAGGCTGGCGATGACCGGCGTCGATTGCAGCACGTCTTCACTCATCGCATTGGCGGTGCGCTGCGCCAGGCTGCTCAGCTTGTCCTGCATCGCCTGAAGCTGGGCGTGAACGCCCGTCTCGCTCTGCTCGATATGCGAGACGACGTTGCGGATGGCGCTTTCAAGCGCCGGAAAGCCCGGCACATCCTCGGGGCGTTCAAACGCCCTGGGGCGGGCGGTGACGGCAATCTGGCGGCCCAGCACGGAAAGGCGCTCGTTCACTGCGGTGAAGGCTTCGACCGCCTGGCGTTCGTTGTTTTCAACGCGGGTCAGGATGCGGTTCATCGCCTCGCGGTCGCCGCCGCGCTCCTGCGGCTCGAACGAACCGATGGTGGCGGCTTCCTGGTCGCGGCGGGCCAGGCGGCTCAGCTGCTGGGCAATGTCTTCGAGGCGCATGGTCGTATCGTCCGTGACGGCCCGGTCGGCCTTTGGGGCGGTGGCGGAAATTTCTTCGCGCACGCCCTGTTTTGGAGCTTCTTCACCTGCACCCGCGGCTTCCGACTGGTCGAGAATCATCGTGTTCAGCCATTCGCCAAGCGTCATGCCGGAGCGTTTCGCCGCGTCCTTGGCTGCCTCGCGCACTTCCGGCTCGATGCCCTTCACGCTCCATGGAATGCCCGGTTTCATTGTGTTTCTTCCGTCCCCTGCATCAGCGCTGCCCAGGTTCCCGAAGAGTGGGAACGCGGAAAGCCTGCTGGATTTCCCTGTGCAAAAGTTAACGGGTTTGGTAAAGATTTGGTTAAGCGGTTGATCCGTGGGCGCGAATCGCCGTCCGGAATTCCTTCGGAAGCCTCCCCGACACGGATAAACCATAGTTTGAAGCGAAGCGTTGCGGCGGATTGCTGAAGCTGATGCTAAGGCGTATTGAACATTTTCAGCAAATTTGAAAAGACCTGCGAGGCTGGAGACACAAATGGCGACACCCGAAACCAAGGATCGCAGCAACCGCGACCGCACCTATTCGATCACCGAACTCTGCCGCGAGTTCGACGTGACGCCGCGCACGCTGCGCTTCTACGAGCAGAAGGGCCTGCTTCATCCCGCCCGCCGCGGCTGGACGCGCCTGTTCAGCTACCGCGACCGCGCCCGCCTGCAGCTCATCCTGCGCGGCAAGAAGGTCGGTTTTGCGCTGGAAGAGATCAAGGAGATGCTCGATCTCTACAATCTCCGCGACGGCCAGCTCACCCAGCTTCGCATCGCCTCCACCAAGATGCGCGAACGGCTTGAGGCCCTGCGCAAGCAGCGGGTTGAGCTTGAAGACGCGATCGCCGATCTCGAACGCACCGTCGTCGTCGTGGACGGCATGCTCAAGGAGCGCGAGGCGGCAATCCCCAAGGCTGCCGCAGCAGGCTGAGCGCCGGCAACCCTTGCAGTTTCAGCGCGTCCGGGTGAAACCTCGCCGGGCGCGTTTTCTTTTGGAATATCCTCGATGTCTCTCCTCGCCTATCTCGGCAATGATCTCGACCGTTCCGCCAACCAGCGGAGCGACGAGGCGTGGCTGAACGAACGCCGCATCACCGCCACCTCTCGCCTGGTGCGCCTGAAGGGCGACAGCGTGCTGATCGTCGAGGAAAGCATCTCGGTCAGCGGCATGGTGGAGGCGCCCGAGGCGGTTTATTTGGGCCGCGACGGCAGTGATGTTCACTGGTTCGCCGCGCCGGGCATCGAGGAAGGCCCCTACCGTGATCTTCGCGGGCTCACCTCCGAAGGCACGGTGCCTGACCGCGAACTTGGCATTCTCGCCCATGCGCGTTCATTGCTGCACTGGCACAGCCGCCACCGCTTCTGCTCCAATTGCGGGTCGCCCACCGAGATGCGCGATGCGGGCTACCGCCGCCATTGCCCCTCCTGCGGCAGCGATCATTTTCCGCGCACCGATCCGGTGGTCATCATGGTGGCGCGGCATGAGGGCAGGCTGCTGCTGGGCCGGCAATCAAGTTGGGCGCCGGGCATGTATTCGGCGCTTGCCGGTTTCATGGAGCCGGGAGAGACCATCGAGAACGCGGCGCGCCGCGAGGTGTTCGAGGAGTCAGGCATCCAGGTGGGGCAGATCAGCTATGTGGCAAGCCAGCCCTGGCCGTTTCCGGCCAATCTGATGATCGGGCTCATCGGCGAAGCGCTGACCAGCGACATCGTCATCGACAAAAAAGAGCTGGAAGACGCACGCTGGTTTTCAGCCGATGACATTCGCGCCATGCTGGCGGGCACGCATCCGCAAGGCTTCACGGCGTCACGGCCCACGGCCATCGCCCACCATCTCATCCAGGCGGCGCTTCAGCCCGGCTGAGGCACCATCCGCTGCTTCAGTTCGGCACGGAAGGGGCTCGCCTTGTAAACGCCCAGCACGCGGAGATGGGTAGTGAAGAACTCCAGCTCCTCCAGCGCCAGCCTGACATTCCTCTCCGACGGATGGCCTTCGATGTCGGCATAGAACTGCGTGGCCGAGAACTGGCCCTCGAGCTGATAGGACTCGAGCTTGGTCATGTTCACGCCATTGGTGGCGAAGCCGCCCATCGCCTTGTAGAGCGCGGCGGGTACGTTCCGTACACGGAAGACAAAGCTGGTCACCACCGGCTGATCCTCGGGCTCGGCGTCATGCGGCGTAGACGAGAGCACGACGAAGCGCGTGGTGTTGTGGGTTTCGTCCTCGATATTCTCCCGTGCGATTTCGAGGCCGTAAATCTCGCCCGCCAGTTTCGTGGCGATGGCGGCGCGGGCGGAATCGCGCAGTTCCGACAATTCGCGCGCCGCACCCGCCGTATCGGCGGCGACGATGGGCCTGATCTTCAGTTCACGGATCACCTTGCGGCACTGGCCCAGCGCGTGCACGTGGCTGTGCACGGAGGTGACGCGGGCGAGATCGGCCCCCGGCACGATCAGCAACTGATGATGCACGGGCAGGAAGTGCTCGCCCACGATATAAAGATTGGCGCGCGGCAGCAGATGGTGGATGTCGGCTACGCGGCCCGCCACCGTATTGTCGATGGGAATCATCGCCAGTTCGGCAGCGCCCTCGGCCACCGCCTGGAAGGCGTCCTCGAAGGTGTGGCAGGCCATCGGCTCGTGGCCTGGATAGGCTTCGATGCAGGCGATATGCGAGTTGGCGCCCGGTTCGCCCTGGTAGGAAATTTTCGGCTTTGCGGTCATGGCGTCTTCTTCAGCATCTGGCGGGCCATTTCAAGTTCGGCGGGCGTGTCGACGCCCAGCGGCACGGTTTCCACCCGCACGGCGACGATCCGCATGCCGTCATCGAGTGCGCGCATCTGTTCCAGCTTGCGTTCGGATTCACGCGGGCTCACGGGCAGGCTCACGAAGCGTTCCAGCACATCGCGGCGATAGGCATAGACGCCGATGTGATGCCAGTAAGGCGGCTGATGCTCCGGACCAACCTTCCGCACGAAATCGCGCGCGAAGGCCACCTCGCGGTCATCCGAAAGCGGTGCGATGGCCTTGACGATATTGGGGTTCGCCACATCGGCATCGTTTTCGATCCGCGCCGCGATGGTTGAGATGTCGGCCTGTTCATTGCCAAGGCCCGCCAGGCAGCGCTGTACCGAAAGCCCATCGATGGTCGGAAGGTCGCCCTGCAGGTTCACCACATATTGAAAGCGCTTCTGCGGGTCGCGCAGCGCCAGGGCCTCGGCGATCCGGTCGGAGCCCGAGGGGAGTGACGGATCGGTGGCGATGGCATCGCCGCCATGGGCGCGGATGGTCTGGGCGATCTCGTTTTCCGCCGCCGCCACCAGCACCTGCCCGATATTCGCTTCCATCGCCCGTTTCCACACATGGACGATCATCGGCAGGCCGTTGATATCCGCCAGGGGCTTTCCGGGAAGCCTGACCGAAGCCATCCGCGCCGGAATGACGACGATGGTATTATGCTGTTCTATCATGGGTTTGGACCGGGGCGCGGCAAATTGTTCAGGCTGTCTTATACGTATTGCGGCGGCGCGGAGAAACAATTACTTTCCGCGCCCAGACTGGCGGCACCAAAGGATACGGCCCATTCCATGAACAGCTTTGAATTCAACAAGATTGCCGGCGCAGTGCTTGGAACCGCGCTTCTGGTGTTCGGACTCAAGGCTCTGGCCGGTATCGTCTACCATTCCGATATTCCGGAGAAGCCGGGCTTCAAGATCGACGTGACGGAGGCCAGCACCGGCGGCGCATCGGGCGGCGACAAGCAGCCTGCCGTGTCGCTGGGAACGCTTCTGGCGGCCGCCGATCCCAAGAAGGGCGAGGCTGTTTCCAAGCAGTGCCACGCCTGCCACAGCCTCGACAAGGGCGGGCCCAACCTTACCGGGCCTGATCTCTGGGGCGTGGTCGGACGCAAGCACGCCAGCCATGAGGGTTTCGAATATTCCGCCGCCATGAAGGCCCATGCCGCCGACGCCTGGACCTATCAGGCCCTGTTCGACTTCCTGAAGAAGCCCGCCGCCGCCATTCCCGGCACCAAGATGACCTTCGGCGGCATCCCCAAGGATACCGACCGCGCCAACCTTCTGGCCTATCTGAAAACCCTGTCGGATGCGCCGGTGGATTTCCCGGCCCCGTAATCGCCGCAAATCTCGCGAAGATTTAACACCGGCAGGCTTCTGTCGGTGTTTTCTTTTGTGCCGCGATCTGTGTAACTGAACACAAACCTTTTCCGGAGACATGCCCTTTCATGCCCCTGACGCGCCGCTCGCTGCTCAAACTCGCAGGCCTCGCCCCCTCAGCCAAACTCATCGGCATCCAGCTTGCCCACGCCGAAGACCGGCAATTCCAGCATGCGCTCACCTTGTTCAGCGACGTCAAGTATGGCCCGGACTTCAAGCATTTCGATTATGTAAATCCGCTGGCGCCGAAGATCGGGCGCGTGCGTTTCGGCATCATCGGCTCTTTCGACAATCTCAATCCCTACACCTACAAGGGCGAAACGGCGGGCGCCGCCAGCAACGACACGCTCACCTCCTCCTCGCTTGATGAGCCCGCCACCAAATACGGCCTCGTCGCCGAAAGCATGTGGCATCCGCAGGACCGCTCGCTGGTGGTCTACCGGCTGAGGCCCGAAGCGCGCTTCCACGATGGCGTGGCGATGACCCCCGATGACGTGATCTGGAGCCTTGAGGCGCTGCGCGCCGCGCATCCGTTTTACAATGCCTACTACAAGAACATCGCCAGGGCCGAGCAGACGGGCGAGCGCGAGGTGACCTTCACCTTCTCGGAAGCCGGGAACCGGGAACTGCCCTCGATTACCGGCGACCTGCCGGTGCTTCCCAAGCACTGGTGGACGGGAACGGACGCCAAGGGCAAGCCGCGTAACATTCAGGAAACTTCGCTGGAGGTGCCGCTCGCCTCCGGCAGCTACAAGGCGGTTGAAGTCAAGCCCGGCGTATCCTTCAAGCTCAAGCGCGTGCCCGATTACTGGGGCAGGGATCTGCCGGTGAACGTGGGCACCGACAATTTCGACGAGATCGAATATGTCTATTTCCGCGATGCCAATGTGGCCTTCGAGGCCTTCAAGGGCGACCAGTATGACTGGCAGCTTGAAATCAAGCTCCAAGGCGTGGGCCACGCAGTATAATTTCCCCGCCATCACCAAGGGCCGGGTCATCAAGGAACAGATCGCCACGAAGAATGTCGAGGGCATGCAGTGCTGGTGTCTCAACTTGAGGCGCGACAAGTTCAAGGACCAGCGCGTCCGCCGCGCCTTCAACCTGGCCTTCGATTTTGAATGGTCGAACGCCAATCTGTTTTTCGGCCAGTACACGCGCTCGCGCAGTTTCTTCAACAAATCCGACATGGAGGCGCAGGGCCTTCCCGATGCGGAAGAGCTTGCAACCCTCGAACCATTGCGCGGCAAGATTCCCGATGCCGTTTTCGCCACGCCTTACGCCAATCCGGTGAATGCCACGCCGCAGGACCGGCGGAAGAATCTGCGCGAGGCCGCGAAGCTGCTGCAGGATGCGGGGTGGATGGTCACCCAGTCCGGCGCCCAGTCCAGCCTGCAAAACACCAAGGGCGAAAAGTTCGAGGTTGAATTTCTGCTTGATTCGCCGCTGTTCGAGCGCATTGCGCTGCCCTATCAGCAGCAGTTGCAACTGCTTGGCATCAGCGCCACCATCAAGACGCCGGACAGCGCGCAATATGAGCGCCGCATGCAGAATTTCGATTTCGACATTGCGGTGGCCAAATGGGCGCAGTCGCAATCGCCGGGCAATGAGCAGCGCGATTTCTGGGGCAGCGCGGCGGCAGCCCGCGATGGCAGCCGCAACTATGCCGGCATCGCCGATCCCGCCATTGACCAGATCATCGAGAAGATCGTTTTCGCGCCTGACAGGCCGAAGCTCGTCGCCGCCTGCAAGGCACTGGACCGCGTGCTGATGGCCAATGAGTTCGTGGTGCCCATGTGGTTCCTCGCCGCCAGCCGCATCGCCCGCTGGGACCGCTTCTCCTATCAGTCCATTCCCGATTTCAGCCTGGGCTTCCCCTCCACCTGGTGGTGGGACGAGGAAAAGGCAAAGGCCGTGGCCGCCAGGGCATGAAGCTCTTTTCCGCCTTCGCCGCACTCGCGCTCTCCGCCACGCTCGCCCATGCGCAGCCTGCCCATGGCCTCTCGGTGTTCGGCGATCTCAAATACCCGCCTGATTTCACGCATTTCGATTATGTGAATCCGGACGCGCCGAAAGGCGGAAAGATGTCGCTCATCGGCATCGTCGCCATCGACACGTTCGACAGCTTCAACGGCTACATTCTCAAAGGCGATGCCGTTCAGGGCTATGAGCTGATGTTCGACAGCCTGATGGCGCGCGCCATGGATGAGCCCGATGCCGTCTATGGACTCGTTGCCAAAACAGCCGACCTTTCGCCCGATCACACCACGCTCACCTTCACGCTGAGGCCGGAGGCGCGCTTCGCCGATGGTACGGCGCTCACATCAGCCGATGTCTGCGACAGTTTCCGCCTGCTCTCGACGCTGGGGCATGAGCGCATCCGCCTCACCATCCGCGAGGTCAAATCCTGCGATGCGCCCGATCCCGAAACGGTGCGCTACAGTCTTGCGGCCAACGCGCCGCGCGATCTTCCGGTCACTGTGGCGCAACTCCCCATCTTCTCGAAGGCCTATTACGCCACCCATGATTTCAGCAAGCAGACGCTGGACCCGCCGCTGGGCTCCGGCCCCTACCAAATAAAATCCTTCCGGCCCGGCGAATACGCAACTTATGGGCGGCGCGCCGATTACTGGGCCAAGGATTTGCCCGTCAACCGGGGCCGCTTCAATTTCGACGAACTCCGCTATGATTATTTCCGCGACCGCACAGCAGCGTTCGAGGCGCTGAAATCGGGCGTCATCGATCTCCGCGAGGAATATACCTCGCGCGACTGGGCCACGGCCTATGATTTTCCGGCGGTGAAGGATGGCCGCGTCATCCGCGAGGAATTGCCCGATGAAACGCCTTCGGGCGCGCAGGGCTTTTTCTTCAATCTCAGGCGGCCGCAGTTTCAGGATATCCGCGTGCGGCAGGCCTTCAATCTCGCCTTCGATTTCGAATGGGAGAATGCCAATCTCTTCTACAATTCCTACACCCGCACCGCGAGCTTCTTCGAGGAATCGGACCTGAAAGCCGAAGGCCTGCCCTCGCCCGAAGAATTGAAACTGCTGGAACCGATGAAAGCCGAGTTGCGCCCGGAGGTCTTCGGCCCCGCCATCATGCCGCCGGTCAGCGATGGCTCGGGGCAGGACCGCAAGCTGCTGCGGCAGGCGGCGAAACTTCTCGGCGACGCGGGCTGGACAGCCGATGGCGGCCTGCTCAAAAACGCCCAGGGCCAGACGCTCGATGCCGAATTCCTGATCGACGCGCCGGTCTATGAGCGCCTGCTCGGACCCTACATCAAGAACCTCCGGCTCATCGGCGTCAACGCGACGCTGCGCACGGTTGATGAGGCGCAATACCAGCGCCGCCACGACCAGTTCGATTATGACATCATCTCCAGCCGTTTCTCGATGGGCAATACGCCGGGCTCGGAGCTGCGGATTTACTTTGGCAGCGCGTCGGCCAAATCGCCGGGGAGCTACAACATGTCGGGCGTCGCCAGCCCCGCCATCGACGCGCTGATCGAGGATGCGGTGACAGCGCCCACGCGTGACGCCCTCAACACCGCAGGCCGTGCGCTCGACCGCGTGCTGCGCGCCGAACAGTTCTGGGTGCCCAACTGGTACAAGCCGACGATCTGGGTGGCGCATTGGGATGTCTTCAGCCGCCCCGCCGTCAAACCCAAATATGATCGTGGAATCACCGATACCTGGTGATATGACCCTGTAAAAGCCCAGCGAATCAACCGCGAGAACTGACCCTTCAGATGGGCGCCTATATCCTCAAACGCCTGCTGCTGATGATCCCGACGCTGTTCGGCATCATGCTGATGACCTTCGCCGTCATCCAGTTCGTGCCGGGCGGCCCGGTGGAGCAGGTGATCGCCAGGATGCAGGGCAACAATGCCGACTCGCTGTCGCGCATTAACGGCAATTCAGGCAATGAAGCGGGCGGCACGCAGGACCAGACGTTCAACAATAGCGCCGGCAGCGGCGGGGCTGTCAAATATCAGGGCGCGCAGGGGCTCGATCCCGAATTCATCAAGTCGCTGGAAAAGCAGTTCGGCTTCGACAAGCCGCCATCCGAGCGCTTCCTGCTGATGATGAAGAACTATCTCACCTTCAATTTCGGCGACAGCTATTTCCGCGACCGCAGCGTCGTCAGCCTGATGATCGAGAAGATGCCGGTGTCGATCTCGCTCGGCCTGTGGGTCACCATCGTGCAATATCTGATTTCCATTCCGCTCGGCATCCGCAAGGCCGTGAAGGATGGCGGCAGCTTCGACATCTGGACCTCCGCGGTCGTCACCGTGGGCTATGCCATCCCCAGCTTCATCTTCGCCATCATGCTGATCGTGCTGTTCGCGGGCGGCAGCTATTATTCGATCTTCCCGCTGCGTGGGCTTACGTCGGATAATTTCAGCCAGCTCGATTTTATCGGCAAGATCAAGGACTATGCCTGGCATCTGGTGCTGCCGCTGGCCGCCATCGGCATCGGCAGCTTCGCCACCACCACGCTCCTCACCAAGAATTTCTTTCTCGATGAAATCCGCAAGCAATATGTTGTCACGGCGCGCGCCAAGGGCCTCACCGAGCGGCAGGTGCTTTATGGCCATGTCTTCCGCAATGCCATGCTGCTGGTGATCGCCGGATTCCCGGCCGCCTTCCTCGGCGCCTTCTTCGCCAGTTCGCTGTTGATCGAGCAGGTCTTCTCGCTCGATGGGCTGGGCTATCTCTTCTACAAGGCGGCGCTCGACCGCGACTATCCCATCATCTTCGCCAATCTTTATATTTTCACGCTCGTCGGCCTCGTCGTGAATCTCATTTCCGATCTCACCTACACGTGGATCGATCCGCGCATCGATTTCGAAAGCCGGGACGTCTAGGGGCATGCAGCTTTCGCCCCTCAACCGCCGCCGCTGGGATCTCTTCAAGGCCAATCGCCGGGGCTTCTGGTCATTCACGATCTTTCTCGTGCTGTTCATCGTATCGTTGTTCGCGCCGGTGATCGCCAATGACCATCCGATCCTCGCCTCCTACAAGGGCGAGCTACTATTCCCCACCTTCCGCGATTATCCCGAATCCAAGTTCGGCGGCTTTCTGGCCATCACCGATTTCCGCGATCCCGTGAACCAGGAAGAGATCGAAGCCAATGGCTGGATTCTCTGGCCGCCGATCCGCTACTCCTACAACACCGTCAACACCGAGATTCCAAGCCCGGCGCCGTCGCCGCCCGCCTTTTCGCTCACCCGCGATCAGGCCTGCGCCAAATATCCGCTCGGCGCGAAAGACCCCAACTGCGTGGCCGGCAACATGAACTGGCTCGGCACCGACGATCAGGGTCGCGATGTGGTGGCTCGGGTGATCTATGGCTTCCGCATCTCCGTCGCCTTCGGCCTCATCCTCACGCTGCTCTCCTCGATCATCGGCATGGCGGCGGGCGCTGTGCAGGGTTATTTCGGCGGCTGGACCGACCTGCTGTTCCAGCGCTTCCTCGATATCTGGACATCGATGCCGACGCTTTACCTGCTCATCATCCTGGGGGCCGTCATCACGCCCACTTTCTGGATTCTGTTGGGCGTGCTGGTGCTGTTCTCGTGGACGGGGCTGGTGGGACTGGTGCGCGCCGAATTCCTCCGGGCCCGGAATTTCGAATATGTGCGGGCGGCCAAGGCGCTGGGGCTTTCCAATGCCAGGATCATCTTCAAGCATCTGCTGCCCAATGCCATCGTGTCCACCATCACCTTCATGCCCTTCATTCTTTCGGGGTCGGTCACCACGCTTACCTCGCTCGATTATCTGGGCTTCGGCCTTCCCGCAGGCTCTGCGTCGCTGGGCGAGCTGATCGCCCAGGGCAAGAACAATCTGCAGGCGCCATGGCTGGGCATCACCGGCTTCTTCGTCATCTCCATCATGATGTCGCTTCTCGTCTTCTCCGGCGAAGCGGTGCGCGATGCGCTTGATCCGCGAAAGACCTTCACATGAGCGAGGAGCTGCTGGCCGTCAAAGACCTCTCGGTGGCCTTCCGCAATGGCCAAGCCACCTCGCTGGTCGTCGATCATGTCTCATTTTCCGTCAACAAGGGCGAGACGCTGGCGCTGGTGGGCGAATCGGGTTCCGGCAAATCCGTCTCCGCCCTCTCCATTCTCAAACTGCTGCCCTACCCTTCGGCGTCTCACCCTTCAGGCTCGATCCTGTTCAGGGGCCGGGATCTCCTGACCGCCAGGGAAGACGAGTTGTGCGCCGTGCGCGGCAACAAGATTTCGATGATCTTCCAGGAGCCGATGACCTCGCTCAATCCGCTCCACACCGTGCTGCACCAGATCAGCGAGGTGCTGAAGCTGCACAAGGGCTTGCGCGAGCAGGCGGCGCGCGCCCGCACCATCGAGCTTCTCGGCAAGGTGGGCATCCGCGATCCCGAGACGCGGCTTCTCGATTATCCGCACCAGCTTTCGGGCGGCCAGCGCCAGCGCGTGATGATCGCCATGGCGCTCGCCAATGATCCGGACCTGCTCATCGCCGACGAGCCGACCACGGCGCTCGATGTCACCGTGCAGGCGCAGATTCTCAAGCTGCTGAAAGACCTGCAGTCCGAGAACGGCATGGCGCTGCTGCTCATCACCCATGATCTCGGCATCGTGCGCCACATGGCCGATACGGTGGCTGTCATGAAGAAGGGCCGCATCGTGGAACAGGGCGAGGCCAAGGCCATCTTCGCCAACCCGCAAGACCCTTACACGCGCATGCTGCTCTCGGCAGAGCCCAAGGGCCTGCCGCCGCCTGCTGATCTTTCGGCGCCGGTTGTCATGGAAACCAAAGGCCTCAAGGTGTGGTTTCCCATCAGGCGCGGCTTCATGCGAAAGACGGTGGGTTACATCAAGGCGGTAGATGGCATCGACGCCGTGGTGCGCGCCGGGCAGACGCTGGGCGTGGTGGGCGAATCCGGTTCCGGCAAGACGACGCTCGGCCTTGCCATGCTGCGGCTCATTTCCTCCAAAGGCCCCATCCTCTATCTTGGCAAGCCCATCGACGGTTTCAATTCGCGCATGATGCGGCCCTTGCGCAAGCACATCCAGATCGTCTTTCAGGATCCTTATGGGTCGCTGTCGCCGCGCCTCTCGATCCAGCAGATCGTCGAAGAAGGCCTGTCGGCGCAGGGCAAGACGCTCTCCTATGCCGAGCGGCGGCAGCGCGTCGCCGCTTCGCTTACCGAAGTGGGACTCGATCCGGAGGCCATGGACCGTTATCCGCATGAATTCTCCGGCGGCCAGCGGCAGCGCATCGCCATCGCCCGGGCGCTGGCGCTCGATCCCAAATTCATCATGCTGGATGAGCCGACCTCGGCGCTTGATATGTCGGTGCAGGCGCAGATCGTCGATCTGCTGCGCGGCCTGCAACAGAAGCATCATCTCGCCTTCCTGTTCATCAGCCATGATCTCCGCGTGGTGCGGGCTCTGGCCAATGAGGTGATCGTCATGCGCAATGGCGTGGCGGTGGAATCGGGGCCAACGGCTGAGGTGTTCTCCGAGCCCAAGACCGATTATACAAAGGCCCTCATCGCCGCCGCGCTCAATCTCAAGGCGGCGCCCGACACGCTCGTGAAGCAATAGCGGAACACCATGGCATTTCTTTTCATCACACCGACGTGGGATACGGCCACATGGGTGGCCTCGATGCGGAAGGCAGCACCAGCGCTTGATGTGCGGAACTGGCCCCAAGTGGGCAATCCCGCCGATGTCGCCTATACCGCCGCATGGCTGCCGCCGCCCGATGTCGTGAAGGGCCTGCCCAATCTCAAGGTCATTTTCTCGCTGGGGGCCGGTGTTGACGCGATTTTGAAAGATCCGACACTTCCCGCCGAAACGCCCATCGTGCGCGTCAACGATCCCGATCTTACCATGCGCATGACGGAATATATCGTGCTGCAGGTGCTGATCCATCACCGCCAGCAGCGCCGCATTGACGCGAACCAGCGGAAGAAAATCTGGGATTCCTTCCCCACCCATGCGGCCTCGGCCCTGAGCGTCGGCATCATGGGCATGGGCGTATTGGGGCAGGACGCGGCGGAGAAGCTGCGCGATCTCGGATTCAAGGTGGCGGGCTGGTCGCGTTCGCGCAAGACGGTGCGCGGCGTTGAGAGCTTCGCAGGCGCAGCAGAGCTCGATGCCTTCCTCGCCCGGACCGATGTGCTGGTGTCGCTGCTACCCGCAACACCCGATACGGACGGCGTCATCAACCGCGCCACGATCCGCAAGCTGTCGCGCAAGGGCCCGTTCGGCGCGCCCATTCTCATCAATGCCGGGCGCGGCCGCCAGCAGGTGGGCGAGGATATTCTCGCCAGCCTCGATGCGGGCGAACTTCACGCGGCGACGCTCGATGTGTTCGCCGTCGAGCCGCTGCCGCCCGACAGCCCGTTCTGGACGCACCCCAAAGTCACCGTCACCCCCCATTGCGCCGCCGACAGCGATCCCGACACCATCTGCGCCTATATCGCCCAGCAGATCGAACGATACGAGACAGGGCTGCCGCTGGAAAATCTGGTGGACAGGCTACGCGGGTATTGAAACCTTTACGTCTTCCCCCCGCGCCAGCGGGGGGAAGAAGGGGACCCGTCGCGTGAGCGATGGGGGAGAAGAGGGGCACCCGGTCTCTTTGCAAGAACATCCGTTGGCCCCTCTCCTCTCCCCGCTGACGCGGGGCGAGGACTAAAATGCCTACAGCCTCCTGATGCTCGTCACCGGCGATCCGGTTGCGGCGATGCGGTCCACCGCGTCGCGCAGCGGTTCTTCCACCACCATCATGTGATGGCCATTGGCGTGCAGCAGCGTCTCGGCATCGGTCATGATACCAACATGGCCTTCCCAGAACACGAGGTCGCCGCGCTTCAGGCCATCGAAGCCATTGACCATCAGCTTCTGCCCGAGGCTCTTTTCCTGCATGTCGCTATCGCGCAGCGCCGGTTTTCCCGCCGCCTCGAGCGCCACCTGCACGAGGCCGGAACAGTCCAGCCCCTCCGCCGTCTTGCCGCCCCAGTAATAGGGCACGTGGTGGAACTGCTGCGCCACCGCGACATAATCCTCCGCCCACTGATCAACTGCCGCAAGATGTGCGGCGATCACGAAGCGGCCGTCGGCCAAGGCGGCGAATTTTCCGTCATGGCCCGTCACCGTCACGGCGGCATTCAATGACACTGCCATGGCGGGCTGCGTCTTGATGCTGGCGGCGGGATAGAGAAATGTCGAGCGCACCGCCACGCGATGGGTCGGCGGAGTGATCGTCTCGCTCAGGGCGGAACGCCTGACATAGCCCACATAGCCGTCACGGTCGAACTGCGCGAAGGCCCAGCCGTCACGCTCCTCGAAGACGCGCAGCGTCTCGCCCAGAAGCCCTTGCGACAGTTGCATCGCATCGCCCTGCGGCCCGCGATGGATCGGCACCAACGGCACAACCACCTGGCGCGGCTGGCCCTCAACGAAATCGCGCGCATCCACCTGCCCCTTCAGGCGGATGTCCGCGAGGTCGGGCCGGTAGGCGTTGAGGCGTTTGTCGAGGCTCATGCGGGCCCTTCAGAATTTCCGTGATTCCCGCGCAATGGTATCAGCAAAACGCTCGAGATAAAGCGCTCCCGCCACGGTGCGCTGGATCAGCACGTTGCGGCGGTCGGCCTCGTCGCGCCGCCTTGTCACGAGGTCGAGCTTGCCCATGCTGTCGAGCGCCCGGGTGATCACCGGCTTCGACACGCCGAGTTTGGCGGCAAGCCCCCGCACCGTATGGGGCGGCGCTTCCAGATAGACGGTGAGCAGAATGGTGATCTGGCGCAGCGACAGGTCGGGGTCGTCGTCCCGCACCATGGCGAGGGCAACGTCATGCCAGAGCCTCAGGGCGATCGCGGATGTGATGACGAGGGCCATTCGATTCAACCCCGCAACGCCGTTGATTGTTACGGGACCGTATCAGATTTGCGCAAAGCCTGGTTTTCCGCAAGTCAGTTGCCGTAGCGATGGCGAATCATGGTGAAGAGTGCCCGCTGCCCTTGCGCCTCGGCGCCGCGCGGGCGGCCCGGTTTGGCGGCCGGAGTCCATGCGAAAATATCGAAATGGATATAAGTCTTGGCCTTCTCCACGAAGCGCTTGAGGAACAGTGCGGCGGTGATCGACCCGGCAAATCCGGAGTCGCCGGAATTGTTCATGCTGGCGATCCCCGATTCAAACAGCCGCATATAAGGCTCCCAGAAAGGCATGCGCCACAGCGGATCATTCTCGCGCGCCGAGGCGAGGCCCAGCGCCTGCGCTGCCTCATCATCATCGGTGTAGAAGGGCGGCAGATCGGGGCCGAGCGCCACGCGCGCCGCGCCTGTGAGAGTCGCCATATCAACCAGCAAATCGGGCTGCTCCTCATCGGCCAATGCCAGCGCATCGCCCAGGATCAAACGCCCCTCGGCATCGGTGTTGCCGATCTCGATGGTGAGGCCCTTGCGGCTTGTCAGCACATCGCCGGGCCGGAAGGCATTGCCGGCAATGGCATTCTCGACCACCGGGATCAGCACGCGCAGGCGGACATTGAGTTTCGCCGCCATGATCATCTGGGCAAGGCCCAGAACCGTCGCAGCACCGCCCATGTCCTTTTTCATCAGCAGCATGCCGGAGGCCGGCTTGATGTCGAGGCCGCCGGTGTCGAAGGTCACGCCCTTGCCCACCAGCGTCACCTTGGGCGCGCGCTGCGGACCCCAGGAAAAATCGATGAGGCGCGGCGCGCTGGCGCTGGCCTTGCCCACGTGGTGCACCATAGGAAAGCCAGTCTCCAGCGCCTTGCCCGAGACAACCTTCACCTTCGCCTTGTGGGCCGCGGCAACGGCGCGCGCCGCCCGTTCAAGCTGGTCCGGCCCCATGTCGGAGGCGGGGGTATTGACGAGATCGCGGGTGAGAAAGGCAGCCTCCGCGGCGCGCAGCACATCGGCGCGGTCCACGCTCTCCGGGCACACGAGCTGCGCCGGGTCAGCGAAACTCTTTCCGTAGGCTGAGTATCCATAGGCTTCGAGGCACCATCCCAAAGCCGCGAGATAGGCATCCTCCACATCTCCTGCGAGTTCATAGACGCCAGCCGGCAAGGCGCGGGCGAGCTTTCCGAGGCTGAAGGGATCGGCCCCCGCGCTCATCCCCGCCACCACCTGCGCAATGCCGCCCCTGCCATCCGGCAGCAGCACATGCCGCCCGGGCTCGCCCGCAAAACCATTGGCCGCGCACCAGCCCTGCGTCTCTTTGGAAAGGGTCTTGCGGAAGGCCGCCCAGCCATTGGGCGTCACCACCTGAACCAGCGTGGCTTTGCCGCCTGAAGGCAGCAGGATGTCTTTTGGCAACATGATGGGTCTCTTTCAGCGTTAAGAATGGGTAACCGGGTATGGTTAACGGTTTATTGACCACTCGCTTCCATGGTGGGCAGGAATTTAACGCATGGCTTCATGCGCCATTCCGCCGGAGTTTTCATCATGTTGCTTTCGCCACGCCACCGCCATTTCGCTGCGGCTTTGATGATGATGGCCTCGTCCTTGAGCCTCGTCGCCTGCCAGCGGTCGGGCAGCGGCGCTGATCCGATGGCGACGGGCTCGACCTCCGCCGCGCCTGCCTCCTTCAAACAAACCGCCAAGCTCGGCGAAACGTGGAAGGCCGATCCCACCAATGCCGGCAAGGGCATTGCCTATGCGAACGGCCTCGAAGCACTGGGGCAGACGGACCAGCAGCTTCAAGTTCTGCAACAGATCAGCCAGAGCAACCCCAACGACACCAAGGTGGCCAGCTATTACGGCAAGAAGCTCGTGCAGGCAGGCCAGGCATCGGATGCGCTGCCCATCCTCGAAGCCGCCGCGGCGGCTCCCGACGCCGATTACCGTGTTCACTCGGCGCTGGGTTCGGCCTATGACCAGCAGCAGCTTTTCGACAAGGCGCAGGCCGAATATCAGAAAGCCCTTGCGCTCAAGCCCAATGATTTGAGTGTCCTCAACAACATGGCGATGTCCTATGCGGTACAGGGCGATCTGAAGAGGGCCGAAGCCACATTGCGGCAGGCTCAGGCGCTTCCCAATTCGCAAAGCCAGCCGCGCATCCAGCAGAACCTCGCACTGGTTGTCGGATTGCAGGGGCGTTTCGACGAGGCGCGGAAGATCGCCAGCGAAGACCTGCCGCAAGACCAGATCGACGCCAACATGGACTATTTGCAGAAGATGCTGTCGCAGCCCAACACCTGGCAGCAGCTCTCCAACAAGGGGTAGCTATTCCCCCGCACGAAGAAGGGCGCGGAACTCACATTCCGCGCCCTCTTCTTTTGGCAGGGTTCGGTGCCAGCTATTTTAACTTCAGCACCAGGATGAGCGACGGCCCGAGGATGACCACGAAGATTACGGGCAGGAAGAACAGGATCATCGGCACCGTCAGCTTGGGCGGCAGCGCGGCGGCTTTCTTTTCGGCTTCGGACATGCGCATGTCGCGGTTTTCCTGGGCCAGCACGCGGAGCGCCGTGCCCATGGGCGTGCCGTAGCGTTCCGACTGGATGAGACTGGTCACAACCGAGCGCACAGTGGCAAGGCCGGTGCGCTTGCCGAGGTTTTCATAGGCCTTGCGGCGCTCCTGCAGATAGGAGAGTTCGGCCACCGTCAGCGTCAGTTCTTCCGCCAGCGGCACCGAGGCCGAGCCGATTTCGCGCGCCACACGCTGCATGGCGGGCTCGATCGCCATGCCCGATTCCACGCAGATCAGCAGCAGGTCGAGGGCGTCGGACCACGCCTTCTTGATTGATT
The DNA here is from genome assembly GCF_047602625.1 of Aestuariivirga sp. Classification (GTDB taxonomy): domain Bacteria; phylum Pseudomonadota; class Alphaproteobacteria; order Rhizobiales; family Aestuariivirgaceae; genus Aestuariivirga. The sequence goes on along the minus strand of NZ_JASGGV010000002.1, from coordinate 2,288,685 downwards.
CCTGACGGCGCTTCACGAGGTTCTGCAGCATGATGCGCGGAAAATAGAAGCCGAAGATCAGCCCCGCGCCGGTCGCCGCGACGCGCATGGGCGGCGCAATGCGGTTGGCGAACACCGTCGAGGAATAGACGAACACCAGAATGCCGAGCACGATCGGCACGACGAAGCGAGCGGCGAGAAAGACGATCAGGTGGCGTTCACTGCGCAGGCCAGCCTGGCGCAGCGAGTCGCGCGAGGATTCGGCCTCGAAGATGCGGCGCAGGTTCAGCGCCTCGACGAGCTGCGAGATGAGATCGGTTTTGGCTTTTTCGCGCAGGCGCGTTTCACCGCCCATCAGGCTGGCGCGCTGGGCGGCGCGCAGCCTTTCACGCTCCTGCCCGACGGTCTTCATGCGGTCCCGGAGCTTGTCGCCCTCGAAAATCGGGGCAGCAAGGGTCAGCACAGTCGCAAATGCCGCCATGCCCACCAGAATGGTGACGATGACTTCCATCTGCAGCAGGCTCTTGAGAAGTTCAAACATGGGAAAACGCCTGGGCTAGATTTGAAAGTTGATCATCTTGCGCATCACCAGGACTCCGGTGCCCATCCAGATGGCGCAGCCGGCAAGCAACAGGTTCCCGGTGGTGGTGTTGAAGAGCGGGTTGAGATATTCCGGATTGAGAACCGTCAGGCCGCCCATGATGACGAACGGCAGCGCGCCGATAATGGCGGCGGATGACTTCGCTTCCTGGCTGACCGCCCTGATCTTGGCCTTCATCTTCTTGCGGTCACGCAGAACCTTGGACAGATTGTTGAGTGCTTCCGAAAGGTTGCCGCCGGTCTTCGACTGAATGGCCATGACGATGCCGAGAAAGTTTACCTCCGACAGCGGCATGCGGTCATACATGCGCTCGATGCCCTGATCGAGCGTGATGCCGACGCGCTGGCCTTCGACCACCTCCAGGAATTCAGGGCCCACAGGCGGGCCTGATTCGGCGGCGATCACCTTCATGGCATCGGACACCGGGAGGCCGGCCTTCAGTCCGCGCACCATGACGTCGATGGCGTCGGCGAAATCATTGAGGAAGATGTTCTGGCGGCGGCGGCGCAGGAAGCCCAGGAACCATCGGGGAAAGCCAAAGGTACCGACCAGAAAGGCGAGGATCGCAACATACCACGGAATGCTGAACACGATGGGCACGATGGCAAACAGGATCCCGGTGATGAGCGACGCCATCCAGAAGGTGCGGGTGGACATGTCGAGGCCGGACTGCATGATCATCATGCGCAGCGTCATGCGCTTCTTGCGCTCGGCCTTCTCGCGGTCCTCGATTTGCTTCAGCGTCTCCTGAATCTGCTTGCGGCGGCTGTCCTTCTGCCCGTCCATCAGGCGGCCCGCGGCGGCGCTCTTTTGCGGCGCGCTCAGGGCTGCCCGGCGGCCATCGGCGATCGCCTTGACGCGCTTGCTGCCGCCCTGGTCCGAAAACAGCGGAAATAGGAGGGCGATCGCCACGCCGCCCACAGCAACCGCCACCATGGCGATGAACGCCAACTGCGTGATATCCTGGCCGAACAGCGTCATTCTTTCAAATCCTGCGGGGGGCGGGCTTATTCATCATTGCGGGCTTCGGCCTTCTCAAGCGCGTCGGCCAGCCTGCGCTCTTCATTGTAATAGCGAGCGCGGTCCCAGAAATGCGGACGCGCGATGCCGGTCGAGCGGTGGCGGCCCAGCACTTTGCCGTTGGCATCCTCGCCTACGATTTCGTAGACGAACAGATCTTGCGTGATGATCACGTCGCCTTCCATGCCGATCACCTCGGTGATGTGGGTGATGCGGCGCGAACCGTCGCGCAGGCGCGCCGCCTGGACGATCACGTCAATCGAACCGCAGATCATTTCCTTGATGGTCTTGGAGGGAAGCGCAAAGCCTCCCATGGTGATCATCGACTCGAGACGCGACAGGCCTTCGCGCGGCGTATTGGCGTGCAGCGTGCCCATCGATCCGTCGTGGCCCGTGTTCATCGCCTGCAACAGGTCGAACGCTTCGGGTCCGCGGACTTCGCCGACGATGATGCGTTCAGGGCGCATACGCAGGCAGTTCTTGACGAGATCGCGCATGCTGATCTCGCCTTCGCCTTCAAGGTTGGGCGGGCGGGTTTCGAGGCGCACGACATGCGGCTGCTGCAGCTGAAGTTCAGCGGCGTCCTCGCAGGTGATGATGCGCTCGTCGCTTTCGATATAGCCGGTCAGGCAGTTCAGCAGCGTGGTCTTGCCGGAGCCCGTACCGCCGGAAATCAGAACATTGCAGCGTACCCGGCCAATGATTTCGAGAATGCTGGCGCCTTCCGGCGTGATCGACCCGAACTTTACCAGGTCGGGAAGCTTGAGGCGGTCCTTCTTGAACTTGCGGATGGTGAGCGCGGGACCGTCGATCGACAGCGGCGGCACGATCACGTTGACGCGCGAGCCGTCGGGCAGGCGGGCGTCGCAGATCGGGCTCGCTTCATCGACGCGGCGGCCGATCTGGCTGACGATGCGCTGGCAGATGTTGAGAAGCTGGGCGTTGTCGCGGAAGCGCACGCCGGTCTTGTGCATCTTGCCGTTCACTTCGATGAACGTCGTATTGGCGCCGTTCACCATGATGTCGGCGATGTCATCGCGGGCCAGCAGCGGCTCAAGCGGGCCATAGCCCAGAACGTCGTTACAGATGTCCTCGAGCAGGTCTTCCTGCTCGGCAATCGACATCACCACGTCCTTGAGGGTGATGATCTCGTTGACGATGTCGCGGATTTCGTCGCGCGCCGCCTCGCGGTCGAGCTGGCCGAGCTGCGTCAGGTCGATGGCGTCGATCAGCGCGTTGAAGATCGTGCTTTTGATGTCGTAGTAGTTGTCCGACTTGCGGCTGGACACCGCGGGATCGACGCGGGGCGCTGCATGCTGCGGCGCCGGCTGCGGCATTCCCGCCCTTGCGCCGGCCGATCCCGGCAGCGGCAGATCGGGGATGGCGCCGGGAGGCGTCGACAGCGCCGCGGGAACCGGGGTTCCATGGCTCCCCGGCCCAAATCCGGCTGGCTTCGCAGTATCGCCGGTACGCTTTCCAAACATGCTTATTTCTTCCTGAGCTTCGTAAATTTGTCGAGAAGCGAGAAGCCGCCCTTGGCCTTTGCGGGTTTGTCGCCGCCAGCGATCGCCTGGGCGAGGCCGTCGAGAGCTTCGGCTGCCTTGGATTTGGCCGCCACCTCGAAAAGCATCTGGCCATTGCTCTGCGCCGTGCCGAAGGACTGCGCGTCATATGGAATGACCGCGGCGATTTCCGCGGCGATGGCCTTGCCGAATTCGGCCGCCGGAATTTCGGGGCGCTTGGGCACGCCCACCTGGTTCAAAATGATCTTGGGCGCCTCGTCGTTGGGACGCGCCTGCCGGAGCATGTCGTAAAGGTTCTTGGTGTTGCGCAGGCTGGCGAGTTCCGGCGTGGCGGTGATCACCACGAGGTCCGCATGGGTCAGCGTGTATTTGATCCAGGGCGCCCACATGTTCGGCACATCCACGATCACGCAGGGCACGCTGCCGCGGATCGCATCGAGGATAGTTTCAACGGCATGCGCCTCGATATTCACCTCGCGGTCAACACCACCCGGCCCGCTCAGCAGGCTCAGCTTGTCACCGAGCTTGGTCAGCAGGCGGTCGATCAGGGTGGCGTCCACACGGTCCGGCTGGCCCAGTGCGTCGATGATGCCGTTGGTGGTGTCCTGGTTGAAGTTCAGGCCCGCCGTTCCGAAGGCAAGATCGAGATCGGTGATGACCGTATCGGTGGCAAAGCGTTTCGACATCTGCCAGGCGATGTTGTGGGCGATGGTGCTGGAGCCGACGCCGCCTTTCGAGCCGACGAATGCGATGACGCGGCCGACCGGCGCCGCCTTGGGATCGTGATAGAGGTTGGCGACGGTTTCGATGATCTGCAGCTGGTGAAGCGGCGCCACCAGATATTCGCTCACGCCCTGGCGGATCAGTTCACGGTAGAGAATGACGTCGTTGAGATGGCCGATCACCACCACCTTGGTGCTGGGGCCGCAGACCTGGGCGAGCTGGCCCAGTTCGGCGAGGATCGCATCGCGCGAGCCATGCGATTCAACGATTAGCACATTGGGCGTCGCTTGCCCGGCGTACACTTGCGCGGCGGCAGGAATGCCCCCCAGCTGGATGGTAATGTGGGCCCGCGACATGCGGCGGTCGCTGGCGGCACTCTGGATGGTTTCCGCCGTCTGCTGGTTGTCGCAGAAGGCGTGGATATTAACGCGCGGCACCATGGCCACGAGCCCCGTGTCCGGGACCGGCGAGATGGCGGCTGCCTGTGATGATGAGCTTATCATGGTGTCGATCCTGCGAGGAGGCTTCTCGTTCACGCCGTCCGGCGCTCTGTTACTTGTCTTCCGTCGTGCTCTGGTTTTTGAGCGTGCCGGTGGACTGCTCTGCGGCGGCGCCCTGCGAGGCCTCGCCGTTGCCATAGTAGACTTTCATTGCTGCCGTGCGGTTGGCGGCGATGATCGGCGTCTGCGTACGCGGACGTTCGAAGTCCTCGGGGTTGGAGACCATGGCGGCGATGTTCTGCTGGAACGCGCAGCCGAAGTTCGGATAATCGCGGTTGGCCGGGTCATTGCCGAGATTCATGGACCAGTCACCGCACTCCTTGGTCACCGCCACCTTGCGCTGATAGCTCACCAGGACGGGAGAACCTGCGCCGGCGGAATATGAGGCCGCATAGATGCGGGTACGCGGTACGCCTTCATCGGCAAGCATCTGCGTCACCTGCAGCGCCGCCTCGCGGCCGCCTACACCGCCGGACGGATACTTCACCGTCACGGCCGAATTGGCATTGGCCACCGCATCGCGGGCGAAGTTCTGCACGGCGTAAGTTTGTTCGCTGCTCAGCATTCCCTGATGCGCCACCACCCCGACCTTGACCGGCGCGTTCTTCACGCGGATCGGATAGCGGTCATAGAAGGCGCTCGACCGCGAGTTGGTGCCGAAATCGGGATCGTCTGTCTGGCACCCGGCCAGCAGGAACGCGGAACAGATGACGGAGGCAACTCCAAGGTGGAAGAGGGCCTTCGTTTTGCGGACTTCACTCATAACCATCCCCACTATTCAATGATGTAGCCGACGTTGCCATGGTAGACGCCTTCCGGATGCCGGCCGGCGGAGCCGTAAACCTGGTTGAGGCGGCTGAACAGAATGGCCTGGCGGTCGGTCGCGTCGTTAAACCGGTCGATTGGCGTGGCAAGCTGCTTTTCGTTCACAGGGCTCACGACATAAGGCGTCACAATCACCGCAAGTTCGGTCTGGTTCGCCTGAAACTCGCGGCTGCGGAACAGCGCGCCAAGGATCGGCAGATTCTTGAGGCCCGGCGTGCCTTCCACACGCTGCTGCGATACGTCCTTGATAAGGCCGGCCAGCATCATCGATCCGCCGCTCGGCAGTTCGAGTGTGGTCGAGGCGCTGCGGCTCTTGAGGGCAGGCATGCCGTCAACAGCGTTGGTATAGTCCAGATCGCTCACCTCGGTATTGATCAGCAGGCTGATGCGGCCTTCCGAAAGTACGATGGGCGTGAACCCGAGCTTGACGCCATAGTCCATGAACTTGATCGTCGACGTACAATTCCGGGTGCCGTCGCTGCTGCTGTCGTCGCAGCTATAGCCCGAGCGGTATGGGAACTTGCCGCCCGCCAGGAAATCGGCCTTCTGGCCGGAGATCGCGGCCAGCGTCGGCTCGGCCAGCGTATGCAATACGCCATCCTGCTCTAGCGCCTGAATGCTGGCCTGGATATCGACGTGCTTGCTGTTGAACCCGACGGAGCCGGTGAGGTTGAACGGAAGGCTGCTCACGGTGGTCGGGTTGGTCGTCGCGGCGCCCAAAGCAAACTTGCCCACGTCGATCGCCAGATTGTCGAGGTTCATGCCAAGGCGCTTCAGCACGTCGCGCTGGATTTCCACTACGCGGACTTTCAGCATTACCTGGTCGGCATCGGCGATCGCCATGGCGTTGACGACGGCGGTATCGTCGCCTACGAATTTCCCGGCCAGTTCAATCGCCAGCTTGGCGTCGCCGGCATTGGCTGCCGTGCCGCCCACCACCACCTTTTCATTGATGGTGTCGACGGTGATGCGCGAGCCCGGAATGGAGCGTTCGATCAACTTCTGCAGCGCCGTCATGTCGAGCGCCACTTCCAGATCGAGATTCATGATCTGGCGGCCATCTCGGTCGAAGAAGAAGATGTTGGTCTGCCCAGCAGCGCGGGCGAACAGATAGGCGGTCGTCTTGTTGCGCACGATCGCATCGACGATCGTGGGGTCGCCGACGATCACATCCTTCACTTCCGCGGGCAGCTTGATGACAGCGGACTTGTGAAGGCCGAGGCGGACGAAATGGCCGTCATCGGTGGCGCCGGGCCCCTGCGTCAGATCGCTGGCGAGGGCGGGGCTGAGACCGGGAAGCGGCGCTGCGGCTGCAAGGCCCGCGAGCGCCAGAGCGCCGATCACGGTTCCTCCGCAGCTGGTGAACATCTTGAAGGCGTGGGTCAGTTTATCAATCAACATTGCTCTTGCCTCAGCGGCTGGACGTGATGGTTTCGACGCCGTAGCGGACGAACAGACGGTCGTTGCCTCCGCTCGGGCGTTGCTTGTTGGTGTATTTGTCGGAGAGCTGAGGGCCGCCGTCATCGAGGCCCTTGTCGCCGTTCTCGGCCATGGATCGCAGGGCAAGAGACAGTTCGCCCGCATCCTCGATCATGGAAATCACTTCCGACTGCTGCGGCGTCAGTTCGAGCGTCGCCGTCTTTCCCTCGGTGACCGTAACCTTATCTTCTCCGGGCTCCTGGCGGTAGATCTGGTTGATGGCCAGAACGCGCACGTTGGTCAGCACCGTCTCGCTCTTCACCACCTTCTGCGAGCCGTTCGAATTGTCGAGCTTGCGTGTGAGAATCACGTCCACGCGGTCATTCGGCAGAATGAAGCCGCCCACCGCGGAGCGTTCCGAGATCGCCACCGAGATGGCACGCATGCCTTTGGGAAGAATGGCGCTCATGAAGCCGGACTGGTCCGGCATGATCAACTTCTTCTCGACGATCGGCTCGCCGTCGAAGATCGGCAGGCGGGCGCGCGCCGACTGGAGCTTCTCGCGCGCATCCGGCATCGCATCCTTGGTGATCATGCCATTGCCGACATTGTTCTTGGGCCAGTCGCGCCAAGTAATGGTGCTGTCGACGAGGCGCTCGCCCATGCCCATGTCCTTGGCCGCCACCAGCACCTGCGCCATCGGAACCTTGTTGATCTCGACGACCTTGGGATCCGCCTTGTGGCCAATGGCCTTGTAGGCAATCATGGCCGCGCCGATCGTGCACGCCATCGCAATGCCGAAGGTGATAACGCGCACTTTACTCATCGATCAGATCCCCGTCCAAGAAGCACAAGACGTGCCGGTTGATTTACTTTCGTCCGGAATGGTCAAATTAGTGTTAACCTTGCCCGGCGGTGCGAAAAATCAGGCGAGGTGCGGCATCCACCAGCTTTGCGGGAACGCCAACAAGGCGCCGATGGCGAAGGCATAGCCATAGGGAACATTGGGCTTGATCTTGCCGAACCGCTTGAACAGCGGGCCATCCTTGATCTCCGATGTCATGTTCACCATCGACCATGCGCCGACAACGACGGCGAGGATGCCGCCCGCCAACGCGGTCATCACCAGAAACGGCATCACGTCGGGCCAGCCCATCCACAGGCCCGCTGCAGCCAGCAGCTTTGCATCGCCGCCGCCGAAAAGGCCGAGCGAAAAAATGATGAACCCGGCGAAGAACAGCGCCGCGCCAGTCGCCAGATGCCAGCCGAAAACGCCCAGCGGCATTCCGGTGAATAAGGCCATCGGAAAGAAGCTCAGGGCGATCAGCAGCACAAGGCGATTGGAAATGCGCATCGCGAGCGCGTCTCCGGTGCCGGCGGCGATCATGAGCACAGGGAACAAAGTCAGGGAAAGGAAGTGAATCATGCCGGCAAATCTCCAGGCCGGACCCGTCCGGCGCCGCGCCGAGATTTCCACAATTGCGTTTAAGGCAGGGTTAACCGGAAGCGTGGGGCGTTAAGAATTGAAAAAGAAAACCCGCCGCTCCGTGAGGAGCCGCGGGCTTTCCGAAGCATCGCAGCGAAGCAGGCGAACGCCGCCCACCCCGCCGTGGCGCATGAAGTCTTAGTTGCCCGGGACGCCCTGGGAGATCTGGCTGGCGAGGCTCGAGAACTTGCCGGTGATGGCGGAAGCCAGGAGCGGCATCGCAGTCACGAGGGCCAGGCCCATCGCAGCGGCGATCAGGCCGTATTCAATGGCGGTCGCGCCGGATTCGTCCTTGATGAAACGCACAAACTTGGTCATTTGATACTCCATTAATCAGCACTTGGTTCATCACTCACGGTGCTTCATGCGCCGCGCCCTTGAACCATGAGGGCACCTTAGCCAGCGCAGTTTAATAGCAAGTAAATCTGACCGTCTCATTCGCTTAATTGCCGCCGATCGCGCTGATTTGGTTACCGAATTGCGATTCAACTCTATAAAATTTTATGTATTCTGGTTTTAACTGGTAAATTCCGCGATAATTCTCCACTTATACTTGCGGACCCAGAAGTTTCCACGCCTGTCAGCGCGGCTGACGCAGCGGTGGCAACCCGCTCTACGCGGAATGCCAGGGCTGGCTGCAACGATATACTTTTAACCAGCTTGACCCGCGTGGGCGAACAATTGGTTTTCCGATCCTTGGTTGCTGGCAAACCACGGCGTTTAAGGGAACATTCACCATTCCGGGTTCAAATGCAAAGCCATTGCCCTTCCCTTTCACACACACGCAGAGAGACATTTGATCATGAGCCTCAGGAATTTTGTTTGCGGATTGGTGTTCCTGCCGGCGCTCGCGGCACAGACGTTCGCAGCCGAGCCGCTGACCCTGACGCAGGACCATTCTCAGGTTCTTACCCTCAACCGTTCGCCGGCGATCGTGGTGGTCGGCAATCCCAGCATTGCCGAAGCGACGATCCAGGGAAATTTCCTGTTCCTTCACGGCCGCGGCTTCGGATCAACCAATATCATGATCTTCGATGACCAGGGCAAACAGCTCGCCAATTATGAAGTGGACGTCACCTCCGGCAGCGACAACACGGTCACCATGATCAAGGCGGCCCAGTTGAACACTTATGTCTGCCCGGTAGGCAGGGATTGCGAATCCATCATGCACCCGGGCGATTCATATGATTATTTCAAGTCGCAGGCCAAGCAGCCGAACGAAGACAAGATCAATCTGGCGACTGGCCAGAAAAGCGCCGACGCCAAGGAGCCGCCTCCGGCCCAGTGAGAGAAAGACCCATGTTCAAGAAAGCCCCGCCTCGCCGGGGCTTTTTATTTGCATCCGGTAATAATTTATCAACCATTTCCCAAACATGCCGGATTATCGTCTCCGGATTCACCCGCGATAAAGCATGACCTGCTAGTGATCTTGCACATAAAGATCGACCAAGGTCGGATGTCCCGCTTTGGATCACAGGGAGTTGGTCATGCTGGTGCGGCTGGCGAAGGCATTGGGGCAGCGGTTCCGCCGCATCAAGGAATCGGAAAGCGGAGCCACGGTCGTCGAGTTCGCCATGGTCGCGGGACCATTCTTCCTGGTCCTTGGATGCATCTGCGAGACCGGCCTCGTCCTGTTCTCGGAATATGTGCTGCAGAACTCCACCCAGGAGGCGGCCCGCTTGGTGCGCACCGGGCAGGTGACGGCCACCGACGGGACCATCATCATGTCGGCGGCCGATTTCAAGGCCAAGATTTGCGACACCGTCGGCATTCTTCTGGACTGTACCGACGACGTGACCGTCTATGTCAACAGCGCCACCAATTTTGCCACACTGACAACTTCGATCGGCGATCCCAAGGACATCGGCCCCATGTCGACGGGCGCCAAGCCGCCGATCGTGTTTACCCCGGGCGGCCAGTTGAAGGCCGCAGCCGTCATCGCAACCTATGACTGGGATTTCGTTTTTCCGTTCATGGATTTTCTCGGCAATATCAACAGCGACAAGGCCAGGCGCATATGGGGCCTGGCGATCTTCCGCAACGAACCATTCTGAGTCCTGATCATGATGCGCAAACTCAACGCCTTTCTCCGCGACAATCAGGGTATCGCCGCCATCGAAATGGCGTTCATCCTGCCGCTGCTGCTGTTCCTGTATTTTGGCCTTTTCGACATCACGGCGATGATTTCGCTGAACCGCAAGATCACCTATTCCGCCAGCGTCGTGGCGGACCTGGTGACACAGAAACAGTCGACGATCGCCTCCACCGAAATGGACGATTTCTTCAACGCCGCGGCGTTGGTGCTGAAGCCGACGCCGGTCAGCGGAGTCCGGATCGAGGTCTACCAGTACCGCAAGGTCTCGAACGCGGTCACCAATCAATGGTCGAAGAAGAGCACGGGCGGAACCGCATGCGGCGCGCCCGCGACGACAGGGTTCAACAATCTGATGACCGATGGCAACGACCTGATCGTGGCTGTCGTCTGCACCACCTACAAGCCCTATATGGCAAGCTTCCTCGGAGACTATATTCTCGGCAGCGCAACCTTCAACATGAGCGAGCAGATCGCCCTCCGGCCGCGCTCGTCCTCGACGCTGGACTGCACCGGCTGCTCATAAGCCGCTGGCATCGGCGGGGTGCTGGCGCTATGAGGAGCGCGCCCGCCGGAGTTTGCCTTGACCCTCACCGTCTTTCTCGCCGTTCTCGCCGCTGCCGTGATGCATGCGGGCTGGAATGTGCTAGTCAAGCTCAAGCTTGACCGCTTTCTCTCCCTCTTCCTGATCCAGACGCTGATGGGCGTCATGGGTCTCGCGATGGTGGCGGTGTTTCCGCTCGCCGCTTTCGCCAGCCTGCCCTATGCGCTGGCCTCTGGCGTTCTGCATCTGGGATATAATCTGTTCCTGGCCCGCAGCTATCGCACCGGCGATCTCAGCCAGGTCTACCCGATCGCGCGGGGCGGCGCGCCGCTGCTCACGCTTTGCGTCACCTGGTTCGCCGCCCATGAACAGGTGAGCCCGCTTGGCGCGCTGGGCGTTTTGGTGCTCACGTCGGGCATCTGGCTCGTCAGCCTTGCCGGCAAGAAGCAGGTGCGGCTTGATGGCATGACGCTGTTCTTCGCGCTCGGCACGTCGGTGTTCATCGCCGCCTATACGGTGGTGGATGGCCTTGGCGGGCGCGCCTCGGGATCGCCGTCCAGCTATGCCGGGCTGGTCTTCGTGTTCGATGCGCTGTTCCTGCTCGCCTATGGCGTGATTTCGCGGGGACCCGGCATCATCGCCAGCGTCGCCCCGTTCTGGCGCATGGGCGTTGCCGGGGCGGCGCTGTCGGTCGGCGCCTACTGGATCGCCATTTGGGCCATGTCGCGCGCGCCCATTTCGGCGGTCGCGGCGCTGCGCGAAACCAGCATTCTCTTTGTGATGCTGCTCTCCATGCGGGTGCTGAAAGAGAAGGTCACGGGCTGGCGTCTCGGCGGCGCGGGCCTCATCGCGGCAGGCGCAATCCTGCTCAGGCTTTCCTAGTTTCGCTTGCGCAACTTTCTACCCTCAAGCGTCAGAGCACTTGAAGGTCCGTGGCGCTAGGCACTGCCGATCAGCACGCCGGTCAGGAACACCAGCAGGCCGCCCAAGGCAATCTGCAGCGCCGCCTTGATGAAGGGCGTGTCCATGAATTTATAACGCACCCAGGCGATCACCCAGAGTTCGATGAAGACCACCGCCACGGCAATCCAGGTCGCCACGTTGAAGTCGGGGATCAGATAGGGAAGCGTGTGGCCCAATCCCCCAACCGCCGTCATGATGCCTGAAGCCAGCCCACGGATGACCGGTCGGCCGCGCCCGGTCAGCTTGCCGTCATCGGACAAGCCTTCGGCGAACCCCATGGAGATACCAGCACCCACCGATGCGGCAATGCCGACCAGAAATGTCTCCCAGGTGTTCTGCGTGGCGAAGGCGGCGGCGAACAGCGGCGCCAATGTGGAGACAGAGCCATCCATCAGCCCCACGAGGCCAGGCTGCACCACCTCAAGCAGGAACAGGCGCTCCTTCGCGTCGCCCTCCTCGATCTTCACGTCGGCGGGCACCAGCCTGTCGCCAAGCTGGGCGGCGCGTGATTCATGCGTCTTTTCGGCCTCGGCCAGCTTCAGCAACAGCGCCTTGATCGCGGGGTCCATGGCGCGCGCCGCCGCCTGCTTGTAGAAGCGGTAGTTTTCAAGTTCGATCACCTCGGCGCGCTGGCGCATTTCGGCGATGTTCATCGGCGCGATGGCCCAGGCGGGTTTATGCTTCACGAAGCCCTTGATATCGGCACGGCGGATCAGCGGAATGAAATCGCCAAACCTCTTCTGGTAGAGGTCGGTCAGCCAGCGGCGGTGTTCATGCTCCTCCTCGGCCATTTCGGCAAAAACGGCGGCGGAAGCGGGGAAGTTTTCCAGAAGAGCATGACCGAAGCCCGCATAAGCGCGCGCGTCTTCATCCTCGCTGGCAATGGCCAGCGCCAGCAATTCGCGTTCTGTCAGTTCGGCAAAGCTTTTCATGGACTCTCCCGCCCATCTCCTTCCTGAAAACAGGTTCAATCCGCGATTCAACGGCAGTTGAACGGCCGCTTCAACCCGCCCTTAAGGCTCTCCGGGGGATACTATCCCCCTTCGCGAGGAAACTCATGACCAATATTGCTTTTCCCGACTTGAATGATCATTTGGCCGGGCACATGGGCGCGCGGCTCAAGGCCATCGGCAATGCGGTCTGGTTCGGTGTCTATAGCCATGGTACCCTTTACCTTCTGGCAATCGCGACCTATTGCGCCGGCCTGGCGGAAAGCGCGTGGCTGGGCGCTCCCCTGTCGTTAGGGCTGGTGGGCATGCTCAGCGGCACAACATTCGCTTTCCTGTACCTGATCATCAGCATCTGGCTGGCCGGGGATCTCGTACGGCTGTGGTGGACAGGGTATCGCGGCAGTGCCGTAAAGGCCATAAAAGACCGCCTCCTTGACGACATTCTCGCCCCGGAGCGCATTTCCAACACACTCCATTCCATCGTGGCCGTGAATATTCTTTTCGTCGGCTTCCTGACCATCAAGAAGAACATTCCGCTTGCCGTTCCCTTCGCGTGGGATCCGGCTCTCTCCTCGCTCGACAGGGTCCTTCATTTCGGAGTCCTTCCTCATGAGATCCTGTCGCCACTGCTGGCCAGCCCGCTGGCGATCTTTTTCCTGAACCTCGTCTACAATTTCTGGTTTGTCGTCCTCACGGTGTTCTTTTTCTGGCAAGGCTTCCGCAAGAGAGACACTCTTTTGCGGCAGCGCTTCCTGCTCTCCTACATGCTGACATGGGTTCTCGGAACCTGCCTGCTCGGAACGCTCCTGTCCTCCGCCGGTCCCTGCTTCTATGGCCTGGCGGTGCAGGGGCCAGATCCCTATGCGGGGCTTCTGGCAGAGCTTCATCACGCCAACACGATCTATCCCGTCTGGGCCGTCCCCACGCAGGAGCTGCTGTGGCAGAGCTACACGAGCGGCCATGGCGACATTGAGGGCGTGTCCGCCATGCCGTCCATGCATGTGGCGACAGCCGTGCTGTTTTTGCTCTGCGCCATTGGCTCAGGGATACGCTGGCTGGTGTGGTTCACCGCAATTTTCGCGTTGCTTATCTTCACAGGCTCTGTGGTGCTCGGCTGGCATTATGCGGTGGATGGCTATGCGGGCGCGGCCATTGCGCTCATCGTCTGGACGCTCGCCGGTTGGTGGGTGAAGCCTCAGCCTCTGAAGCCGCAGGCCATGCGGAATTTCTCGAACCCACCGCCCCCGGCGATATAGACATTGGTGGGGGCGGCGTCCCTTTCTGCTTCATCAGCAATTTGTTAGTGCAGTTTTGATAGGGCTAAGTCATGAATAATCATGATCTTTCCATCCACGGTCCTTCCACTTACGCGCGGCAGCTTGCACACGCGTTGCGAGATGGGTTCCGGGTCCATGCCCTCCTTTATCTCTTCGCGCTGATTGTTCTGATGGCGGCAGTTCTCGAATTGAGAATAGTTGGATTGCCGCTCGACCTTCAGATGGTGATGCTGTTCACCGGGCCGGTTCTCATCGTGCTGATGATCATGGTTCTAGGCGGACTCGCGGCGGAAATGATCCGTCTAGCGCGCAGTGGTTATCGGGGCAGCGTCATGGCCGCGCTGAGCGCCAAATTGCGGAACGACTATTTCGCACCCATCAGGGTCGCAAACGGGCTTCATGCTGCCGTGTTCATGACCATTTACATGTCGGGTTACACCTTCATCAGACGCGCCATTCCGCTCGCTAACCCTTTTTCCTGGGATCCAATTTTCTCGCCCGCTGATCGCTACTTGCATTTTGGTTCTCATCCGTATGAGTGGGTGGCGCCAGTTCTGAATCATACGTGGATCACATTTCTTCTGAATGTTAATTACAATGCATGGTTCTTTGTGATGTTTGCGTGCTGGTTCTGGCAAGGTTTCGGCTCGCGGGATACTGAACTCCGCCAGCGATTTCTTCTGGGATTCACACTTACTTGGTTTCTCGGAACCTGTGTCCTTGGCACTATCTTTTCTTCGGTAGGCCCCTGCTTTTACGGACGTCTTATTTCAGGTGAAGACCCGTACGCGCCACTGATGACCTGGCTCCAAACAGCGAATGGTGAAATTCGCATATGGTCACTTAACGTGATGGATAAGCTTTGGGCCAGTTATGAAAGCGGAAATGGATTGGTCAATGGAATTACCGCCATGCCATCCATGCATGTTGGCACATCGATCCTGTTTGTACTGCTTGGCTTTGCGTCCGGTTATCGCAAGTTGGGCTGGGCACTCTCATGTTTTGCATTGTTGATTTTCATCGGCTCGATCCATTTGGGCTGGCATTATGCCATCGATGGCTACGCCGGAGCCGCTGTTGCGGGATTGGGCTGGTGGGCGGCGGGGGTGCTTGTACGTTGGGACCGTAAGCTGCGCGCCGCTGCGGGAATTTCTGGCGAGAATCAGCCCCTGATGCCGCAGGCTTTGCGGAACTTCTCGAACTCCGCACCACCCGCGATATAGACATTGGTGCCGGCGCTGCCGTTCATGGCCCAGAACGTATAGTCCTTGCGGTCGAGCAACGCCCGCCACAAAGGATCGCCCACCGTCACGGTGATTTCCGCCTGCTCATTGTAGAGCGAGCGGCCGTCCTTCACCGGCTTGAAGGTCACGTCCTTGGGATAGCGCTTGCCATAGGCCTTGATGGTGATGCGCCATTGGCCCGCCTTCTCCACCAGCGTGCTGTCATCCTGCCCCGCGCCGTCCTTGCCCACCGGCATCAGCAGGCGGATTTTGCTGGAGCCTTTGCTGCAAGTGAGATGCGTGAGGATGAAATTCTCCGAAACGAGGCTGCCGTCCACGCCATCCATCTCGTCATAGACAGCGCCGCCCTGAACGGCGGCAAACTTGGCCGCGTGGTCCTCCTGCTCCTGGGCGATTGCCGGCAAAGCCAGCATCGTCAGTGCACAGAGGACCCACGCGGCGCGCATCAGTTCTCGTCCATCTTGAGGGCGGAGATGAAGGCTTCCTGCGGAATCTCCACCTTGCCGAACTGGCGCATCTTCTTCTTGCCTTCCTTCTGCTTGTCGAGCAGCTTGCGCTTGCGGCTGATGTCGCCGCCATAGCATTTGGCCGTCACGTCCTTCCGCATGGCGGAGAGCGTTTCGCGCGCCACGATCTTGCCGCCAATCGCCGCCTGGATGGGAATCTGGAACATGTGGCGGGGGATCAGCTCCTTCAGCTTCTCGCACATCACACGGCCGCGCTGCTCGGCCCGTCCCCGGTGCACGATCATCGCCAGCGCATCCACGGGCTCGGCATTGACGAGAATCTGCAGGCGCACCAGGTCGCCCTCCTCGTAATCCAGCATCTTGTAGTCGAAGGAGGCATAGCCGCGCGACACGGATTTGAGCCGGTCATAGAAATCGAACACCACTTCGTTGAGCGGCAACTCATAGACCAGCATGGCGCGCGCGCCCGCATAGGTGAGCTGCTTCTGCCGCCCGCGGCGGTCCTCGCACAGCTTCAGGATCGAACCCAGATAATCGTCGGGCACCAGGATGGTGGCCTCGATCCACGGTTCCTCGATCGACAGGATCAGCGTCTGGTCGGGAAGGTCAACCGGGTTGTGCAGTTCGATCTGCGTGCCGTCGCGCAGATTCACCTTGTAGATGACGGATGGCGCCGTGGTGATGATGTCGAGGTTGAACTCGCGCTCCAGCCGCTCGCGGATGATCTCGAGATGAAGAAGGCCGAGGAACCCGCAGCGGAAGCCGAAGCCCAGAGCGGCCGAGGTTTCCATGTCGAAGGAGAAGCTCGCATCATTGAGCCTCAGCTTCCCCATGGCGTCGCGCAGATCCTCGAAGCGCGCCGCATCGACGGGGAAGAAGCCCGCGAATACCACCGATTGCGCCGGGCGGAAACCGGGCAGCGGCGTCACGCTCATGTTCTTCTCGTCCACCACCGTGTCGCCGACGCGCGTGTCGGCCACCTGCTTGATGGAGGCGGTGAAGAAGCCGATCTCGCCCGGCCCCAGTTCGTCGATCATTTCCTTCTTGGGGCGCGACACGCCCACGCGGTCAAGCTGATAGACGGCATTGGTGGAGACGAGCCGCACCTTCTGGCCCTTCTTCATCACGCCATCGACGATCCGCACCAGCACGACGACGCCGAGATAGGGGTCATACCAGCTGTCGACCAGCAGCGCCTTCAGCGGTGCATTGCGATCACCCTTGGGCGGCGGCAGGCGATTGACGATGGCTTCCAGCACCTCCGGCACGCCCACGCCCGTCTTGGCAGAAATGGGAATCGCATCGGACGCATCGATGCCAATCACATCCTCGATCTGCTGGCGCACGCGGTCGGCATCGGCGGCGGGCAGGTCCACCTTGTTGAGAACGGGCACGATCTCGAGATTGTTGTTGATGGCCTGATAGACATTGGCCAGCGTCTGGGCTTCCACGCCTTGCGAGGCGTCAACGACGAGCAGCGCCCCTTCGCAGGCGGCCAGCGAGCGGGAGACCTCATAGGCGAAGTCCACATGGCCCGGCGTGTCGATGAGGTTCAGCACATATTTTTCGCCGTTCCTCGCCGTGTAGTCGAGGCGCACGGTGTTGGCCTTGATGGTGATGCCGCGCTCGCGCTCGATGTCCATGGAGTCGAGGATCTGGTCCACCATCTCGCGGTCGGAGACGGCGCCGGTCATCTGGATCAGCCGGTCGGCCAGGGTGGATTTCCCGTGGTCGATATGGGCGATGATGGAGAAATTGCGGATATGGGCGGTATCAATCATGTCGCCGCGGTGTATGGCGGGGCATCCCGGCAAGGTCAAGCGGAGGGGAAATGGAGACATCCCCCTCCACCCGTTTCGGGAAAGACGAGGTGGAGCGGCGGGGTGTGGGATCAGAGAAACGTGTTCTCTCACCTGTCATCCCGGCGGTAAGCCGGGACCCAGACTTTCAATCTGCACACCGTTGGCCAAGACTGGGCACCGGCGTTCGCCGGTGTGACAGGTGAAGGGGTTTCAATTCATCTCCCTCTCCCCGTTGCGGGGGCGGCCGGGTATGGGATCATCCTGCCAACTCCCGGCTGAACAACGCTCCTTCTCTCACGTCACCCTGACGACAGTCAGGGTCCCGCTTTCTGGCGGTTGAAGCGGGATTCTGACTTGCGTCAGAATGACGGATGGTAGAGAGCAAAAAGACCAGGGTTGGAAAACCGCGCCCATCCCCGCTAGAAGCCCGCCATGCGGCTTCCCCTTCACAACGTGATTCCCCTCACCAAAATCATTTTCCAGACAGTGGTGAAATATCCCGTCCCGCTGCTCAAGGCCTTCGCCTGGCCTGCGCTCATATTCGTGGTGTTTCCGTGGGCTGTCCTGCCTCTCATGAGCAGTTTTCCAGAGCTTGGCATTTTTCTGTTCCCCGGACTTTTGATGGGCTTTCTAGCGTCCGTCACTCTCGTCGGAATCGTGCGCTATCTTGACCTCGATAAAGACCCGCCGCTCGATCCGCGCCGCATCGCATTGCGCGCGGTAGGGCATGTATCGCTCATCCTCGTTCCGCTCTATATTACGCTCTATCTCTATATGACTTTCGACACCGCTTTCCAATTGGCGGTGTTCGCAACGGGCGGAGCCTTAAATACCAAATACTATGATGTCCTGCTCACCGACATCACACAGTTTGCCTTTGCCAGCATCGCAATGGGAGTTCTCTATCCACTTACAGGTCCAATCGCGCTGCTGGAACGCGTGGAGATAAAAAGCGCTTGGCGCATGGTCCGCGACAGCCTGCCCGCTCTCCTGATGCTCGCGGCGCTGCTGCTGCTGATCGTCATTTGCGGAAACATGGCTTATAACTATTTGGTTTCCGGCATAAAACATGGGCTACTCAGCGCAATGATATCCATGCCGCGTGCGGCGCTGATCTTTTCTTTCCTCGCCTACCTGCTCAATCTCCCTCTGCTGTTTTTCACCCTCATCCTCCCCGCCATCGCGGTGGCGCATCTCACGGAAGGGCTGGGGCGGCGAATTCTCGGATCGGTGATGGTGCTGGCCTCCGCGCCGGAGAGCCAAAAGTAATTGCGCCTTTTCGTCTTCCCTCCGCGCGAGCGGGGCGAGGACGTCTTACCTGATCGCCTCGAAGCCCTTGTGATAGGTCACTTCGCCCGTCACAGGCGCGCCGGACCAACACCGAGACTGGAAATAGTGCGGCGGAACATCGCCGTAGCGCAGGGCATGATCGCTGGTGAAGCCGAAGCGGCGGTATAAACCCGGATCGCCCAGCACGACGCATCCCTTCGCACCCATCCGTTCAAGCCGTCGCAGGCCTTCCGCAATCAATGCGGTGCCGGTGCCGCGGCGCTGCAAGGCGGGTGACACGGAAACAGGCCCCAGCCCGAACCATCCCGGTTCCCTGCCGTCGATCAGCACCGGCGAGAACGCCACATGGCCGATCACCGCGCCCTCCCGTTCGGCGACGAGCGACAGCGTGAGCGCGCCCGCCTGCCGCAAGGCATCGACAATCGCGCCCTCGGTCTGGCTGCTGTGCGGCGCATCCCTGAAGGCCTCTTCGGTGAGCGCGCGAATGGGCGAAATGTCCGAGGGTGTTTCCGGGCGGATGATCATGCGGACATGTTTGGCGCAGCGGCGGGTGATTCACAACGCCAGCCGCGACCTACCGCAGCCTCCGTGGCTTCACCGGGGCGGTGTTGAGCGGGTCTTCGGGCCAGGAATGTTTGGGATAGCGGCCGCGCATGTCGGCGCGGACGGACGGGTAGGCGTTGGTCCAGAAGGTCTCGAGCGACTGGGTGACGGCGAGCGGGCGGCCGGCGGGTGACAGGAGTTCGATGCGGAGCGGGCTCCGGCCATCGGCGATGGCGGGCGTCGCCGCGAGGCCGAACATTTCCTGCAGGCGCACGCGCAGCACCGGATCGCCCTCCGTCTCATAGTCGATCCGCACATCGGCGCCCGACGGCACCTCGACGCGCTGCGGCGCCAGCCTGTCCATGCGGCGGATCAGATCATGCGGCGCCATGGCCTGCAGGATCGCCAGCATGTCCAGCCGCTCGAGATGCGCCTTGCGGGTGATGCCCGCCAGATAGGGCGTGAGCCAATCGCCCAGCGAGGCGAGCAGCGCCTCATCGGAAAGATCGGGCCAGCCCTCTTCCGGGCGCAGGCGGCGCAGAAACATCACGCGGGCGCGGAAACCCTTCGATCCCTCCGTCCACGGAAGGCTTTGCAGGCCCATGGCCGCAACGCCCTCGGCCATCGCCGCCGCCATGGCTTCGGGATCGGCTTTGGCGATCGGCTTTTCCTCCAGCACCAGCGCGCCCAGCAGGCGCTTCCGCGATGCGATCACCGCGCTGCTGCGCTGGTCCCATGCCACCTGCTCGCGCGTCTCGATGTCGCTTGCGAAATTCTCCTCGATCTCGCGCAGGCTCAAGGGTGCTGCGAGAAAGATTTTCTGGTCGCCCGTTGCGCCATCGGTGGTGGCGATGGCCAGCCAGTCCTGAACCGCCAGCGCGTCATGCTCGGGCAGCACCGCGCCGCCACCGCCCGCCATGCGATAGCGCCCGCCGCCGCCCCGCCGCTGGGCGATGCGATCAGGCCAGGCGAAAGCCACCAGCAGCCCGGTGGAGACGTCCTCCGCCTCGCCTTTGATGCCCGCAATCTGGCGGATCTGCTTCGCCGTGGCGCGGATGCGGTCGCGCGCCGCGCCTCTCACCAATGACAGCCGCTGCGTGAGATCGACGCCCGCCGAGCGCGGCAGGCCGTCACGCTCGGAGAGAAGGGCCGCCAGTTCCGCCGCCAGTTCGCTTTTGCCGCGCACCACCATGTGGGCGAGGCGGGGATGCAGCGGCAGCTTCACCATGGCGCGGCCCGGCGCGGTGATCCGGCCTTGCGCGTCGATCGCTTCCAGGCGTTTCAGCACATCGCCGGCCTGCGCGAAGGGGGCTGAGGGCGGCGGGTCGAGCCAGTCCAGCGCCTTCCCATCGGTGATGCCCCAGGCCGCGAGTTCCAGCACCAGCGGCGCCAGATCGGCGGTGAGGATTTCCGGCGGGTCATGCGGCACGAGAGCGCGCGTCTCGGCCTCGGGCCACAAACGATAACAGACGCCCGGCCCCAAACGGCCCGCGCGGCCCCGGCGCTGGTCGGCGGAGGCAAGCGACACGCGGATGGTTTCCAATGCCGTCATGCCGGTGGCCGGATCAAAGCGCGGGCTTCGCTTGAAGCCGGTATCGACGACCGCGCCGATGCCATCAATGGTGAGGCTCGTCTCGGCGATGGTGGTGGCCAGCACGATCTTGCGTTCGCCTGTGGGCGACGGCCTGATCGCCGCATCCTGTTCGGCAAAGCCCATGGCGCCATAGAGCGGCCGCACCACGACACTAACGGGCAGCGCCGCGTCGTTCAACATTTCCGCGGTGCGGCGGATTTCCGACTCGCCCGGCAGGAAGACGAGGATGCTCTGCTCCGTTTCCGCCAGTGCGGTTTGAACGGCGCGCGCCGCATCCGGCGCGATGGTCTGGCGCTGGGCCTTGGCGAGATAGCGCGTCTCGACGGGAAAGACGCGGCCCGGCGCATCGATCACCGGCGCATTGCCAAGGTGGGCCGACACACGCTGCGCATCGAGCGTTGCCGACATCAGCAGGATACGGAGATCGGGCCTCAAGCCCCGCTGAATGTCACGGCTGAGCGCCAGACCCAGATCGCCGTCGAGCGAGCGTTCGTGAAACTCGTCGAAAATCAGCAGGCCGGTATCGGAAAGCTCCGGATCAGTCTGAAGCCTGCGGGTGAGGATGCCCTCGGTCACCACCTCGATGCGGGTGGCGTTCGACACCCTGCGCTCGAGCCGCACCGTATAACCAACGGTCTGGCCGATCTCCTCGCCTAGCGTGTCCGCCATGCGATGGGCTGAGGCGCGAGCAGCCAGGCGGCGCGGCTCCAGCATGACAATCTTGCGGCCTTCCAGCCACGGCTGATCGAGAAGTTTCAGTGGCACCCGCGTGGTCTTGCCCGCCCCCGGCTCGGCCACCAGCAGGGCTGAGGGCTTCTCCGCCAATGCGGCGGCGAGATCGGGAATGACGCGGTCAACGGGATAGTCCATGGCGCGCACTGGTTCAGGATTGCGCGCCCGCTTGTCAAGCAAGCTCATGCGCCCAGGGCGGATCGGCCCCGGGACGCGACACGGTGACGGCGGCGGCGCGCGCGGCAAAAGACAATGCGGCGCGAAGCTCGTCCTCGCCGATCGCCATCAGCTTCGCCTTGGAGAGCAACTTCGTCTTTTCGAGATGCGCCAGAAACCCCGCTGTGAACGTATCGCCCGCCCCCACCGTATCGGCCACCTTTACCGTCACCGGCGGAATGGCGATGGAGAATCGCGGCGTGAAGGCTTCCGCCCCTTCGCCCCCTTTGGTGACGACGACGATCTTCGCCCCCGCCTTCAGCCATTTCTTCGCGGCGGCTTTCACATCTTTCTTGCCGGTGATCCAGGCAATGTCCTCGTCCGAAATCTTGAGGATGTCGGCCATGGCGATCAGGCGGCTCAGGCGCTGAAGATAGGTGCGGCGGGGGCCGATGATCGACGGCCTGATGTTGGGATCGAGGCAGATCACCCGGGTCTTTGCCTCGCGCTTCATCAGCGCCTCCAGCGTTGATCCGCCGGGCTCGGGGCTCAGCGAGAAGGAGCCGAAATGCAGCGCCGTCACGTCTTTCGCCAGCTTCGGCAAATCCTTTTTCGTCAGCATGCGGCCGGCGGAATTGTCATCGAAGAAGGAATAGCGGGCATGGCCGTTCTCGAGCTTGACGAAGGCCAGCGTCGAGGGCTTGTCCCATGTCTTCACATATTTAAGGCTCACCTTGCTGGCCTTCAGCCCCTCGCGCAGGCTGTCGCCGAAAAAGTCGGTGGAGAGGCCGGTGAAGAAGCCCGTCGCCTGTCCCAGCCGCCCCAGCGCAATCGCCGTGTTGAAGATCGAGCCGCCGTTGAAGGGCTGGTAGCAGGCCAGGCCATCGGCGGTGGTGCGGGGCAGGAAATCGATCAATGCCTCGCCGCAGCAGACAATCATGGCGCCTCCCCTTGCGATTTTGCAGAGTTGTTATGCCGATCTATGGCGCAAATCCGCCCCAATGGCAATAAATCATGCTGCTTGAATTATTGCCAAGGTGCTTGCATGGCCGTAAATCAGGGTTATTGAGGGGCGCACATCAGAGGCCGCCTACGAGGATTTGTCATGACCACCCGCATCATTCCCGTCGATGTTTTCGATCTCGTCGTGTTCGGCGCCACCGGAGACCTGTCGCAGCGCAAATTGCTGCCCGCCCTCTATCACCGCGATGCCGACGGACAGATCCCGCCGGGCGCGCGCATCATCGGCACGTCGCGCAAGCCCATGTCGCGCGATGCCTTCCGCGCCTTCGTGCTGTCGGCGATTGAAACCTATGTTCCGGCGGAAGAGCGCAATCCCGTTTTCATCAAGCCCTTCCTCGAGCGTTTCGACTATGTGGCCGTCGATGCCGCGTCGGAAACGGGATGGGCGGATCTGGAAAAAATCTTGGCGCCTAACCCGGATCGCATCCGGGTGTTCTATCTCGCCGTCGGCCCCGATCTGTTCGGCTCGATCTGCGACCGTATTGGCGCGCACAAGCTGGTGACCCCCAAGGCGCGGGTGGTGATCGAAAAGCCGCTTGGCAAATCGGGCGAGTCGGCCAGGGCCATCAACGATGAGATCGGCAAGGTTTTTCCGGAACAGTCGATCTACCGCATCGATCATTATCTCGGCAAGGAGACCGTGCAGAACCTGATGGCACTGCGCTTCGCCAATGCGCTGTTCGAGCCTTTGTGGAATTCCGCACACATCGATCATGTGCAGATCACCGTGGCCGAAACTCTGGGCGTCGAAGGCCGCGCCGGCTATTATGATACGGCGGGCGCGCTGCGCGACATGGTGCAGAACCACATCCTGCAGCTGGTCTGTTTGACGGCCATGGAGCCTCCCGCCTCCACCGCCTCCGATCCGGTGCGCGATGAAAAGCTGAAGGTGCTGAAATCGCTCAAGCCGATCACCGGAGAGGCCGTGTCTTCCGCAACGGTGCGCGGGCAATACCGGGCGGGCGCGTCGGGCGGCGTGGCGGTGCCCGGCTATCTCGATGAATTGGGCAATTCCGACTCCACCACCGAAACTTTCGTCGCCATCCGCGCGGAAATTTCCAACTGGCGGTGGAATGGCGTGCCCTTCTATCTCCGCACCGGCAAGCGGCTGGAGAAGCGCGAGTCGGAAATCGTCGTCACCTTCAAGCCCATTCCCTATTCGGTGTTCGAGGTCACGGCAGGGCCGATCACGCCGAACCGGCTGGTGATGCGCCTGCAGCCCGATGAGGGCGTGAAGCTCTGGCTGATGATCAAAGATCCCGGCCCCGGCGGCATGCGCCTCACTCATGTGCCGCTCGACATGAGCTTCGCCAAGGCCTTCACCGCCCGTCACCCCGATGCCTATGAGCGCCTCATCATGGATGTGGTGCGCGGCAGCCAGACGCTGTTCATGCGCCGTGACGAGGTGGAAGCCGCGTGGAAATGGATCGATCCGATCCTTGATGCGTGGAAAGGCTCCAACGAGCCGCCCAAGCCTTACACGGCAGGTACATGGGGGCCCTCGGCGGCGGTGGCGATGATCGAGCGCGATGGCCGCACCTGGTATGAGGATGTCGCGTGATCGCAACCGAACATGACTTCGCGGACCGGCAGGCGCTCGCCACCGCATTGGCAGGCGATGTCGCAGCGGCCTTGACGCGCGCCATCACGGCCACAGGCTCCGCCGTGCTGGCGGTCTCCGGCGGCACCACGCCGAAACTGTTCTTCGATGCGCTGTCAGGGGAAAAGCTGGCGTGGGATCACGTCACCATCACGCTGGTAGATGAACGGCAGGTGCCCGATACCAGCGACCGCTCCAATGCGAAGCTCGTCAAGGAGCATCTGCTGAAGAACGAAGCCGCGGCAGCGCGCTTCGTGCCGATGTTCGGAACGCCAGCGGATCAGATGCCTGCCCGCCTCGATGTGGTGACGCTTGGCATGGGGAATGACGGCCACACCGCGTCGTTCTTTCCCGGCGGCGATACGCTCGCCGAAGCCATTGATCCCTCAACACCGCAAAAGATCATCGCCATCTCGGCACCGGGGTCGGGCGAGGCGCGGCTCACCTATACGCTGCCCGTCCTGCTCGCCGCAGGCTTTCGTGCCCTTCATCTTGAGGGAGACGAAAAGCGCGATACACTGAAGCGGGCGCTGGCCGATGGCCCGGTCCCCGATATGCCGGTGCGCGCCGTTCTGCGATCGCCGTCACCTGTTTCGATCTACTGGTGCCCCTGAACGGGCCCTTAGGAGTTTGCCGATGTCCGTCCGTGAAACCATCTCCGCCGTCACCGAAGACATCATCGCCCGCAGCAGGCCATCGCGGAAGCGCTACTTGGATCGCATCGAGAGCGCCGTCGCGCATCAGCCGAAGCGCAAGACGCTGGGCTGCGCCAACATCGCCCATGGCTTTGCCGCCTGCGGCCCGCATGACAAGGAAGCGCTACGCTATGGCTCGGGGCCAAACCTCGCCATCGTCACGGCCTTCAACGACATGCTTTCGGCGCACCAGCCCTATGGCGTCTATCCTGACATCATCAAGGAGGCGGCGCGCGAGGCGGGCGGCACGGCGCAGGTGGCGGGCGGCGTTCCCGCCATGTGCGATGGCGTGACGCAAGGCGAAACGGGCATGGACCTGTCGCTGTTCTCGCGTGACGTGATTGCGCTCGCCACCGCCGTCGCGCTGTCGCACCAGATGTTCGATGCCGCGGTCTATCTGGGCGTCTGCGACAAGATCGTGCCGGGCCTCATCATCGGCGCATTGTCCTTCGGCCATCTGCCGGCGGTGTTCGTTCCGGCCGGCCCGATGACCACCGGTCTCGGCAATGATGAGAAGGGCAAGATCCGCCAGCTTCACGCCGAAGGAAAGGTCGGGCGAGAGGCGCTGCTCGATGCGGAAGCGAAAGGCTATCACGGCCCCGGCACCTGCACCTTCTATGGCACAGCCAACACCAACCAGATGCTGATGGAGATCATGGGCCTGCATCTGCCGGGCGCCACCTTCATCAATCCCAACACGCCGCTCCGCGACGAGATCACCCGCGCCTCGGCCAAACAGGCGCTGTCGCTCACCGCACTCGGCAACAACTACACGCCCATCGGGCGCATCTATGACGAGAAGGCCGTGGTCAACGGCGTCGTCGGCCTGCTGGCCACCGGCGGTTCCACCAATCACACCATGCACCTGATCGCCATGTCGGCGGCGGCGGGCATTTCACTGACATGGGATGATCTCGCGGCGCTCTCGAAGGCGGTGCCGCTCATGTCGCGCGTCTATCCCAATGGCAAGGCTGACGTGAACCACTTCCACGCGGCGGGCGGCATGGGCTTCCTCATCCGCGAGCTTCTGGGTGCCGGGCTCCTGCACGAAGACGTGACGACGGTGATGGGCCAGGGCCTCTCCAGCTATCTGCAGGAGCCGCGCCTCGCGGATGATGGGTCGCTCGCCTGGGCGGATGCGCCCGCGACATCGGGCGACGAAGCGGTGCTGCGCGGCGCATCGAAAGGTTTTCAGGCCACGGGCGGCCTCAACCTGCTCACCGGCAATCTCGGCCGCGCGGTCATCAAGGTGTCGTCCATTCCCGCCGACCGCCATGTGATCGAAGCACCGGCGCGCATCTTCCATTCGCAGGAGGAACTGCATGTCGCCTTCCGTGCCGGTGAGTTGAACCGCGACATGGTGGCGGTGGTGCGCTTTCAGGGGCCGAAAGCCTCCGGCATGCCGGAGCTGCACCGGCTCACGCCGCCGCTGGCGGTGCTGCAGGACCGCGGCTTCAAGGTGGCGCTCATCACCGATGGCCGCATGTCCGGTGCATCGGGCAAGAATTCCCGCCGCCATTCATGTAACGCCTGAAGCCGCCGATGACGGGCCTCTGGCGCGTGTGCGGGATGGCGACATCATCCGCCTCGATGCCGATCAGGGCGTGCTGGAAGTCAAGGCCGATCTGTCATTCAGGCCGCCGGTGAGCATTGATCTCTCCTCCAATCACGATGGCACGGGGCGCGAATTGTTCGCGGCCTTCCGCGCCAATGCAGGCCGCGCCGATCAGGGCGCTTCGATTTTCCAGGCGGTGTGACATGACACGGGATGTTCAGAACGGCGTTGAAGCAACACTCAAGGCCGCGCCCGTGGTGCCGGTCATGGTCATCGACGATCAGGCCGATGCGGTGCCCCTGTCGCGCGCGCTGGTCAAGGGCGGCTTGCCGGTTCTCGAGATCACGCTCAGGACGCCCACCGCCCTCGACAGCATCCGCGCCATCATCGCCGAAGTGGAAGGCGCGATTGTCGGTGCGGGCACGGTGCTCGATGCGCAGAAGCTTGCGGCTTGCGAGAAGCTGGGCTGTGCCTTCGCCGTCTCGCCCGGCTCCTCGCCAAAACTTCTCGATGCGGCGCAGGACTCAGCCGTCCCGCTTCTGCCGGGCGGCGTCACGGCGTCCGAATGCATGGCGCTTCTCGAACGCGGCTACCGCTTCCAGAAATTTTTCCCCGCCGAACCGGCGGGCGGCGTCGCCTATCTCTCATCGCTCGCCTCGCCCCTGCCGCAGATCATGTTCTGCCCCACAGGCGGCATCACGCCGCAATCGGCACCGAGCTACCTGAAGCTCCCCAATGTCATCACGCTCGGCGGCTCATGGATGGCGCCCAAGAAGCTGATCGCCGCCAAGGACTGGGCCGGCATCGAAGCCCTGGCGCGCGAGGCGTCGAAGCTCGCGTAATCTCAGCCGCGCGGATGGGTGAGTTCATCCAGCGCGTCGACATATTTGCCGATGGCGCGCGCCGTCACCGAGAACATCTGCCGGTAATAGAGAAGGCCGGTGATGGCGATGGTGGCCGCGATGCACCAGTAAGGCCCCGCGAACAGGAACAGCGCCGCGATGGCGTAATAAAATCCACGGATGCCGGTGTTGATGGAGCGCACCGCTTCGGTGAGCACGATCGCCGCCTGCTCCACCATCACGCCCGACAGCACCGGGTCTTCGGTGTCGTCCTGCAATCCGCCCAGCAGCGCGAAGGTGTAGGAGAGCTTGCGCATCGCATAGGTGAAAGCGAAGAAGCTGAAGCCCAGAATGAAGGCCAGCACGGCAAAGTAAATCGTGAACAGGTCGGAACTCATCCGGTCGACGAATTTCAGTTCGCTCGCCGTTTCATAGATGTGGTTCACATTCACCAGCGCGCCGACGAGGCCCGCCAGCACCAGCAGCGTGGCGGAGCCGAAGAAGGAAATGGAATTGGAAATATGCCCCAGCAGGATCGCATCGAACATGCGGTAGCGGCGGCCGATGTCGCCATGCATCCGCAGCCATTGCAGCCGCACCACATGAAGCTGGCTGTTGAGCGAGCCCTTGCCAATGGTGCGCAGGATCACCGAATAGAAGCCCCACAGGCCGAAGATCAGGCAGATGGCGAAGGCCTGCGGCAGTCCCAGATCAGGCGGCATCCCTTCACCTCGCGCGGTGCATTTCCTTGATCTCGGTCACCCGGATATCGGGCGACCGTTCCAGCGTGTAGTTCAGGCTGAAATCCGATTGCGCCATGAAGACGGGATCGCCGTCAAGGTCATTGGCGATGGAGAAGCGGTTGGCGTCGACGAATTCCTCGAGCTTCTTGCGGTCATCGGCGGCAATCCAGCGCATCACCTCATAGCGCGTCGGCTCGAAGGAGACGGGCACGCCATATTCGTTGGCGAGGCGATCAGCCAGCACGTCGAGCTGCAGCGCGCCCACCACGCCGACGATGGCGGCCGAGCCATCGACGGGCAGGAACAGCTGCACCACGCCCTCTTCCGCCAGCTGCTCCAGCGCCTCGCGCAGCTTCTTAGCCTTCATGGGATCGCCCAGCTTCACGCGCCTGAGGATTTCCGGTGCAAAACTTGGAACGCCGGTAAACACCACATCCTCGCCTTCGGTCAGCGTATCGCCGATGCGGAGCAGCCCATGATTGGGAATGCCCACCACATCGCCCGCGAAGGCTTCATCGGCAATCGAACGGTCCTGGGCGAAGAAGAATTGCGGCGCGGTCAGCGCCACCGTCTTGCCGGTGCGCACCAGTTTCACTTTCATGCCGCGCGTCAGCTTGCCGGAAGCAAGCCGCATGAAGGCGATGCGGTCCCGGTGATTGGGGTCCATGTTCGCCTGGATCTTGAACACGATGCCGGTCATCTTCGGCTCAGTCGCATGGACAACGCGGCCCGCCGCCTGCTGGTCGCGCGGCGGCGGGGCATAGGCGATCAGCGCCTGCAACAGATCGCGCACGCCAAAATTCTTCAGCGCCGAACCGAAATAGACCGGCGACAGATGGCCTTCGAGGAAGGACTGGCGGTCGAAGCTGGTGCACAGATCCTTCACGAGGTCGATCTCGTCGCGCCACTTGGCCAGCGTGTCGCCCTTGATGAGGGTGCCGATCAGCGGATCATCAGGGCCCGAGACGGGAACGCCTTCCGGGTCCTGCTCCAACCGCCTCACGCGCGGGCTCTGGAGATCATAGGTGCCGGCGAAATCGCGGCCCTGGCCGATCGGCCACACCATGGGCGCGACGCTCAGGGCCAGCCCCTTCTCGATTTCGTCCAGAAGGTCCAGCGGGTCGCGCGCCTCGCGGTCCATCTTGTTCACGAAGGTGATGATGGGGATGTCACGCAAGCGGCAAATCTCGAACAGCTTGCGGGTGCGCGCCTCGATGCCCTTGGCCGCGTCGATCACCATGACGGCGGCATCGACGGCGGTGAGGGTGCGGTAGGTGTCCTCGGAAAAGTCCTCATGCCCCGGCGTGTCGAGCAGGTTGAACACCACGCCCTCATATTCAAAAGTCATCACCGATGTCACCACCGAGATGCCGCGCGCCCGCTCGATCGACATCCAGTCGGAACGCGTGCGGCGGCGGTCGCCCTTGGCGCGCACCTGCCCCGCCAGCTGGATGGCGCCGCCGAACAGCAGCAGCTTTTCGGTCAGCGTCGTCTTGCCGGCGTCGGGGTGGGAGATGATGGCGAAGGTGCGCCTGCGCGCCACTTCCTGTTCGAGCGGGCTTGTCACGGGTCTATCCGGATTGAAATTGTTGGGCTTTCCCTAGACGGGTTTGGCGGATGCGTAAAGCTATCAGTTGCTCCCAAAGGGCTTCCGTGGCACTGGAAGGCAAAGGGGAGTCCGATGGCGGAACTGGCACTGGTCGGCGATATCGGCGGCACGAATTCACGCTTCGGACTGGTCGAGCCCGGCTCCACCGAGGTGCATAACATCGACGTTCACAAGAACGACGAATTTACCTCGCTGGAAGATTCAATTGCCCATTATGTGAAGGGGCAGGGCCTCACCGGCCTCGCGGCGGCAGCCATCGACGTGGCAGGGCCGATCGAAAGCGAGGTCATCACCCTCACCAACCGCGACTGGAGCTTCACCCGCGAAAGCCTGCGCAAGGCTGCGGGTGCGGCGCAATTCCGTCTGCTCAATGATTTCGAGGCGCTGGCGCTGGCGCTGCCGCATCTGGGGCCTGATGACGTGGTGCAGATCGGCGGCGAAACCCCGTCGCACCCGCAAGTCAAGATCGTGCTCGGCCCCGGCACCGGGCTTGGCATGGCAACGCTTGCGCCCTTGCCGCAGGGCGGCTGGATGGCGCTGCCGGGCGAGGTGGGCCACATCACCCTTCCCGTCGTCACGCAGGAAGAATTCGACTGGCGCGAGAAGATCACCCGCCCCGGCGTTCCCTCCGAAACCGAGGATGCGATCACCGGCGGCGGGATTTTGCGCATGTATGATGCCATCGCCCCTCAACCCACGCTCACCACGCCCGAGCAGATCATGCAGGCGGGCCTCGCCGGAACCGATCCTTACGCGGTGAAGACCATCGACCAGTTCATCATCTGGCTGGCCCGCATCACCGGCGATGCGGCGATGACCATGCAGGCGCTGGGCGGCGTTTATCTGGCGGGCGGCATCGTGCCGTCGCTGGTCGGCAAGCTGCAGACCGGCCCGTTCCGCCGGATCTTCGAGGAGAAGGGCAAGATCGCCCATGTCATGCGCCCCATTCCCGTCTATGTGATCGTCGACAAGTTCCCCGCCTTCAAGGGCTGTGCAGCGGCCATCGCCGCGATGAGGTGAAACCATGCGCCGGGATGATGAGATTCTGATTGTCGTCGATGTGCAGAATGATTTCTGCCCCGGCGGGCGGCTCGCGGTTTCCGGCGGCGATGAGGTGGCGCCGCTCATCAACCGCATCGCGCAAGGGTTCAAGCATGTTGTGCTCACGCAGGACTGGCACACGCCGCATCATTCCTCCTTCGCGTCGAGCCACCCCGGCAAAAAGCCTTTCGAGATGATCGAGATGCCCTATGGCCCGCAAGTGCTGTGGCCCGATCACTGCATCATGCACACGGAGGGCGCCGAATTTCACAAGGGTCTGCATGTGCCGCATGTGGAACTCATCATCCGCAAAGGCTATGACCGCGCCATCGACAGCTATTCCGCCTTTTTCGAAAACGATCACAAGACGCCCACCGGCCTCAACGGCTATCTCCGGGAGCGCGGCTTCAGGAAGGTGACACTTGTTGGCCTCGCCTTCGATTTCTGCGTGCGCTACTCGGCCGAGGATGCGCGGTCGCATGGCTTTGAAACCGAAGTGATCGAAGGCGCCTGCCGCGCCATCGACCTCAATGGCTCCGCCGCGCAAACGCGCGCCTCCTTCGCGGAACGGGGCGTCGTGCTGGCGTGAGTTTGCTGTTTCCCGCACAGCCGCAGATGAGCTTGCCCGTGCGCGGGCGCTCTGAGCGTTTGCCGGTGCATCGCATCTATTGCGTCGGGCGGAACTATGATGAACATGTGAAGGAAATGGGCGGCGTCGCAGGCCGCGATCCGCCCTTCTTCTTCACCAAGCCCGCCGATGCGCTGGTCACGGACGGGCGCTTTCCCTATCCTCCATCGAGCCATGACGTTCACCATGAGATCGAACTGGTGGTGGCGCTGGGGCCTGATCTTAAGCCCTTCGCCTATGGCGTGGGCCTCGACATGACGAGGCGCGATCTTCAGGCCGAGGCCAAGAAGCTCGCAAGGCCGTGGGACACCGCCAAGGGCTTCGATCATTCCGCGCCCATCAGCCCGCTGGTGCTGGCGGAAGACACCGGCCATTTGCAGGCGGGCGCCATTACGCTGGACGTCAACGGCGTCAGGCGGCAAACGGGCGACCTGTCGCAGATGATCTGGTCTGTGTCTGAAACCATCGCCGCACTCGCAGGCCTGTTCGAGCTGAAGCCGGGCGACCTCATCTTCACCGGCACGCCGGCGGGCGTTGCCGCCGTCAAAACCGGCGACGTGCTGCTCGGACATATCGATGGCTTGGGCGATCTCGACGTGACGGTGGTTCCCTCCGCGTGAGCCCGCGCAGCAAGGGCATCCTGCTCATGGTCCTCGCGGGGGCCATGTTCTCGCTCCTCGACTCGCAGGCGAAAGAGGCGATCCGCACGCTCCCCGTCTCGGTGGTCGTCTTCTTCCGCTATCTCATCGCGGTGTTCATGGCCGCCGCCGTGCTGTGGCGCACCGGCACGCCGCAACTGTTCCTCACCCGCCATCCCGCCCTGCAGGTGCTGCGCGGGCTTCTGCTGCTGATGTCCACGGGGTTGAACTTTCTGGCGCTGCAATATCTGCAGCTCGCGCAAACCTCGGCCATCGCCTTCACCGTGCCGCTATGGGTCTGCGCGCTCTCGGTTCCGCTTTTGGGCGAGCGCGTCGGCGTGCAGCGGTGGACGGCGGTGATCGTTGGCTTTCTCGGCGTCCTCGTCATCATGCGGCCGGGCACGGGCAGCTTTCACTGGGCGATGTTCATGTCGCTCGCCTCGGCCCTTGCCAGCGCGCTCTACAACATCGTGACGCGCAAGGTGGGCGGGCGCGACCGGGCGGAGACGTCGCTGTTCTATGTCAGCCTGTTCGGGGCGATGTTCGCGGTCATGCCGCTGCATTTTCAATGGCAGGTGCCGCAGGGCTGGCAATGGCTGCAACTCTGCGGCATCGCGCTCGCCGGTTCGCTCGGGCATTTTTCGCTCATCCAGGCGCACCGCCTCGCGCCCGCTTCAGTGTTGGCGCCCTTTTCCTATACGCAGATCGTAAGCATGATTTTCATGGGCTATCTGCTGTTCGGCGATCTCCCGGATTTCTGGACGCTGGTGGGCGCTGCCATCGTGGTGGCCAGCGGCCTCTTCGTCTTCATGCGCGAACAGGTGCTGGCAAAGCGCAAACGGGGCTAAGGCGTCAAACACTCAATTGCGCGCGCTCTCTCACTTCCGTCTTTCCCGCGAAGGCGGGAATCCCGCTTCTCCTCCACATATTTTGCCGCATGAAAGCGAGGCCCCCGCCTGCGCGGGGGTGACGGCACGTGGAGGAAGGTTCTGTCTATCAGGCCAGCGTGTAAGCCGTCTTTACCGCGGTATAGAACTCCGCCGCGAAACGGCCCTGCTCGCGCGCGCCATAGCTTGAGCCTTTGCGGCCGCCGAAGGGCACGTGGTAATCCACGCCCGCCGTGGCGAGGTTCACCATCACCATGCCGGCGGCGGATTTCTTGCGGAAGTCGGTCGCGTATTTGAGCGAGGTCGTATAGATGCCCGACGACAGTCCGAAAGGCGTATCGTTGGCAACGCTCAGTGCCTCATCATAGCTCTCCACCTCGATCACCGACGCAACGGGGCCGAAAACTTCCTCGCGGTTGATGCGCATGGAATTCTTCGTTCCCGTGAACAGCGCGGGGCTCAGATAGAATCCCTTGGTGTCGCGGTTCAGGCGCTCGCCGCCCCACGCCAGCTGGCCGCCTTCATCGCGGGCGATGCCGATATATTTTTCATCCTGCGCCATCTGCGATTCATCGACGACGGGGCCGATCACCGTGCCCTCCTTCAGCGCATGGTCGACCTTCAACGCCTTCATCGCATCGACGACCTTGGCGACGAACTTGTCGTGAATGCCCTTCTGCACGATCAAGCGTGAGGAGGCCGTGCAGCGCTGCCCGGCCTGGAAGAACGCGCCATCAACAGCGCCCGCCACGGCGGCGTCGAGATTGGCGTCATCGAGCACGATCAGCGGATTCTTGCCGCCCATCTCAAGCTGGAACTTGGCGCCGCGCGACGCGCAGGCCATCGCCACCTTGCCGCCGGTCTCAACGGAGCCGGTGAAGGAAATGGCGTTCACATCGCGCGAGTCGAGCATCGTCTGGCCAACCACCGAGCCGCGGCCCATGACGAGATTGAACACGCCCTTCGGAATTCCCGAGCGCGAGAGAATTTCGGCCAGCGCCCAGGCGCAGCCCGGCACGAGATCAGCGGGCTTGAACACCACCGCATTGCCGAAGGCGAGCGCCGGCGCCATTTTCCAGGCCGGAATGGCGATGGGGAAATTCCACGGGCAGATGAGGCCGACGACGCCCACCGCCTCGCGCGTCACCAGCACATCGACGCCGGGGCGCACGGAGGCAACCGCAACGCCCTCCACCCGCAACGCCTCCTGCGCGAAGAACTTGAAGATCTGCGCGGCGCGCATCGTTTCGGCGATGCCGTTGGAGAGCGGCTTTCCTTCCTCGCGCGCCAGCAGGCGGCCGATCTCATCCTTGCGGGCCAGCAACTCGACGCCCACGAACTCCAGCACATCGGCGCGCTGCTGCGGGGTGGCCGCGGCCCAGCCGGGCTGCGCCGCCTTGGCGGCGGCAATCGCCGCTTCGGTCTGCGCCTTGTCGGCCTGCGCATATTCGCCGACGATGTCGCTCACATCGGAAGGGTTGATGTTGTTGCGGGCGGATGCGCCTTCAAGCCATTCGCCATTGATGAAATTGCGGTGCAGCGCCATGATGCCGGTTCCCTGATTGACATTCCCGTAAACAGGGCGCGGACCCTAGCGGCGGGAAGCTTTGGAGGCAAGAATGCAGGCCGGACTGATTGGCGCAGGCATGATGGGCCACGGCATGGCAGCCAATCTGCTGAAACATGGCCATGGCGTCACCGTCGTCGCGCACAGGAACCGCGCGCCGGTCGATGACCTTGTGAAGCGCGGCGCGAAGGAAGCCGTCAGCGCGGCGGAATTGGCCAAGGCGTCTGACATCATCCTGCTCTGCGTCTCGACATCGAAAGTCGTTGAGGAGACCATCGCCGCCCTGCGCTCCGCGCTGCGGCCGGGCCATATCATAATCGACACCGGCACCTCCGCCC
Organism: Aestuariivirga sp.; assembly: GCF_047602625.1. GTDB lineage: Bacteria > Pseudomonadota > Alphaproteobacteria > Rhizobiales > Aestuariivirgaceae > Aestuariivirga. The sequence continues at coordinate 2,253,789 of NZ_JASGGV010000002.1, read as the reverse complement.
CCGCAAGCACGCGGAAGCTCGCGCATGATCTGGCGCAGATGGGTGTGGGCTATGCCGATGCGCCGCTCACCGGCGGGCCGGAACAGGCGGAAGCGGGTCAGCTCGGCATTTTCCTGGGCGCCGATGACAAGACCTTCGCCGCCATTCAGCCGGTACTGCCGTCCTTCGCCACCACCATCCGCCACATGGGGCCGCCGGGCAGCGGCCACACCGCGAAGCTCATTTCAAACTATCTCGTGACAGGCATGGTGGCGCTGGTGGCCGATGCCTTCACCGCCGCCCATGAAGCACAGCTCGACTGGCGCAATCTCTATGAGGCGATGCTCAACGGCTCCGGCAATTCCGGCGTGCTGCGCAAGATGGTGGAACCGGCCCTCAAGGGGGATTTCGACGGCTACCGTTTCTCCCTCGCCAATGCGGCGAAGGACATCGGCTATTACATGGGGCTGGCGGAGGAACTTTCATGCGAGACGCCGCTGGCAAAGGCCGTCAATTCAGTTTTCGCGGAAGCGGTCGCCACCGGCCATGGCGGGCGGAACGTCAGCCATTTGCTCGATCCGGCAATTGATGACGTGAGCTAGAGAAAGGGCCATGCCGGGCGCTGGGTCAGGGGCGTGACAGGGGAACGCCCGGGCATGGCCTTCAGGTGCACAGGCAGGGAGTTGGACGCCTCCCCGTGGCTTTGACCTGACACGCAGGCTGTGACAAGGACATGACAGGCCCCTGACAGACTCGTTTTCCGCATGACCAACGCCAATCTCTATTTCCTCCTCGATCAGCGCTTCGCCGCCGAAGGCGCGCGCCCGGCGATCCGCAGCCGGGACGGCGCAGCGATGACGTTCCATGATCTCAGGACAGGTGCCGCGCGCTATGCCCATGCGCTGGCCGCCCTTGGCGTCGAACCTGGCGACCGGGTGACGGTGCAGGTGGAAAAATCCCTGGCCGCTGTGCTGCTTTATCTGGGCTGCCTGAAGGCGGGCGCGGTCTTCCAGCCGCTCAACACTGCCTACACCGAATCCGAAGTTGACTATTTCGTTGGCGATGCCGAGCCGAAAATTATCGTCTGCGATCCGGCGCGGCAGCAGGCCTACCGCGCGCTGGGTGATGGGCACAAGGTTCTGGCGGTGGTCAATCTCGATCAGCACGGCCAAGGCTCGCTGGCCGATCTGGCCTCCCGCATGGACGAGCAGGGCGAGACCGTGGCGCGCGGTCCTGATGATCTGGCGGGGCTGCTTTATACCTCCGGCACCACCGGGCGCTCCAAGGGCGCGATGATCACCCACCGCAATCTCTCCTCCAATGCCGAAAGCCTTATAGAGCTGTGGCGCATCACCGAAGACGATGTGCTTCTCCACGCGCTGCCGATCTTCCACGTCCACGGGCTTTATGTGGCGCTCAACACGGCGTTCCTGTCGGGCGCGGAAATCATCTGGTTCGACCGTTTCGATGCGGCGGTGGTCATCTCAAGCCTTCCCTCGGCCACGCTGATGATGGGCGTTCCCACCTTCTACACGCGGCTGCTGGGCACAGCCTCCTTCACGCGCGACACTTGCGCCAGGATGCGGCTGTTCATTTCCGGCTCGGCACCGCTCCTTGCCGAAACGCACACGGAATTTTCCGCCCGCACCGGCCATGCCATCCTCGAACGCTATGGCATGACGGAAACCGGCATGATCGCATCTAACCCCTATCAAGGAGCGCGCGTGGCGGGCACGGTGGGCTTCGCGCTGCCCGGTGTGGACGTGCGCATCACCGGCGGCCAGCCCGGCGTTCTCGAGGTCAAGGGCCCCAATGTCTTCAAGGGCTATTGGCGGATGCCGGAGAAGACGAAAGAGGAGTTTACTGCGGACCAGTATTTCATCACCGGCGATGTCGGCACCATTGATGAAGAGGGGCGCATCGCCATTGTCGGGCGCGCCAAGGATCTCATCATCTCCGGCGGCTTCAACGTCTATCCGAAAGAGGTGGAGGAGGTGCTGGATGCGCTGCCCGGCATTCTCGAATCCGCCGTCATCGGCGTGCCGCATCCCGATTTCGGCGAAGGCGTCATCGCCGTCGTCACGGCCAAAGGCCCGCTGCCGCCGGAAGCGGAGATGATCGCCCATGTCTCGGCGAAGCTGGCGCGCTTCAAGGTGCCGAAGCGCATTCATGTGGTGGAGGAACTGCCGCGCAATGCCATGGGCAAGGTGCAGAAGGCGGAGCTCCGCAAGCGCCATGCCGATGCGTTCAAGGCCCCGGCGTGATGGCCCTGCAGCGCCGCCTGTCGCTGATCGCAGGCGTCATCGGATACCTCATCATCGTCATCCTGTCGGTCGTCCCGGCGGTGGACAGGCCGCACACGGGTGCGGGCGGCGGATCGGAACATTTCGCCGCCAATGTGCTGGTGGCGGCAGCGCTGTCCTTCGGCCTTGCCGCCAACCGGCTGCGCATCGCGGCGCTCATCTTCCTGTGCGCCAGCGCCGGCATTTTGGAAATCGTGCAGCGCTATATTCCGGGCCGGAATTCCGAACTCTGGGGATTCTTCACCAGCAGCATGGGCGCGGCGCTGGGCGTGCTGATCGGCGCAATCATGTTCCGCCTTATCGCTTCGGAATAAGCGCCACCGCGCGCACCGGCGCGCCGGAGCCCCCTTCCACATGCAAGGGCAGGGTCACCAGCTGGCACACCGGCGGCAGCTTTTCGAGATTGGTAAAATTCTCGCCAATCAGGATGTCCCGCCCCAGCAGCACGAGATGCACGGGATAATCATCGCTGCCAAAGGGATCGATGGACATGCAATCGGTTGCCACCAGCCGCACCTTGCGCTCCGCCAGAAGCTCCGCCGCAGCAGCGGAAAGGCCCGGCCAGTCGCGGGCAAATTTTTCGCTCTCGGTGGGGTGGCGCCAATAGCGGTCCCAGCCGAAGTTGAACATCACCGCGTCACCCGGTTCGATCGCCCCATGCTCAGCCTCGAAGGCGAGGATGCGTTCGGGCGGAAGCGTACTCATGGGCAAAGCATCGCGGGCGTCGATCTTCACCATACGGCCGAAGAAGCGCTCCACCGGTACATTGTCGATGGTGCGGCCGCCCGGCACGAAATGCAGCGGCGCATCGAAATGCGTGCCGCTGTGCTCGCTGAAGGCCAGCGAATGATTGCAGGCGATGTCGCCCTTCGCAAAGCCGAACACTTCCACCTGCCGGAACACCGGATCGCCCGGCCACACCGGAATGCCATTGGCCATCTTGTGGGTGAGGTCGATGCGCAGGAAATCGTCGGAGCTCAAGTCAGGCGTGGTCATCAGTCAGGGGTCCGGCACTCGGGAGACGCCCAAGCTGCATGAGACCCATGCGTCCGGCAAGGCCCCTCGGCGATTTACATTCGATATATCGTCACTAAATCAGGGCTGGAAACAGACGAAGGTTGCACTCCCATGGACCATGCCATCACCCGCCACCGTTACGAACTCAAGAAGCGCGCCCTCACCGTCAGGAACAAGACCCACATCACCCCCAACATGATCCGCATTGTCCTCGAGGGCGAAGACCTTGCCGATTTCGACAGCCGTGGCGCCGATGACCATGTGAAGATTTTTGTCGGCGGAAACGGCGCGGAAGAACGGCGCGACTACACGCCCCGCCGCTTCGATGCGAAGGCGCGCACCCTCACCCTTGATTTCGCGCTGCATGAGGCAGGCCCCGCCACACACTGGGCCATCGCGGCGAAACCCGGTGACGCGCTGATGATCGGCGGCCCGCGCGGTTCCACCCTCGTGCCGCCCAGCTTCGACTGGTGGCTGCTGATCGGCGATGAGACAGCGCTTCCCGCCATCGGCCGCCGCATCGAAGAGCTTCCCGCCAAGGCCCGCGTCATCGCCCTTGCCGCCGTCACCGATGCGGCGGAGGAACAGAGCTTTGAAACAAAGACCAGCCTCTCCCTGCACTGGGTGCATCGCCCGGCAACGTCTGCGAATGATCCCGATTCCCTGCTCTCAGCACTTGGCAAGATCGCGCTGCCGCCCGGAGACGGATTTGTGTGGATCGGGGCGGAAGCCCGCGTCGCCCGCGCGCTCCGCGATTACATGGTGAAGGAGCGCGGCCACCCGCTGCACTGGCTCAAGGCCTCAGGCTATTGGCTCCAGGGCGTGGCTGATGCCCATGACAAGCTGGAAAACTGAAGCAGCGCTTCCTGCTTACACAATATCCAGCGGCATCTTGCGCCTGGGCGGCGGGAAGGCGGCATCGATCTCGCGCAAATCCTGCGCCGTCAATTGAAGCGTTCCCGCCGCCGCATTCTCGATCATGCGTGCGGCATGCGACGTCTTGGGAATGGAGATTACGCCCGGCAGCCTGAGCGTAAAGGCGATGGCCACCGCCGAGGCAGAGACTCCATGGCGGTTGGCGATCTTCTGCAACACGGGATCGCGCAGAAGCGGCCCTTCGCCCAGCGGGCAATAGGCCATCATGGCCATGCCCGCCGCATGGCATTTGGGATAAAGATCAAACTCCATGCCACGGCTCGCCGCATTGTAGAGCACCTGGTTCGCCGCACAGCCCGCGCCGTCCGAAACGCCCGCAAGCTCGCCTAAGTCGCGCGTGTCGAAATTGCTCACGCCCCAATGCCTGATCTTGCCTGCCGCCTGCAATTCCATGAACGCCGCCACCGTATCGGCCAGCGGGTAGGAGCTGCGCCAGTGCAGCAGATAGAGATCGATCATGCCGGTGCCGAGGCGCTTCAGGCTCCGCTCGCAGGCAGCCACCGTGCCGCGCCGGCTGGCGTTCGACGGCAGCACCTTGGAGACGAGAAACACCTTGTCCCGCTTTCCTGCGATGGCCTGCCCCACAAGCTCCTCGGAGCGGCCCTCGCCATACATTTCCGCCGTGTCGATCAGCGTCGTGCCATGGGCAATGCCGGTTTCGATGGCGCGGCGCTGCTCCGCCTCGTCACGATCGCCCACGCCCATCTTCCATGTTCCAAGCCCCAGCGCCGGAACGGCCTCGCCGCCGGGAAGCGTCACGGTCTTCATGGTCAGATCGCCTCCGGCACCGAAAATGTTTCAACCAGCGAACCGCCTTTTTCCAGCGCTGCCATCCATTCAGCTTCCATCTTCACGCGCTGCTGCGCGAGGCTGAGAAGCTCCGCGGCGCGCGCCAGCGGGATGATGGCCACGCCGTCATTGTCGCCCAGCACGATGTCGCCGGGCTGCACCACAACGCCGCCCAGCGTGATCGTGCCGTTCACATGCCCACGCTCCTTGCTGAGCGGGCCCTTCGCCGTATTGCCCAAAGCGAAGAGGGGGAAATCCTCCCACGCGGCAATCGTATCGATGTCGCGCACCGCGCCGTTCACCACCAGCCCGGCGATCTTTTTCTTGCGCACATAGCCGCAAAGAATCTCGCCGCAATAGGCCGTCTCGCGGCAGCCGCCCGCATCCACCGTTACAACTTCACCGGCCCGCGCCATATCAAGCGCATGCAGCATGGCGCCAAAATCCGAGCGCTCGCACCACGCCGTCACCGCCTGCCCCGCCATGCGGCGTCCAGGCGCAAAGGCGCGCAAGGGGCGGATCAGCGGATCGATGACAATAGGGAGCCCCGCAATATCGGAGGCGATGGTCACCGGGATGCTCTTCCACGCTGCGAGCGTTTCCGGCGGCAGGCGTTCAAAGGTCGCGCGGTGGACGATGGTGGGCATGAGAGCTCCGATCATACTGAGATATTCTGTTTCAGCATCATGGCTCACGAAGGTGCCGAAAGCTAGATTCAAGACAGGCCCATGTTTGAGACCATCTGCCGAGATTATTCAGAGCCAAAGCGCCCCTATCGCACTTTTATTGTTGTCACTACCAGAATTGAATATGTTGTTACATACTGTCGTCGGCATTGTTAATTTACAACCCACAACACATTGGATGACAAGTAGAATGGCTCCTCTTGATCCTGAAAAATCCGCTATTATGAGAAAAGGAACTCGCGAGTCAGCTGTTGCACTATTGGAAGATGTGCAGCGGTTTCGCGAGATACTCTCGAATCCAACGCCTGATCGAGTTACTCTTAGACATTTGGTTGCACCTCTACGCCGAATATTGATCGACAACGATTTGGCTAAAGTTGCCGGACCGCGAATAGGAAAGATTAGGATAAAAGCTCCTAACACCGCTCGTCTCGCAGACTCTTGGCCTACAGGTGTACTTGGTTTCTACATCGCAGGCGGTGCGCCCATTTTTGATACGAGCGCCAGAGATATGATGGTGATTCCTGTAGAATTGGACGAAAAACTCGACAAGACTCAAATTGACAAGTTTTTGCTTCTTGATGCCCATTCCTTCATGGCTCAAAGGGTGCTGTATTTTCAGGGAAAATGGATAACTAGATTGGCTATTCTAGAATACATTGGGTACGTAGCAGCAGGAATCCACTCACCGTCTCATGACAGAGTCATTTCGCCGGAGCAAAGAGTGCTCGCAGAGATTCGAGCGAGCGCAGCTTTTGAGAAAGATAATTTGATTTTTGGGGAAAAGTTATTTCGTGTTCCACCTATCGACGAAGAGCCAGCTTTTGTATGTTCCCCAGCGCGGGTGGATGTATTGCTATGGGAAATATTGTCTACTACTCACTATCTCTCCAATTCTCCAGATATTGCAGCCCTTGAGGCTTATATTAAAAAGGAGATGAACCTACCTTGATGGGTTTTATATCATGCCAACATACCAACTCTTTGTTCGGGAAAACGCGAACAATACCCTTGGAAGATGTGGTGTAATCGAGAAAGGAGACAAAACTCCAGCGGCCTCTTGCCTCCTCACAACCCGTCCAGCGCCTGCTCGAAATCGTCCAGCAGGTCGTCCGTCGTCTCAAGCCCCACCGACACCCGGAGCAGCCCGTCTGTTATGCCGTTCTTCGCGCGGTCTTCGGGGCTGACGATGGCGTGGGTCATGCTGGCGGGATGCTGGATGAGCGTTTCGGTATCGCCAAGGCTGACCGCGCGGGTGACGAGCTGAAGCCGGTTCATCAGCGCCATGCCCTGCGCGATGCCGCCCTTGAGTTCGAACGAGAACAGCCCGCCCGGCAGCGCCATCTGCCGCTTCGCCAGCTCGAATTGCGGGAAGCTCTCAAGGCCCGGATAGGAGACGCGATGCACCTTGGGGTGGGCCTCGATCAGCCGCGCCAGCGCCAGCGCGGAGGCGGCATGGCGCTCCATGCGAAGTTCCAGCGTCTTCAATCCGCGCAGCAGGAGAAAGCAGTTGAAGGGCGAGAGCGTCGCCCCCGTCATCCAGCGCAGACCCGTGGCGCGGATTTGGCCCACGGTCTGCGCCGTGCCTACCACGATGCCGCCCAGAAGATCGCCGTGGCCGCCCAGATATTTGGTGGCCGAGTGAACCACGATATCGGCGCCAAGCTCCAGCGGGCGCTGCAGCACCGGCGTGGCGAAGGTGTTGTCCACAACGACCGTGGCACCCGCCGCGCGGGCCGCTTTCGCAACAGCCGCGATGTCGATCACCCGCAGGTTCGGATTGGCGGGGGTTTCAAAGAACACCAGCCTGATCTTGCGGTTGAGCGCCTGCTTCAGTGCCGCCGCATCGTTGAAGTCCACCACATGCACCTTCACGCCGAAGCGCGGCAGGGCCTGGGTGAAATAGGCGAAGGTGTTGCCATAGATCGTGTGGTCGATCACCACCTCGTCGCCGGCATTCAGCAGCGTCAGCGCGGTTGAGGAGATGGCGGCCATGCCGGATGCGGTGGTCATCGCCGCCTCGCCGCCCTCGAGGCTCGCCATGCGGGTTTCTAAAATGGACTGCGTGGGGTTGCGGGTGCGGCCATAGATATAGCCCGCCCGCTCGCCCCGGAACATTTCCGATCCCGCCTCGGCCGTCTCGAAGGCGTAGGTCGAGGTCATGTAGATGGGGGGCGTCAGGGCGCCCTGGGCGTCGGCGGGATCATAGCCCAGGTGGATGGCGCGGGTGGCGAGGCCCTGCGGGCGGTTGCGCTTGGGAGGGGTGGTCATGGGCGGGCTCCTTTCGGGGGCGCCTCCCGCGCGGCGCGGAAATTGACAGAGTCAATTTCCCTGGCATCGAAACGGCTACCCAAACACAACAATTCTGCATGGTTTTTGCACCCAAAAGCTACTGAAAATCATTGAAAATGCAACAACATCAACGCTCATAGGAATATGTTCCACGTGAAACAGCGTGGGCAAAAATTATCGCGAAAACCGGGGAACAATGGCGGTGATTTGGGCCCTTAGCGATCCGCAGCCCGGCGCTGGCGCTGCAACCATCAAGGCTCCGCCATGCCGTTCCGCCTTGCCCAGTCATAAGGGTAAAGCGCGTAGAAATAGGCGCAGCGGCGGCCAGTCATGTCATAGTCCAGCGTACATCCTTCAGGCAGCCACACAATGTCGCCGGGGCCGCAGTCATATTCATGACCGCCAGTGCGCACGATCATGCTTCCTTCGTGGATGAACAGGATCTCGTCATAGAGCGTCGTCCAGTGGACGCAGATGTTTTCGCCAACTTCAAGCCCGCCGCCCATATTGCGGCTGATCCGCTCATTGATCACCCGGGCGATTTGTGTTTCGCCGCCGGGCGCCTTGCAGCTTTTAAACGGCAGCGACTTGAACGCAAAATGTTCGGCTTCAGCCATGACCTGCTCCTCGTTTTGACTTTATGGGCCGCGATGTGGTGATGCCGCCCGGTGCGAATGCCGAAAGACCGCGGCTCACCGGATCGACGGCGCGGCCGAGTTGCTCCTGAGCATCCTTGCGGCGGATGGCGGCGCGAACCATATGGGCGCCGATATAGCGGATAGGCTCCGGCGGCAGCCACCGCTCGGGCGTCCGCACAAGTCCGCAAGACGACCATTCATTGCGTTTGCCCAGCGCAAGACTGGCAAGAATGCGGCCCGCCACAGGCGTCGTGGCAAGCCCGTTGCCCGAAAATCCGTAGCCATAGAAAATATCGGGATGGCCCGGCAGCGGCCCGAACAGCGGCAAGCCGCTCCGGGTGCGGTCAATCGGCCCGCACCATGATTCCGCAAAGGGAATATCGGCGAGCGCGGGGTGGCCGCGCTTCACCACCTCATGAATCGCCTGTTCCCGGGATGAGCGGCCTTCAAAGCGATGCCCCGCACCCTGCCCGAAGCCCAACCGTCCAAAGCCGATGACGCCGCCGCTGATACCAGGGTTGAACCGATGATCTTTGGTGCTGCGGAAGCCGGTGACAAAAGTTTGCGAATCTCCCATCAGCGGCTTTTCAAAATAGCCCGCCTGCTTCAGGCGGTCCGGCACGGGCGCCGTCACCGCGTCATCACTGGTCATCACCACGATCCCAGAGCGCAATTCGGGGATGGCGAGCGACCATGCGTTCATGGTGAGAACGACGCGCTCAGCCGTGATGCTTCCCTTCGCCGTTATGACTTCCACAGGCGATGCGCGCTTGAGTTCCGTCATCGGCGAATTTTCATAGATGGCAATGCCACGCCGCAGCGCCGCACGGCGAAGCCCGCGCACCAGCTTGCCGGGGTGCAACGTGCAGGCCTCTGGGTCGTAGATCCCGCCCATAAAGGATTGGCTTCCGGTCATTGCCGTGATCGTCGGCGCATCGATCCCCCGGAAAGGGTGCAGGTCATGCCTGGCTAGCGTGGCGAGAATGCAGTTCCACGCGCCCATGTGCGCCTTGCAGGTCGCGCCCCAGATCCAGCCGTCACCGCGAATTTCCGCATCGATGTCTTCCGCCGCGCAGAATTCCCTGAGAAATGCCGCCGAACCGGCAAAAGCGTGTCCAAGCCTGATGGCGTCCTCGCTGCCGCCAAAGGCCTCAAGCGCCGCAAACTTCGCCCACTGCGACAGCACCATGCCGGAATTGCGGCCACTGGCGCCACCGCCGCAGATGTCGGCCTCGACAATGGAAATGGACAATCCTGGAGATTGCCGCTGAAGTTCAATCGCAGTCCACAACCCCGCCAAACCGCCGCCAACGATGCAGATGTCGGACTGGCTTTTTCCAATGAGCTGGGGCGCATCGGTTTCGCCCTCGGCAATCGCCTCGCGCAGCCATGGGCAGCGGCCTTCCCTGCGGGTTGGCGTCATGGAATGACAATCATCGTCCAGTTAGAACGCCACACGGTCTCCCCCCTTGAGCTTCAGCCTTTCCCGCGCTTCGGCGGGCGTTGCGATTTCAAGCGAAAGGCTTTCGATGATCCCGCGGATTTTGGCAACCTGTTCGGCATTGCTCTTCGCCAGCTTGCCGCGTCCGAGATAGATGCTGTCTTCAAGTCCCACGCGTACGTTGCCGCCCATAGCGGCGCCGATGCTGCAAAGCGCCATCTGGTGCCGCCCGGCGGCAAGAACCGACCATTCATATTCCGCACCGAAAAGCCGGTCGGCGGTGCGGCGCATGTGGGCAAGATCCTCAGGATGCGTGCCGATGCCGCCGAGAACGCCGAAAATCGTCTGGATCAGCAGGGGCGGTTCCAGCAGCTTACGGTCGACGAAACTGGCCAGCGTGTAGAGATGGCCCACGTCGTAGCATTCGCACTCGAACTTGGTGCCGTGGCCTTGGCCGAGATCACGGATGAACCGCTCGATCTGAGCGAACGTATTGGACACGATATTGTCCCGCGTGCGTTCGACATAGGGTTTCTCCCATTCGTATTTCCATTTGTCGATTTTCTCGGCCACCTGGAAAATGCCGAAGTTCATCGACCCCATGTTCAGCGAGCAGAGTTCGGGGCTGGCGCGAAGCGGGGCCGCGAGCCGGTCTTCGATGCTCATTCCCAGCGAGCCGCCCGTGGTGATGTTCACCACCGCATCGCAGCTCTGCTTAATGCGCGGCAGGAACTGCATGAACACATCGGGGCTGGCCGTGGGCCGTCCGTCTTTGGGATCACGGGCATGCAGGTGAATGATGGATGCACCCGCCTCCGCCGCAGCGATTGATTCCCGGGCGATTTCCTCGGGCGTGATGGGAAGAAAAGGCGTCATCGAGGGTGTGTGGACCGAACCCGTTACGGCGCAGGTAATAATGACTTTGCGCGGAGACTTTGCCGGAACTGGAGCAGGATTGGCGGACATAAAATCTCCCATGCGAAATGCCGTTCATTGACAGGCTTATTGGCAAACTCTAACATCACAGTGAATGTGATCACAAGTGCAATAAATCGGCTTTCCGGGAAAATCAGAGCGGCTGGGAGAATTTGAAATGCAGGCAAGCAAGGCAGCAGGTAAACGCAACATGGATCTCGCCGCAGCAGTGGGCGAGGCGGAGCAGCGCTATGCCGCACAGAATCCCAAAAGCCTTGCACTGGCAAAAAGCGCCGCCGCGCATATGCCAGGCGGCAACACCCGCACAACCGTCCACTACTCCCCGTTCCCGCTTTATTTCAGCAGCGGGGCGAACAGCCGCGTCACTGATTCCGACGGGCATTCCTACGCCGATTTCGTCAACGAATTCACGGCCGGGGTCTTTGGCCACTCGAATGCAGTGATTGCCGACTCCATCCGCGAGACATTGGCGGGCGGCATCAATCTCGGGGGATGCACGGCCCACGAGATCGCCCTGTCCGAGGAGGTGCGGAAGCGCTTTCCCGCCATGGAACTCATGCGGTTTTGCAACTCCGGAACCGAAGCCAACCTGCTCGCCCTGGCCACCGCGCGCGCTTTCACCGGCAAGCCCGCCGTGCTTGTTTTCGACGGCGCCTATCACGGATCGATCATCTATTTCGTGAGCGGCGCCTCGCCGTTGAACATGACATTCGACTGGATATTCACGCCTTTCAACGATCTGGAACGGGCCGCGGCGGCGATCGCCGAAAATGCTCACAAGCTGGCAGCGGTCATCGTCGAGCCGATGCAGGGCGGCGCCGGCGCCATCCCCGCGGCGCCCGGATTCATCGCCGGGCTGCGCGCGGCCTGCGATGAGAACAAGGTGCTTCTGGTGCTCGACGAAGTGATGACCTCGCGTGTCGGCTATGGCGGCTTGCAGGGCAAGCTTGGCGTGAGTCCCGACCTGACGACGCTCGGCAAATACGTTGGCGGCGGCCTGACGATCGGCGCGTTCGGGGGGCGCGCCGACATCATGGAAAAATTCGACCCCTCGCGGCCCGGCGCCTATCCACACGGCGGCACCTTCAACAATAACGTTCTGGCGATGGCCGCCGGCCATGCGGGCCTGACGAAAGTACTGTCGCGCCAGCGCGTCGAGGCCATGAATGATCTCGGCGACGTGCTGATCGGCAAACTGTCCGCCGTGGCCGGAAAACACCGATTGCCCGTGCAGATCACCGGCCAGGGCTCGATTTTCGGCATCCATTTTTCCGCTGGCCCGGTGCACAGCGTGGCTGATCAGCTGCGCGCCGAAAAAGGCCGCGAAGCTTCCGTCGCGGACCTCAAAAAGCTCTTCCACCTCGAGATGCTGGCAAACTCTTTCTATGTGGCGCGGCGCATTTCGGGCAATCTCTCGATCGAAACCACCGCGGCGGAAGTTGACGGGCTTTGCGAGGCCTTCGACACATTTTTGTCCGTTCACGGCGGCCTGATCCGGGACGTGATGGCGTAGGCGTGCCTTGCCGCGGGAAGAGCGCTATGTTGACGCCATGACAGTGAGTCGGTGAACCGGCGCGTTATCTGGACAACCCACATGATCACAAAAACAAACCTGAAAGTGGTTGCGGGGGAGCGGAAGATCGCGCCCGCTTCCGAAAACAACACGCTTGTCGTGCCCAAGTTGCAGCGTAACACCCTCAATGAAGAAGTGTACGAGCAACTCAAGCAAGCGCTGATGTCCGGGCAGATTGAGCCGGGCTCCACGATGACGATCCGCAGCCTCTCGGCCTCGTTCGGCATAAGCCCGATGCCGGTGCGCGAGGCGCTGCGCCATCTCGTGGCCGAGCATGTACTGGAACTGCTGCCGAACCGCAGTGTGACGGTGCCGGTGATCACGGTTGAGCGCTTCCGCGAAATTACCCGCATCCGCATGTCTCTCGAAGGGCTTGCTGCGGCCGAGGCCGCACCCTTGATTGGCGCGACGGAAATCCGCCAGATGGCAGAGATCAACAAGAAAATGGAAGTTCTGAACGCGGTGCAACGGCCGGACTATCTGGTTGCCAACCGCGAGTTTCACTTTCTGCTGTATCAGAACTCGCAAATGCCGACGCTGGTTAAGATGATTGAGGCGCTCTGGCTGCAAATCGGCCCCCTGCTGACCTTGCATATGAAAGCCGGCAAATCGCCGGGCAAAGCGGCCGAACACCACCATCGCGCCGTGCTGGAAGCGCTTTCGCAACGCGACGCCGCCAAAGCCCGCAAGGCCATCGAAAGCGATCTCGAAGACGCCGCCAAGGTAATTTCCGAAAGCCTCTGAGAGATTTTGCCGGAACCGCGCCCTCCATTCTTGACAGGTCTCATGTCTTGATACATCGTATCTTGTGATCACAAGAATATAAACAGGAAGGGAACGCCGACATGACTCTGCGCAGTTCGTTTACACGCCGCCAGGCACTGGTTGGATCGGCCATGCTGGCCCTGGCGTTCACCGCTGTCGGCGCATACGCCGATACGCTTGACACCATCAAATCCTCGGGCGTGTTCACAGTCGGCAACGGCGTGGTTGGCAGCAAGCCGTGGATCTGGAAGGATGACGCGGGCAACTACACCGGCATGGAATGGGAGATGATGAACTATGTCGCCAACAAGATCGGCGCCAAGAAGGTGGAGGTCGTGCCGGTGGATTGGGGCGCGCTCATTCCCGGCCTGACGGCCAAGCGCTGGGATGTCATCTTCTCCGGCATGACCGTCACCGAGGAGCGCCGGCAGGGCGCCGGCATCGAGTTCTCCCGCCCCTATTATTTTGAAAGCGACCGCATCGTCGTAAAGAAAGACTCTCCCGCCCAGAAGCCCGAAGACCTTGCCGGCAAGACGATCGGCGCGCTGGTGGGCTCGGTTGAGGAAATCCAGGCGCGGCAGCTCGTCGCCAAGGGGATTGGCGGCGAGGTCAAGGCCTTCAACGACCAGCCCTCGGTCTTTCTTGCCCTGAACAGCGGACAGGTGGATGCGGTGGTTTCCGACAATACCTCGCTGGGCGGCCAGTTGCAGATCACGCCGGAGCTTCGCACCGTCGGCGGCATTTACAGCCTGTCGGCGGACGAAAAGTGGCAGGACGCGCAGGCCAAGGCCCCTTACAAGTTTGGCGGCGACGGCGTCGGCATCCGCAAGGAAGATACCGAACTGCTGAAAGCGATCAACGACGCATTTGACGCGATGGACGCCGACGGCACGCGCGAAGCCATTCTCAAGAAGTATGGCGTGTGGGATGAATCCCTGACGCGCGATGCGATGATGACGAAATAACAATCGGCCCCGTCGGCCGGTCGCGGAAGCGGGGCCCATGATCGACTTCTTCACGGAATTTGTACCAAAATACCTTCCGGTACTTTTGCTTGGCGCATTCGTCACGCTGCAACTCTGCTTTTGCAGCATGGCGCTGGCGATCGTTATCGGCATTGCATCGGCGATCGCCGCCATCGCGGGCGGCAGGTTTGCGCGGGGTCTCGTTGCGGCATATGTCAGCATTTGCCGCGGCGTACCGCTGATCGTCATACTTCTGTTTATCTATTTCACGCTGCCAAACCTGGGCATCAGGCTGCCGGCGTTCCTGGCGGGCGTCGTTGGACTCAGCATCAATCTGGGCGCCTATCTCAGCGAGGTTTTCCGGGCCGCGATCATGGCCGTGGACGGAGGCCAGATGCAGGCAGGCGAAGCGCTGGGCCTCACGCGCGTGCAGATCTACCGGAAGATCATCATTCCGCAAGCCGCCATCATCGCCGTGCCGACGGTTGGCGGCTATTTCATTTCGCTTCTCAAGGACTGCGCGCTGGTATCCTTCATATCGGTGGAAGAACTTCTGCGCAGCGCCAACTACATTATTTCCGCCACCTTCCGCAGCATGGAGACTTACTGCCTAGTCGGCATCATCTACTATGTCATGAGCGTCGTGGCAGCGAAGGCCATTGCGATGCTTGAGCACAAGCTGCGCCCTGCCTACCTGCGAACCTGACAGGATTTGCCGCCGATGACGGAACAGCCCTCCCCCGTCGGTCTCGAAACCTACAGAGGCGTTGCGTATCCATGGTTCTGCGATTCCATGGGGCACATGAACACGCAGCACTATTGCAGCATGTTCGACATCGCCACATTTCATTTCCTCGCCAGTCTCGGCGGCTTGAAAAATCTGAAACTACGGGGCTTCGGCTGGGCGGACCGGAAACAGACGATCATCTATGAAAAGGAACTGCTTGCTGGTGAACTCGTGACCGTTTTCACCTTGGCCATCCGGATCGGCCGCACGTCGATCACCTTTCTGCATCGCATGCATAACACGGAAACCAACGTGCTTCACGCCAGCTGCGAGAATGTTACGGTACTATTCGATCTGGAAAAGCGCAGCGCGGCGGAACTCACCCCGGAGATGTGCTTGCGAGCCGAAGCTTGTCTTCTGCTGGGAGAATGAATTGCTTTTGCCGGGCAGTTATCAGGAGCAGGGCGTCAGTGTGGGATAGTCACAAGACCCAGTGATCCGCTCCCTGCGCAAGCAGTCACTCCAAGGCTGGTCTACCCATCCTGCTTCTCGCTCTTCGCCACGATGCGCAGGGTGTCATCAGGGAGGGCCGCTGCAGCTTTGAAGCTTACCGCTATTCCGCCGCGATGATAGCACTTCGCAGGAGCCTTGCGAAAAGCCGTCGCTTCTCCATGTCATCGCACATCATTCGCTGTATTGAACGCCAAACCGGGAAATCCATCAGCGCAAGCACAAGCTGAAGGGCTGTGTCCGACAAGGCCTCGCCCCTCAGCGCCTCATGGACGAAGGCCGCAATGCCTGCCTCTACGGCTCGTAGAAACTGGTCAAGTTCCGGGATGAGATGCCGGTCAGCATACGCCTTGGTAAGCCGGAACGCGCCGCGCCGATAAAACGCGTCCACCTCATCGACAAGGCGCTGTAGCCGATCCTCTGACCGGTCAATGCCTTTGAATACTTCCGATGCCTGTTGGGGTACTGGCGGGGCCATCTCTTTCCAGACATGAGCGCCGCAGGCCGCGACCAATGATCCCGGTGTGGGAAAATGCCGATAGACCGTGGCCGCGCCGATGCCAGCTCGCTTGGCGACGTCGACAAAAGAGGTCGCTGCGACGCCGTTCTCGTCGTGCAGCAACATTGTAGCGGCAATAATGCGCTCGCGGGTTTCGTCCTGGGTCTTTGCACGCTCCCGCATGCGATAGGTGCGGCGGCCAGTTCTATTTTTCATATTGACGATAATACTATTCCGTGGAATTTATATTCCGGTAAATTGCCCCATAACGAGGCAAATGTCCAATGAGGATGTCACCGTGAACATAGCTGTCCCTACCAATATGGCTTCGCATGTCGAGGAGCGCCGGTTTCTCGGCCTGCCGACCTGGATCAAGGGAAATCGGGAGATTACCGGCGGTCACTTCAGTCTAATTGAGCAAATCATCCCGGCCGGTTTCGAGTCGCCGTGGCATATCCATCATTCCGAAGACGAGTCGTTTTACGTCATAGAGGGGCAAATGTCGGTGATCGTGGATGGAAACGGAAAATTGCTTCGGGCAGGAGACTTCGCCTTCGGCCCGCGAGGCATTCCGCATGGATTTCGTATCGAAGGGCAAGGCCCGGCCAAAATCCTGCTGATGACCACCGGAAGCGATTTTGCTGATTTCATTGCCGAGACGAGCGTGCCGGCAGGCACTCCCCCAGCTGCTCCAGATATGGCGTTGCTGATGTCGGCGGCGGAGCGGCACAACCTCGCTATCCTTGGCCCACTTCCGCAATAGGACGGCGAATTTGGTGATGGAACCAGAGCGGCTTCCAACACCCGGAAGATTAGGTGCATTTCTTGCGGTCGGCGACGGCCCGGAGCGAGATCAGGTCGACGCGGTGGCACGAGGGAAATGGATTTTGGTATAGTTGCAGCAACCGCTGCAGGAATGAGGGGAACGGGCGTCATTCCGGCGAGGGGAAAAGGATTCGGGGGAATAGGGGACCGTAGAAAGCGGCTACGTCCTCGCTTTGCGCTAGCCCTCCACCCCGCTCGGCGGGACAAGGAAAACGTCCCGATAAAAAGATATAGATATTTCAACTCATTGAGAGATATTTTTGGCGGAAGAGGAGGGATTCGAACCCTCGATACGCTTTCACGTATGCACGCGTTCCAGGCGTGTGCCTTAAACCACTCGGCCACCCTTCCTTGAAAGTGGGCGCACTATAGCCATCGAAAGCCGTTAATCAAGCACTGTTGAATGGCGTTTACCGCTGCGGCACACTACATCCCGGCCATCGCAAAAGAGGAAGGAAAACCCATGCTGTTCTCCCGCCGGAAGGCCGAATCGATCGATGCCGCCCATGCGCTCGCGGGCCGCGCCACGGAAATTGCCACCGCCGAAACCCATTTCGTCAACGGCCATGCGCTGAAGGGCCCCTATCCCGCAGGCAGCGAGCGGGCCATTTTTGCTCTCGGCTGCTATTGGGGGGCTGAGCGCAAGTTCTGGCAAGCACCCGGCGTCTGGGTGACGGCGGTGGGCAATGCCGGCGGCTTCACGCCCAATCCAACCTATGAAGAGGTGTGCAGCGGCATGACCGGCCACGCCGAATCCGTGCTGGTGGTCTATGATCCCAAGCTTACGAGCTATGAGGCGCTGCTGAAGCTGTTCTGGGAATCGCATGACCCCACACAGGGCATGCGGCAGGGGAACGACGTGGGCACGCAATACCGCTCGGCCATCTATTGGACAACGCCCGCCCAGCGCGACCAGGCGCTTGCCTCCAAGGCGCAATATGAAAAAGCCCTGATGGCCAAGGGATATGGCCCCATCACCACGGAGATTGCAGAAGCTGGCCCCTTCTACTTTGCCGAGACCTATCACCAGCAATATCTTGCCAAGAACCCGCGTGGCTATTGCGGGCTTGGCGGCACCGGCGTCACCTGCGCCATCGGCACGGGCGTGGCAGCTTAACGGCGGAGAGGCGGCGGAGCGGCGGAATGATTTCACGGCGCCGCCTCATCGCTTCCGCCGCCGCGCTTGCCTTTCCGGCATCCGCCTGGGCCAACGCGCGCGACCTGTCGCTTGATCTTCACGGCTGCAAGGCGCGCATTACCTACGACGGCGACACCGCATGGTCGGACCTGATCGCCGCCTGGGTGCGGAAGTCCGCCGATGCTGTCTTCACATTCTACGGGCGCTTTCCCGTGCCAACGCTGCGCATCGTGCTGCCGCCGATGCTGGGCGACAGCGTGGGAACAGGGAAAACTTTCACCGGCGACACGCCGCAAATCCGCATCGCCGTGGGCACCAAGACGAGGCCGCAAACATTGCTCACCGGCGACTGGGTGATGGTGCACGAAATGGTGCACCTGGCCTTCCCGTGGATGAACGGCCGTCATAACTGGATGGCGGAGGGCATCGCCGTTTACGTGGAGCCGATTGCGCGGGCGCAGGCGCGCCACATCAGCGCCGAACAGGTCTGGGGCGATTTCATGCGCGACATGCCGCGCGGCCTTCCCAAATCCGGCGACAAGGGGCTCGACAACACCATCACCTGGGGCCGCACCTATTGGGGCGGCGCATTGTTCTGCCTGCAGG
This sequence comes from Aestuariivirga sp., assembly GCF_047602625.1. Taxonomy (GTDB): domain Bacteria; phylum Pseudomonadota; class Alphaproteobacteria; order Rhizobiales; family Aestuariivirgaceae; genus Aestuariivirga. The sequence goes on along the minus strand of NZ_JASGGV010000002.1, from coordinate 2,235,164 downwards.
TGGATATCGCCATCCGCCAGAAAACGAAAAACGCCAAGGGGCTGCGGGATGCGCTGCGCGCCATCAACCAGACGCGGGATTTCCGCAAGAGCTGGGATTTCGCCGAAACGCTGGGTATCGGCGACAAGGCGACGGGCGCAACCGTGCTGCGCGATCTCTATGCCGCCAACCGCAATCAGGCGGTGAAGACCGATCTTCCCGCTCTTTGGAAAAGCTTAGGGCTGATCGCCGACCCATCCGGCGACGCGCGTTTCGACGACACGGCGCCGCTGGCGGCGATCCGGCAAGCGATCACCCAGGCTTGAGCGTCAAACGTCTAGATTGGCGACGCTCAGCGCGTTGTCACGGATGAAGTCACGCCGCGGTTCCACCACGTCGCCCATAAGCTTGGTGAAGATGCCATCGGCCTCGTCAAGTTCCGCCACGCGCACACGGAGCAGCGAGCGGACATTGGCATCGAGCGTCGTTTCCCAAAGCTGCTCGGGGTTCATTTCGCCAAGACCCTTGTAACGCTGCAGCGTGATGCCCTTCCGGCCCGCCGCAAACACGGCTTCAAGCAGTTCCGTCGGCCCGTGGATGACCGTTTCCGAATCCTTGCGGCGGAGACGCGCAGGCTTTGTGTAGACCTCCTGCAAATGCGCTGCCTTGCGGTCAAGGCGGATGACATCGGCGGAAGAAATCAGCTTGCCGTCGAGCACCCAATTCTCGGTGACGCCGCGCACCTCGCGCGTGAAGGAGAGGCCGCCATCGCTGGTGGGCTGGCCTTGCCAGCCGCGTTCGGTTTCTTCCGACAGCGTATCGAGACGGCGGGCGATATATCCCGCCGCACCATTGGCATTTTCGGGATTGGAGAGGACTTCCGGGTTGAGCGCACCGGCAATCGCCGCCTGTTCCACGACCATGCGGGAATAGCGCGAGTGCAGCGCATCGAGCGCGGCGCGGATCGACAGCGCATCCTCCACGATGGCGCGCAAATCGGCGCCGCCCCGCTCGCTGCCGTCGCCCAGGGCCAGCGTCGAGCCTTCAAGGCCCGTCTCAACGAGATAGTCCTCAAGCGCCTTGGCGTCCTTCAGATATTGCTCGGACTTGCCGCGCGTTACCTTGTAGAGCGGCGGCTGGGCGATATAGAGGTGGCCGCGCTCGATCACCTGCGGCATCTGCCGGTAGAAGAAGGTGAGCAACAAGGTGCGGATATGCGCGCCGTCCACGTCGGCGTCGGTCATGATGATGATCTTGTGATAGCGCAGCTTCTCGACGTTGAATTCCTCGCGGCCGATGCCGGTGCCAAGTGCGGTGATCAGCGTGCCGATCTCAGCCGATGACAGCATCTTGTCGAAGCGGGCGCGCTCGACGTTGAGAATCTTGCCGCGCAACGGCAGCACCGCCTGGTTCTCGCGGTTGCGCGCCTGCTTGGCGGAGCCTCCGGCCGAGTCGCCCTCGACGATGAAGATTTCGCTCTGCGCCGGATCGCGGTTCTGGCATTCCGCCAGCTTGCCGGGAAGCCCCGCCATGTCGAGCGCGCCCTTGCGCCTTGTCAGTTCACGGGCCTTGCGCGCCGCTTCGCGCGCGGCGGCCGCTTCCACCACCTTGCCAACGATGATCTTGGCCTGCGAGGGATGTTCCTCGAACCACGCCGTCAATTCCTCGTTGATGAGATTTTCGACGACAGGGCGCACTTCGGAAGAAACAAGCTTGTCCTTGGTCTGCGAGGAAAACTTGGGATCTGGCACCTTGACGGACAGCACGCAGGTCAGGCCTTCGCGCGCGTCATCACCGGTCAGCGCAATCTTCTCGCGCTTGGCGATGCCGCTTTCGGTGGCGTAGCTGTTGATGACGCGGGTCAGCGCGCCGCGGAATCCGGCCAGATGCGTGCCGCCATCGCGCTGTGGAATGTTGTTGGTGAAACACAGCACATTCTCATGATAGCTGTCGTTCCACCACAGGGCGCATTCCGTGGTGATGCCATCCTTCTCGCCCCGGATCATGATGGGCTCCGGCACCAGCGGCTGCTTGGCGCGGTCGAGATAGCGCACGAATTCGGCGATGCCGCCTTCATAGAAAAGCTCAACCTCATGCGGCTCCACGCCACGCCGGTCAGCCAGCAGAATGCGGACGCCGGAATTGAGGAAGGCCAGTTCGCGCAGGCGGTGTTCCAGCGTGGCGAAATCGAATTCCGTCCTGGTGAAGGTTTCGGTGCTGGGCAGGAATGTCACCTCGGTGCCACGGCGGCCCGGCGCCAGTCCCACCACCTTCAGCGGCGCATCCGGCTCGCCATGGGTGAAGCTCATGAAATACTCATTACCGGCGCGGAAGATGGTGAGCTTGAGACTCACCGATAGCGCATTCACCACCGAGACGCCCACGCCATGCAGGCCGCCTGAAACTTTGTAGGAGTTCTGATCAAACTTACCGCCGGCGTGAAGCTGGGTCATGATCACTTCGGCAGCGGAAACGCCTTCGGTGGGATGAAGATCGGTCGGGATGCCGCGGCCATTGTCGGTGACGGTCACCGAGCCATCGGCATTGAGCGCCACCGTCACGCGGTCGGCAAAGCCCGCCAGCGCTTCGTCGATCGCATTGTCGACGACTTCATAGACCATGTGATGCAGGCCCGAACCATCATCGGTGTCGCCGATATACATGCCGGGGCGCTTGCGCACGGCATCAAGGCCTTTCAGGACCTTGATCGACTCCGCGCCGTATGCCTCAGCATCCGGCTTGCCGTTCTGTTCGTTACCATTCTCGTTGTCACCGCTCATCGCGTTTTTCTCATGTCCGAAACTGTTCCGGCCTCCACATGGAGAACCGCTGAAGTCTTGCCGAGGCCGTCAAACAATTCGGCATCGGTTCCCGTCATCCACGCCTGTGAGCCCAAGGCCTCGAGGCTCTCGAACAGGCCGCCGCGCCGCGTGCGGTCGAGATGGGCCGCCACTTCGTCCAGAAGCAGCAAGGGCGCCACGCCCGTCTCGGTTTTCACCGCGCTGGCCTGGGCCAGAATGAGGCCGATCAGCAACGCCTTCTGCTCGCCCGTCGAGCACTGTCCGGCGGGCATACCCTTGGGGCCGTGGATCACCGAAAAATCACTCCTGTGAGGCCCTTTCAACGTGCGTCCGGCGGCGCGGTCAAGCCCCCGCGAATCGGCAAGTATCTTACGATATTCATCCTCCGCACGCACGGCCGGCATGGCGGAAACCAGCGCCTCAACCTCGCCATCAACCGCCACAATTCCCCAAGGAAACCGGCTTCCGGTGCGCACCCTGCCGATATGTTTCTGGAGAGCGTCAATGCCTGTCAGGCGGGCGGCTGCGATGGCGACACCCGCCTCTCCCATATGGGCTTCAAGGCTGGAAATCCAAGCCTGATCGGCGCGCGGATCCTCCAGAAGGAGGTTCCGCTCGCGCATCACCTTTTCGAACACCAGAACCCGCGATCCATGCTCGGGATCGAAGGCCTGGACCAGGCGGTCGAGAAAGCGGCGGCGGTCTGAGGCGGGGCCCGCAAAGAGCCGGTCCATCGCGGGGGTGAGCCAGAGCATGCGCATGTGCTGGCCGAGCGCGCCCGAACTTCGCTCCACGTGACCGTCGATCAGCACAAGGCGGCTCTGCCCACCGCCATCGCCGCCCTCGCCCTGCCCGCTCCAGCCGGTGCCGAGCGAGACGGGGCCATCCGCCGCGTCAAGCTCTGCTGAAATGGCCCATGTGCCATGGCCGCCCAGCCGCGCCAATTCGTCGAAGCCTGCGCCCCGCAGGCCGCGGCCAGGTGAAAGAAGCGAGATGGCCTCCAGCAGGTTCGTCTTGCCCGCCCCATTGGGGCCCGAAAGCGCTATGAGGCTTTTGTCCGTCTCGAGCCTCAGCCCCGCATAGTTGCGAAAGTCAGTGAGGGTGAGGCGGGTCAGCTTGAGGGATTTTGCAGCGGCCACGGACTCCGCTTAGACCCGCATCGGCATCAGCACATAGAGCGCCTGCTCATCGCCCGGATCGCTCACGATGGTAGGCGAGCCTGCATCGGCGAGATTGAACACCATGGCATCGGAGCCGATCTGCGCCGCCACGTCGAGCAGGTAACGGGCGTTGAATCCGATATCGATGGGATCGGCGTCATAGCTGGCGATCAGTTCATCCTCGGCGGAGCCGGAATCGGGATTGTTCACCGTCAGCACCACCTTGCCGCTGGAGATATTGAGCTTCACGGCGCGGCCCTTCTCCATCGAAATGGTGGAGACGCGGTCCACCGCATCGGCAAAGCCCCTGGTATCGACTTCCAGCGTCTTGTCATTGTTGCGCGGAATAACGCGCTCATAATCCGGGAAGGTGCCGTCGATGAGCTTCGAGGTGAGCACGAGATTTCCGGCGGTGAAACGGATCTTGCTGGCGGACAGCGCCACTTCGACATCGCCGTCGAGGCCTTCGATGAGTTTCACCACCTCCAACACGGTCTTCCTTGGCACGATGACGCCCGGCATGCCCTTGGCGCCTTCAGGCCGCGCGACCTGCGCCTGAGCCAGGCGGTGGCCGTCGGTGGCAACGGCGCGCAGCAACGCACCATTGCCGGCCTCATGCAGATAGATGCCGTTCAAATAATAGCGCGTCTCTTCGGTGGAGATGGCGAAGCGGGTCTTCTCGATGAGACCCTTGAGATCTGCGGCGCTCAGCGTGAAGCGGTTGGGCATGTCGCCCGCCGCCAGATCGGGGAAATCCTCGGGCGGCAGCGCCTGCAGGGAGAAGCGCGAACGCCCCGCAAAGACGCCGACCCGATTCTGGCCGGATGCCAGATCGAGTTCAAGCTGAGCGCCATCGGGAAGCTTGCGCACGATGTCGTAGAGCATGTGGGCGGGAACAGTGGTCGAGCCTGCGCGCGCCACTTCGGCGGGCACGCTTTCAACAATCTCAATGTCGAGGTCGGTTGCGGTGAGTTTCAGTTCCGCACCCGTAGCCTGCACCAGCACGTTGGAGAGAATGGGAATGGTGTTGCGGCGCTCCACCACGCTCTGCACATGGTTCAATGCCTTGAGAAAGGCCGAGCGTTCGATGGTCGCGCGCATAAAGAAACATCCCCTGTCCACACCTCCCGCCACGCTGTGGTGGCCTGCAGACTTTGGCGCGGAAAGTGGCCTATTTCAAGGGCTGGAACTGTGGAAAACTATGCCTGTTCAACCAGCCGGATCAGCAGCGCCACTTCGCGGGCCAGCTTGTCATCCGTCTTGATCTGGTCCTCGATCTTGCGCACGGCGTGCAGCACGGTCGAATGGTCCCTGCCGCCAAACCGCCTGCCGATTTCCGGCAACGAACGGGCAGTCATCTTCTTGGCCAGATACATGCCGATCTGCCGCGGCACCACCACCGTGCGGGCGCGGCGCGGCGACAGGAGGTCGGTGCGGGCCACGTTGAAATGGCGTCCGACGATCTTGAGAATGTCATCGATCTTGATGCGCGAGCCATCCGGATTGGCCTGCATGTCGCGCAGCACCATTGAGGCCAGATCAAGGGTGATCGGCGCATTGTTGAATTGCTGATAGGCCATCACGCGGTTCAGCGCGCCTTCGAGCTCGCGGCCGGAGCCCGTAATGCGGTTGGCGATGAAATCCAGCGCCTCGTCGGGAATGACAAGGCCCGTGTCGCGCTGGCGCAGAATGGCATAGCGGCTTTCGACGATGCGGCGGCGAAGGTCGAGATCAGGCATTTCGATATCGACCACCAAGCCGCCCATCAGGCGCGAGCGCATGCGCTGGTCGATCATGTCAAGCTGGGCAGGCGGCACGTCCGCCGCCACGATCACCTGGCGCTTGGCGTCGACGAGAGAATTGAAATTGTGGCAGAACTCCTGCTGCATGGTCTTGCCCTGCAGGAACTGGAAATCGTCGATCAGCAGCACATCGACGGCCTGAAACTGATCCTTGAAGGAAATCGTGTCCTTCTGCCGGAGCGCCAATACAAAGCTGTACATGAAGCGCTCGGCGGTCAGGAACATCACCTTGCGGTCTGGCTGGCGCTCACGGATGCGGTGGCAGACGGCATTGAGAAGATGCGTCTTGCCGAGGCCCGACTGCGCATGGATGAACAGCGGGTTGAAGCTGATGGGCGCGCCTGCCAGCGCGTCGGCCACGCGGCAGACGGCGGCATGTGCCAGCTGGTTGGAGCCACCCACCACGAAGCTCTCGAAGGTCTGGGTGGGATCAATGGCGCCAGCGCGGTCTAGCGACAGAGCCTGCTGCGGCAGCGGATTGGGAACAGCCATGGCAGGCATCGCCACGGGGGCCGGGCGTTCAGCAACTTCGGCCACGCGCGGCGCGACGCCGCTGGTGCGCACCCTCACCTGCACGGTATCGAGCGCGCCCAGTTCCGCCTCGCCGGTCTTCTGCAGACGTTGGAGATAATGATTCTCGATCCAGGATTTCAGGAAGCGCGTGGGCACCGAGACGGCAAGGCGGCCGTTCTGGCAATCCTCCATCTCCATGCGGGCAAACCAGCTTGAATAGAGATCCTCGCCGAGTTCGGCGCGCAGGCGCTGCGCCACGCGGTCCCATTTCTGTTTGAGATCGGCTGAAATTGCGTTCATCTGATATGCCAGACTTCTTGAAAGCGCCTCGCGGCGCGAAACTGCCCAACAGGCAAACGCAACTGCGCCTGCCCGCACCCTGTCTTGTCCGCCGCCAGCTGCTAGCCGACGGGGAAACCTGTGTTTTCGTGAGTGTTCATGTCCGCCCCTGTCTGCGCGTTGAGGTTCATTTGTTTTTGCCGTTACGCCTACTCATCACTGCGCAAATCTTCTCCGTCCGGGCGGAACACAGCCCGGTTGTCCATTTGCCTTCACATGCTGGTGCGGCCAAGGCCTTAAAACCTGCCGCTGGGGTTTGGACCCCCGATTGCACGGCTGGCCGTCCAACCCGCCGCGCAGGCAGAACCTACAAAAACGGTGCCTTTCGCTGCAACTTGAATCGAATGATTTTCCGTACACGGAACGCCATGTTTTACCGCCAAAGCGTGCCAAACTGGCACGGAGAGGCGGTAAGTTAATGAAGAGTCGCGGGTTTTCGTGAGGCGCCTATCGTCCAAATCTGCGGCAATTTTGCCACAACCGGCAACCATGGCGGGTGTCCGGCTACAACTCCCCGGGAGCCGTCACCGCCCTGAAATTTATCCGGTTGGACAAGTTTATGAAACATCACGATAATTTCTGCGCAGAACGCTCCGTCCCCGGACAAACGAAAACGCGCCGGAGTTTCCTCCGGCGCGCTCCAAATCTTTGACGTGTGGAAAAGTCTTAGGCTTTCAGGGCCTTCACGCGGCTGGTGAGGCGCGAAACCTTGCGCGAAGCGGCGTTCTTGTGCAGCACGCCCTTCTGGGCACCGCGCATCAGTTCCGGCTGGGCAGCCTTGAGAGCGGCGAGAGCAGCCGCCTGATCGCCCGAGGCAATCGCCTCCTCGACCTTGCGGACGGAGGTGCGGATGCGGCTGGTGCGCGCCGTGTTGATGGCATTGCGGCGGGTGGCGGCGCGGTTGGCCTTCTTCGCCGATTTCGTATTGGCCATTGGGCTTTACTTCCTGCTTGTCTGAATCTCGTGAGATGGGCATCAATGACAAATGCCGCCTGCGGCAAGCAGACGGCCAGCATCGCCGGTCCATCGGGTTGGCGGGCTTATAGGGGCGGGCAATGCCGCCGTCAATTGCCTTTGACGGGTTCTCCCGTCTAAGGCCAGGAGGCAGGATGAGTTCGGAAACGAGGCCTTGGGGCGCTTTCCATGTGCTGGATGAACAGCCCGGTTTCAAGGTGAAGCGCATCACCGTGAAACCCGGCGGCAGGCTGTCACTCCAAAGCCACAAGCACCGGGCCGAACACTGGACGGTGGTGGAAGGCATTGCCACCGTCACGGTGGGAGAGACCGTGACCACGCTGACCCGCGCCCAATCCGCCGATATTCCCAAAGGCACCATCCATCGGCTGGAAAACCATCATTCCGAAACGGTTGAACTGATCGAAGTGCAGTTCGGCGACTATCTCGGCGAAGACGACATCACCCGCTACGACGACATTTACAACCGCACATGACCCAGCGCATCGGCATCGATCTCGGCGGCACCAAGATCGATTGCGCGCTGCTTTCGGAGGCAGGCGAGGTGCAGCATTCCATGCGGGTGGAAACGCCACAGGGCTATGATGCCATCGTGCGCGAGATTGCGGCGCAGGCCTGGGCGGCGCAGCAGGTGGCGGGCGGCAAGGCCTCAATCGGCATCGGCTCACCCGGCTCGCAATCACCGCTCACGGGTCTCTGGCGCAACAGCAATATCGTGGCCTGCAACGGCAAGCCTTTCGCCGCCGATCTGGCGGCAGCCATCGGACAGCCGGTGAAACTTGAAAATGACGCCAACTGCTTTGCGCTGTCGGAAGCACTCGACGGCGCGGGCAAGGGCTCTGGCACGGTGGCCTTTTTCACGGTCGGTACAGCACTGGGCGGCGGGCTGGTGATCAATGGCCGGCTACATGTGGGAGCGAATGCGGAAGCAGCGGAGTTCGGTCACACTGGCCTGCCGTGGCCCACTGATGGGGAATGGCCACCTCTTCCCTGTTTCTGCGGCAAACGGGGGTGTGCTGAACAATATGTATCGGGCACCGGCCTCGCGCGCGATTACAAAGTAGCAACCGGACATGCTCTTCCGGGAAAGGAGATCGTGAAACGCGCACGCTTCGGCGAAACAGAGGCGAAGGCGGCGCTGGCGAGGCTTCAGGACCGTCTGGCGCGCGTGGCCGCCAATCTGGTTGCGGTGATCGATCCCGATGTCTTCGTGATCGGTGGCGGGCTCAGCACGCTGCCGGAACTGGTGGAAGAGCTGCCGCCGCTCATTGCACACTACAGTTTTTCAGGCAGCGCGCAGGTAAAGGTGTTGCGCGCCGCGCATGGCGAAACGAGCGGCGTGCTGGGCGCGGCGCGTTTGTGGGATTGACGCTTCAGGGCTTCTCCCACTTGCCGCTTTTCTCGGAGCGGAAGAATGCATCGATGATCTTCATGTTCTGGATCGCATCCTCAATGCCATAGGCAGGCTTCTGCTTCTTGCGGATGGCGCGGCCAAAGGCTTCGGCCTGCAACATGTATTGGTCCGAGATCGGCAGTTCGATCCACTCACCCACATTCATGTCCATGCCCTGCACGAACATGCGGTTGGGCTGATCGGGCGGGGCGTTGAAGGGTATTTCGATCTCGATGCGGCCTTTCGTGCCGCCGATCTGCACCCGTTGAAAAGGCGCCATCTGCGTTGACACGGTGAAAGACAAATGCCGGCTATTGCCGAAATCCGCAAGGCCGCCCGCCGTGCGGTCCACCTTGAAAGCGGGATCACGATCAAAGGTGGCGGTCACGCGCTTCGGCTCGGCATCGAAAATGAAGCGCGACACGGTGATGGGATAGCAGCCGATATCGAGTAGTCCGCCGCCGCCAATCGCCGGATTGTTGCGGACGTTTTTCGGATCGCGGTTGAAATAGGAGAAGAACACCTGAACGGCGCGCACTTCGCCAATCCGCCCCTTCTTCACCAGCCGCTTCGCTTCAAGCCATTGCGTGGCATGGCGCACCATGAAGGCTTCGGCGATGTTCACATCCTTGGGCGCCTTACGAAGCTGCGCCGCCTCCTTCGCCGTGATGGCGATGGGCTTTTCGCACAGCACGTGCTTGCCAGCCCTCGCCGCCATCAAGGTGAGCGGCACATGCAGGTGATTGGGCAGCGGGTTGTAAACGGCCTCGATTTCGGGATCTTCCAGCATCTCCTCATAGGAGCCGTAGGATTTGGGGATGCCCAGTTCCATCGCCGCCTGCCGCGCCGTTTTCAGCTTGCGCGAGGCGATGGCCACAACTTCAAGATCCCGGCTCTTCATCATGCCGGGAATGACCTTTTCCATTCCGATATTGGCGGTTGAAATGATGCCCCATTTGACCGGCTTCATGCGCGTGCTCCCATTTGGCTAACTGACTTGTAACAATCGATGGCGCGCTTGCAACCGCAAATGCCGCTTTTGAACCGAACATGGTCTTACGCCATGATTTCGTTCGCAAACTTCGCGTGCTGAGGCTTGACTGTGATCTCCTGCGGGTCTGTATTTGGAAGACAGGCCGCTGGCGCTCCGGGTGGATGTGCGCGGCTATAACAGGGAGGACGTGCATGTCATTTACATTCAAAACCGCCGCCGCAACGCTGCTTCTGGGCGTGGCGCTGGCGGGTCCGGCGTTTGCCGGCGATGCCGACAGCTGCAAGACGGTGCGCATGTCGGACGTGGGCTGGACCGACATCACCGCCATCACCGCCATGACCGGCGGCATTCTGGAACAGATGGGCTATACCGGCGACATCAAACAGCTCGCCGTGCCCGTCACTTTTGCCTCGATGAAGAGCGGCGACATTGACGTGTTCCTCGGCAACTGGATGCCGTCCATGGAAGGCGACATCCGCGCCTATCTCGACGACAAGTCGGTGGAGCAGGTGTCAGCCAACCTGCCTGAAGGCGCAAAGTATACGCTGGCCGTGCCGCAATATACTTATGACAAGGGTCTGCACGACTTCAAGGACATCTACAAATTCAAGGATTCGCTTCAGGGCAAGTTCTACGGCATCGAACCCGGCAATGACGGCAACCGGCACATCCTCGACATGATCAAGGATCCGCAGTTCAAGCTTGACGGCTTCGAACTGGTGGAGAGTTCGGAAGCGGGCATGCTCTCACAGGTGCAGAAGGCAACCTCGGCGAATGAGGACATCGTGTTCCTCGGCTGGGCCCCGCATCCCATGAATGTGAATTTCAAGATGCAGTATCTGACGGGCGGCGATGCGCTGTTCGGACCCAACTTCGGCGGCGCCGTCGTCTATTCGACGGTGCGCAAGGGCTATCTCGACCAGTGCCCGAACGTTGGCAAATTCATCAAGCAGCTCAAGTTTGATGTCGGCATGGAAAACGAGATCATGGGCCAGATCCTCAACAACAACGCCGATCCCAAGGAAGCGTCAATCGCATGGGTGAAGGCGCATCCGGATGTGCTCAATGCATGGCTGGACGGCGTGACGACCTTCGACGGCTCCGGCCCGGCAATTGACGCGGTGAAAAAAGGCCTTGGCATCCAATAAATTTCGGTGACAACATGAAAGGCGGGTCCGGCACACGGACCCGCCTCTTTTCTGCGCGGACTCCATGGAACAGATTTTCAAGCTGTCCTTCATCCCCAAAATTCCTTTGGGTCTCTGGGGCAAGGCGATATTCAACTGGTTCACCACCAATTTCGATTTCTTCTTTCGCGGCCTTGCCTGGGCGATGGGCGTGCTGCTGGATGGCTGCGTGAATGCGCTCTTGGCGGTGCCGCCGGTTTTGCTGGCGCTGATCTTCGCCATCATCGCCTATGCGCTGCAGCGTTCGTGGAAGCTGGCGCTGGGCACGCTGCTGGGCTTTCTGCTGATGCTGAACCAGGGACTATGGAAAGACACGATCCAGACGCTGGTGCTGGTGGTGGCCTCCACCATGGTATCGATCGCCATCGGCATTCCCTTGGGAATCTGGGCGGCCCACAGCCCCAAGGTGTGGCGGGTGCTGAATCCGGTCCTCGACCTCATGCAGACCATGCCGACTTATGTATATCTCATTCCGGCGCTGATCCTGTTCGGCCTCGGCATGCCATCGGGCATGCTGGTGACGGTGATCTTTGCCGCACCTGCCCCCTTGCGCATGACCTATCTGGGATTGACCTCGGTGCCCCGCGCGCTGATCGAGGCAGGGCAAGCCTTCGGCGCCACGTCGCGCCAGCTTTTGTGGAAAGTGGAACTGCCGGCGGCGCTGCCCACCATCATGGCGGGCATCACCCAATGCATCATGCTGTCACTCTCCATGGTGGTGATCGCCGGGCTGATCGGCGCCGCAGGCCTCGGCAGCCAGGTGGTGCGCGGCTTGAACCAGATGAACATTCCGCTCGGTGTTGAAGCGGGCGTGGCCATCGTGATCCTCGCCATCATCCTCGACCGCGTGACGCGCGTGCGGCAGGGAGCGCATTGATGAGCGCAGCCGTCGAATTCAAGAACGTCGACATCATGTTTGGCGAGCGGCCGGAAACGGCGCTGGCTCTGCTCGACAAGGGCGCCACGCGGGCGGAAATCCTCGAGCGGACCGGCAATGTGCTGGGCGCGGCGGGCGCCAATCTCACCGTGAAGGAAGGCGAGATCAGCGTGCTCATGGGGCTTTCGGGCTCCGGCAAGTCCACGCTCCTGCGCGGCGTCAACGGGCTCAACACCGTGTCGCGCGGCAGCATCTTGGTGAAGCACGGCGGCAAGATGGTGGATGTCGTCACTTGCGATGCGGAAACGCTCCGCCAGGTGCGTCAGCATGCCGTCGCCATGGTGTTCCAGCAATTTGCGCTCTTGCCCTGGCGCACGGTGGCGGAGAATGTCGGCTTCGGCCTTGAACTCGCTGGCGTTCCCGAGACAGAACGCAAGGCGCGCGTGGACAAGCAATTGAAGCTCGTTGGCCTTGACCAATGGGCGGGAAAATATGCGCATGAGCTTTCGGGCGGCATGCAGCAGCGTGTGGGCCTTGCCCGCGCCTTCGCCACCGAAGCGCCGATCCTGCTGATGGATGAGCCCTTCTCGGCGCTCGATCCGCTGATCCGCACCAAGCTGCAGGATGAATTGCTGCAACTTCAGAAGACGCTGAAGAAGACCATCATCTTCGTGTCGCATGATCTCGAGGAGGCGCTCAAGATCGGCAACACCATCACCATCATGGAATCCGGCCATATCGTGCAGTCAGGCCCGCCGGAAGACATCGTCTTGAAGCCCGCCAATGATTATGTGCGGGAGTTCATCGCCAATGTGAACCCGCTCTCGGTGCTGACCGCCTGGAACGTCATGCGCTCGCTGCATGAGCTTGAAAAGGCGGGCGAGGACTGGGTGTGGCTCGACCGGCGCAAGACCACGCGCTTCCGGCTTGACGGAGGCCGCAAGGTGCTGGCCGCCGAGCGTGAGGGCAAGCCCGCGACATGGGTCACCTGCGCCGACGTCGAGAAGCCGGTGCCCGCCAACACGCGGCCCGTCTATTGGGCAAGGCCGGGAACGTCGCTGAAAGTCGTCATGCTGGCCATGCACAATGCCGACACGGCGCCTGTGGCGATTTTCGACGAGGAAAACCGTTTCCTCGGCGCCATCGGCGTGCGCAATGTGCTGCAAGCCGTGCTGAAACGGCAGGACTGATCACCAGGCGGTTCCGCTCGCCAGCGGCGGCAGACGCAAATGCCTGGCGATGCTCTGGCCGATATCGGCAAAGCTCTTGCGATGGCCTACAGTGCCCGGCGCAATCCCCGGTGACCAGATCATGATGGGCACCTGTTCGCGCGTGTGATCGGTGCCCTTCCATGCCGGATCATTGCCGTGATCGGCGGTGAGGATGAGAAGATCATCCGCATGCAGAGCATCGAACAGCCGGGGCAGCATGGCGTCAAACGCTTCGAGCAGCCGGCCATAGCCCTTAGGGTCACGGCGATGGCCGAATTCGGTGTCGAAGTCGACAAAATTGGCCATCAGGACACCGCCATCCGCGAGCGCGGCGAGTTCCCTGATGACAGTGTCCATCATCGCCGGGTGCCCCGACACCTTCACCTCGCGCCCCGTGCCGCGATGGGCATAGATGTCGCCGATCTTGCCGACGCTGACCACGGCGCGGCCTTCCCCTGTTGCCACATCAAACAGCGTCGGCGAAGGCGGTGCGATGGCGTAGTCCTTGCGATAGGGCGTGCGAACGAAAGCGCCACGCGCCTCGCCCACGAAGGGCCTTGCGATGACGCGGCCGATCATCAACGGCAAGGTCAATTCGCGCGCCACGGTGCAGACCTCATAGAGGCGCTCGCGGCCGAAATGCGTTTCATGGGCGGCGATCTGCAGCACGCTATCCGCGCTGGTGTAAGCGATGGGCTTTCCGGTGCGGATATGCTCCTCGCCATAATCCTCGATCACCTCGGTGCCCGAGGCGTGGCACATGGCCAGAAGGCCCGGCAGTTTGCAGCGGGCAACAAGCGCATCGATCATCTCTTGCGGGAAGGCCGGAATGGTATGGGGGAAATAACCCCAGGCAAAGGGCACGGGGCACCCGGCGATTTCCCAATGGCCGGTGATCGTATCCTTGCCGCGCGACACTTCGGTGGCCACGCCATAGCGCCCGGTCAACTGTGTTTCAGCAAGCGGGTTGCGGCCCGTCGATAATTGCGCCGCCAGCCCCAAGCCGAGCGAGGCCATATGCGGCACGTGCAGCGTCATGTGATCGCAGATGTGGCCCAGCGTGTTGGCGCCCCGGTCGCCGAAACTTTCCGCATCCGGCGCGCCGCCGACGCCGAAGCTGTCAAGCACAAGCAGGATTGCGCGCGGCATCAGGATGGCCCGATGCGTGCGAGGATAGGCGCCGTTTCGGCACCGCCATCGCCGATCGCATAAGCGGATTTGACGATGGCCGCCGCGCGCGAGAAGCCCTCCTCATCCGCGGCGTGGATGAGGCAGAGCGGCGTGTTGGCATCGGAAATAAAATTCTTGCCCAGAAGCTGCGACAGGCCAACGCGGTGATCAATCACATCGCTCGCGGTGTGGCGGCCGCCGCCCAGTTCGATAACCGCAAGGCCCAGATCGCGTGTCCTGATTGAGCTGACCAATCCATCTCCATCCGCATAGACGGGGCGAACAATCGGCGCAGCGATAAGATGTGCATCACAATGTTCAGCAAAATCCGCAGGGCCGCCCAGCGCCTTCACCATGCGATTGAACCGCTCTACGGCATCGCCCGCCTCCAGGCTTCGTTCAAGCTGCGCCACCGCATCCGCATGCGATTGCGCAAGGCCCGCGCTCACCAGAAGCTCGGCTCCCAGGCCAACCGTGATGGCATGAACGCGGCTGTTCCGGATGCGGCCCATGAGGAAGCCGCAGGCATGTGCGATCTCAATCGCATTCCCCGCGCAAGGCGCCAGGGGTTCGTCCATGTCAGTGATGAGGGCTGTTGTTTTCAACCCTGCGCCATTGGCGACGCTGACGAGGCTCTGCGCCAGCGCCTCCGACTCTTCGCGCGTGGCCATAAACGCGCCGGAACCGGTCTTGACGTCCAGCACCAGATGCTGAAGCCCCGCCGCCAATTTCTTCGACAGGATGGAGGCCGTTATGAGCGGTATGCTCTCCACCGTCGCCGTCACGTCGCGGATGCCATAAAGACGCTTGTCGGCGGGTGCGAGGTCGGCGGTCTGGCCGATGATGGCGCATCCCGCCTCGCGAACCACTTTGCGGAACAGCGCCAGATCGGGCTGTGAGACATAGCCTGGAATGGAATCGAGCTTGTCCAGCGTGCCGCCGGTGTGGCCCAGGCCCCGTCCTGAAATCATCGGCACATAACAGCCGCAGGCGGCCAGCATGGGCGCCAGCATCAGCGAGATGTTATCGCCCACGCCGCCGGTTGAATGCTTGTCCACCACCGGCCCCGGCACATCCCAGTGCAGGACCGTGCCCGAGTCGCGCATGGCCAGCGTCAGGCCCACGGCTTCTTCAGCACTCATGCCGCGAAAGAAAACCGCCATGGCGAAGGCCGCCACCTGCCCTTCGGAGATCGCGCCTTTCGTCAGCCCGCCAATGAACTCGCGCACCTCTTCGGTGGTGAGGCTTGCGCCATCGCGCTTGCGGCGGATCACTTCCTGCGGCAGCACATCAGCCTCGAGCGAAGAAAGTTGTGAGAAGCCGCGTCATGCGGTCGGAGGCTTTGGCCCCTTCGCTCTTGGTTTCGGCATGGCTGGGAGAGGCCCCCTCGATGCCCGCCGCCAGATTGGTGATCACCGAAAGCGCCGCCACCTTCAACCCAAAGCGGCGGGCGAGAATGGTTTCGGGCGCTGTCGACATGCCCACCGCATTGCCGCCGATGATCTGCATCATGCGGATTTCGGCGGGGGTCTCGAAAGAGGGGCCGGAGTACCAGCAATAGAACGCCTTCATGGAGTGCGATGCCTTCCGCGTCCGCCGCCGCGCGGAAGCGGGCGCGAAGGGCCGGATCATAGGCATTGGTCATCGGCACGAAATTTTCATCGCCATGCTGGCCGATCAGCGGATTCATGCCCGCGCAATTGATGTGATCGGCGATCAGCATCAGCGCGCCGGGCCGCATCTTTGCATCAAGCGATCCCGCCGCATTGGTGAGGATCAGCGTCTCGATGCCGGCCTCTTTCAGGATTTCGATGGCCGGACGCATGACGGCGGCATTGCCGGTTTCATAGGGGTGCGCGCGCCCCGCCAGCACGGCCACATCCACGCCGCCGAGTTTGCCCGCATAGAGTTTCCCCGCATGGCCGGAGATTTTGGGAACCGGGAAGCCGGGAAGCTCCGTATACGGAATAATCAGCGGATCGGACACAGCCTCGGCTACAGCACCGAGGCTGGAGCCGAGGATGATGGCGGTCTTCGGCGCGCGGCCCTTCAGTGCCTTCGCCAGCGCATTCATTTGAGATGATCCGGCCCGAAGGACACCGGCAGCAATTCTTCCAGCGTGAAGGTGCGGCGGATCGTACCGTCCTCGCCGCAGATGTGAATCTTGACATCGGGGGCCGCGAACTCGCGGATCTTCTGGCGGCAGCCGCCGCATGGCGTCACCAGTCCCTCGCCTGCGCCGATCACCGCCACTTCCGTGACTTTCGTGCCGCCGCCCATGATCAGCGCGGAAATGGCGGAAGGTTCGGCACACCAGCCCTGCGGATAGGAGGCGTTCTCGATGTTGCAGCCGCCGAAGATCCGGCCTTTCTCATCCCGCATGGCGGCGCCGACGAGAAACTTCGAATAGGGGGCGTGGGCTTTCAGGCGCGCGGCCCTGGCGGCCTCGACGAGATCGCGGCTCATGTCAGCGGTCCTTCGTATAGGGCAAGCCCGACGCCTTGGGCGGAATCGACTTGCCGATGAAACCTGCCAGCAGAATGACGGTCAACAGATAGGGCAGCATGTTGATGAACTGGACGGGAATTTCCACGTCGAACAGCTTCTTGCCCTGGAGCGGCGTGCCCGCGGCCTGCAAGAATCCGAAGAGAAGACAGGCATAGAGCGCGGGCCATGCCCGCCAGTTGGCGAAGATCAGGGCGGCCAGCGCCATGAAGCCGCGCCCCGCCGTCATGTCGCGCACGAAGCCCGCCGAAAGGGATGTTGAAATGAACGCTCCCGCGATGCCGCAGAGAACGCCGGCAATCAGCACGGCGCGATAACGCAGGCCCGCCACCGAGATGCCTGCCGTATCGACGGCCTGCGGATTTTCACCCACGGCGCGCAAGCGCAATCCGAAGCGGGTGCGCGACAGCGCCCAGGCCGTGAGCGGCACCAGCGCAAAAGCCAGATAAGCAAGAATGGAATGGCCGGAAACGATATGCGCCAAGGTGCCCAGCACCGGCACATCATAGAGATCCGACAGGCCGGGAATGTCGATGGGCATGAAGCGCGCATCAGGGCCAAGCGATGGCGTGCGCCCGCCTTCGCCAAACCATTTGTTGCCCAGCACCACCGCGAGGCCCGCCGCCAGCATGTTGATGGCAACGCCCGACACCACCTGATTGCCGCGCTGGCTGATCGAGGCATAGCCATGCACCAGCGAGAAGGCGAGCGAGACGGCAATCGCCGCTGCAAGGCCCGCCCAGGCTGAATTGGTGACGGCCGCCACGCTGGCCGCCGCGAAAGCCGCCGCCAGCATCTTGCCTTCAAGGCCAATGTCCACAACGCCCGACCGCTCCGACCACAGGCCCGCCAGGCAGGCGAGGATCAGCGGCACCGAGAGCCGGATGGTAGAGGCAAGAATTTCATTTATGAGCGGCAAATCCATCGCGTCACTCCCCGCTCTGCGTGAAGTAGCGCGTGAGGGCCGGGCGGAAGGTTTGTTCCAACGCGCCCATGAACAGGATGACGAGGCCTTGCACCACCACGATCATGTCGCGGTTAATGGCGGGCCGCGCGAAGGAGAGTTCGGAGCCACCCTGATAAAGCACGCCGAACAGCAGCGAGGCCAGCACGATGCCGAAGGGATGCGAGCGGCCCATCAGCGCCACGGCAATGCCGACGAAACCGGCGCCGCCCACGAACTCAAGCAGCAGGCGGTGCTGCACGCCGAGGATTTCATTGGCGGCCAGAAGCCCGGCAAGCCCGCCCGAGATCACCATGGCGATGATGATGATGCGCTTGACGTCGATCCCGGCATAGATGGCCGCCTCGACATTCGCCCCCACGGCGCGGATTTCGTAACCCAGCTTGGTGCGCCACAGCAGATACCAAACAGCCCATGCCGCGAAGAAGGCGAGGAATACGGTGGGATTCAATGGCGATGAGGCGAGCCTGACGCCGAACAGATCGCGGGCGATCTCGCGGAAGCTCGGGATATAGGCGGCGTCGATCTCGCGGCTTTCCATCGCCATGCGGCCCAGCGGGCGGAACCAGTAGTTGATGAGATACTGGATGAGGCTGGCGGCGATATAGTTGAACATGATCGTGGTGATCACGATGTGGCTGTCACGCTTGGCCTGAAGATAGCCAGGGATGAAGCCCCACAGCGCACCGAATACGGCGCAGGCAATGATAGCCAGCGGGATGACGATGAACCACGGCATGAAGCCAAGGCCAAGGCCGACGATGGCCGCGCCCAGCCCGCCGATATAGGCCTGCCCCTCGCCGCCGATGTTGAACAGCCCGGCGTGGAAAGCCACCGCCACGGCCAGCCCGGTGAAAATGAAGTTGGTGGCATAGTAGAGCAGATAACCCCAGCCCTTGATCGAGCCCAACGCGCCTTTCAGCATGATCCACAGCGCATCAATGGGGTTCTCGCCGATGATGATAACGACGAGACCCGCCACCAGCAGCGCGATCAGCAGGTTGAGCAGCGGGATCAATCCCATATCGACCCAGGCCGGAAGTTCGCCCCTTTGGTTGGCCATCACGCAGCTTCCTTCGTGACACCAGCCATCAGCAGTCCAAGTTCGCGTTCATCCGTGCTGGCGTCGCGCTCACCCATGATGCGGCCCGCGAACATGACGGGGATGCGGTCGGAGAGGGCGCGGATTTCATCAAGCTCCACCGACACCAACAGGATGGCCTTGCCCTGATCGCGCAATTCGATGAGGCGGCGGTGAATGAATTCGATGGCGCCAATGTCGACGCCGCGCGTCGGCTGGCCGACGATCAGGAGATCGGGATCGCGTTCGATCTCGCGCGCCAGGATGATCTTCTGCTGGTTGCCGCCGGAAAATTTGGCGCTCTTCAGATAGGGATCGGACGGGCGCACGTCGAACTCGTTCATTTCCGAACGGCAGCGCTCCACCACCTTGTCGCGGTCGAGGCGGAAGCCCTTGCCGAGCGATTCTTCATAGTGCCAGCCGAGGATCGCCGATTCGGATGCGTCGAAGGAGGTGATGAGGCCGCGGTGCTGGCGGTCTTCCGGCACGTGGGCCAGGCCTTCCTGCCGGAGATAGCGCGGATCGCAGGTGGGCCCGCATACCTTGTTTTCAAAGATGATCTCGCCCGATGTGGGCTTGGTGATGCCGGCCACCAGATCGAGCAATTCAGACTGTCCGTTGCCCGACACGCCGGCGATGCCGACAATTTCACCCGAGCGCACGGTGAAGGAGACATTGTCCACCCGCGCCACGCCCTGCTTGTCTTTCCAGGTGAGGTTCTTGACCTCCAGCGCCACCGCACCGGGCTTCGCTGGCCCCTTTTCCACCCGCAGCAGCACGCGGCGGCCCACCATGAGTTCGGCCAGTTCGCCAACATTCGTATTTTTGGTTTCTTTCGTCGCCACCAGTTCGCCCCGCCGCATGACCGAGACGTGATCTGTGATGGCCATGATCTCGCGCAGCTTGTGGGTGATGAGGATGACGGTCTTTCCCTCATCCCTCAGTGTACGGAGAATCCGGAAGAGGTGATCCGCCTCATCCGGCGTCAAAACGCCCGTGGGCTCATCGAGGATCAGAACGTCCGCGCCCTTGAAGAGCGCTTTCAGGATTTCCACCCGCTGCTGCAGGCCCACGGGAAGTTCGCCGACAATCGCGTCGGGATCGACGTCCAGCTCATATTCCTTGGCGAGGCGCGTCAGTTCGGCGCGCGCCTTGGCCAAAGCAGGGCCGATCAGCGCGCCGCCTTCCGCGCCCAGCACCACATTTTCGAGCACGGTGAACGGCTGCACCAGCATGAAATGCTGGTGCACCATGCCGATGCCATGGGCAATCGCGTCCGATGAGGACCGGATGCGCACCGGCTGGCCCTTGATCCGGATTTCCCCCTTATCAGCCTGGTAGAAGCCAAACAGAATCGACATCAGCGTGGATTTGCCGGCGCCATTTTCGCCGATGATGCCGTGGATCGAGCCCTGGCCGATGGCCAGCGTCACATCCTTGTTGGCGTGAACGGCGCCAAAACGCTTGTCGATGCCGATCAGTTCGATTGCCGCGGTCATCCGTGACGCCTGTATGCCTCACCCCGGCGGGGATGAGAAAGGGACCCATTGCGCAACCATGGGGAGGTGAAGGTCATGTTCGTCTGCCGTCCCCTCACCCGTCCCATGCTTGCGCACGGGCCCCTTTCCTCTCCCGCTCGCGGCGGGAGAGTCGTCGTGCCCTGCTTATTCAACCGGGCACTTGTTGTCGTCCATGTAGTCATGCACCTTGATGGTGCCCGCAATGATGTCAGCTTTCGCCTTTTCCACCGCCGCCAGCATTTCGGCTGTGATCAGCGGCTTGTTGTTGTCGTCCATGGCATAGCCCACACCATCTTCCGCGAGGCCCAGCGCCTGGATGCCCGGCTTGAAAGTGCCGTCCTTGCCCGACTTCATGACATTGTAGACGGCGACATCGACGCGCTTCACCATCGAGGTCAGAACCTTGCCGGGATGAAGGTAGTTCTGGTTGGCGTCAACGCCGATCGACAGCGCGCCGCCATCGGCCGCCGCCTGCAGCACGCCTAGGCCCGTGGCGCCCGCCGCCGCGTAAACAACGTCCGCGCCCTGCGCCATCTGGCCCTTGGTGATTTCGCCGCCCTTGACGGGATCGTTCCAGGCCGCGCCCGTATCGCCCGTCATGTTCTGGAACACCGTGGCGTCCGGCTTCGCCGCCTTGACACCCTGCACGTAGCCGCAGCCGAATTTGCGAATCAGCGGAATGTCCATGCCGCCGACGAAGCCGACCTTGCCGGTCTTCGACGCCATGCCCGCCAGCATGCCAACGAGATAGCTGCCCTCATGCTCCTTGAACACGATGGACTGCACGTTCGGCAGATCGACGACCATGTCGACGATGGCGAATTTGAGGTCCGGATATTCCTTGGCGACCTTTTCCACCGCCGCAGCCTGGGCAAAGCCCGCCGCGATGATCGGGCTATAGCCCTGGTCGGCGAAGTTGCGGATCGCCTGTTCGCGCTGCGCCTCATTGGCGATTTCGAATTCGCCATAGGCAATGCCCGTCTCGGTCTTGAACTTCTGGGCGCCGTTATACATCGACTCATTGAACGATTTGTCGAACTTGCCGCCAATGTCGAACACGATGGCGGGTTTGTCGTCCGCCGCATGAGCAAGCCCTGCCATCATCGCAAAGGCGGCGGTGGCGGCCAATAATGTACGTCTCTTCATGAAAACCTCCCTGATTGTCCCATCACGCTCCCGCCCACCGCTGACATGGGCGGCACGGCAATTTTTATCACTTGATCAAATGGCTTTGCCGCCGTCAAGCGTTGGAACGTCACTTCCCCGCTGTGGTCGCGAAATCAATCTGGAGCGCCGCGCCAGTCACCGGCTTCAAGCGCGGCGAGGCGACCATGACGATAAAGGCGGCGATTTCCTCCGGCGCCGCGAAGCGTGTGCGCGCGCCTTGTGGATAAATAGCACGCAGGCGCGCCAGATAGCCTTCCGGATCACCGCCGCCAAAGGCTTTGGCCTGGTACTGCAGCATCGGCGTTTCAACATCGCAGGGACAGATCGCGTTGACACGGATGCCTTTTGGCGCAAGTTCGAGGGCCATCGCCTTGGTGAGCAGCACAACGCCGCCTTTCGATGCGCAATAGATGGCCGCCCCGGCATTGCCCATGAGGCCGGCGTCAGAGGCGATATTGATAATCTGGCCTTCGGTTTTCTCCAGTTCGGGAATGGCATAACGGCAGGTAAAAAATGTGCCCTTGAGGTTGATGTCCAGCGTCCTGTCCCATTGCGCCTCGGTCATTTCCGCGCTGCCGCCCTCAACCCATACGCCAGCCGCGTTGACCAACACGTCAAGACGGCCAAATCGCGAAACCGTCTCAGACACCATGCGGGCACAGTCCTGAATCCTCGCGACGTCACCGGTGATCGCAAGGTGGTCAGAAGGAAAATCCGTGGGCCGCAAATCAGCAATGGCGATATTGGCGCCAAGCGCGTGGAATTCCGCAGCCGCGGCGCGACCCATGCCACCGGCGCCACCAACGATCAGCACCGTCTTGCCAGACCAGTCATCAGTACCAGCCATCAGGCGCACCCTTGTATTCGGCGATGGAGTTGCCGCCATCCACCACGAGTGTCGTGCCCGTCACATAGCTTGCCTCCGTGCCGGCAAGGAACAGGATCGCCGCGGCCACCTCGTCCGGCGTGCCGGACCGGCCCGCCGGCGTTGCCTTGCCAGCGCGAACTTCAGGCTTGGTCTGGGATGCCGTGGCGATCCATCCCGGCAATACCGCGTTGCAGGTGATGTTGCGTGAGGCATTCTCGATGGCG
The DNA here is from genome assembly GCF_047602625.1 of Aestuariivirga sp. Classification (GTDB taxonomy): domain Bacteria; phylum Pseudomonadota; class Alphaproteobacteria; order Rhizobiales; family Aestuariivirgaceae; genus Aestuariivirga. The sequence continues at coordinate 2,212,434 of NZ_JASGGV010000002.1, read as the reverse complement.
ACGGTGCGCGTCAGCCCCGCCATGCCGGCCTTCGCTGCGGAATAGCCACCGCTACGCGGGTTGGTGACCAGAGGGCCCGTCACCGAGGAGACATTGACGATCCGCCCATATCGCCGCCGCTGCATGGAGGGCAGGCTGGCGCGAATCATGTTGAACGCCGTGGTGAGGTTGAGGCTGAGATGCTCCTGCCATTCTGCGTCGGAAATTTTCTCGACGCGCGAGGCGACACTCTTGCGGCCAGTCTGGATCATCCCGGCATTGTTCACCAGGATATCGACACGGCCAAAATCCCTGCGCACACCGTCAACCAGATGCTGCGCGGCATCCGCGCCAGTCAAGTCCGCTGTATATCCCTTGTGCGCACAGCCCAGTTCGGCGGCGCGCTGGAGGATGCGGCTGGTGGTCGATGTGACCGCCACGCGCGCGCCTGCCTCCGCCAGCGCCTTTGCTGCGGCGAATCCGATCCCGTCCGGGCTTCCCGCCCCCGTAACCAGGGCAACCCGCCCCTTAACGCCAATCATGCTCCACCCTTGAAACCCAGCCTTGCGGTTTTCATATTAGCCGGAACCGGAGCAGTGGTGCCAGATGGGCCGTCAATCCGGGTGCTGCTTTCACAAGGGCAAAGACATGACACGACTTTCGGTTTTTTCATCTCCTCTGCTGCTGGGCTTCGACGAGCTTGAACGCATGCTCGACCGCGCCAGCAAGACATCCGGTGACGGATATCCGCCCTATAATATCGAGCGCCTGCCGCGCGCCGAGGGCGAGGCCGAACGGCTTCGCATCACCCTCGCGGTCGCCGGATTTGCGCGCGACGAGATCGACATTACCATCGAGGAAAACCAGCTGGTGATCCGTGGCCGCCAGAACGATGGCGACGGACGGGACTACCTGCATCGCGGCATTGCCGCCCGCCAATTCGCCAGAAGCTTCGTGCTGGCTGACGGCATGGAAGTGCGCGGTGCCAGGCTAACAAATGGCCTTCTGGAGATCGGCCTCGAAAAACTGGAACCCAAACGGCTGGTGCGCCGTATCGAGATTGGAGGATAATTCCATGAACACTGAATTGGAAAAGAAGATCGTTGCAATGTCGCCGGAGGATTTCGCAGGGCTGGGCGGTGGCGCCCTTGCCTATATCCGCGAGATCGAAGGCAAGGACGCCATCCGCATGCTGGGCGACGAGGCCAAGGTGAACCCCACGGCCAAGCTCTATTGCCTCTATGCCGCCGATGGCACGCCGATCTCGATTTCCGGCACGCGCGAGGCTGCCGCCGGAAGCGCCTTCGAGCATGAACTCATGGCAATGAGCCTGCACTGATCTTTCGATCAATGAGATTAATCATGGCCGGGAGCAATCCCGGCCATTTTCGTTTCAGGCGGCGGAGGCTGAGGGCGATCCCGTTGGCTCGGTCAGGATGGCGTAAAGCCCCTCCGCCGTTTCCGTGCCGCGCAGCTTGGCGACAACCTGCGGATCACGGAGCATGCGGGAGATGCGCGCCAGGGCTTTCAGATGATCGGCACCGGCGTGATCAGGCGCCAGCAGAACAAACACCAGATCAACCGGCTGTCCATCCACCGCGTCGAAATCGATGGGCTGCGCCAGCTTGGCGAACAGCCCGTAAACGCGGCCCAGCGTGGCAATCTTGCCGTGCGGGATGGCAATGCCCTGGCCGATGCCAGTCGATCCCAGCTTCTCGCGCTGCAACAGGGTTTCGTAGATGATGCGATGATCAATCGCCACGCGTTTTGCCAGCGCCTGCGACAAATCCTGCAGCAATTGCTTCTTGTTCGGCGCCTTGACATTGGCCAGCACCGATTGGGCATCGACGAGATCATCAAGATTCATGGGCATTCACCCTGCGCGAGCGCGTTCACGTTGCGGCCGTCTTGGCATCTACCCAGCCGATGTTGCCATCCTGCCTGCGATACACGACATTCAGGTCTCCGTGGCCGCTGTTGCGGAACAGCACGAAGGGAACGCTGGAAATATCAAGCTGCATCACCGCCTCTCCCACCGTCAGCTCCGGCACGCTGGTTGCGGCCTCGGCGACGACAACCGGATTGAGGTCGGAAGGTTCAACCTCGACATCGGCGGCGGGGCTGATGACATAGCTCGCGGCTTCCATCTGCCTCACAGGCTCGCGCCGCGTCTTGTGATGATCCTTGAGGCGCTGCTTATAGCGCTTGAGCTGCTTTTCCAGATGCTGGGCGGCGCCATCAAAGGCGGGATGCGCTTCGGCGGCCGATCCATGCGCCTGCAGCACGAGGCCGGTGGCCAGATGCAGCGTGATGTCGGAATTGAAGGCGGCGCGCTGCTTCTCCACGGTCACATGGCCGCGCACCGTGCCTTCGAAATATTTCTGCTGAAGCCCTGACAGGCGCTCCTCGACATGGCTGCGCAGCGCGTCACCGATATCGAGGTTCTTCCCGGTGATCTTGATTTGCATCGCGGGCAAAATCCTTGTTTCGCCTCACCACAAGGTGGGCGCTCCCAAACCAAACGTCAACCGGCTGTCACGTGATACGGTCTCGCCCGTTGCAACCGCTTCGCGCATTCTCTTTTGCAGATTGGGCGATCCCTCCTGCGCGCCGAAGCGGGCGGAACCTAGTCGCGGCCTTACGCGCTGTCAACGGCCCTTGGCGGAGGCCGCCCGGGATTCTCTGCGGCGCTGCACGGAAGATTGAATTCCCAACGATTCCCGATATTTGGCAACTGTCCGGCGGGCAATTTCAACGCCTGCGTCTTTCAGTTTTTCGACAATCGTATCGTCCGAAAGGATATCGCTCCCCTCGCCCGCGATCATCTCCTTGATCCGGTGGCGCACCGCTTCCGCCGAATGCGCGTCACCCTCCGAATCGGAGCTCGCGATGGCTGTCGTGAAGAAATATTTCATCTCAAAGATGCCGCGTGGAGTCGCCATGTATTTGTTCGACGTGACCCGGCTCACGGTTGATTCGTGCATCTCGATGGCTTCCGCTACCGTCTTCAGATTGATTGGCCGGAGATGCTGGACGCCCAGCACCAGAAAGGCATCCTGCTGGCGCACGATCTCGCGCGCCACCTTGAGGATCGTCTTGGCGCGCTGGTCGAGGCTTTTCACCAGCCATGTGGCGTTGGCCTGGCACTCCGAGAGATAGAGCTTGTCCTCGCTGCGCGCGGCGGATTTCGACACGGTGGCGAGGTATTGATTGTTGATGAGCACGCGCGGCAGCGTGTCGGTGTTGAGTTCAACGAGCCATGATCCATCCGGCGCTGCCCTGACGCTGACATCGGGAATGACCGGCTGCACCGGCTCCGAGCCAAAGGCATGGCCGGGCTTGGGATTGAGATGCTTGAGTTCCGCCACCATGTCGCGGAGGTCATCGGCATCCACCTTGCATAGCGATTTGAGCGCCGCATAATCACGTTTGGCCAAAAGTTCCAGATTGTCGATCAGCCTGGCCATGGCGGGATCGTAGCGGTTGGCCTCGCGAAGTTGCAGCGCCAAGCATTCCTTGAGATCGCGGGCGAATACGCCCGGCGGGTCGAAGCCCTGCAGAATCGCCAGCACGCGAAGGATATGGGCTTCATCGGTGCCCAGTGTTTCCGCCACGCCCGGCAGATCGCCCGTGAGGTAGCCCGCCTCATTGACCATGCCGACGAGGTGCTGGCCGATCAGCCGGTCCACCGGATCGGAGAGCGAGAGGTTCAACTGGTTTTCCAGATGCTCGGACAGGGTTTCGGGCCTGGTCAGCGTGGCGGCGAAATCCATCTCGTCATTGTCGAGGGATATACCGCCCGCCGGCCGGAAGGATGACCAGCCGGAATCGGTCGGCCCCGGCGCGGCACTCCGGCTTTCCACGTCGGCGCGCGCCTCATGGGTGTAGACATTGTCGAGATCGGTATCGAGCGTCTTCATGCGCTCTTCGGCGGCGCCGCCCGCGCTCAGCTCCTGCACCATGTCGGGGCGGTCCTGCGACCGCTCCGTCGCTTCCGGCTTTTCGCGCACCTCGCCGCGTTCGTCGCGTTCGAGCAGCGGATTGCGCTCAAGCTCGCCGTCAACGAAGGCCTGCAGTTCGAGGTTGGACATCTGCAGCAGCTTGATTGCCTGCTGCAATTGCGGCGTCATGACCAGCGACTGGCCTTGCCGGAGTTCAAGCCTCTGGTTCAGGGCCATGGCGGCCGCGCAACGATGCTACAGGCTGAAGTCCGCGCCGAGATAATAGCGCCGGACATCCGCGTTGTTGACGATCGCATCTGGCGTACCCTGGGTCAGGACCTTGCCCTCATGGATGATGAGGGCCGTGTCGATGAGATCGAGGGTTTCGCGCACATTGTGATCCGTAATAAGCACCCCGATTCCCCGAGCGGTGAGCTGTCGCACCAGCTTGCGAATATCACCGATCGCAATCGGATCAATTCCGGCGAAGGGTTCGTCGAGAAGCATGAAGCGGGGATTGGCCGCGAGGGCGCGGGCGATTTCAACACGGCGGCGTTCGCCCCCAGAGAGCGCAACAGCCGGCGAATTCCGGATATGGGCGATCGAAAACTCATCGAGCAACTCACGCAACTGACTTTCGCGCTTTGACTTGCTGGACTCGACGAGTTCAAGCACGGCGCGAATATTTTCTTCCACCGTGAGGCCGCGGAAAATCGAGCTTTCCTGCGGAAGATATCCGATCCCCAGCCTTGCCCGCTGATACATGGGCAGGTGGGTGATATCCGCGCCGTCCAGGCCGATCATCCCGTCGTCGGCGGCAATCAGCCCGATGATCATATAGAACACCGTCGTCTTGCCGGCACCATTGGGCCCTAGAAGGCCCACGGCTTCACCGCGCTTCACGGACAGCGAGACGCCCCTGACGACCGGCCTCCGCTTGTAGGTCTTGGTCAGACCCTCCGCCACGAGGCCGTCATGGCTTGCCGTCACTGCACCGTTCTGCGTCACCTGAGTTACCGCCAAATAGGTTTAAATATATCTAAAGCGAGAGGATCACTTGGGAACGAAGCTGCCTTTGACGCGGCCGCCCGTCATTTCCATCTGGTTGGTGTCGAGATTGGCATGGAGATGCTGGCCCTTCAGCACCGTCTGGCCCTGCACCACCGTGACGTTGCCCATCACTTCGAGAATGTTGGTCTGCACCTCGAGGGTGCCGGAATCGCCAGTGATTTTTTCCTTGGGGTTGGTGATCACCACATTGCCGCTGAAATCCAGATGATCCGCCTGGGTCTTGGTGGTCCCGTCGGGCTGTTTGGCGTCGGAATATTTCACCTGCAGCTTGTCGGCGTTGAGCGTGGTGTCGCCCCGCTTGGCGATCACATGGCCGGTGAAGATGGCAATCTTGTCCTTGTCGTGAATGACCGTCGAATCCGACTCGATATCAACCGGCAGATCCGGCTTCGTCTTCTTGTCCGTGGTGGTGGTTGTCGTCGTGGTTTTTGCGGGCGTGGCGGGCGCTGTTTCGGGCCAGGCGGGCAGCGCCAGCAGGGCCAGCGCGGGGAGCGCCCATAAAATCTGCCTTCTCATTGGATACTGTCTCCTTTTGCGGGCGGCCCCCCGAAATGCGTCTTCACGCCATTCAAGAACAGAATATCGTCGCCGTCATTGGTTATTTCCATCCCGTTGGCGCGCACGATCATGTCATTCGATGTCACCACCACGGGCACGTTCGAGGTCAGCTTCTGCTCCTTGAGATAAACCTTGGCGGTGTCCATTTTTGCCGTCGTCCCATCGCCCCGGACAATCACGACGTTTCCGGCAAGATCAGCCTGTTTGGTGTCGCTGTTATAGACAGCCGTATCTGATACCACAGTTGAAGGATTGGCATTCGCCTGATTGAGGACCGCCTTCATGGTTTTCATGTGGATGATCGAGGTGTTGGCGGGGTCCTGCCAGGCGTGGGTGGCGGTGACCTTGTAGGGCTGGTCCTTGCTATCCCGCCCGGTAATGACGGAATTGTCCGAGGTGATCTTGTCCGGATTGTCGATAGTGGGCGGAGCGGGCGGCGTGGCCGGCACCAGATAGGCAAACAGGCCCGCCTGCAGCACGAAGACGGCGGCAAACCCCGCCACAGCGGCGATGCTGATCCAAGTGAGAATGGGCGCGATGCGCGCCCGCAGAACAGCCTGCCGGATAGCGCCCGTGCTTGTGTCTGCTTCAGTGTGCGAAGACATCGTCCTCGGTCCAGCCACCGAGGTCGAGCGCGGCGCGCACGGGAATGAAATCGAAACAGGCCCGCGCCAGGGCGGTTCTGCCCTCGCGCTCCAGCATCTGGTCAAGCCTGGCTTTCAACTCGTGAAGATAAAGCACGTCCTGCGCGGCATATTGCTTCTGGGCATCGGACAGCACATGGGCGCCCCAGTCGGAGCTCTGCTGCTGCTTGTTCAATTCGATGCCCAGCAATTCCTTCACCAGATCCTTGAGCCCGTGGCGGTCGGTGTAGGTGCGGGTGAGCTTGGAGGCGAGTTTGGTGCAATAGAGCGGCGCCGTGTCGACCTCCAGATATTGCTTCATCACAGCCACGTCGAAGCGGGCGAAGTGGAAAATCTTCATGACCTTCGGGTCAGTCAGCAAGGCCTTGAGATTGGGGCAATCGTAAGACGCGCGGTCCACCTGAACCAGGTGCGCATTGCCGTCGCCGGAGGAAAGCTGCACAAGGCACAGCTTGTCGCGGCGCGGGATCAACCCCAGGGTTTCAGTGTCAATCGCAACGGCCGGGCCGAGGTCCAGTCCGGCGGGCAGGTCGCCCTTGTAGAGCTTGATGGCCATGATCCCTGCCGTCCGTTACAGTATTTGGTGCCCTGAAGAGGACTCGAACCTCCACGACTCTCATCGCTAGTACCTGAAACTAGTGCGTCTACCAATTCCGCCATCAGGGCAACGGGGCGTCTCATAGGGGGCTGGCCCCTCGATTGTCAACCCAAGGCGGGCACCCCGGGCCAAACCCCGCGCCGTTTTGCGCCTTTGCAAGGCGGCAGGCCACGGCTAAAAGCCAGACATTCCCGGCAACAAGGACGGCATCCCGTGACGCAACAGGCTTCCGACAGGCTCATCACCATCATCGGCGGATCAGGGTTCGTTGGCCGCCATGTGGTCAGGTCCCTTGCCCGCCGGGGCTACCGTATCCGCGTTGCCTGCCGGAGGCCTGATCTGGCGGGCCATCTGCAGCCTCTGGGCACGGTGGGGCAGATCATGCCGGTGCAGGCCAATGTCCGCTATCCCGCCTCACTCGCCGCCGCCTGCGAGGGTGCCTATGCCGTCATCAATCTGGCAGGCGTGCTCTATTCCGCAGGCGCCCAGAGCTTTGACGCCGTGCATGTGTTCGGCGCTGAAGCCTCCGCCAAGGCCGCCAAGGCGGCGGGTGCACGGATGTTCATCCAGATGTCGTCGATTGGTGCCTCGCCTGAGTCCGCCAGCGATTACGCAAAATCCAAGGCCGAGGGTGAGATGCGCGCCAAGGCGGCCTTCCCCGGCACCATGGTCATCCGCCCTTCGGTGGTGTTCGGGCCGGAAGATGATTTCTTCAACCGCTTTGCCGCCATGAGCCGCTTTGCCCCCGCCCTGCCGCTGATTGGCGGCGGCAAGACCCTGTTCCAGCCGGTCTTCGCAGGCGATGTGGGCGAGGCGATCGTGCGGCTTCTCGACCGTGGCATTCCGGATGGCCGCACCTATGAGCTGGGCGGCCCGGATGTGCTGAGCTTCAAGCAGCTCATGACCTTCATCCTCGACACGGTGGAGCGCAAGCGCCTGCTCATCCCGGTGCCATGGGCCGTGGCCAAGGTGCAGGGCATGTTGCTGGGCCTGCTGCCCAAGCCGCTGCTCACCTCGGACCAGGTTCAATCGCTCAGGTCAGACAATGTGGTGAGCGAAGAGGCAAGGCGTGAGCGGCGCACGCTGGAAGGCCTGGGCATCACCGCGTCCGGCATCGAGGCTATCGTGCCCGCCTATCTCTACCGCTTCCGCAAGGCCGGTCAGTTCACCGCGCCCAAGGGCGTGCCGGAATAAATCAGCCCCAGCAGCACCGCGCCCAAGAGGATGCGATAGGCCGCGAAGGGCAGGAAGCTGATGCGGCGGATCAGCTGCATGAGAATGGTGATCGTCCCGAGCGCCACGAAAAACGTGAGAATGGTGCAAAAAATGGCGGCGGCTGAAATCGGCTCATGTTTCGCCACGGCTTTTCCGACCACATAAAAAGATGCTGCCGCATTGGCGGGAATGCCGCAGAGGAATGAGAAGCGCGCCGCTTCCGAGCGGATGAACCCCAGCCCGCGGCCCGCTGTCATGGTGATGCCGGAGCGGCTGGTGCCGGGGCTCAGGGCCAGCGCCTGCGCCGAACCGATGATCAACGAAGTCTTCCAGTTCATGTCCGACATCTTGCGGACGGCCAGGCCATAGGCGTCGCACACGTAAAGCAGCGCGCCAAACACGATGGCGTTGATGGCGATCAGCGTGGGGCTGCGGAAATGATCGATGAGATGCGTGGCTTCGAGAATGAAGCCGATGATGACGATGGGCACGGTGGCGATGGCCACATTCACCATCAGGCGAGAGCTGGCGCTGTGCTGGCCGCGCGCCGCATCCACAAGGCCGTGCAGGATCGACAGCACGTCACGCCAGAAATAGACGACCAGCGCCCCCAGCGTGCCGAAATTGGTCATCGCATCGAAGAGCTTGCCCTGATCCGGCCAGCCGGTGAGATAGGGGACCAGAATATTGTGGCCCTCGGAGGAGATCGGCAGGAATTCGGTGATGCCTTGCACAAGGGCCAGGACAATGATCTGCACGAAAGACATGAAGGAAGTGCTCCGGGGCGAATCGCTTGCTGCAATGGCGAACGGGTTTTATACGGCGGATTCACCCGGAGCAATTAAAGCAGAAGCCCCGCTCCGGCCATGACAAAAAGTTCATTGCGTATGTTCCGGAGACCATGGCCACACTCATCCACTTCGCCCTCGATCCCTTCGGACGCCGGATGCGGCTGGCGCTGGCCGAATATGGCGGCGGCGCCGAACTGATCGAGGAGCAGCCTTGGGCGCCCTCCGCCGACATCTTCCAGCTCAATCCGGCGGGCACCCTGCCGATCTTCATGGAAGACAGCAGCACGGCGATCTGCGGCGTGGAAGCGATCGGCGAATATCTGGAAGAGACGCGCAGCGAAAAGACAAAACTTATTCCCGGCGATGTTTATGAGCGCGCCGAAGTGCGCCGCCTCGTCGGCTGGTTCGACACCAAATTCTACGCCGAAGTGACCGAGCCGGTTCTCACTGAAAAGGTGATCCGCCGCTTCCTGAGGCGCGAGGATGGCGGCGGCGCGCCTGATATGGGGCGGGTGCGCATGGCCGCAACACAGCTTCGCAATCACCTCGATTATATCGGCCACATCACCGATCACCGCATCTGGATGGCGGGCGAAGACCTCTCCCTCGCCGATCTGGCGGCGGCGGCGCATCTGTCGGTCGTCGATTATTTCGGCGACATTCCGTGGGCGGATTATCCCGTCGCCAAATCCTGGTATCAGCGCATCAAGTCGAGGCCGTCGTTCCGCACGCTGCTGGCCGATCAGGTGCGCGGGCTTCCGCCCTCCGCCATCTACCCCGATCTCGATTTCTGAGGCGATGGCCTTCACCCGCGAGGCCCTGAACGCCCGCGCCCGCGCCGAAGGCTTTGACGATGTGCGAGTGGCCCGCGATCTGGGCGATCCCGCGCAGGGCGAGCGCCTTCATCAATTCCTGGGCGATGGCCATCACGGCACAATGACATGGCTCGATGACACGAAAGACCGCCGTATCCACCCTCAAGCCATGTGGGCGGAGGCCAAAAGCGCCATCGTGCTGGCGGTGAATTACGGCCCCGACGCCGATCCGCTGGCGAGGCTTGCGCGCAAGGACACGGGCGTGATCTCGGTCTATGCGCTCAACCGTGATTATCATGACATCCTGAAAGGCGGCTTGAAGCGGCTGGCCCAGTGGTTCGCGCATGAAACGGGAGCGGATGTGAAGGTGTTCGTCGATACAGCGCCCCTGATGGAGAAGCCCCTCGCGGCGCGCGCCGGGCTGGGTTGGCAGGGCAAGCACACCAATCTCGTGTCGCGGCGGCTGGGATCATGGTTCTTCATCGGCAGCATCCTCACCACTGCCGACCTTGCGCCCGATGAACCCGAGAGCGATCATTGCGGAAGCTGCCAGGCCTGCCTCGACATCTGCCCGACGCACGCGTTCCCCGCCTCCTACCGCCTCGATGCACGGCGCTGCATTTCCTATCTGACCATCGAATATGCGGGGCATATCGCGCCTGAATTCCGCGTGCCGATGGGCAACCGCATCTATGGCTGCGATGATTGCCTGGCGGTGTGCCCGTGGAACAAGTTCGCCCACACTGCCTCTGAAGCCAAGCTCAAGGCGCGGGACGATCTCATGGCGCCTGCCCTGTCTGAACTTTTGGCACTCGACGATGCAAAATTCCGGACACTGTTTTCGGGCTCGCCCATCAAGCGCACGGGGCGCGACCGCTTCATCCGCAATTGCCTGATCGCAGCGGGCAACAGTGGCGATCCTTCGCTGTTGCCCGTTATCGAACCCTTGTTGAGTGATCCGGCACCGGTCGTGCGGGCCATGGCGGTCTGGGCTTCGCGTCAGCTCGCCGATGCGCAATATGCGCAAAGCCTGCGAAGCCGCTTTGTGGAAACCGAACTGGATGCCGATGTAAGAGCCGAATGGAGCGCGGCATGAATCATTTGCTCTGCTTCGGCATGGGATTTTCCGGCAAGGCGCTGGCGTCACGGCTGAAGAGCACGGGCTGGACAATCACCGGCACCAGCCGTAGCGCCGAAGGGGCCGCGGCGATTGCGGCGGCGGGTTACAAGACCCTGGTTTTCGACGGCAGCGCCCCGTTGCCGTCCGCCATGTTTGACGGCGTGACCCACGTGGTCATCTCGGTGCCCCCCGATAGTGGCGGCGATCCTGTTCTTCATCGGCACACGGATGATTTTGCAAATCGTGCCGGCCAGTTCGCGTGGGTGGGCTATCTCTCCACCACCGGCGTATATGGCGATCATGGCGGGGATTGGGTGACGGAAGAGACGCCTCTCACTCCCAATACCGAACGTGGCGCCAAGCGGCTCGCCGCCGAAACGGCATGGCTGAACATTCCCGGGTTGCCGCTTCAGATTTTCCGTCTGGCGGGAATTTATGGGCCGGGCCGCAATCAGCTCCTCCCGGTTCTCGATGGCACGGCGAAGCGCATCGTGAAGGAAGGCCAGGTGTTCAGCCGCATCCATGTGGATGACATTGCCGAAACCCTGTGCGCTTCCATGGTGAAGCCCGCGCCGGGCCGCGCCTATAATGTCTGCGATGATCTCCCCGCCCCGCCGCAGGATGTGGTTGAATACGCGGCAGAGCTTCTGGGCCTGCCGCCGCCGCCCGGGATTCCGTTCGAGGAGGCCCAGCTTTCGCCGATGGCGCGGAGCTTTTATGCCGATTCGAAGCGCGTCTCGAATGCGCGGATCAAGCGCGAGCTCGGCGTGAAGCTACGCTATCCCACCTACCGCGAAGGACTTGCGGCGCTGGCGAAAGAGATCAAACGCTGATTCCGTCGGCGCGTTCGGCGAGGCGCAGCACCGTCTCGCGGATCAGCGCCAGCTGGCCCGGCTGCGACAGGCGGTGATCGCCGCCCTTGATCAGCGTCAGCGTCACATCGCTTCCTCTCAGCATGCCAAAGGTCTTCACCGCATGAGCCGCCGGGACATCGGGATCGGCATCACCCTGCAGAATGCGCACCGGGCACGGGCAGGCAAGGCCCTCTGCCATCATCAGATGCTTCTGCCCGTCATCCAGCAGTTTCGCGGTGATGGAATAGGGTTCGCCATAGGCCGATGGCCGTTGATAGACGCCGGTCTTCTTCAGTTTCGCCCTGTCGTCCTCGCTCAGGCTTGGCCACATCAGCGCCTGCGTCATGTCGGTGGCGGGCGCGATAAGAACGAGGCCTGCGATGCGTTTGGCGGTGGCCACATCTTCCGCCAGCAGGCGTTTCAGCAGCAGCAGCGTCAGCCAGCCGCCCATGCTGGATCCAACGACGATCCTGCGGCCACCCGCCTTATGGGTGAACATGTGCTGCGCCTGATCGAGCCAGGCCGAGATTGTGCCATCGACAAAGAGCCCGCCTGACTGGCCGTGGCCGGAATAGTCGAAACGGAATGATGGCCGCCGTGTGTCGCGCGCCAGCGCGGCCAGCGTTTCCGCTTTGGCGCCCTCCATGTCGGACTTGAATCCGCCGAGCCAGAAGAAGCCGGTCTTGGCGGGATTGAGGCCGCCATCCTCGCGAAAGGCAAGGCGCGTGCCGTCGGGAGCCGTTTCGAATTGCAGGGTTGTCATGGTGAATCAGTGTAAAGGACTGCGGCACAATAGCGGCAGAGAGCCCCCTGCTGCCAGCCACATTTCGCGCCTATATTGCGACGGAATGGACGGGATTCCCCGTCTTGTTCCCGTCAACCCGTTTGCGCGCGAGAAAGATGAATATTCAAACCGTTCCGGCACCGAAGGAGATCGAGAAGGCCTTAGGCCTGAATGGCGCCCACAGGCGGCGCGTGTGGCTGCGCCGGGCGCTCTGGCTTCTGGTTGCGCTGGCGCTGCTGGCGGGCGGGTTCTGGTGGTACCAGCACCGGCAGTCGGCGCAAACGGCCATCAGCTATACAACGCAGCCCGCCCAGCGCACCGACCTTGTGGTGCAGGTGCAGGCGACCGGCAATATCCAGCCGACCACGCAGGTGGATGTGTCGAGTGAGATGTCAGGCGTTATCCGCGTAGTGAACGTCGACAACAACAGCCTCGTCAAGAAGGGCGATGTGCTGGCCGAACTCGACACCGTAAAATCGCAGGCGCAGCTCGAGCGTACCAGGGCTTCTCTTGCCTCGGCCCAAGCGCGCGTCGCCACGGCGCAGGCCACCGTCGAAGAAATGAACGTCGCCCTCGCACGCACGCAGGCGCTCCGCGACAAGGGCGTGTCCTCCGCTCAGGTGTTCGATACGGCCAAAGCCGCCGCCGACCGCGCCACTGCGGCGCTTGCGGAAGCAAAGGCCGATGCGGCCGTGGCGGAAGCCGATGTAAAATTGCAGCAGACCGATCTCGACAAGTCGCGCATCCTCTCGCCCGTCGACGGTATCGTGCTGAAACGCTCGGCTGAGCCGGGGCAGACGGTTGCCTCGTCGTTGCAGGCCCCGGTGCTTTTCACGCTCGCAGAAGACCTGCGCCGCATGCAGGTGGAGGCCAATGTAGACGAGGCCGACATCGGCTCCGTGAAGACCGGACAGAAAGCCTCCTTCACGGTGGACGCCTATCCGGGCCGCGCCTTCCCGGCGGAAATCCAGACCATCGAGTTCTCGCCGCAGACCACAGACAATGTGGTGACCTATACGGCGATCCTCACGGTGGACAATCAGGACCTCTCGCTCCGTCCCGGCATGACGGCCACCGCCAATATCACGGTGCAGGATATTCCCGATGCCCTCACAGTGCCCAATGCGGCTCTGCGCTACCAGCCGCCACAAGCCGAAAAAGCCCAGGGCTTCAGCATCACCTCGATCTTCATGCCACGCATGCCGCGCTTCGAAAAGAGCGCCAACAAGCCGATCACCAATGGCGAGCGAACGCTCTATGTGCTCGAAAACGGCAAGGCCAAGGCAGTCTCCGTCAAGACGGGGGCCACCAACGGGCAGCTCACGGAAATCGTTTCCGGTGATCTCAAGGAAGGCGACCAGGTGATCGTCTCCTCCAAGTCGGGCGGCTCGTGAACAGGAACGTTCCTCTCGTCGAATTCCAGGGCATCCAGCGCCTCTATGGCGAGGGCGAAGGGTTGGTGCGCGCGCTGGCTGGTGTTGACCTGCATATCTTTCCAAGCGAGTTCGTGGCGATCATGGGGCCTTCGGGTTCCGGCAAATCCACCGCCATGAACATCATCGGCTGCCTCGACCGCCCGACGCATGGCCGCTATCTCTTCAACGGCGTCGATGTGACGGGCCTCGGCCACGACCAGCTGGCGCTGCTCCGGCGCACCTATCTGGGCTTCGTGTTCCAGGGCTATAATCTTCTGGCGCGCACCACGGCGGTTGAAAATGTCGAGCTGCCGCTCGTCTATCGGGGCATGGCGCGCGAGGAGCGGCGCGAGCGCTCCATCGCAGCACTCCGGCAAGTGGGGCTTGCGGGACGGGAAGACCACACGCCCGCTCAGCTTTCCGGCGGCCAGCAGCAGCGCGTGGCGATTGCCCGCGCCATCGTCTCCGATCCTTTGCTTCTCCTCGCCGACGAGCCGACCGGCAATCTCGATTCGGCGAGAAGCCAGGAAATCATGGAACTGCTCACCCATCTCAACACCGCCAACGGTCTCACCGTGGTGATGGTGACGCATGAGCCCGACATGGCCGCCTATGCGGGCCGCAACATCCACTTCCTCGACGGCCGCATCGAAAGCGACTCATTGAAGAGGGCCGCCTGATGGTGTGGGAAGCCGTCAAGCTGGCGCTCAGGTCGGTGACGCGCAATGCGCTCCGTTCCTTCCTCACCCTGCTCGGCATCGTGATCGGCGTCGCCGCCGTGATCGCCATGGTCACCATCGGGTCCGGCACGTCTCAGAAGGTGCAGAGTTCGCTCTCGGCACTTGGCAGCAACATGCTGATCGCGAGGCCTGGCGCCAACACCTTCGGGCCTCCCACGGGAAGCGATGCGCGCTCCTTCGAGGAGAAAAACGTCACCGCGCTCCGGGCCAATCTCACAGGCGTGCGCGGCATTGCGCCCTCCTCGCAGAAATTGGCCGTCGTGGTGTTCGGCGCGCAGAATTTCGAGACGACGATCACCGGCACCGATTCCGATTTCTTCACGGTGCAGGATTGGACCCTCACCGAGGGCCGCCCCTTCAGTGACAGCGAAATCCGTTCCGGCGCGTCGGTCTGCGTGGTGGGCGAAACCATCCGCACGACATTGTTCGGCTCGCTTGATCCGGTGGGACAGCAATTGCGCGTCGGCAATTTCTCCTGCCTCATCATCGGGCTTCTGGCGCCAAAGGGGCAATCGGCCTTTGGCAGCGACCAGGATTCAACCGTCATCATGCCGATGCGCACCTATCAGCGGCGGCTGGCCGGCAACACGCGCATCTCAACGATCTCGATTTCCGTCACCGAGCAGAGCGATATTCCCAATGTGCAGGCGGCGGCGGAGCAGATTCTCCGCGAACAGCGCCGCATCGGCCCCAATGACGAAGACAATTTCACCGTGCGCGACATGACTCAGATCGCCAGCACGCTGGCCTCGACATCCACGGTGATGACGGGATTACTGGGCGCGGTCGCGGCCGTCAGCCTGCTGGTCGGCGGTATCGGCATCATGAACATCATGCTGGTGTCGGTGACAGAGCGCACGCGCGAGATCGGCATCCGCCTCGCCATCGGCGCGCTGGAAGGCCAGGTGCTCACGCAGTTCCTCGTCGAGTCGATCGTCCTGTCGCTTCTGGGCGGGATCATCGGCATCCTGACGGGCCTCGCCATCGCCGGCGCCGCCTCGCTCGGCATGGACATTCCCTTTGCGGCGGATATCCGCATCATCGCCCTGGCCTTCATCTTCTCAGGCCTGATCGGCGTGGTGTTCGGTTATTTTCCGGCACGGCGGGCGGCGCGCCTCGATCCCATCGAGGCGCTCCGGCACGAGTGATCAACCGCCGATGGCGCGCAGGAAATCGGCGTCGGGATAGGAGTCGGCGGGCAGGCCCATTTTGATCTGCATGTCCTTCACCGCCGCGCGCGTCGAGGCGCCGGCCTTGCCGTCGATGTCGCCCACGTCATAGCCCTTGCTCACCAGAATCTTCTGCAACTCGATGATCTGCTGATAGGTGAGCGGCGTCACCGTGCCGTTGCCGGGCGACAATTTCGGCGCGCCCGCGATGCGCGTGGCGAGATAGGCGGCGGTCGTCGAGTAGACGAGGCTTTCATTCCACTTGAGATAGGCCGTGGTGAAATTGTCATAGGCCAGGAAAGCCGGCCCCTTGCGGCCCATCGGCAGCAGCAGCGAGGCCGGGAAACTGTCTGACTTGAAGCTGCCCTTCACGCCCCATTTCGCCCATTGCGAGCGGGGATGCTGAATGGCGATATCGGCTTCTTTCCACGGCATGTCGGCGGGAACGCTTACCTCCTGCAGCCACGGCTGGTTCGGCTGCCAGCCATGCTTGATCAGCAGCGCCGCGCTGGAAGCAATCACATCGGGAATGCTCTTGCGCAGGTCGCGCCGCCCGTCGCCGTCATAATCGACGGCGGTTTCATCATATTCCTTGGGCAGGAATTGCGTCTGGCCGATCTCCCCGGCCCACGCCCCGCGCATCTCGGCGGCGGAAAGGTCGCCCTTGCCCACCAGATCAAGGGCGGAGAGAAGCTGCGGGCGGAACTTGTCGGGGCGGCGGCAATCCCAGGCCAACGTCGCCAGAGACTGAATGGTGGGCAGGTCGCCGATGTTGCCGCCATAATCCGTTTCCAGCGCCCAGAAGGCGAGGATCACCGGGGCCGGCACACCATACTGCTTCTGCACGCGATCAAAGATGGGCTTGTATTGCTGCATCATCGCCTTGCCGCGGGTGATGCGGCTGTCCGACACCATCTTGGCCTGAAAGTCGAGGAAGCTCTGGGAAAAAATGCTTTGCGCACGGTCGCGCTTGATGATCGAGGGATCGTAGGAAACGTCATCCAAAGCGGCGATGCCGCGCGCCGAAATTCCCTGTGCCGCCGCTTCCGCTTTGACCTGCTTGATGAAGCCGTCGAAGCCCTTGGCGGAGTTTCCGCAGCTTGCCGCCGCCCACGCCCCTCCTGTCATGCAGAGGATTGCAGCCATGCTGGCAGCCAAAAGCCTGTGGTTCGGCATTCGAAACTCCTGATTCTCCGGTTAGACCCAAAATGAGCGCTATTCGTCTTGCGCGTCAATTTCAAGGCCGTGGCGGATCGCCCTGGCGCAATCGGCAATGGTGTGGCCGTAATGAACGTGAGGTTTCCTGATGCCGTATTTGATGAGATCGCGGCGGACGGAGGCGGGAGCGCCGGTGAGGTACACCACCGCGCCATGCTTGTGCGCCACCTTCAGGAAGCCATGCAGGGAATGGGCGGCGGAGTAATCGACGAAAGGCACCTGCGCCATGTCGAGGATGAAGCCCTTGGGCGGATCGCCGATCCGCTCCAGCGTGGCGGCCACGGTCGAGGCGGCGCCGAAGAAGAACGCGCCGTTGATGTGATGCACCACGATGTCCTTGTCGGCCAGCAGCGCATCGGCCTCGGCGTCCTCGGAGGAATCGGCGGTGTGGTGATGAGTCCTGACCTCCGTCGCCTGCGCCATCCGGTGCATGAACAGCAGCGCCCCCATGGTGACGCCCGCCACGATGCCTTCGGTCAAGTCGCGGAATACGGTAAGCCCGAAGGTGGCGAGCAACACCGCCGCATCGCCCCTCGTGGAGGTGAGGAGCGATTTGAACTCTGCCTTCTCGGCCATGTTCCAGGCGACGACGGCCAGAATGCCTGCTAGCGCGGCGAGCGGGATATAGCCGGCCAGCGGCGCTGCCACGGCCATAAACAGCAGCACGAACAGCGAGTGCAGGATGCCAGAGACGGGGCTCGTTCCGCCGGCGCGGATATTCGTCGCGGTGCGCGCGATGGTGCCGGTGGCGGTGATGCCGCCGAACAGGGCCGATCCGATATTGGCAATGCCTTGCGCCATCAACTCCGTGTTGGAGCGGTGACGCCTGCCGGTCATGCTGTCGGCCACCACGGCGGAGAGCAGCGATTCAATGCTGCCGAGCAGCGCAATCGACAGGGCCGAGGGGATCAGCGCGTGGAATTTTTCCCAGCTGAAGGCGGGCAGCCCCGGGGCCGGCAGCGAGCGCGGGATGCCGCCGAATTTCGACTGGATGGTCTGAACATCCAGTTTCAGGAAAAACACCAACGCTGCGGTGAGCACCACGGCGATCAGAAAGCCCGGCCAGTGCGGCTTCAGCTTGCGCAGGATCACGATGAGCGCGATGGTGAGCACCGCGATACCCGTTGCCTCGATGTTCAGGGTGGGCCGCGCTTCCCACAACGCGATGATCTTGGGGATCAGCGCCGCGGGCTCCGCCCCCGGCAGGCTGAGGCCCAGAAGGTCCTTGATCTGGCTGGCGAAGATGATCACGGCGATGCCCGCCGTGAACCCGACCGTGACGGGATGCGGAACATATTTGATGTAAGTGCCGAGCCTCAACGCGCCAATGGCGAAGATCACCACGCCCGCCATCATGGTGGCCAGCAGCAGCCCGTCATAGCCATACTGGTCGACAATCGAAGCCAGCAGCACGATGAAGGCGCCCGCCGGGCCACCGATCTGGAAGCGGCTGCCGCCCAGGGCCGAGATGATGAAGCCGCCGACGATCGCCGTATAAAGCCCCGCCGCAGGCGTTGCATGGGAGGCGATGGCAATGGCCATGGAGAGCGGCAGGGCGACGATGGCAACGGTGAGGCCTGCCACCGCATCGGCGCGCAGGCGCGAGAGGCTATAGCCTTCACGCAGGGTCGAAAGGGATTTCGGGGCAAAAAAACCGGAATTGGGCATGGAGGAAAACCGTGATGAGAGATCACAGTTTACGCCTTCACTCGCTCAAGGCCAAGAGAGAATGCGGCGCGGAGGTTCCCCCGGGAACCTCCACGTCGCACCCCGAGACCACGCTACGGTATGACCGTCACCGTGGCCTTCATGCTGTTGTGGCGCTTGCAGAAATAGGTGTAGGTGCCGGGCGTCGTGAAGGTGAAGCTGTAAGTGCCGCCCTTCTTGAAGAAGCCGGAATCGAACACCTTGCTTTCCTTTCCCGGCGCGCCCGATGTCACCGAATGCTCAATGTCATCACCATTGGTCCAGGTTACCGTGGTTCCAACCTTCACCTCGAGATTGCCGGGCTGGAACTGGAACAGCTTGATGGTGGCGGCCTGGTCCATGGCGAAGGCGGGCTGGCCAAGAGCCAGAACGCCCAGCACGCCAGCCGCGCCGCCGAGAACCGCGATGCGTCTCATCGCATCAATTCATCGCGAACTTGTCGGGGAACTGCGCGGCGATGGCCTCCGCCAGCGGATCGGCGATCATCTGCATGTGATGCGAGGCTTCGCGGATCTTCTGGTAGGCGAGCGTCTGGTTGTGCGCGGCCTGCGCATCGACCACGTCCTTGAGGCTCAGGATGTGCATCTTCACAAGGCCGGTAACGGCATCCTTGGGCAGGTTGGGATTGGCGGAGTTGAGGAAGGCCGCGAAATCGGCGGCATAGCCCACCAGATCGTCCACCGCCTTTTTCTGCCCCTTCATGGAGCCCTTGGCCTTGGCCATGGTGTAATCCACGAAGAAGCCGATGTGCTTGCGCCACAAGGGCAGGAAGGCCTCGCCCGCCGCATCGCCATAGACGGAGCCAATGGCCTTGGCGATGTCCTGCGAATTGGCATCGAGTGTCGCAGCGGCAGCCTTGAACTCCTTCATGCGGCCGCCCAGTGCCGCACCTGTCGCATCAGCGGCGAGTTCGGCATGTTCGGCGAGCAACTGGTTCAGCGCCACGCGGAGGTCGGAGGCTTTCATCATTTCAGCGGCACCGGCGGACGGTGCGTGCGCAACGGGTGAAAGCCCGCTTGAGGCCAGAAGGGCGGCGAAGGCTGCGGCAGCGAATGAGGCGCGGAATGTCATGAACGTATCTCCCCGGAGGTTTTGCCGGCGCACAGGAGCGTGCGTCCGGTTACAGGGAATACGCGAGGAGCGTCACACGGGACGCAGCCGATTCCATCACTTCAACGTGCGGAAGTTATTTGAAACTCTTGCGCGTGTGTTTCGTAATTAGGCATCCACCACGGCGGCGAGCGCCGCCTTCAGCGCCGCAACGCGGGGGTCAGCTGCCGCCTCCGAGCGCCCCGCCAGAACAGCGGTGGATTTGAGGATCACGCCATCATCGAGAATTTTCAAATGATTGGCGGCCAGCGTCGACCCCGTGGTGGTGATGTCGACGATGATTTCGGCGATGCCTGCGGCGGGCGCACCCTCAGTCGCCCCCAGGCTTTCGACGATGCGATAACCTGTCACGCCTTTTTCGGCGAAAAACCTCCGGGTGAGATTGTGATATTTGGTGGCGGCGCGGAGCCTCCGGCCATGACGGCCATAGAAGCTTTCCGAAACCTCATCGAGATCGGCCATGGATCCCACGTCAAGCCAGCATTGCGGCACCGCCACCACCACATTGGCCGGGCCGAAGCCGAGCCGCACCAGAAGCTCCGT
Source organism: Aestuariivirga sp. (assembly GCF_047602625.1). Lineage (GTDB taxonomy): Bacteria > Pseudomonadota > Alphaproteobacteria > Rhizobiales > Aestuariivirgaceae > Aestuariivirga. The sequence continues at coordinate 2,192,162 of NZ_JASGGV010000002.1, read as the reverse complement.
CGACGGATCATCTGGAGCGATCTTCTCGCGCAGCAAATCCTCGCCGGTAATGCCGAGGTCGATCTTGCCGTCACGCAGGTTCTGGGCGATCTCAGACGCCGAGAGGAAGGCGATTTCGATCTCATCAGCGCCGGTCAGACGGCCGCGATAGCCGCGTTCCGATCCCAGCCTCTCGATGCCATAGCCTGCCTTTTCCAGACGTGCGGCGGAGGCGTCCATCAACCGGCCCTTGGAGGGAATGGCAAGGGTGAGCGTGCTCATGCCAGCACCGCCTTCAACCGGTCGGTGTGGATGGCGCAGCCCACGGCGGGGATGGGCTTGGCGGCGCCCATGTCGGACAGGAGATTATCATAGCGCCCGCCGCCCGCCACCGTCACGGGCCCATGCGGCGTATCGGCATCGATCTGGAAGGTGAAGCCGGTATAATATTCAAGCTCGCGCCCGAAGCCCGCCGCGAATGTGAAGCGGCGCGGATTGAGGCCCAGTTCCTCCATCTCGAACAGGCGCCTGGCAAAGGCCCCGCGTGCGGCGGTGAAGCGCGGACCATCGGCAATGCCCGCCAGTTGCGCATCGATCGCGGCTGCTTCGCCAGTGACGGCGAGATAGGCATTGAGGCGATCCGCCTTGGCCTGCGCCAGCGGCGTTTCGCGGCGGTCGGCGGCCTTGGCTTCAAGGCGGGCGGCGATCTCATCCACATCGCGCCCGCCCACCAGCGGCAGATTATGGGCGACGAGTTCAAGTTCGACCAGCGTCTGGGCATCGGTTTCGCCCAGGCGGTCGATCAGAGGTGAAATGCTGGTGCGCCGCAGGGCGCGTTCGGCGCAAAAGCTGTCCAGCAAGACACGGAAGGCCTGCGGCCGCCAGAAATGATGGCGCAGGCGCTGCCGCCAGCGGGCGGGCATGTCGGTGTCATCAAGCAGCGCAGCGAAAAGCCCGAGATCGCCCAGCGTGACGCGCATTTTGGAAAGGCCTGCCGCCTCCAGCGCGCTGATCGTCAGCTTCAGCACGCGCGCTTCGGCAGCGGCGGCATCCGGCGCGGAAAACCATTCAAGGCCGGCTTGCGTGAATTCCTGCGGGCTCAGCCGTTCATCGGGAAAGCGGAAAGCGGGTCCGCAATAGCAATAGCGCGTCTCGGCACTTGCATCGCCCGCATGGCTCAGATGATAGCGGCAGGCGGGCACGGTGAGATCGGGCCTGAGGCAGATTTCAGCGCCGGAAGGATCGGTGAACACAAATGTCCGTGCACGGATGTCCTCGCCAGAGCGTTCAAGGAAAATGTCGGCGGGCTGCAGGATGTCGGGGGCGATGAAATCAAATCCGGCGCGCTCGAACACCGCCATGATGGTGGCGTTCTGCCGTTCCAGCGCCGCGCGCTCGGTGGGTGATTTACCGGGCATTGCAGTTTCTTCCCTCCCCCCTCGCGGGGGAAGGTGGCGCGAAGCGCCGGATGAGGGGGTGGTTGAGTTCAGCGCGACCCCTCATCCCCTTCGGGGCACCTTCTCCCGCAGGGGGAGAAGGCGAAAAGCGGGCACGGCTCATAGGCTGAGCGCCTTCTTCACCGCGCTCACCAGCTCATCTTCTTTCACCGTCACCTGCGCGAGACGCTGGGCGGCATATTCCTCGCGGGATGCGATGCCGGAGGCGAGTTCGGACCCGAGGCGCAAATCCTTGATCTGCACCTCGCCTTTGGCCTGTTCATCGCCGCCCTGAATGACCACGAGCGGGGCACCCCGCTTGTCGGCATATTTCATCTGCGCCTTCATGCCGGCGGTGCCGACATACATTTCGGCGCGGATGCCCTCCGTGCGGAGCGTCTGCACCATGCGCCAGTAATCGCCCTGCCGGTCTTTATCCAGAACAAGCACGACGACCGGGGCGGTGACGTTCAACTCCTCCGCCTTGCCCACCAGCTTCAGCGCCGAATAGAGGCGCGACACGCCGATCGAAAATCCGGTGGCCGGAACCTGCTGCCCGGTGAAGCGCGCGACCAGATCGTCATACCGCCCGCCACCGCCGACCGAGCCGAAGCGCACGGGCTTGCCATCCTCATCCGTGGTGGGGATCAGTAATTCGCATTCAAAGACGGGGCCAGTGTAATATTCGAGGCCGCGAATGATACTTGGATCAATCGCAATTTGATCAGAAGAATACCCAGATCCATCAAACAATCGATCCATATCGCCAAGCTCGGCAAGGCCATCGACAAATTTGGAATTTGCTCCGAAACTCAGCTTTCCATATTCCCGCAAAATCGCAGAATTGGATTTTCCTTCTAAGTCACCACTCTGCTTCAACCAAATAAGCTCTCGAATGGCCACTATAGAAACAGGAGAAAGTTGCGCTCCGGGTGTGTGGTCTCCACTTTCATCTGTACGGCCATCACCGAGGAGAGCTTCAACTCCGCTCCACTTCAGTCGATCAAGCTTATCCAAAGCACGCAATACCGTGAGGCGTCGAGCCTGATCGCTTTCTTCGACCAAGCCGATGTGTTCCATCATGCCGTCCAAAATTTTTCGATTATTGACATTGATCCGATACTGCCCGCGCTCCAGCCCCAGCGCTTCCATCGTATCCGCCGCCATCATGCACACTTCGGCATCGGCGGCGGGAGACGCACTGCCCACCGTGTCGGCGTCGAACTGCATGAACTGGCGAAAGCGGCCCGGGCCTGGCTTCTCGTTGCGGAACACCCAGCCCTGCCGGTAGCTTCTGTAAGGGGTGGGCAGCTTCTGCTGGTTCTCCGCCACATAGCGGGCGAGCGGCGCGGTCAGGTCATAGCGGAGCGACAGCCACTGGCCGTCATCGTCCTGAAAGGAAAACACGCCCGCATTGGGCCTATCCTGATCGGGCAGGAATTTGCCCAGCGCATCGGTATATTCAATGAAAGGCTGCTCCACCGGCTCGAAGCCATAGGCCTCATAGACGGTCTGGATCTTCGCTAGCATCTGGCGGACGCCGCGGATTTCCTCCGCGCCAATGTCGCGGAACCCCTTGGCCACCCGGGCCTTTGGGCGATTTTGCTTGTCAGTGCTCATGGTGGGGGCTTCTAGGCGAAGGCGGGAAGCGGGGCAACCGTGCTGTCGCCGCTGGCCCGCCGCCCGTGCCTGTGTCAGCATCGCGCCATGGCGGCCGGGCGCACCATCGGACTGGCGATTTTGGGCACGATCCTTGGGATCGCCGCCGGCGGCGGGCTTGGCCTCTTGGGCGGCCTCGGCTGGACGGAGCTGATGAGCACCTCGAGCTTCGAGGGCTATTCCGGTTTCGTCGTCGCCTATTGGATTCTCGGCGGGCTCATCCTCGGCGCGCTGGCGGGATTGATCAGCGGCGTGCGCCTGGCACGCCGCCGTTGAAAGGCCGATGCTCAGCCTTCAGAGATGCCCTCGGGCGGGTCAGTAAACTTCACCCACATCAACGCCCGACAGCAGGATGAGTTGTGCGCACCAGATGCGGATACCCTCGCCGCTCCAGCGCACGACGACATGGTATTTGCCGTCCTGGTTTCCCTCGAGAATCCATTGGGCTCCATCCATGCCGTCTGCATTGGGGAGTTGCGTCTGCATCTCCCAGAAGCCGAGACTGTCCAGTCCTTTTCTGAGATTCCGTGTGAGTTCCGAATTGATCTCGACTGTCTTTTCCAGGCTCAGCGTGCCGGGGTCGTAACCGCCCGCGCCACTGGCCATCCTGACCGTGAGGCGTGAGGTTCCGTCCGGCCGGAACAGCAGCGTGAAGGCCATCGGGTGATGGAAAGTGCGAAGCCACGTAAAGCGATAGAGAACGCGATCTGGAGAAGGATTGAGAAGCGGAGCCTCCCTGAGCGCCGTGAGTTGGCGCGAATACCATTCCTCTTCAAACGCACCGGACCCAATACCGATCCTGTCGAGAGCATTGGGTGGGAAAAATCGCGCGCCACCTGCCGAGGCACAGACAGAAAACCCCGCGAGCAGGAGCAGCACACCGGCCAGCACCCGCACGCGGAGAACCATTACATCACTTGTCCCGCACCACAGCCTGATGCTGTTCGCCCAGGCCTTCAATGCCGATGCGCATGGTGTCGCCGGGTTTGAGGTAGCGGGGCGGCTTCATGCCCATGCCGACGCCGGGGGGCGTGCCGGTGGTGATGATGTCGCCCGGCATCAAGGTGAAGAATTCCGAGAGATAAGCGACGATATGCGCCACGCCATAGACCATGGTGGCGGTGGAGCCATCCTGCACGCGCTCGCCATTGAGATCGAGCCACATCTTGAGCTTCTGCGGATCCTTGATCTCGTCGGTGGTCACCAGCCAGGGACCTATGGGGCCGAAGGTGTCGTAGCTCTTGCCCTTTGTCCACTGGCCGGAGCGCTCGATCTGGAATTCGCGTTCCGACAGGTCGTTGACTGTGCAGTAGCCCGCCACATGGGCCATGGCGTCTTTCTTCTTGATGTTCTTGGCCTTGGTGCCGATGATGACGCCAAGCTCCACCTCCCAGTCGGATTTCTTCGACTTGGGCGGCAGCGTCACCACGTCATTGGGGCCGGAGATGCAGCTCACGTGCTTGGTGAAGAGGATGGGCTCGGGCGGCACGGTCAGGCCCGATTCCGCGGCATGGTCGGAATAGTTGAGGCCGATGGCGATGAACTTCTGCGGGTTGGCGATGCAGGCGCCGATCCGGGGATTGCCGCGCACGAGGGGTAGCGATTCCGGCTTGATCTTGCGCAGCCGCGCCAGCCCTTTGGGCGAAATCGCCTCGCCCGCGATGTCGGGCACGATGCTTGAGAGATCGCGGATCTTGCCATTGCCGTCGACGAGGCCCGGCTTTTCCTTGCCCTTCGGACCGTAACGCAGAAGTTTCATGTATCGCCCCCATTTAAAGTTTAAGCGCCGACTCGTGCCAGCGCGGTTGATAGCCCAGGCGCAAAATGGCGATGATTGACGGCGCTGTCAAAACCCTTCCGCGCAGGGAGGCATTGCAGGGAATGGCGCCGGCATAGCCGCCAAAGCTCCAGCGCAGCAGCCTGCCCTTCAGGAGTGCCAAGGCATGGCCATCGCGCTCCACCATCACGCCATCGGGAAGGCCGCCCAAGGTTTCCGTCCCGCGGGGCGCCAGGCGCTCGGCATGAAGCCGCCTGTCGAAGCTTTCGACTTTTTCGCCTGCGAGAAACGCTTTCGCTTCGGCGCGGCGGCAAAAGAAGCAGGGGCGGTGGCCCGCCGCCAGCGCCGTCACCTCATCAAGGAAGAACAGCGATGTGTAGCCATCACCCATCGGGTCGTGGTGCTGGTCTTTCCAGTGGAGTTCACAGGCAATCCAGTGCCGGCTGGCCCAGCGGCGTGTGCCCAGCGTCTTGTCACCGCGATGAAATTTCCCGCCGCGATTGCCCATCAGCGTGCCGCGTTCCGGCACGGCATGGATCGCGCCCCAGGGATCGACGCGGTTCTGCAGCGTCACGGCACTTCCGGCGCATCTTGGGCGCAGGCCTTCTCACCCAATGGATTCCTGATATCGCAGGCCGAGAGGCGCCGTATCTCATCGAAATAGGAGGCAGGCCGTTCGCCGCATTCGATCAGGGCCACGCGCTTGCCGCTTCTGGCGGTCACCTCCACACCCGCATCCGGCCCTGTCACCGTATCGGGTTCGGTGCTGGGCGGATTGTCGCGGAAGAAGACATGATAGGTGTAGCCGCCGCGCATGAAGCGCACATTCGCTTCATAGAGATGCGCCTTGAAGCGGTGCGAGAAGAACAGGAGCTTCCGCGAGTCCGCCGGGTTTTCAGGATAGGACAGTTCCTCGCCGCGCTCGGTCCTGTAGACATAGCGAAGGCCGGTGGTGTTGCCCTGTTCGTCGGTGACACCGCAGATGCCGACGAAGCGCTGTTCGTTCGTGGTTGCGCAGCCGAACAGCACCGTCTCGCCATCGCCGCAGGCCTTGGCGGTAAGCGAAAGGCCTGCGAGGCAGGCGAGGCTGAGCAGCGCTACTTGAGCGTTTTCAGATAGGCGATGACGTCGGCGCGCTGGTCGGGCTTCTTCAGGCCGGCAAAGGCCATGCGGATGCCGGGAATGAAGGCCATCGGGCTTTGCAGATATTTGTCGAGGTTGGCGTCGTCCCATTTCGCCCCCGTTGCGCCGAAGGCCTTCATGGCATCGGAATAGGCATAGCCTTCCACAGCGGCGGCCTGCCGTCCATAGACGCCCAGAAGGCTGGGGCCGACCTTGTTGGTGGCGTCGGTCATCGAATGGCAGGCCTGACATTGGCGGGCCAGCGACTGGCCTTTCGTGGCGTCGCCATCGGCCCGCGCCCCGGCGCTCATCAGGGCGAGCGCCATCATTCCCAACACCAGTGACTTCTTCATTCTCCGTCTCCGATCATCCAAAGTTGCCAAGCGGCTGTGCCGCCCGTATCGTTGCCGGAAACCATACGCCTTCTGCGCTGCAACCGGACTGCGACATCAATGCTCACCATGCCTGTTCCCGACGAGAACACCCTTGCCCGCAGGCGGGAGATCGTCACGGCACTGCGGCAGATCGTAGCGGGCGAGGGGGTGATCGAGACGCCCGCCGAAATGCGTGCCTATGAAACCGACGGACTCACCGCCTACCGGCAGATGCCCTTGGCGGTGGTGCTGCCCTCCACCACGGCGGAGGTTTCGGCGGTCCTCGAATACGCGCATCGCGAGAAGATCAAGATCGTGCCGCGCGGTGCCGGCACCTCGCTTTCCGGCGGCGCGCTGCCGCTGGCCGATGGCATCCTGCTGGGCATGGGCAAGTTCAACCGCGTGCTGGAGATCGACTATGCCAACCGCTGCGCCGTGGTGCAGCCGGGGGTGACCAATCTCGCCATCACCAAAGCGGTCGAATCGAAGGGCTTCTATTACGCGCCCGATCCCTCCTCGCAGATCGCCTGCACCATCGGCGGCAATGTGGCGGAGAATTCCGGCGGCGTGCATTGCCTGAAATACGGCCTCACCGCCAATAATGTGCTGGGCATCGAAATGGTGCTGATCACCGGCGAGGTGATCCGGCTGGGCGGCAAGCATCTCGACAGCGAGGGCTATGACCTTTTGGGTGTAATGACCGGTTCGGAAGGCCTGCTCGGCGTGGTCACCGAGGTGACGGTGCGCATATTGCAAAAACCCGAGACAGCGCGCGCCGTGCTGGTCGGCTTTCCCTCCAGCGAGCAGGCAGGGCAATGCGTGGCCGACATCATTTCGGCCGGCATCATTCCCGGCGGCATGGAAATGATGGACCGGCCCGCCATCCATGCGGCGGAGGATTTCGTCAATGCGGGTTACCCGCGCGATGTCGAGGCGCTGCTGATCGTCGAACTCGACGGGCACAAGGTCGAGGTCGATCATCTGATCGAAGCGGTCTCGGCCATCGCCGCGAAGAATGGCTCAACCACGCTCCGCGTCTCGCAATCGGAAGCCGAGCGGCTGCTGTTCTGGGCCGGGCGGAAGGCTGCCTTTCCGGCGGTGGGGCGCATTTCGCCCGACTATCTCTGCATGGACGGCACCATCCCGCGCAAATGCCTGCCGGAGGTTCTGGCCGGCATGGAGGAGCTTTCCAAATTCTACGGCCTCCGGGTGGCCAATGTCTTTCACGCCGGAGACGGCAACCTGCATCCGCTCATTCTCTATGACGCCAACCAGGCGGATGAGCTCGACCGCGCCGAGCGATTCGGCGCCGATATTCTCAAACTCTGCGTGCGGGTGGGCGGCGTGCTGACGGGCGAACACGGCGTTGGCATCGAGAAGCGCGACCTGATGCCGGAAATGTTTTCGGAAATCGACCTCGCGCAGCAGCAGCGCCTGAAATGCGCCTTCGACGATGAGGGCCTGCTCAATCCCGGCAAGGTGTTCCCCACGCTTCACCGCTGCGCCGAACTGGGCCGCATGCATGTGAAGGCGGGCGCGTTGCCCTTTCCGGACATTCCGAGATTCTGATGGCGCATCTCACGCCTTCAACGCCGCAAGAGCTGGCTGATATGATTGCGCAAGCAACGGGGCCGTTCGAACTCGTGGGCCTTGCCAGCAAGCGCGGGCTTGGCCGCCCGGTACAGGCGGCTCATACGCTCGATCTTTCCGCCTTTTCCGGCATCATCGCCTATGAGCCGGAAGAGCTGATCCTCGAAGCCGGTCCTGCCACGCCGATGCGCGAGATCGATGCGCTGCTCAAGGCGCGCGGGCAGCAACTGGCCTTCGAACCGCCCGATCTTTCGCATCTCCTCGGCACGGACTGCGGATCGCTGGGCGGCGTCATCGCCTGCAATCTCTCAGGGCCACGCCGCCTGAAGGCCGGAGCAGCGCGCGATCATATTCTCGGCGTCTCCGGCGTGACGGGGCGCGGTGACATCGTCAAGGCAGGTGCGCGCGTCGTCAAGAATGTCACCGGCTATGATCTCCCCAAGCTCATCACCGGCAGCTACGGCACGCTGATGGCCATGACCTCGGTGATCGTGAAGGTGCTGCCCGCGCCCGAGACGGAACAGAGCCTGCTGATCGAGGGCCTGTCCGATGCGGAGGCTGTCAAGGCGATGAGCCTTGCCATGCAGTCGCCGTTCGAGGTTTCAGCCGCCGCGCATGTGCCGGGCCAGGGCACGCTGCTGCGGCTGGAAGGCGTTTTGCCTTCGGTGAACAAGCGGCGCGAGGAATTGCTGGCGATCATGCCATCGCGCACGCAGGTGATTGATGCGGAAGCATCATGCGCGCGATGGCTTGCGATCCGCGATGTCGAGATTTTCAAGGACCCCCGGCAGATGTGGCGGCTCTCCGTCACGCCGTCCGAAGCCCCCGCCATCGTGGCCGGGATTGCCGCCAAGGCCGATGCGCGCTGGTTCTATGACTGGGCGGGCGGGCTGATCTGGCTCGATCTTCCATCCACGGAGGATGCGCATGCGGCGCTGGTGCGGGGCGCGCTGACCTCCGGCCATGCGACGCTGGTGCGCGCCGAACCCGGCATCCGCGCGAACGTCGATGTCTTCCAGCCGCAGGCCCCCGCACTCTCCGCACTGGCGGCGCGCGTCAAGGCGTCGTTCGACCCGCAAGGCCTGCTCAATCCCGGCCGCATGGACAGGTCCCGCTGATGCAAACCAATTTTACCGCCGAACAGCTCAGCCTGCCGCGCATCGCAGAGTCCAACACGATCCTGCGCAAATGCGTGCATTGCGGGTTCTGCACCGCCACCTGCCCCACCTATGTGCTGCTGGGTGACGAACTCGACAGCCCGCGGGGCCGCATCTACCTCATCAAGAACATGCTGGAATCGGGCGAGGCCGCGAAGCCCGAAACCGTGAGGCATATCGACCGCTGCCTCTCCTGCCTCTCCTGCATGACCACCTGCCCCTCGGGCGTGAACTACATGCACCTGATCGACGAGGCGCGCGCGCATGTGGAAGAAACCTACACGCGGCCCCTGTTCGAGCGCCTGCTGCGCGGCGTTCTGGCTTTTGTGATGCCAAGGCCATCGCTGTTCCGCCTGTCGCTGATCGGCGCCAGGCTGGGCAAACCTTTTGCCGGGCTGTTGGGCAAGCGCGTGAATGCGCTCTCATCGCTCGTGCCGCCTGACCTGCCGCGCCCGGAACGCTTCGGCGCACCCGGCACCTACGCGGCGGAGGGCAAGGCGCGGGGCCGCGTGGCGCTGCTGATGGGCTGCGTGCAGAGCGTACTGGATCCCGCCATCAACGCTGCCACCATCCGCCTGCTCACGCGGCTGGGCTTCGAGGTTGTCGTGTCGGGGGAAGAATCCTGCTGCGGATCGCTCACCCATCACATGGGCAAAGAGCATGACGCGCTGACGCGGGCGCGCCGCTCCGTCGATCAGTGGACGGACGCCAATGTCGAGGCCGTCATCATCACCGCATCGGGCTGCGGGACGACGGTGAAAGACTACGGCCACATGCTCCGGCTCGATCCGGCCTATGCCGAGAAGGCGAAAGCCATCGCGGCCAAGGCAAAGGACATCACAGAATTTCTCGACACGCTCGAGCTGCCGCAAGGCGCGCAGACGCTGCGCCTCACCTATCATTCTGCCTGCTCGATGCAGCACGGGCAGAAAATCACCCGGCAGCCCTTGTCACTTCTGCGCCGCGCGGGCTTCACCGTGTCGGAAGTGCCGGAGGGCCATCTGTGCTGCGGCTCGGCGGGCACTTACAACATCCTGCAGCCCGACATCGCCTCCCGCCTGCGGGACCGCAAGCTCGCCAACATTGCCACCACGCAGCCGCAAGCGGTCGCCACCGGCAACATCGGCTGCATGGCGCAGCTGGCGCCCAAGCTCGGCGTGCCCATCCTGCATACGGTTGAACTGCTTGACTGGGCCTATGGCGGGCCTATTCCAGACAAACTTGCAACGACGGAGACCATCTGACATGGCGAAGCTGCCCAAGGGCATGACGATCACCGGCAAATCGAAACCCGGCTATGCCCGCGTGCTGAGCCCCGAAGCCCTGGCCTTCCTCGCCACGCTGCACCGCGCCTTTGAAGCCGAGCGGCAGGCGCTGCTGGCTCGGCGCGTGGCGCGCGCCAAGGCCTTTGACAAGGGGGCACTTCCCGATTTCCTGCCCGAGACGGCGGCGATCCGCGCCGGTGACTGGAAAGTCGCTCCCATCCCCGCCGACATTCAGGACCGGCGGGTGGAGATCACCGGGCCGACCGACCGCAAGATGGTGATCAATGCGCTGAACTCGGGTGCCCGCGTGTTCATGACCGATTTCGAGGATTCGAATTCGCCGACCTGGGACAACATGATCCAGGGACAGATCAACCTCATGGACCGCTGGACCAGCGACATGGAGTTTACAGACCCCGCAAGCGGCAAGCGCTATGCGCTGGGCCAGAAGCCCGCGGTTCTGATGGTGCGCCCGCGCGGCTGGCACCTGGACGAGGCCCATGTGAAGGTTGACGGCAAGGCGATGTCTGGCGCGCTGTTCGATTTCGGCCTCTATGTTTTTCACAATGCAAAAACTTCGCTCGCCAAGCGTTCGGGGCCTTACTTTTACCTGCCCAAGATGGAGAGCCATCTCGAGGCGCGGTTATGGAATCAGGCCTTCGTGCTGGCGCAAAGCCTGCTTGGCCTGCCGCTCGGCACCATCAAGGCCACGGTGCTGATCGAAACATTGCCCGCCGCCTTCGAGATGGACGAGATCATCTTCGAGCTCCGCGATCACATGGCGGGGCTCAATTGCGGGCGCTGGGATTATATTTTCTCCTTCATCAAGACGCTCAAGAACAACAAGGCCTATGTGCTGCCCGACCGCGCGCAGGTCGTCATGTCCAAGGCGTTTCTCGCGGCCTACTCCGCTCTGCTCGTCAAGACCTGCCACCGCCGCGGCTGCTTCGCCATGGGCGGCATGGCGGCGCAGATTCCCAACCGCAAGGATCCGGAGGCGAATGAGATCGCCCTCGACAAGGTGAAGGCCGACAAGGAGCGCGAGGCGCGGAACGGCCATGACGGTACATGGGTGGCGCATCCCGATCTTGTTCCGGTCGCCATGACGGTCTTCAACGACATGATGCCGACGCCCAACCAGCTCTATGTCACGCGCGAGGACGTGCAGGTGGGGCAGAAGGAGCTTCTGGAACTCCATCAAGGATCGAAAACCGAAGAAGGCTTCCGCGAAAACATCCGCGTTGGCGTGCAATATATCGAAGCCTGGCTTCGCGGGCGTGGCGCTGTTCCGATCTACAATCTGATGGAAGATGCGGCGACCGCTGAAATCTCGCGCTCGCAGATCTGGCAGTGGCTGCGCTTCGGCGCGAAGCTCGAGAACGGCAAGAAGGTGACGCGCAAATTCTTCGACGATTGTCTGGCAGAAGAAATGGTGCGGGTGCGCGAGGAAGTGACGCCCGCCCTCTATGACAAGGGCCGCTTCAAAGAGGCGATTGCCCTCTTCAAGATCATGTCGACGTCGAAGAATTTCGAGACCTTCCTCACGCTGTCGGCCTACAAGAAAATCGTGTGACGCCGCGCGCCGCCATCCAGCATCAGCGCGCGCGGGGGTCCGTGGCGCTGCGCATGGGGATGCATGGCGTCGAGCGCATCCGCGAGGCGGGGTCGGCCAAGGTGCGGCTGCCGCGCGGCTCGCGCGAGGCCATTCTCATCAACACCGGCGGCGGCCTTGCGGGCGGCGATGAGTTTGCTTTTGACATCGCGGCGGGGGACGGGGCGCAGCTGACCGTCACCACGCAGGCGGCGGAGCGCGCCTACCGGTCGCTGGGCGATGCAGCGCGCGTCTCGGTAACGCTGCATGCCGGAAAGGGTGCGCACCTTCATTGGCTGCCGCAGGAAACCATCCTGTTCGATGGCTCATCCATTGCCCGCACCATCACCGCCGATCTCGATGAAGGCGCGGAATTGCTGGCGGTAGAAAGCGTGATCCTTGGCCGCGAGGCGAGCGGCGAAACGGTGCGGAATGTTTCCTTCCGAGACCGCTGGCGCATCCGCCGGAACGGCAGGCTGGCCTTCGCAGATGACCTTGCCTTTTCCGGCCCGCCGCCCGCTTCCGCCGCCACGCTCAACGGAGCGCGCGCCTTCGCCACTGTGGTTCTCGTCGCTGACGATGCCGAACGCCATCTCGATCAGTTATGTGCAAACGTGGGAGAGGCCGGGAGCGCCAGTGCCTGGACTGGCAAGCTGGTTGCAAGGCTTCTCGCACGGGATGGTTTCGATCTTCGCAAGGCCCTGATTCCGGCGCTCTCGGCGCTTGCTCGGCCTGCGGGATTGCCCGGTGTTTGGTCATTCTGAGGAAAATTCATGCAGCTTACACCGCGTGAAAAAGACAAGCTGCTGGTGGCCATGGCGGCCATCGTGGCGCGCCGGAGACTGGAGCGCGGCGTGAAGCTGAACCATCCGGAGGCCATCGCCCTCATCACCGATTTCGTGGTGGAGGGCGCACGCGATGGCCGCGCCGTGGCCGATCTCATGGAGGAAGCAGCCTACGTCGTCACCCGCCATCAGGTGATGCCAGGCGTGGCCGAAATGATCCATGACGTGCAGGTGGAGGCGACCTTCCCCGATGGCACCAAACTCGTCACCGTCCATCATCCCATCAGGTGAAGCCATGATCCCCGGCGAAGTCATCACACAGGACGGCGAGATCGAACTGAATGCGGGCGCTCCGCGCGTCACGCTGGAGGTGGCCAACACCGGCGACCGTCCGGTGCAGGTGGGCTCGCACTATCATTTCTTCGAAACCAACGAGGCGCTGGCCTTCGACCGTGCAAAGGCGCGCGGCATGCGGCTCGACATCGCGGCAGGCACCGCCGTGCGTTTCGAGCCGGGACAGCGCCGCGAGGTGACGCTGGTGCCCTTGGGCGGCCTCCGCCGTGTCTATGGCTTTCAGCAGAAGATCATGGGGGCGCTCTGATGGCAAAAATCTCCCGCGCCATCTACGCCCAGATGTATGGCCCGACGGTGGGTGACCGCGTGCGCTTGGCCGACACTGACCTTTTCATCGAAGTGGAGAAGGACTTCACCCTCTACGGCGAAGAGGTGAAGTTCGGCGGCGGCAAGGTGATCCGCGACGGCATGGGCCAGTCGCAGATGAGCCGCGCCGCCGGCGCGCTCGACACGGTCATCACCAATGCGCTGATCGTCGATCATTCCGGAATCTATAAAGCAGACGTTGGCCTGCGCGACGGGCGCATCTCCGCCATCGGCAAGGCCGGTAACCCCGACACCCAGCCGGGCGTGACGCTCATCATCGGGCCATCGACGGAAATCATCGCGGGCGAGGGAAAAATCCTCACTGCCGGCGGCATCGACAGTCATATTCATTTCATCGCCCCGCAACAGATCGAGGAGGCGCTCTATTCGGGCGTCACCACCATGCTGGGCGGCGGCACCGGCCCCGCACACGGCACGCTCGCCACCACCTGCACGGGCGCTTGGCACACCATGCGGATGATCGAGGCAGCGGATGCCTTCCCGATGAACCTCGGCTTCATGGGCAAGGGCAATTCCTCTCTTCCGCAGGCGCTGGAAGAAATGATCCTCGCCGGGGCTTGCGGCCTCAAGCTGCATGAAGACTGGGGCACGACGCCGGCGGCAATCGACAATTGCCTTGCCGTGGCGGACGCGCATGACGTGCAGGTGGCGATCCACACCGATACGTTGAACGAGTCAGGCTTCGTGGAAGCCTCGATCGCCGCCTTCAAGGGGCGCACCATTCACACCTTCCACACCGAGGGTGCGGGCGGCGGCCACGCGCCCGACATCATCCGCGTGGCCTCGCTTCCCAATGTGCTGCCGTCCTCCACCAACCCGACCCGGCCCTATACGGTGAACACGGTGGCCGAGCATCTCGACATGCTGATGGTGTGCCATCATCTGAGCACGCAGATTCCGGAAGACATTGCCTTTGCCGAAAGCCGCATCCGCAAGGAAACAATCGCGGCGGAAGACATCCTGCACGACATGGGCGCCTTCTCGATGATTTCCTCCGACAGCCAGGCGATGGGGCGCGTGGGCGAAATCATCATCCGCTGCTGGCAGACCGCCCACAAGATGAAGGTGCAGCGTGGATCGCTTCCCGGAGACGGGACGGCGGATAATGCGCGCGTCAAGCGCTATATCGCCAAATACACCATCAATCCCGCCATCGCGCATGGGCTCTCGCATGAGGTGGGGTCCATCGAGGTGGGCAAGCGCGCCGACCTCGTGCTGTGGAATCCCGCCTTCTTCGGCGTGAAGCCGGAAATGGTGCTGCTCGGCGGCTCCATCGCGGCAGCCCCCATGGGCGATCCCAATGCCTCGATCCCGACGCCGCAGCCCGTGCACTACCGGCCGATGTTCGCGAGCTTCGGCAAGCTCCGCACCAATTCCGCAATCACCTTCGTGAGCCAGGCGGCGCTTGACGCCGATCTCGACAAAAAGCTGGGTGTGAACAAGAAAATGGTGGCGGTGGAAAACACGCGGGGCGGCATTTCCAAGGCATCGATGATCCATAACGGCGCCACGCCCAAGATCGACGTCGATCCCGAAACCTATGAGGTGCGGGCGGACGGTGAACTTCTCACCTGCGAACCTGCCGATGTGCTGCCCATGGCGCAGCGCTATTTCCTGTTCTGATGGCGGCGCGCGTCACATCCTTCCGCCGTGCGGCCTTGCCGGAAGATACGCTCTTTGACCGCGTGGTTCTCGACGCCGATGAGCGCCATCTCCGCCGCAAGCGGATCACGCTTGAAGGCGGAAACGATGTGCTGATCGATTTCGCGGAGCCTGTGAAGCTTCAGCATGGCGACCGTTTGGTGCTGGAAGACGGCCGCGTTGCCGAGGTGGTGGCGGCGGACGAGGATTTGATGGAGGTGCGCGGGCATGATGCGCAGCATCTGGCTCAGATCGCCTGGCATATCGGCAACCGGCATCTGGCCGCGCAAATCGGGGATGATCGCATCCTTATCCGGCAGGACGTGGTGATCGCCCGCATGCTGGAGGGACTTGGAGCAGCCGTGAAGCCCGTGCGCGAACGCTTCACGCCGGAACATGGAGCTTATCATGCCCATGGTCATTGAGGCGCGACAGCTCCTGCTTCTCCTCAACTGGATGTCGCCCGCTTTTCCAACGGGGCAGTTTGCCTATAGCCACGGGCTTGAATGGGCGATTGAAGACCATATTGTTCAGTCAGCGGATGATCTTGAACAATGGATTTCCGATCTCGTCACCCGCGGGTCGGGGTGGAACGATGTGGTGCTGTTTTCCCATTGCTGGGAAGATGATGCACGGGAGTTGAACGAACTCGCGCTGGCGCTCGCTTCATCGCGCGAACGCCACTTGGAAACGGCGCAGTTGGGGCGGGCATTTTCGATTGCGGTGGGTGTATTTCTGCCCTCTCCCATCGCGGGTGAAGGTGGATCGCGCGTTAGCGCGAGACGGATGAGGGGGCGGGCGGCAGGTATCAGCGCGACCCCTCATCCGCCCTCCGGGCACCTTCTCCCGCAAGGGGAGAAGGGCAATGGAGAGGACGAAATCGCCTATCCCATCGCGGCTGGCGTGGCCTGCCATGCGATGGGTATTCCAAAGGAGAACGCGCTGCTGGCGTTTCTGCAGGCCTTCTGCGCCGCGCTCACCTCCGTGGCCGTGCGGCTGGTGCCGATCGGGCAGACGGCGGGGCTCGAGGTGTTGCGCGATCTCATGCCGGTGATCTCAGCAACGGCTGAGCGCGCGGCTTCCTCAACGCTGGATGATCTTGGCAGCATCACGCTTTTCGCCGATGCGGCGGCGATGCGGCATGAGACGCAAACTTCACGGGTGTTCCGCACATGAGCCATGGGCCTTTACGCGTCGGCATCGGCGGGCCGGTTGGTTCCGGCAAGACGACGCTCACCGAAAAGCTGTGCAAGGCGATGCGGGAGAAATATTCCGTCGCCGCCATCACCAATGACATTTACACCAAGGAGGATGCGCTGATCCTCAACCGGCTGCAGGCTTTGCCGGAAGACCGCATCATGGGCGTTGAAACCGGCGGCTGCCCGCACACCGCCATCCGCGAGGATGCCTCGATCAATCTCGCGGCGGTGGACGAGATGGTGAAGCGCCATCCCGGCCTGGATGTGATCTTCATCGAATCGGGCGGCGACAATCTGGCCGCCACCTTCTCGCCCGATCTCGCGGATATTTCGCTCTACGTGATCTCGGTGTGCCAGGGCGAGAAAATTCCGCGCAAGGGCGGCCCCGCCATTACGAAATCTGACCTGCTCATCATCAACAAGGCAGACCTCGCGCCGCATGTCATGGCCGATCTCGATGTGATGGAACGCGATGCCAAAGCGCAGCGGGGATCGCGGCCTTTCGTCTTCACCGATCTGCTGCGGCTGAAGGGCGTGGACGAAGTTGTGTCATTTGTCGAAAAATCGGGCGGCCTCACGTGACGCGCAGGTCAATTTTACTTTCAAAATGTAATGAAATGAAAGTAATTTACCATCCACAGATGGTGAGATTGAAGATCGCTCCAATTCGGACGATGTAGTTCCCGTGAGGACGCAAGGTGTTGCGGGAGGAGGCCATGGGGAAACTGCCATTCCAGGTCGAGCGCAATTTCCAGCGCGGCAAGCCGGTCGCGCGGCAGGCGGTGGAGCGTGGCTATGCGAGCCAGCCCTCGCCCGCCGGCAAAGTGCGGCGGCTCGACCTGGTGTTGCTGGCGATGATGGTGATCACGACCAGCCTGACAGTGTGGACGAAGCCCCATCATCCCCGTACGCCGCTGCATTCACCGGCCGAGTTTTTTCAGACTTTCGTCGAAGGCCATCAATCCCCGCTCAAATGACGCGTCCATGTTGCGGTAGCCCAGCGCCTTGAAGGTGTTCCAGGCCGCGAGCACCGCCGCGCGGCCTTCGCGGATGCGCTTTGCATTCTTCGTCGCCTCGCCCAGATATTTGAGTGTCCAGCCCATATTGTTCTGCGTATTGGCCCAGCCGAGAGGATCTGCTTGGCGGGTGCGGATTTCGAGTGCGGCGCGATAGGCGGCCAGTGCATTGTTCAGGGCATCAATACCTTCAGGAATGCCCGCTCCCGCCTCGGCTTTTCCGAGCACCTGATAGGCATTGCCGAGATTGTTCTGCGTGCTGGCCCAATCGAGCGGAGCAGCTTCGCGCGTCCAGACTTCAAGCGCCGCGCTATAGGCTGTGACTGCCTCCGCCAGATGATTGCCGCCGGGATCATAAAGCGCAAAGCGGGTCTGCATGTTGCCAAGATTATTTTGCGTCGCGGCCCAGTCGAGCGGCACCCGCTCCCGCCTCCGTTCGAGCAGCGCGTTCCTGAGCGCTGTGATGGCATCGGGATAGGAGCGCGGATCGCCGGTCATCTCGGCCAGCTTGCCCAAGGCGATCCCCAGATTGTTCTGCGACAGCGCCCATTGCAGCGGCACCTTCTCGCGTGATTGCACCGAGAGCGCCAGCCGGCTGGCCTCCACCGCCTGCTGCATCATCTCCGCATTGTTTTCGCGCCCGGCGATCACGCGAAGGGCGTTGCCGCGATTGGTCTGGACGCGCGCCCAGGCCAGGGGATCAGCCTCGCGCGTGTAAACGCCAAGCGCCGCCACATCACCCGCCAAGGCTTGCGACAGTTCGTCGGTCCCGCCGCGCCGCTCGCCCAGCGTCTGCAGCACACTGGCGCGGTTGGCTTGCACCATCGCCCATTTCAGCGGATTGGCTTCGCGTGTGTGAACCTCAAGCGCCGCATCATAGGCTGAAACCGCGTTTTCCAGCGCGGCGGTTCCCTGTTGGCGGCCACCGAGAATTTGCAAGACGTCGCCAAGATTATTGTGCGTGGTGGCCCAGAGCGAGGGATCACGGGCGCGGGTATTGTCATCAAGTGCCGCTTGATAGGCTTCGATGGCGCGTTCGAGGTTTTCGGTTCCCGCTTCGCGCTGGCCGATCACTTCATAGGCGATGCCGAGATTGTTCTGAAGTTCCGCCCATTTCGACGGGTCGCTTTCGCGCGGCACCAGTTCCAGCGCCGTCTGATATGCCGCCACTGCGCCATCCAGCGCCGCGCGGTTGCCGCCATATTCGCCATATTGGCTCAGCGCATCGCCTTCGAGACGCTTGTAATGGCGGGCGAGCTTCGCATCCCATTTCTCCACCTGCGCAAAAGCTTCGGCATAGCTCGTGGCAGCCTGCGGGAACTGGAAGTTCAACTCATAGGCCTGCCCCAGCTTCTCCTTCGTTTCGGCGCTGGCGATGCGGCGGTCCTTCAGATTTTGTTCCGCCGTGTCGAGTGCGGCGTCGGCGGCCTTCTGCCGCGCGTCGGCCTCTTCCATGTATCTGACATTGGCAAGCACCGCACCATCGGCCAGCGCCTTGTCGGCAAGAGCGGTGAGCCGCGCCACTTCGGCATCCTGCCCTGTCAAGGCTTGCGCTGCCGCGAGGCGCTTCTGAATGGTTGCGGCCTGCAGCTTCAGGACCTCGGCCAGTTGCGCTGGGTCCTTCGGCGCTTCGGCCCCCAGCGCATGCAAGAGGCCATAGAGCGCATCCATCGGCACGCCGTCCATCTTCGCCGCCTGTTCCACCTGCTTTCGCGTGCCGTCATCAAGGCTGGCGATGGTGAGCAGCACCTGACGGCGTTCCGAGAGGATCGCGCCATCATCGCCCCAAGGCGCTGATTGAGGTGCTCCGAAATAGAGCAGCCTTGTGAGCGTTTCGTTCATCCATGGACGTTGCTGGCCTTCCGTCTTGAGATAGACCTCTTCCGTCACCATGCGCATCACGGTGCCGAATTCCGCCCCCGTGCTGGCGCCCAAATGGCGGAGAAGGGCCGCCGCATAGGGGCTGTTGCCATCGGGTGGGCCATCCAGCGCGGTATGGCCGGGTTCCGCCGCGAAGGCGATGACGGTGCCCAAGCCTTCCGCCGCCGGCGCGTTTCCGGCATCGGTGACGCCTTTGCCCAATCCCATGCCACCGGCGAGGCCGGGCAGTACAGCACCTCCCTTGCGCAACTGCGTTTGCGGCGGGAAGGGATCGGACCGGCAGGCATCGAGAAACAGAAGCGTCAGCGGAACGGTGGATTTGAGCTGGTCCATCACGTCGGAGAGCGGCACCAGCGCCTCCTGCGCATCCAGAATGCCGCCACGCGAGGTATCCACGGGCACCAGCCAGTTTTCACCGCCCGCCTCGATGCCGTGGCCGGAATAATAGATGACCGCCATATCGGCGCCTGCTGCATCATCGGCGAAATTGGCGAGATCGCGCTTCAGGCGCTTGACATCGCGGTCGGTGACGCTGGTAACGGCAAAACCCAGATCGCCGAACAGCCTCGCCATGGCGGCAGCGTCATTAGCGGGGTTCGCGAGAACGGGAAGCTCGCGGTATTTCGATTCACCGATGACGAGGGCGACGCCCTTCAGAGGCTTGGGAGCATCAGCAAAACCCGGCGCGGCAAGCAGCAGGACGGCAAGAAGTGCCGCCACGAAGCGCCGGAATGCCAAAGCCCGCATTGATCCGTCTCCAGCCCCGCTCACATGTGCTGCTCCCTGCGGAGGGCGGAGTTATGTCAGCAAATTGGTGGCGGCGCGGCAAGGGCGGGGCGCGCTCAGTGCCCCGGTGATCCGGCAGCGAAGGCGCGGCGCAATTCCTGCACCAGCGAATCGGCGCTGTAGGGTTTGCGGACGATAGGGACTACGGGGAAGGACGCCGCGATGTTGCCGCCATCGCCATAGCCTGTGGCGAAGACGAAGGGGATATTCAGCTTCTGCAAACGCTCCGCCACGCCAAGCGATGTTCCGTCGCCCAGATTGACATCGAGTATGGCGAGCGAGGGCGGCGCGCGGTCGATCAGTTTCATCGCCTCGGCCGCCGAATTGACGGTGCTTACATTGGCGAAGCCGCGGTCGGCCAGCATGCCCTCAACATCCATGGCGATCAGCATCTGGTCCTCGAGCAGCAACAGCCTGATGTCGAGCGGCACGTCCTGGGGCGTATTCCTACTGGTCTTTTCCTGCATGGAAGCAGCCTGATCCGAGTCTCCCTGCTTGCGCCGCACATGACGGGCGGGAATACGGAAGCTGGCGTTCAAGCCCTCCGGCAAATACTGCACCGTGCTTTCACCGCCCAGATCATAGGGAATGCTGCGGTCGAGCAATGCCGTGCCAAAGCCTTCGCGCGAGGGCGGCGACACTGGCGGGCCGCCACGCTCCACCCAACTGATGAGGCAGTCGCCGTTCTCCGATATATGTGATGTAACGGCCAGCTTGCCGCTTGCGGTTGAAAGCGAGCCATATTTGGCCGCATTGGTGGCCAGTTCATGCAGCACCAGCGCCAGAACCGAATAGGCGCGGCTGTCGATCCACACTTTTTCGACGTCGACCAGAATCTCATTCTGCTTCGTGCGGTAGGGCGAGAGTTCGGCTTTCACCAGTTGCGACAACGCACCCCCGCCTTCGCCGCGCACCACCTGGTCATGCGCGAAACTCAATGCCTGAATGCGGCCCCGGAGAGATGACACATAATCCTCGATGGTTCGCCCCGCCTGCACGGGCTGGCCGACCAGCGACTTGATCACCGACAGGATGTTCTTGACGCGGTGATTGAGTTCCTCATTGAGCATTCGTTGGCGCACATCCGCCTTGCTGCGTTCCTGCTCGAGAAGTTCATTGTGGCGCAGCGCCACCTCGACCAGCGAAGTGCGCGCGACACCGGCAATCTCGCGGTCGCTTTCCGTCCAGGGCTGCGCCTGGCGCTCCACCGTTTCCTTCCAGATGGCGAAACTTTTGCGCGGCGTCAGGCGGTCGCCCAGGGGGCCGGCGGTATAGGATTTGTCGGGATTGCCCGCCCAGTTCAGCGTCTGCACCAGCTCCTTGCGGAAGAAGAAAAGATAATCCCGCGGCGTCTGCGAGAGGGGGATGGCGAGCACGCCCGAGACATCCTGATAATAGGCTTCCGCCGCCGGATAATGATTGACGAGGGAATGGGTGGCCCAGATGCGGTTTTGCGCCACGGTGCCGATGAACTGCGCCAGCGCCGGCCCGTCGGCGGAGGAAGGCGCGGAACCGGCGCTCTTCCAGCGGCCGCCGAAATACAGCGCATAGCCGTCATTGGGAATGAGGTGGCCAATCTGGTCAAGGTTCTCGATCAGCACATCCTCGACGTTCTGGCTGCTTGCCAGTTTCAGCACGCGGTCGAGATAGCTCCGCGCTTCGGTTGCCACGTGAAGCTTCTCGCGCTGCTTCAGGGCATTGAGGTGCAGCGAGAAGAAATCGCCGAACATTTCCGCCGCGGCGCGCAGCGCCATCGGAAGGATGCGGGGCGAATAATGGTGGCAGGCGATCAGACCCCACAGCTCGCCATCGACGATGATCGAAATCGACATCGAGGCGCCAACGCCCATGTTGCGCAGATACTCAAGGTGGATGGGCGAGACGCTGCGCAGGTGCGCAAAGGTCAGATCCAGTGCCTCGCCGCTCAGATCGAACTGCGGAACCAGCGGGATGGGTTCATAGCTGGATGACGAGATGACGCGGATGGCATTCTTGAGATAGAGCGCCCGCGCCTGCTGGGGAATGTCGCTGGCGGGAAAATACTGGCCGAGAAAACTCTCAAGATCCCCGCGCTTCATTTCGGCGATGACCTTGCCCGCGCCATCGCGTTCAAACTGATAGATCATCACGCGGTCGTAGCCCAAAACGCCGCGCACCAGACGCGCGGCCGCCTGGATGAGGCGATCCGAATTGTCGATGCGGCGCAGGCGGTCGATCATCGCCTGCGCCACCTGCAGGGGCTGGTTGGCCGGGTTGCCTGCAGGTTCAAACTCGACAATGACGGAGGACTGATGCCGGTGAACGGCGATATCGAAATGGTTACCGCCGGAAAGCGCGCGGTTGAACAGCAGGGCTGGCCGGGACATCTCGCCCGCCGCGCCCAAGGCATTGCGAAGCGCATGCGTGGTCTCGCCGCCGAGCAACTCATCTGCACGGGCGCCGTTGATCGCGCCAGCCAAGGCCAGCATCTGCGGGGCATTGGCGGAATGGCGGAGGGCCTGGGTGAAGCTCACGTCGAAGGCGATCAACGCCCCATGCGGCTGAATGCTGCCGGGAATGTGAATGGGTTCACGGTCGCAATTGGTGAGATCGGTTTTGCCGATGGTGGCGTCCATCTCAGGCGGCTCCGAAGGCCGTCTGGGCCAACGCAAAGGTGTGCGAGGATGCCTCCAGCGCGGCGGCCAGGTCAAACGGCTCTGCCTGTTCTAGATGCTCCAGGAATCCGCGCCAGTTTTCGACATTGTTGCCGAGCACCGCCAGATGCCGCGCGCCATAGGTTTCCGACAGTCCCAACGCCTGCGCGCGCTGGTACAAGACCTGCGCACCCAGCGCTGAGCCTTCAAGCACATAGAGCGTTCCGAACAGCCCGAGGCCTTCAACCTGAGCGGCGTTTGCGATCTCCGCTTCTATTGCAAGCCCAAGATCGGCGAGATCAGCCAACAGCGCCGTTTCGATGAGGCGTGGACGCCATGCGCCCAGACCAGCGGGCCATGGCGCCGCCGTGATCCGCCTTTCAATTGGGATGCGAAAGGCAGCCGCCGATTTGAGATAGGCTTGGTACTCTTCAAGGGTGCGAAACGCGCCAATGCCGGCGTCCAATGCCGCATGGGCGTGAGCGGTATGCGCTCTCATTGCCCAGCGGCGGCTGTCTTTCTGCATCCCTGCCAATCCCGGCTTTTTTCAATCAGACCTTGCAAAACGCGCCAATTTTGAAAAAGTTCCCATGATGTTCAAGGCTTCCAGTCATACTCCGGCCTATAGCCCAGCACCCGCTTCGCCTTCTCGATGGAGATCAGCGATTCATTGGGCAAAAGCTTGTGCTTGCGCGGCGTGCCGGGGAATACCTCGTCCAGCAGCGCGTCATTGCCGCGCGTCATCACCGAATTGCTGTTGGCGATGCCAAAGACATGCGCGCCCGTGACCTTCGATTCAAGCGCCAGGCGGATCGCCTGGGCGGCGTCGCGCGCGTCGATATAGGTCCACAGGTTGAAATGGCGCGTTTTCGCATCCGCCTGATAGGATGGAAAATTGGCATAGTCCTTTTCTTCCTGCACATTGGAAAAGCGGAGTCCGATGATCTTGGCGGCCTTGTCCCAGCGGGCGAACTGCTCGGCCATCTTCTCGCCCATCAGCTTGCTCAGCGAATAGGACCATTGCGGTTCGGTGATTTCCTCATCGACGGGCACATAGGCCGGGCCTTCCTGATAGGGCACGCCGTAAAGCGTTTCGCTTGACGCCCATACGACATTGCGGATGCCAAGCCGCCGCGCCGCCTCGAAGACATTATAGGTGGAGATGGTGTTGACCTCGAAAATCTCATGATCCGGCGCTTCGCCCGGCGAGGCGATGGCGCCCAGATGCACGATGCCGGTCACCGGCTTTTCCACCCGCCCATTGATGCCGGAGAAGGCCGCCATCACCTGGCCGAAATCGGTGATGTCGGCGCGGGTGAAGTTCACATCCGTGGGCTTCGGCGGATTGGACAGGCCCGCAGGCCGCGCCTGATCGATCGAGGCAATGTCGTATCCCCGTTCCATCAGATGTTTGACTGCCGCCCGCCCCACCTTGCCGCTGCCGCCCGTGACGATAATCATGCTTCACTCCAATCCGGTCATGATCCGGACATCCAGATACGCGATCAACGCGGCCTGGCGAAGGGGGCCTTTCATGCTATGCTCAATTCCATGATCACCGCCGCACAATGCAGGGCCGCGCGCGCCCTGGTTGATCTCACCCAGCAGGCGCTGGCAGACGCATCGGGTGTCGGCCTTGCCACGCTCAAGACATTTGAAGGCGGCGGGGCCGCGACTGCCGCAACGGTTGAGACGCTCAAGACCGCGCTTGCAACGGCAGGCGCGGTGTTCATTCCGGAAGACAGCGTCGGCGGGGCTGGCGTGCGCCTGAAGTTCACCCGCTCGGTTGTCCGCCAGATCGACCGCCTTGAAAACGAAGGCGGCGCCGTGGGCGGCGACGACATCTGATAATCCGCTAAAATATGTGCGCCGCAGCATGGCCCGTGCTAGAAGGCCGTTTCACAACTGATCGTGCCAATGACCACCACTCTCAAGCTTGCCGCCGGAAGCCTTCTCGTGGGCCTGATCGTGCTGGGCCTCAAGGCCCTGGCATGGCGGCTCACAGGCTCCGTGGCGCTGCTGTCGGATGCGCTGGAAAGCACGGTGAATGTGGTCACTGCCGTTGTCGCGCTGATCGCCATCCGGGTGGCGGCGCAGCCTGCCGACGACAACCACCCCTACGGACACCACAAGGCGGAATTCTTCAGCGCCGTGCTGGAAGGCGTGATGATCATCGTGGCGGCGCTGCTCATTCTCAATGAGGCATGGCAGTCCTACCTCGCGCCGCGTGTGCTTGCCGCCTCATACAATGGCCTGCTGATCAACGGCGCCGCCAGCGTCATCAATGCCGTCTGGTGCTGGGTACTGATCAGCCGCGGGCGGCAGCAGCGCTCGCCCGCCCTGGTGGCGGATGGCTATCATTTGCGCTCCGATGTCATTTCCTCGGTAGGGGTGGTGATCGGCGTGGCGCTGGCCATGCTCACCGGCTGGGCTATTCTCGACCCCGCACTGGCCGCCCTTGTCGCCCTCAATATCCTGTGGTCGGGCTGGAAAGTCATGACCTCCTCGCTCAGCGGCCTGATGGACGAGGCTGTGCCGGAAGATGTGCTGAAAACCATTCGCGACACGATTTCGCAGGAGGCGGTGGGGGCGCGCGAGGCGCATGATCTCCGCACCCGCCATGCGGGCCGCGTGACCTTTATCGATTTCCACCTCGTCGTCGACGGGCAGACCACGGTGACGGAGGCCCATGACATCTGCGACCGCATCGAGCGGGCGCTCAAGGCAAATGTCGCGGATTGCCAGATCACCATCCATGTCGAGCCGGAAAACAAGGCCAAGCATACGGGCGTGCTGGTGGTTTGAGCTTCAAGGTCAGAAGGATTTTGCAAATGAATGTTCTGGTTGTCTTCGACCATCCCCGGCGGCAATCCTTCTGCGGGGCGATGCTGGACAACCTTGTAGAGGGGCTCGAAAGCGCCGGGCACAAGGCGGAGATTGCCGATCTGCGCGCCGAGGCTTTCGATCCCCGCCTGCCCGAGGCGGATGAGCCGGACTGGGCCGACGACCGCAAAATCTACAGCCCCGAGGTTTTGAAGGAACAGGCGCGGATCGCCCGCAACGACGCACTGGCCTTCGTGTTTCCCGTCTGGTGGTGGTCGTTTCCAGCCACCACGAAGGGCTGGATCGACCGGGTGTGGAACAATGGCTGGGCCTATGGCAGCGCCAGGCTGCCGCAATCGCGGGCCCTCCTCATCGGCGCCGCCTCAGCCAGCGCCGAAGCCTACAGGAAGCGCGGCTACGATGACGCCATGCGGGTGCAGCTCGTCACCGGCATCATGGATTATTGCGGTATCGCCAAAGCCGGTCTCGAACTCTTCCATGACGTGACCGACAACGCCGAGGCCGGGCATCAGGCGCTCAAGCGGGCGCGGCAGCTTGGGCTTACTTACTTTTCCTGATGACATAAGTTCATTTCTGTCCTTTCGACTCAGGCGATTCGTGTTATCGTTTTCGCCTCACGTCAGGGAGAGAAGAATGGCTAAGAAAGCAGCGAAGAAGAGCGCGGCCAAAAAGAAAACACCGGCGGCAAAGAAAAAATCGGCTGCCAGGGCGGGCGCCAAGCGCGCGGTGAAAGCCACCGCCCGCAAAGCCACGGCAAAGAAGAAACCCATGAAGGCAAAGGCAGCGCCGAAGCGGGTGCCCGCCAAGAAGCCCGCCGCCCGCAAAACGCCGTCCCGTTCGATGCGCAAGGCGAAGGCCAAAATCAGCCATCCCGGCATGATGGGCGATGGCACCGAGGAGCAAAACCTCAATGAGACGGGCGATCCTTCCGCCCGCATCACCCGGAGCGAGGTTGAAGCCGCCTTCAAGCCGGGCGAACCGGAGAATAAATAGAGGCAGGCAGGCCGTTTCACTCAGGCGGCGGCGCCTTGCCTGGCGCGCATGCGGGTGACCCATGCGGTGATCAGCCGGTCGGCGATGATGCCGATGAACGCGATCACCAGCCCCGCTACGAGGCCCCGGCCGGAATCCGCCTTGGAAAGCGCCTTGAATACCTCCTGCCCGAGATCGCGCGTCCCGATCATGGCGCAGATGATGATCATGCTGAGGGCGAGCAGGATGGTCTGGTTGATGCCAAGCATGATTTCCGGCAGCGCCAGCGGCAGCTGGACATGGTGGAACAACTGCCAGCGCGTGCAGCCCGATACCCGTCCCGCCTCGATCAATTGCACCGGCACCTCGCGGATGCCGTGATTGGTGTAGCGGATGGCAGGGACGATGGCGAAGGCAACTGTGGCGATCATCGCCGTCACATCGCCCACGCGGAACAGCATCACCACCGGAATGATGAAGCAGAACGACGGTATGGTCTGCAGCGTGTCGATGACCGGCTTCACGGCAGCCGCAACCCTATCCGAGCGCGAAGCCCACAGGCCGATGGGAATGCCGAGCAGGCAGGCGATCAGCGCCGAAGCGCCGCACAGATAAAGCGTCTGCATGGCCGGCACCCAGAGCCCGGTGGCGGCCGCGAAGAATGTCAGCACACCTACCGTCGCGGCCAGCCCAATGCCGCCCAGCCGCCAGCCCAGCGCGGCGATGATCAGCAGCACGCCAAGCCACGGCAAACCTTCAAACAGCGCCCGCAGCGGGTTGAGAAAATAGAGCAGAACGAAAACCCGCCCCGCCTCGATGGCGTCGAAGAAATTGACGGTGATCCAATCAACCGCGGCTTTCCAGTAGGGAGCCGTTGTCAGCGTCGCCGCCTTCGGCAACTGGTCGAGGGCGGGCACGGCCAGCCCGGCGAGCGTCGTCACGGCGAGGATTGCCAGCGCCAGCAGCAGATTGGCGTGGCGCGCGGCAAAACCTCCCCGGACAGGCGGCTCCGGCCGCTTGCGGGCAATGGCCTGGCTCAGGCGGTCCAGCACGATGGCAATGACCACGATGGCAAGCCCCGCTTCCATCGCCTGCCCGACTTTGAGAGCCCGGAGCGCCAGCAGCACATCATACCCCAGGCCGCCCGCGCCGATCATCGAGGCCACAATCACCATGTTGAGGGCCAGCATGATCACCTGGTTGATGCCGATCATCAGCGACGGCTTGGCGGAGGGAATCTGCACCCGCCACAGCTTCTGCGCCCTGGTGCACCCCGTCATGTCGGCGAAGTCGATGATTTCCTGCGGCACCTTGTTCAGCCCCAGGATGGTCGCGCGCACCATGGGCGGCGTGGCGAACAGGCTGGTGGCCAGC
This sequence comes from Aestuariivirga sp., assembly GCF_047602625.1. GTDB lineage: Bacteria > Pseudomonadota > Alphaproteobacteria > Rhizobiales > Aestuariivirgaceae > Aestuariivirga. The sequence goes on along the minus strand of NZ_JASGGV010000002.1, from coordinate 2,164,400 downwards.
AGTGCCGACACGGGGCTTGATCCGAACAGCAGCAGCATCGGGATCAGATAGGCAAAGGTCGGCATCGTCTGCATGAGGTCGAGCGCGGGAGAAATGAAGAAGCGGTTCACCGCCGGCTGCCGATAGCCCCAGATGCCCACCAGCAATCCCGCCGCCACGCACATCGGCACGCAGATGATGATGAGCGCCAGGGTGAGCATGGCGCTTTCCCAAAGATTGAACAGGGCAAGCGCAAGGAAACCGAGCCCGCACAGCAGGGCGAGCCTCATGCCGCCATAAACCCATCCGGCCAGCGCCATGGCGCAGACGACGCCGGCCCAGGACAGCTTCGGCAGCAGCCAGGCTTCAGGCCCGGTTCCGATCTTGAATCCCTTCGCCAGAAGCCCGAAAGCGAAATTCAGCGGCACGGCCACGATGGCGGTGATCGACCGCGTGGCCCAGGTGAAATTCACCTTGATCCACGTCATCGCCGCGCCCAGCCAGTCCTTGAACGGGATGATGGCCCAGTCGGGATAGGCCGAAAGACCGGGCAACGCGCCGCGCGCCAGATAGAGGATGACCGCCGCCGCAACCGCCAGCGCGACCAGCCAGCGCAGGACTGGCGGCTCCGCGCGGAATGAAGGCCGGGCGAGCGCCAGCTCGCTCATGCAGCCTCTCCCGCCGCACTTCGCCCGGAAAGCAGGTCGATCACCGCCTGGGGAGCGATCTCGCCGATGATGCCGCCGTTCCTGTCGACGACCGCGAAGGGCTTGGGCGATACGACGATGTCGGCGGCAAAGCTCGTCACCTTGGCGGAGGCGTCGATCTGGCGATAGGTTTTGGCGGCAGGCGATTGCGGCGCCATGAGAGCCCGCGCCGAAAGCACCTTGGCGCGGTTCACATCGCGCGTGAACTCGGCCACGTAACCGGTGGCGGGATTCATCACCAGTTCCTCGGGGCTGCCGATCTGGATGATCTCGCCGTCCTTCATGATGGCAATGCGGTCGGCCAGCCGGATCGCCTCGTCGAAATCATGGGTGATGAATACGATGGTCTTCCGCAGCACGCTTTGCAGCCGCAGCAGTTCGGCCTGCATTTCGCGGCGGATCAGCGGATCGAGCGCCGAGAAGGGCTCGTCGAGAAACCAGATTTCGGGTTCGACCGCCAGCGAGCGGGCGATGCCGACGCGCTGCTGCTGGCCACCCGAAAGCTCCGACGGAAAACGCCGCTCGCGGCCCTTGAGCCCGACGAGATCGATCATCGCCTGGGCGCGCGTTTCGCGGCCGGCTTTTGCCACCCCCTGGATCAGCAGCGGAAAGGCGACATTCTCGATCACCGTCAGATGCGGCAGCAGCGCGAAGTGCTGAAATACCATGCCCATCTTGTGGCGGCGGATGTCGATCAGTTCTGCTTCGGTCGCCTTGAGCAAGTCCTTGCCGTCGAAAGCAAGTTCCCCGGCAGTGGGTTCGATCAGCCGCGACAGGCAGCGCACCAAGGTCGACTTGCCGGACCCCGAAAGCCCCATGACGATGAAGATCTCGCCTTGCCGAACCTCGATGCTGGCGCGCCGCACGGCGCCGACCAGATGCGCCTGTTCAAGGTCGGCGGCTGCGGCATCGCCGCCGCGCGCCGCCATGAACGCTTCCGCGCCCGGCCCGAACACCTTCCACAGATTGCGGCAGGAAAGCTTGACCGGGCGCGAATCCTCCGCGCCCGGCCCGTTTTTCAGCGTTTTGGCGCTCACTAGATTACTGCGCCCACGCTTTCCACTTGGCTTCGTTGGCGTCGATCCATGCCTTCGCCACGTCATCGATCGATTTGCCGTCGAGATCGACTTCACCCGACATCTTGTTCAGTTCGTCGGTGTCGATCTGATAGGCCTTGGCGACCTTGTAGGCGACCGGCCACTTGTCCTTCATGCCGCCCCAGGAGAATTTCCATATCTCGCCATGCGGCTTGCCGCAGTCATAGGCCTTGTCCGGGTTCACGCCCCATTTCGGATCGGTGTAGCATTCGGGCGTATATTCCGGAAACTGCACCCACTCGCCCTTGTATTTGGCCGGGGCCCAATGGGGCGAGTAGATCCACAGCATGATCGGCGCCTGGCGCTGATAGGCGGAATCAAGCTCGGCGAACATGGCAGCGTCGGTGCCCGCATGGATCACCGTAAAGGGCAGGTCCAGCGCCACCACGCGCTCGTCGTCAAATCCTTCCCATGTCACCGGGCCGCCGAGATAGCGGCCCTTGGGGGCCGTTTCGGGCGTGGAGAAGGCTTCGGCGCATTTGGGATCCTTGAGCGCTTCCCAGTTCGGCAGGCCCGGGCACTTGGCCTTCATATATTCGGGAAACCACCATTCCTCCTTGGCTTTGGGGCCAAGCATGCCCAGACGCTCCGTCTGCCCCGTGGCCTCCGATGCCTTCATGGCTTCGCCGGCGGTCGTGTCCCAATATTCGACGCCCACCGTGAGATCGCCGTTGGTGAGGCCGGTGGTGAGTGACGACAGATAGTCAGCGGTGGGATATTCGACGGTGTATCCCATGCGCTCCAGAATGCCGCCCAGGATCTTCGCGTTGATGTTGACGCTGGTCCAGTCGAACAGCGCGATCTTGATGGGATCGCTCGACTCGACGGCTTGCGCGGGCAGCGGCGATAAGACCGAAGCCGCGAGCATCGCAGCCCCGAAGGCGGCGGACCGCCAAAAACCATTCCTGATCATCTCTGTTTCCTCTCCTCATGATTTTACTTTGTCACGAGCGGGATCTTTGCCGTCCCGCCTTGGAAAGGAATGTCCGATGAAAAAGCGCGCCCTGTCAATGCGCTGCAATGCACAAATGTGGGAAATTCGCTGACTTGCCCGAGAGAGGCGCGGCATTCTGACCGAATCCGGCCCAAAGCGGCGGCAAACCCAAATCTTCCACCATGAAACTGTTGCACAACCGAATGCAATGCAGAGCTGATTTCTGAAAATCCGTCACCGGATCCGGCGCATTGCGCGGGATTGCAATGCCCTGCCGCCCCGAAGATGAGGCATCGGCCACGGCAAAACAACCCCGACTCTTTTGGCGATTGAAGGATGGTACAGCTGCCCCGGCTCGAACGGGGGACCCCTAGATCCACAATCTAGTGCTCTAACCAACTGAGCTACAGCTGCATCCAATGCGGGCTTCCTAATGGGAAGCGGGCAGGAATTCAAGACAACAAAAAGGCCCGTACCATGTACGGGCCTTCAGCCGGCGGAACGGTCAGGGAGGAGAAGACCGCGCGCCGTAAATTTCGACTCTCAGGCCGCCATCGACTTGGTGAGGTCGCCGAAGGTCTTGGAGAAACCGTCCTGCATGGGCTTCACGGTTTCCTTGGCGAGCAGCACGGAAAGCTCGTTGAGTTCGGCCGCCTGGCGCTGGAAGGCCTCGGCCTGCGCCTTGGCGAAATCCTGGTTGACGGCGAAGAATTCGGTGGGCTCCTTCACCGCGAAAAGCTTGCGGGCGAAGGCAAAGGCCGAGTTCACGTTGATCTGGGTGATTTCCATGGCCTTGAGCTGGATGTCGGCGAGACGGGCCTTGTAGGCGCTCGCAGCGGCATCAAACACCTGGGCATTGCCATGCACCATGTCATTGGCCTTCTCGAAGGCCGCCTGGGCCTGGTCGACGGACTTCTGGGCAAATGCTGTCACTTCAGCCGGAATTTCTGTGTTCATGTCTGTTTTCACCTTCTTTGCCATTGTTGGTCTCCTCGCGGCAGGCCTGGTTGCCCTGCATCTTGTTTAGGCAATATACGTTGGGTCATTGTGCATTGCAACATAAATCTTGCAATGCAGCACCCCTTATGCTGTTTCAAAGGGTTAACGAAAGGTGGACGCGAAAGCTCAAATCCGTCTAATTTGGCACAGAGGTGCCCGGCGGCGTTCTTGCATCGCCCTGCACGGGACTTGTGAGGGTGGGGTATCCGGTGGCCGAGGTGTTGACGCCAACACTGGAAGATTTGCGTGACATTCCAGAGGCCGCGTGGCTGTGGGACAGCGCGCGGGCGCGGATCGTCTGGGCCAACCGGGCGGGCATCGCCTATTTCGGCGGCCAGTCCCTTTTTGACCTGATCGACCGGCCCTTCGATTTTCTGGAACCGGGCGTCGAGCGGATTGCCGAATTGGGACGGAAGCTCCGGCGCGGCCAGGTGGAAAACTGCCTGCTGCATTTTCCCTCGTCGGGGGCAACGGCCCCTCTCGCCTGCAAATGCATGGTTCACGCGCTGCCGGATGGCAGGCCGGGCGTGCTTGCCGCCGCCATACGCAGCGCCGCGGATGCGGACAAGGTCGAGACAGCCGAAATCGCCTCCGCCTTCGATCTCCTGCCCTCGGCGGCCATCCTGATCGGGCGGGACGGCGCATTCCGTCATCTCAATGCGGCGGCGCTTTTGCTGCTGGGCGGCACGCAGCGCGCCAGCCTTTCAGGTTTTTTGGGTGCGGACGCCTCGGACCAGCTTCTGAGCCGCCTGGCACAGGCAGGAACCGTAAGTGAAATCCAGACGCTGGGCGTCAGGCTGGGCCAGCGCGATCTCAGGCTCACCGCGCGCCGTTTCCAGGTTTCGGGCGATGACGGCGCCTATGGCCTACTGCTCCTCGATGACGTGACCGAGCGCCGCGCGCTGGAGCGGCAGATGACCGGAACTGCGTCAGACGATGTGCCCTCCAGCGAGCCCGTAACCCCGACACCTGACAGCGAAGCCGAGGCTTTCAAGAAGCTAGGCGAGGTGTTGAAGCAGGAAACGGCGGATGTTCCGCCGCCCCGGCCGGCAGCCAAGCCGCCCGCCGCGCCGCGCCGCCCGCTGCCGCATATTCCCGATCCGGTGCGGATACCTCTCGATCGCATGGCCGATGCGGTGCTGATCGCCAAGGACGGCAAGCTGCTCTATGCCAATCCCGCCGCCTGCGCGCTCTTGGGGCATGACAGCGCCGAGGATGCGATCAACGACATCGCGCTGCTTGGCCGCTTCGGCCCGCTCGGCCAATCGCTGCCGGTCACCGATGTGGATCTCGATGGCGGGCGCAGCATCACCGTATCGGTGCAGATGGGCATCATCCCGTGGCTCGGCGGCCCGGCACGACAATTCATTCTCAGGAAATCCGACCAGCGTTCGCTGCAACTGGTGCCGCCTTCACCGCAGCCCGAACCGCCACCGCCGAAAGCTGAGGCCGTTGCGCCTGAAACTATAGAACCGCCACCGCCCCTTCCGACAGCCGATGTCATCCCCATGCCTGTACGGGTGCCAGCGTCTGCGCCTGTCGCGGAAGCCGATGACGAGCTGCGCGCCATTCTCGACACGGCGACAGACGGCATCATCACGCTCGACTCTCACGCGCTGATCCACAGTTTCAGCGCCGGGGCGGAAGCGATCTTCGGCTATCGCATCGCCGAGGTGGCGGGAAAGCCCTTCACCGATCTCATCGCCGCCGACAGCCGCAAGACGGTGCGCGATTATCTGGCCGCCCTTCAGGGGCCGGGGCTTGCCAGCGTGTTCAATGACGGGCGCGAGGTTTCAGCCGAGGTCAAGCAGGGCGGCACGGTGCCGCTGTTCCTCACCGTGGGCAAGATCGCCACGCCCAAATCGCCGGCCGCCTTCTGCGCCGTGGTGCGCGACATCACGCAATGGAAGAAAACCGAATCGGAACTGCGCGAAGCCAAGGAGCGCGCCGAGGAGACGAGCCGCCAGAAATCGGAATTCCTTGCCCGCATCAGCCATGAACTCCGGACGCCGCTCAACGCCATCATGGGCTTTTCGGAGGTCATGCGGCTTGAGCGCTTCGGCGAAATCGAGAACGAGAAATACCGCGGCTATGTGAATGACATTCATTCCAGCGGCAGCCATCTCCTGTCGCTCATCAACGACCTGCTGGATTTGTCGAAGGTTGAGGCGGGCAAGCTCGAACTGAATTTCACATCGGTGAGCCTTTCGGATGTCGCCGACCACGCGATGAAGATGCTGCAGGAGGCGGCGACGGCGGCGCGCGTCGTGCTGCGCAAGGCGATGCCGGCCGATCTTCCCAATGTGGTGGCCGATCTCCGCTCGATGCGGCAGATCATGCTGAACCTTCTCTCCAATGCGTTGAAGTTCACCGATCCCGGCGGACAGGTGATCGTCTCGGCGCAGGTCACAGCGGGCGGCGAGTTGAAACTGCGCGTCAAAGACACCGGCATCGGCATGAATGCCGAACAGTTGCAGGATGCGCTGGAGCCGTTCCGCCGCGTGACCACGGATGGCCGTGATGCGCCGGGCTCCGGGCTTGGGCTTCCTCTCACGAAAGCATTGGCGGAAGCCAACCGCACGCAATTCGCGATCTCCAGCGAACCGCGCAAGGGCACGCTGGTCGAAATCACCTTCCCCACCACCCGCGTCCTGGCGTCCTGAATCCGCCACGCCTTGCGCAGGGCAAATGGCCCTCATCACGTTTACGCATTTGCGAAATTACATGCTGCACCGCACTATGGTGGTTTGATTTCAGCCTGGATTCCCGCATGCCGTTTGATAGCCGTTCCGCAACGCCTCTGGCGCAAGCCCGCATCGCCGAACTGGCGCTGGCCATTGGCAGCTTCGCCATCGGCACGGGCGAGTTCGCGGCCATGGGGTTTCTGCCCAGCGTGGCCACGGGGCTTGGCGTCACGGTTCCGCAGGCCGGGCATATCATCAGCGCCTATGCGCTGGGGGTAGTCATCGGCGCGCCTGTCTTCGCAGTGCTGGGGGCGAGGCTCTCGCGCCACCGCCTGCTGCTTCTGCTGATGATGATTTTCGGACTGGGCAATCTGGTCAGCGCGCTCGCGCCCTCTTTCGCCAGTCTCACCGTTCTCCGCTTTGCCACCGGCCTGCCGCATGGCGCCTATTTCGGCGTGGCGGCCCTGGTTGCCGCCGGCATGGCGGGACCGGATGCCAGGGCCCGCGCGGTGGGCCGGGTGATGCTGGGCCTCACCATTGCCACGCTGCTCGGCACGCCCGCCGCCACCTGGGCGGGACAGGTTCTGGGATGGCGCGTGGCCTTCGCCTTCGTCGGCGCGCTCGGCCTTCTCACCGTGGCGCTGGTGTGGTTTTTCGTACCACGCGATGTGCCGGACCGGCTCGCCAGCCCGCTCCGGGAACTCACCGCGCTCCGTGAGCCGCAGGTGTGGCTGACGCTGGCCATTGGCGCCGTCGGGTTCGGCGGCATGTTCGCGGTGTTCAGCTACATCACGCCGACCCTCGTGAATGTCTCAAACGTTCCGCTTGCCATGGTGCCCTTGGTGATCGCCATTTTCGGCGCCGGCATGATTGCCGGAAATCTGGTCGGCCCGCGCTTTGCCGATGCGGCGCTTCTGCCGACCATCGGCGGCATGATCCTGTGGAACGTCGCCATCATGGTTCTGTTCGCCAGCTTCGCGCAGGTTACATGGGCGGCGGTGCTGCTGGTGTTCTGCGTCGGCACCGGCTTCGCTGTCATGCCGGCGCTGCAGACGCGCCTCATGGATGTGGGCCGCGATGCGCAGACGCTCGCCGCGGCGCTCAACCATTCGGCACTCAACATCGCCAACGCGGTGGGCGCGTGGCTGGGAGGTGCTGCGATTGCCGCTGGCCATGGCTGGGCCTCCACCGGCTGGGTGGGCGCGATCCTGGGCATTATGGGCCTCTGCGTGTTCGGCCTGTCGCTGATCACGCCCGAGCCCAAGCCCAGATTTGCCTGAGCGCCCGCCGCGCGCTATCCTTTCAGCGTGGGCACCGTCCCGCCAGATCACAACAGGAGCCAGCAGCGCGCGGAGCACCGTCTCCCAGCGTGTGATGCTCCCAACGCAAAGGTCTCGCGATGACAGACGCTTCCCATCCCGCCATCGGCTTCGGGCGCATTGCCTGCATGTTACCCGTCAAGGACATCAACACGGCGTATGACTTCTACGCCGGCGTTCTTGGCTTCACCAAGACATTCCAGAACGGCAATCCCGTCGGCTTCATGATCCTGAAGAACGGTGGCGCGGAACTGCATCTCACCCTGCAGCCCAAACACAAGGCGGCGGATTTCAATATCGCGCACATGATGGTTGACAATGTCGATGCCCTTCACGCGCTCTGCCAGCGCCATGGGCTCCGCATCATCAAGAGCCTGCAGAACAAGGACTATGGCCTCCGCGCCTTCGTGTTTGAAGATCCGGACGGCAACCGCATCGACGTGGGCCAGCCGATCAGGCCCTGAGTTCGGGCAAATCCTTGTAGAGGTCGAGAGCCTCGGGGTTGGCGAGGGCTTCCTTGTTCTTCACCACCCGTCCATGCACCACGTCGCGCACCGCGAGCTCGGTGATCTTGCCGGACTTGGTGCGCGGAATATCGGCGATGGCGACGATCTTCGCCGGCACATGGCGGGGCGAAGCGCCATCGCGGATCTTCTTCTTGATGCGCGCCGCCAGCGCATCGTCCAACACGGCGCCGGGTTTCAGCTTCACGAACAGCACCACGCGCACGTCATTGTCCCAGTCCTGGCCGATGGCCAGCGCCTCGATGACTTCCGGCACCTGCTCCACCTGGGCATAGATTTCTGCCGTGCCGATGCGCACGCCGCCGGGGTTGAGCGTGGCGTCGGAGCGGCCATGGATGATCATCCCGCCATGCGGGGTGATCTCGGCGAAATCGCCATGGCACCAGATGTTCTCGAAGCGGGCGAAATAGGCGTTGTGATATTTCGATCCGTCGGGATCGTTCCAGAACATCACGGGCATGGACGGGAAAGGCCGTGTACAGACGAGTTCACCCTTCTCGCCGCGCACCGGCTTTCCGCTGTCGTCAAACACGTCCATGGCCATGCCCATCATTGGCCCCTGGATTTCACCGCGCCACACCGGCGAGAGCGGATTGCCGCCCACGAAGCAGCCGCAAATGTCGGTGCCGCCGGAGATCGAGGCCAAATGCAGGTCGGGCTTGATGGATTTGTAAACATAATCGAAACTCTCCGCCGCCAGTGGCGAGCCCGTTGAAAGCATGGCGCGCAGGGAAGAGAGATCATGCGAGGTGCGCGGCGTCGCGCCGCTCTTCTTCACCGCATCGATATATTTGGCCGAGGTGCCGAAGATCGTCATCTTCTCCTGCTCGGCATAATCGAAGAGCGCGTGCTCCGAGGGATGGAAAGGCGAGCCGTCGAACAGCAGCAGCGTCGCGCCCGTCGCCAGCCCCGAGACCAGCCAGTTCCACATCATCCAGCCGCAGGTCGAGAAATAGAACAGCCGGTCGGAGGCGCGCGTGTCGGTGTTCAGCACATGCTCGGAAAGATGCTTCAGGAGAATGCCGCCCGCCCGGTGCACGATGCATTTCGGGATACCCGTCGTGCCCGATGAATAGAGAATATAGAGCGGGTGATCGAAGGGAAGCTGGGCAAAGCGCGGCGGCGCATCGCCCTGGCCTGAGAGAAACGCCGCATAGCTTGCGGCATGGGGCAAAGCTTTCGCCGTGCCGTCCGCATCGCCGATATAATCAATCACCACGGTATGCTGCACGGACGGCAGATGCGCCAGAACCGCAGCGATCTTTTCACGCAGCGCAATGGTCTTGCCGGCATAATAATAGCCGTCACAGGTGATCATCACCTTGGGCTCGATCTGGCCGAAGCGGTCGAGGATGCCGCGCTCGCCGAAATCGGGCGAGCACGACGACCAGATGGCGCCGATCGCCGAGACGGCCAGGAAGCTCACGATGGTTTCCGGCATGTTGGGAACGACGGCGCACACCCGGTCGCCCGCCACGACGCCGGCCTCCTCGAGCGCGCGCTGCATCCGCCCCACATCGCGGTTCAAGTCCGCCCAGGAGAGGCTGCGCTTCACCTTGTCCTCGCCACGGAAGATCAGCGCCGGAGTCGCATCATTCTTCACCAGCAGGTTTTCGGCGTAGTTCAGACTGGCCTCGGGAAAGAAGCGCCCGCCCGGCATCTTGTCGCCATCAATGAGCACGCGGGTGCCGCGCGCCGCCGCCTTCACGCCGCAGAAGTCCCAAAGCTCCGACCAGAAATTCTCCGGCTGCTCCACCGAGAAGGCGTGAATGGCCGCATAGCCTTCCATTGCCAGCCCGAAGCGGGCATTGATCGCCTGCGTGAAGCGGTGAAGATTCGAGGCGGCCTGGCGCTCGGCGCTGGGGGTCCACAGGGGCTTGGCGGTCATTCGGGTCGTCTCCGGTCGGGTGGGAGACGCCCCATAGCCCACGTCACGAAAGGGCCGCAAGTGCCGCAGAGAAGCAGGCAAATTGCCCGGGAGAGAGAATGCGCAAGGGTTTGATATGGGCGGGCGGAAGCCTGCTGGTTCTGGCGATGCTGGCCGCTGTGGTGTGGTTCGGCCTGCAGCCGGGCTGGGCCATTGCCATGCTACAGGAACGGACCCAGCAAGTCCTGGGCCGCGCCATGTTAGTCAAGGGCGGCGCGCATCTCGAACTCTCACCCACGCTCGCCATCCGTTTCGACGACGTGGCGCTGCCGGCCCCTTCGGGCTTTGATGATGCGCTGCTCACCGCATCGTCGATCCGCGTTCCCGTGACATTCTCCAGCCTGCTGTCGCACCGGCTTGAGGCAACACCGCTTAGCCTCGACGGGGCCGACATCAACATGGTGATCAACGAAATGGGCCAGGTGAACTGGCCCTCCACGCTGCCGCGCGATGGCGCCACGCTGAGCCTGCTGTTCAACGACGCCAGCATCAGCTTCCGCGACGGCCGCAGCGGCCAGACCCTCTCCGCAACGCGCGCCAATCTCGCCATTGATACCACCGCCGCCGGTGAAATGACGCTGAACGGCACGGCGGTCATCAACGAGCAGTTGGCGAAGCTTCAGGGCTATGTGAAAGACCCGTCGCGCGTCATCACCGATGGCTCTCCCGCCGAATTCACGCTGGACTCGCCGCCCCTGACGCTCGCCTTCAACGGGCGGCTGTCGACGGTGGGCGGCGTAGGCCTCGCCGGCACACTCACCGCATCAGGCCCCAACCTCCGCAATGCGCTGGCGTGGACGGGGGCGCCGTTGCAAGGCAGCCTTGGACTCAAGAGCTTTTCCGCCAGCGGCGCCCTTGATGCAACGGGCCGCGCGCTGGGGCTTCACCGCGCCACCGTGGCGCTTGATGATCTCACTCTCACCGGTGACCTGACGCTCGACTATCGCGCCGATGTGCCGAAGCTTCAGGCCATCCTCACCGCCGAGCAAATCGATCTCGACCGCTACATTCCCGCAGCCGGCGCAACAGCGGACAACTGGGGCCGCACGCCTTTCAATTTCTCCGTCCTGCGCGGCCTCGACGGTGCGGTGACGCTTGATGCCAAGGCGCTGACCTACGGCGGCGCGGCGCTGGGGCCAACCCGCATCGACGCGCAACTGGCGGGCGGCACACTACAGGCGACGATCGCATCGTCCACGGCGCTCACCACCAAAGTGACGCTCGATGGGTCCGGCGACGGCAATGTGCTGTCGCTCGGCATTGTGGGAACGTCAGCGCCCGTCACCGCCGAACTGGCGCCGCTGCTCGGGCGGACCATCATCACCGGAACGGGGGACTACGCACTGTCCCTCACAACCAGCGGGGCCACGCAGGAGGAGATGATGTCCAGCCTCAAGGGCACGGGGCGCATGTCGCTTCGTGATGGCGCGCTGGTCGGGCTCGACGTGGTGAAATCCCTCACGGCGGTGAGCCGCGAGGTGCAGGATGGCTGGCCCGCCGTTGGCCAAACATCTTTTTCCTCTCTCACCGCCGAGGCCGATTTTGCCGATGGCATCGCGACGCTGAAGAACGCGAAAATGGAAAGCCCTGCCCTCGTCATGTCCGCCACCGGCACGATCGACATGCTGCGCCGCGCGGTTGACCTTCGCGCCGATCCGCGCCTGGTGACTAATAACAATGGTGAATTGGCGGGGCTGCCGGTGGCGGTTGTCGTCAAAGGCGATTGGGCCGCCCCGCGCATCTATCCCGACATGGCGGACATTCTCACCAATCCCAAGACCGCCTATGAGCAGCTGAAGGCTGCGGGCCTTCCGCCCGCGCTCACCGGCAATTGATGAAAGCCGCCAAGAAGCGCATCATTGTCCCATGATCCGCATTCAGGAACAGCCCTTCGATATCGGCGATGAACTCAAGAGCCTGCGCGGCGGCAATCATGCCATTGGCGGCACGGTTGTCTTCGCCGGCAGCGTGCGCGATCTCTCGGACGGCCAATCGGTGAGCGCCATGACGCTCGAACATTATCCCGGCATGACGGAGAAGGCGCTGGAAGAGATCGAGCAGGAGGCAATGCGGCGCTGGCCGCTCGAAGCCTCGCTGATCATCCACCGCGTGGGCCGCATGGAACCCGGCGAGGACATCGTTCTCGTCATCACCGCATCGCCGCACCGCGAGGCCGCATTCGAGGCGTGCCATTTCCTGATCGACTGGCTGAAAACCAGGGCACCGTTCTGGAAGCTGGAAGAAAATGCTCAAGGCTCGGCGTGGGTCGAGGCCAAGGCCAGCGATGATGAGGCGGCCTCGCGCTGGGCGCGATGAGGGCTTCGCAGGGCGACTGGATCATCGTCATCGCCACCGTCGCGCTGTTTGCGGTGGGCGTTTATGAAGGCTGGTGGATGCAGCCTCAGTCCGGCGATTTCACTGCCATCGACGGCGATTCACTGCGAAAGGATGGTAACGATACACGGCTGTTCGGCATCGACGCGCCCGAGCTGCACCAATTTTGCGCCGCGCGTGATGGAAAGAGCTATGCGTGCGGACAGGATGCAAAACTTGCACTGCAGAAACTGGTGCGCGGCAAAACCCTCACATGCCGTCCCGTCGATACCGACCGCTATGGCCGCACAGTTGCGGTGTGCCGGGATGGCGGTCTCGACATCGGCCGCGAGATGGTGCGGCAGGGCTTCGCTATCGCCTATCTCCGCCACAGCATGGATTATGCGGGTGAAGAAGCGGACGCGCGCGCCGCGAAACGCGGCATCTGGCAAGGGGCGTTTGAAGACCCCGAGGACTGGCGCGCCGAACACCGGAGCGGCATCGGCGGCTAGGCCTTACAACAAAGTCATTGTCAGCCCGCGCAAAACAACTCTAACCTAGAGGCAACGAAAAACCGATATGGGAGAGTTGCACATGGCACCGCGCAAACAGGTTCGGGCTGGAGCGAAAAAGGGTCCAGCCAAAAAGGCTCGCGCCGCCAAGAGGCAGCCTCCCCCCGCCAAAGCCAAGCTGCCGCCGCGCGCCGCACGCCGGGCTGCAGCCGTCAAGGCGGCGAAGAAAGGGGCGCGCGCACCCGCCGCAGCGCCCCGCAATCCCACGCAGATCGCGCGCGCCTGGCTCAACCGTTTTTCACGCGCGCTCACGGCCGGGAACGGCAAGGCGGCAGCCAATTGTTTCGTGGCCGATTGCTACTGGCGCGACCTCGTGGCCTTCACCTGGAACATCAAGACCATGGAAGGCCATGACGCCATCGCGAAGATGGTGAATGCGCGCGCCGCAGAGGTGAAGCCCTCCAAATGGGCCGTCGAAGGCCAGGCCAAGCGCGGCGACGGCGTCATTGAGGCGTGGATCACCTTTGAAACCGCGGTGGCGCGCGGGCGCGGCCATCTGCGCCTGATGGGCGGCAAATGCTGGACGCTGCTCACCACCATGGTCGAACTCAAGGGCCATGAGGAGCCATCGGGAACCCGGCGCGTGATGGGTGCCGAACATGGCGCAACGCATGACCGCCGCAACTGGCTGGAGAAGCGCAAGGCGGAGGAGGAAAGCCTCGGCATCACCAAAGATCCCTATGTGCTGATCATCGGCGGCGGTCAGGGCGGCCTCGGGCTTGGCGCGCGCCTCAAGCGGCTTGGCGTTCCCACCCTCATCATCGAAAAGAATGCGAAGCCCGGCGACAGTTGGCGCAAGCGCTACAAGTCGCTCTGCCTGCATGACCCGGTGTGGTACGATCACATGCCCTACCTGCCCTTCCCCGATCACTGGCCGGTGTTTTCGCCCAAGGACAAGATCGGCGACTGGCTGGAAATGTATGCAAAAGTGATGGAGCTGAATTTCTGGGGCTCCACCACCTGCGACAGCGCCTCCTACGATGAAGAGAAGAAGCGGTGGACGGTGCATGTCACGCGCAACGGCCAGCCGGTGACATTGCATCCCACCCATCTGGTGCTCGCCACGGGGCAGGCCTCCGTTCCCGTCATGCCGAGTTATCCCGGCATGGAAACATTCGAAGGCGAGCAGCATCATTCCAGCGCCCATCCAGGTCCCGATGCCTATGCGGGCAAGAAGGTGATCGTCATCGGCTCCAACAATTCGGCGCATGATATTTGCGGCGCATTGGCGGAAGCGGGCGCCGATGTCACCATGGTGCAGCGCTCATCCACCCATGTGGTGAAATCAAACACGCTTATGGATGTGGGGCTTGGCGCGCTTTATTCCGAACAGGCGGTGAAGAACGGCATTGACCACAATACCGCCGATCTCATCTTCGCGTCGCTTCCCTACAAGGTGCTGCCGCAGGTGCAGATTCCGGCGTACAAGGAAATGGCCCGCCGCGATGCGGATTTTTACGAGCGGCTGAAAATGCGCGGTTTCATGCTGGACTGGGGCGATGACGGCTCGGGCCTGTTCATGAAATATCTCAGGCGCGGCTCTGGCTACTATATCGATGTCGGCGCGTCGGAAATGATCGCCGATGGCACCATCAAGCTGAAAAGCGGCGTCTCCGTGAAGGAGATCAGGCCGCATTCCGTTGTCTTCTCCGATGGCAGCGAACTTCCCGCCGATCTCATTGTCTATGCCACCGGCTATTCCTCGATGAATGGCTGGGCAGCAAAACTCATCTCGCAGGAAGTTGCCGACAAGGTGGGCAAGGTGTGGGGCCTGGGCTCCAACACCACCAAGGATCCGGGTCCGTGGGAAGGCGAACTCCGCAACATGTGGAAGCCGACGAAGCAGGAGAACCTGTGGTTCCACGGCGGCAATCTGCACCAGTCGCGCCATTATTCGCAGTTCCTGGCCCTGCAATTGAAGGCGCGCAAGGAAGGCATTCCGACGCCGGTCTATGGGCCGGCGGAGGTCTATCACAAGAGCTGACGCGCACGGGATTGGGCGGCGGCTGTCTGGTGCGGCCGCTGCCTTCGTTTCATTGTCAGCTTTCTGTCATGCGCCGGTAACGACCCGTCCGCAGAAACCCTCCGTTCCCATCATTCAGGAGGTTTCCGATGTTCCGGTCATTCCGTTTTTCCATTCTTGCAACAGCGGCGCTCACAGCGTTTTCATGCGCCGCCTCAGCCGATGACGCCTACCTCACACGCTCCGCTGCTGGCGATCTGAGCCAGCCCGGCGGCGCACGGCGTCTCGCTGGCGATGCAACGAAGGCTTTCCGCAGCCTCATTCAGGGCGGCGACGTCAAGAACGTCATCCTGCTGATCGGCGATGGCATGGGCGATTCCGAAATCACCGTGGCGCGCAACTATGCCGAAGGCGCGGGCGGCTTCTTCAAGGGCATTGACGCGCTGCCGGTCACCGGCCAGTACACGCACTATTCGCTCGAGAAGGATGGCAAGCCCAGCTACGTGACGGACTCCGCCGCTTCCGGCACGGCGTGGGCCACGGGCGTCAAGACCTATAACAACGCCATCGGTGTCGATATTCATGAAGCGCCGCACAAAACGCTGATCGAACTCGCCAAGGCCAAGGGCCTCGCCACCGGCGACATCACCACGTCTGAAATTCAGGACGCCACGCCTGCCGTGCAGGTGGCCCATGTGTCGCTGCGTTCCTGCTACGGGCCTGAAGCTACATCTGCCAAGTGCCCGAAGAATGCGCTGGAGAACGATGGGCTGGGCTCGATCAGCGAGCAGCTTCTCAACACCCGCGCCGACATCACCATGGGCGGCGGCATGAAGACCTTTGGCGAAACGGCGAAGGCCGGTGAGTGGAAAGACAAGACGCTTCTCGAGCAGGCCAAGGCGCGCGGCTTCACCGTCGTCACCAACGCGGATGAACTTGCCGCCGTCGCATCGGCCGATCAGACAAAACCGCTGCTTGGCCTCTTCGCGGCGGGCAACATGCCGGTCAGCCTTATCGGCCCCAAGGCCAGCTATCACGGCAATCTGGATCAGCCGCCGGTCACCTGTACTGCCAATCCCGACCGGCCCGCCACGCAGCCCGCGCTTGCCGCCATGACGGCCAAGACCATCGATCTCCTCAAAGCCAATCCCAATGGCTTCTTCCTGCAGGTCGAAGGCGCATCCATCGACAAGCAGGATCATGCCGCCAACCCCTGCGGCCAGATCGGAGAGACGGTCGATCTCGATGCCGCCGTGCAGGTGGCGCTGGCCTTCGCCAAGGCGGACGGCAAGACGCTGGTGATCGTCACCGCCGATCATGCCCATTCCAGCCAGATCGTCGAAAATGACACCAAGGCGCCCGGCCTCACCGAGGCGCTGCTCACCAGGGATGGCGCGGTGATGTCGGTCAGCTACGGCAATTCCGAAACCGACTCGCAAGGGCATACCGGCGCGCAGCTCAGGATCGCCGCCTATGGGCCGTGGGCGGCAAACTTTGCCGGCCTCACCGACCAGACGGATATGTTCTACACCATCCGCGACGCGCTGAAGCTCGAAGCCGCGACCCAGTAACGTCCCAAACCAGCGGAGCCCCGCCCCGTGGGGCTCCGTTTTCATGATAAGTAAATTCAATTGTTCCGATTTTACGCATTGCACCAACCATGTTGGCCTGCCGCTATGGTTTTCAGGAACTTGCCTTTAACCGCACAAAGAGAAGAGCCGAAACCGGAAAGGCTTTTTATTCACTTCGCGTCTATCTGGTTCTCATTCACAACGCCCAGACTTCACGCAACCGGGACATCACATGCCGAACCTCAAACAGATCGCCTTCCTTGTCCTGGCGCTCTTTGCAGCGAGCGGTTCCGCGCATGCAAACCTCATTTCCAACGGCAGCTTTGAAACGGTCGACAGCCGCGTGGGCAACCTCAACGGCATCGCCCTCGACCAGCTCGCCACCGGCAACCGCTGGGACATTTATACCTCGCTCCCCGGCGGATGGACCACCGTGTCCGGCTATCACGGCATCGAGGTGCAGAACAACACCGTCACTTCTGCGGCCGATGGCACCAAATATCTCGAGCTTGAAAGCGACGGCATCAGTTCGATCACCCAAAGCTTCACGGCCACCTTCACGGGAAAATATCTGCTGCAATTCTTCTATCAGCCGCGCACCAGCACGGCGGGCGACAATCTCGTCCACGCGACAATCGACGGCGTGACGGTGTCCACGTCGAATGGCGTTGCATCCGCCGGATGGTCGCTCGTCTCGGTGATCGTGACGCTGAATGCCGGCACGCACACGCTTGGCTTTGACGCCATCGGCGCCATCGACAATTCCGTGGGCGGCTTCATCGACAACGTCTCCATCACCGCCGTTCCCCTGCCGCCACCCGCCCTGCTGCTGATGAGCGGCATTGTGGGGATCGGCTATCTCGGCCGAAGAAGCCGGAAGCTTGCCTAAGACGCCAGCGCGTGGGTTTTCTCGACAAGAGCCCGCGCAACGATATCGAAGGCGCCGGTCTGGTCGATCATCTCGCGCCGTCCCAGTTCAAGCGCCAGCTTGCGGCCGTTCTTCTTTTCATCGCCGAGGATCAGCCTGATCTTGATGCCGCCCTCCTGCAGCGACGAAAAGTGCCAGGTGTTGCCGCCGGGGTTGCATTCCAGAAAATAGGGCAGCCCGGTGCGCGCCTCTTTGATGATGTCAACTGCCATCATGGGAATTTCCGCGAAGGTTTTGCCAACTGCCTTCGCCATCTCCATCACATCATCATCGACGCCCCAGCGGCGCTGCAATCCCATGCCCTGCACCGAGATGGTCGTAGTCTCGAGAACGTCATCCGGTGAATCGAGCGGCGGGCGGAGAGACGTATGCCCGCCATTGGCGGCATAGATCGGCTCGCCCAGGAAAGTTAGCAGCCGGTTGAAGGTGACGTGATCGCCGGTATCGATATAGCGCTGGACGATATAGCCTTCCGGATCATTGCGGATGGGATGATCCACGGGAAAATCGCGCGGGTGGATTTGCCCGGCCCGCGCCCGCCTGAAGAGATGCACGCCCTTGCCCGTCGAGGTCAGGGTCATGGGTTTCAAAATCACGAAAGGCCCGAAAAGGATCGGATCGATCATCATGCCGAATTTGAACGGCAGCGTGTAGGGCACGCGAATGCCGGCCCTCCGGGCGCGTTCGGTTTGCGTAAGCTTGGGGATGGCAAAGTTGCGCAGGATGGTGCCGCGCCTGATCTTGAGACGAAACTTGTCCTGGAGCGCCACCACCAGCGTGGGCCTTTGCCACGCGGCGGGATTCAAATCGTCCGTGGCCTGAACAGAACAATAATAGACGCGGATCGCGTCATCGAGATCGACGACCTTCTGGGCAATCTCGCGGAAATCGCGCTCATACTCCGGGCCTCTGTGAATGAGGATGAGCGTGTAGCGGATCATCTTGAGCTGGCGAAGCTCAGCACCGGGCAGCATTCGGCCAGATCATAGGTTCCGCAAGCGGTGAAGCTGATGTCTTTTGCGTCTGGGGGAATGCAGCTCAAGAATTCGGCGCGGTTGGGAAAACAATAGACAAGCGGCGATCCGCGATAGACGCCGATCGTGTCGATCGCCCGGCGCGGCCAGCCGGTTCTTTCGCTCAGCGCATCGCGATCCGGAAACAGCCGATCGAAATGGTGAAGGATTGCGGTCACCGGCAATGTCGCGCCATGGTCCTCGGCAATGCGCATCGCCAGCTGCCATTTGAAGGCGTGAAAATTCACGGTGGCGGGCCGCGTCCCTGCGGCAGCGAGATCATCCCATGAGAGGGGATCAGGGGGCCGCTCGAACAGGCGGCAGGCAAAGCGTGCGCCCGGGCGCAACAGCCTCAGCGCCTGCCGCATCAGCAGGCTCACCTCATCGGGCCATGCGACGTTGTTGAGGCTGCCGTCACCCACCACCGCCGCAAAACTTTGCGATGGCTCGCCGATCTCCAGCCAATCACCCACCACCGCCTTCTTCTCCGCCGTGTCGCCCGGCCACACCCGCCTCACCATGTCCGGACTCTTGTCCACACCGAGGACGCGCGGGAAAGCGTCCGCCAGTTCCGGCGTGACGCCCAGCAGCAGCACGCGTCCCAAAGGATGGCCCGTCAAGTCCTGCATGAGGGACACCACCTCGGGGCTTGTGCGGAGCGGCGGTCCCACCGTGTTCCATTGCGCCGGATAATTCTGCCAGTGGCTCATGGCGTCAGCCTTGCACCGCATGTGGCGGCAGATAGGCGGTCATCAGGCTGTGATAGAGGCTGCGCGGGTGGATGGCCTTTGACACCATGTCGGCGATCAGCGCGCAGGCCAGCAGCGGCACCACCATTGCGTGGTTGTCGGTCATCTCGGCCATGATGACGGTCGAGGTAATGGGCGATTGCAGCACGCCCGTCAGATAGGCCGCCATGCCAAGCAGCGCGAACTGCGTGGCGCTGCTCACGGGCATGACCTGCGCCACCAGCGAGCCGGTCTCCGCCCCCACCGACAGCGACGGCGCGAACAGCCCGCCGGGAATGCCGCTCAGGCTCGACACCCAGGTGGCGATCATCTTGAGCGGTACGGAGACCCATGATGCAAGGTGATGTTCGTGAATAATGCCATAGGCCTCGCGGTAGCCGGTGCCATAGGTGGTGCCGCCCGAGAGCCAGCCGCATCCCGCCACCACAATTCCGCAGCCCAGCGCGAACAGCAGCGGGCGTTTCGTCCGGCCCAGTTTCTCCTGCAGGGCCTTGTTCGCCGAGAAGGCGATCATCGCTTTTGCAAAGCAGCCGCCCAGAAGGCCGCACAGGAGGCCGGTAACCAGCAGCGCCGCCCAGTCGGCGACGCTTCCCAGTTCACCCGAGGCATAACCAAAATAGGCGTAGTTGCCGCCAAGCTGCGTGGCCGCGAGGCCGGCCAGGATGGTCGCCGTGAGAATGAGGCCACTGGTCTTTGACTCGAAGGCCCGGCTCAACTCCTCAATGGTGAAGACGATGCCGGCCAAGGGCGCATTGAAAGCAGCAGCGATGCCGGCGGCGGAACCTGCGAGGATGAGGCCGCGATGTTCCGCCTTCACCACCCGGCCGATCACCAGCATGAGCGAAGCGCCCACCTGCACCGTCGGCCCCTCGCGCCCGATTGACGCCCCGCACAGAAGGCCCAGCAGGGTCAGCACGATCTTGCCAAACGCAACGCGGAGCGAGAGCAGCCTGTTGCGCAGGCCCTCATCCTGCATCTCCATGGCGGCGATGCATTGCGGAATGCCGCTGCCCGCCGTGTTGGGAAACACATGCTTGGCCAGGAATGCGCAGAGCACGAAGCCAAGCGGCGTGATGATCCACACCGCAAGCGGATAAGGGTCAGCAAGGCGATGGAACAGCGCCTGCGCCTGATCCGCCAGTTCCGCAAAGCCCCAGGCCGCGACGCCAATGGCAAGCCCGCCCGCGATATAGGCGGTGCGCTGGTGAAACTGGCGGGTCGTCTGGATGAAGCGGCGGAAGGGCATTGTACTACGGTTACTACAACCAAATATGCGCGGTGAAGCAAGGTTTTCCGGCAAGCACCCGAAAGAGCGTGCTTGCGGCGCGGGCTCCGGTCTCCCATATGACGGCAGGCTTTGAGACCGGAGGAACGCCATGTCGCTCATCCTGAATATTCTGTGGCTGGTGTTCGGCGGCATCTGGATGGCGGCGGGCTGGGTGGTTGCCGCCGTTATCATGGCCCTCACCATCATCGGCCTGCCCTGGGCGCGCTCGGCCCTGGAAATCGCCCATTACACGCTGCTGCCCTTCGGCAACCGCGTGGTGCCGCGCGAGGATGCGGGCCTTGCCACCGGCCCTCTTGGCGTCATCGGCAATCTGCTATGGCTGGTGTTCGCCGGCTGGTGGCTGGCGCTTGCCCATCTGCTGACGGCGGTCATGTGGGCCATCACCATCATCGGCCTTCCCTTCGCGTGGGCGCATCTCAAACTCGCAGGCCTGGCGCTGTGGCCCATGGGGCGGACGGTGGTGCCCGCGGTAGGGTGAGCAATGCGGGAGGATGCGCGCGCTGACCTTTGCCGCTAGACCAACCGCGAGAAGCGGCGGCGGTAGTTGGCGGGCGTTATGCCGCAAAGCTTGCGGAAAGTACGGCGAAAGGCTGCGGAGTCCTGATAGCCCACTTCGGCCGAGATATCTTCGATAGCGGAGGAAGAGGTTTCCAGCATTTGCTTTGCCTCTTCGATGCGCAGGGCCTGCACATAATTGATCGGGCTGCGGCCGGTCGCGGATTGAAACCGCCGCGCGAATGTGCGGGACGGCAGGCCGGAAAGGCCGGTCATCGCCTGCACCGGGTTTGGCGCCGCGTAGTTGACGGCAATCCATTCCTGGCAGCGCGTGATGACCCCGTCACTCGGATCGACCCGGCGGTTGATGGCGGCAAAGGGCAACTGGCCTTGTTCATGCCCTGACAGGAGATGCACCTTGGCGGTCTGCAACGCCGCCTCGGTCCCGCAAAACCGCGCGATGATATAGAGCGCAAGTTCCTGCCACGACGTAACGCCGCCTGCGGTGACGATGCGGTCTTTCTCTTCGGTGACGCACAGGATGCTGCCGCGCTGCAGAGAAACACGCGGATATTCCTTGGCGAAAAGCTCAGCGTAAGCCCAGTGCGAAGCGGCCTTGCGGTTGTCCAGCAGCCCCGCCTCGGCCAGCACCAGCGTCCCGGAGCAGACCGAAGTCACCATGCTGCCTCCGGCATATCTTTGCCTCAGCCAATCAGAATAGATGGCATATTCCGCCCGTGGCGGCCGGTCGATAGGGCTGTAGGAGTCACAGACAACAAGCAGATCGCAATGCGTCACTGCCGACATGCCGGCATGCGGTTCGACGGGGATGCCGCCAAAACAGTGAAACGGCTTGCCGTCTTTCGAGACAATCCGGACATCCAGGGCTTCGGAACCCGGTATGCCGATGGTCATATCGGCAAAGATTGCACCGACTGAAAAGAGCACATCATATAGTCCATAAAGCACGGCCGACGACGTGCCTTCTCCGGCGAGCAGGACGATTGAGGGGCGTGACGGAGACATCTGTTTCCTCTGCCGCGTATTTTGCAAATCAGTTGGCCGATAAAGACCGTTTCTGTCAATTCTGGCACTCGGCAGGCGCGCATATTTCCTTGATGGTTGAGCAAGATTGATTGGGAGACCGCCATGAACATGCTGCCTTCTGCCAAGACTTCAGATTTTGAAGGCCCGTTTGACGGCACGATGCTGTTGCCCGGAACCGCAGGTTACGAGGATGCGCGCGGCGTTTGGAACGGCATGATCCAGCGCCATCCCGCGGCTATCCTGCGCTGCGCTTCGGTTCAGGACATCATTGCCGGTGTGCAACTGGCCGCCCGCCACGGCCTGCCGGTGTCGGTCAAGGCCGGCGGGCATAACGTGGCCGGGCATGCCGTGGGCGAAGGGGCCTTGATGCTCGACCTGTCGGCCCTCCGCAAGGTCGAGGTTGACGCGGCCAAGCGGACAGCGTGGGTCGAGGGCGGAGCGCTTTGGTCCGATGTCGATGTTGCAACCCAGGCGTTTGGCCTGGCAACGCCGGGCGGGCTGGTTTCCGAAACGGGTGTGGCCGGCCTCACGCTTTCGGGAGGCGTTGGCTGGCTGCGCGCAAAATATGGGCTCAGCATCGACAACCTGCTGGCGGCGGAGGTCGTCACGGCTTCGGGGAAGTTGCTTCGCGCCAGCAAAGACGAGAATGCCGATCTCTTCTGGGCCTTGCGCGGCGGCGGCGGGAATTTCGGTGTCGTCACGCGATTCCTCTTTGCCCTGCACCCGGTTGGGCCAGAGGTCATGTTCTGCCTGCCCATCTATCCCATATCGGCTGGCGTCGGCCCCATCCGGTTCTGGCGGGACTTTGTAGCCGGCAAATCGGACAGCATAGGCTCCATCCTCGAATTTTCGACCGTCCCCGAAAGCCCGGACTTCCCGCAGGCGTTCTGGGGCCAGCGCTGTTATACGATTGGGGCCATCTATTCAGGAGATGCGGCGGAAGGCGAACGCCTGATGGAACCGCTTCGCCAACTTGGCCCCAAGGTGGCCGACCTCTCCGGCCGGATGACTTACGTCGATGCGCAGAAGCTCCTCGACCCGATGTTTCCACGCGGCCAATACCGCTGCTATTGGAAAAGCCATCTGCTCAGCGTTCTCAGCGACGAAATGATCGCCGAAGGATTAGACAACGCGATCGCCTCGCCTTCCGACCGCTCAATCAGTTCGTTCTGGAATTTTGGCGGCGCGACAGCGCGTGTTCCGGCATCGGAAACCGCCTTTGGCGACCGCAGCTTCGGATGGATGTATTCGATCGATTCGGTCTGGGAGCGCGCGGAGGACGATGCCAAAATCATCGCATGGAGCCGCAATGCCTGGGAACGGTTCCGGCGCCACGCGCATGAGCGTAGGCTTTATCTCAATTTCGCCGGACAGGATGAAGACAGTGCGGCCCTGACCCAGGACGCCTTTGGCAGGAACTTCACCCGGCTTTCCCAGATCAAGGCGAAATACGATCCAACAAATATGTTCCGCTTCAACCAGAACATCCCGCCGCTGCCCGAACCAAGCAAATTATAGGGTTGTTTTTTCAGAGACGGAGCGGCTGCTGAGCTCCGGCCTGCGTCATCCAAGATTTAGATGGCGTCGACATTGTTGTCCTGAAAACGAGAACCGCGCTTCCACAATTCTCAAACTCAAATCCCGCTGTATAGGTGTCTTCAAGATCTTCCACGGGCAATCAATTCAGGTTAAGCGTAGTTGAGAAGGTGCGGGCAGACGCGGAATTTTGGTAATATGACAAAAGGCGGGCATTTTCAGAAGGTTTCATTTCACGAGGTTGTGCCTCCCAACCCCGCTATTCACGCGGTCATGAACAACACCAAGTGGAATGAACTTCGTCTTGCCATGTATAATATCGAGCCCGCGCCGCGGTGGAGCACGCTTGCCACGAACGGCTTTCAAAGTTCACCGGACAGGGAATGGTTTTATCACTTCCGAAATGGTAGATACGAAGGTATCGTGCACGTCGATATTTTTGCTGACAATCCGCAACACGGAGACATGATACTGGCTGCGCTTCGAAAGATACATGTGCCCGGTGAAAAGACACCTGACGGGTTCCGCGTCTACGGATACCGGAGAGACGGACAGACCATCGGCTATGTCTAGCCAGCGACATCCATTTCCTGTGGGACTCTTTATTCTTGCATATCCGTGCGCAGGCTTGCCGTCTCCAGGCACTTGCGCAGCTCGGCCAACGTGACGTCCTTTTGCGCAACGCACTTGGCGGTCAAATCAAGTGAAATGCGCAACGAACACTCTTTCCCGCAATCGGCAATCATGTCGGTTCTGTTTTCGCTCGAGGCCGTGAGAATTGTGCCAAATGAAACTTGTTCGATTTGAACCGGCCGGGGTTTTACGAGGTCCCTGAAAACGGCAAGGGATATGGCGTCGACATTGCTGTCCTGAAGAATGAAGATCAGGCTCCCGCAATCCTCAAGTTCAAGGCCCGCCGTATCGGTGTCTTCAAGACCCTCCATGGGCAGCCAATTCGGGGCAAGCGTGATCGAGAAGGTGCGGCCCCCGATCTCAAATCGCCTTGTCTCGGCTACGGCGGATGCCTGGGCCATCAACGCTATTGTGGCACAGATGGCAAAAAATCTCATCATGACTTGCTCTTCCCGTTCATTATCTCCCTTACCACGGAGTACTCTACCACTGAGCTACGGCTGTATCGGCGTTTAAGCGCGCGTATCTCAAACTCGCGGGCCTCGCGCTCTGGCCCATGGTGCCTGCGTGAGCTCGAGTCGGCTGCAGGGCTCAGAGAGCTTTGTGATAAATCTCACAGACTTCGCAAGCCCCTTGGGTCAGGATCTATCGGGAGCCGGTGGCGGACCGGGATCGAAGAGTTCCTGCCACAGCGAGGGTCTGATGGATTTGGCAATCCACCATGTTTCGGTACCAGTCCGCGATTTGCTCGCGGCCTCTCAGTTCTACGAAGGGGTTCTCGGCTTCCAGCGATTGCCCCGCCCGTCATTCCCTGTCGCCGGACTCTGGTACAAGGTTGGAGACCGGCAGATTCATCTGGTCGTTCACCCCGGCGCAAATTTCAGGAATGGCAAGCCCGTGGACAATGACGACGTTCATTTCGCGCTCAATACAGCGGATTTTGAGGGTGCATACGCTCACCTCAAGCTCAATGGGTACAGCGAAGACCTTCCCGGCGGGCATCCCAAGCGGCTTATTCTGAAACGGACGGGCGCGGCAGGCTTCGCTCAGGTCTTTTTCATGGACCCTGATTTCAACATCATCGAGATCAACACCGCGCCATTTTGCTGATCGCCGCCGGGCCAAACGCAAATATTCGGGCGCGCGGAAGGGCCTTCCACGAGACCCGCCGAATCAACGCTCAAATCTGATCTGGAATGGTGCTGCCAGGGGGAATCGAACCCACGACCTCTCCCTTACCAAGGGAGTTCTCATCAGTTCACGGCTATTCGTCTATTTCCGCAAACTCTTTACTTTTCAGTCTATTACGCTATTGACGGTTCATCAATAATCGCTACTGTTCGCCTCAATTCTCATAAGAACGGCACCCCACGAGACACCCCATTAATTGCTCCGATGGCATTATCCGATAGCAAGCTGCGTAACTTGAGACCCAACGGCAAGAGATTCGAGCTGCCGGATAGAGATGGGCTGTCGATACGAGTTTCTCAGCGCGGTGTAATGAGTTGGACCGTCACATACCGAATTCGCGGTGCTGGAGAAGATGTGGGGTCACGGCGCACGAAGCTGGCGGGGAAAAAGACGCGGCTGACGCTGGGAGAATACCCCACTATGAGCCTAGCGGATGCTCGACAAGAAGCTGCACGCATAAAACTGCAAGCTCGAGCAGGAAAACCTATACGTCAAGACGCGGACACTTCCCCCGAGGAACTGACAGTCAAAGAACTGTTTTTGCGTTTTCAAAATGAGCACATTGTAAGACGCCATCGTGCGAATTCGAGTGTCGCCGGCGTATTGCAACGCCACATGTTGCCACTTCTCGCAAATCGCCTGATCTCCTCCCTTCGCCGCGACGACTTGGTTGTTGTATTGGAGTCGGCTAGACTTCCGCGGCTAATGAAAGTAGAGGGGAAGAACAAAAAAGCTGTCACCGTCACTCGTGGAGGAGTTGGTGCTGCCGCACATGTGCGCAAGTGGACTGTGGCCATGTTTCAATTCGCCGTCGAAAGTGGTCTTTTGGCCAGCAATCCATTCAGCGGAGTTCGAAATAGAGATAGGCAAATTTCTCGCGACCGAGTATTGAGTATGATGGAGTTGCGTTCCGTTTGGCGCGCAGCTACCGCCATGAAATATCCTTGGGGGCCATTTTTTCAGCTGCTCATGCTCACGGGAGACCGGCGCGGTGAATGGGCAAATGCTCAAATGCATTGGCTGGACGAAAGATTTTCACAACTCGAAATCCCTTCTTCGAGCTATAAGACGGGCAAAACTCACATCGTTCCACTCAGTCATCAAGCCTCTCATATTATTCGATCTCTGCCTAAACAAGAACATGGACCGTTCATCTTTTCGACCACGGCAGGCATCCGTCCGGTATCTGGCTTTAGCAAAGCGAAAATTGAGCTCGACGGACTCGTAGGCCGAATTTCTGGCGCGGCAATAAAGCCTTGGGTGGTTCATGATCTTCGCCGCTCAATGGCAACTCATATGGAACGCCTTGGCATTGAGCCGCATGTGGTCGAGGTATGCCTTGGCCACGCACTCAAAGGTATTGCTAGCGTTTATCGCCACTACAGCTATCTACCTGAAAAACGAGCTGCGCTTCAACTCTGGGCTGACGAACTGATGACAGAGTCAACGGCGCTCAGTTCATGACGGGCACTACCGTCACGGGGTGATTGGGCAAGGGATAATTTAAGCGCATCAAGAGGAGCTCGCGAATGAAGACGCCAACTCATCCGGTCAGGCATGCGCCTATTAGACAATTCTTGGAACAGGTCGCTCGTGACATGTTCAACGTGTCATTAGCTTCGCAAATAGCGGAACTGGCTAGCTCCACTCCCGACGCCTCTACAGTCGATTCAATTACTCAGCGAGCACGCTACGAGCTATTTATGGTCGTTGAACACGTTTCGTTTCTATTGCAAACAAAAAAGGTCATCGCCCAACTCTGCCCTGTCAGACCTGGGGATCATACACTCATTTTAAATAAGATTGAGAAGTGGGCATGGGACAGGCAAAAAAAAGCTGTGCAATCACAAGTTAGAATGCGCCGCCTCAAGCGTCGCCGTCACCCGGAATTTGGAATTGCCGACTACGAAGAAGAAGAAGAAGAAGAAGAAGAAGACATCGACTTCGATTACAAGCACAGCAATGAGATCATCGAGTACACGAAAGGAGCTCACTATAAGCCACGTCACTTTGACAGCAAGATTGCTTTGAAAATCTGCAACACATACTGGGAGAACGAAGATGCGGTGCTGCATCTTTATAGGCCCACTCCAACCGTCGCGCTTCCATCAAGCGCGCTTATGCTGGATGCCGACGGCGGGAGTCCGTTTAAACCCGCAATGGAGTTGGCGGGCATTGATATTGGACTTTCCCGCGTGCAGGGCTGGCTCCAAGTTCGTAACCCCTCCGACGCAATTGACGATTGCCATCCGCCAGTTAGCGAAGTCGCCGGTTGGGGAGCTACTTACAAAAACTATGAGCGCGTTTTTTGGCCCGAAATCATCGCCTGGATCTGGCGTAACATAGCGGTAAATCAACGGACTATCAAACACGGCATCGGGCAAGCCATTTTCCGCGACCTTGATGCCTATTTTGACTATGGCATTGCCCATGGCGCCTTTTCCGACAACGTCAGGCCGAGCGCGAAAACCCTGCAAGAGGTGATTTCGCGCATTGTTGAACAGTGGGAGGGTGGCACGAAGAGCAATTCCCTGCCTGTTCTAGTGAATTCGGGAAATCGACAACTTCAATTTCGAAATTCGGCTCTCAAACCGCGACAAAGGCGTTCGAAATAGCGACATTTCGCTTTCGAAACGACACAAGCCCTCCGCAAAAAAAAGGGATTTAGAACTTTTTCTTATTTTTCAATTACTTCGTTGATTGTTTTTTTGAGTAAACGCCAATTCCGAGAATATTTCCAAAAACGGTAACGGGTTAATCTTTTCGCCGCCTCCTCCTAATTGGGGTGAATGGAAGCAACAAGTCATCCCAACCTCATCAGCGTAGCCGCTGCAATTGCGCGGCTGAACTGTGGCCGCACCCGTTTCTACGAAATCGTGAATTCGGGCCAGCTGCCGATGGTCAAGTGCGGCCGCCGCAGCTTTGTGCGTAGCGATGACCTCGATACCTACATCTCTTGCCTGCCACCCTATGTCCCCGTTCGAGTGCGGGCGACGACTGCTTAGTAGACCGCTCAACGCAAACTCGGAGTCACTCTATGCGGCACATTCTTGATTCTTCACCTTTCGGACTTAAAGAGAACAAATGCGCGATGCCGGACATTTCTTCTTCGGCGCCTCATCACACCGCGCCAACCAGCAGTGTCGACATCTTCATCACTAATGTCGGCTCATCCGAATTAGTGGATTCGCCGTCGGAATCAAAAGGTGCGGACGTTCCAAGCTTTTTGGAACGCATGTCCCCAGCGCTTTCCTTTAAAGAAGCGCTCGATGAAGCATGTCAGTGGAACGGTGGTGCCGGCTTGTTCATGGGCTGGCGCGACAAGTTGGCCGGTCCGCTCACCCTCTCATACCGCCTCTTTCTCGCCTTGCTCAATAGTGGCGACGAAGCGATGGCATGCGCTCTCAAGCATTCCTATTTCGCCGAACATCGCAAGCGGCTGCCGAAAATCCCCAATAAGGCTTTGGTGGCCGTGCAACTCGTGGCAAAGCCGTTCGAACGCAGGGACATGGCCGCCTGCTCCGACTATGCGAAATTCCTGTGGGAAGCATTCAATAATGAAATTGAGCCCCACGAATTCGCCGAAAAAATGTCCGGCGTTCCCCTGAAGCCTCGCCAAGCTGCAGGCAAACCGAGCTTGCGCGTCTCGGACCAGCAGATGCTGGAAGTACCTGAACATTCTAAAGCCGCTGCAAATTTCAAAGAGGAGTTCACCGCGGCTCTCTGTGGCGACACGTCGGTACTTTCTCACCATGCCGCCACGCGAGCCCTTGTCGAGATCGCAGCCTCTGCCAAAGGCGTGTGGACCGTCAAGGTCATCGCCAAGCTGAACGACTAGCGACAGCGAGGCGCTGGCTGGCCGTGAGGCCGGCCAGCAAGCCAAAAATACTCACCTTCATGAGGACGTTTTCGTCCCGACCACACTGGGATCAATCCGATGCCTACTTTGACAAGGTCGCCTCTGGCGACTCACGCTTTCGATCCGACTCGGATCTCTTCTCCTAAGCCGAAACACGATCTGGAGAAATGGAATCCTCCATACGGAAGGCATGGATTCGAGACATTTACGAGCTCGCAGAAGCAGGACATGACGCGAGCGCGGCGGCTCAGCAGGTCCAGCGATCCCGACGCACGAGTTCTCGGCAAATGGCTAGACGCCGCCACAAAAGAGGCTCTTTTGCCCATGTCGGTTGCCAGTTCGGTGTATATGCGCACGGCACGCCGCAATTTGCTGGGTGCCCTAATGGCCCGCCTGGAGAAAGACGGCTGGCAAGAATCAAGCATTGTTGCCGTTACGATAATCCACCCGAAGTGGTACTTTCGGGCTGGCGCTCTGCACGAAGCCGATCCCAGGAATATCAAAAAGCAGCTGCAAAACTCCCTCGAGAGGTTTGGCGTTACTGCGGAAGAGGGCATTTTTTGGGCCGCACTCGATGGAGAGTTTGACGGCGACGGCTACCAGCTCCATTTCCATGGAATTGCGACTGGACCCAAAGCCAATCTGATCCGGTGCATGAGTGGCCGTGTGGGTTTTACATCCACTTCGACCATCCAACGGCCCATTGAGTGCAGTAACGTGAGCGACCTTCGCGGCTGGCTGAGTTATAGCCTCAAAAGCTATTGGATAGAGAGACGCCGCTACTTGAATAGCCATGGCAAGCCGCGTCGCACCAGCAAGCGTGCTTTGGGAACGCCGCAAACCCAAGAAGTTTTGATGTGGCTAGCCGCCCAGCATTTGGAGTCCCTCATGATTCATAGCGGCCTTGGATCGAATCCTTGGGGAGCTTGAGGAAAGCCAATTTGTAGCGTGAGGATGGGTTTCTCGTTCGTTCAACCCATTCCAAGGTATCAATCAGCACGGTAGGTGAAAAAATGCCGAATACTATCGGCACGAAAAAGATTAGCTTGGCGCGATCCAAAGGCACTGGGGATTTTGGGGATTCTGGGGAGGCAAAAATCAGCACCAACGCCTCTTTTCCGCAAGTCATCGCGGGTATCGTGGACCAGTTCAATCGGCACTGGTTCAAGATCGGCCATGGACCCCATGAATGCTGGCTGAACACTCTTGATTTGGCGCAAAATGGTCACATCGCGACAAGGAAGCTCGAGAGTGCCGGCATTATTCAAATCATGCCCCGGTCACTTCGTAAACTTGCACAGCAAGCTGAGGGATGGTCCCAGTTCGGTAGCGGATTCGTTATGGACCGAGCTGGATGGTACCATGGCTCTTACCTGCACGGCGGCGGGATGCTGATTACCGCCGGGCAAGCTGTAGAGCAGCCGATTATCGTGATGAATGCCGCCGCCAAGTTTGCTTCCAGCGGCAGTCACACTGACTGGAAAATGGCTTTTACGCCATTTCTCAAGGGGCAAGACGTTCTGTTAGTTGCCCTTGGTTATGGCCTTCTTGGCCCTCTTCTCGATGTGATTCATGGCACGTCATTGGCAATCGCAAACCCGATTGCCGAATGGTGTGGAGCCTCATCGACTGGAAAGACTACAGGCGTCATCAAATTGCCGGGCTCGTTGTGGGGTTATAGCCATGGCAGCGAGATCGGCTTTGGAGAGACTTGGCATGCCACCGCCGGCGGCATCTCATTGCTGATCGAGCATCACAATTGCGGTTTCCTCGGCCTTGACGAGGCGCACCTTGCGAGTGACGAAGTGCGCCAGCGCGCGAAAATTATAGCGAATGCTGTTCACATCATTGAGAAAGGAAAGCCGAAGACGACACAAATTACTGGCGTTGTTGATCGAGCCCATGATGTGGTTTGCGTCAGCACCAGCAATGATGCTCTCAGGGCGTATTTAGATGGCACCGCCGAGAGCAAAGACTCCGTGGTGGCACGCTTGGTGACGTTCAATGTTCCCAAACGCCCACATGGCATTCTCAAGATTGTTCCCGACGGCTACACGTCATCAGGCGAGGCAGTCGATGCGATCAATCGTGCTGTCACGGCATACTACGGCGCTTCATCGATCTACTATCTTCGGCAGCTGGTTGAAATGCGCAAAAATGATCACCAGCGCTTGTTGGGGATTCTCGAGAGGAGGCAATTTGAGCTGCTTCGCCGGCTCGGCATCGACCCCAATGACGGCATAGCCTATCGCCGCGCCAAGCCTTACGCCTTGGCATATGCGGCGACCCATCTTGGGCGGCTATGGGGAGTTTTGCCGAAGAAGGGTGAGGTGGGAAGCTACCTCAAGGCTTTTGAGGATGTATGGGAATGGACGAAGCCGCAATCAGCCGGAAAGCGCTTGACGCCTTCAGATGCGTTGCGCGCCTACGTTGCCCAGCATCGTAGAAAATTCCAGCAGGCATCCGCTGAGATCAAGCTTTCAGATGCCGAATTTGAGGCTTGCCCAGGCTTTCTTCACTCCAGCAGGAAAGGGAAGGAGTTGCTTATTGCTCCAACTCGCTTCCAAAAAGCACTGGGGTTCACAAAGGCCGAGACGGTTGAGCTCAAGCGAATGGGGGTGTTAATTGGGGAGGCTGGAAAGGTGGAGAGAATCGACACAAAGCGCCTCGTGAGGCGGAAGCCCAGAGGAGTTGGCGGAGCGGACCGCGTGATCGTGCTTCGATTGGAAATGATGGAATAAGGCGCTGGAGCTTATTTTTACGCGAGCCTCTTCGGTTGGCCGGCCGAGTTTTTCAGTGCCGGCCATGATCTTGCGTCGCCGCGGTTTCGATTCTTGTTTTTTTGGCGGCTCACGTGGCATTTGGGCACTAATGCCACATTGGCGCGGCAACCATTTTTTCGGTTTTTCCCGATAGGCGCCGCCACGGCCCCAGTTTCGATACCCGCTATATTGCGTGCTCGGCAATCAGCCGGTTCTTAACCGTGGTCATGTATGCAGTTTCCTCAAAACCCGATCACATGTCACACGAGAGGCTGGTGAGGCCATGCCGTTCAATACCACTAAGGGCACTCGAGCAACGGCGATCATTCTTTTTGCCGCAGTCATGCTGCATCCCGCGCTGGCGTGGGCTCACTGCGATGACGACACGATAGATGTTGTTTCTCCTAACGGCGATCTGGTTATTCTGTATTCCGGCGAGACGTACAACGTCGATTCAGGCGATGAGGTCACAGCGGCTGGTTGGATGGAAAATGAGGATGTGCTGGTGTGCGGCGACGTGATGATCAATAGGGATGAGTCAGGTGAGCGCGTCGGTATCTCGCCCCACTAGAGCCAAAACTCACACAGCAGCTGCATTGAGTGTTCATTTGGTTTCCTCCCTAGACTTGGGCCGGTCCGTGGCCTTCCTTGCCGCCCTCGCGCTGGCGGCCATCCCCGCCCATTCCGAAACCGTCTCAGGCCCAGCCTATGTGATCGACGGTGACACGCTCGACGTGTCCGGGGTCAGAGTCAGGCTCTATGGCATCGACGCCGCCGAATCCCGGCAGCGCTGCGTTGCGCCCGGCCGGAAATTTGTCAGGCCTGGTGATCAGGCCATTGCCCAGATCGGGCGCATGGCAAAGGGTGGCATTGCCTGCCAAGGCTCGGAACACGACCAATACGGGCGGCTGCTAGCGGTCTGCGTTACGGCGCAGGGCGAGGACATCAACCGGGCGCTGGTGCGGCAGGGTTTCGCCTGGGCCTTCGTGAGATACTCCACCACCTATCTCGCGGAACAGAAGCAGGCGCAGGCCGAAGGGCTGGGCATCTGGCAAATGGCCTGTGATACGCCATGGGACTTCCGGGAGAAGCGCTGGGAAGCCACGGCGCAGAAGGCGGTGGAGGGCTGTCCCATCAAGGGCAACATCTCCGGCAACGGGCGCATCTATCACATGCCATGGGACCGGTTTTACGCCAGCACCAAGATCGACACGTCGAAGGGCGAGCGCTGGTTCTGCAACGAGGCGGAGGCGCAGGCCGCTGGCTGGCGGAGGGCAAGGCAATGAAGCCAATGCCAGATCCTTGAGAAACTTGCGATTGAGTCGTCTCGCTGTCGGGATGCAGTCGGCTTGTGTTTCCCAAACCGTTTGAAAGATAATTCACGCTGTGTGAAGCTGAAAAGCGTACATCTTCGTTAAACGATTTGCATGAGCGTGCCGTTGTGTTTGCCGAGGTGGATACTCATTCCGACCGCACCTGAGCAGTAGCGTAGCATGTTTAAGTGGTATTAAGCAGCGATCTGGTCCTTTAGCCATTTACGAAAGGCAATGACGCTCTTGTCGAACTTCCTTGCGTTGGAATAGGCAAGATACCATTGCCCCAATTGCGGTACCGTCCGCCCAAATGGGGTGACCAACAATCCCGCCGTAATGTCGTCACGAACGATGAAATCAGGCACGACGAGGACTCCAAGGCCTTGTCGAGCGGCTTCGACCGCGAGTACCAGACTATCGAATTGCAACGTATTGGCAAATGTGATCCCAGCACACCGATTGTGCTGCTGCCAGATTTCCCAGTCCAGTGGTGCGCCCGGTACTTCAATTTTCGTACATTTCGAAAGGGCAGAACGCGATAGTGGTGCCGAAGCTAAAGCCTTACTGCAGACCAAGACTAGGCCGGCTCTCAGAATGGCAGCATACTCAACTCCATCACGTTTTGGACTGATCGTATAAATAAAGCCCAAATCCGCGTGATTGGGATCGAAATCCCAGTCCATGATCGTGGTGTCGAGGCGGACTTCAATGTGTGGGAATGCATCTCTGAAGTCCGCCAGCCTGGACACGAGCCAACGTACCGCAATTGTTATGTAGACCTGTAGTCGAAGCGTTTGGGGGCGCGTGCCATCGGCCATGACCAATGACTTCCCCTGTTCAATGCTATTGAAGGCTGCAGTGATGTAAGGTTTGAGTGTCTCACCATCGTGAGTAAGCAGTAGGCCTTGGGGTGTTCTCTGAAACAACCTCGTCCCAAGAGCTTCTTCCATTCCTGCGATTTGATGACTGACTGCAGACGGGGTTAAGGCCAGTTCCCCAGCAGCAGCCGTGAAGCTCAGCAGTCGTGCTGCGCTTTCGAACACTCGGAAGCCGGATAGGCTTACATTTCTTTTCATGGCACTCCCCAATGCTTGTGATTTTGATTCATAGCAGTATGAGAAACCATACTTTGACCGTAACCGCAAACAGCAGAACAGTCGGAACACAACGTAGGGGAGGATGACATGAAGCGTTCCAATGGTTTGTCGCGCAGGGGCATGCTGCAAGCGAGCATTGGAGCGGCACTTATGGCCGTAGGTTCAAAACCCGGTCGTGCAGCGACACCAAAGCGGGGCGGAACACTCAGGGCAGGTCTTTCGCATGGCTCGACCACAGACGTGACCGACCCAGCGAAATGCTCGAACGGGTTCACCCAAACTTTAGGCTATGCGTTGTTCAACGGACTGACGGAGGCGGGACCAGACGGCAACCTAGTTCCAGCTCTCGCGGAAACATGGGAAGCCAGACCTGGCGCCGACACGTGGCACTTCGCGCTACGCAAGGACGTCACGTTTCATAATGGAAAGACACTGACATCCGAGGACGTAATTGCATCGATGAATCGCCACAGAGGCGATGGCAGTTCCTCGGGAGCAAAAGGCATTTTGTCGAACATCAAGGATATTCAGGCAGACGGAGAACATAATGTGGTGTTCGCCCTTAACTCGCCGAGCGCCGACTTTCCATTTATTCTGTCCGATTTTCATCTGGGGATATTGCCCGCGAAAGACGGTGCAGTTGACCCTGCTTCTACTGTCGGCACTGGCAGCTATGAATTGGCTGAATTTAACCCAGGTGTAAAGGCAGTGTTAAGGCGTAGTGGATCGCATTGGCGTAGTGACCGAGGGTTTTTCTCGGATGTTGAATTGCTGACCATTGCCGA
The DNA here is from genome assembly GCF_047602625.1 of Aestuariivirga sp. Lineage (GTDB taxonomy): Bacteria > Pseudomonadota > Alphaproteobacteria > Rhizobiales > Aestuariivirgaceae > Aestuariivirga. The sequence goes on along the minus strand of NZ_JASGGV010000002.1, from coordinate 2,129,115 downwards.
TTCCACGGCCCGCACGAACGCCTTATTGGCCGGCGAGATCGACGTCATGAATAGCTGCGATCTTAAAACCATCGACTATCTAAAAGCAAATGCCGCAATCGCAGTAGAGGAAACCCAAGGCACGCAGCACTATTGCTTTGCCATGCAGACCGATCAGGCGCCGTTCAAGGACAACAATGTGCGGCTGGCGCTGAAATATGCAATTGATCGCCAGGAACTCGTTCAAAAAATTCTAGGCGGCTTTGGCTACGAAGGAAACGATCATCCCATTGGGCGATCAAATCGCTATTTCGCAAAGTCTCTTGAACAACGGACCTATGATCCTGATCGAGCGCGTCACTATTTGAAACAAGCGGGGCTTGAAAACCTTCGGGTTTCACTGAGCGTAGCCAACGCAGCATTTGAAGGGGCGATCGACTCAGGGTTACTCTATTCAGCGAGCGCAAAGAAGGCAGGTATCGATTTGAATGTCGTTCGCGAGCCCGATGATGGCTATTGGTCCAATGTATGGCTTAAGAAGCCATGGGCAGCCTCTTATTGGGGAGGCAGACCGACTGAAGATTGGATGTTTTCAACAGCCTATGCTGCTGGCGTCCCTTGGAATGAAACGCACTGGGACAATGCCGCGTTCAATCGGCTTTTGCTAGCCGCGCGCGGAGAGCTTGACGACGCCAAGCGCCGCGACATGTACGTTGAAATGCAGCGGCTGGTAAGCGATGACGGAGGTGCATTGATCCCCATGTTTGCCAGCTATGTCTTCGCGCGCAATAATCAGGTCGAACGCCCGGAGGTGATCGCCGCAGATTGGGAGTTGGATGGTTTGCGTTTCTTCGAGCGTTGGTGGTTTGCCTGACAGCCGTGGAATTATCGCAGCTTGTGGAACGCGCTTGCCTTGGGTTGGCGTCATTGTTCGAGGACACAGGTGATGAACGCTGTGCTGCCGCAATAGCCTGTTTGCGGAGTCCAGTTCAGGAACAGTGCATTCCAGCTGGCGAATGCCCTCCTCTTGCCCACGCATTGTGCGAAGCGTTAGTTGCCATGCCGACAAGCTTGCGTCACGAAAGCCTTGCCGCCGTAGCCAAAACAACGCTATGGCGAACCGGCAGCGTTGAATTTCCGACCCAGTTTGTCGGTCAGTCGGCAGTTCTAGAGATCATTGGCCCGCACGGCCTTGCGGTGACGAAAGCAGTCCGCGGCGGCCTCTTTCTTCAATCTCGGGATAGCTACTATCCTCCGCACTCACATTCCGCCGAGGAATTCTACGTCGTGCTGAGTGGTAACGCGAAATGGCAGAAAGGCAATGATCCTTTCCAAGAAAAGCTACCCGGCGCGCTGATACATCATTCTCCGGGGATCGCGCATGCAATGCAAACTGGCAAGGTACCGTTGCTTGCCGCTTGGATTTGGATGGGAGAAGATCTATCCTATGACTCCTACAGACTAGATTAGCCGGAAACATGCGGATTTGTCTCGGAAGTGGCGGCTTCAGGCCACGGCCTTGAGGCGGTCGGCTATTGAGGGAAGGCTAGGGAGGAATTCATTGATGCGGGCATGTGGATGCCCATCCAAAGTGAGCGTCATGCGGAATTGCATCGCATAGAGATACACAGCTTGGGCAGAGTTTAGAGTGGCCAGGGTCTGGCAATTTAAAAGTGGCGTCGGAGCTTCGCGCCGAACGAACGCGGGTCAAACGCGCCGTCAAAGCCTCCGATGCGACGATGATTTGTGCCTGAGGTGGCTGACCTGACTCAGAAACCGCCCTCAGAGCCTTTTCCCGGCTTGGCCGCTGTGATGGGACTCCGGAACGGCAAAACCCCGCCAGCGGCCTTCCTTGAGTCAGGAAAGGCATTCCCCGGCAGGCCCGCCTTGGGATAGGCTGGCGCTCCAGGCGATTCAGCCGCCGCTCTTGGAGGTTCCCATGCTCAAGCACATCGTCTCCCTGGCCGGCACTGGCCTCATCGCCCTGATGCTGGCTGGCCCAGCCCATGCCCTGACGCAGGCGGAGTGCAGCACGAAGTATCAGGCCGCCAAAGAGGCGAACAAGCTCAAGGGCATGTCGTGGAACGATTTCAGGAAGGCCCAGTGCGGTGACGATGCTGCGGCGGCTCCTGCGGCCACCACAAAGACGACGAAGCCTGCTGCCGGGGATGCTGACGCCGCCAGCCTTTCTCCTGCCCAATGCAGCGCCAAATACCAGAAGGCCAAGGATGCCGATGCGCTGCAAGGCGCGACATGGAACGAGTTCCGCAAAGACCAGTGCGGCCCAGGCGCGTCTGTGGCGTTCACCCCGCCCAAGAAGGCCAAGGCCGCCAACACCAAGGCCGATGACGGCAAGGCCCTCCCAATGGCAGCTTGCAGCGAGAAGTACCAGGCCGCAAAGGCCAATAACACGCTCAAGGGCAAGACGTGGAACGAGTTTCGGAAAGCCAGTTGCGGTGCTGGCGCTGATGACGACGACAGCGTGCCATCCATGGACGAGGCCAGCTACACCAACGACCCCGATGTGCCGGTGACCAAGGCCCCGCGCGGCGTCACCTTCCCGAAGGTCGTCTCCCGAAAGTTCTCCAGCGAGACGCCCGGTAAGCAGCGCCTCCACACCTGCCTTGCTTCTTACTACGACAACAAGGACGCCAACACGCTGAACGGGTTGAAGTGGATTCAGAAGGGCGGCGGTTATTACAGCCTGTGCAACCAGCGCCTCAAGGCGGCAGGGGCGTGAAGCTTTGGCACACCATTGGGGGGCTGGCTCTCGCATTCATCGCCACGTCGGCCTCCGCCGAAACCGTGACGGTCAAATATCGAGGGCCTGTTCCGCTCGACAGCTTCCAATGCCGTGACACGGAGAGCAGCTTCGTTGAGCGTGTATGTTACGACGCGGCGCAGCAGTACATGGTGATCCGGCTCAAGGGCACCTATTACCACTATTGCGAGATCGACGAGGCAACGGTGGCTGGCCTGCTGGCTGCCCCCTCGACCGGCAAGTTTTTCAACGCCCATATCAAGGGCAGCGGAGCCGACGGGCCGTTCGACTGCCGCACGCATCGCGTTCCCAGCTATTGATGCAATCTCATGAAACTCAGTGACCTTCCTCCTTCAAAGCCGGTCATTCTGGAATGCGATTGGTGCCGGATGTCCCACACAGTCACCCGGCAAGACATTGTTCCCCGAGGCGGTGACGACATGGAGGTTGAAGCCGCTCTCCTGATGATGGCCTGCCCCTCTTGTCAGACCACCGGCCTTCTCAGGCGCAGACCGGAGCGTAAATGGGCCACGGTGAGCCTGCCGCAATTCAACCTCTTCAAGGCGTGGCGGCGGCAGAAGGTGAAGCCACCGGCCCAAATGACCCTTGGCGATCTGTTTCAGGACCGTCTCATGGTGGTGACGGATTGCGATGCGTGCGGCGTGCGGGCCTATCTTACGCCGGAAAGCTTGCACCTGCTCCCCAATGTTGAGCTAGGCGCGATGGAACGGTTTTATTGCTGCCCGCACTGCAACAACACCAATGGTGAGGGCAGGCCGAAGTTCATGGTTCGGCATAGTGGGATTTTGACATAATCCTCGACATGTACGCGACAAGTTTTTGTGTATCTAACCGTCTTTCTGCAAAAGATTTAAATTCAGAGTGCCGCATCCGCAACGTAATGCCTCTTTCTTGCCGCGGTTGGGGGTAACGAAATACATCTCGTTGCAGCCGTCGCACGCAAAAGTTTCGGTGAATGATCGGAATGCGGTCACCACAGGAGCGAAATCCTCCTTCTTGAGATCTGCCCATTCGTTGAAGTGAACCGCCGTGTTGATCTGCCAGTTCTCGTATCCAGTTTTGACCTTCGCTTCACTGAACGCGATCTCAATCGCGGCGATCTGCGCAACGACGTCCTTTTGATTCCAAGAAACGGCAGCGGCCTTGGCCTTCTTTAGCAACTCACCTAGAGAGCTGGTTGCGTTTGGAAGAAGATCGCCAAGCATGAATTGGGCATCGCCTCGGAATTCGACATTGGCACGCAAGCGATCACATGCCTCCTTGGCGAAATGCTCGAGATAGTGGCGCAGGAGAGCAGCAGCGGCGCGAATATCGTTTTTTCGAGGTGTTCTTCGAGCTCGGCCCAGACGTCCCGATCATCCCACTCGGTAGGTCCGAAATCCACGGTCCAGGTCCGGAAGTGGGCAAAGTTGCGGCCTTTGATGAGGCCCTCCGACTTCATGTGGCGAAGCCATATCTCGTCGTGGGTCGTGAAGATGAATTGCGTGTTCGGGAACATCTCCTTGAGGAGTGTGCAGACTTGACGCCGGTGCCCTGCGTCGACCGACATCAACACGTCGTCGAGGACGGCGAACGTGAAATTTTCACCGAGCAGATGATTCATCAGCGCGAGGTAGAGGCATAGACCCATTCCATCCTGATGGCCCTCACTGTGGTATGCGCTTGGCGGAAAGTGGCCTCGACCATAGAAGTCTACATCGAAACCGAGTTTGCCGATCGAGGGTATCAGCTTTGCGGTAAATGCTTTCTCATCTTCCTCGTTAATCTTGCGATAGTAGCTTGCGAAGGCGGCTTCGACATTCTTGTATATCCTTTCAAGGGCGGTCGTCGTTACGTTGCCATAGCTTGTGAAGACCTTAGTGGCGCGATCCGCGCGGATCTTGCCGGCGGCGAATTTCAGCTGTGCGGTCCGGTAAATCTCCAGACGCTCCTGTGCAAGGACCAAAAAATCGCGCGCCGCATCTTGCTTGGTGGGTTCGGGTATTGCGGCAATTGCAGCGGCAAGCGCGGCCAGCGAAGGTTCTATGTCAGGAACCTTGTGCGCAGCGGCCAGAACTGCACGCGTATCGTCGAGCGGCAAGAACTTTTTAAGTTGCTGATATTGTCCCCGAAGGACCGTTCTAAACTCGGCGAGCCCGGTAATATCAATTTTCGGCGAGAACATGCCGCCATGGTCAATCATGGTGTTCAATGCTGTGCCGGCGGCATGGAGAGCGTCAAGAATCGGCTTCAGTTCATCTTCGAGGGCAGCACGTCGTTTGCTGATATCTTCGAGATGCTCCAGTTTTCCAGCGAGGTGGTCTGTGAAGGCGTCAGGTTCGAACGGCGTATCGCAGACCGGGCATGCTGCTCCGTCATACAGCTCCAGTGCCGACTTTAGTAGAGATTCGCGGGAGAGGCCATTGAGGCTTTCGGAATCCTTGCCCAGCTCGACAGCATTGGCGTCGGCGCTTGAGCATGCTTGCTGAAATGGGCTGGCTTGGAGCGCTTGGACGGCTTCGCGCAATGTCGTTAGGTCGGCGGCAGCCTGCGCCTTCGGCACGCGGCCAGGTGAGTTGGCGGCGGTCGTAGTCAGGCCATCCTTCACCGAGGTGTTGGGCTCCAAGTCGGCCAAGGGTGGCAGACCGAGCAACTCACGATGCGGATTGACTGCATCGAGGACGGATTTCTTGGTGAGTTGCGCGGTGTCGAGTGCGGCCAGAAGATTGGTGATAGCGTCCTTTTCTGCGCGCTCAAACCCTGGGAGATCTTTGGTGCACGCGTTGGCGATCTTCTGTAGCACACCCCGCAGTTTCTCGATGTCGTCGAGACGCAGCAGTGATTGGACCTCTTTCGAACGTTGGCCGGGTTCGGAGAGGACGTATCGGATCAACTCGCGGCGCGAAAGGACGAACTCTGGGTGAAGGTTGACGCTCTCGAATGCGGCGATGACAGGCTTATCGGCAGGTTTGATGTCCGGGGCGCTTGCCGATTTCACGGTCCGGCGGATCTGAGCCTTCTTGTTACCGAGAGAGGGGATGGTTACGTCAAGCGTGACCGAGGCTGCCTCAGGCTTATTGCGGCTATCGACATGCGGGCCATGTGCCTTGACAGAGAGCCCTCCAGTGCCCGCACCGGCCAAGCGTGAGATGTTGCCGGTTAAAGCGAACTCGATTGCATCCACGATGCCACTCTTGCCGGTCCCGTTTGGTCCGCAAGCGGCAAAGTTCTGACCCTTGAGATCAAGGGTCAGCTCCCGGATGCCGCGAAACTCCCTTATGTGAATCTTGTCGATCCGGATCATAATGCGTCCGGGAACAGCACGGCGCGGATCGCAGGCTCTGCGAAAATTCCGTCTTCAAGAACAACCTTTTGGAGCCCCGACGCGATTTCACCGAACCCTTCTTCCTTTTCCAAGAAGCTAAAGAATTCCCCAAGAATCGTGGCGGCTACCGACTTCATTTTTGCAGGCGGCTGCGATTGGTCTTCGAAGGTATTCAAGTTGTTTCCTCCAAAGGACGAGAATGACAGGAAAGCTTATTCGTGTCACCGCTGCATGGCAATAATGTTAACTTACTATTATTCTAGTCCAAAGATATTCGTATTTTTTGAAGGCAAAACCATTTTCGGCATGGCGACGGGCATTTTCGACTATAGCGCTGTTAGCAATAGCGCCGAACCACATGCTGGTGTCCAAACTTACCGGCCGGTGTGGCTTTTTCGGATATTTGGGCTGGCGCCGTGGGAACTTGAGATCGGCCGGTCAGGAATTCACGCCGGACTGCACAAGTGGTCCTATGAGACACTTCGGCAATGCGATGTGACTGAGCATTGGCTGTGGAACACCGTCTCTCTCGGCCCCTCGCCAACCGTCACCCTTCGCGGCGTCCCCAAACATGCTGCCGGTTTGATTTACGCCGCAGTCTTGCTGGCAAAGCCCATTCATGCCGCTCACCGGCTGATCGAAGAGCTGTTATCGTGCGACAGATATGTTTCGGAACGCGAACGCCAATGCCTCGTTGAGGAGCTCAGCACCCACGTCTACTGGCGTGAAGACGATCCCTACGCGCTCCAGCTCAAACACATTCCATCGCTGGAACAGCAATACCGCCGCATTCTGCGTTTTATCGACGGCGACAGGCAAGAACTGGATGAGCGCAACAAGCGCTTTGTCGAAGCCGAACTTCACGCGTGGTGCGGCTGGTTTGACCGCGTGGAAAAGACGCCGCTGACCGACGAGCAAGCGCGGGCCTGCATCGTCATGGAGGACCGCAATTTGCTGGTTGCGGCGGCCGGATCCGGGAAAACGTCGACGATTGTCGCCAAGGCCGCCTACGCCATAGGCAAACAATATTGCCGTCCAGACCAAATGTTGCTGCTGACCTTCAATCGCAGCATTTCAACTGAGATCAAAGAGCGGCTGAACGCTCGGGCATCGGCTCTTGGCTTGCCGGCCGATGTCACGGTGGCGACCTTTCATTCCTTTGGCTACGGACAAGTCAAACAGCTGGATCGCAGCGCCAGGCTCGCGTCGTGGGCTGGGGCCGACGCCAAGGCAATCGAACATCTCAAACATCTCGCCAGCCGCCTTCGCGCCGGAGATTCGTCATTTTCCCTTGCCCTTGCCGAGTTTTCCGCGATCTGGGCCGAGAGCGATCAAGCCCAAGACAATCATATTCTTGCCGCCGCCGCCTCCAAGAGCCTCGAAGAGGCAATGCGAAAGCTCGTTGCGCGGCAAGTTTCCCGCGACGCCGTGCCTCTATATACAACGCTGGCTGGCGTCACGGTGCGGTCCCTCCAAGAGCTGCGCATATGCAATTGGCTGACGCTGATGGGCGTCGATTTTGAATATGAGCGCGCCTTTCCTTCCCAGCATGTGCCAAATGACTGGAAATCGGGATACCGGCCAGATTTCTACTATCCGGCCATTGACTGCTGGCATGAGCACTTTGGCCTCAACAAGCTTGGAAAGGCGCCGCCGTGGATGTCGGCAAAGGCTGGCAGTCGGCAGCGTACATATGAGGAAGAGGTCGCGAACAAGCGAGCTGTGCTCGCCAAAAGCGGTGCCGATTGGTTTGAGACAACAAGTGCTGATTTCGACGAGGGAACGTGGGAGGCCAAGCTTCACGGTGAACTGAAGACCAGAGGCATGGAACCGGCGTTCATCGGCTGGGACCGCCTAGCCCAGCAATATCAGCAACTGGACAAGGTCAGCGGCGATGTCATTCGGCTTGTCTTGACATGTATCGGTCACGCAAAATCCAACCGCCTGTCTCCTGACGACGTGGAAAACATGCTGGCCTCAATCGGCAATGGTCGTGCGAAGGCGTTTCTCAAGGTCTTTTTGCCGCTCTATCGCGCCTATGAAGATGATTTGCGCGAACATCGCCAGCTCGACTATGAAGACATGGTGATGATGGCAACTGACGCTTTTTTGGAGGGAAGCCTCACCCACCCCTACAAGCTGATTTTGGTCGACGAGTTTCAAGACGTCAGCAACAGCCGCGCGGCGTTAATTGCCGCCATGCTGGCCCAGTCGCCAGAGGCTAGGCTGTTTGGCGTTGGTGACGATTGGCAGTCGATCTACCGCTTCGCTGGCGCCGACATAACAGCCATGACCCATTTTGGCGAAAGGTTCGGCTTCACAGCCACAAACTGGCTGTCGCGAACGTTTCGCAGCAATCAAGCCATCACCGATGCAGCATCGCAGTTTGTCATGAAAAACCCAGCCCAGCTGCGCAAGACAGTAAAAGCGCGGACGCAGGGCACAAGTGACTCGATAGAAGTCATCTTCCACGCTGATGACGGCATGGAGTTTCTCGCGCGCGAACTTGAGGCCTTGGCCGAATATGCCAGGGAAAAAAATCAAAAACTCTCGGTTTTCTTGCTCGGTCGCTATAATTTCTTGAAGCCGACTGCGATGGACGGCTGGAGCCATCGTTTCTCCGAATTTCTCGAACTGTCCTACATGACCATTCACAAGTCAAAGGGGCTCGAGGCCGATATTGTGTTTTTGATCGGCGCGACTGACAAAAAAGGCCGCGATTTCCCTTCCACCGTGCAAGATGACCCTTTGCTGGGGCTGTTCATGCCGGAACCAGATGCGATGCCGTGGGCCGAGGAGAGGCGGCTGTTTTACGTCGTTCTCACGCGTGCGCGCAGCAAAGTCTACATTATGGCGGCCGAGGGCCATGTTTCGCCGTTTGTCGCAGAATTGCTGGCTTCGAAGGACGTGAGCTGTTCATCGTTTAGCGGCGGTCAAAAGACCGAGGTAAAAGACCCAGCCGCGCATTTGCGCTCACGCCTTTGCCCAAGATGCGAAAAAGGAACTGTAGAGCGGCGTGTGAGCAAATATGGGCCGTTTGAAGTTTGTGAAAAAAGCTGCGGCTACAAACGCAATTTGCCGCGTCCAACGTGAACGGCTCGGCGGCTGCGGTTTTGCAGAAAAGGCAAGCAGCCCATCAGTAATATATGGGACTATGTTCCTTGTGTGCGATATGGCAAAAGACATGAACTGGCACATTCTCATCCAATAGGCTCTAATTCCCCTATTCATTTGAGCTACTTCCCACATCGAATCTCGGCCTCAATGCACGCCCCATTCCGCGTCCACGGCGTCGGCGAGATGCTTTAGCGTTGGGAAGTGATAGTGAGGTTGGGTCAGCACTTTCGGGGCGGGCGTTCCGCCAAACCCCTGCTGACCCATGCGCCGCTCGATCCAGCATACGGTATAGCCTTCCGCCTTCGCCACGCCTATGTCGTGATGCTGGCTTTGGGCGACATGAAGCATTTCCGATTGTTTGAATCCGTGAACCGACTGGCGGCCGCGATTAAAGGCAAAGAAGCGTGGATCTGGCTTGGCGCAGCCCGCTTCATCGCATGTCACACTGTCGTGGAAGGGATTTCCAAGCGTTTCGGCATAGGCCGAAAACATCGGCCGGTCGACGTTGGTCATCGCCACCAGCTTGTAGCGCCTGCGCAAGCGCGCCAAAGCGTCCGCTGAGTCGGCAAACGCAGGATGACGGAAGATGGCGAGCTGAAAGGCGTCAGCAGTGGCTTCATCGTTTATGAACCCGCACTCCGAGGCCAGATGGTGATAAACATCCTTCATCGCCACCGACGCACGCCCATGAAACCTGTCCCGGCCGCGCTTGTAAGGTTCGAAGATTTCGTCATCGCTGGCCTTCGCAGCTTTTGGGCCGCCGAGTCGCCTGATCGCGTTGAGCACGCCCGTTTCAAAATCGATGAGGGTGCCGACCACATCGAATGACATCACTTTGAAATCAGTTAGCTTCATCTCGCCCGGCCTTTGCGGAAAAGAAGTTCAATTTGTGCGAATGCGCGCGGCGGCGGCCGATATGCCGCCGCCCGCCGTTGTATATCAGGCAAACCACCAGCGATGATAGGCGCGGCCGCCGTCGAGCTGCCATTCTGACGACAGTTTCTTTCCGTGCTGCACACGCTGGTTCCTGGCACTCAGGAAATTCTGGAAAAAGGCCAAGATCGTGCCACCGTCGTCATGGCACAACCGCTGCATCTCGCCGTACATTTCCGCGCGCTTCTTCTCGTCAAGCTCGCCTTTTGCAGCAATCAGCAATTGCTGGAATCTCTCATTGTGCCAGCGAGTCGAATTCCACGGCGCGCCGTCGCGGTAGAATGTCGAGAAGACCATGTCGGGCGTTGCGCGCTGGCCATAGTTCGATCCGACGAAGGCCTTCTTGAGCCAGACATTTGCCCAATAGGAATCCGTCGGCTCACGCACGACATCAATGTTGATGCCGGCCTTGGCCGCGCTTTGCTGGTAGATGTTCCCCATATCCACAGCGCCGGGATAGACGGCATCGCTCAATGAAAGCTGCACGGAAAGATTTTCCGCGCCTGCCTTCTTGAGGTGAAAGCGCGCCTTGTCGGGATCATATTCGCGCTGCGGAATTTCGGCGTAGTAGGGAATGTTGGGTGCAATGGGCTGGTCGTTGCCTAGCGTGCCGTGGCCGAATGGAATTTTGTCGAGCGCCGAGCGGCGGTCGAAAGCATATTTCAACGCGAGGCGGACATCCGCATTATCGAATGGCTTTGCCTCGCAATTCATGTCCATGGTGACTTGCGTGCCGCTCGGCACCTCATCTATTAAGATTGAGGGCGCGCCCTCCAACATGCTGAGAATCTTGGGGTCGGGATCAGCGATTGTGTCAACCACATCGCTTAAAAGACTGTTGATGCGCGCCGTGACATCGTTGATGCCGAGTAGATGAACCTCATCGAAGTATGTTTCACGATGATATTTTTCATTGCGCACAAAACTTGCCTGAACACCTGCCTCAAACTTGGTCAGCTTGTACGGGCCGGCGCCGATCCCAGAGAGCGCGTCGACATTGCCAGAACCGTCTTCCGGCATGATGGCTAGATGGTAGTCCGCGAGGATTGACGGCAAATCAGCGGTGCCGACCTTTGTCTTAATCACCACAACGCCCTTGCCATCTGCCGACACGGTCTCGATATCGCTGAGCAGTCCTTTGGCTCCCGACTTAGAATTCGGGCCCAGATGATGATTGAGCGATGCCACGACATCGGCTGACGTAAGCGATTTTCCGTTGTGGAATTCCTGCCCTTGAACCAGTGTGAAACGCCATGTTTTGGCATCGGGAGAAGCCTCCCAAGAGGCAGCTGAATCAGGGCCGATTTTGTTGTCGGGCGTCACTTCTGTGAGGTAGGTTCGGCAGATGTGCGGGAGCTGGATGGAATAGGCTCCGGATGCCTGTGCAGGGTCGAGCGTGTCGGAGGTATTCGAATTGCCGATAGCGACGCGGAACGTGCCGCCCTTTTTGGGAGTTTCAGCTTGGACGGCAGCGCTCCAAAATGCAGAGGCACCAGAAGCGCTCACGCCAAGCGCCAGCGCGCTTTGCATGAATTGACGGCGTGACATTGAGCTCGACTGGTTTTGCGCCAGCAGACGGGAGAGTTCGGGGTGGGACATAGACCTTCCTCCTGGTTGATGTGGCATTTTCTTGTTGTTGGCGAAGATCAGGCCGCCGAGCGGCACAGATTTCGCGGGTATCAGAAATCTTTGCACAAGCGCAGGGAGTCGTAGATGGCAGCGTGGATATTGCGGCTGGCCACCGCATCGCCCACTCGGAACAACATGAACTTTCCGGAGCTGTTGGCGCTCAATTTCTGGGGCTCGCCATTCAGCAGCGCCTGTTGATCGGTCACACCGTCATTTCGTGATCGTGCCCGCATGCTGGTAAACACTTCGTCGGCGGGAATCGTGCCGTGCTCGACAATGACGTGATCGGCAATGCGCTCGATGTCCGGGCCGCCGTACTCATTGCTGAAAGTAACCTTGAGCTTGTTACCATGGCGCTCGATGCGGCTTAGCCGTGAGTCGGGTGTGATGGTTACACCTTTGCGGTAGAAATGTTCGAGAAAGATCGAGAAGTTCTGCGTTCCCATATCCGAGGCCGCAGCACGGTCTGGGGTCACATACTCAACCTTAGCACCATGTTTTCCCGCCAGATGGTCGGCGCAGGAGGGGGCGGAAGGCTGGCCATTGTCGTCATAGACCAGAATATCGCCTGTGAGAGCTGGTCCTGTAAGAGCATCCCAGACACTGATTGCAAGCTCTCCGCCGGGAACAAAGTCCATATCGGGAATTCCGCCTGTTGCGGCTATCACGATATCTGGGTTTTCGGCCTCGATCTCATTGTCGCTGGCCATAGTGTTCCAGCGGATATCGACGCCGAGCTCCTCCAGTTGCTGTGCATACCAGTCCACGATGCTGATAAGATCGCGCCTCCAGCCAGCAAGTGCTGCGATCTGGAGCTGACCTCCCAGTTTTCCCGAGGCTTCGAACATCGTGACATGATGACCCCGTGACGCGCACACCCTGGCGGCTTCCATGCCCGCAGGCCCTCCGCCCACCACGACAATCTTCCGCACCGCGCCGGCAGTCTTCGGGATTACGTGCGGCATGGTTGCCTCGCGCCCGGTCGCAGCGTTGTGCAGGCACAATGCGTCATAGCCCTGGGAGACCCGGTCGAGGCAGTAGCTGGCGCCTACGCAGGGGCGGATGGAATGTTCTTTCTTCTCGGTAATTTTGCGGACGATGTGGGGATCGGCAATATGCGCGCGTGTCATGCCGACTAGATCAAGAATGCCTTCCGTGATCGCATGCCTGGCCGTGGCGATTTCGGCGATGCGGCAGGCATGGATCAGCGGCAGCTTGATGTATTTTCGGAACTCCTGAACCTGCCCCAGCCATGGCGCCAAGGGCGCCCACATGCCTGGAATATGCTTGGCAAGCGCATAGTGAGTGTCGATGTGACCGAAGTTGACAGTCATATAGTCGACAAAGCGGGACTCCTCGATAATCTGCGCGGCTTCAATGCCTTCTGAAAGACCAAAGCCCTCCACCCAATCTTCGGTGGCACCCAACCTGATGCCGATAATGGATTTGCTGCCAACGGCCTGCCGCACTTCCTCCAGAAGCTCTAGCGTAAACCGCAACCTGTTGCGCAGGGAGCCACCATATTCGTCGGTCCTAAAATTCGTGGCCGGAGATAGGAACTGTTCAGGCAAATGCCCATGCGAGAGAATTTCCGTGCCGTCGAGGCCGCCTTGCTGGCAGCGCAGAGCGGCGGCGGCATAGGCCTTTATCACCCGCTTTATGTCGTGACGGTCCATCTCGCGCGGAAAGGCCCGGTGCGCTGGTTCCTTCACCCGTGACGGGGCGATCACGGGAAGCCAGTTGCCGGCATTCCAAGTGGTGCGGCGGCCCAGATGCGAAATCTGGCAGATGATGCCGCAATCGTGCCGGTGTATCCGCTCGGAGAATTGCTGAAAATATGGAATGATGTCGTCCGTGCTGACATCGATCTGGCCAAAAACCGAAGGCGTATCGGGTGCAACAAACGATGATCCGCCGAACATCGTCATGCCGATGCCGCCCTTGGCCTTTTCCTCGTGATAGAGTTGATAGCGAAGTTTGGGCATGCCGTTCTCGGCATAGGCGGGAGCATGTGGTGTGCTGACCACTCGGTTCTTCAGGGTGAGATGCCTGATCTGAAGAGGCTGAAGCAGGGGGTCTTTAGAGCCCACAGGATTGCCTTTCTGAAATCTCAGCGAAATGGGTCGATTTGGGCCAAAAGGCAAAATTTCTGTCCCTAACGGCCAGATGTGCGTTGCTCTGCATCATTTCCATCACCTGGAAAATCTGTTGCCTTTATTGAGCGGGGCCATAATGTTTCCTACACGTTTCCTTATGTGAAACATTTAGTCAACCACTTTTTCACTCCAGCTTTCGCGGCGAAGTGTTTTTGGCTAGATGCGGTGCAAGAGTATGTTTTGAAGGATACGCAAGACTGATGGATTTCGCGGGCATAGGTGGAAGCCTCGGCGCAAGCTTGCGCGAGGTTCGGAAGGCTGCGGGTATCACACTCGAAGCGGCAGCACGCCAAGCGGAGCTCAGCAAGGGTTACCTTTCGAAGGTTGAATCCGGCCAGGCAATCCCCTCCGGGCGCGTAATTGTGCGTTTGACTACCGTCTACGGCGTGCCTCTCTCTGACATATTTATCGCTGACAAGCAGAAGCGGCCGATTTCGCTCGTGCGGGCCAGTGAGCGGATACCGATCAATCGCACGGGCACCGAGGTCGGATATAGCTATGAGATGGGATCGCGGGCAAAACTCAATCCGCGCGCTGAAATCTATTTTCTCACACTTCCTGTTCTGGATGACGAAGCGTCACCAAGGTTCCGCCATGCGGGAGAAGAAATCATTCATGTTCTCCAGGGGCGGGTGCGCTTCGTCTATGGCGGCATCGATCTGGTGCTTGGCGAGGGAGACTGCATTCAGTTCGATTCAGGCGTCGAGCACTATGCAATGGCGGAAGGCGGCGAAGTTGCGCGAGTGTTTATTGTCAATATTCCTGACCGGTTGGAAACCCAAGGGCAAACAATGCAAAGTTTTGCCGGGAAATGAAAACACAATCGGCAACCCGCTTGCTGACTGTCGCGATGATGAATAGGGCAACAATATAGGCAGACCTGGACGAAAATCCCCGAAACTTAGCTTCGTAAATTCAGCGCAACCTCGGTAGAAACGAAATGGCCGCTCAGTCCTTTGGACCATGCTTTCGCCTTACCGAACTTTTCTCGGCCACGACGGACTGTTTATAGGGATCTTATATTTAGCGCGCAGACCGGGGTGAGGCATGGCACTCGCTTCTTGCGTCTCGTTGAAATAGACGGCGTGCGGTTTGCTTGCGCTTGAGTTCAAGAAGCTATCAAGCCGCTCAATTGCTTTGGCCCGGACCTCTTTCTTCCCCTGCACCGCCACGCTGCCGGTCGTCGCCCACCAAGTTATGACCGCCCCTTGAGGCATGCGATATCGAACCCCTTGTGGGAATTCATCAGATGAACCGTTTGGAAAGGCTTCGACAAACAGTTTTTCCAGTTTGTTTTTTGGGCCATTGAATTTCATCGGCGTTCTCCGTGTGAGAGTTGCGCCGATACTTTACAAGATGCAATTTCTTCACTTGCGGCTCGAGCGCCGCGCTACCGAAGTCACGGTGTCAGCTTTTCGGTTTGAAGAGCCGGCGCTTCTGGCCCTGCCCCTTCGAAGAGACATGGCAATTCATGCGCTGATGTGGCTTTTGTCCAATAATGCCATATGTGCGGCATGCATGCTTATGTCAGAGCTGCACGCACTGATCACACGATCAACTCGACTACCATGGAGATAAAATAAATCGATTCTCTCGCCCGTCACGGCCTCACAGAGTTGATCAATGTGAGGCTACATCTGAGCCAAATCGTCAGCTCTAATATCATTGCGCGTGTAACGTTTTCAAATTGTGAATGACTTGGGCTGATATGATTTCTGGCAGCATACCGTGGAGACGAGCCAAACCATTCGCGGCAATCCATACATCGCTTGGTATCGTAGGACGGGCACCAGTCTGTGTGAATGGGCCGTCTGTTTCAGTCAGAATGCGATTCAACGGCATCGTCCGGATTATAGCTGCGCGCTTTTCATTGGCCAGCATCTCCGCGTTAATGGAAAAATAGCAACCGAGGTCCGCTGCTCTCCTGGCCTCCGTTGCAGTTCCGGTGAACCAATGAAGCACTACGCGCCCTCGCTGGGGCGGCATGTATTGCTCGATCATATCGAGCACGACCTTCGTAGCTCTGACGCTATGCGTCGTGACAATCTTGTTCCCCGCTGCCGCGCAGAGCGTCAGCACGCGGGCGAAAATGTCCTTTTGGATCTCAAACGACCTGTAGAATCGTGGGCTGGCGTCCAGCCCGACCTCCCCCACATAACGGGTTCGCGGGAGCAGTTCTTCCCATAGCCCGATCTCATGAGCACGTTCGGCGACCAGTTGAGGATGCAAGCCAAGAGCTGCCCGAACATGACGGGTGGCTGACGCCAGTTCGTGGTTCCTTGGCCAAGCCTTAGGCGTGGTCGTAACGGTGAGAGTAAATACACCGTCACGTTCGCAACGCTCTACTGCGGCTACGTGGTCATGGTAGAGGTCAAGGTGACAATGAAAATCTACTAGGCCCGATAACATAGAGCCTCCTACGCTGGTGCAGCGCGAACGCCAGTCAGCAAATGCCCAACCTCCGTCAATCCACGACGATAGACATCGGCGAGAGCATCATGCCGTGAAGGATCATCATAAAGTGGACCCGGCTTGTGAATCAGGGCCTTCGCAAGTTCCGGTCGCTTCGAGAGCCGCTCTATTGCGATCTGGAAGGATCGCACCTGCTGACCTTCGGCCTGCTTGGTGTCCAATGTCGCGGCTTTCAGGTCGGGCACACCATAAGCTGTCGAATTATTGCCTCGTAGAGAGGATCGCCGAATCAGACACGGCAGACAGTAGCCGCAATGTCCCTGTGGCTTCTTGGTCCAACGTCCTTTCGTCGGTGACGAACACGACAGCGACAGCGGGGCAAGTTGCTTCAGCAGAGTTGAATTGGCGCACTCAGCGACCATCTCCCCCTTGGTCTTGTCCCAATAGGGGTTTTCAACCTTCCCGCTTATGCCGAGCGCGTGGAGTAAATCGTTCCATCTGGCCATATAGAAAGGATGGGTCGTCCGTGTGCTGAGCGCGCCGAGGTGGAGTCGATCGAGTGGGACATTGAGGGCGATCAAGCCGTTCTCCGGAACCTTGAGCACGAAGTCGCGGCCAAGCGCTGTGCCGGCGGCGATGCCCAGAGAGAAGAATAGGAACGAGCGGCCGCGCGTCGTGTCCTCCGATCCAACATCCTCAACCAGTCCGCTATCGAAGTTCATCCACACGCGCAATCGATCAAACGCGGATGCCTTGAAAGCAACTTTCAACCCGTCGAAGCACTGTTCCTGCGATTTGCTCACCAGCCCCTCGCCCGCATGGCTGACCAAAAGCGGTGTCTTGCCAGCGCTCAAGCTGTCGATCGCCCCGATTAGACTATCCAAACCACCGGAGAACAGGCTCACGCCATCGAACGGGACTGGAATGAGTTCGGGCGCTGCGGGGGGGACCAGTTTCGCGTAGCTCTTGGCCCGTTTGCGGAAGCCGACATCCCATTTGTCACCTGTAAGGAAGTTCAAGGCGCGAACCAAGATCGGCGCAGCGGCGGCCCATCGCGCCGGATCGCTCACGGGAACTACCAGTCGAATTTCGCGTGTCCATGCGTCCTGCGATTCAGTCGAGCGCGAGATTCGGGTGTCCGCTGCATGAACGTGGGCCGCGACCACGAGTATGTCCGCGCCGATCTCGTTTGGGGTCAGGTGCAGCGCCTTGAGGTCGGCCAAAGCGCGACCAATCCCATGATCGAGGCGCTTGCCCGCCACCAACTGCAAGGTCGATACAACCTCATCACGCGCCTTGGGAATACGGGTCTTATCGTCCTCTCCGAAACGGCCAATGATGACATGGCGCCTCATTTCACTGCCTCCCCATCGCCCATCTTCTGCAATACGTCGAAGGCGGACTGATAGACGTCGGTGACAAAGCCCATCACCGCATCGGGAGCCAGTGACTGGATGTTGACGCCCGCAGCGTTGATGGCGTCGCTGACGCCACGTTGGATGAAATCACGCAGTTGCGCCTGAACCCTCTCGGCCGCGCGCGGATCGGCAGGCAAGGTCACAACCTTGGTGCCGATGTCGTTGCAGATGCGCGCCTCGATTGCGTGCGTCGCATACAACTCGAAGACTGTCTGAATCTGGCCCGGTGTCAGCGCGTCGATGTCCGTGATGCCGGCTCCAGCGAGATCGGCGATTGTCTCGACAAAGGCGTCGCGCGCAATACCTTCATCAATCGAGCCGCCTTCGGGGCAAATGTAGTCGGCGAGTCCCGCGAACACTTCTTCGATCGGCCGTCCTGCTAGACTTTCAAGGTTGAGCGTCCGCAGGGCTTCACGAACGCCATTGGCGCTGGCGTCGTTGAGAAATCTGACGAGTCCGGCACCTGCGCCCCGCGATGAACCCATGCGCTGCGCAGCCTGACGCGAGCCGCCCGCAGACTTCGACACATATTGCGAGACCGCGCGACCGAGAACTCCTGTGGTCGCTGCCGCCGGAACTTGCGAAGCGCGTGAAATTGGTTCGGGCAGATGTGAATCGCTCCGACGCTCCTGCCAACGCGGCCGGACGGGGCGCTGGCGCGGGAGGAACTGCTGGGGGCTTTTCGGCGGGAGACGGGGGCTGTGCCCCATCACCATCACCCGCGCCTACGCCCGCACCGGCCCCACCATGGCCATCGCCCTGCAACCAGCTCGGAACGAGAGGTGTGCCACCGCTTGCACCGCCGTAAGCGCTCGACGTGCCCATCAGCGCACTCCTTTCCGCGTGCGGAGCGCGGCGCTCGCTGTCGTCTTCAAGAAGGTCGAACCGGACGTGGACCATCCTTGGAGCAACTTCTCTAGGCGCAGCAGAGCATCAGAATCCTTGATGATGCCCTCCCAACCCGATGCGGGCCACGGCCCGCAACGATCGGCTGGCAGGGCTTCGAGCAAGTCGAGAAGATTCGCCTGTAATGTCGGATGAGCGCGAACCAGCACGGCGATTCCCTCTATTCCAGGAGGCGCGGTATCGAAGGCATCCCCGCCCATGACGCGCCCACGCAGTTCCTCGAAGACTTGGGCGGCCTCGGCCGGAACGAGTTGTTTGAGTTCTCCCTCAAACGCTTGAACGGCCAGTTTCGGCCCGAGCAGCTTTTCGACCACCGCCGCGAGGCGCCCGAGCACGGAAGCAGCACCGAAATAATCCTTTCGATCCTTGGTCACGAACAGATAGGGGCGCAGATCGACTTCCGCCAAGAGCGGCGACAGCCGCGCCCAAGCCCGTATCGCATCGGCTGCTTTCCATTCTGTCAGGATGGCGCTGTCCTTGGACTCCGGCAAAGCGATCGGCTTGGTGTCATCGATGGAGCTGATTTTAGGCCCGGTCCGCTTGGCTTTTGGGGTCGGCTTCTCCTCAAACGCCGCAGCTTCTAGCGCAGTCAAATCCAGGCAGCGGCCATCCGGATCGCGGGCTGCGGCGCTGGCGATTTGGTCGAACAATCTGGAAAGGAAGCGTTCGGCCAACATGAGTTTGGCCAGGACGGGCAGCTTCACGTCGTCTCCGAAACCGCGAGCGAGCGCAGTTTGATAGCGTAGTAATAGGGTGTTCAGGAAGCGCTTGATCTGGCGCGGATTGCCCTGAGTGCCACTGGCTAAGATCGGGCCGATCTGATCGCTCAACGTGAGCGCGTTTTGAACCTTGCCCTTTTTGTCGCCCAAGGCAGCGTTGACAGTCTGCGCGTCTAGCCCAGCCGTTTTCCAAGGCCGCTTGAGCAATTCGCGCGCAACGGCGATGAGCGCCGAGTAAGCGGGATCGCCCTCGTTCAGCTCGGCGCCGATGAGCAACAAGGTGACGTAGATGCGGGTTTCGGTTTCACCCAACGCGGGAATCCGGAACGGTATCTGGATCAGCTTTTCGAGATAGTTGCGGGCGTAATCGCGAGGCCCGGTCGTGTCCGGCAGCTCAGGGAAATGCTTGCGTACTGAATATTCGATCATCGCCTCGTCGGCCGCGACGATGAACGCGGTACGGGCGGTGAATACGAATAGGCGGACAGCTTCTAGCGTCTCAATCGCAGTGTCTGGCAGGCAGCGGTCGAGATCATCAATGAGCACGATCAGTTGCTTCACGCCGGCCTGCTTGAGCAGGCCGTCAAAACCTTTCCGGAACGCCTCGATCTCTTCAGGAACGTTCTTCGACTCTCCGGGCTTCAGCAGCCCCTGAACACCGTGGATGGCTTTGTCGTAATTCTCCTGCGTGGCGAGTTTTGAAGGATCCGAGAAGATCCCCTTCAAGGTGCCAACCACAGCGCCAACCTGGTCTGCCGTGGGGATGCCGGTGAAGGCTGTTAATGCGAGCCCACCCCCATGCCGCGCGACCTTGAGCCAGTCGATCCGACGGAAGATATCTTTTACGGCTATGCCGGCCTGAGTGAGCAACGGGCGCTTTTCAATGAGCCCGGTGACGATCCCCTCAATCAACGCGATCTTGGCGTCTTCGAACCCCTGAAACCGCCAGCCATTGAATTTTATACAGAGGACGTCTTTGTCTGAGATGAGACCGTGCTCGATCATCTCTAGGATACTGGATTTACCGGCACCCCAGTCGCCATGAACCCCGATCGTTACAGCACGCTCAGGTTTTTCACGCAGTAGTTCTATGATAGTCTTGGCTATCGCCTCGTTGTTGAGAAGATCAACCTTTGTCTCGTTGTCAGTAAGAATCATCTCAACCTCTAGTGTCAGAAAATCATAGCGATTGTGCCGTTCCCTTGCGAACAGTTTGCCGCAACATGCGGAGATTAGATATATGGCCCTGTACGTAGTACGGCTGCCGCTTAATCCATGCTGAAAGCATTCTAATATTGCCAAGAGGCATTAAATTACTCCGGCGACAGTCTCAATAACTCCATGACAGCAAGATCCGGTTTCCTGGCGCTTTGCGAAGGTGTTTCGATCACACTCTAGCACTAAACTTAGAGGTCGAAGCGAGGTCCTACTTACCGCACTTAGCGTGTTGCAGTTCTGATTTTATTCACGACGCGCACTTCACAGCATATTATATCTTACAATTGATTTTATGCCAAATACTACTGAGCCGTGATTCTGAGTGCATCCAATACTTGCGGCGTAATAGTGCCAGTGACTTTTAGCCCGTAATCCGTTTGCATACGGCTCAAAGCATCTCTGGTATCCGGCCCAACCTTCCCATCAGCCTCGCCTGCGTAATATCCATAAGCTATCAACGCCAACTGCACTTGGATCACAATCGCCTTGAACTTGTTGGAATTCCCCGGCAGCGTGACCAGCGGCGGCTTTTGAGCTGGTGGCGTGTATGTAGGAGTGGAATAGAGATTTGGCGTATAGACTGGCGGCGTGTAGGGCGGCGGGTCATAAAGGTAGCCGCCAGTTCCCGAAGACCGGTGGCTGGAATGGCTGGCATGTGAGGAATGGCTGGAATGAGATGCCAGCCAATACCGGTGATCCAGCGAAAATATCTTCGAAACAGTGCCATTGGGTTCCTTTTTTGCAGCCGTTCCAAGGGGATTTGACAGCGCCGTTGTATCTCTGAGCGGCGTGAGACCGGCAGCAATCAACGAAGGTATCAAGAATGCGCGTTTCATTGAGCTGAAATCCTTCCAAATCCCTTGTCGTGCTTGTACCACTCAAAAAAGCCGGTACAGCTCTCTCTCAATCCACATGGCGCGCATTCTGGCAAGAATTTTTGCTTCCAGTCCGATATCGTCGCTGGCGCCAGCTCTCGATATTCGTGGGGCACTGTACATAGTGGGAAATTGAAGAGACGCACACACAAGCCGGCGGCTCTCGCAATATCCACAGCCTTGGCAATCATCGAGAATTCTTTGGAATGATCGAAAAACAGCTGCTCCCAGTTCTGCCGCCCATAACCAATCGGTTCCAGCTGCATAATCGACCATTGGCTAATAAACGCGAGATTTGCGCAAACGAATCTCGCTAGCTCATCAAACTCTTGAGAATTCCATTGGGTTATAACTGTTCTCAATTCGATGGCCGCTCCCACTTGAAATAGTATGCCAAATGAATCGAGCAGCTTGTTGTAGGCACCTTGCTTCGCGACGATTTTGTCGTGAGTTTCCGGCAAATGAGAATATAGAGGAATTCCCCATGTAACGGCACGGGGCTCCAACGCGTCAAAAAACGAAAAATCACCTTTATCGAAGTGCTGGCCATTCGAAAGAATATGGAAAGACAAATCTGGGCGCTCATTGACGGCAGTGGCTAGCAAGTCAAACAGTTGCGCTTTGTAAAGTGTTGGCTCACCGCCGGACAGTCCGATCGTGCACCCCAAGGGCGCAAGGCGCACCGCCGCCTTGAAGTATTCAAACCAATCGAAATGCTTCGCCTTTGGGGGTTGTGAGCACATCACACATGTTTGATCGCAGCGTTCAGTGATGAGAATTGTGTTGTGGCGTGAGTTTGCGCGTATCAGCCTTTGGGCGGTTCCGCCCTTTGGCACAACCAGCACAACGTCGCCGTCAACATCACCAGCTTGGACGCCATGGAGAACGAAATCACCGCGGCCAGACGCAAATGAAAGACAGGATTCGTCGCAAGAAACGAGATAGGCATCGTCGCCAGTCAGTTCAGGGTGCCAATCGCGGAACAATCTGACCACAAAGGGGTCTGAATTGTGCGAAGTTGCCCGCAGCCTTAAAGGGATCATGCGTGCACCTTGGCGTATTCGCGATTCCACACTGGCAAACCGACCCAAGATGCCAGCGACTGCTGTGTCGCTGCGTCGCCGCGATATAGAAGTTCAAAAGCCTTGTCGAAAAGCGCTGTATGCCGCTGGCAAAACCAAGTGCTGCCTCTTGGGATATCGACTCTCCCATACCGCGAGATATCGTCTACAATGTCAGTGCCGCAATAGGGCTGATAGACACAATGCACACAATCTGGATCGAAATTGTTCATCGATCCAGCATTCAGCGTGCCGCGCGAGCTCTCGTCGATGCCAGTCCAAACAGTCCCGATGCTCAAGTCGATATGGCCAATTCGAGCTAGCATTCGCGCTTCATCGGTGGGATACAAGCGGCCATCAAAGTCGATCAGTATATAGTCTTCTCCCAACAGATTCGGATTGCGGATGTCGACATGATTATCGATACCCGAGAACAGTATTCTCTTTAGGCATTGTGAGAAATAATACTCTCCGACCGCAGTTTGAGAGTTTGCATTATGGCGGATTGCAAACTCAAGGAAGTCGGAGTGGTACCTATTCCACCTTTCAGTCACTTGTGCTGAAGGCGGCCGCTTGCGTGCGAAGCCATGATTGTTGATTGGCCGAAGATATATGGAGCTAAAGCCATAAGCCAAATAGGTAGCTAATAGATCGTTGATATTCGGTGGGTTGAGAGGATCAATGGTTGGAAGCGCCGAAATATTTGATCTATCTTTCCTCGACAAGAGAGAACTCACATTCTCAAAGAATTTTTGCGTCAGTGCAGCATCGTGCGTCCTGGCCTGTGACTGGAAAATTGCAGGCCCGTCTATAGATGTGCTGACGTCCACGTCGTCATGCTCTATGAAGTTCCATTCGCGCGGCCCAAGATGTTGAAGATTTGTGCATACGACAAACCGCGCATTCTCAAAGCGAGATTTGCAAAAATCTCGAATACGCTCCAAAAGATCGACGCGTAACAGTGGCTCGCCACCCTGAAACTCAATTTTGATCGTGTCTGTCTGGAGTGCATCTAAAAATTTAATCGCGGCTTGGCATGTTTCTTCGTCCCAATCATATCCCTTGGCGCGCTCATCCGCTCGCGAAACCTGACAATATGTGCACGTAAGATTGCAGCGAAGGGTCGGCACCAAAATGACGTAGGAAAGGGGTTTGGCATGGGATTGCCGACGGAGCCATTTGTATGCAAATGAGCGAAATGCCAAGTCTTCTTCATTCTCATACGAAAAGCCGTGTGATTGAAGAAACTCTTTGTCTTGTGGAAGAAGCTGGCTCAGCGCGTACCGATTTAGAAAATCTTTACCGGATGCGAAAAAATTGCCGGCGTCATTTGAAAACAGTGTCCCTACCCCCTGAACATCCCGAAACCTGAGGGGCCATGTTTTCATGAGCCGGCGACTGCAGCCAATAGCGAGCGGCGCATGCTCAAAGTTTCGGCGTATATTTTCTCTCGATAAAGGGCATAGAATATCTCACGCCGCGCTTTGCCCAAATCCAACCCTTGTGCGGCGTCCATGGAGATTTTCGCTTCCGTGGTGGACAATGTCCATTCGGGATGCAAATAACCGAGACGACCGATAGCAACCTCGATAAAGGGCTGAAGCGGCTCTGGAATCTCGAATGTTTCTCTTTGCGCCATAAATCATGCATCGCACAATAGAGTTTATGATTTGGCCAGTGTTGCCATAACGGCAAGATAATTCAAGCCCGAGCATTCCGAAACTGGCTAAAACTGCGGGGAATGTTTTTGAACAGGTCTTGTCTCAAGAACTTGTCATAAATTGCACCACTTAGCCGGCTAATAGGAGTGCGATTGGTATGGCAAACGCTTGAAAGCACCCAATCATGAATCGCAAATACGGTTTGGAGCATTTCGAGACGCACAAGGCGCGCATGGCGCTTCGCCCGCGCAGTCAGCCATATAATTATGTGATCTGCGAATACCTGGCACTTTCCTTCTTTCGTCATATCAAGAAGCCATCACGCTGGAGTGTCCGGGTCAGGGACTCGGCCGGACGATATCACTATGACCAGCTGGGGTTGGCCGAAGAGGGCCACAATGCCCCCTTGGAGCTGCGCCTGACCTTTGAGCAGGCATTGGCGGCTGCAAAGGATTGGCATGACGGTGCGGGCGGTCAAGGCATCGTCAAAAAGGACCCTGCACGGCTTCCCGCCTCCATTCTGTGGATCTGCCCACTTGGCGAGGAATATACTGTCTCTCACGTCATGGCTGATTTTGTTGGATGGCGGGGCAAGTTCAAATCGAAGTCGAACCACTATTCGATCGTTTCCTCCGCCAACCGTTACATCATTCCCTTGATCGGCTCCGTGCTGGTGAAGGACCTTGCGGCGAGCCATGTCAGGTCAGTGGCGCTTGCGGTCGAATCATCGGCACGCAGTGCAGGCCCGAACTCAGTGCCGAGAAGCATTGATCCTGTGAGCCTGCCTGCCGAAGACAGGCGGCGGCGGCGGGTAAGCGCCAATCATGTGCTACATATCCTTCGAAAGGCGTTGAAAACATCCTATGAGGAAGGGAAGATCACCAACGAGCACGCATGGCGCTATGTGCATGGCTTCCCGCAGGTTGACAAGGCGCGGATCGAATACCTGAGCTGGGTAAAGGCCAAAGAGATGGTTGATGCTGCCCAGCCGGATCTCAGACGCCTGATCCTCGCGGCGCTGTATACGGGATGCAGGGTGACTGAGCTGTTCAGGCTGACAGCCGGTGATCTTCTCGAAAACCGCATGGCTCTCTATGTCCGGCCGCAAAAGACTTACCGCGGTCGCACCATCGCCCTGCCCGAAGAGGGCTATGGCTTTTTCAAAGCCTTGGCGCGCGGAAAAGGCAAAGCAGACTTGCTTCTGCTCCGCCAAAACGCTCTGCCGTGGACCAGCTACGCGCTCTCCGAGGTATTCCGGCCTCTGGCAACACGGCTTGGCCACCCCAAGAGTTTCGTCTTTTACTCTCTTCGCCACACCTATGCGTCTCTCCTGCTGCAAGCAGGAACCCCGCCCATCGTGGTGGCACGTCAGCTTGGGCATCTCACAATGCAAACTGTCATCAGAACCTATGCTCATGTGGTAGATGATTTCTACGACGATGAGTTCCGGCGCCGCTTCCGGCCCGGCTTTCTTGCCGAGCCTGACCTGTTTTCGAACCAGATGGTGGGCGATGATGGGCTTTGAACTGCTCTGACGTGCTGTCAGCGGGATTTGGCGGCCGCAAACAGCGCCGTTACGAGGGGAGAGCGAGGCTCCTTGTCAATTGCCACGAGTCCGACCGAGTGCTCGACAGGAGGGTCCCTGAGGGGAATGGCCCGGACTTCCTCGAGCCTGCCCAGTGCGTCAATGAAATATTCCGGCATGATGCTGGCCAAGCCCATGGACTTGACTGAAGAGAGCAAGTTCATAATGGAATTGGTCTCGAGCCTTGGGGATGGATGGGCATTGGCGGCAGCAAAGGCACGGTCGATAATCCTGCGGTTCTGCATATTCGGGGTCAGAAGGCACAAGGGCTCCTGCGCTGCCTCGGCCCAGGTTACACCGTCCCTCCTTGCCATCGGATGGGCTTCGGCAACGAAGAGGCAGTAGCGTTCCTTGTAGAGGGGAACCTGGAGCAGCCCCTCAACGGGTTCATTGTCGAGATAGGTGATCCCCGCTTCGATTGAAAACTCGTGCAAGCCGCGGAGGATCTCCTCCGAAGATTGGGACAGAACGGTGAAACCGACGCGGGGGTGCAGTTGCTGCATCACATGCGTGAGGGGCGCGACCTTGGGAAGCGCTGAGGGAACGACTCCCAGGTTGATGTGGCCGACCAAATCTCCCTTCTTGTTGCGGATCTGGTCAAGCTCCCGCGTCAGGGATTGCCAGTTGTCGAGAATGGGTAACGCCCATTGCAGGACCCGCTCTCCCTCAGGGGTCAGGCCTATGAAGCGTTGCCCACGCGCTACGATGGGAACACCCAGTTCATGCTCCAGCTGCCGGATACGTCCTGACATTGTGGGCTGGGTCACATTGCAGGCCTGTGCTGCCCGCGTGAAATGCTTCTCGCGCGCGAGAGCCACAAGATACTGAAGCTGCCGGATGTCCATGTGAAGGACAGTATCCGGGAGCGGGCGGCAAGGGAAGCTTGGCTTCCAGCTTCCGTTCAGGAAGAGGATAAGCCACCCGTGAGCATGTTCACGGCGCGCTCCCATTCTTCAGCGATTGTCGGGGCGCGGCGGCCGCCGGCTCTCCGGTACCAATAGGCGGCATTGGCCTGATCGCCCTCGATCCAGTGTACAAGGGCATGCACCAGATCATAGGCCGGATCACCCTCGCCGCCCTGGGCGAGTTCATGCGCCTTTTGCCATTCTGGCCCCACGGCAAAATCACCCTTGCGCAGCCACCACAACGCTTCCAGCGGCGGCGAGAGGCCGGTGGGAAGGCTGTCGCTCTGCATCGCCGCCGGCACGCGTAGGGGGGAGAGGCTTGTTGCTCATGACTGGAGCATTCTAACGCACCTTCTTCCCATAATCGCCATTGGAAACATCAAATGGATTGAAAACACTTGGGTTTCCAAAAAGCTTAAAATGCTCTGATGGCGAATCCAAAACGGTAGTTGCAATGTTCTCTTGTTTTCTTTATATTCCTATCTTAGGAAGATACATTCACACCGGGAGTGAGAAATGGCCGCCACAAAACTTCGCAAAAACGCGCTTGCGGCGCCCCAGCATCGCGCATCCACCGCCGCGAAGCTTAAAATCGCCGCGGCTGTTATTGCGCTGCTGACGGCTCTCGCAAAGCTGTTTTCCATTCTCGTGCCTTGGATGAAGGAATGGAATTGAAGCCGGCTGGCTTGTGGCAATTTGGGGTACGATGTGGCACTTCCTCACTAATGCCATAGCACTTCTATGCATACTACCCTTAGTTAGAATTCCGGTGGCATTTTTGGCACCTGCCAATCGGCACATCCAATTCAGTTTTTGGAGCGACATTTTCCCTTCATTACCACCTTCACCTCATTTGTACTGCGCTCCACGACTTTTACTATTATGCTGTTCGTTTTGACATCAACAGTTGTAACAAATATCTTTATTTCGTCTGCTAACCCGTATGTGAATTCGTCGTCGTCAACTATTGCGTCCTCTACTAGCTGCCCCTTGTGATATACCTTTCCAGAAACCACTCTAATGTCGACATCATTGCCGCCTCCGTCGAGCCTGCATGCTAGCCTAAGATCACGCCCAGTTGAAACATTCTCCAACCACTCTATAGGAGCGTACCCGCTGTCTCTTATCTTTCGGGTGCCCCAGATGCTTTCAAGATAATGACCATCCGCTAAAATTATGCCATACAGTTTGGCTTCACCTCCCAATATTTCCCCTACTTTTTTGCCTCCAAACGACGGCTGAAGTGTAGCAAGCCGCTCAGCCGGTACTTTAGTCAAAAAGACGGCAACCAAGGCACTGTTCCGCACTTCATATGCGTTCACTGCAAGAACATCACCCTCACTTGTTAGAGTCACTGGCCCGTTGCCATCTAAATAAGCCATGCCGTTGCTACCCATTTTCTTTCGAATTTCATTCAGGGTAGTCACTCCAAATTTGAAGTAATGATAGTCTGCTGCGTTGTTAGACTCCCTGCCACTCCAATCGCTTTCCAACAACACAATCTTTCTGTCGGCGTTTCGAAAAATAACAGAAAAAGCGTTTCCATCTCTCTGCTTCAATATTCTCTTTGTGTACAAGCCAATTTCTTCATCAGCACCAATTCGCTGTGCATCAAGAGAAGAGAGTTGAGATATATCTGAGCCCACCTCGATAGACGAAAGAGATTGCGCCGCCACTTGTTTGGCAAGAAGTAGGCCTGAGATCGCACCAAACAATATTGCAAACCGGAACATCGCGCAACTTGAAGGCATTACAGTGACTCGTCTGTTGTTTCCATTGCTCCCGCCGTGTTGACACCGTCGGTTCCCAAATGGCTCGCGTTTTTATTCAACGGCGTTCTCTCCGGAGAGCATCGTGGCATGTGAACTGACGTCAGACAAGCGCTGGTCCAATTAAGAGGCGCTCACAACTGGCACCAGCGTCAAGTGATGGCAACCTGCCAGCGAACACCGCATTCTGTTCGACTGTAGGCCGACGCCGCCATTTAAGTGAACCGAAATCGCTAAGCTTCAACTCCCATACACATTAATATCTTTGGGCCCCAAGAGGTCAAATAGCTTCGCTTCAAACAGCCGCAAAAATTCCAAGACTTACGACCCGTCACTACAAGACCATCTGAAGCAATCTAGTCTCACTTCTCGTCGCCTCGGTACGCATTTCGCGCAGGTATTTTACTACCCCAATCTAGTTTTGACGAATTTGCTTGCTCCACCCTTCGTCGCCGACAAAGATGTGCCCAATATACTCCGCGCTTTCATCATCAGATCGAGGCACATACGTGAACACACACCCTTTGGAAAACGACAATAAGTTTATCTCGACACAACCTTCATGTGAAGGACAGTAATAAGCATGTCCACTTTTCATGAAATGTATGCCTGCGGGATTTGTAACTCTGTCACCAGCGTGTCCAGATACCGGGCCGCTACAGTCTTCAGGACCGTAGGTTGTCGCCGGACAAGCCGGAACCGCTGTCTTTAGCTGAACCAAACAACCGCTAGAAAATGCAGGGCTAGGGTTCACGGCCGAAACCGCTAGCACTATCAGGGCAACACTGACAATTCGGCGTTCTTCAATAATTCCGTTCATATTGTTACCCCCGGCCATCACTACATATTTGAATCGCCAACTCATCACCTGAATTTTGACAAACGCTAACTAGCACCCATTAATCCAAATGCTTCAATAACAGAGCAATTCGGCACCTCAATCCGCTTTTCGACAATACCATTACTTGTCATGAATTGATTGTTGTCAATCTTGCATGACTCGTCCTCTTTGAGGAGATATATAAGCCCGGCAAGCCCCGCCGATCTGCAATATGTGATTCCGTCGCTGTCAAAATATCCGCACGTAAGCCAATTTGTGCCAGCAGCTCGCACGACTTTGTCACCGATGCTGTTGCCGAGCGCATCCTTGACAAGGTTTCCAAAACTCCAGATGGAAGATATCTTTTTTGACTCCTCATCACCGTATACGCTTACTCCGGATTTATTTTTGGTCAGCATAATATGCAGGCCATCTTCAACAACGAGTTCGTTTTCATAACCTGGAAATGCCGTTGATAGTTCACTTATCAAAAACTTGTTGGATAAACTTATTCCTGCACCATCCCCCGCAGCTTTGACGCTGCTGCCAGTGAAGACTAATCCGTTTTCCGACTGCTCGGCCTTTCCTATTCCGTCGGCTGATGGGCGATCATTTGGCCTTGAACTCGCTTGATCGGTATCATCATCCTCTCCGCTGTCATCAGTCGAGTCGCCGGTCCCAAATTCGTCAGGCAATCCAGCAATGTCAGCGTAGCGAAATTTTGACATGTCGAATGTGGTTTGGAACGTTCGATCTAGGGGAATCCCCTCTCGAGAACCGCTTAGTTTAAGAATTATGGGATAGAAACGTTCCCGCAATTCTTGCGCATCGAAAAGAAGTTCAAAAGAATAGTCGGAACAAGTCTTTCCGGTCTGAATGTTTTTCCCACTTTCGTCACAGTTGCCACGTTCATCAAAATGGAGTGGAATCACGCCAATTTTTGTGACTGTGTCTCCAATGCTGGCAAAAATGGTGGTGCTTTCTTGGTCAATTCCCATCCCCGCCCAACCGTTGTCGACAGTCCACCCATAGTTTCCATTCGGCCCCAGTTCTCGCACCTTGAAATTCTCGGCTAACGGCAACGCGCCAAATGAGCCAAAGTCTTGATACAGGCTATTCTGCGCGATTTCGCCAAGCGCGCCATTTTTTGCGGTAAGAACGACAAGTCCAAGTACCCCCGAATCGGCATGACTGTTCTGAGGTTCACCTTGATCGTCGAGGCGCTCGCCACCGGCTACTACAAAATAGAGCTTTTGAGCACCAACGCTGACAGTATCCAATTTATGTGGTCGCATACAGTATAGCTGCCCTTCGTGTTTGGACAACCAGCATTTCTTCGCTTTATTATAGTTTCCATAGAAATTCCTCATAAAAACTTTCCAAAAAATGGTGGGATCGCGCATTACGGAGGCCGGAACATCGGCAGAACTGTTAGATACGGCACCAAAAGTGCAGAAAATTAGGAGCATAAAAACTTGAAGAAACGAAAGTGTTTTCATAGCCTCTCCTTTATTGTGCATATTCATTAATGCCTAAAGTCTCATATATTTGTAGCATTGAGGCTATTGGCTTTTCCTCTATTCTAACGTAATTGTGCCAATGGATGTTTGTAACTCAAGCCGAACTGGCTCTCCACAATTTGTTGTGTCGAAATATTGCAGCCCAGCAATTTTTCCAACGATTTGCATGTTGAGCGCTTCATCAGGCGTTGTTGCTATGCCAAAAACATAGTCGTCTCCCAAGCGCATGTCTCGGTTCACGCTAAGCGTGCATTCCGCGCGCCCATTCAACGATATGGATTGAAGGGTGATTTTTTCCTCGCAGTGGCTCACAAGATGGACCCACCAAAAGCTTTGCTTCATTTCGTTTCTCGTTTCGAACCGACAGTCGTCGGCCAGGGCTGGTATTGTTTCTGATAGCGCAACGATCATGAGGATCAGTGCGGTGCGAATGCGTTGTGTCATCGGGTCTCCGGTTTCATGTGGATTTGTATGAATCGCTCGAATTGTGACTGACTTATTGGTGTGTCGTCATATCTTACGCAATTGCACCAGCCTTTCTGCTTCTAGCATTGGAGATACTGCACGTTCTTCTTATAACGTAGTAGAGAATACATAATATAGTTGATAAACTTGTCATTCGCAATGCGCTGCCATGCCCCACATGGACATGCGCAAGCTTGTGGGTAAGAACGTTTTGAAATTTCGCGAGGCGCGGGGGCTTACGCAGGAGCGCCTGGCTGAATTGTCGGGCTTCAGCCAACAATACATCAGCGGCTTAGAGCACGGTCGGCGCAATCCGACTATTGTCTCCATCTATGAGATCGCTGTGGCCCTCGGGGTGAGCCATGTCGATCTCGTCAAGGTTGAAGGCAAGAGCGTAAAATAGATCGCCTGCGGCGTTCGAAGGCGCGTTGCGGAGTCGGGTTTAGGGTGGGGTTGTCCCCGAGGCGATGAGCGGCAAATCCATGCCTTCGATGTCGCGAATATCCTTGCCCACAATGCCTTGCAGATCGCCATAAAGCCCAGCTGTTGTGTCAAGGACAGCGGAAATCTGCGCTTCGCGCTTGGCCCAAAGGCGCATCATCGCCTTGCGTTCCGAATTGAGATCGTCCCGCATGGTGTCAAACTGCTCGAGGATTGCCTCTACCCGGTGCCTGAACTTGGGGCCGGTGAGATAGCCGTAGACCAGCTCCATTTTGGTGTGCTGACCGTTTTGTGCCTGACGCGCCGCCGCAAGTTCAATCAGGGCTGACCGCAAAGCGACCGCCAGCGGCACCGCCAGCCGTGGTTCGACGACCCAAATTCCATCGATTTGATCAAAGGCTGTGAGGTCCTTGGGCCGCGCCGCCGAGACGAGCACGGCGATTTCAGCGTTGGCCGCCCGCTGGTCGGCTCTGAGCTTCGCAAGCCACCCCTCAGCCCAGTTCTTGGTACGTTTGGATTCCCACAAGATGGCACCGCATGGCTGCCCAAGGCTGCCGACCACGCGATGAATGATGTCTCCGCCAAACTCGCCCTTGCCGACCGGTTCGACGAGATCGGCGGCAAAGCGGCCACGCAGGGCTTGCTCCAGCTCCAGTTCGAGAACCTCGCCTTGGAGCTGCTGGGAGCCTTGCTCGGCCTTGCGGCGCAGTTCCTCGATTTGGCGTTGCATCCCCGATATCTTTTCGTCCCTCTCGGCGAGCTTGAGCTTTAGACCTTCCTCCGCATCACGTTTCGCTGTTTCTCGGGCCTCGTTGATTCCCTCGGCAATCTTCTTCTCGACGGTAAGGTCGAGCTCGCGGCGCTGGTCATCGAGCTCGCCCTGTTTCTTCAAATAATCGGCTTGGGCCTTTTGAGCCTCGGCCAGCTTGTGTTCCCGCTCCGTGAGGAGTTGCTGGATGCCAGCAAGCTCCTTGTCTTTCTGCTCCATCGCGGCCGCTGTCTGCTTTTTCGCCGTTTCGGCAGCCAATTTCTCGATGGACTGCCGCTCAGCCGCAAGTTTCCCGGCAAAGTCGGCATCCTTGGCGATTAGCCGCTTCTCGAACTCTTGCCGCGTCGCCGCAATCAAAGGCGCCGCAAGAGATTCGGTGAGCTTGATTTCAGACCGGCAACTCGGACAGATAATCGTTGGATCCATCATACTATCCTCGGGGTCCATTGCAGCTTTCCAGCTCCGACAACCACTTCGGCAGGTAAAGGGCAAGTGCTGTCCACCATAAACGTGAAAACCGCCCATGACCGGCCGTCCCTCTGGAGAGATTTGATGAACCTGCGTTTTGCCAGAGCGGCAGGGGTATTTTCGCCGCACCACTCCCAATATTCATCAGTTGGGCCCTCGCCAGCCAAGACCTCGAACCCCGGCTCAAACTCATCCTCTTCCTCGCAGTCGGGACAGCCAATTTGGTGCAAAGCCGGTTCGCCACGGAGGCGAGCAACCCGTCTGTGAATAAAGTTGCATGCCGTTGGAAGCCACCGAAGCGGGCTGGACAGTTCACACCACGACAACATGGCGGCCGTATTCATGCTGCCATTCGCCTGATATCCCGCAAGCAGCTTGTCGCATTGCACCGCCGCCTGCAAGACATCGACCATGGTGTTGCAGCCTTTGATCTCGATGCCAAAGGCCGCAACGCCCTCTTTGTCCAGCTCCTCCCATTGATCATACAGAGCCTCGCGAGACACCGTGCCATCGGTGACGGCAATAGCAAATGGCCGAGCCTCCGCTGTCCAGCCCAGTGAAGGCTGGCATACCATCTCGATGGAGAAGCCCCCCTTGTTTCCACCGAAGGCACCGATGGGGGCACTCACGAGTGTCGACAGCAAAGCCCTGCGGCTCAGTTCATGTTTCATTGGCATGACTCCTTCTTTTTTTCGCTTGGCAACCTTTGACCTCGCCGCATCATGGGTGGAGAAATGGTTCTTCGCTGCCGCTGTTTGGGAGACAGGGTGCGCTCCTGGACGGCAATCACGCCATAAATCCGTACCCAGTAGCGCGGGCTTCCCTTTCGCGCCCGCCGATAGTCAAGAGCGCATCCAGCGAGTTTGACATAGTGCGATCCATCGCTGTCGAGGATGCGCAAGGTACTTCCCGAGACGCCGGTGATCACCGTCCAGTGGTTGAAAGCCGCACCCTCGATGCCAGCCAAGATCGACCCAGTGCCTTGCCGCAAAAGCTGCCGGACGACGCGATCAAGCCGGTAGGCGGCCTGTTCGACATCCTTCCTTTTGAGCTGGCTGACCTTGAGTGTCTTCCCCGTGAATTGCGAGGCGGCAGCGGCTCCGTGGCGCGCGAGCCCAAGCATTTGGATGGCGAGGGTGCCGTGGAGAAAGAGACTGGCAAAGCGCCATTTGCGGTCAGCGAAGCGGACAAGCCCCTTCCACACAGCTGCCTCGTAATCCAAGGGCAGCCCGCCGTGAGGCGCCAGCGCGTGCCGTAGCCCATTCATCACCGCGTAAAGACCGCATAAGGCATCGCCATCTCCCTGCTGGAGCGGCCGGCGCATTTTTGACCGTGAAGGCCCCCGCGATACTCTTTCTTCGCTCACGGCCGAGATCGCCGAGAGGAAAGAGAGGACCAATTGGTCCTCCCCTATCGTTTGGCCGGTGGATGCTGGTGTTTCGTGTCCAGTATTGTTCATCAGCCCAGCCTCAATATTCCGAGGCCAGCATGACGGTCAGCACCCTGACCGTCACTTTGGGATCAGCGGGATCAGGCGAAAGATAGGTGCGCGACCGGTCATAGTAGTCGATTTTCCAGATGATCTTGTGGCCTTGGGCCTCGATCACCGCGCAGTCGTGTTCACTCCATGGATCATTATCCTCGCTAAAGGCGGCAAACTTTGCGACGGCCGTGAAGATCGCCTCGACCTCCACGAGGCCGAGCGCGGCAATGCCGTCTGTCATCATGATGACGCCGCCGAGCATGCGTGTCCTGAGACGGTCGTTAAGCTCCCGTATCCTGCACCTGCACCGCTTGGCCCCAAGATGCGGGCACTCGCCAAGCTGGCAGTCAGCGGGTTTGGTATGATTGTTCGTGTTTTGTTCTTTTTGAGAATGTGGCTTTCCTGTTTCCATATCGCTCATGGAACTCTCCTGTTGATGATGGTGGGGTGGCTTGAACTGGCAGCCGGCTACGCGTCAGCCAGCGCGCAGCGGGAAGAAAATGTTCTTACGTCTGGGAGCACGCAACTGGTGCGTGCGCGACCATTCACAGCAGCCGCAACAGCTTCCGCTGCGCGAGAGCATCGCCCTCGATATAGCCTTCGGTCGTTTGAATGGACCGATGCCCTGCCAACAGCTGCACGTCACGCAACGAACCTCCCGCCCTGTGCACGAGCCTGGCGGCATTGGTGATGAAGGTGCGGCGTCCTGAATGCGAAGAGCATCCAGCCAGCCCCAGTTCGGCGTAAAGGGCATGGAACCAGTTGACGACCGCCTTGGGGCTCATATGGGCACCGCGCGCCGACCTGATCACCGGCCCTTCCGCCATCGTGCGCCCAGCCCCTTCAAACTGGCGTTTCAACAAGTGGAGGGCCTTTCGAATATCCTCATGCATCGGCAAGCGCCGCCCTGAGCCATATTTCGCGACAGTGCCGGGTAGCTCGATAGCGTCACCGATTTCACCGTTACTGTCGGTGACCATTGTCCATGTGAGCTTGGCGATCTCTCCAGCACGAAGTCCGGCTTTCGTGCTGAGCAAGATCATAGCCTTGTTCCTCGTCCCGTGATGGCGCTTGGCGGCCAAGGAAATGGCGCGGCGCACGTCAATGGGGCGGAGAACCTTTGCAGGTTGTCCTTTCATGACGTTCCTCAAGATGTGGCAATTTGGGAAAATGCTGGGCGGTGGCCAAAAGAGGCCAATACCTCCCCAGTAGCCCTAGAATACCAAATCCCTAGAACCTTGTCAAGCCATTGAAAAACATGGATTTTATTGGCATTTAAGGTCGGCTGTGTACCGCGAATCCGCCGATTTCAGTGATAAATGCGCATTAATTACCAGTATTACGGCACCCCAAGCGGCATCCCAATCGCAAATCGCTTCGCCAAAAATAGGGCCTAGCATCATTAATCAAAGAACAAATTCAACAAGATGGAATGGTGCTGCCAGGGGGAATCGAACCCACGACCTCTCCCTTACCAAGGGAGTGCTCTACCACTGAGCTACGGCAGCATCGGCGTCCAAACGCGGGCGGACACATGCCACACGCGGGGGCGTTTCGCAACCCCGCTTGACGGGCGGCGAGGATAGGGGAAAATCCCCTGATGAAGCGTAAAGACACGGAAACGCAGGCCAAGAAAGACCGTCTGGCCAAGGCGCTGAAGGCCAATCTGGCCCGCCGCAAGGCCAAGGCTAGGGCCACCCCAAAGCCCTCAAAACCGCCTGCCGATTAGGGTTGCCGCAATTGGGCCATCTGTGCTTGTTACGCGCAATTCATGTGGGATGGCCCTGATTTGCACCAGCGGGGCCACGAGGATCAGGGGTAATTCATGGATCGTATCCGCATCCGCGGCGGCAACCGGCTGAACGGCACCATCGCCATTTCAGGCGCCAAGAACGCGGCCCTGCCGCTGATGATCGTGTCGCTGCTGACGCCCGAAACCCTCACCCTCTCCAACGTGCCGCGCCTCGCCGACGTGAAG
This sequence comes from Aestuariivirga sp., assembly GCF_047602625.1. GTDB lineage: Bacteria > Pseudomonadota > Alphaproteobacteria > Rhizobiales > Aestuariivirgaceae > Aestuariivirga. The sequence goes on along the minus strand of NZ_JASGGV010000002.1, from coordinate 2,092,742 downwards.
CTGCTGCAACGCATCCTGCAGAATCACGGCGTCGACATCATGATCGCCGGCAAGCGCCCCGGCCAGAACGGCCAGTCCGGCGATACCAAGCAGCTTTCAGCGAAAACCATTGCCGATACGACCGCGCCCTATGAACTCGTTTCCAAGATGCGCGCCTCATTCTGGGTGCTGGGGCCACTGCTCGCCCGCTGCGGTGAGGCGAAGGTGTCTCTGCCCGGCGGCTGCGCCATCGGCACAAGGCCTGTGGACATGCATCTCCTCGCCATGGAGAAGCTGGGGGCTGAGATCGCTATCGAGAACGGCTATGTGATCGCCAAGGCGCCCAGGGGCCTCACCGGCGCGCGAATCAGCTTTGACAAGGTTTCGGTGGGCGCCACACATGCGGCGCTGATGGCCTCGGTTCTGGCCAAGGGTGACACGATCATCGAGAACGCGGCGCGCGAGCCCGAGATTGGCGACGTGGCCGAGTGCCTCGTCAAGATGGGGGCGAAGATCGAGGGCATTCATTCCTCCACCCTCAGGATTACCGGCGTCACCAGCCTGCATGGGTGCGAGCATGAGGTGATTGCTGACCGCATCGAAACCGGAACCTACGCCATGTGCGCAGGGATGACGGGCGGCGATGTGCTGCTCAAAGGTGCGCGCCCCGATACGCTGGGCGCGGTGATGGATGTGATGCGGCAAACCGGCATCGAGGTGACGGAAACCAATGACGGCATCCGCATCTACCGCAATGGCGCGGCACTTCAGCCCGTGAATGTGGACACGCAACCCTATCCGGGCTTTCCCACCGATTGCCAGGCGCAGCTCATGGCGCTGGTCACCAAGGCAAACGGCACCAGCATGATCCGCGAGACGATCTTCGAGAACCGCTTCATGCATGTGCAGGAGCTGGCGCGCCTGGGCGCAGACATTCATCTCCACGGCGATACGGCTGAGGTGCGCGGCGTCGCCAAGCTCACCGGCGCTCCGGTCATGGCCACCGATCTCCGCGCCTCCGTGTCGCTCGTCATCGCGGCCCTGGCGGCGGAAGGCGAGACGATGATCAACCGCGTCTATCATCTTGACCGCGGCTTCGAGACGCTGGAGGAAAAACTCCAGGCCTGCGGCGCCGATATCGAACGCATTTCCGGTAACTGAACCATGCTGGCCCTTGCGGCGCTCGATGCCGAGGATCTTTCCGTCATCTCGGCGCAGATGCAGGACGCCGTGCTGAAGCTTGGCGACATGTCCTATGTGCCGGCGCGCAAGCAGTTCGCGCTGGTGGCCAACCGCTATGCCTGGGACGATGCGAAGGAAAGGCAGCGCCGCCGCACAGGCCTTCATTTTGACAGGGTGCTGAAGGCGCAGTCGCACAATATCCGGCAGGGCGATGCGGAGGCCATCGTGTCGCTGCTCGCCATCAGTTTCGAGAAGGGCGATGAGCCTTCCGGCACCATCGTGCTCACCTTCGCGGGCGGCGGAGCCATCCGCCTCACCGTCGAATGCATCGAGGCCGAGTTGAAGGATTTAGGCCCCGCATGGGAAACCGCCCATACGCCCAGCCATGAGGACGGGGCCTAGCAGCCAGCCTCGCGTAACGGCTATGGTCTTCCTTCCATGACCGGCACACCCCACACCAACCGCCTGATCGCCGTCGATCTCGACCAGAGCATCGGCCATGGCCCAAGTGCGGAGGCCGACCACGAGCGCCGGGTAGCGATCTATGACCTGATCGAGGACAATCGTTTCACCCTTCTGGCGCATCCGGAAGGGCCTTACCGCCTTGAACTCTCCACCGCCGACGGCCGCCTGATGCTGGACGTGCGCAACGCGAAGGAAGAGCGGCTCACGCTGATCGGCCTTTCCATGTCGCCCTTCCGGCGCATCGTGAAGGATTATTTCCTGATCTGCGAAAGCTATTACGCTGCCATCCGCACCGCCACGCCGTCACAGATCGAAACCATCGACATGGCGCGGCGCGGGCTTCACAATGAGGGCAGTTCGCTGCTGCGCGAGCGGCTTTCCGGCAAGATCGATGTCGACTTCGAAACGGCGCGCCGCCTCTTCACGCTGGTCTGCGTGCTGCACTGGCGGGGCTGACGCACGGGGATGGCGGCAGATCTTCCCAGCGCCGTTCTCTTCGCCTGCACGCAGAATGTCATCCGTTCGGTGATGGCGGCGGCGATCATGCAGCATCTCTATGGCCACAAAGTCTATGTGGCGTCCTGCGGCGTGAAGCCGGGCGAGCGCGACCCGTTCGTCACGGCCGTCATGGAGGAGATCGGCATGGACGTCTCGAAGCACCGGCCGCAGGGCTTCGATGATCTTGAGGATTCGAGCTTCGATCTGGTGGTGTCGCTGTCGCCCGAAGCCCATCACCGGGCGCTGGAAATGACGCGCACCATGGCGATCGAGGCCGAATACTGGCCCACCCTCGATCCCTCGCTGGCGGCGGGAAGCCGCGAGCAAATTCTCGACAGCTACCGCGACGTGCGCGACCAGCTTTACACGCGAATCCGCAAACGCTTCGGCAGCGTGGCGGCGCGCGGCGTGTAAAAGGGCTCCCGGAGGAGCCCTTTCGCGTTTGCGTGCCTGGCGGTCAGACGATCACGAAATCGGCTGACGTCATCGCAAGGCCGGTGGCGATGGTGGCGAACTGGATGGCGGCGTGGGCGCCATTGCCGTCATCATCATAATAGAGTTTGCCGCTCACCGAGTCATAGATGATGCGGTCGGCAGCATCCGCCGCCGCCGTGCCGGTGACGAATCTCCCCGCCGCCAGCGTGCCGACGGGAATGGCCGCGAAGATCGTGTGGCTCAGCTCGATGGTGTCATCAGCCACGCTGAAGTCAGCGATATTATCGACATTGTCGGTGGCGTTCAGCGCGGTAGAGAACACGAAGGTATCAGCCTCGGTGCCGCCGTTCAGATAGTCATTGCCGGTGCCGCCATCGAGACGGTCGCTGTTGGCGGAGCCATAGAGCGTGTCGTTGCCGGTGCCGCCAATGAGCTTATCGTCTCCGACGCCACCATCCATGACATCATTGCCGGTGCCGCCGTTCAGCGTGTCATTGCCCACCTCTCCGTAGAGATAGTCATTGCCCGACGCGCCGAGGATGTTGTCATCACCCGCTTCGCCATGCAGACCGTCGTCGCCGTCGCCGCCATTGATGGTGTCGTTGCTGTTGTCGACATTGCCATTAGCAAAGCCACCATAGATCGTATCGTTGCCATCGCCGCCGATCAGATTGTCAACGCTGTCGCCGCCCACGAGATAATCGTTTCCGGCGCCGCCATTGAGCGTGTCGGTGCCTGATTCACCGTAGAGCTGATCGTTACCTTCGCCGCCCGTCAACTTGTCGGTTCCGACATTGCCATACATGGTGTCGTCGCCAGTGGTGCCGGTCACCGTGTCGTCGCCCGTACCGCCATAGAACCGGAACTTTTCGATGCCGGTGGTGATGCTGCCGTCGCTGGCGGCGGCAGCGCTGTTCACCACCATGGTGAGACCCACTGTGTCGGTGCTGCGGTTCAGCTCGAGATAGTCGAAGCCAGTCCCGCCATTGATGTTCTTCATGCCCAGCCAGGCATAGATCGAATCATCGCCTGCGCCGCCCACCACCGTGTCTGTGCCCGTCGCCGAACCGGTGTTGATGGTGTCATTGCCGATGCCGCCATTCAGATTGTCATTGCCATCCTCGCCATACAGATAGTCGTCGCCGGCAGCGCCAACGAGGACGTCGTTTCCGCCTTCCCCGTGCAGCGTATCGTTGCCGTCGCCGCCATTGATGGTGTCCTTGTTGTTATCGACCGTACTGTTGGCAAGGCCGCCCCAAATGGTGTCATCGCCGTCCTGGCCGTTCAGAACGTCGATATCGAGGCCGCCGACAATATAGTCATTGCCTGTGCCGCCATTGATGGTGTCGTTGTTCGATTCACCATAAAGGCTGTCGCCGCCATCGCCGCCGGTCAGCTTGTCGTTGCCGGAATTGCCGTGGATGATGTCATCGCCAGCCAAGGCGGTAATGGTGTCATTGCCCCCGCCGGCATCATACCGCAGCTTTTCAACCTGCGAGACAGTGGTGCCATCACTTCCCGCAACGCCATTCATCGTGAATGTGTATCCGGTGGCATCCGAGGTGCGGTCGATCTGCAGGTAATCGTAACCCGTTCCGCCGATGATGTGCTTTACGCCGGTCGAGGCATAGATCGCGTCATCACCAATGCCGCCATTGACGGTGTCCTCGCCGATGCCAGTGGTGATCGAATCAGCGCCATTGCCGCCGTTCAGCGTATCGTCGCCGTTCTCGCCGTAGAGATAGTCGTTGCCATCATCGCCATTGATGGTGTCGTTGCCATCCTCGCCATGCAGGGTGTCGTTGCCATCGCCGCCGCTGATCGTGTCCGCCGTCGGCTCGCTGGTGCCGCTGTTAAAACCGCCCCAGATCGTGTCGTTGCCGTCCTCGCCCTTCAGTGTGTCCAGCCCCGCGCCGCCGACGATATAGTCATTACCGGTGCCACCGTTGATCGTGTCGTTGTCGCCTTCGCCATAGAGGCTGTCACCGCCGTCGCCGCCATTCAGCGTATCGCCGCCAGCGCCGCCGTGAATCGTGTCGTCGAACACGCCGCCGGTGATGATATCCACGCCGGTGCCGGCCCAGTAAATCAGCCGCTCGACACTGGTGGTGATCGATCCGTCGCTTCCCGCCGGGCCATTGAGGGTGAAGGTGAAGCCGGTGCCCACCGTCGTCCGGTCAAAATAGATGGTGTCGAAGCCGGTGCCGCCGTCAAAATTGACCTGTCCGACTGACGCCGTGAGATAATCATCGCCCGCGCCACCCGTCACGGTGTCGTTGCCCGCGCCGGTATAGATGCTGTCAGCGCCATTGCCGCCGTTCAGCGTGTCGTTGCCGTCGTCGCCATAGATATAGTCATTGCCGTCATCGCCGTTGATGATGTCGTTGCCGGCCTCGCCATGCAGAGTGTCGTTGCCGTCGCCACCGCTGATCGTATCGGCGCTGTTGTCCACCGTGGAGCTGGCATAGCCGCCATAGATGGTGTCATTGCCGTCCAGGCCATTCAGCGTGTCGGCGCCGTCATTGCCTTGAATATAATCGTCGATCAGGCTGCCATTTATGGTGTGGCCGCCTGCGGTCGTATCATAGATATTGGGCATGGGGGTTCCTCCAGTTCGCGCAAAACCAGGCCACCGGTACACGGTGGATGTGACAGTGGATTGCACCCCTCGCGGCGGATGCTAGCGGCAGAACTTCAGTTCTGTCCAGCGCCTTGTCTGTGCTGAAGATCACAGTCGGGCATCGGGGTTCAGCAGCATGCTTGATTTTGCCGCTCAACAAGACCATGTTCCGCCGCAAATCGCGCCAACCCAAGGAAAAATATGGCCAAGGAAGAACAGCTGGAATTTGACGGCACCGTCACCGAGCTTCTGCCCAACGCGACGTTCCGCGTAAAGCTCGACAACAGTCACGAAATCATCGCCCATACGGCGGGAAAAATGCGCAAGAACCGCATCCGCGTTCTGGCGGGGGATCGCGTTACCGTCGAGATGACGCCCTATGATCTCACCAAGGGCCGCATCAACTACCGTTTCAAGTAACCGCCCATGGCGGCCGATCCGGTCAAGCTGGTTCTCGCCAGCGCCTCGCCAAGGCGGCTGGCGCTTCTGGAGCGCGTGGGCCTCAAGCCTGATCTGCTGAACCCGGCGGATGTCGACGAGACACCGCACAAGCGGGAAAGCCCAAGGGCTTTGTCGATCCGCCTGGCACTGGAAAAAGCCAAGGCAGCGCGGGAGATGCCGCAGGTCAAGGCGCAGGGTTCCAATGCCTTCGTGCTGGCCGCCGACACGGTGGTCGGCCTCGGCCGCCGCATTCTGCCCAAGGCCGAAACCTCTGACGAAGCGGAAGATTGCCTGTGGCTTCTCTCAGGCCGGGCCCACAAGGTCTATTCCACCGTTTGCCTCATTGCTCCGGGCGGGCGCACCACCAGCCGCTGTGTTGAAACCAAGGTGCGCTTCAAGCGCCTGTCGCGGGAAGATGTCAAAAGTTACATCGCCGGAGACGAATGGCGCGGCAAGGCGGGAGGCTACGCCATCCAGGGCCGCGCCGAAGCCTTCGTGCGCATGCTCACGGGCTCGCATTCCGGCGTCATCGGCCTGCCGCTCTATGAAACCGTTTCGCTGCTGGAGGGCGGCGGCTATCCGGTCTTTCACTCCTGGATAACCCAGACGCCGGACCTTGCCTGATGGCGGAGGTGGTGCAATTGCGCCCCAAGCGGCCCTGCCCCATCTGCGGCAAGGCCTCCACGCAGAAATTCCACCCATTCTGTTCCAGCCGCTGCGCGCAGGTGGACCTGCACCGCTGGCTGGGCGGCGCCTATGCGATCCCCGTCGCCGAAACGGAAGACGAAGACGGCGGCACGCCGGAGGAGACATAAAAAGCCCGGCTGAATCGCTCAGCCGGGCTTTTCTCTCAGATGCGCGCGATCACTTGTGGAGATCGACGTCCTTGGTTTCGCGGATGAACAGCATGCCGACCACCAGCGTCATCGCCGCGATGATAATCGGATACCACAGCCCCGAGTAAATATTGCCGTTGGCCGCCACGATCGCGAAGGCGAAGGTGGGCAGCAGGCCGCCAAACCAGCCGTTGCCGATGTGATAGGGCAGCGACATGGAGGTGTAGCGGATGCGGGTGGGGAACATTTCCACCAGCATGGCGGCGATCGGCCCATAGACCATGGTGACATAGAGCACGAGGATCCACAGCAGGAACACCACCATGCCGGTGTGCATCTGCGCCGGATCGGCCTTGGCCGGATAACCCGCTGCCTTCAACGCACCCGACAGCGTTCCCGCGAAGCCGTCGGATACCGCCGCCGTAAAGCCGCCGGTCTTGACGGCCGAATCAACGATCTTGCCCAGTTCCGCCGCCTTGTCGGTGGCGTTCTTGTAGGCATCGCTGTTCATGCCCGCCGCGATCAGCGCCGAGAGCGTCTTGGCTTTCGTGGGATCGGCATTGGCGCGCCCGTCCTTAAGGCCCGCCGCCGTAACGAAGTCGGAGATGGCCGTATCCGCCGCCGTGGCCGCCGCAGCGATCCCCGCTTCTCCTGCCGCCTTGAGGCTGGTGGCGAGATCGGCATTCTTGGCCTTCGTATCAGCCGCCAGCTTGACAGCATCGAAGGACGGCACCGTCACGTCGCCGATCTTGATGGAGGCAGCACCCGCCGGGCCTGCCGCATTGGTGTAGGGCACACCCGCCTTTACCAGCGCCGTCTTGGCGGTGTCGCAGGCGGAGGTGAATTTGGAGGTGCCGACCGGATTGAACTGGAAGGAACAATCCGCCGGATCGGCCGTCACCGTCACCGGCGATTTCTGTTGCGCCTCATAGAGCGCCGGGTTGGCATATTCGGTGATCGCCTTGAAGATCGGGAAGTATGTCAGCGCCGCCAGCAGGCAGCCCGCCATGATGATCGGTTTCCTCCCGATCTTGTCGGAAAGCCAGCCGAAGAAGATGAAGAACGGCGTTCCCAGCGCCAACGCCCCGGCGATCATCAGGTTGGCAGGCGTGGCATCTACCTTCAGCGTCTGAGTCAGGAAGAAGAGCGCATAGAACTGGCCGGTGTACCACACCACCGCCTGCCCGGCGGTCAGGCCCAGCAGCGCCAGGATGACGAGCTTGAGGTTCGGCCATTGAGCGAAGCTGTCGCGCAGCGGCGAGCTCGATCCCTTGCCCTCCGCCTTCATCTGCTGGAAGACGGGTGATTCATTCAGCTTGAGACGGATCCACACCGAGATCGCCAGCAGGATGGCCGACAGCAGGAAGGGTATGCGCCAGGCCCAGGTTTCAAAGGCGGTCGCGGCGCCCGGCGCATCCGAGACCGGCTGCGAGAACCAGGTACGGCAGGCCAGAATCACGAGGAGCGACAGGAACAGGCCCAGCGTCGCCGTGGTCTGGATCCAGCTTGTATAGAGGCCGCGCTTGTCATGCGGCGCGTGCTCGGCGACATAAGTCGCGGCACCGCCATATTCGCCGCCCAGCGCCAGGCCCTGCAACACGCGCAGCAGGACGAGGATGACCGGCGCCGCCATGCCGATCGTTGCATAGTTCGGCAAAAGGCCCACGCCGAAGGTCGAAAGACCCATGATCAGGATGGTGATCAGGAAGGTGTATTTACGCCCAACGAGATCGCCCAAACGCCCGAACACCAGTGCGCCGAAGGGCCGGACGATGAAGCCCGCCGCGAAGGCGGCCAGAGCGAAGATGAAGCCCGCCGTTTCATTGACGCCGGAGAAGAACTGCTTGGCGATGATCGCCGCCAGCGAGCCGTAAAGGTAGAAATCATACCACTCGAACACCGTGCCCAGAGACGATGCGAATACCACCGTCGCCTTGCTCTGGTCGAGATCGCCATCGACGACTTTCGCGGCAGCCTTTGCCATGTGTATCCCCCACTTTGAATGCCGCTCTTGTGGCGGCTGTTGGCCCGACTTCCCCGTTCAGGGGGGAATCTGACATCGATTCTTAACAACGATAAAGGTGCACCGTCATCAAGAATCTGACCAGCGCGGCAATTCAGGCGCAAAAGCCCGTTATTGCAGCGCGAAAAGGGTCTGGACGTTTCTGTTGCATGGCCCAGAACGATCCCCTATACAGCGCCCGTCCAACAGCGTGCCCAGGTAGCTCAGTTGGTAGAGCAGCGGACTGAAAATCCGCGTGTCGGTGGTTCAATTCCGCCCCTGGGCACCATTTTCCTCCAAAATTTGTTTCATCAAATGGCCAGCCAAACGGCAGCGGTCATGAATGTCCGGTGAACGCCGCATTCCGGCGCGCTTCAGGCTCATGGCCTCAAGGTGACAGCATCGGGACGGCAATCCGACGCCAACACAGGAGGTCACCATGAACCGGATTTCTCAGGCCCTGCTCGCCGCAGGATTGTTTGCAGCAGCATTTGGAACAGCTCACGCGGCTGAATATCACCCGTCCAGAGCTGCGCTGATCGAGGCATGCCACAACACAACGGGCTGCGAGATGAATGGCGTGAATGACAATGTCGCCGGATGCAGCCCGTTGGCTTGCTTCGTGTGCGAGGGTGAAAAATGCCGGGGCTGGATGAAGCCGCAGCAGCCGAAGCTCGTGAAAAATGGCATCCGCCCGAGGACACTGGCGGCGCCAGTCCACGGCATCAAGGCCGCCACCATCCACACCCTGCCGAAACTCCCGGCCACTTACATCCCGAAGACGATCCACGTTTCCATGCAATAGGGATGGCCGGCATGCGCTTCCCGCACCCAGCTGCCTGATGCGATCCATAGAAAAGCCCGCCCCCACTCCGCAGTCTTGCGGCGAGAGGACGGGCGAAAGAATCAAACAGAGTGATTGACGCGGGGCGCTTACGCCGCCTTGTTCTTGATGGCGCCGATGATGGCGGTCAGGATCGCCCCGCCCGCGCCGCCCGCGACGAGCTGGCTGATCACGCCGCCGACACTCAGGTTGCCGGCTTGCGCCGCTGCCGAGATCGCCGGGATCAGCAGCGAAACAATCTGCCCTAGCACGCCGCCGCCGATGGCGCCCGCGATGGTGTTGCCGAGCGTTCCCATGTCGAAGCCCGACGAGGCCTTGCCCGCCGCATTGCCGCCAATCGCACCGGCGATCAGGTTGATGATGATCTGTTCCATGATGTCCTCCCCAGACGTGCAATGGTGCGCATAAGCTTAACCTCCCGTCAATGGGCTCGCGGGGATATGCAGTCCCGCATGTGATGCCCTAAGCTCGCGCAACAACAGGGAGAACGTCATGGCAGGGGTTTCATCTTATTCCGGCATCTTCAGGCTCGATGGCCGCACGGCGATTGTCACCGGCGGCTCGCGCGGCATTGGCCTCGCGCTGGCGGAAGGGCTGGCAGCGCATGGCGCGGACATCGCCATCGTCGTGAAGTCGACGGTGGACCGTGCGGAAGAGGCCGCGAAAGCGATCCGCGCCACAGGCCGCCGCGCCATGGTGGTTCAGGCCGATGTCGCCAACGAAGCCGATACGATCCGCATGGCCGATGAGGTCACCGCCGTCTGGGGCCATATCGACATTCTCGTCAACAATGCCGGGATCGTGCTCCCCGCGCGGGCGGAGGACTGCCCGCTCGACACCTGGCGGCAGACCATGGCGGTGAACCTCGACGGCGTGTTCCTCGCCTCGCGCGCGGTGGGCCGCCAGATGATCAAACAGAAGTCGGGATCGATCATCAACATCGGTTCGATGTCGGGGCGCATCGTCAACTGGCCGTTCCGGCATGCCGCCTACAATGTCTCGAAGGCCGGCGTGCACATGCTCACCAAATGCCTCGCCACCGAATGGGCGGAATTCAATATCCGCGTCAACGCGCTGGCGCCGGGCTATATTTTCACCGAACTTACCGATGAGGTGCTGCGCGAACATCCCGATGTGGTGAACGATGTGTGGGCCAAGGGCGCGGTTCAGAACCGCATTGGCAGCGTGGAGGAACTGGTGGGCGCGACCGTCTATCTTGCCTCCAGCGCAGCGAGCTTCACGACGGGCGAGATCATCACCATCGACGGCGGCCTTACGCTGCGCTGAGCGGGCTGCCAGGGCATCTGGCTGCTTGCTCCTTAGTTATTTCAAATGCTATGAAATCGCCAAATTCAGATAGGCGGCATCTGATATGACGTTCGAGGCTCATCCAAAATCAAGGCCTGATGACACGAAAATGCCATCCGAAAGGAATTTCGGACTGACGTTTGCGGGCGTCTTCGCGTTCATCGGACTCATCAAATGGGTTCTGGGCGGCGACGTCAGATGGTGGGCGCTTGGCGTTTCCGCCCTGTTCGCCGCTTTCACCTTCGCCGCTCCTTCGGCGCTCCGGCCGCTCAATGGCCTGTGGTTCAAGCTCGGGCAACTCCTCCACCGGATTATCAATCCGATTGTCCTCAGCCTGCTCTTCGTGGCCGTCATTGTTCCGATGTCGCTGGTCATGCGGGCCATGGGAAAGAAATTCTTGACTCTGGGCTTTGAGCCCGATGCGCGCAGTTACTGGATCACGCGCGATCCAGCGGAGTCCAATCCCTCCTCCATCCGCAACCAGTTTTGAATTCAAAGGCGATCCGCATGTCGTTTCTGGCAGAACTCCTCGCTTTCGTGCGCCAGCGCAAGAAGTTCTGGCTGCTTCCCCTGCTGATCATCCTTGTGGTGTTTGGCGGCCTTCTGATCCTCGCCAAGGGCAGCGCCGTCGCTCCTTTCATCTACACCATTTTCTGACGGGCCCGACGGTGCGCTTTCTTGGCCTTTCCGCCTATTATCACGACAGCGCCGCCGCTCTCGTGGAGGATGGCCGCATCGTCGCCGCTGCGCAGGAGGAGCGTTTCACCCGCCAGAAGCACGACGCGCGCTTTCCGGCCAACGCCGTGCAATATTGCCTGGAGACGGCGGGAACCACGCTTTCCGGCATCGACCATGTGGTTTTCTACGACAAGCCCTTTCTCAAATTCGAGCGCCTGCTTGAAACCTATCTCGCCTTCGCGCCGAAGGGCTTCGCCTCCTTCCGCATGGCCATGCCGGTGTGGCTGCGCGAAAAACTGTTTCAGAAGGACTTGCTGAAATCCGAGCTGCGCAAGCTCGACAAGGCGTTCGATCCGAAAAAGCTGCTCTTTACCGAACACCACATGAGCCACGCGGCGAGCGCCTTTTATCCCTCGCCGTTTGCCGGGGCCGCCGTGCTTACGATGGATGGGGTTGGAGAATGGGCCACCACATCGCTTGCCATTGGCCAGGGCAGCGATCTCTGCATGGAGCGCGAAATTCACTTTCCTCACTCCCTGGGCCTGCTTTATTCGGCTTTTACTTATTATACCGGCTTCAAGGTCAATTCCGGCGAATACAAGATCATGGGGCTCGCCCCCTATGGCGAGCCGCGTTTTGCAAAGGTCATCCGGGACAATCTGATCGATCTCAAGGAAGACGGAAGCTACCATCTCAACATGGACTATTTCGACTACGCCACCGGCCTTACCATGACCAACGGGCGTTTCGACGCGCTGTTCGGCGGCCCGCCGCGCAAGCCTGAACAGCTGCTCACGCAGCGCGAGATGGACCTTACCGCATCCGTGCAGGCGGTGCTGGAAGACGCCGTGCTGGCGCTGACGCGGTCGATCGCCCGGGAAACCGGCCACAAGAACCTGTGCCTCGCCGGCGGCGTGGCGCTCAACTGCGTGGCCAATGGAAAGATCCTGCGGGATGGCCGGTTCGAGAACATCTGGGTGCAACCCGCCTCCGGCGACGCAGGCGGCGCGCTGGGAGCGGCGCTTTATGCAAGCCACGCTTTCGCAAATGCGCCGCGCCAGGCTGTACGGCCGGGCGGCGACGGAATGTCGGGCGCCTATCTCGGGCCTGACTATGGCCAGCAGGATATCGAAGCGCGGCTTGCCGCGGCGGGCGCCAAATTCACCGTTCATGGCGATGACGAGCTGATCGCCATTGCCGCGCAGGCAATTGCGGCTGGAAGCGCTGTGGGCTGGTTCCAGGGACGGATGGAGTTTGGCCCGCGCGCGCTCGGCAACCGTTCGATCCTCGGCGACGCACGCTCGCCGGAGATGCAGCAGATTCTGAATCTGAAGGTCAAGTACCGCGAGTCGTTCCGTCCATTTGCGCCTTCGGTTCTTCGCGAAGACGTGGCTGGCTGGTTCGAGATCGATGTCGATTCACCCTACATGCTGATGGTCGCGGATGTCGCGAAAGAGCACCGGCGAAAAATGACGCCCGCCCAAGAGGCACTGTTCGGCATCGACAAGCTGAACGTGCCGCGCTCGGACATTCCGGCCGTCACGCATGTCGATTATTCGGCGCGAATCCAGACTGTGCATTCGGACACCAACCCGCGCTATCACGCGCTGATCTCGAAGTTCAAGCAGATCACCGGGTGCCCGGTCATCGTCAACACGAGCTTCAATGTGCGCGGCGAGCCGCTGGTGTGCACGCCGGAAGATGCCTTCCGCTGCTTCATGGGCACCAGGATCGAACTTCTCGCCGTCGGCAACTGCATTCTCCGCAAGGAAGATCAGGATCCGTCATTGCAACAAAACTACGAAACAGCATTCGAACCCGACTAAAGAAGGAACCCGTCCATGGCTGCCCGCCGCACTGCGCTTTTTGGAGCCGTGACAGTCCTCTTTACCCTTCTTCTCGCGCTCGGCCTGCTGGAGGTGCTGCTGCGCATCGACCCGTCGCTCATGGGCGTGGCGCAGATCGACCGCATGACGCCGAGCCTTCGCAGCGAGATCGCCGCGCGGCTTGGTCTTTCGACCAAGACGACACGCCCTGTCTTGCCGTCGGCCGGGCGCTTCGACCACGGCCCGGATATTTTCCTGATGGAACCCAACGCCGTCCACGTCATCCGCGCCGATGCCGCCGACCTGCAACTGGGCGCCATCGAGGATCACCTCATGGATGCCAAAGGCTTCTACAATCCGCCCGGAAAATCCGGGCGGGAGGCCACCGACTACATCATGGCCGGGGATTCCTTCGTATGCTGCGTCGGCGTGAAGGCGGATGAAACATCGTCCGCGGTGCTGGAAACGCTGACCGGAAAACAGACCTATAATCTCGGCATTCCCGGCACTGGCCCCTATGAATACACCGAGATTGTGCGCAGGTTTGGCGTGCCGCTTCATCCCAAGACCGTGATCTTCAACATTTATGAGGGCAACGACTTGCGTGATGTGATGCGCTTCAACGACTTCCGGGATGGCAAGGTGCTCAAGCGCAAGAAGGAGCCGATGGGCGGCCCCTTCGCCGTCAGCTATGCCCTTGCTTTCATCAAGGCATCGCTTGAAAACCTGGCGAAAGGCCTATCAAGAAAATCCGGCGTGACTTTCACTTACACGGTGACATCGCAGGGCATGCCTATCGCTATGAATGTCACCAACGCCGACGGCGACGAAGTCAGGATGGCCAAGCGGATCGTTTCCGGCGATGTGCCGCCGTCACTCTACGGGGCGCCGGTGCGCGCCTTCGTCGAACTCGCCAGCGCCAGCGGCTTCAAGCCGGTCTGCACCTATATTCCCTCCGCCTACACGGCCTATCGCGGGCATGTGGCGTTCGACGATCCCGCCAACGGCGCGGCGCTCGAGCAGGCCAGCGACATGACGCGCGAATGGCTGGCCGGCAATGTGCCGCAGCTCGGCTGCGCCTATCTTGATCTCGTACCGGCGTTTCAGGCAGCGGCCTCCCGCGGCGCGCTCACGCATTTCCCCGCCAATGTCCATTTGACGCCCTATGGCCATACAACGGTCGCAGCCGCGGTGGCGGGTTTTCTCGCGGCCCAGCCCGGCGCGAATTAAAACTCCGCGAGGCCGGCGTTTTTACCGTTCGTAGTGATCGGCCACCAGGCGGTTCAAAAGCCTGACGCCCCAGCCCGAGCCCCAGCTCTGGTTGATGGGCGATTTCAGCGCATCCATGGCGGTGCCCGCCACGTCGAGATGCGCCCATGGCACATTGTTCACGAAACGCTGCAGGAATTGCGCGGCGGTGATGGCGCCTGCATTGCGCCCGCCGGTGTTTTTCACATCGGCCACGTCATGGTCGATGATCTTGTCATATTCGGGCGCCAGCGGCATGCGCCACACTTTCTCGGCGGTGGCATAGCCCGCTGCGGACAGGCGCTGCGCCAGCTCGTCATCGTTGGAGAACAGGCCCGCATGTTCCTTGCCCAGCGCCACCATGATGGCGCCGGTCAGGGTGGCGAGGTCGATCATGAATTTCGGCTTGAAGCGGTCCTGCACATACCAGAGCACATCGGCCAGCACGAGGCGGCCTTCGGCATCGGTGTTCAGCACTGCGATGGTCTGGCCGGACATGGACTTCACCACGTCGCCGGGCCGCTGCGCCTTGCCGTCGGGCATGTTCTCGACAAGGCCGATGGCGCCGATGGCGTTCACCTTCGCCTTGCGCTTCGCCAGCGCCAGCATCAGGCCGGTCACGCAGGCTGCCCCGCCCATGTCGCCCTTCATGTCCTCCATGCCCGCCGCGGGCTTGATGGAAATGCCGCCGGTGTCGAAGGTCACGCCCTTGCCGATGAAGGCCACAGGCTTCTCGCCTTTCCGGCCGCCATCCCAGCGCATCACCACCATGCGGGCTTCATGATCGCTGCCCAGCGCCACGCCGAGAAGCGCATCCATCCCCAGCCGCTTCATCTGGGCCGGGCTCAGGATTTCGATCTTCACGCCCTCCTTGGCCAGCGCCTTGGCGCGGCGGGCAAATTCCTCCGGGTACAGAACATTGGCCGGCTCGTTGACGAGATCGCGCGCCAGGTGAACGCCCTCCGCCACCGCTTCGAAGTCCGCGAAGGCCTTGCGCGCCGCCGCCGCATCGGCGCAATGAAGCGTAAGACTCTCCAGCGTTACGCTTTCGGGCTTCTTCGATTTGTACTGGTTGAAGCTGTAGACGCGCAGCATGGCGCCAGAGGCCAGCAGCGCCGCCGCCATGCCCTTCGGTCCGAAATCGCCGTCGATCTCCACGGCGACCGCCGCCTGCGGCGCCTTCAGCGCCTGCAGCGTTCCGGCAATGGCGCCGCCGAGAAATTCCACCTCCTGCGGCCTGATGGTGCCGGGCTTGCCGAGGCCGAAGATCACCACGCGGTCATAGCGCCCGCCGGGCGAGAGAACATCGAGCCAGGATTCGCGCTTGCCGGTAAAGCGCGCCGCCTTCATGGCGCGCGCCAGGTGGCCGCCGGTCTGCTTGTCCACCGCTGACGCAATGTCACCCAGCTTCGCGCCTTCGGTTGCGAACACCACGAGAACACCGGAGGCTGGAGCGGTAGGCCCCGAAAATTTAATCTTCATGATCACTTCCCGACAAAACGAAACAAGACAGCCAACTCAGCGGCGCGAAACGGCTGCGAAGATGCAGGTCTTAGACGCAACGGCCCGTTAACCACAATGGTCACAGCGCCGCGCATCGGACTCAATTCAAGATGAGGATGAATGCCATTCCCGGCTTCACCCCGGCAGTAAATCCCGTTAAGAGTTTGTAAAGAACTGTAAGCAGGCGATCGGGCGTGATCCTGGCGGACGAAAACAGCAACCACCCGAAGAGCCTGCGGGGCTCCATGTCCGCGCTGGCATTGGCCGTCGTGGCGGGCATTCTGATGGCTGGAGCCGCCATGGCGGCGGTTGATTCGCCCTTCGTCCCCAAGTCTCCGAAATTCGTGGCCCCGGTCACCAAGTCGCCGCCCAAGGGCACGCGGATGCATGTGGTGGCCGACCAGTTCACCTATAATTCGAAGACCCGCTTCGCCACCGCCACCGGCATGGTCCGCATGGTCTATGGCCCCTATATCCTCACCGCCACCCGTGTGAGCTACGATTTCAACAAGGATGTCTTCAAGGCCAACGGGTCAGTCGTGCTGCGCGAGCCTAACGGCAACGTCACGGAAGCCAATTCGGCCGAGCTCACCAATCATTTCAAGCAGGGCTTCGCCGAACATGTGAAGGCGCTGCTCACCAACGACGTGACGATCACCGCCGATTACGCGAAGAAGATTCAGGACGGCATCTCGATCTACACCAACATGACCTACACCGCCTGCAAGGATTGCGTGCGCCAGGATGGAACACCGGCATGGCAGATCAAGGCGCCGCAGGCCACGCACGACCAGAACACCAAGACCATCCATTACGTCGATCCGACCTTCGAACTGGCGGGCATGCCGGTCTTCTGGCTACCCTATCTCTCCTACCCCGACCCCACGGTGAAACGGCGGAGCGGGTTTCTGCTGCCCAATTTCGGCTACAGCAAGGTCTATGGCGCGGGCGTCACGGTTCCCTATTTCTGGGACATCGCCCCCAACATGGACCTAACGTTGAGGCCCATGGTGACCACGAAGCAGGGCCTGTTCGGCGATGTGGAATGGCGCCACCGCCTGGCAAGCGGCGAATACAATATCCGCGGCTACGGAATTTACCAACTCGATCCGGACGCGGCGCGGGATCCGTCGCACTGGCGCGGCGCCATCACGTCGAAGGGCGATTTCAAGATCAACAACACCTGGTCATGGGGCTGGGACGGCACGCTGCTGAGCGACATCAATTTCTACCGCGACTACGGCATCAGCAACCCCGACATGATCACCAACAACGTGCATGTCACCGATATCGACGATCGCGCCTATGTGTCGGCGCAAATTCTCAATTACCAGTCGCTGCGCACGCGTGATGACGAGCACCTCATTCCCTACGCTGTCCCTTACGTGACGGCCAGTGACACGCTGGCGCAATCCGTTCTCGGCGGCGAACTGGGTTTCAACGTCGATGCCTATTCGCTGTACCGCGACGATGCCGCGACGGACCTTGATCTCGGCACCCGGCAAACCCGCGCGGTGGCCAGCATGGACTGGCAGCGGCGCATGGTGAACGGCTGGGGCCAGGTCATCACCCCGTTTGCGAGCGTCAGGGCCGATCTCTACAATTCGGAAGACGTGCCCAGCGCTTCTTCGGACGAGGTGACGACCGCGCGGGTGCTGCCCACCGCCGGTCTTGACGTCCGCTGGCCTTTCATCGCCTCCCAGTCTCTCGGGCAAAGCATCCTCACGCCGGTGGCGCAGATTATCGCGTCTCCCGGCGAAAAGGATGCCGATGACATCGCGCCCGAAGATGCGATCACGATGAATTTCGACCATACCAATCTTTTCCTGCAGGACCGCTTCAGCGGCCTTGACAGGTATGAGGGCGGAACGCGCGCCAACGCCGGGCTGATGTACACCTTCCTCGCCCAGAATGGCGGGTTCCTCCGCGCCAGCGCGGGCGAATCCTATCATATCGCGGGCACCAACAGCTTCGAGGACGGATCGGGGCTGGAGGACGATCTTTCCGACATCGTGGGCGCCGTGGCTTTCCAGCCCAATGACAAGCTGCGTTTCACCTACGAGGCGCGGGCGGCGCAGGACTTCTCGGCCATGCACTCCCAGGAAACCTCCGTCAGCCTCACTTTGGACAGGATTTCCGGGTCTGTCAGTTATGCCGACGTGGACAAGGCGCCAGATTATGGCCGGCCGGAAAACGCCCGGCAAATCTGGGCCGATGCGGGCTATCAATTCGCCGATGCCTGGAAAATGTTTGGCGGTTTCAGATATGATCTGGGCAAGGACAAGTTCATGGACAGATATCTCGGCCTCATGTTCGATTGCGACTGCATGCGGGCCAAACTGGTATATGAAGATTCGATTGATGACGAGACGCTGGAAACCGGCCACAGCCTGAAGCTGTCGGTCGAATTCCGCACCATTGGCGTGCTCGGCGGCAAGATCAAGTTCTGACGGCGAACATGCGGCGCGACATTCTCATCAGCTTTTGTCTTTCACTGTGGATTGCCGCGAGCCTCTCGTGCGGCGTGGCGCATGCCGGCGGCGTGGTCGCCATCGTGGCCGATGTTCCCGTCACCGAATTCGACATCACGGCGCGGATCACGCTGGCGAAAATCCTCGATCCGCAACTTCCGCCGCTTGACCGCAAGAAGGCGCTGCAGGGCATGGTCGACGATGTCATCAAGCGCACAGACGCCAAGAAATACAATATGGACGCCAGCAATGACGACGTGAACGACGAGATCAAGCGGATTGCGGGGCGCATGAAACTGAGTTCCGACGGCTTGCTGAAACAGCTGGCCGGGCGCGGGATCAACGAGACATTTTTC
The DNA here is from genome assembly GCF_047602625.1 of Aestuariivirga sp. GTDB lineage: Bacteria > Pseudomonadota > Alphaproteobacteria > Rhizobiales > Aestuariivirgaceae > Aestuariivirga. The sequence goes on along the minus strand of NZ_JASGGV010000002.1, from coordinate 2,074,050 downwards.
CGCAACTATCTGTCCGCGCAGCTTGGATTCAACCGCATCCTGGCCAGCAAATACCGGTCCGACATCAAGGTGAACGACAGCGACATCGACAGCAAGACCGCCGAGATCAAGTCGAAGGTGGATGCGCAGATGGCGCAGCTTCGCAAGGATCCGCGGATGAACGGCATCACCGTGTTCAACATCATGGAGATCACCCTGCCGGTGGAATCTTCCGACGATCCGGCCCTTCTGCAGGCGCGCGCGGTGGAGGCGCAGCAGGTGCAGCAGCAGTTCAAGAGCTGCAGCAATCCGCGCGCCGCGGCCAGCGGGGTGTTCAACGTGAAATTCGGCAAGATGATCGAGGCTGACGCCGCGAAGCTGCCGCCGCCCTTGCGCGCCGCGCTGCAGAAAGCCGGCGTCAACAAGGCGATCGGCCCGATGCGCGGGCCGGGAGGCATCCAGCTCATCGCCTTCTGCGGCAGCCGCAAGATCACGCCGGAGATGCCGACCTTCAAGATGCCGGACCGCGACCAGATCTCCAACATCATCGTCAATGAAAAATACGACGGCTACGAAGCCTCCTACATGGCCACGGCCCGCAAGAAAGTTTATGTCGAGTACCGCGATCCGAGCTACGCGCCGTGACGCATCAGCCCATCGTCCTCACCAGTGGTGAGCCTGCGGGCATCGCGCCCGACATCACCGCCGCCGCATGGCAAGCGCTGAAAGGCCGGGCGGCCTCCTGCTTCTTCCTGCTGGGTGATGCCGATTACTGGCAATCGCGCAATCCATCCCTTCCCGTGCGCCGCATCCAGTCGCCGCGCGAGGCGAAAGATGTTTTTGCCGAAGCCCTGCCGGTGCTCCATCGCCCGCTCGATGCCGCGCCGGTAGCGGGCAAGCTTCATCCGGCGACAGCGAAACAGGTGATTTCCGCCATCGACGAGGCGGTGAGCATGGCTTTCGACGGCACGGTATCGGCCATCGTCACCAATCCCATCCAGAAGGAAGCGCTCTATACGGCAGGCTTCCGCCATCAGGGCCACACGGATTATCTCGCCCATCTGGCGGAGACGCGCGGCCACAAGGCGCAGGAGGTGATGATGCTGGTGGCGGCGGATCTCCGCGCCATTCCGGTCACCGTCCATATTCCCTTATCGGAAGTGCCGAAACAGCTCACGGGGGCTTCGATCATGGCGCAGGCGAGCGTCGCGGCGGAGGCGCTGACGCGTCACTTCGGCATCGCCCAGCCCCGCCTTGCCTTCACCGGCCTCAATCCGCATGCCGGCGAAAACGGCACGATGGGCACCGAGGAAAACGCAATCATCATTCCGGCGCTGAAGGAACTGGCGGCGCAAGGATATTCCGTACAAGGACCATTGCCCGCCGACACCGCCTTCCACCCGGAAGCCCGCGCGCAATATGATGCGATCCTCTGCATGTATCACGACCAGGCGCTGATCCCGGTCAAGACGCTCGACTTCCATGGCGGCGTGAACGTGAGCTTGGGGCTTCCCTTCATCCGCACCTCGCCCGATCACGGCACGGCGCTCTCGATCGCGGGCACCCACACCGCCAATCCGAAGAGCCTGATCGCCGCGCTTACCTTGGCCGCCCAGATGGCGAAGACCGCCTCGTGAGCGGGGACGGGCTGCCGCCGCTCCGCGAGGTGATCGGCCACTTCGGCCTCGCGGCGAAGAAAGCCCTCGGGCAGAATTTCCTCTTCGACCTCAATCTCACCCGCCGCATCGCCCGCGCCGCAGCCCCGCTTGAAGGCTTCACCATCGTCGAAATCGGCCCCGGCCCCGGCGGCCTCACGCGCGCGCTATTGATGGAAGGTGCGGAGAAGATCATTGCCGTCGAGCGCGACGATCGCGCCATCGCGGCGCTGGAGGAGGTCGCGCGCGCCTACCCGGGCCGCCTCACGGTGATCTCCGGCGATGCGCTGGCAACCGACTGGCGCTCCCTCATCAAGGGCCCGGCGAAAATCATCGCCAACCTGCCTTACAACATCGCCACGCCGCTTCTCACGGGATGGCTGACAAATGGCCCATGGCCGCCGTGGTTTTCCTCCCTCACGCTGATGTTCCAGAAGGAAGTGGCCGAGCGCATCGTGGCCAGGCCTGGCGGCAAGGATTATGGCCGCCTCTCCATCCTGTGCCAGCATCTCTGCGATACGAAAAAACTCTTCGACGTAAACCGCTCGGCCTTCACGCCGCCGCCCAAGATCACCTCGTCCATCGTGCAGCTCGTGCCGCGCGCGATGCCTGAACCCGCATGTGATATTGCCGTTCTTGAAAAGGTCACCGCCGCGGCCTTCGGCCAGCGCCGCAAGATGCTGCGCTCCAGCCTGAAATCCATCACCGATAATCCCGAAGTCGCTGCTGGCGTCGGCAGGCCTCAATCCAGAACTCCGCGCCGAGCAGATTCCGGTTGCCGATTTTGCGCGCCTCGCGGCGCTGTTCAAAGGCCTTTCGTCAGATCACGGACGAATTGCGTGAGGCCGGTCAGGCGGCGGCGGCGCAGCCGCTCCGCCGTCAGCACCGCCTGTATCTGCGCGAAGGCGCGGTCCACGTCGTCGTTGACGATGACATAGTCATATTCCGCCCAGTGGCTGATCTCGCGCGAAGCTTCGGCCATGCGCTTGGCGACGATGCTCGCCGCATCCTGATTGCGGCGGATCAGGCGCTCATGCAGTTCCTCCGCCGATGGCGGCAGGATGAAGACGCGCACCAGATCGTCCTTCATCGCCTCGGCAAGCTGCTGGGTGCCCTGCCAGTCGATGTCGAAGAGCACATCGCGGCCCTGCGCCAGCGCCTGTTCAACGGGCTTCTTCGGCGTACCGTAGAAATTGCCGAACACCTCCGCCCATTCGAGAAGCCCGCCCGCTTCGGCTTCAGCGGTGAAGGCATCCTTGGCGATGAAATGATAGTCCCGGCCATCCACTTCGCCGGGCCTCGGCTTTCGTGTGGTGACGGAGACCGACATGGTGATGTTGCTGTCGGCGGCCAGCAGCATGCGCGACAGCGTGGTTTTCCCCGCGCCCGATGGCGAGGACATGACAAGCAGCAGGCCCCGGCGAGCCATTGCTGCGGGAGAAGAGCTATTCAAGATTCTGCACCTGTTCGCGCATCTGGTCGATCACCGTCTTGAGGTCGAGGCCGATTGCCGTCATGCCGCCATCCCAGGCCTTGGAGCACAGCGTGTTGGCCTCGCGGTTGAATTCCTGCGCCAGAAAATCGAACTTGCGGCCCACCGCCTCGCCCGAGGCCATCAGCGCCCGCGCCGCCTCGACATGCGAGGACAGCCTGTCGATCTCTTCCTGGATGTCGGCGCGCGTCGCCGCCAGCACCGCCTCCTGGTGCAGGCGCTGCGGATCAAAGCCCGAGCCCGCCTCCATCAGCCTTGCCACCTGTTCGGCAAGCCTCGCCTTGATCGCCTCTGGCGTGCGGGATTTGCTGGCCCGCGCGGCCTCGGCCAATGCGGCGATGCGCGCCACCTGCGCCGTCACAAGCTCCGAGAGCCTCGCGCCCTCCGCCTCGCGTGAGGCCACAAGCTGGCCCAGCGCCTCATCGAAGGAACGGAGGATTTCCCCGTTGCGCGCGGCCACATCCTCTTCATTTTCCTCTTCCGGCACCACCTCGACGACGCCGCGAATGGAGAGCAGAAAATCGGCGCGCAGCGGTTCGCCGCCGATGCGGTTCCGCAGCGCCTCGCCGGCCTCCAGAAGCTGCTCCAGCACGTCTTTGTTCACGCGCACCCGCTCGGGCCGCGCAGCACCGCCGATGGTGAGGGAAATCTGCAGGTTTCCGCGCTTGATCTTGGCGGCCACGGCGCTCCGCACCGGGCCTTCCAGCGCCTCGAAACCGGGCGGCAGGCGGAAGCGCATGTCCAGCGCCTTGCCGTTGACGCTCTTCACCTCCCATTGCCAGGTGAAGGCGCCGCTTGCGCCCGAGGCGCGGGCAAAGCCGGTCATGCTGGAAATCGCCATCGCTGCCCTTCGAGAATCAGATGGCGCGGATGTTAGCGCCTGGGCTTCAGCTTCGGAACGGGGATCAGCGCATCGCCCGAAGCGATCACCGAGCCGGGCTTGAGGTCCAGCACCGGCGCATCCTCCGCGGCCGGCGTGGTTGTGGCGGCGGCACCGGGCTGGGCTGCGGTGGCGTCCGCCGTCTGGTCCTGCTGTTCAACCGGCGTGTCCATCGGCGGCAAGGTGGCGGATTGCGGTTCGGGAACATCGGTGGTTCCGCTGCCGGCATCAGTTTGCCCGGCATCGCCCGTTTCGGCGGCCAGCGCCGTGGCGGAATTGCCGGCGAGGTTCCGCCACTTCGCCACGTTGCGGTTATGCTCCTCGAGCGTCGAGGCGAAGGCATGGCCGCCGGTGCCATCGGCCACGAAATAAAGATAGGTCGTGTCAGGGGGGTTCACCACCGCTTCCAGCGCCGCGCGGCCGGGATTGGCGATGGGCCCGGGCGGCAGGCCCTTGATGGTATAGGTGTTATAGGGCGTGGGCGTGGTGATGTCGGTCTTGGTCAGCGGGCGGTCGAGCTTTCCCTTGCCGCCGACGATGCCATAGATGATCGTCGGATCGGATTGCAGCCGCATGCCCATCTTGAGGCGGTTGAGGAATACAGAGGCGATCTGCCCGCGCTCCTCGGGGATGCCGGTTTCCTTCTCGACGATCGAGGCGAGGATCACAGCCTGTTCAGGCGTGTCGATGCCAAGGCCAGCCTTGCGGGTGGCCCACACCTCGTCCACCATTTTCTTTTCCGCCATCGTCATGTGGTCGATGAGCTGCTGGCGGGTCGCGCCCCGCTCGAACACATAGGTGTCGGGCATGATCGCGCCTTCGGGCGGCGGGCTCGTGACCTCGCCGGTCAGCACATCGTTTTCGGTCACGCGGGCCAGCGCCATGTCGGTGGTGAAGCCTTCGGGCACGCTGATCTTGTAGGTGATGGATTTGCCGCTGGCGATCAGGTCCATCACGTCATTCATCGGCATGGCGGCGGCGAATTCATATTCACCGGCGCGGAGATGGCTCTTCTGTCCCGTCACCCAGGCGGCGGCGGCAAAGATCTGCCCATTGCTCACGATCCCGGCCTGTTCCAGCGCCGCGCCGATCTCGGGCGTGCTCAGGCCCTTGCCGATCATGAAGACCTTTTTGTCCGCCAGCGGGCCTGGCCGCGTAAAGGCGTCATAGGCGTAGAAGGCGCCCGCCGCACCAGCAATCGCCACGGCAAGAGCGATCAGGAAAAGAGAACCCAGCACGCGCGTCATGGCCGAAGCGCGCGGGCGCGGCAGTTTCGGTGCGGAGACGCGGGTGGGGTCGCTGCCTGTCAATGCGCGGGCCGATCCTTCCTAGGGATCATGCCGCGTAGCGCCGCATGACCAGTGAAGCGTTGGTACCACCGAAACCAAAAGAATTCGACAGAACTGTGTTGATCTCTTTCTTGCGCGCCGCCTTGGGCACGAGGTCGATGGCGGTATCGATGGAAGGGTTGTCGAGGTTGATGGTGGGCGGCAGCACATTGTCGCGCATGGCGAGAATGCAGAAAATCGCCTCCACCGCGCCCGCGGCACCCAAGAGATGGCCGATGGACGATTTCGTGGACGACATCGAGAGTGCATCGGCGCGGTTGCCCATCAGCCGCTCCACGGCGCGAAGTTCAATCTCATCACCCAAGGGCGTCGAGGTGCCGTGAGCGTTCACGTAGTCGATCTCGTGCGCCTGGAGGCCTGCGCGCTTCAGCGCGTTGGTCATGCAGCGGAAGGCGCCGTCACCGTCGGGTGCGGGCGCTGTCACATGATAGGCATCGCCTGACATGCCATAGCCGATGATCTCGGCATAGATCCGCGCGCCGCGCGCCTTCGCATGTTCCAGTTCCTCAAGCACGATCACGCCCGCGCCTTCGCCCATCACGAAGCCGTCGCGGTCCTTGTCATAGGGGCGCGAACCCTTGGCGGGCTCGTCATTGTATTTGGTGGCCAGCGCCTTGCAGGCCACGAAGCCCGCGATGCCGAGACGGCAGATCGCCGATTCAGCGCCGCCGGCGATCATCACATCGGCATCGTCGAGGGCGATGATGCGCGCCGCGTCACCGATCGCATGCGAGCCGGTTGAACAGGCGGTCACCACCGAATGGTTGGGGCCTTTGCAGCCGAACTCGATGGAGATCAGGCCGGAGGCCAGATTGATGAGCGCGCCGGGAATGAAGAAGGGGCTGACGCGGCGCGGGCCCTTCTCGGCCAGCAGCAGCGTCGTCTGCTCGATGTTGGTGAGCCCGCCGATGCCCGAGCCCACAAGCACGCCAGCGCGTTCCTTTTCCTCCTCGGATTTCAGGTCGAGGCCCGAATCCTTCATCGCCTGCTTGGCGGCGGCCACCGCGTAGATCAGGAAGTCATCGTAGCGGCGCAGTTCCTTGTGGTCCATCCACTGTTCGGGATTGAAGGTGGCATTGCCGCCATCGCCGCGCTTCACCTCGCAGGCGATGCGGCAGGCGAGATCATGCGCGTCGAACTTTGTGATCGGCCCCGCGCTCGATTCGCCCGCCAGCAGGCGGCTCCACGTCTCATCGACGCCGGTTGCCAGGGGCGACACCATTCCCAAGCCTGTGACGACAACGCGGCGCATCGGGGCCTATCCTTTCCTCATAACAAAACGCGGCGGCAGGGCTCTGATGGGCCATGCCTCCGCGCAATATGTTTCAATGACCCCCGGAAGACGGAGGCGCGCGGCCCGCTCAGGCAGCGTTCTTCTCGATGAAGGCCACGGCGTCGCCCACCGTCTGGATCGTCTCGGCGGCGTCGTCGGGAATCTCGATGCTGAACTCTTCCTCGAAGGCCATGACCAGCTCGACGGTATCCAGGCTGTCAGCGCCGAGATCGTCGATGAAGCTCGCTTCGGGCTTCACCTTGTCGGCATCGACGCCGAGGTGCTCGACAACGATTTTCTTCACCCGCTCAGCAACATCACTCATGTTCAGTCGTCCTTGGTTGTTATCTGTTCTGACGGCCGGAACCCCCCGCGGGTCCCCCCTTTCGCCGTGGGTTCACTACCACAGATTCCTTTTGTGGCAAAAGGGGCAAGTTTCAGGCTTCTGCCGCAAGGTCACCATGGGTTTTCAACGTCACCCGATGGCGCTGCGCCGGCTTGCCATGGCCATGCCCGCGATCTAGTCTGCGCCCGCCGCACTCCAGCCGCCGGGAGAACGATGGGCCAACTGTTTCAAGACGAATTATACAATGATTTCGGCATTTGGCCGCTGGGCTATATCCCTGCGGGCGGGGCCGACTATGGGGAGGTCCAGGCGGTTGCCGATACCATCGGCAAGGGAGACGATGCCGCCTATTTCAACAGCTGGACCGGCGCGGCCGAGCGGTTGTTTGCGGAAGCCGAAACCGCCCTTGCGAAGGGTCATCGCGGCAGCGCACGCGATCTCTATTTGCGCGCCAGCGTCTTTTACGGCGCGTCCTACCATCCCCTGTATGGCGCGCCTGTCGATTCGCGGCTCCTGTCCGCCTTCCGGAAACAGCGCGATGCCTTTGACAGGGGCCTGTCGCTGACCGCTGGGGTTCCCCAACCTTTTGCCATCCCGTTTCAGCAAACCGCCCTTCCCGCCTATTTCATCCCGGCGGAGGGGCATGTAAATGACGTACGGCCACTGATTATCTTCACCAACGGCTATGACGGCACCATCACCGATATGTATTTCGCCTCCGCCGTGGCTGCGTCCCGCCGGGGCTATCACTGCCTGCTGTTCGACGGCCCGGGCCAGGGCGCCATGCTTTATGAACAAAATGTGCCTCTCAGGCCCGACTGGGAAACGGTGATCACTGCAGTGGTGGATCATGCCTTAACTTTGCCGCTGGTCGATCCGGCACGAATCGTACTCAACGGCTGGAGTCTCGGGGGTTATCTGGCGCCCCGTGGCGCTTCGGGAGAACATCGCCTGGCGGCATTGATTGCCGATCCTGGTACATGGAGTATCGCTGACGGATTTCGCAAGGTTTTCGTCCAGAAATTTGGCCTTTCAGCCGATGCGGCAAAGGACTTGGGTAAGCTCGATCCGGCGCTGATTGCCAAGGCAGACGCGTTCATCCGTTCGAGCCGCAGCCTGAACTGGAAAGTGGTGCAACGCGGCTTCTGGGTACACGGCGTTGACAATCTTCGTGACTATCTCGCGTCGGCGGAGCTCTTCACCATGAAAGGCCGCGCCGAATTGATCCGCTGTCCAACGCTTATCACGCAAGCCGAGGGAGATGGGCTTTCCGCCGATGCCGGATCGTTTTTCGATGCGCTGCGCTGTCCAAAGACTCTAATGCAATTCACGGCGGCAGAAGGGGCTTCAGGGCATTGCGAGATGATGAACCGCTCGCTGCTCAACCGCCGGGCGCTCGACTGGCTTGATGAACGATTGGCAACGTGAAGGCTTGAGGACACGATAAAAAGCATATCCGCATTTGCGCTCATCCTGCTGTTCATCGCCTTGCCCGCTTTCGCGGATGGAGAGCTGCTGCGCCTGCTGAAGCCCGCCGATGACGCGAAGCTCAAGCATTTCGCGGCCACCAAAGCGGAAGCATTGGCGGAAGCGCGGGCGGGCGGCGATGCCGCCGATATGGCCATCCTCGATGATGCGCTGTCGGGCACACCCATGGACATCAACAGCTTCGATGCCACCGGCCCATGGCGCTGCCGCACCATCAAGGCGGGCGGCAACCTGCCGCTCGTCACCTATGGCTGGTTCAAATGCCGGATCAGCGATGATGGATCGGGCTGGTTCCTGAAAAAGACCACCGGCTCGCAGCGCACCGAAGGGCGCTTCTACACCGTAAGTCAAACCCGCCTCGCCTATCTGGGGGCGGGCTACGTCGTGGGCGAAAGCCCCCGCAGCTATGGCGAAGACTCGAAAGAGAATCAGGTGGCCTTCGTGGAGCGGCTCAAGCCCAACCGGCTGGTGCTGCAGTTCCCGGAGCCCGAATATGAATCGAAATTCGATATCCTGCTGCTAGAACGCTGAGCTTCCTCAGATCATCGCCATGCCGCCGTTCACATGGATGGTCTGGCCGGTGACATAGGAGGCCTCGTTCGACGCCAGATAGAGGGCGGCGGCGGCGATCTCGTCCGGCGTGCCCAGGCGGCCCGCAGGCACGCGGCTCAGAATCGTTTCCCTTTGCTTGTCGTTCAAAACGTCGGTCATCGGCGTGGCGATGAAGCCGGGGGCGATGGCGTTCACCGTCACATTGCGCGATGCCAGTTCCTGTGCCAGCGATTTGGTGAGGCCGATAACGCCCGCTTTCGACGCCACATAATTGGCCTGGCCGGGATTGCCCGTCACGCCCACGACGGAGGTGATGTTGATGATGCGGCCCCAGCGCTTCTTCATCATGCCGCGCATCGCCGCGCGGGCGAGGCGGAAGGAGGCGGTCAGGTTCACGTCCAGCACCTGATTCCAGTCCTCGTCCTTCATGCGCATGGCGAGGCCATCCCTGGTGATGCCGGCATTGTTCACCAGAATGTCGAGGCCGCCCATCGCCTCTTCGGCAGCAGGCACCAGCTTTTCGACATCGGCTGAATCCGAGAGATTGCAGGGCAGCACATGGCAGCGTTCGCCCAATTTTGCTTTCAGCTCTTCCAGCACGGCGGCGCGGGTGCCGGAGATGGCAACTGTAGCGCCCGCCGTGTGAAGCGCCTGTGCGATTGCCGCGCCGATGCCGCCGGTCGCACCCGTCACCAGTGCAGTCTTGCCTGTAAGGTCAAACATTTTACCTATCCCTGTTTGAGTGTGGCGGCGGCGGCCTGAATGTCGTCGGGCGTCCCGAGTGCAAGCCCTGTGGCCTCGGGCGCATTCTTCTTGAGAAGCCCGGTCAGCACCTTGCCCGATCCGAGTTCGCAGAAGGTGGTGACGCCATGCTGCGCCATATAGCCCACGCATTCGCGCCAGCGCACCGTGCCGGTCACCTGCCTGACGAGGCTCTCCCTGATCGCCGCCGGATCGCTGAGCGGCCCGGCGATGACGTTGGCGATCACCGGCACCGAAGGCGCATTCATGGTCACCTTTGAAAGCGCCTCCGCCATCGCATCGGCGGCGGGCTGCATCAGCGCGCAATGGAAGGGGGCCGAGACGGGAAGAAGAATGGCGCGCTTCGCACCCTTCTCCTTGGCGATGACGAGGGCGCGGTCAATCGCCGCCTTGCTGCCGGAGATCACCACCTGCCCATCGCTATTGTCATTCGCTGCCTGGCACACTTCGCCCTCCGCCGCTTGCGCGGCGACGGCTGATGCGGCGGCGAAATCAAGACCGAGCAAGGCCGCCATCGCCCCGGTGCCCACCGGCGTTGCCGCCTGCATGGCTTTCCCGCGAGTCTTTAGAAGCCGCGCCGTATCGGCCAGCGAGAATGTGCCCGCCGCCGCAAGGGCCGAATATTCGCCCAGCGAATGACCCGCCACGAATTTTGCAGTCCCGCCAACGCTGATGCCGAACTCCTGCTCCAGCACGCGCACCACCGCCATGCTCACCGCCATCAGGGCGGGCTGGGCGTTCTCGGTCAGCGTCAGATCGGCTTCGGGGCCATCCCACATCAGCGCCGACAGTTTCTGCCCCAGCGCCCCGTCCACTTCGTCGAACACGGTGCGCGCCGAAGGAAAGGCATCGGCCAGCGCCTTGCCCATGCCCACCGCCTGGCTGCCCTGCCCCGGAAAGGTGAATGCCACCGCCATCTTGATCCTGCCTGCCAAATCGCCCTAGTTGGGCCGCACGAAACATGAGGCCGGGGCCAAGTCAAGAATGAACAAAACCATCGGCATCGTGGCGCTCGGCGAGCCGCTCTACGAGTTGAACCAGCAGGCGGACGGGCGTTATCTCGGCGGCTTCGGCGGCGACACCTCCAATGTCGTGATTGCCGCCCGGCGTCTCGGTGCAAACACCGCCTATGTCTCGCGCATCGGCGGCGATATTTTCGGCGATGCGCTGCGGGGTTTATGGGATCAGGAAGGCGTGGATGCCACGGCGGTGAAGATCGACAAGGACACGCCCACCGGCCTCTATTTTGTTACCCATCATCCGGAAGGCCATCGCTTCACCTATCGCCGCAAAGGATCGGCGGCGAGCCTGATGAGCGTGGCGGATGTGCCCGATGCGCTCATCGCCTCCGCGAAGATTCTCCACGTCTCCGGCATCAGCCAGGCCATCAGCCCGAGTGCCGCGCATGCCGTGGATCACGCCATCGCCGTGGCTGAAGCGGCGGGAACGCTCATCTCCTTCGACACCAATTTCCGCCCTGCGTTGTGGGATGCTGAAACCGCGCGGCCCGCCATCGAACGCGCTGCCGTACACGCCGCGATTCTCAAGACCTCCATCGACGACAGCCGGGCACTCTTCGGCGACGGCGACCCGCACGCCATTGCCGCGCGGTTCCTGAAGCTGGGGGCGAAAGAGGTTCTGGTCACGCTCGGGCCTGATGGCGTTCTGGTTGCGGATGGCGCGCGCGCGCAGATTCTGAAAGGCCATCGCGTCGCCGCCGTCGATGCCACGGGGGCTGGCGATGCCTTCACCGGTGCGTTGCTGGCCGAGGTCTGCCGGGGGAGTTCAATCGCCGAAGCCGTGCCCTTCGCCAATGCGGCGGCGGCTCTCTCAACGCTTGGCTATGGGGCGATTGCGCCGCTGCCGAAGCGGGCAGACGTCGAGCGCTTTCTCAATTCAGCGGCTCATTGACCACGTGGTCGATCATGCGCTGCCAGTCCTTGGGCAGATAGCCCCAGTCGGGCGCATCAGGCAAAGCAGCTTCCAGCATTTCCACGGTGGGCTGGCGCATCGCCTGCACGGCGGCGCGGGCGGCCTCCATGTAGGCCCGCCAGTCCGCATCCCCGAGGTTCCGCGCGATGGCGCGGGCCACTCGTTCAATCATCGGTGGTGATGCGGGTGTCACGCCGCCCTTGGTATACGCGCTGTTAACCATAATCAACTGCACGTAACGTCATCCCACCATTACACTGCTGTAAACCCGCCATCGATCATGAAAATGCCGCCGCACACGAAGTCCGAGGCAGGCGACGCAAGATAGAGAATCATGTCCGCCACCTCCACCGGCTTGCCGAATCGGTTGAGCGGCGTCTTGGCGCGTTGCGGATCGCCCTTCTCCGGTTCCCCCCACACCTTCTCGCCCATGGGGGTCAGAATCACATTGGGGCAGACCGCATTTGTCTGGATGTTGTGCGGCGCCCATTCCACCGTCATCACCTTGGTCAGCATGTTGAGGCCGCCCTTCGACGCACAGTATGCGCCATGGTCTGCCGTGCCGATGACGCCTGCCTGCGACGACACATTGACGATCTTGCCGGATTTCTGGGCGATCATCGCCGGGGCCAGAAGCCTGGCGATGATGAAGGGCGCGCGCAGGTTCACCGCCATGATGCGGTCCCACTCGGCAATCGAATGTTCGGTGAGGGGCGCCACATAGGCGGTGCCGGCATTGTTCACCAGAATGTCGACGGTGCCGAAGGCGGCAAGTGATTCGCGTGCCGCTTTCTCCGCGCCCTCGACGGTCGTGAGATCAGCCTCGATCACCACGCAGCGGCGGCCCAGCGCCTCCACCGTGGCTTTCACCTCGGCCAGCCCTTCGGCATCGCGCGCCGTTGCGGCGATATCGGCGCCCGCTTCGGCCAATACGCGGCAGGCCTCATGGCCGATGCCCTTGCTGGCCCCGGTCACAAGCGCCCGCTTGCCCTTAAGGGCAAACCGCTCCGTCCAGTCCGTCATATTCAGGCGGCCTCTCTCAATGCGCCCGGCCCGGCAACAGCGCCCGGCGGGCATTTGCCGGCAATGATCATGCCCAGCACTTCATCATGCGTCACGTCGGTGGTTTTCGCGGTGCCGACGACGCGGCCGTTCTTCATCACGCAGAGACGGTCGGCGAGATCGAACACGTCATGCAAATCATGGCTGATCAGGAAGATGCCGATGCCTTCGGCCTTCAACTGCTTGATGAGTTCGCCCACCTGCGCGGTCTCCTGCGGGCCCAGCGCCGCCGTCGGCTCATCCATGATCAGGATGCGGGCGTTGAAGTGGATGGCCCGGGCGATCGCCACCGATTGCCGCTGGCCGCCCGACAGGCGCACCACCGGCTCCTTGAAGCGGCGGAAATTCGGATTGAGCCTGTGCATCACCTTCCGGCATTCCGCCTCCATCGCCACGTCATCGAGCGTGCCGAAGGGTGTTCTCAGTTCGCGGCCGAGATAGAGATTGGCGGCGGCATCCACATTGTCGGCCAAAGCCAGCGTCTGGTAGATCGTCTCGATGCCATAGGCCTTGGCGTCACGCGGATTGTTGATCTCGGCCTTGTCGCCATTCACCAGGATATCGCCGGAGTCGCGCCTGTAGGCGCCGGAGAGAATCTTGATGAGCGTCGATTTGCCCGCGCCGTTGTGGCCCAGCAGCCCCATCACTTCACCGGGATAGAGATCGATGGACGCATGATCCACCGCCTTGATGCCGCCGAAGGCGATGGAAATATCGCGCATCTCGACCAGCGGCGTGCCGCGCGTGTCGGCGGCGGGGGGCAGCGGCTCGTCGGCGACGGCCTTGGCGCGCGCCACGGCCTTCTTCACCATGGCAGCGCCTTTGACAGGAGAAGGTCCGGCTGATTTCTTTGCCATTGCGGTTCTCCCTTACTTCACGCGGCGGCGATAGAGCTGGTCGACGAACACCGCCACCACCAGCACCGAGCCCACCACGACATCGGTATAGGCCGAGTCGAGATTGAGCAGCGCCATGCCCGATTGCAGCGACTGCATCACCAAGGCACCCACCATGGCGCCATAGATGGTGCCGATGCCGCCCGCCAGCGAGGTGCCGCCGATCACCGCGGCGGCGATCACATAGAGTTCATTCAGCGTGCCGAGCGCCGTCGTCGCGGCGTCGAGGCGGGCCGAGGCGATGACCGAGGCGACGCCCACCAGCGCCCCCATCAGCGTGAACACCTTGACGGTGAGCCACTTGGTGTTGATGCCCGCCAGTTCGGCGGCTTCCGGGTTGCCGCCCGTCGCATAGACATAGCGGCCAAAGCGCGTGCGCGTGGCGATGAAGGTCATCAGCAGGCCGATGGCCAGGGTGATCAGCACCGGAATGGGATAGCCGGTCTGGTAGCTCAGGCCCTCGACGCAATTCACCACCTTGCCGCCTGCCATGCAGATGGCCGAGCCGTCGCGGTTCTCGACGCCTTCGGGAATGGGAATGTTGTTGGCCACGGCATAACGCTCCGCCACCTTGGCGGGCCAGAGATAGGAATTGACCACGGCGGTGGCGCCCAGCGCCACCAGCGCGCCCACGCCCGCCACCACGCATTCCGCCCAGATCGGGCGCAGCGGGAACTTGAAGCGGATGCGCTGCCGCCGCTGATGGATGATCGCCAGCACGATCGCCACGCAGACGGCAAAGCCCAAGGCCCAGCTCCAGAACGGCCCCAGGGCCGCCGCCGGATTGTTGCCGCCGATCAGCGCGAAGGTCTTGTCCATGGGCGCGACGGTGACGCCCGAGGCGATGAGAAAGCCGATGCCGCGATAGGCAATCAGCCCGCCCAGCGTGACGATGAAGGACGGAACCTGCCCATAGGCGATGAGAAGCCCGTTGAAGCAGCCAATGGCCGCGCCGATGAGGATCGACGCCAGAACGGCGATAATCCAGATCGCCGGATGACCGACGCCCAGCAGGGCCGTCAGCTTGTAGACCTGAAGGACACCGGCGGAGATGGCGACGATATTCATCATCGAGCCGATGGAGAGGTCGATCTGGCGCATGACGATCACCAGAACCATGCCGGTGCACATCACGGCGATGACGGAGGTTTGCACCAGCAGCACCCAGAGATTTCGCGCGGTCAGAAACGAGCCGCCGAAAATCCCGGCGCCCGGCCGCAATTGCCCGCTGATGATGTCGAAACCGATCCAGATCACCGCCAGCGCGGCGATCATGCCGAGCATGCGCGTATCGATCTCGGTGGCGCGCAGGAAACGCTTCACCACACCTTCATCGCTGAGGCCTGGGCCAGATGTCACCGGATTCTGCATCGTCATGATCGGCCTCCCCTCAGATTGCCCCGGCCGCGTTCACCGCGGCGCTTCATGAAAAAGGCGCGCCACTCCTTGCGGAATGACGCGCCGATGATGTTTCAAACCATCAGGCTTGGCAAGGCGATCAGTTGCAGGCCTTGACCGATCCGGCGGCGACGCCGGCGCAGACTTCATCCTTGGTCACCCAGCCGGCGTCGATCACGTCGTTCAGGTTGTCCTTGGTGATCGCGTCGGGGGTCAGCAGGATGGCGTTCACTTCCACACCCTTGGCGCCCTTGTTGAACTTGCTGATGCCGGAGAGCGTCGTCGGGTCCTTGCCGTCGGCGATCGCCACGGCGGCTTCGGCGGCGGCCTTGCCGAGCACGCGGCTGTCCTTCCAGATCGACACCGTCTGGGTGCCGAGCGCCACGCGGTTCAGCGCCGCCTTGTCGCCGTCCTGGCCGGACACCGGCACGGAACCCGCCATGCCCTGCGCCGAGAGCGCCGCGACAACACCGGTCGCCATGCCGTCGTTTTCGGAGACGACCGCATCCACCTTGTTGCCGGTGGAGGTAAGGCACTGCTCCATGTTCTTCTGGGCATTGTCCGGCTTCCAGCCATCGGTGAAGGTTTCGCAGACATTCTTGATCTTGCCCGCGTCCATGGCGTCCTTCAGCACTTCCAGCACGCCCTGGAACAGGAAGGTGGCGTTGGGATCGCCCTTGTCGCCCTTGATGAAGGCATAGTTGCCCTCGGGCTTCGCCTTCATCACTTCCTTGGCCATCAGGCGGCCCACGCCCACGTTGTCGAAGGTCACATAGAGCGCGTTCGGATCTTCCACCAGCACGTCATAGGAGATCATCTTCACGCCCGCGTCGGCGGCGGCCTTGAAGGAGGGCAGGATGGCGTCCGAGTCATAGGCGACGACGAGGATGACGTCGACCTTCTGGGAGATCAGGCTCTCGATGTCGGAGGCCTGCTTGGCGGCGGAGCCTTGCGCGTCGGTCGAGACATATTTGTCACCGGCGGCCTCGACGACGGCCTTGATGGCAGCTTCGTCGGTCTTCCAGCGTTCTTCCTGGAAGGTCTTCCACGAGACGGCGATGGTCTTGCCGGCCGCCATGGCCGAAACCGACGATACGCCGAGCATCAGGGCGCCCGCCACCACGGCGAAAAGTTTGCGATTCATCTTGGGTCCTCCCTCGAAGGCCTGCCGATCCCGCGGGACGCCTCCCTGAATCACCCACTGCAACAAGCAGACGGTGTGATGCGCGCGGTCTCCTGAGCCCTAGACGTGAATGGTTTTTATTTCGGCGTCCAAAAAAATGTTGCGGCAACTGGCCGCGTGAGTCAACATAAGAAAAGAAAAATCGTTTGTGCAACGCAACTTACATGCTGCGAACGCGAAGTGTAATCGGCGAAAAAGCGGACAGCGAACTGGTGCGGCGGCAAAACCGCCGCGTGGTTCTCGACATGCTGCGCCATGCAGGCCCGCTGGCCCGTGTCGAGCTTGGCCAGCGCACCGGCCTGTCGCCCGCCACCATCACGGCGATCTCGGGCCAGCTGATCGAGCAGGGCCTGCTGGAAGCACTGGAAGAATCACTTGAAGCCGAGCAGCGGCAGCGCCGGGGCCGCCCGATGACGAGGCTTCACCTCGCGCCGCAGGCCGCGCATGTGCTGGCGGTGAAGCTTTCCATTGACGGCGTCGAGCTGGTGCTGGCGGATTTCCGCGGCGCCATCCTGCGCCGCCAGCTTCTCCATATCTCGACCTACGAAGCAGACCCCGGCCTGTTCGGCCAGTCGGTGGCGGAGGAGATCGCGCAATTCCTTGGCAAGGCGATGCTGAAGCGGCGCAGCGTGGTGCGGATCGGCGTGGCGGTGCAGGGCGTCGCCAACACGCAGGCCGGAACCGTGGTGTGGAGCCCGGCCTTCCGTGCACGGAACATTCCCGTCGCCGGGCCGGTCAGCGAGCGCCTCGGCATCCGCTGCACCGTCGCCAATGACGCCAACATGATCGCCGAGGCGCTGGCCGCGCAGGACCGGGCGGCGGCAGGCACCACCTGCGTCGTCTTCACCGGCTATGGCGTGGGCGGCGCCCTCATCATCAACGGACAGGTCTATCACGGCGAGACGGGGGCGGCGGCGGAGTTCGGCCACATGAACCATGTGCCGCACGGGCTTCTCTGCCGTTGCGGGCGGCGCGGCTGCGTCGAGGCGTATGCCGCCGACTATGCCATCGCCCGCGCGGCGGGGCTTGGGCGCACGGAAGAACCGCCGCTCTCCGCCATTGCCGATCAGGAAATGGCGGAGATCGAGGAGCGCGCGGCGGCGGGCGACCAGGCGGCGCTTGAGGCCTTTGCCCGGGCGGGAGAGGCGCTGGGCTTCGGCATCGCCCGTGTCATCGCCATGCTCAGCCCGGCGCGCATCGTGCTCTCAGGGCCTGGGACGCGGGCCATCGGCCTCATGGAGCAGGCGATGCGCGCGGCGATTGCCGATGGCGTGGTGGAGGAACTGCGCCGCAACGTCTCGATCGACGTGGTGCCCATCGCCACCGACATGATCGTCAAGGGCACCATCGGCATGGCGCTCCGCGATCTCGACGAGGCGATCTCCTCCTCCGGCCCCATCGAGGCCTTCGCGCTCCCCGTCCAGACCGTCGCCTGAGCGGGCAGGCACCATCGCGCAAAGAAAGCATTAACGCCGCGTCATAAAATTTTTTGCGCGCGGCCGCATTTCTCCTTGATTGCGACACACGAATCCATCATATCGCGCGGGCCCAAAGTCGCACGTGCCTCAAGGATTTCCCCAAAGCAACGACGGTGCGGGCTTTTTGGTCTCAACCGGCTCCTCCAAAGGCCGGGGTTACTGAGAGGCACCACTATCATTGCCCCATGTGCGACCGGGTCTCCCGATCAAGCCAAGGCGAACACGTCAGGACGCAAACGGCCCCCTCGTCTCCATCGCGGGGCTGGCCGTCATCGCACCGACACCGGCAACGCTTACCGTCTGATTCTGGGAGAACACCCATGGCCGCCACCGCCCGCATTCTCGACTTCCTGCGCGACCGACGCCCCGAAGGCCCCTGCCTCGTCGTCGACCTCGAAGTGATCGCCGACAACTTCCGTGCCTTCCGGCACGCGATGCCGGACACCCGCATTTTCTACGCGGTGAAGGCCAATCCGGCGCCCGAGATTCTCAAGATGCTGGCCTCGATGGGCTCGTGCTTCGACACCGCCTCGGTGGCGGAAGTGGACATGGCGCTGGCCGCTGGCGCCACGCCGGACCGCATCTCCTTCGGCAACACCATCAAGAAAGAGCGTGACATTGCCGCCGCCTTCGCGCGCGGCGTCAAGCTCTATGCGGTGGATTGCGTGGAAGAGGTGGAAAAGGTGTCCCGCGCTGCTCCGGGTTCGCAGGTGTTCTGCCGCATCCTCACCGATGGCGTTGGTGCTGAATGGCCCTTGTCGCGCAAGTTCGGCTGCGAGCCCTCGATGGCCGTGGACGTGCTGCTCCGCGCCCATGCGCTGGGCCTCAAGGCCTATGGCATTTCCTTCCATGTCGGCTCGCAGCAGACGCGGCTCGAAGCTTGGGATTCGGCGCTTGCCGAAGCCAAGGCGATCTTCGATGCGATGCAGAAGCACGGCGTCACGCTGTCGATGGTCAACCTCGGCGGCGGCTTCCCGACCAAATATCTGAAAGCCGTTCCGGGCACCGGCACCTATGCCAATGCCATCCATGAGGCGCTGACCAGGCATTTCGGCAATGCCATTCCCGAGACCATCATCGAGCCGGGCCGCGGCATGGTGGGCAATGCGGGCGTCATCAAGGCCGAAGTGGTTCTGGTGTCGAAGAAGCACGCCAACGACAACAACCGCTGGGTCTATCTCGACATCGGCAAGTTCGGCGGCCTCGCCGAAACGATGGACGAAGCCATCCGCTATCCCATCGTCACGGCCAAGGACGGCGACGCCAAGAGCCCCTGCGTGGTCGCCGGCCCCACCTGCGACTCGGCGGACGTGCTTTACGAGAAGACGCCTTATGACCTGCCGGTGACGCTCACCGTCGGCGATGAGGTGCTGATCGAGGCCACGGGCGCCTACACCACCACCTATGCGTCGGTGGCGTTCAACGGTTTCTCGCCGCTCGCCGCCTACGTCATCTAAGCCGCTCACCCATCCATCACCTTGTCACTTGTGGAGGCCACAATGGTCACCATTCGTCATGAGCTTGCCCAGGATCAGCCGCAGCGCGAGGCGCTGCTTGACCGGGCGTTCGGAAAAACCCGCCGCCGCAAGACCTCCGAGCGGCTGCGCGAAGGCCGTCTCGCCGCCGAAGGCCTGGCCTTCACGGCTGTCGATGCGAAGGGCCGCCTCGTCGGCACGGTCAGGCTGTGGAACGTCATCGCCGGATCGGCGGGACCTGCCCTGCTGCTCGGCCCCATCGCGGTGGACCAGAAGCTGCGCGGCAAGGGCATCGGTGGCGCCCTGATGCGTCATGCGCTTCAGGCGGCGAAGAACGAGGGCCATGGCGCCGTGCTGCTGGTGGGTGACGCGCCCTATTACCAGCGCTTCGGCTTCAGCACCGCGGTGACGCAAGACCTGCACCTGCCGGGCCCCGTGGAGCGCGCCCGCTTCCTCGGGCTTGAGCTTGAGCCACACGCGCTTGATGGGGCGGAAGGCCTCGTCATGGCGTCGGGCCGGGCCATGCCCGATCTCGCCGTGGCTGCTTGAGTATTCCTCAACTGTCTGGCGTTTGATAGGATGGCGGCGCCATGGTGCGCCGCCATTACAATCTTCCCTCCCTGAATGCCCTCGCCGCCTTTGAAGCCGCCGCACGGCACCTGAGCCTCACGCGCGCGGCGAGCGAACTCAATGTCACGCCGGGTGCTGTCTCCAAGCAGGTGAAAAGCCTCGAGGACGAAATCGCGCGGCCGCTGTTCATCCGCCTGCACCGGGCGCTGCAATTGACGCCCGAGGGCGAGACGATCTACCGGGCGCTGCGCGAGAATTTCGAGCGCATTTCCTCCGCGCTCCAGACGGTGCGCACGCAGGGCGCGGCGCGCACCGTGTCGCTCGGCACCACCATGGCCTTCGCGCAGCTCTGGCTGATGCCGCGCCTCGGCACGTTCTGGAACGCGCATCAGGACATCATCATCGACCACATCATCTCCGACCGCGCGCAGGATATTCTCCCCGCCGGGATCGAGCTGCGCGTGCGCTATGGCGATGGCACCTGGCCCAACGAATTTTCCCGCAAGCTCTTCGATGACCGGATCGTGGCGGTGGCGAGCCCCGGCTTCGCCAAACGCCACCCCGTTGCAAACAGCCGCGACCTCACCGAACTGCCGCTGCTTTCGGTGGAAGGCATGGACTGGACGTGGACGACATGGGCGGATTTCCTGCGCGAGACCGGCGGCGGGCGGCGGAAGCCCAATGTCCGGCGCTTCAACAGCTATGTCATCGCCCTACAGGCCGCGCAGGACGGGCAGGGCGTGGCGCTGGGCTGGATGCGGCTGGTGAAGCCGCTCATCGAACGAAAGGCTTTGGTGCAGGTCACCGATGCAGCGATGCCCGCCCCTCACGCCTATTACGTGACATGGAGCGCCGACCACACGCTTTCGGCTGAGGCGGAGATTCTCAAGGCCTGGCTTCTCGATCAGGCTGCTTGACTTTTCCTCACGCGAAGCCCGCTCCGGGATCGGGTTGCGGCACTGGCGTGTCAGGGTCTTTATGGGCCAACCGGAGTATCGCCCATGATCGACACCAATGAGCTTGCCAAACAGGTTTCCGCCACCGGCCGCCGGAGTGGCGGGCGTGATGCTCGCCGGGCGCTCCGCGCCGCGCCCGTCACCTCCTTCCCCACGCTGGTGCGCAATATTCCCGTTTATGAGCTCTTGCCCGACGAAGCCGTGGAACTGATCCACGAGGAGTCGCTCAAGATTCTCGAAGAGGTGGGCTGCGAATTCCGCGACGATGAAGCAATCGCCATGTGGAAACAGGCAGGCGCCACGGTGAAGGGCACGCGCGTCCACATTGACCGCGCCCTTTTGCTGTCACTCATCGCCAAGGTGCCGTCCGAGTTCACGCTCAACGCGCGCAACCCCGAGCGCACCGTCAGGGTGGGCGGCAAGAACTCCATTTTCGTTCCCATGTATGGTGCGCCCTATGTGCGCGACCTCGATGGCAACCGCCGCTACGGCTCGCTGGAAGACCTCAACAACTTCCACAAGCTCGCCTACATGCAGCCGGTGCTGCACTCTTCAAGCTCGATCATCTGCGAGCCGATGGAAATTCCGGTGCCCAAGCGGCATTTGCACATCATCCATTCGGCGCTGAAACATTCCGACAAGCCCTTCATGGGCATCGTCACATCGAAGGAACGCGCCGAGGACGTGATGAAGATGGCGGGCATCGTGTTCGGCAATGATTATGTGAAGAACAACACCGTCGTCGTCTCGATCACCAACTGCAATTCGCCGCTGGTGTGGGATGCGACGATGCTCGATGCGATGAAAGTCTATGCAAGGCATAACCAGCCGCTGATCCTCGCCCCCTTCGCGCTGTGCGGCGCGTCGACTTCAGCTTCGGCACTGGGGGCCGTGGCGCAGGTCAATGCCGAGGCGCTGGCGGGCGTTGCCTTCACGCAACTGATCCGCCCCGGAAGCCCCCAGATCTACGGCCAGTTCATGGTGACGGTCGATATGAAGACGGGCGCCCCCATGGGCGGCACGCCCGAGGCCGCGCAGATGATGTATGTGATGGGGGCGCTCGCCCGGAAATACAAACTGCCGTGGCGCACCTCGGGCTTCCACGTCGGCTCCAAGATCAATGATGCGCAGGCGGGCTATGAAGCGAACATGCTCATGCACGCCGCCATCCTCTCCGGCGCCAATTACATCTGGCACGTGGCGGGCTGGCTCGAGGCGGGGCTGGCCTGCGGCTATTCCAAGTTCATGACGGATTGCGAGCAACTGGGCGGCTGGTACCGCTACGCCGGCGGCCTTCCCTTCGCGGATTTCAAGGACGCCATGGCGGCCATCCGCGAGGTGGGTCCGGCCGGTCATTTCCTCGGCACCAAGCACACGCTGGAACAGTTCGACAAGGCCTTCTTCATGCCATCGATCATGGATTTCAATTCCTTCGAGCAATGGCAGGCCGAAGGCTCGAAAGACCACGACACCCGCGGCCGCGAGAAGGCCCGCGCCATGCTGGCCAATTACGAAGAGCCGAAGCTCGATGAAGGCATTGCCGAGGGCTTGCGCGATTTCATTGCGAAGCGCGAGGAAGAGCTGCCGAACAGCGTGAGCTGAGGCCTATTGCCCCGGCGCGCCGTTATCGGGCGCGGGCTTGGCGGGCTGCTGCGGTTGCGGCTGGTCCTTGAACAGGTCGCCCATGTGAGAGGTGCCGCAGCCTGAAAGGGCAAGCGCCGCCGCCAGCAGCAGCGCCACTTGGCTCTCCCGTTTCAGCGCAGGCCGCGCTAGCATGGCTTTCGCCCGGCTCATCACCACCTGCTGCTTCTCCCGGAAAGACATGACGGACATTCTGCAAAAACCCCCGCGCCGCTATGCCATCGGCGCCGCGGTGTTCGAGCCGCCAAACCTGGCGCCGGGATTATACATTGTCGGGACTCCCATCGGCAATCTCGGCGATATTACAATTCGTGCACTCGAGGCGCTGGCGGCGGCTGACGTGATTCTGTGCGAAGATACACGCAACACCGGAAAGCTGCTCGAGCGTTTCGCCATCCGGGCGAAGCTTGAACCCTATCACGAGCATAATGCGGCGAAAGTCAGGCCGGGCATTCTGGCGCGCCTTTCCGAAGGCGCCCGCTTCGCGCTGGTGAGCGATGCGGGGATGCCGCTCGTCAACGATCCGGGCTATAGGCTGGTGGCGGAAGCGGTGGCCGCCCGCATCGCCGTCACCTGCTGCCCCGGCCCCGTGGCGGCAATCGCCGGACTCGCCCTGGCGGGCCTGCCCACCGACCGCTTCGGCTTCTTCGGTTTCGTGCCGCAAAAGCAGGGCGAACGGCAGAAGCTGTGGGCGGAACTTTCTTCGCTGCGTTCCACGCTGATCTTCTACGAAAGCCCGCATCGCATCATCGAGACATTGCAGAGCATTGCCGAAACCTTCCCCGGCCGTCTCGTGGCCGTGGCGCGCGAACTCACCAAGCTGCACGAAGAGATCCTGCGCGGCACGGCGTCCGAAGTCGCCGCAACGCTTGCCGCGCGCCCCGCCGTCAAGGGCGAGATCACGCTGCTCATCGGCCCGCCTGCCGAAGGCGAAGGCAAGGCCTCGGCGGAAGACCTTGAGGCCGCCATTGCAGAAGTTTCGGCAAGCCTTCCCGCCAGCAAGGCGGCAGCCGAAATCGCCAAACGATTCGGCCTTCCAAAAAAAGACATCTACGCCCGCATCCTTGCCGCCAAGGCTGAAGCCGATGGCGAATAGGCAAAAGGCCGAGCAGCGCGGGCGCATGGCGGAGACGGCGGCGCTCTGGGCGCTCAGGCTGAAGGGCTACCGCCTCGTCGCGCGGCGCTTCAAGTCGCATCTGGGCGAGATCGATCTCATCATGCGCAAGGGCGATGTCACCGCCTTCATCGAGGTGAAGCAGCGCGCCACGCGCGATGCCGCGATGATCTCGGTCACGCCGTTTCAGGCCAAACGCATCGCCGCCGCCGCGCGGCTGTGGATGGCGCGCGACCCCATCGCCGCCGCACAGGCCTGCCGTTTTGACATCGTCACCGTCAGCCCCTACCTGTGGCCGGCCCACATCCAGAATGCCTTTTACGGAGATGCCTGACATGGCGCTGAACATTGCCGTCCAGATGGACCCCATCGAAAGCATCAACATCAAGGGCGATTCGACCTTCGCCATGATGCTGGAGGCGCAGCGGCGCGGCCATTCGCTGTTCTACTATCAGACGAAAACGCTGGCGCTTTCGGGCGGCACGCTTCACGCCACGGGCCAGGATGTTCAGGTGCGCGACGAACCCGGCAATTTCGCCACGCTGGGCGAGATGAAGCGCGTCGATCTCGGCTCTTATGACGTGGTGCTGATGCGGCAGGACCCGCCCTTCGATATGGGCTACATCACCGCCACCCATCTCCTCGATGCCATTCATCCCAAAACGCTGGTGGTGAATGATCCCACGGAGGTGAGAAACGCGCCGGAAAAACTGTTCGTCCTCCGCTATGGCCAGTTCATGCCGGATACGCTGATCACCCGCAACCCGGCAGAGCTCGCCGCCTTCCGCCGCGCCCATGGCGACATCATCTTGAAGCCGCTTTACGGCAATGGCGGCGCGGGCGTGTTCCGCTTGGGCGAAGAGGACCAGAATTTCCAGGCGCTGCTCGAACTTTTCGGCCAGGCCTTCCGCGAGCCCTACATCGCCCAGCGCTATCTCCCCGAAGTGCGGAAAGGCGACAAGCGCATCATCCTGATCGACGGCAAGGTGGCGGGCGCCATCAACCGCGTGCCGGCCCAGAACGAGAACCGCTCCAACATGCATGTTGGCGGCCGGCCCGAGCCCACCACGCTCACCAAGCGCGAGCATGAAATCTGCGAGGCCATGGGGCCCGACCTCAAGGCGCGCGGCCTCATCTTCGTCGGCATCGACGTGATCGGCGATTATCTCACCGAGATCAACGTCACCTCCCCCACCGGCATCCGCGAAGTCAAACGCTTCGGCGGCGAGGACATCGCGGCGCTCATCTGGGATGCGATCGAGAAGAGGCGGTAACTTCCCGTCCTCGCCCCGCGCAAGCGGGGAGAGGAGAGGGGCCAACGGATGTTCTTGCAAAGAGACCGGGTGCCCCTCATCTCCCCCATCGCAAGGGCGATGGGTCCCCTTCTTCTCCCCGCTGGCGCAGGGGGAAGACAATAAATCACCGTCTCCCCGCGCCGCTCACTTTGGTCATCTCCTCCCGCGCGTGGGCGGCCAGCACGCGGCCGGCGAGGTAGAGGGAGCCGCAGATCAGGATGCGCGGGGCGGGCACGGTGAGGCTCGCCTGTTTCAGCGCCGCTTCGAGGCTCACGGCGGTTTCGGCGGGCAGGCCCTCGGCGCGCGCCGCCTCCGCCAGTTTCTCCGCTGATACCGCGTTTTCCTCATCGGGAATGGTCAGCGTCACCACGCGGTGGGCGATCCCTGCGAATTCCGAAATGAAGCTGGCCACGTCCTTGGTGTTGAGCATGCCCCACACCAGCACAAGCGGCCTTGAATGGCGGTCGTTCAGATCGGAGAAGGCCTGCGCCAGCACCCGTCCGGCGGAGGGATTATGCCCGCCGTCGAGCCACAACTCGGCGTCGGCGGGCACCAGATCCCACAGCGCCCCCGGCCCCAGCCGCTGCATGCGGGCGGGCCATGTGGCGCTCTTGAGGCCCTGCGCGATATGCGCTTCCGTGATCCGCGGATCCGCCAGCGCGCGGATGGCGGCGATGGCATTTCCTGCATTGTCGATCTGGTGGCGGCCCTGAAGTGCCGGCATGGGCAGATCAAGCAGGCCCTTCTCATCGGTGAAGACAAGGCGGCCATGCTGCTCGAAGCTCTGCCAGTCCTGATTGGCGATCGACAGCGGCGATCCCACCCGCGCCGCCACGCGCTCGATCTCATCGCGCGCCTCATCGGGCTGAACGCCGATCACCGCCGGAACGTCGCGCTTCAAAATCCCCGCCTTCTCATGGGCGATCAGCGCCAGCGTATCGCCCAGATATTGCTGATGGTCATAGTCGATGGTGGTGATGATTGAGAGCGCCGGTTTGCCAATCACATTGGTGGCGTCGAGCCTGCCGCCCAGCCCCACTTCCAGCACCAGATAATCGGCGGGCGTACGGCTGAAGGCGAGGAAGGCGGCGGCGGTGGTGATCTCGAAAAAAGTGATGGGCTCGCTGCCATTGGCCTTCTCGCATTCCTCAAGAAGTGCTGTCAGATCGGCCTCGGAAATCAGTTCGCCCGCCACACGGATGCGCTCGTGAAATTTCACCAGATGCGGAGAGGTATAGGCATGCACCTTCAGGCCCGCCGCCTCCATGATGGCGCGGGTGTAAGTGACGGTCGATCCCTTGCCATTGGTGCCCGCCACATGGATCACCGGCGGCAGCCTGTCTTGCGGGTTCCCCAGGCACGCGAGGATGCGCACCATGCGATCAAGGCTCAGATCGATGATCTTGGGATGCAGCGCGAGAAGCCGCGTCAGAATGGCATCGCTCAGCGCCATGCGGAGGATCAGGCTTCGGCGGGAACGAGGGCAGTGCCGGGCTTCGGCATTTCCGGCGCATTCATCAGCATACGGAGCACACGGCTCACGGTGGCGCGCATCTCAAGGCGCGGCACCACCATGTCCACCATGCCATGCTCTTCAAGATATTCGGCGCGCTGGAAACCGGGCGGCAGCTTTTCGCGGATGGTCTGCTCGATCACCCGCTGGCCGGCAAAACCGATCAGCGCGCCAGGCTCCGCAATGTGGATGTCGCCCAGCATGGCGTAGGAGGCGGTGACGCCGCCGGTCGTCGGATTGGTCAGCACCACGATATAGGGAAGTTTTGCGGCGCGCAGCTCCTGCACCGCCACGGTGGTGCGCGGCAGTTGCATGAGCGACAGCACGCCCTCCTGCATGCGCGCCCCGCCGGAGGATACGAAAAACACAAAGGGCGATTTCTTCTGCACGGCAGCCCGCATGGCGGTGATGATCGCCTCGCCCGCCGCCATGCCGAGAGAACCGCCCATGAAGGCGAAATCCTGCACCGCCATCACCACGGGCAATCCGTCGAGCGTGCCGGCACCGCCAAGAATCGCATCCTCCGCCCCGGTCTTCTGCTTTGCTTCCTTCAGCCGGTCGGCATATTTCCGCTCGTCGCGGAATTTCAGCGGATCGACGGGCACCTGCGGCAGTGCGATCCTCTCGAAGTCGCCATTGTCGAACATGGAGCTCAGCCGCACGTCGGGCGGCATGCGCATGTGATAGCCCGATCCCGGGATCACGAACTGGTTGGCTTCGAGATCCTTGTAGAACACCATCTGCCCGGTATCGGGATCCTTGACCCACATGTTCTCCGGCACCTCGCGCTTGACGCCGAGGATGGAGCGGATTTTGGGCCGGACGAAATTGGTGATCCAGTTCATGGGGCTAGCTCCTCACGCCGCGCGCAATGTCAGCCACCAGCGCATGCACGGCCTTCGCCGTCTTTGCCGTGGGTTTTCCGGCTTTTGTGAGGCTCTCCTCCACGGCCTTCACGAGCGCCGAGCCCACCACCACGCCATCGGCGTCCTTCGCGATGGCGCGCGCCTGCTCGGCGGATTTGACGCCGAAGCCCACGGCAATGGGAAGATCGGTGTGCTTTCGCAGCCGGTTCACATTGGCCTTCACGCTTTTCAGGTCCGGCGCCTTGGTGCCGGTGATGCCCAGCACCGACACATAATAGACGAAGCCGCTTGTGTTTTTGAACACGGCGGGCGCGCGCCTGTCGTCGGTGGTCGGCGTGGCGAGGCGGATGAAGTTGATGCCGGCCGCCATGGCGGGGATGCACAGCTCGACATCCTCTTCCGGCGGCAGGTCGACGATGATCAACCCGTCGACGCCCGCCGCCTTGGCATCGGCGAGAAATTTATCGACGCCATAGACATAGATGGGATTGTAATAGCCCATCAGCACCACAGGCGTGTCCTTGTCGTCTTTCCGGAATTCCTTCACCAGCTTCAGCGTCTTCTTCGTCGTCTGGCCGGAGGCCAGCGCCCGCAGCCCCGCCGCCTGGATGGCCGGGCCATCGGCCATCGGGTCGGTGAAGGGCATGCCGAACTCGATCACATCGGCCCCCGCCTTCGGCAGGCCCTTGATGATCTTCAGCGAGGTTTCAAAATCAGGATCGCCCGCCGTCACAAAGGTCACAAGCGCGGCGCGGCCTTCAGCTTTCAGATCGGCAAATCGGCGGTCGATGCGGGTGGTCAAAGTGTGATTCCAATGTTGATGCCTGTTGGCACAGGCGTGGTTTCAGCGTGGGGCAGAACCTGAGCTTCAATCGCTGTTTGCGAAAGATACCATTCGACAGCGCGCACCGCGAGTTGCTCGGCGGGCATGCCGCTCTCGCGGGCCGCGCGCTTCATGCGCTTCATGACATTGGCATTCATGCGAAATTTCAGTGTGCTGCGCGCCATGGTGTTTATCCTGCAATTCCTCTCGTTACCCGCTTCTTCCTCTTCCGTCACCCCGGCGAAGGCCGGGGTCCAGCTTTGCCCAAAGCGGGATCCCGGCCTTCGCCGGGATGACAGATTATTCTAGATATCCACCCCCAGAATATCCGCCACGGTGAAAATGTCCTTGTCGCCCCTGCCACACATGTTCATCACCATCAGATGATCTTTGGGCTTCGTTGGCGCGAGCTTCATCACATGGGCCAGCGCGTGGCTGGGTTCCAGTGCGGGGATGATGCCTTCGAGCTTGCAGCAGAGCTGGAAGGCGGCCAGCGCCTCCTTGTCGGTGGCGGAAACATAGTTCACGCGCTTCATGTCGTTGAGCCATGAATGTTCGGGGCCGATGCCGGGATAGTCGAGGCCGGCCGAGATCGAATGGCCCTCGATGATCTGCCCGTCATCATCCATCAGCAGATAGGTGCGGTTGCCGTGCAGAACGCCGGGCCTGCCGCCGGTGATCGAGGCCGCATGTTTCGTTTTGGTCTTGAGGCCGAGGCCCGCCGCCTCGACGCCATAGATTTCAACGCTTGAGTCATCGAGGAAGGGATGGAACAGGCCCATGGCATTGGAGCCGCCGCCGATCGCCGCCACGAGCGAATCCGGAAGGCGGCCTTCCGCTTCCAGCATCTGGGCCTTGGTTTCATTGCCGATGACGGATTGGAAATCGCGCACCATCTCAGGGTATGGATGCGGACCCGCCACGGTGCCGATGCAGTAGAAGGTGTCCTCGACATTGGCCACCCAGTCGCGCAGCGCCTCGTTCAGCGCGTCCTTCAGCGTGCGCGAGCCCGACTTGGCGGGCACCACCTCGGCGCCCAGCAGCTTCATGCGGAACACGTTGGGCTTCTGCCGCTCGATATCCACCTCGCCCATATAGACGACGCAGGGGAGTCCGAAGCGCGCGCAGGCCGTGGCGGTGGCCACGCCATGCTGGCCCGCCCCCGTTTCGGCGATGATGCGCGTCTTGCCCATGCGGCGGGCCAGCAGAATCTGCCCCATCACATTGTTGATCTTGTGCGCGCCGGTGTGGTTCAGCTCGTCGCGCTTGAAATAGATTTTGGCCCCGCCCAGATGCTCGGTCAGGCGCTCGGCGTAATAGAGCGGGCTCGGGCGGCCCACGTAATGCTTCAGGAAATAATCGAGCTCGGCCTGGAAGGACGGATCGGCCTTGGCGTCCTTGTAGGCCTGTTCCAGGTCGAGGATCAGCGGCATCAGCGTCTCGGCGACGAAGCGCCCGCCATAGATGCCGAAAAGGCCGTTTTCATCCGGCCCGGTGCGGAAGGAATTGGGAGGATTTGCGTTCATATCAACTTCCATCTTTCGCCGTCCCCCCACGCGGGGGAAGGTGGATCGCGCATCAGCGCGAGACGGATGAGGGGGGTGAGAGGCGTCTTGCGAAATGGTCCAGTGGACCATTTCGAGCCTCGAACGCCCGGAGCGCAAGCGCAGGGCCGGACTATTCCGGCCGTTCGCTTCTGCTCACGGCGTTCGGCGGTTTCAATCGCTCCACTGGAGCGATTGATCTGCTTCGCAGACCACCGCCTCACCCCCTCATCCGGCGCTGCGCGCCGCCTTCTCCCGCAAGGGGAGAAGGACAAGGGGTGTTCTAGCGGGCGGATTTGGCGGCCTCAATGAATTTCCGGATCAGCCTCACGTCCTTGACGCCGGGGGCCTCTTCAACACCGGAGGAGACATCCACCATGGGGGCACCCGTCACGCGGATCGCCTCCGCCACATTGGCAGGGGTGAGGCCTCCCGCCAGCATGAAGGTGCCGGGATCGGCATGGCCCAGCAATGACCAGTCAAAGGCGTGGCCATTGCCGCCGGGCAGCAGGCCTTTCAGCGTCTCCGGCGCCTTGGCGTCATAGAGGATGAAGGCGGCGGCGTTCTGGAACGCCGCAGCAGACGCAACATCGGCGGCGTCCTTCACGCGGATGGCTTTCGCCACGGGAATGCCGGTGAGGCTATTGATGGCGGCAATGCGTTCCGGCGTTTCATTTCCGTGAGCCTGAAGCAGATCGGGCTTCACCTCGCGCGCAATACTGAGAAGCATCGCATCATCGGCATCGACAACCAGCGCCACGATGCGGGCGCGGCCCCTTGCCCTCTCCGCCAGCGCGCGGGCCGTTGCGAGCGAAACATGGCGCGGGCTCTTGGGATAGAAGACGAGGCCCACATAGCTGGCCCCGGCAGCGAGCGCCGCATCCATGGTCTCGGGCGTCGAGAGGCCGCAGATCTTGACTTCAACCGGCATGGAGCCCGGCCCGGATCGTGCTTGCCGCCTGTGCTGGATCATCAGCCCCGGTGATGGCGCGGCCGATGACCAGAATGTCGGCCCCGGCTGCAATCGCCGCAGACGGCGTGGCGATGCGCTTCTGGTCCTGCACATTCGATCCTTCGGGCCTGATGCCCGGCACGATGGTGAGGAAGCCGCGCGGCAGGTTCTGCCGGATGCCAGCGAGATCATGCGGGCTGCACACCACGCCATCGAGGCCGCAAGACTGCGTAAGCTTTGCCAATCGCAGCGCATGGCTTGCGGTATCCAGCGCCGGGTCGAAGCCCACGGCATCGATATCGGCCTTGGACAGGCTGGTGAGCAGCGTCACGGCAATGAGCCTGGCGCGGCCATCGACCGCTTCCGCTGCGGCCTTCATCATATCCGCGCCGCCTGAAGCATGGATGTTCACGATGGCCGGGCATGGCGTAAGACGCATCAGCGCCTGCATGGCCTGCCCGACCGTGTTGGGAATGTCGTGCAGCTTGAGATCAAGAAAAATCGGCAGGCCTTCCGCGGCCACCGTCTCATAGCCCTTGGCCCCATGGGCGTAGAAGAATTCCATGCCCACTTTCAGATAGCCCACATGCGGTTTCAGCGCGCGGGCAAGCGACGCGGCGCGGGCAATGTCGGGCGTGTCGAGGGCAACGCAGATCGGGTTTTTGGCGGTCATGCCGCCTTTTGATACACCATGATGGCGGTGGCAAGGTCTTCGATCGCCGTGCCGCAGGACTTGAACAGGGTGATCTCATCCGCCGACGCGCGGCCCTTCACCGTGCCCCGGCAAAGCTCAAAGAGATCGCCCCGGATGCGGGCGAAATCGAACTTTCCCTCATCGCGGGCCTGCAGCAGGTCGCCCGCCTCTTCCTCCGCCCCGTCGCGGGTGTCGACATAGACGCGGGCGCGCTGGACCACATCGCCATCGGTCTCGCGCATCGTCGGCTTGAAGGCCCCGGCGAGGTCGACATGCGCGCCCGGTTTGAGCCACGCGCCTTTGACGATGGGCGTGGTCGAGGTGGTGACGCAGGTGACGATGTCGGCGGAGCGCACCGCGCCTTCAAGATCGTCAACCGCCTGCGCGTCGAAACCTTCGGCTTTGAGTTCCTTGGCCAGCGCCTCGGCCTTCGAGGGCGTGCGGGTGAAGATCGAGACTTTGGTGATCGGCCGCACGGCCTTGTGGGCGCGCACGAAATGGCCGCCCAGGGCGCCCGCTCCCACCAGCACCAGATGCGATGCATCGGGCCTCGCCAGATAATCAGCCGCCAAGGCTCCCGCCGCCGCGGTGCGCCTGCGGGTGATTTCCGTGCCGTCCATCATCGCCACCGTTTTGGCGGTGGCATTGTCGAACAGCAGATAGCTCGCGGTGATGGTGGGAAGCCCCTGCGCGGGATTGTCGGGCTTGAACATCACCGTCTTGAGGCCCGACCATTGCTTCGACCACGCCGGCATCAGCAGGAAGGTGAGGCTTTCGGAAATATTATGGTGATGGCGCACAGGCGTGTTGATGTCGGCGCGGAAGCCTTCGCGCAGCGCCTCGACAATATCGCCGTAGGGCGCAAGCCGCGCCACGTCATCAGCCGAAAGAATCTTCATAGAGTCGTATCTCCCCTGAGCGCCACGGCGCGGGCTTCGGCCTCGCGCTTCAGATGATCATGGGCCTGCTGCACTTTATAAAGCTCGATCCGCGCCTCACGCGTGGAGCGCCGCCATTTGCCGTTGCCGCGCCAGGCCGCGAACCAGCCGACGAAAATGCCAAGCAGAATGCCGCAAAAGAACAGCCCCCACAGCGGCATGTTCAAGGCGAGGCGCGGCAGGTCCTTGGCGAAGGGATCGAGCGAGACGGAAATCCACTGGCGGTTCGCCACGGCGAAGGCGATGGCGGCGAGTGCTATGGGCACGCCCACCACCCAGTTGAAGATACGGCGGATCGTCATTGCCTATTTGCCGTTCAGCCGCTCGCGCAGTTCCTTGCCGGTCTTGAAGAAAGGCACGCGCTTGGCCACCACTTCAACCGATGAGCCGGTGCGCGGGTTGCGGCCCATGCGGGCGTTGCGCGATTTCACCGAGAAGGCGCCGAAGCCCCTGAGTTCCACGCGGTCGCC
Organism: Aestuariivirga sp.; assembly: GCF_047602625.1. Taxonomy (GTDB): domain Bacteria; phylum Pseudomonadota; class Alphaproteobacteria; order Rhizobiales; family Aestuariivirgaceae; genus Aestuariivirga. The sequence goes on along the minus strand of NZ_JASGGV010000002.1, from coordinate 2,041,474 downwards.
CTGCTTCATGGCGTTGATCACCTCGTCGAGGATGGTGTTGACGATCCTCTCGAGGTCGCGGTGATAAAGATGGGGGTTCTTGTCGGCGATCTTCTGCACGAGCTCGGACTTGATCATGGCGTCAACAATCCCGCTGCGATTTCATCAGAGATCAGGGTGCCAAAGCACGAGAAGCCCGTCAAGCCGCGCCGATTCGGCGCGCTCGCGGAAGCCCTCGAAGCCCAGCGCCCGGATCACGCCATTGGCGATCGAGAAGCCGAGCCCCGAAGACTCGCTGTTCGATTTGGCGCTCCAGTCGAGAACCGGCGTGCCATCGGCGATCTTCTTTTCCGTCTTGAGCCAGTCAATGGCCTTCTCCTCGCCGCCCAGTTCGTCGACGAGATGATTGGCCACCGCCTGACGGCCTGTATAGACGCGCCCATCGGCCAGAATATCCACCTGCGCGGGGTCGATCTTGCGGCGCTCGGCCACCAGCCCCTTGAACCAGGCAAAACTGTCCTGGATCATTTCATTGGTGACGGCGCGCACCTTGTCCGACATCGGCTTATAGGGCGTCGGCTCGGCTTTCAGTTCGGCGGATTTCACCTCTTCCATCTTGATGCCGAGCGTGTCGAGCAGTTTGGAAATTTCGGGGAAGGCGAAGATCACGCCGATCGAGCCGGTGATGGTGTTGCCGCGCGCCACGATGTGATCGGCGGCGATTGCCGTGATATAGCCGCCCGAGGCCGCCACGGTGTCCATCACCGCGACGACCGGCTTCACCTTGGCGATATCGCGGATTTCCTCATAGATCGCTTCCGATCCCGCCGTGGTGCCGCCGGGGCTGTCGATGTGAATGATGACGGCCTTCACGGCCTTGGCGTTTTCAAGCTGCGACAGCAGATCGAGCGTCGGCTGGTCGCCGGTGATGGTGCCGTCGATGCGGATCCGCGCGATGTGATCGCGGTAGCGGTCGAAGTCCATCTGCCCGAACCAGGCGATGAGGCCCGCAAGGGCGATCAGCACGGCGGCGATGCGCCAGAACATCAGGCGGCGCTTCATGCGCCTCCGGTCCACAATCAGTTCGGCATCGGTGATCGCCATGGAGTCTCCTCGTGCATCTTCCTTCTCCCCTTGCGGGAGAAGGTGGATCGCGCGTTCGCGCGAGACGGATGAGGGGTCGCTCGCTGCCGGCAGCCCCCTCATCCGGCGCTTCGCGCCACCTTCTCCCGCGAGGGGAGAAGGCAGAGTGGCATAATCCGCCTTCCCCCGCGAAGGGGAAGGCAGCCGTTGTGTTTATTCCTTGCCTTCGGCGTCCTTCTTGCGGAGCGCCGCGCCCAGGATATCGCCCAGCGAGGCACCCGAGTCCGAAGACCCATACTGCGCCACCGCTTCCTTCTCGTCGGAGATTTCCAGCGCCTTGATGGAGACGTTCATCTTGCGCGCCTTGGTGTCGAGAAGGGTGATCTTGGCATCGAACTTCTCGCCCACGGCGAAGCGTTCGGTGCGCTGTTCGGAGCGGTCACGCGCCAGGTCGGCGCGCTTGATGTAGGCGCTCATGTCGGAGCCGGCGACGCGAACCTCGAGGCCATTGTCCTCGACCTTCAGCACTTCGCAGGTCACGGTGTCGCCCTTCTTGAGGCCGGCCACCGAGGCGATGGGATCGGAGCCGAGCTGCTTGATGCCAAGCGAGATGCGCTCCTTCTCCTGGTCGACGTCGAGCACCTTGGCCTTGACGCGGTCGCCCTTCTTGTAATCCTTGATGGCTTCCTCGCCGGCCCGCTTCCAGTCGATGTCGGAGAGATGCACCATGCCGTCCACATCGCCGTCGAGGCCGATGAACAGGCCGAACTCGGTGATGTTCTTGATCTCGCCTTCGACTTCCGAACCGTTGGGATATTTCTGGTGGAAGGTTTCCCACGGATTGTTCTGGGTCTGCTTGAGGCCCAGCGAGATGCGGCGCTTGGAGGGATCGATCTCGAGCACCTGCACTTCGATCTGCTCGGAGGTCGAGAGGATCTTGCCGGGGTGCACGTTCTTCTTGGTCCAGCTCATTTCGGAGACATGGACGAGGCCTTCGATGCCGTCTTCCAGTTCCACGAACGCGCCGTAGTCGGTGATGTTGGTCACCCGGCCCTTCACGCGGGAGCCGATCTGGTACTTCTCGGCCACGATCTCCCACGGATCCTTGTCGAGCTGCTTCATGCCCAGCGAGATGCGCTGCGTCTCGGGGTTGATGCGGATGATCTGCACCTTCACGTTCTGGCCGACATGGAGAACGTCAGAAGGATGGTTCACGCGCTTCCAGGCGATGTCGGTGACGTGCAGCAGGCCGTCGATGCCGCCCAGGTCCACGAACGCACCGTAGTCGGTGATGTTCTTGACGACGCCATCCACCACCTGGCCTTCGGCGAGGTTTTGGACCAGTTCCGAGCGCTGCTCGGCGCGCGTCTCTTCCATGATGGCGCGGCGCGAAACGACGATATTGCCGCGGCGGCGGTCCATCTTGAGAATCTGGAAAGGCTGCGAGACGTTCATAAGCGGGCCCACGTCGCGGATCGGGCGCACGTCAACCTGCGAACCGGGCAGGAAGGCTACAGCGCCGCCCAAGTCGACTGTGAAGCCGCCTTTCACGCGACCGAAGATCACGCCATCGACGCGCTCGTTCTTGGCCGACATGGCTTCGAGCCTTGTCCAGGCTTCCTCGCGGCGGGCCTTGTCGCGCGACAGCACGGCTTCGCCCAGCGCGTTCTCGATGCGCTCGAGATAAACTTCAACAGTGTCGCCCACCTTGATGTCGGAGGGCTTGCCCGGCTGGGCGAATTCCTTGACGGCGATCTTGCCTTCGGTCTTCATGCCGACGTCGATGATGGCGAAATCGTTCTCGATCGAAACGACCTTGCCCTTGACGACCGAGCCTTCGGAGACCGGATTGTCGCTGTAGCTCTCGGCGAGGAGGGCTTCGAAATCTTCACGGGTGGGATTGAGGGAAACGGCGGATTTCGCCATGGATGTTTTGCTTCCTGTAAAATCGAGGCTGGCCCGGCGGAAAACCCGCTAGGACGTCCCGCGTGCGCCCCGGGGTTGAAATGGGGCCCCACGCAGGCAAACCTGCGATACGTCTCATGCCTTTCATTGCATCACCCGGGCTGCGATACAGTGTCGGTGCCTGAAACAGTTGGGCGGCAAGCCGCCCGGTGACGTTCAGCGCCCGTTGAGGGCAGGTCCCGGAACGGCTGCGCATATAGTGCAATCGGGGGGGCGGGGCAAGGGAAACCATACGGCTCGAAGATAGTGAAAAGCGCCAGATTGTCTCTTTCTCGAAAGCCTACTAGCGTTAAAAATGCCACTCTATGCCACGATTTTTTGAGTATGAAAAATGCGAATTGATAGCTTTCATCTCAAAGGTATTCGTTGTTTTGAGGATACTGGTGAAATAAGGACCAATCCCCGATGCAATATATTTGTTGGGAGAAACAATGCCGGCAAATCCACCCTTCTAAAAGCGATTCATGGTTTTCAAATTGGTTCGCTCACGCAGAATGATATACGTTACGGTTACAATGGACCGGCCTATTTAACTGCTGATTTCCATGCTGTCTTACAAGAAGACATCACAACTTTCGGCCGACCAAATGGAATGAATTCTTTTCGCACACTAACGACATTCAGGGGCGACCCACCGGTCGAATATCAAGGCGCAGGAACCTTTGGCATGGCAGTTGGACACGGAACTTTTTCCAACTCTCGACCAGATAACCTAATTGTACCATTCCTCTCAAAGAGAAAAGCAGGATCATTCGACCACAGCGTCACTCTCAATACACAAAATGCGGTAACAGGGAATTTGGCGACCCTATATAGCCGAATAGATCTTCTCGCTACCACTGGCCATCCGATGCACGAGAATTATTTACGCGCGACTCGAGATATCGTTGGGATTCCAATCACTACCAAAGCGTCCACAGGCGGAAAGGAAGCGGGGTTCTATTTCGGTTATAAATTTGTCAGCCTAGATTGTATGGGTGATGGCGTTGCCGAACTTATCGCCTTGATAGTCGAACTTTGCGTTGAGAAAAATAAAATCTTTGTTCTGGAAGAGCCAGAGACAAACTTGCACCCGAGCGCTCTTAAATCCATACTTTTGATGATCCGCGACGCCTCTAGTAATAATCAGTTTTTTATATCGACGCATTCAAATATTGTTGTTCGTGAACTTGGTGGTGGCGACGACGGAAAGGTGTTTCGCGTTTATAGAGACGGCGACTTGCCCACGAGCCAGTCAAAGATCGAAGAGCTCGGTACAACGGCAGTTGCACGCACATCTTTGCTGAGAGAGTTGGGTTATGAGTTCAGCGATTTTGACGCGCATGACGCGTGGCTCTTTTTCGAAAAGTCATCCGCGGAGCAAGTATTCCGAGATGTTCTCATTCCATTTTTCGCACCTAATCTTCTTGGCAGGCTGAGAACCTATTCTGCTGGAGGAGCCAACAACCTTGAGCCAAGCGTGTCTGATTTCAAGCGGCTCATTGTGTTCATCAATTTGCAGCCGATCTATAAAGACCGCTTATGGATTCGAGCGGACGGCGATGAAGCTGGAAAAGGTGCAATCTACGAAATTCGCAAAACATTTGCTGATCTGGACGACAATGCCCTCAACACCTTTTCCCAACCTCAATTTGAACGTTTCTACCCTTCACAGTTTTCTGACGCCGCGAATGAAGTACTTATACTTGAAGACAAAAAGCAGAAACGCCAGAGAAAGGCGCAATTGCTCCAAGAGGTTTTGAGTTGGAGTGCCGCTAATAAGGCGGAGGCCAAAACTGCGTGGGAAACCAGCGCAGCGGAGCCGATCGAGTTGCTTCGGCTTATTCAAGACAAGCTGGCTGCGCAAAAATCGTAAATATTCGGCTTTAAAGGCAACATTGTCATGAAAATCATCGACCCCCGCCATCCCTTCTACCGCCCGCTGTGGCGGCGGATTGCCGTGGTGGCGGTGTGCGGGGCGTGGTTCGCGGCGGAGGCTTTGTGGGGCGATCCGCTGTTCATGGTGATCATGGGGGCGCTCACTCTTTATACCGGCTGGGTGCTGCTCATCGCGTGGACGGATGAAGCCCCGCCGGCGGATTGACAGAGTCAATCTGGGCAGCATCAATTTGGCATCCTAAAAGCTACGCACACCATGTGTTTCACACCCCGGCAGCATCGAAAAAGCTTGGAAAATCAACTTTCCGGCATGCCGTAGGAATATGTTCCACATGAAACAACGCGAGGAAAAACTCAGGCCGTTTTCCGCGCAATAATGGCCACGCAGGCGGCCACGGCCCCGGCAATATCCATGTCTGACGTATCGACCACCACCGCATCGGCAGCAGGCACCAGAGGGGCGGTGGCGCGCATGCTGTCGCGCTCGTCCCTTGCCCGGATGTCAGCCAGAACCGCCTCATAGCTCTCCTTGCCTCCCAGCTCCCTGTGGCGGCGGGCGGCGCGCACCTCTGGGCTGGCGGTGATGAACAGCTTCACCTCCGCATCGGGGCAGACCACGGTGCCGATGTCGCGCCCGTCCAGCACGGCACCTGGCTCCTGCCTGGCGAAGGCGCGCTGCAGCTCGAGCAGCGCCGCGCGCACTTCGGGGATCACCGCCACAATGGAGGCCGCGCCCCCCACCACCTCGCCGCGCAGCTCCGCATCGCGGAAGCCTTTGGGATCAAGGGTTTTCGCGGCCTTCACGGCAGCGGCGCTGTCAGCGGGGTCCGCGCCCTCCCTCAGCACGCTCAGCGCCACCATGCGGTAGAGCGAGCCGGTATCCAGAAAGTGAAAGCCGAATTCACGCGCCAGAGCGCGCGCGATGGTGCCCTTGCCGGCGGCGGCTGGCCCATCGACGGCGATGATCATGCGGAAGCGGGCGCGAGCTTCGCCCCCAGCCCGTTCATCAGCCCGGCGAAATCGGGAAAGCTCGTGGCGATGAAGCTGCCGTCATCCACCTTCGTCTCCTTGGCCGACGCCAGCCCCATCACGAGGAAGGACATGGCGATGCGGTGATCCATGTGGGTGATCACCGTGCCGCCGCCCGGCACCGTGCCGCCCTCCACCTCCAGCCAGTCGCGGCCCGACCGCGTGGTGACGCCATTGGCCTGAAGCCCCGCCTCCACGGCAGCGAGGCGGTCGCTCTCCTTCACCCGCAGTTCCTCAAGGCCCTGCATGCGCGTGGTGCCTTCGGCGAAAGACGCCGCCACGGCGAGGACCGGGTATTCGTCAATCATCGAGGGCGCGCGTTCGGCGGGCACCGTCACGCCCTTGAGCCGCGAGGCCTTCACATGCAGGTCGCCCACCTCTTCGCCTCCAGCCAGACGCCTGTTTTCAATGGCGATATTGCCGCCCATTTCGATGAGCGTGGTGATGAGGCCGGTGCGCGTCGGGTTCAGCATGATGTTCTCGATCACGATGTCCGAGCCTTCGCTGATCAGCGCCGCCACCATGGGGAAGGCGGCGGACGAGGGATCGCCCGGCACGTCCAGCGCCTGGGCTTTCAGCTCATGCTGGCCTTCAAGCTGGATGTGGCGGCCATCGTCCTTCACCGCCACGGAAATTTTCGCGCCGAAACCTTTGAGCATGCGCTCGGTGTGGTCGCGGGTCGGCGTGGGCTCGATCACCGTGGTGATGCCCGGTGTGTTGAGCGCCGCCAGCAGCACCGCCGACTTCACCTGTGCCGAGGCGACGGGCAGCGTATAGGTCACGGGCACGGGGTCTTTCGCGCCGTGGAGCGTCAGCGGCAGGCGGCCGCCCTCCGCCGTCTCGAAGCGCGCGCCGAACAATTCCAGAGGCTTGGTCACCCGGCCCATCGGACGCTTGTGCAGCGAGGCATCGCCCTGGCAGGTGGCGGTCAAAGGCGTCGTGGCCATCAGGCCCATGGCGAGTCTCACGCCGGTGCCGGAATTGCCGAAATCCAGCGGCGCATCAGGCGATTTCAGCCCGGCGATGCCGACGCCCTGCACCCGCCACACGCCGTCATCGCCGCGCGAAACCCCTGCCCCCAGCGCCGCCATGGCCTTGGCGGTGTTCACCACATCCTCCGCCTCCAGAAGGCCGGTGATGCGGGTTTCGCCGATCGCCACGGCGCCGAACATCAGGGCGCGGTGCGACATGGATTTGTCGCCCGGCACGCGGATGCGGCCCTTGAGGTTCAAGGCTTTGCGGGAGAGGAGCGGACGCGGGGCTGTATCGTGCATGGGCGGGGAGTTACACGATTGCCAGCGGTGCTGTCATCCCCCGCGAGGCTCTCCCGATTGGTTTTTGACATTCCCCCACAAGCGTGGCATGGGAGCCGCCAATCCTCCCATTTTGACGCTGCTTTTCGAAAGGAAACCCCGTGGTCAAGGCTGAACTCGGAACCAAGCGCACGTGCCCGTCCTGTGCCACGCGCTTCTATGACCTGATGAAGAACCCCATCGTGTGCCCCAATTGCGGCGTCTCCTTCGTGGCCGCCGCCATCCTGCCGTCGAAGGGCGAAATGCCGTCGGCCCCGGTGCCCAAGCCGCAGCCCCGTGTTGTCGAGCAGGATGACGCGGAGCCGGCGGATGTCGAACTCGTCAGCCTCGAGGAGGCCGAAGAGCCCGATACAGGCGATGATGAAACCGCGGGCATCGAGGACGTTGATCTCGGCGAAGACGCCGGCGACGCGGAAGGCGAAGAAGACGATACCTTCCTCGTCGAAGAGGAAGAAGAAGGCGACGGGATGACCGGCCTGATCGACGGCGGACCCGCGGGCGGCAAGGAAGAGGAAGAAGAGCCCTGATCCGTTTTTCGCTTGCTTGTTCAGCGCGGCGGAACTAGGTTCCGCCCCGCTTCGCCGCCCCCAAGCGGCGTTTTCGATGGAAATACGGGGTCATAGCTCAGTTGGGAGAGCGCTTGAATGGCATTCAAGAGGTCGGCGGTTCGATTCCGCCTGGCTCCACCATCCAGTCTTAAGACGACCGTGCAGGGAAACAGGTTCAACATTCCGGTCACAGCCGAGATTTTTGGTAAAGTTCGGCAACACTTGCGTAGAATGTTCAGCGGTTAGGTGAGCTCGGCCAGTAACCCTGCAATGAGGCGCACGCGGTTTGGAAGGCTGGAGATGAGAATTCTCTCTTCCAGCGTGTGAATCCCGTCTCCCGTCAGGCCGAGGCCGTCGAGGCTTGGAATGTCCATGGCGCCCGTGAAGTTTGCATCGGAGCCGCCGCCCGCGCTGCCCTGCGGAAGTTCCATCCCCAGCTCGCCCGCAATCTTCCTTGCCGTTTCGTAGAGCATGAGTGTTGTGGCAGACGGCTCCCATACGGGGCGCACGACGCTTCTTTTGACCTCAAAGGCCGGGGCCGATTTCTCAAGTATCTTCGAAATGCCGGTATCAAGATCGGCCTGCCGCTTGGCCATCGCCAATGCCTCAGCACGGCAAATCGTCGGCACGCAATTCACCCATTGCCCGCCGTGGATGACGCCGACCGAGAATGTGCAATCCGGCGTCGTCATGTCCTCGATCTCGATGAGACGGCGCGCCATTTCCCGCACCGCCGATCTTCCGTCCGCCAGTGCAGCACCTGCGTGGCTGGGCTTGCCAAACGCCGTAAGATGGAACCGCGCGATGGCATAGCGGCCTGTGATGACCCCACCATTCCCCAGGGCGGGTTCAGGCACGAGAACATATTTGTGACGCTGGGCTTCCGCCTCAATCAAGGAGCGGGTGCCAGGGCTGCCAATTTCCTCATCGCACGTCAGAAGAAAGGTGATTGGGAGATTTGAGGATATGCCAGCCTGTTGCAAGGCGGTGATCGCCTCCAGAGCAGCGCGGTTGCCGCCTTTCATGTCGATAATGCCGGGACCGTAGCAATACTCGCCTTCAACGCGGAACGGCAGTTTTTCCAAGGTTCCCACGGGATGCACCGTATCAAGGTGGCCCATGATCAATATGCCGGGCTGCCCCCTGTTCGGGTGAGGAAACGATGCCCGCAGGCAATCTCCGAAACCAGCCGGCCCGCCAATGCGCTCGACACCTGCTCCGGCGTCTTTCAGATCGGCCGCCGCGAGATCCATCATCCGGTTGACGGCCACGGCATCGAAGGTCGGGCTTTCGCATTCCACCCACCGCCGCAGGGCCTGAAGCATGCGCTCCGTGTCGAGGCGCAGGTTCGAAAGGTCAATCACGCGTGTTCTCTTTCATCATAAACAGAGGTGTTTTCAGGTCTTGGGCAGCGGCGATGCCGATGTCATCCCCAGAACAGCAGCCGGCAGGTCGAGACTCTAAATGGCAAAGCCTATTTCAGTACAACCGGGTTAACGGGCGCACCTGATCCTCCGACCACTTTCAGGGGAGCTGCCGTATATAGAAAATTCCACTGCCCGTCCGCGGCGCAATCCTCGGCCAGCGCGTCAAGCGCTACGATCTCGGTGAACACTACGCCCAAATTGCGCATCAGCGCGCAATGCAGCGGCACGACGACACCAGTCTCGGGATCGGCGGTCACCTCATTTGCAATGGTATCAGTTACCAGGTTGGCGATTTCCATCTCGTGGAACCATGTGACAAGCTCCCGGCTGAACGTAAGCCCCGGTTCCGTGAAATCCTTATAGAACTCATTCTTGTCGCGCTCGTAGAAAGAACCGATCAAGCCAGTGCGGATCAGCAGGATGTCGTGCTTCTCGATCTTGCACCCCTGTGCTTCCGCCGCGGCCATGAGATCGAAATGATTGAAGGTTTCGCCCTTGTCGAGAACGGCTTTGCCGCGATGACGCGCCATATCGATCAATACGCCGCGGCCGACAACTCCACGCTCGGCGATCGGCAGCACGCTCGCCTTCTTGAGGCTTCTTGCTGTGGTTCGCGCATCATAGCCATTGTAGATCTGGTCGTCGTACCAGACATGACCCAGCGCATCATATTGCGTCGACCCTTGAAGATAGAGGAACATGACATCGTCTGCGAACTCATGGTTGCCAGGGAATTCGGGGCCGGCGCCGCACAGAAAATCACCCTTGTCCATGATGTTGAAGCGCTGCGCGCCATGGCGTCCAGGCCAGACCGGATCACCCTTCGGGTGACCCATCTGGACTTGCAGGGTAAAGGTCTTTCCTTTACGCACGCAAGCCACGCCGCGCAGCACTTCCGCAGCCGTCAGAAAGTTGAGCGCGCCGACCTCGTCATTCTCGCCCCAGCGGCCCCAATTCTTGGGTAGCCCCTCGAGCAGTTCACGCATATGAGGAGAGGGTTTTCCATTGCCTGTGTTGCACATTGCCGTTCTCCGTTTCAATTCACATCGCGCGAAGTCGCGAACAGGACGAGGATCAGTACCAGCCCGCTGATCGCGTAACGCAAGGCCGAACTCAGGCCTAGCGTGATGAGAAAATTCGTCAATAAGCTGAAGATGATCGCACCGAGCACCGTTCCGATGAAGGAACCTGTGCCGCCACTCAACGCGCAGCCTCCGATCACCGCTGCAGCAATCGACATCATGGTGTAGGGAGCGCCGATCGACAGGTTCACGCTACCCACGAAGCCGTAGAGGAGTACGCCCGCCATGGCGGCCAGCAACCCGCTGCCAGCATAGGAGAGCAGAAGCACCCGCGAAACTGGAATGCCAGCCGAGTGGGCTGCCCTTGGATTGGAGCCCACGAGATAGAGTTGTTTGCCGAATCGCGTGAAACGCAACAACAGTGTCATCAGCACTGCAAGAACAGCGCCCACGATCACCACCCAGGGTACGCCAAGATACCGGCCAATCCCCAGGGCCTCGATCACCGAACCAGGCATGGAGGGCGGCCGCGCCTGTGCGTAGACAAGTGCTATGCCTTCCACCACGAAGGAAACACCTAACGTCACGACGAGCGGATAAAGGCCCAGGAATCTGACGCCCAGGCCGCTCACCAGTCCGATTGCCGTGCCAGCAGTCGCAACCAACGCGATCGCCGCAGGCAGTTCGGCATTAGACGCCCCGGCCATGCCAGAGACCATGAGCGCGGAGAGCGTCATGATGGCGCCGACCGAAAGATCGATACCTTGGTTGCCTGAAATGATGACCAGCGTCTGCCCCGCACTTGCCACTGCCAGCATCGCGGATATCGACAGTACCGCCCAAATGTTGGCTTCTGACAGAAAATTGGGAGTTGCAAGCCGCCCAGCAATGCACAGCGCCAAAAGGATGGCAATACTGCCCACATGCGGGATGGTCTTCAGGCGGGCCGGAATAGACGACCAATTGGTTTCCGTTGCAGTCCTATTCATACCGCCGCTTCCTTGCACTCGTTGCGGTGACGGGCGACCATTCGCGCATGGCCCTTTGCCTTGAGCCAGCGGCCGGACAGCACCACAACAACAAGACCGAGCAACAGCACTACGCCGATGATGAACTGCTGATAGAATGGCGAAACGCCGACCCCCAGCGCCACCTCGCTGGTAAGGCCAATAAAAATGGCGCCGAGAATCGCCCCGTAGCCGCTGCCGCTGCCGCCGCTGATCGCCACTCCGCCAATGACTGCTCCTGCGATCGTCAGAAGTGTATAAGGCTGGGCGATCAGGGGATCACCCGCGCCCACCGCAAAAGTCACGAACAGGCCCGAAAGCGCTGTGAACCCTCCGGCCAGTGTGTAGCTGAGAAACCGCCGGCCGGCGATTGAGATACCTGAGTTGAAGGCGCGCTGCGGGTCGGACCCCGTCGCCCGTAGTTCGACCCAAAAGCGTGTCGCGATCAATCCGCCCCACAGCATGAGTACTACCGCGAACATCAGCACGGCATTTGGGATGCGCAGGCTCGCGCCATTCATGATCATCACCGCACCGATCGGAGCCATGCCCCCAGGCGCGGGCTGAATCAGGAGTGTGAGGCCGAGAAGCACAAATGACATGGCAAAAGTGGAGAGCAGCGGGTTGAGCTTCATATATCCAATAAGCAAGCCGTTTGCCGCGCCGACCAGCAAGCCCGCAAACAGTGCCGCCGGCACAACCGCAACAAGGGGCAAGCCTAAGCCGAAGAGCGCGATCGCAACGACGTTGATGAAGCTCACACCTGCACCCACCGACAGATCAATGCCTCGGCCCATTAGCACCAAGGTCTGGCCAAGCACCGCAGTCCATAATCCGATCTGTGAGGTTGACCAGCCAATCATCGAACCGGTCGACAGAAGGCCCGGGTTGACGTGAAGAGCATAGGCAACGGCAAGAGCGACGAGAATCGCCGCCCGAAAACTCGAATTCGTCCAAATTGGCTGCCGCATTACGCCGCCTTTTTCTGCCGCATGTAAGAGGACACGATCGCTTCCGTGGTAAGCCTTCCCTCGGCGCGGCGGAGATCGGCGATGACGGCACCGTTTTCCATCACGAGCACGCGGTCACAAAGTTCAGCCAGTTCAAGATCGTCCGACGAGGTCACGATGACACTGGCGTCCTGGCGATGTGCCATTTCGCGCAGAAGGTGATGAACATCGTTTCTGGCCGATACGTCTATGCCCTTGGTCGAATCTTCGGCGACGATCAGTTTCGGATTGAGCAGGAGGCAGCGCGCGATCAAGATCTTCTGCTGGTTGCCACCTGACAGTGAATTCATTGGCGCATCAAGGCTGGAATAGCGGGTGGAAAGCTGTGCCAGCGCAGCGATCAACGTTTGGTCGTCCGGTAATTTCCGCCCCCGCATCGCGAGGAACGGTGCAAGCATGTTTTCGCGAATCGGGCGGCGCACAAAGACGACCTCATCACGGTCGCCAGTTACGAAGGCCACGCCTTTCTGGGCAACGGCTACGGCAGAGCCGACTGGCAACTCTTCGCTATCCAGAGTGACTGTCTCGCCATTCTTTGGTGGAGCTAGGCCTGCGAGTAAACGCAGCAGCGGCTTCTGGCCCTGATCCGGCAATCCGCCGATCCCCACAATCTCACCTTTGTAGAGCGTCAGATCCATCGGCTTCGACCAATGAAACGGGCGAAGTTGCCGGAGTTCAACCATGGTTGTGCTTTGGGCGTGCGGCAAGCGGAGTTCCGGAACTTCACTTGCGTCATCGCCTCCAGCCCAAACGACAAGATCCTTGTCGGAAACCTCGCTCAGCACTCCGTCGAAAACCAGCCGTCCATTGCGAAGAACCGATATGGTGCTGCAGAAGCGGCGAAGTTCAGGAAGGCGATGGCTCACGAATACGGCAGACCCGCCGGACTTCAGGTGAGCATCAAGTAACCCGGCAAAAATCCCCACCTCAGACGCATGCATCGTCGCAGTCAGTTCGTCGATGATGAGGAATTTGGGTTTCAGAAACATGGCTTTCGCCAATTCAACCAGGTATTTCTCGCCCGTCTGAAGCGCGTCGACACGCCAATCCGCAAGGTGGCCGAGCTTCACCTTTTCCAGTTCGGCTCGCGCCATCTCACGGGCTTTGCTGCGGTTCTGGAACAGACCGTAGCGGGTGGGAACAGAGCCAATCACCACATTGTCCCCCACGCTCAGATCGGGGATCAGGCTTAGTTCCTGAAATGTGATGCCGACCCCAAGATTTCGGGCGGTAGCCGGGGAGGCCGGAGCAAGCGCTGTATTGCCAATCATCACACGACCGGCAGTTGCCGCAAAAGTGCCACTGGCGATCTTGGCAACTGTGCTCTTGCCCGAACCGTTGCCGCCGTATAGCGCACGGCATTCGCCGGGCCTCACTTCAAATGAAACATCCTCCAGAGCCCGGACCGGCCCGAAGGATTTCGAAATTTTCTCGAACACAAGCGACATGCTGGGACATTTCCCGGCGGCGACCACAGTCGCCACCGGGCCTTCTGGCTCTATTGCTTGAAATACAGCGATTTTACCTCGTCCTGAGTCAGCGCGCCATCAAGCGATGTGTTGTCAGGCTGACCGTCAAGCATCTTCAACGCATCGTCAAGCGAGATGCATTTTGTCTGTTTGCTGCACCACGCCCTTGACGTGTTTGCCTCACGCTCCACCACATATGGCTCTGAAATGAGGATGGTGTTGGAGGTCTTGGGGTTTAGCGGATTGGGCACCAGCTTCGACGTATCAAGCTTGCCGCCCTTTAACAGTTCGACCGCAATGCGAAGGGCATCGGCGCCGATGCCCGGAGGGTTAGCGACCGTCATGGTCTTAAGTTCCGGATTGTCCTTCCAGAGCTTGAGGTAGGAAAGGACATAATCTCCAGTGAGCGGGCGGAGCGGCGCACCGGCCGCCTTGAAGGCGCGGATAACACCTTCATTCATCACTTCCTGGATCAGGACGCCATTAATGGCATCACCATGGGCGGTCAGCAGGCCGCTCATGGCCTCACGCGCCTGCGCCTGGTCCCAGCCGCCCGGCACCGACGCAAGAAGCTTGATGTCCGGGTTCTTTGCCAGCACTTCATCTCGGGCTTTGACGCGCCAGTCATTGGCGGTATTCCCCGCGAGACCTTCGATGGCGACAATGTTGCCCTTGCCGCCAATCGCGTCGATCAGCCATTCGGTTTCGATTCCCCAGTACTGCGTATGATCGAGCGAGACGTTAAGCACGTCATCAAGAGCCAGCGGGTTGTCGGCGACCACCACGAGGACGCCGCTCTGCACGGCACGCTCAACAATCGGCTTCAAGGGTTCCCCAGATACCGGATTGATAACGAGAGCATCAATACCTTGCGCGAGCAATGAATTGATCTGGGCAATCTGGCCAGCGGCGCCGGATGTGGAATTGACGATCGTCACGTCGGAAACGACACCGGCGTCCTTCAATTCTTTAGCAACCGCTTCAACGTCAGCGACATGCTGGGCACGCCAGGCATTACCGATATAGCCGTTTGAAAAACCGATCTTAAAGGGCGCGGTGTGCGAACCGGCATTTTTCAGAAAGGGGAGATCTTCTGCCTGAGCGGCGGAAAACAGCATAAGCAGAGCTGCGCCGGCGCCAGCCAGCGTGGAAACAAACTTCATGGGGGTCCTCCTTTGTACGCCTCGCGTTCAGCGATGACGTTACTATCTATATATCATGCATCATGCCTCAGTCGAAGCATTTTTTGCACCGATTCGTTCAGTTCTGAATCAACCCCGAAAACACCCCCTCAACCCACAGCATGGCGTCCTCGACATCCGAGGCCGCCAAAACGCGCGGAAAATGCCGGATGTGCGGCGCCGTCATGGTCAACATTGCCATGCGAGAAATATCGGCCCGGGCCGCCGGCTGACGCCCGAGTTCTGCAAGTGACCGCGGCAGTCCTACTCGCCCGTAAAAAGCTGCCAGCGCCTCGATTTCGGCGGCCGGCCGGCCTTCGAGTTTGACTTGTACAAGATTGGCATAGGCGACCTGGAAACCATGCAATGTATCGGCATAGGGCTTCACCGCCGTCAGGCCGCGAGTCATTGAGTGCGAGATTGACAGGCCCCCGCTTTCAAAGGCGAGACCGCTCATCAGTACCGTCGCCTCAACAACCCGCTCGAGCGCGTTATCGGCAGCCTTGCGATCGATGGCGGCAAGCGCGTTCACGGAATCATCAAGAAGCAGCCTATGACAGGCGCGTGCCAGCATCAGCGCCGACAACGCAGACTGACCACCGAACACGTTAATGCCGCGCGCATTGAAACAGGCCTCGACCTCATAAATCTTACCGATGGCATCGCCGATCCCCGCCACGAAGAGGTGACGCGGCGCCTGGGCGATAATCTGCGTATCGACCAGGACCAGCGCCGGATTGCGCTTCAGTTTCTCCACGCCCACCATGCGGTGAGTCTCGTCATACATGACATAATTGTGGCTAGTCGGTGCGTCAGTTGAAGCGATCGTCGGTATTGTCACGACCTCAGCCCCCAAGCGCCCGGCCATCGCCTTGCCCGCGTCGATGCATTTGCCTCCGCCAGCCGCCGCCACGATCTCCGTTCTCCCCGCCAACGCCAGAAGACGCTCAACCTCGGCATGCGTGCAGTCGCCACCAAATCGGAGCTGGCGGGCCGAAACGCCAGCGGCTTCGCAAAAGGCTCTCATTGCCGGACCATGGAGGTCCTGGATCAGAGGATCGACAACCAGAATCGCGTCAGCTCCCAAGCGGCGCAACTCCGTTCCCAGCGCAGACAAAGCGCCCGCGCCTTGCACGTAACGTGACGGTGAACCAAAAATGATCACGCAACCCCCATTTAATAGGCATGGCGACCTAGAAGTCGCCCGCCATATATCATGCATCTTTCTGCAAGCTGTGTTATCAAAAGATTTCAGGATTGAAAATAAATATCATGCATGATGCATGATGCTTGATTAATTCAAGTTGGCGTCGTAATGTTGGGAGGAGAAGAAAGAAACCGAATGGGATGCCGCATGTCGAGCGAAGCGAGGGGGCGGAATGCCCTAGTGATCGGCGCCAGCGGAATCATCGGGGGAAATCTCTGCGAGCGCCTGCTGACCGACGGTTGGACAGTCCACGCTCTGTCCCGTCATCCGGAGCGCGCGCCTAAGGGCACCATGCCGCACAGGGCCGATCTCAATGACCGCGCGGGCGTGTTTGCTGCGCTAGCTACGGTTCCGGTCAGCTGCCTGTTTTATGCGAGTTGGACTCCCGCAGCGACCGAGGAGGAGTGTTGCGAAATAAATGCGCGTCAACTCTCCAATGTGCTCGACGGCGCGGCAGCAGCCGGCCTTGTGCTTGAGCACGTGGCCCTAGTCACCGGCGTCAAGCATTATCTCGGGCCGTTCAAGGATTTTGGACGATATCTTCCTGAAACGCCTTTTGCGGAAGACACGCCGCGGCTGCCGCTTCCCAATTTTTACTATGCCCAGGAGGACATTTTGTTCGCCTCCGCATCACGGGATGGATTTGGCTGGAGTGTACACCGTCCTAATGCAATTGTAGGCTTCTCCGTGGGCGCTCTGATGAATCAGGGCGTCACCCTTGCCTGCTACGCCGCAATCTGCCGCGAGACCGGGCGGCCGTTCGCCTTCACCGGCATCCCCATGCAATGGAACATGCTGACGGAAGTGAGCGACGCGCGTCTCGTTGCCCGCCAGATCGCATGGGCGGCAACTGCGCCGGCGGCTCGCAATCAAGCATATAATTGCGGCAATGGCGATATCTTCCGCTGGCGGGCAATGTGGAAAGTGATTGCCGCGCACTTCGGCATCGCCGTACCGGAATATGATGGCCGTCAACAGAGCCTTCAGGAACTGATGGCGGATGCCGGCCCCATTTGGCGCCAGATGGCTGCTAAATATGATTTGGCGGAACCTGACCTCTCGCGCCTTGCGACATGGTGGCATACGGACGCCGATTTCGGGCGCCAAGTTGAATGCATCTCCGATATGAGCCGCAGCCGGAATGCCGGTTTTCTGGATTACCAGAATTCGACTGACACGTTCCTCGATCTGTTCCGCCGTCTCGAGGCAGAGCGCATCATTCCCTCCTTCGACAGTTGATCCGAAGCCGCCTCAAACAAGGAGCCAGAGTTGACACTGCCCCCTGACGCCTCAGCGTCCGCCAAGACGAATTCCTATGCCCCGGATGAGGCAACGATCGCCCGCCTGCGAGAAAAGGCAAAATTCATCCGGCTTGAAACGGTACGGTTGATCGATATCGCCAAAACCGGGCATTACACGTCGGTGTTTTCCGCCGCTGAAATGTTTGCGGCTCTTTATTATGACGTGATGAAGTTGAAGCAGGGCAAGCCCAAATGGGACGAGCGCGACCGCTTTACCATCGGCAAGGGACACGCCGCCGTCGGGATGTTTCCGATCTTCGCCGATCTCGGTTTCTTCCCCCGGGAATGGCTTGACGATTACACCCGTCTCGGGAGTCCGCTAGGCGATCACCCCGACATGCGCAAGGTTCCAGGTGTCGACTTCTCATCGGGTTCGATCGGGCACGCACTTTCCAACGCCATCGGAATGACGCTGGCCCAGCGCTGGACCGGAAAAGACTACAAAGTGTTCTGCATGATGGGTGACGGCGAAATGCAGGAAGGCCAAGTATGGGAAGCGGCCCTCTTTGCCGCCCAAAACAAGCTACGCAATCTGATCGCAATCATCGACCGCAACGGTTACCAACTTGACGGCAAGGTGGATGACGTCATGAATATCGAGCCACTGGGAGACAAGTGGCGCGCTTTCGGGTGGGATGTACACGACGTTGACGGCCACGACCTTGCTGCTGTCACCGAACTGCTGCGCCGGTTGCGTGCCGATGACACGCGCATGCAGCCCGCCTGCGTTGTGGCGCGAACGATCAAGGGCAAGGGCGTCTCCTACATGGAGACCGAACCGGGCTGGCATCTCGGCTGGCTCGACCCTTCCGATGCCCAAGACGCCATTGCCGAAATCAATGCGAAGGTGATCTGAGATGAACGGCCCCAAATCTGAAAACTCATGGCAATATCGGGCACTGAACGCGAAAAACCCCGGCCTCGATCATCTGTCGAATGGCATCATCGATCTTGTGAAGGCAGGCCATAATGTGGTCGCCGGGTCCGCCGATCTGCAATATTCAAACGGTCTCAACCGTTTCGCGTCCCTCTATCCCGAACGTTATATCGCTTTTGGAATTTCCGAACAAAACATGGTGAGCGCCGCCGCGGGGATTGCCACCTGTGGAGTGACACCATTCGTCGCGACATTTGCTTCCTTTCTAGGCCTGCTCGCTTGCGAACAGATCCGCATGGACATCGCCTATTCGGCGCAGCCCGTGCGGCTGGTCGGTCATCACACAGGAATCTCGCTCGGCTTCTATGGTACCTCGCATCACGCAACAGAAGATATCGGCACGATGCGTTCGATCGCGGATCTCGCGATCGTCTCGCCGTCCGATGGGCCACAGCTCGAGGCGGCGATCCGTGCTTCGGCCGACTGGGATCAGCCGATCTACTTCCGTATCGGCCGCGGCCGCGATCCGGTGGTCTATGAAGGCGGCACCACCTTCCAGTTTGGAAAGGCGCACATTCATGGCCGCGGCGAGCAGCTGACGATCATCGCCTGTGGCATCACCGTACATGCGGCGATCGAGGCTGCCCGCGCCATGAACGCCGTCGGCCAGTCAGTGGGCGTCATCGACATGGCGTCAATCAAGCCGATCGACAGGGATGCCGTTCTTGAGGCAGCCGCCACTTCGCGCAGATTGATGACGGTCGAGGAGCACAATGTTCTCGGTGGTCTTGGCGCGGCTGTCGCTGAAATCCTTGCCGACGAAGGCGCTGGCGTCCGCCTCAAGCGGCACGGCATCTATGACGAATACAGCTTGATCGCGCCGCCAACCCACCTCTATGCACATTATCGCCTCGACGCAGCAGGCATCCGCGAGGTCGCGGAAGCATTTTTGCGTAGCTGACGGCCTTACAAGGAACGGAATATGAAGACAGCAATCGTGACCGGCGGCGGCACCGGCATCGGACTTGCGACATCGCGGCGCCTGCTTGCCGATGGTTACCGAGTCATCGCGGGCGGCATTGATCAAGAGGAAGCCCTACCTCGCGGCCTTGAATTCGTGAAGACTGACGTAACGAAGGAAGAGGATCTCGCGGACCTGATGGCGCGCGCCGAACGGATCGACGCGCTGGTAAACAGCGCGGGCATTATCCGGCAGGCACGCGAATGGACGGCCGCCGATTTTCGCCAGGTAATGGATGTCAATCTGACCTCCAACATGGTAGCGGGTACGCTGGCACTCCCAAAGCTTGAGTCAGCACGCGGCGTCATCGTCAACATCGCCTCTATGTGGAGCTTGTTTGGCGCGGCGGGGGCGCCTGCCTACGGCGCCTCGAAGGGAGCGGTTGTGTCACTCACCCGGGCTATGGCCGCGGCGTGGGGCCCGCGCGGCATCAGGGTCAACGCAGTGGCGCCGGGGTGGGTCAATACCAGGCTTGCACAAGGTGCGAAGAACGATCCTGAGCGCGAACCAAAGATCACTGCGCGAATCCCCCTAGGGCGCTGGGCCGAACCGGATGAGATCGCCAATGTGATCCGCTTTCTGTTGTCAGCCGAGGCCTCCTACGTGCACGGCGCCGTGGTGCCGATCGATGGCGGCTATTCCATCGCCTGAGTATCATCAGGCTAGGGCTTGCGTTCCACGGCGGCCGGCTTTCCAAAATTCTCGTGCCGCGTGATAAGTTCGTCGCTCCAGCGCACGTCGGATTGCATCGCTTCACGTGCCGCAACGGGATCGCCAGCCTTCACGGCCGCAATGAACTGGAAGTGCTTGTGATTGTCAGCAGTGAGCCTACGCACCGGCATTTCTTCGTGAAACGTACGAAGAAAAGGACCCATAAGCGTCCACATGTTCTCGCAAATTGCTTCAACATATGGCATTTCGGCGAAGCGCAGAATCATAAAATGAAAATCGCGATTGGCATGCGCTGCACCAGCCGCATTGTTGGCAGCAGCCCTGATAAACACAGCGTTCTGTTCTTCGAGCTTGGCGATCATCTCAGGTGTTGCAATTTCACCCACCCGATGCGCCGCCATTCCCTCCAGATCATGGCGGATCGCCACGATTTCGCGAAGATCCCGAGTAGTAAGTGCCGGAACGACGACAGAAGTCGAAGCCTTCACCTCCAGCGCCTGTTCGCTAGCGAGCCGGAAGATCGCTTCCCGCACAGGAGTGATGGATGTGCCGTAATGTTCCGCTACCCCGCTGATAGTGAGCCTTTCGCCCGGACGATATTCGCCATCCATGAGCGATGCCCTGAGGCTGCGGTAAATTTGTTCGCAGAGGTTTTCCTTCACTAAGGGCTTGGGTGGCATGAAATAATCCGGCTCAATCCTAAAAAATCATATACGATGCATCTTAATGCCGCTAGTTGATCTATTGGTCAATTGGTCTCTGGCAATCAACCCGCGAGTTCGGGTGTATTTTATGCTTTCTTCGAGACGGCAAGAAGATTCCTTTAATCTACGACGTGATTGAGTTTCCCTGTTAAAGTTCAATATCCGATCACGAACAGCCACCGCTCAATCCTCGCAGAGGCACGCCTTGCCGACACGTGCTGATGTTATGAGCGTTAGAGTTATAGGCGCCGACCACAAAACGCCGGAAAGTCCCAAAGGTTTGCTAGTATGACCACTGCCCCTGCGGATCGCGAAGGAATTCGAGAGATTCAGCGGACAAACGACTATTCACCGAGAGGCAGTTTCGAGCATCCCTATCCTTGTAATATTCAATGAATATAGCGTCGCTGCGTTTCCCGGTTTTTTCGTTCCACATAGGCACCGAGCAACCAGACGAGGTTATCGGCACGGGAGTACGTGCAATCATCGGGCGTGAGCCCGATGCCTATCAGGGAGTATCTAGCAAAGCTGTGGAACTCCCGATCGGTTGTCCCAAGCACCGCTGCCAGCGCCTGTACGCGCCGCTCGACGGCCAGCGCATTTTCTGGGCGCCACCTGTCCAGCAGCCGTTTGATGTGTCGGTCTGGCTTGAATCCACTCCAGCCGAGGTTGCGGAAAAATTCAGCGCCTAGGGCATAACCCATCCCACTGAGTTTCGGATCCTGCGCAACCCCCTGCACGGCGGCGTGAATGGATGCATTCCTGAGAAATAAAGGTTTCGCAAGCGCCGCAACAAGTAGGATCATCAGTTCGGCGTCGGGACACGGCGATTCCGACAGCGATGTGGCAACTTTCCTCGCAGTGTTCGCCAAACTGATGATCCTATCATAATAGCCGGGTGTGGTGCTTAGAACCTCGATCCAATCCATCATCGCTCTCACATCGCTGCGGGCTGTGATGCCCCCGAGCAGCGGTGCAATCCGTTCCTGGATTGCGGCGCGGGAGTAATTGTTGGCCGACAACCTGGCGGGATCGTAGTCAAGGAAAAGTCGGCACAGTTCAGGCTCTGCGACGATGAAGCGCGCCCAGCTGCGACTATTGCTGCCGATAGCGCGCACCGCAGCTTCGAATACCTGATTGCCGGTCCATCCGTGGGCGAGCGGATCTGCCGAAGGGACCTGCTGCAAGCTTTGGATTACAGCATCACAGAATTCTCCTGGCATACAAATGCCACCAGGAAGCGAGTAGTCCCTGGCAATCCGGCTTCTTACCGATGGATTCTCGAACAGGGCGATCTGAATCGCCGGGATATCCAGCTTTTGCATCCCACTTCCTGCGGGGACTTTATCTGCGTAGCGCGCTTTAGGTTCTATTCTGCTTTGGGAAGCTCGTAGCGTCGGATATGAACGGTGTCTTCTTCCAAGGTGATCTCCAAGACTTGATTCACCAGATCACCATTCGTGGTCAATTCTTCAAGCGCGTAATCGAATAGTTCAATTTGCATATCGAGATCCATTCCCGGCGGACCGTTGAGGCAAACCAATCCTGCATGGATTTCGACATCAGCATATTGACCTGTTCTGCCGGGCTCACCAGCAGGTCCTCGGAAATCGATGGAATTCCTGGTGACGAAAGTCCAGTCACCTTTGAGGATGAAGGGCTTTAGTTCCCAATCTTTGTTGCCGCCGAGACCGTGCCAAACGACATGAGATGACTCTCCATATCCCTTGGCGTGTGCGAGCTTGGTAAGTTCAGGGCTCAGGCACTCGTCAACGAGAAACTTCATCCCGCTGTCTTGCGACGAAAAACTCGGCGATCAACCGTCACAGTGGCTTCTTTAGGCAGATCTTCGCTGGATCGGGGTCGGCCTCGTAATGGATTGGCTGCGGCGTATATCCCGGCGAGTTCGATCTTGTCCGCATCCAGCGAGGGATAGGCAGTGAGAATCCGATCAATTGGAATGCCAGCAGCAACGGATGCTGCAACATCGTGTACGGGAATGCGGGTGCCGCGAATGGTGGGAATTCCGCCAAGCACCGCTGGATCAGACGCTACGAGTTCGCGAGCCGCCACCAGGTGGTCCATCCCTTCCTTGGTTCGCTTGACAAAGGGCGCCAGATCGATGGCCAAGAACTCGTCCCGTACCGTCCAGTCCTTCTCAATAAGCGAAGCCAAGGCCAGAGTACGGAATTTGTACAGACGAGATCCAACTTCCCGGATTGCAAACAATCGCTCATCCGATGTCAGACGCCTGGCACTGGCGACGTAGAATGAGATCAGGGTGCATGCCGTTGCCATCACGCGCCGGCCGTCATCGATCGCGAAAAAGTCATCGGGCAAAATCCGTTCGTCGATAACGCGATTGATATCCCGAAGGTCAACGCGCGCGACAACGGCTGCCTCTGTGGGCCTCAACATATCTGCCGATGTCGCCATTGTTGCCCTCCTAATTCTTCCGACAATTCGGAATATATAATGTAGAGCGGTTAATTTCAAGCCCAGCAACCAGGGCCTTGGAGAAGGTTACACCCACTCGGCACCCGCGACGGCGATTTTGGTTCCCTGTTCAGGCTCAATACCTTCCCTGTTCCCACGAATTCCGTTCCCTGTTCCCCTGACCAGGGAAATCCCCGTTATGTTACTGATTTTGCCAGTGAATAGCCGGTCGTCCGGGCCGGATCGGGCCGAATTTCACGAAATTCCCTGTTATTTTCCCTGTTACCAGGGGAAAATCGGCTCGAGACGGGTTCGTCACGGACTGCGTCCGCCACCATCCCTCAGGCATTTGAACATTCTCACACTTTGCCGAACACCGGCTCCAGCAGGCGGTAACAGGCGTCGCGGGCCAGCGTGGCGGACACCTGGCGGGGATCGATGCTCCATTCCAGCCACAGACCGTCCACCAGCGAGATGAACATCGTGGCGATGAAGGGAATATCGGCGTTGATGCCCCGCTCGCGCGCCAGTGACGAGAGCGCAGTTTCTACGCCGCCTCGGTAACGGGCGTATTGTTTGCGGTGCATTTTGAGAAGCGCCGGGTTGTTGGCGATCTCGCCCCACAGCGCCAGCCAGATGCGCTGGCTGCCGTGATTGGCCGCATCGCGCCCGAAGACAGCATCAATGATCGCCGCAATATGGCTCTGCCCGCTGCCTTCCGGTTTTTCCAGAACGGCGAGCAGGCGGCCGATCATCGTTTCATAAACCGCCGCCAGCAATCCATCCTTTGATCCGAAATGGTGGGTGATGAGGCCACGCGATACGCCTGCCTCGGCGCAAATCTGGTCGATGGTGAAACCGAGAATGCCGCCCTTTGCAAGGCAAGCCAGCCCCGCCTCGATCAGATGCGCGCGGCGTTCCTCCGGCGCGATGCGGCGGAAGCGGGGTTCGGATTTTATAGGCTTCGATTTGTTCATTCAGAAAAGCGGCGCGGCAGAAAACCGCGCCGCGTCAGCGTCATGCCTTGGTGAATTGCGTGGGATCGGGATGCCCGTCGGCGAGGATGACAGGCTTGAACGTATCGTCGTGAATCACCAGCAACGGCTCGAAGCAGATGAAGATGAAGCCGCCTGAATCCTCCATCAGGTCTTCCATGCGGTTGAAAATGGTTTTGCGCTTCGCATCTTCCTGTTCCACGAGGCCTTGCTGATAAAGGTCCTCGAACTCCTTGCTGTCGAAGAACGACCAGTTGTAGACGCCGATCTGATCGGGCCGGAACCATACCAGATTCTCGGTCGGATCAATGCCGCCGGCGAAGTCCATCAACACCAGTTCAAGCGTCTTGTAAGCATCGCCCTTGGTCTTGTCGCCCAGCGCCCAATAGGCCGCATCCTCGGTGGGCTGAATCTCGATCGTGATCCCCGCATCCGCCATGCTGGCCTGAATGATCTGGGCAATGGCCTGCGAGGTTGAATCGGTGAGCGTCACGAGATTGAGCGAGAGGCCGGACACGCCCGCTTCGGCGAGCAAGGCCTTGGCCTTGTCGACATCGCGCACGGCAATGTTGTTCTTGGCGCGGGCAAATTTGGTGCCGGGCTGCACGACACCGGCCGAACGCTTGACCAACCCGTCAAACGCGCCCTGCAGCACGGCATCGCCGTCATAGGCATATTGAATGGCCTGCCTGACTTTCAGGTCCTTCAGCTTCGGACTGTTCATATTGATGGTGAGCCAGATATAGCGCGTCGATTGCGCCTCGATGAGGGTGGCGCCCTTGGGCATGCTGGCCTTGAGCTGCTTCACCGCATTCACCGCCACGCGCGTATAGTCAAAGGCATCTGCCTCGTAGGCCAGAAGGGCGGCCTGATCGTCGGCGACGATATAATATTCAATGCGGGAGAAGGCTGGTTTGGGGCCTGTCCAGTCGGGGTTCGCCACCAGCGTGACCTTCTGGTTCTGCTCCCATTTGTCGAGCAGATAGGGTCCGCATTGCGCGGGGATCGTGGTGGTATAGCTGCCACCGGCTTTCTCGACAGCCGCCTTGCACACGATGTGGCCGCCATAATAGGGAAGCGCGATCACCCAGAAGGGCTTGAACGGCTGGGTGAGATGGATGATGCCAGAGCGGGCGTCAACCACTTCGACATGATCGAGCTTTTCAAACTGATAGGCCCAGGCGGAATCGGTGCCCTTGATGCGCTCGAATGAAAATTTTACATCCTCCGCCGTGACGGGGCCGAAACCGTTATTCCACTTGAGGCCATCACGCAGCGTGAAGGCGATGGTCTTGGGATCGGTCCATTCGATCTTTTCCGCCCCCCAGTTCGATGTTTCATTGCCATCGCGGATGTCACCCAGGCGGATCAGGGTGATCTGCGTGCAGCGGGGAATGATGTCATCCAGTTCGCCGATGATGCCCTTGGGGTCCAGCACCTGAAAATCCGCCAGCGCCCGCAGGCGCAGCGTATCGCCATCGGCGGACCAGGCGAGCTTCGGCCCCAGCGCCAGCCCTGCGAACAAGGCGCCGCCGACCTTGATCAGCCCGCGGCGGTCGGTTCTCCACATGTCTTTCATCGTTTCCTCCTTGATGTTGGTTATGCAGTCACGTCGGCAAAATGGCAGCGCACGCCCCGGCCCGCGGGCGTGATTCTCAATTCCGGCTTTTCCTGGCGGCAGCGATCCCGTGCGATGGCGCAGCGGGTGTGGAATTCGCATCCCGGTGGACGCCGCAGAAGGCTTGGGATTTCGCCACGGATCGCCAGATCGGCGCGGCGCTTGCGGGGATCGGGCTTGGGCTCCGATGCAATCAGGCTTTTGGTGTAGGGATGAAGGGGAGCGCGAAACACCTGCCGCGTCGGGCCGGTTTCAACCAGCCGCCCCAGATACATGACGGCGATCCTGTCGGTCACATGCCGCACCAGCGCCAGATTGTGGGTGATGATGAGATAGCTGAGGGAGAGCGACGCCTTGAGGCTTCCCAGAAGATTGAGAATTTCGCCCTGCACCGAAACATCAAGCCCTGCCGTAGGCTCATCGGCGATGACCAATTGCGGATTGAGCGCCAGCGCCCGCGCTACGCCCGCCCGCCGCGCCTGGCCACCGGACAATTCATGCGGGTAGCGCGCCGCAAGCGCGGGCGAAAGGCCGACGCGCGACAGCAATTCACCCGCCTTGGCGCGGCGGTCTTCCACCGCAACGCCATTGATGATGAACGGCTCGGTGATCGCCGCGCCGATGGTCATACGCGGGCTGAAGGAGGCGACGGCATCCTGAAACATCATGGCCGACGCGCGGCGCATCTTTGCGAAAGAAGCCTGAGACGAAAGTGGCGCGCCATCGAACAGCATGGCCCCGCCTGAAATGGGCATAAGCCCCATCACGGCCCGCGCGAGCGTGGTCTTGCCCGATCCCGATTCACCCACGATGCCGAAGGTCTCGCCCTTGTCCATCGTGAGGCTGACGTGATCGAGAATGTTCAGGCTTCCGGCCTTCCACGGCAGAAGGCCGCCCGACAGCGGCAGGCTCACGCTCACGTCGTTCACCTCAAGCAGCGCCGTCATGGTGAAATCTTGTGGCACAGGCCACCATGCAGCGGCGTGACATTGACCCACGGCGGCGGCGTTTCGCGGCAGCGGTCCGAGGCGATGCCGCAGCGGTCGGCGAAACTGCACCCGGCGGGAAGATGCGCGAGATCAGGCACGCGGCCGGGAATTGTGGGGAGTGCTCCCGTCTCCTCTTCAAGATGCGCCGGGTCGCAGGCGATCAGCGCGCGCGTATAGGGGTGAACGGGAGCATGGAAAATATCCATGACCGGACCCGCTTCCACCACTTCTCCTGCATACATCACATAAACCGTGTCGCAGAGTTCGGCGATGACGCCCAAATGATGGGTGACCACGATAATGGCGCCGTCATAGTCATTGCGGAGCTCGCGCAGCAGATGAATGATCTGCGCCTCCATCGTCACATCAAGCGCAGTGGTGGGCTCATCCGCCACCAAGACCTCGGGCTGCATGAGAAGGGCGGCGGCGATCGACACGCGCTGCCGCATGCCACCCGACAGTTCATGCGGGAAAAGCCGGAGGCACAGGGCCGGGTCGGGAATTCCCACCCGTTGCACCATGGCTTCGGCGCGAGCCATTTTTTCAACGGCGGAATTTTCAAGATGATACTGGAAATCGACAAGCTGCGTGCCGATGGTGAAAACGGGGTTGAGCGACGTCATGGGGTCCTGGAACACCATGGCGATGTGGCGGCCGCGGATGGCGCGCTGCGCCTTGCGCGGCAGGGTGAGAATATCGCTGCCCTTGAGCCTCACCGCGCCGGATGTCACTTCTGCATTGGCGTTGAGCAGATTAATGATCGCCGAGGCGAGCGTGGACTTGCCGCAGCCGCTTTCGCCCATGATGCCCACCACTTCGCCGGCATGCGCCTTCAGGCTGGCGTGGCGGAGCGCGTGAACGCTGCCCTGGCCCGTGCGATAGGCGATCGAAAGATCATCGACCGACAGCAGCACGTCCCTCATCGGAGGCCTCGCGTTTGCAGCTTGGGGTCCAGCGCGTCCCGCAGGCCTTCGCCGAGGAAGGTAAAACCAAGTGTTGCGAGGACGAGCGCCAGTCCGGCGGCGATGACCATGGTAGGCGCGGCACGGAGCGAGGTGTATCCGTCATAGAGAATATTTCCCCATGACGGCGTGGGCGGGCGGACGCCGAGATTGAGATAACTGAGACCCGCCTCCAGCATGATGACAACGGGAATATCCATGCTGAGCACGATCACCAGTGGCCCTATGACATTGGGCAGGAGATGCACCAGCATGATACGCGCCGCCGACGCGCCCATCGACCGCTCCGCGAGCACGAAGTCGCTCGAGCGCAGCGTCAGCGTCTGCGCCCGGATCAGCCGCGCGTAGCCGGGGATCGACACGAGAATGATCACGAAAATCAACGTACCGGTTCCCGGCCCCAGCACCGTGATGACGGCAAGCGCGAACATGATCATCGGCAGCGAACTCATGGAGTCGAACAAAAGTACGAGGATCGCATCCAGCCAGCGCGGGCCGAAACCCGCCGTCAGCCCCAGAAGCAGGCCGCAGAAACCGGCGGCGGTGGTCGAGAAAACGGCAATGAACAGCGCCGTGCGCGCGCCGAAGATCAGCCGCGACAGCGTATCGCGCCCCAACTGGTCCGTGCCGGCCCAATGCGCAAGGCCGGGCGGCAGGAACTTGTGCATCACATCGATCTTCACCGGATCATAAGGCGCAAGCCACGGCGCGAACAGCGCCATGACGGCAAACCCCAAAACCAGAATGGTTCCCATTCGGCCCATCGGATCCCGGAGCAGGGCGCGGAGTGCTGGCGAGCGGAAGGCCGCTTCAGCTGCGGAGAACATCGCGCACCCTTGGATCAAGCCGGGCGATCAGCAGATCGGCGAGCGTGACCACGGCGAGATAAAAGGCCGTCATCACCAGAACCGTGCCCATCACGACGGGATAATTCCGCTTTTGCACGGCGGCGGTGATGAGCGTGCCGATGCCCGGCCGCGTGAACACCGTTTCCACGAACACCGCGCTCGACAGAATGCTGCCAAGCCCCACCGCGATGATTGAAATCGCCGGGATGATGGCGATGCGCAGCGCATATTTGTAGACGACGCGCGATTCCGGCAGGCCGAAGGCTCTGGCCGTGCGGATATGGCTTTGCCCCATCACCTCAAGCATCGCCGCGCGCACCATGCGGGCGAGATAGCCGACCCAACCCGCACCGATGGCAAAGGCAGGCATCAGCAGCGCCAGAAACTGGCTCCATAAATTCCCAGCCTCGCCGGCGCCGATGGCCGGCAGCCATTGCAGCCACACCGCGAAAATCAGCAGCGCATAAATGGCGATAACGAAGGACGGCACGGCAATGACGCTGACCGAGAGAATGCCCAGCAGGCGGTCGATCAGTGTGCCGCGATAGACGACAGCTGCGCACCCCAGCGCGATTCCCAGTATCAGCGCCCAACTCAGCGCCGCCACGCCGAGAATGAGGGTTTTGGGAAACACCTCGGCGATTTCATCGAACACCGGGCGCTTCGACCACACATCATAGCCAAGATCGCCGGTCAGCGCGTTGCGGAAGAAGCGGTAGACCTGAACGGGGAGCGGCTGGTCAAGCCCCATGCGCTCGGTGAGCTGCTGCTTGAGTTCCGGCGTTGCGCGGGGGCCGAGCGCCAGAGATGCCGGATCGCCCGGAACCAGAAAGACCATCGCATACATCGCCAGCATCACCGTGAAGAGGATCAGCAAGGCCAGAAGAATGCGCTTGATCGCGTAGTTCAACACTTTGTCGACGCGCCCCCGCTGGGATGAACGTCAGGGTGAAGCGGGTCAAACCATGTCACGTTTGAACCTCTCGTTCCATGTGCGCTGGAAGATCGATGCGCCGTCCTCGAAGACATCCAGCCGCATCTCGACGATGAAATGCGTCGCCGTTGATGTCATGCTGCCGGTGCTGTGATGCACGATGGTGCCATGCGGCCGCCTGAACTCGATGCGGAAGTCCGTTTCGACCTTCGCTGACAGCGGATCGCCATCGGTAATCGTGTAGCGCGACAGGCATTCGCAGATTTGCGTTTGCCCAATGTCGGGAATGTCCTGCGCCAGCGTCCAGCGCGGAAAATCGACGGTGATCTTTCCGGATAGCAAATCCCGTGTGACGCTGCGGCGGTGTTTGCGTTCGAAAGGAATGGCGATGGACTCAATATCAGGTGCTTGCTCGGGCTCGGCAAAGGCCCGCAGCTTTTTGTCCTGCGAACTTGGCGACCGCACCGGCAGTTCGAGCGAGCTTTTTCCTGCCGTGATGGTCAGCGTGGCAAGCTCTGGCGAAGGCCAGGCAATCGGCCAATAGGTGGTGGAAATGGAAACTGCGATGCGATGACCATTTGGAAATACATGCGCGATGTCATCGAGATCGATCGTGGCGCGATAGGTCTTGCCCGGAACCAGCGGGGTGGCTTGTTCATGACTCTCGCGGTGGGTGAGATTAAGCAGGCCCACCGTGATGCGGGTGGAACTGCCATCGGGCGCCACATCGTTGAGGCGCACCGCCACCAGCGCCTGCGGTTTGTCGGAGGAAAATTCGAGATGAAGCTGCGGGGCTCCGAGAATCTCCGTCTTGCGCGTCAGCGGCGCGCTGGTGAAGACGAGCGATCCGCCGTCATCCTCGCGCTGGTCCACGGCCCAGTCGGCGTCCTCGCCATAGCGCCCCACTTCGCCCGCACCCGCGCCAACCCAGAGCGGAGAACAGATCGAAAGTTTGCGCGCAGCGCCTTTCCGCTGTGAAAGGCTGCCGTCCGCGCCGAGACTATATTTTGCGAATTTGATCCGCGGCGACGGCCAACTTTTCTCCGCCACCCAGCGGCCGGGCCGTTCAAGATAGCAGGTGCGGGGCGGCACCGAGTCCTGCATCCACACGCGGTACATCGGCTCTTTCATGATGCCGGTGTCGATGCCCTTCAGCCAGTGATCGAACCAGCGCAGCGCCTCCTGCAGCCAGCCGATCGAGGGCGCCACCGCCGCATCCTGGGGATAGGAATGCGCCCACGGCCCGACGAGCCCCATGCGCGGGCCGCTCAGCTTTTCCAGCAGGCGCGGCACGCTTTCGGAATAATTGTCGGCCCAGCCGCTGACCGCATAGACAGGAATTTTGATCTTCGAGAAATCCTCGCAGACCGATCCCTGTTTCCAGAACGCGTCGCGCCGCTGGTGGCGCATCCACTTCAGGATCCATGGCGTGTTGTGGGCGATGCGCTCCTGCCACATCCCGCGCCAGCGTTCGCCGACGATCTCCGGATCGGGCGGCAGGTCATTGTGCGCGAACATGGTGGAGGACCAGTCGAAATTGTCTTTCGACAGGCAGCCGCCCACCCAGTGAATGTCGGTGGCGTAACGGTCATCGGTCGAGCCGACGGTGATGATGGTCTTGAGTGCTGGCGGCTGGCGCGCCGCGATCTGCAGCCCGTTAAAGCCGCCCCATGAAATGCCGAACATGGCGACATTGCCGGCGCACCACTCTTGAGCGGCGATCCAGGCGATGGCTTCGCAGCCGTCCTTCTGTTCCTGCACCGTATATTCGTCATCGATCAGCCCATCGCTGTCGCCGGTGCCCCTGATGTCGAGACGGATCGAAGCATAGCCTTGGCCCGCGAAATACATGTGCATGCCCTGATCGCGCAGCCGCGTGCCGTCGCGCTTGCGATAGGGAATATATTCGAGGAGGGCGGGTACGGGATGGTCATCGGCATCTGCGGGCAGCCACATTTTCGCGGCCAGTCTCGTTCCGTCCTTCAACGGAATGAAGATATTCTCGACGATTTTCACATCGTGCGGAAAATCTGTCCGGACTTTTGCCACCAAGTGCTCCCTGCTCTTGTTGAACGACCATATAATAAGCTATGGTGGCTGGCAAGATGGCAAGAAACCCCCGTTACAACATTCTCTTCGAGCCGGTGCGGATCGGCCCCGTCACCGCCCCCAACCGGTTTTATCAAACGCCACATGCCGTCGGCATGGGCATGACACGCGTGCAATCTTCCGCCGCCGTGCGTGGCATCAAGGCGGAAGGCGGCTGGGGCGTGGTCTGCACGGAATATTGTTCCATCGATCCCAGTTGCGATGACTCGCCCTTTGGCTTCCTGCGCCTCTGGGACGATCAGGATATGCGCGACGTGGCGAAAATTGCCGATGCCATTCATGCCCACGGCAGCCTCGCCGGGATCGAGCTGTGGCATGGCGGCTCGCATGGCGCCAACCGCCAGACGCGGGAGCCGCTGCTCGCGCCATCCGCCAGGCCCGGCATGTTCAGCCCCATCGCCACGGCGCGCGCCATGGACAAATCCGACATCCGCGAATTCCGCCAGTGGCAGCGCGCGGCGGCCTTACGGGCCAAACATGCAGGCTTTGACATTGTTTATGTCTATGCCGGGCATGACTATCTGCCCTTTCAGTTTCTGTCGCGCCGCCTCAACACGCGCAGCGATGAATATGGCGGCACGCTCGAAAATCGCACCCGCCTGATCCGTGAAATGCTGGAAGATACGAAAGAGGCCGTGGGCGGCTCCTGCGCCGTGGCCTTGCGCCTGTCCGTCGATGAATTGCATGGGCCGTGCGGCATCACCTCGGAAGGCGAAGGCCGCGATGCTGTGGCGCTGCTGGGGGAAGTGCCCGATCTCTGGGATGTAAATGTCTCCGGAAGTCTCGGCAATGACTCGCGGAGTTCACGCTTTTCGGCTGAAGGCTTTCAGGAAAGCCATGTCGCGTTCGTCAAATCGTTCACGACGAAGCCCGTCGTGAGTGTGGGCCGGTTCACCTCGCCCGATACGATGGTGAGTCAGATCAAACGCGGCATTCAGGATTTCATTGGCGCAGCGCGGCCTTCGATCGCCGATCCCTTTCTGCCGCAGAAGATCGCCGAGGGACGCGAGGACGAAATCCGAGAATGCATCGGCTGCAACATCTGCCGCTCGGCCAACAATGAGGCCGTGCATATCCGCTGCACGCAGAACCCAACCATGGGCGAGGAATGGCGGAGTGGCTGGCACCCCGAGCGCATTGCGCCGCGCCATGCCGATGAAAAGATTCTGATCGTTGGTGGAGGGCCATCAGGCCTCGAGGCCGCCCTGGCACTGGCAAGTCGCGGCTATGGCGTGATGCTGGCGGAAAAAAGCAATCAGCTTGGCGGCCGCCTGCTGCGCGAGGCCTCGCTTCCTGGCCTCGGCAACTGGATGCGGGTGCGCGACCACCGCGAATACATGCTCACCAAATTTCCCAACGCGGAAATTTTCCGGGGTAGCGCCATGACGGCGGACGACATTGCCGATCTCGGCGTTTCGCATGTGGTGCTTGCCACCGGCAGCACATGGCGGCGCGACGGCATCGGCGTCATTGGCGAAGAGGCAGTGGATCTGCCAGGCAGTCTAACGCCCGATGATGTGTTCGCGGGCGCTGAAGTTCAGGGGCCTGTCATCATCTATGACGACGAACACTACTTTATGGGCGGCGCTCTGGCCGAAAGGCTGAAGCGCGAAGGCCTTGATGTGACGCTCGTCACCCCCGCTGCCATTGCCTCATCATGGACGGCCTATACGGATGAACAGGCCTTCGTGCAAAAGCGGCTGCTGGAACTGGGCGTCTCGATCAGGCCGCTGCTTGCCATTTCCGGTTTTGACGGACAGGCGGCACGCTTTGCCTGTGTTTATACGGGACGGGAAACCTCATTGCCGTGCGGAACGCTCATGTCCGTCACTGGACGCTTGCCCGACGACAGCCTCTATCACGCGCTTAAAACGCGGGCCGATGTGCCGTTCCAGACTCTCACGCGCATCGGCGATTGCCTGGCGCCAGGTCTCATCGCTGATGCCGTCTACAGCGGCCATCGCTTCGCGCGCGGATTTGGCGGAACGGAGCCCGCGCGCAGCACACGCATTGAAAGGGTCACAGCATGACGGACATCCGCGAAAGCCGCCGCACCCGGAGGCCTGCCAGAACCAGCGGCGGCATTGTGCAGCGGCCATGGAAGCAACCCTCCCGGCCCTATGCAGCCATTGAGGTTTTAAGCTCCGATCAGGCGATGGCCATCCACGAAACAGCCCTCACGGTGCTTCAGGAGATCGGCATGCGCGTGCTGGAGCCGCAGGCGCGGGCGCTCTATCATTCAGCCGGTGCGGAGGTCGATGAGGCTGACATGCGCGTGCGCTTTCCGCATGGCATGATCGCCGAAAAGATCAAAACGGCCCCGGCGCAATTCGACATCGCTGCCCGCAATCCGGCGCGCAATCTGAAAGTGGGCGGAAGTCATTGCCTTTTTTCATCGGTAGGCGGACCCGCCTATGTGATGGATCGCGACAAAGGCCGGCGCGCCGGCACCTATGCCGAAATGTGCGACTACCTGAAGCTCGTACAATCGCTCAACATCATCCATCAGGAAGGCGGCGGGCCATTCGAACCGCTCGACCTTCCTGCCGAGACGCGCCATCTCGATCTCTATTATGCCGAGATCACGCTGCTCGACAAAAACTGGCAGCCGCAGGGGCTGGGCCGCGAGCGCGCGCTGGATGCGCTGGAGATGGCGGCCCTCTCATTCGGCTGCGCGCGGGAGGCGTTGACGCAAAAGCCGGTCTTCACCGCCGTCATCAACACCAATTCGCCCTTGCAGCTTGATGTCCCAATGGCGGAAGGCCTCATCACTTTCGCCGAGCATGGCCAGTGCAACATCATCACGCCGTTCACGCTGTCGGGCGCCATGTCGCCGGTCACCATCGCAGGCGCATTGGCGCAGCAGCATGCCGAGGCGCTGGCGGGAATTGCGCTCACGCAGATCGTACGGCCCGGCGTTCCCGTGATGTATGGCGGGTTTACATCCAACGTGGACATGAAATCTGGCGCGCCCGCCTTCGGCACGCCGGAATATACGCTCGCCGCCCAGGCCTCGGGCCAGCTGGCA
The DNA here is from genome assembly GCF_047602625.1 of Aestuariivirga sp. Classification (GTDB taxonomy): domain Bacteria; phylum Pseudomonadota; class Alphaproteobacteria; order Rhizobiales; family Aestuariivirgaceae; genus Aestuariivirga. Next base: position 2,006,862 of record NZ_JASGGV010000002.1, on the reverse strand, counting down.
AGGCTGATCGGCGTTCCCTTCCGCTCCAGCAATGTCACGGCGGCCAATGATGTGGATGCACAGGCGGCCTATGAAAGCGGCATGTCTCTCTGGGGCAGCATGATGGGTGGCGCGCATCTCATCATGCATGCGGCGGGCTGGCTGGGCGGCGGCCTCACGGCGTCGTTTGAAAAACTCATCATCGATGCCGAGATGCTGCAGATGATGGCTGCCTATTTCGAACCGATCGAAGTGAACCGTGACACGCTGGCGCTTGATGCCATTCGCGATGTCGGTCCGGCCGGGCATTTCTTCGGCACACAGCATACGATGGAGCGCTATGAACGCGCCTTCTATGCGCCGCTGCTTTCCAACTGGGACAATTACGATACATGGGTGGAGCGCGGCCGCATCAATGCCGCCCAGCGCGCCAATGCCATCTGGAAACAGATGCTGCGGGAATATGAAAAACCGCCGATCGATCCATCGATTGATGAGGCTCTTGAGGGCTATATGACGCGGCGGAAAAGCGGGCATCCGGCCGGATAGGCTTCGCTTACTGTCATTCCAGCAGTTTTCATCTAAGATTGCGCTTGTTGCCCGGGAGGCAGGCATGAAACCGCTGATCTATGCCGAATATATGCGGCGCGACCGCGCAATGCCCTCGCACGTTTTCCGTCATCACGTGCGGCAGGATTGGCAGGCCGATGGCGATGTCATCGTCGCCAATCTCGCGCGCACCATGAAGATGGGCGCCGAGCCGCATCACATGTGCTGGTGGCGCATTCCGTCCATTGAGCGAATGGACACGTGGGAAGATTTCTTCCGCACGCCCGAGGGCCGCGCCTATGCGGCGCAGTCCCCCGTTGCGCAGGCCGTCGATTTTTACGAATGCGGGCTGTTCGATATTCTCGTCGACCCCGCCATTGCCCCGGGCGCTCTGATCCTTGCGGAATTTTTCGATCCCGGCACGCAAAAGCCAGGCGCGCTCGAGAAGATTTTCCGTGCGCGTGAAAAATCATCTGCCGCTGCCCGGCTTTCCGGCCTTCTTATCCGCCTCGGCATGATGGGGCCGCCGCCCGGAGGAATCGCCGTCTGGTCATTCAGCAGCTATGCCGAAAGCGAACCCTTTCTGCGGCAACAGTTGGCAAGCGGCGTTCCGATCACAGCCGCGGGCTTTTACCGCCCGCTTGGCGAAGACATCGCCTGAAAGTTCAGAATATCTTGCCGGGATTCAGGATGCCGTTGGGATCAAGCGCCGCCTTGATGGCCCGCATGGCGGCGATTTCACCGGCGCTGCGGGAATGGCCGAGATAGTTTTTCTTCGCCAGCCCGATGCCGTGCTCGGCGGAAATCGATCCCCGGTATTGGGCGATCAGCCCATAGATGAGCCGCTGCACCTCGGGCTTCCGTTCCGGTGATGTGAGCCCCGTGGTCACATGCAGGTTTCCGTCTCCCAGATGGCCGATGATGTGCAGGCCCAGATTTTCCGGAATATCCCGCGCCAGCAGCGCCTCCGCATCCCTCGCGAATTGTTCCATGGCCGAGATCGGCAGGGAAATATCGAAATCGATCATGGTCTGGAAGAATTTGACCTCCGGCTCAAACTCTTCCCGGATCCGCCACAGCTCGCCGCGCTGGCGGGAGGACTGCGCCACGACGATATCAGCGGCGTAGCCTTCTTCCAGCAAGCTCGCCATGACGGCTTCAAATCTTTCCGCATCCGCTTCCTCGCTGAACCCTTCGGCTTCGCACAGCACATAAAAGGGAGAGCCAATCGGCAACGGCGGGGAAGCGGGGCACAGCGCTTCGACGTTGAAATCATAGAACTCTCGCCACATGATTTCGAAGGACGACAGCGTGCCCTGAAGATTTTCGCGCATTGACCGCAAGGCGGCCGTCACGCCGACAAAACTGTCAAATGCCAGAAGTGCCGTATTCACGGTGCGCGGCAAGGGATGGAGGCGGAGCACCGCCTTTGTGATCACGCCCAGCGTGCCTTCGGCGCCGATGAACAGATTCCGCAGATCGTAGCCGGTATTATCCTTGGTATAGGGGACAAGATGGCTCAGCACCGTTCCGTTGGCCAGCACACATTCAAGCCCAAGAACCTGATCGCGCGCCACACCGTAGCGCATGGCTTGAAAACCGCCAGCATTGGTGGACAGCAGGCCACCCACCATGGCGCTACCGCGCCCGCCCAGATCAAGGCCGAACCGCAGACCGGCTTGTTGGACTTTATTTTGCAGAGTCTCGAGAATGACACCGGCTTCGGCTTCCACCGTCATGCCATCCGCATCGGGAGGCGCAATCGTGTTCAAACGCTCCATTGACATGAGCAATGTCTCGGGTGTGCCGCGCGTGGCGTGGACAAGATTGGTGCGGCCGCCCTCGACGATGACGGGCTGCGCATGCCGATCGCAATAGGCAAGAACAGCGGAGACTTCGGCAACCGATCCGGGCTTCACGAGGCCAAGCGCCACGGTGGGCATATTGTTCCAGAAGTCCTGTGGCCGCGCGCGAAGCTCCTCACCCGCCACGGCATGCCGCTCACCGACGATGGCAGCCAATTCGGAAAGGCGGGACAAAGCCTCAATCTCCGGATGCGGCAGACAGGTCCATCAGCAGGCGCTGCCCGGCCTGCTTGATGAAATCCATATCCGATCCGCAAGTGAACAATGAAAAGCCGATCTTGCGCAACGCCGGCAAACGGTCAACGGATGTCAGATCAATCGACACCCTCTTGCCGTGCGCCTTCGCGGCATGAACGACGCGGGAGAAGGCCTCAACCAGCCTGTCACTCATGCCGCCGATCGGAAGGCCAAGCGAACTTGAAAGATCAGCCGGCCCCACGAACAGCATGTCCACGCCCTCGACGGCGGATATCTCTTCCACATTGGCAAGGCCCTCGGCACTTTCAATCTGGACGATCAGCGTGGTCGCCGCATTGGCCTCGCGCAGATAATCCTCAAACCCGTCGTAGAATCCGGAAGCGCGCCACGGGCCAACGCCACGGCTGCCAAGCGGCGCATATTTGCAGATGCTGACGATTTCCCGCGCCTGCTCGGCCGTCTCCACCATGGGAATCATGAGTCCCGCTACGCCGGAATCGAGCGCCGTTTTCATTTCGCCCGCCGCCATGGTGGTGGGACGGAATATCACCGGCATTTTATAGAGATCGGCGGCGGGCAGAAGCGCGCTCAGGCCTTTCGCATCAATGGCGGAATGTTCAGCGTCCACCAGCAGGAAATCAAACGCCAGCCGCGCTAGGACTTCCATCACATTCGGATCGGCAATCCCCACCCATGGGCCGAAGACTGCCTTTTCCCCATATATCTTTGCCTTCAGCGTTTTTCCGATGTCGATGATCATGGCGAAATCCTGTGTTGACTTTATGCGGCGCTGGCCCGGGGTAGTGGTGGCTTGCCCAGGATCATGTCGGCCGCCTTTTCGGCGATCATGATGGTGGGCGCGTTGGTATTGCCGGTTACCAGCACCGGCATCACCGACGCATCAACCACCCGGAGATTCTCGATGCCATACACCTTCAGTGTTGCATCCACCACGGCGAGCGAGTCGCTACCGGTTCCCATCTTGCAGGTGCAGGCGGGATGATAGCCGGAAATCGCATTGCGCCGGATATAGTCGAGAATATCGCTGTCCGACTGGATCGCGGGCCCCGGCCCGATCTCTGCCTTGCGATAGGGACGGAACGCCTCCTGTTCGCCAATCTCGCGCGCCGCACGCACGCCTTCCACCATTTCGCGGCGATCCTTTTCCTCGCTGAGATAGCGCGGATCGATCAGCGGCGGGTCGGCCATGCGATTTGACCGGAGGCGGATCACGCCGCGGCTGTCGGGGCGCATCTGATTGATGTCGATCTGATAGCCGCTGGCCGCTTTCTTGCGGTGGCTCTTGGGATCCTCGATCAACAGCATGGGCGTGAAGAAAAACTGCAATTCCGGCGCGCCATCGGGATCAAAGGATTTGAATGCGCCACAGCTCCAGAAGGGATGCGCGCCCGGCCCCGATTTGGTGAGAAGATATTTGAGACCCAGCATTACACCGCGATCGATGCGCTGATAGCGGTCAAAAGTGGCTAGTGGATCGTTCGTTTCATATTTCACCGGCAGATCCAGATGATCGCTGAGATTGGCGCCTACGCCGGGCAGATTCAGCGCGACATCAACTGAGGCGCGCTTCAGATCGTCTTCAGGCCCGATGCCGGAGACCATCAGCAGATGCGGCGAGGAAATTGCGCCCAGGGCAGAGATGATCTCGCCGCCCATGATCTCCTCCACGCGGTCGTTACGCCGCACTCTCATGCCGACCGCGCGCCCCTTGTTCAGGATAATCTGCTCGCATGCCGCGCCCGTCATCACGGTGAGATTCTTGCGCGACAGAAAGGGGCGGATATAGGCCTCGGCCACATCACTCCGCCTGCCGCCGCTGACGCTCACATCATAGATGCCAAAGCCTTCCTGCCGCTCGGCATTGAAATCCGGATTGCGGCGGTATCCCGCCTGCGCGGCGGCTTCGAGGAAAGCGAGGTCAATCGGTGCGGCGCCACCGGCAAAGCTGGTGCGCAGTGGCCCACCAGTGCCGTGAAATTCATTGTCACCGCGATGGCTGTGCTCGAGACGTTTGAAATAGGGCAGCACATCGGCATAAGACCAGCCATCGAGGCCACGCTGCCGCCAGCCGTTATAATCCGCGGGGTTGCCACGAATATAAACCATGCCATTGATGGTGGATGATCCGCCCAGCCGCCGCCCGCGCGGCCAATAGACCTGGCGGCCGAACATTTCCGCCTGCGGCTCGGTGCGATAGGCCCAGTCATAGGCGGGCCTGCCGAAAATAAATCCGTTGGCGGTCGGCATGCTCACGAAAATGCTGCGCCGCCCGGACCCGGCCTCGATCAGCAGAACCTTGTTGGCCGGATCGGCGCTCAGCCGGTTTGCCAGCACGCAGCCTGCTGAGCCTCCGCCCGCAATGATGAAATCATAGTTCATCACCACAGGCTTCCAAGCGACACGGTGATGGCCTGCCCGTTGATGCCGCTTGATGCAGGGCTGGCGAGGAAGGTGATCGTTGACGTCACTTCATCGACGCGTACGATGCGCCCCGCAGGATTGGCAGCCGCGCGCTCCGCCCACACGGCTTCAACCGTCATCTTGCGGCGCTCGGCTTCCACTTCGGCATCGCGCTCCGCCATGTCGGTGCGCACCCAGCCGGGCAGGATTGCATTGCAGGTGCCGCCAACCGGCGCCAGATCCTGCGCCACCGAGCGCATCAGGCCGATGACGCCGTGCTTCGACGCGCAATAAGGCGACATCGAGGGTGCGCCCACTTCGCCAGCGGTGGAACTGATCAAAACAATGCGGCCCCATTTCTCTTCACGAATGTCGCGCGACACGACATGGCAAAGCTCGAAGGCGCTGTCCAAATTGATGGCCATGGTTTCGCGCCAGCTGCTGAGCGACTCGTCGAAAATCGGCTTGTCCATATAGCCGCCGCGCCCCGCCGCATGAACGAGAAGGGTCACTGGCCCCAAATCACGTGCTGCGGCGAAGACCTGCGCACAGGCGCCGGGTTCGGCCAGCGACGCCACCATCGTGGTGATGCCGGGAGTGTCTGCGAGCGTTGCCAGCTGTTCACGGTCACGCGCCACACCCAGCACCCTGGCGCCGCGCGCCGCCAGTGCGATTGCCGCATCCCGCCCCATGCCGCGGCTGGCGCCCGTGACAAGCGCAACGCGGCCTGACAAATCCTGAGATATCTTCGCTGTCATGTCACTGCCCACGCGCTGGAACTATCGCCAAAGCTTTTCATTTTTGCACCTTCCTCACAACAGCGTTTTTCAGCATAACAAGGAACAGACGACGGGCTGAGGGTATGGTGAAGCCAGCTGTTTCGATCTCGGATTTGCGCGAGCGTGCAAAGGCGCGCCTGCCGAAAATCCTGTTTGACTGGATCGATGGCGGGGCGGGCGATGAACGCGGCCTGCGGGAGAATGAACAGGCTTTCGATGCCTACCGCTTTTTGCCGCGCTACATGCTTGATGTTTCCCAGCGGCAACAGCAGCAAAACCTGTTTGGCCAAATCTACGCCTCGCCGTTCGGCATCGCCCCAACGGGATATGCCGGGCTCTTTCGCCCCGGCGCCGATCTCATGCTGGCAGCGGCGGCACGCGAGGCGCGGATTCCCTATATCATGTCGGGCACCAGCACCTCGTCCATCGAGGAGGCAGCGGCGATTGCGCCGGAGAATGTCTGGTATCAGCTTTATGCCGCTGTCGATGCCGGGATCACCAGGGATTTGATTGCGCGTGCCGCACGGGCGGGATGCCAGGCTCTGGTGGTGACGATCGATATTCCCATCGCCGGCAAGCGCGAACGCGATCTGCGCAACGGATTTGATTTCCCACTGAGAATTTCGCCGGGCCTGATTTGGGATGGCTTCTGCCACCCTGGCTGGACGCTGGACTATCTCCGCACCGGCGGTTTGCCCGTCATGAAAAACTGGGCGCCATATGCTCCGGTGGGCATAACGCCGGTTCAGGTTGCGCAATTCGCCAACAGCCATTCCTTTGCCGTGCAGACATGGGATCACTTCAAGCTTTTCCGCGATCTCTGGCCGCGCAAGCTCATCGTCAAAGGCGTGATGCATCCGGAGGACGCCCTCATGGCGCTGCGCCTCGGCGCTGACGGTCTCTATATTTCGAACCATGGCGGTAGGCAGTATGATCGCTCGGTTGCGCCGCTTGCCATGGTGCCGATGTTGCGGCGCGCCGTGGGCAGAGATGTACCGCTCATGATGGACGGCGGCATCCGGCGCGGTTCTGATATTCTGACGGCGCTCTGTCTCGGCGCCGATTTCGTCTTTCAAGGCAGGCCGACGCTCTATGGTGCGGCGGCGCAGGGCCTTGAGGGTGTAAACCAGGCGATCGGCATTCTGCGCAGCGAGCTTGATAATTTCATGGGACAAATCGGCTGCCTCGATCTCGGCCGCGACAAGCTGCCGGATTTTCTGGTGCGGATTGACGCGTACGGACTTCTTCAGAGTGAGGCATAGACGGAATCCACCAGCGCTTTCTGCCGCGGGTCCTGCGCATCATCAGCGGCGAGCATCAGATTGGTGACGCAGCCAAAGCCGAACCCAGCTTCGGGATCGGCAAAGCCGATGGAGCCGCCCCAGCCATTATGGCCGAAGGCGGCGCTGCGGCCGAGCCCGAGCGACTCCTCAATCTGAAATCCCGCCGCGAATGCTGCGGGCGCTGCGAAACTTCCATCCCAGCCGCGAACACGCGGACGCGATGCTTCCCTGATCATTTCGGGCGAGAGAAGCCCTTTGCCGCTACCGCCCGCCAGCGTTCCATAGATCGCTGCGAGATCACGCGCCGTGGCGTGCCCGTTACCGCCCGGAATTTCTGCTGCCCGCCACGCACGGTCATTGGGTGCAAGGGCACGCGGAACCGGGTTGCGGCAGCTGTGTGGAAAGGGCGACTCCTGCACAGCCTTGATCCATCTCGACGCGCCCTCACCCTCGCTCATCTCAGCCACGCGCGGTTCTTCGCTCTCGGGAAGCCCGATGTGGAACTCAATGCCCAGCGGCCTTGCAATCTCCTCGCGGACGAATTGCCCGGGCCTGCGGCCATCCACGCGGCGCAGGATTTCTCCCGTCAGAGCCCCGAAGGACAGGGTGTGATAGATGCAATGCGTGCCGGGCTCCCACAGCGGCGCCATGGCGGCCAGTGCATCGGCATAAGGCGTCCACGCATAAAGCCCGGCCTCCGCCATCGGAACCGAAAGCCCGTTGAGGCCCGCCTGATGGGAGAGGACAAGATCAAGCGTGAGGCCGCTCTTGCCGCCTTGTGCAAATTCCGGCCACCAGCGTGAAACAGGCGCGGCATAGTCCAGCCTTCCACGCTCAACCATCATCGCCATGGCAATGGCCATGATGCCCTTGGTCACCGACCACACATTGACCAATGTGTCGCGCTGCCACGCGCGCTGGCGGGCCGCATCCGCATGGCCGCCCCACAGGTCAACGACGGTGCGGCCACCCGCCACGACCGAAACGCCCCCGCCATGTTCGAGGCCGGATGCCAGGTTTGACGCGAAAGCGTCCCTCACACGGGAAAACTGCGGATCACAAAATCCGTCGACCATTGCGTGCCCTCAGTGAATGACGGGAATTCGCGCCGCGACATAGCGCTTCAGGATGTTCCGCGCCTTGACGGGCGTCACGCCGATCCGCGAGAGAACATTCAGCCACAACCCGTCGATCAGCGACATCAGTTCCTCCGCAATGTTGCGTGCCTCAGCTTTCGAGAGGCCAAGGCCGCGCAAATTGGCGATGAGGTTGCTTTCGATGCGCCGTTCATAGGCGCGCTCGAGCCTCGCCAGTGCCGGGCTTTCGGGGATCAGCGAATACAGCGCCACCCACGTCGCCATGATGTCGGGCTGCAGCATCTCGTTGCAGAGCTGCGAGTCCAGAATGGCATTCAGCCGCTCCTGCGGCGTGTCAGCGGCTTTCAGCCGCTCGCGCGTGATTTCCGACAGGGAGCGATAGAGTTCGCGGTAAACGGCTTCAAAGAGGCCTGCCTTGTCGGTGAAGTAATGAACGATGAGCCCCGAGGTCAGGCCGGCGCGCTTGGCGATGCGTTGCATGGTGGCGCGGTTCACGCCCTCGGCCCGAATGCATGCCATCGTCGCCTCGATCATCTGCCGGCGGCGGATCGGTTCCTGGCCTAGTTTCGGCATGCGTGTCTCCAGGTGGGAATTGGCAATCTATGACAGATGAAAGCCATCGTAACCTTTCGCGGCCACATCGCTGCAAATCCTGCCATAGGTGCTGACGCCATCGGCATAGGGCATGAAGACGCGCGGTTTGCCGGGCACATTGGCGCCAAGATACCAGGAGTTTGCCTTCATATAGAGCGTCTTCGCTGCGCCCTCCGTCACATGCCGCGCCCAGTCTTCCTGCGCGTCCGCATCCGCCTCGATCACTGTCACCTTGTTCTTCCGTGCGAAGGCGAGAAGACCGGAAATCCACTCCACGTGCTGCTCGATGGCGACCAGCACATTGGCCAGCACGGAGGGGCTTCCTGGCCCGGTGATCATAAACAGGTTTGGAAACCCCGCCGCCGCCAGCCCGAGATAGGCCTTGGGCCCATCTCGCCAGCGATCTTTCAGCGCAACGCCACCGCGCCCCCGGATATCGATTTTTGACAGCGCGCCGGTCATCGCATCGAAGCCGGTGGCGAGCACCAGCACATCCAGCGGAATGCATTTCCGCACGGTGCGGATGCCATCGGATACAAAGTCATGGATCGGATCGGCCTTGAGGTCGATCAGCGATACGTTGTCCCGGTTGAAAGTTTCGTAGTAATCCGTATCGACGCACAGCCGCTTGGCGCCGAAGGCATGATTCTTGGGGCACAGGAGCTCGGCGGTTTTGGCGTCGCGCACCGTGGCGCGGATTTTCCTGCGGACGAATTCCGCCGCCAGCTCATTGGCCTCTTCCGAGGTCATGAGATCGATAAAGGCGTATTGATAGTTGAAGCCGCCCTCAAGCCAGCGCTTTTCAAACTCCGTCTCGCGCTGTTCATCGGTGAGATCAAGGATCGACACCACGCATTCGTCTGCATAATCGCCCGAAAGCGAATTGCGAGACTTGTCGCGAAGCTCATTGTATCTGGCCTTCATCTCCCTCTGCTCCTCGGCCTTCAGCGGGCCATTCCAGGCGGGGATGGAATAATTTGGCGTGCGCTGAAACACCGTCAGGTGCTTCGCCTGCCGCGCGATGAGAGGAATAGACTGAATGCCGGATGACCCCGTTCCGACCACGCCGACATTCAGGCCGGTGAAATCCATCTCATCCGGCCAGTCCGCGGTGTGGAGAATCCGGCCCTTGAATTCGCCGAGATGGGGAAGGTCCGGCGCTTTTGGGACCGAAAGGCATCCCGTCGCCATTACCAGATAATGCGCCCGGAATAGGCCGCCGCCTTCGGCCTTCACCTCCCAGTCAGAGTTCTTTTCGTCAAATGCCGCCGATTTCACCGCCGTGTTGAAGAGAATATCACGGCGGAGATCGAAGCGGTCCGCCACATGGTTGGCATAGCGCAGGATTTCCGGCTGTGTCGCATAGCGGTGCGACCATTCCCATTCCTGCTGCAATTCATTGGAGAAAGAATAGGAGTAGCTCAGGCTCTCGACGTCACAGCGCGCGCCGGGATAGCGGTTCCAGAACCATGTTCCACCAACGCCGCTTCCCTTCTCGATCACCACCGCCGACAGGCCGAGCTGGCGGACGCGATGCAGCATGTACATGCCGGCAAATCCTGCTCCGACGATGACCACATCGAATTTCGGCACCTAGTTCTCCCTTGCTTGCACCGAAGTTAAATCGGGTCCTGGCAGTGCACAAGGTTTTTATTGACCGATTACTTAATAAAAGAAATGATGCCCCAACAGTTTTTCGGGGGGACGGGGATTGGCTTCCAAAGACCGGATTGTGCTGGTGACGGGCGGCAGTTCGGGGATCGGCCGCGCCTGCTGCGAGCGTTTTGCATCGGAAGGCGCGCGCGTCCTTGCCGCCGATCTCCACTCGCCGGGAAAAGGGTTTGAGAGTTCGCTCATCACCTGGATCGGGCTGGATGTGTCCCGTCATGATCAGTGGCAGTCCTTGACGGCAGATGTCAGGACGCGGCATGGCAGGCTGCACAGCCTCGTCAATTGCGCGGGTATCCTGTTTGAAGGCACTGTCGAGGATACCTCCCTCGCGCAATGGCGCAAGCTCATGGCCGTCAATCTGAACGGCACCTTCTTCGGCTGCCAGGCCATGCTGCCGCTTCTGCGGGAGAGCGGAGCTGGATCGATCGTCAACCTGTCCTCCGTTTCGGGCATGAAGGGCGATCCGCTGCTGACGGCCTACGATACCAGCAAGGGGGCGGTGCGCACGCTCAGCAAGGAAATCGCTGTCTATTGCGCCCGGCAATCCTATCCCGTCCGATGCAATTCCGTTCATCCCGGCGTTGTCGAAACGCCGATGGTTTCGGACTTTTTCAAGAGCGCGAAACACTCGACAGAACAGCAATGGAATGCCTCACAGCCCATCGGGCGGCTCATCGCGCCGGAGGAGGTTGCAGGCCTCGTGGCGTGGCTCTGTTCGCCTGAGGCCTCATTCGCCACTGGCGCAGAATATACGATTGACGGAGGCATGACGGCATGAAACTCCGCGGAAAGATTGCCATCGTCACCGGCGCGGCCTCAGGCATCGGCGCGGCCATTGCAGCCCGGTTCGCCGCAGAAGGCGCAACGGTGATCGGCGCCGATCTCACACCTGTCTCCGGTGTAGAGCCAATGGATGTCACGCGGGAGGATGATTGGCAGGCGCTGGTGCGGAAGACGGCTGCGAAACACGGACGGATCGACGTTCTGGTCAATTCGGCTGGAATTTCCCTTGAGGGCGATACGATTGAAACCTGTCCGCCCGCCACGCTGGAGAAAACACTGGCAGTAAATCTCGACGGCACATTTCTCGGCTGCAAGACCGTGATCCCCGTGATGCGGCCACAGGGCAACGGCGCGATCATCAATATCGGCTCGGTGCTGGGGCAGGTTGCCGATGGCATGAGCGCTGCCTACACGGCCAGCAAGGGCGGCGTGCGCATGCTCACCAAATCGACAGCACTTCATCTCGCCCGCACGGCGCCCGGTGTCCGCTGCAACCAGATCTCCCCCGGCTATATCGCCTCGCCCATGCTGCTCAACTGGTTCGATCTCCAAAGCGATGGCGCGGAGATCCGCGACCAGATCGAACGGCGGCATCCCGTGGGCAGGCTTGGACGGGCCGGGGAAATCGCTGCCGCTGCCGTGTTCCTTGCCGCAGATGAGGCCAGCGCCATTACCGGCGCGGATTATGTGATCGACGGCGGCTACACCGCCTGGTGAGATTCAATGCCCGGCGAGGGCTGAATCCTGCGCAGCGCCTTCGCGGCGTGCATGCCAGCCGCGGATGATACGGTCGGCCACCATGGCCACCAGTGCGATGGCGAGGCCCGAGATCAGGCCAAGCCCCGCATTGGCGTTGCCCAGCGCAATATAGACCTGCTGGCCGAGATCGGTCGTCCCGACCATCGCGGCGATTACCACCATCGAGAGGGCGGCCATGATCGTCTGGTTGAGGCCCAGCATGATCACCGGCAAGGCAAGGGGCAGCTTGACGTGAAACAGAAGTTGCGCGGGCGTGCAGCCGCTCTGCTGCCCCGCCTCGATGCAATCTGTGCGGACCTGCCGTATGGCGATTTCGACATAGCGGATCGGTGGCACGATCACATAGAGCATGATGGCAATGAGGGCGGTGAGTTCGCCGACCTTGAAGAACATGAGCGCCGGAATGAGGAACACGAATTGCGGCATGGTTTGCAGCGCATCGTTGATGGGCCGCAAGATCTTCGACACCCGGTCGCTGTGCGCCGCCCAGAGGCCCAGCGCGCCACCGATTAGCAGGCACAGCACCGTGGCGATAAAGCAGAGATAGAACGTCTGCAGGAACGGCTTCCACAGGCCGAGAACGAGAATGAAAAGGCAGCTCAGAAACGCGAAGATCGCGGTGTTGCGCCCCGCGCATGTCCACGCAAGCGTTACGATCACCAGAATCAGGGCGGGCCACGGAAATGTGTTGAGGCCAAAGAAATAGACGAGGCCTGCGAAGATCACCGCCACGGCCGGCCGCCAGCTGAAGCGCGCCGCCAGCAGGCCCGCCGCCCCGGCGATGATCGCGGCATAAACGGCAATCACCGTTGGCGTCAGCGCAATGCCCCAGGACATTGGTGTCACGCCACGGATCATGCCGATGCGCAGCGGCACAATGACGAAATAAAGGAAGTTGTTCTTGAAGGTTTCAAGCGGCGTGGCATAGCGCGCCACGAGGCCCAGCACCCATTGATTGAGCGCTTCCACATTGATCAGCCCGCGCTGATCCGCGAAGGGAATCGCAAGCCCCACGCCTGCGATATTGAGCATGATCGCCAAGCCAAGCAGCAGGGCGGCGGCGATCCAGAACAATCGCGGTGTCAGCCATGCAGGTGCGTTGCCGCCCTGCGCATATCCGAGGGTAATGCGGTCCATCACCATGGCCATCAGCGCAATGGCGAGGCCCGACAGAAGGCTTTGGCCGAAGGCCGCCTGCCGCATCGAGGACAGAACCACCCAGCCGATGTCATCAAAGCCGCCGATGAAGGCCGCGATGATCACGATGCTGAAGGCATACATGGTAGCCTGATTGATGCCGACCAGAATCTGCGGCATCGCGCTTGGCACTTCCACCATCCACAAGCGCTGGCGCGAGGTGCAGCCGCTCATCACCCCGGATTCAGCAATGTCCGATGGCACGCGCTGCAAGCCCAGCGCCGTGTTGCGCACCATCGGGGGCACCGCGTAAAGCGCGCTGGCGATCAGGCCGACGACAGGGCCAAACCCAAACAGCAGCAGCAGCGGGATCAGATAGGCGAAGGCGGGCATGGTCTGCATCAGGTCGAGCATGGCTTCGACGATTGCGCGCGACCGTGGAACCCGGTGCACCAGCACGCCGAGAAAGAAACCGATCGCCACCGACATCGGCACCGCCAGCAGCACCAGCGCCAGCGTGTTCATGCTTTGCCGCCAATATCCGGCGATCACCAGATAGGCGAGCGTGGCAATCGCGAAGAGGCATAGCCGCCAGCCACCGCTTCCGAGCGCAATCAGCCCGATCAGCCCGAACATCACGGGCCAGGGCGTCCACTGCAAAGCCGCCTGCACGCCGCGCATCGGAAAATCCATCGCCCATGTGAAGCTTCGGGTGACGGGGGCCACGAATTGCGCCGCAGCGGTGCTGAAGCTGTCGATGGCATTGGCAATCGAAAGCACCCAGTCCGGCGGATAGACGGCAAGCCATGGCAGGGTATTGCGCGCCAGAAGGCATATGATCGTGAAGGCCAGCACCGCGAGCCAGATCATCAGATCGCGGTCGCGTTGCCGCGCAATCGGAAGGCTTTGGGCGATCTCGGTCAATGCCGCCGCTCGCGGTCACGATCAAGGACGGCAAGCACCGATTTTGCGTCAATCGAGCCCTGCACGTGATCCCTGTCAGCGACCTGAAACGCTTTTGCGCCGCGCGCCAGATGGGCAAGCAGATCCTCGACTGTGGCATCAGGCGTGACGGTCGCCGCATTGCTGACGTCATCTCTGGCTGCCGACATGAGATCGGCCGCCCGTACCTGCCTCACCAGCGAAATATCCTCGACGAATTTCGCCACATATTCATCGGCGGGATTGCGCAAAATGTCGGTGGGCTTTCCGAGCTGGATGATTTCGCCCTGGCGCATCACCGCAATGCGGTCGGCCAGACGGAACGCTTCCTGAATGTCGTGGGTGATGAACACGATGGTCTTGTGCAGCTTTTTTTGCAGGCGCAGGAATTCATCCTGCATCTGGCGGCGGATCAGCGGGTCAAGCGCTGAAAACGGCTCATCGAGAAACCACAGGCCAGGACCCACCGCCAGCGACCGCGCAATGCCGACGCGTTGCTGCTGACCGCCCGAAAGCTCATGCGGAAAGGCCTTTTCACGGCCCGCCAGCCCCACGAGTTCCACCATTTCCCGTGCGCGCTGATGGCGCTCCTTGAGTGGCTGGCCCTGCACACGCAACGGAAAGGCCACGTTATCCAGCACGGTGAGATGCGGCAGCAGGCCGAAATGCTGGAACACCATGCCCATGGACTTCCGGCGCAGCTCGATCAGCCGTTTCGGATTGGCGGCCAGAAGATCCTCGCCATCAAGAAGCACCTCGCCGGCCGACGGTTCGATCAGCCGTGAAAGGCAGCGCACGAGGGTGGACTTGCCAGAGCCCGAGAGGCCCATGATGACGAAAATCTCGCCCGTATGAACCGAGAAATTCGCGTCCATCACAGCCGGGATGTGGCCACCCTGTCGCAGGCGGCCGCGAACCTCTTCGCGGGCGCCAGAGAAGACGGCGTCATCCCGGCCAAATGGCGCGGACTGCGTGCTGTAGACCTTCCACAGGTTTCGGCACGACAGCTTGACGGAGTTATTGTCCATCAGACGTCAGGACTTTCCTTTGGCAGGACGCCTTCCGGCCTCCCGCACGACAATCATTGCCCGAGAGCGGCCTTGGTCCAGCCTTCCCAGACTGACGGGTTGGCGTCCACCCAGGCCTGGGTGACGGCATCAATGTCCTGGCCCTTCTTGTCGATGGCCAGAATCATCTTCTGCTGTTCCGTGGCGTCCATCTGGAAGCTCTTCAGAAACGCATAGGCCGCAGGCCATTTGTTCTTGAAGTCCTTGGAAACAACCTTGTGAACCTCCGGCGGATTGATGCAGTGCGCATTGTCCTGCGACTTGCAGGGCGGCAGCTTCACCCAATCCACATCCACTTCCGCAAACACGAAATGCGGCGCCCAGAACATCATGAGCAAAGGCTTTTTGGCTGCTACTGCGGATTCGAGTTCGGCAACTTCCGCACCCTCCGAACCTGCCGGCACGGCGGTGTAAGGCATGTCATTGTCCTTGACGATCTGCGCGGCGCGCGATCCCCAGTCAGCGGGATAGTCAAGAAGGCGGCCATTGGGGAAGGTATCCGGCGTGCTCAGCGCCTGAACGCATTCGGGCTTCATCAGTGCCGTCCAGTCGGGCAGGCCCGGGCAAACCTCCGTCATGTATTTCGGATAGATCCAGCCTTCCTGCGTTTTCAGGCCAAGCTGGCCGATATCATCGATCTTTCCTTCCTGAAGAACCTTCGGGAAAATATCGCCGACATTGTTCATCCAGATTTCAAGCGTCGCGTCGAGCGAGCCATCGGCCAAGCCTGAAAACTGCGGGAAGGATCCTCCCGTCACATATTCGACCTTGTAGCCCATCTTCTCCAGAATGTGCCCGGCGATGTGGGTCGTCACATGCTGGCCCGTCCATTCATTGATCACCAGCTTGATGGCCTGGTCCTTGGCGCCGAGATCGGCGGCTTGAGCTTTCAGCGGCGCACCCGCCAGCATGGCAAGACATGCAGCGGAGATCGCCAGCCGGCGGATACTCTTCATGATTACACTCCCTCGATGTTTCTTTTTCTAAGAGCCGGACGCTCCCTCACGAAGCCCATGATGGCACTTTCATTTCATTTGTCTATTGTTGCTTCGGCCACACTGGCGCACATGGAAAACGCTACAACCATTGCTCGCAACCTCCGTAAGGGAAACTATGCGGTGACGCCCGTGGTATCAGAGCGCGTTCACCGCGAAAGTGTTACACTCTGCTTCCTCTTCGCTGGAGGTTATGATGCTTGATCCAAACCTGCTTCTTCCTGTCGGCCTTGGCATAGGCCTTGCGGCGGCAACGGGCTTCAGGGTGTTCATTCCTCTGTTGACCCTGAGCGTTGCCGCGAATTTCGGCCATCTTCCGCTCAGCGACGGCTTCGCGTGGCTTGGAACGTTGCCGGCGCTGGCGATGCTATCGGTAGCCGCGCTGGCGGAAATCGCCGCCTTCTATATTCCGGCGGTCGACAATCTGCTCGACGCCGTCGCCACACCGGGGGCGGTCGCGGCAGGCATTGCCGTGTCCGCCGCCGTCATGACCGACATGACGCCGATGCTGAAATGGTCGCTGGCCATCATCGCAGGCGGAGGAGCTGCGGCCATGACGCAGGGTGCCTCTGCAGCGCTCCGCGCCCATTCAACCGTGCTGACGGCCGGGCTCGGAAACATGGTTCTTGCCACGTCTGAACTTGGAGGATCACTCGTCCTGTCCATTCTGGCACTGGCCGCACCCATGGCCGCGCTGGCTCTCGTCATCGCCTTCATGTGGCTGGCCTTCCGCCTGCTGCGCAGGCTCAAGCCCCGGAACACTCAAAGTTAGGCCGGATTTCGAGCAGCTTCGGCTGGGGTAAACTGGTTTTGCGAACGGGCGGGAAAGAGTTGCACGATGAAAATTCCCGCCATCACCATCAGCGCGCCAACCAGCGCCAGGCTGCCCAGATGCTCATTGAGAATGAGATAGGCCGCGGCAGCGCCGAATATCGCTTCTGCGCTCACCAGCACGGCGGCCTCCGTTGCCGATGTATGGCGCTGCGCATAGGCCTGCAGGCAGGCCGCGAAACCCGTGTCGATCACGCCAAGGAAAATCAACAGGGGTAAAGCCGCGACTATGCCTGTCATGGATATGGGTTCGACGGCGAAAGATCCGCCAACGCAGACAATCGCGGTCGCGCTAAACTGCAGCATCGTTATCCACCCGGCGCGGCCATAAAGCCTGACGAACTCGCCAAGGCAGATCATCCAGATGGCGAAGCAGAAGGCTGTTCCCAGACAGATCACATCGCCGAGGCTGAAACTGCCAAGCGATCCCCCGCCAATGAAAAACACGCCGGCGAATGTCATGACGGCGGCGAGGAACATGCAGCGCGTCGGCTTTTCCTTGAGCAGCCACCATGAGAAAATTGGCGTCAGCACGGTTGCCGTGTTCACCATGAAACCCGCATTGGATACCGAGGTGAAAGCAAAGCCTGCCTGATAGCCTGTCGTCCCCAACACGTAGCTTGTCATGATGAGGGCGGCGAGCAGCCATCCCTCTCGATCCATCGCGCGGGGCGAGCGGCCGCCCTTCAGCATGACCGGCAACAGCACCGGGATGGCGAAAGCGCATTTCAAGCCATTGGCCAGCAGCGGGCCGATATGTTCGAGAACCGATTGCTGCGCGACATTGCCGGTTCCCCACAGGGCGGCCACGAGAACGAGAACAAAATTCGCCTGCACGCGGGACATGGTCCCTCTCCCATTGAAAAATTGTCTTGATGTGAAAAGCGGCGGCTGCGCGGGCCGCTCAACCGCCGGGCTTGAAGATGCCAGGCGTGGGAGAGAAATAATGAACGCGCGAATTGGCGGTTGCGCCGAGCGGCGGCTGGGCAGGCTTCACCGTCCTGCCGTCAAAAATCAACATCTGATCCATTGTCATGATGCTTCTCCGTTCCCGCCCCCCGCGAATACGAAGACTACCCGGGCTGCTTCCCCGGTCCTTCCGTAGGAACCCCTAGATTTCGTTTTCCCTGCCGATCACGCCAGAAGCCAGGGTTCGTTTCGCAGGCGCAGCATCACATCCATGCGGCTGGAGGAATTGAGCTTTCCGAGGATCGCCGTCACATGGTTTTCAACGGTGCGCGGCGAACAGGCGAGCCGGGAGGCGATATCCTGATTGCTCAATCCCTCTGCCAGGAGGCGGAACACATCGGCCTGCCGGCCCGTCAGGCCAAGCGGGTGCTGCCGCGCCTTGCCGTAGGGGCCTCTCGCCACCTTCACGGGCGAGACCGGCAGGCCCTGAGCCCGCGCCATGCGCCGCGCCGTGGCCGCTGCAGCAGCCGCCCCCATCTCGTCCAGCATGGCAATGGCCTGCGGCAGGCGGGAGGGTTCACCCAGAAGCGAAAGCGCTGCCTCGTAGGGAAGCCCCAGTGCCTGCCAGGCTGCGAAAGCCTCTTCAAATCGCTTCTCGAATTCCGCCAGCCGAGGCGGCGCCATGCGCTCCGCCGCAGCCGGAAAGGGCACCGCCATGCGGCAGCGGCTCCACCACGCCCCGAACGCGCCAAGATCCCAGCCATCAATCCCCTCAAGATGGAGCTGTGAGAAAAGGCCAAGCTGCCTTTGCGCCTCCTGCTCGTCGCCGCGCAGCCAGGCGGATTCAATCAGAGCCAGCCGCGCCGGAACGATATGCTGCTGCTCACCGATGGCGACGGCATCCTGCATGAGCTGTTCAAGAAGCTCGGCAGCGCCATCATGCCCCAACCGCATTTTGGCGCGCGCCAGCACCATCTGCGCCGGCAGCTTGGCGATGAAGGCGAGGGTGATGCGCGTTACAACTGCCGAGGCGATTGCTTCCGCCTCGCGGAATTTTCCCTGCTCCAGCTTCAGCTGCGCCTGCCTGCCCGACAAGATGTGCAGGGCGCCATCAAGATCATGCTGGCTGGCGAATGCCAGTGCCGCGCCCAGCAGGCGCTCGGCCAGAGCAAACTCCTTGGCGAGGATCGCATATTCGATAAAATTCGTATAGGCGCGGCTGGCATGATCGTGAAACCCGTGTGCCAGTGCGAGGTCGAGACTCTCCTGCATGAAAGGCTTGCCCGCGCCATCGCCGGCAAACAGCATCGAGCCGCCGAGATTGTTCAATGCGTGAACGCGCGTCTCCTGATCGCCGAGCGCTTCCGAAAGGGCAATCGCCTTGCGGCTCCAATGGCCCGCCTCCTCGAAGCGGTCGTTGAACATGTAAAGCTGGGCGCGCGTGCTGTAGATCATCGCCAGTTCGCGCGTGGGCGGGACGCCTTCAAAGGCTTGCAGGGCCTCCTCGATAAACCGCACCGCGGCAGGCGAATCGCCGCGCAGCCAGTGAAGACGCGATAGCCAGCGGAGCATGTTGGCGACCTTTTCCGGGCGGCCCGCCTCGCGCCACAACCTCACCGCCTCCATCGCGGCAGCGATGATCTCCTCGCCGATCTTGAGCGACAGGCTGGCCTCCACCGACCAATCCTCGTGAAGCTGGGCCGCGATACCGGGCGGCGCATTTTTCGCGTGGGCTAGGGCGGCGCCCAGATAGCGCGCGGCCTCCCGGTGCGCGCCAAGCCGGATGGCCTCCTGCGCGGCGCGTGCCGCCAGCTCCAGCACCTTCTCTCCCATATCGGCGCCCGAGGCATGGTGAACAAGGCGGCTGAGCGGGATGGCGGCCCGCGCGTTCAAGGCATCATAGGCGCGGCGGTGCAGCATTTTTTGGGCCGAAGGACGCAGGCGATCCAGCGTGGCGGCGCGGGCAATCTCATGGCGGAAACAAAAACGGCCCTCCTCGTCGCGAATGAGAAGGCCGCGATCCGCGCAACTCTCCAGAACCGCATCACAGTTCCTGTCGAGCAGCGCATCCGCCAGCCAGGATTCGCTGCCCACGGGCTCAATGCTGATCGCTTCGAGCAATCCGCGCTCCGCAGGAGAAAGACGCTGCAGCCGCGCCCATACCGCGTCACGCACGGAAGCCGGGGCTTTGCGCGCCGCGAGCGCGCCGCTGGCCACAAGCTCCGTGGCGAAGAACGGATTGCCTGCAGTAATGCGGTGAAGTTCCCTGGCTTCCTCCGGCGATGTTTGCGTGAGGCCGGCGAGCCCGTTGGCGCTCAGTGGCTCAAGGGCAATGCGCTTCGCGGACTCCGAAGGCAGGTCGCCCAGCACCTGCATCAGCGGATGATCGGGGCCTATTTCCTCGCTGCGGAAGCTCACGATCATCAGCGCCCGCATGTAAGCGATCCGGCGTCCCAGATATTTGATCAGGTCAAGCGTGGCGTCATCGGCCCAATGTGCGTCCTCGAAGACAAGAACGGGCAGCCTGGCACTGTCCTGCAACGCTTTCAGCACCGCCGGAAAAATCACCTCCGGCGGGGCGATACGGTCAAGCAGTTCGGCGACATGGCGGTCGAAGCCAACCCCCATGTCGCGCAGCGGCCCAAGCGGGCGCGGCGTGAACAGGGCCTCCGAACCGCCCCGGAACACCTTCATGGCGGGATCTGATTTGGCAAAAGCATCGATCAGCGCGGTCTTTCCCGCTCCTGCTTCGCCGCTGACAATGATGGATTGCCCGGTTCCCGCCCTCGCTGCGCTGGCCGCAGCGGCGAGCGCAGCAAGCGGTCCATCGCGCTCAATCAGCACGCACCGGCCTCCGGCGGGCGCGCAAGATTTTCACGCTATGGGCGCGGGAATTCGGCAAAAGCCAGCTCTCCGGTTGAACGGTCCGGATATTTTCGCGGGCGGCGGGCGAAGTCAACGGCGCTGATGAACGCCAAAGCTATTTCAAGAGTTGCACATCGCCTTTGGTGGAGGCCGCCTGGGTGATGATGCTGCCCGGCAGCACGCTGCGGGTGAGCCACACGTTGCCGCCGATGACCGATCCCGCGCCCACCGTGATACGCCCCAGAATGGTAGCTCCGGCATGAACGACAACATTGTCTTCGAGAATGGGGTGGCGCGGCGTGTTCGGGGCGCGTCCTTCGCCCGCATCTCCCAGCGATTCGCTGGCGCCCAGCGTCACGCCCTGATGAATGCGCACATTGCTGCCGATCACCGCCGTTTCGCCAATCACAACGCCGGTGCCCCGGTCGATGAAGAAGCTCTCGCCGATCCGCGCGCCGGGGTGAATGTCGATGCCGGTGGTGCCATGCGAGATATCGGAAATGACGCGCGCCACGAGCCGCGCTCCCAGCCCATGCAACGCATGGGCGATACGATGATACATGATCGCCGTCGTGCTGCGGTAACACAGAAGAATCTCCGCAATGCTTTCCGCCGCCGGATCGTGCTGAAAGCCGGCGCGCAGATCACTGACCAGAAGCGAACGGATGGCGGGCAGTTCCGCGGCAAAGGCATTGACGATGCGGCGGGCGCGCTGGCGCGCCTCCTGCTGCGTCAGATTGCCGGCATTGAACAGGAGGCCGCGGCTCACCTGTTCGATCAGGCGCGTTGTGGCCGTCTGCAGCGTGTTGGCGATGAACACATCGACTTCATCATCGGTCAGGCCCGGAGGCCCGAGATGGGTCGGGAACAGCGATGTCACCAGCCCGTCCATCACATTCATCAGGATGGCGGGCGAGGGTAGTTCGCGGATGCGGCCGCCCTGGCGGATATTGTGCGTCACCTCGCGCGAGCGCCTGAGGCCTGAAACGATCGCCTCGAGATCGATCCTGTTGGCGGCGGCCTGCGACCTCAGCGGTTCAATCGTGGCGGACATGGGCGGGCCTTTCAGCGGAGATGGAACGTTGCGGCAGGAGAACGTGGCGCATCATGAGTTCGTCACGGGCTGTTTCGCCGTCGTCGCGGTTTTGGGACTGGCGGGCCAGCCGTTCAAACACTTCGCCGAAGCGCCTTGTGACGGCAAGGAAGAACCAGAGGGTTTTATGACGCATCACGCGACCTCCAGATGAAGGTCGTGCAGGCTGGCCTGGGCGCGAAGCCATGCGATGAAATGGGAGACCTTGGGCAGGTTGAGCTTGGCGCGGGGCGCAACGATGTAATAGGCAAAGTCCACCGCCTGCGCCGAGGACAGGGGCTGCACGAGGCGGCCCGTCCGCAGGTCCTGCGCGGCAAGAGCCGCCTTTGCCAGCGCCACGCCACGGCCAAGCACCGCGGCTTCGATCACCAGGCTTGACTGGTTGAAGCGCGGCCCGCGCGTGGCGTCGAAATTGGCGATGCCCGAGGCACGAAGCCACATTTCCCAGGTCGGGCAGGAAGGATCATTGTCCGGGCTGTCATCGTGCAACAGGGTCGTGCCGATCAGGTCGGCCGGTTTTTTTATCGCGCCGTTGGCCAGCAGGAAGGACGGGCTGCAAACCGGGATCACCGTCTCGGCGAGAAGCCTCTCGACGGCGAGATTGGAGTAGATGCCGGCGCCGTAGCGGATGGCGACATCCACGCCATCCTTCATGAAATCTGTAAGCTGCATGGATGCCGAGACATGAACATCGATCTCGGGATTCTGGTGCTGAAAACTTTCAAGCCTGGGCAAAAGCCATTTGGCCGCAAAGGACGGCGCTACGCTGACGCTGAGCGTTCCGGTTTCGCCCAGCGAATCGATGGCGTCCATGGCGGCGGAGAGCTTGGAGAACCCTTCATGCAATTCCCGCAATCCCGCCGATCCGGCATCGGTTAAGGCAAGGCCACGGCCGCTGCGGGCGAAGACGGGCAGGCCGATATGATCCTCCAGCAGCCTGATCTGGTGGCTGACGGCGGCGGGCGTCACGTTCAGTTCTTCAGCGGCGCGGGACACGCTCATGTGGCGCGCCGCAGCCTCAAAGGCGCGGAGTGCGTTCAGCGGAGGAAGCTTGCGTGACATCTTATACCCTATCAATTCAGTATAGAATAATTACCATGCCCTTCGCAGATGCGCAAGCGCGGCGGAAGCTATAAAAAAAAGGCCACCAGCAAGCCGGTGGCCTCAAGTCTGGGAGGAAGCTGCCTCCTCGTCCCGCAACAGAACGAACAGGCACCAACCTTATTAGACGTTCAATCTCTACTGCACAGCTGAGGAATTTTGCTCTCCGGGCTGAGAGCCCTTGAGCGGCGGTCAATGAAAATCGCGCGATTTCGGAATGGTCCGCACATTGCGGGGGTGGCGGCGGAGGCTTGCGGCCTGGGCCCGCCAGGAGGGCGCATCCGGTTCATCCTCGGACAGGCGTTCCAGATCGTCGGAGCGGTCGGCAATATGCTCGGCCAGAAGATGCACCACATCGCCGTCGCCGCGCTGCACCTTTCCCCTCACCTGCATGAGGCGCGCGCCCATCACCTCGCGGCGGAAGAGCGGAAAAATCCGTGGCCACACGATCACATTGGCAACGCCCGTCTCGTCGCTCAGCGTCACGAAGACGACGCCCGCACTTCCCGGCATCTGGCGGGTGAGCACCACGCCCACGCAGCTGGCGCGCTGGCCGTCGCGGGCCGAGAGAATTTCCGCGCAGCTTGAGACGTTCTCGCTCCGCAACAGCTCACGCAAAAAAGAAACGATATGGGCTTTGAGCGACAGCCGCAGCATCTGGTAATCCGCCACCACATGCTCGCTCATCGGCATGGCAGGCAGAGGGGCGATATCTTCTTCCGGCTGCTCCTCGACATAGGAGGCGGCGAACAGCGGCAGATCCTCCTCATCGGGAATGCGGCGCACCGCCCAGAGAATTTCCCGCCGGTCCTTGCCCAGCGACTGGAAGCTGTCGGCCTCGGCCAGGATGATGAGGGCGCGGCGCGAGAGCTTCGCCCGCTTGGCAATGTCGTCCACCGCGCCATAGCCATTGCCGCGCGCATCCTTGAGCATGTTTGCCCATTCCTCGCGGAAACCCTCCACCTGGCGGAAGCCGATGCGCAGGGCGAGGCCACTGGGCGAAAGTTCCAGCGTGTTGTGCCAGTCACTGAAATTCACATCCACATGGCGCACCTCGACATGATGGTCCTGCGCATCGCGGACGATTTCGGCGGGCGCATAAAATCCCATGGGCTGCGAGTTGAGCAGCGCGCAGGCGAAGGCGGCGGGATGGCGCTTCTTGATATAGGCCGAGATATAAACGAGATGCGCGAAGCTCGCGGCATGGCTTTCCGGAAATCCATAGGAGCCAAAGCCCCTGATTTGCGCAAAGCAGCGCTCGGCGAACTCGCGCTCATAACCGCGCCCAACCATGCCGCCGATGAATTTATCCTCGAACTCAGGCATCGAGCCATGGTTTCTGAAGGTAGCCATGGCGCGGCGCAAACCATTGGCCTGTTTGGATGTAAAGCCCGCGGCGGTGATGGCGAGCTTCATCGCCTGCTCCTGAAAAAGCGGAACGCCACAGGTTTTGTTCAGGAGCCCATACAGTTCACTTTCTTCTCCCTGAGGACCGCCTTTGGGAGCCGGATATTCCACTTTCTCCTTGCCACTTCGCCGCCGGAGATAGGGGTGCACCATA
Source organism: Aestuariivirga sp. (assembly GCF_047602625.1). Taxonomy (GTDB): domain Bacteria; phylum Pseudomonadota; class Alphaproteobacteria; order Rhizobiales; family Aestuariivirgaceae; genus Aestuariivirga. Next base: position 1,982,383 of record NZ_JASGGV010000002.1, on the reverse strand, counting down.
TTGCCCTGAATGGGGCCGGGCCGCACGATGGCGACTTCGATGACAAGATCATAAAAACAATCGGGCTTCAGCCTCGGCAGCATGCTCATCTGGGCGCGGCTTTCCACCTGGAACACGCCAATGGCATCGGCCTTCTGCAGCATCTCGTAAACATCCTTGCGTTCCCGCTCCACCGTGGCGAGTTCGAGCACTGTGCCCTCATGCGCCTTGATCAGGTCGAAGGCCTTGCGGATGCAGGTGAGCATGCCGAGCGCCAGCACATCCACCTTCATAATGCGCAGCACATCGATATCGTCCTTGTCCCATTCGATGAAAAAACGGTCCTTCATGGTGGCGGGGCCGATGGGCACGGTTTCATCCAGCCGGTCCTGCGTCAGCACGAATCCGCCGACATGCTGGGAGAGATGGCGCGGGAAGCCGGTGAGCTGGTTGGCATAGTGAACGGCGCGGGCGATCAGCGCATTGCCCGGATCGAGCAGGCCCTGCTGCACGTCGCGGTCTTTCAATTCCTTGCCCCAGCTTCCCCACACGCTGCCGGCGATGCGCGCCGTCACGTCTTCCGTGAGTCCGAACACCTTGCCGACATCGCGGATGGCGCTCCGCGAACGGTATCTGATGACGGTCGCCGTCAGCGCGGCACGGTGCGTGCCATAGCGCCTGTAGACATACTGGATCACCTCCTCGCGCCGCTCATGCTCGAAGTCGACGTCGATATCGGGCGGCTCCCGGCGCTCCTCGCTGATGAAGCGTTCAAACAGGAGATCGATGTCCATGGGATCGACGGCGGTGATGCCGAGCAGATAGCACACCACGGAATTGGCGGCGGACCCCCGGCCCTGGCAAAGGATTTTTTCGTTTTTCGCAAACGCCACGATGTCATGCACGGTGAGGAAATAGGGCGCGATGTCCATCTTGGCGATGAGCGCCAGCTCTTTCTCCAGCGGTTCGGCGACCCTCTTCGGAATTGCATCGCCATATTTTTTGGCGGCACTCTCGCGCACCAGATCTTCCAGATGCTGCTGCGGCGTCTTGCCTTTGGGCACCGGCTCGTCGGGATAATTATATTTGATCTGGTCCAGCGAAAATCCGATGCGCTCCGCCAAGCGTAGCGTTTCGGCAACCGCTTCGGGCGCCGTGGCGAAGAGCGCCTGCATCTCGTCCGGCGATTTCAAATGGCGTTCGGCATTGGCTTCCAGCCTCAAGCCCGCCTGCTCCAGCGTCACGTGCTCACGGATGCAGGTCACGATATCCTGCAGCATGCGCTGCTTCGGTTCGTGATAAAGCACGTCATTGGTGGCGATGAGCGGCACGCCTGCTTCCTCAGCGCAATGCCGCCAGCGGTTCAGGCGGCGCCGGTCGTCGCCCATCAGCGGCATTGACAGGCCAAGCCAGACTCTGCCTCCCGCTTTACAATTCAGTATACGGAGCGTTTCGATGACGCTGCGGGGTTTTTCCTTCGCCGCGTCCGGCCAGCCATCCGCCCAGTCGGAGAGCGGCATGTTCCATGAGTCTGCCTGCGCCTGTTCCTCCCGCGCATGGCGTTCGGGCCGTGGCGCCATCACGATCAGCAGCAAGCCGTCCTGCCAGTGCAAAAGATCGTCGAGCGTCAGGAAGCAGTCGCCCTTGGGCGCGCGCAGCTTGCCGGCGCTCAGCAGGCGGCAAAGCCTGCCATAGGCGGCACGGTCCTGCGGATAGGCCAGAATGTCTGGCGTTCCATCGCAGAAGACGAGCCGTGCCCCCACCAGCAGACGCGGCTTCGGCTCCGGCACTTGCTCAAGGGCCGCATAGGCGCGCACCACGCCGGCCAGCGTGTTGTGATCGGCGATGCCGATGGCGGCATGATCCAGCGCCGCCGCCCGCAGCGCCAGATCTCCCGGCTGCGATGCGCCGCGCAGGAAGGAGTAATTCGTCGTGACGGCGAGTTCGGCATAGGCGCTCATGCGAACAGCCCATGCAGGAACCATTGCGGGGGTTGGCGCGCGGCTTCGCAATAGAGCCAATAGCGGCGGCCTTCCTCATCCTCGGCGCGGTAATAGTCGCGCGGCTCTTCTTTTTTGCGCCACCATTCCATGGCGATGCGCTCCGGCCCCTCCCACTGGATGAGGCAGCGGGTGACCTTGCGCCATGACAGGCGGAGCGGCGGCGATTCAACTTCAACCGGTTCCGGCCTTTCAAACAGGCGCAAAGGCCGCCGCGGAGGTTCTCCGGTCCCGCGGATGCCGCGCCACGGAGAAGCCTCCACATCCTCCTGCGCCGGTTTCATCACCCAGGCGCGTTCCGGCACATGGGTTTCACGCGGATGAAACCGCTGGACGCGCGCGCGGCCGAAGCGGGCGGCAAGACGATCAATGAGAAACGCAATGTCCTGTTCTTCCTGTGCCGCGGAATCGAGCGAGACGGCCTCCACCGGCATTGCCTCCACATGGATTGCGGCGAGGCGGATCACATCGAAACCGAAACCGGGATCGAGCGGATCGGCGAGGCTGGCAAGTTTCTCGCGGAAGAGCCGGTCAATCACCGCGACAGCCCGCACCGGCGCTCCGGTTTCGATGGCGATGCGGCGGAGCGCGCCATCGGCACGGAAGAAGGCAGCGTCCAGCGCCCGTGCGCCCACGCCTTCACGCTCCATCACGGCGGCAAGTTCAGCACTTAAGGCGGCGAGCGCCGCGCGGATCACCTCGAGCGTCGCCACGGGTTCGGCGAAATGCCTGGCCCGCCAGAATTCCGGCGGCGGCGGAAGGGGCGATGTAGGGCTCACGGATTTTCCCAACGCCTCGTCGATCACCGCCAGCGTGGATGCGCCGAAGCGGGCCATCAATTCGCTGCGCTTGCGCCCGGCTGACTGCCCGATGGTTTTAAGGCCGGCGCGGCGGAAGGCATGGGTTGTCACAGCATCAAGCTGCAGGGCATCGATGGGAAGGGGCGACACGGCTTCCGCTTCGCTACCCTCCGGGGTGATGAGGCCTGTCCGGTGGCGGGCCAGGGCGCGCGCCGCCATCGCGGTTCCGGCAATGGCCGCCTGCGCGGAAAAGCCTCGCACCTGCAAGCCTTCGCTGGCCTTCCGCATCATGGCCTTCTCGCCGCCGAAGAGATGGCTGGCCCCGGTGATGTCGAGGATCAGGCCATAGGGGCGGTCAAGCGAGACCAGCGGCGTGAAGCGGCCGCACCATCCGGCAAGGCGTTCCAGCATGAGCGCATCGGCGTGGGGATTGGCCGGAATAACCTCGAGGCCGGGCACCATCGCGCGGGCATTGGCAAGCGGCTGGCCTTCCTGCAGCCCCAGCCGCGCCGCCGCCCTGCCCAGTGCAAAGATGCGCAAGACATTGCGTTCCTTGGCGGCGATGACGAAGGGCCTTGCGGCGCCCTCATGCCGCCTCAGCCTCTCGGCCGGAAGAAAGGGAAACCACAGTGCCAGAAGCCTCCGCCGTCCGGAACCTGCCATCATCGCAACTCCACGCCATACGCCAACGCCCCGTGCGCCCATGCCGGTTGCGGATCAGGCGCACATCAAAAACCGGTTCTCCCCACAGATCGGCATTTTTGTCCGAGCACGCCCCGCTCACCCGCCAGCGCGTTTCAGCGGCACTCGCCTCTTCCTCGGCGCCCAGCCGCACCAGCAGGGCGGCTACGCCATGCTGTTCCGAAGCCAGCAGCAGGCGCCGCGTGGCGGTGAGATTCAAAACCTTCGGATTGCCATTGATTTCGATGATGACCGCGCCCAGCCCCTTGCAGGTGAGCGCATCGCCCGCCGCCCGCAAGGCATCCTCGACATGACGCGCCGACAGCATGATGAGGCGGGAGGGTGAGAGGCCAAACTCAAGCAGGCCGGTGGCGCACAGACCGGCATATTCGCGGGCGGAGAATTCCTGCATGACCCACAGCACGCATTTTTCCGGGGCAAGGCGGCGGGCCAGCCCCACGGCAAATCCGGTTGCCGCCACCTCATGGCCGGGAGGAGCGAAAACCTCATGCAGGGCGGGATGAAGGCCATCCTTCAAGACGGCGTCCACCGCCACATCACCAAGACGCACTCCGGAGAGTTGCGGCGCGAGATCCGGCTTTGACAGCACGGCGCGGAGATGGGCAATTTTTTCGGCTGTCACAGCCATGCGGCTTGCGCCTGCTGTTGTGAAACGGTCGGGCGGCGCGTCCTGCATTCGAGGCACTGTCCGGCAAGCGGGCAGGCTTCGCAGCGCGCATGGGAATGCGTGCAGAATTGCTGGCCCACATATTTGATGTGCCAATGCAGCTCATAAAGATCATCGGCATCCATGTCGGGGGCCGCCATCATCACGGCCTCGAAGGCGCGGTTGGTATCGGCGTTGCGGGCGATGAATCCGAACCGCCGCAAGACGCGAAGCACATGGGTATCGACAACAAAGGCACGGCCGCGCGCGATGCTGAAATTGAGGGTGGCGGCCGCGGTCTTGCAGCCCACGCCGGAAATTCCTCAAGCTCCCGCATGGCCTCTTCCACCGCAGAGTGCGCGAGATGCCCGAACCCGATGACGCCACGTTTGGCGACACTGACGGCAAACGCCGTTTTCAGCGTCTTGAAGGCTTTTTCCGGAAAGGTCAGGCCTTTGAAAAGCGGAAGCAGCTCCTCATAGGACGCGGCATTGATGCGGTTCCAGTCACCTTTATAGTGCGCGCAAAGACGATGGAAGACGGCGAGGGAAACATCGTCGCGGGTTCTTATTCCGAGGATTGAGCCGAAAAGCTGCGCATCGATGCTGCCGCGTTCCTCCTGCGGCACCGGGCCAAAAAACCTGCGCAGGCAGAGGCGCGTGGTGCGCAAATCCGCCATCCGTCCCTCCTCCACAAAGGCAAAGCTCGCTTGCATCCGGGAAGAAAAGAACAAAACAGGAACATTGTCAATCGCCGCCCGCCGGATGGCAGAACGGCACCGCTCCCGCCCGCGTGGCGGGAGCGGCAGAGGATCAGCCGCGCGTCGTGGTCTTCACGTCCACGCTGGCCTTGATGGCGTTGGAATAGGGGCAGATGGTGTGCGTCACATCCACCAGCTTCTTCGCCTCGGCTTCGGGAAGGCCGGGCAGGTAAACGTCAAGATCGGCGGTGATGCCGAAGCCGCCTTCGGAGCGGGGGCCGATGCCGATGGTGGCGGTCACCGTCGTGCCCTCCGGCACCTTGATCTTGGTCTGCGCCGAAGCCACGCGCATCGCGCCGAGAAAGCAGGCGGAATAGCCCATCGCAAACAGCTTCTCCGGATTGGCGCCATCGCCGCCCGGGCCACCCAGTTCCTTGGGCACAACGAGTTGCAGCGACATGGTGCCATCGGCAAGGCTCACCTTGCCATCGCGGCCGCCACCGGTTGCGGTTGCCGTGGTCTTGTATTTCGCATCGACGGACATGGGCACTCTCCTTCGTTAAGCCAATGGTTGCCGCGGGACGAAACGCTACTCCGCCTTTCTCCATCCGGAAGGGGCAAGCTGGCGCACCGCGATCACGCATAATATTGCCGTCATCCCCAGCACGATGGCAACCAGCGCGTTAATGTCGGGCGAAAAGCCAAGACGCATCATCGCCCACAATCTGACAGGCAAGGTGCTGTCGGTGCCGGTCACCAGAAGGGTGATCATGGTTTCATCGAAGGACAGCGCAAAGCCCAGAATCCCCGCGCCGATCAGCGTGGATTTGAGATTGGGCAGCACGATGCGCAGGAAGGTCTGCCAGCTTGAAGCGCCCAGGTCGGACGAGGCCTCGATCATGTCCGGCCCCATCGCCTGCAGGCGCTGCAGGATGACGCGGTAGGCAATCGCCTGGATGAACACTGTATGGCCCATGATGACGGTCATCAGCGAACGCGGCGTTGCCGTCTCGCGGAAAAAGATCAACAGCGCCAGCCCCGTCACGATGGGCGGCAAAAGGAACGGCAGGAACACCGCGAACTGCATGATCTCGCGCGCCGCCGATTTGCCGCCGCAATAATGCAGCGCCAGCAGCGTGCCGATGATCAGCGACAAAATCGTTGCCGCGCAACCGACGATCAGCGTGTTGAGAACCGCCGTGAGAATCCCGTCATTGCCCGCCAGCGCCCGGTAGGACTCGAGTGACGGCTCAGCCCACAGCACATCGCCATGCGAGGCGGCGAAGAACGACGACACGATGGGAATGACCAGCGGCCCATAGAGCAGCACGAAGACGGCGAGCGTGATGACGCCCAAAGCCGCCAGCGCGGGTTTCGACAACGGCATCATAGGGCGCGGCGCTCCAGCCTGCGCGTCAACAGCATGGCGGCGATCACCACCATCGACAGGATGGCCGACAGCGCCGCGCCGAAGGGCCAGTTGAAGGCGGTGCCAAACTGGCTGAAGATGATCCGCCCGAAGGTGAAGCCGCTCTGGCCGCCCACCATCTGGGGGGTGAGAAAATCGCCGATCGCCAGCACAAATACAAACGTCGCAGCGGTGCTGATGCCGGGCAGGCTCAGCGGCAGCACGATCCTTGCAAATGTTTGCAACCCGGAAGCGCCGAGATCGGTCGAGGCTTCGATCAGCGCCGCGGGAATCCGCTCCAGCGCCAGGAAAATCGGCAGGATGGCGAAGGGCAGCAACAGCACCGTCAGGCACAGCAGCACGGCATTGAGATTGAAGACGAAGAGGTCGCTGGGCTGGCTGATGATCCCCGTCCACAGCAGGAACTGGTTGAGGAAGCCCTTGCCGCCGAGGATGCTGCGGATCGCATAGATCTTGATGATGTAGCTCATCAGCAAGGGCACGAGGATCAGCAGCAGCAGGAAATAGCGGATACGCCCGCCGAGATTCGCTAGCAGGAAAGCCACTGGATAGCCGATCAGTGTGGTCAATGCCGCCACGCTGAAACACAGCACGCATGTCTTCCACAACACGGGCAGGAACACCGCGTCGGTGAAGAAGCGCTGATAGTTCGCAAGGCTGAAGCCAGCCACGATCTGCCCGTCCTGCATGTGGAAGAAACTATAGGCAAGGAAACTCGCCAGCGGGACAAGGATGAAGACGAGCGGCAGGCCGTAGCTCAGCGCCGCCAGCGCCAGAGGCCACGGACCTTTCCGCGCACTGCCGATGAAAATCATGCGTTCATATCCGCACAAAAAGGCCCGGCCCGAAAGGGGCCGGGCGCAGATTTGCGTGAAAGATCAGGGCTGGGCCTTGATCTCGTTCCAGAGATCGGAGCGCTTGGTCGGATTCTCCACGAAATCGAGCCACACCAGCTTGTCGTTGGGGCCAGCACTTCCCGAAGCCACAACGGTGTTGCCGAAACCGGTGCGCTCCGAAAGCTGGCCTGAAATCTTCTTCTGCAGCAGGAAATTCACCCAGGCCTCGGCCAGATCCTTGTCCTGCACGCCGCTTGTCAGCGCCCAGGTGTCGAGCCAGGCAAGGGCGCCTTCCTTGGGGTTCACGTAGCCGATGTTGGCGCCGGCATCCTTCATCGCCTTCACCTGCTGCTGGCCGTAGTTCGCCCAGATGAGGTCGATGTCATTGTTCTTGTAAAGCTGCAGCGCCTCGTCGGGGGTCGTGTAGAAGCTCAGCACATTGGCCTTCAGCGCAATCAGCTTCTCCTTGATCTTCGCCATCTGGTCGTCTGTCAGATGGAAGGGGTCCTCGATCCCCATGGTGAGGGCGGTGAAGGAGAAATTGTGCTCGCCATTGTCGTAGGCCAGAATCTTGCCCTTGTACTTCGGGTCCCAGAAGGTCTCGAAGGTGTCGGGCGGCGGGTTCACCTTGTCCTTGTCGTAGATGATGCCGATCGAATCGAAGCAGAAGGGAATGGCGTAGACCTTGCCGTCGCGCATCACGCCCTTGACCTTCGTGAGATCGCGGAACAGCGGCAGCACGTCCTTCTGGTTGGGAATCTTGTCGAGGTCGTGCGGCGTCACCAACCCGCCGTCGATGTAGCGCTGAAGCTGCGCCGTGTTGACGGCAAAGGTGTCGAAGTCCTTGCCTTCGCTGCCCTTGATCTTGGCCCAGATTTCATCGTCGGTGCCGATGAACACCACCTTGGCGATGGCGCCCGTCTGCTCGTTGAATTCCTTCACCCAATCGTCATCGGCATAGCCGTCCCATGCCATCACGCGCAGCTCCTTGGCCGCGAAAGCCTTGGTGCTGCGCAGGATCGCCGGAGCCGCCAGCATCATGCCGACAGCCGTTCTCCTGTTGATCGTCGCTTTCATGGGAATTCCTCCTGCTGTTTTGATTTTGGTTATTGAAGCAAAACCTGCATCACGGCAGGTTCCGTTAGGGCAAAACTGTGTGGGAGAGGCTTTTCCACCGGCCGGCAAGTTAGCCTGGCGAGATGCGGGCCGTAAGAAGACGTGGGCATGGAAAAAGCCTTGTGCGAGACCCGCAATCCTCTCCCGCAAGGCGAGAGCCTGTCAATAGGCTGAGGCGCATGGCGCAACCCAGGCGGCGATTGACACGGCCATCGGGGGGATTAGGGTCTGCGCGCGCAGAGCAAGAGGCCTCTTTCCCCATGAACATCGAAGTCAAGACCGGCAACTACCGCAACGATTCCATCCTGCTTGGTTTCAGCGATTTGAAGCGCCTGAAGACCGAGCGGCCGCTGGTGTTCGAAAAAGGCAAGGGCATTTTCATCTACGACGAGAACGGCAAGGACTATATCGAGTCCGTTTCCTGCTTCTATTGCGTGTCGCTGGGCTTCAGCGAGGACAGGCTGGCCGATGCCGCCTACCGGCAGATGAAGGCGCTGCCGATGTATTCCTCGGCGATCCATCGCACGGTGCCCGCCGTCATGGAACTGACGGAACGGATCGCCGCCCTGTCGCCGGTCAAGAATCCGCGCATCTATTTCTCGACCACCGGATCGGAAGCCAACGATCACCTCATCAAGTTCATGTGGTACGGCAACGGCTTCGCGGGCGAGCCCGAGCGGCGCAAAGTCATTTCGCGCAAGGCCAGCTATCATGGCTCCACCATCGCCACCTCGGCGCTTGGCGGGTCGCAGGATCTGCAGGAAAGCTTCGGCATCCCCATGGGCTTCTCGTTGCAGGTCGGCCATCCGAGCTGGCCCAACTCGGCACTTCCCGGCGAAACCGAGGAGCAGTTTACCGATCGGCTGGCGGAAGAGCTGGAGCAGGTCATTCTCGAAGCCGGGCCCGAAACCATCGGCGCGATGATCGCCGAGCCGATGTCGGTGTCTTCCGGCATGTTCCCGCCGCCCGCCAGCTATTTCCCGAAGATCACCAAGGTCCTGAGGAAATACGGGATCAAGCTGTTCATCGACGAGATCGTCACCGGCTTCGGGCGCTCGGGCCGCATGTGGGCCACGGAAGCGATGGGGCTCGAGCCTGATTGCATGACCTGCGCCAAGGGCATCACCGGCGCGTATATGCCGATTGCCGGCATCATTATGGGCGAGGAGTTCAACCAGCGGCTCGATCTCGGCAATGAGGCCAAGGGCTGGTTCGCCCACGGCGCCACACACCATGCGCATGTGGTGTCCGCTGCGGTTGCAAATGAGGTTCTCAATATTTTCGAAGAACGCGATATTCTGGGCCATGTTCGCCGCATGATGCCGCACTGGAACAGGATGATCGAAAGCCTGGCAGACCATCCGCTGGTTGTCGGCACGCGCAAATGGGGCCTCGCCGGTGCGGTCGAGGTCGCCTATCCCGGCGAAGTGCGCGGCGGCCCCGCCGCGAGCCTGAAAGTCGGCGGCGCCACGAAAGAAGTTTATGAAGCCGGGCTTTCGCATGGCGTGATCGTGCGGCCGCTGGCGGGCTGCTTCGTCATGGCGCCGCCGCTCATTATCACCGAAGCGGAGATCACCGAACTCGGACGCCGCGTGCGGGCCGCACTCGACCAGGTTCTGGCCAATCATGTGGCGCGCTGAAATCAGGGCGGTCCTTTGTCTTGCGGCCTTGTGCTGCGCCCTGATCCTAGGCGCCGCCGCTGAGGCCCAGCAGGCGATCGACCCTGCGAAAGACTTGGCCATTGGCACCAAGGTGGCGCCGCCTTTCGCCATGAAGGGCGACGATGGCCAGTGGACGGGCCTCAGCATCGATCTGTGGAAGAAGATCGCCGAGCAGCTCCAGCTCAAATATCATTTCGTCGAGGAGCCGGACATCGGCTCGCTGATCGCGGGCGTTGAAAACAAGAAATATGACGCCGCCATCGCCGCCATCACGGTCACCGCCGAACGCGAGCAGCGGATGGAATTCAGCCTGCCCTATTATCAGTCGGGCCTTGGCATTGCCGTCCCCGCCAATGGGCCGGCCATCTGGCACCAGGTGGCGCAGACGCTGCTGTCCTTCGGCTTTCTCAAGGCGGTCGGCACGCTGATCGGCAGCGCGCTTCTGGTCGGCCTGCTGATCTGGCTGTTCGAGCGCAAGCACAACACGGATTTCGGCGGCCACCCGGTGAAGGGGATCGGCACCAGCATGTGGTGGTCGGCGGAAGCCATGACGCAGGCCAGCACCGGCCAGCTTGGGCCCAAGACCCTGCCGGGACGTGTGCTGGCGATTTTCTGGATGGTGGCGTCGATCATCGCCATTGCCGTCTTCACCGCCAGCGTCACCTCGGCGCTGACGGCGGGCAAGCTGCAGGGGCTGATCCATGATTCCTCCGACCTACCCGATGTGCGCGTCGGCACCGTTCAGGGTTCGGCCGCCGTCGATTACATGACGGCGAACCGCATCAAGGCCAGGCTCTATCCGACGATTGATGACGGCCTCAAGGCGCTGGATGCCGGAACTATCGACGCCTTTGTCTATGACAAGCCGCTGCTGAGCTGGATGGTGCTGCACCGCAATTCAACCAGCATCGAAGTGCTGAGCGACGGCTTTGAGCCGCAGGCCTATTCCATCGCCTTTCCGGTCGGCAGCCCTTACCGGCGACCGGTGAGCATCACGACATTGCAGACCATCGAAAGCCCGTGGTGGCGCGATACCAATTTCCAGTATCTCGGCAATCGCTGACAAGGGAGATGCATCGATGATCGTGCGCCTGTGCAAGATCGCCATGGTGGCGGCGATCGCCTTCTTCGCCAGCCTCGTGGCCTTCGGCAACATCACCGATTACGGCACCAATCTCGCCTTTGTGAACCATGTGCTGCTGATGGATACGATTTTTCCGGATTCCGCCATCAAGTACCGCGCCATCACCAGCCCGGCCCTGCATCAGGCTTTTTATATTCTCATCATCGTGTCTGAAACTTTGACGGCCATCCTGTGCTGGATCGGCGCGTTCAGGATGTTGAGCAATGTTTCCCGCCCCGCCGCCGCCTTCAATCTCTCCAAGCACTGGGCCATTGCCGGCCTCACCTTCGGGTTCCTGCTGTGGCAGGTGGCCTTCCAGTCAATGGGTGGCGAATGGTTCGGCATGTGGCAATCGCAAAGCTGGAATGGAGAGGACTCCGCCTTCCGGGATTTCATCACCATTCTGGGCGTGCTGATCTTCGTCGCCATGCCGGATGCTGACTGAGCGCGATTGCGCCGCCGCAAAATCCCCCCTAAAGTTTTCCCGGGTGCTGGAGGGTCAAGCCGTGCGATCAACTCGTCGTTTCCTGCTGACTGCCGTTTTTGCCTGCTCAGTCAGCGTCCTCGGCCCGGCCTTCGCGGATGACGCGCCCCCGCCCACCGTTGAAACGGCGGCCGTGCGGCTGAGCGACGTCAACACCGGCAGCCAGTTCGTCGGCACGGTGCAGGCATTGCAAAAGGTCGGCCTCACGGCGCGGGTCGAAGGTTTCCTCGACTCGATCGATTTTCAGGAAGGCGGCTTCGTGAAAGCCGGCAGCACGGCCTTCACCATCGAGAAAGACACCTATCAGGCCGCCCTCGATGGCGCCCAGGCCACGTTGCAGGCGGCCCAGGCCACGGAAGCCGGGGCGCAAGCCAATCTCAGGCAGGCGGAGATCACGCTGCAGCGGCAGCTCACGCTGTTCAAGACCAACACCGTGTCGCAGTCGCAGGTGGATCAGGCCACCGCCGACCGCGACGCCGCCAAGGCAACCGTTGAGCAGGCGCAGGCGCAGATCGCCCAGGCACAGGCGCAGATCAAGACGGCCCAGCTCAATCTCTCCTACACGCAGATCACCACGCCCATTTCAGGCCGCATCGGCAAGGCACAGGTGACGGTGGGAAATCTTGTCTCGCCAAATACGGGCGTGCTGGCCACTGTGGTGCAGACCGATCCGATCCGCGTGGCCTTTTCGATTTCCGACCGCGACTATCTGAAAGTGGTCGATGCGCTGAAGCCGCGCGACACCGGGTTCACCGCGGGCGAGAATGCCGATTATGTTCCGCATCTCATCCTGCCGGATGGCACGCCCTATAAGAACGAGGGGCGGATCACCTTTCTCGACAACTCCATCGATCCCACCACGGGCACGATTGCCGTCTATGCGGAATTCGCCAATCCCGAATTGCAGCTCGTTCCGGGGCAGTTCGTAACGGTGACTGTGAAGGCCGCCAATGCTGCTCCGCTTCCCGTCGTTCCCGCGCCCGCCGTGCAGCAGGACCAGCAGGGGCCCTATGTCTTCGTGCTGGATGACGCCAATCACGCGGTGATCCGCCGCGTTACCCTTGGCCCCCGTGTGGGCACCGACTGGGCCGTGACGTCAGGGCTAGCCAATGGCGAAATCGTCATTGTCTCCGGCATCCAGAAGATCAAGGCCGGCATTGTGGTGAAGCCCGTGGCGCAGGGGAACTGAGCGCCATGTTTTCCGACATTTTCATCCACCGCCCGCGCCTGGCGATGGTCATCGCCATCCTGATGACGCTGGCTGGCGCCATTGCGCTGGTGAACATTCCCGTCGCGCAATATCCCGACATCACGCCGCCCACCGTGCAGGTGTCGGCCAGCTATCCGGGTGCCGATGCGCAGACGGTGGCCGATACGGTGGCCACGCCGATCGAGCAGCAAGTCAACGGCGTCGAAGGCATGCTCTATATGTCCTCGACCACCAGTTCGAACGGCACCTACACGCTCACCGTCACCTTTGCCGTGGGCACCGATGCCGACATCGCGCAGGTCGATGTGCAGAACCGCGTGGCGCTGGCCACGCCGCAATTGCCCGCCGCCGTTACCAAGCTCGGCGTCAATGTGCGCGCCCAGCAGCCGAACTTCCTCATCGTCGCCAATGTCTATTCGCCGAACGGCAGCCGCGACGGGCTGTTCCTCTCCAACTATGCGCAGATCAATGTCGTCAATCCGCTGTCGCGCGTTTCGGGCGTGGGCGCGGCCTCGCTCATGGGACCGCTCGAATATTCCATGCGCGTGTGGCTTGATCCCCGCCGCATGGCGGCTCTGGCGATCACCGCCGATGATGTCTCCAATGCCATCCAGCAACAGAATGTGCAGGCCGCGGCGGGCCTCATCGGCGCACCGCCCATTCCGGACAATCAGGTGCTGCAATATTCGATTTCGGCCCTCGGGCTTCTGAGTTCGCCCGAGCAGTTCGGCGACATCATCGTCAGGACCAATGCCGATGGCGGGCTGGTGCGCGTCAAGGACATCGCCCGCGTCGATCTCGGCGCCAAAAACTATACATCCATCAGCCAGTTGAACGGCAAGCCCGCCGCCACTATCGCCATTTACCAGACCCCCGGCTCCAATGCGCTTGGCGTGTCAAAGGCCGTGCATGCCGAACTTGAGGATCTGAAGAGCCGTTTCCCCAGCGACGTGGCCTATGAGGTGGTCTACGACTCGACGGACTTCGTGCGCGCCACCGTGCATGAGATCGTGCTGACGCTGGCGCTGACGGGCATCATCGTGCTGGCCGTGGTCTATATCTTTCTTCAGGACTGGCGCGCCACGCTCATTCCCGCTTTCACGATTCCGGTGTGCCTCATCGGCGTGTTCGCCATCATGCTGGCGCTCGGCTATTCCGCCAATACCGTCACGCTGTTTGCGCTCATCCTCGCCATCGGCCTTGTGGTGGATGACGCCATCGTGGTTGTCGAAAATGTCCAGCGCATCATGGAAGAGCATCCCGGCACTTCGGCCGTGGACGCCACAAGCCAGGCCATGCGGCAGGTGACGGGGCCCATCGTCTCGACCACGCTGGTGCTGCTGGCGGTGTTCCTGCCGGTGGCCTTCCTGCCCGGCATCACCGGCCAGCTTTACCGGCAGTTCGCCGTCACCATCACCGCCTCCGTCACGCTCTCGGCCATCAATGCGCTGACCCTGAGCCCGGCCTTGTGCGCCATCTTCCTCAGGCCGCCGCGCCAGGCGCGCGGGCCTTTCCGCTGGTTCAACCTCGGCCTCGACAAGACGCGCAATGGCTATTCAAATGTCACGGGCCTGCTGGCGCGCCGCTCTCTCATCGCCGGCTTGCTGGTGCTGCTGGCAGGCGGAGGCGCCTATTGGATGTTCAGCAAAACGCCAACCGCCTTCATCCCCACGGAAGATCAGGGCGTATTGTTCGTCAACGCGCAACTGCCCGATGCGGCGTCACTGCCGCGCACGCAGGAGGTATTGAATCAGATCGGCGACATCGCGCGCAAAACCGATGGCGTTGCGAATGTCGTCACCATTTCCGGTTACAGTCTTTTGAGCGGCGCCAGCCAGCCGAACAGCGGCCTTGCCATCGTGGTGCTGAAGCCATGGGATGAACGCAAGACGGCGGACACGGGGCTGCGCGGCATCTATGGAAAGCTCAGCGCCGCTTTCCGGCAACTGGGGGCCGCCAATGTCATCGCCTTTCCACCGCCGGCAATACCCGGCCTTGGCACGGCGGAGGGATTTGATTTCCGCCTGGAAGCGCTGGGCGGGCAATCGCCGCAGGAGCTGGCGCAGGTCATGCGCTCCTTCGTGGTGGCGGCCAATGGCGATCCCTCCATCGGCTCGGCCTACTCCACCTTCTCCGCCGATGTGCCGGGCTATTACCTGAACATCGACAGGGTCAGCGCGCAGCGGCTTCAGGCGCCGGTGTCGTCGATCTTCTCCACGCTGCAGTCGCAGCTTGGCTCGTCCTTCATCAACAACTTCAACATCATGGGGCAGGTCTATCAGGTCAATCTCGCGGCCGACCAGCAATTCCGGCGTTCGGCTGATGACATCCTCAATCTCTATGTGCGGAGTTCAACCGGCGCCATGGTGCCGGTGCGCGCGCTGGCAACCGTCGAGACACGGCTGCAGCCCACCCTGCTCAACCGCTACAACCAGTTCACATCGGCCACCATCAACGGACAGGCTGCCACAGGCGTTGCGTCAGGCCAGGCGATGAGCGCATTGACGGCACTTGCCAAAACCCAACTGCCGCAGGGCTATGCCTTCGAATGGTCGGGGCTCTCCTATCAGGAGGCCATCGCCAGCGGGCAGACACTGATCGTTTTCGCGCTTGCCATCATCTTTGGCTATCTCTTCCTGGTGGCGCAATATGAGAGCTGGGCCATTCCCTTCGCAGTCATCACCTCCGTCGCCGTCGCCATTCTGGGCGCTATCATCGGCATCCGCATCATCGGGCTCGGCCTCAACATCTATGCGCAGATCGGCCTCGTGCTGCTGATCGGCCTCGCCGCCAAGAACGCCATCCTGATCGTCGAGTTCGCCAAGGAAACCCATGAGGCGGGCAAGCCGCTTGTCGATGCGGCGGTCGACGGCGGCCACATGCGTTTCCGCGCCGTGCTGATGACCGCCATCGCCTTCATCCTTGGCGCGGTGCCGCTGGTTATCGCCTCGGGAGCGGGTGCCGCCAGCCGCGTGTCGATTGGCGCCACGGTTGTCGCCGGCATGCTGGCGGCCACGGTGATCGGCATTTTCCTGATCCCCGGACTTTATGTGCTGTTTGCCAGGGCCAGCGAAATCTTCTCGCGCAGCGAAAAGACAAAGCCCGTGCCGCAGGCGGAAAGCTGATCCGGCTATCCCTGAAAGATCAGCAGCAGGAACAGCAAGAACAGCAGCATGTGAACCGCGCCTTGCAGCATGTTGGTGCGGCCGCTGGCAAAGGTGACGACGCTGGAGGCCAGCGTCAGCAGCAGCATCACCAGATCGGTGCGCTCCAGCCCCAGCGTCAGTTCATGGCCGGTCAGCCTTGCGATCAGCAGCATGGCCGGCACGGTGAGGCCGATGGTCGACAGCACCGAGCCCAGAAAAATATTCACCGATTTCTGCAAATGATTGGCCATCGCCGCCTTGATGGCGCCAATCGCCTCGGGCGTTGCCACCAGCACGGCGATGATGATGCCACCCAGCGCCATGGGCGCGCCCAGCGTTTCCGTCAGGAAGTCCACGGGCTTGGCGAACTCCTCGGCGAGAAACACCACGATGCCGATATAGGCGAGAAGCAAAATCGCATGCGGCAGGAGCGGGACAGACACGTCCCTCGCCTCCACTTCTTCATGGGCTGCTTCACCTTCGGGAACGAAGTAGCCGCGGTGCCGCCCGGTTTGCAGCATCAGGAAGATGGCATAAAGCCCAGCCGTCATCAGGACGAGGATGATCTGCTGCAACGGCGAGAGGGTCGATCCCGTATCGGAGCGCGTATAATCGGGAAGCACAAGGCTCAGCACCGCCAGCGGGATGATGACGCCCAGATAGGCGTTGGCCCCTTGCAGGTTGTGAAACTGCTCCTTGTGGCGAAGTGCCCCCAGCAGCAGGGCAAGTCCCACCATGCCGTTCAATATGATCATGATGACCGAGAACAGCGTGTCGCGCACCAGCGTGGGGTTGCTGCCGCCATGCATCATGATGGCGGAGATGCTCAACACCTCGACCGAAGTAATGGAAAGCGTCAGAACCAGCGTGCCATAAGGCTCTCCCAGCCTGTCAGCCACGGCGTCGGCATGGCGCACCACGCACAA
This sequence comes from Aestuariivirga sp., assembly GCF_047602625.1. Lineage (GTDB taxonomy): Bacteria > Pseudomonadota > Alphaproteobacteria > Rhizobiales > Aestuariivirgaceae > Aestuariivirga. The sequence goes on along the minus strand of NZ_JASGGV010000002.1, from coordinate 1,965,625 downwards.
TGCCGATCCGAGAATGGCCCCGAACAGCCACACGGACACAATGCCCAGCCACAACGGGTTGCTCAGGTCGCCCACCAGCCAATCGGTGTAAAAATAAAAGATGGCGCCCGTCACGATGCCAATGGCCAGGAACCATTCGTTGCGCAAAAGAGAAGAAGGTGAAGTCTTGGGGTGGGTGGGCATCAGATCAAATGGTCCATTGCCGAAAGCAAATCCATGCGGCGATAAAGCAATTTCCTCATCCGTGCAAACCGGCGCCGTGACAGTTCCATGCCGACATGCCAAACCTCCTGCGGGCGGACAGAAAGAATCACCATGCGCTTTGTTTTCACGCAGAAAACCCTGGGCATCCTGCTGCTCATCGCGGCGGTCGGCTGTTTCGGGGCGGTGGACGGGTTAAGCAAGGTGCTGGTGAACGATCATTCCTTCGGGCAGATCGTGCTGGCCCGCTATGCCCCCGCTCTCATGGTGATGCTGGCGGCCTTCGGCCCGCGGAAGTGGAAGCCGTTGTTCGCCACGCAGCGCCCGGTGCTGCAGATCATCCGCGGATTGACACCGCTCTGCGTCGGCGGGTTGATGATCCTCGCGGTGCGCCATCTGCCGCTGGCGGAAGCCACCGTCATCCTGTTTGCCGGGCCGTTCTTCGTGGTGGCGCTGTCGGGCTGGATGCTGGGCGAACGGGTGACGGCCTCAAGCTGGATCGGCGTGGCGATCGGCTTCCTCGCCGTCATCATGGTGGCGCGGCCCGGCTTTGATGCGCTGTCGCAATATACGGTCTATCCGGCGCTGGCGGCGGTCTTCTATGCGCTGCTGCAATTGTTCAGCCGCAGCCTGGGTGCGGCGGGTGAAGCGCCCGCCACGACGTTGGCATGGACCCTGCTCGTCGGCACGCTCGTCTCCCTGCCGCTGGCCATCGCGGACTGGCGGCCGCCCTCCCTCTCCGGCTGGCTGGTGCTGCTGGCGTTGGGCGCCGCCTTTGGCGTGGCGCAATATTTCCTCGCCCGCGCCTTTGCGCTGGCGCCCGCCAATGTGCTGACGCCTTTTACCTACTTCCAGATCCTGTCGGCGGTGCTGTTCGGCATCCTCGTGTTCCATGATGTGCCGGATGGCTGGACCATTGCCGGCATTGCGCTCATTCTGGGGGCGGGCGCCTATGTCTTCGGGCGCAATGCGCAACAGCCCAATTAGCCGAGGCGCTCCACGCGGTTCGACGACAGGATCGACGTGATGAACTCCGGGATGCGAAGCCCCGCCTTTACCTTTGCCTCCAGTGCGGCTTCGGCGGCGCGGATACGCACCAGCCTCGCCAGCACCTGATCCACTTGCGAAAGCGGCACAACCACCGCGCCATCGCCATCGCCCACCACGATATCGCCCGGCGACACCGAAACGCCGCCGATCATCACCGGAAGCCCCACTGTGCCAGGGCCATTACGCGCGGGGGAATTGGCCGAAACCCCGGCGCAATAGACGGGCAGCCCCACATCGAGAAGGCCCGCCACATCGCGCACCACGCCATCGGTGACGAGCGCTGCGGCGCCGCAGTTCTTCGCCATGCCCGCCAGAAGATCGCCGGTCACCGCGGCGGCCATGTAGCCTCCCGTCGCGGCCATCAACACGTCGCCGGGTTTCACCACATCCAGCCCGCCGAACAGCGCCAGATTGTCGGAAGGCCCGCAATCGCAGGTCACCGCCACCCCGCAGAAGGCTTGCGGCCTTCCGGCCAGCGGCTTGATGCGCCAGTCCAGCGCGCCGCTGCCGCCCATCGCATCCACCAGATGGCCGGTCATAGCGCCGGAGAACTGCCGCACTGTTTCGGCGGAGGGCCGCGGAAATCCCGCGCGGATTTTCAGCAGCGGTGGATCGGTGATCATGGCAGGGCTCCCATTCGGTTTTGAGATCATCCTAGGCACGGCCCCGCCGAAATGGCTATATGCCGCCGGGCATTTTCAGGCGGGCGGGCATGGGCTGGCGCGAGACATGTTACAACATCGCGGAACTGCGGAAGGCGGCGCGCCGCGCCCTGCCAAAGCCGGTGTTCGATTTCACCGATGGCGCGGCGGAAGACGAAACCACGCTCAGGCGCAATGAAAGCGATTTCCAGCGCATCACCCTTCTGCCCCGCCCGCTCAACGGCCCTGGTGTCCCCGATCTTTCCATCGATCTCTTCGGCAAACGCATCTCTATGCCGGTGATGATCGGGCCAACGGGCCTTGCCGGATTGATGTGGCCCCAGGGCGAACAGGCTGCCGCACAAGCAGCGGCGAAGGCCGGCACCGCCTATTGCCTGAGCCATGGCTCGGTGTGCCGGCTGGAAGATTTGCCAGCATCATCCACGCCCCGCTGGATGCAGGTATTCGTCTACCGCGACCGTGGCTTCACCGAGGAGCTTGCCCGCCGTGCCCAGGCCTCGGGCTTCGACGCGCTGGTGCTGACCACCGACAATCAGGTGCTGGGCAACCGTGAGCGCGACATCCGCAACGGCTTCACCATCCCGCCGAAATTCAAACCGCAGGACCTTGCCGCCATGGCCACGAAGCTTGGCTGGCTCATGCGCATGCGGCCAGAACTCTCCCGGATCACCTTCGGCAATTATCTGCGCGAGGGCCAACCCAGCGACATCACAAGCATGGCCAAGCAGATGGCGGGGCTTCTCGATCCCACCATGTCGTGGCGCGACGTCGACCAGCTTCGCAAGGTGTGGAAAGGGCCGCTGATCCTCAAAGGCGTGCTGCACCCGGCGGAAGCGCGCGAGGCGCTTGAGCATGGCGTTGATGCGGTGATCGTCTCGAACCACGGTGGGCGGCAGCTTGATGGCGCGGCGTCCGGAATCGCGGCGCTTCCGGCCATCGCCGATGCGGTGCAGGGCAAAATGCCGGTGCTGATGGATGGCGGTATCAGGCGCGGCACCGACGTTGTGAAGGCGCTGGCCATGGGCGCTGCCTGCTGCCTCATCGCAAGGCCGCAGCTCTGGGGCCTCGCGGTCGCCGGAGAAGATGGCGTCTCGCACATGCTCGACATTCTCAAGCGCGACATCGCGCGGGCCATGACGCTGATGGGCGCGGCCCGCGTGACCGATCTGACACGCGCCTCCGTGATCCGTGAATTCAACTAGGAGACTTTCATGCCGGATTTTCCCATCATCGACTCCCACGTCCATCTCTATGACGTGAAGCGGCTCAGCTATGGCTGGCTCTCCAATGTTCCGAAAATCAACCGCACCTATCTGGTGAAGGATCTGGATGCCGCGCGGCAGACTGTCGAGATCGAGAAATTCGTCTTCGCCGAAGTGGCCGTCGATCCGGGACTGCATCTCAAGGAAGTGGAATTCGTGGACGAGATGGCGGACGCCGATCCGCGCCTTGCCAGCATCATCGCGCATCTGCCGTTGGAGAAAGGCCTCGCCATCGCGCCCGATCTTGCGGCGCTCAAGAAATTCCCGCGCGTGCATGGCATCCGGCGGCTGATCGAGACCGAGCGCAACCCCGCCTTCTGCCTCGAACCTGACTTTTTGCTCGCCCTCAGGCTGCTGCCGAAACACAATCTCACCTTCGACATCTGCGTGAAGCACTGGGCGATGACCTATGCCATCGAGTTGGTGAAGCGCTGCCCCGAAGTCTCCTTCGTGCTCGATCACATCGGCAAGCCCGACATCAGGAACGGGTTGCGGGAGCCCTGGTGGGCGCAGATCAAGGAACTCGCCTCCTATCCCAATGTGGTGTGCAAGGTCTCCGGCGTGGTGACGGAAGCGAACCACGCGTCGTGGAAGCCCGCAGACGTAAAGCCCTATGTGGCGCATGTGATCGACTGCTTCGGCTTCGACCGCGTAATGTATGGCAGCGACTGGACGGTTTCGGAATTGACACACACCTATCCGCAATGGGTCGAAATCATCGACGATGTGATTTCGGGCGCAAGCGAATCCGAGCAGCGCAAGCTTTACCGCGATACGGCAATCCGCACTTACAGGCTGGCCTAGGATGACAAAAAACGCTGAAGCAGAACTTCTCTTCAAAGCCTCGCACCGGCTGGGGGAATCGATCCTCTGGCACGCGGCACGGCAATGCCTGTACTGGACCGACCTGCTCGATCCCGGCCTGTTTCAGGCATCGCCGGGATCGGCGGTCCAGCATACGCCGCTCGATCTGGCCCCGCCCATCGGCTCCGCCGCCGCCACCACCGATCCCGATAAGCTCATCCTGCTGGCGCGTGATGGCCTGCGCCTCGTTGACCTCAACACCATGTCCGTCACGCCGTGGTGCAATCCCGAACAGGGCCGCCATGAGATCATTTTCAACGATCTCAAATGCGACCGTTTCGGGCGGCTGTGGGCAGGAAGCTCGCATGCGCTGGAGCGTGATCCGCGCGGCGCGCTGTGGTGCGTGAAGGACCGTGCGGCATGGCAGCTTGGCGATGTGGGCTTTCCCGTCTCCAACGGCCCTGCCTTTTCGCCCGATGGCCGGCTCATGTATTTCAACGACAGCGTGAACTATCAAACCTTCGTCTACGAGATTTCAGAAGACAGCCTCGCCCCCGCCAACCGCCAGGTCTTCGCGCGCTATACGGAAGAAGAAGGCGTGCCCGACGGCCTGACCGTGGATGCCGAAGGCTGCATCTGGACGGCGCAATGGGCGGCGGCGCGCGTCATCCGCTTGAGCCCCAAAGGCGAGAAGCTGATGACCCTGCATGTGCCCTCGGGCCATGTCACCAGCGTGTGCTTCGGCGGCAAGGATCTGCGCGACCTCTACATCACCACCGCCAATGAAGGGCTCTCGCCGGACATCTCAAAAAAATATCCGCTGAGCGGCAGCGTGTTCCACTACCGCGCAGACGTGGAGGGCTTGCCGGAACCGCTGTTTCCGCTCTGAGAGGAAAGCTCCACATCGGCCGCCCGGCTTTGCGTGAGAACCAGATCGGCGTTGGGCATGTCATTGCCTTCCACCTTGGCGCGCGCACCTGCCTCATCGAAGCCATGGGCGAACCAGCGCGCCATGAGGCGGCGTTCGATCACATCGCGCGGCTCACGCAGCATCACCGTCAGGCCGAAGAAGGGCGCGAGGGACTCCCAGGGCGCTTGCCGCAGCAGCAGGTAATTTCCTTCAACGATGAGGATGCGCGTGGAAGCCGGAACGATGCGCGCTCCGGCACGGGAAATCTCGAGATCGCGGTCGAAGACCGGGATCGCAACTTCCGATTCGTCATTGGCGCGGAGACGCATCAGCAGATGCCGCAACCCCAAAGCGTCAAAGGTGGGCGGCGAGCCCTTGCGGCTCAGCAGGCCGCGGGCGTTCAAAACCGCATCATCATAGTGAAAGCCATCCATGGGGATCACCTCGGCCTTCCCAAGCGATGCGGCCAGTGCTTCGGCCAGCGTGGACTTGCCCGCGCCTGGCGGGCCTGCCACGGCGACAATCACCCGTGATCCCTCAAGCGCCCTGATGCGCGAGACAAGCTCCGTGAATCCCGGAACGGCCTCCATCGCCGTCACGCCTTCTCCGGTGAGACCCTGATCTGCAGCTTGATGTCGGTCGGCAAACCCTTGGCGGCGCGCTCGAAGGCGGCAATGCTGTCCTTGAACGCAAAGGTCTCGGAAATCAGCGGCTTCAGATTGACCTTGCCCGAGGCGATCAGCGCCAGCGCGCGGTCAAACACATTGGCATAGCGGAACACGGTTTCGATCCGCACCTCGCGCGCGATGGCGGCGTTGACGTTGAACGAAACCTTGTCGGGCGGCAGGCCGATCAGCACAAGAGCGCCGCCGGGGCGCACCACGCGCAGCAGGTCTTCATAGACCTTCGGGCTGCCGCTCGCCTCGAACACCACATCGGCGCCCCAGCCATCGGTTTCGGCCTTCACGGCATCGAGCAGATTTTTCTCGCGCACATTCACCGGCACAATCCCTGCGTAACCGCCGGCGATCTTCAGCTTCTCGGCGCTCACATCGGAAACGATCACCTTGCTGCAGCCGCCCGCCAGCGCCGCCAGCGCCACCATGATGCCGATGGTGCCGCAGCCCGTCACCACGGCCACGTCACCGGGAACGATGCGGGCCCGCGCCGCCGCCTGCATGCCCACCGCGAAAGGCTCCACCATCGCGCCCTCGGCAAAGCTCACATTATCGGGCAGCTTGTAGGTGAAGGCGGCGGGATGCACGGTGAAGGGCGTTAAAATCCCATGCACCGGCGGCGTCGCCCAGAAGGTGACGGCGGGATCGACGTTATAAATTCCAAGCTTCGAAGCGCGCGAGGAGAGATCGGGAATGCCCGGCTCCATGCACACGCGGTCACCCGCTTTCAGCGTGGTGACATTGCGTCCTACTTCAACCACTGTGCCCGCGCCCTCATGGCCCAGCACCATGGGCGCCTTCACGATGTAATCGCCGATGGCGCCATGCGTATAATAATGCACGTCGCTGCCGCAGACGCCGACCGTGTGCAGGGCGATCTTCACATCATCGGGGCCAACGGTTTGCGGCAAGTCGATGTCGCGCAGCGTGAGTTCGCCGACGCGCTCCAGCACCAGGGCCTGCATGGGATTATCCTTCCGAGAGGTTGCTTTGCCGCTAGCTTGCAGAGACGGTGGCGGAAGGCAAGGCCCGTCAACCATCTCGGTACAGGAGGTTCTGTGTCAGCCCTTTGGCGCGCGCTTTTTCCAGAATGGCGGCGCCCAGCGCGATGTCGCCCGTCGACATGCCGCGATGCCAGAACAGGATCGTCTCGGCATCAGCCTCGCGGCCCGGCTTCTTTCCCGCCGCGATTTCGCCGATCTCGGCATAGAAGCTCGCTTCGCTGATCTTGCCCGCATTGATGTGCGGGCGGAGTGCCCCCAGGTGTCCGGCGCGCATCTGGCCCAGATCGTCCATCACGAATTTGTCAAAGCTATCGGTGAAGTCGAGCGGTAGCGCGCTCATGGTGCCATAGGGGATCACCAGCGTTCCAGGCTTCACCCAGGCGCGATCAAACATCGGGGTGGGTTCAGAAAGCCTCGTCGCCTCCACCATGATGTCAGCGCCTTCGAGGCATGACCGCCAGTCCGCCGTGGCTTTCACCGGCTTTCCCAGATCGCGCGACAGACGTTCCGCGAAGGCATCGCGGCTTTCGGGCCTTCGGGAATGAACGCGGATTTCCTCGAAGTTGAAGAGATGATCGAGCAACCGGATGTTCCAGTAGGACGTGCCGCGCGTGCCGACATGGCCCAGAATTTTCGGATGGCGCGGCCCCAGCCATTTCGCGCCGAGCGCAGTTAGAGCGCCGGTGCGCATGTCGGTGATGCCGGAGGCATCAATCACCGCCTTCGGCGCCCCGGTGCGCGGACAGAAAAGATTGAGCAGCGCCAGTTCAGACGGCAGGCCCTGCCTGTAATTGTCAACATAGTCGCCAACGATCTTGACGCCGGCAAGCCCCAGCGGCGCAACATACCCCCTCAGCACATTGAAGTGGCCGTTGAAGGCGGGATCCGGTGTGAGATGCATGCGCGGTTCGATCACCGTCTGGCCGTTTCCGGCGGCGATCAGACCCAGTTCGATGGCGTCGAGAATCTCGTCATTGGTCAGCGCCAGCGCGTCGATTTCGGGCTTGCCCAGATATTCGATTTCCATGCGCGCCATTAAACCGTCTCCGTCACTTTTTTCAGGCGGCGCGGCTTGTCGGGGTCACGCCCGAGAGACCGCGCCAGCCTCTCGATGGCGAGATAGGCGGTGAGCGCCATGGAGAGGGGATCAAGCAGCGGATGGCCGGTGGCGGCAAAGGGAAGATCAGCCCCATCCACCAGATGCACCGCCGCTCCCGCCTCGCGCATTTTCGTCGCCGCCGCATGGGTGAGCCCCCGTGCAGCATCATCAGGGGCAAGCGCCAGCACGGGAAAACCGGCCTCCACCAGTTCCCACGGACCGTGCATCACTTCGGCGGGCGAATAGGCTTCGGCATGAAGCGCAGACGTCTCTTTCAGCTTCAGGGCAATTTCCTGTGCGACGGGATAGGACGGCCCGCGCCCCAGCACAAACAGCGAGCCGTCGCCGGCGAAAGTTTCAAAGCCCGGCCATTCGATGTCAGCCGCGTGCGACAGGGTTTCGGGCAAATTCCCGATTGCCTCAATCAGCCGTGTGTCATCGGCCCAATGCGCTGCGATGGCGGCCCCCGCCACGCAGGAGACGATGAAGGATTTGGTGGCGGCCACGCTGCGCTCGGCACCGGCGCAGAGCGGCAGAAACAGATCAGCTTCCCGCGCGGCGGGCGAGTCTTCCGCATTGACAAGCGCCACGGTGCGCGCACCGCCCTGTTTCGCACCCTCCTGCAAGGCCACGATGTCGGGGCTCTGGCCGGATTGCGAAATGGTGAGCGCCAGCGCAGCTCGGGCTTTGAGATGAGCGCCATAGACGGACACCACGGAGGCCCCCACCGATGCGCAGGGCACACCCAGCAAAATCTCGGTCAAATATTTGAAATAGCCCGCCGCATTGTCGGAGCTGCCGCGCGCGCAGGTGAGGATGACGGGCGGCGGGGTGCGGCGCAATTCAACGCCCAGTTCAGCAAGGGCTTCTGAGTTGCGGTTCAGGAAACGCGCCACGGCAGCGGGGGCTTCACGGGCTTCCGCCGCCATATGGGTCATGGTGTCTCCTGAAGGCCAAGGCCTGCCAACAGCTCATAGGATTTGAGCCGCGCCGCATGGTCATAGATTGCCGTCGCCACCATCAGCTCGTCAACGCCGGTGCGGGCGATGAAGGCCCCAAGCCCGCGCTTCACCGTCTCGGGCGATCCCACGAAAGAACAGGAGAGCATGGCCGAAGCCTGAGCCTTTTCCGCGGGGGTCCAATAGGTCTCGATGTCATCGATGGGCGGTTTCAGAAAGCCGCGCGCGCCGCGCACCATGTCGGCGAAACGCATCTGCAGGGACGAGAAAAGATAGCGCGCCTCTTCATCGGTCTCCGCCACGATCACATTCACCCCCGCCATGGCATAGGAGGATCGGTTGCGTTCGGAGGGCTCGAAGCGGTCGCGATATAAATAAAGCGCATCATCGAGCGCCGAGGGCGCGAAATGCGAGGCGAAGGCATAGGGCAGGCCCAGCAGCGCCGCCAGCTGCGCGCCATAAAGGCTCGAGCCCAGAATCCAGATCGGCACATTGGTATCGGTGCCGGGCACCGCCTGCACCTTCTGGCCTTCCTGCAGCGGTCCCAGCAGCGCCTGCAATTCCACCACATCCTGCGGGAATGTATCGGCGGGCGACATGTTGCGGCGAAGCGCCATCATGGTGCGCTGGTCGGTGCCGGGCGCCCGGCCCAGCCCCAGGTCGATGCGGCCGGGATAGAGCGTCTCCAGCGTGCCGAACTGTTCGGCGATCACCAGCGGCGCATGGTTGGGCAGCATGATGCCGCCTGCCCCCACGCGGATGGTCTTCGTATGTCCGGCGATGTTGCCGATCGCCACCGCCGTGGCAGCGCTGGCAATGCCCACCATGTTGTGGTGCTCGGCCATCCAGAATCGGGTGTAGCCCAGAGCCTCGGCATGGCGGGCCAGGCTCCGCGCATTCGCAAAGGCATCAGCGATGGTCTTGCCTTCGGACACGGGAACGAGGTCGAGAACGGAGAGTTTGGTCATGCGCGAAAAATGGGCGCTCGCGGGAGCGGCGGCAAGGCCCCGTCTCCCTCAGTCAACGATCACCGCCTCCGCCGCATGCCGGGCGCTGGAGCGCAGCGGCTGCTCCTTCATCCCCAGAATGAACAGGAAGGCGATGGCGAAGCCCGCCGACATGGTGAGGAACATATAGAAGAAGGCATCGGCCGGAATATCGGCAGGCGAAATGCCCGCTTCCGCGCTGCCGCCGCTCAGCAGGATCATGCCGAACACCGCGACGAGAATGGAACTGCCGAGCTGGCGGAAGAAATTCATCGTGCCGGTGACCGTGCCAAGCTGGTGCATCTCCACCGCGTTCTGGATCGCCACCGTGCTGGTGGGCAGCACGGTGCCAAGCCCGATGCTGATGATGCCGGTGACGAGTTCAAAGGCCACGAGGTTCATCTTGCCGCTGGCGAAGGTAAGAAGCAGCGCGCCGAGCGTCGAGACAAACAATCCCACCACGGGAATGCGCTTGTAATGCGTCATGCGGCCCATGAGCTGGCCGGAAATCGTCGCGCCCATCACCGTTCCCACCATGAAAGGGATCAGCGACAGCCCGGAGGCCGACGCGCTCAGGCCCCGCACAGACTGGAAATAGAGCGGCATATAGATCGAGATGGCGATATAGGTGCCCATGGCGAAGAAGGCGGCGCCGGTTCCCATCGAGACGACGGGATTGCGCAGGATCTCGAGCGGGATCAGCGGCTCCTCCGCCGACAGGATGCGCGCCACGAAGCCCACCCAGAAGATCAGCGAAAGACCGAAAAGGCCGAGGATCTGGGTGGAGCCCCAGGGATAATCTACGCCGCCCAGGTGCAGCGCCAGCATCAGGGTGATGGTGGCCACGACGATCAGCACCGCGCCCAGCACGTCGAGCTTGTGCGGGCGCTCATGGCGGGGCAGGCGCTTCAGCGCATTGTTGCTCATGAAAAACGCGGCGAGGCCAAGCGGCACGTTGATCCAGAAGATCAGCGTCCAGTGCAGGTGCTCGGCGAAAAAGCCGCCCAGCGTCGGCCCCAGCAGGCTGGCCAGCAGGAACACGCTGGCAAAATAGATCTGGTAGCGGCCGCGCTCCTTGGGCGCCACGATGTCGGCCACGATGGTCTGGGCCAGCGAGATCAGGCCGCCGCCGCCCAGCCCCTGAATGGCGCGCGCGGCGATCAGCACCAGCATGGAGGGCGCCAGCGCGCAGGCAATCGAGCCCACCACGAAGACGATGATGCCCATCAGCAGGGTGACGCGGCGGCCGTGAATGTCGCTGAACTTGCCGTAAAGCGGCGTCACCGCCGTGGCGGTCAAGAGATAGATGCTGGCCACCCAGGAGATGTTGCGGAAATCGCCGATCTCCCTGGCAATCGTCGGAAGCGCCGTGGCGATGATGGTCTGGTCCAGCGCGCCCAGAAACATGGCAACGCCCACGCCAATGACGATGACGCGGATATCGGAATGGGCCATCGGCCCTTTGGTCTGTTCTGTGCTCATGGGAAGAGGCGAGCCATGCCACCGCGGGGGATGAGAGAACAGCATGGAATGTGCATGGCCGCCATGCCTGTCTCTTGTGGAACTAAATCAGGCCGTTGTCATCGAAGTGGCGGGGGAACAGGGACGCCGTCGCGGCATAGACGGTTTTCAGCGCCTCATCCCGGCTATAGGGATCGACCATCGACATCATGTCGAGCCAGGTGCCTTCCGTCACCACGCGGATGATGCGGGCGGCACGCGCCGCATTGACGGCATAGCCGCCTTCCTCCGCCAGTTTCCGGCACAGGCCTTCCAGCATCTCGGCATAGGCATCGTCATTGGCGGCGCAGTTCTGCTGATAGAGCGGGCGGCTTTGCGATTCCCCCCAATAGGCGCACCAGGCGCTCAGGCGGTCGGGCGTGCAGATGCGGTCGTTGAAATCGGCGAGGATCAGGGCGTTGATGCGTTCCGCCGGGCTTTCCGGGGCTTTCTCCAGGGCCTCCCGCCAATTGGCCGTATATTCATCGGAGAGATAGAGCAGCGTATCGGTGAGGAGCTTCTCTTTGGTCTGGAAATGAAAGTTTACGAGACCGTGGGAAACGCCGGCAATCGCCGCCACATCCGTCATGGTGGTCTGGGAAAAGCCCTTGCGGGCCAGCGTCTCGATGGTCGCCTCGATCATTTGCTGGCGGCGGTGTTCGCGGCTGGCCTTGCGGGAGGGGGGCGGGCTGACCTTGCTGTCCATCGAATCAAACCTGTTCAAGCCATTGTTCTATAACACGTAATAACCGGAAACACGGCTTTGTGAGGCGGCTTACCGCCTCTTCCGACTCATTTTGATTGACACGTCAGTCAAAATCAAGCCAGATTTGGCCGCACGGCAGCGATACCCACCCACGGAAGGCATGCGCGATGAACGACATTTCGAGGCTTCCCGCCGGTTCGCCCTTGCTGGACCATTGCCCGGACACGCTGCCCGCCGCCTGGTATTATGACGAACGCCATTATGCCCAGGAGCTTCAGGCCATCTGGGCGCGCAACTGGATTTACGCCGGCCGCGCCAATGATCTGAAGCCGATGACGGTGCGCCGCCTCACCGTGGCGGGCCAGAACCTCATTCTCACCAAGGACCGCGACGGAACCATCGGCTGCTTCCACAACACCTGCCGCCATCGCGGGGCGGAACTCTGCGCAAGCGAAGAGACGCAGCTCAAAAGCCGCCTCATCACCTGCCCCTACCACGCCTGGTCCTATGATCTTCAGGGCAGGCTGGTGCGCACGCCCTTCGTGTCGGAGACGGCGGATTTCCGCAAGGAAGAGCATGGCCTTTTCCCCGTTCAGGTGAAGGAGTGGAACGGCTTTCTGTTTGTCTGCCTCAGCAGCGATGCGCCGGATTTCGATGGCGTGCCCGATCTCGGCTCCAACGCGCTCGACAACTGGCCCATGGCGGACCTCGTCACCGGCCACCGCATGGTGAAGGAGATTGCCTGCAACTGGAAAATCTTCTGGGAGAACTACAATGAATGCCTGCATTGCCCGGGCATTCATCCCTCGCTCTGCGACATGGTGCCGGTCTATGCCAAGGGATATATGGCGAGCAATGAGGCGCCGGACTGGCAACCCTCGCAGGAGGCGGGCACACATCTCCGCACCGGCGCCCGCACCTGGACGGTGAACGGCGCGCCCTGCGGCCCAATCTTCCGTGGACTGACGGAAGACGAAACGGCGCGCGGCCAGACCTTCGTCACCCTGCTCCCCACCATGTATGCCGTGGCGCATATCGACTATGTGCGCGCCGTGTCGCTCGAGCCCCTGGGGCCGGAACGCACGCGGCTCACGGCGGAATGGCTGTTCATGCCGGACACGCTGTCCGCCCCCGGCTTCGATCTCGCCAATGTCACCGATTTCGCCACCACCGTGATGGTGGAGGATGGTGCCGCCTGCGAGATGAACCAGCGCGGGCTCAAATCCTCCGCCTACACGTCCGGCCGCCTCATGCCGCAGGAATATGACGTTCACCGTTTTCAGAACTGGGTCCGCGCCCGCGCGGACAAAACCACAGGACACACCCCATGAAACTCGAAGACGCAAACCTCGCCGCCGCCAATGACTGGGACCGCCGCGGCCTCCCCGGCTGGACCTATCACAATGAGGCGCTGCTCAAGCTCGAGACGCAGGAACTGTTCCTGTCGCACTGGCAGATCGTGGGCCATGTGAACGACATCCCCAAGACGGGCGACTATCTCACCTTCGACATCGCCCATGAGCGCGCCGTGGTGATCCGCGGCGATGACGGCGTCATCCGCGGCTTCCATAACCTCTGCCGCCACCGCGGCTCGCGCGTCGTCGTGGGTGTCAGCGGCCATTGCAAGAATGCCATGGTCTGCCCGTTCCATGGCTGGGTCTATAATCTCGATGGCACGTTGCGCGGCGCGGCGCGGCCCAATTCCTATGTCGGCATGGACCGTTCGCAGTTCGGCCTGAAGCCGGTCGAAACGGACGTGTGGATGGGCTTCGTCTTCGTGCGCTTCCGCCCCGGCCCGCAGCCCGGCATGGCCGAATACATGAAGCCCTTCGCCGAGGAGATCGCCGCCTATCGCCCGGAGGAGATGGTGCCGACCGGAAAGATCTGGAGCACCACCCTTCCCGTCAACTGGAAGTCGGTGCGCGATGTCGACAATGAGGGCTATCACGTCCCCATGGCGCATCCGGGCCTGCAGGATCTTTATGGCGCCAGCTATGTGGACACGCTGCTGGACGATGGTCTCAACTGCGCCAAGGGCACATTCAATGCCCATGCCGGGCGCACGTGGAGCGTGCGGAACTATGTCAAGCTGGCGGGCGGGCCGGACTGGCTGCCGGAAAACCTGCGCCGCGTCTGGTCCTATTACGGGCTGTTCCCCAATGGCGTGATCGTGACGACGCCGGAAACCATCCAGTTCTATCAGGAATTGCCGAAGGGCCCGCAAAGCTCGGTCATCCGGTCGATGACCTATCGCCGCCCCGAGGAAACGCGCGAACAGAAGGTGGCCCGCTATCTCTCCTTCCGCATTGACCGCGACACCTACCAGGAAGATACTCAGCTTTCGATCTGGTCGAATGAATCCATGAAATCATCCGCCTTCGACAATTTCCATCTCTCTGACCTCGAGCGCGGGGTGCGCGCGCATCACGACCAGATGCGCAAGTTCCTGCCCATTCTCAATCTCGAGAAAGCGCCGAAGGATGATGAGATGGAGCAGGTCAACGCGGCATTGCGTGAAACTTCGGTAAATTGAAAAACAACAAGAAACCAAGCAAACAGGCAGGAAACGGACAGGAGTACGTTCAGATGAAGTTGACGAGACGATCAGCCCTCTTGAGTGCGGGCGCCGCGGTGGCGCTTGGAATGCCCTATGTTCGCCGCGCCAAGGCCGATGACGCCGTGGTCAATGTCTATAACTGGGCCGACTATATCGGCGAGACCACGCTGGAAGATTTCCAGAAGGCGACAGGCATCTCCGTCACCTACGACACCTACAGTTCATCCGAGGAAATGCAGGCGAAGATGCTGGCCGGCTCCACCGGCTATGACGCGGTGATCCAGGCCGGCCTCGACATGCCGCGCTTCATCAAGGCCGGCGTCTATGACAAGCTCGACAAGAGCAAGCTTCCCGGCTGGAAGAACCTCGACCCGGAAGTGCTTCGCATCCTCTCCGGCTGGGATGCCGGCAACGAATACGGCATTCCCTATATGTGGGGCTCGGTCGGCTTCACCTTCAATGTCGACATGGTGAAGCAGCGCATCCCCGATGCCGACATGTCGTCGCTGGATTTGATCTTCAAGCCGGAGAATGCGGCGAAGCTCGCCGACTGCGGCATTTCCATTCTCGACAGCCCGAGCGACATCGTTCCCGCCGTGCTGCGCTATCTCGGCAAGGATGGCGACACCACCAATGTCGCCGATTACGACGCAGTGGTCGCGGCCTTCAAGCCGATCCGCAAATACATCAAGACTTTCGACAACACCAATTACCTCAACGCCATTCCCAACAAGGAACTGTGCGTGGTCAACGACTGGTCGGGCGACTACGCCACCGCCAAGTCGCGCGCCAAGGACGCGGGCGTTGACATCAACCTCGCCTATTTCGTGCCGAAGACGGGCGCGCCCGCCTGGGTCGACAACTGGTGCATCCCGAAGGACGCTCCGCACAAGGAGAATGCCTACAAGTTCCTCGACTACATGCTGCAGCCGGAAGTGATCGCCAAGTGCACCAACTTCACTAATTATGCCAATGGCAATCTGGCGTCGAAGCCCTTCGTCGATCCGGCGGTCCTCGCCGATCCGGCCGTCTATCCTGATGCCGAGACGATCTCGCGCATGTGGGCGCCCAAGCCCTACAATGAAGAGCAGGACCGGGCCATCACCAAGGCCTGGCAGACGATCAAGTCAGGCTGACCGGGGATGCCCAGCGAGGGCGGCGCGGGGCCCCTGATCCGCATCGAAAACGTCAGCAAGTCGTTCGGCACCTTCAAGGCGGTGGACGATGTGAGCCTCAATATCGAGAAGGGCGAACTCTTCGCCCTTCTCGGCGGCTCCGGCTGCGGCAAGACCACGCTGCTCCGCATGCTGGCGGGGTTTGAAGCGCCGACGGCGGGAAAGATTTTCATCGACGGGCAGGACATGGCGGGCATTCCGCCCTATGACCGGCCCGTCAACATGATGTTCCAGTCCTACGCGCTGTTCCCGCACATGAGCGTGGAAAAGAACGTCGGCTACGGCCTCAAGCATGACGGCATGACCTCCGCCCAGCGCACCGACCGCGTGAAGCAGATGCTCGACCTCGTGAAGCTCACCGACTTCGCGGGCCGCAAGCCGCATCAATTGTCGGGCGGCCAGCGGCAGCGCGTGGCGCTGGCCCGCGCCCTCGCCAAGCAGCCGAAACTCCTGCTGCTCGATGAGCCGCTGGGCGCGCTCGACAAGAAGCTGCGCGAACACACGCAGTTCGAGATCATGTCCATCCAGGAGAAGACCGGCATCACCTTCGTGGTCGTCACCCATGACCAGGAAGAGGCGATGACGCTCGCCTCGCGCATCGCCGTCATGGATCATGGCAAGATCAAGCAGGTCGGCACGCCCACTGACATCTACGAATATCCCAACAGCACCTTCGTGGCCGGCTTCATCGGCTCCATCAACATGTTCGACGGCGAAGTCACCAAAACCTCCGGTGATGTGGCGACGGTGCAGATCGCGCAGCTCGGCGGCCCCATCATGGTGCCCGCCGCTGACTCGCTTTCTGCGGGCACCAAGATCTCAATTGCCGTGCGGCCCGAGAAAATCACCATTTCGCGTTCGCGCCCCAAAGGCCCCAACAGCTTTTCCGGCACGGTGAAGGACCTCGGCTATTTCGGCAAGGATTCGCTTTACCGGGTGAAGATGCCATCCGGCACGCTCGTCATGGTGAACAGCGTCAACGCCCGCCGCGCGGCGGAGAGCGAGCGGGTGGCGCAGTGGGAAGACGATGTGTGGATCAGCTTCGATCCCCAATCCGCCATCGCGCTGAAAGGCTGAGCCGGTGAGCGGATCATCCAGCGGCATGGGCTTCAAGGGCTGGTTCAACCGCAGCGGCTGGCGCAGCACCATCATCAATGTGCCCTATCTCTGGCTCATCGCCTTCTTCCTGGTGCCGTTCATCATCGTGTTCGGAATGAGCCTCGGCATCCGCACCAGCACGTCGCCACCGGTCGGCTATCTGCCGGACTGGCCCTATGTGACTCTCGAGAACTACGCGCGGCTGTTCCAGGATTCGATCTATATCCGCTCCTATTTCATTTCGCTGCGCAATGCGCTGACGGCCACGGTGCTGTGCCTGCTGGTCGGCTATCCCATGGCGCTCGGCATCACGCGGGTCAGCAAATCATGGCGCAACATCCTGCTGATGCTGGTCATCCTGCCGTTCTGGACGTCGTTCCTGCTGCGCGTCTATGCGTGGATGGGGCTGATGGGCAGCAACAGCTGGTTCAACCGCGGCCTCACCTCGCTTTATAATTCGATCGCGCCCATAGACTGGCAGCTCTCCTCCATTCCGATGATGAACACCAATTTCGCCGTGGTGCTCGTCATGGTCTATTCCTACCTGCCCTTCATGATCCTGCCGCTCTACGCCAATCTCGAAAAACTCGACACGACGCTGAACGAAGCGGCCATGGATCTGGGCTCAAGGCCCTGGCAGGTGTTCAAGGACGTGACGCTGCCGCTCTCCATTCCCGGCATCATCGCAGGCGGGCTCCTCGTGTTCATTCCGGCATCGGGCGAACTCATCATCCCCAGCCTCGTCGGCGACGCCTCCGACCCGATGATCGGCCGCGTGATCTCGGATGAATTCTCCTCCGCCCGGCATTGGCCCATGTCCTCCGCCGTCGCGGTGGCGCTGCTGCTGCTGCTCGTCGTGCCGCTGATGGTCTACAATCACTTTGAAGGAAAAGCCCAGGAAGGCGGAGGGGCGCGATGAACCGCAGGCCCATGTTCCTCATCACCTGCCTGTGCTTCGGGCTCGCCTTCTTCTATATCCCCATCCTGTCGATGATCGTCTATTCCTTCAACCGCTCGCGGCTGGCGACGGTATGGGGCGGCTTCTCGACGCAATGGTACGGCAAGCTGTTCCAGAACGACCAGATCATCAAGGCGGCGCTGCTGTCGCTTGAGATCGGCCTCATCAGCGCCACCTTCGCCACCATCCTCGGCACCATGGCGGGCCTGGCGCTGGCGCGGTTCAAGAAATTCCGTGGACGGACGTTATTTTCAGGCCTCGTCAGCGCGCCGCTCATCATGCCGGAGGTCATCACCGGCATTTCCTCGCTCATGCTGTTCATTCTCATGGCGTCATGGATCGGCTGGCCGGCGCAACGGGGCTTCACCACCATCACCATCGCCCACATCACCTTCTCGATGACCTATGTGGCCACCATCGTGCAATCGCGGCTTTCCTCCATGGACGCCTCTGTCGAGGAGGCGGCGCTCGATCTCGGCTCGCGGCCCTGGCAGGTGCTGAAGGACGTGACGCTGCCGATCATCTCGCCCGCCATCCTGTCGGGCTGGCTCCTGGCCTTCACGATTTCGCTTGATGATGTGGTGATCACCAACTTCACCTCCGGCCCCGGCTCCACCACCCTGCCGCTGCTCATCTGGAGCAAGGTGAAGCTTGGCGTCACGCCCGACATCAATGCGCTGGGCTCGCTCATCGTGCTGATCGTCGGCATTGGCGTCGCCATCGCCGGGCTGGTGCTGAACCGGGCGGAGAAGCGCCGCGACCGCGACATCCAGATGGCGATTGCGGCCAACACATGAAGCTCGCGCCGCAAACGCCGGAAGACCGCCTGCAATATGCGCTGTTGCAAACGCCGCCACAGACCGAGCAGGGCGGGCGGGTGCGCTACGCGGCGGCGATGTATTTCTACAACCGCGCCATGCTCGATGCCGAAACGCTGGAGGCCTTCCGCGTGGTGGCGAAGGAAGACAAGTGCTGGCCCGATGTGCTGCCCGGATTGCTTGGCTTAAAACCGTGAATCGACGAGATGCGCCAGTTGCGCGCCAACCTCGTAATAGGCTTCGCGGACAGCGGGAAATGACGGCCGCTCCGGCGCGGTGACGGCAAGCGGCAATCCTGCCTCATCGATCTCGCCCAGCACATGCTTTGCCAGCACGCGGCCCAGCACGGTTCCCGGCGCGATGCCCCTGCCGTTGTAGCCGCAGAAGCCCACCACATTGCGCGCCAGGCGGTGAAACTTCGGCAGATGATTGTCGGTCATGCCGATCATGCCGTACCATTCGGTTTCAAACGGCACATCGCCGATCTGCGGGAAGATGCGATGCATTGCCCGCCTGGCCCATGCCCGGTGAATGGCGGTGCCGGTGCCGCGCAGCGCGCCGACGCTGCCGAAAATCAGGCGGCCCGCCGCATCGAGGCGGAAGGAGCTCAACACTTCTTTCGTATCCCAGCAGCCTTCGCCGCCGGGCAGGATGCTTTTGCGGATGTTGTCGCTCAGGGGCGCTGTGGCGAGATTGAAATAGGGAAGATGAATCTGCTCGCGGCGGATTTCGCCCCAGGGCCCTTGCGTATAGGCATCGGTGGCGGCGATCACCCACGGTGCTTTCACAGACCCCGCCGCCGTGCGCACCCTCCATTGGCCTTGCGCGTCTTCGGTTGCGATCACCGGGCTTTGGGTGTGCAGCGTGACGCCGGCTTTCACCGCCGCATGGGCCAAGCCCCGCGCATAGGCCAGCGGCTGGATGGTGCCGGCGCGCAGATCAAGCAGCGCGCCTGCATAGGCCTTGCTGCCGATGCGGCGCGCGGCTTCATCGACGTCAAGAACTTCAACGGGCGCGCCCCAGGCCTTCCATTGCCGCTGCCGCTCGCGGATGTCGCTCAGGCCCTGCTCGCCCACCGCGCAATGCAGCGTGCCCTTGCGCACGTCCTCGCAGGCGATGTGATGCCTGTCGATCATCTCCCACACCAAGGCCGGGCCATTGCCCAGCAGTGCCAGCAGACGCTCGCCATGTTCCTTGCCGAGAACGCCGGGAAGATTTTCCGGCATCACCCACATGCCGGCATTGACGAGGCCGGAGTTCCGCCCCGATGCGCCGAAGCCCGCCTCAACGGCTTCCAGCACGGTCACCTTCACGCCCTTTTCCGCCAAATGGAGCGCGGCGGACAGGCCGGTGTAACCCGCGCCGACGATCACCACATCGGCGCGCGCATCGCCTTTGAGCGGGACGGTGACAGGCGGCGGCGGTGCTGTCTTTTCATACAACCCGTGCGAGCGCGGATCATTCTGCATTTCATTTTCTCCCGGCGCTGATGGGCCGCATTCACCTTCATATTGCCCAAGCGTCGCCGAAAGCGAAATGGTCTTGTGCGAAGGCCATCCGGCGTTTCATAGCTGTCATATGAATCGCACACTGCACCTGCCGCACTGGCTTCCCGCAGCGGCAGTCGCCGCGTGCGGCGCGATGTGGGGCCTGTTCTGGTTTCCGCTGCGCTGGATCGAAAGCCTTGGCGTGGGCGGCGGATGGGCGAGCGTGTTCCTGAACATCGCCGCCATGGCCGCCGCCGCGCCGTGGCTTCTCAGGCGCGAGGCATGGCGCGGCTTCAAGATGCAAAGCATCACCGGCCTGATGCTGGGCACCGCGTTCGCGCTTTACACGGTGAGCCTCGTTCTCACCGATGTGCTGCATGCCATCCTGCTCTTCTACATGACGCCGGTGTGGAGCACGCTCGCCACCTGGGCGTTTTTTGGCCATCGCCTCTCATGGTCGCGCATCGCGGCGCTTGTGCTGGGCTTCGCCGGGCTGGCGCTGATCCTCGGGCTCGGCGCGTCACTGCCACTCCCGCACAATGCCGGCGACTGGATTGCGCTGGTCAGCGGCATGATCTGGTCGGCGGGCACCATCCGCGCATCGAGGCTTCCGGCAACCGGCGTGGCGCTCACCTTCTTCAGCTTCGCAGCGGGAAGTTTTATCGCGTCGGTTGTTATTCTCATCATCGGCATGGCGCTGTCGGCGCCCTTCGCCGCGATGCAGCAGCTTCTCCCCGCGCTGCCATGGATAATATTGGTGGCGCTCACCGTTTATGTGCCGCCCACCGCCATGGTGCTGTGGGCAACGCAGCGCATCGATCCGGGCCGTGCCGGCATCCTGCTGATGACGGAGGTGGTGGTGGGCAGCATCAGTGCCGGGCTTCTGTCGGGGGAGACGTTCGGACTTCGCGAGATTGCCGGAACGCTGCTCATCATCGGCGCAGGGCTTGTTGAAGTGACCGCAAAGGAATGACCGACGATTTCGCCGCCTGGATTGGCCGCAGGGTCATACGCCAAGATGTGACGACGGCGCGCCTCACGCACGAATTCCGCGCCACGCTGTCCCCCTTCATTTTCAATGTCCCATGCCCGCCGGGACTGCACTGGGCGATTGCCCCGGCCATTCCACAGGAGACCGGGCCGGATGGCGCGGAAGCAATGGGGCTGTTCCTTCCGCCGCTTCCCTTTCACCGCCGCATGTGGGCGGGCGGCGAGATTGAAAGCGTGGCGCCTCTCGGCGTCGGCATGGCCGTCACGCGGCAGTCGGTCATCCGCGACATCAGGATGCGCGATACGCTGTGCATCATCTCCATTCAGCACAAGATCTCGGCGGAGGGCCGCCTGCTGATCCGCGAACGGCAGGATCTCGCCTTCACAAACGATCCGCCGAAGCCGGGCACAGCTTCACCGCAACGCATCGCGCCAAATTTCGTCCCCACGACGCCATTGCTGTTCCGTTTCTCCGCCCTCACCTTCAACGGCCACCGCATTCACTATGATGCGGATTATGCGATGGCCGAAGGCTATGCGGGGCCTGTCGTGCAGGGCGCATTGCAGGCGGCGCTGCTGTTCAATCTCGCGGCGGCAGAGCGCGGGCATATTCCCGGCCGCTTCACCTATCGCTGCCTTGCGCCGCTGATTGCCGGAACGCCTGCCGCGCTCACCATGCAAAACGGCGAGGGCGCCATTCAGACACAGGCAGGCGTCATCACCATCACGGCGTCGGCAGCGGACTGAGCTCCAATTCGCGTTGCAGGAACAGCAGCAGCATCACCGTCTTGGCATCGATGATGCGGCCATCGGTGGCCATCGCCAGCGCATCGGTAAACGGCATTTCCAGCACTTCGATGTCTTCGCCTTCATGGACCTGCCCGCCGCCTTCGCTCACCTTCATGCCTTCATCATAATCGGCGAGAAACAGCGTCAGCCGCTCGGTCACCGCACCGGGCGACATGAAGGTGCTGGCCACCTGCCTCAAATGTCGGAGCCGGTAACCCATCTCCTCTTCCGCCTCACGCATCGCGCAGGCCGCGGGATCAGGCTCGTCGAGAAGTCCCGCGCAGGCCTCGATCACATGGCCATCCTCGCCGCTCAAAAACACGGGCAGGCGGAACTGCCGCACCAGCAGCACAGTGCCACGCGCCGCATCATAGGGCAGTACCGCCGCGCCCGCGCCATGGTCATGCACCTCGCGCTTCAGCGTTTCCACCGTGCCGTCACGGCGCGTGTAGTCGATCGTATAAAGGCTCAGGTCGACGAAGCGCTTCGACAGCATTTCATGGGAGATGATTTTCACGCGCGTGCTCATGATGGCCGCTCCTGTGTCACGCGGGCGAGAATGGCTTTTGCCTCCACGCTCTCGCCGATCTCGTCAACTGGCACATGGATGCGCCGCCGCCAGTTCGGCCGTTCGCGGTCGGTGCCTGGCACGTTCAAAGGCTCCGTCTCGCCTGCCAGATCGTCGGCCTGCACCAGCATGATGCGCGACGGCATACCCGCTACGAAGCCATGTGCGGCGGGCGCTGCATCGGCCTCCGACGCGGCACCCGTTGTCCTGTCGAGCGCCGCGATCTCCGCCTTGCGCATGGCCTCGCGCGTTTTTGCTTGAGCTTCCGAAATCAAGCCAAGTTCCCTGTCGATGGCGATGTCGCGTCCCGCGCGCCAGCCCTTGAAGGTGGGGAGATCATGCGAGGCGAGGCAGGCGAGCGACAACGGCGGATAAGCCTCCCTGCTCTTGAAGCCCGCGCCGTTCCGCTCGAACCACAGCACGCGATAGGAGAGAACATCCGCCGCATCGAGCGCACCGCGCAAGCCATCAGGCACGGTGCCAAGGTCTTCACCGACCACAAGGCAACGCGCCCTTGTGCTTTCAATCGCGGTGACAGCAATCAGCGCGTCGAGCGGGAACCGAACGTAAGCCCCGAAGCGCCCTTCAGCTCCTTCCGGCACCCAGAACTGCCGCATGAAGCCCAGCACATGGTCGATCCGGAGCGCCGCGGCATGGCGCATGTTGGCGGAGAGAATGGTGCGCATCGGCGCGAAGCTCTGCTGCTCCAGCGCCAAGGGCGAAAACGGCGGCAGGTTCCATACCTGTCCCGCAGCGGAGAAGGGATCGGGCGGCGCGCCGATCGAAACGCCTTTCGCAAACAACTCCGGCGCATCGGCCATCTCGCCGCCATCGAAGGCGCAGCCCAGCGCCAGATCGCGATAGAGGCTGCGGGATTGCGCGGCGTCTCCCAGTTGCGTGTCGGCCAGCCATTGCAGGAAGGCGCGGTAGGAATGGCGCTTCGGATCGGCAGGCTCGCCCGCTGCCTTGGTTTCATAGGCACAGTGCCGCGCCAGAAGATCGCCGCCCGCCTTCACGAAGGCATTGAAGTCAGGCGTCGGTGAAAATTCGGCGAAGGCCTGTTCCAGCAGCTCACTCTTGGCCTTCCACACGGCGGTGTAATCGACATTGGAGAGTTTCTCGAGCGTTGCGAACGCGGCGCGCCGAGACGCTGCGCGTTTCGCCGTTTTCGGCAGAGGCAACGCGTCGAGCATCGCTGAGATGCTGATGTAGATGGGATCGATGAAGCGCCGGTCGGAGGGCTGATAGGGGCTGGCGCGCTCGCGGTCCTGCGGAAACAGATGATGCAGCGGATTGATGCCCGTGTATGCGCCCTGCAACGATGCTGTTTTCTCAGCAAAGCGCCGCAACGTCCCGAAATCGCCGATGCCGCCATCGCCGTCATGGCGGAGAGAGTAGAGATGCGCGGCGAGGCCGAAGCTTCGCGGGCGTTCGGGCAGGAAACAGGAATCCGGCGAGATGATGAGGCGGCGTAGCTCATCAGGCTGGTCTTCGGGGGACACTGTATAATAACCCGTGTCGAGCGACGCACGCGGCGTCTCGCCGGGCATCACGTCGATGAACTGCTGCGCGCCATCTTCACCGGTGATGACCATGCGCTGGCGCTGGGGCCGCGCGCCGCCAATCACGGCATCGGCCCCTTCCAGCCCCAGCAGCGGCGGCTTTCGTGATGCGAGATCGCGGAGCGACGCCTCCGCCTCATCGGCTGTGCCATGCGCGATGCGCAGCGCTGTGAGGAGGGCGCGCTGCGTGTCCGGCGTCACGGTATGATGCGTGCCATCCACCTCCCACCAGTCGCGCTCGATGCCGGCGGCATCGGCAAGCCGTGCCAGCGTGTCATCGGAAATGCCGGATGAGGCGCTGCGCTTCTCTTCAAAGAGCGCAACGGCCTTGGCGGGAACGCCATCCCCCGCCGCCGATGAAAACACCCGCGACCAGCGCCAGCCATCGCGCGGCGGCAGCACGGGCGTTAAAGGCTCGCTGCCGCCATTGATCACCACCGCAATGCGATGATCCGCCTTCGCCAGCACAAGGCCCAGCACGCGCGCGGCCGGGTTGTTCCAGTCCACATCCCTGCCGTCACCACCCACCCATTGCGCGTCGGCAAAGCGCCCATCCGCCGCCTGCCCGGTCAGAAAGCGATCATCCGTGAGCTGAGGATAGGCCTTGCGCAACGCGGATAGCGCCGACGTGAAGGCGATCAGCTCCTGATCGGCGTTCTTCCAGTCCAGCCAAGTGGTGGCGTTGTCCTGTGCATAGGCATTGTTGTTGCCCTTCTGGGTGCGGCCAAATTCATCGCCCGCCGTCAGCATCGGCGTGCCGCGCGAGAAAAACAGCGTGGCAAGCAGGGCGCGCGCATCGCCGCCAACCCATGTGGGTTCTCCCCCATTGCCGTCGCGGTTGTTCTCGCCATTGGCGAAATTGTTCTTCGCCGCATAGGTCACGCTGTCCTTCAGCGTGAAGCCGTCATGGGCGGAAAGAAAATTCACGCTGCAGGAGGGCCTGCGCGTGGAGCCAAACACATCCGACGATCCGGCAAGCCTGGTGGCGAGGCCGCCAATCATCCCCTGATCGCCACGCCAGAAGCGCCGCACGTCATCGCGGTAATGATCGTTCCACTCCCCCCATGCGGCGGGAAACTGCCCGAGGCGATAGCCACCCGGCCCCACGTCCCACGGCTCGGCAATCATGATGAGCTTAGACAGCACCGGGTCCTGCGCGATGGCGCCGAGCAGCGGCGCATCGGGTGTGAAGCCTTCCGCCGTCCGCCCCATCACGGGGGCGAGGTCGAAGCGGAAGCCGTCGATCCCCGTCTGGCTGGCCCACAAGCGCATGGCGTCCATCGCCATCTTCATCACCGGCGCGCGTTCCAGCGCCAGCGTATTGCCGCAGCCCGTGTCATTCACCGGCAGGCCATTGGCGTGGCGGTAATAGAGCGCATTGTCGAGACCGCGCAGCGACAGCGTCGATCCGCGCTCATCGCTTTCGCCGGTGTGGTTGAACACCACATCCAGCACCACGCGGATACCCGCCTCATGCAGCGCCGCCACAGCCGCGCGGATTTCGCCGAAGCCCCCGGGGGCGAGGCGCGGATCGGGCGCCATGAAGGTCACGGGGTTATAGCCCCAGGCGTTGCTGAGATTGAGCGCCGTCAGATGCCGCTCATCCATCCACGCCGCCAACGGCATCAGCTCCACGGTGTCAACGGCCAGTTTTTTCAGATGCGCGATGACGGAAGGATGCGCCAGCGCCGCCACGGTGCCGCGCTGCTGTTCAGGCACATCGGGATGGAGCTTGGTGAAGGCCTTCACCTGAATTTCGTAGATGAAGCCGGGCCGCGCGGGCGGAAGCGGCGCAGCCGCGGCAAACTCCGCCGTGACGATGCATTTGGGAACGATGAAGGCGGTGTCTTCGCCGCGCGCCAGAATTTCCGGAACATGCACGAAGGAGCGGTCAAGGGCGCGCGCGTAAGGATCGATCAGCAGCTTGGACGAATCGAAGCGGTGCGCCTCTGCCTCATCCCATGGCCCCTCGGCGCGCAGGCCATAGCGCGTGCCTGCCGTCAGCCCGCTGATAAAGCCATAATGCACGTCACCCAGCCGCTGGACCAGGGGAAAGCGGTAAAGCTCCTCCTCGCCCTCCTCATCGAAGATGCAAAAAAGGATGCGCGTGGCATGGCGGGAGACAACGGCCACATTGGCCCCGCCCTCGCCAAGCGTCACGCCCAGCGGAAACGGCGACCCCGCCCGTGTCACGGCATAGGCGCTCAGGTGATCACCGTCGGTTGGCTGCGCCCGGTGCGGCCATCGATATCGGCAAGGGAATGCGACAGCGTGATGAGCGGGGCGAGCGCCGTTTGCGTTTCGATGTGGAGCTTCGCCGGATCGGCTTCATAATGCTCGATATAGACGCGCAAGGTCGCGCCCTCGGTGCCGGTGCCCGAGAGGCGGTAGACGATGCGCCCGCCATTGTCGAACAGGATGCGGATGCCCTGCCCGGTGGTCGTGGATTTGTCGACGGGATCGTCATAGGCGAAATCATCCATGGCCTTGATGCCATGGGTGCCGGGGAATTTCCGGATGCTGTCGCGCAGATTGGCCATCAGCCCGTTCGCTGCGGCGGAGTCCACCGCCTCATAATCGTGGCGGGAATAATAGTTGCGGCCATAGTCGCGCCAGTGCTTGTCAACGATCGCCTCGACGCTCTCCTTGCGGCGGGCGAGGATGTTCAGCCAGAACAGCACCGCCCACACGCCATCCTTCTCGCGCACGTGGTTGGAGCCGGTGCCGGAGCTTTCCTCGCCGCAGATCGTCGCCAGCCCGGCATCGAGAAGATTGCCGAAGAACTTCCATCCCGTCGGCGTTTCATAGCATTTGATGCCGAGTTTCTCCGCCACGCGGTCCGCTGCGGCACTGGTCGGCATGGAGCGAGCGATGCCTGCCAGCCCGTCCTTGTAGGCAGGCACCAGCCGCGCATTGGCGGCGAGAAGGGCGAGTGAGTCGGATGGCGTCACGAAGCGGTTGCGGCCGATGATGAGATTGCGGTCACCATCGCCATCGGATGCGGCGCCGAGATCGGGCGCTTCCTTCGACATCAGTAGGTCATAGAGATCCTTGCAGTAGACGAGATTGGGATCGGGATGATGGCCGCCAAAATCAGGAAGCGGCGTGCCATTCACAACCGTGCCCTTTGGCGCGCCAAGAATGCCTTCGAGGATCGCCGTGGCATAGGGCCCGGTGATGGCGTGCATCGCATCGAAGCGCATGCGGAAGCCCGCCTTGAAACTCGCGGCGATCGCGTCGAAGTCGAACAGCGTCTGCATGAGCTGGGCATAGTCGGCGACGGGATCGATCACCTCGACAGTCATGCCGCCCAGTTTCGCCGTGCCGAGCTTTCCAATGTCGACGGTATCACCGGTCATGATCTTGTAGGCGGAGATGGTTTTCGTCCTGGCGAAAATCACATCGGTGATCTTTTCGGGCGCAGGGCCGCCGTTCGAGGCATTGTACTTGATGCCGAAATCGCCATCGGGGCCGCCGGGGTTATGGCTCGCCGAAAGAATGATGCCGCCGAAGGCCTTGTTCTTGCGGATGACATTGGAGGCGGCGGGCGTGGAGAGCAGCGCGTCCTTTCCCACCAGCACGCGGCCAAAGCCATTGGCGGCGGCGATGCGGATCACTTTCTCCGCCACCTCCTTGTTGAAGTAGCGGCCATCGCCGCCCAGCACCAATGTCTTCCCCGCGAAGCCGTCGAGCGAGTCGAAGATCGACTGGATGAAATTCTCCGCATAATGCGGCTGCTGGAACACCGGCACTTTCTTGCGAAGGCCCGAGGTGCCGGGCTTCTGGTCCTGAAAGGGTGTGGTGGAAACGGTTTCGATCTTGGCCATGGCGGAGACTCACGCGGTCAGGAGATTGCGGTAAAGGGCGGCATAGGCTTTGGCCGAGCGCGTCCACGACACGTCAGACGCCATGCCGCGCTGCTGGATGCCGGCCCAGGCTGAGGGATCGGCGAAGGCGCGCGACACGCGGCCCAATGTGTAGTCGAGACTCGGGCCATCGACGGGCGAGAATTGAAAACCGGTGGCGACGCCCGCTGCAAGTGCCGCGTCATTGGCGTCGATCACCGTGTCGGCGAGGCCGCCGGTGCGCGCCACCACCGGCACGCAGCCATAGCGGAGGCCATAAAGCTGCGTCAGCCCGCAGGGCTCGAAGCGCGACGGGACGAGGATCGTGTCCGCCCCCGCCTGCAAGAGATGCGAGAGCTTTTCGTCATAGCCGATCACCACGCCGATGCGTCCGGGATGGCGGCGCGAGGCATTGTGAAAGGCCTGCTCCATCTGGGGTTCCCCGGTGCCGATCAGCGCCAGCCGCGCGCCGGACTCAACCAGCGTGTCGAGCGAGGCCGAAAGAATATCCATGCCCTTCTGCCAGGTCAGGCGGCTCACCACCGCATGCAGAAGGCCGTCGCCCGCCTCGAGCCCAAATTCCTTTTCCACCGCGCGCTTGTTGGCCTTGCGGCGGGCCAGCGTCTTCGCCGTGTAGGTGGAGGCGGCAGCCTTGTCTCCTTCAGGGTTCCACACGTCGGTGTCGATGCCGTTGACGATGCCCGACACCACATCGCGCCGTGCACGGAGCAATCCGTCCAGCCCCATGCCGAAGTCGGGTGTGCAGATTTCATTGGCATAGCTCGGCGACACGGTGGTGATCGCATCGGCGGAAGCCAAGCCTCCTTTCAGATAACCGATGCTGCCATAATATTCGAGGCCGTCGATCGCAAAGGCGGCGGGCGGCAAATCGAGCGACGCAAAAATCGACGCCGGGAAGACGCCCTGAAAGGCAATGTTGTGAACCGTCAGCACGGTGGGCGGGCCGCCGCCGAAGCGCACATGCACGGCGGCCAGCGCCGCCTGCCAGTCATGGAGATGCAGCACATCGGGCGCATAGCCCTGAACGGCGCCGCGACCCACATCGACGGCGGCGCGTGCGAGGGCGGCGAAGCGCTGGGCATTGTCGGCCCAGTCCTTTCCGTCCGGCCCCAGATAGGGATTGCCCGCGCGCGTAAAGAGATGCGGCGCATCCACGGCGATGATGTCGAGGCCCTTCGCCGTGCCGGAGATCAGCCGCGCCTCGCCGCCGAACAAGGTGTCATAGCGGTAGACGGCGGTTCCCTTTTCCAGCGCCGCCATCACGGCGGGATAGCCCGGCACCATGGTGCGGGTTTCAACGCCAAGCGGCTTCAGCGCGGCAGGCAACGCGCCCACCACATCGGCCAGGCCGCCGGTCTTCACCAGCGGATAGATTTCGGAGGTGACGGCGAGAATCTTCATGAAGAGAGCTTGTCGATCATCGGCTGGGTGATGAGGCAGACGCCGTTGGCGGTGCGGCGGAAGCGCTTGCCGTCCAGCAGCGGGTCCTCGCCCACCACAAGGCCTTCGGGAATATTCACGTCGGTGTCGATCACCACCTTGCTCAGCCGCGCATGGCGGCCGATTTGCACACGCGGCAGGATCACCGCCTCCTCGACATTGGCGAAGGAGTTGATGCGAACGCCGGTGAACAGCAGCGAGCGCCGCAACCCCGCGCCTGACACGATGCAGCCGCCGGAGACCAGCGAGGATGCGGCCTGCCCGCGGCGGCCTTCCTCGTCATGCACGAATTTGGCGGGTGGCGTCACTTCGCTGTAGGTCCAGATTGGCCAGTTGTTGTCATAAAGGTCGAGCGCCGGCGTCACGTCGGTCAAGTCGATGTTGGCTTCCCAATAGGCATCCACCGTTCCCACGTCGCGCCAATAGGCCTGCGGCTCGAAATCAGAGCGCACGCAGGATTGCGTGAAGCGGTGCGCCACCGCCTTTCCGTTCTTCACGATGTGCGGAATGATGTCCTTGCCGAAATCACGGCTGGAGTTTTTATCCGCCGCATCGCGGCGCAGCTGGTCGGCGAGGAAAGCCATTTCAAAAACATAAATGCCCATCGAGGCCAGCGCCATTTCGGGCTTGCCGGGAATGCCCGGCGGGTCTTTCGGCTTTTCGAGAAAATCGGTGATGACGTCCTTGCCGTCCACAGCCATTACGCCGAAGCCCGTGGCCTCCATGCGCGGCACCTCGAGGCAGCCGATGGTCACGTCGGCGCCGGTGTCCACATGCTGCTGCAGCATCTGCTCGTAGTCCATCTTGTAGATGTGGTCACCCGCCAGCAACACGATATATTTGGGGTCATAGCCTTCGATGATGTCGAGGTTCTGATACACGGCATCGGCGGTGCCCGCATACCACTGGTCTTCCGAGACGCGCTGCGAGGCGGGGAGAATATCGAAGCTCTCATTGCGCTCGGGGCGCAGGAAGTTCCAGCCGCGCTGCAGATGGCGGATCAGGCTGTGCGCCTTGTATTGGGTGGCGACGCCGATGCGGCGGATGCCGGAGTTCAACGCATTGGAGAGCGCGAAATCGATAATGCGCGATTTGCCGCCGAAGGGCACGGCAGGTTTGGCGCGGCGGTCGGTCAGCTCCAGAAGCCTGCTGCCGCGCCCGCCCGCCAGCACATAGGCCATGGCGTCACGCGCGAGAGGGGCATTTCTCCGATGGTCGTTCATGTCCAGGCACTCCCCATTGACTCAATGTTTTTATTGTTCAGACAGAAAGTAAAGCGTTCCCAGCGGCGGCACGGTGATCAGCGCAGAGGCAGGCTTGCCATGCGAGGGCCCGGAGGAAGCCGATACGCCGCCCATGTTGCCCTTGCCGCTGCCGCCATAAATCTCCGCATCGGTGTTGAGAATTTCCCGCCATTGGCCGCCGCGCGGCAGGGGCAGCACATAGCCCTCGCGCGGCACCGGCGTGAAATTGCTCACTACAACAACAATCGCGCCGCCCTCGCCCGAGTGCCTCGCCCAGGCATAGACGGAATTGGCCTCGTCATCGGCGATCAGCCATTCAAAGCCTTCCGGTTCGCAGTCACGCGCATGAAGGGCGGGATGGCTGCGATAGAGCGTGTTGAGATCGCGCACCAGCCGCTGCATCCCGGCATGCGGGGCGTGTTCGAGCAGATGCCAGTCGAGGCTGCGGCTCTCCGTCCATTCCATCCAGGGCGCCATTTCCTGGCCCATGAACAGGAGCTTCTTTCCCGGATAGCCCCACATGAATCCGTAATAGGCACGGAGATTGGCGAATTTCTGCCAGTCATCGCCCGCCATCTTGGCCAAAAGCGATCCCTTGCCGTGCACCACCTCGTCATGGGAGAGCGGCAGCACGAAATTTTCCGAAAAGGCATAGAGCAGGCCAAAGGTCAGCTCGTGGTGATGATGCCTGCGGTGCACGGGATCGCGTTTCAGATATTCCAGCGTATCGTGCATGAAGCCCATGTTCCACTTGAAGCCGAAGCCCAGCCCGCCGGTGTGCGTCGGTTTCGACACGCCGGGAAAGGCGGTCGACTCTTCGGCAATCGTCACCGCGCCCGGCGAATGGCCATAGGCCTCATGGTTCATGCGCTGCAGAAAGGCGATGGCCTCGAGATTTTCGCGGCCGCCGAACTGATTGGGAATCCACTCGCCTTCCTTGCGGGAGTAATCGAGATAAAGCATCGAGGCCACGGCATCGACGCGCAGCCCATCGAGGTGATAACGCTCCAGCCAGAACAGCGCGTTGTTGATGAGATAGCTCTGCACCTCGCGGCGGCCAAAATTATAGATCGCCGTGTTCCAGTCGGGATGATAGCCCTGCCGTGGATCGGCGTGCTCATAAAGCGCCGTGCCGTCGAAGCGTGAAAGCCCGTGCTCATCGGTCGGGAAATGGGCGGGCACCCAATCAAGAATGACGCCGACCCCTGCCTTGTGCGCGGCATCGACGAAGCGCGCGAAGCCGTGCGGATCGCCAAAGCGCGAGGTCGGCGCGAAGAGGCCTGTCGGCTGATAGCCCCATGAGGGATCGAAGGGGTGCTCGGTGATGGGCAGCAGTTCGATATGGGTGAAGCCCATCCACACCACATAGGGGATCAGGTCCGCCGCCAGATCATCATAAGTCAGGAACGTGTTGCCATCCTTGCGCTTCCATGAGCCCAGATGCACTTCATAGACGGACATGGGCGAACGGCGCGGATCGCGGCCAGCGCGGGCTTTCAGATAGGGTTCATCGCTCCAGTAAAAATTATCGGTGCGCGCCACGCGCGACGCGGTGTTGGGCCGAAGTTCGGAAAAGAAGCCATAAGGATCGGCTTTCAGCGGCAGCAGGGCGCCGCCCGGTCCCAGCAGCTCGAACTTGTAGCCCTGCCCCTCGGCAGCGCCGGGGATGAAGATTTCCCACACGCCGATGTCCATGCGCTTCCGCATCACATGGCGGCGGCCGTCCCAGTTGTTGAAGTCGCCGATCACCGACACGCGCTCGGCATTGGGCGCCCAGACGGCGAAGTGAACGCCCTCCGCCCCCTCATGCGTCATGGGATGGGCGCCCATCTTGTCATAGAGTCTCAGGTGCGTGCCTTCGGCGAGGAAATAATCATCCATCGGCCCCAGCACAGGGCCCAGCACATAAGGATCGATCAGCTGCCAGCGGTCCTTCCCACGCGCCGCTTCATAGCGGATGGTCTCGCGGTCCTTGAGCTTCAGAGCACCTTCAAAGAACCCCGCCTCATGGCGGCGCTCCAGTTCGCCCAAGGGCTTGCCATCCAGTGTCGTGGCGGACAACGTTTCAGCGCCCGGCACGAAGGCGCGGGCAATCCAGCTCCTGCCGGATTTATGAAGGCCAAGCCGCTTGAACGGATCGCCGTGGCGCCCCTCGACAATCGCCGCGATTTCTGCGCCATCGGTTGTCCACGGCGTCTTGGCCATCACCGTCTCCTAGGCTGAGGGCACATTCCAGATATCGCGGGCATATTCCCGGATTGTCCGGTCGGACGAGAACCAGCCCATGTTCACCGTATTGAGGATTGCCTTTGCCGTCCAGTCCCCCGGATTGCGCCAGATCGCATCCACATCGCGCTGTGTCTTTGCATAGGCCTCGAAGTCGGACGCCACCATGAACCAGTCACCGTGATAAAGACTGTCCACAATCGGGCGGTAGCGGCCATTGTCGCCGGGCGACCAGAGACCGGAGGACAGCGCATCCACCACGCCCTTGAGGTCGGTTGAGGCGGAAATCACCGCGCCCGCGTCCACGCCCTGGCGGCGGCGGTCTTCCACCTCCTGGGCGGTCAATCCGAAGATCATGATGTTGTCCTTGCCGACATGCTCGAGCATTTCGACATTGGCGCCGTCCAGCGTGCCGATGGTCAACGCGCCATTGAGGCCGAACTTCATGTTGCCGGTGCCGGAGGCTTCCATGCCGGCGGTCGAAATCTGCTCGGAGAGATCGGCGGCGGGCACGATCATCTCGGCCAGGCTCACATTGTAGTTGGGGATGAAGGCCACCTTCAGCAGGTCGCCGATATCGGGATCGCTGTTGACGATTTTCGCCACGTCATTGATGAGCTTGATGATGAGCTTGGCCTGCGCATAGCTCGGCGCCGCCTTGCCGGCGAAAATCTTGACGCGCGGCACCCATGGCCTGTCGGGGTGGGCGCGCATGGAATTGTAGAGCGCGATCGTTTCGAGAATGTTCAGAAGCTGACGCTTGTATTCATGGATGCGCTTCACCTGCACGTCGAACATGGCGGAGGGATCGACCTTGATGCCCATGCGCTCATTGATGAGATTGGCCAGCGCCACCTTGTTCTCGCGCTTGATGGCGGCGAATTTTTCCTTGAACACCGCGTCATTCGCGAAGGGCTGAGCCTCGGTCAGCAGTTCGGCATTGTCGAGAACCTTCGCGCCGATCGCGCCGCACAGAAGATCGGCGAGCTTCGGATTGATATCGAGCAGCCAGCGCCTCGGCGTGATGCCGTTGGTCTTGTTGTTGATGCGGCCGGGATAGAGCATGTTCAGGTCGTGGAACACGCTCTCCTTCATCAGCGAGGTGTGAAGGGCCGAGACGCCGTTGATCGAATGCGAGCCCACGAAGGCGAGCTGCCCCATGCGCACGCGGCGGCCGCTGTTCTCATCGATAAGCGACACGGAGGAGAGAAATTCCGGCGTGCAGGCCGGCAAGGCCTGCGCATCGGCAATCAGCGCGGCGTTGATGGCGTAGACGATCTGCATGTGGCGCGGCAGAAGCTGCTCGAAGAGATGCACGGGCCAGCTTTCCAGCGCCTCGGGCAGCAGCGTGTGGTTGGTGTAGGAGATGACGCCCTGGGTGATCGCCCAGGCATCCTTCCACACCAGCCCGTGCACATCCATGAGCAGGCGCATCAGTTCGGCCACGGCGATCGAGGGGTGAGTGTCGTTCAACTGCACCGAAACTTTTTCCGCCAGGTTGCGCACGTCCTTATATTGCTGGATGTGGCGGCGGAGAATGTCCTGCAGCGAGGCAGAGGTGAAGAAGAACTCCTGCCTGAGGCGCAGTTCCTGCCCCGCCGGCGTTGAATCCGATGGGTAAAGCACATTGGTGATGACGTCGGCCTTGTTGGCGGCGGACAGGGCCGCGCCATAGTCGCCGCTGTTGAAGGCATCGAGGCGGATGGGATCGAGCGCGCGGGCCATCCACAGGCGGAGCGTGTTCACGCGCTTGCCGCGCCAGCCGACCATCGGCGTGTCGCAGGCCACCGCCATCAGCTTTTCAGCCGGGTTCCAGCTGCGCCGCTGCTTGCCGTCGGGCGCCGTCTCAAGCGAAACCTGGCCGCCGAAACCGATTTCATAGGCGGCTTCGCGGCGCGGGAATTCCCAGGCATTGCCGTTTTCCAGCCAGTCCTCGGGCAATTCCATCTGCCAGCCATCGACGATCTTCTGGCGGAACAGGCCGTGGTCATAGCGGATGCCATAGCCGTAAGCGGGAATATCGAGGCTCGCCATGCTCTCCATGAAACAGGCGGCGAGGCGGCCCAGGCCGCCATTGCCGAGCGCCGCATCGGGCTCGAGCAATTCCACCAGGTCGAGCTTCACGCCCAGATTGGCGAGGGCCTGCTGGAAGGCATCGGTGAGCCTCAGATTGCTCAGCGCATCGCGCAAGAGCCTGCCGATCAGGAATTCCAGCGAGAGATAATAGACGCGCTTCACCTGCGCCTGATAGGCGGCGCGGGTCGAACTCATCCAGTGATCGATGATGCGGTCGCGCAGCGCCAGGATGGTGGCGTTCAGCCAGTCATGATCCTTGGCGACAATCGGATCCTTGCCGATCGCATAGGCGAGCTTTTCGAGAATTTCGGCCTGGATGGTGGCGGCATCGCTGCCGCGCGGGGCGGGCTGTGACAGGCGTGGCATGGCTTGGCTCTCCAAATCGGAACCCCTGACGGTTTCGGGGGTCATCGGCTTCATCATGGTCACGTCATCCTTCACAATTTTGACAGTTTCGGCCAGTCCGAATAATTTGTCAATCCGCGTGATTTATTGCAAAATCTGCCTGATATTTCAGCGTCACGCCGGGAAGGCGAGCAATGCCACGCCGCCGACGATCAGGAAGATGCCGAGCCATTGCGGCAGCGACACCTGCTCCTTGAGAAACTGCCGCGACAGCAGCACGGCAATCGCCCCGTAAGCTGCGATGCCGACGGCGGCGAAGGCCTTGTCCGGCAGAAGCCCCGCGGCATTCACCACCACCAGCGCCGCCACATCGAGCACCGCCATGATGCAGAGGCCCAGCCAGTGGCGGGGCGCCATGGCGCCGCCCGGCTTCTCGCGCGCGCAGAAGGGCAGCAGTGCCAGAAACGCCAGCGGGCGCGAAATCCACGCCGTCTCGGTTTCGCCCAGAGCGGTAGCCGTGGCCTGCCCGGCGATCACCGCCGCCGCGAGGCCGAAGGCGGAGAGCGCGCAGAAGAAAAAGAACGGCAGCACATTCGCCCTCTCGATCTCGGCAAAGCCGTCCTCTTCGCCGCCCCGCGCCACCACCGCCGCGCCGCCGATCACCAGCGCGGTGCCGAGAAGCTGGACGAGACTCGGCGTCACGCCTGTTACGACCGCCCACAGGAACACCAGCAGCGGATAGGTCGAGGTGAGCGGCGCCACCAGCGAGATCGGCCCCAGGCTGAAGGCGCGGAACAAGGCCCCCACGCCAATGCCATAGGCAAGGCCGCCCAGCCCCGCGAGCAGCATCTGATCGCGCGGCAGGCCGGTGGGCCAGCCTTTCGCCGCCACGACAATGGTGAGCAGCACCGTTCCGATCGCCATCACCCAGGCCGCCATGCGGAATGGCCCGACGCGCGCCGCGAGGCTCCGTGCGAAGAGATCGTGGGTCGACCAGAAGACGGCGGCGATCACGCCATAGAAGACAGACGGCATGCGTCAGGCTCCCGCAGGCGAAAGATCAGCCACATAGAGAAGGCCATCGCCTTCAGCACGCGAAGACCCATGGAGCAAAGCGGCATCGCCCGCATGCAATTTCAAGCCATCGACGAGGGTTTCGCCCTTCAGCGCAAACAGCAGCGATAAGCCCTGATGTGTAATCGGCGTGCCTCCACGATGCACGCTCACGACGGCGGTCCATTTTCCCCGCGCGAGGAACAGGTTCAGCGCCCGGCACGGGCCGCCGCGCAGCGTGCAATGGGTTGGCGCATCGCCGGGAAAGCGCACCGGCCGGTTCGCCTCACCCACCGCAATCCGCCCATGGCCCGCGACATCGAGATCAAGCCCGTCGCCGTCGAGCAGCATGAAAACCCGGTCTACCTTCTCATAGGCCGAGAAGGGCACATCGCTGTCGATGCGCGCGATGGCGAAACGCCAGTTGAAATCATGGAATCCCGCTCCGTGCGGATCGCTGGCAATATCCCAGGACACGCCAAGGCCATTCAGCCAGCGTCCCTCGCGAAAGCCTTGTGCAGGCAGAACAGTCAGCGCCATTGAGATCCCCCGGCTCGGGTGATCGCAGACTTCCAGCCCCGTTACAAGCAGGCGGAAAGCGTTATTTGGCGACCGTGAACTTCGTATACATGCCCGCCTCGAAATGCCCCTTTATATTGCACAGGAGCATATAGCTGCCGGGCGTCAGTGTGGCTTTCAATTCACCCGATGCGCCGGGCTTGAGGTGGGACACTTCACCGAGCGATTTCAGCTTCGATTCGTCGATCCGGTGTTTGCCGGGCACCACGGCGATCTGCTGGTCAGCCGACTTCAGATGCACCAGAACCATTTCATGCGTCTCGGTCATCGCGTCATTGGTGACCTTGAACACTACAGACCCCGCCGGCAGTTCCGTCTTGTCCATCTCGATCTTCATGGCGCCACCGCCTTCGCCCAATTCCTTCACCGTCACCACGGTGGGCGTTGCGGCGAAAGCGAGGCCGGAGGTAAGCGTCAGGACAAACAGGGCAGGCGCAAAAAGGCGGTTCATGGATTGAGTCTCCTGATGAAAGCGGCAGTCCAGCCGAATACGCCCGCGCGGAACAGTTAATTCCCGGTCATGCGCTTTTCTGCATCCGCATGCCGCTCCGGTATTTTGGACTATGGGGCGGAACAGGCTAGTGTGCGGTTCGAGGCAACCCATGTTTCTTTCCGTTTTCGACCTGTTCAAGATCGGCATCGGCCCGTCCAGTTCGCACACCGTGGGCCCCATGGTGGCGGCGCGGCGGTTTCTGGAGCTGGCGGGCAATCATTCCTTTCCCGATACCGGCCGCCTCACCGCCACGCTGCATGGCTCGCTGGCCTTCACCGGCAAGGGCCACGGCACCGACCGCGCCGTGGTGCTGGGGCTGGCGGGCGAGACGCCGGATGGCATCGATCCGGCGCGCGTCGAAGCCATTGGCCGCGAGATGGCGGAGCGCGGCCATGTCACGCTCGCCAATGGCCATGCCATCGCCTTCGATCCGGCGCGCGATGTGATCTTCGATTTTGGCCCCGCCCTTCCCGGCCATGCCAATGCACTGGTGTTCCGCATTCTCGATGACGACAACAACACGCTTCTGTTAGAAACCTATTATTCGATCGGCGGCGGCTTCGTGCAGAACGAGGCGGAGCGGCTTGCGGCGCTGGCCGACGACAAGAAAGCCGCCACGCCACACCTCAACGTGCCCTATCCGTTTTCGAGCGCCGCCGAGATGCTGGCGATGGGCAGCGCCTCCCAACTCACCATCGCGCAGATGAAGCGCGCCAATGAATCGCACGCCATGCCGGAAGCCACGCTCGACCAGCGGCTTGACCGCGTCTGGTCGGCGATGAACGCCTGCATGGAACGCGGCCTCACCATCGGCGGCACGCTGCCCGGCGGCTTGAAGATCAAGCGCCGCGCGCCGGAGATCCTGCGCAAGCTGAAAGAGGAACAGGGCGGCAATGCCATCCAGCCGCATAGGGTGATGGACTGGCTCTCCGTCTATGCCATGGCGGTGAACGAGGAGAATGCGGCGGGCGGCAAGGTCGTCACCGCGCCCACCAATGGCGCGGCCGGCGTCATGCCCGCCACCATCCGCTATTATCTCGATCATTGCGTGGGGGCGGACCAGGCGGGCATCCGCACCTTCCTGCTCGCCTCGGCGGCGATCGGCGGCATCATCAAGCACAATGCCTCGATCTCGGGCGCCGAAGTGGGCTGCCAGGGCGAAGTCGGTTCCGCGTCGGCCATGGCGGCGGCGGGCCTCTGCGCAGCACTTGGCGGCACCAATGAGCAGGTTGAAAACGCCGCCGAGATCGCGCTCGAGCATCATCTCGGCATGACCTGCGATCCGGTCGGCGGCCTCGTGCAGGTGCCCTGCATCGAGCGCAATGCGTTCGGCGCGGTAAAGGCCGTCACGGCGGCCTCGCTGGCGCTTCGCGGTGACGGCGCGCATTTCGTGCCGCTCGACAATTGCGTCGAGACCATGCGGCAGACCGGCATCGACATGAGCGAACGCTACAAGGAAACCTCCACCGGCGGGCTTGCCGTCAATGTGGTGGAGTGCTGAACTCCCATTTTTCACGCCGGACCCTCGCCCATGCCCTCCTATGCCGCACCGCTCCGCGATTATGAATTCTGCCTCTATGAGCTTCTCGATTTCGAAAGCCATCGCGCGCTGCCGGGTTTTGAGGAGTTTTCGCCCGATGTGGTGAAGCCGGTGCTGGAGCAGGCGGCGAAGTTCACCTCCGATGTGCTCTATCCCTTGAACCGCGTGGGAGACGAGGAAGGCTGCACGCTGAACGGCGGCAAGGTCACCACGCCCAAGGGGTTCAAGGAGGCTTACAGGCTTCTGTGCGAAGGCGGCTGGCCTTCGCTCACCTGCGATCCGCAGGATGGCGGTGCGGGCATGCCGCACATGGTCAATTTCCTGTTCGAGGAAATGATGTGCGCCGCCTCTCTTTCCTTCGGTCTGTTTCCGGGTCTCACGCGCGGCGCCTATGTGGCGGTTCGTCAATTCGGTTCGCACGCGCAGCGCGCCCTCTATGCGCCGAAGCTGGCGAGCGGCGAATGGGCGGGCTCCATGTGCCTCACCGAAGCCCATGCCGGCACCGATCTCGGCCTTCTTAAAACGCAAGCGGTCCCCAAGGCCGATGGCGCTTATGCGATCACCGGCACCAAGATTTTCATTTCGGCGGGCGAGCATGATTTCACGCCCAACATCATCTACCTCGTGCTGGCGCGGCTCCCCGATGCGCCAAAGGGCACAAAGGGCATCAGCCTCTTCCTCGTTCCCAAAGTGCTGGTCAATGCCGATGGTTCGCTGGGCGCGCGCAACGCCGTGTCGTGCGGCGCGCTGGAAGAGAAGATGGGCATTCACGGCTGCCCCACCTGCGTGATGAATTTCGATGGCGCCATCGGCTGGCTGGTGGGCGAGCCGCATCAGGGACTCAAAGCGATGTTCGCGATGATGAATGCCGAGCGCATCGCGGTGGGCATTCAGGGCCTCGCCATTGCGGAGGCCTCCTATCAAAACGCCGTCGCCTATGCGCGCGAGCGGTTGCAGGGCCGGGCACCCGGCGCAGCGCGCGATGCGGCAGGCCCCGCCGATCCGATTCTCGTTCATCCCGATGTGCGGCGCATGCTGCTCACGCAACGGGCGTTGATCGAAAGCTGCCGCATGCTGGCACTCGCCACCGCGCAATGGCTTGACCGCGCGGACCATGGCACGACGGCTGACGCGCGCGCGGAGGCCGAAGCGCGCATGGCGCTCCTGACCCCCATCGTCAAGGCCTTCCTCACCGATTGCGGCAGCGAGGCCGCCAACCTTGGCATGCAGGTGCTGGGCGGCCACGGCTTCATCCGCGCCAACGGGCAGGAGCAATATGTGCGGGATGCCCGCATCACGCAGATCTATGAAGGCACCAATGGCGTGCAGGCCATGGATCTTCTGGGCCGCAAGATCCTGGCCGACGGCGGCGTCACGCTGAAAGCCGTGCTGCAGCCACTCGAAGCCGACGCGCTCACAAAAAGCGTTGACCCGCGCCTCGCCGAATTTGCCAAGCCCGCGCTCGCCGCGCTCAATCTCCTGCAATCGGTCACGGCCCGGATCATCGAGCGCGCCAAAACCGATCCCGCCGCCACGGGCGCTGCCGCCGTGCCCTATCTCAAGCTCCTCGCGCTCACACTGTGCGCCGGCCACTGGCTGCGGGCGGTGGAAATGTCCCTGCCGCGCGGCAACGAGGAATTCTACCGCGCCAAGATCGCCACGGCGCGCTTCTTCATGACATCGATCCTGCCGCAAACCCAGGCGCTGGCCGAGGTGATCGCCGCAGGCTCAGCGCCCGTCATGGATTTCGAAGACGCGGCGTTTTGAGCCCACTCAATGTCCGTCACCCCCGCGCAGGCGGGGGCCCCGCTTTACTTGGTAGATTGCGGAACATCGCAGCGGGTTTCCCGCCTGCGCGGGAATGACGGATGTTGAGTCAAACCTTCAGAAAATCACCGCAGCCCGTTCAAATAATCCACCAGCCCCGCCGTCGAGGCATCAAGGCGTTCGGTTCCGGTCTTGCCTTCGATCACCGGCTGCAGTGCGGTCGCCAATTCCTTGCCAAGCTCCACGCCCCACTGGTCGAAGGAGTTGATGTCCCACACCACGCCTTCGGTGAAGACGCGATGTTCGTAGAGCGCGATCAGCCGTCCCAGCGTGAAGGGATCGAGCTGCCGGTAGGCGATCGTCAGCGTCGGGCGGTTGCCGGTGAAGACGCGGTGCGGCGCGAGGCGTTCAACCTCCGCCTTGCTCTTGCCCATCGACAGAAGCTGCGCCTTCGCCTCCTTCAGCGTGCGGCCGCGCATGAAGGCCTGCGATTGCGCCACGCAATTGGCGAGAAGCAGCGTCTGGTGAATGGGCATGTTGGTTTCATGCGGCACGGCGCCGATCAGCAGTTCCAGCGGAATCACATTGGTGCCCTGGTGCAGAAGCTGGAAGAAGGCATGCTGGCCATTGGTGCCGGGCTCGCCCCATACGATGGGGCCGGTGGCGAGCTTCGATTCTTCGCCGTCTTTCCGCACATGCTTGCCGTTCGATTCCATGTCGAGCTGCTGCAGATAGGCAGGAAAGCGCGACATGCGCTGGTCATAGGGAATGATGGCGCGCGAGGGATAATTGCAGATGTTCCGGTGCCAGATGCCGATCAAGCCCATCAGCATCGGCAGGTTTTCGAGAACCGGGGCTTCGCGGAAATGCCTGTCCATCGCGAAACCGCCTTCGAGGAAGCGGATGAAATTCTGCGGGCCAATGGCGATCATCAGCGGCAGGCCGATCGCCGACCAGATGGAATAGCGCCCGCCCACCCAGTCCCAGAAGCCAAAGATACGGTCTTCCGAAATGCCGAAGGCCTTCACCTTGTCGATGGCCGTCGAGATCGCCGCGAAGTGGCGGCCCACATGCTCCTCGCCCAGCTTCTCCGCGATCCACGCCCGCGCGGTGCGCGCATTGGTCATCGTCTCGATGGTGGTGAAGGTTTTCGAGGCGATGAGGAACAGCGTGGTTTCGGGATTGAGCGTTTTGATGGTGTCGGCGATATGCGCGCCGTCGACGTTCGACACATAATGGGCGCGCGGGCCATCGTGATAGGGGGCGAGCGCCAGCGTCGTCATGGCGGGCCCCAGATCCGAGCCGCCAATGCCGATGTTCACGATATCGGTGATGGCGCTGGCACGGATTTCATCGGCAAAGCGGGCCATGGCGGCCAGCACCGCATTCACCTCCGGCATCACGTCCTTGCCGTCCACCAGCACCGGCGTATTGGCACGGTTGCGGAGTGCGGTGTGCAGCACGGCGCGATGTTCGGTGGTGTTGATGATGGCGCCCGCGAACATCTTATCGCGCATCTCCTCGACGCGCGCGGCTTTCGCAAGTTCCGCCAACAGCTTCATGGTGCGGGCATTAATGGCGCATTTCGAATAATCGAGCAGCAGGTCGTCAAGCCTGGCCGAGAAGGATTGAAAACGCTTGGGGTCCTTGGTGAAGGCCTGCCGCATGTCGGCGGGCGCGCCCTTCTTGCGGTGCGCCGCCAGTTCACGAAGGGCCTTGCCGACATCCGCCTTGACTGCCTTGGCCATGCTCACACCTCTTGTTCCGCCATCATTACATCCTTCTCCCCCTGCGGGAGAAGGTGCCCCGCGAGGGGCGGATGAGGGGTCGCGCTGGCGTCTGCCGCCCACCCCCTCATCCGGCGCTTCGCGCCACCTTCCCCCGCGAGGGGGGAAGGGCAGTCTCATCAGCTTCTCAATGTTGCGCCGGTTGCCTTCTTCACCATCTCGACAATCCTTGACGATACTGCGTCGATCTCGGCGTCCGTCAAGGTTTTCTCGCGGGGGCTGAGCGTCACCTCAAGAGCCAGAGACGTCTTGCCGCCCTCCAGCCTGAACACGTCGAACACCGCCGCATCGCTGATCAGCGCCTTGTCCGCGCCCTTGGCCGCCTTCACCAGCTTGTCGGCCTCGACGGCATCATCAACCACGAAGGCGAAATCGCGCGTCAGCGGCATCAGGCCTGAGGCATTCAGCGCCGCGCGGGTGGCGCTCTTGGCCTTGGAGCCGGGAATGGCGTTCAGCACCACCTCGAAGGCAACGAGCGGGCCTTTCACATCGAGTGCCGCCAGAATGCGCGGATGAATTTCACCGAAATGCGCGAGCTGATTCTTCGGCCCCATCTGGATGGTGCCGGAGCGGCCGGGGTGATACCAGGCGGGCGCACCGCTCACCACCTGCACCGTGGCGACGGGCGCACCCGCCGCCTCCAGCACCGCCAGCGCATCGGCCTTGGCGTCGAAGGCATCGACAGGCCTCGCTCCGCCCAGCCAGTTGCGCGGCACGGCATCGCCCCGGCGGATGC
The DNA here is from genome assembly GCF_047602625.1 of Aestuariivirga sp. Taxonomy (GTDB): domain Bacteria; phylum Pseudomonadota; class Alphaproteobacteria; order Rhizobiales; family Aestuariivirgaceae; genus Aestuariivirga. Next base: position 1,922,651 of record NZ_JASGGV010000002.1, on the reverse strand, counting down.
CTCCGGCCCTCAGCGTTTCATCCTGCGGACGGTCGCCCGCATAGGCATGTCCCACTTCGCAAAGCTGCAGGTCGCCGAAACCGCGCGCCATATTGCGCCCCGCCGCCGTGATGAGATTGGGCAGCAAGGAGGGCCGCATGTCGCTCAATTCAGACGAAATCGGATTAGCGAGGCGCAATGCCTCCTGCCCGCCTCCGAAGAGTTCGGCCTGAAAGTGCGGCAGGAACGACCATGTCACCGCCTCGTTGAAGCCCCGCGCGGCGAGCGTGCGCCGCGCCGCCAGCATGCGCTTCTGCAGCGGGTTCAGCACCGGCTTCGCCACCGGATTGGCGCGTTCCATGGGCGCTTCGGGAATGGTGTCGAGGCCAATGATGCGGCACACCTCTTCCACGAGATCGGCCTCGCCGTTGACATCGGGACGCCAGCTTGGCACGGCGCAGGAAAGTCCCGCCGCCGTTTCGGTGACGCCGAAGCCCAGGGCTTCGAGAATGCGCTTTTGCTCCGTCAACGGAACATCAACGCCGCCCAGCGATTTCACCCGCGAGGATCTCAGCGTGAAGCTCCGCGCCATGTCGGGGGCCTTGCCGGCGATCACCAGATCGGAGGCCTCGCCACCGCAGAGATCGAGAATCATGCGCGTGGCAATTTCCGCGCCGATTGCCGTGAAGGCCGGATCGACGCCGCGCTCGAAGCGGTAGCGCGCATCGGAGGTGATGCCGAGCTTGCGGCCCGTCGCCGCCGTGCGCAGCGGATCGAAATAGGCGGCTTCGAGGAACACGTCGGCCGTCCCCTCGGAACAGCCCGAGGCCTCGCCGCCCATGATGCCGGCAATGCCTTCAGCTTCCGCGTCATCGGCGATCACCGTCATGGCAGAGGTGAGCGTGTAGGACTTGCCGTCCAGCGCCAGGATGGTTTCACCGTCCTTCGCCATGCGGGCATGGATATTGCCCTTCACCTTCGCCGCGTCGAAAACATGCAGCGGACGATTGTAAGTAAAGGTCATATAGTTGGTGATGTCGACCAGCGCCGAAATGGGCCTGAGGCCAATCGCCTTCAGCCGCCGCTTCAGCCATTCGGGCGAGGGGCCGTTCTTCACGCCCCTGATGTAGCGCCCCACGAACAGCGGGCACGGCGCATTGTCACCGCCGAAATCAAGCGACACCGTGATGGGCGAGGCGAAGCCGCCCTTCACCGGCGCGGCGTCATAGGGCTTGAGCGTGCCCAGCCCCTTGGCCGCCAGATCACGGGCAATGCCGTGAATGCCCAGCGCATCGGGGCGGTTCGGCGTCACCTTCACATAGATCATCGGATCGTCGAGGCCCAAGGCCACCACGGCGGGCGTGCCCACCGGCCATTTTTCATCCACCTCGATGATGCCATTGTGCTCGTCGGAGATCAGCAATTCGCGCTCCGAACACAGCATGCCTTGTGATTCAGAACCCCGGATCACGCCCTTTTCCAGCGTGATCTTCGTTCCGGGAATGAAGGCGCCGGGCAGCGCGATGATGCCCTTGATGCCAGTGCGCGCATTGGGAGCGCCGCACACCACCTGGATTTCGCCACCTTCGGTTTCGACGCGGCAGAGCCTCAGCTTGTCGGCATTGGGATGCTTCACGGCCTCGATGACATAGCCCACCTTGAAGGGGGCCAGCGCCTTGGTGCTGTCGGACACCTCCTCCACTTCGAGGCCAACGCCAACCAGCCCCTCGGTGATCTCATCGAGCGAGGCGGTGGTGTCGAGATGATCCTTGAGCCAGGACAGGGTGAATTTCATGATGTTCTCCTAAGTCCTCTCCCGCCTGCGGGAGAGGAGGGGGACCCGCCGTCAGGCGGGGAAGGTGAGGGGCCTTGGCCGAGGGCCAGGTGAATGAGCGTCAGCACTTCGTCCATGCCGTGCAGAACTTCCTCATTGCCAAAGCGCATGACGCGATAGCCCAGCTGCCCAAGCTTCTGCGTCCGCGCGGCGTCATAGTTCACTTCGGCTGCGGTTGAATGCGTCTCGCCATCAACCTCGATGACCAGCCCGTTTTCACGGCACACAAAATCAACGATGAAGGGATCGAGAGGCTGCCGTCTCACGAACTTGAAGCCGCCAAGCCGCCGTCCCCGCAACTGTTCCCACAGGCGTTTTTCAGCAGGCGATTCTGCTTGCCGGAGCTTCCGGGCAAATGTCGTCTTCGCACCTTCACGCATGCTTCCACGGCCCCTCACCTCCCCCATTGCCATGCAATGGAGCCCCTTCCTCTCCCGCAAGCGGGAGAGGACATTCACGACAACCCTCCCACCAGCGTCGGCACCTGCAGGGCGCGGAAGCCGTAATGCCTCAGCCAGCGGAGATCGGCCTCGAAGAAGGCGCGCAAATCGGGGATGCCGTATTTCAGCATGGCGATGCGGTCGAGGCCCATGCCGAAGGCATAGCCCTGCACATGATCGGGATCGAGGCCGCCAGCGCGGATCACATTGGGATGCACCATGCCGGAGCCCAGGATCTCGAGCCATGAATTGCCCTGGCCGATCTTCACCTGGCCGCCTTCCCACGAGCAGTTGATGTCCACTTCCATCGATGGCTCGGTGAAAGGGAAGTGCGAGGCGCGGAAGCGCATCTTCACGTCATCCACCTCGAAGAAGCTCCGGCAGAATTCGGTGAGCACCCATTTGAGATTGCCGAGATGCGTCGTGCCGTCGAGCACCAGCCCCTCGATCTGGTTGAACATCGGCGTATGCGTCATGTCCGAGTCGCAGCGGTAGGTGCGGCCCGGCGCGATGATGCGGATGGGCGGCTTCGACGACAGCATGGTGCGGATCTGCACCGGGCTCGTGTGGGTGCGCAGCACCATGCGCGAGCCATCGGGCTTCTCGTTGAAATAGAACGTGTCGTGTTCCTGCCGTGCGGGATGTTCGGGCGGAATGTTCAGCGCCGTGAAGTTGTGGAAGTCATCCTCGATGTGCGGGCCCTCCGCCACCGAGAAGCCGAGGTCGCCGAAAATCTGCACCACCTCTTCCCACACCTGAGACACGGGATGCACCGTGCCCTGAGCTTGCGGGCGGACGGGAAGCGTCACATCGATCTTCTCGGAGGCGAGGCGCTGCTCCAGCGCCTGTTCCTGCAGATAGGTCTTGCGCACCGAGATGGCCTCGGCCACGCGGTCCTTCAGCACGTTCAGCGCCGCGCCCGCTTCCTTGCGCTCCTCGGGGCTCATGGCGCCCAGCGATTTCATGCGCTCGGAGATCGAGCCCTTCTTGCCAAGTGCTGAAACGCGCACGGCCTCCAGCTGCGGCTCGTCGGCGGCGGCAGCCACCTCAGCCAGAATCTCCTGCGCGAGCGTTGACAAACTCATCATGTCCTCGGGGATTGAAAAGGCCGGGCGCAAGGTGCGTTGTGACACCTGTTGCGGCCCGGCCAGGAAGATCGGAACGTGTAACGATACCAGCCCTTACTGGGCGGCCTTCGCCTTCTCGACGAGAGCGGAGAAGCCTGCGGGATCGTTCACGGCGAGATCGGCGAGAACCTTACGGTCCACTTCGATTCCGGCCTTGCCGAGCCCGAAGATAAATCGGCCATAGGTCAGGCCCTGCTCGCGGGTGGCGGCATTGATGCGCTGGATCCAGAGAGCGCGGAAATTGCGCTTCTTGGTGCGGCGGTCACGATAGGCATATTGCTCCGCCTTCTCCACCGCCTGCACGGCGACGCGGAAAATGTTCTTGCGGCGGCTGAAATAGCCCTTGGCGGCCTTGATGACCTTCTTGTGCGATTTGCGGGCGACGGTGCCGCCCTTTGAACGTGGCATGTCTCAAGCCTCCCAGTTACTTGGCAACGTATGGCATGTGGATCTTCACCAGGCGTTCGTCGCCCGGCGCCAGAACCATCGTGCCGCGCTGGTTGCGGATCTGCTTGTTGGTGCGCTTGATCATGCCATGGCGCTTGCCGGCCTGACCCGCCTTGAGCTTGCCGGAAGCGGTCACCTTGAACCGCTTCTTGGCCGAGGACTTGGTCTTCATCTTGGGCATTTTGGCTTATCCTTTCAAAGCATAACGAAGCCGCCATGGCATGCCCTTTACAGGCCAGGCGGCTTGGAACGGCGGGGTTTAAGCAAACTCCGGCGGGAAATGCAAGGTGGGCACCCCACTTTCCGTCATTCCCGCGACGGCGGGAATCCCGCTTCTTTATCACGCACCTTGCCGCCTGAAAGCGGGGCTTCCGCCGTCGCGGGAGGGACGGCGGAAGGGTTGGCAAAATCCGGTGCGCACAAAAAAGGCGGCAGGTTCGCTGCCGCCTTCAACCTCAAACAAACCGCCCCTCACCTCGGCGCCAGCACCATGACGATCTGGCGGCCTTCGAAGCGGGGTTCGGATTCGACCTTGGCGGCTTCCGCCGTGTCGGCCTTCACCCTGTTCAGCAATTGCTGGCCCAGTTCCTGGTGGGCCATTTCGCGGCCACGGAAGCGCAGGGTGATCTTCACCTTGTCGCCTTCCTCGAAGAACCGCCGGATCGCCTTCATCTTCACGTCGTAATCGTGATCGTCGATCATCGGGCGCATCTTGATCTCCTTGATCTCGATGACCTTCTGGTTCTTGCGGGCCTCGTTGGCCTTTTTCTGTTCCTGATATTTGAACTTGCCGTAGTCGAGAATCTTGGCGACCGGCGGCTTGGCGTCGGGCGAAACCTCGACCAGATCGAGATTGGCCTCCTCGGCCATCATCATCGCCTGGCGGATCGGCACGACGCCGATGTTCTGTCCGTCAGCACCGATGAGGCGCACTTCGCGCGCGTCGATGCGGTGGTTGATCCTGTGTCCTTCTTCCTTTTGCGGGGGGGCGGCTCCGCGGCTTAACGTTGGCCTCCTGGGGGGTATGCTCAAGTGTAGGTCTTCTCCTGTTGCGGGCGGGCGGACTCAATCTCCGCCGCCTCTGGTTTGCGCACGCCATAGACATTGAAATCGCCCCTGCCGTCAAGCGGCGTCCGGGGGCTTTTGATTAACGCTGTGCAAGGCTGCGGTAGCTGGTGAGGGCGCCGATGGCTTGAGCCTCCCATATGGCCCGGCCGATGGCGCGTGCAAGGGTTGTTGCCGCCGCCGCCCCCAGCCTGGCCAGCATCAGCGCCCGGTCGCCTTCGATCACCCGTTGCGCCGTCGAGATGGCGAAGACGCTGTCGCCGTCGAAGGGCGTGTGGGCGGGGCGGATGGCAATGCCAAACCCGTCCGCCGCCATGATGGCCAGCCGCTTGGCTTCGGATTTGGTGAGCGTGGCGTCGGTTGCCACCGCCGCGATGGTGGTGTTGGCCCCGGGGCGCGCCGCCGCCATCAGGGCATCGAGCTTGCTGCGGTGGATGGCAGGCGGGATGCCGGCGAGCGGCGTGACAGGTCCCATCTCGTCATTTTCCGCATGGTCAATGGCCCACAGAAGCCCGGTGCGCGGATTGATGCAGGAGCCCAAGCTGTTGACCGCCACGATGGCCCCCACCGTGAAGCCTTCGATCGTGGCAGACGCGCTGCCGAGGCCGCCCTTCAGCGCGCCAGCCGTCGCCCCCATGCCCGCCCCGGCATTGCCGAGCCTCATATCCTTGCCCACGCGGGCGAAGGCCTCGCGCGCCAGCCTGCGGTAGGGCGGCTCCTCTCCCCACGCCTTGTTGCCGCCATTCATCAGGTCGAACAGCACGGCGGCGGGCACCACCGGGCAGGGCCACGCCTGATCGCCGAATTTGAAGCCTAAGCCCTTACGGGCCAGCAGCACGGCAAGTTCCGATGCGGCGTCGAGGCCGAACACCGATCCTCCCGTCAGCACCAGCCCATGCACCTGCTCGACGAGGTTTTCCGGCTTCAGCGCCTCCGTCTCGCGGGTGCCCGGCGCCCCGCCCCGGATATCGCAGGCCATCACCATTGCCCCCACATCGGGAAGAAGAATGGTGGTGCCCGTCACGCCCGCTGCATCCTCCGCCTGCCCCACGGAAAGCCCCGGCACATCGGTAATGAGATTGCGCATCTAGGCCTCCGCGCGGCGCTCGCCGCGGCGGCCGCCGCGCAGTTCAGCCACCGTGTCGGGCACCGTCACCACGAAGGAAGTGCCATCGCTTCCGGTTGATTGCAGCATGATGTCGCCGCCATGGGCGCGCGCCAGTTCGGCGGCGATCGCCAGCCCCAGCCCGGTGCCGCCCGGCCTTGCGGCGCTCTGGAAGGCCTCGAACAGTTTCGGCCGCACGCGCTCGGGGATGCCCGGCCCATTGTCCTTCACCTCGATGGTGACGACCGAGCCCGAGCGGTTGCCCCTGATGGTGACAGCGCCCTCCTTCGCCGCCTCGCCATCGGCCTCTTTCGCTTCCAGCGCCTGAATGGCGTTCCGCAGCAAATTCGTCAGGATACGGATCAAATGTTCGCGGTCGGCGTCGATCATCAGGCTCGATGGCACGGTGTTGTAGATCACGATGTGGCTTGAGGCCTGCACCACCGCGCCGTCCACCACCTCTTCGGCGATGTCATGCAGCGGCAGCCGCTGGCGGTCGGGCGGGCTTTCCTGCGCCGAGCCGAATTTCAGCGTGCGGGTGAGGAAGTCGATGGCGCGGTCGAGCGAGTCGATGAGCTTGGGCGTGAAGCGCTTCACCGTCGGGTCTTCCACCATGCCCAGGCGGTCGGAGATCAGATGCGCCGAGGTCAGCATGTTGCGCAAATCATGGCTCACCTTGGACACGGCGAGGCCCAGCGCCGCCAGCCGGTTCTTCTGCTGCAGCATGGCGAGGAGTTCCGTCTGCATGTCGTGCAGCTCATGTTCGGCGATGCCGATTTCATCCCGGCGGTTCGAGGGCTGGATGATGCGCTTGGGGTCTTCCGGATTCATGCCGAAGGCCACCATGGTGTCGGTCAGCCGCTTCATCGGGCGCACCAGCACGCGGTTCAGCACCGCGAAGACGAGGCCCGCCACCAGCAGCGACAGCAGCACCGAGACGATCAGGATATTGAACGCGAAGCTATACATCGCCTTCTGCAGCGGCTGCTCGTCGAGCGCCACCTCGATCAGGTCACCCGACATGTTGGGCGGCTTGTCGGTGATGCTGATGATGCGCGGCTCCCCGGCCATCATCGCCATGAAGGCATCGGCGATGTCGGGCAGCAGCATGGAATTGCGGAGATCATAGCTGGCGTCGATCATCTGGTCGCCGTCACTCCGGAGCACCAGTTGCCGCCGGCCTTCCTTGGTGAGCGAGACGACCCGCACCCCCGCGCCATTCAGGATTTCGGTGCGGAGGTCATTGGAGAGGATGCGGTCGGGCGCCGCTTCGGCGGCAAGGGCTGCGATCTCGGCCTGGGCGATCCGGCCTTTCAGCCACTGGATGCGGTAATTGGCGATGGTGGGCAGGAAGATCAGCAATTCGCCGATCATCACGAAGGCCACCGTCAGGGCCAGCACCTTGCCCGACAGGCCGGTGAACAAACCCGGCCGCCAGCGCGCCGCCCCTTTTGTGCTGTCTTCCGCCATCCGGCTGTTCTAGCTGATTATTGCCGCCCTACCATGCCTAACGTGGGAAGCGGCCTTCAAGGTTGCAAAGGCCGGGATGAAATTTCCGCGCCGCCCTGCCCTGCCCGGCGGATCGTTGACTTTCCCGGCCATTTCCCGCATAAGCCCGGCCCAATTCCTGAAACCTCGGATAAAACCTTTCAGGGCGCGCCTCCCGGAGGTTCCCATCACTGGGCTATGTTCTTGAAAACATTGGCGCCTGAAGCAGAATACGGAGACTGAACGTGAAGCGCACCTACCAGCCCTCGAAACTCGTCCGCAAGCGCCGTCACGGCTTCCGCGCCCGCATGGCCACGGTCGGCGGCCGCAATGTCCTCGCCCGCCGCCGCGCCAAGGGCCGCAAGCGCCTCTCGGCCTAAGGGCCGGACGCCTTCTGACATGCAACGCCTCACGCGCCGGCAGGATTTCGTTGCCGCCGCCAAGGCGTCCTATGCGGCCATGCCCGGCATGGTGGTGCAGGCGCGCGACCGCGCCGATGAGCTTGAGGCCCGTGTCGGCTTTACCGCCACCAAAAAGCTTGGCAATGCCGTGGTGAGAAACCGCATCAAGCGCCGCCTGCGCGAAATCGCCCGGCTCTATCTCACGCAAGACGCGCGCCCCGGTTACGATTATGTGCTGATCGGCCGGTCTCCGGCGCTCACGCGGCCTTTCGCCGATCTCCATAAAGACCTCATTTCCGCCTTGAAGCGACTGCACCGCGGGCCACATGTGCCCTCCGACAAGGGACGCCCATGAACTACGACAGCAAGAATTTCATCCTCGCCATCGTTCTCTCCATGGCCATCATTTTCGGCTGGCAGTATTTCTATGCGGGGCCGCAGGCGGAGAAGCAGGCGAAGCTGGCAGAACAGCATCAGGCCAACACCGCCACGCCGTCCGCGGGCCAAGCCACCGCCACGGGTCAGGTGCCCGGCGCCACGGCCACCAATGTCAAGGCGCGCGACGAGGTTCTCACCGCCACCCAGCGCCTTCCCATCCAGAGCGATTATGTGACGGGCTCGATCAATCTGCAGGGCGCGCAGATCGATGACCTTCATCTGGTGAAGTACCAGGAAACCATTGACCCCAAGAGCCCCACCATCACCTGGCTGTCGCCCTCGGGCACCGCAGGCGCGCTGTTCGCCGAACAGGGCGTGGTGCCCGCCGATGGCGCGAAGGTGAAGGTTCCCGATTCCAAGACGGTGTGGACCGCCCCGGCCGGTGCCGTCCTGTCACAGGGAAAGCCCGTGACGCTGACGTGGGACAATGGCGAAGGCCTTGTCTTCAACCGCACCATCACGCTTGATGACGAATATCTCTTCACCATCTCGCAGAGCATCACCAACAACTCGCAGGCCGAAGTGAAGCTCCTGCCCTACGCGCGCATCCAGCGCCAGGACGTGCCGCATATTTCGGGCTATTGGGTCTTCTATGAAGGCATGCTCGGCGTCTCGGGCTCAAGCCTCACGGAAGTGAAATACAAGGACGCCATCGGCGCGGCGGAACCCACCAAGGTCGAAGGCACCGGCGGCTGGGCCGGCTTCACCGACAAATACTGGGCGGCGGCGATGATCCCCGACCAGACGCGCGACGTGGTGACCACCTACACGCACCAGAACCAGAACGGCCGCGACATTTTCCAGACCGATTATCTCGCCAAGATTCCGCTCGCCATCGCGCCCGGCGCCACGGCGACCTCCACCGACATGCTGTTCGCGGGCGCCAAAGTGGTGAAAACCATCAACGCCATCGGCGAGAAATACAAGATCGACCGCTTCGACCTGATGATCGACTGGGGCTGGTTCTATTTCCTCACCAAGCCGATGTTCTATCTCCTCGAGTGGCTCAAAAACCTGTTCGGCAGCTTCGCCCTCGCCATTCTGGCGGCCACTGTGCTCGTCAAGCTGGCGGTGTTCCCGCTCGCCAACAAGTCCTATGCCTCGATGAGCAAGATGAAGAAGCTGCAGCCGGAAATGCAGAAGCTGAAGGAGCTTTATCCCGACGACCGGATGAAGCAGCAGCAGGGCATGATGGAGCTTTACAAGCGCGAGAAGGTATCGCCGCTGTCGGGCTGCCTGCCGCCGCTCGTGCAAGCGCCGATCTTCTTCTCGCTCTACAAGGTGATCCTCACCTCGATCGAGCTCCGCCACGCGCCGTTCTTCGGCTGGATTCACGATCTCTCGGCGCCCGATCCCACGAGCTTCGCCAATCTCTTCGGGCTTCTCCCCTTCACGCCGCCCGCCATGCTGATGATTGGCGCATGGCCGCTCATCATGGGCATCACCATGTGGGTGCAGATGCGGCTGAACCCCACGCCGCCCGATCCGGTGCAGGCCAGCCTCTTCAACTGGATGCCGGTGATGTTCACCTTCATGCTCGGCACCTTCCCGGTGGGCCTCGTCATCTACTGGGCATGGAGCAACACGCTGTCGATCATCCAGCAGAGCTTCATCATGAAGCGCCATGGCACGCCCGTCGATCTCTTCGGCAACATCAAGGGCAGCCTGCCGGGCTTCAAGAAGAAACCCGAGACGCCGTGAGCGCGGAGTTCACCACAGACCAGATCGATGCGGGCCGCCGGCTGTTCGGCGGCCCGAGCCTTTTCATGCTGGGCGTCGCCAAGCTGGAGCAGCTGCCCGAGGTGAAGGGCGTCGAGATCGCCTTCGCCGGGCGCTCCAATGTCGGCAAGTCCTCGCTCATCAATGCGCTGACCGGCGTCAAGGATCTGGCGCGCGCCTCCAACACGCCGGGGCGGACGCGCGAGCTCAACTTCTTCAACATCGCCGACCGCCTCACGCTGGTTGATATGCCAGGCTATGGCTATGCGAAGGCGTCAAAGAAAGAGGTCAAGCAATGGCAGGCGGTGCTGCGCGGCTATCTGCGCGGCCGCCCCGGCCTCACCCGCGCCTTCGTGCTGATCGACTCGCGCCATGGCGTGCTCGACGCCGACCGCGAGACGTTTGAGCTTCTCAACGAAAGCGCCGTGGCCTTCCAGCTCGTCCTCACCAAGACCGACAAGATCAAGCCCGCCGAACTCGACAAGGTGAAGGCGGAGACGGAAGCCGAAGCGAAAAAGCAGGCCGCCGCCTTCCCCTTGATCCACGCCACCTCCAGCGACAAGGGCTGGGGCCTGCCGGAACTCCGCGCCAGAATCGCCGACCTCCTGTAATAGGCTTGGCACATCCCGCCAATAACGATATGGCAGCCACATCCTCACCGGACACATCATCCATGACCGATCTTTCCAGCACCGAGACGGCCCGCATCCTTTCCGAGGCGCTGCCCTTCCTGCAGCGTTATGACGACCAGATCATCGTGGTGAAATATGGCGGCCACGCCATGGTGGACCCGGCGCTGGCGCAGCAATTCGCGCGCGACATGGTGATGCTCAAGGTCTGCGGCCTCAATCCCATCGTGGTGCATGGCGGCGGCCCGCAGATCAACAAAATGCTCGACAAGCTCGCCGTCAAGGCCACCTTCCGCGAGGGCCTCAGGGTCACCGATCCCGAAACCATGAGCGTCGTCGAAATGGTGCTGGCGGGCTCCATTAACAAATCCATCGTCGCCTCGATCCAGCAGGCGGGCGGCCGGGCGGTCGGCATTTCCGGCAAGGACGGCAACCTGCTGGTGGCCGAGCGTTACGTGAAGCGCAAGACCGATCCCGCCACCGGCAAGGTGGAGGAGATCGACTTCGGCTTCGTGGGCGAACCGGCGCGCGTCAACACCGAAATCCTGAACGTCATCATGAAGAGCGACGCCATTCCGGTCATCGCCCCCATCGGCGTGGGCTGGGAGGGCGAGACCTTCAACGTCAACGCCGATACGGCGGCGGGCGCCATCGCCACCGCCACCCAGGCCAAGCGCCTGTTGCTCCTCACCGACGTGGCGGGCGTGCTCGACAAGGACAAGAACCTCATCAGTGAACTGAAGATCGGCGACATCCCCGCCCTCATCGAAAACGGCACCATCACCGGCGGCATGATACCCAAGGTCGAAAGCGCCGTGGCGGTAGTCGAATCGGGCGTCGAGGGCGTCATCATTCTCGATGGCCGGGTGCCGCATTCGGTGCTGCTCGAACTGCTCACGCCCCACGGCGTCGGCACGCGCGTTTCGCGGATGGGCGTATGAGGGGATTTTCCCACGTCGACACCTGGGTGTTCGATCTCGACAACACGCTTTATCCCGCTTCCTGCCGCCTGTTCGACCAGATCGACGTCAGGATGGGCGAGTTCGTATCACGCCTGCTCGGCACATCCTACGAGGACGCGAAAAAATATCAGAAGACGCTGTTCCACAAATACGGCACGACGCTCCGTGGGCTGATGGTCGATCACGGCGTCAACCCCGATGGCTTCCTCGACTATGTGCATGACATCGACCACACACCGGTGCCCGCCAACACGCGGATGGACGCAGCACTTCATGCGCTGCCCGGCCGCAAGCTGATCTTCACCAACGGCACGGTGGCGCATGCGGAGAAAGTGCTGGCGCGTCTCGGCATCACCCATCATTTCGGCGACATCTTCGACATCGTGCATTCGGACTTCATCCCCAAGCCCGAACGCCCGCCCTACGCCAAGTTCATCGCCCAGACCGGCATCACCCCGCAGAACTCCGCCATGTTCGAGGACATCGCCCGCAACCTCGAAGCCCCGCACGCGCTGGGCATGACCACCGTTCTCGTGACCTCGCCCGAAAACCACGACGCGCAGATCGTCAATTCAACGAGCGGCGGCATCGCGCAGCCGCATATCCATCACGTCACCGATGACTTGACCGGATTTCTGGAAAACATCGTCAAAAGCCGGAGCGGGTCCTGAACTTTTCCGTCTTCGCCCCGCGAACGGGGAGAGGACGGCCTTCCTTCTCCCTCCTCGCGTTGAGGGCCGGGGTGGGGCGGCGAGGTAGAGGATCATTCTGAACCTCTCACACACCTGTCATTCCGGCGAACGCCGGAAGCCAGACGTTCAACCCGCACGCTTCCGGCCAAGTCTGGGTCCCGGCTTACCGCCGGGATGACAAAGAGAGGGACTCGTCTCGCGTCCTCGGCCTGCGCCAGCGGAGGCGGCGGCGAAATTGACAGAGTCAATTTGGATGGCCTCAATTTGGCAACTTAAATGCAGCTTACACCTACGAAAAAAACACCCCGCACCAACCATTTTCACACCAAAACGCATCAAAAATCGTGCAAAAACAGGCCTAGGAAATGTTTCACACGAAACATCGTTCCGCAATTTTTCCGATGCCTCAGGGCGATTTTTTCCGCTTCGTTTCCAGCACCGCCAGCAGTTCGCCTAGCGCAGCGTCATCCAGCCGGTGAATGTCATCGGCCAGCCGGTTGGCGAGTTCGGTGGCCTGCGGCGACAAGCCCGCCGTGTCGATGGTGATCCGGGGGTGCGAGATGCGCGCCAGCCGCACCACCTCCTCGGCCTCGTCCCAGATGATGTTGAAATAGGCGAGGATGCGCTGGATCAGGTGCCAGCCGGGCCTTCCGCGCTTGCCATGTTCCAGCGCCGAGAGATAGGCGGGCGACACGCCCAAAGCCTCGGCCATATCCTTGAGGCTCACATGGCGCTCCTCCCTGAGCTTCCGCATCCGCTCGCCGAAGGGCGTCATCGCGCCCGCCTCAGCCGCACATAGAAGGCCCCGCCGCCGCCATGCCGGGGATGGGCCGGCTGGAAGCCCGACACCAGCGCGCGGAATTCGCTTTCATGCAGCCAGTCCGGCACCAGCCGCCGGAGCCGCCCCAGCCGTTCCGGCGAATGAAAATGCCCCGCCCCATGCAAGGTATGGCGCGAAAAGGGAGATTCGCCCTTGCCGGTGATCACCAGCACGGTGCGGGCACCTTCCGCATGCGCCTCGCGCAGGAAGCCCATCAGATGCACCCGCGCCATCTCGATGCCGATGCCGTGGAGGTCCAGCCGCCGCTCGATCTCCACGTTGCCGCGCGTCATCTTCTGCGTGGTGCGCCGGTCGAAGCCCGAAAGCGGCGGCGGTGAAGCAGGATGAACCGGCGTCCGCACCTTCACCTCGGCCGCGGGAGCGGGAGGAGCCGCCTTTTTTGGCAGCGGCTTCACAGCCGTCACCGCCTTGGCGGCCCTTGTCTTCCGCAACGGCTTCACCGAGCGCGCCACCTCGTCCCACAGCTCGAAATCCGGCGGCTTGCGGCTCATGGGCGGGCCAGAAGCCTCGCCGCCAGCGGTTTGGGCAGCAGTACGGTGAAGGTGCCGGGGCTTTTCATCAGCCCCGCCGTCTCCGCCGCATGTTCCCCAGCGCCCCAGAACACATCCCCCCGCGCATGGCCCCTGATGGCCGTGCCGGTATCCTGCGCGATCAAGAGATGATGGAAAGATTCAAGAGCGCCGCTCTTGCCCGATGGCGTCTGGGTTTCAAGAAACACCGGCGCTCCGAACATCCACAGGCTGCGGTCAACCGCAAGGCTGCGGCGCGGGGTCAGGGCAACACCCTGTGCGCCCGGCGGCCCCAGCTTTGGATCATCGCCATCCACCTCGCGGAAGAACACGAAAGACTTGTTCTCCCACATCAATTGCCGCGCCGCCTGATCGTCTTTCGCCATCCAGGCCCTAAGCGCCTGCATCGACATCTCCTCACGGTTGAACACGCCACGTTCCACCAGAACGCCGCCGATCGCCGTATAGGGCTGGCCTGTCTTGCCCGCATAGGCGAGATGGATCACCGACCCATCCTCAAGCCGGATACGCCCCGACCCCTGCACCTGAATGAAGAAGGCATCCACAAAGGATGAAAGCCACACGATTTCCAGTCCCCGGCCCTGCAGCGCGCCCTGCTCGATCTCCCGGCGGGTGAAATAGCCCTGCGGGGCTCCATCCGCCACGCGGCCATATTTGAGGCCAAGCCGTTTCTGCGCTGCCTCATCCAGCATCACGAGATCGGCTGGCTTGCGGTAGATGGCGGCGGGAAAGCGTGCCGAAGGAGTCCGGCTGCCCAGCGCCTCTGGCTCATAATAGCCGGTGAACAGCCCTTCGGGCCTCAGCGGGTCATGCACCCGCAGCGCCTGAAACCGTGTCTCGAAAAACCCCTTCGCATCTGCAGCCATCATGGCGGCCTCGCATGCGGGTAGCCAGTCGGCGCGCTCACCGCCAAATGCCACCGGCCTTGAGAAGGCTCTCCCGCTGTCGATGATCTCGCGGCAGGAGCGGCGGAAGGCGGCAAGGGCCTCGGCGTGATTGTCTTCAGCCCAGCCATGTAGCTGGGTGAAAGGAACGGCCTCGAGAATCGGCGGGGAAGCGGCGCGCATGTCCTTGCGCATGGCCCACAGTGCCGCCGGAGACAAGAGGAGAGAGCGACGCTTCACGCCGGGCTTTGCGTCGCCGTCAGCTTCCAGTTGGGATCGGCGGAGGTGACGTCGCGCGCGAAAGTCCAGATATCGTCCACGGTGCGGATCGCCTTTTCGTCACCTTCGACCAGCGATCCGTCACGGGCCTTGGTGGCGGAAATGATCTCGCTTTCAAACTCAACCGTCAGCAGCGCACGCTTGCCCTGAACATCGGCAGACGCAAGGTTAGCCTTGTTGATTCCCACGAAGCGCTGTTCCACCTTGTGCCCCTGCGCCGCCCGCGCATCAATGGCGGAAGCAAAGCTCGCGAAGACATCAGGGGCCAGCAAGTCTTTCAGCGTTGCCTTGTCGCCGGAAGCAAAGCTTTCAATGATCGCCTCATAGGCAGCCTTGGCACCGGCCAGAAACGGCTTGGGGGCAAAGCTCTTGTCGGCGGCCGCAAGCTTTTCCAGACCCAGCGCCAGCGGAGAACCTTCCGGAGCATAGCCCGTCCACACGGGCGCAGCCGGTTCAGGCGGCGGAAGCGCGGGTGCTTCGACCGCCCCGCCATCGCGCGGCGGCAGCTGGATCACCGTGCCATTGCCAGTCTCGGGCTTTTCGCGCCTTGCCGTATAGGGATCGAACGGCGGCCTCTCGCTGCCCGTCCGCGTGCCCAGAACGCCGCGCAACCGCCAGAAAATGAAGATGGCGATGGCCAGCAGCAGCAGGTTGAGCGGGTCGAGAAGCATGATCCTCCAGTCGGAAAGCATCGGCGCGCCATGGTGCGGCGCGAAACCTCGCCCTATATATAGGCCGCGAGGCTTCCAAGTCCATCAAAAGGGAGCCGGAAAGGTAACCCTGCTGCGTTTCATGCCCTTGCTGGTCCTGCTCGGCTTTTTCCTCGAACTCGGTGTGATGATCGAGGTGGGCCGGTGGATCGGCGTGATTCCGGTTCTGCTGCTCATCATTGCGGGTTTCACCATCGGCGGCGCGCTCATCAAGCAGGCGGGGATCGGCATGTTCCAGCGCCTCCGGCGGCCTGAACTGGCGCAGGGTTTCACGTCGCGCGATGCCGCTTCGCATTTCCTGCTGATGCTGGCAGGCCTTCTTTTCATCCTGCCGGGCTTCGTGTCGGATGTCCTGGGCTTGCTGCTTCTGATAAAACCGTTGCGTGACCATCTGGCCGCCCGCCTCATGCCGAAGATCGAGATCAAGGGCGCAGCCTGGCCGCAAGACCCACAGTCCAGGGGGCCGGTGATCGAGGGCGAAGCGGTGGTGATCGAAGGCGAAATCCTGCCGCCGGAGCGCTGAGCCTTTCCTTGCGGGGGGCTGCCCCCCGTGTTACGAGCCAGCCGATTCACAACGAGGCATGCCCCATGGCCAAATCATCCAAGTCAACTCCCGCCAAGCCAGCAAAGGCCGCTGCCGCCGCTCCGGCTGTGGCACCCGCCCCGGCGGAGACTATCGAGATTCCGGCGGCGGAGCCGGGCGCCCAGCCCTTCCTGCGCATCCTCGGCCAATACCTCAAGGACTTGAGCTTCGAGAACCCGAATGCGCCGCAATCTCTGGCGCCGCAAACCACCCAGCCCGACATCAATGTCTCGGTGAATGTCAACGCCCGCAACCTCGCGCCCAATGACTACGAGGTGGAGTTGCAGCTCGAGGCCAAGGCCATGGCGCAGGGCAAGGTGATGTTCGCGGCGGAAGTACGCTATGCAGGCGCGTTCCGGCTGGAAAATTTCCCCCAGCAGCTGACCCATGCCGCCGTTCTCATCGAATGCCCGCGCATGTTGTTCCCTTTCGCGCGGCAAATCCTCGCCGAGGCGACCCGCAATGGCGGCTTCCCTCCGCTGATGCTGGATCCCATTGATTTCGCCGCCATGTATCAGCAGCGCATCAAGGCCCAGCAGGGTGCCGCGCCCAATCTCACGAACTGAACGCCCAGGATCGTCAATGAGCAATCTGCAGCCGGTGATCGAACAGGCCTGGGAAGGCCGCGACAAGGTCAATCTCCAGACCACGGGCGACGTCCGCGACGCCGTCAACGAGGCGCTAAACCTCCTCGACAGCGGCAAGGCGCGGGTCGCCGAGAAGGTGAACGGCGAGTGGCAGGTCAACCAGTGGCTCAAGAAAGCCGTGCTGCTGTCATTCCGCCTGAACGACATGGCGATGATTTCCGGCGGCCCCGGCGGATCGGCCTGGTGGGATAAAGTGCCATCCAAGTTCGACAATTGGGGCGAGACGGAGTTCCGCGCCGCTGGCTTCCGCTCGGTGCCCAACTGCATCGTGCGCAAATCCGCCTATATCGCGCCGGGCGCCATCCTCATGCCGTCTTTCGTCAATCTCGGGGCCTATGTGGATACCGGCACCATGGTGGATACATGGGTTACCGTTGGCTCCTGCGCGCAGATCGGCAAGAATGTGCATCTCTCAGGCGGCGTCGGTATCGGCGGAGTGTTAGAGCCGATGCAGGCAGGCCCGACCATCATCGAGGACAATTGCTTCATTGGCGCCCGCTCGGAAATCGTCGAAGGCGTGGTTGTCGGCGAAGGATCGGTGATCTCCATGGGCGTGTTCATCGGCCAGTCCACCAAGATCATCGAGCGCGACACGGGCAAGGTCCACATGGGCCGCGTGCCGCCCTATTCGGTGGTCGTGTCAGGCTCCCTGCCGCAGAAACCCTATGCCGACGGCACGCCGTCGCCCTCCCTTTACTGCGCGGTAATCGTCAAGCGCGTGGATGAGAAAACCCGCTCCAAGACGTCGATCAACGACCTTCTGCGTGATTGAAGTCTTCCCTTCGCACCCGCTTTGGAGAATATTCCCCTTGGGGGCTGTTCCGATTCACCAAAGAGCGGGAGGGCATATGGCATGAGCAGAGATTTGTTTTTGTCGTTTGAAGGCCGTATTGGCCGGCAAGCGTTCTGGCTGGGATTGATAGCGTTATTGGTTATCGAATGGATCGTGTTTTTCCTGGTCCTGACACTGTTTGGCGGCAGCTTGACTGTCGCAGTAGATGGCGGCGACTCGCAGGCGGCGATGGCCGCCATGTATAGCCTGACGGGACCTGCCGCTCTTGTGTCCCTGATCTTTCTGTGGCCTGCACTCGCGATTCAGATCAAGCGCTGGCACGACAGGAACAAGTCAGGCTGGTGGGTTCTGATTGCCTTTCTTCCGATTATCGGGGGGCTTTGGGTCCTGATTGAATGCGGCTTCCTGCGGGGAACGGTTGGTCCCAATGCATACGGGCCCGATCCTGTTGCGGCGGGATGAGGTGAGTTGCACTTTTGTGAGCCCGGCCCTGTGGCCGGGCTTTTTGTTTGCCGCTATCATCCTGGCATGACGAAAAACACTTCCACCGATCCCGTTCCACTTTTGCAGGACCTTGTCCGTTGCCGTTCCGTGACGCCCGATGAAGGCGGTGCACTCACGCTTCTGGAGAATCTCCTGTCGACGCATGGCTTCACCTGTCACCGGCTGATCTTCAAGGCGGAGGGGACGCCGGATGTGGAAAATCTGTTCGCCCGCATCGGCACCACCGGTCCGCATCTTTGTTTTGCCGGCCACACCGATGTCGTCCCGCCGGGGCGCGAGGAGGATTGGTCGCATCCGCCCTTCGCCGCCGATATAGACGGCGATTTTCTCTACGGCCGTGGCGCAACAGACATGAAAGGCTCGGTCGCGGCCTTCGCCGCCGCCGTGATTGATCACTTAAAAAGCACCGGCAAACCTGGGGGCTCGATGTCATTCCTTATCACGGGCGATGAGGAAGGCCCTGCCATCAACGGTACGGTGAAAGTGCTGGAGTGGATGAGGGCCAATGGCCATATGCCCGATCATTGCCTCGTCGGTGAACCAAGCTGCGTGGAGAAGCTGGGCGACACCATCAAGATCGGGCGGCGCGGCTCGCTGAGTTTCGTCGTCACGGCCGAGGGCAGGCAGGGCCATGTTGCCTATCCGCACAAGGCGGATAATCCCATTCCCAAGATGGCGCGATTGATCACCCGGATTTCGGAAGCCACACTCGACAGCGGCAATGCGCATTTTGATCCCTCCACACTGGCTGTCACCACCATCGATGTGGGAAACCCGGCAGGCAATGTGATCCCCTCACGCGTCACGGCAAAATTCAATATCCGTTTCAACACCGAGCATTCGCATCAGTCGTTGCGGGATTGGGTGTCGTCGGAAATTGAAGCTGTTAAGGCAGAGCAGGGCGGCATCTGGTCAGTGACATCACATGAAGGCGCCGACGCATTTTTGACAGAGCCCGGCGCGTTTGTCGGCCTTGTGCAGGATGCGGTGGCGCGGGAAACCGGCATCCTTCCCAGGCTTTCGACTTCTGGCGGGACATCGGATGCGCGCTTCATCAAGGACTATTGCCCAGTTCTTGAATTCGGCCCCACCAATGCCACCATCCACATGACGGACGAGCGCATTTCGGTGGAGGAACTGCGCGCCACAAAAGCCATTTATGGCGCGATCCTTGAGGCCTATTTCAATAATCAACCTTGAGAAGATAAAGTCCTTCGGGCGGCGACACCGGGCCGCAGCGCGCGCGGTCTTTCGCCACAAGCGCCGCCTTGACCTCTCGGGCCCTCCACTTTCCTTCTCCCACAAGCTTCAGCGTGCCAACCATGGAGCGTACCTGATTGTGCAGGAAAGAGCGCGCATCGGCGCGGATTTCAATCAGCTCGCCGTAGCGCGCCACATCCAGCCGGTCGAGTGTCTTGACGGGCGATTGCGCTTGGCATTGCGCAGCGCGAAAGGTGGTGAAATCATGCTTGCCAATGAGATGCTGCGCCGCCTCGTGCATCGCCCCAGCATCAAGGTCCATCGGCAACCACCACACCTTGCCCTTGTCGAGCGCTGGCGGGCTGCGGCGGTTAAGGATGCGATAGAGATAGTGTCGTCGCATTGCCGAGAAGCGGGCATGAAAATCTTCAGCGCATGGCACAGCTTCAAGCACGCTCACAGGATGGGGACGCACATTGGCATTGATTGCGTTCCTGAGCGTGAAAGGATCCCAGTTCTTGCTCAGGTCCACATGCGCTACCTGTGCCAGCGCATGCACGCCCGCATCGGTGCGCCCCGCCCCTTGAACGGTTGACGGCTGGCCATTGATGCGCGCCACGGCGGCTTCGAGAACACCCTGAACGGTTGACGCATCGGCTTGATATTGCCAGCCCGCGAAAGGCGCACCGTCATACTCAATGGTCAGCCTGAAACGCGGCATCAGATTTTTGTGCCAGCAGAGATTGGAAATCCGCGCAGGAAATCGCTTGCTTCCATAGCGCCTTTTCCCTCACGCTGCAGTTTCAGCAGGCGGATGGCGCCGGTACCGCACGACACCATCAGTCGATCATCGAGAAACTGCCCCGCCTCGCCATCGTGATCGACAGTTTCGCACAACAGCGCCTTGATGCGTGTGCCGTTCACCGTGAACCAAGCTCCCGGAAAGGGCGATAGCCCATGAATATGATTCCGGACCTCCGGGGCCGGGCGCATAAAATCGATCCGTGCCTCTGCCTTGTCGATCTTTTTGGCATAGGTCACGCCTTCTACAGGTTGCGGCACGCAATCGATAGTGTCGCGCGCCAGCACCTCCACCATCAAGTTTGCTCCGGCTGCCGCCAGCGTGTCATGCAGGTTGCCAGCAGTTGAAGTCGGCAGGATCGGCACATGTGCCGTTGCGCACATGGGCCCCGTGTCGAGTCCTTCTTCCATGCGCATGATGGTCACGCCGGTTTCCTTGTCACCCGACATGATGGCCCGTTGAATGGGGGCGGCCCCCCGCCAGCGCGGCAACAGCGAAGCATGCACGTTGAAGCAACCCAGCCTTGGCGCCTCGAGCACAGGCTTGGGCAGCAGCAATCCATACGCCACCACCACAGCGGCATCGGCCCCAAGCGAGGCAAACTTCTCCTGTTCAGCCCAACTCTTGAGCGACAACGGCGTTCTCATCTCAATCTTCTGAGTTTCGGCAAAAACCTGCACTGGCGAAGGCCGTTCCGCCATTCCACGGCCCGCAGGGCGCGGTGGCTGCGCGTAAACACAAACAATCTCGTGCCCCGCCGTCACCAGAGCCTTCAGTACTGTCACGGCGAAATCGGGCGTCCCCATGAAGACAAGGCGCATGGCGCTAGAGCTTGCCCAGCTTTTGCGCCTTGGCGAATTTCTTGATCACCCGCTCGCGTTTGAGCCGCGAGATATGATCGATGAACAGCACGCCATTCAGATGGTCGATCTCATGCTGCAGGCAGGTGGCAAGAAGGCCCGTCGCATGGAGTTCCTGCGCCTCGCCCTGCCAACCGACATAGCTGAGTTTGATCTCCGAAGGACGGCTTACCATTTCATAGAACTCGGGAATCGAGAGGCAGCCTTCTTCGTAATCGCTCTGCGCCTCGCTCGACCATGTGATGAGGGGGTTGGCAACGAACAGGGGTTTCCGCTCCTCGCCTTCCTTGGCGAGATCGACGATCAGCATGCGCGTGGGCACGCCTACCTGAACGGCGGCGAGGCCGATGCCCGGCGCATCATACATGGTTTCCAGCATGTCATCCCACAGCTTGCGCGCCTCGGAATCGACGCGCTCCACCGGCTTCGACACCTGCCGAAGCACAGGATCAGGCAAAGTAACAATATCGCGCAGGCTCATGGCCCGTCACATAGGCTGGCGGCGAAAATGCGTCAATCCAAGGGGGTTCAGTAAGTGGTCTCGACGTGCAGATGATCCTGGTCCAGGCACCACGGCCCATAGGGCGAATGCTTGTGCGCCACGGCGGCCACGGGCTTCTTCACAATCACCTTGGACGTATCCTTCACGGCCGGAGCTGTAGCGCTCACCCGGCGTTTCCAGACCTTCTTCTCGGAATAAACATAGGAATCGGCATGCCAGCGCGGGATGCCATACCAGTAACTTGGCGGTGGCGAGAGCGCGAGGTTCTGGCCCGGCACGTAATGCATGTAGGAGCGGCAGCGCAGATTGGCTTCATTGCAGGCTGTTTCCACGAGATAGGGCCGGCAGAACCGCCCGCAGTCATGGGCCAGGACAGGGGCCGCAAAACCCGTCACGCTCATCGCCGTTACCATCACGGAAAGAAGCTTTTTGCGCATCTGGGCCATCCCGCCTGTAAATCAGTTACCTCCGGCGGACTGTGCAGTGATTGCCGGGACTTGGCAAGCCAGCCCTGTTTTTTCTTGAGTTTCCGCCTGAGACCGCCGATATACCCATCGGGAGGTTGGCGGCGGACGTGCCGCTCGCCAACCGGGTCAGGTCCGGAAGGAAGCAGCCCCAACGAGTCCGGAACGGGTTGCCCGTCCAGCCTCCCACCTTTACATATGAGCCGGAACCGCCATGACTGAGATCAGCAGCGGCGCGAACGTTCCGGGATACCGCGTTCTCGCCCGTAAATACCGTCCCCGCACCTTTCCTGACCTGATTGGCCAGGAAGCGATGGTGCGCACACTCACCAATGCCTTCAGTCTCGGGCGCATCGCCCAGGGCTTCATGCTGACTGGTGTCCGGGGTATCGGCAAAACCACGACCGCGCGCCTGATCGCCCGCGCCATTAACTATCCCTCCCGGCCTACCGTCGATATGCCGGAGATGACGCCGCAATGTGAGGCGATCCTCGAATCCCGCCATATGGACGTGATCGAGATGGACGCCGCCTCAAACACCGGCGTCGACGATGTGCGCGAGATCATCGACAGCGTGCGCTATGCGCCCATCGAACTGCGCTACAAGGTCTATATCATCGACGAAGTGCACATGTTGTCCAAGAACGCCTTCAACGCGCTGTTGAAGACGCTCGAGGAGCCGCCGCCGCATGTGAAATTCATCTTTGCCACCACCGAGATCAACAAGGTTCCGGTGACCATCCTGTCGCGCTGCCAGCGTTTCGATCTCAAGCGCCTGGATGCGGCCGTTCTCGCAACCCACTATGCCGGCATTGCCGAAAAAGAAGGCGTTACCGCCGAGCCGGATGCCTTGGCGATGATTGCCCGCGCCGCCGAAGGATCGGTGCGCGATGGCCTGTCGCTTCTCGATCAGGCGATTGCCTATGGCAGCGATCAGGTGAAGGCCTCCGATGTTGCCGTCATGCTCGGCCAGATGGACCGCACACGCATCATCGATCTCTTCGATGCAGTAATGGCGGGCGATGCCGCGAAAGCTCTGGCCGAGATTGAGGACCAATATCGCAACAGCGGCGATCCGCGAACGATTTTGGCTGATGTTGCCGATTACGTGCACTGGGTCACCCGTCTCAAGGTGGTGAAGGGACAGGCGCTCTCCGACACTTCACGCACCGAAGTGGAAAAGACGCGCGGGCAGGATCATGCCGCACGCCTTGGCATGGCGCATCTGACGCGTGCTTGGTCCATGCTGCTGAAGGGCCTGCGCGAGGTCGAGTATCATTCCAATCCGTTGATGGCGGCAGAAATGCTGCTGATCCGCCTGGCCCATGCGGCTGACTTTCCGCCGGCGGAGGAATTGGTAAAATCAATCAAGCAATCCCCGCCGGCGGAACGTCTGGCGCCGCCACCCGCCGCCCAGCTTTTGAAACGCGATGATCCCATGCCGCCCACCCAGGGGCCGCTGGCGGTGAAATCGGTTCCGTCTCCATCTGCTCTGCCGCCTGTCATAACAGAGACACGGGCCTTTTCCAGTTTTACCGATCTCCTCGCGTTGGCGGGCGAAAAGCGTGACATCAAGCTGAAGTCTGATCTCGAGCGGCTTGTGAGGCCCATCCGCGTCAGTCCCGGTCAATTTGAGATGTCGCTGGAGCCTTCGGCTCCGCCCGGCCTCGCCAATGAGATTTCCCGCAAGCTTGAGGCCTTTACCGGTATGCGCTGGATGGTGCTGGTGGCGAAGGAAGGTGGTGACTTGCCGGTCGCCGCGCGCCAGCGCGAAACCCGCGACAGCCTCTTCCGCATGGCGCGCGAAAATCCGGATGTACAGGAGGCGCTCAAGCGCTTTCCCGGCGCTGAAATCCTGAATGTCCGTGCACCCGATAAATCCCTTGAACCCTTGAATATGAGTGAGCCCGATGAAGAATCTCGGTGAAATGATGAAGCAGGTGCAGGCCATGCAGGAGCGCATGGCCGAAATGCAGTCGAAACTCGATCAGACGGCCGTGGCCGGCCAGTCGGGCGGCGGGCTGGTCAAGGTCACGCTCAATGGCAAGGGCGCCATGGTGAGCGTTTCCATTGATCCCTCGCTGCTGAAGCCTGAAGAGAAGGAAATCGTCGAAGATCTCATCGCTGCCGCGCATGCCGATGCGAAGGGCAAGGCCGAAGCGATGATGGCCGATGAAATGAAATCTATGACGGGCGGCATCGCGCTGCCGCCGGGATTCAAGCTGCCCTTCTGATGGTCAAGCGCACCACTGGACCGGAAATCGAGCGGCTGATCCAGCTGCTGGCCAAGCTGCCGGGGCTTGGACCCCGCTCTGCCAGGCGCGCGGCCCTTCATCTCATCAAAAATCGCGAGCGGCTTCTGCATCCGCTTATGGTTGCCATGGAAGATGCGCACGACAAGGTCACCGTGTGCTCGCTCTGCGGTAATGTGGACACCATCGATCCGTGTACGCTCTGCACCGACCCCCGCCGTGACCGTTCGGTCATTTGTGTGGTCGAGGATGTTGGGGATCTCTGGGCGCTGGAACGTGCCAACGCGTGGAACGGCCTTTACCATGTTCTGGGGGGAACGCTGTCGGCCATCGAGGGTATTCGCCCGGAAGACCTTTCCATCGGGCAGTTGATCGAACGGGCTGCCGATGAGCAGGTGCAGGAGATCGTGCTGGCCGTAAATGCCACAATCGAGGGCCAGACGACGGCGCACTACATCATCGAACGGCTCAAGGGCCTGAATGTCGCCACCTCCCGTCTTGCGCATGGCGTTCCGGTGGGCGGTGAACTCGATTATCTCGACGAAGGCACGATTACCCAGGCCATGAAAGCGCGCCGCCCGTTCTGAGGCGGCGCGTCAAAATAAGTAAAGTCAAACAGGTTAAGAATGCGGCGTGGCGTCATCCGCACCGTGGCCATGCCGCACATGGCCCGCCGCATCATCAGCTCCGCGTCCATGCCGCTGGTGGCCCGCCGGATCGTCGGCACCTCTTTTTGCGAAGGCACTTGAGGCTGGAAGCGCCGCCATAACGGCAAGCGCAATCATGGCACAGGTGAATTTCGATTTCATGTGGTGCTCCTCTGTTGATTCCGCTGTTTCCTACGCCGGCGCAGCGTGTTCATTCCTGTCAGCGTGAAAGCATTTCTGCGTTGGCTCGGCCCTTGCTCTTTCGGTTTCCGAACTATTGAGACTGTTCCACAGTGGAACAAGGAGCCAGAAATGAACCTGCGCACGGCCACTTTCCATCTGATCCGCCGCTTTGCAGAGAGCCAGCGGGGAACGACCGCCGTCACCTTCGCCATCGCGATCGTACCCGTACTCTTGGCGGTGGGTGTGGCGATTGACTATGTTCGGTATTCAACAGCCCAGACGCAGCTGCAAGCGGCACTCGACGGCGGTGCCCTGTCTGCTGCATCGGCCTCCACCTTGACGGATGCCAACCGCGTGGAGGCGGCTGAAGCGACTTTCAATGCCAATATCGCTGCGGCAGGCTTGGCGGGAAATGGGGTCGAGAGCAAGTTCGATATTTCCGATAGCAAGGTAGCCGCCACGGCTTCACTTGTTTTGCCTACAGTCTTGATGCAGATCGCGGGCTATCAAAGCATGTCGGTCAGCGTTTCATCCGAAATTGAAATTCCTCCCAAGAAAAAGGCCGAAGTCGCTCTTGTCCTCGACTATTCGGGATCGATGAAGGATGTGCTCGGCGGACAGGTGAAATACATCGCAATGAAGACAGCCGCCCGCAAGCTGGTCGATGATCTGGCAGCCGCCGCTCCAAATGATTTCAAGGTTGGGCTGGTGCCGTTTTCCCATCACGTATGGGTAAGCCTGCCGAAATCGATGGTGCTCGGCCAGTCGGGCGGTGGCACATGGACAGGATGCACGCAGGACAGGAAGTATCCTTATAATCTCACGGATGATACTCCGACCTCCAACAATGCCACAAAGTGGGGCCAACCAAATTCGACAATGCACGCCTCCAGTACCTGCGCTGCCTACGTTCCTAACGACCTGATCGTCCGCCCGCTGACCGATGATTTTGCAGCGGTGGACGCGCAACTCGATGACATGGTACCCTATGCCTACACCCACATTGCTTTGGGCGCGGAATTCGGCTTTCACCTTCTGTCAGGACAGGCGCCTTTTCCAGAAGGAGCGCCTTACTCCGACACCACCACAAAGAAATATCTCGTGCTTCTCACAGATGGCGAGCAGACCGAACCGGCCTTTGGTCCGGGCACGACCCGTACGGTAAACCAGGGTGAAGCCAATCTCACAAGCATCTGCGCCAATGCCAAGGCCAAAGGCATTACGGTTATCACGATTGCCTACAACATTGATGACACTGATACCGTAAAGCGGCTCAGCGACTGCACCACCGATGCTGATACTGATTTCTTCAGCATCGACGCCAGCAATAATGTGGCAAGCGCATTCGAGGAGATCAAGAAGCAGATCACCGCGCAGGTGCAAATCGGAAAATAGAAAAGATCAGCCACGCTCGACAAGGCGTGGCTTCATTTCGGGTTTGGGTTCTTCGAGCTCAAGGCTTTCAATCCTAAGTCCGCGTTTCACAACCTTGTCAGCGGAGATGCCCAGTTTTTCAAGATCTGAGCTGGCATTGCCGAAATGCTTCTGAAGATCACCCATGCGGTCGCGCATGCGCCCTACATCTTCAAGCAACCGGGACACCTCGATCTTGATAAGTCCGGCCTGTTCGCGCATCGCCGCATCCTTGAACACCGCCTGCAGCGTCTGCACCAACAGCATCAGAATATTGGGTGAGGCGACGATCACCCTTTGCCGGTGCGCTTTCTAAATCACATCCTCGAAGTGTTCGTATAAGTCGGCATATATCGCTTCAGACGGAACGAACATGATGGCTGTCTCATGCGTTTCGCCAGCAATCAGGTATTTTTCCGAAATATCTTTCACATGTTTCAATACATCGGAACGCAGGCGCTGCTCCGCCGACCTCTGACCCTCTTCGCCACGCGTGGCTTTGAGCGCGTTGAAGGCCTCGAGCGGAAACTTGGCGTCGATAACGAGGCGCAGTTCAAAATCGGGTAGCTTGATCAGGCAATCCGGCCGGTTGCCGTTGGAAAGCGTGCTTTGAAAGGAGTAGGCATTGGTTTGCAAGCCGTCGCGGATGATGGCTTCCATGCGGCCTTGCCCGTAAGCGCCGCGCGCCTGTTTGTTGGACAGGATGTCCTTCAAGCTCACCATTTCGCTCGAGAGCGCGGTGGAGATTCTTTTGAGCACTATCGATGACCGCCAGACGCTCATAGAGTTGGGTCAGCGATGCGCTTGTCCTATCGGCTTGCGTCGTAAGCCCCATTCCCAGCCGTTCACTGACTTGATCAAGCCGTTCATCCAATGTGCGGGCGAGCTGCGCGTGGCTTCCCTGATTTTGTTCTGCCACGCCACGCAAATGGCCGGTGAGTTCAGCTAGCCGGAATTCCAGATCGGCTGTTCTGCGCGCGGCGTCCATGCTTCCTGTTCTGTTTTGCGATTGCGCCCGCCACGCAAAAACCACCGCCGCGATCAGCAGCAGCAAGGCAAAGACTGTCGCAAATACGATGAAGTCCGATAGGGTTATCGGAAAGCTGCCGAGGCGAAGCAATATGGTGTCGGTTGGCATGCGCGGAAGTTTACCGCGATTCGCGAGGGGTGGCCCGTCCATCTCGACAGAGACGGACGGGCCCTTGACCCCAACAACTCGGGACGGCGACAGGAGCCGTTCGGGCCAACTCGATGCAGCAATGGGATGAGTTCAGGAAAGTTCCAGACCTTCCATTCACCATTCGCAGGGCCTCACGCCGCTGCGAACCCCCGCTGGTTCGGCAACGAAGGTGCGCTGGGATCGTGGCTTGAAGGCGGAGCAAACACGGCAATTTGTTGGCGCTGGCATTACCGCTTTGTTAGAAATGGAAACGCCCCGCAGCAAGGCTGCGGGGCGACATCGAACAAGAAAGAGTTTAGCGGGCGCTGCGGCGGGCCGCGCGCGGATCAAAAGCCCGCGCAGTATGGTCGTTCCGTTCGGTGAAGTAGAGCGACAGGCCACGGCTCAGGCCGTCAGCGAAATCGCGGAATGCATTCAGGATGATCATGGTTGCCTCAAGAGGAAAGAAAAGGTTTCGTTTTTGCTTGAGGCCTATATGGGCTGCAATTATGTACGAAATGTAGCTTTTGGCGCATTGTGGCGCGGTGTCAGCTATGCAATGCCCGCATGACGAAACTTGTCGGTGGCCCGGATCATGGCATCCCGAATGCCTGCTTCCGTTCCTGTATGCCCAGCATCTGGCACCAGCACAAATTCCAATTCCGGCCAAGCCCGGTGAAGGGCCCATGCCGTGTCCATCGGCGTGACCACATCATATCGGCCCTGGATGATGACGCCTGGAATATGGCAGAATCGTACCGGCATCCGCCAGAAGCTGGCCGTCCTGCGCGAAAAAGCCCTTGTTGATGAAATAATGACATTCGATCCGCGCGAAGGCGAGGGCAAAGAGTTCGGCGCTGAAATCCGCCACTCGGCTAGGATCGGGCAGAAGGGAAAGCGTCTCTGCTTCCCACCGCGTCCAGGCCCGGGCGCAGACAGTGCGTTCTGCTGAGGCGGGGCCAGACAAGCGGCGGTAATAGGCTTCAACCATGCTGCCCCGCTCTTGACTCTGGAATCGTGGCCTGATACTCTTCCCAGACATCTGGGAACATCATGGATGCGCCGTGCTGGTAGAACCAGTCCACCTCCGACTGCCTGAGCGTGAAGATACCCCGGATCACCAATTCGGTCACTTTGTCCGGATGTGTTTCCGCGTAGGCGAGGGCAAGGGTCGAGCCCCATGAGCCACCGGCTACCTGCCATCTGGCGATGCCCAGATGCTGGCGCAGCTTCTCCATGTCTTCCACGAGATCCCACGTCGTATTCTCCCGAAGTTCGGCATGGGGCGTCGACTGCCCGCAGCCCCGCTGGTCGAACAGGATAATGCGGTAGTGCGCGGGGTCATGCATTTGCCGGAGGAAAGGCGATATGCCGCCGCCAGGCCCTCCATGCAGCACAACGGCGGGCTTGCCTTGTGGATTGCCAGCCTCCTCGTAATAGATTTCATGCAGGTCCGAGACCTTCAGGCGGCCCCAGGCATAAGGCTGAAGGTCGGGGTAAAAGGGACGGCGCTCGTTCATGTGGATAAGCTTTCCCCGATTTTGGATTTCAAATCCACCCCGGCAACTTTGCACTTGGTTCAACCCAGACTTGCGGTTAACCTTTTGATGTGGGGCAAATCAGCCCGCATGTGTAGTCTTGAGAGACGGGGGTATCGGTTCATGTGGAAAGAGTTCAAGGAATTTGCCTTCAAGGGCAATGCGTTTGATCTGGCGATCGCCGTCATCATCGGCGCCGCGTTCAACAATATCGTGCAAGGCATCGTCAATCTGATCATCATGCCGATTATCGGCGCAGCCACTGGCGGGCTGAACTTTGACAACTATTTTCTGCCCCTGTCTTCAGCCGTCACGGCGACTAATCTCGCCGATGCGCAGAAACAGGGCGCGGTGATCGGCTATGGGGCTTTTATCACCATTCTCATCAACTTCCTCATCGTGGCATTTGTGCTGTTCCAGCTCGTCAAGGCGGCCAACCGCTTCAAGAAGGCAGAGCCTCCACCCGCTCCCGCCGGGCCGTCCAGCACCGATGTGCTGCTCACCGAAATCCGTGATCTGCTGAAAAAGAAGTAAGCAGCGGAAACATATCAGCCGCGAGGCCCGGGTGCTGGACATCCGGGCCTCTTTTTTGCGATGAGGCAAAGCCATGACTCCTGACCAGCTTCTCGCTTCCATCACGCCGCAAGCCCGCAATGAGCCCGACAGCGGCATCGTCAAGGCCGCAATGTATGGCTTTGGCAGGCCGGACGTGATCCCTTTGTGGACCGGGGAAGGCAACCTGCCCACGCCCGAGGTATTTTCCAATGCCGCGATCGACAGCCTGCGCCGCGGCGAAACCTTCTACACATGGCAGCGCGGCATTCCGGAATTGCGCGAAGCACTGGCGCGCTATCATGAGGCGCAGTTTGGCCGCAGCTTCAGTTTTGAGAATTTCTTTGTCACTTCTGGCGGCATGCAATCGATCCAGACCGCCATCCAGATGATCGCCGGCGAAGGCGACGAGATCATCCTGCCGACCCCGGCCTGGCCCAATTACGCCGGCCCGCTCCGCATCCAGGGCTCTGTTCCTGTCGAAGTGCCGATGGAATTTCGCAACGGCCGCTGGACGCTTGATCTTGACCGTCTGTTCGATGCCGTAACACCGCGCACAAGGGCAATCGCGCTCAACTCCCCGTCCAACCCGATCGGCTGGACGGCCACACGCGATGAACTGGTCGCCGTCCGGAATTTCTGCCGCAAGCATGGGCTGTGGATCTTCGGAGATGAAGTCTATTCGCGCTTCTATTACGGAGCGCGCGGAGAGACGCGCGCGCCTTCATTCCTCGACATCTGCGACGATGAGGAGCGCCTTCTCCTCGCCAACACGTTCTCCAAGAACTGGGCCATGACGGGCTGGCGCGTGGGTTGGCTGCAGGCACCGCGCGCACTCGCGCCGGAGATAGAACGCATCATCCAATATAACACCAGCGGCACCCCAGCCTTCTTGCAAAAGGGCTGTGTTGCGGCGCTCGATCTGGGGGAGGAGTTCATCCGGGCCCAAGTGGCCAAGGCGCGCGCCAATCGCGACCTGGTGGTGAAGCTGCTGGGGAATCAGTCGCGTCTGCGCTTCGAGGTGCCCGAAGGTGCCTTTTATCTCTTCTTCGGCATTGAGGGGATGACAAACTCCACCGCAACCACACTTAGGATTATCGACGAAGCCAAGGTTGGCTTCGCGCCTGGCGCCACTTTCGGACCGGGTGGAGAGGGGCATCTGCGTATGTGTTATCTCCGAGATCCTGCAAAAATCGAAGACGCTCTCGGGCAATTCACGGATTGGCTGAAAACCGCCCAGATAAACTAAGATGCTGCCTTTTTAGGCATCGCATTGCACAATCCACACCCAAACCTATTTGACCTGACGAAAAAGCCTCAATCCCGTAGAAATTTATTTCCAAGTAATTTCAATGGATTAAAAATAATTTCAACCCCCGAAGCAAATTGGCATTGCCTTTGCTATGTATGTTGCATCGCACACGTCTGCCTTGGGTCCTCCCATTCTCAATGTCAAAGTCCTCGTGTCGTGCCAAGGTTCGCGGTCTCCTCGGGAATCCTTGGTGAAAAGGGGTGAATGGAGTTGGTTGCTGCCGTTCACCCCTTATTTTTTTATGGGTTCAACAGCTTCGTCACGCCATCGATCACGAATTGCACGGCCAATGCGGCAAGGATGATGCCCAGCAGGCGTGAAAGCACTGCGCGTCCGGTTACGCCCATGGTGACTGAAATGCGCTCGGCCAACCGGAATGCCACGTAACAGGCGATAATGATGATCGCCACCACGGCCAGCAAGGCGGCGAGATAGTCGACACGGTTCTCGGCACGCCCTGCCAGCAGGATCATGGCGGTGATCGCGCCGGGGCCTGCCATCAAGGGAATGGCCAGTGGGAAGGCGGCGACATTCTTGACGTGATCAACGGTGATCGCCGTTTTGGCGGCATCCGCGCGGCGCTGGCTGCGGTGGTCGAACACCATTTCTGCCGCGGACCACAACAACAGGAGGCCACCTGCGATCCGGAAAGCGGAAAGCGAAATCCCGAGCAGCGTCAAAAGCTGCGCGCCCATCAAGCCCGCCACAACCAGAATGCCAAACGCGATGGCGCTGGCTCGGAAAGCCACTTCCCGCCGGTGTTCATCGGACATGCCGGTTGTCACGCCGAGGAACAGCGCGGACAGGAATATCGGGTCCACCATCACCAGAAGGGTGGCAAAGGCCGAAGCGATGTAGCTACCGAGCATGAGGCGAGAGTAGCAGGCCCGGCGTCAGACGGCGAGTTCTCCGATAATGGCATTGAGCAGGCGGCGCCCATCCGCCGTGGCGCTCAGGCGGTTGCCGTTGCGCTTGACCAGCCCCATGGATTTGAGCCCAGCGAGTTTTGACGAGTCCATTGGCCGCCCCGCCAGAGATTCAAAGCGGTCGAGGTCGATGCCTTCGGAAATGCGCAAGCCCATCAGCAGATATTCGGCGGATTGCTCGCATGGCGATACGCGGGTTTCCTCGGTGACGCCGGAACCCTGCTCCAGAACCTGGGCGCGCCATGTCTCGGGGTGTTTTTCGGCAACCAGAGCCAATCGCGTTTCGCCATCCGCCAGCCGGCTGTGCGCGCCAGGCCCCACGCCCGCATATTCGCCATAGCGCCAGTAGAGAAGATTGTGCCGCGACTCCTGGCCCGAAACAGCATGGTTCGAGATCTCATAGGCATTGAGCCCCGCCGCTGCCGTCAATTCCTGTGTTACGTCGAAAAGATCCACCGCGCGATCTTCCGGCGGCACGGCGAGCGCCCCTTTGGCGTGAAGATCGAAATAGGCTGTGCCCGGTTCGATGGTGAGCTGATAGAGCGACATGTGCCCCTGCTGTTCCGCAAGAGCGCGTGCAAGTTCTTCACGCCATGCTGCAACAGTCTGGTTTGGTCGCGCGTAGATCATGTCGAAGGACACGCGCGGAAAAACCTTTGCCGCCATCCGGAAGGCTGCCAGCGCTTCCTCAGCCGTATGCTGCCGTCCCAGCGCCTTGAGATCATGATCGTTCAGCGCCTGAACGCCTACCGACACACGATTTATGCCTGCCGCGCGATAGCCGCGAAAATTCCCGGCCTCGATGGACGTGGGGTTGGCCTCGAGAGTCGTTTCCACCTCTGGCGAAACCGGCCACAGGCCGCCGATGGCATCCAGAACATGGCCGACTGCTTGCGGCGGCATCAGCGACGGCGTGCCGCCGCCGAAGAAGATCGACGTGACGGTGCGGCCCGGCGTCCGCTGCCGCATCCAGCGCAGTTCCGCCGCCAGCGCTTCGGCAAAGGACATGGCATCGACGGGCTGGTGGCGGACATGCGAATTGAAGTCGCAATAGGGGCATTTGGCCTTGCAGAACGGCCAGTGCACATAGATGCCGAAGGCCTCAGAAGAGGTCACGGACCAGCGCCTCCAGCGCCCGCGCGCGATGCGAAATAGCGTTTTTTGCTTCGGGTTCCATCTCGGCGAAAGTCAGGGACTGCCCTTCGGGCACGAACATCGGGTCATAGCCATGGCCCAATTGCCCACGCGGTGGCCAGACCAGCGTGCCAGGCGCACGGCCTTCGTAAATCCGCTCCGCGCCATTGGGCCACATCACGCAGAGTGTGCACATGAAGGTGGCGCGCCGTTGCGCGGGCGCGGTTGCCCCTTTCGCCTCGAGCTTTTCCTCAACCAGCCGCATGGCCTGGTTCCAGTCGCGGGATGGCCCAGCCCAGTCGGCGGTGTAGACCCCCGGCGCGCCGTCCAACGCGTTAACGCACAAGCCAGAATCATCGGCGATGGCGATGAGGCCTGAAGCCTCGACCGCGGCCTTCGCCTTGATCCGTGCATTGCCGATGAAGGTGGTTTCGGTTTCCGCAGGCTCGGCAAGCCCGAGTTCACCCGCCGAAACGGCCGAGACACCATGGGGCTTCAGCAACGCTGCAAACTCCGCAAGCTTGCCCTTGTTGTGGGTGGCGATGACAACCCGCTGGTTCGTCAGCCTGGGCATTATCCCGCCAGCGCCTGCTTCTGCAGGGAAACCAGTTCGCCGATACCTTTGCGCGCCAAAGCGAGCAATTCCAGAAGGTTGTCCTGCGAGAAGGGTTCGCCCTCCGCCGTGCCCTGGATTTCCACAATGCCGCCAGAGCCCGTCATCACGAAATTGGCATCGGTGCCCGCTGTCGAATCTTCCGCATAATCGAGATCGAGCACCGGCGTGCCGCCATGGATGCCGCAGGAGATCGCCGCCACATGGTCTTTCAGCGGCCAGGCGTTGAACATCGACCGCGCCTTCATCCACGTCAGGCAGTCATGAAGCGCCACGAAGCTGCCGGTGATCGCCGCCGTGCGGGTGCCGCCATCGGCCTGCAGCACATCGCAGTCGAGCGTGATCTGCTTCTCGCCCAGCGCCACGAGATCGACGACGGCGCGCAGGCTCCGGCCAACAAGGCGCTGGATTTCCTGAGTGCGGCCGGATTGCTTGCCGGCCGTGGCTTCGCGCCGTGTGCGGTCATTGGTGGCGCGGGGCAGCATGCCATATTCCGCCGTCACCCAGCCCTTGCCGCCGCCCTTGAGCCAAGGCGGCACCCGCTCCTCAAGCGAGGCGGTGCACAGCACATGGGTATCGCCGAAGCGGACGAGGCACGAGCCTTCGGCATGTTTCGTAAAGCCGCGCGTGAAGCTCACGGCGCGCAACTGGTCGGGGAGGCGGCCCGATGGACGCATGATGTCATTTCCTTTCGTGAAGCGGGGGTTCTAGCCGCTCGATTGACCCCAGCCAATGGGATTTCTACATTGTCTTCCATGACCATCATCCCGCCCCGTTCCCCGCTTGATGACAGGCTTTCCGGCGTTCCGGGCCTCGACCAGCGGTCGCGCGAGATTTTCCGCCGCCTTGTCGACACCTATCTCGAAACCGGCGAGCCTGTGGGTTCGCGCACCATCTCGCGCATCCTGCCGTCGGGCCTTTCCGCGGCGTCTGTCCGCAATGTGATGATGGACCTTGAGGATGCGGGGCTGATCTTCTCGCCCCATACCAGTGCCGGCCGCGTGCCGACGCAGACGGGACTGCGCTTCTTCGTCGATGCGCTGATGGAAGTGGGGGCGATGAATGCCGATGAGCGCGCCCGCATCGATGCGCAGGTGGCGGCCTCCAACCGCCCGCGCCGCATCGAGGATGTGCTGGGTGAGGCGACGACCATGCTCTCCGGCCTCTCGCACTACGCGGGCGTGGTGATGGCGCCCAAGATGAATGCCAGGCTGAAGCATATCGAGTTCGTGAACCTGGGGCCGGGCCGGGCGCTGGTGATCCTGGTGGGCGAGGATGGCGGCGTCGAGAACCGGGTGATCGACGTGCCGCCGGGCCTGCCGCCCTCGGTTTTCGTCAAGGCCACCAACTATCTGTCCAGCCGCTTCCAGGGCAAGACCATCGACGAGGTGCAGCGCACCGTGCGGGCCGAGATGGAGAATTTGCGCCGCGAGCTGGATGATGTGTCTGCCCGCATTGTCGAAACGGGGATCGCCCAGTGGTCGGGCGACAGCGATCCCGACGCCAAGACGCTGATCGTCAGGGGGCAGGCCAACCTGATCGAGAATGCCGCCGCATCAGCCGATCTCGACCGCATCCGCAAGCTGTTCGACGACATCGAGAACAAGAAGGAGCTGGTGCAGCTTCTGGGCGCGGCAGAAGGCGGCGAAGGGGTGCGCATCTTCATCGGCTCGGAAAACCGGCTGTTTTCGCTGTCGGGGTCCTCGCTTGTGGTGGCGCCTTACCGGAACAGCGAGGAGAAGATCGTCGGCGTGCTCGGCATCATCGGGCCGACCCGCATGAACTATGCCAGGATCATACCGATGGTCGATTATACGGCCAAGGTGGTGGGCCGTTTGCTGACTTGATTTTCCAGCCGATCCAGCCGATATGCGGCCCAACCCCCTGATGTTTTGGCGATTGTGAGAGCGTGTCATGGCGAAGCAAGAACACCTGAATGATGACGAGCCGGTGGAGATCGAATCCCCCATCGCCGAAGCGCCGGAAGACGAGCGCGATGTGGAAATCGCCAGCCTCAGGGACGAGATCGCGGCGCTGAAGGACCGCATGCTGCGCTTCGCCGCCGAGGCCGACAACACCAAGAAGCGGCTGGAGCGCGAGAAGGCGGAGGCCGCCCTTTATGCCGCCACCAATTTCGCCAAGGATTTGCTGAGCGTCACCGACAACATGGGCCGGGCGCTGGCCGCCGTGTCGCCGGAAGAGCGCGCGGCGGGCGACCAGGCGCTGGACAACCTTCTGGCCGGCGTGGAACTCACCGAGCGCGAACTGCTGAACACCTTCCAGCGCCACGGCATCCGCAGGCTCGAGACGGTGGGGCAGAAGTTCGACCCCAACATGCAGCAGGCGCTGTTCGAGGTGCCGACCACCGACTACCCGCCGGGCACAGTGGTGCAGGAGATGCAGTCCGGCTTCGCCATCGGCGACCGCTGCCTGAGGCCCGCCATGGTGGGTGTCGCCAAGGCGCCTTGACACCTGCTCACGGGCAAAAATGCGCAAATAAAGGCATCGGAAATTTTCGCTGGAAATGTTTCATGTGAAACATTTCCTAGGCCTGTTTTTGCACGCTTTTTGATGCGTTTTGGCGTGAAAACGCGTGGTGCGGGGTGTTTTTTCGTAGGTGTAAGCTGCATTTAAGTTGCCAAATTGAGGCCACCCAAATTGACTCTGTCAATTTCGCCGCCGCCTCCGCTGGCGCAGCGTGAGGACGCAAGACGAATCCCTCTCTTTGTCATCCCGGCGGTAAGCCGGGACCCAGACTTGGCCGGAAGCGTGCGGGTTGAACGTCTGGTTTCCGGCGTTCGCCGGAATGACAGGTGAGGGGTGTCCTCGCACCGCGACAGCGGGGAGAGGGCGAGCCCTTGCGAGCGCCGCTCAGCGGCCGGGTGGGGCCTGTTGCAAAGCAACGGGGAGGAGAGGGGCAAACGGATGTTCTGACAAAGAGACCGGGTGCCCCTCATCTCCCCCATCGCAAGAGCGATGGGTCCCCTTCTTCTCCCCGCTCGCGCGGGGCGAAGACAACAGAATGCTTTACGAGCCGAAGCTGTCCCAGAAGCTCTTGGCCTTGGCGAAGAAGCCTTCGGACTCAGGGCTGTTGTTGCGGGCTTCCTGATCGAACTCTTTCAGAAGCTCGCGCTGCTTGCGGCTGAGGTTGACGGGGGTTTCGACCGCAACCTGAATATACATGTCGCCATGCTGGGAGGAGCGCAGCACCGGCATGCCCTTGCCCTTGAGGCGGAACTGCTTGCCGGCCTGCGTGCCCTCGGGCACCGGCACGCGGGCCTTCTTGCCGTCGATGGTGGGCACCTCGATGTCACCGCCCAAGGACGCCACCGTCATCGACACCGGCACCTTGCAGAAGAGATCGGCGCCATCGCGCTGGAAGAATTCATGCGGGCGCACCGAGAGGAAAATATAGAGATCGCCCGACGGGCCGCCGCGCAACCCCGCCTCGCCTTCATTCGCCAGCCTGATGCGCGTGCCGTCCTCGACGCCCGCCGGAATGTTGACGGAGAGTGTCCGCTCTTTCTGCACGCGGCCCTGGCCGCCGCAATTGCTGCACGGATCGGAGATCACCTGTCCCCGGCCCTGGCAGGTGGGGCAGGTGCGCTCCACCGTGAAGAAGCCGGACTGCGAGCGCACCGACCCCTGCCCGTTGCAGGTGGTGCAGGTTTTAGGCGTGGTGCCGGGCTTGGCGCCGGAGCCATGGCAGACCTCGCAGGCTACCGAAGAGGGCACGCGGATTTGCGCCGTCTTGCCGCTGAAGGCTTCGGTGAGCGAGATTTCCATGTTGTAGCGGAGATCGGAGCCGCGCGTGGCGCCCGAGCCGCCGCGGCCTCGCCCGCCCCTCTGGCCGCCGCGCTGACCGCCCATGAAATCGCCGAACAGGTCCTCGAAAATATCCGACATGGAGGAATTGAATTCAGGCCCGAAGCCCGCGCCGCCGCCGCGCCCGCCGCCCATGCCGCCTTCGAACGCCTGATGGCCGAACCGGTCATAGGCGGCGCGCTTCTGCCCGTCCTTCAGGACGTCATAGGCTTCGTTCAGTTCCTTGAACTTGGCTTCCAGCGCCTTGTCGCCCGGATTGGCATCGGGGTGATATTGCTTGGCGAGCTTGCGGTAGGCGTTCTTGAGTTCTTTGTCGTCGGCCGTCTTGCCGACGCCAAGAATCTCGTAATAGTCGCGCTTGGCCATGTTTTTCGTGTCACCGCTGGCGGGAAGAGGATTGACCTATAGCAGACCCCGCGCCCGGGCGTTCAATCCCGGGCGCGGGTATCCACCAGCATCTTGCATCAGGCCTTCTTGTCTTCGTCGTCGACTTCGGTGAAGTCGGCATCGAGGACGTCGTCGTCCTGCGGGCCGCCGGCGCCAGCGGCGGCATCGGGCGCCTCGCCGGCTGCCGCCTGCGCCTTGTAGAGCGCCTCGCCCAGCTTCATCGCGGCCTGGGCCAGCGTGTTGGTCTTGGCCTTGATGTCCTCGGCATCCTCGCCCTCCATCACGCCCTTGAGGTCGGCGATGGCGGCGTCGATGGCCGACTTGTCGGCGGCGGGCACCTTGTCGCC
Organism: Aestuariivirga sp.; assembly: GCF_047602625.1. Taxonomy (GTDB): domain Bacteria; phylum Pseudomonadota; class Alphaproteobacteria; order Rhizobiales; family Aestuariivirgaceae; genus Aestuariivirga. Next base: position 1,884,438 of record NZ_JASGGV010000002.1, on the reverse strand, counting down.
TGATTCCGCCATCGACTTGGTGGTCGTGTGGATCAGGGCTTCGGCGTGGTTCTTGGCTTCCACCAGATCCTTGCGCTTCTTGTCCTCGGCGGCATTGGCCTCCGCTTCCTTGACCATCTTCTCGATCTCCTTGTCGGAGAGACCGCCCGAGGCCTGGATGCGGATCTGCTGCTCCTTGTTCGTCGCCTTGTCCTTGGCGGACACGTTGACGATGCCGTTGGCGTCGATGTCGAAGGTGACCTCGATCTGCGGCACGCCGCGCGGCGCCATGGGCAGGCCCATCAGGTCGAACTGGCCGAGCATCTTGTTGTCGGCGGCCATTTCACGCTCGCCCTGGAAGACCCGGATCGTCACCGCCGTCTGGTTGTCGTCGGCGGTGGAGAAGACCTGGCTCTTCTTGGTGGGGATCGTGGTGTTGCGGTCGATCAAGCGCGTGAACACGCCGCCCAGCGTTTCGATGCCGAGCGACAGCGGCGTCACGTCGAGGAGCAGCACGTCCTTGACTTCGCCCTTGAGCACGCCCGCCTGGATGGCGGCGCCGATGGCGACCACCTCATCCGGGTTGACGCCCTTGTGCGGCTCCTTGCCGAAGAACTGCTTCACCACCTCGATGACCTTGGGCATGCGCGTCATGCCGCCGACGAGAACGACCTCGTCGATCTGGCCGGCCGTCACGCCCGCATCCTTGAGCGCGGCGCGGCAGGGCTCGATGGTCTTCTGGATGAGATCATCCACCAGCGCTTCGAGCTTGGCGCGCGTGAGCTTGAGGGTGAGATGCTTGGGGCCGGACGCATCCGCCGTGATGAAGGGCAGGTTGATTTCGGTCTGCGTCGAGGACGACAGCTCGATCTTGGCCTTCTCCGCGGCTTCCTTGAGGCGCTGGAGGGCCAGCTTGTCCTTGCGGAGGTCGATGCCCTGTTCCTTCTTGAACTCATCGGCGAGGTAATCGACGATGCGCATGTCGAAGTCTTCACCGCCCAAGAAGGTGTCGCCGTTGGTCGACTTCACCTCGAACACGCCGTCGCCGATTTCGAGAACCGAGACGTCGAAGGTGCCGCCGCCAAGGTCATAGACGGCGATCGTGCCGGCCTCGCGCTTGTCGAGGCCATAGGCGAGCGCCGCGGCGGTCGGCTCGTTGATGATGCGCAGCACTTCAAGGCCGGCGATCTTGCCGGCATCCTTGGTAGCCTGGCGCTGCGAGTCGTTGAAATAGGCGGGAACCGTGATGACGGCCTGGGTAACGGGTTCGCCCAGATAGCGCTCGGCGGTTTCCTTCATCTTGGTGAGGGTGAAGGCGGAAATCTGCGAGGGCGAATATTTCTTACCGCGCGATTCAACCCACGCGTCGCCGTTGTCGGCCTTCACGATGTTATAGGGAACGAGCTTCTTGTCCTTGGCCACCATGGGATCGTCCATGCGGCGGCCAATCAGGCGCTTGATGGCGAAGAAGGTGTTCTCGGGATTTGTGACCGCCTGGCGCTTGGCCGGCTGGCCGACGAGCGTCTCGCCATCCGCGGTGAAGGCGACGATCGACGGGGTGGTGCGGGCACCCTCGGCGTTTTCGATCACCTTGGGGTTCTTGCCTTCCATGACCGCGACGCAGCTGTTGGTGGTGCCGAGGTCGATACCGATTACTTTAGCCATATATGTCCTCCTGTGGCAGGCAAAGCGGGGAACCTTCTGGCGAAGCATTCCCTTCCCCCTATCCGGGGCCAGCCTCCGTGCTGTGATATGGGAACGGGGCCCTGTTTTACCAAGCCCCCGTCTTACGTTCGTCGCGGTATATAGGCGGGGGTTTTCTGGCTATCAAGCGGGGAAACCCGTTTACCATGGCTAATGGCTTGGGGTTCGGAAATGGGTGAAATGGACGGTTACAGGGCGATGTATCTTTTCTTGAACAGCAAGTTTGAGCAGCGATGGGAAAATCTTGCAGAGCTGCTGGGCAGCATGCAGTTGTCCGAAGACGAGCTTCCGTTCGACCCTGCCTTCCGTGACGATTGGAAAGATGCAGTTGCAAGGGCGAAAGATTGGACAATCGAGCGGCAGCAAGGCGGTTGAAGCGATGCCTTCCGGCCTCCGCCATCTCCCCGGCTTTCTGGACCGCCCCGCGCAGGAGGCGCTGGTGGGGAAATTGCGGGCGCTGGTTGCCGAAGCGCCGTTCTTCACGCCCGTCATGCCACGGACAGGCAGGCCCTTCACGGTTGCGATGACCAATCTGGGGAGCCTCGGCTGGGTGTCGGACCGGGCGGGCTACCGTTACCAGCCCACCCACCCCGACACGGGGAATCCTTGGCCCACCATCCCGGAGGCGGTGCTCGCGGTGTGGCGGGAGGTTTCAGCCTATCCGCATCCGCCCGAGGCCTGCCTCGTCAACCATTACCGCGAGGGCGCGAAGATGGGCCTGCACCGGGATGAGGACGAGGAGGAGTTCGCGGCCCCCGTCGTCTCGATTTCGCTGGGCGACACGGCGGTGTTCCGCATCGGGGGAACGGAGCGCGGCGGCAAGACCGAAACGCTGAAACTTTCATCGGGCGACGTGCTGGTGATGGGCGGCGAGTCCCGCCTCTGCTATCACGGCATCGACCGCGTGCTCTCCGGCACCTCAACACTTCTCAGGGACGGCGGCCGTATCAACCTGACGCTCCGCCGGGTGACAAAGCCGGAAACGCCATCGCAGCGCCGGTGAACCGCTGCCATGATTGACCGGCTGTGCCGCGGGCGATAGGGGAAGGCGCATGAATGGCGCTTTCCCGGAACGAAATCCCGCATTTGACGGATATATCATCTGCGGCACACCGCGCACCGGCAGCACGCTTCTGTGCGGCCTGTTGAAAATGGCGAAGGCCGGTGCGCCCCATTCGTTCTACCGGCGGCAGAACATTGCGGAATGGGCGGAATCATGGGGCGTACCCGCCCCCGGCACGGTGAGCGGGGCCGAATTCGACACAGCCTATCTTCAGGCGGCAATCCGCGCCGGCAGGGGCGGCACGGACATCTTCGGGATGCGGCTGATGAAGGAAAATCTTGGCGAAGTGTCGGGCATTCTCGACCGGATGTTCCCGGGATTGCCATCGGACAAGGCCCGCCTCGAACGCGCCTTTGGCCAGATCGCCTATCTTCATCTTTCCCGCGAGGACAAGCTGGCGCAGGCCGTCTCGCTCATCAAGGCGCAGCAGACCGGCCTCTGGCATGTGGCGCCCGATGGTACCGAGATCGAGCGCGTGGCGCCGCCGCAGGAGCTGCAATATGATTCAGGCCGCATCGCCCGCGAACTGGCGGCGCTGGAAGGCTATGATGCGGCCTGGAACACATGGTTCGCCACGCAGGGGATCAACCCCATCCGCATCGGCTATCAAGCCCTTGCTGCCGCTCCGGCTGCAACGCTGTCCACCATCTGCGGCAAATTGGGGCTCCCCGCACCCGCACTTCACGATGTGAAGCCGGAGGTCGCGATACTCGCCGACGCGACGAGCCTCGACTGGATGCGCCGCTTCCGCGCCGAACGTCAGGCAATGGCATGACCGCCGGACAGCCGAGTGAACAGACAAGAACGATCCGGAATTGACCATGAGTGACTATGACATCGCTGTTATCGGCGCCGGGGCGGCGGGGCTGGCCGCCGGGCTGACGCTGCAGAAAAGCGGCCTGCGCTTCGTGGTGCTGGAGGCGCGGAGCCGCATCGGCGGCAGGGCCTTCACCGACACCACAAGCTTTCCCGGCATTCCCTTCGACCATGGCGGCCACTGGCTGCATGCGGCGGCGCAGAATCCCTTCACGAAGATCGCCGGCAGGCTGGGCTTCCGCTACAAATCCGATATCGACTGGTCGCATCGCGTGCTGCTGCTGCGGGGCGGCGGGCGGGGCTCACAGGCGCTGATGCGCGAGGCCGGCACGGCGCTGATGACGGCGGTGGACCGGATTCTCGAGGCGGGCCATGCGCGCCGCGACGTGGCCTATTCCGATGTGATCGACAGGAGCGATCCGTGGTTTCCGCTGACGCGGCGCACGCTGAACCAGATTACCTCGCATGAGCCCGAAGATTGTTCGACGCTCGACTTCGCCAGCTATGTGGAGGATGGCGGCGATTATCCGGTGGAGAATGGTTATGGCGCGCTGGTTGAGGCCAATGCGGCGGGCTTGCCCGTTTCGCTCAACACCCCTGTCACGCGCATCGGCTGGAGGGGCAAGGGTGTCGGGATCGAGACGCCGCAGGGCACGGTGACGGCGCGGGCCGCCATCGTGGCGCTGCCGGTGAATGTGCTGGCTTCGGCCTTAAGCTTCGATCCCGTGCTGCCGCCGGATATGCTGGAGGCCATCGCCAAATGCCCGATGGGCCATGCCGAGAAGATCGCCCTGCTGCTCGACCGCCCGCTGGAAGGCTTCGGCCATGTCTATGGCGACATCGTCGATGCGCCGCCGATGAGCGTTCCGCCTTTCAACCTGCATATCAATCCTTTCGGCAGGCCGATCGTCGTGTCGCATCTCGCCGGCAACGAGGCGCGCGATCTCGAACGGCATGGCGAGGCTGCGATGGTCGCACTCGCCACCGAGCGGATGGTGGATGCGTTCGGCAGCGCCATCCGCACGCGCATCCTGAAGGGCGTCGCCACGCACTGGGCCTCGGAGCCTTTCACGCTGGGCGGCTATTCGCATTGCGCGCCGGGGCAGGCGCATGTGCGCAAGGCCTTCCGGCAGCCCGTGGCGGAGCGGCTGTTCTTCGCAGGCGAACAGTGTTCGGAACGGTTCTGGTCGACCATCCACGGCGCGCATCTCTCAGGGATCAGCGCCGCGGAACAGGCGATCAAGTCTCTCAAGTAGATTTTACTTGGGAACCGGCGCGTCCTGACGCAGCAGGCCCTGGGCTTTCAGATCCTTCCACAGGGCTTTGGGGATTTTCACATCCATGGTCTTGACGTTGAGCTGCACTTCCTTCGGGTTCTGGGCGCCGGGAATGACCGAGACGACGGACGGGTGGGTGAGCGGAAAGCGCAGCGCCGCCTGCGGCAGCTTCACCTTGTGCGCGGCGCACACCGCCTCGATCTTCTTGACGCGGTCGAGAATGTCCTTGGGCGCCTTGAAGTAATTATACCACGCGCCGGGCCTGGGGCCGGTGGCGAGGATGCCGGAATTGTACGGTCCGCCCAGCACGATGCCGATGCCGCGTTCCTCCGTGAGCGGAAGAAAGGACTGAAGCGCTTCCTGCTCGAGAAGCGTATAGCGCCCGGCCAGCAGGAAAATGTCGAAATCGCCCTGCCTGGCCAGCGTTTCCGCCACCTGCCATTCATTGATGCCGGCGCCGAAGGCCTTGATGACCTTCTGGTCGCGGAGTTCGCGGAGCGCTTTGTAGCCGCCGCCCATGAACTCGGCCACGTAGTGATCGCGCGCCGCCTCGGAGCCGTGGGTATAGACGTCGAGGTCATGGCCATAGACGACATCGATCGAATCGATGCCGAGGCGTTCGAGCGAGGCGTCGAGCGAGCGCATCACCCCGTCATAGGAATAGTCATAGACCTGCACGCGCGACGGCGTGTCGAAGAATTTGCCGATGCCGGTGCGCTCGTTGGGCGGGCAGACTTTCAGGAGCCGCCCCACCTTGGTGGAGAGCACATAATCCTTCCGCTTCTTGCCGCGCAGGAAATGGTTGAGGCGGGTTTCCGACAGTCCGAGGCCATAGAGGGGGGCTGTGTCGTAGTAGCGCATGCCGGCTTTCCACGCGGCATTGAGGGTTCCCTGCGCATCCTCTTCGCTCACCGCGCGGTAGAGATTGCCGAGCGGTGCGGTGCCGCAGCCCAGTTCGGTGAATTTGATGGTGGCGCCCGAAGGGGCCTTGAAGCTGCGGGATTTCATGACACGTCTCCGGTTGCTGTCAGGTCGGCGAAAAGGTCGGGCCGCTCGCGGGCGAGCAGTTCAAGTTCGGTCATCACGGCGGCGAGATGGTCTTCCATGGCTTTTGCCGCCGCATCGCCATCGCGCGCCGTGATGGCGTCAAGGATGCGGCGGTGTTCGTCAAGGGTGAAATGCGGGGCGCGCCTGGTGTTGAGGAGGCGGCGCACCCGTTCAAGCCCGAGGCGGGCCGATTGCGCGGCGGCGCGCACCCGCTGGAATCCGAGAGCATCCAGCAGCACCTCGTGGAAATCGACATCGAAGCGGTAGAAACCATCGCGGTCATCGCTCTTGGCCGCCGCCTCCTGATAAAGCACTGCCTGTTTCATGGCTGAGATGGCGGACGGATCGAGTGTGTGGGTCAGGGCGCGGAGCGCCTCCGTCTCGATGGCGCGGCGGAGGAACATGTTCTCCCGCGCGTCGGACAGGCGGATCAGCGCCACCCGGCTGCCGCTCTGCGGCATGATTTCGACCAGCCCTTCCGCGGCGAGCCGCCCCAGCGCCTCGCCCACCGGAAAACGGGAGACCCCCATCCGCTGGGCGATGGCATGCTTGTCGAGCAGGCTGCCGGGCTTGAGCTCCAGACGGACGATGGCATCCCGCAAGGCCGCCTGCACCCGCTGCGTCGCTCCGCCGCGCTGGAGCACGGGGGCCGCATCAAGAAAATCATAGGTGACTGTGGCCACTGACATGCTAACATGTTAGTCAGAACTTCGAGCCCTTTTCAACCCCGGATGACATCGCCATGAGCAAAATCCCCCGCATGCTTCGCCTGAGCCCCGCCGACAATGTGCTGGTGGCGATCGACGTGGTGGACAAGGGGGCGACCGCGCCGGAGCAGGTGGTGGCGCTCGACAAGATCATGAAGGGCCACAAGATGGCCTCAGGGCCAATCGCCAAGGACGAGCCGATCCGCAAGTTCGGGCAGATCATCGGCTTTGCCAAGAAAGACATTGCGCGCGGCGAATGGGTGCATGAGCACAACACCGGCATGCATGACTTTGCCCGCGACTATGCCTTCTCGAAGGACGCGAAACAGGAAATCATCCTGCCGCCCGAAGAGCGCGCCACCTTCGAGGGCTATCGCCGCGCCAACGGAAAGGTGGGCACCCGCAACTATATCGGCATCATGACCAGCGTGAACTGCTCGGCCACCGTGGCGGGCTTCATCGCCAAGGAACTGAACGACAGCGGCGTCCTGAAGGACTATCCCAACATCGACGGCGTGGTGGCGCTGAAGCTCGACAATGGCTGCGTGATCGATTACCGCGGCGTGATCTTCGACATCCTGAAGCGTACCTCCTGGGGCTATGCCACCAACCCCAACATGGGCGGCGTGCTGATGGTGGGGCTGGGCTGCGAGGGCTTCCAGATTCCCCGCTTCAAGGAAGCCTATCACGTCACCGAAAACGACACCTTCCGCTCGATGACCATTCAGGAAACCGGCGGCACGCGGAAGACCGTGGCGGCGGGCGTCCAGGCGGTGATCGACATGCTGCCGCACGCCAACAACGTGAAGCGCGAAACCTGCCTTGCCTCCGACCTCGTGGTGGCGCTGCAATGCGGCGGCTCCGACGGCTATTCCGGCATCACCGCCAACCCGTCACTGGGGGCGGCTGTGGACATTCTGGTGCAGCACGGTGGCACGGCGATTCTCTCCGAGACACCGGAGATCTATGGCGCCGAACATCTCCTCACCCGCCGCGCCGCCACGCAGGAGGTGGGCGAGAAGCTGGTCGACATCATCAAGTGGTGGGAAGACTACACAAAGCGCAATCTCATGGAGATGAACAACAACCCCTCGCCCGGCAACAAGCTGGGTGGCCTCACCACCATTCTGGAAAAATCGCTCGGCGCGGCCGCCAAGGGCGGCACCACCACGCTCACCAATGTCTACCGCTATGCCGAGCCCGTGACGGGCAAGGGCTTCGTGTTCATGGATACGCCGGGCTATGATCCTGTCTCGGCGACGGGACAGGTGGCGGGCGGCGCGAACCTGTTGTGCTTCACCACGGGCCGTGGCTCGGCCTATGGCAACAAGCCAGTGCCCTCGATCAAGCTCGCCACCAACAGCGACATCTATCACCGCATGATCGACGACATGGACATCAATTGCGGCGATGTGCTGGACGGCGTGCCGATCACCGAGAAGGGCAAGGAAATCTTTGCCAAAATGCTGAATGTGGCCTCGGGCGAGCGCAGCAAGTCGGAAATCCTGGGCTATGGCGACAATGAATTCGTGCCCTGGCATGTCGGCGCAATGATGTAAGCCTCGCCCCAGCGGGGGCCATGATCGGGCCATGATTCCCGCCCAGATATCCGGCTTTCCCTGCCCCTTCTTCACGCTCTCTCAAGGCGCATTTGCTAGGAGCGGACCAAGGGGCAGAGCGGAGCCTAAATGGGTTTGTTCAGATCGGGCGGCAAGACGAAGCGGAAAGGGCGGATCGAACCGCAGCTTTTTGACAGCCGTTCCCGTGGCGGCAAGCCTCAAAAGCGCACCGCCCCGCGCCGCCGCCGCACCTTCGCGGGCTATGTCTTCCGCTTTGTCTTCTTCTGCGCATTCTGGGGCCTGATCGCCGGCGGCGCCGTGTTCGGCTATGTCTGGATGTCGCTCGACCAGAAGGGCCTGCTGCAGATCCCCGACCGGGAACCGGGCGTGATGGTGCTGGCCGATGACGGCACGCAGCTTGCCCAGCAGGGCGCGTTCTTCGGCGACGAGGTGAGCCTCGCCGAATTGCCTGATTATGTGCCGAATGCGGTGATCGCCATCGAGGACCGCCGCTTCTATTCGCATTATGGCGTCGATCCCTTTGGCCTGCTGCGCGCCGTGGTGACCAATCTGCGCTCAGGGCACGTGGTGCAGGGCGGCTCGACTCTCACGCAGCAGCTTGCCAAGAACCTGTTTCTCAATCCCGACCGCACCATGGAGCGCAAGCTCCAGGAGGTGGTGCTGGCGGTGTGGCTGGAAACCAAGTTCAGCAAGGAAGAGATTCTGCAGCTTTACTTGAACCGCGTCTATTATGGCGCGGGCGCCTATGGCATCGAGAAGGCGGCGCAGGCCTATTATCACAAATCCGCCCGCGATCTGACCATCGCCGAGGCGGCGACGCTGGCGGGGCTTCTGAAAGCGCCCTCCACCTATTCGCCGCTGCTGCACCCCGAAGCCGCAGCCGAGCGCAGCAAGCTCGTCATCAACGCCATGGTGGAGACAGGGGCCATCACGGCGGGCGACGCGCAGCTTGCCATCGCCGCCCCCGCCGAAGCGCGGCCATCGGACTATATTCCCGCCACGCAATATATCGCCGACTGGGTGAACGACCAGCTTCCCGAACTGGTCAAGAACAACAAGGACTCGATCGTCGTCGAAACCACAATCGATCCCGGCCTGCAGGAAATCGCCGAGAAATCCCTCCGTACACGGTTGAATAGCGAGGGTGCGAAGCTGCATGTCTCGCAAGGGGCTTTCGTGATGATGGATACGGGCGGCGCCATCAAGGCCATGGTGGGCGGCAAGTCCTACAAGAGGAGCCAGTTCAACCGGGTGACCAAGGCGAAGCGCCAGCCCGGCTCCTCCTTCAAGCCGTTCCTCTATCTGGCGGCGCTGGAACAGGGATACACCCCGCAATCGGTGGAAGTGGACGAGCCGATCCAGCTCGGCAGCTGGACGCCCGAAAACTACAAGCAGAAATATATGGGGCCGGTGACGCTGACCACGGCGCTGGCCTATTCGCTGAATGTGATCGCCGTGAAGCTGATCTCGGCCATCGGGCCTGACTCGGTGATCGAGGTGGCGCACCGGCTGGGCATTACCTCCGACCTGGGCCGCGATGATTCACTCGCACTCGGCACCTCCGAGGTGACGCCGCTCGAGATGACGGCGGCCTTCGTGCCCTTCGCCAATGGCGGCACGCCTGTCGTTCCCTTCGCCATCACCCGCATTACGACGCGCGACGGCCATGTGCTCTACCAGCGCCAGCCGGGCGGCATGCAATCGGTGATCTCGCCTGTGAACTTGGGCGAACTCAATTCCATGATGCGCGCCGTCGTCACCGAAGGCACCGGCAAGAAGGCGCAGTTCGGCAACTTCGAAATCGCCGGCAAGACCGGCACCAGCCAGGATTACCGCGATGCCTGGTTCATCGGCTATACCGCGCAATTCGTGGCGGGCGTGTGGGTGGGCAATGATGACAATTCGCCGACCACGCGGGTGACCGGCGGCACCATCCCCACGGAAATCTGGCATGACGTGATGGCGGCCGCGCATCAGGGCCTGCCGCCCGAACCGCTGCCCGGCGACACCAGCCAGCCCGAACCCGGCGATGGCGGTGTGATGGCCCAGATTCCGGGTGAGGATGGCAGCGGGCAGCCCGCCGTGGATGATGATGGCGGCGGATTCTTCGATGGCATCGGCAATCTGTTCGGCGGCGGCAACGGCCAACCCCGCAAGAAGAGCGGCAACAGCCCAACCGCCTTCGAGCGGCTGAACCGCACGCGCGAAAACAAATGATCAGGTGCTGATGCGGTGAACGCTGTGGCCGTGCGCCTTCAGCCATTTCTTGGCGCGCGATGCGTCCCGGCAATGGCTGAGCACCAGACGCCAGAAGGCGGGGCCGTGGTTCATGTGCTTCAGATGCGCCACCTCATGGGCGGCCACATAGTCCAGCACATAGGGCGGCGTGAGGATGAGCCGCCAGGAATAGGACAGCTCGCCGCTTGCGGAACAGGAGCCCCAGCGGCTCCGCTGGTCGCGCACGGTGATGCGGCGGAAGCTCACCCCCATGGCGCGGGCATATTTGTCCGACGCCGCTGCGAGTTCGGCCTTGGCCGCCTTCTTCAGCCAGTCGGTGAGGCGGCGCGGAACGTGCGGCAAGTCTCCCGGCACATGGATGATGCGCGCCACCGGGTCGAAGGTGACAGCGCCACGGCGCGAGGCGATGTGGCGTATCTCATGATCCTCGCCATGCAGCGGAATGAGGCTTCCGGCCTTGAGCGGGATCGGCGTGCCGCGCTGGGCAATGCGGGTTACCAGCCAGGCTTCCGAGCGTTGCGCGAAATCGAGCGCGGCTGAGCGCGAGACGCCCTTGGGCACGGTGACGATGGCGGCAGTGCCTTCCGGGTTGAGCCTTAAGACCAGTCGGCGGGCGCTGGCATGGCGGCGGAAGATCACCTCGATCCGCGTTTCGCCCAGCAGCAATTCCGCCGGCGGAATCGGTTTCGGCGCCAGAAGGCGGCGGAGCGTCGTCAGGGCTGGAGCCATCAGGCTTTGGCGTTGGCGTTCACGAAAGACACGATGCGCGGCACGATTTCCTTGCGGAAGCGCGAGCCGTTGAACACGCCGTAATGGCCAACGCCGGGCTGCAGGTAATGCAGCTTCTTGGACGCGGCAAGCGACGTGCAGAGATCATGCGAGGCTTCGGTCTGGCCGACGCCCGAAATATCGTCACGCTCGCCTTCCACCGTCATCAGCGCCGTTTCGGTGATGGCCGAGGGATCGACCTTCTGGTTGCGGTGCGTGAAGGTGCCGCGCGGCAGGTCGTGGTTCACGAACACCTTTTCCACCGTCTGCAGGTAGAATTCGGCGGTGAGGTCCATGACCGACATATATTCATCGTAGAACTCGGTCTGCTTTTCGGCGGAGTCGCCATCGCCCTCGACGAGATGCCAGAAGAGTTCGCGGTGCGCGTCGATGTGGCGGTCGAGATTCATGGTCATGAAGCCGCCAAGCTGCAGGAAGCCGGGATAAACTTCGCGCATGAAGCCGGGATTGGGCGGCGGCACCTTCATGATGACATTGCTGCGGAACCAGTCGACGCCCTTTTCCCGGGCGAGGCGGTTGACGGCGGTGGGATTGCGCCTGGTGTCGATGGGGCCGCCCATCAGGATCATGGCGGCGGGCGTCATGGGATCCTTGGCCGCATTCATCAGCGACACGGCGGCGAGCACCGGCACCGAGGGCTGGCACACCGCCATCAGGCTGGTGCTGCGGCCGATGAAGCGCACGAACTCCATCACATAGTCGATGTAATCATCGAGATCGAAGGAGCCGGACGCGACCGGCACGGCGCGGGCGTCCACCCAGTCGGTGATATAGACGTCGCAATGATCGAGCATCGCATCGACGGTGCCGCGCAGCAGCGTGGCGTAATGGCCCGACATGGGGGCGACGATCAGCAGCTTGCGGGCATCGGCGGGCGCGCCATCGCGGGTGAAATGCAGGAGATTGCAGAAGGGCTTTGCGAGCACCACTTCCTCGGTGACATCCGGCCCCAGGTCGAAGGCGGGCTTGCCGTAGCGCCTGGTTCCGCGCTCGAACATTTCCAGCGACGCCGCCATGGAGCGGCCCATCTGCGTGGAGGACAGCGGATTGGCGGGGTTCTTCCAGAAATTCAGTCCGGCATCCGCGGCCGCCCGCCAGGGCGCCAGCGCGGCGTGGTTCATTTCATAGAGATAATAGAGCATTGCGGGCAGAATCCCTTATCCCCGAACATGGGCGGCAAACGTAACGAGTCCGTTTACGCGCGGCAACCTTTGATTTGTCATGAAGATGACGCAGCGGTGGCCTGCGACAGCCGCTGGGCCAGCGCCTTGGGGTCGGTGGTGTAGTCGAAATAGGTCACGAATTTCCCGTCTGGCCCCATCAGATACATGAGGCTGGTGTGGTCCATCTTGTAATCCGCGCCCGTGCCCGTCTTGGCGTAAAAGACGCGGTAGGCCTTGGCCACGCCCGCAATCTCGTCAGCACTTCCGGTCAGCCCTACGAACTGCGCGCCAAAATTTTCGACATAGGCTTTCATCACCTCCGGCGTGTCGCGCCCCGGATCGATGCTGATGAACACCGGCGTGATCTTTGCGGCCGCAGGCCCCATCTCTTCCAGTGCGGCGGCCAGCACCTGCAATTGCGTGGGGCACACATCGGGGCAATAGGTATAGCCGAAATAAACGAGCGTATAGCGGCCGAGGAAATCCTTCTCCGTCACCTGCTTGCCGTCCTGATTGGTGAGGGTGAAGGGCCCGCCCACCAATGCGACGCCAGTGCCGCTCCGTGTGAGACCAGGCGACAGCAGCCACGCCGTGGCGCCGATCATCGCGGCCACCACGAGCATCAGGGCGGCGAACAGCAGGGTGCGTTTTTGCGGCATGGGGTTTCCTTCCGGTCCGCGCTCAAATAGGACTTATGCCGCCGGGCGGCAAGTTGGCGCCCCGCGAAAGGACCGATGGCCGACATTACCGCCAGCACATTGTTGCCGCAGTCCCATGAGGCGGGGCTGGGCGTGTTGCGCCTGCGCACGCTGGTGCGGCTGCGCTGGCTGGCGGTGGTTGGGCAGACGGCGGCGGTGCTGACCGTCAACCTGCTGCTGGGCTTTCCACTGCCCTTGGGACTATGCCTCGGCGCCATCGCGCTGAGCGCCTGGCTCAACATCTTTCTGTCCATCCGCTGGCGGAAGACCGCGCGGGTGCAGCCGCTCCACGCGGGGCTGCTGCTTGCTTATGACATCTGCCAGCTTGCCATGCTGCTGTTCCTGACCGGTGGGCTGGAAAATCCCTTCGCCTTCCTGTTCCTCGTGCCGGTGACGATTTCGGCCACGTCGCTGTCGCTCCGCTGGACGCTGTGGCTGAGCGCGCTCGCCTCGCTGTTCGCCACGCTGCTGGCTTTTCATCATTTTCCGCTGCCGTGGAACGAGGTGAGCCGCCCGGTGCTGCCCAACGCCTATATCGGCGGCATGTGGGCGGCGATCGCCTGCGGCGTGGTGTTCTCGGCGATCTATGCCAGGCGCATCGCCGAGGAGGCGCGGCAGATGCAGGCGGCGCTGGCCGCCACCGAAATGGTGCTGGCGCGCGAGCAAAGGCTGTCGGCGCTCGACGGCCTTGCCGCCGCCGCCGCCCATGAACTCGGCACGCCGCTCGCCACCATCGCGCTGGTGGCCAAGGAGTTGAAGCGCGAGCTTCCGAAGGACAGTCCGTATACGGACGATATTGACCTTCTCATCAGCCAGTCCGGCCGCTGCCGTGAAATCCTGACACGTCTTGCCACCCATGATTCCGACGATGACGAGGTCTACCAGCGCACCACGCTGCAGGTGATGCTGGAGGATCTGATCGCGCCCTTGCGCGGCAGTGACGTGAGCATCGACGTGTCTTCGGCGGATGACGGCAGCGCCGAGCCGGTGTTCCGCCGCAACCCGGCCATCGCCTATGGCCTCGCCAATCTGCTCGAGAATGCCGTCGACTTCGCGCAATCGCGGGTGACGGTGGATGTGCGCTGGACCTCCGCCACCGTGACGGTGGTGGTGAGCGATGACGGCCCCGGCTTCCATCAGGACATTTTCGACCGCCTCGGCGATCCTTACGTGACCACCAGGCCCGGCTATGACGATGGCGGCGAGCGCGAGGGAACGAGCGGCCACGAGGGCATGGGGCTTGGCTTCTTCATCGCCAAGACGCTGCTGGAGCGCTCGGGCGCCGCCGTGTCGCTCGCCAACCGCGCGCCACCCGGACATGGGGCGATGGTGCAGGTGGTGTGGCCCCGGGGCGCCGTCGATATCGGCAAGCTGTAAACCCTTGCTTCCCGCTGTTGATCGCCACTCCCAAAAGAACTAGATAGGCGCCATGGAAACCCCTCTGCCCGGCAGCCTGCAGGATACGGACGAACTGGCGCTTCCCGCCGACAAGACGCTTCTGCTCGTTGATGATGACAAACCTTTCGTGACCCGCCTGGCCCGCGCCATGGAAGCGCGCGGCTTCGAAGTGCGGACCGCCGAGTCGGTGGAAGAAGGCGTCATCCAGGTGCGGAAATCAGCGCCGGGCTATGCGGTGGTCGATCTCAGGCTCGCCGACGGCAACGGCCTCGACGTGATTGAGGCGCTGCATCATGCGCGCTCCGATGCCCGCGTGGTGGTGCTCACCGGCTATGGCAATATCGCCACCGCCGTGACGGCGGTGAAGCTCGGGGCCATCGACTATCTGGCCAAGCCCGCCGATGCCGATGCCGTCTATGGCGCGCTGGTGGGCGACAAGGACAACCGCGCGGCACTCCCCGACAATCCCATGTCCGCCGACCGGGTGCGCTGGGAGCACATCCAGCGCGTCTATGAACTCTGCGGGCGCAACGTCTCCGAAACCGCACGGCGGCTCAACATGCACCGCCGCACCCTGCAGCGCATCCTCGCCAAACGCGCCCCGAAGTAGGAGGGCCTTTCCGTGCTCGCCCCGCGTCAGCGCGGAGGAGAAGACATATGGCGCGCATTGTTCCAGTCCGCCATTCTGGCAGAGGCCAGGATCCCGCTTTAACCGCCAGCAAGCGGGGCCCTGATTGTCATCAGGGTGACGTCTAAGGTGCGCGGGGCCAAGATGATTTACAGAATGAACTTCGACAAGTCGGTGTTGCGCGCCAGGTCGCCGACGTGTTTTTCGACATAGGCAGCGTCGATGATGATGTTTTCGCCAGCGCGGTCGGTGGCGCCGAAGCTGATCTCGTCGAGGACGCGCTCGAGGATGGTTTGCAGCCGCCTTGCGCCGATGTTTTCGATGGCCGCGTTGGTTTCGGCGGCGATGCGGGCGATGGCGTCGATGCCGTCTTCGGTAAAGGACAGGTCCACGCCTTCGGTTTTCAGCAGCGCCACATATTGCCTGATGAGGCTCGCCTCGGGCTCGGTGAGGATGCGGCGGAAATCGGCGCGGTCGAGCGCCTTCAACTCAACGCGGATGGGCAGGCGGCCCTGCAGTTCCGGCAGAAGGTCGGACGGCTTGGCGATGTGAAAGGCGCCTGAGGCAATAAACAGGATATGATCTGTTTTGACCGGCCCATGCTTCGTTGAGACGGTGGTGCCTTCGATCAGCGGCAGGAGATCCCGCTGCACGCCCTCGCGGCTGACATCGGCCCCGGCGCGCTCGGACCTGGCGCAGATCTTGTCGACCTCATCCAGGAAAACGATGCCGTTGTTCTCGACGGAATCAATCGCCTCCTGCACGATCTGGTCCTGATCGAGAAGCTTGTCGCTTTCTTCCGCCATCAGCAGATCATGGCTGGCCTTGACGGTGGTGCGGCGGGCCTTGGTGCGGCCGCCGAAGGCCTTGCCCAGCATGTCCGACAGGTTGATGACGGACGCCGAGGAGCCGGGCATGCCGGGAATATCGAAGGACGGCATGCCGCCCGTATCGGCGACCTGGATTTCGATCTCGCGGTCATCAAGCTCACCGGCGCGGAGCTTCTTGCGGAAGGAGTCACGCGTGGCTTCGGAGGCATTGGAACCGACCAGCGCATCCAGCACGCGGGCTTCGGCATTGAGCTGCGCCTGTGCTTCCACACCTTTACGCCGCGCCGCGCGGGCCATGGCGATGCCGCTTTCCACGAGATCGCGGACGATCTGGTCGACGTCGCGGCCGACGTAGCCCACTTCGGTGAATTTCGTGGCCTCGACCTTCAGGAACGGCGCATTGGCGAGGCGGGCGAGCCTGCGCGCGATTTCCGTCTTGCCGACCCCGGTGGGGCCGATCATCAGGATGTTCTTGGGCATCACCTCTTCGCGCATCTGGCCTTCCAGCTGCTTCCTGCGCCAGCGGTTGCGAAGCGCAATGGCAACCGCGCGCTTGGCATCGGCCTGGCCGACGATGTGGCGATCAAGTTCGGAAACGATTTCGCGCGGCGAAAAATCAGTCATGGCAATCCTTGAGAGAATTTCACGCGGCGGGCGGAACCGCGGCGGTGATCCTGGAGGGGAGAAGGCTGAGCAGCGCGGCGCGCAAGGGCCGCCACGCCACCGACAGCGTGAGCACGATGGCGCCGACGACGAGAACGGCAACGGCATAGGCCGATGTTTCAAACCCGGCCTTGACGATCAGGCTGCCCGCCGCATAGGCGAGATAAGAGAGCGAGGAGACGAGCAGCGCGCGGCGATCCACCACCAGCGCCACGAAGCCCAACACCAGAAACAGGCCGATGATGAGGGCGGCCGAGGGCAAATCCATTTCGCCGAGATGCACGGTGCCCCATACGACAGGATGAACGATCAATGGCGCTGCAAGGAGATGCAGCCAGAAGGCAATATCGGTGCGCCGCGTGAGGCGCAGGCGGTCCGACATGTCAAAGCGCATGGCGAGCGCGAAGGCGGCAAGGCCAATGGGCAGGAAGACCGGCAGCGGATGATCACTGATGGCATCGGGCCATTGCACCGAGAGCGCCGCGATGACCGAGGCCGCAAGGGCTGCAAAGCCCGCCGCCACGGTGATCGGAACATGGAACCTTTGCCAGTGCGCCCATGCCGCAGCCGTGGCCACCAGCCCCGCGATGACGGCGGAGG
Source organism: Aestuariivirga sp. (assembly GCF_047602625.1). Classification (GTDB taxonomy): domain Bacteria; phylum Pseudomonadota; class Alphaproteobacteria; order Rhizobiales; family Aestuariivirgaceae; genus Aestuariivirga. The sequence goes on along the minus strand of NZ_JASGGV010000002.1, from coordinate 1,867,258 downwards.
CGGGATGATCGCCCAGCGTGGCAGACGAGCCCGCGATGGCGAGCACCAGCCAGAAGATTGACGAGACGAAGACGGCGAGCAGCGCGATGCTGGGCAGCGCCATGCGGCGCTGGCGGGTGAAGATTTCAGCCAGCCCCCAGGAGGCCACGGCGACGCCTGCCGAGGCTAGCCAGGGCGAGGCCATGGTGAGCAGCCAGCTCAGCGCGCCCAAAAACAGGGCGAGGCCAATGGTGACGAAAATATCGTTGAAGCCGGTGAGCAGGCGGAAATGCTCTTCATCGGGCCTTGCCGTGATGCGGCTGGCGGTGAAGGCCTGAAGGCGCTGCAAGGTGGCGCGGTCGATGACGCCCGCCGTCACCGCGGCCTCGAGATCGGCGGCGCTCAGCTCGCCCGTCACAGGCTCAGGCTTTCGACGGTGAGATTGCCATTGGTATAGACGCAGATCTCGGCGGCGATGGCCATGGATTTGCGGGCGATGGTTTCGGCATCCATGCCCGTGTCGATCAGCGCGCGGGCGGCGGCCAGCGCATAATTGCCGCCGGAGCCAATGGCGATGACGCCGTTCTCGGGCTCCAGCACGTCACCCGTGCCTGTGAGGACGAGGCTGACGCTGCGGTCCGCGACGATCATCATGGCTTCGAGGCGGCGGAGATAACGGTCGGTGCGCCAGTCCTTCGCCATATCAACGCAGGCCCTCGTGAGTTGCGAGGGATATTGTTCGAGCTTTCCTTCCAGCCGCTCGAACAACGTCATGGCATCGGCGGTGGCGCCGGCAAATCCAGCGATCACCTGCCCGCCAGCGCCAAGCGGCCTGACTTTCCGCGCATTGCCCTTGATGATGGTCTGGCCGAGGCTCACCTGCCCGTCACCGGCGATCACCACCCTGCCGCCCTTGCGGACGGTGAGAATTGTCGTGCCATGCCATTGCACGGGCTCGGCCATGAGGCTTTCCTTTGCTGTGTCCCGCCCCATGTAGGCCCGGAAACCACGAAAGAAAAGGCACCCTTGGCCATTTCTTGCCGCATCTGCTAAACGCCCGCCCCAAGAGGATGAGACGTGATGCGCAAGGCCACGATTGAACGCCAGACCACCGAGACCCAACTGACCGCCACGCTCGACGTGGACGGCACCGGGGCCTATGACATCAAGACCGGCGTGGGCTTTCTCGACCACATGCTGGAACAATTGGCGCGCCATTCGCTGGCCGACATCACGCTCCGCGCCAAGGGCGACCTGCATATCGACTTTCATCACACCACGGAAGATTCCGGCATCGCGCTGGGGCAGGCTTTCGCCAAGGCTTTGGGAGACCGCAAGGGCATCCGCCGCTATGCGAGCCTCGACCTAGCGATGGACGAGACGCTGGTGCGCGCCGCCATCGACGTGTCGGGCAGGCCTTATCTTGTGTGGAACGTGAATTTCACGCGGGATAAGATCGGCGACTTCGACACCGAGCTGGTGCGCGAATGGTTCCAGGCCTTCGCCATGAATGCCGGCGTGACGCTGCATGTGGGCCTGCTGCATGGCGAGAACAATCATCACATCGCCGAGGCCTGCTTCAAGGCGCTGGCGCGTGTGTTGCGCGAGGCGACGGAGATCGATCCCCGGCAGAAGGACCGCATTCCCTCCACCAAGGGATCGCTGGCGGGCTGATGGCGATTTACGCGGTTCATAGCCCCATTGGCGGCGCGCCCGACAAGGTGGCGTTTGTGCGCGAGGGATTTTCGTGGAGCGCTTTCGCGCTGGGCTGGATGTGGGCGCTGGCGCACCGCCTGTGGGTGTCCGCCGCCATTCTGTTCACGCTCGATGCGCTGCTGGCGCTGGGCGCGGCTGTCCTTGGCGTGATCGTGACGGCGGCGATCGGCGTGGCAATCAACCTGATCTTCGGATTCGGGGCGCGTGACCTGCAGGCGAACGCCCTGACGCGGCGCGGGATGCCCGAGGTTGGCCTCTCGGAAGGGCAATCGCTGGAAGAGGCGGAGCTGCGCTATTTTCACGGGGTTGGCGCGCGCATGGCGGTGCCTGCTCCGGCGCGGGCAGCACCCTATGCGCCGCATGCCGATCCGCTCGGCCTGTTCGGCAACGGTTGAGTTCAAATGTCTGTCGCCATCATCGATTACGGCTCCGGCAATCTTCATTCCGCTGCCAAGGCCTTCGAGCGCGCGGCGCGCGATGGCGGAACCAACATGGCCGTTCGCGTGACCAATGACCCCTCTGTGGTGCGGGCCGCCGGACGGATCGTGCTGCCGGGCGTTGGCGCCTACAAGGATTGCCGCGAGGGCCTTCGCGCCGTGCCCGGCATGTGGGAAACGCTCGACGAAGAGGTGACGAAGAAAGGCAAGCCCTTTCTCGGCATCTGCGTGGGCATGCAACTGATGGCCACGCGCGGGCTGGAGCATGATGTATCGCAAGGTTTCGGCTGGATTTCAGGCGACGTGGTGCTGATGAAGCCTGCCGATCCCGCACTCAAGATTCCGCACATGGGCTGGAACACGCTGGATGTGCAGCGCCCGCATGCGCTGCTGGAGGGCATGGCGCTTGGCTCTCGGGGCCTCCACGCCTATTTCGTGCATTCCTATCATCTCGAGGCCAGAAATCCCGATGAGGTGATCGCCACCGCGCCCTATGGCATGGCCGTGACGGCGATGGTGGGACGCGCCAACATGGCGGGCACGCAGTTTCACCCCGAGAAAAGCCAGGCGCTGGGCCTGCAGCTGATCGCCAATTTCCTCAGGTGGCGGCCATGATCCTGTTTCCCGCCATCGATCTGAAAGACGGACAATGCGTGCGGCTGAAGCTGGGCGACATGCAGCAGGCCACCGTCTTCAATGATGACCCCGCGGCGCAGGCCCAAGCCTTCGAGACCCAGGGCTTCAAGTGGCTGCATCTCGTCGATCTCAACGGCGCTTTTGCCGGGCAGCCGGTGAATGGCGCGGCGGTGGAGAACATTCTCTCGTCCATCAAGATCCCCGTGCAGCTTGGCGGCGGCATCCGCTCGCTGGGGCAGGTCGAGGACTGGCTGGCGCGTGGCATCAGGCGGGTGATCCTCGGCACGGTGGCGCTGAAGAACCCGGAGATCGTGCGCGAAGCGTGCCGGCACTTTCCCGGCGCCATCGTGGTGGGGATCGACGCGCGGGGCGGCCGCGTGGCGGTGGAAGGCTGGGCCGAAACGTCCGACCTGACGGTGGCCGAGCTGGCGCGGCGCTTCGAGGATGCGGGCGTCTCCGCCATCATCTTCACCGACATCGACCGGGACGGCGTGCTGAAAGGCTTGAACATCGAATCCACGCTGGCGCTGGCGCAGGCGACCTCGATCAAGGTGATCGCTTCGGGCGGCCTTGCCTCCATCGATGACGTGAAGCGGCTGCTTCAGCCCGATTGCAAGATTCTCGAAGGAGCGATTTCCGGGCGCGCCCTTTATGATGGCCGCCTCGATGCGAACGCGGCGCTGCGGCTGATCCGGGAGCATGGGGCATGAGCAAGGTTCTTCTGGTGACCGGCGGCGGGCGCGGCATTGGCGCTGCGGTGGCGCGCAAGGCGGCGGCGGATGGCTACAAGGTCGCGGTCAATTATGTGAGCGACACGGCGGCGGCGGAGGCGCTGGTAACGGAAATCACCGCGCTAGGCGGCGATGCCTTCGCCATTGCCGGTGACGTAAGCCGCGACGCCGATGTTGTGCGCATGTTCGATGCCACGGAACAGCGCTTCGGTACGATCACCCATCTCGTCAACAATGCCGGGATCACCGGGCGGAGCAGCAGGCTGGACAAGGCTTCGGTCGACACCATCCGCAGCTGCGTCGACATCAATGTGACGGGGGCGATCCTGGTGGCGCGCGAGGCCGTGAAACGAATGACGGCGGGCGGGGCCATCGTCAATATTTCATCCGCCGCCTCGACGCTGGGCAGTCCCGGCGAATATGTGTGGTATGCGGCGACCAAGGGGGCGGTTGAAAGCTTCACCCTCGGACTGGCGCGCGAAGTGGCGGAGAATGGCATCCGCGTCAACGCCGTGGCGCCGGGCCTGACGGACACCGAAATCCACGAACGCTCGACCCATGATGCGGCGCGCATGGAGCGCCTGAGGCCGATGATTCCGCTGAAGCGGGTGGGCAAGCCGGACGAGATCGCCGATGCGATCATGTATCTTCTCGGCGATCACGCCACCTATATCACCGGCGCGATTTTGCGCGTGACGGGCGGGCGCTGATGCTGAAGGCGCGCCTGATCCCCTGCCTCGACGTGAAGGATGGCCGCGTCGTCAAGGGCGTGAACTTCGTGAGCCTGCGCGATGCGGGCGATCCCGTGGAAATCGCCAAGGCCTATGACGCGGCGGGCGCGGATGAGCTGTGCTTCCTCGACATCACCGCCACGCATGAGAATCGCGGCATCCTGTTCGATGTGGTGTCGCGCACGGCGGAAGCCTGCTTCATGCCGCTGACGGTGGGTGGCGGCGTGCGGACGCTCGAGGACATCCGCAAGCTGCTGCTGGCGGGGGCCGACAAGGTGTCGATCAACTCCGCGGCGGTCGCGAACCGCGCCTTCGTGAAAGAGGCGGCGGAGAAATTCGGCGCGCAATGCGTGGTCGTGGCGATCGATGCCAAATCGGTTGCACCGGGGCGGTGGGAGATTTTCACCCATGGCGGGCGCAAGGCGACGGGCATCGACGCCATTGCCTTCGCGCGCGAGGTGACGGCGCTGGGGGCGGGCGAAATCCTGCTCACCTCCATGGACCGCGACGGCACCGGACAGGGATTCGACCTTGCGCTCGTGCGGAGCGTCGCCGATGCCGTTCATGTGCCGGTGATCGCATCGGGCGGCGTGGGCACGCTGCAGCATCTGGCGGATGGCATTCTCGAGGGCCATGCCACGGCGGTGCTGGCGGCGTCGATCTTTCATTTCGGCACCTTTTCCATTGCCGAGGCCAAGCACTATCTCGCCGCCCATGGCGTGCCCATGCGGGTGTGAAGGAGGCAACATGACCGGTCACGATCTCGGCGTTCTGGCTGATCTCGCGGATGAGATCGCCGCGCGCAAAGGGGCTTCGCCCGAGACGTCCTACACCGCCAAGCTCTTTTCGCAGGGCATGGAGAAATGCGCCAAGAAGCTGGGCGAGGAGGCGGTGGAAGCCGCGCTCGCCGCCGTGCTTGGCGGCAAGGCGCATCTGACCTCTGAGGCGGCGGATGTGCTCTATCATCTTCTCGTCGTGCTCGCCGCCGCCGATGTGCCGCTTGAAAACGTGATGGCTGAACTCAAACGCCGCCGGGGCACGAGCGGGCTCGCCGAAAAGGCGGCGCGGGGACAGGGCTGATGGAAGAACTCGTCAAGGAGGTTTCGCCGTTCCGCCGCTTCTCGCGCGAGGAGTGGGCGGCGCTGCGCGCCGACACGCCGATGACGCTGACACAGGCCGACCTCGACGAATTGCGCGGCCTCAACGATCAGATCAATCTCGCGGAGGTCGAAGCAATCTACCTGCCGCTGTCGCGCCTGCTCAGCCTCTATGTGGCGGCGACGCAGGGGCTGTTCCGCGCCACCAACAATTTCCTCCACACCAATGAGCGCAAGGTGCCCTATGTGATCGGCATGGCGGGCAGCGTGGCGGCGGGAAAAAGCACCACGGCGCGCATCCTGCAGCGGCTCCTGGCGCGCTGGCCGAAGCATCCGAAGGTCGATCTCGTCACCACAGACGGCTTCCTGATGCCCAATGCGGTGCTGGAGCGCGAGGGTTTGATGGCGCGCAAGGGCTTTCCCGAAAGCTATGACCTGCCGGCCATCCTGCGCTTTCTCTCCGACATCAAGGCGGGCAAGCCGCATGTGACGGCGCCGCTCTATTCGCACTTGACCTATGACGTGCTGAAGGACCGGCGGCAGAGCGTGGACCAGCCCGATGTGCTGATCGTCGAGGGTGTGAATGTGCTGCAGACGGGGCGGCCGCCGCGCGACGGGCGCGGCATTCCCAATGCCTCTGACTTCTTCGACTTCTCGATCTATGTCGACGCCGAGGAAGAGGATCTGCGCAAATGGTATGTGGCGCGCTTCTTCAAGCTGAGGGACAGCGCCTTCCGCGATCCCAAATCCTACTTTCACCGCTATGCCCAGCTCTCCGACAGGGAGGCGCAGGAGACCGCGACGCGACTGTGGGAGACGATCAACCTCGTGAACCTGCGCGAGAACCTGCTGCCGACGCGCCCCCGCGCCGACCTGGTGCTCAGGAAGGGAAACAATCACTTCATCCGCAGCGTGTTTCTGAGAAGGCTGTGAGCGCGCAGGGCTGGCACTGGCCTGCTGCCCCTCATCTTCCCCATCGCTTGCGCGACGGGTCCCCTTCTTCCCCGCTGACGCGGAGGGGAAGACACTAGAGCAATCCCACGGCGCGGGCGTGGGCGTTGAGTTTGACTTCGGGCCTCGCGCCGATGTGGGAGATGACTTCGGACGCGGCGAGTGCGCCGAGTTGGGCGCAGGCGGGGAGCGGCATCTGGCGGGTGAAGCCGAAGAGGAAACCGGCGGCGAAAAGATCGCCGGCGCCCGTGACATCAACCACCTTCGCCACCGGGAAGGCGGGGAGCGCGTGGGTTTCATCGCCCTTGACCACCACGCAGCCGTGCTCCGAGCGCGTCAGCACGGCGATGGCGCAATCCTTGCGGATGGCTTGCAGCGCGCCATCGAAGCTCTGCGTCTTATAGAGTGACTTGATCTCCGATTCATTGGCGAAGACGATGTCGATGCCGTTGCGGATCAAGTCGAGGAAGCTGTCGCGGTGGCGCTCGACGCAGAAGGAATCGGAGAGCGTGATCGAGGTGCGTCGCTTCTGCGCGTGCGACATCTTCGCGGCGAGCTTGAAGGCTTCCTTTGCCTCCGGCCTGTCCCACAGATAGCCTTCCATATAGGTGACGGCGGCATCGCCCACCGTCTGTTCGTCAATGTCGGCTGTCGTGAGATTGACGCAGGCGCCGAGATAGGTGTTCATCGTGCGCTCGCCTTCCGGCGTGACGAGGATGAAGGAGCGCGCGGTGGCGGGGCCTTCGGTGGCGGCGATGGACTCGAATTTGACGCCCTGCGAACGCATGTCGTGGCGGTAGATCACGCCCAGCTGATCGGCCTTCACCTTGCCGAAATAGGCGGCCTTGCCGCCGAAGGAGGCAACGCCCGCCGCCGTATTGCCCGCCGAGCCGCCCGAGACCTCGATCGCCTGGCCCATGTCGGCATAGAGGCTTTCGGCGCGCGCCTCGTCGATCAGGTTCATGGAGCCTTTGACGAGGCCGTGGCGGGCGACAAAACTGTCCTCGACCCTGGCGATCACATCAACGATGGCGTTGCCGATGCAGAGGACATCAATGGGGCTTTGGCTCATGGGCACTCCGGATTTTCCGCCTTGAGGCGTTAGCGGATGGGCCTTGCGCAGGCAAGCACCCGCCATTAGCTGATAGGCCCATGATCAGAGCCTGGTATCTCGCCTTTGGCGACCTGTTTTCGCCGCCGTTCCGCGCCGTGCTTTTCAAAGCCGTGGGGCTGACGCTGGCGCTGTTCATCGCGGTGTTCCTGGCGGTTGAATTTTTAATCACCACGCTGACTCTGCTGCCGTGGCCATGGGCGGAAACGCTGCTGGCGGTGGGCACCGGCCTTGCGCTGTTCGTGATGTTCTTCTTCCTGATGGCGCCGGTGACGGCACTGTTCGCCGGATTTTTTCTCGACGACATCGCGGCGCGCGTGGAAGCGCAGCATTATCCGCGCGACGTTCCCGGCGAACCGCTTGGCCTTGCGCAGGCGCTGGCGACCTCAGCACAGTTCGCGCTGATCGTGCTGGCGGTGAATCTGCTGGCGCTGCCGATGATCTTCTTCGCCATTGGTGCTGTGGTGATGGTGACGGCCAATGCCTATCTGATCAGCCGCGAATATTTCGAGATGGCGGCGATGCGGCACATGGCCATCGCCGACGCCAAGGCGCTGCGCAAGGAGAATGCCGCTGACGTGTTCATGGCGGGATTCATCCCGGCTTTGCTGGCGCTCATTCCCTTCGCCAATCTTCTGGTGCCGCTGTTCGCCACCGCCTATTTCGTGCACATCTTCAAATCGGTGCGGGCGTCTTCGCGGTGAATTTGCACAAGTCCTCGATGGGGCAGCGCCAGCATTCAGGCTTGCGCGCCTTGCAGAGATAGCGGCCATGCAGGATGAGCCAGTGATGGGCGTGCAGCAGATATTTCTGCGGCACAATTTTCAAGAGCCCCTTCTCGACCTCGAGCGGCGTCTTGCCGGGAGCAAGCCCGGTGCGGTTGGCGACGCGGAACAAATGCGTATCGACGGCGATGGTGGGTTCGCCAAATGCGATGTTGAGCACCACATTCGCCGTCTTGCGGCCGACGCCGGGCAAGGCCTCCAGCGCCTCGCGGGTGCCGGGCACTTTTGAAGCGTGCTGATGGATGAGCGCTTCCGAGAGCGCGATGACGTTCTTCGCCTTGGTGCGGTAAAGCCCGATGGTGCGGATGTAGGGTTCGAGCTTCGCCACGCCCAGCGCCGCCATTTTCTCGGGCGTATCGGCCACCCTGAACAGGGCGCGGGTGGCCTTGTTCACGCCCGCATCGGTGGCCTGTGCGGAGAGCACCACGGCGACCAGAAGCGTGAAGGTGTTGACGGATTCAAGCTCGCCCTTGGGCTCAGGGTCAAGGGACTGGAAGCGGCGGAACACCTCTTCCGCCTCTTTCGGCGTCATGCGCCTTGCTCTTGCCATCGCCTGCCTCTTATCCTCGGGCCAAAGGGGTAAGGCAGGATGGACGAGGCGCGCAACCCGAAAAACTGGACGGCGGTGCTGACCCCGCACCGCTCATTGTCGCGGCAGGGCTTCCTGACGGTGATGGGGCTGATCGCGGGCGTAAACTTTGTGGCGGGGCTCGTGTTCTATCATCTCGGCGCCTGGCCGGTGGTGGGATTCTGCGGGCTGGACGTGCTGCTGATGTATCTCGCCTTCCGGCGCAATTTCGCCGATGCGCGGCGGGCCGAGCGGATCGAGATTACCGAAGCGGAAGTAATCCTCGACCGGCTGGCGGAGGGCAAGGCGCCGCAGCAGCAGCGCTTCATCCGCAACTGGGTGCGGGTCTCGCTCGAGGAGGATGTGGAGCGCGAACTCATCGGGGCGCTCTATCTGACCTCGCATGGCAGGCGGACGGAGATCGCGTCATTCCTGGCGCCGTTCGAGAAAAAGGAACTGGCGAAGGCCCTGAAGGCGGCGCTGGTTTCGCCTTACCGGTAAAAAAGACACGTCCGGAATCGGGTGGCAAAGGCGGGCGGGCCGCCCTAGGTTCGGGGCATGACACAGACATCCCCACAGGACTACGAGCTGGTGCGGCAGAGCCTCGCCTTTCTCACCGAAAACTGGCGCGAGCAGCCGTCGCTGGAGCAACTGGCGTCGAAAAGCGGCATGAACCCGCAGTATCTGCAGCGGGTGTTCACGCGCTGGGCGGGGCTTAGCCCCAAAGCCTTCCTGCAGGCCATCACCATCGACCATGCGCGGGAGATGCTGCGCAACTCCGCCTCGGTGCTGGATACGGCCTATGAGGTGGGGCTTTCCGGGCCCGGGCGGCTGCATGACCTGTTCGTGACCCATGAGGGCATGACGCCGGGCTTCTACAAGGCGAAGGGCAAGGGCCTCACCATCCGCTGGGGGTTCCATGACTGCCCGTTCGGGCGGGCGCTGGTGATGGTGACGGAGATGGGGCTGTGCGGGCTGGCCTTCGCCGACCATGGCACGGAACGCGCAGCGCTGGCCGACATGATGAAGCGCTGGCCGGAAGCGGACTATGTCGAAGACACGCGCGCCACAGGCCCGGTGGCGCAGCGCATTTTCGAGACCGGCAACTGGCAGCCGGAGCAGCCGCTCCGCGTGGTGTTCATCGGCTCCGATTTTGAAATCCGCGTGTGGGAGACGCTGCTGCGGATTCCCTTAGGCGCAGCCACCACCTATTCCGACATCGCCGCGCATCTGGGCAAGCCATCGGCGGCGCGGGCGGTGGGAACGGCAGTGGGGAAGAATCCCATCTCCTTTGTGGTGCCGTGCCACCGCGTGCTGGGCAAGAGCGGGAGCCTTTGCGGCTATCACTGGGGCCTGACGCGCAAGCGCGCCATCCTCGGCTGGGAAGCGGGTGTTTCGGCGCGGGCGGCTTAAGCGGTGAGCGTCTCCACCGACAGGGGGCGCGAGTCAGGCCCCAGGCGGTAGACGACGGGCACGCCGGTTTCGAGTTCGCGCTTCAGAATCTGTTCGGGCGTGAGACCCTCGATGGCCATGATCAGTGAACGGATGGAATTGCCGTGGGCGGCCACCAGAACATGCCGGCCCGAAAGCACCAGCGGCTGGATGCGGTGCATGTAATAGGGGAGCGAGCGGGCGAGCGTGTCTTTCAGGCTTTCGCCGCCCGGCGGCGGCACGTCATAGGAGCGCCGCCAGATTTGCACCTGCTCCTCGCCCCATTTCTTGCGGGCATCATCCTTGTTGAGGCCGGTCAGGTCGCCATAGTCGCGCTCGTTCAAGGCCTGATCGCGGATGGTCTCAAGGCCGGTCTGGCCCAGTTCGGCGAGCATGAGCTTCAGCGTGTGCTGGGCGCGGGTCAACGCCGAGGTGAAGGCGATATCGAAATGCAGGCCTTTGGCCTTGAGACGCTGGCCCGCTGCTTTTGCCTCGGCGACCCCTTGCGGCGTCAGGTCAGGGTCTTTCCAGCCGGTGAAGAGGTTCTTGAGATTCCATTCGCTCTGTCCATGGCGGACGAGGACCAGCAGGCGTTCCATGTTCACTCCACTCCCAAAACATCGGCCATGGTGTAATAGCCTTCCTTCTTGCCAAAGGCCCACAGCGCCGCTTTCACGGCACCCCTCGCGAAGATGTCGCGGCTCTCGGCCTTGTGGCTCAATTCGATGCGCTCGGACGCGCCGGCGAAGATGACCGTGTGATCGCCTACCACCGAGCCGCCGCGCAATGTGGCAAAGCCGATGTCGCCCACAGGCCTTGCGCCCGTGTGGCCATCGCGCGCGCGGACCGAACGCTCCTTCAGCGAAATGTTGCGGCCTTCGGCTGCCGCCTGCCCCAGCATCAAGGCGGTGCCCGAGGGCGCATCGATCTTGTGGCGGTGGTGCATTTCCAGGACTTCAATGTCGAAATCCTCGCCCAGCGTGGCGGCGGCGCGCTTCACCAGGGCGGCGAGCAGGTTGACGCCGAGACTCATGTTGCCGGACTTGACGATGCGAGCATGGCGGGCGGCGGCGCGGATCGCGGCCTCGCCCTTCTCGTCAATGCCCGTGGTGCCGATGACATGCACGACGCGGGCCTGCGCTGCCAGCGCCGCGAGTTCCAGCGTGGCTTTCGGGATTGTGAAATCGATGATGCCATCGACCCTGGTCAACAGCGCGAGGGGATCGGAGGTGACCTCTATGCCAAGCGGCCCGATGCCGGCCAGCGTGCCCATGTCGGCTCCCAGATGGGGCGAGCCTTCATGCTCAAGCCCGCCCGCGACGGCGGCGCCTTCTGTTTCATGGATGATGCGGGTGAGCACGCGGCCCATGCGGCCGGCGGCGCCTGCGATGGCGAGTTTCATTGGTGTTGTCCTTCTGCCGCTTCTCCTAGCAACAGCGGGCGGGGATGGAAAGCGTCAGACGCCCAATGCTGGAATTCCAAAATTCCGTCACCTCCGCGAAGGCGAAGGCCCGCTTTTACGGAGGTGATGCGCGGGAAAGAAGCGGGGTTCCCGCCTGCGCGGGAAAGACGGGTTTGAAGATATATCCTAGACGCCTTCGACCAGCACGATGGAGGCGATGCCGGCATTGGCGCGGTTGGCTTTGGCGGATTGATATTCAGGCGAGTTGTAGCAGTCGATGGCGGCTTGCAGCGATGGAAATTCGATCACCACGTTGCGGGGCACGGGCTCGCCTTCCATCTGCTGATACGCGCCGCCGCGCGCCAGAATGGTGGCGCCATATTTCTTGAAGGCCTCGGGCGCAGCATTGGCATAGAGCTTGTACTGCTCGGGATCGGTGACGGTGACGTGGGCGATCCAGTATCCCTTGGGCATGGCGGCGGTTCCTGATTGCTTCCGTTCGAACATAGAGACAGGCGTGCGAGGACGGCAAGCCAAAGGCTTGCGGCTTGCAAGGCTACTCGCGGGAGGTTTTCCTGGCGAGCGCCTGGCTTTCCTTCTTGATCGGCCGCGAGACCGGGCAGACCTCCTGCACGAAGCCGTTCAGCGTGTTGACCAGGCTTTCGCGCACGAGGCTGTAGTGAATGAACTGCCCGCGCTTTTCGGCCTGAATGAGCCCGGCCTGTTCAAGGATGGACAAATGTTTCGAGATCGACGGCTTTGAAATATCAAACCGCTCGGCGATCTGGCCAGCCGTCAGGCTGGGGCCGGACAAATAGGCCAGGATCTTCCGGCGGACACCGGAAGAGAGCGCTTCAAACACACGGTCCATGCAGTCTTAACCTCATTATATTTCGCCTATTGCCTAATTATCTATTTTTCAATATGCCTATAATTCGTCAATTGGCTAATTACGCAAATAACATGAAAGAGGACATACCGCAATGATGATCGCCACCTATCTGATCTATGTCGCCTTGAGCCTCGGCATCACCTATTGGGTGGGCCGCACGCTGCACACCAATGGCCGGATTTTCCTGATCGAGAACTTCGCCGGCAGGGAGGACGTGGCCGACGCCATCAACAATCTGCTGCTTGTAGGGTTCTATCTCGTCAACGTAGGCTTCATTTCGCTGGCGCTGCGCTTTGGCGAAAAACCCGTTGACGCAACCGGCGCTCTCGAATTCCTGAGCATGAAGATCGGGGCCGCTGTGGTCGTTCTTGGCCTGCTGCATTTCTTCAATATGATCATGCTGGTCAAATTCCGCAATTCGCGGGTGTTCGGCGCCGCCGCCAAAGCCGCCGTGCCGAAGCATGACATGCCGCTTGTGACCGCCGCTGCAGAACCGCACAGCAGCGCCGCATGGGATGCCGCGAAGGCCTGATGACGCCTTATGCCCGCCCGCTACAGCGCCGCACAGACGAGGCCCGCGACCAGATCAGGGTCTCGCCAGTGCGGCATGTGGCTCATGCCGGGGATGAAGCGGGCGCTGACGTTGGGCGGCAGGTTGAGCGCGTGGGACGCGGGGATGATGGCGTCATCGCGCTGGTAGACGGCGGTGACGGGAATGTTCAAGGCGGCGAGGCTGGCGAGGATCGAGACGGCCTGATGCCCTTCATCCGCCAAAGATGCGGCGATGGCGCGAAGCTGTATGCCGTGGGCCTTGAGGTGATTTTCCAGTGCTGTGCGCGACTCGGGCGGGATGGATTCACCCAGCAGCGGCAATGCGTCATCGAGTTTTGCGCCAAGCATCTTTGAGATGAAGGCCCGGTTGATTTCCTCGCCCGTGCCGGCGGGCGACAGGAGAGTGAGGCTCGCCGCGCGATCGGCAAGGCGCGTAGCGATGATTGCACCGAAGGAATGGCCGATGAGGTGAACGGCACCGGGCGGCAGCACGGCGCGGATGGCCTGCACGATGTCATCAATCGAGGTTGCGGACGAGACGGTTTCGCCATGGCCGGGCAGATCGGCGGCGAGCGTGCGCAATCCCTTGGCCGCAAGCTTGCGGGCCAGCGTGCCGAAACTTTGCGAGTCCGAGAAGAGACCGTGGATCAGCAATGCCGTGCCGCGCTCTTTGCCCTGCGCGGGCCAGTCGCGCATGAAGATGCGGCCCTGCGGCGTTTCCACATGGTAGGTGCTGCGCCGGGGTTTGGCTGACGACGCGAGATCAGCGCGGGTGATGCGGCCATTGCGGCCGGTGCCGGTGAGCGTTGCCAGATCGACGCCCTGCCTGCGCGCCAGCGCGCGGGCGGCGGTTGAGGCGCGAGGGCGCATGCCTGTGGCGTGTTGCACCGATACATGGGCAGCGCGCGGTGCTGCAGACGCTTGCGGCGCGGCTTTTATCTGTTTCGCTTCGGCCACCGCCTCGCCTTCGATCTCGATCATGGCGATGGCGCTTTCGACCGGCACCATCTGGTCGGAGCCGACCAGCCATTCGACCAGCACGCCATCCTGAAGGGCGGGCACTTCGACTGTAGTCTTGTCGCTCTCGACCTCGAGCAGGGTTTCGCCGCGGCGGAATTTTTCGCCCGGCGATTTCAACAAGAGGCCGATGCGGCCCTCCTCCATCGTCTCCCCCAAGCGGGGGAGCGGCATGGCGATCAGGCGGCCCATGACGGCGCCACCCGCTTGACGAGCCACAGGGCGGATTCGGCGATCAGCTGCGGCGATGGCACAGCGCCACGCTCCAGCGCCGGAGACACGGGGATCGGAATATCCTCGCCCGCCACGCGGATGACCGGCTCTTCGAGAAATTCAAAGCAGCGTTCGGAAATGCGGGCGGAGAGTTCGGCGGAGAAGCCGCCGGTCATCACCGCTTCCGTCACCACCATGGCACGGCCGGTCTTTCTTACCAATTCGAAGACGGTTTCATCATCGAGCGGGTTGAGCGTGCGGATATCGATGACCTCGGCCTCAACGCCTTCGGCACTCAGCGTTTCGGCGGCGGCCAATGCTTCGAACAGCATCTTCGAATAGGCCACGATGGTGAGATCGTTCCCGACGCGGCGCACCAGCGATTTGCCCCACGGGCCATCGGGGTTTTCCACATCGAGATCGCCCTTCCGCACATAAAGGCCCTTGTGCTCGATGAAGATGACGGGATCAGGCGAGGTGAGCGCCATGCGGAGGAGATGATAGGCGTCGTTGACCGTGGCCGGCATGGCGACGCGGAGGCCCGGCACATGGGTGAACCAGGCTTCGAGCGATTGCGAATGCTGGGCCGCCGCCGAGCGGCCGGTGCCCCCTTGGGTGCGCAACACCATGGGCACGCCGATCTGGCCGCCGAACATGTAGCGGCTCTTGGCCGCCTGATTGGCCACCTGGTCCATGGTCATGCCGGCGAAATCGACATACATGAGTTCGGCGACGGGGCGCGATCCGGTCATCGCCGCGCCCACCGCGGCGCCGATGATGCCGGGTTCGGAAATCGGCGTATCGACGACGCGGTTCTCGCCGAACATCTGCAGCAGGCCCTTGGTGACGCCATAGGCGCCACCGTAGCGGCCCACCTCCTCGCCCATCACGAAGATGGAGGGGTCTTCGTTCATCGCATCAATGAGCGCCTGACGAAGCGCATCGCGGTAGGTCGATTCGATCACGGCCATCACACGGCCTCCCCGAGAATGGCCGAGAGATGATCGCGTAGGGGCTTCGGCTTAGGCTCACTCCCGGCATAGACATCGCGGAACATGGTGCTGACATCGGGCGGCGTTGAGGCAATGGCATGTTCAACGGCGGCGTTCATTTCCGCGTCAACCGCAGCGTCGATCTCATCGAGATCGGCGGATGACGCTGTGCTGCGCGCCATCAATTTGGCGCGGGCATTGGCGAGCGGATCCTTCTTGCGGCCTTCAGCCTCCTCCACCTCGTCACGATAGGGGCTCTTGTCGAGGCGGGCATGGCCATAGAAGCGGTAGCAGGAGAAGGTGATGAAGCCGGGCTTGCCTGCGCGGGCTTCGGCGAAGACCGGCCCTGCGCCATCGAAGACGCCTTCGACATCGCCGCCATCGAGCGACACGCCGTTCAACCCGAAGGCAATGGCGCGCTCATGCAGGTTGGGGTTGGCGGCGGCGCGGTCAATGCGGGTGCCCATGCCATACTGGTTGTTGATGCAGCAGAAGACGACCGGCAGCTTCCACAGCGCCGCCATGTTCATCGCCTCATAGAGAATGCCCTGCTGGGCCGCGCCATCGCCGAAGAAGGCGACGGCCACTTTCTTCTCGCCGCAATTCCTGTAGGACATGCCCGCCCCCACGACATGGGGAATGCCGCCGCCGACAATCGCATTGGCGCCGAGATGGCCTAGCCCCATGTCGGCGATGTGCATGGAACCGCCCTTGCCGGAACAATAGCCATCGGCCTTGCCGGCGATTTCCGACATCATGCGGTTGGGCTCAGCACCCCTTGCGATGAAGATGCCATGGCCCCGGTGATGGGTGGTGAAGGTGTCGCCCGGCTGCATGGCCTTGCAGACGCCCGCGACCGCCTCCTCGCCGATCGACATGTGCAGCATGGAGCCCGCCGACTGGCCGCGCACGAAGAGTTCGTTGACGCGCTCCTCGAAGGTGCGGATGCGCCGCATGGTGCGGTAGAAATCCTGAAGAAGATCGTTGCTGCGCGACATGAAAACCGCCCGTGAAATGACACGGGGCGGTTTATGCAGGATCAGGTGGCGCGAGGCAACGGTTCAGGCGGCGGCGCGGTCTTCCGGCGGCGCCTTGGCGCCGGTCATGAAGGCCACCGCATCCGACATCGTATAGTCCTTGGGATTGATGACGGTGAGCCTTTTGCCGAGCCTGTGAATGTGGATGCGGTCCGCCACTTCAAACACATGCGGCATGTTGTGCGAGATGAGGACGATGGGAAGGCCACGGCGCTTGACGTCGAGGATCAGCTCCAGCACGCGGCGCGATTCCTTCACGCCCAGCGCCGCCGTGGGTTCGTCCATGATGACGACCTTGGAGCCGAAAGCGGCGGCGCGCGCCACCGCCACGCCCTGGCGCTGGCCGCCCGAGAGGGTTTCCACCGCCTGGTTGATGTTCTGGATGGTCATGAGGCCGAGCTCCGTGAGCTTGGCGCGAGCCACCTTTTCCATGGCGCCGCGATCCAGCATGCGGAAGACGGAGCCGAGCGGCCCCGGCATCCTGATCTCGCGGCCCATGAACATGTTGTCGCCGATCGACAGGGCCGGAGACAAAGCCAGGTTCTGATACACCGTCTCGATGCCGACATCGCGGGCCTGCATCGGGTTGGTGAAGTGGACGGACTTGCCCTCGAGTTTGATCTCGCCCTCATCCGGCGTGATGGCGCCGCACAGCGCCTTGATGAGGGAGGACTTGCCCGCGCCGTTGTCGCCGATCACCGCCAGGATTTCGCCGGGGTAGAGATCGAAGTCGGCATTGTCGAGGGCGGTGACGCGGCCATAGCGCTTCACCAGTCCGCGGGCCTGCAGGATGGGTTCCTTTGCCATGATGATCTCTCCCTTAGCCCGATACCTTACGGATCCACTGGTCAACGGCGACGGCGCCGATGATGAGCAGGCCGGTGAACAGCACCTTCCATTGCGGATCGGCGCCCAGCATGTTGAGGCCCATCGACATGACGCCGACGATCAGCGCGCCGAACAGCGTGCCGAGGATCGAGCCCCGGCCGCCGAACAGCGAGATGCCGCCGATCACCGCGGCGGTGATGGCCTGCAGATTATAGTCGGTGGTGACCGAGGACGGGCTGATCGAGCCGTTGCGGCCGATCGACACCCAGGCGGCGAGGCCGGCGATGAGACCGGCGATGGCATAGGTCGAGACCAGCACCTTGTTGACCTGGATGCCGGAGAGCTGGGCGGCATCGGGATCATCGCCCACCGCATAGAGATGGCGGCCCCAGGCGGTGTGGTTCAGCACGTACCAGAGGAAGGCATAGAGGGCCAGCATCACCAGCACGCCCAGCGTGACGACGGCGGGGCCGATCTTGAAACTGATGCCGAACACATGAAGCCATGAGGTGGCGGCAGTGAGATCAGCCTCGCGCAGCGTTTCATTGGCGGAGTAGATGAGGTTGATCGCCATGACGATCTGCCACATGCCGAGGGTGACGATGAAGGGCGGTAGTTTGAGCCGGGCGACAAGGAAGCCGCTGACATAGCCGCAGGCCGTGGCCACCAGCGCGCCCGCTGCAATCGCCAGCGGGCCCGGCAGGTGATAGGCCAGAACCGCATTGCCCATCACCACGAAGGAAAAGACCATGATGACGCCGATGGCAAGATCAATGCCGGCGGTGAGGATGACCAGTGACTGCGCGGCGCCGAGGATGCCGACGACGGCGATCTGCTGCATGATGAGCGTGAGGGTGTAGCCGGAGAAAAACCGCTGGCCCTTCAGAATGCCGAAGATGATGACGAGGCCGATCAGCACGATCAGCGGCACCATCGAGGGATTGGAATGCAGGAAGTGCTGGAAGCGGCGAAGCCCCGAAGGCTTGTCCTCGAAAGAGGCAACGGCGGTGCTGCTCTGGTCGAGAACCTTTTCGAATTCCTGGGCTGACGCCATGGATATTCCTCCCTCTTGACGCAAAGATTGCGCCCCTACCCTTTGGTGTTCTTCTTATGGAAAAGGCGGCCCCAAGGGACCGCCTTCCTTGTTGGTGCGGATGATGAAACGAAACCGCTAGGGGATCAACCCCAGCACTTGGCGGTGCCTTCCTTGGTGTCGATCGAGGGCACGCCCGCCGCCGGCTTGTCGGTGACGAGGTTCACGCCCGTGTCGAAGAAGGCCTTGCCCGGCGTGGGCTTGGGCTTCTCGCCCGTATCGGCCCATTTCTTGATCGCCTCGACGCCATAGGCGGCCATCATCAGCGGATATTGCTGTGACGTTGCGCCGATCACGCCTTCGGCCACCGACTTCACGCCCGGGCAGCCGCCGTCCACCGAGACGATCAGCACCTGGCCTTCCTTGCCCACGGCCTTGAGGGCTTGATAGGCGCCGACGGCGGCGGGCTCGTTGATGGTGTGGATCACGTTGATGTCGGGATCCTTCTGGAGGAGGTTTTCCATGGCCTTGCGGCCGCCTTCCTCGTTGCCGTTAGTAACATCATGGCCGACGATGCGCGGATCATCCTCGTCGCCGATCTTGTTCGGGTCCTTGGGATCGATGCCGAAGCCGATCATGAAGCCCTGGTCGCGCAGCACATCCACCGTCGGCTGCGAGGGGGTCAGGTCAAGGAAGCCGATCTTGGCCGTCTTGGCGCCATCGCCCATGGTGGCGGCAGCCCAGGCGCCGATCAGCTTGCCGGCCTGGAGGTTGTCGGTGGCGAAGGTGGCGTCAGCGGCGTCCGGGGGATCGAGCGGGGTGTCGAGGGCGATCACCACCATGCCGGCGGCCTGCGCCTTCTTCACCGAGTCCACGATGGCCTTGGTGTCGGAGGCGGCAATCAGGATGCCCTTGGCGCCGTCGGCAATGCAGGATTCAATGGCCGCCACCTGGCTGTCATGGTCGCCATCGACCTTGCCGGCGTAGGTCTTGAGGTCAACACCCAGTTCCTTGGCCTTGGCGAGCGCGCCTTCCTTCATCTTGACGAAGAAGGGGTTGGTGTCGGTCTTGGTGATGAGGCAGGCGCCCACGGCGGCCTCTGCCTGCGCGGTGCCGAACAGCGCCATTGCGGCGGCGCCAAGAAGAGCTGCTTTGAATACGGATTTCACGTCGGTCCTCCCATGGAAAGTAACGTCCCTCATCAGGAACATGCTGACAAAAGTTTTTGGCCTTCAAGGTGCGCGCGCGGTGTTGGCCCCGGCTTCACACTCGGGGCGATCTAAAGCCCAACTCTTTCCCCGAGTCAATATGTAAATCGGAATGATTTATTCATTGACAGGCGGGGCGGCGTGGATGAAGCTCCGATCTTCCATCGAAACAACGCCTTGGCGGCGCGAAGGCAATTGATCGTGACAGGCGAAACCGGCAGCCAGGCCTATCCCCCCGCTCTTTCGCGCGGCACCACGCAATCGGGCGTGAGGCTTTATAACGAGCGGCTTGCGCTCTCCCTGATCCGGCGGCACGGGGCGCTGCCCAAAGCCGAAATCGCGCGGCTGACGGGGCTTTCGGCGCAGACCGTGTCGGTCATCGTGCGGCAGCTTGAAGGAGACGGGCTGCTGCTCCGCCACAAGCCGCAGCGCGGCAAGGTGGGGCAGCCGCTGGTGCCCTTCGCGCTCGATCCCGACGGGGCGTTTTCCATTGGCCTCAAAGTGGGGCGGCGCTCGGCCGACCTCGTGCTGATGGACCTGACGGGCGCCCTCCGCAAATCGGTGCGGCGGGCCTATGCCTTTCCCGCCCCCGCCGAACTTCTGGGCTTCGTGCGTTCAGGCCTCACCGAACTGGTGGAGGACCTGAAGCCAAAGCTCCGTACACGGATTTCCGGCATGGGGATCGCGGCACCCTTTGAATTGTGGAACTGGGAAGAGGAAGTGGGCGCGCCGCATGATGTGCTCGACGCGTGGCGGGGCTTCGACCTTGCCGCCGAGATTGCGGTACTCTGCGACTGGCCGGTGGAGTTCTGCAATGACGCCACCGCCGCCTGTTCCGCCGAACTGCTGTTCGGCAAGGGGCGCGAATACCGCGACTTCGCCTATTTCTTCTTAGGCTTCTTCATCGGCGGTGGGCTGGTGATCAATGGCAGCGTGCATCATGGCCGCACCGGCAATGCCGGGGCGCTCGGCTCCTTTCCGGTGCCGCAACCAACGGGCGGTGCTGTGCAACTGATCCGCACCGCGTCTTTCTACGTGCTGGAACAGGAGTTGAAGCGGCAGGGCAAGGACCCCAACATGCTGTGGCGCAACGCCGATGACTGGAGCGATGTGGGACCGGCGCTTGACCGCTGGATCGCCGAGGCCGCCACAAGCATCGCCTATGCGGCGGCGGGAGTGGCCAGCGCCACCGAGATGGTGGCGGCGGTGATCGACGGGGCGATGCCCGGGGATGTGCGCGCCAAACTGGTGAGCGCCACCAGTGCTGCGCTGGCGAACATCAACATGCAGGGCATTTCGCCGTTCAGCGTGGTGGCCGGCACCATCGGCGCCGATGCGCGGGCGATGGGAGCGGCCAGCCTGCCGCTGTTCGCCAACTACATCATCGACCGCGACGTGCTGTTCAAGGAGATGGCGTGATGCTGAAGGGAATCGACCCGCTGCTCGGGCCGGAGTTACTCCGTGTGCTGAGGGCCATGGGGCATGGCGACGAGATCGCCATCGTGGACGGTAACTATCCCGCCGAGACCGACGCCAAAAATCTCATCCGCATGGACGGCCACGACGCGCCGCGCATTCTCGGCGCCATCCTGTCGGTGATGCCGGTGGACGAGATGGTGCCGCAGGCCGTGTGGCGCCCGGCCGCGTTTGGCGATCCCGCCCGCATGGAGGCGGTGTTCGATGACTTCGCCGCCGTTCTGAAGAAGCACGAGCCGCAGCAGAACATCGTGCCGCTTGTGGGGGCCGATTTCTACAATCGCGTGAAAGGCTGCTTCGCGCTCGTCGCCTCGGGCGAGCGGCGGCTTTACGGAAATATCGTCATCCGCAAGGGCGTGATCCAGCCAGGGTGATCAGCGGTTGTGGAAGTCGGGTTTGCGCTTGTCGATAAAGGCCTGCATGCCTTCCTTCTGGTCTTCGGTTGAAAACATCGAGAGGAACAGGCGGCGCTCGAAGCGCATGCCTTCGGCGAGGGTCGTTTCAAAGGCGCGGTTGACCGTCTCTTTCGCCATCATCACGATGGGCTGCGAATAGGAGGCGATCTTCTGCGCCGCCGCAACCGCTTCATCGAGCAGCTTTTCGGGTGGCGTGACGCGGGCAACGAGGCCGCAGCGCTCGGCCTCCGCCGCATCCATCATGCGGCCGGTGAGGATCATGTCCATGGCCTTGGACTTGCCGATGAACTTGGCCATGCGCTGCGTGCCGCCCGCACCCGGCATGATGCCAAGGGTGATTTCCGGCAGGCCGAATTTGGCGGTGTCGGCGGCGAAGATCATGTCGCACATCATGGCGAGTTCGCAGCCGCCGCCCAAACAGAACCCCTGCACGGCGGCGATCATGGGCTTGCGCGTTTCGGCAATGCCGTTCCAGCCGGAGAGGAACTTTCCCATATAGGCATCGACATAGGTCATCGACGCCATTTCCTTGACATCGGCGCCCGCCGCGAAGGCCCTGTCGCTGCCGGTGATGAGGATGCAGCCGACATCGTTTTCAAGTTCAAATACGGCGAGCGCCGTCTGCAGTTCCTCCAGCAGTTCGGCGTTCAAGGCGTTCAGGGCCTTGGGACGGTCGAGTGTGATGATGCCGGCGCGGCCCTGCGTATCGACACGGATATTCTTGTAAGCCATGGCGGTTCCTATTTCTGGCAGGCCTGACAATAGAACGTGGAGCGGCCGGCTTGCACCTTTCTTTTGAGCGGCGATCCACAGGACGGGCACGGCTCGCCCTCGCGGTCATAGACGGCGAAGCGCTGCTGGAAGGCGCCGGATGCGCCATCGGTGTGGGCAAAGTCCTGCAAGGTCGAACCTCCGGCTGCAATCGCCTCCTGAAGCACGGCGCGGATGTGGCGCACCAGTTCCTCAAGACGGGGATCGGTGGATTTGCCGCGCGCCAGGGTTGAGGCCTTGCGGGCGGGCGACAGCCTTGCGCGATAGAGCGCCTCGCAGACATAGATGTTGCCCAGCCCCGCGACGATCGACTGGTCGAGAAGGGCGGCCTTGAGGGGGGCGCGCTTTCCGGTGAAGGCGCGCTTCAGCAGCATCGCATCGAGTTCATTGCCCAACGGCTCGATGCCGATGCCATCCAGCAGGGGATGGCGGCCATCGGCTTCGACAATATCCATGACGCCGAAGCGGCGGGGATCGGTATAGACGATGCGCGTTTCATCGCCCAACCGGATCAGCACATGGTCGTGCGGGCCGTTGCCCTGTTCGCCCGCACCCGTTTCAAAATAAAATTCGCCCAAGTTGCTGGCCGGGCCTTGACGCTTCAGCACCGTGAAGCGGCCGGTCATGCCGAGATGAATCAGCAGGCTCGCGCCGTCATCGAGGGCGGCCAGAATATATTTGGCGCGCCGCCTCAACCCGGTAACCGTGCGGCCTTCCAGCCTTTCACGGAAGCGCTCGGGGAACGGAAAGCGAAGGCCGCTCCGCCTTGTTTCAACGGCAGCGATGCGCTGGCCCGCGAGCACGGGCTCAAGGCCCCGCATGACGGTTTCGACTTCCGGAAGCTCTGGCATGAGGTCCTTCAGCTAGGCGCATGAGGCGTCCTTCGCAAGCCCGCAATCGGCTCTTTTCAGGCCCAGCGTTTGGGCGCATAAGCCTTCGCGGTTTTTTACGAAAGCATCCCATGTCTCACTTCAGCCCACGCGTCTTCTCCGGCATGCAGCCGACCGGCAACCTGCACCTCGGCAATTATCTGGGCGCCATGCTGAACTGGATCGCCATGCAGGAGACGCACGAGTGCATCTATTGCGTGGTCGACATGCATGCGATCACCGTATGGCAGGATCCGAAAGAACTGCGGCGGGCCATCGTGGACGTGACGGCGGCCTATCTCGCCTGCGGGCTGGACCCGAAGAAGAGCATCATCTTCAATCAAAGCCAGGTGGCCGAGCACGCCGAGCTGGCGTGGATCCTCAATTGCGTGGCCCGCATGGGCTGGCTGAACCGCATGACGCAATTCAAGGAGAAGGCCGGCAAGGACAAGGAGGCGGCGAGCGTGGGGCTGTTCGTCTATCCCACCCTCATGGCCGCCGACATTCTTGGCTATCACGCCACCCATGTGCCGGTGGGCGAGGACCAGAAGCAGCATCTTGAGCTGGCGCGCGACATCGCGGTGAAGTTCAACAATGACTATGCTGAAGCGATTGCCGCGGCAGGGATCAATGACGGGGTGTTCTTCCCCTCGCCCGAGCCCTTCATCACCGGCCCCGCCACGCGGGTGATGAGCCTTCGGGACGGCACCAAGAAGATGTCAAAATCCGATCCTTCAGACCTGTCGCGCCTGAACCTGATCGACGACGCCGACACGATTGCGAAAAAGATCCGCAAGGCCAAGACCGACCCCGAACCCTTGCCCACCGAAAAGGCGGGGCTGAAAGGACGGCCCGAGGCCGAGAACCTGACCGGCATCTATGCGGCACTTGCGGGCGAGAGCGTGGAGAAGGTGCTCGGGCAATATGGCGGCGGGCAATTCTCGGTGTTCAAGAATGCGCTGGCCGACCTTGCGGTGGCGAAACTCGCCCCCATCGGGGCCGAGATCAAGCGCATGCAGCACGATGACCGGGCGCATGTGGAAAAGGTGCTGGCCGATGGCTCGGCCAGGGCGCGGGCCATCGCCGCGCCGATTTTGAGGAAAACCCGCGAGCTCGTCGGGTTCGTGCTGTCCTGAAGGATCAGGCGCGCGGACGGCGGCGGCGCAGCAGGTTGAACGCGCCCAGCCCTGCGATGCCGCTGGCCAGCAGCGGCAATGCGGCGGGAACCGGAACCGGCGACAATTCGGGCTTCGTCAGGCTGCCGAGGCTGAGTCCGGTGCCGAGATCGACGGGCGGGCCGTCACCGATCTGCAGGTTGTTCCCAGTGTTGTTATTGCCGTCCTGGCCGCCATCGCAGGCGCAGGCATATTGTTTTTCGGGCTCTCCGGTGTCCGTGCCGGAGACGGGGAGCGCCTGATGCAGGGGCGTCCAGAACATTTCGGCCCTGCCATATGACGCTTCCAGGGAACCTGCGAAGAACGGCGCGCTGTAATTGAAGGAGACGCGGGCGACAAAGCCGGAGCTGATTGTACGGGACCGCGAAACCGCGTTCACGCCGGGTTCATTGCGCTCCCACCCCCAGCGGACAACATCAGCCGGACACGCCCTGCCAGAGCCACAACCGCCATCGTCAGGCGAGGGTTCTGTTGTAGCGTTTTCCGAGCGGTCAAGACGGTCAAATTGCACGGTGATGGAATTGCTGAAGAATGGCAAAGCCTGATTGACGGGATAAAGATAAGGAAACGATGCGGAAAATGCCCGGTAGGCTTGCCCGATCGGAGTCTCGAAGGTCTTGCGGTTGCGCCCGTCCTGCCAGAGCGATCCCGGGGGCTCCCGCAGGCTGGCCATGGCGTTCAGGCCATAAAGCATGTTGACGGAGGCCGCGGCGAAGGACGATTCGAGGGCATGGGCCTTCACATCCCGCTGGACAGGCAGGTATTCGGCGCGCGGCCGCGCCGTGATGACATCGGCCAGAACCCTGTTGCCGGGCAGCTTGAATTCATCAGGCCTGACCAGACCCCGCACATCCATATGCCATGCGGCCAGCGGCGCTCCGGTTTCAGCCCCGCCGCTTTCGCTGGTGAAGCCGTAGAAAACGCCAACCGCCTGGCTGAAAAACGGGTTGTCCTGCCTGAATGGGGAAAGGGGCGCGAAGCCACCGGCGCTTTCCGACATGAGATAAAACCGGCTGCCGGGCGCGATCATGCCATCGGCAAAGCAAGACATGGAAACGCAGCGATCCGCCACGAGCTTTGCTGACGTTGCGGCACTCCGTTCCGTCTCGAAGTCCGGCCCAACCGGCACCGCATTGGCGGGCGCGGCAGCGGCAAATCCCGCCCAGATCAGGGCGAAACAGAGAAGGCCTGGCTTGAGATACTTCAACTTCCAACAACTCCACCAACTTCATGGATTGCGGCCAGGCATAGCATTGGCGATCTAACAAACTAAAAATTGCAAAGGTGTTTGCTTGCACCGGAAGCACGAAATGAAACTAACTTGAATTATCCGTTTCGTTTTCCTTCAAATTCAAACGCCTCTGTTAATGGTTTGAAAACCCCGCCTTGCGGCAGGCGCCAAGAGCGGCAATATGATTTTTCGCGGCGTAACCCCCACGGCAGGGCCGGCAGAAACAGATTGGAAACCTTCTAAAGAATGTCTATATAATCCCGACAAGAGGAATCGGACATGTTCATCCAGACAGAAGCCACCCCCAATCCCGCCACGCTGAAATTCATCCCCGGCAAGCCAGTGCTGCCCGGCAGCACGCGCGAATACAAGGGCGTGGGCGAGGCTTCGGAATCGCCGCTGGCCCAGAAGCTGTTCGGCATCAGCAATGTGGCGGGCGTGTTCCTGGGGCAGGATTTCATCACCGTGACCAAGGGCGGCGGCGAATGGCAGCATCTGAAGCCCGCCATTCTCGGCACCATCATGGATCATTATCTCTCCGGCGCGCCAGTGCTGACGGGTGCTGCGCCCACGGAGGATGCGGCGGGCGAGGAAGAGTTTGACGAAGCGGATGGCGAGATCGTCTCCACCATCAAGCAGCTGCTCGAAACCCGCGTCCGCCCGGCGGTGGCGCAGGATGGCGGCGACATCACCTTCCACGGCTTCCGGGACGGCGTGGTGTTCCTGAACATGAAAGGCTCATGCGCGGGCTGCCCCAGCTCCACCGCCACGCTGAAGCACGGCATCGAGAACCTGCTGCGCCATTTCGTTCCGGAAGTGACGGAAGTCCGCCCGGTTTGACGGCGGCGGCGTCTCCCGCCTAAGACGCCGCTGACATGAAGCTTCTCGCACTCGATACCTCGATGTCCGCTTGTTCGGCGGCGCTCCTTGATGACACCACAGTGGTGGCTGAGGACTACGCCGTCATGGAGCGCGGCCATGCCGAGGCGCTGGCCCCCATGGTGCAGCGGGTGATGGCGGGTATCCCCTTTTCCAGCCTGCAGCGGATTGCAGTGACAACCGGCCCCGGCACCTTCACCGGCGTGCGGATCGGGCTTTCGATGGCGCGGGGGCTGGGGCTTTCGCTCAAGATCCCGGTGATTGGCATCGACACGCTGCGCGCGATTTCCGCCAATGCACAGGGAGACGGCCCGCTGCTGGTGGTGAATGACGCGCGCAAGGACGATATCTATGCGGCGTTGAACGGCGCCGTGCCCGCCGTGATGGCGATGGCCGATTGCCTGGCGCTTTTGCCGCAAGGGCCTGTGCGGGTGATCGGCACGGCTGGTGATGCGCTGATCGCCGCCTCGGGGCGGAACGACCTGATCCGTATACGGACGAATGACTTGCCTGTTGCGGCGCGGTTCGGGGCGCATTGCCTCTATACCCAGCCCGAAGATGCGCCGCCGGAGCCGCTCTATCTCCGCGCGCCCGACGCCAAGCCGCAGGCGCTTGACCTGCGGCTGATGTCCTGCGGGGATGAGGCGGCGGAACTGCTGGCGGAGCTTCACAGGGCGTGCTTCGCGGACGGGTGGGATGCGGCGGCGTTCCGCAAGATGCTGGCGATGCCCGCCACGGCGATGATCGCGCAGGCGGGCTCCATGCCGGTGGGCTTCATCCTGACGCGGCAGGCGGCGGATGAGGCCGAGATCATCACCATCGGCACGCATCCATCCGCGCAGCGCCGCGGCGTGGCGCGGGCGCTGCTCGATCATCAGTTCACGGAGCTTCGTGGGCGGGGCGCGGTGCAGTGCTTCATCGAGGTGGCGGCGGAGAATGAGGCGGCGCTGGCGCTTTATGCCTCCGTCGGATTCACGCAGGAAGGATTGCGGCGCGGCTATTACGCCAATGGCGATGACGCCATCGTTATGCGGCGGATGCTGACGTGAATCCCCTGCGCTCCTGGTCGGTGCTGATCGTCTATGCGCTGGCGACGATTCCGCTGATGCCGCTGCAGCAGTTGTTCGTGTGGGCGTGGCCCGGCATGGCGCGGGTGTTTCCGCATTATTATCACCGCATGGTGCTGCGGATACTGGGCGTGAGGCTGAAGGTGGTGGGCGAACCGGCGCAAGGCCCGGCGATCCTCGCCTGCAACCATGTGAGCTGGCTCGACATCGAGGTGATGAGTGCCGTGGCGCCTGTCTCCTTCATCGCCAAGCGGGAAGTGAACCGCTGGCCGTTCTTCGGATCGCTGGCCAGGCTGCAGCGCACGGTGTTCGTGGACCGCGAGCGCCGCCACGCCACCGGCCCCTCGCGTGATGAAATGCGCGAAAGGCTGAAGGCTGGCGACACGCTGGTGCTGTTCGCGGAAGGAACATCGGGCGACGGCTTTTCCGTGCTGCCGTTCAAGAGCGCCTTCTTTGGCGCGGCGGACGAGCCGGGCGTTCAGGTGCAGCCGGTGACCATCGCCTATAACGGCCACCGCAACCTGCCGATGACGCGGCGGCTGATGCCCTTCTATGCCTGGTATGGCGACATGGATTTGCCGCCGCATCTCTGGGGGGCGATCGCCTCAGGGCCCATCGAAGTGACGGTGATCTGCCATCCGCCGCTGAGGCTTGCCACGGAGATGAACCGCAAGCAGCTGGCCCGCCACGCCGAAACACTGGTCCGGCAGGGGCTGGTGGAGGCGCTTCACGATCCGGCGAAATTCCGCTAGGACGCGGGGCCATGGATGCACCCGCAAAAAAGGTCTTCGTCAAGACCTATGGCTGCCAGATGAATGTCTACGACAGCACGCGCATGCGCGATGTGCTGGCGCCGCTCGGCTATGCCGAGACCGATACGGCAGAAGGGGCGGACCTCGTCATCCTCAACACCTGCCATATCCGCGAGAAGGCGGCGGAAAAGGTTTATTCCGAGCTTGGCAAGCTGAAGCGCCTGAAGCGCGAACGGCACGCCAAGGGCCAGGAGATGCGGATTGCGGTGGCGGGCTGCGTGGCGCAGGCCGAGGGCGAGGAAATCATCCGCCGCGCGCCAACCGTCGACCTCGTGTTCGGGCCGCAGACCTATCACCGCCTGCCCGCCCTTTTGGCCCGGCAGGAAGATACCGGCCGCGCGGTGGTGGAAGCGGAGTTTCCGGCCGAGGACAAGTTCGCGGGGCTTAGTACCGCCAAAAGCCCGGTGCGCGCCGTTTCGGCCTTTCTCACCGTGCAGGAGGGCTGCGACAAGTTCTGCACCTTCTGCGTGGTGCCCTATACACGGGGTGCGGAATTCTCGCGTCCCCTGGCGCAGATCGAGGCGGAGGCGCGGCGGCTGGCGGAGGCGGGGGTGCGGGAACTGACGCTGCTCGGCCAAAACGTCAACGCCTATCACGGCGAAGATCAGCAGGGCCAGGCCATCGGGCTTGCCGCTCTCGTCGCACGGCTGTCATCGATCCCGGGTATCGAGAGGCTGCGCTACACGACGAGCCACCCTCGCGACATGGATCAAGCCCTGATCGCCCAGCATGCCGAAAACCCCAAGCTGATGCCCTATCTGCATCTCCCCGTTCAGGCCGGGAGCGACCGCATCCTGAAAGCCATGAATCGTGGCCATACCGCAGGGGACTACCTGAAACTGATCGCAAAAATCCGCGCCGCCTGCCCCGGCATCGCCATGTCCGGCGATTTCATCGTGGGCTTTCCGGGGGAAACGGACGCCGATTTCCGCGCCACGCTCGGCCTCGTGCGCGAAGTTCACTATGCCAGCGCCTTCAGCTTCAAATATTCGCCCCGCCCCGGAACGCCCGCCTCGGACATGAAAGCCCAGGTGCCGGAGCCCGAGGCCTTGGCGCGCCTCCATGAACTGCAGGCGCTGCTGCATGAGCAGCAGACGGCCTTTAACGCCGCCTGCGTGGGGCGCACGCTCGACATCCTCGTGGAAAAGCCGGGCCGCGATCCGGGGCAGCTGGTGGGCAAATCGCCCTATCTGCAGGCGGTGCATCTTCAGGGCGAAAAGGCCCTTATCGGGCAAATTATCCCTACCCATATAACAAGTGTTGGACGAAACAGCCTTTCCGGTCATTATGGGACCACGGCATGATTGATTCTGGAGAAACGATCCGTTGAATCCGCCTGTCACTGCAGCTCAGCTGACCCAGCCCAAGGGCGCACGCCCCGACGATACCGACATCCTGACCATCGCCTTTGACGACAATCGCCTGCTCTCGCTGGTATGCGGGGAGCATGACGAGCATCTGGCGCTGATCGAGCACCGGCTGTCGGTTGACATTACGCCGCGCGGCAACCGGCTGGCCGTGAAAGGCCCGGCTCCCGCCCGCGCCATGGCCAGAGACGTGCTCTCCTCACTTTATAACCGTGCCAAGCGCGGGCTCGACATCACCAAGGGCGAAGTCGACGGGGCGATCCGCATGCGCGAGGACGCGGCAGCGGCAGGCAATGCACCGGCGGGCGCCATCCGCACCCGCCGCAAGCTGGTGATGCCGCGCACCCCGGCGCAGGGGCGGTATATCGAGGCGATCCGCCACAATGAACTCGTCTTCGGCGTGGGCCCTGCGGGCACCGGCAAGACCTATCTGGCGGTTGCCTGCGCGGCGGAAGCGCTGATGAATGGCGACGTTGACCGGATCGTGCTGTCGCGCCCCGCTGTCGAGGCAGGCGAGCGGCTGGGCTTCCTGCCTGGCGACATGAAGGAGAAGGTGGACCCCTATCTCCGGCCTCTCTATGACGCGCTCTACGACGTGATGCCGGCCAGCCTCGTGGCCAAGGGCATGGCGGAAAACCAGATCGAGATTGCGCCGCTTGCCTTCATGCGCGGGCGCACGCTGGCGGGCGCCTTCATCATTCTGGACGAAGCGCAGAACACCACGCCGCAGCAGATGAAGATGTTCCTCACCCGCCTCGGCGAAGGAAGCCGCATGGTGGTGACGGGCGATCCCACGCAGGTGGATCTTCCCAATGGCGTGACCTCCGGCCTTGCCGATGCTGTCGCGACGCTGAAAGGCGTGGACAGCGTGGCGGCCATGGCCTTCGCCAATGCCGATATCGTGCGCCATGCGCTGGTGGGGCGGATCGTCCAGGCCTATGACAAGAAGGCCAAGAAGCCCCGGGCATGATCGTTTCCATCGATGTCGAGGAAGAGGGCTGGGAGGCGATCCCGGCCCTTGAAGATTTGACGCGGGGCGCGATCGATGCGGCTGCGGCGATGACCCATGCGCCGGACGGCGAGGTGAATGTGCTGTTCACCGGTGACGCGGAGATCGCCGGGATCAATGCGGAATGGCGGGGCAAGCCTCAACCCACCAATGTGCTGTCCTTTCCGGCGGAGGATTTTCCGCTGCCGCCGGGCGAGGCAAAGCCCCTGGGCGATATCGTGCTGGCCTTCGGCGTTGTTGCTCAGGAAGCACGCGAACAGGGCAAGACATTGCCGCACCACACGCAACATCTTATTGTGCACGGGTTTCTGCATCTCCTCGGGCATGACCATGAGGACGACGCAGAGGCCGAGGCGATGGAAGGCCTCGAACGCGACATCTTGAAAGGACTCGGTATTTCCGACCCCTATGAGCGACAGTGACGACCGGCCTTCGGGCACAGCACCCGACAGTTTCTGGCGGAAACTGAAAGCGCTGGTGGCGCGCAGCCCCGACAAGGGCCTGCGCGAAAGCCTCGAAGGCGCCATCCAGACCCATGAGGCGCAGAATTCCAGCGAAAACCTGGGGCAGGAAGCGAAGTCGATGATGCTCAACATCATCGACTTCTCGGACTTGCGCGTCGACGACGTGATGGTGCCGCGCGCCGACATCGAGGCGATCGACGACACGGCGACGCTCCGTGAACTGATGAAACATTTCCTCGACGCCGGCCATTCGCGCCTGCCCGTCTACAAGGAGACACTCGACGGCATCACCGGCATGGTGCATGTGAAGGACTTCATGGGCTGGATGGCTGCCAAGGGCCAGAAGCGCCGCAAGACGAAATCCGAAAAGCCCGCGCCAGCCGGCATTTCCATCACGGCGGCCGATCTCTCCACCACCGTCAGGCAGTCGGGCCTGCACCGCGAGGTCTTGTTCGTACCGCCCTCGATGCCCGCCACCGACCTTCTGGTGAAGATGCAGGCGAGCCACATTCATCTCGCCATCGTGATCGACGAATATGGCGGCACCGACGGGCTGGTCTCGATCGAGGATCTGGTGGAGGAGATCGTTGGCGATATTTCCGACGAGCATGACACCGACGAGGACAGCCTGATCAAGAAAACCGGCGACGGCGTTTATACCGCCTTGGGCCGCGTCGATATTTCCAAGCTCGAAGACCTGCTGGGCGTCGATTTCCTGCCCGAGGATGAGGAAGAGGAAGCCGACACGCTGGCCGGCCTGGTGTTCAAGCTGGCCGGCCGCGTTCCGGCGAGGGGCGAAATCATCCGGCACCCGAGCGGAACGGAGTTCGAAATTCTCGACTCCGACCCCCGCCGCGTGAAGCGGCTCAGGATCACCGTCAAGACGCCAGTGCAGGAAGGCGGCGAAGGGAAGGAAGACGAGACGGGGTGAGAGGTGGTTGCGTCACCATCTTCTAACTTTGTAAAAGCAGCGGGATTCCTGCTTTCGCAGGAATGACGGAAGAAAGAGTGGGCCCGGCTTGATACGTCACCCTGGCGAAAGCCAGGGTCCCGCTTGCTAATGATGGATGACGCGGGCGAGGAAGATTTCACACCATCCCCGGCAGCACGCGGTCCGGGGGGTTGTGGCCGTCGACCCAGGTCTTGATGTTGATGATAACCTTCTCGCCCATGTCGATGCGGCCTTCGATGGTGGCGGAGCCCATGTGGGGGAGGAGCACGGCTTTCTTCGACTTCAAGAGGCGCGGGTTGACGGCCGGTTCGTTCTCGAACACGTCGAGCCCCGCGCCGCCGAGATCACCCGATTCCAGGAGCCTGGCCAGCGCGCCTTCGTCGATCACTTCGCCCCGCGCGGTGTTGACGAGAATCGCCTCGCGCTTCATCAGCTTGAGTCGGCGGGCGGAGAGCAGATGATAGGTGGCGGGCGTGTGCGGGCAGTTGATGGACACGATATCCATGCGGGCCAGCATCTGGTCGAGGCTTTCCCAATAGGTGGCTTCCAGCTCTTCCTCGACCTTGGGGTTCACCGGCTTGCGGTTGTGATAGTGAATCTGGAGGCCGAAGGCTTTGGCTCTACGGGCCAGCGCGGTGCCGATGCGGCCCATGCCGATGATGCCCAGCCGCTTGCCCCATATCCTGTGACCGAGCATCCAGGTGGGCGACCAGCCTGCCCATGTATTATCCGCGCCGATGACCTTTGCGCCCTCGATCAGGCGGCGGGAGACGGCCATAATGAGGGCCATGGTCATGTCGGCGGTGTCTTCGGTCAAGACCCCCGGCGTGTTGGTGACGGTGATGCCCTTCTTCTGCGCCGCCTCAATGTCAATGTGGTCGACGCCATTGCCGAAATTGGCGATGAGCTTCAACTGCTCGCCGGCGGCGGCGATCACGTCCTTGCCGATCCTGTCGGTGACCGTCGGCACCAGAACCTCGGCCTGCTTCACGGCGGCGGTGAGGGCTTCCTGGTCCATCGCCTCGTCGGCGGCACTGAGCCTCGTATTGAACAGTTCCATCATCCGCGTTTCCACCACATCCGGCAGTTTCCGGGTGACGATCACGAGGGGCTTGCGCTTGCTCATATTCTTCGGCTCTCCGGCATCAAACCTTGACACATTCTTAACCCTGCCCGGGCCATCGTAATGCGGCGGCCCATCCGTTGCACGGCGGGGCCGTTGGTGTAAACTGTGCTTCGCGTTGCCGGGGCACGCCAAGGCGGGCTTCGGCGGGGGAACTGGTACTCAGATGGCTGGACATCGGCGGATCGGCTCCATCGTTCTGGGCTTGGCCTGCCTCGCAGTGGCGGGCGGGGTGGCGTTTTCGCTGTTCACCAAGCATCCCGATTCGCTGGCGCGCGCCATCCCCGCGGATGGCAGCGAGACGACCGGCGCCATCGACAATGCCCCCAAGACGCTTGGGCCTTCGGGCCTTCCAATCCCACGCTTCGTGTCGCTCAAGGCCGAGAAGGTGAATGTGCGGCGGGGGCCCTCCAGCGACCATGCGGTGGCCTGGGTGTTCCAGCGCAAGGGCATGCCGGTGGAAATCGTCGCCGAGTTCGAGAACTGGCGGCGCATCCGCGACAGCGACGGGCAGGAGGGGTGGATCCTGCAGAACATGCTCTCCGGCAAGCGCACCGCCGAAGTGGCGCCGTGGCGGCAGGGCGAGGACATTCCGCTGCACAGCGACGCCGCCGCCGCGTCTGGCCTCGTGGCGCGGGTGTCGTCGGGCGTGATCACCGACGTCAAAAGCTGCACCGGCGACTGGTGCGAAGTCTCCGCCGATGGCTACAAGGGCTGGATCGAGCAGACCAGCCTGTGGGGCGTTTATCCGGGTGAGCCGGTGGATTGACGCAGGCTCCCTGAGCGCCAAGTCCCAACCTCACGTCTGTCTTTCCCGCAAAAGCGGGAATCCCGCTTCTCTCTCCGCCCATTTTGCCTCATCAAAGCGGGGCCCCCGCCTTCGCGGGGGTGACGGGTGTGGTTTGTGATTCCCGAGTGGCAAGAGGAGACGGCATGAAACGATTCTTGTGCGCCATGGTTGTGCTGGCGTGTTCCACCTCGATGGACGGCGGCGCGGGCAATGCAGATTCTTCACTCATGCCTGAAGTATGCGAAAATCCAGACATCCCGGCCGATGTTCTTCACAAGATCGCCAATATCGCCTTCGCTGAAGCACGGCAGAAGGGTAAAACACTGGCCAGGCACGCGAGCGTTCTTGCCGACCTCTTGCCGGCGCGGAAGGATGCCGGCAGGCAGGTGTGGGCGGTCCGGCTCTCGCCGCTTAAATGCCACTCGCTTTCAACGGACGGCGGCGGGTTTGATGTCGAGATTGATCCCGCCACATTCACCGTCATCGTTAGTTATGTAAGCTTATTGTAAGCACCCGCTCAATGCGCCTCTTCCCAGTTCTGGGCGGCGCGGGCATCGACTTGCAGGGGGACGGTGAGCGCGACGGCGGGAAGCGGGGCTCCTTCCATCACCTTCCTCGCCACGGCCATGGTGTGCTCCACCTCCGCCTCCACCGCCTCGAAGATCAGCTCGTCATGCACCTGCAGCAGCATGCGGGCGGAGAGGCCTTGTTCCGCAAGCGCCCCGTGCATGCGCGCCATGGCGCGGCGGATGATGTCTGCCGCCGCGCCCTGGATGGGGGCGTTGATGGCGGCGCGTTCGAGAAAGGCGCGTTCCGACGCGTTCGGCGAATTGATGCGCGGGAAATGCGCGCGCCTGCCGAAGATGGTTTCGACATAGCCATCGGCCCGCGCGGCCTTGCGCGTTGACTCCATATAATCCCGGATGCCGGGGAAGCGCTTGAAATAGGTCTTGATGTAATCGCCCGCCTCCTCCCGCCCGATCGACAATTGATTGGCGAGGCCGAAGGCCGAGATGCCGTAGATGATGCCGAAGTTGATGGCCTTGGCCCTGCGGCGCACCAGCGGGTCCATGCCCTGAACGGGAACGCCGAACATTTCACTGGCCGTCATGGCGTGAATGTCGAGGCCATCGGCAAAGGCCTTCTTGAGCTGCGGAATATCGGCGACATGGGCTAGGACGCGCAGTTCGATCTGGCTGTAATCGGCGCTGATGAGCTTCGAGCCCGGCGGCGCGATAAACGCCGACCTGATCTTGCGGCCTTCCTCGGTGCGGACGGGAATGTTCTGCAGGTTCGGCTCTGTCGAGGAGAGCCGCCCGGTGGAGGTGGAAGCCAGCGAATAGCTGGTGTGGACGCGGCCCGTTTGCGGATTGATGTAGCCCGGCAGCGCATCGGTGTAAGTCGAGCGGAGCTTGGAGAGCTGCCGCCAGTCCAGCACGCGGCGGGCCAGCTCCACGCCCTGCGCCGCCAGATCCTCCAGCGTATCGGAATCGGTGCTCCAGGCGCCGGTCTGCGTCTTGCGGCCACCGGGCAAATTCATCCGTCCAAAGAGGATATCGCCCAGCTGCTTGGGCGAGCCGATGTTGAAGCGCTCGCCCGCCAGCGCATAGACTTCCGTTTCAATGGCCGCCGCCGCTGTGGCGAAGTCATTGGAGAGTTTCTTCAGCGTATCGGGATCAACCAGCACGCCTTCGCTTTCCATGCGCGCCAGAACCGGCACCAGCGGGCGCTCCAGCGTTTCATAGACGGTGGCCTTGGATTTCGCGGCGAGCCGGGGCTTGAGCAGCAGCCAGAGCCTGAGCGTCACGTCAGCATCTTCGGCGGCATAATGGGTGGCGCGGTCGAGCGGTACGCGGTCGAAGCTGATGGCCGATTTGCCGGAGCCCGCCACATCCTTGAAGGAGATGCACTTGTGGCCGAGATGTCGCTCCGACAGCTCGTCCATGCCATGGCCGACATCGCCCATTTCGAGCGTGTAGGAGATGAGCATCGTGTCATCGATGGGCGAAACATCGATGCCGTAACGCTTCAGGACTTCGAGATCATATTTGAGGTTCTGGCCGATCTTGAGGATCGAGGGGTCTTCCAGCAATGGCTTGAGATGCGCCAAGGCATCGGCCAAGGCGATCTGGCCTTCCACTTCCTCACCACCGAACAGGCCGCCGCCCGCCGCCTTGTGGGCGAGCGGGATATAGCAGGCCTTGCCCGGTGCTACGGCCAGCGACACGCCGACGAGATTGGCCTGCATGGAATCGAGCGCATCGGTTTCGGTATCGACGGCGAGAAAGCCCTGCTCCCGCGCGGCGGCGATCCAGCGGTCAAGGCTTTCGAGCGTGGTGACGGTTTCATACTCCGCATGGACGAAGGGAATGGCGAGGAGGGCGCTGTCATCCCGCGTGAGATCGGAGTCCGTGGCTGCGGGCGCGGGTTCAGGCGTTGCGGCAGGCGCTGTTTGCGGCGCGGCTTCCGCAGCGGGCGATTCCGGGGCGGCCTCAGCGCCATCCGGCGGCCAGAATTTCACCTCGACGGGGATGGGCTCAATGGCCGCCATATCGGCATCGAGTTCGCCCGCCACCTTGCGCATGAAGGAGGAAA
Source organism: Aestuariivirga sp. (assembly GCF_047602625.1). Classification (GTDB taxonomy): domain Bacteria; phylum Pseudomonadota; class Alphaproteobacteria; order Rhizobiales; family Aestuariivirgaceae; genus Aestuariivirga. Next base: position 1,830,915 of record NZ_JASGGV010000002.1, on the reverse strand, counting down.
ATTCCAGCGCCTTGAGAAAGCCGATCAGCTCTGCCGCCTTCGGATCATCGACCGCGAAGGCGCCGATCTCGTGTTCCAGCGGCACCTTGTCATCCAGCGTGACGAGGTGCTTTGAGATGCGCGCCTGCTCCGCAAACTGCACGAGATTTTCGCGCCGCTTCTGCTGCTTGATCTCCGGCGCTTTGGCGAGCAGCGTTTCAAGATCGCCATATTCTGAGAGAAGCTGAGCCGCCGTCTTGATGCCGATGCCGGGAACGCCCGGCACATTGTCAACCGAGTCACCCGCCAGCGCCTGAACGTCGATCACCTTGTCCGGCGTGACGCCGAATTTTTCCAGAACCTCGGCCTCGCCGATCTCCCTGTCCTTCATCGTATCGTAAAGCGCCACGCCCTTGCGCACGAGTTGCATCAGGTCCTTGTCGGACGACACGATGCGGCAGGTGGCGCCCGCCTCCGCCGCGAGCCTGGCATAGGTGGCGATGAGATCATCGGCCTCGTAATTTTCCTGCTCCACGCAGGAGACATTGAAGGCGCGGGTGGCCTGGCGGATGAGGCCGAACTGCGGGCGGAGATCGGCCGGAGGCTCGGGCCGGTGGGCCTTGTATTCGGGATAGATGTCATTCCTGAAGGTCTTTGCCGAATGATCGAAGATGACGGCGAGATGGGTGGGCTTGTCGCCGCTTTTGGTTTCTTTCAGCAGTTTCCACAGCATGTTGCAGAAGCCCTGCACGGCGCCCACCGGCAGGCCATCGGACTTGCGCGTCAAGGGCGGCAGGGCATGATAGGCGCGGAAAATATAGCCCGATCCGTCGATCAGGTAGAGATGGTCACCGGGCTTGAGACTGGAGGGATTTGCCATGAACGGCACTATGCCATCCGGCCCCCGATGATGAAAGCCTTGCCCACTCGGGCCTCCGGAACAGGAAGGAGGCCCAAGTGTTGCGCGTGGCCCAGAACAGCAGCACCGGCCCCACCACGCCCGCCGCCGTGACGAGCAGCGACACAAGCGCCAGATCACCGGCGAGCGGCGTCTTCAGCAGCAGCGACCGCGCGCCCGCCATGAAGAGGAAGAAGGCGAGATAGATGACGATGGAGTTCTGCCCGCAATAGCGGAGCGGCTGGGCCAGCCTGGTCTTCGACAGCAGCACGCCAGACGACACCACCGCCAGCGCGCCGATGAAGCCCAGCACGAGGCTGACGCCGGGAAGCTGAGACCAGCCGTGATGCACCACGAAGGCATTGCCGAAACCCCAGATGACGAGGCCTGCGAAAATCACCGCCATCGGCCTTGCATCGACGCGGGACGCGAAGGCGAAGATATGGGAGGCCAGCCAGAAGCCGGCATAGAAATAGACGAAGCGGGCGGCGAATTCATCGATCAGCAGCCAGCCGGTGTTGAGGTGGCTCATTTCCAGAACGGCGCCCGCTGCAAACATCGCAAGCGGCGGCACGCGGCGCAGCGCCTTCACCACCACGAAGAAGATGGCCAGCATATAGATGAACCACAGCGTGCCGAAGGGTTCGATCAGCCCCAGCGCATAGTTCTGCGCGAGCCCCGTGACGCCGCCATCCTGATAGAGGCCATAGCCCTTGGTGAGGAACTGGATGGTCATCCACAGCAGATAGAAATAGGCGAAGTGCAGCACTTTGGAATCGAGATAGCCCGCCCAGGGCTTGTCGATGCGGGCGGCGAGGAAGAGGCCGGAGATCATGAAGAAATCCGGCATGCGGAAGGGCCTCGCCCATTCGATGAAGCTGTTGAGGGAAGACAATTCGCCCGCCGCCTTTTCCACGCCCAGCGTCGAATGCATCATCACCACGAGGATGATGCAGATGCCCTTGGCATAATCGACCCAGTCAATGCGCGGTTTCGCCGTGGCGGCCATGAGTTTTCTCCCGGCTGTGCCCCAATGGAACAGCGTGTGTGCGGTTTGAGGCTTTTTGTGCAAGGGCTGGGCCTTGCGGGACTTGGCGGGAAAACAGGGTAAATGCCGGAAACCCGGCCATTGCGCGGCAAAGTGTTGATCGGCTATAGGTTCAGCGCGAGTTGCACCCGTAGCTCAGCTGGATAGAGCGCTGCCCTCCGAAGGCAGAGGTCGCACGTTCGAATCGTGCCGGGTGCGCCATAAAATCAAACACTTAGCGCATAACACCAAATCCCGTCAGGGGCACCGGAAGCATATAGGAAGCGCTGGCGGGAAAAATATTTTTTCTCGTTCACGTCTCAGGAAGCACCTTCCCACCCGAGAAGCCGTTCCCGCCCGTCCCTTTGCTGTTCTTCACGGCGGGCGATCCGGCGACGCCGTCACCACTGAACTGCTGGTCCATCCAGTTGGGAGCAGGTTTTGGCTTGATTCGAGTTCCGCATGAGACCGGATCGAAACTTCAATTTCGTGGCCCACAATCCTTGAGCGATTGCCACTTTGGATGTCACACCCTCACGTGCAGGATTTTCCCATGGCGGGCGTGAGTTCCAGAGCGGGAGCCTTTATTGTCACATTGCGCATATAGCACAAAACACCGTCGTCCGGCGCTGAAATCCGGAGATCGAAAGTTCCCTCCTTGAGCGCCGGAATGACGACGGACTTTCCGTCATCCAAGGCGCCATCGGGAATCGCCTCCATGATGTTCTTGCCCCAAGCCTTCTTGCCGGGTTTAGAGACAAACATTTCGTCAATTGGCAATCCTGAATGGTTGGTGACTTTAATGCCGGCAGCTGAAGCTGTCGACGCAGAAAGAATCAAAAAAACAACAGCTATCGATCTTGCATTCATCGTCATCTCCATGGCACGCACCGGTTCGGTTGCCGCAGGAAAGAGAATATCCGCAGAACCCTGTCAGGTTGCTGTCAAAGTAGACGATGAGGCCGCCGCCGAATATTCAGTCTTTCTGGCCGGGCGGCAAATACAGCTCAAACGCAATGCTTTTATCGCTCCTGATTTCCCGGACGGAGCCGCCATGGATCCCTGCGATTTTCCGGACAATCTTCAGGCCAATTCCCAATCCTTCGTTTCGAGTGCGCATGCCTTGACTTTGACCGCTCAAAGGCCGCTCGCTCTCCACGCGAATGCAGCTTTCCAGAACAACGACCGAAATGCCAGTTCCTCGCGGCGTGTGAAAGACAGCATTTTCAATGAGATTTCTCAAGGCGTCTTTCAACAATGCCGGAATGGCTGATGCCATTGTTTTTTGCGACATGACGGCAAGTTCAATCGCGTGATTATTTTCGTAAATCCACGGCGCCAGCTGCGACACTGTTTCCTGGCAAAGGCCCGCAAGATTGACGGTTTCGAACATGCCGTGATCGAAGGATTCAAGCCGGGCCAGGGCCGTCATCTGATCCACAAACTGCACCAGTTCGTCGAGATCACGTTCGGCTTTGCGCGCCCGGGGACTCGATATGCGCTCCAATTCCAGTTTGATTGCCGCGAGCGGAGTCCTGACTTCGTGGGAAATTCCGGACGTAAGAGTCCTTTGTGCCTGCATCAACTCCCCCACACGCGCGAAGGCCTTGTTTACGGCATTCGTCAGATGAGCGATCTCCTGAGGCATGCCTTCAGATTGCAAATGCGAACGTGCATCCAGCGGATCCAGGACTTCCGCCGCCGCCGCGGCTCTGTGAACAGGTTTCAATGCCTGCCGGACAGAGAGCGTGGTGGCGCCCAGAACCAGAACCAGCAGTATTCCCATGGGAATGATCATGTGCTCCAGAACTTCATTCAGAAGGACGGATCGCACGACATCCTGCGGGTCACCGGCAGTTTCCACATCAATGACAAACACTTGGCCAGAGATAGAAAACGCCCTGCCCCCCACAAGAGCGAGCGGTTTGCCCGGAGTGACAGTTCGAAGCCAAAAATCGGGCGGATGAACTTCAATGGGCAGGAAACGCCCTTCGCAGGCATCGTCACAGGAATTGAAAATCAGGCTACCCGAAGCTTTCCGTATCCGCGCCACATAGCCGGTTTGCGGTCCTTCGTATCGGTCCGCGAGATATGCCGGCAGATGATAGGTGACAATCGAATCTCTTACCTGAATGCCTTCGGCAAGCCGCTCCGTCTCCTGTTCCACATAGAGCCGCGAAAGCTCTCCGACATTCCAGTAGTAGTTGAGAAACACCACGGCCAGTTGCAGGAGCATGGCGAGAATGGCAAAGAAAAAGACCCTTGTGACCAAAACGGAGCCTAGTGTCGGAGTCCCTCTGTTCACGGTCGCGTTCCGCGAAGAAGGTAACCCACACCCCTGATGGGCTCGATTGCGACGGTTGCGCCTTTGGCTGTCAGCTTCTTCCGAAGCCGCGATATTGTCAGCTCAATTGCGTTTTTGCTCCGCTCCGCTGAAAAGTCCGACAGGGCATGCTCAAGTTTCTGATTTGCAACGACCGTTCCCGCGGACCGCAAGAGCAACTCCAAAACCGAGGCTTCGGAATTCGTCAGTGCGAGAGACAACCCTGAGCATGCCGCCGTGCGCGAGGCCACATCCATCTTGAGGTTCGAGTATTCGAGAACAGGCATGGCAGAGACGGGCGATCTGCGCATCAAGGCCCGAACGGGACTGTGTCCGATATAGCGTGGTTCGGCACCGCTCAAAATGCCTTTGAGTTGAGCGGCGAGTTTCGCCGGTGTTGGAAAGAAGTCGGCAAAACGTGCGTGCCGGGAGCCACAAAATCCCCAGAAGAGGCGCACGATGAGAGCCAGAAAAACCACATACCCTGTGACCCGGTGCCAGTATTTTCCTTCGTCGAGAATGAAAAGATTCAGCACACAACACGTTACGATCGTCCAATGAAACGACCTTACCACCGGGTCCCAGACCACGATCTGATTCCGCGTGAGAGGAGGGCCCGCGCCCTCCTCTTGATCCTCTGACAAATACTTCATCGAGTTCAATCGTCCTTCTGGACAATTCCGCCATTCAAAGGATTGAAATAGACCTCGGCCCGCTCGCCGCTTTTGTCTTTGCCATAGATTTCATAGCAACTTCCGGTGATCTCAAAGGTTTTTACCTTGTATCCCAGGCTCTCGATGATTCCTTTCATCTTGGCTTCTGTCATCCACTCTGACTTTGGCCGGTCTGTGCAATTGGGACTGGCGTTGGCCGCGACGGAAAATACGGCACAAAATGCAGCGGTCATCGTAAGGGTTTTCATATCATTTTCCTGAGTGACACCACCCTGGCGGCGGCTCTCGCACAGATAACGATCAAGGCTGTCAGATCACCGTCAGTGTGATCAATGGACGCATTCAAGCATGCCAGCGCCGCATGGGTTTTGCGTTCTCATTCGCTGTATTCTTCGCTCTATCGTGTGTTGGAAGCCCGGCTTTCATCCCGGTCTCATGACAGTTGCGCTGGGGTATTTTGATTAAAAAGCGGCTTCAGCCTTACCAGGCCGTTCACGAGAACCCGCGCCACGAACGGGTATCCTTTGCTCTGGAGATTCCGGAACGGTGAAACTCACCCGTCCTGCTTCTCGCCCTTCGCCACGATGCGCAGGGAGCCATCCGGCAGAGGCCGCTGCACCTAAGCAGTGCCTCATGACCGCCCTACAACTCCTCCACAACTGTCTGACCTGCTTCCCTGAATGCCCTCGCTTATAGGTTGGTCCTGTTCAGGTTTTGGTCCATGTTGGACCGGTTTGCAAACTCGACTGGGGTGAGCCCGTTCAGGCTCGTGTGTGGGCGGTTCTGGTTGTAGTCGGTCCTCCATTCTTCGATGATGTTCTGCGCCTGCCGGTAACTTACGAACAAGTGCGCGTTGAGACACTCGTCGCGCAGTCGGCCGTTGAAGCTTTCGACGAAGCCGTTCTGCATGGGTTTGCCGGGGGCGATGTAGTGCCATTCGACGGCGTGTTCCTCTTGCCACTGCAGGATGGCATTCGAGGTGAGCTTCGTGCCGTTGTCACTCACCACCATCAGGGGACAGCCACGGCTTTCGACGATGCGGTCCAGCTCCCTCGCAACTCGGTGGCCGGAGATCGAGTTGTCGGCGACGGCGGCGAGGCATTCCCGGCTGAAGTCGTCGATGACACAGAACACCCGGAACCGTCGGCCATCGGTCAGGGCGTCGGACACGAAATCCAGGCTCCAGCGCTGGTTCGGCTCCTGCGGGATGTTCATGGGCGACCTGGTGCCAAGAGCCCGCTTCCGGCCGCCACGCTTGCGGACCGTAAGACGCTCCTCGCGATAGAGCCGATACAGCTTCTTCCAGTTCACATGGACGCCTTCACGCTCCAACAGGATGTGAAGCCGCCGGTAGCCGAACCGCCGCCGCTGGCTGGCAAGCTCCTTCAGCCGCCGCCGCAAGCCAGCATCGTCAGGGCGCTGTGACTGGTAGCGGTAGACCTTCGGATCGATCCCCACCAGGGCACAGGCATGGCGCTGGCTATACGCCTTCTCCTTCATCGCCCAATCCACGGCATTCCTCCTCGAACTGGGCGTCAGAAGTTTTTTGACAACATCTCGCGGAGTGTCGAGGCATCCATCATCGACTCCGCCAGCAGCTTCTTCAGCTTGGCGTTCTCTTCTTCCAGAGCCTTCAGCTTCCGGGCCTGGGACACTTCCATGCCGCCATATTGCGAACGCCACTTGTAGAACGTCGCATCGCTGATCCCGTGCTTCCGGCACAGATCCGCCGCCGACAAGCCAGCGCGATGCTCCTTCAGGATCGAAATGATCCGTTCCTCGGTGAACCTGCTCTTCTTCATCGTCCGTCTCATTTCCAGAGAACAGACTAACCGCAAACCGGGGACATTTCAGGGGAGCAGGTCACGACGCATCGTGCCTCGAAGGTGGCCTCCAGAGAAGCGGTGTAGTTTTGCGAATGAAAAGGCACTGCTTGAGTGCGAGAGCCGCTGAAATCACTGGCTGAAGTGCCGTCAATTTCCGCTCGCCGAACACTGTGAAGGGCGAGGGCTGCCGCTCCCGGCACACCGCGAGGAATCCGCCGGGGCCCGCGCGGGCAACAAGGCCGCGCCGCACGTTCAGCGGCCTGATGGTGCTCTATGCATCAATTTCAATAACATAGGAGTTCTCATCTTTACGGGTATCCTAAGGAATCTCTTGAAACGGCCCTTCAGGGGCGCATTGATGCCATCATCTCTGATGCGGGCTCGATGGATGCAGGCCCTTATTATCTCGGAACCGGCACGGAATATTTCGAGCGCGAGGCCGTGAAGGCGGACTGGCGCCACATGGTGGAAGCGGCGCAGAAGACCGGCGCGCCCGTCATCCTCGGCTCGTCCGGCATGGCAGGCGGTGACCGGAATATCGCTTATATGCTTGACGTGGCCAAGGAGGTGTTCGCGGAACTGGGCGTCAAGGACGCCAAGGTGGCGGTGATCGGCGCCGAGCTTGCCCCCGAGATCGTTATCAAGGAATTCCGCGCCGGGACTCTTCGTGCAACAGGTGCTGGGCCTGAGCTTTCCGAGGAGGCGCTCCGCGAAAGCACAATTGTGGGCCAGATGGGCATTCATCCGCTCATCACCGCGCTTGAGAGCGGAGCGCAATATGTGATCGCTGGGCGCTCGTGCGATATCGCCCTTTTTGCGTCTGACATGATCCGGCGCGGCATCGATCCCGGCATCGCCTATCACGTCGGCCATGTGCTGGAATGCGGGGCGCTGGCTTGCGATCCCGGTTCGCCGTCGGATTGTCTGGTGGCGGAAATCTATGATGACGGTTCGGCGCTTTTCGTCGCTCCCAACCCGCAACGGCGCTGCACACCCTATTCGATCGCCGCGCATTCCCTTTATGAAGAAAGCCATCCGCAGCTGCAGTTCTATCCGGAAGGCATTCTGGTGATGGAGAAAACGGAGTTCTTCGCCAAGGACTCGCGCACCGCCGGAATCCGCAACAGCCAGTTCGTGCGTTCATCAAAGCCTTGGCCGTGGAGCATCAAGCTCGAAGGCGCGCGCCGCCTCGGGGCGCGGAAAGTGTCGCTGCTGCGCATCGATCAGGCCGATTTGCCAAAAGTGCCCGCCGATGTTCTCGTCTATGGCCGCAACGGCGTTCAGGCCCGTCCCGTTTCCGGCGACGAGCGCGAACTGGGCATCATCATCGAAACAACCTCCAAGACGGAAGAGGGCGCGGTGCTGCTGGCCAGCCTGCTGACGCATTATCTCATCCACTATGGCTATCCCGGCCGCAAGGCGACAGCCGGCAATATCGCCTATCCGATGTCTCCGAATCTCGTCTCGTTTCAGCGCGCGGATGGCAGCTTTGGCGCCGTTGTGCCAAGTGGCACGCGTGATCCCGTGTTCTTCGAGAACTACGCCAAGGTGAAAGGCGCCGTGCTGAAGTTGATCCGGGAGGAGTTTCCCGATGCGCTGGCGAACGCCCGCTACGAGATCATCGATGCCGATGCCTGCAGCCCGGTGGCGCTCATCCGCACCGTTGACCGCGATCCCGCATTGCTGGCGAAGCGTCATGCGAAGGATGTGGCGAAGGTCACCTCGATTGTCCCCGCGCAGCCCGGCTCGCTGTTCAACCTTGATGCCGCGGATGCCTATGAGTGGACGCTCTATCATCTCCTGCAGAACGAGAGCGTGATCAAGGAAACGATGTTCCCCATCACCTATTATCAGGCGAACGGGAACGTGTGGACAAAGACCCGGTCGGCACGGCCAAATTATTTCGATATCGGCATCACCGGTTATAATGGAAATCTTGACGACCGCTCCCTGTCGCGCATATCCGATGTGCCTCCGGCGGGCCTCAGGCATGGCGACCAGCGGCTTCTTGATCTGGCCGTGGTCATCCGTTCGAAGGACGCGGGCATCAACCGGCTGACCTTCGACATCATCTTCAACTCGCCGGAACACTATGAAACGGGCCTGCGGTCGAACGTCTTCCACGCCGGCAGCATCGCGAAAATCCTGGGGCTTCCCGAAAAGCAGATCGTCGGCACCTTCTTTGTCGACAGCTGCAATGCCATCAAGATTTCCATCGACCGCCCGAATATTTCAGCATCGGTGGATGAACACGATGTATTCGGCGCGCAGCAGCAGTCACAGATCGAGCGCCTTGTGGTGCCGGTCTATACCGAAGCGCTCGCCAAGGCATCGGCGTTCTGACGTTTACCTGCTCCCATCACACAGGATTGCGGCCATGATCGAGTTATCTTCCCTGGCACTCACGCTGTTGCCAAAAATGGCCATTGCCGCGATCCTTGTGGTGGGCGCGACGCTGATTGCAGAGCGCGCCGGGCCTGTCGTCGGTGGCCTGGTGGCGACGCTGCCGCTGGCGAGCGGCCCTGCTTTTGCCTTCATCGCGCTGAACCATCCTACGAGTTTTATCGCAGGGACGGCGTTGTCGAGCCTCGGCGAGATCGTGCCGACACTTCTCTTTGTGGCGAGCTATGCCCTGCTTGCGCAACGGTTTCATGCGCTGGCCTGCATGGGCCTCGCTCTCGCCATCTGGGCCGTCTATGCCGTCCTTACTTTGTGGAGCGACCGCGGCATCGCCACCGCCCTGATCCTCAACCTTGTGGCGTTCCCGCTCTGCATCGCCCTGACCTATCACCTGGGAGACGCGAAGGTCCCTGCATCCCGGGCGAGCGCGCTTGACATCACCTTGCGGGCCGCCAGTGTCGCGGTGGTTGTCGCCGCCGTCGAGATTGCGGGCCTCATCGCCTCGCCCGCGGTGACGGGCGTTCTAGCCTGCTTCCCCATCGTTTTCGTCACCATGGCGGGCATCATACACTTTCGGCACGGCGGAAAGGCTGCAGCCGCCGTGCTTGCCCACTCTGCTCCTGGCCTTGCCGGTATTTCGCTGGCCTTCCTCGTCGTGAACCGGCTGGCCGAGCCGCTCGGCTCATGGCCCGCGCTGGGCCTCGGCCTGCTCACCTCAATCTGCTGGAATATCGCGCTGTTCCTTCTTCACAGGGCGCGGCCTTCCATGCGTTCCCAAATTGCTCTCGCTCAAAACTGATCTGAAGGACCAAAGCCATGACCAAGACTGTTATCGAATATGCCCTCTCCCGCCTGAGGGAGATCGGAATTGCCGATGTGTTCGGCGTTCCTGGTGACTATGCCTTTCCGGTCAATGACGCCATCTGCAATGATCCGCGCATGCGCTGGATCGGCTGCACCAATGAGCTGAACGCAGCCTATGCCGCGGATGGCTATGCCCGCATCAAAGGTGTTGGCGCGGTTTGCACAACATTCGCGGTTGGCGAGCTGAGCGCCATCAATGCCATCGCCGGATCCTATGCCGAGCATCTGCCGGTGTTTCATCTGGTGGGCATGCCGAACATGGCGACCCAGGCCGGCCGCAAGGCAGTGCACCATACGCTTGGCAATGGCGAGTTTGATCTGTTTCGCCGGATGAGCGAGCCGGTCACCGCCGCAACCGCGGTCATGATGCCAGAGACTGCGGCGCGCGAAACTGAAAGGCTGATTTTTGAAGCGCTTTACCATCGCCGCCCCGTCTACATGGGATTCCCGGCCGACCTGGCGCTGAAGCCGGTTCTTGATACCGCCGAACCCATCCCGATGCCGCCGAGCGATGCGCAAGCGCTGGCGCAAGTCAGCGCTGCGATCCTTGAAGCGCTGTCCAAGGCAAAAACTGCTGTCGTGCTGGCGGGCATGCTGGTGGGGCGCACGGGTCAATCCTCTGCGCTGTCAGAACTGCTCGACGCATCAGGACTTCCGTTCGCCACCATGTTCATGGGCAAGTCCGTTTTGGACGAGCAGCATCCCGGCTATATCGGCATGTATGATGGCAGCCTGCTGGAGCCCGAGGTGCAGAAGTTCGTCGAACATGCCGATCTGGTTCTCGATATCGGCGCGCCGCTGACCGACTTCAACAGTGGTGTGTTCACGGCCCGCCTTGATCCCGCCAAGACAATTTATATTGGCCATCACCATACACGCATCGGCGCAAAGACGTTCGCCAATGTCGAACTTGGAGACCTGCTCGCGGCGCTTGCCGCACGGCTCTCACGCCGCGACTGGCCAAAGAGAAAACCCTCGCAACTGGGCGCCGCCAAAGGATCGGGTGCAGACCCGATTACCGCCGATGCGCTTTATCCCCGCTGGGCAAAGCTCATTGAGGCCGGCGATGTGGTGATTGCCGAAACCGGCACCGCATCCATGGGGCTGGGTTTTGCGCTGCTGCCGAAAGGCGCGTCTTTCCACAATCAGACGCTCTGGGGTTCGATCGGCTGGGCCACGCCAGCTGCAGTTGGCGCTGCTACCGCAGCGCCCGGGCGCCGGACTGTTCTCATCACCGGCGAAGGGTCGCACCAGCTCACCGTTCAGGAACTCGGGCAATTTGCCAGGCTGGGGCTGAAACCCATCGTATTCGTGCTGAACAATGACGGATATCTCATCGAGCGCCTGCTCTGCAAGGACCCGGACATTGCCTATAATGATCTCGCTCAGTGGCACTATACGGAACTGCCGCATGCCTTCGGCTGTGAAGACTGGATGTGCCTGCGCGTGACCACTTGCGCGGAACTGGACGATGCCATGGCAAGGGCGAGAAATGCCAGCACGGGAGTTTACATTGAAGTCATTACCGATAAATACGTATCCTCACCCTTGGCGCTGAAACTGCATGACGCCATGCAGGCCATCTATCGGGCCTAAGGATAAGGAGCGCGCCTCAACCAGGCCCCAAACGGCAACTCACACTTTGTATTTTAAGAGGAGAAAGAGCATGTCCAAGACGCTAAGCCTTCCCATGCGGGCCGCTATTGTTGCCATGGGTCTTACAGCGGGGGTTTTTTCGCTGACAGACAGCGCCTCGGCGCATTACTGGCGGCACGGCTGCTGGGGCTGCGGGGCATTTGTTGCCGGAGCCATCGCGGGGGCCGCTGTTGCTGCGCCCGCCTATGTTCCGCCCTACTATTATCCGCCGCACCCAGTGCCGGTCTATCCGCCGGTTGTCTATCCCGCCTATCCCGCCTATCCGGTGTGCCCGGTTGGCGTGAAACCCTGGTATTGCGTGTATTGATCGGGAGAGGATGAATCATGTCCATAAAATCTTTTGTGGTGTTCGGCATCGCTGCGTTCAGCCTTTCTACCGCAACGGTGGCGCTGGCAGATGAAGCAGCCTCTACTAACCCGCCGCCCATCCCGACGCTTCGCTGCGAGATGAAGCACATGACGGCCTGCGATGCTGACGGCAAGTGCAAGTCCGGCAGCGAGATCGACGGTATGAAACTGCCTCTGAAAGTGACTGTCGATTTCGAGAACAGCGTCGTGGCTGCGGTGGATGAAACAGGCTATGCGCGCACCGACCATGCTGATCAGATCGTCAAGACGGAACAGCAATTGGTTCTGCACGGCGTCGACGGCGAATATGGCTGGCAACTGATGATCAGCGACAAATCGGAAATCGCCTCTCTGATGATGTCCACCGCCGACTCCTCGCTTGCGGCGTTTGGAACTTGCAGCAATAAATAAATTGTATCGCAGCACGCTCCGCCGCAGCCAGGCGGCGGAGATGCGCATATCCAATTTTCAAATTGTAACCCTGGGGCTTAAAAATGCAAATGCACCTTCCGCGCAGGCTTTTGTCATCCACCTGCCGCTTTTTCGCAATGGCATGCGTGATGTTGACTGCGGCGGCATTCCTGCCCGCCAATGCCTTTGCGGCAGCGGGCGCGCTCATCAGCGCCAAGCCCATGGAAGGTGCGCCGGATGGGTCCGCCGCCTATCGCATTCTCTACACCTCGACCGATGAAAATGGTGCTGAAGTTATGGTCTCCGGCGTCGTCATCATTCCCACCGCAGCGCCCATCCCGCCGGGGGGGCGGCGCATCGTCGCCTGGGCGCATCCGACCACGGGCGTGGTGGAGAAATGCGCGCCGTCGCTGGCGCATGTGTTCTTTGACTCCGTGCAGGGCCTGAAGGAACTGCTCGACCAGGGTTATATCGTCACGGCCACGGACTATCCGGGCCTCGGCACGCCTGAGGTTCATCCCTATCTGGTGGGCGCCAGCGAAGGGCATGCGGTGCTCGATTCCGTAAGGGCGGCGCGGCGGCTGCCGGGCGCCGAGGCGTCGCTGGACTATGCCGTCTGGGGCCATTCGCAGGGTGGCCATGCCGCGCTGTTTTCCGGGCTGCTGGCCAAATCCTATGCACCAGAGCTACATCTTGCCGGTATTGCGGTTGCCGCGCCCGCCACGGAACTTGCAACGCTCATGCAGGATGACCAGGGCACGGGCGGCGGCAACAACATTACCGCCATGACGCTGTGGTCATGGTCGCGCGTTTATGATGCCTCTCTTGATCCGGTCGTCCTGCCTGAGGCAAGGCCCGTCATCGACAAGCTGGCGGATCTCTGCATCGAGCGCTGGTTCGACATGCTCACCCGGCGCGGACCGACTAAAGAGCTTGAAAAGGGATTTCTGAGTGTCAGCGACCTGTCACAGGTCGAACCCTGGAAGCGTCTTTTGCGTGAAAATACGCCCGGCCCCCTTCCCGCCGATATTCCGGTTTTCGTCGTCCAAGGCAGCAAGGACGGGCTGGTGCGGCCGCAGGTGACGGCAGCCTATGCGCAATCCTTGTGCCAGCGCGGCAGCGCGGTAAAGTTCAAGATGTATGACGGCGTCACCCACGCTTTCATCGCCCGCGATGCCGCCCACAATGCGGTGGAATGGATGGCCAAACGCTTCGCCAATGAAGCGCCGCCCAGCGATTGCGGAAAGTTCTGACGGCTCTGCACCAGTTTCTGTTTCACAAGAGAAAATTTCCGCCGGGTGATTGCTCCGTTAAAAAATGGACATTGTATTTAACGCGCAAGGCCCGGAAGCGATCCCTGATATTGCGGCATATGAGGTATCCATTTCCATGGAGCCAATTTACTTTCCGCACTGCTTCAGAATGATAGACTGATCTTTCATCAGCTTGGCCAAATCTTTCGGCCAAACATCATCCCAGCCAAACCCAGCTTTCGACGCTCAGGTAAAAGGACAAGGCCATGATGGACAACTCCAGCCACACATCGCGGCGCGGATTTCTTCTGGGCACGGCAGCCAGCGCGACACTGATCCCGATGCCGCTTCAGGCCCGCGCCGAGGCGATGAAGGATCTGCCGCCGCTCGACCAGTACAAGCCTGAATATCTGAATGCCGATGAATGGGCCTTCGTGATGGCGGCGTGCGCCCGCCTTATCCCATCCGATGGCAACGGCCCCGGCGCCATTGAATGCCGCGTGCCGGTGTATATAGACCGGCAGTTGGCTGGCGATTTCGGCAAGGGCACGGACTGGTACATGGTTGGGCCGTACCAGCCCGCGGCCGAACCGACGCTCGGCTTCCAGAGCCCGCTGCCGCCGGCGGAGATTTACCGGCAAGCGATCCCTGCCTTCGACGCGTGGTGCAAGACCACGCATGGCGATGCGTTCGCCAAACTGCCCGCCGAAAAGCAGGACCAGGCGCTGACCTCCCTGCAGAAGGGCGAGGCGAAGCTTGAGCCGGAACTGCGTGACTTTTTTTCGTTCCTGCTGGCCAACACAAAGGAAGGCTATTTCGCCGACCCGAGCCACGGCGGCAATTACAAGATGCAGGCCTGGGTATGGATTGGCTTTCCGGGTGCGCGCGGCAATTTCACCGAATGGGTGGGCCGGCCCAACGCAAAATATCCGCCAGGCCCCGTGTCACTCAGCGGTGAGAGGGCTTGAACCATGGCTTCGAGAACCGATCCGAAAAAAGACGTTGTCATCATTGGGCTGGGCTGGACAGGCTCGATCCTCGGCATGGAACTGGCGCAGGAAGGGCTGAATATTCTGGCGCTCGAGCGCGGCGAAGACCGCAACACGGTGCCCGACTTTCAATATCCCGAGGCCTTCGATGAACTGAAATACGGCATCCGCTACGGGTTGATGCAGAAGCCAGCGAAATCCACCCTCACCATCCGCCACACAACCGATCAGGTGGCTTTGCCCTATCGCCATCTCGGCGCGTTCCTGCCGGGCGATGGCGTGGGAGGTGCCGGCGTGCACTGGAACGGCCAGACATGGCGGCAGATGGAGGTTGAACTCCGCCTCAAGAGCTATGTGGAAGAAAATTTCGGCGCCAAGATCATTCCGGAAGGCATGCAGTTGCAGGACTGGGGCGTGACGGCAGCGGAGCTTGACCCCTTCCATGCCAAGTTCGAGCGTGTAGCGGGCATTGCTGGCAAGGCCGGGAATCTGAACGGCAAGATTCAGGAAGGCGGCAATCCGTTTGAGGCGCCGCGCTCCACCGATTATCCGATGCCGCCGATGAAGAACACCTGGGATTCCGAACTCTTCGCCGAGACGGCGCGCAAGATGGGTTATCACCCGTTTCCCAGGCCTTCAGGCCACGCCTCCGTTCCTTATGTGAACGACTATGGCATGCAGATGGGACCCTGCAATTATTGCGGCTTCTGCGAGCGCTATGGCTGCAACAATTATTCAAAGTCGAGTCCGCAGGTGTGCGTTCTCGACGCGCTGAAGCGCATGCCGAATT
Organism: Aestuariivirga sp.; assembly: GCF_047602625.1. Lineage (GTDB taxonomy): Bacteria > Pseudomonadota > Alphaproteobacteria > Rhizobiales > Aestuariivirgaceae > Aestuariivirga. The sequence goes on along the minus strand of NZ_JASGGV010000002.1, from coordinate 1,815,477 downwards.
TTTCCTACAAGGTGAATTCGGAAGTTCTGAAGATCGAGAAATCGCCGGACGGCAAGACGGCTTCTGGCGTGACCTATATCGACGGCAAGACGGGCGAAGAGGTGTTCCAGCCGGCGGACCTTGTGCTGGTGTGCGCCTTCTCGCTGCACAATGTGCACCTGCTGCTGCTATCCCAGATCGGCCAGCCCTATGATCCCGCGACAGGCGAAGGCGTGATCGGGCGGAACTATTCCTATCAGGTGACGGGCGGCACCTCGATGTGGTTCCGTGACAAGGTGTTCAATCCTTTCGTGGGCACCGGATCGGCCGGCATGTCGATGGACGATTTTTCAATCGGGCAGATCGATTTCGCCAAGGAAGGCTTCATCGGCGGCAGCTATATCACCGGCGCGCACACGGGCGGGCGGCCCATCGAGCAGATGTCGCTGCCGCCCGGAACGGCCTCATGGGGCGGCGGATGGAAACAGGCGGTGCATGACTGGTACGGCCACAACATGTCGATCGCCACCCATGGCTCCAACATGGCCTATCGCGACACCTATCTCGACCTCGACCCGACCTACAAGGACCGATATGGGCGGCCACTGATGCGCATGACCTTCGACTGGAAGGACAATGACATACGCATGACGCAGTTCATGCGCGGCAAGATCGAGGAAATGGCCAAGGCGATGAGCCCCGATTTCATGGCTTCGGGCTACAAGAAGCCGGGCGATCATTTCGACGTGACGGCCTATCAGTCCACGCATAACGTTGGCGGCGCGATCATGGGAACCGATCCCAGGACCTCGGCGCTGAACCGCTATCTGCAATCCTGGGACTGCCATAATGTGTGGGTGATGGGCGCCTCCGCCTTCCCGCAGAACACGCAATACAATCCCACCGGCCCGCTGGGCGGGCTAGCCTACTGGGCGGCACATGCTCTGCGTACGGACTATCTCAAGAATCCCCGGGCTTTGATGTGAGGAGGCGATGCCATGAAAACATTTCTCCGCGTCATCATCGGGCTGGCCGCTTTGGCGGTGATTGCCATTCTGGCGATCATCTATGTGCCCGCCGAACTGACGAAGCCCACGGAAAACCTCGCCGCTGACTGGAAGCCCGCGGCAGGGCAGGGCGAATATGCCATGCGCATGGCCGATTGCGCGGCCTGCCACACGGCCCCCGGCGGCGCATTCCTGGCCGGCGGGCGGGCGATCGACAGCCCGATGGGCACCATCTGGGCGTCCAACATCACGCCGGACAAAGACACCGGCATCGGCGCCTGGAGCCTTGATGAGTTCCGCGGCGCGCTTGTGGATGGCATCGGCAAGGGCGGCAGGCATCTTTACCCGGCCATGCCTTATGAAAATTACCGCAAGCTGTCGGAGCAGGATATCCGCTCGATCTATGATTATCTGATGCATGACGTGAAGCCGGTTTCCAACCGTACTCAACGCACGGCCCTTTCTTTCCCATTCAACCAGCGCTGGGGCATTCGCGTGTGGAACTGGGCGGCGCTGGGCGAAGCCGGGTTCAAGGCGAAGCCGGACAAGATTGCCGCCGACCCGGTGCTGGCGCGCGGCGCCTATCTGGTGGAGGGGCCCGGCCATTGCGCCGCCTGCCACAGCCCGCGCACGCCCATCATGTCGCAGAACGGCACCGATGCAGGGTCCGCCACATTCCTCACCGGCGGGGTGATCGGCAACTGGCCGGCGCCCGATTTGCGCACCGCGCATTCGGCGCTGATGAAGTGGTCGGACCAGGATTTGCTCGACTATCTCACCACCGGGCGCAACAGCCATGACGTTGTCTCGGGCGAGATGAAACTGGCTGTCGAAGAATCGCTGCAATATATGACGCCCGATGACGCCAAGGCGATGGTGGCCTATCTGCGCGCCATTGGAGAAACAGCGCCGACGCCCGAACCGCCCGCGCCGGCGGACCAGAAAGTCGCTGACCGCATCGCGGCGGCCAATGACCCGACGACCACGAAGCTCAAGGCAGCCACTGATCTGTCGCTGGGCGAACAGCTTTATCTCAACAATTGTTCGGCCTGCCACATGGCGGATGGCAAGGGCGCGGCATCGGTGTTCCCGTCGCTCGTCGGCAATGCGCTGGTGACGGCGAAACAGACAGGCGGCTTGACCGATACGATCCTCAACGGCGCGGAAATGCCTTCGACGGCAGCGCGGTCCGCCCGGCTTCGCATGCCCGCCTTTGCCAACCGGCTTTCAGACGATGATGTGGCTGTGCTGGAAAGTTTCCTGCGCAGCGGCTGGGGCAATTCCGCGGGCGCTGTTACGGCAGCGGACGTCGCCCCGCTGCGAAAGACACAATAAACTGGGGCTTAGCGTTTTGCGGCTGCGATTTCAGCCGGAAGGCGGCCCTCGGCGCTCAGATCGCGGAGATAGTTGCTGATGACATCTGCCGGAACGATGAGCGGCAGGCGTCCGGTGGGATAGTTCCCGGCGCCGGCCGTGCAGGTGAGGCGCAGATCGGGGAGGGTTTCCAGCGGATGGCGGCTTCCCACTTCATATTCAAGCACGCCGCCGTCACTGCTTGAGAAGGGAAGCTTCACCGTGCAGCAATGAACGCTTGCGCCCTGTTCAAGAACTGCGCTGGACGGCTGGCCGATCCGCAGCATGCGGCGCACCGACGTTACCTCGCGCATGTCCCAGCCTTCGGCCGGAACGATATGGAGGCCGAGCGACGGCAGGCAGATGAAGGGATGGCAGGCGCCGATTTCGCCGTTGTTGGTGAGATGGATTTCAACCAGGCAATCGCCCCGATCAGAATCCAGCGGATGCATTTCGTAGCCCAGGCGGAAATCGGGATGGATGTGGAGCGATTGCGGATCCGGCGCATTGGCCAGACGGTGCGCCGCCGGGATGCCGCTGTTGCTGTTGTCGCTCCTGAGAAGGCTGGGCGCCGATCCGTGCCGCTCGTCCAGCGTAAAGGGACGCGCCACAGCGGTGAAGCGGATGCCCACTTCATCGCCTGCACGCCAGGTGACTTCACTGGCTACGCGGATCGCCTCATCGGGAAGATAGAGATCGAAAAGCTCCGGCAACGGAAAACCCGAAGGCGGCTGAAGCCGTGCCCCGGTGAGGGAAATATCCGTCACCACCGCATCCACCACGGCGTTCGAATGCGGCAGGATCAGCTTGCCGGTTTTCAAAACCTTGTGGCGTAGCGCGGCACGCCGTTCGCTGGCGGCTTCATGGGTCATGGGCCGATCATAGCCCGCAAGGCTGGAGGATGGCTTAAGGGACGCACTGAACGGCGGTTAAACGGGTCTGCTCAAATTGAAGGACGGGCATTGTGCAACCGGCATCATCCGGGGCGAAAATGCGGCATACATTGCGCCCCGATCCTGTTAAAGTGACGCATGGGAAAACTCTTGCTGACGGGCGGTCTTCTCATCGTGGCGGCGGCTTCGCCGGCCAAAGCCGTGGAGCCTGTCGATCTTCAGCTGGTTCTGGCCGTAGATGCATCCGGCAGCGTTGACCCTCAAGAATATGCCCTGCAGCTTCAAGGCATCGCGCTGGCGTTCCGTGACCCTGTTATCCTGAAAGCGATCGAGGATGGCCCTGCGGGAAAGATCGCCGTGAACCTTCTGGTGTGGGCGGATTATCAGGAACCGCAGAGCCAAAGCGGCTGGTTTGCCATTGGCACGGCCCGGCAGGCGGAAGCCTTTGCACGGAAGGTGGAGTTTTTCCCCGCGCGCAGAACGGCGCCACCAGCATTGGCGACGGCATTGCCGCGGCGATACGCAGCTTTGACGGCAACGGATTCACCAGCGCGCGCAAGGTTGTTGATGTCTCAGGCGATGGCGAAGAAACGCCATCGAGCGGCGCCGTGATGCTGCCGGAAGCCCATGCACTGGCGCTCCGGCTGCACATCACCGTCAACGGGCTCGCGATCACCAATCAGGATGCGTTCGTGGGAAGCTACTATGAGAACGCGGTCAAGGCGGGCCCTGACAGTTTCGTCGTGACAGCCAATTCCTATGATGACTATGCCGGAGCCATGCGGCGCAAGCTGCTGCGCGAGATCGGCCACCCGGTGCTGTCGCAGCGCTAGCGTTTCCGGTGCTGGCCGAGAAGATTCTCTGTCGAGAAGGCATCGTTCAGCTGCGCCTCGGTCATCAGCCCGTGGGCCAGAACCACCTCGCGGATGGAGCGCCGTGTTTTCAACGCCTCCTTCGCCACCTGGCTGGCGGCGCCATAGCCGATATAGGGATTGATGGCCGTGACGGCGACGAGCGAGCCTTCCAGCAATTCACGGCAGCGCTCGCGGTCGGCTTCGATGCCGATGATGCATTTTTCGCGCAGCGTGCGCTGGCCGCGGATGAGCATGCGCATGGATTGCAGGATGTTGAGCACGATCACCGGCTCCATGGCATTGAGCTGCAACTGCCCCGCTTCCGCCGCCATGGTGACGGTCAAATCATTGCCGATCACCTGATAGGCGATCTGGTTCACGACCTCGGGGATGACCGGATTGACCTTGCCCGGCATGATGGAGGAGCCAGCCTGAACGGCGGGCAGGCGGATTTCGCCCAAGCCGGCGCGCGGGCCGGAATTGAGAAGGCGCAAATCATTGCACATCTTGGAGAGCTTGACGGCGATGCGTTTGAGCACGCCCGAGAAGGTGACGAAGGCGCCCAGATCTGACGTCGCTTCGATCAAATCCGCCGCCGGTGTGAGCGCCACGCCGGACACATCAGACAAATGCTGGATCACCTTCACCGAATAGCCTTCCGGCGTGTTGATGCCGGTGCCGATGGCGGTGCCGCCGAGGTTCACCTCGCGCAGCAGGTTCGAGAATTCGCGCAGGCGTTCGATGTCCTCGCCGATGGTGACGGCGAAGGCGCGGAACTCGGAACCGAGCCGCATCGGCACCGCGTCCATCAATTGCGTGCGCCCCACCTTGATGACGTCATCGAACTCCACGGCCTTCTGCATCAGCGCATCGCGGAGCGCCTGCTGCGCCTCGATCAGTTCCGGGCAGCTGCGCAGGATGGTGAGGCGCACGGCGGTGGGATAGACATCGTTGGTGGACTGCGACAGGTTCACATGATCGTTGGGATTGACGGCGGCATAATCGCCGCGCGGTTTCCCAAGATTGCGCAGCGCCATGTTGGCAATCACTTCATTGGCGTTCATGTTGGTGGAGGTGCCGGCGCCGCCCTGCAGCATGTCGACGATGAAGTGCTGGTGGCCCTCTCCGGCGATCACCTGATCGCAGGCCCTGATGATGGCATCGGCCACTTTGGGATCGAGCTGCCCCAGTTCCCAATTGGCCATGGCGGCGGCCTTCTTGGCCATGGCGAGGGACTGCACGAATTCCGGATAATGCCGGAGCAGGATGCCGGTGATGGGGAAATTCTCCGCCGCCCGCGCCGTCTGGCTGCCGTAGTCCGCATCAGCGGGGATCGCCATGTCGCCAATGGAGTCCCGCTCGATCCGTGTTGCCGTCATGATGTGTTCTCCTGAATCGGACGCCATTCTAGCCTGTTTTTTGAGCAGTTGCGCGAGGTTGCCGCCGGGAATCTTTCGCATATAGTGAGCGGTCAAGCGCAGGCGTTCCGGCTCGCCGTGCAGACAAACAAAAAGCCGTGCAAACCGAATGGGAGACCACATGGACCGCCGCAAATTCATCCGCTCTACGGGCGCCGCAACCGTCGCCACCGCCGCCCTGGCAGCGCCCGCCATCGCGCAATCGATGCCGGAGCTCAAATGGCGCATGACGTCGAGCTTCCCCAAGGCGCTCGACACGATCTATGGCGGCGGCGAAACCGTCGCCCGCTATATCCGCGAGGCAACAGACGGAAAATTCCAGATCCAGGTCTTCGCGGCGGGCGAAATCGTGCCCGGCCTCGAAGCCGCCAATGCGGTGGGTTCGGGCTCGGTCGAGATGTGCCACACCTGCAGCTATTATTACTGGGGCAAGGACCCGACCTTCGCGCTCGGCACCGCCGTGCCCTTCGGCCTCAACTCGCGCCAGCAGAATGCGTGGATGTATTATGGCGGCGCCATCGACCTCATGAACGAGTTCTATGCCACGCATAATCTCGTCGGCTTCCCGGCCGGCAATACCGGCGCCCAGATGGGCGGCTGGTTCCGCAACGAGATCAAGTCCGTCGCCGATCTGCAGGGCCTCAAGTTCCGCATGGGCGGGTTCGGCGGCAAGGTGTTCTCGAAGCTGGGCGTGGTGCCGCAGCAGATCGCCGGCGGCGAAATCTATCAGGCGCTTGAAAAAGGCACCATCGACGCCGCCGAATGGGTCGGGCCCTATGACGACGAGAAGCTCGGCTTCTACAAGGTGGCGCCCAATTATTATTATCCCGGCTGGTGGGAAGGCGGCGCCTATCTGCACACCATGATCAACAAGGCGAAGTGGGAAGAGCTGCCGCCGGTCTATCAGTCGCTCGTCAAGACGGCGTGCCAGGCGGTGACGGCGGATGTGCAGGCCAAATATGATTACGTGAACCCGCAGGCGCTGAAGCGGCTGGCGGCGGCGGGCACCAAGTTCCACCCCTTCCCCGCCGACGTGATGGAGGCGAGCTTCAAGGCGGCGAATGAAACCTATGCCGACATCACGGCCTCCAACGCGGCGTTCAAGAAGATCTATGATTCGATGGTGGCCTATCGTGCCGACGCGTTCCTGTGGGAGCAGTTCACCGACTACACCTTCGACGCCTTCATGATGGGCCAGCAGCGCAAGAAGGCGCTGTAAGCCAAATCCTGCGCATTCACATCGCGGGGCTCCTCCCGGCGGGGAGCCCCGAACCATTTGGGAGGACATGATGGCCAAAGCCTACTGGATCGCGCGCGTCGATGTGCATGATCCCGAAACCTACAAGCTCTATCTCGCCGCCAACCAGATCGCCTTTGCAAAATATGGCGCGCGCTATGTGGTGCGGGGCGGCGCGTTCGAGTGCGTCGACGGCACGTCCAGGTCACGCAATGTGGTGATCGAGTTTCCAGATCTCGCGACCGCCCAGGCCTGTTACGCCTCGCCCGAATATCAGGCGGGACTGGTTCACCGCAAAGCCGCGAGCGTTGCCGATGTGATCGTGATCGAGGGCTATGAAGGGCCGCAGCCCGGCGCCCAGTCCCCGACTTCTTTCCGGCATTAAGTTAGCTCATGTAAAATATCTTATAAGCAGCGAATACGATAAGGCCAATGCAATACAAAATGACAAATGGGAGGCCTACCAACACCCGTGTTTTATTCGACATAAGCCGACCACGTGATCCCCCCACGCCATACCGCAGCTTTACTCCACTATCTTCTGTAAAATCCCATCTCCTGCTCGAATAAAACATCAAATCGCGCAGCCATGAACGAATGGCAAACACAACCACCAGCGAGGCAAGCGCCAAAACAACAAGAAACACCAATAGGTCATTCGGCATATTTGTTGGCCTCTGACTTTAAGGGCGCTGAACTTTTCGAAGAAATTTTCTTATGCAGCAAAGTCTTTATTGGTTAATCGACGGCGGGCTGTTGAGATCGATGGGGGGCGGGCCTGTGAGGTCGCCACCCTCGCCCGTATCGGGTACGGTGATCTGGATGTTGGGATCAACCTTGATGGGCGCATCCAGGAACGCCGTGACCATCTGCGGGAACATGATGAGCAGCCCCACCATGATGAGCTGCAGGATGACCCACGGAATGGCGCCCCAATAGATGTCGCTGGTCTTGACCGTGGGCGGCGCGATGCCGCGCAGGTAAAACAGCGCGAAGCCGAAGGGCGGGTGCATGAAGCTCGTCTGCATGTTGGCGCCGAGCAATACGCCCAGCCAGATCAGGTCGATGCCCAGCGTATGGGCGGCGGGCACCAGCAGCGGCACGATGATGAAGGCGATCTCGAAGAAATCGAGAAAGAAGGCGATGACAAAGACAAAGGCGTTCACGAAGATCAGGAAGCCCACTTCGCCATAGGGCAGGTTGACGAGGAAGCTCTCGATCCACACCTTGCCGCCCACGCCCTGAAACACCAGGCTGAAGACGCGCGAACCCAGCAGGATGAACACCACCATGGCAGTGATGCGCATCGTCGTCTGCATGCCCTGATAGACGAGCGGCCATGTGAGCGTGCCGTTGATCCACGCCAGCACAAATGCGCCGACGACGCCCATGGCGCCCGCCTCGGTGGCCGTCGCCAGCCCCATGAAGAGCGTGCCCAGCACGATGAAGATGAGCGCCAGCGACGGCACCATGCCGCGCACGCAGCGCCACAGCAGCGGCCAGCCTTTCAAGACGCGCGCTTCGGGAGGCAAGGCCGGCACATCCTGCGGGCGGATGAAGCTCAACAGCAGCACCCAGCCCATGAAGAGCAGCACCTGCACGACGCTGGCGCCGACGGCACCTTTATACATTTCGCCGACATCGACGCCCATCTGGTCGGCCAAAACGACGAGCACCAGCGAGGGCGGAATCAGTTGCGTGATGGTGCCGGAGGCGGCGATGACGCCCGTGGCATGGCGCACGCTGTAGCCATATTTCATCATGATGGGCAGCGAGATGAGACCCATGGCGATCACGGACGCCGCCACCGTTCCGGTGATGGCGCCCAGCACCGCGCCCACCAGAATCACCGCATAGGAGAGTCCGCCCCGGACGCCTCCGAACAATTGGCCGAAGCCTTCGAGCAGATCCTCAGCCAGCCCGCAGCGCTCAAGGATGGCGCCCATCAGCGTGAAGAAGGGAATGGCCAGCAGCAGGTCGTTGGTGAGAACGCCGTGCAATTGAAAGGTGAGATTGCCGAGAAAATCCGGCGCGATCAGGCCAAGCTGGATGCTGACAAAACCGAACAGCAGGCCCACGGCGGCGAGCGAGAAGGCTGCCGGATAGCCATAGAGCATGAACAGGATCAATCCTGCGAACATGAGCGGCGCCATGTTGTGCGTCAGGAAATCGATCATTGCACCGGCTTTTCGTAAGTATGGCCGCGCACATATCCGGTGGTGAGCCCGGCAACGCACTTGATCAGTTCGGAGATGCCCTGCAGCAGCACCAGCGCGAAGCCAAGCGGCAGGCACAGCTTGGCGGGCCAGCGCGGCATGCCGCCGGCGTTGGAGGACATTTCATTGCTGGTCCATGCCTCCACGAACCATGGCCAGGTGAAATAGATCATCACCACGCACATCGGCACGAGGAACAGGAGGCCGCCGATCAGGTCGATCCACAGCCGGGCGCGGTCGCTCACCGAGCCATAGACGAGATCGACGCGCACATGCTCGTTCATGCGCAGCGTCCAGGGCGCGCCGAACATCACCATTCCCGCGAACATGGTGAGCTGCAAATCGCTCATGATGTTGGAGTTGTCGCGGTAGAGATTGAACAGCCATGTCAGCGGCCCTTCGAGAATGCCGAGCTTCTGGCCGACATAGAGAACGCCGCCGACGCTGTAGCGGGCAAAGGCATTGAAGGCGCTGACGAGCGCCGCCAGCAGCACCAGCCATGTGGCGATGACGCCGAACACGCGGCTTATGGAATCGATTGCCCTGCTGATGGCGAGAAGCGCCGCCATTCCCATTCCTGCCCCTGTCCGCCTGCCGTTGACCGGCCGCGCAGTTTCTGCGCAGAGACTAGGGCCGGAGGCCAGGGCTCACAACGGAAATCCATGCCTGAAATTCGTGCAGATGGCCGTCAATCGGAAACGGCGGCGATGATCCAGCGGGGCGTGGGACGCATCCTCCGCGCCTCGGGCTTTGCCTGCCTGCCGGAGTTCACGCTCGCCAGCGGGCGGCGCGCCGACATCATGGCGCTGAACGGTGACGGTGAAATCTGGATCGTCGAGATCAAGTCCTCGCCGCAGGATTTCCTGAGCGACGGCAAATGGTGGGAATATTGGGAGTATTGCGACCGGCTCTATTTCGCCATTCCGCAGACGATGGACGATGTGCTCATTCCCGCCGACACCGGCCTCATCATCGCCGATCAGTTCGGGGCCGACATTCTCAGGCATCCGGTGGCGCAGCCGCTGCATGCGTCGCGCCGCAAGGCTTTGACATTGGCCTTCGCCCGCGCCGCGGCCCTCCGGCTGCACGGACTTTATGATCCGCTGGTGGAGTTCTGACGTCTAATTGCGGCGGAGGCGGACGATCACGTCGATGCGATCCACCACCGTGCCGGGCGGCAGGGGCGGCAGGCCTTTTACTTCCACATCGTCAGAGCCGATATCGACGAGCTGGCCCTTGTCCTCGAGGAAGTAGTGGAAGTGATTCGAGGTGTTGGTGTCGAAATAGCTCCGGTTGCCTTCGATCGCCACTTCGCGCAGCAGGCCCGCTTCGGTGAACTGGTTCAAGGTGTTGTAAACGGTGGCGAGCGACACCGGCACACGAGCGTTCACCGCCTCGCCATGCAGCGATTCGGCGCTGACATGACGGTCGCCCGAGCCGAACAGGATGCGCGCCAAGGCCATGCGCTGGCGCGTGGGCCTGAGCCCGGCACCCCTGAGTTTTTTTGCCAGTTCCATTTCAGATATCTGCATGTCACCCTATCTATACATCATTGCAACGGTTTCCTGCAACTCGGGCGGACGCTCACGGCAATTGCGGGCTTTGAATGGGCAAAACCGATGTGTTAGGAAGCCCCACCGAAGGCGGGGCAGAACGAGAGAGAATGACGGAGCGCAAATCCCGGTTTGACTATGAGGACCTGCTGGCCTGTGGCCGGGGCGAATTGTTTGGCCCCGGCAATGCGCAGCTTCCGGCGCCGCCCATGCTGATGTTCGACCGCATCACCGAGATTTCCAGCACCGGCGGCGTGGCGGGGCTTGGCAAGGCAACCGCCGAATTCGACATCAAGCCCGACCTCTGGTTTTTCGGCTGCCACTTCATCGGTGATCCGGTGATGCCGGGCTGCCTGGGCCTTGATGCGCTGTGGCAAATGACGGGGTTCTTCCTCGGCTGGCTGGGCGAACCGGGAAAGGGCCGGGCCATTGGCGTTGGCGAAGTGAAGCTCAAGGGCATGGTGACGCCCGCCGTGAAGCTCGTCACCTATGAGATCGAGATCACCCGGCTGATCCTGCGCAAGCTGAAGCTGGCGGTGGCCAACGGCATCATGAAAGCCGACGGCGAGGTGGTGTATCAAGTGACCGACATGAAGGTCGGCCTGTTCGAGCCCTCGGCGGCCTGAGACACGAAGGAGAGCATATCATGAGGCGCGTCGTCGTTACCGGCCTCGGCATCGTTTCGAGCATCGGCAACAATGTGCAGGAAGTGGTTTCCTCGCTCAGGGAAGCGAAGTCCGGCATCGTGAAGGCCGACTCCTACGAGAAGCTGGGGTTCCGCTGCCAGGTGCATGGGGCGCCCAACTATGATCTCGAACTCGATCGACCGCCGGGTGCGCCGCTTCATGGGCGACGGCGCGGCGTGGAACTATGTGGCCATGCAGCAGGCCATCACGGACTCCGGCCTTGAGGAAAAGGACGTCAAGAACGACCGCACCGGCATCGTCATGGGATCGGGCGGGCCATCCACCCGCACCATCGTGGCCGCTGCCGACGTGACACGCGAGAAGGGGCCAAAACGCGTGGGGCCATTCGCCGTGCCCGCCGCCATGTCATCCACCAATTCGGCGACGCTCGCCACGCCGTTCGGCATCAGGGGCGTCAATTATTCGATCTCCTCGGCCTGCGCGACATCGGCCCACTGCATCGGCAATGCGGCCGAGATGATCCAGTGGGGCAAGCAGGACGTGATGTTCGCAGGGGGCGGCGAGGAACTGGACTGGACGCTCTCGGTGCTGTTCGACGCGATGGGCGCCATGTCCTCCAAATATAACGCCACGCCGGCAAAAGCATCGCGCGCCTATGACAAAAACCGCGACGGCTTCGTGATCGCCGGCGGTGCGGGCACGGTGGTGCTGGAAGAACTGGAACATGCGAAAGCGCGCGGCGCCCGGATTTATGGCGAGCTCGTCGGCTATGGCGCGACATCGGACGGCTACGACATGGTGGCGCCTTCGGGCGAAGGAGCGGCGCGCTGCATGCGTCTCGCCATGTCCACCGTGAAAGAGAAGATCGACTACATCAACCCGCACGCCACTTCGACGCCGATCGGCGACAAGAAGGAAATCGAGGCGGTGCGCGAGGTGTTCGGCAAGGACATTCCGAATATCTCGGCCACCAAATCGCTCACCGGCCATTCGCTGGGCGCGACAGGCGTGCAGGAAGCGATCTATTGCCTGCTGATGATGAAGAACGGCTTCATCTGCGAGAGCGCCAATATCGACGAAATCGATCCGGAGTTCGCTGATATTCCCATCGTGCGGCAGCGCATCGACAATGCCAGGATCGACGTCGCCATGTCGAACAGCTTCGGCTTCGGCGGCACCAACGGCACCCTCATTTTCCAACGCTACAACGGCTGATCACATGACACATGGGTTGATGGCGGGGAAACGCGGCCTCGTGATGGGCGTCGCGAATGACCATTCGATTGCCTGGGGCATCGCCTCCCAGCTTCATGCGCAAGGGGCGGAACTTGCCTTCACCTATCAGGGCGAGGCGTTCGGCAAGCGCGTGAAACCTCTGGCGGATGAGGTGGGATCGAAACTCCTGCTGCCGTGCGATGTGGAACACATTGCCACCGTCGATGCCGTGTTCGAGGCGCTGAAGAAGGAATGGGGCAGCATCGATTTTCTGGTGCATGCCATCGCCTTTTCCGACAAGAACGAACTGAAGGGCAAATACGCCGATACGACGCGCGAGAACTTCACCCGCACCATGGTGATCTCTTGCTTCTCCTTCACCGAAATCACCCGGCGCGCCGCGGCGATCATGCCCGATGGCGGGTCCATCGTAACGCTGACCTATGGCGGCTCGGTGCGGGTGATGCCCAACTACAATGTGATGGGCGTGGCGAAGGCGGCGCTTGAGGCATCGGTTCGCTATCTGGCGGCGGATTATGGGCCGCAAGGGGTTCGCGTGAACGCCATTTCGGCTGGCCCCATGCGCACGCTGGCAGGCGCCGGAATCGGCGACGCGCGCGCCATGTTCAACTACCAGCAGTCGCACGCGCCGCTGCGCCGCACGATCACGCTGGAAGAAGTTGGCGGTGCCGGGCTTTACCTGCTCTCGCCATTGTCCAGCGGTGTCACGGGGGAAATCCACTATGTGGATTCGGGCTACAACATCATTTCCATGCCGCGGCCTGAGGATTTGAAGGCTTAACGCGGCGCGTAATTTGCTTCGACCAGCGACGTGATGACGGGGTTTTTGCCCGTGAGCGGATTATCGGGGTTCCAGTGCAGCGCCGTTTCATAGAAGCGGCAGGACAGGGCATCGATCATCACCAGGCGGCCGGCGAGGCTTTCGCCGATATCCAGAATCTCTTTCATCACCTCCATCGCCTGCATGGAGCCGACAATGCCGGGAAGTGCCCCCAGAATGCCCGCCTCCTCGCAGGAGGGGAACAGGCCGCGCGGCGGAATTTCGCCCATCAGGCAGCGATAGCTGGGCCACGGCGTTCCGTCGGGCTTTTTTTCATAGGGCTTGAAGGTGGAAATCTGCCCATCGAACTGACCGACCGCTGCCGACACCAGCGGCTTTTTGGCGAAGTAACATGCATCGCTGACGAGAAAGCGGGTGGGGAAATTGTCGCTGCCATCGGCAACGATGTCATAGCCGGACAGGATGGAGAGCGCGTTGGCCGCCGTCAGGCGCTCCGTATGCTGAATGATTTTGACATGCGGATTTATCGCGCTGAGCGTGGCGGCGGCGCTGGCCGTCTTGGTGGCGCCGATGCGCGCCGTGGTGTGTACCACCTGGCGCTGCAAATTCGACAGGCCAACCGTATCATCATCGACAATGCCGATCGCGCCGATGCCGGCCGCCGCGAGATAGAGCAGGAGCGGCGCGCCGAGACCACCCGCCCCCACGACCAGCACCTTTGCCGCCTTGAGCTTCTGCTGGCCGGGGCCGCCCACCTCATGCAGCACGATATGGCGGGCATAACGCTCGATCTCTTCCGGCGACAGGGCCATCAGCGCGTGCCCGACGAGCCGAAGCCGCCCTGCCCGCGCGCGGTTTCATCAAGTGAGGACACTTCCTGCCACACCGCCGTGGTGACAGAGGCAATCACCATCTGGGCGATGCGGTCGCCGCGCGCGATGACGAAGTCCTGCTGTCCCAAATTGATGAGCGGCACCTTGATCTCGCCGCGATAGTCGCTGTCGATGGTGCCGGGCGCATTGAGGACTGTCACGCCATGTTTCACCGCGAGACCTGAGCGCGGGCGGACCTGCGCTTCAAACCCATCCGGCAATGCGATGGCAAGGCCGGTTGGCACCAGCGCCCGCTCGCCGGGCTTCAGATGAAAGCCTTCCGACGCGCGAAGGTCCATGCCGGCGGCGCCCGCGGTTTCATAGGCAGGCAAGGGCAGCCCTTCGGCCTGGGCCAGGCGCAGGATGCGAACGGGCGTCATTTCGGCAGAAGCTCCGCCAGCTTGTCCATGAGGCGGCGCGCCACTTCCTGCTTGGTCATCTCCGGCCAGATTTCGACGCCCTGCGCGGTGACCACATGCACCTTGTTGCGCTCGCCGCCGAAGGTGCCCGTCTCCGGGCTCACATCATTGGCGACGATCATGTCGCAGCCCTTCTTCGCCAGCTTCTCGCGCGCGTGCTCCACCAGTTTTTCGGTTTCCGCCGCAAAGCCGACCACCAGTTTCGGGCGCTTGTCCGCGCGGGTGGCGATGGTGCGGAGAATGTCGGGGTTCTCGACCATGGCGAGGGATGGCGAACGGCCTTCGGCTTTCTTGATCTTTTCGGTGGCGGCGCGGGCCACGCGCCAATCCGCCACGGCGGCGCAGAAGATGGCGATGTCGCAAGGCAGTTCGTTCTCGCAGGCCTTCAGCATCTCCTCTGCCGTTTCAACCGGGATCATGCCGGCGCCCGGCGGAATGGTAAGATCGACGGGGCCGGAGATCAGCATGGTTTGCGCGCCCAGCGCCACGGCGGCTTCGGCCAGCGCGTAGCCCTGCTTGCCGGAGGAGTGGTTGGAAATATAGCGCACCGGGTCAATCGGCTCGCGCGTGGGGCCGGCGGTGATCATCACCTTTTTGCCGGCCAAAGGCTTTGCCTGCGGCGTCAGCGCCTTTTCGATGGCGGCGGCAATCTCAATGGGTTCGGCCATGCGGCCGGGGCCAAATTCACCACAGGCCATCTCGCCGTCATTCGGACCCACGAACAGCACGCCATCGCGCTTCAACTGCGTGGTATTGCGGCGTGTGGCCGGGTTGGTCCACATGCGGACATTCATGGCAGGCGCCAGCAGCACCGGTTTGTCGGTGGCGAGCAAGGCGGTGGAAGCCAAGTCATCGGCATGGCCATGCGCCATCTTGGCCATCAGATCCGCCGTGGCAGGGGCCACCACCAGAAGATCGGCGGAGCGCGAGAGTTCGATGTGCCCCATCTCGATTTCATCGGTGAGGCTGAAGAGATGGTCATGCACCTTGGTGCCGGTGAGGCTTGCAACCGACAGGGGCGTGACGAATTCATGCGCGGCCTTGGTCATGATCGCCTTGACGGCGCAGCCGCGCCCCCGGAGCAGGCGGATCAGCTCAAGCGTCTTGTAGGCCGCGATGCCGCCGCCGATGATGAGAAGAACGGATTTTCCGGAAAGTGCTGACATGGGGCCATTATGGCAGCAAAGGGCTGGCTTGGCCACGCATCAGGCGAGGAGCCGCCAGGCGATGACGACGAGTGCCAAGGCCCCTGCCGCAAGGGCATAGCGCGTCCAGCGGGTTTCGCGCGCCTGGGCCTTGGCCAGCGCCTTGGTGGTTTCGGGATCAAGCCGGATGCCGCCGCCATCGGCAAGGCGGGACAGGACATCGGCGCCCGCCCTTGTTTCATCCAGCAGTGCTGGAAGCGTTGCCGCCATGCGGCCCAGCGTCTCGACCATATTCTCAACCCGGCCTACCGGACCGAGCTGCCGCTCGATCCAGCCTTTCACGACGGGTTCCGCTGTCTTCCACATATTGAGATCGGGGTTCAGCGTGCGGGCCACGCCTTCCACCACCACCATGGTTTTCTGCAAGAGGAGAAGCTGCGGCTGGGTGGTCATGTCGAACTGCGCCGTGACTTCGAACAGCTGGGTCAAGAGGCGGGCCATGGAAATCTCGCCCGCCGGCCTGTCCATGATCGGCTCGCCAATGGCGCGGATCGCCTGAGCGAAAGTTGCGACATCCTGATGTGCGGGCACATAGCCCGCATCGAAATGGACCTGTGAGACCCGCAGATAATCGCGGGTGATGAAGCCATAGAGAATCTCGGCGAGGAACAGGCGTTCTTTGGCATTCAACCTGCCGGTGATGCCGAAATCGACGGCCACCAGATTGCCGGCGCGGTCCACGAACAGGTTTCCCTGATGCATGTCGGCATGGAAGAAGCCGTCGCGGATGGCGTGGCGGAGAAAGCTCTGGATCACCGTGTCGGCCAGCGCATCGAGATCGAAGCCCTGCGCCTTGAGGGCCGTAATTTCGCTGATCGGCGTGCCGTCGATCCATTCGGTGGTGAGCACCTGGCGCGCGGTGCGCGGCCAATCGACCAGCGGCAGGCGGAAGTGCTGATCGTCCTTGGTGTTCCCGCGCATCTCCGAGATGGCCGAGGCCTCCATACGGAGATCGAGTTCGAGCTTCATGGATTGTTCGAGCATCGCCACCGCATCGACGGGGCGAAGGCGGCGGCCCTCCGCGCCGGTGCGCTCGATGACGCGGGCGGCGAGATAGAAGCTGCTGAGATCGGCAGCGAAGCGCTTTTCCACGCCGGGGCGCAACACCTTCACCGCCACGTCGCGGCCATCCCCCGTGCGGGCGCGATGAACCTGGGCAATCGAGGCGGCGGCGACCGGCGGGCCGAACTCGCTGAAGAACTGCTCCACCGGGCCGCCCAGATTGGCGCTGACGATGGCCCGTGCCTCGTCCTGCGGGAAAGGCGGCAGACGGTCCTGCAAGGCTTTGAGCTCGAAGGCACGCTTGGGGCCGACGACATCAGGCCGGGTGGCGAGGAATTGCCCGAGCTTGATATAGGAAGGGCCGAGTGACGAGAGGGCCATGGTGAGGCGGCTTTGCGCATCGGCATCGGGCGAGCGCGTGCCGAATTTCGCCATCTTCAGGCCGAAGCGGGCGGGCCATGGCAGGAGTGCGATCTGTTCGGGCAGCAGCAGCGCATCATAACGGGCGAGGGTGCGCCCGGCCTTCATGAGCCGCAGCAGATCGCCCAGCCTGCCCCACATCAGATGCGCCAGCCGGAATGAATGGCGACCACGCCGCCGGTGAGATTGCGATACGAGGCGCGGGCGAAGCCTGCCTCCTCGATCATCGCCCTGAAGGCTTCCTGATCCGGGAAAGTGCGGATCGATTCGACGAGATAGCGGTAGGGCTGGCCGTCGCCTGTCACCACCTTGCCCACTGCCGGGATGACCGTGAAGGAATAGGCATCATAGATGCGATCAAGCAGCGGCACATCGACATGAGAAAACTCAAGGCACAGGAAACGGCCGCCGGGCTTCAGCACGCGGTAGGCCTCTTTCAGCGCCCGGTCGATATGGGTGACATTGCGGATGCCGAAGGCGATCGTATAGGCATCGAAGCTCTTGTCGGGAAAGGCCAGCGCCTCGGCGTTACCGACGGTGAAATCGCAGCGGGAGAGAAGCCCCTCGCGCTCGCAGCGCTTGCGGCCTTCGCCCACCATCTCGGGCGAGATATCGGCGACCGTGACATGGGTGCCACTGCCGCCCGCCTTCACGATGCGGAAGGCAATGTCGCCCGTGCCGCCCGCCACATCGAGCACATGGAAGGCCTGCGCGCCTTTGGGCGGCGACAGCATGGTGACGAAGTCATCCTTCCACAGGCGATGGAGGCCGCCCGACATCAGATCATTCATCTGGTCATAGCGTTCCGCCGCCTTGGCGAAGACTTCGTTGACGAGGCCCTGCTTCTCATCCTCCGCCACGCGGCGAAAGCCGAAGGCCGTATCCCTGGTGCGATCGTCGGTCATGCGCCCGTCTTAGCGGGTTTTTCCTAACGCTTCAGCATGGATTTGAGTTCGCCAAATCGCATGGCCCCGGTGATCTGGGCAAAGGCAAAATAGGAGACGATGCCCGCCAGCACCAGAAGGCCCAGCGTCCAGAGATGGGTGATGAAGCCGCGGCCCGGTTCATAATTACCCTGAAACAGCCAGACCCCGGCCAGCAGCACCGCCCCCATGCCCAAGCCTGAGAGCACGATGCGCGGCAGGCGCTGCTTCATCCGTTGATCCATGGTGAAGAAACCCCGCCGCTGCAGGGTGATGCCAAGCTGGGCGCAATTGACCCAGGCGGCGAGCGTCGTCGCCATGGCGATGCCGACATGGCCGAAGAAACGCGACAGGGTGAAGCTCGCCACCACATTGACCACCACGGAAATGATGGCGAAGCGCATGGGCGTTGCCGTATCCTCCCGCGCGTAGAATCCGGGCTGGAACACCTTGGTCATGGAAAAGGCGGGAAGGCCCGCCGCGAAGGCCAGCACCGCCGGGGCCACCGCCAGCGTATCCTCGCGGCGGAACGCGCCATGCTCGAACACCGTATGGAGAATGGGGGCGGCAATCGCCATCAGCGCCACGGCGGCAGGGATGGTGAGGAACAGCGACAGCTCCAGCGAGCGGTTCTGGACATTGAGCGCGCCGTCCGTGTTGCCGGCACGGAGCTTCCGCGACAGATCAGGCAGCAGCACCACGCCGATCGCCACGCCAATGACGCCCAGCGGCAATTGATAGAGGCGGTCGGCGTAATAGAGATAGGAGACGGCGCGGTCGATGGTGGTGGCGATCATGGTGGCGATCACCAGATTGATCTGCATGATGCCGCCCGACACGATGCCGGGGATCGACAGATAGAACACGCGCTTCACATCCGGCGTGAGTTTGGGAAAGCGCGGGAACAGCGGCATGCCCGCCCGTCTGCAGGCAATGGCAAGAAGCGCATATTGGGCGATGCCGGACGCGAAGATGCCCCAGGCGAAGATATAGCCGGTTGCCGCAGAGTTGCCGGTCTGGAACCACCATGCCACCACGTTCGACACGATCATCACCAGGTTCAGCAGGATGGGGGCGGCGGCGGCGGCGGTGAAGCGGTGCAGGCTGTTCAGCACGCCCGACTGCAACGCCGTGAGCGACATGAACAGCAGATAGGGAAAGCAGATGACGGTGAGCGCCACGGCAAGCTGGAATTTCGGCGGATCGGCGGCAAAGCCAGGCGCCAGCACATGCATCAGCAGCGGCATGGCCACCATGGCGGCGGCGCAGAAGATGACGAGCCAGGTGAGCAGCGCCGAAAACACTTCAACCGCAAAGCGGTGCGCGCCCGCTTCTCCCTCTCCTTCCACGCGCTTGGCGAAGAGCGGCACGAAGGCAGAGTTGAATGCACCTTCGGCAAAGAGGGCGCGGAAGAGATTGGGAAAGCGCTGCGCCACGAAGAAGGCTTCGGCCACAGGCCCTGTGCCGATGGCGAAGGCCACGAGCTGATCGCGCACGAAGCCCAGCACGCGGCTGACCATGGTGAGGCCGCCCACGGTGGCGGCGGATTTCAGGAGCGACACGGCTTAAGCCCGCATGGCCGTCGCCACAGGCGGCGACAGCACGCCTGTCAACGCATGTTCGATCTGCTTCTGGCGCGCCTGATTCTCGATCTTCGCACCCGTGAGATCCGTCACATAGAACACGTCGATGGCTTTTTCGCCGAAGGTGGTGACATGGGCAGAGGTGATGTTGAGATTGAGGCGGTAGAGCGCTTCGGTGAGATCGTAGAGGAGGCCGATGCGATCAAGGCCGTTGATCTCGATCACCGTCACGCGATTTGAAGAGGTGTTGTCGATGATGACGCGTGGCTCCACCGTGAAGGCGGCGATGCGGAGCTGCGGCTTGTAGGCGCGGGCCACCGCTTCCTTCAGCCAGAGTTCGCCGCGCAGCGCCTTCTGGATCAGGTCGGCGATGCGTTCGGCGCGGCGCTTCTCATCCGCCTCTTCGGGAAATTCGCGCTGGATCAGGATGGTGTCGAGCGCCATGCCATCGGCTGTCGTGAAAATCTGCGCGCCCGCGATGTTTGCTCCCGCCGCCGCACAGGCGCCGGTGATGAGCGCCAACAGGCGCGGATGATCGGGCACGTAAATGGTCAGTTCGGTGATGGCGGTGAAGGCATCGGTTTCAACCGAGGTGACGATGCTCTTCGGTACCGCCGAGGCCATCAGCGCCTCGTGCCTGATCTGCTTTTCCACGGGCACGCTCAGCCAATAGGCATCATAGTGACGGGCGGCATAGGCGGATTTCTGCGCCTCGCCCCAATTCGGGAAATGCGAGAAGAATTCGGCCTGCGCCTCGGCCACGCGGGTCTTGCGGGTGATCGCCGTGTGGCCGCCGGAAAGAACGGGCTCGGCCTCGCCATAAAGCGTGCGCAGAAGCTGGCCTTTCCAGCCGTTCCACACGCCGGGGCCGACGGCGCGGATATCGCAGATCGTCAGCACGACAAGCAGCTTGAGGCGCTCGAGGCTTTGCACGATCTCGCAGAAATCTAGGATGGTCTTGAAGTCGTTGAGGTCGCGCATCTGCGCGGTCTCGCTCATCAGCAGGTGATAGCGGATGAGCCAGGCCACCGTGTCTGTTTCGGCGGGAGACAGGCCAAGCCTTGGGCAAAGTTCTTCCGCAACCTGCGCGCCGGCGATCGAGTGATCTTCCTTCCGGCCCTTGGCAACGTCATGCAGGAACACCGCCACATAGAGCGCCCTCTTCGAGGTAATCGACGGCATGAGGCGCGAGGCGAGCGGATGATCCTCAGCGAGGCGGCCATGATCAAGCGCGGCCAGCACGCCCACGGCGCGGAGCAGATGCTCGTCCACCGTATAGTGGTGATACATGTTGAACTGCATCATCGCCACGACCTTGCCGAAATCGGGGATGAAGCGGCCCAGCACGCCCGCCTCATTCATGCTGCGGAGAATGGATTCAGGATCCAGCGTGTCGGTGAGAAGCTCGAGGAAGATCGCGTTGGCTTCGGGATCGGTCAGCACAGGCCCACGCAACAGCGGCAGGGCCTTCCGCATCTGCTTCAGCGCCTCGGGATGAATCTCGGCGCCATATTTCGCCGCCACGGCGAAGATGCGGATCAAATTCACCGGGTCCTTTGAAAACACGTCCGGCGATTTCAATACGACGCGGCCGTTTTCGATCTGGAAGGCGGGCGCATCGGTGACGGTGCTGCGGACATTGCCGCGCAGGCGGCCGAACACACGGCTGAGCGCGGGGGCATCCTTCATCTGGCGCTCTTCGAGGCTGGCGCAGAGGATGCGCGTGAGGCTTCCCACTTCCTTGGCGATGAGGAAATAGTGCTTCATGAAGCGCTCGACATGCTTCAGCCCGCCATGCGCCTTGTAGCCCAGCCGCTCGGCGATATCGGACTGGCGGTCGAAGCTCAGGCGGTCATTGCCGCGCTTTGAAATGAAATGCAGGTGGCAGCGTACCGCCCAGAGAAAATTCTCGCATTTCTTGAACAGCGCCAGTTCGTCGCGGGTGAAGGCGCCTTTTTCGGCCAGCTCATCGGTGGAGTTGGTGGCGTAGAGAAATTTGGCGATCCAGAAGAGCGTGTTGAGATCGCGGAGCGCGCCCTTGCCGTCCTTCACATCAGGTTCGACGAGGTAGCGGCTTTCACCGGACTTGTGGTGGCGCAGATCGCGCTCGGCCAGTTTGCTGGCCACGAATTCGCGCGCGCCCCTGGTGACGATTTCTTTCCGGAACTGGGTGGTCAGTTCGTTGAACAGCTTGCGGTCGCCGCAGATATAGCGCGCCTCGAGAATGGCGGTGAGGATGGTCGAATCGGTGCGCGCCAGCCTTATGCTTTCCTCGATCGAGCGGGTGGCATGGCCCACCTTCTGGCGGGCGTCCCACAGTGCATAGAGAATGAACTCGACGACATTCTGTACACGGAGCGATGGCTTGGCGGGCAGCACGAAGAGAAGGTCGATGTCGGAACCGGGAGCCAGCGTGCCGCGGCCATAGCCCCCCACCGCCACGACGGCGATCCTCTCCGAATCCTCCTTGCCCGGCGCCGGGAACAGCGTTTGCCGCGCCAGGTCGAACAGCGCATGGATGATCTCGTCCTCGGCATAGCTCAGCGTTTCGGCGCAGAGCGTGCCCCTGCCATCGGCGAGCAGGCGGCGTTCCGCCTCATCGCGCGCCTGATCGAGCACGGTCTTGAGATGCGTCACGATGGCCGGGCGGAGCTTCGGCGACTCCCGGCCATATTCGGCCACAAGCCCCGCCAGCGCCTGCCTGAGGGCGTGAACGCCGATCACCTTTTCGGGGTGAGAGATGGCCGTCATTGCGTCTCCGCCAAGAGCGCCTTGAGCTCGTACAGAAGGCTCAGGGCCTCGCGCGGCGATAGCTCATCCGGCATGATGGCAGCAAGTTTCTTTTCGGCAGGGGTTGGGCCTTTCGATGCGTGAGGCGCTGCCGGGCGGGCGGCGGAGAAGAGCGGAAGATCATCCACCAGCGTGCGCCTTGCCTGCGCCGCATCGCCCTTTTCAAGCTGTTCCAGAACCTCCGACGCTCTGGCGATGACACCATCGGGCAGGCCCGCCAGCCTTGCAACCTGGATGCCATAAGAACGGTCGGCCACGCCCGGACCCACCTGATGGAGGAACACCACATCACCATCCCATTCCTTCACCTTCACACTGGCATTGGCGAGGTGGGAGAGCCGCGCGGCGAGCGCCGTCAACTCGTGATAATGGGTGGCGAAGAGGGCGCGGCAGCGATTCACCTCATGAAGATGCTCCACCGCCGCCCAGGCAATGGAGAGGCCGTCGAAGGTGGCGGTGCCGCGCCCGATCTCATCAAGGATCACAAAGGAGCGGGGGCTCGCCTGATTGAGGATGGCCGCCGTTTCCACCATCTCGACCATGAAGGTGGAGCGGCCGCGCGCCAGATCATCGGCTGCGCCCACGCGGCTGAACAGCCGGTCTACCACGCCGATATGGGCCGAAGCGGCGGGCACGAAGGAGCCCATCTGCGCCATGATGACGATCAGCGCGTTCTGGCGGAGGAAGGTGGATTTGCCCGCCATGTTGGGGCCTGTCAGAAGCCAGAGGCGGCGGCCCCCGGCGGACAGGTCGCAATCATTGGCGATGAAGGGGCCGGATGCCTCCTGCTGCAGCACCGCCTCCACCACCGGATGGCGGCCGCCACGGATTTCAAAGGCCATGGAATGATCGACGCGCGGGCGCACCAGGCGGCGGACCACGGCCAGCTCGGCCAGGCCCTGCGCGACATCGAGATTCGCCACCGCCTCCGCGGTGCGGGACAGGAGGCGGGCCTGATCACGCACCTCCGAGAGAAGCCGCTCGAACACTTCCTGTTCGATCGCCAGGGCGCGGCTGGCCGCCGCGGCGATCCGCTCTTCAAGCGAAGCGAGTTCCGTGGTGACGAAGCGCATGGCGCTGGCCACCGTCTGGCGGTGGATGAATTTCGGGCGGTGCTGGTCCTGCTGCAGCACGGCGGCGTTCTGGGCGGTGACTTCGATATAGTATCCCAGCACATTGTTGTGGCGGATCTTGAGAGACTTGATGCCGGTCTCTTCGGCATAGGTATTCTGCAAACCGGCAATCACCTGCCGCGTCTCGTCGCGCAATTTTCGGTGTTCATCGAGCGCTGTCATGTAGCGTGGGCGCACGAAGCCGCCATCGCGCGCGAGGAGCGGCAACTCATCATCGAGCGCCACGCGCAACGTGTCTTCCAGACCCGTAGCCGCCGAATCGAGATGATCGCGCAGCCTTTGCAGATTGGCGGGAAGGCCGGCCAGATCGGCATGGCGGTCGAGCCTTTGGCCCAAAGCGCGGGCACAGCCGAGGCCATCGCGGATGGCTGCCAGATCACGCGGGCCGCCACGGCCCAGCGTGAGCCTTGACAGGGCGCGCTCAAGATCGGGCATTGCGGCGAGACTGGCGCGGATGTCCTCGCGCAAGGCAGAGGCCCCGAGCAGGAAATCGATTTCATCCAGCCTGGCATTGATCGCCGCCGGATCGGCCAGCGGATTTGCAAGGCGGGAGGCCAGCGCCCTGGCACCCGCCGCCGTGACCGTCATGTCGATCACCGGCAACAGGCTTCCATGGCGCTCGCCGCCCAGCGTGCGCGTCAGTTCCAGATTGGCGCGGGTGGCGGCATCAATCAGCAGCGCGCTGTCCGGCTCCTCGCGCTGGGGGTTACGGAAGTGCGGCAGGCGGCCCACCTGGGTGAGCAGCACATATTCCAGAAGGCCGCCCAAGGCTGCCACTTCCGCCCGGCTGAAGCTGCCAAAGGCATCAAGGGCGGCGATGGCGAAATGATCCTTGATGCGGCGCTCGCCGGCGGCGGAATCAAACCGGCTCGCGGGCAAGGGCGTGAGCGGCGCGCCGGTGAATTCGAGGATCGAAGCAATGGTCTCATCAGCCAGCAGCGTATCGGCCAGCACAATCTCGCTGCAGGAAAGCCGGGCCAGATCGGCTGCGAGGCGCGACACATCGGTGGTCATCACCCTGAGGTCGCCCGAGGAAATATCGGCCCATGCCAGCGCCAGATCGCCCGAAGCCTTGAGGCGGGTGAGAGAGGCCAAATAATTGTGGGCGCGCTGATCGAGAAGCGTGTCCTCGGTGAGGGTGCCGGGCGTCACCAGCCTGACAACATCGCGCCGGAGCACCGCCTTGGAGCCGCGCTTCTTCGCCTCCGCCGGGTCTTCCATCTGCTCGCAGATGGCAACGCGGTGGCCCATGCGGATCAGGCGCTGGAGATAGCCTTCCGCCGCGTGAACGGGGACGCCGCACATCGGGATATCCTGCCCCAGATGCTTGCCGCGCTTGGTGAGGGCGATGCCCAAGTCACGCGCCGCCGCCTCCGCATCGGCGAAGAACAGCTCATAGAAATCGCCCATGCGGTAGAACAGCAGCGCATCGGGATGGGCCGCCTTGACGGCTAGATATTGCGCCATGACGGGCGATGCGGCGGCTGCCGCCGCCTCGCCTTCATTGCCGCTGCCGTTCCTGTCCATCATCCGGGGTTCCTTAGCAGATTTTACCCCCAACCCCACAAGCCCGGGCAGGGGTTGAGAATGGGGGATGCAAAGCCTAGTGTCGCTGCGGCAGGGATACGGCGCCAAGAACAAGCAGGGCATTTCATGAGCAACGACAAAATCCGCGGGCGCCGTCCGGCGATCACCGAAAGCGAGGCGCTGGCCTTTCACCAGATGGGCAAGCCCGGCAAGCTCGAAATCAACCCCACGAAACCCATGGCGACGCAGCGCGACCTGTCGCTGGCCTATAGCCCGGGCGTGGCCGTGCCGGTGCGCAAGATCGCCGAAGTGCCGGAAACCGCCTATGACTACACCGCCAAGGGCAACCTTGTGGGCGTGATCTCCAACGGCACGGCGATCCTCGGGCTGGGTGACCTTGGCGCCCTGGCGTCGAAGCCGGTGATGGAAGGCAAGGCGGTGCTGTTCAAGCGTTTCGCCGATGTGGATTCGATCGACATCGAGGTCGACACCAAGAATGTCGAGGAATTCATCGGCGCGGTGCGCTATCTGGGGCCAACCTTCGGCGGCATCAATCTCGAGGACATCAAGGCGCCGGACTGCTTCATCATCGAGCAGCGGCTGCGCGAACTGATGGATATTCCGGTGTTCCATGATGACCAGCATGGCACCGCCATCATCGCCACCGCCGGACTCATCAACGCGCTGCACCTGACGGGGCGCGATTTCAAGACGGTGAAGATCGTCTGCAATGGCGCGGGTGCTGCCGCCATCGCCTGCATCGAACTCATCAAATCTCTCGGCGTTCCCAACCAGAATGTGACGCTCGCCGACAGCAAGGGCGTTGTCTACAAGGGCCGCACCGACGGCATGAACCAGTGGAAATCCGCCCATGCGGTGGAAACCAAGGCGAGGAGCCTGGCCGACGCGCTGGTGGGCGCGGATGTGTTCTTCGGCCTTTCGGTGGCAGGCGCGCTGACGCCAGACATGGTGAAGAGCATGGCGGCCAATCCCATCATCTTCGCCATGGCCAATCCCGATCCAGAGATCAATCCGGAAGAGGTGGCGAAGGTCAGGTCCGATGCCATCATGGCCACCGGGCGCTCCGACTATGCCAACCAGGTGAACAATGTTCTGGGCTTCCCCTATATTTTCCGGGGAGCGCTGGATGTGCGTGCGCGCACCATCAATGACGAGATGAAGCTTGCCGCCGCCAATGCGCTGGCAGGCCTTGCACGCGAGGATGTGCCCGATGAGGTGGCCGCCGCCTATCACGGGTCGCGGCTGACTTTCGGGCGTGAATATCTGATCCCGGTGCCCTTCGATCCGCGGCTGATCTCCACCATTCCCGTTGCGGTGGCGAAGGCCGCGATGGACTCCGGCGTGGCGCGCCGCCATATCGCCGATCTCGATGCCTACCGGCACGAGCTCTCGGCCAGGCTCGATCCGATTGCCGGCACCTTGCAGAGCGTGTTCGGCAAGGTGCGCGTATCGCCGAAGCGCGTGGTTTTCGCGGAAGGCGAGGAAGACCGCATGATCCGCGCCGCCAATGCCTTTGCCGCCGCAGGGCTTGGCAAGGCGGTTCTGGTGGGGCGCGAAAGCAAGATCGAGGAAACGCTGGCGGCCAGCGGGCTTGAACTGAACGAGGCGGTGGAAGTGCACAATGCCAGGCTTTCCGAGCGCAACACAGACTACGCCAATTATCTCTACGAGCGCCTGCAGCGCGACGGATTCCTGTTCCGCGACTGCCAGCGCATGGCAAACCAGGACCGCAACATCTTCGCCGCCTGCATGGTGGCGCTGGGCGATGCCGACGCCGTGGTGACGGGGCTGACGCGCAATTTCTCGGTGGCGCTGGACAATGTGCGCCGCGCCATCGACCACCGCCCCGGCCACCGGCCGATCGGGGTTTCCATGGCGCTCGTCCGTGGACGGACGGTTTTCATCGCCGACACGTCGATCCACGAATTGCCTTCGCCCGAGGAACTGGCCGACATCGCGCAGGAAGCGGCAGGCGTGGCGCGGCGCTTCGGCTATGAGCCGCGGGTGGCGTTTCTTTCCTATTCCACCTTCGGTTACCCAAGGGGCGAACGGGCGGAATATGTGCGCAATGCCGTTGCGGTGCTGGACAAGCGGAATGTGGATTTCGAATATGATGGCGAGATGGCGGCTGACGTGGCGCTGTCACGCGAGGCGATGGCGCTTTATCCCTTCTGCCGCCTGACCGGCCCCGCCAATGTGCTGGTGATGCCCGCCGCGCATTCAGCCTCGATCTCCACCAAGATGCTACAGCAACTGGGCGGCGTGACTGTCGTCGGGCCTCTGCTCACCGGCCTCGACAAGCCGGTGCAGATCGCCTCGATGTCGGCCACGACGAGCGACATCGTGAATCTGGCGGTGATCGCGGCCTATGACATCAACCGCTGAGCGGCTGTCCGAAATGCGCGAAGTAGCGCGGATCGATGGCTGAGACCGGCAGGACGATCAGGATATCCGTCGTGTTGAACTGGTGATCGACCACGGCGCCCTGACCGAAATAGCAGCCGAGTCGCATATAGCCCTTCACCAGCGGCGGCAGGGACCGGAGCGCGGCCTTTGTGTCCAGCTTCCCACGCGGCGCCATGGTAACGGCATGGGCGGGCTGCGCCTTCACACGCCATTCGTCAGGCACGGGGATCGAGGCCAGAAAGCTCAACGCATCGGCATGCTGCGCCGGATCGGTACCTTCGAGGCTGGCGCAGCCGAACATCACGTCCAGCCCATGGGCGCGGACATAATTCCAGATGCCCTGCCACAAGAGTTCAACCACCGGCTTGGTGCGGTAGGGGCTGAGGACGCAGGAACGGCCAAGCTCGAGAAAATTCAACTCAGGGTGCGCGGCGATCATCGGCGCCACGTCGAATTCGTTCTGCGTATAGAAGCCGCCGTTGCGCTCCGCCACGCTCTGGCGGAGCAGGCGGTAGGTGCCGACCAGTTCACCATCTTCGAGCAGGATCGGCTCATCGCCGGTGGGTGTGCCCTGGCGCACCACAACGAGATGATCGCAGATCGCATCGAAACGGTCACTATCGCGGCGGGACGCGCGCGCCGCCGCATCGGGCTTCGCCGCCAGTTCCTCGTAGAAGACCCGGTAGCGTAGCCGCTGGCAGGCTTCGATCTCGTCCGGGCCTGACGCCAGCCTGAGCGTCAGGTCGGCCCTGTCGACGCGCAGTGCCGAAGGAGCAGGCGCAAAATGTTGTTCCATACGCATATCTTTGTCACAGACCGGAGAATTGCGAAAGTTATGTGACTCCCGGAGCCCTTTAATTCTGGCGCATCTTTTCGCTCGCAAGCGGAATCGCTTGCTCGCCCGATGCGCTATGCCGCAGGGCGCCGTTCAACAAGGCGGGCAATGGCCTCATCGAGATCGAGCCGGTCAAAAGGCTTGGACAGGTGCCAATCCATGCCTGCGCCCAAGCATTCCTGATAATCCTCGCGGCGCGAATTGGCGGTGAGCGCCAGGATCGGCACATGCTGTCCCAGCCCTGCTTCCTCTTCCGAGGCCCGGATGTGGCGGGTGGTGGCCAGCCCGTCGAGCTCCGGCATTTCGACATCCATGATGATCAGGGCGGGGCGCAGGCCTTCGGCGAGCAACTCCAGAGCCTTGCGCCCATTCACGGCATGTGTGACCCGGCAGCCCGCCTTCTCCAGCATGGTGCGGGCGAGCAGTGCGTTGACGGGATTGTCCTCGGCGAGGAGCACGTCGAGATGACGGCGGCGGCGGGCCTTGCGCACGATGCCGCGGAGATCGGAAATGGCGCGGTCGAGGTCCGGCGTTTCCATTCCACCCAACTGGCGCACCAGCGTGGCCTGCCGGAAGGGCTTGAGCAGATAGCCCGCGAATGGATGCGAAAGGAGATCCTTGTTCTGGCGGCGGTCTTCGGCGCGCAGCATCACGAACACGGCGTTGCGGGTCCCTGATTGCCGCCGCCTGCTCCACACGCGAAGCAGCGGGGCATGGCTGGTGTCGGCGATGATCGCCGTCAGCGGCCCGCCTGCGCGGTCCTTGAGCGCCTTGCGCAGGGCGTCTTCATCCGGCAGGCGCTCGACAGCGGCGCCCAGATCGGACAGGGTTGCCGCGAGATGCCGCAGCACCGGGCCTTCCTGCATGGCAAGGCGGAAGGTGCGCCCGGACAATGGAAGTTCACGATCCCGCGGCTCATCGGCCTGGAGCGGCAGTGTTACGGTAAACAGCGTTCCTTCGCCGGGGGAGCTCGTGACCGTGATATCACCGCCCATGGCCATCGCCAGTTTCCGCGCGATGGACAATCCCAGTCCGGTGCCGCCGAACAGGCGGCGCGTCTCGGCATTGGCCTGCACATATTCGTCAAAGACGCGCGATGCCTCTTCGGCTGTCATGCCGATGCCGGTGTCGCTCACTTCGATGCGCAGGGTCTTTTCGCCATCGCGCGTGAAGGCCAGCGCGACACCGCCGCTCGGCGTGAACTTGATGGCGTTGCCGCAGAGATTGAACAGGATCTGGCGCAGGCGCTGTTCGTCAAGCCGGATGCCGGTTGGCAGATCGGCGGCGACATAGCAGGAGAGCTCGATGTTCTTGGCATGGGCGCGCGGCGCCAGCAGCTCGGCCACGCTCTCGGCCAGCGACACCAGATCAACCGGAGTTTCGCGGATATCGAGATGGCCGTCCTCGATCTTCGTCACGTCAAGCAGTTCATCGACGATGGAGAGCAGCGAGCGCCCCGATGCTTCAACAGTCTGGGCGTAATTGCGCTGTTCCGGCGTGAGATCGGTTTCAAGGAGAAGGCCGACCATGCCGAGCACGCCGTTCATGGGCGTCCTGATTTCGTGGCTGGTGGTGGCAAGAAAGCGCGACTTGGCGCGGTTCGAGGCTTCGGCCTCCTGGCGGGCGTTTTGAAGCGCCGCGATTGCGGTGGAGAGCGCCTGCAATCGCCGCCGCGCGCCGCGCTGCCACAGGATTTGGCCCGTCAGCACGCCGATGGTGAGGATGAGGCCCGCCAGCGTGAGCGTGAACATCGGCTGCGAGGTGCGGGGATCAAGGGAAAGAAACACGCAGATGCCGGCCAGCACCAGCACCACGGCCCCACCCAGCACGACTGTGCCGTAGCCCAGTTCGGGGCGCGCCAGATCGCGCAGCGCGCCATCCAGCGTCTGGCTGTCATCCTTGCCGTGGCGCATCTTGGTCTCATCGAACATGGCGCAACGGTTGCCATGGAGTGCTTGCAAAAGCCTTACGCGCCTTGAACAGGATGAACCGAGGGTTACGGCAATCGTTCAAATTTTAACGAGGTTCAGGCGGCAATACGGAAGGAGGCAAGACGCTGGCGATAGCTCAAGGCCTCGGCCACGTGGATGCGCGCAACATGCTCGGCGTGATCCAGATCAGCCAGCGTGCGGGCCACACGGAGGACGCGGTGATAGCCGCGCGCCGAAAGGTTCATGGCATCCGCCGCCTCGCGCAGCAATTTGAGGCCGGAGGCTTCCGGTGTGGCGATTTCTTCCAGCAGCGCGCCATCGGCTTCGGCGTTGGTGCGGAGATTGGGCTTGCCCAGCGCGGCAAAACGCTTGGCCTGAATGGCGCGGGCGGCGGCGACACGGAGCGCTACATCGGCGCTCGATTCCTTGGGCGGCGGAAGGGCGAGATCGGATGCCTTGACGGCGGGCAGTTCAATCTGGATGTCCATGCGATCAAGCAGAGGCCCCGAGATGCGCGCCTGATAGTCGGCGGCGCAGCGGGGGCCGGTGCGGCAGACATGGCCGGGTTCACCCGCACTGCCGCATTTGCAGGGGTTCATAGCTGAGACGAGCTGAAAGCGGGCGGGATAGGTGATGTGATAGTTGACGCGCGCCACCACCGTCTCGCCCGTTTCGAGCGGCTGGCGCAGGCTCTCCAGCACACGCGGCTGAAACTCCGGCAATTCATCGAGAAACAGAACACCGTGATGGGCCAGCGCCATTTCACCGGGCCTGGCCTTGAGGCCGCCGCCGACCAGAGCCGCCATGCTGGCGGAATGATGTGGCGCGCGGAATGGCCTGCGGCGCGACAGCTTGCCGCCCGCCAGTTCACCCGCCACCGAGGCGATCATGCTGACGTCCAGCATTTCGCGCGCATCCATGGGCGGCAGCACCGACGGCAGGCGCTGGGCCAGCATGGACTTGCCCGCACCCGGGGGGCCAACCATCAACCTATGCTGTACATTGGACCCTACATAGGATAGAGGGAACCCGATGACCAAGGCTTATAGCTACCTCCGTTTCTCCACCCCCGAGCAAATCAAGGGTGACTCGCATCGCCGCCAAGCACAGATGGCAAACGACTATGCGGACAGGCATGGGCTTGAGCTTCAGGACGCGAGCTATGAGGACCTGGGGGTCTCAGCCTACCGGAGCGCCAACGCGGAGACGGGACGCCTTGGCGAGTTCATGGAAGCGGTGAAGATTGGTGCGGTCCCGCAAGGCTCGTGGCTCCTCATCGAAAGCATGGACCGGCTCTCCCGCGCCAAGCCCCGGAAGGCGGTGCGGCTCCTAGAGCAAATATGCGAGGCGGGCATTGTGGTGGTGACGCTCGCGGATGGGCGCGTTTATGATGAGAGGACGCTGGACGATGACCCGATGGCCTTCATGTATGCCTTCATGGTGGCCATCCGCGCAAACGAGGAGAGCGCCACAAAGGCCCGCCGTCTCCGCGCGGTGTGGCAGCAGAAGCGCATCAATGCTCCCAAGCGCATCCTCACGAAGCGGGCTCCAAGCTGGCTCCGCGTGATGGGCGATGGCCCGGAGCGCCGCTTTGAGGTCATCGAAGAGAAGGCCGCGATTGTGCGCCGCGTGTTTGCCATGGCAGCGGGTGGCATCGGGCAGCACAAGATTGCGGAGACGCTCAACCGTGAGGGACTGCCCACCGCCGATGGCGCGAAGCATTGGCACAAGAGCATCATCGCCAAGTGGCTCCGCTCGCCGTCCGTCATAGGCACCTATGTCCCGCACACGATAGACCCGACTGCTAAGCACAAGCTCAGGCATCCCGAGAGCCCGGTGGACAATTACTATCCCGCCATCGTCTCCCGAGAGCTCTATGAGGCGGTCAATGCGCTGCATGGTGGCGAGCGCAAGAGCCGTTCCGTGCATGATGGACGGCGCGGAGTTGTCAGCCTGCTTGCCGGGCTCGCGCGGTGTGCATCATGCGGGGGCACCATGACCCGCGTTAACAAGGCGAGCCCTAAGAAGGGTGGCCGAGCCTATCTCGTGTGCGCTGCCGCCAAGGTGGGAGCAGGGTGCGAATACCGCGCGGTGGACCAAGAGGCCATTGAGAAGGCGCTCCGGGGCTTGAGCTCCACAATCCGCGCCAAGGCGTCTAAAACGATTGCCATTGATGAGGACCTGAAGCAGCAGGCGGCCAAGCTCCGGGCTCAAGTGGATGAGGCCACCTTGCACCTATCCCGCGTCACGGATGAGATGCTCCGCCAGCCATCACCGCAAATCCGCGCGGAGTTCGATAATCAGGCAGCGGTGAAGGAACACTCGGAGCACCGGCTCATTGAGATTAACCGGCAGCTTGCATCAGGCGGCGCGTCAATCGTGATGGGCAACGCGGGTGCTGCCGCCGATGCGCTTGAAGCGGAGCCTCTCGACATCGCTAAAGCCAATGCGGGATTGCGCCGCGCCTTTGACAAGGCGGTCATTAGCTGGCGCATGGGCCAGGTGGAGTTGCACTGGCGGCACACGGGTGACTGGGGCCTGAAGGCGAGCTTCGACATGGCCGCGAGAAGGCGCGCTCCCACTAAGGCCAAGGCACCGCTTCCCTCTTCATCCACTACCGAGAGCGCGGAGCCCGTAGCATGAGCTCTTTGCTGGCCGCCTTGCGGGCTCTTCGCCGCGCGATCTTCCCAAAGCCCCTCACTGAGTGGGAACGCTTTGAGCGCCTGCCTATCGTGAAGTCTCGGGGGTGGATGGATGATGACTGCATTTTCTTCAAGCAAGAGACGCGATACGCCCGCGATGAGGGCTGCTTCTATGAGGGCGTGTTCCCGTGCGCTCCCTCAATGTTACCGGCGTTTGGCTACAGCATCCGCAAGGGCAAGACGAAGCGGGGCGATTGGCCGGTGCGCCTGAAGGCAGGCCCTAGGCCGGTCTATAGGACTGGCGAGCGCCTCTGACATAGGGCCTTGACTCTCCGGGTACGCGGTGAGAACATTTAGAGAACGTTCATTGCGCCGCAGTAAGCCACAGTCATGCCCGCCAATCTCCCCATGTCGTTTTCTGATCGGCAGTATTTCGTGGATGAGCTGGCCACGGTGCGGAACCTCGCCTCCGAGTGTGGCAGGGGCGAGCATCCCAAAGGCTCACCGCTTCAGGACCGCTGCTTCGCCCTGATCACCGCCGTTGATGGCGTGATGGCCGAGCTTTTGGGCGACCACAGTTTTTCAAACGTGCGCACCGCCAATCCCCAGCAGTAAGGAGTAACCCGGCAATGACTTAGCCCGCCGCCCCGTCTTTCCTGAGCAAGCTCTCCACCCTTGAGGAAACCGATGAGAAGTTCGCAAGGGCAGCGCGACTGCTGGAACCCCATGCTTGGAGCGAGCCCGTTGCAGAGCTTCGGGAACGGGCGCTCAGCCATCGCTTTGCGAATTTCAGGTGGAAGTGTGACACGAGGCTGAGCGTTGACAAGGTGGCCGCCGAGCTGGGCGCGGACCATCCAGCCCTTGTTATCATCAAGGCACTCCTGAATGAGCCTTGGCCAATCTTCATGGACGAAAGCCCAGATGATCCCGAGGACGATGAGCTTGAGGACGACAATCAGCACGAAGAAAGCGAGAAGTCGGAAGAGCCGGTTTATGGAATGGATGACCTCTTCGGCAAGCACTAGCCTTGCGCATCTACCGAGAGCTCACCCGTGCCAGAGGATCGCCCCATTGCCGTCCCGAGAGGCAGCATCAAGATACATTGCTTCACCTGTCACCGTGTTGATAGCGTTCTGCCGCAGCACTTCAACACCGGCAAGAAAGGCAAGTTCGTCTTTTGGCATGTCGGCAGCGACAGGGCCGACCGGCACTTCTGCCGCCACCAATGCTGGGCAGGCCACGAGGAACACAAGCGCATCCGCGATCCACTCGCCATCGCCACGCCGCTCCGGGGGAACTATGCCTTCAAGCTGGGGTTCTGGGCGGCAGTGCAGGGATATGACATGCTCAACCGCTATGACAGCGACTATCAGCGCGGCTATGCCGAAGCGATGGAGTTGCGGTACCGATATTACACGCGGCGAGACCAAGGCCGGGCAGTCGGAACCCAGGTCACGAGCGAGGCAAAATGTCGTTTTCGAGTTGGGCTTTTTCATCGGGGCATTAGGCCCGTCTCATGTTGCCGCGCTTGTGAAGGGAGACATTGAAAAGCCTTCCGACTATGACGGTGTAGCCTATATCGCTCTTGGGGATGGCGCTTGGAGGATTCTTCTTGCAAAGGAACTTAAGGCCGCAGGTTACGTAATTGACTTGAACGACGCACTTGCTTGAATGTGGGCGCTCAACAGGCTTTCATTTGTTCAAGGATCAAGATGGCAAAACGACCTCACGCTAGCCTTCCTACAAGGTCATCCAATTTGTCAGTGCCTGAGATACTTTCAGGAATAGAGCGCCTTGAACGGCGGCGAAATGAGGTAGAGCAGTTTGATCCTACCACTGTAACTGACCAACATTCCGCACCGGCCCTGGAAGCCCTTCAAGCGGCTATAGAGGAGAGTTCTCATCAGGACGTTTGGTGCCGATACCTACGATTACGGACTGTATAGGACCGCTGCCATAATTGATCGGGGGCCATATTTCTATAATCGGGACGTACACCCGCATGAGTTCCAACCGACAGTCGCCCGCGATCTGAAGCGGTCTCACGCTTTGCTTTCCCAAGCAATTAGAGGTCTTCAAGAGCAATTGGTGGAGAAGCAAGCCGAACAGGCAGAAGAGGGAGCGGTGCGCCCAGCGGCCAACACTCGCTCAAATAGCCGCAAAGTATTCATCGTGCACGGCCATGACGATGGGGCCAAGGAGTCTGTCGCACGGTTTATTGAGAACTTGGGGTTTGAAGCAATTGTCTTACACGAGCGTCCTAATAAAGGGCGAACAATCATCACCAAATTCCGGGAGGAAGCAGCGGACGTAGGCTTTGCCGTTGTCTTGATGACCCCTGATGACCATGGAGCCCGCTTTGGGCTAGTTGAGACTAAACCTCGTGCGAGGCAGAACGTGGTTTTTGAGCTAGGGTTCTTTATAGGTGAGCTGGGGCCTGCACATGTTGCAGCACTCGTTAAGGGAGATATAGAAGCGCCTTCGGACTTTGACGGAGTGGTTTACATACGCCTTGACGGCGCGGACTGGAAAACAAGCTTGGCACGCGAGTTACAGTCGGCGGGCTACGTGATTGATTGGAACATAGTGATGCGTTGATTCACTCCTCCTGCCTAAGGGCCGTAGTGGGAATGCACCGGAAGGTCCCCCGCGCATCGAAAACGCGAGAGGCCACCCTTACGTGGCAACGGCGGCGCTTCCCCCCGTGCCCCTTATCGCTCCCGCATTTCACCGGCCATGAGGCCCGGCCTACCAGAGCCCGAAGCCCCGCCCTATGCCCGCCACGCTAAGCGCCATGATGACCGCCGATGCTACCAGTGCAAAGGCGGTCATAGGCTTGTCCATCCAGTCCACCCGCGCTAGGTGGCGCTTGGCTCGCCGCCATCTCCCCATCCTCGCCGCCACGCTATGCCGCCTCCAAGAGGCCCGCTTTGGGGTCTAGGGTTGACAACAGGAACAGGTGATGGCCGCCAGCGGCTGCCACCTCCAGCGCCCGCTTGCCCGATTCCTGGCCTTTGATATCCCGCAGGTCTGGCATGGCCTGCGGTTCATCGGCAATGGCCGGTTTGGGGGCGCGTATGACCTGCGCGCCCTTCACGTGATTGATGAGCTGGATGAGATTTTCGGGCGCCAGGATATCCACATCCTCACCCGCCCATGCGGCCTCGGCGCCCGAGGCCTTCGGGCAGATCAGCCCCATGCCGCGGGCATTGGCAGCCATGGCGGCGGGGAGTGCCCCGGCCACACCCAGAATGCCGCTATCGAGCGACAGTTCACCCATCACCACATAGCGCTGCAGGAAATCGGGCGGGATGACCCCCAGCGCGGCCAGCAGCGCCAGGGCGATGGGGAGATCGAAATGGCTGCCTTCCTTCGGCAGGTCGGCGGGCGAGAGATTGACGATGAGCCGTTTGCCTGGAAGGGCCAGGCCAATGGCATGGAGGGCCGCGCGCACCCGTTCGCGGCTTTCGGCCACCGCCTTGTCGGGAAGGCCCACGACATGAAACAGAACCTGCCCCGACACAAACTGCGCCTGCACATCGACGGGGACAGCCTCAATGCCCTGAAACGCAACCGTTGATACCCGAGACGTCATCGCCAGCCCCATTACCGTAACGCAACGGTATCAGAGCTTTCCGGAATCAACAAGAACATTTATGGAACAAAGGCCGCCCGGAGAGCGGCCTTCATTGGTGCGGGATGTGCGGGGGCGTCAGATCGACTGTTCGATCCAGGACTGAAGCTGGTTCTTGGGGGCGGCGCCGACCTTGGTGGCGGCAACCTTGCCGCCCTTGAACACCATGAGGGTGGGAATGCCGCGCACGCCATATTTGGACGGGGTGGAGGGATTTTCGTCAATGTTGATCTTGACGATCTTGGCCTTGGGGCCAAGCGTGGCGGCGATTTCTTCCAGCGCCGGACCGATCATCTTGCAGGGGCCGCACCATTCGGCCCAGAAATCGACGATGACCGGCGTTTCGGACTTCAGGACATCGGCGTCGAAGGACTGATCGGAAACCTTGTGGGTGGACATGCTGAACCTCTTGGGGGGAATCGAAAGTCTGCTGGATTGAAAGGTAGGAGCCGGTCCGGGGTGGGTCAAGGCCGGTTGCCGGGAATGTGAAGCAGCGCATCGGCCAGCACGGAGCCGGGAAGTTCCATGAGGCCGAGGGTTTCCGTCCACAGGATGAAGCAGCGCACCGCCTGGCCGGGATGGATGGCCTGAAGCGCCTCCCGATAGGCGGCCATTTGCAGCCGGTAGGCAGGGCTTACGGCATCGGGCCGGGCGGGTGGCGCGCGGTCGGTCTTGTAATCGAAGGCAAGCACCTCGCCATCACGGAACAGCAGGCGGTCGAGACGGCCGGAGATGGGCTGATCGAGGGCTGCGATTTTCACGCGGATCGGGACTTCCGACATTCCTCCGGGCGCAAGAATGGCGCGCACATCTTCCCGCTGCACAAGATCGGAAAGCTGAACGGCGTCATTTTCATCCAGCCCGGATTTGATGAGCGTGCGGCGGATGAAGGCGGGCCAGTTTTCCGCTTTCACATCCGGCAGAAGCTGCAGGACGCGGTGGATGATGAGGCCGCGTGCGACAGCAGGCCGATTAACAGCGCCGGATTTTCCCAGTGACGAGGGCGTGGCATGAGCTTCGGTTTCAGGTTCAGGCGGCGGTGGCGTGTTGAGCCATGCGGGGAGTTCTGTGACTTGTGTGGCGGCGACAGGTTTTGCTGCCGCAAGAACCGGATCATCCCCCATGCGTCGCACGCCATCGCCCGCCTCGCGCATGAGAGGCTGAAGCGCATCTTCTACCATGCTGTACCAGCATTTGTCCGATGCCTCATGCTGGCCGCGATAGCCGCAGACATATAATTCGTCGCGCGCCCGCGTCATCGCCACATACAGCAGGCGGCGGTATTCATGCGCGCGGTCTTCCTCGCCCGCCAGCTTGTGGCGGGTGAGCGCCTGCGAAACATATCGCCCTGGCAACCGCCAGAACGGCAAGTCCTGCCCGCCATTGTCCGTCTCCAGCATCATCAGCGGGCTGGCCGTCTTGTGATCGGGCATGCTCACGGTATCCGGCAGAATGACGATGGGCGCTTCGAGGCCCTTGGCGCCATGGACGGTCATGATGCGGACTTCATCGGCGCCCTGCTCCATGTTGCGCTTGATCTCGACATCGCCGCTGGTGAACCACTGCACAAAGCCCTGCAGCGACGCACCATGGTCGCGCTCATGCGCCAGTGTTGCGTCGAGGAAGGCGTCCAGCGCATCGCGGGCCTCGCTGCCCAGGCGCGCATAAATGGCAGCGCGCGTTTCGGTGAGCACGGCGCCGAAAAATTCAAACGGCCTGAGACTATGCGCTAGGCCGCGCCAGCGCATCAGGCGGGCGGCGATTAGCTGGCAATCATTATCCGCGCTGTCCTGCAGGCGCTGCCACAGAGACTGCCCCCCCCGCTCCGCCGCCAGATCGAAAATCTGGGCTTCAGACAGGGGACGCGGCGCCAGCGGGCTTTTGAGCAGGCAGGCCAGCGCATAATCATCGCCCGGCATCAAGCAGAAGCGCGCCAGCGCCATGAGATCGAGGACGGCCAGGTTTTCACCCAGCTTCAAACGGTCAGCGCCGGCGACGGGAATGCCCGCCAGACGCAATTCGCGGATCAGCGCATCGAAAAAGGCATTCCGTACACGGACGAGAATGAGAATGTCGGAGGCCGTGACCGCCCGCCCGGCGGCCAGCAGCTGCCGATGGCCGATCCATGATTTGACCCTGGCTGCAACAGCGCGCGCCAGACGCCTGGCGGGCGAATTGGCGGGTTCCTGATCCACCGGAGCCTGCCAGGGCTGGTCTTCGCCACGATCCTCCGGCTCCACCAAAGGCCAGAGTTCGACAAGGCCCCGCTGTCCGACGCGTTGCGCCTGATGCAGGAAATCGCGGGGCATTGGCCCTTCGAGGCCTTGCCTGGCTAGGCGGCCGGGCGCGAACACCGCATCCACAGCCTGCAACACCGCTGGCAGCGAGCGGTAGGAAACCGTGAAATCCAAGGGATAGAAATTCTCCCCGGCGGCACGGATGCGCTCCCCGAAACCGGCGAAAACCTCCTCGAACACATCGGGATCGGCGCCCTGAAAGGAATAGATCGACTGCTTGCGGTCTCCCACCACGAACAAGGTGCGGGGCTTCGGGCGCTCCACGCCAATTCCGGAAAAGAACTCCTCGGTGAGGGCACGGATGATGTTCCACTGCGCGGGGCTGGTGTCCTGCGCCTCGTCCACCAGCACATGGTCAATGCCGCCATCGAGCTTGAACAGCACCCAGGCCGCATCGGGCTGCGCCGCCAAAAGACCTGACGTGCGCAAGATCAGATCGTCGAAGTCATAAGCGCCGCCGCGGCGCTTCTCGCGCTCGAAGGCCAGCGTGATGGCGCTTGCAACGGTGAGCAGCGCCAGCGTGGCGCGCAGATGCTCGAGATCGGCCAGCTTGCCAAGGGCCGTTGCAAGGCGCGCCTGTTCGGCCGTTGCAAAACCAGCGGCATCCGGCCATGCGGCGAGAATTTGGGCAGATGCCATGGTGCGGAGGCTTCGCGGCTTCTTCTCGCCGGTCAAATACACATCTTGCAGATCAAACAGCGTTGCGTTGGCACGCAGCAGAACACCGGCGATCTGGGATGCGACCGCTTTCGCGGCGTCAGAGCCTGTATTCAGTGCCGCGATGAACCGCTGGCAGAGGGGGCGATCCAGACTCAATGTGGCATGAACTGCCGCTTCATCTTCTCCCGGCTGAAGATCAAGCGCGGTGCGAAGAAGGGAACTGGCTTCCGCCACTCCACCTGTATTTTCCAGAATATCTGCGAGATCGGCACGCTGGCGGAGGATCGCCGTCAGCAGTTCGTCAAACTGTTCCGCCTGCGCATGACGCACAACTTCCGCGAAGGCGGTGCTGATGGCGCTTTGCGGGTCCCGCTGTATGCCCTGCAGCACATGGCGGCGCGCGGCGGACAAGGCTTCCGCCGAGGCCCTGTCGTCCATGACGGTGAAATCGGGAACAATTCCCGCTTCGACGGGAAAAAGCTGCAGCAGGCGTTCGCAGAAGGCATGGATGGTTTGGATCTTGAGGCCGCCCGGCGTTTCCAGCGCGGCGGTGAAAAGCTGCCGGGCGCGGCGCAGACGCTCTGGCGAGACATCCTCAGCGCCAAGCTCACGCAATTTACCCTGCAGATCCTCGTCCCCGAGCGTGATCCAGCCGCCCACGCGATCATAGAGCCGGGACGCCATTTCAGACGCGGCGGCGCGGGTGAAGGTGAGGCAGAGAATTTTCGACGGCTCGGTGCCGTCGAGCATCAAGCGGATCAGCCGGTTGATCAACACATGCGTCTTGCCGGAGCCCGCATTGGCATTAACCCAGGCGGAGGCTTTGGGATCGGATGCCTTGCCCTGCTGCGCATTGCCGCTCATGCCTTGCCACCTGACAAGGCCCATTCGCGGTAGCGCGAGAAATGATCATAGGGGAGCGCGTCGTCTTCCTTTTCCGCCATAACGCGTGGCAGGTAGGGCCGGGCCGGATCGGCATACACAGCAAGAAGATTTAGGAGCCCGGACAAATCGCGGTTGGCCGTGGCTTCAACCGTGTCATCGAGCCTGATCGGATTTTCCTTCACCGGCGGATCGCCCGCGCCCAATTTTACATAAGCGAGGTGACCCGCAAGCGCAGCACCAATGGCCGCGAAGGCGCCGCGCTTCAGCATGGCGGCTTCCAACGTCAACTGCGGCGCCAGGCCCGCATTGACCTGTTTGCTGCTTTTCACGCTGCCGGTCTTGTAATCGATGATGCGCGCCGTGCCATTGTTCAGAAGGTCAATACGGTCGGCGCGGCAGGTGAGCCTGAATTGCCCGGCGGCCGTCTCAAGGATCAGCTTGCCATCGATCTCGGCAAAGACCTGCCTGGCATCGGCGCGCAGCTTTTCTTCCTCAAGCAGAAAGGCCCTGGCAATGCGTTCGAACTGCGGCCACCAGAAAGGCCCGGTTTCAGGGTCTGTCAGGACCTCACCAAAGCTTGCACGCCCGAAGCGCAGCAATTCCCGCTCACCGTCCGGCGGAAGCGCCTGGGGATAGAGTTTCAGGAAATTTCCGATGGCTTCATGGAAGATCATGCCGCGGCGCGAGAAGGCGGCGGCGTCTCCCATCTCTTCGAGCGGTTTCAGATTCAAGACGCGCTCGGCATAGATCGCATAGGGATCGCGGATCAGCACCTCGACGCGGGTGACGCCCAGGCTCTTCGGGCGCGCGGCCACGGGAGGGGATGGCTTAGGCTTGCCGCAGGGCGTTACGGTTGCGGGCTCCTGGATCGCGGCAGAGAGCGCCTGCCATGGGGCTTCGGGAATGATGACGGACGCCGCCTTGAGGAGCATGCGAAGGCGGAGAATCCAGCGGGAGGGAATGACCGGCGCATCGCCAACACGGCGCGACCAGGTGAGCAGCACCTCCCGGCACCCGAAGGCCTGCGCGAAATCATGCGCGGTCTGGCCGATGGCGCGTTCCGGCTGCTGCATGTTGAGGCGTTCACGCATCGGGCGGTTGAGCCAGGGACCGCTGCTGGCCAAGGCCGGCCAGCGGCCCTCATTGAGGCCACCCAGAATCATCAGGTCAGGCTGTACAAGGCGCGCCTCAAGCAGGCCCAGAATGGCAAGACGGGCATGCGCAGCGCGCCTCGGACGAAGCGCCGTGACCGCCAGCACATGGCGGAGGTACAGCGCCGACTCGACAAAACCCGCCTCCGGGAGGGAAGACGCATCGCGCAGAAGATCGTCAATCAGCGTACGGAGCGCCTCGCCGCTTTCGCCGGGCCAATCCGCGCCCGCAATCACCGCGACGGCGTCCAGCACCGACATGACATGGCCGCCGAATGCGCCGGGCGGCCGGGATGACAGGGGACAAAGCGTATCGGCAAGCTTTTGCGCCACGGCGACGGCATCGGCCCACGTTCTATCATCGTGGCGCGCCAAAGCGGCTGGAACATGCGAATCCCTTCGCATCGACTCATGGCGGCGCAGAAGCTCTTTTGAAAGACCGGCCAAGGCAGGCGGCGTTGACCCGGCGCGGTAAGCTGCGAGTTCAATGACGTCTGCTGCTGCGTCGAGATTGGTTTTCTCCAGGCCGAAGCGCGCCTCGCCATGACGCAGCAACGCCATGACGCTCTCCGGCGCCAACCCGCCCAGCACGGCATCGATCGCCGCCGCCATGAGCGAGGCGATGCCAAAGCCGATCAGCGGCTCGCCCGCCGAGTCATCGATGGCGATGCCTAAGCCTTGCAGCTCCAGCTTCACGCGGCGCGCCAGTTCGCGGTCAGGCGTAACGAGGCAGGCAGTGCGCTCGGGCGCTTCCAATGCCTCACGGAGCGCCAGCGCGATGGCATGGGCTTCCTCCGGCACATGGCGGGTTTCCAGTGTTGACACGCCGGATACGCCGGCAGCGATTTTAGCCCGGCAATCAGCGGCAGTTTTCTGCCAGTCCTCCGAAGTCTCCGTGGGCCGCATGATTTCACTGACAAGCCATGCGCGCGGCGTTTCGGTGGTGCCGGGCAATGGCGCGACATCGCTGCGGCTGATGCCCAGATGCGCCACAAGGGATTTCAGAAGATATTGCGGATGCTGCGGCCCGGCTGCGGCCCAGCTTGCCTCATCCATCGCCATATCGAGGCCGGGAAGAACAATCGCCCCCTTGGGCAGGCGGGCGATGACACCCAAGAGATCGCGGGTTGCCGGAATTGAGCCGGTAGACCCTGCGGCAATGACGGGGCCATCGGGGGGATCGTCAGCCAGCCGCCGGGCCTCCCGGCGGAGCAGCGCGGCGCGGCGCTGCATGGGGCCGAGCAATCCCAGCGCGATGAGCCGGGCAGGCAGCTGCACCTGCACCAGAGCGAGGAAACCCAGAATGGCTTCACGGTGGCGGGCCGCTTCGACACCAAACAAATCACCCA
Source organism: Aestuariivirga sp. (assembly GCF_047602625.1). Taxonomy (GTDB): domain Bacteria; phylum Pseudomonadota; class Alphaproteobacteria; order Rhizobiales; family Aestuariivirgaceae; genus Aestuariivirga. Next base: position 1,772,618 of record NZ_JASGGV010000002.1, on the reverse strand, counting down.
TCTGCCGGGCATCGATCTCTTCCGTCTCAAGCGTATCGAGGAATTCGCCCAGCGATACGGCAAGAGCGACGGACTGTTGCGGCGCGGCGGCCAATTCCTGGGCCAGCCGCTGCTGCGGATTGTCCCGCGCCCAAGCGGCAATGAGATCCATGAGGATCAGCTCACGCGCCTGCTGCGTCACGGCTTCGGGCAGGACTCCCTCATGATCGATCAGGCTGGCCGGGTCATCGAAAAGCTCTTCGTCGATATCACCGATGGGTCGGATGCGCGGCAGCAGCAGGCCAGCGCCGCCATTCCGCTCATAGAGGCGCTGCTCCAGGTCGCGGGCGGCGCGGCGGTTGGGCACCAGAATGGTGGTGCGGGCAAGTTCAAGGGCTGAGGGTGCGCGCGGGCCGGGAAATCCTGCCAGAACGGCCGCAGCCAGCGCATCGAGAAAGGGCTGGCCCACGGCCACATTGAAAACGCGCGGGCTGCGCAGGGGCGCCCCGCTCATGCGCGTAACGCCGCTTCGGCAAGGCCGATGGCATCCGGCGTTCCCACATGCAGCCAAAGACCGTCATGGATGATGCCATGCAGCCGCCCCCCGGCAATGGCGCGGTTCCACAAGAGGTTCATCGAAAACGGCCCCTGCGGCGCTTGCGCGAACAGGCGCGGATGAACGAGATAGACGCCCATATAGGCAAGCGCTGAGTGTTCATCAGCCGGCCTGCGCCTGAGTCTGCCTGTCTGTTCGCGGATAAAATCACCCTGTCCGTCATAGCCCACGGCGGCGTCACGACGTGACAGCAGTAGCAGGCAATCCATCGCATCGGCATTCCACGCCGTGCGCAGGCGCTCAAGCGCGGGCCGTCCCCGGTCACGCCAGAAACTGTCACTGTTGAGAACGAAGAATGGTTCGCCTCCCAGCAACGGCAGCGCATGCACGATGCCGCCGCCGGTATCGAGGATTTCCGCGCGTTCATCAGAGACGATCACCGGCGGGTCCGTCTTTTGCGCCGCCCATGTTTCGATCTGGCCCGCGAGATAATGCGCGTTCACCACGATGCAGGTCACATTTGCCGCGCGGAGTGCGTCATAGTCATGATCGATGATCGGTTTGCCGGCCACCTCGATCAGTGGCTTGGGCCTTGTATCGGTGAGCGGGCGCATGCGGGTGCCGAAGCCTGCCGCGAGGATCATGGCCGCCTGCCCCACGCTCATCCCCCGAGGCTCCCGTCCAGCACCTGCGGCAAATGGGTTTCAAACCATGCCCGGAGCGGCTTAAGCACGGGATGTTCGAGATTGCGCGCGAGGTAACGCGCCACACGCGGCATGTGGCGGAGATAGCCAGGCTTGCCGTCGCGCTTTGCGAGCCTTGCAAAAATGCCAAGAATCTTGGTGGCGCGCTGGGCCCCGAGCACGGCATAGGCGGTGGCGAAATTTTCGTGGTCAAAGTTAGCGCCGCGCAGGCGGCAATACTGCGCGAACAATGCGTCCGCCATCGCAAAATCAATATCGACACGCGCATCCTCCAGCAGGGAAGCGAGATCATAGGCAGGGTGGCCCAGAACGCAGTCCTGCGTGTCGATCAAGCCAACGCGCTTTATGCCATGGCGCTCCGGCAGCCAGAGCAGGTTTGGCGAATGGTAGTCACGCAGCGTCCATACGGGATGCTGGGGCGCTGCATGCGGAAGAATGGCGCGCCACAGCGCCGTAAATTCATGATGCAGCGCCGCCGGAATGTGTTCGTTGCGCAGGAAGGGCCAGAACCATGAGGGGAGCAGATCAACCTCGATCAGCTGGGCGCGCAAATCATAAGGCGGAACATCGTGCAGCAGAGACCCTGTGACGGGAACCCGCGACGGCCATTCCTGACCGGCGATCTCCGCCAGAACGCCCACCGCAGCGCGCAAAGGTTCGTCCATGCCATCGCCTGCCAGCATCATGCGGCCATAGACGTTGCGGCCAAGGTCTTCGATAATCGCAAGGCCTTTATCAACGTCGCAGGCAAGAATGTGCGGGGCGGAAAATTCGCGCTTGGCCAGTTCCGTGTTGATGGCGATGACGGCGCGGATATCCTCGGCCAGATGGGCGATGGCGCTGTATGGCAAGCCATCCTGCACCGGCGGGCCGTCGGGCCTGGCCTGCATGTCCATCAAAATCGCGTGCGTGCCATCCTGCTGCACCGTTTCATAGCGGCGGAAGGAGGCATCTCCTTCGAGGAAGCGGCGCTTTGCCTTGCCCCAGCCGTTTTGCAGCAGAAACGCTCCGATGACGTTATGCCGCTTCAGCGCCGCGGCGCACCGGCCCCATGCCGTGATGCTGAGTGTGCGTGTGGCGCCCGATCCTGAAATGACAATCCGCGCCCTGTCCTCCCAACCCACCGCGCCGAGGCGGTCCGGCCATTCAATCAGGAGAACATGGCGCGCCAGAAGATCGTCGAGCCCCAGTTCCATGCATTCCTGTTGCGAGGCGGTGCGGTAGAGATCGGCGTGAGCCACAGGCACGCGCGTTTCATCGTAGGATTGCACGAGCGTGAAAGTGGGGCTTGGAATGTCAAACTCCGCACCCTCCGCCAATGCACGGATGAAGGCGCGGGCAAAGGTTGATTTTCCCGCACCCAGATCGCCCTCCAGCAGCAGCGCCATGCCGGGACTGGCGAACAGCGACAGATCGGCGGCCAGCCGCTCCATCCGGTCGAGGGTGAGTTCGGGAAACTCCGCCGAAGCGTCAGGCAATCTTGCGGGCATGGCCTGCCATCTGGCCCAGCAGGCGCGGACCTTCAAGGGGGAAGGAACACAGCACGGTGGTGCCCTGGTTCACCTTCGACAGCAAGGACACCTGGCCCTCGTGGAGATCGACAAAGCTCTTGACGATCGCCAGGCCCAACCCGGGCCCACGATGGCCGCCAGGCACATGGCGGGCCTGGAACCGGTCAAAGGCGCGTTTCTGGAAATCCGGATCGATGCCGCGCCCCATGTCGGAAACCCAGAGCTGCATCATGCCGCCGGTCTTTCGCGCGCCCATGCGAATGGCGCCGCCATTTTGCGAAAAGCCCACGGCGTTCGACAGAAGATTGATAAGCACCTGCTCGATGCGCTTGGCATCGGCGATGAACGTGCCGGCATCTTCTGCGACTTCAATGTTGAGCGTGAGATCGCGCTGCTCGATGGCAGGCGCCAGGCGCGAGGCTGCCGCCTGAAGCACCTCCGTAACCTCGACAGGCTCCAACTTCAGCTCCATCGCGCCCGCATCGATGGCGGAAAGGTCGATGATGGCGTCGATGATGTTTTTGAGCTCTTCCGAGGATCTGCGGATGTCGAGCACATATTCCCGTTGCTTCGGGGAGAGCGGCCCGGCGATGCCGAGCTGCAGGCTTTCGGCAAAGCCCAGCACGCTGGTGAGGGGCGTGCGGATTTCATAGGAGACGTTGGACAAGAACATGTTCTTGAGCCGGTCGGCCGCTTCCAGCGCCTCGGCGCGGTCACGCAGTACGCGCTCCATGCGGGCCGAGTCGGAAATATCGGAAAAGGTCAGCAGTGAATTGCCATCGGGCAGCGGCACGGTTGCATAGTGCAGAACGCGGTCATGGATGGTCAGCTTGCCGTTGACAGGCTCGCGCGCCGTTTCAAGCCGGGTGATGCCCAACTTCACCTCATCCCATGCCGCCGCTGCCGCTTCATTCTGACCGCCGCGCGCCGCTAGGTCATCGATATGCGGTTCCTTTGACAGCATGTCGGCATGGAAACCCCAATACTGGCCGAAGGCGGGATTGAACAGCTTGAGGCGTCCGTCCGAACCGAACAGCGCCACGCCTTCCTCCAGATTGTCCAGCGTTTCGCGCTGCACGGTGATCAGTTCATTGTAACGGCTTTCGAGGCGGATTTCGTCGGTGGCATTCTCGTAGAGATAGGTGACGCCGCCAAAGGGGTGCTGCTCGCACACCACATGAAGCGAGCGGCCATCCGGCAGGTACCACCAGCTTTCGCGCATCTCGAGCGTGGTATAGGCCTGCAATTGCCTGGCCCGCCATTCGCGGTAATTGGCCTGCTCGGGGATAGAACGGAGCGAGCGCAGGCGGTCAAGAATCTCGCCGTCTGTCGGATGGCTGTCTAGCCATTTCGGGTCCAATGGCCAGAGCGCCGCATAGGCAGCATTGTGAAAGCGCAGCCTCTGGTCCGGGCCGAAAATGGCAATCGCCGTATCCAGCTTGTCGAGGGTGGAGGCATGGGCGCGGATGTGGCGGTCCAGTTCCTTCTCCGCCTCTTCCAGCGCCGTCATGTCAACGGCAAATCCGGCGCGGCCATCGGCCAGGGCAATTTCGTAAATGCTCAAGGCGCGCATGGCGCCAGCGATCACGGCATGGACACGGCCGGCATAGCCGGTTGCCGCGTTGGCGCCGCTGCGGTCCATCTTCGCATCGCTGGCAAGCTCGATTGCCGCCGTGATGACGGCCCCGCTGTCCGGCGCTTCGACAGCCTTCACATAGGCCTGATTGACCCAGGCCAGCCTGCCATTGCCGTCCCTGAGCCAAACCGGCAGAGGAGATGCGTCGAGGACGGCGGAGAGGCGCTCCACCTGCTTGCCGAGCTTTCGCGCATCATAAGCCAGTTCGTTGATCTGGCGGCGCTCGCCCGCCAGCGGGCGGAACCGCAAGGTGGCAAAGCCGCCGGCCGTTCGGCCATCTGCTTCCAGCAATTCATGCGAGCCGGTGCGGACGGCAAGATTGAAGGGCGTGCCGGTTTCGCGCATCTGCGCCACGGCATTTGCGAGGGCATCGGCTGAGTCATGTTCAAGCCAGGCAGGAAAATCGAGGAGCGTGGGCAGGTCTTCCGGAACCCGCGCCGCGCTATGCATGGAGCCCAGCATGCGCTCGGGCGCATCGTCCCTGCCGCGCCAGATCACCAGCACATGGGCTTCGGCGGCAATCGCCGATTCCGCTTCGTTGAGGCTCAATTCAAGCTCTGCAATGCGGCGGCGGGCCTGCGCGTCGTCCCGGGTCAGCCTGCGCACCACCGCGAGCGCCCAAAGGAACACGGCGACCGCGGCAAACACCGCGGCCAGCACGATCGGATCGCTGCCGATGATCTTGCCGAAGCCGGCGTTCATTCTGTCTCCGGTCATATTACCGGATGCGCCCGAATCAGCACGCACCCGCCCCGGCCAAGCTATAGCCAGAAAGGGTGCGCGCCGGAATCCTCGATCAGTAGCGGTAGTAATCCGGCTTGAACGGCCCCTGGGCGGGAACGCCGATATAGGCCGCCTGATCGTCCTTGAGGGTGGTGAGCTTCACGCCGAGCTTGGCCAAGTGGAGCATCGCCACCTTCTCATCGAGATGCTTGGGCAGCACATAGACCTGGTTCTTGTATTTGCCGGTGCCGGCATTGGTGAAGAGTTCGATCTGCGCCAGCGTCTGGTTGGTGAAAGACGCGGACATCACGAAACTTGGATGGCCGGTGGCGTTGCCCAGGTTCACGAGGCGGCCCTGCGACAGCAGGATGACGCGCGCCCCCGAGGGCATGTGGATCATGTCCACCTGCGGCTTGATGTTGGTGGACTTGAAGTTGCGCAGTTCCGCCACCTGGATCTCATTGTCGAAATGGCCGATGTTGCAGACGATGGCCATGTCCTTCATCTGCTTCATGTGGTCGACGGTGATCACGTCCTTGTTGCCGGTGGCCGTCACGAAGATATCCGCCGTCGCCACCGCATCTTCCAGCGTCTGCACAGCAAAGCCGTCCATCGCCGCCTGAAGGGCGCAGATCGGATCAATCTCGGTGACGACAACGCGGGCGCCCGAGCCTTTCAGCGACTGCGCCGAGCCCTTGCCCACATCGCCATAGCCGCAGACGACGGCCACCTTGCCAGCCATCATCACGTCAGTGCCGCGGCGGATGGCGTCCACCAGCGATTCCCGGCAACCGTATTTGTTGTCGAACTTGGATTTGGTGACGCTGTCGTTGACGTTGATGGCCGGGAAAGGAAGTTCGCCCTTCTTCTGCATTTCGTAAAGACGGTGAACGCCGGTGGTCGTTTCTTCCGACACGCCGATGATCGAAGCCTTCACCTTGTCGAACCAGCCGGGGCTGGACTTGATGCGCTTCTTGATTTCGGCGAACAGGCATTCTTCCTCCTCGCTCTTGGGATGGGCGATGAGGGAAGGGTCCTTCTCGGCCTTTGAACCCAGCAGGATATAGAGCGTGGCGTCGCCGCCGTCGTCGAGGATCATGTTGGTGAGCTGGCCGTTGGGCCATTCGAAAATCTTTGCCGTATATTCCCAGTATTCCTTGAGCGATTCACCCTTGAAGGCGAAGACAGGGATACCGGCGGCGGCAATGGCGGCGGCGGCGTGATCCTGGGTCGAATAGATGTTGCAGGAGGCCCAGCGCACATCGGCCCCCAGGGCGGCCAGCGTTTCGATCAGCACCGCCGTCTGGATGGTCATGTGGAGGGAGCCGGAAATGCGGGCGCCACGCAGGGGCTGCAGCGCCTTGAATTCCTGCCGGGTTGACATGAGGCCAGGCATTTCCACCTCGGCCATGTCGATCTCCTTGCGGCCCCAACCGGCCAGCTTGATGTCGGCTACGTGATAATCATGGGCGTGTGCCATGGAGAACCCTCTGTCCTGCGGAAATGAAATCGCCGCCGCCTATAGCAGGCAGCGGCGAGAGCGGCAATGGATATATAAGGACTTCTTTATGTCTCCTGAAAGCCCGGATCAGTCATTGCGAAGCTGCCAGACTGGGATCTTCTTGCCGTTCCCCGACGGCTTCTTGCCGAAAAACGAGAGTCCGGGTGCGCTCGGCGAATAGAAACCGTCCAGAAAACCACCCGAGATGGTGATGGTGGTGTTCTTCATGCCCGCCTTCTGGACCATGGCGAAAAGCTTGGCGGCGTTATCGGGAGCCAGACGCACGCAGCCATGCGAGGCGCGGCGGCCAAGGCTCTTGATGTGATAGCTGCCATGGATGGCATGGCCGGCACCCGTGAAAAACATCGAGAACGGCATCGGCGCATCATCCCATTCCTTGGAGAAATGGTCCTTTTCCATGCGGAAGGGGTGAAAGGTGCCACTCGGCGTGTCATAGCCGGGGGCGCCCGTCGACACCGGCCATACATATTCCTGATCGCCATCGACGGTCACGGTCATCTTCTGGCTGACCTTGCTGATGGTAATGTCGATCTTGCTGGCGATCGCACCGGTTGCGCCTGAAAACGCGACCATCGCGCATGCCAGTGCGGCGAGAATGAAACGCTTCATATCTACCTCTGAACGAATCTGAGCCCCTTTGCCCTCTTAGGACATCAACAGGCAGTGGTCGAGATGCAGGGATGCATCACTCCTCATCGAATTTGCTGGCCACCAGCTGTTCCAAGGCAACGATTGCCGCTTCCGCCTGAGGCCCTGAGGCTTCGACGGTGATTGAGGTTCCCATGGCGGCGGCCAGCATCATCAGGCCCATAATGGAGGTGGCGGGTACGCTCTGGCCATCGCGGCTGACCGAAATATCGGCGTCAAAGCCTTCAGCGCATTTGACGAATTTGGCCGAAGCGCGCGCGTGCAAGCCGCGCTGGTTGATGATGGCCATTTCCCGGGTGACCGCACTCATGGGTCAATCCCCCAAAATCTGGCTGGCGATGTTGATGTATTTCCGGCCGGCATCCTGCGCCGTGATGGCCGCCTTTTCGAGATTGGCGTCCTTGCGGATGCGCGCCAGCTTGACGAGCATTGGAAGATTAAGACCTGCGACGACTTCCACCCGGCCCAGTTCCATCAGTGAAATGGCAAGGTTGGACGGAGTACCGCCAAACATGTCGGTGAGAATGATGACGCCCGCGCCACGATCAACCCTGGATATGGCATTGGCGATGTCAACCCGGCGCGCATCCATCTTGTCGTCGGCGCCGATGCAGACAGACTCGATATGCTCCTGCGGCCCGACGATATGGACGAGGGCGTGCACGAATTCCTCGGCGAGCCTTCCATGGGTGACCAGAACGAGACCGATCATCGCAACATTCCGGCTGCCGGCAAAGGCAAGCTCCCTCGGTTTTTTAACGGCCGCTCAGGCCAATGGGAGGCGCACAATGCCCCGATCATTGTGCGGTTGCAATATTGATTCATAGGCCGGAATTGACGCGAAGCGCCGCGCGGACGCGGGCAGGAGCCGAGAGGGCCCACGGGTCGATCTCATGCACTGGCAGGTGCTGGCCCAGGATTTCTGTCTGCTGCGGCACCGGCAGGCGCTCGATCTCCGCCGCCGGTTTGAGGCGCACCACCATCCGCAACACCGCGTCGAGTTTGCACGGCACGCGCACCACGCCAAGACCGCGAATTTCGAGAAGCCCCGCAATCGCCTGCGGCGCCTGGGCGCGGAGGCTTTCCTCTTCAACAGTGATGGTGACCTGATCGTCCGACACCAGCATCGCGCGCATGTCATCCAATCCGGTACCCAGACCCGGTTGATCGATCAGCCTGAGCGCCAGATCGGACTTGCCGCTGCCCGGAGGGCCGAGCAGCAGTACGCCCTGCCCTTCAATCGACACGCATGTGCCGTGCAGCGTAATGCGCTCAGGCATCCGGCGGTGTCCAGTCGTCCGGCACGGCGGGAATGCGAACAATGAAGCGCGCGCCCAGCACCGGACGCTCCCCGTCGGCAGCGATCTTACCCAGGCGGTTTTCGGCCCAGATGCGACCCTTGTGGGCCTCGACGATCTGCTTGGAGATCGACAGGCCAAGCCCCGAGTTGGAGCCGAAACTATATTCGGGCCGGTCGGTATAAAAACGCTCGAAGATGCGCTCGAGATTATCCGGCCTGATACCCGGCCCCTGATCATCGACCCTTACTTCGACATCGCCGCCAACCCGCCGGATGCGGACGGTGATCTTCGTGCCGGGGGACGTGAAAGACCGCGCATTGTCGATGAGATTGCGGATGACCTGTCCTAGGCGTGAATCATGGCCGAGCACGATATAGCCGCGCACCGGATCAACACCTGTAGGCAGGCGCGCTGTTTCGAAACTGATCTCGGCCTGTCCGTCTTTCCGCGTTTCATTGGCGAGCGAAACGATGGCCTGCAGCAGCTTCACCATATCGACGGGGCGCTGTTCGCTGCGCGCCAGTTCGGCATCAAGGCGCGAGGCATCGGAAATATCGGTGATGAGCCGGTCGAGCCGTTTCACATCATGCTTCACGATGTCGATGAGGCGGGTGCGCTGCTCATCGGTCTTGACATAGGCCAGGGTCTCGACGGCGCTCCGGAGCGAGGTGAGCGGATTCTTGAGCTCATGGCTCACATCGGCGGCAAAAGCCTCTATGGCATCGATGCGATTGTAGAGCGCGTTGGTCATGTCGCGGATGGCGCCGGACAAATGGCCGATCTCGTCGCGCCGGGCGGTGAAATCGGGAATTTCCACCCGGCGATTGATGCCGCGCCTCACTTGTTCAGCCGCAGCCGCGAGACGGCGAATGGGTTCGGCGATGGTGCCGGCGAGAAACACGGACAGAAGTGCTGTCACCAGCGCCACGAAGCCGAACGTGAACAGCACCACGCGGCGTTCGGCCTTAAGCACGTCATCGATTTCGCCACCAGTGGTGGAAAGAACAAGCGCGCCCAGCACGGCCTTGAAACGCTGCACCGGCACCGACACCAGCACGATGATCTGGCGCTTGTCATTCAGCCGCACGAGGCTGACGGATGCACCATTCAAGGCCGCAGCGACTTCGGGAAAATTCTTGCCATTGTCGAGGCCATATTCCTTCTGCACGGGATAATCATAGGCGAGCAGCCAGTTCACGAAACGGTTCCACTGGCGCGTAACCATGTTCGGTTCGGCGTCTCCGCCGATGGGCGGCAGATCGCTTTGCACGATGTCGCTGCGGCCATAGAGAAAGCGGCTGTCCACCACCATGTTGCCGTCGGGATCGATGATACGGGCGCGCACCGTGGTGTTGGTGAGCAGGCGCTTGAGGATGGGGGCGGCGGTTTCCGGATTGATGGGAAAATCGAGCGAGCTCAACTGGCTTGAATCGGACGCGCTGTCATCGGTGGTCGTATCATCAAGCGAATCGGGATCGATAACGATCGATCCGGTGTCGATGGTGGCCGAGCCTGCCACGGCGGCCGAAATGATGTGCGCCTGCGTCGTGAGAACTCTGCACACGGGCATCGATCAGGCCCTGGCGGAACTGGTTGAAATAGAGAATGCCCGCCACGAGAATGGCAAGGCCCAGCAGGTTGAGGAGAACGATGCGGCTGGTGAGGCGCTGCGGCGCCAGACGCTGGATGAGGCTGATATGCTCCGTATGCGGAACGGCCGGTTCAGACTGTTCGCCAGCCTCCTCGGCATCGTTCCGCTCGGCCGCTTCAACAGCCTTCACCTTGTCCAGCATCAGGCGCGCCCGTTCAGGCTCTATTGCTCCTTGAAGCGGTAGCCCACGCCATAGAGCGTTTCAATGGCGTCGAAGTCCGCATCGACCTGGTTGAACTTCTTGCGCAGGCGCTTGATGTGACTGTCGATGGTGCGGTCATCGACATAGACCTGGTCATCATAGGCGGCGTCCATCAGCGCGTCGCGGCTTTTGACGATGCCGGGCCGCTGGGCCAGCGACTGCAGGATCAGAAATTCGGTGACCGTCAGCGTCACGGGCTTGCCGTCCCACGTACAGGAATGGCGATCCGGGTCCATGGCCAGCTTGCCACGCTCGATCACCTTGGCGGCTTCCGTGGGGGCTGCCGCTGCATCGCGCGTGCCGGCACGGCGCATCACGGCCTTCACACGCTCGACCAGCAGGCGCTGGGAGAACGGTTTCTTGATGAAATCATCAGCACCCATCTTGAGGCCGAAGAGCTCATCGATCTCGTCGTCCTTGGAGGTCAGGAAGATGACGGGAAGATCGGTCTTCTGGCGAATGCGGCGCAACAGCTCCATGCCATCCATGCGCGGCATCTTGATATCGAAGATGGCCATATCGGGCGGCGTATCCTGCAGACCCTGGAGGGCGGCGGCGCCATCATTGTATTTCTGCACGCTGTAGCCTTCGGCTTCGAGGGTCATGCCCACGGAGGTCAGGATGTTACGGTCGTCGTCGACAAGTGCGATCGTCGGCATTGCTTGGTTCCTTGACTGGGCCCCCAATGGGGCTGGCTGTAGGGGCGGAACTGGAACAAAATGTGGCAGGCATGATAAAGCCTCTGCCCGGATATAGCGAGGACTGATCATGGTAAACCCCAGAACTTTCACCGGAACAGAGGCCCGTCAGCTTCTGCGGCGGGCCCGCACCGGCACGCTGGCGACGCTGAACAGGGAGGGTGGTATTCCCTATGCGTCGCTTGCCAATGTTGCAACAGACTTGGCGGGCTGGCCAATCCTGCTGATTTCGACCCTTGCCTGGCACACGCAAAACCTTCTCGCCGATCCCCGCGCCAGCCTGATGGTGGCGGAGCTTCCGGCGCAAGGCGATGCGCTGACTGGGGCACGGATGACAGTGATGGGACGATTCGAGAAGGTGGACGATCAGGCCCTCAAGCGGCGTTATCTGGCCCGCCACCCCACCGCCGGGTTCTATGCGGAGTTCAAGGATTTCGCCTTCTGGCGCATGCAGCCCGAACTTGTTCACGCTGTCGCTGGGTTTGGGCGGATTGAAACCCTTCAGGCCGATGAGGTGTTTCCGCAGGCCAGGGAGATGGCGGAACTGGAAGCGGGCGCCATTGCCCACATGGCTGAGGACCATGCCAATGCCGCCGGCCGCTATGCGGTGGAGTTGCTGGGCGCTGAGCCCGGGCCGTGGAAAATCCTCGGGATTGACCCTGATGGCTGCGATCTGGGGCATGGAGAATTGAGTCTGCGGCTGCCGTTTGAAGAGCCGGTTTTCACAGGCGGCGCGTTACGAGCCAAGCTGGCCAAGATGCTGAAGAATTGATTGTTTCAAATCATTTTTCTGATGTTCGTTACCGCATATTATTGATTTTAAACCATCTTTTTTCTTGAGCAGGATGGTTCCCGCAGCTAGTGTCCGGCCTTCCCAAGGAGGGCCGGGCATGGATACCGCTGTCGACAGTCTCATTCGTTCGCAATTGAGCACGCTGGGTCTGCGCTGGATCGGTCCGGTGTCCTGGAATGCCTCTGCCCCTGCACTTTATCAGGAGGCGCTGGCGCGCGGCGAGGCGCAGGTGGCGGATGGCGGGGCGCTGGTTGTTTCAACCGGAACCCACACAGGCCGCAGCCCCCAGGACAAATACATCGTCCGTGATGCCGAAACCGAAAATACCATCTGGTGGGACAACAACCGGGCGATGAGCCCGGCGCAGTTCGAAACCCTAAAACAGGACTTCATGGCGCATGCGCGGCTGAAAGCCCTGAGCGTGCAAGACCTCGTGGCGGGGGCCGATGCCGCACATGCGCTGCCGGTGCGCGTCATCTCGGAATATGCCTGGCACGCGCTGTTCATCCAGCATCTGCTGATCGTTCCGCCATCACGCGACGGCTTCGCGCCGAAGCTGACGATCATCGACCTTCCGAGCTTCAAGGCCGACTCGAAGCGCCACGGCACGCGCAGCGAAACGGTGATCGCCCTCGATCTCGCCCATGGGCTCGTCCTGATCGGCGGCACGCAATATGCGGGTGAGATCAAGAAGGCAGTGTTCACGGTGCTGAACTACCTGCTGCCGGCTGAAGGTGTGATGCCTATGCACTGTTCCGCCAATGTGGGACAGGCAGGCGATGCCGCCGTGTTCTTCGGTCTCTCAGGCACCGGTAAGACGACCCTCTCCGCCGACCCCCGACGCATGCTGATCGGTGACGACGAGCATGGCTGGTCAGAAGACGGCGTGTTCAATTTCGAAGGCGGCTGCTACGCGAAGGTCATCAACCTCTCCTATGAGGCAGAACCTTCGATCTTCGCCGCCACCAAAAGCTGGGGCACGGTTCTCGAAAACGTCGCCATCGATCCGGTGACGCGGCAGATCAATCTCGAAGACGGCAGCAAGACGGAGAATACGCGCGCCGCCTATCCGCTCTCCGCCATTCCCGGCGCCAGCGCCACGGGACGCGCGCCCATCCCCAGGACCATCGTGATGCTGACCGCCGATGCCTTCGGCGTGCTGCCGCCAATCGCCAGGCTCACGCCGCAGCAGGCGATGTATCATTTCCTGTCCGGCTACACGGCCAAGGTGGCGGGCACCGAACGCGGGGTGACGGAACCTCAAGCCACCTTCTCGACCTGTTTCGGCGCGCCCTTCATTCCGCGCCACCCCGGCGTTTACGGCAATCTGCTGCGCGGCCTGATCGCCCGGCACAATGTCTCCTGCTATCTCGTGAACACCGGATGGACCGGCGGCGCCTATGGAACCGGACGGCGCATGCCCATCGCGGTGACGCGCGCGCTTCTCGATGCAGCGCTGGACGGGCGGCTCGAATCCGGCGAATGGCGCACCGATCCGCATTTCGGATTTGCCGTGCCCACCGCGATTGACGGTGTCGACTCTTCGCTGCTCGATCCCCGGTCCACATGGGCAGACCCCACAGCTTACGATGCGCAGGCGCGCAAGCTGGTCGGCATGTTCGTGGAGAATTTCATGCGCTTCGAGGATCAGGTTTCGGCTGATGTCAAAGCCGCAAGCCCTTGCGTGCAACTGGCAGCGGAATAGTTTTCAATTCCGTGGTTCGTGGAAGGCGCAGAGAAGCGCCGTTTCACGTTTTGCCAATGGCGCATTGAACTGCATGCAGAGATGCGGGCCTTTGGGATCGCCGTCACGGCCTTTCTCACGGAAGAAGCGGCAATCCACGCAGGTTCCGAAAGCGGGATGGCCGCCATGCTTCAATTCGGCCTCCAGAAGCTCGCTGACTCCCCTCGCAAAACGACGCCGCGTCTTGCCGCCAAGATCATCCGCTTCCGCCGCCAGCCTTGCCCACGGATCATGTTCAAGGACAGCACGCCCCTGATCGGTGAGCGCCAGCGCCACGGACCGCTTTTCGCCGTCGCGCTGCTGCTTCGAAATGCACCCCTTGCGCTCCAGCGCCATCACGGTTTGCGAAATCGTGCCCTTGGTGGCGCCGAGATAGCGGGTGAGGGAGCCAGGGGCATTTGAAAAGCGGTTGGCGCGGGCGAGATAGCGCAGCGCCTCCCATTGCGCGGGATTGAGGCCGTGGCTGTGTTCCGCCGTGCGCATGAGGCGGGCAAGGCGCTCAAGCGGATGGGCAATGTCCACGCCTGACACATCATCCTCTTCGTCATCGCGCGCCATGGGCCTTCCTCATGCGATGCCGTTGATCTTCTTCAGGACATCGATCAGGCGCGGCACATAGCGTTCGCCGTAGCCCAGATTATCGGCCATCACCAGAAGCTGGTGCGTGCTCTCGGCCATGAAGGAGGCGACTGGCATGGTCTCGGTCATGTTGGTGTAATAGCGGAGATCCTTCCTGGCGTTGCGAATGGCGAATTTGGCGTGGCTGTCGTCATTGCTCAACGGCACATTGATCAGCCTGCTGAACATCAGCGATGCAGCGCCGCCCGACATCACGATATCGCGAAGGGCTTCCATGTCGATGCCTGCCTTGCTGGCGACGGCAATCGCCTCGGACGCCACCGCGGCATTGGCGATGGCGATAAAATTATTGAGGAGCTTGAGGCGGTGCGCCGCGCCCACGTCTCCCGCATAGACGATGGTATCTGCGAAAGTATCCAGAATGGGACGGATTTTCGCGAGAACGTCCTTCGGGCCGCCCACCATGAGGCCAAGTTTGCCGGCTTCGGCTTCCTTGGGCGTGCGCACCATGGGCGTATCCACGAAGTGACCGCCGTTGGCCGCCACATCGGCAGCGATCTTGACCGTTGAATCCGGCTCTGCAGTGGAGCAATCGGCAATGATGAGACCCTTCGGCATCGCAGAGAGAAGGCCGCTTTCACCATAAACAGCCTGTTCCACCTCCGGCGTGCCGGTGACGCAGAGGATCACCAGATCGGACTGCTTTGCCAATTCCGCCGGAGTCTTCGCCTCTTTCGCGCCCTTGGCGAGCAGGTCCTCGACGGGCGCGCGGTTGCGGTGGCCCATCACCGTAAGATCGAAGCCCTTTTCGACAATGTTCTTGGCGATGCCATGGCCCATGAGGCCGACACCGATCATTCCAACGCGCTTGATGCTCATGTCCTGCCCTTTCGTGTGATGAAACCCTGCAGCTGGTTCGCCTCAAGGATGAAAAGCCTGTCGCTGTCTTTGCGCACGAAGCCGTGACGCTCATAAAAGCGCGCAGCGCCTTCATTGAGATAATCGACTTCCAGCTTGATGAATTCCGCGCCCTTGCCGCGCGCGCGTTCCGCAGAGCGGACGAGGAGATCGAGGCCGACATTCCTGCCCCGCGCATCTTCGGCGACGAAGAGATCGACGACATAAAGGCCCTTCGCGCCGCGCCATGTCGAATAGGTCATGAGGCCGAGGCAGGCGCCGATGATGCGGTTCTCTTCTTCGGCCACCACAACATCGATCAGATCACGGCTTGAAATGAGGCCTTCAGGCGTCAGCTTCGGCACGGATTGACCGACATGACCCGCTAGGCCCCGCACCATTTCAACCACCGCTGGCGCATCGGCATCCGCCATCGACCTGATGGTCACGCTCATGCGCCAAGACCTTTGAGAAGAGACGCAAGATTGAGGCCGAGGTTGGGAGAGGGATATCCGCCTTCCTGCACCACCAGAGTGGGCCAGCCTGCCGAGGCGATCATGCGGCCGATGTCGCTGAACTCCGGCGTCCGGATGGCGAAGCCCTGAAAAGGATCGTCCTCCGCAATATCAAGACCGGTTGCCAGCACCAGCACATCAGGCGCAAAGGCTGCAATACGCTTCAGCGCAGTTTCGAGTGCCGCAAGATATTCCCCGATCCCGATGCCGCGTTCCAGCGGCAGATTGAGATTGAAGCCCTCGCCTTCGCCCCGCCCCCGCTCTTCGGCAAACCCCCAGAAATAGGGATAGAAGCGTTTGGGGTGTGCATGGATCGACACGGTGAGGACGTCCGCACGGTCATAGAATATCGCTTCCGTGCCATTGCCGTGATGCACGTCGATATCGAGAATGGCGGTGCGCTTTCCGGCGCGGTTGAGCTTTTCGGCGGCGATCGCCGTGTTGTTGAAATAGCAGAAGCCTGCCGCCATGTCGGCGGAGGCATGGTGTCCCGGCGGGCGGCACAACGCATAGACGAGCTTTTCGCCTTCGAGCATGCGCGTTGCGCCGTGTGCTGCCGTTGCGGCACTGGCGCAGGAAGAGGCCCAGGTTTCGGCGAGGATCGGACAGGAGCCGTCACCCAGATGATAGCCGCACTGGCCCACGACACTGTCGGGATAGCCGGTGGGTGGAAGATTATTGCGCCCCAAGGCAAAGCAGTTGGACATCGGATAGGCGCCTGCCTCCGGAAGCCTTGACCAGCGCGTCCAGACATTCTCGAGGAATGTGAGGTAGCGGGGCTCATGCACGAGTTCCAGCACTTCGCGCGTGATGGCGGGCGGCCTTTCCAGCATGAGGCCCACCCGGCGGACGCCTTCCAGCAGCATGTCGATGCGGGCCGGGATTTCGGGGCTCGGCTGCGCCTTGCCGGCGGCGATATATTCCGCAGGCGCATGGGCGCGCTGCGCGTCGTCAAAAATGGTGATCATCGGTTTGCTTAGCCCCAATCCGCTCTGCTAATAGCTTGCCAACAGTGGTTTTTCAAAACAAGGCGAGTTTTTCCCATGCTGGCACGCGCAGAAGCCTCTTCCCACATTCACTCCACCGGCGGCCTCCCGAAGGTCGTCTGGGCCAAGGGCAGCTATCTGCATGATGCCGAGGGCAAGCAGTATATCGACGGGTCCGGCGGCCCTGCCGTTTATTGCATCGGCCATGGCAATGCGGAAGTGAATGACGCCATCAAGACGCAGCTTGACCGCATTGCCCATGGCTACCGCTACAATTTCACCACCGATGCGCTGGAAGAACTGACCGAGATCATCCGTGGGCGCTGCGGCGGCACGCTCAACCACATGGTGTATGTGACGGGCGGATCGGAAGCGGTCGAATCCTGTCTCAAGCTGGCGCTGCAATATCATTCGGCACGGGGCGACATGAGCCGCAGGCGTTTCATCGCCCGCGAACGTTCGTGGCACGGCAATACGCTGGGCGCGCTCTCCGTCTCGGGCTTCCTCGAGCGCAAGAAGCCGTTCGAGGGGTCGCTGCTCGATGTCTCGCGCCTCTCGCCCGTCAATGCCTATCGCCCGGTGGCGGGCGCCACGCCCGAAACGCTGGCCGAGGTGTGCGCCAAGGAACTGGAAGACGAAATCCTGCGCGTGGGGCCGGACAAGGTGTGCGCCTTTATCTTCGAGCCCGTCGTGGGTGCGGCGGGCGGTTGCGTGCCCGCGCCTCAAGGCTATGCCAAGCGTATCCGCGCGATCTGCGACCGCTATGGCGTGATCATGATTTCCGACGAGGTGATGTCGGGCGCCGGGCGCTGCGGCCATTGGCGGGCGCTGGAGCGCGATGGCGTCGAGCCCGATATCATGTCCGTCGCCAAGGGGCTTGCCGCAGGTTACCTGCCGCTGGGCGCCGCCATCTATAATGACAAGGTGGCAGATGCGATCCACAGCGTTTACGGCACGCCGATGACCGGCCACACCTTCACCGGACACACCGCCTGCTGTGCGGCGGGCGTGGCGGTGCAGAAGATCGTCCAGCGCGAGAAGCTCGTCGAGCGCGTGCTGGCGAACGAATCCAAATTTATCGCCATGATCAAGGAGGCGACGCGCGATATCGAGGCGGTGGGCGACGTGCGCGGGCGCGGCTATTTCATCGCCGCAGAGCTTGTGAAAAACCGCAAGACGAAGGAACCCTTCGCCGCCGAGCACAAGCTGTTCATGCATATCCGCCAGAAGGCGCTGGACAATGGGCTGATCTGCTATCCCGTGGGCGGCAATGCCGATGGCATCAATGGCGATGTGGTGATCCTGGCGCCGCCCTATAATTCAACCGATGCAGAACTCGACGAGATCGTTACCAAGACGGCGAAATCCATCCGCGAGGTGCTGGCGGACAAGAGACTGGGATAGCGCTCAATACCAGTCGCTGCGCTCTGCATCGGGCGGCATCTGGGCAGGCGTGCGATTGAGGAACGCATCGGAATGAACGATGGTGCGATCCTGTTCCAGCAACACCACGGCATACATCGGCGGTTCGTTACTGTAGACGGTGTCCACAGCGCCTGGCACCAGCGGCAATTGGTGGTTGAGGCTCGGCAAGGCCGAGAACGGAATGCCGCGCCATTGTCCGCTGATGGTGCGGTGGGCGTGGCCGAAGAACATATGGCGGATGTCATGCCCTTTAAGGAGGGTGGCGAACGCCTCCGGCTCTTCCAGTGCGATCAGATCCATCAGCGGATGGCCAATGGCGAAAGGCGGATGGTGCAGGAAAAGATAGACGGGCGCGCCATCTGCCTTTTTCAGTTCCCCCTTAAGCCAGGTGCGGCGCTCTTCATCATAAAGCCCTGCCGAAGAGGGCGGCCCTTTGAGCGTATCGAGAAACAGGAAGCCGTTGCCGCCGCGCGTGACCGCAGACTGGACCATGCCGTCGCCGCCAAACACGCTGCGGAATTTTTTCCGGTCATCGTGGTTGCCGAGCATGAGATGGGTTTCGAGCGGAAAATCCACGAGCCTTTTCTTGAGTGCGTCATAGGCTGAAACTTCGCCGCGCTCCGTGAGATCCCCGGTGATGGCGACGAAGGCGGCATCGGCATGATGGCGCGCGATATCGGCGAGGCAGGCATCCAGCTGCGCCCAAGGGTCTAGCCCCCATAGCAGCGCTCCCGGCACGGTGAGATGGAGGTCGGTGAGGTGGATAAATTTCACAAGGGCTGCCCTTCTTCGAGGCGGAGCCGTGAACCGCGCAACAGCCCCGCCGCCTCGACAATCGGATAGCCCGCCGAGACGATGTGGGAGTTGATGCGGTGCAGGTCGCGGATCATGTCGACATAGAGCGCGCTTCTCCTGAGTGCCTTGCCCGAGCCACGGCTGCCGGTGCGGAAATGGCCATCGAGCACGGAATTCTCCAGCGCGCGGAAGGCATCCTTCTGGGCGATGAGGCGCTTCGCCCCTTCGACATCGCCGGACGACAGCACGCCGGTGGCGATCCTCAGGTTCTCATGGATGATAAGACAGAGATCATCGAGCGAGGCCTGTTCCTCGACGCTGAAGGCCACGCTTTCTTTCGCCTTGGTCTTGATGCGGTCGGCGAGGTTCAGGTGGATGACGTCGCCCGCATGTTCGAGGTTGCTGGTATAGAGCGTGATCTCCAATGCACGGCGGCTTTCCTCGGGCGACAATTCGCGCTGCGCAAGGTCGGAAATATAGGACTGGACGGCGGTGTGATAGGCGTTGAGGCGTTCATCCAGGCCTTTAAGAAGTTTAAGCGTTTCAAGGCTGCCGGTACGCAGCGCCTTGAGGGCCGTTTCGAACATGCGATCCAGCACTTCGCTCATGCGCACGGTTTCAAGAACGGCGTTGGAAAGCGCTACGGTGGGCGTTCCCAGTGCCACGGCATCGAGATAGCGCGGCTTTGCCAGCGTATCGGCATCAAGCTCGGCATCGGGGATGATGCGCTTCATGAGCCGCTCGACGAGGCCGGTGAGCGGCAGGAAGAGCAGTCCGGTTACGGTATTGAAGATCGTGTGGAAGGCGACCGTCATCTCCACCGGGCGGAACGGCATCTTCATCACGAAGGGCGTCAGATGCGGCAGGAAGGCGAGCGCCAGAATGGCCATGAAGCCCCGGCACAGGAGATTGCCGAGCGGCAGCCGCCGCGCCGCGGGCGGCAGGGAAAAGGTCGAAGAAACCGCGGGCAGCCCACCGCCGAAATTAATGCCGAGAATGAAACTCAGCGCGCCCGCCACTTCGAGGCTGCCATTGGAGAGGAAGGATGCAACCAGCAGAATGGCGGCAAGGGTGGAATGGAACATCCACGCCATCAGCGCGCCGAGCAGGAAGGCCAGCACCGGTTCATTGCCCACCGACGCCAGCACGTCATGGAACAGGCTGGCATCTTTCAAGGGCGCGGTTGCGGTTGAAATCAGCTGCAGCGACAGCAGCATGAGGCCGAAGCCAATGAGGATGCGGCCGACATTGTGGGGGCGGAACTCGGATGAGGCGTTGAAGGTGACATAGCCCGCAAAGAGCAGGATGGGCGAGGCCCACAGGGCAAAGCTGCTGCCCGAGGCAAAGACGCTCGACACCACCGCCGAGCCGATATCAGCGCCAAGAAGAACCGCCAAACCCAGCGCCGTGCCAATGGCGCCTGAGGCCGCGAGGCCAGTGAGGATCAGCCGCATCGCCGTGCTGCTGCCCAGAATGGCCGTCGCCACGCCGCCCGCCACGAAGGCCGACAGGCGATTGCCGAGTCTCAATTCGATGAAGGACCGGAGGCGGTCGCCCCAGGCGCGCATGACGCCGGTGCGCACCATGCGCACGCCCCAGAGCAGCAGGGCCACCCCGCCCAGCAAATTGACGATGACGAGGGTGCCCTGGTCGTTCAATCCCGCTTCAACCCTATGCCGGCCACGGCAAAGACCATGTCTTCACATTGGTGAAAAACTTCATGGCCTCCATGACGCCTTCCTTGATGCCGTTGCCGCTGTCCTTGATCCCGCCGAAGGGCGACATTTCGATGCGGTAACCCGGCACTTCCCAGATATTGACGGTGCCAACGTTCAGCCCTTCGACAAAGCGCGTCATGCGCGGCAGGCTGTTGGTGCAGACACCGGAGGAGAGGCCGAAGGGTGTGGAGTTGGAAATCCTCATCACCTCGGCATCATCATTGGGAACCCGCACGATGGGGATGACGGGGCCGAAGGTTTCCTCGAACACCAGTTCCGACTGGTGCGGCACGAAATCAACCGTGATGGGCGGCAGAACGGCACCCTTGCGGCCCGGATCATAAAGCACCTTGGCGCCCTGTTCCGCTGCCTTATAGACGCGCTCCTCGAACACTTTGGCCGCCGCCTCATGAACCACGCAGCCCAGATCGGTTTCGGGATTCATCGGATCGCCGAACTTGATCTTCTTCGCCTTGGCGAGGGTGAGCTCCACGAATTTGTCGGCCACTTTCTCCTGCACGAGAATGCGCTTCACCGCCGTGCAGCGTTGGCCGGAATTTTTCGTGGCACCGGCAACCGCGAGCTCCGCCGCCTTGTCGAGATCACTGCCGGAAAGATCATCAAGGATGATCAGCGGATCATTGCCGCCGAGTTCCAGTGCGGCGCGCTTGTAGGCGGCCTTGGCAGCGATGATCTTGCCGACGCGCACGCCGCCCGTGAAGGTGATGACGCTGATGTCAGGGTTGGTCACCATCTCATCGCCGATGGCGTCCGGCCAGCCGGTGACGACCTGGAACATCTCCGGCGGCAGGCCCGCTTCATAAAGAATATCGGCCAGCGCAATGGCGGTGAGCGGCGTCAGTTCCGTGGGCTTGCACACCACGCAATTGTTGGTGGCGATGGCGGGCGCCACCTTGTGCGAGACCATATTGAGGGGATGATTGAAGGGGGTGATGGCGGAGATCACGCCCACCGGCTCGCGCTTGGTGAATATCTTGCGCGCCTTGCCCTGGGGCGTCAGATCGCAGGAAAAGATCTGGCCATCGTCAAGGATCGCCAGTTGGCCAGCGAGGGAATAGACGTCATAGGCGCGCCCACATTCATAGAGCGAATCCTTCTTGGACAAGCCCAGTTCCAGGGTGATGAGGTCGGAAAGCTGGTCCTTGCGGTCGCGGATCAGCTCCGCGGTGCGGAAGAGGATCTGCTGGCGTTCATAGCGCGTGAGCTTCGGCTTATAGGCCGCCGCGATGGCGAAGGCCTTTGCCGCATGTTCGGCGCGGCCTGCGGGCACTGTGCCGATGACTTCATTCGTATAGGGATAGTGAACCGGCACGACATCATCGGCATCGACCTTGCGGCCGCCGATGCGCATCGATTCCCGGATGACCGGGTGGGTGGATACGGGCGCGTTCATCTCAAGCCTCCGCCAGATTGTTGCAGCCGATGAAGAAGGCATCGAAATTGCGCAAGGTCTTGGGCAGATGCGCCAGCTTGCGGTTGGAGATCACCGGGATTTCCTGTTCCGTCAGCCCGCCGTGGGAGCGCAGCGGCTCCTTGAGGCCGGACAGATCATGCTTCTCGCGGCTGGTGCCGATGACCTTGGAAGCCGCAGGGCCGCCGGAAATCACGATCACATCGCCGGTGCGGTCTTCCGGCAATTCAAAGCGCGCGCAGCCGTCCGCCCTGTTCACGACCACATCGATGCCGGGTTGCGATTTTATCTCCGCCATCACATCGGCGACGGCGGGGCCATAGACATAAACGGTAGCGAAAGAACCCAGTGCGCCGTGATGCACGACGTAAGGGTCGGTGATCGGCAGGATCACCTTGGTCTTGCCCGATCCGAATTTCCTGTCGAGCACGTCCTGCAGGTAGATCACATCGGGTTCGCCATTGGGAAGATGCTTGTCCTTCATGCCATGGTCGGCGACGATGACGATGGTGGCGCCACCTGCATCGAGCTGGCCCAGATATTTGTCCATCATCGCATAGAAGGCGTTGGCGCCCCTGGAGCCTGGCGCGTATTTGTGCTGCACGTAATCGGTGGTCGAGAGATACATGAGATCGGGCTTCATGGAAGCAAGCAGTTTGACGCCCGCCGCGAAGACGAATTCCGACAGTTCAGCCGAATAGACTTCCGGCACGTCCATCCCCACCATGGCGCAGACATTCTCGATGCCATTGTCCTTGAGCGTCGCCTTGTCAGCCTTCTCGGAGGAAAAGGCCACCGCCGTGCCATCGAACACCAAGCCCTTGCCGAGCAGCAGGCGCAGCTTGTCCTTGGCGGTGATGACAGCGACCTTGGCGCCCTGCTGCTGGAAGGCGGCAAAGATGGTGGGGGCGCGCAGCCATTTGGGATCGTTCATCATGGTCTCCTGCCCGGTGGCAGGATCGATCAGATAATTGCCGCAGATGCCATGCACGGCGGGCGGACGCCCGGTGACGATCGACAGGTTGTTGGGATTGGTAAAACTCGGCATGGCGGAGAGGCCGCGCAGGTTTTCGCCCTTGGCGATCATCTTCTTGAGATTGGGCATCAAGCCCTGCTGCATGGCAATTTCCATATAGGCAGGTTCGCTGCCATCGCAGCAAATCACCACCAGCGGTGCCTTGGGCCAATGATAGTCACGGCCATTCACGGAAACGGTTTTCATTCTCTTCAGGCCTCAAGCGGGGTGAGATCGGTGACGTTCATTTCGGCAAGCGTTTCGCGGATGGCGGCGAGTACGCCCTGTATCACTTTTTCGTCCACCTGGCCGATGGAACCGATGCGGAAGCTCGGGCGCTTCGTCAGCTTGCCGGGATAGATGGCAAAGCCACGGGCGCGCAAAGCCTCATAGAAATGCTCGAAATCGAAGTTGGGGTCACGCGGCGTGAGAAACGTCTGGATGATGGGGCCTGCTTCATTGTCGTTGAGCAGCGTCGAGAAGCCCATGTCGCGCATGCCCTTGATCAGAACCTGAGCGTTCCTGGCGTAGCGCGCGCCACGGGCGGCGACACCGCCCTGCTGCTCGAATTCCTTGAGCGCCTGATGAAAGGCGACCAGCGCGTGGGTGGGCGGAGTGAAGCGGAATTGCCCGTTGGCCTCGAGGCCTTTCCACTGTTCATAAAGATCGAGCACGACGGAGTGGCATTTGCCTTTCGAGGCTTCCAGCAGATCACGCTTCACCAGAACGTAGGAGAAGCCCGGCACGCCTTCGATGCATTTGTTGGAGGACGACACCATGACATCAATCTGCGACGCCTCCATGTCGAGGGGCAAAGCACCGAAGGATGACATGGCGTCGACAAGATAGGTTTTGCCTTTCGCCTTCACGGCGCGGCCAATGTCATGGATGGGGTTCACGATGCCGGAGGTGGTTTCGCAATGGATCACCCACACATGCGAGATGGCTTCATCCGCCTCGAGGGCTGACGTTACATCCTCCGCCGTGGGTGCGGCGCTGTCGCCCTTGTCGATCTTGACCACCGGGCGGCCAATGCGTTCGAGGATTTTGGCGGCGCGGTCGCCGTAGGCTCCGTTTGCCACCACCAGCGTCTTGGCCTCGCCCGAGGGGCAGAAGCAGCCCAGTGCCGCTTCGATGGCGAAAGTGCCGGAGCCCTGCATGATCACGCATTCATAGTCGGCACCACAGGACGCAGCCTTGAGAAGGCCCTTGCGGATATCCTTCACCACCTGGCGGAATTCGATGTCGCGAGAGCCCCAGTCGGCCAGCATGGCCAGCTTCACGGTGCGTGACGTGGTGAGAGGGCCGGGCGTCAAGAGATAAGGCATGTCTTCCTGGCCGGCGGGGCCGTGGAAGCGGGGAACGATGCGGGGGGCTGGCGAAACCATTGGGGCAAACTCCTGTTCCGCCTCCTGATCGGCTCTTGACGGCTATCAGTCAAATCGTATGTTCTTATATTCCTCATTGGTTTCACTGATATGCGCCATGCCCAGCTCAAGGCCTTCCATGCCGTCGCCGTCCATTGCGGGTTTTCCCGCGCCGCGGAGCGGCTGGCGCTGACCCAGCCTGCCGTCTCGGATCATGTGAGGAAGCTGGAAGAAATGTATGGCGTACAACTTTTCAACCGCACGCCCAAGGGCGTGGAACTGACGGAGATCGGACGCAAGCTGTTCACCATCAGCGAGCGGCAGTTCGAGGCAGAGTCAGAAGCGCTGGAACTGCTGTCGCGCGCGCGGACGCTGGAGGAAGGGCAGCTCACCATCGGCGCTGATGCGGCCTCGCATGTGCTGCCGCAGGTCGCCCGCTACCGCGCCCGCCATCCCGGCATTGCCATCCGCATGGTGTCGGGCAATTCGGCTGATTTGCTGGACCAGCTCGACGCCTTCACCATCGACATCGCTGTGACAGCAGAGCGGCCATCATCGGAGGCGATCCAGTCGCGGCTTCTCCGGCGGGACAGGCTGGTGGCAGTGACGCGGCGCGAAGAAAAATTGCCCCGCGCGCTCACGCTGGAAAAACTTTCCAATTTGCCGCTGGTGCTTCGCGAAGACGGGTCGGTGACGCGCCGCCTGCTGCTGGATGAATTTCGCGCCCGCGGCCTCAAGGCGCAATCCGCCATCGAGATCGAAAGCCGGGAAGCCGTGCGCGAGGCGGTGGCGCAGGGCCTAGGCGTGGCTGTCATGTCGGAAGGAGAACTCGCTCCCGACGCGCGGCTTAACACCGTCAAGATTGCGGACTGGGAGGCTGAGATGGCGGAATGGCTGCTGTGCCTCAAGGCGCGCGCCGGGTTGCATGTGATCCGCTCGTTTTTTGACGAAAGTCCCGCTCAGGCAAGCGGCGTCCATAACACCTGATCGATCCGCGTGGCGCCGGTTGCGAGCATGATCAGACGGTCAAGCCCCAGCGCCACGCCCGAAGCCTCGGGCATCATCGTCAGGGCTTCGAGAAACTCTTCATCGATGGGATAACGCTCGCCATAGATCGCCTGTTTCAGGTCCATCTCGGCAACGAAGCGGCGGCGCTGCTCCTGGGCATCCGTCAATTCACCGAAGCCGTTGGCCAGCTCAACGCCGCAGGCATAAAGCTCGAAGCGTTCAGACACGCGGGGGTCATACGGGCTGGTGCGGGCCAGTGCGGCTTCTACAGCCGGATATTCATAGAGCACTGTCGGCGCATGACTGCCCAAATGCGGCTCGACCCGTTCCACCAGAATGCGGCTGAAAATATCGGACCAGGTATCATCCTCGGCGACGCGGATTGACGATTGCACGGCTAAGGCATCACGGTCGGCATTGCCGTCCCGATCAAGGGTCTGCAGAAGGTCGACGCCCGCATGACGCGCAAAGGCATCAGCCACCGTCAGCCATTCAGCTTCGGCCAAAGGATCGATGGCATGGCCCCGCCAGCGGAAGCGCCGCGCTCCCGCCGTTTCCGCCGCAAGCCGGAGCAGCGCCAGGCTGTCGTCCACGATCTGCCGGTAAGGCTCTTCCACGCGATACCATTCGAGCATGGTGAATTCGGGGGAATGGGTGAGGGTGCGCTCACGGTTGCGGAAGACATGGCCGACGTTGAAAATCCGGCGCTCGCCCGCCGCCAGCAGTTTCTTGCAGGAAAATTCCGGCGAGGTGTGGAGATAGCGGGCTTCCCGGCTGGCATCTGGCTGGATCAGGCTGGTTTCAAAGGCGTGGAGATGCGCCTCGTTTCCGGGCGAGACCTGCAGCGCCGCGCAATCCACCTCGATGAAATCCCTGTCCGCGAACCAGCCGCGGATGGCCGCCACGATGCGGTTGCGGGCCAGGAGAAACGGCCTCCGGTCGGCGTGGCGATCCGGCGAAAACCATGGCGAAAGGCGTGGCGGCACGGGTTTCTCCGGGGGGTTGGCTTCACGGAATGCGGCTGCTATTACCCCGCGCGGCTTATCTCCGCAATTCCAGGAAAGAACAGGCAACAGTGGTCAAGATCATTGCAAGCGGCGTTCGCAAGGGCAACGTCATCGAACATGAAGACGGCAAGCTTTACGTGGTGCTGAAGGCCGAAAGCATGCACCCGGGCAAGGGCACGCCCACCACCACCATCGACATGCGCCGCATCTCGGACGGCATCAAGACGGTGGTTCGCTACAAGACGGTCGACACGCTGGAACGCGCCTTCGTCGAAACCATCATGCACACCTATCTCTACCAGGATGGCGAGCAATATGTGTTCATGAACCCCGAAAGCTTCGAGCAGATCAGCCTGTCTTCGGACATGGTGGGCGATTTCGCGCCCTATCTGCAGGAAGGCATGGAATGCCAGATCGCCCTGTTCAACGGATCGCCGATCTCAATCGAAATTCCGCAGCGCATCGTGCTTGAGATCGTCGAAACCGAGCCGGCGATCAAGAACCAGACGGCTTCTTCATCCTTCAAGCCGGCGCTGCTGTCCAATGGCGTGCGTACCATGGTGCCGCCCCACATCGTGTCTGGCACCCGCATCGTGGTGGCGACAGAAGACGGCTCCTACGTGGAACGCGCCAAGGACTAACGGCGGACAAACACCGCCACAGTTTCTACATGCGATGACCATTTGAACTGGTCGACGGGGGTCACGCGTTTCAGCGTGTAGCCGCCGCCGATCAGGATTTCCGCATCGCGCGCCAGCGTCTGTGGATCGCAGGAAACGGCGACTGCCGTCTTGACCTTTGATCTCGCAAGCTGGCGCGCCTGCGCTTCCGCCCCGGCGCGCGGCGGATCGAAGACCACGGCGTCAAACTCCTTCAGTTCATTCGCCACCAACGGCGCCTTGAAGAGATCGCGCACCTCGGTGGTGAGGGGCTTCAGGCCGCTCGTCTCGCGATGGGCGCGGATGAGCGCGGCGATGGCGGCCTTGTCGCTATCAGCGGCAAACACCTTGGCGCGCACGGCGATGCGGAGTGCAAAAGGCCCGCAGCCGCAGAAAAGATCAGCCACCACCTTCGACTTGCCAAGGCCTTCCAACACAAGCGCAGCAAGAACGGATTCCCCTTCCGCCGTGGCTTGCAAAAAACCGCCCGGCGGAATGACAACCGGCGCGCCGCCCATGGTGATGACGGGCGGGCGGCGCGTGACGATTGTTTCGCCATTCACGGAGAGACGCGCCAGATCATGCGTCTCGGCAAAGCGCGCCAGTTTTGGCGCTTCGCGTTCCACCACCTTGCGCTCCGCCTTCACAGCAGCATCAACGCCAGTCTCCGTTGCGGTGAGAACGGCATCGCCATCACCCAGCACCGCGGCGAGGCTGCGCGCGATATCCGGCCCGCGCGAAAGAGCAGGCACCAGAATGGGGCAGGCGGCAATATCGCAAAGATCGTGGCTGCGCAGCGCCATGAAACCGGCACGCGGCTCTCCGTCGCGATAACGGAAATGCAGGCTGACACGGCGGCGGCCCGCACCATGGGTATCGACGAGATCATCCACCTCAGCCTTGATACTGCGCTGGGCGAAAGATTGAATCACCAGATCGCGCTTCCAAGCCCCATAGGCCTGCTCCGCCATGTGCTGCAGCTGGCAGCCGCCGCATTCTCCATAATAGGCGCAGAAGGGATCAACGCGATCCGGCGAGGGCCTGTCAATACGGAGAAGTTTTCCTGTCTCCGCATCCACCGTCACATCCTCGCCTGCCAGAGTGCGCGCGACGAAGACCGTTTGACCATCGTGCGTGGCTATGCCTTCGGCGCGGCGGCCCAACGCCTCAATGTGAAGATGCTGTTCAATCATCGGAAGACAAGGGATAGGCCAACACGATGCCGAAGCCGGAGACAAGACCGATCCGCACCGGCCCCAGCGCAACGTTGGAAAGCGTGAGCGTGGAGCCCAGCGGCACGTCACGCTTCTCCAGTGGCCATTTCACGCCATCGAGATCGAGGCCTAGCAGGTCACTAAACGGCGCAATGCTAAGACGGCTTCCCGTAGGGATGTCCAGCGGGATAGAACCCGGCAGAAGCGGCCGCGCCTCTTCATGCCCGCTGGTGGTAAAACAGGCGATGCCCGTTTTCGCTAGATGCAGAAGCTGGCCGAGGTGCCCCAGCACGTGATCGGCCTGGCCGCCCATTCCGCCGACGAGAACGATGCTTTTTGCGCCGCGCTTCAAGGCTTCGGCAATGGCCAGCCCGCCATCGGTGGTATCCTTTTCAGCCGGGAACACCTGGCGGGGAATGTCGCGGTACTGGATCGCCAGTTCAGATCCAGCGGAATCGAAATCGCCCACCCAGAGTTCCGGCATGAGGTTGAGGGCCGCCGCATGCATCATGCCACTGTCTGCGGCGATGACGCGGGCGCCCCTGATCTGGGCGCGGAGCCTTGGCGTAACCGTGACCTCACCCCCCAAGAGAATGGCAAAACTGCTCATGCCAGCCCTCTAGCAGAAGAAGCTTGCCTGCGCACGGCCCAAGCTTTACATGTGGCCTTGCTCTCAACGGGGTGCCACGCCAGTGGCTGAGAGGGGCTAACGCCTCAACCCGCTGAACCTGATCCGGATCATGCCGGCGGAGGGATTGCGGGCGGAACGGGTCACCTGTTCCAAACCTCCATCCACGGCGCATGGAGGTGTTATGAAAAGAATAGTCCCCGCCCTCGTCGCCTTGCTCTGCCTTGCTGCGCCCGCCGCCGCCAAGGATGTGCTGACAATCTACACCTATGACAGTTTCGTGGCCGATTGGGGCCCGGGCCCCAAGATCAAGGCGGCCTTCGAGAAGACATGCGATTGCACCATCGCATGGGTGGCGCCCGGCGATGGTGTGGCGCTGCTCAACCGCCTGAAGCTTGAAGGCAAGAGCAACAAGGCCGATGTGGTGCTGGGTCTCGACACCAACCTGACGGCCGAGGCGGCCAAGACCGGGCTTTTCCGCAAGCACGGGCTGGATCTTGCTCTCGCCAAAACACCGGTGCCATGGACAGATGAGTTTTTCATGCCGTTCGACTACGCGCATTTCGCGGTGGTCTACGACAGTGAAAAGATCAAGACGCCGCCCGCAAGTCTTGATGAGCTTGTGCATGGCGATCCCCAGCAGAAAATCGTTCTGGAAGATCCGCGCTCTTCAACGCCCGGGCTCGGCTTCCTGCTGTGGATGAAAAAGGTCTATGGCGACAAGGTGCCTGAGGCCTGGGCCAGCCTCAAGCCGCGTATTCTCACCACCGCACCGGGATGGACGGAAGCCTATGCGCTGTTCACCAAGGGAGAAGCGCCAATGGTTCTCTCCTATACCACGTCGCCAGCCTATCATGTGATTGCCGAGAACACGGCGCGCTACAAGGCGGCGGCGTTTTCGGAAGGGCACTACCTGCAGATCGAGGTGGCGGGCGTCACCGCAACATCGCAGCATCAGAAGCTGGCCGATGATTTCCTTCGCTTCATGATGGGGCCGGGGTTTCAGGATGAAATCCCCACCAACAACTGGATGTTCCCGGCAGGCACAACCTCGGCTCCGCTGCCGGCCGCTTTCAATGATCTGGTGAAACCCGCCAAATCGCTGCTCTATGCGCCGGATGAGGTGGACCAGAACCGCCGCGCGTGGATCGATGAATGGCTGAACGTCATGGCGAAGTAATGGGGCGACACGGCGCGGCGGCCATCGCGCTGGCGCTGATCCTCGCTTTGATTCTGGCGGGATTTCTGCCTGTCGTCATGCTGGGTATGGGCGCGCCTGTGAGCGGCGATCCCTATCTTCTGCGGGTGACGCTGTTCACGCTGTTGCAAGCCGGGCTTTCGACGCTGCTCGCTATCGCTCTCGCCCTGCCTGTGGCGCGGGCATTGGCGCGGCAGGGTTTTCCTGGGCGCGGGCTGATCGTGAAGCTCTTCGGCCTGCCGCTGGCGCTTCCGGCCATCGTTGTGGTGCTGGGCATCACCGACATTTACGGCGCGCATGGATTTCTGGGTGGCAGTATTCCCATTTACGGGCTTACCGGCATTCTGCTCGCGCATGTGTTTTTCAATTTCCCGATGGCGGTACGGATGATGCTCACTGCCTATGACGCCATTCCCCCGGAGCATTTCCGCTTGGCCACGCAGCTTGGATTTCGCGGCGGTGCGATCTGGCGGCAGGTGGAATGGCCACAGCTCCGCACCGTGCTGCCGGGCATCGCCATTCTCATCTTCCTGCTGTGTACGGCGAGCTTTACCGTTGTCCTCACGCTTGGCGGCGGGCCACAGGCAACGACGCTGGAAGTGGCGATCTATCAGGCACTGCGGTTTGATTTCGACCCGCAGCGCGCCGTGGCACTGGCTCTCGTCCAGCTCGCGCTCTGCACCAGTCTTGCATTGCTGGCGCAGAGGTATGGAGCAGCGTTTGCTGCCTCAGGCTCCGTCAGGCTGGGCATCATTCGCTATGATGGAAAAACCTTCCGCTCACGGATGGCCGATTTTCTGGCCATCATCATTTCGCTCCTGATCTTCCTGCCGCCGCTTGCCGCCGTCGTAGCGGATGGGCTGATGACATTTCATGTATCGGCTCTGCTGCTGCAGGCCGTGGCGACCAGTCTTGCGCTCGGTGTCTCCTCCGCCCTCATCGCCACGCTGCTTGGCTGGCCGCTGGCGCAGGCCGCGGCGCGCGGCGTCTGGTGGCCGCGCCTGTCTTCAGCGGCGAGCCTTGGCGCTCTGATGCTTCCGCCCGCGGTGCTGGCGACAGGCTGGTTCGTGCTGCTGGTGCGCGGTGGAATTGCCATCCCGGCGGTCCTGCTGGTGGTGGCGATGAGCAGCCTCGCGGCTTTGCCTTTCGTCTACACAACGCTTGCGCCCGCCATTGCCGCCGAAGCTGCGCGGCATGACCGGCTGTGTGCGAGTTTGGGTATCTCCGGTTTCGCGCGCTTCCGGCTCATTGATGTGCCGGCGTTAAAGAGGCCGCTCGGATTGGCCTTCATCATGGCGGCCGTGGTGTCGCTCGGTGACCTCACGGCCATTCTCCTCCTGGGATCGCAGGACATGGTGACGCTGCCCGCGCTGATCTACCGCCAGATGGGAAGCTATCGCAGCACCGATGCGGCGGGCACGGCCCTTGTGCTGGCGGTTTTTGTGCTTGCCCTCGTTGCACTGGCCGACCGGTGGAGGACTGCGCGTGATTGATCTTCAGGACGTCAGCTTCCGCTATGAAGACATGACGATGTCCTTCACGCTGGCTGTGCCGAAAGGCGTGTTCGCGGCGGTGATCGGGCCAAGCGGCAGCGGCAAGTCTACTCTTCTGTCGCTGATCGCCGGATTTGAACGGCCTCTCTCGGGCCATGTGAGTCTAGACGGAGAGGACATGACGGATGTTCCACCGGACAAGCGGCCGGTGAACATGATCTTCCAGGACAACAATGTGTTCCCGCATCTCGACCTTTGGCAAAACGTCGCCATTGGCGTTGCGCCATCGCTTCGGCTGACGGCGCAGCAGACACTTGCCGTCGATGCCGCTCTCAAGCGCGTGGGGCTGTTCGATCTGAAACACCGCAAGCCCGGTGACGTGTCGGGCGGCGAGCGGCAGCGCGTCGCCATCGCCCGCGCGCTGGTGCGGGACAGGCCCATCCTTCTGCTGGATGAGCCCTTTGCGGCGCTGGGCCCAGGCCTTCGCGCTGACATGCTCGGCCTTCTTTCCGATGTACAAAAAGAACGCGGCCTCACCGTTCTGATGGTGACGCACCAGCCGGAAGACGCGCTCGCGGCGGCGAGCCTGACGATTTTCATCGCCGATGGCCGGGTGCGCGCCGCGCGGCCGACGCAGGAACTCTTCGAGGCAACCGATCTTCCGGACCTCAGGGCCTATCTCGGGGACTGGAGAAGTGAGCGGCGATAGGCTAGGTCCCCGCCATGGCTCGAACTCCTTCTCAATCTCCGCGACATTCACCTGACGTTCGGCGGCGCGCCTTGCCTTGACGGGGCGGAGCTGACATTGGCCGATGACGAGCGGGTGGCGCTGGTGGGGCGCAATGGTTCCGGCAAATCAACACTGCTCAAGATCGCCGCCGGGCTGATCGAACAGGACGGCGGCGAGCGCTGGGTGCAGCCCGGCACCACCATGCGTTACCTGCCGCAGGAACCCGATCTCTCTGGCTTCAAAAGCGTGCTCGACTATGTGCTGGCCGGGCTTGGGCCGACGGACGATCCGCACCGCGCCACCTATCTGTTGGAGCGGCTGGGGCTTGATGGCGGGGCCCTCCCTTCGCATCTCTCCGGCGGTGAAATCCGCCGCGCCGCCATCGCCCGTACGCTGGCGCCCGAGCCCGACATTCTGTTTCTCGACGAGCCAACCAACCATCTCGATCTCCCCGCCATCGAGTGGCTGGAAGAAGAGCTTCTCGGCATGCGCTCCGCCTTCGTCATCATCAGCCATGACCGGCGTTTTCTCGAAAAACTCTCCAACCGCACGGTGTGGCTCGATCGCGGCACGACACGGCGGATGGAGCGCGGCTTCGCGCAATTCGAACAGTGGCGCGACCAGGTGCTGGAGGAAGAGGAAACCGCGCAGGCGAAGCTGGCGCAGCGCATCGCCGCCGAAGAACACTGGATGCGCTATGGCGTGACGGCGCGGCGCAAGCGCAACATGCGGCGTGTCGGGCTTCTCGCCTCGATGCGAAAGGAGCGGCGGGAGCATGTGGGCGCTTTGGGCAGCGTGCGGTTGACGGCATCCACTGGCGATCTGTCGGGGCGGCTGGTGGTGGAGGTGAAGAAGGTCTCCAAATCCTTTGGGGACCGTCCTATCGTGTCCGCCCTCGATCTTGTCGTCATGCGCGGCGACCGGCTGGCGATCGTCGGCCCCAATGGCGCAGGCAAGACGACGCTCATCAAGCTGTTGACCGGGCAGATGGAACCGGACAGCGGCAGCATCCGGCTGGGCACCAATCTCCAGACCGTGACACTGGACCAGAGCCGGCAAAGCCTTGATCCCGATGCACTGCTGGCAGACGTCATCACCGCCGGGCGGGGGCAAAGCGTCACCATCAATGGCGAGACGCGCCATGTGGTGAGCTACATGAAGGATTTCCTGTTCCGGCCGGAACAGGCGCGGACACCGGTTTCCGTTCTCTCCGGCGGCGAGCGCGCGCGGTTGATCCTGGCGCGCGAGATGGCGAAGCCTTCCAACCTTCTGGTGCTGGACGAACCGACAAATGACCTCGATCTCGAGACACTCGATCTCCTGCAGGACATGCTGGGGGACTACACCGGCACCGTTCTGCTGGTGAGCCATGACCGCGATTTCCTCGACCGTGTGGCGACCTCGGTGCTGATGTCGGAAGGCGAGGGCCGGTGGACCGAATATGCGGGCGGCTACTCCGACATGGTGGCGCAGCGCGGGTCTGGGGTTGAGGCGCGGAAGGTAAAAACAACTACCGTTCCCGAAAAGCCCGAAGCCTCGGCACCCCCCGTCAAATCCGCGTCACAACGAAAACTGTCCTTCAACGAAAAGCACGCTCTCGAGACACTGCCGCGCCGCATGGAAGAGCTTCAGGCGGAGATTCTCAAACTGGAAGCCGATATGGCCGATCCGGCCCTGTTCGCCCGCGATGCCAAAGCGTTCAACAGCATCGCATCCAGCCTCGCGGCGGCGCGCGAGGAACTTTCATGCTCCGAGGAGCGCTGGCTGGAACTGGAACTGAAACGCGAGGCGCTGGAAAACGGCTGAGCTACCAGCCGCCACCGCCGCCGCCCCCACCGCCGCCGCCCGAAGAGCCGCCACCGCCCGACCCCGAACTGCTGCCCGGCGCCGTCGAAGCGGTCGACAATGTAGATGCAAGGCTTGATCCCAGGCTGTCGGTGAAGCCGCCGATATTGCCGGGGTTCCAATGGCTGCCGGAGTACCAGAGCGGTGCCGCAGCCCCCGCAACAGCCGCCGCCGCCAGAACGCTGGCGAATTTGGCGTTCCATTCATTCTCGCAATCCAGCGCCAGCGCATAGGGCAGGTAACGCTCGAAGAGTTCCGGCGTTTTCTCCGGCGGGTTCAGCATGTCCAGGCGCTTTTCTTCCGCCGTCTTCATATACATGCGAAAGCCTTCAAGCTGATCCAGCAGCGTGCGGCCCGAAACGGTTGGGGCGCGCAGAAGATGGAGGAACACCACGTTCATGACGGCGAGCAGCGCGGCGGCAGCGATGATCCAGAACACCCGCAGCGAACCGCCTGAGAAGAACATGCCCACCGGCACCGCGACACCCGCGATGATGAACGGCACGAAGAACAGCATGCCAAGCACAGAGCCAAGCTTCTTGAGAATGCCCTTGGCCTGCCATGCCGCCGCCACCGCACCCCACACCATTCCGATGATGACCGTCCACCACACGCCCATCCAGACGATGGAGAAAAAGGCGGTGCCTCGGTCCTCGCCCGGCAAAAGGAGAGCGGCCAGCGCAATGCCCGCCACGGAAATCAGCGCGCCCGTGATGAACCAGCTGATGTTGCGGACAAAGACGCTGCCGACATATTCATTTTCCAAAGCCTTCTGCAGCCCCGACCGGATGGGCCGTATGACGGCATTGTTCTTCTGCTTCAGCTGCGTGCGGCCAGCGGGCAAGAGGCTGTAAAGCGTTTTTTCAGCTGCCGTGAGCGGCTGTCCGCTGTCAGGTTTCTTTTCGATGGCATAGTCGCCATCGTCATCAAAAATCTTCAGGCGGCCTTTGACCGCAAGGCTCACCAGGGCGGCAGCGAACGTGCGATTGTCGAAATCCTGTTTCCACACGAAGCGGGCACCGGCGGGGCCCAACACCGGCGGCGGCGTGAAAAGCGGAACGATGGTGCCTTTCGGCGGATCGCGCCCCACGCGCGCCCAGGCATAGAGATAATAAAGACCGGCTCCCAGCAGCGTCAGAAGGCTCATGAAGATGCCGGCATTGTCACTCAGCCACCACCACCATTTCTGGCTATCGGTCGGCGGCTGCAGAATGCCCTTTTGCCAGCCAACTGCTACTGTAAACCCCTCTCCAGCCGCAAGCGGGCGGGTCGTTTCGGCGCGATAGATATTGCCGGAAGAGTCGAGAACCTGCGCGTCGTTGCCTCTTGATCCCGCGTATCCTGTATATTCCGCATGCTGAAGAATATTTGCGCCTTCCGGCAAATGGATCAGCACCGACGCCCTGTCGATGGGAAACTTCCAGCCATTGCCGGTGACGTTCCAGTAGAGTTCATCAAATTGATCGTAGAACCCGATCTGCCGCGTGGTTTTGTAGGTGATGACGTAGACATGCGGGCCGTAGGGGATCAGCGTATCGGCATCGCCGATCTTCACGCGCGTGCCGCGATCAATTGATTCCAGCGTGTAAGGCTCGCTTCGCCCGTCGCGCGTGACGCTGGCGACGTCAAAACCCACGCGCATGGTCTGGCCGTTGCGATTCGTATAGGTGGTCGGAAAATCGCGGAAAATGCCGTGGCGGATGTCATCGCCCTCGGCATTCGCGGCAATGGTTTCCTGAACGCTCAGCGATGCATCGGCGTTGACGGTGACATCGCTTTGAAAACTGGTGATGCGCTCATCAGCCCATACAGGTGCTGCGAGGCAGATCAGGCAGGCAAGAAGCGCGAAAAGCCGCCGCATGATGATCAGGGCTTGCTGAAATCAACCTTCGGCACTTCGCGGGCCGCCGCATCGCCGATCTCGAAGAACTCGGCTTTCTGGAAGTGGAAAAAATTGGCGACGATATTGGACGGGAAGCTCTCGATCATCGTATTGAGGTTGCGCACCGCGCCGTTGTAATAGCGCCGCGACATCTGGATTTCGTCCTCGATGCCTGCAAGCTTGTCCTGAAGGTCGCGGAAATTGGCGTCAGCTTTAAGTTCCGGATAGGCCTCGGCCACCGCGAAGAGCCGCCCCAGAGCCGCCGACATCGCCTGCCCCACCGCCGACTGCTCGGCCACGCTGCTGCTGCCGCTGATGCTTTTGGCGCGGAGATCGGCAATATCGCGGAAGAGCTTGTCTTCATGCGAGGCATAGCCCTTCACCGTTTCGATCAGATTGGGAATCAGATCGGCGCGGCGGCGCAGCTGGACATCGATGCCGCTCCAGCCTTCGGCGGCCAGGTTCTTGTTGGTGACCAGCGCATTATAGGCATAAGCAAGGTATCCGCCGATGATGACGATAAGGGCCAGAAGGCCAAGGCCGAACGACATGGGGGTTCTCCGCTCCAGACGAGGTTGCGGAGTATCGGGCTTCCCGCATCCGGAGGCAAGCGGTCAGGCGGCGGCGGGGGCCGTGACGGCGCGTTCCGCAATTTTGGCGGATTCCTTGGCCCGTTCGGCCTGACGTTCCTCCCGCCGCTTCAAGAGCTCAAAGACAATCGCGCCGGCCAAGGAAATGCCGATGATGATGACGGCAAGCGCCGAAAGGGCCGGCGTCGTGCCCTGGCGCACCTGACCGGCCAGCACCGTCACCAGCGTCTTGTCGGCAAGGATGGCGAAGGTCGTGGTGTTGTAGTTTTCGAACGAGGACAGGAAGCCGATCACCGCGGCGGAGATCAGCGCCGGTTTCAGGAAGGGCAGAAGGATGTGCCAGAACACCTGCGGATAGGATGCGCCGAGATCGAGCGCCGCTTCCTCCTGCGCGCGGTCAAAGCGCTGCAGGCGCGCCATGATGATGAGAAGCGCGTAGGCCGAGACAAAGCTCGCCTGGCCGAAGATGGCGAGAATGATGCCCTTGTAAAAGACAGCCTTGGTGACATCGGTGACCGACAGCACGTCCTTCCAGAAAATCACCGTCGAGATGCCGATGATGACGCCGGGCGTGAGCACGGGCGAAATGGTGATGAGATAAAACAGCCCGCGCGCCCGGTGATAGATCTGGCTCATGATGATCGAGGCGGCGAGGCCGACTGGCACCGACAGCGCCACCACACCCAGGCCGATGATGATGGAGTTCCACAGGCCTGCCATCATGGCGCGGTCGTTCCAGAGCTTCACGAACCAGTCGAGGGTGAAACCCTCGAAGGGCACGGCCTGCGGGTAGCTGGAGGTGTTGAAGGCGGTGACGCTCATCACCAGCAGGGGGCCGAAGAGATAGAGGAAGAAGAGGAAGATATAGAAGCCGATCATCCCCCGCATCACCAGTTTCGAGCTCATCGGATGGTCTCCCCGAGCGAAACCTTGAAGAGCCTTAGCATGAGCATCACGAAGGCGATGCAGGCGGCAAGCAGGATGAAGGCATAGGCGGCGCCGCGCGGCCAATTGAAGTTCTGGAAGAAGAAATCATAGATGATCGAGGTGAACCACAGGGTGCGTGGGCCACCGAGGAACTGCGGGGCGGCCAGCGAACCGGCGGACAGCATGAACACCATGGTGCAGCCCGATGCGATCCCGGGCTTTGCATAGGGCATCACCACATCCTTGTGGATGCGCCACCAGGGCGCTCCAAGGTCGCGCGCCGCTTCCACCTGATTCTTGTCGAGGCTTTCGATGGCATTATAGAGCGGGAAGATCATCACCAGCAGATAGGCATAGGAGAGGCCGACATAGAGGCCAGTATTGTTGCCGAGAAAATCGATGGGGGCATCGGTGAAGTGCAGGCCCATCAGCGCCTGGTTGATGAGGCCTTTGGAGGCGAGCAAAAGCCTCAACGCAAAGGCGCGGAGGATTTCATTCACCCAGTAGGGCACGATCAGGCCCAGCATCAGCAGGCGCACCTTCTGCGCCGTGCCGACCTGCGCCATGTAGAAGGCAAGCGGATAGCAGATAGCGAAATTCAGCGCGGTGACCGCCACCGAAACCAGAATGCTGGTGAGGAAGGCCCAGATGTGGATGGTGTTGAGCGTGCCATCGGTCGGCGTGATGATGAAGGACTTGTACTGCTCGATGGTCAGGAAATCATTGGGGCCGCCGCGCTGCATGGGTGGCAGGCGGGGATGGAAGCTCTCCACCACCATGTAAAGATAAGGCAGGCTGACGAGGAACAGCGTCCAGAAGGCCACGAGCGCGATGAAGGTGATCGACAGCGCGGTGCCATTGCGCTCGAAAAAACTGCGATGATTGGGGTCGTTGCTTTGCCGGCCTTCGCGTTTCGCCATCAGCCAGAACATGGCGATGACCGCGAAGGGAAGAATGAAGACGAAGGCGCGGCTACTCACGGGCCATCTTTCCTTCCGGCAGCACCACGCCCATGGCCGGATCATAGGACACGGTGGCTTTCTCGCCCTGATCGGGAATAGCCGCGCCGCCGCCGCGGCCCACCGTCATGGTGACGTCCTTCTTGCCAGCGCCTTTCAGGAAGACGTGGGTGGCGTTTCCTTCGAAGGCGGCGCTCAGCGTTTCGGAAGACAGCGTCGCATCCGCGGCACCCTTGCCGAGCTGCAACGATTCCGGCCTGACGAAAAGGATGGCGCTGTCGCCTGCCTTCAATCCCTTGGGGTTGCGGCCGCGCAATGCGCCGAACGGCGTATCAATGACCGCACCCGTCTTGTCGGCCTTTTTCACCTTGCCGGTGAAAGGATTGTTCTCGCCCACGAAGGAGGCAACGAAGGTGGTATCGGGCTGGTCATAGATGGTCTTGCCGTCCGCCACCTGCTGGATCACGCCATCGCTCATCACCGCGATGCGGTCCGACATGGTGAGCGCTTCGCCCTGGTCGTGGGTGATGTAAATGAAAGTGATGCCCACCTGCTTCTGGATGGCGCGAAGCTCATTCCGCATGTGCTGGCGCAACTTGAGGTCAAGCGCCGACAGGGGCTCGTCCAACAGCAGCACCTTGGGCTGCACCGCCAGCGCACGCGCAATGGCGACACGCTGTTTCTGGCCGCCCGACAATTCTCCTACCAGCTTGTCACCCTGGCCGGGCAGCGCGATCAGCTCCAGCAATTCGTCCGCTTTCTTGCGGCGCTCGGCCTTTCCCTGCCCACGCACGCGGAGTCCGTAGGAAATATTCTCGGCCACGCTCATCAGCGGAAACAGGGCGAGATTCTGGAAGATCAGCGCGGTTGGGCGCTTGTTGGGGCCAATGCCCGCCATGTCCTGCCCGCCGATGCGGACGGTGCCTGCGGAGGGATCAAGAAACCCGGACACGGTGCGCAGGATCGTTGTCTTGCCGCAGCCGGAGGGACCAAGAAACGAAAAGAACTCGCCGCCCTGAATGTCGAGCGTCGCATTGTCGACGGCGGTGAAATTTCCGAAGCGGACCGAAACGTGGTCCAGCTCAACGCCAGCACTCATCCTGAAACCACCCCTGTCCCCAGCGCCGGGTCTTTGCCCGTTTCGCCGATCATCATCCATCGAACCCGCGGCAAGCGCAAGCAGAACCTACCGCACTGCAAAACAAGCCAGCCCCGGAGTTGCTCCGGGGCTGCCACAGTCCTGTAACGTCAGACGATCAAGCCGCCTTGAACTTGTCCACATACTGGCTGCGGATTTCCGCATACCAGGAGGGTTCGGCCGGCCAGGGCCAGAGGTTCTTGAGGGCGTCGCCCGGATAGGCTTCCTGGAAGATCTTCTTGGCCTGATCCGACAGCTTGGCATCCGCGCCGGTGACGACGGGGTTATAGCCCGACCCTTCGGCGACGGCGGCGGAGGCTTCCGGCGTCTGCAGATATTCGAGGAAGGCGTAGACCTGATCGAGGTTCTGCGCCGGCTTCAGCAGCGAGAGGCCGTCAACCCAAGTGATGGCGCCTTCGAGCGGAGCCTGATACTTGACGGGCTTGCCGGCCTTCCAGAGCGAGATGGGGGGGCCATCCCAGGTCTGGCCGATCCACACGTCGTTCTCCATCAGGCCCGACTTGGTGTTGTCGGCGGAATCCCAGAACTGCTTCACCCAGGCCTTGTGATCAATGGCAAAAGCCAAGATCGGATCCCAGATTTTCTTGAAGCTGTCGGCATCCTTGTAGCCATCGAGCATGCGGTTGGACGGCAGCTTGCCGGTCTTGTCCATCCACAGACCGATGCCGAGCAGGAACGAGTGGCCGCGGCCCTGCGTGTGGCCCTTCACATCATCTTCCCACAGCGAACCGAAGCTCAGCTTGGCGGGGTCGCCTTTGTACTGGTCGGTGCGGTAGGAAATCGCTTCCGAACCCCAGCAATGCGGCAGGTGGTAAAGGCCGCCGTCCCATGTCCAGAGCTTGGCCGAGCCTTCCATCATGGAGGGAAGGATGGCGCTGGCATTCTTGACCTTGTTCATGTCGAAGGGGGCCAGCACGTTCAGATCGTGATACTGCGGTGCACGGTTCAGCGTGGGCTGGCAAAGGTCAAAGCCTTCGCCGCCGGTCGCCTGCAGCTTGTTGATCTGCTCCTCATTCTGCGAGAAGGGCGTCTGGTTCACCTTGATGCCGGAGGCCTTTTCGAAGTTCGGGATCACCGGATCGGGAAATTCGTCCGACCACATCAGCAGATTCAGTTCGCCCGAGGACGAGAGGGCATTGCGGGTGACGAGCGGGAAGCTCAGGCCCACGGCGCCCAGTGCGGCTGCTGACTTGAGCATCGAGCGGCGGGAAAGCATGGCCGCGCGCATCGTCTCCTGCGCCGAGGTCATGGGTGTCTTCTTCTTCATGCTATTAATCCTCCTGGATGGCGGCAGGCGGAATGCCAACCGCTGCAATTTTTGAGCTCCCTCAAAATCCTGTCCGGTGTGACCGGCTTCTTTGATTTCATTTCAGGACATTATGACGGTCCTGTGAAGGGTGGCAATGGGGTTCCGGAATCTGGCTCCAGCCCTGTGCCGGGTCTGGACTTATCGGCTGGCGCCGCGCCTGATGTGCAGGTCGAACCGCCATTTACTGACGGGCAACGTCCAGAGATAGAGCGCACCGCACAGCGTGAGGGTCAGCCATGGCGCCACGAAAAGGCCGAATGCCACCAATGCGGCCAGAAACAAGGATGGAATAAACAAGAGCCGCATGGCCTTGCGGCTGATCGCCTTGGCCGAAAAGCTGGGCCATGCCGACACCATCAGGCCTGACACCACGGGGACGGCAAAAAGGGCAAGAGTGACGGCTTGCGCTTGCGGCAAGGCTTCGCTGTTCGCGGCATAAACCGGCAGCAAGGCCAGATAGGCACCGCCGGGCGCGGGGATCCCAACGAAGAAATGCGACTGCCATGATGGGCGGTTCTGGTCAGTCACCGCGACATTGAAGCGTGCAAGGCGCAGGGCCGCCGCCGCCACAAGGCAAAGACACACAAGCCAGCCTGTTGCTCCGTAGGCGGACAATCCCCAGCGGTAGAGGATGAATGCCGGGACAGCGCCAAAGCAGACGACATCGGAAAGCGAATCGAGCTCGGCGCCGAAGCGTGAGGCGCTGTTCGTAGCCCGCGCCACCCGGCCGTCGCAGGCATCGAGAAGCCCCGCCATCAGCACGCAACCGATGGCGGCCGAAATCTGATCCTGATCGGCAAAGATGAGGCCCGTCATGCCGAAGCAAAGCGCCAGAATGGTAACGGCATTGGCGGGGATATGGCGGACATAGGCATCCGCGTGCGGCCCAAACCACAGACGGACCATTCCGTTCACCGCTCTCATCCAGCCGTCTCCTCTTTTTTGATCGCAGCTTGCGGCAGCGGCTGGTTCTGCTGCGGTTCGAGATAGCGCGCCTTGAGATCAACGGGGTTCCAATGGATGGCCGAGCCGAACAGCCCGAAGATATCGCCGCTGGTGAAAGCGGGTGCCCGCGCGCTGCCGTCGAACAGTGATTTATCGTATCGCATAGAGATATCCTTTTCGGCATAGCCCATGAGATGAAGCAGCGTGGGCGCGATGTCGAAGTGACTGGCGCTGCCCTTCAGTTTCTGCGCACCCGCAGCCAGCGCCGCGCGAGTGGCGGGATCAGGGGAAAAGACCATCAGCGGCACGACGCCCATGCGCGGATCGGGATCATCGACCTGGCAATGCGTGAGAAGGTTGGGATCAAGCGTCTGAGCGTGATCGGACGTGTAAACCACTGTGGTGTGGGAGAGATCGGCTGCCGCGAAGAAGTTGCTCATGAACCTGTCGACGGACCATGCAATGGCGTTGCGATAGGAGGCGATGCGGCCCTGCTGAGTATCGGACGCCGCTTCCGCCATGGTGGGATGGAACTTCGCCTGCTCAACCGGATAGGCATGGTCATAGGGAAAATGCGCGCCGTTCTTGTTGGCATAGATGAAGACCGGCCGATTGCCCACCAGCTCCTTCTCGACGATCTTCGCCAGCTCTTCATCGGCATGGGCACTGTCGACATTGCGGATGGCGTAGAAGGCGTCGATCTGGGCTTTCTCGTCCAGCGTCATGAAGTTCTGCATGAGGCCGGGATTGGTGATGCCGCCCGCCTGCGCATCGATGAACACAGTGCGGAAGCCCGCCTTCTTCGCATATTGCCACAGCGTCGGGCTGGTGTTCACCGATCCCACAATATCTTCACGCGACGCAGCGAAGCGGAGAATGGCGTTGGAATAATTGCTGCAATTGCCGCCCGATACGGCAGGGCCGAAATTCACGAAACGGTCCGCGAGGCTGGCGATGCCGGGCGTATAGGGATTGCCGGGCGTGAAGTCGATGTAATCGGCGCGCACGCTTTCGTCGACGAGCATCAGAATGTTGCGTGTCGAGGGTTTCGCTTCGGGCTTCCATGTCACGGCCTGACGCTCGGGGCTGCCCTGCAGCATGACCTTGGCTCCGGCAAGAGACGACAGGGCGATGGGCGCGAATTGCACGGGAAGCGATTGCGAACCCCCGCCCGCCTTGTCGAGCACGATGCCGCCGATCACCAGAACGGGAACAAGAGGCAGGGCCGCCGACCATGACAGCAGGCGCTTCATGCCCGCGCGGGCGGGCACCGGCGGCAAGATGATGAGCAGTGCCCCAATCACGAATACGCCCCCCGCGAGGATCATCTGCATGCCATAGAAATCCGCCGCACGGCCTGCTTCGTGACGGGCATTCCACAGCGAGAGAATGTCAAAGACCGTCAATTCTGACTGGCTGGCGCGGTGATAACCCCAGGCAACGGCGGTTGATGCCGCAATGAGAAGGCCCCAGAAAACTCTGACGCTCCAGCGCGGATGAAGAGCCACGGCCACCACCGCCAGCGCCGCAAGGGCCCAGATGAAAAGAAATGGCAGAAGTGTTCCAAAGCGGTGATTGTCGAGAAGCAGCGCGATGCGCTGGCCAAATCCGAAATTGGTGAGAACCATGAAGGCTGCCAGCAAGGCGAGCTTGAGCGCAATGAGCCGTCCATTCCACGGGCCGGGCGCTCCGGGCGCCAGCAAGGCGCGGTCTTGGCGAATGGTCACGGGAGCGGCCTCCATGTCAGTTTTGCGACAGCTGGATGACCCTTCTGCAACAGCGTTGCCAGATTGCCTTGACGCGCAAATCGCGGTTAATGAGGCCATGCATGTGACGTTTGAACAGCTTCAGTCGCTGGCGGCGGGAAAAGCCACGCAATCAGGCGTGTCAGACCCTGCCGAAACCGGCTGGGGTACCGCCTGGCTCGAGGCATGTGGCTATGGCGGGGTGAAGCTCCTGACCGAGGCGCTGTCCGAGCCGTTTTCAACCTTGCGCCTCGACCGGGATGCTCTCGGGCTTGACCTTCACAATGTGAGTTGTGCGGCAATCGGACCGGCAGTGGCGCGTGATGTCGTGAAAAATGGCCGGGCTTTTCTGCGCAATGTCCGGCATGGGCTTTTCCTGCTGCCTTTCGCCGTGCGTGAAAACATCAGCATTGGCTGCCCGATTGATCCGGCTTTCGCATTGGGCGGCGAGCGCAGCAAAAATCCTTATGCGGAAAAGCTGGCGCTGGCCCACGCGAACGGCCTCGATATTGATGACTCCGCGTGGGTGGCCTTCGCGGCGCTGGCGGGCTAGAACCCGCGCTTCATCTTTTGGAGCAGCCATGGCCGGACCACTTTCGCATCTCCGCGTTCTCGATCTTACCCGTGTCTTGGCGGGACCATGGGCGACGCAGCTTCTGGCCGATTTCGGCGCCGAGGTGATCAAGATCGAAAAGCCCGGCGAAGGCGACGACACGCGCGGCTGGGGTCCGCCCTTCATTCGAAATGCCGATGGTTCGCAGGGCGACGCCGCCTATTT
Source organism: Aestuariivirga sp. (assembly GCF_047602625.1). GTDB lineage: Bacteria > Pseudomonadota > Alphaproteobacteria > Rhizobiales > Aestuariivirgaceae > Aestuariivirga. The sequence goes on along the minus strand of NZ_JASGGV010000002.1, from coordinate 1,728,145 downwards.
CGTTTCGGCAAACCGCGGCAAATGGTCGGTCGAGATCGACATGGCGACGCCCCAGGGCCAGAAGCTGATCCGCGAACTGGCGGAGAAGTCCGACGTGGTGATCGAGAATTTCAAAGTCGGCGGGCTCAAAAAATATGGCCTCGACTATGAGAGCCTGAAAGCCGTGAACCCCCGGCTGGTTTATTGCTCGATCACCGGCTTCGGGCAGGAAGGCCCTTTTGCCCAGCGCGCCGGGTATGACTTCATGATCCAGGGTATGGCCGGGCTCATGTCGGTCACCGGGCAGCCCGACGGCATGCCGGGTGCCGAGCCCATGAAGGTGGGCGTGGCCTTCGCGGATATCTTCACCGGGCTTTATGCCGCGCTCGGCATTCTGGGGGCGCTGTTCCACCGCGAAAAGAACGGCGAAGGCCAATATATCGACATGGCGCTGCTCGACACGCAGGTAGCGGTGCTGGCCAACCAGGCGCTGAACTATCTGGTGGGCGGCAAGGCACCGGGACGGCTCGGCAATGCCCATCCCAATATCGTGCCGTACCAGACCTTCCAGACAGCTGACGGCTATATCATCATGGCGGTGGGCAATGACCGGCAGTTCCGCGAATATTGCCGCATCATCGGCGTGCCGGAGCTGGCTGAAGATGCAAAATACCAGACCAATGCGGGCCGGGTGCAGAACCGCGCGGACCTCATTCCCTTGCTGGCCCGGCAGATGACGGCGCGCAGCACGGCGGAGTGGGTCGAGGCCTTCGAGGCGGCGGCGGTTCCCTGCGGCCCCATCAACAGCATCGACCAGGTGTTCGCAAATCCACAGGTGCTGGCGCGCGGGCTGCAAATCGGGCTCACACGGGATGACGGCGTTCAGGTGCCGGGGGTGGCGAACCCCGTCCGTTTTTCGGAAACCCCGGTTGCGTATGAAAAGCCCGCACCGAAGCTGGGCGACGGCACGGAAAAGGTGCTGAGGGATGTCCTTGGAATGGACGACGCGGCGGTTGCCAGACTGAGATCAGAGGGCGTTATCGGCTGACGCACGGGCCGTTGCGCGTCAACGGCAAATCGGCCATCATTCCGGCATGGCGTTCAAGCGCCATTCAGTTACGGGGGCGTTTTCTGATCTTTCGTGCCGCAACCTCAACAGAGTTGAACCCCGCATGATCAAGCTCATTCCTCCCACAGCCATCGCCGCAATTCTGCTCTCCGCCATTCCGGCTTTTGCCAATGATACCGTCAATTTCACCATGACAGCCTCGCAGCCTTCGCTGCGCGACAATTCGCTCAAGGACACCTTCGCGGTGGGATTGAGCGACCCAAAGGTGATTACCGAATTCAAGCTCACCTGCGAAGGCGCGCAAGGCGGCATCATTTCCAGCACCGATGAAACCTGCGCGGTGACCGGCAACGGCGCGCTGATCAATCCTTCTAATGGCCAAAAGCTGCAGCGCACGCAATATTCGGGCGGCTGGATCGTCAAGTCTGATGGCTTCACGGACGGCGCGCAGATGGCCGTCAACTATCTAGCACTCGGCAAGGTGCCCGCCTCCAGCGGCCGTTTTTCCGGCAGCATGATGCTGAAGCCTGAAAATCCCAGCACCACGGCCACGCTGCTGCGCGATTCGATTCTCAAGAAAATCAAATCCACCAACACCGGGCTGATCGACGAACGCGTCGACACCATCCAGTTCAACAATTTCACCGTTCCCTCCGCCGGGCTTCCTTCCGAGAAGGGCTGCGTGTGGAATGGCGACATGGTCTATTCCTATCAGACCGAATCCTGGTTCATGGATGTTTCGACCAAATGCTCCGGCAAGGAATACAAGCTCAAGGGCAACATGCCCTTCACCGAGACGCCCAATGTCGGCAACCAGCACCAGTATGACCTGACGCTGACGCTTCCTTCCGGCGACGAAAGCTCCGACGATGCGCTGTTCGTGAAGCCGACTGGCGATGCCGACCTCTTTGCCGCCGCGGATGGCATCAGCGGGCAGATCATCATGAAGGAAAGCGCCTATGTGGATGTGGATACCGATGGCCAGACCGACAAGGTCGCCTCGCAGATCGAAGCGACCGGCTCGCTGACTGGCCAGAATGTTTCGCTCGAGGCTGTACGGTCGCTGGGCGTCATCATCGGCGTCCTGTCGCGTACCTTCTTCGGAGCCTGATCCCCTATGTCCCTCCTCGGCACCATCATCATCGGCTTTATCGTGGGCCTGCTGGCGAAGTTCCTGGTGCCGGGGAAAAACGAGCCAAAAGGCTTTGTGATGACCACGCTGCTGGGGATCGTGGGGGCCTTTGTCGCCACGTTCCTCGGGCAATTTTTCGGGTTTTACCGGGCGGGGGAAAATGCGGGCTTCATCGGCGCGGTAATCGGGGCGATCATCGTCGTCTATATCTGGGCCTATTTTAACCGCGCCAAGCCGGCCTGACCCTTCATTCCGGCTTCGTCCGGCCTTTTTTCCATGTCGTTTTCAGGCGATCCGCCGCCTGCGGAACGGGGCATAGGAATTGCCATTATGGCCAACCTCGTCATCACCTACTGGCGCGACATACCCTCCGCTGTTTCCGTCAAGATCGGACGCCGGGAAGAAAAGCGCATGCTCGCCGACCGTTTCCAGGAAGCGATCGACATGGCCGCCATGCGGGGCGGCGCTTCGGACACCGATTCATATCTGGCCGACTGGCGGCGCGCAGAGCCCATCGCGGTGGGCGACGATCTTGCCGCCGAGGCTGACAAGGCCAAGGCCGATCTGGAAACCCGGTTCACACCAGAAAAACTCAAAGCCCTCATCGCCAATGGCGGGAAAGCCTGACCCATGACCCATACTCTCGTCGCCTCCGCCACCCGCGAGCACATCATCGGCTTCGACAGGCCCTTCACCATCATCGGCGAGCGCATCAATCCCACCGGCCGCAAGAAGCTGGCGGCGGAAATGCAGGCCGGAAATTTCGAGACCGTCATCAAGGACGCAATCGCGCAGATGGAAGCGGGCGCGCACATCCTCGACGTGAATGCCGGCGTCACGGCGGTGAACCCGAATGAGTCCGAACCGCCGCTCATGAAGCAGACCATCGAAATCGTGCAATCGGTCAGCGACCTGCCGCTATGCATCGATTCCTCTGTCAGCTCCGCGCTCAAGATGGGCCTTGAAACTGCGAAAGGCCGTCCGCTCGTCAACTCTGTGACGGGCGAGGAAGAGAAGCTTGAGGCCATCCTGCCGCTGGTCGCGAAGTACAACGTCGCGGTGGTGGCGATCTCCAACGACGAGACCGGCATTTCGGAAGATCCGGATGTCCGCTTCGCGGTGGCCAAGAAGATCGTCGAGCGCGCTGCCGACCACGGCATCAAACCGCATGACATCGTGGTCGATCCGCTGGTGATGCCGATTGGCGCCATGGGCACGGCGGGGCAGCAGGTGTTCCGGCTCGTCCGCCGCCTGCGCGAGGAGCTCAAGGTCAACACCACCTGCGGCGCGTCCAATATTTCCTTCGGCATGCCGAACCGCCGCGCGCTGACCGGCTATTTCCTGGCGATGGCGGCGAGCCACGGCATGACCTCGGCGATCATGAATCCGCTGCATGATGAAGATATGCATGCGATCTTCGGTGCCAATGTGCTGAATGGCACCGATGCGCATTGCCGCTTCTGGAACAACAAGTTCCGTGAAATGACCACGGGCCCTTCGGCTGCCGCACAGGCGGCCGGCCTGCAGTCCTCGAATGAAGAGATCGCGGCCCGCAAGGCCGCGCGCGAGGCGCGCCGCCGCCGCTAGAAGTCCTGCGCGTTCACGGTTAAGTGGGGAACGGAGTATAAAATGACCGAAGCCAATCCCCTCATTGTATTCACCCCTTCCGGAAAGCGCGGGCGTTTCCCGATGGGCACGCCCGTCCTGCAGGCGGCGAGGGCACTCGGCGTCGACATCGATTCCGTTTGCGGTGGCCGCGCCATTTGCGGGCGCTGCCAGATCAATATCGGTGAAGGCGAATTCGCCAAGCACGGGATCACCTCCACGCAGTCGCATGTCTCTCCGGTTTCCAAGGTGGAAGAGCGGTTTGACCGCATCCGCGGGCTGGCGGCGGGGCGAAGGCTTTCCTGCCAGACGCAAATTCTCGGCGATCTCGTTATCGACGTGCCGCCTGAATTGCAGGTGCACAAGCAGGTGGTGCGCAAGGAGGCCGATACGCGGGCCATCGAGCTCGACCCCTGCACGAGGCTGTGCTTCATCGAGGTGGAAGAGCCCGATATGCACAAGCCCTCTTCCGATCTCGAACGCGTCTACCGGGCGCTCAAGGATCAGTGGAATATCGAAAACGTCTCCTGCGATCTCGCCATCATCGCCGATCTTCAGAAAATTCTGCGCAAGGGCGAATGGAAGATCACGGCGGCGGTGTTTTCGCGCGCACCCGGCGGCGGCAACCGGCTGGTGGCGATCTGGCCGGGGTTCCATGACAGGGCCTTCGGCATCGCCATCGACGTGGGGTCCACCACGATCGCGGCGCATCTGACCAATCTTTCGACGGGTGAAGTTGCCGCGTCAGCCGGATTGATGAACCCGCAGATCCGCTTCGGCGAAGATCTGATGAGCCGCGTCTCCTATGTGATGATGAATCCGGGCGGCGAAAAGGAAATGACCGCCGTGATCCGCGAGGCGTTGAATACGCTGACGCAGCAAGTGGTGGCCGAGGCCGGCATCGCGCTGACCGATGTGCTGGAGATCGTTCTCGTCGGCAACCCCGTCATGCATCATCTTTTTCTTGGCATTGATCCGGTGGAGCTGGGCGGCGCGCCGTTCGCGCTGGCGACGGGGCTTCCTGTTACGGTTCCGGCGCGTGAACTCGACCTCAAGCTCAATCCCGGCGCGTGGTGCTATGTGCTGCCTTGTATCGCCGGGCATGTGGGCGCTGATACGGCAGGCGTTGTTCTCTCCGAAGCGCCGCATGAGCAGGACGAAATCATGCTGGCCGTGGATGTGGGAACCAATGCCGAGATTGTCCTGGGTTCAAAGGCGCGTTTGCTTGCCTGTTCTTCCCCGACCGGGCCTGCCTTCGAGGGCGCGCAGATTTCCTGTGGCCAGCGGGCAGCGCCAGGGGCCATCGAGCGCATCCGTATCGATCCCGTAACACTGGAGCCGCGCTACCGGGTCATCGGCTCGGAGCTCTGGTCGGATGAGCCGGGCTTTGAGGAGGCGGTTTCCGCAACGGGCGTCACCGGCATTTGCGGCTCCGGCATCATCGAGGTGATCGCAGAAATGTATCTCGCCGGCGTCATCAACCAGGATGGGCTGGTGGATGGCTCGCTCGCCGCAATCTCGCCGCGCATCGAGCCTTACAAGCGCACGTTCAATTATCTCATCCGCGACGGCGAGCCACGCATCCAGATCACACAGAACGACGTGCGCGCCATCCAGCTTGCCAAGGCGGCGCTCTATGCCGGCGTGCGCCTGCTGATGGACAAGCTCAATATCGAGGAGATCGGCAAGATCAGGCTGGCTGGCGCATTCGGCAGCCACATCGATGTAAAATATGCAATGATCCTCGGCCTCATTCCCGATTGCGATCTTACGCATGTGCAGTCCGCCGGCAATGCGGCGGGCACGGGCGCACGCATTGCGCTTCTCAATTCAAAGGCACGCGACGAGATTGAAGCTGTCGTGCGGCGGATCGAGAAAATTGAAACTGCCGTGGAACCGAAATTCCAGCAGCACTTTGTGGAAGCGATGGCCTTTCCGCACAAGACGGCGCCTTCGCCCCATCTCTCCAAAGTCGTGATGCTACCGCCGCGCAAGGATATTGTGATCGGCGATGGCAATGATGATGACGGCGGCGGGCGGCGGAGACGCAGGCGAGGTTAGTTCAACGCCTTCCACAAGGCATTCTGCCCGAGGTCTTCGACAAGACGCGCATGCGCCGCGATTTCATCTTGCGTTAGCCGTGTCGGAAGCGCATGCGGCCGTGCCATGATCACTGCTGCGCTGGAAACCACAATCCGCTTTTCTGTCTTAGCCGCGGCCAATGACAGGGCCGTCTGGCGGCCGCCGATCAGTTCAATATAGACTTCCGCCAGCAATTCCGAATCGAGCAAGGCGCCATGCTTGGTGCGCTTGCTGTTGTCGACGCCATATCGGCGGCACAGACCATCGAGCGAGTTATTGGCGCCCGGATGTTTCTGGCGCGCCATCATCAGCGTGTCGATCACGCGCTCGGGCGCAATCGGGTCCTTGCCGAGATAGGATAATTCGGCGTTCAGGAATTTTGTGTCGAAACCCGCATTGTGAATGATGACGGCCGCATCACCAATGAAAGCCAGAAAAGATTCGGCGATGGCCGCGAAGACCGGCTTGTCCTTCAAAAAGGCGGTGCTTAATCCGTGGATGGCCTCGGCTTCAGCGGGGACGTTACGTTCCGGGTTGATATAGACGTGGAAGGTTTCGCCTGTCGGGACATGGTTGAAAAGTTCCACCGCACCGATTTCAACGATCCGATCGCCTTGCGATGGATCGAGTCCCGTCGTTTCGGTGTCGAGAATGATTTCTCTCATGGCTCTGTTCTGTCCTTCTCCTTGAGCTCTGCCACGATTTTCTTTACCTGTTGAGCGGCGTGCTCGATGCTTTCCGAACTGTCCACAACATAGTCAGCGCGGGCACGTTTTTCGGCATCCGGCATCTGGCGGGACAGAATGCCCGCCAGTTTGTCCAAAGTCATTCCCGGCCGCGCCAAGGCACGCTCCCTTTGCACATCTGCCGGAGCCGAAACAACGATGATTTGGTCGACGTCAGCCTGGCGACCGGTTTCAAACAACAGCGGTATGTCCAGAACAACAATCGATTCGCTTGCGTTTCTTTCGAGAAATTCGGCTTGCGCTCCGCGGACAAGCGGATGAACGATGGACTCAAGCTCTGCCATCGCTGCGGGATTGCCGACGACATATTGCGAGAGCCTGGCACGGTCCACGGCTCCATTGCGGATGGCTTCGGGAAAGCGTTTTGCAACCTGCCCGACCGCATTGCCACCCTTCTCATAAAGCCTGTGTACTTCCGCATCGCTGTCGAAAACCGGAATGCCCAGATCGCGAAACATCTGGGCCGTGGTGCTCTTGCCCATGGCGATCGAACCTGTCAGCCCCACCACGATCATTTAGCGGCCTGCAGGTCCGCAACGACCAGATCATAGAGTTCCCGTGTCACAGCCGGGCGCTTGCCAAACCACAGCTCAAATCCCGGCACGGCCTGATGCAGCAGCATGCCCAGTCCTTCAACGATGGGGTGGCCGCGTTCAGCCGCATTCTCCAGAAGCGGCGTGCGCAAAGGCGCATAGACGATATCGGTGACCACGGCTTCGCGTGGCAAGCGATCCAATGAGATATCCAGCACCGGCTGTCCGGTCATGCCAAGCGACGTTGTATTGACCAGAAGGCCCGCGCTTTCCAGAACCACGGACCGGTCTTCCCATCGCGCCGGCACGATCACCACACCAAATTTCCGGCGCAGGATTTCGGTGCGTTGCGGAGAACGGTTTGCCACCACCAGTTCGGTGACACCTTCGGCAATCAGCGCGCCGGCGATCGCCATGGCGGCACCGCCTGCTCCCAGCATCACGGCACGTTTGCCCTTGAGCGAGAGTGAGGGCAGCGATGCCCGGAGGTTGGCGATAAAGCCTTCGCCATCTGTGCTGATGCCCATCAGATAGTCATCACGCCTATAAACCGTGTTGACCACGCCAAGCCTGCGGGTCAGATCATTCCCCGGTTCGACCATGGCAAAGACCTGTTCCTTGTGCGGAATGGTGACGTTACAGCCGAGATAACCGTTCATGGCCAGGCTGGAAACGAAATGATGTAAGCCTTCCGGCGGAACAGGAACGCGGTCGTAACTGCCATCAATTCCATATTGCTTCAGCCAGAAGCCATGGATGAGCGGCGAGCGCGAATGGGTAATCGGCCAGCCGATGACACAGGCTTTTTTCATTGCGGTACAGCCTTCTGTGCTCGGAGAAAGGACAGGAGCGGCAGCATGGGAAGACCCAGAATGGTGAAATAGTCTCCCTCGATCCGTTCGAACAACTGGATGCCACGGCCTTCCAGCTTGTAACCACCAACGCTGCTGAGCAGACCCTGCCCTTCGGACGCCAGATAGTCTTGAAGAAATTCTTCCGAAAAAGAACGCAAGTGTAATGTTGCGATCCCTGCGAACGCCCAGATGATTTCATGGTTCGATGCACAGGCTACAGCCGAAATGAGGTTGTGGGCATGGCCGCGAAGCGTCTCAAGGTGCGACCGGGCTTCCGCCATGTCTCGCGGCTTGTCGAAGATTCGGTTCCGGAACGCCAAAACCTGGTCAGCGCCAATTACCACGGCGCCCGGGTTTCTCCGGGACACGGCAAGCGCCTTGGCGCTGGCGAGCGCTTCACAAACGGCTTGCGGAGTTTCGTGCCCCATTGCCACCTTGATGCTGGTTTCATCAACGTGCGAGTTGATGGCCTCCACAGTCAATCCGGCATTGGCCAGCAGCGTCTGCCGTGTCTTGCTTGTCGAAGCGAGGATAAGTGTCACGTACGTTCTTCCGGAGATTGCGCTTTTCTGTCCGTGAGCAAATTCAGGACGGATGCCGCGGTTTCCTCTACCGATCTCCGCGTCACGTCAATCATGGGCCAGTTCTGGTCGGCGCAGAGTTTTTTCATAAACAGAATTTCCTGGGTGATATGCCGTGGATCGGCATAGTCAGTCTCGCGGTTCTCGCTGAGGGTCAGCAAACGGTGGCGCCTGATCTGTGCAATGCGTTCAGCACTGGCGATGAGGCCGACAACCAGCGGGCTTTTCAATTCGAACACTTGCCGGGGAATCTCGGTGCCAGGCACGATTGGAATGTTCGCGGTGCGAAAGCCGCGCTGGGCGAGGTAGATGCTGGTCGGCGTCTTGGATGTACGGCTGATGCCAACCAGAACAATTTCCGCGTGTTCAATATCCGCTGTATTTTGTCCATCATCATGAATCATCGTGAAGTTCAGGGCATCGATTCGGCGGAAGTAATTGGCGTTCAGGGCGTGTTGGCCGCCGACCTGCGGGCGCGACCTTGTGTTGAGATAGCGGGCCAGGCTCTCGATCACGGGATCAAGGATGGAAATGCAGGGCACGCCCAGCGTTGCACAATGTTCCTCAAGTTCGCGGCGTAAATCGGCATTGACGATCGTGAAGAAAACGATGCCGGGCTGGCGCTCGATGTCGGCAGAAACGCGCTGAAGCTGTTTTGGCGTGCGGACAAGCGCATATATGTGTTCGATCGGACGATAGTCTGCATAGTGGGCCGTGGCGGCCCGCGCGACCGTATTCAGTGTTTCGCCTGTCGCATCCGAAATCAAATGGAGATGGAAAAATCTTGGATCAGCTTTTCCTGTCATCGCGGGTTAGCCTGTGGATGGAATGTGGATAAAACCCAAGGTCAGCAGGCGGGATATCTCGTGTCAGGCCTTTTCCCAAGAAGATTTCCACTCACTGGCACCTGGTGCTGCATGGCTGGGGATCATGTGCAAAAGTGTAGCTTTTGAAACGGCTTGTGGGCGAGTTCGAGAATGGGCATGTTAAGAGTTTGTTAAGATTGATTAATAAATCGTTAACAGATCGCATGGGATTTTTATAGTTTTTGACAAGACTGCCGGTCTTGTGGACCTGACGGGGATTTGCCGGTATTCCGGATTCAGGCGGCCATACAAAGACTCCTATTCTGAAAGACTCTCCTTTTATGATTGATGGGAAGACCGGAAAAGCGTTGCTCGATGTCTTGAAAAGACAGGCTCCTGAACGGCGTCCGATGTGGTTCATGCGGCAAGCTGGCCGGTATCTGCCAGAATACAGGGCGGTAAGGGAGAAGGCAGGTTCATTCCTGGATTTGTGCTACACGCCAAAGCTTGCGGCTGAGGTGACCCTGCAGCCGTTGCGGCGCTTTGATTTGGACGCGGCGATACTTTTCGCAGATATCCTCGTCGTGCCGCATGCGATGGGTTTGGGGCTTAGATTTGCCGAGGGGGAAGGGCCCATTCTCGACGTGGTGAGAGATGCGGGTGGCGTGTCTGCCTTGAAGCCGTGTGGCGGGAGTAGAGAGGTTAAATCCGTGTGCGAGACGGTTCGTATCGTCCGTGATGCTTTGCCGGAAAAAGTCACGCTGATTGGCTTTTGCGGCGGCCCCTGGACGGTTGCGAGTTACATGATCGAGGGCGGAAGTTCAGATCGTGTGAAAGCGAAGATTGTAGCGTTTCAGCGGGCGCCATGGTTCTGCGCGTTGATCGACCGGTTGGTGGATGAGTCGGTTTCCTATCTGTGTTTGCAGATCGAAGCCGGAGCGGAGGCCGTGCAGGTTTTTGATTCATGGGCAGGAGATTTGCCTGGGTCAGTGCGGGAACAGTTTGTGCTGGAACCGCTGACGCGAATAGCTGCCGGTGTACGGTCGCGATTTCCGGAGATCCCGATTATCCTGTTCGGACGCGGACTTGGCGCGGATCATGCGCGGTTGGCGGAGCGTTCGGGGTGCGCGGCTGTGGGAATTGAGACAGAAGTAAATCTCGCTGAGGTCGCGGATTTGGTTGGAGACCGTTGTGGGATTCAAGGGAACCTGGACCCTGTGGCGTTGCTCGCAGGTGAAAATGCGGCGGTGGTGGCGGCATTGGAGGTGGCTGCAGCTGTTCCGTTTGAACGGCATATTTTCAATCTCGGTCACGGCATCAGGCCAGGTACAGAGGCAGAGATCGTAGGACGGGTTGTGGGGGCCGTGCGGGATTTTGATGCCGGCAGGCTGAGCTGAGCGATGTTTTTATGGTTCAAGGCGTTTCATCTCATTGCGATGGTCGCGTGGATGGCCGGGCTGTTTTATCTGCCGCGCCTTTTTGTTTATCATTGTAAGGCACAGATCGGTGGGCCGGTTTCCGAACAGTTCAAAATCATGGAGCGGCGGCTTCTGAAGGCGATTGTCTGGCCGGCGGGGATCGCGACATGGCTATTCGGAGCGTTGACGGCCTATACAGGCGGATATTTTGAACAGCGGGCGGCGTGGCTGGAGATCAAGATTGTTCTGGTGCTGGGTCTTGTTGCGTTCCACGTGATGCTGGGGAAATATGTCCAGGCGTTTGCAAAAGACCTGCGCCCGCGGCCGGAACGCTATTTTCGGATTTTGAATGAAGTGCCGACCGTTTTGCTGGCGGGGATTGTTATTCTGGCCGTGGTGCGGCCGGTCTGAGACTGAAAAATAGCATTGGCCTTTGCCAATAAAATTGCTATAGCGAACACATCGGGCTGCACCGGATTTGGGCAGGCGGCTCGTTCCCTCCTCTGACAAATTGCGGCACGGCCGCGTTGTCCTCCCCACAAAAGAATTTGGATCATGACGACAATTTCAGACATGAAAGAGATCAAGCTTCAGGACCTGAAGCTGAAGACACCGGCTGATCTGGTGAGCCTGGCTGAAGAGCTCGAGGTTGAAAATGCGAGCGCGCTCCGCAAGCAGGAGTTGATGTTTGCCATACTCAAGAACCTGGCGGCGCGTGACGTTGAGATTATCGGCGAAGGCGTTGTGGAGGTGCTGCAGGATGGCTTCGGGTTTCTCCGCTCTCCGGACGCAAATTATCTTTCCGGGCCCGACGATATCTATGTGAGCCCAAGCCAGATCCGGAAATTCACATTGCGGACGGGTGATACCGTGGAAGGGCAAATCCGCAGCCCGAAGGATGGCGAGCGCTACTTTGGCCTCGTCAAAGTCAACACGATCAATTTCGAGGATCCGGAGAAGACCAAGCACAAGGTCCATTTTGACAATCTAACGCCGCTTTATCCCGACAAGCGGTTTGACATGGAAACCGCCGATCCGACGAAGAAAGACTTTTCCGGGCGTGTCATCGATATTGTGGCGCCTCTGGGCAAGGGCCAGCGTGGGCTGATCGTCGCTCCGCCGCGGACGGGTAAAACCGTTCTGCTGCAAAACATCGCCCATTCGATCAGCAGCAACAGTCCTGAATGCTATCTGATTGTTTTGCTGATCGACGAGCGTCCGGAAGAAGTGACTGATATGCAGCGGTCAGTGAAGGGCGAGGTGGTCAGTTCAACCTTTGATGAGCCGGCGACGCGCCATGTTCAGGTGGCGGAGATGGTCATCGAAAAGGCCAAGAGATTGGTCGAGCATGGCCGCGATGTGGTTATTCTTCTGGATTCGATCACCCGCTTGGGGCGTGCGTACAACACGGTAGTGCCGTCGTCTGGTAAAGTGCTGACCGGCGGCGTGGATGCGAATGCATTGCAGCGCCCCAAGAGGTTTTTTGGCGCAGCGCGGAATATCGAGGAAGGCGGCTCGCTGACGATTATCGCGACAGCCCTGATCGACACCGGCAGCCGCATGGACGAGGTGATCTTTGAAGAGTTCAAAGGCACCGGCAACTCCGAGATCATTCTCGACCGTAAGGTTGCGGACAAGCGTGTGTTCCCGGCCATCGATATCCTGCGGTCGGGCACGCGCAAGGAAGAGCTGCTGGTGAAGAATGACGTCTTGAAGAAAACTTACGTGCTGCGGCGCATTCTCAACCCGATGGGCACTGTTGATGCCATCGAGTTCCTGCTCGACAAGCTGCGGCAGACCAAAAACAATAATGACTTCTTCGATTCCATGAACGCATAGAATCGGGGCGCGCCGGTCGAGTCGGCACCGAAATGAGCTCTTCTGACACAATCTTTGCGCTGTCCAGCGGGCACGGCGTCAGCGGTATTTGCGTGATCCGTGTGAGCGGTTCGCAGGCGGGAGACCTCATTAGGCTGTTTTGCGGAAAGATGCTGGTTCCCCGACGGGCATCCGTCAGTCTGTTGACTGAACCGCACTCGGGCCGGGTGCTCGATCAGGCGGTGGTGATCTGGTGGCCGGCGCCTCATTCATTTACCGGAGAGGATGTTGCGGAGTTTCAGCTTCACGGAAGCAGGGCTGTGGTTGAGGCCATGCTGTCCTGCCTGGGATCTTTTGATGGCTTGAGGCCAGCCGATCCGGGCGAGTTCACGCGCCGGGCTTTCGTGAATCAGCGTATTGATCTTGTTGAAGCGGAAGGCCTTGCTGATCTGCTGGCGGCGCGGAGTGTGGCGCAGCATACGCAGGCGATGCGCCAGATGCTGGGTGAAGCGAGCTCGGTTTATGAAAACTGGCGGTCCCGGCTCCTCCGCATTCTGGCCATGGCAGAAGCTGCGATTGATTTTGATGAAGAAGGGGTCGGAGGCGCAGCCGATGCGTTCCGGATCAGAGAATCGGTTGGCCTGAGAGATGAGATTGAAGCCGCGCTGTCTGATGCGGATCGCGCCAGACGGATTCGGGATGGGGTTCGGGTTGTTCTCGCGGGATTCCCCAATGTGGGCAAATCCAGCCTGTTGAATGCGCTGGCGCGGCGCGATGCGGCGATCGTTTCACCGCTTGCTGGAACTACCCGAGACACCATTGAGGTTTCGCTGGTGTTGGATGGCCACGAGGTTATCGTCACCGATACCGCTGGGCTTCGCGGCACATCCGATGATATCGAGACGATCGGAGTGGCGCGGGCGTTGGCCGCTGCATCGGCGGCGGACATCCTGATCTGGGTCGCATCGCCGGATGTGGCAAAAAGCGAAGATGTCTGGCCGGACTTGAACCCGGACATACTGGTGCGGAACAAATCTGACCTGGGTGTAACGGAATTGGGACTCAACCGAAACAACTCTATCCCTGTGGTCGGCCTCTCGGCCATACTTGGCAACTGCGGTGAACTTATTGAAACGATCCTCAGCATCATTGCAACAAAATATCAGCACACAGAACATGCCGTCGTCACTCGTGAGCGGCATGTTACGGCGCTCCGCGATTCGATTCGGTTGATCAACGAATCCCTCCGGCCTGACAGCGCACCGGAATTTGTGGCGGAGGATTTGAGAAACGCTGCCGCTGCGCTTGGCCGTATTACCGGTGTGATCGGCGTGGAGGATGTGCTTGGCGCCATCTTCAGTGAATTCTGCATCGGGAAGTAACAATTCGTTTCACGTGAAACATCCGGACTTTGACCCGTCTCCCCTATTGGACTAAAGGGCGGCGATGAAAAGCAGGTTTGATGTCATTGTGGTTGGCGGCGGGCACGCGGGTACAGAGGCGGCCACGGCCGCTGCGCGCGCCGGCGCGCGGACGGCCCTCGTGACCCATAATCCTTTCACCATTGGCGAAATGTCCTGCAATCCCGCCATTGGCGGCTTGGGCAAAGGCCATCTGGTGCGCGAGATTGATGCGCTGGACGGGATCATGGGCGTGGCGGCAGACGCTGCGGGCATTCAGTTTCGCTTGCTCAATCGGTCAAAAGGGCCGGCTGTGCGTGGCCCGCGTGCGCAAGCCGACCGCAAGCTTTACCGGCGGGCGATCCAGAATGCGATTGGAGCGCAACCGGGCCTTGCCGTTATTGCCGGAGGGGTTGAAGCTCTCAAAGTGAGCGGAGGACGCGTTGCTGGCGTTGTCCTCACCGACGGTTCTGAACTTTCTTCAGGCACCGTTGTGTTGACAACCGGCACATTCCTGAATGGCCTGATCCACATTGGTGAACAAAAAATTTCCGCCGGGCGGGTCAATGAACAGCCGGCGTTGAAACTCTCCGAACAACTTGCGGCCTCAGGCCTAGCGTTGGGTCGCCTCAAGACCGGCACGCCTGCCCGCCTCGATGGCCGGACGATTTCGTGGAACATGCTGGAAGAGCAGCCCGGCGATCCGGAACCTTCGCCTTTTTCACGTTTGACCCGCGAGATCGGCACGCCGCAGATTTCCTGCCATATCACGCATACCAATGCGGACACCCACCGCATCATTGCCGAGAATATCCACCGGTCGCCCCTGTATTCCGGGCAGATCGAGGGAGTTGGCCCGCGATATTGTCCGTCTGTGGAAGACAAGATTCACCGGTTCCGGGACAAATCGGCTCATCAAATCTTCCTCGAGCCGGAAGGACTAGATGACCCAACGGTCTATCCCAATGGTATTTCGACATCGCTGCCCGAAGACGTGCAGGAAGCTTTTATCCGAACCATTCGCGGGTTGGAGAATGTTCGCATTCAACGGCCGGGTTATGCAATCGAGTATGACTATGTCGACCCTCGTGAGCTCAACGCCTCTCTGGAAGCCAAGCGTTTGCCGGGCTTGTTCCTTGCGGGGCAAATCAACGGGACGACGGGTTATGAAGAGGCAGCCGCCCAAGGCCTCGTTGCCGGTCTGAATGCGGCCCGCCAGGCGACCGGCGAAGATCCGCTCATTCTTGATCGTGGCACAGCCTATATCGGGGTGATGATCGATGACCTGGTCACGCGCGGCGTTACAGAGCCCTACCGCATGTTCACGTCGCGGGCCGAATACCGCCTATCTCTCCGCGCAGACAATGCGGACGAGCGTTTGACGCCCCTGGCGCAGCGATTGGGTAT
This sequence comes from Aestuariivirga sp., assembly GCF_047602625.1. Lineage (GTDB taxonomy): Bacteria > Pseudomonadota > Alphaproteobacteria > Rhizobiales > Aestuariivirgaceae > Aestuariivirga. Next base: position 1,712,715 of record NZ_JASGGV010000002.1, on the reverse strand, counting down.
CACATCTGCAGCGCGGGATATGGCCTTTGCCGCGCATATGTTGGATGTCTCGCGCGCCCGGGACCTCGCGCAGGCATTGTCACTGACACCGGCAGAGGGTGCGCGTGCCGGGTTGAAAATCAATCAGGATGGCCAACGCCGGACCGCGCTTGACCTGATTGCCATGCCAGAGGTCGGGTTTGATCGCGCTGCCGCTCTCTGGCCTGGCCTGCTTGCCATTGGCAAGGCGGGGCGTGATGCACTTGAGGCGGATGCTTTGTATGCTGGCTATACTGATCGGCAGGCCAGCGAGATCGCGGTTCTTCGCAAGGAAGAAAACCTCGTTCTTCCTGCTGAACTTGATTATTCGGCGCTTCCGAGCATTTCGATGGAGCTCCGGCAGAAACTGGCGCGTGTACGTCCCTCGACACTTGGTCAGGCTTCGCGCATTGAGGGGATGACCCCCGCCGCCCTTGCGGCCCTGCTGGGCCATGCCCGGCGGAAGCCCACCAGCAAGATTGCCTGACTCCATGGGGATGCCGGATGCGCTTGTGACGCGCTACAATGTTTCACGTGAATCACAAGCTGCGATTGAAGCCTATGCTCTTCTGCTCGTGAAATGGCAGGAGCGGATCAACCTGATTGGCCCATCGACCATTGATGATATCTGGTCAAGGCATATTGAGGATGCCCTTCAGATTGTGCCTTACCTGCCCCCCGGAAATGCGCCCATCGCCGATCTTGGATCGGGCGCCGGGATCCCCGGCCTCATCCTGGCAATATCGACGGGCAGGCTGGTGCGGCTTTATGAAAGCAATGGCAAAAAGGCAGCTTTTCTGCGCGAGGCCATCCGCCTTGCCAAGGCACCCGCCGAAGTCCATCAGATCCGCATTGAAGGTATTGACCACGCTCCCCCTACAGCGGTTGTTATCGCGCGGGCGTTTGCACCCCTGCCGCTGCTGCTTTCGCTGTCAGAGCCCTTCTTCCAGCAGAAGGCCATTGGACTTTTCCACAAAGGCCAAGATGTAGATGCGGAATTGACCGAAGCCACCAAATATTGGAAATTGAGTTTTGTGAAACATCCGAGCGTCGTCGATTCGAAAGGCGTCATACTCGAAGTCACGGAGGCGCAGCGTGTCGATCCAAAATAAACCGCGTATCATTGCGGTAGCGAACCAAAAAGGCGGTGTGGGGAAAACCACAACCGCCATCAATCTTGGAACGGCGCTCGCGGCAGTCGGCGAAACGGTCTTGATTATTGATCTGGACCCGCAAGGCAATGCCAGTACCGGACTTGGCATTGCACGAAAGGCCAGCCAGAAATCATCCTACCATGTGCTGATCGGCGAAGCATCGCTTGACCAGGTGATTATCGAATCTGGAATTCCCAGGCTTCATTGCGCGCCATCGACCATGGATCTATTGGGCGCTGAACTTGAGCTCGCAGAATTTGACCGCAAGGCCTACCGTCTGGCGGATGCGATCAAGACCATGCAGGAAAGCGGCAATACCGCGCGCAATTACAGCTATATTCTGGTGGATTGCCCGCCCTCCCTCAATTTGCTCACCATCAATTCGCTGTCGGCGGCCGATGCCATATTGGTGCCGCTCCAGTGCGAGTTTTTTGCGCTGGAAGGGTTGAGCCAGCTTCTGAAGACCGTGGAACGGGTAAAATCCACGCTTAATCCAAGGCTAGCCATACAAGGCGTCGTGCTGACCATGTTCGACCGGCGCAACAGTCTCTCTGAACAGGTGGCGGAAGATGTGCGCAGCGTTTTGGGCGACAAGGTCTATCAGACTGTCATCCCGCGCAATGTGCGTGTCTCCGAGGCGCCATCCTACGGCAAGCCCGTGCTGCTTTACGATAATGGCTGCCTCGGTTCGCAGGCCTATATCCGCCTGGCATCCGAGGTAATCCGCCGCGAGCGCGATTTGCGCGCCGCCTGACCGATTCGTACCCGAAACACTACCGCGTAACAGGAATAGACATGACTCTGCCCCAGAAGAAACGGCTTGGACGCGGCCTTGCCGCCCTGATCGGCGACGACACCAGCGAAGAGTCGGTCGTGCAGGATATCAAGAGCCTGCGCCATATGCCGATTGAACTTCTGCATCCCAGCCCCAACAATCCGCGCAAGCATTTCCCGGATGCAGACCTGCAAGATCTTGCGAAATCCATTGCCGACAAGGGGCTCCTGCAGCCGCTCGTGGTTCGCACAAGGCCCAACGGCGACTACGAAATCGTAGCTGGCGAGCGGCGATGGCGCGCGGCGCAGCGAGCGGGTGTGCATGATGTTCCTGTGCTGGTGCGCGAACTTTCCGACGGAGAAGCGCTCGAAATCGCGCTGATCGAGAATATTCAGCGCAGCGACCTCAACCCGCTCGAAGAGGCGCGCGCCTATTCAAAGCTGTTGCAGGAATTCAACTATACGCAGCAGCAACTAGCCGAGGCGGTGGGCAAGAGCCGCAGCCACATCGCCAACACGCTGCGGCTGATGTCGCTGCCTGAAAGCGTCCGGCAGCAGATCGAGGAGGGCAAACTGACAGCCGGCCACGCCCGCGCGCTGGTTGCAACAGAAAGCCCGATGGCGCTGGCTGAACAGATCATTCAGCTTGGCCTCTCCGTGCGCGAGACAGAAAGCCTGGCGCGGGAAGCGGCTGCTCCGAAAGCCAAAGACGTCAGAGCGAAGCCTGAAAAAGATTCCGACACCAAAGCTCTGGAAAAAAATCTCCGTGAAGCGACAGGCCTCAAGATCGATGTAACGCATCATCCATCGGGTGGCGGTACAGTCGTCATCAACTACAAAACGCTTGAGCAGCTGGAAGAAATATGCGGCCGTCTGCAAGAGCGTGTGAGCTGAACTCAGCGGGTGGCGGCAATCCGGGCAGTGCGTGCCAGAGCATAAAGGGTCCGGGCAGCGATCGAGTCTGACAATAGAGCCACCGGCTTTTCACGGGTCATTGCAACCGCCATTCCCAGAGACGCCGCTGCCGCCATCAGCTCATTCAACGGCCACAATTCGATCTGCCGCCGGATTGTCGATTGCCGCTTGAAGAAAATGGGCGGCTTGACAGAAGCTATCGCCTGTTCGGCGCGCCCCCCATTTTCCATATTCCGCCTGATCTCGATCAGCTTCCAGACGTGCTGGTGAACGGTGATCAGCAGCCGCCCAGCGTCAACGCCCTCGCCGCGTGTTTGATCAATGAAGCGGTCAAGTCCAGACCCGCCCTCAAAGACGGCATCCGCGATATCGTTGAGCTCCGCCCACGCCAATTCCCCACAGACCGCGTCGATGTCGGATGCGGAAATCGATTCGGCACCGCTACAATAGAGAAGAATCTTTTCAATCTCGCGCTGAACGGCGACACCGCCCTTGCCCATCAATTCCTGAAATCGATCCCTTGCCTCAGGTTGAAGACGAAGACCTGCCCTTTTTGCCGCAGTTTCCAGCGCCTGTTGGGCCGATTCATTCGCATCGTCATAAACGGCGAGAACCATGGCACGGCCGCTTGCCTCGCAGGCCTTTCGCAGCGGCGATGAATTGGCAAGCTGGCCGGCTTCGATCACCACCATGTTATTGGAGGCAGGGCCAGACAAGACCAGCTCAATAGCTTTCAAGACCGCCTGGTCATCACCTCTCAGCCAGATCACTTTGCTGCCCCCCAGCATCGAAAAGGCCTGCGCCTCGTCCACAAGCCTTGCCGGGTCACCAGCAAGTGCGAACTCATCAAGCCGGACGACATTGAAAGGATCGTCAATTGATCCAGCCAGCCGCTTGACTGATTGAACAACAAGATCATGGACCGTAGATGAATCGACTCCATGAATCAGGAGGACGCCAATTGCAGGGTCAGGGCGTTTCAAAAATCCATCAAGGCCGTTGATGCGCAGAACTGCCATCGCCGTTACCGGGACGCGAAATAGGCGGCCAGGCGTGTCTGGATGTCGTCACTCAATTCATGGGCAACACGTTCGGTGGCGTTTGTCTGTGCCTGGGCGTCAGCAAAAGGTTGGCGAACAACATCATAGGTTACCTGGGAAAAGCTCTTGCCGCTGTAGAGCTTCTTGCCATTCTGGGTGAGGGAAAAATCGACGGAAACCATCACATTCTTGCGCGTGGATGGCCGGTCATACCCGGTAATGATGTCGTTGTTGCTGTCGGTCAAGGTCAGGTCCAGCCGGTATTTGTCTGCCCCGGCTGTCCCCGCCGGGCGCATGCCTGACAGAAGATCATTTCGCACCAGTTGGGCCAATCTCGAATCCGGCGCGGGAATGGCTATCCGCGCCAGTTCATCCGCCACATTCTGATTGTTGCTTGCCGTTCCATATAACGGGCGATAGCTGCACCCGCCCAGAAAGACTATTCCTGCGAAAATCAGAAGGATGGCGGTGACGCGTTTCATCAGCCTACGACATTGGCAATACGATCCGGCACAACTATGACCTTTTTCGGCGGGCGTCCGTCAAGAGAGCGGCGGACGGACTCGAGTTCCAGCACGATGGCCTCGACCTTCTCCCGCGCAAGGCCTTTGGTAATGCGGATTTCGTCGCGGCGCTTGCCGTTCACTTGCACCGCAATGGTCACCTCGTCGTCGGCAATCAGGGCAACATCCGGCTTGGGCCACGGCGTATCGACGGCCAATGCCGGGAAACCCAGCACCTTGCCGCATTCCTCGGCCAGATGCGGCATCATCGGGGCCAGCATCAAGACCATGATTGACGCCGCCTCGCGCGCCGCCGCCGCTTCTTCAGGCTTGCCGATGGATGACCCCAGCGCATTCGCCACTTCATAGATGCGGGCCACCGCGCGATTGAAACGAAGGGCCGACAGATCATCCGTCACAGCCTGCAGGGCGCGGTGAACGATCTTGCGAAGCTCAATCCCAGCTTCCGCAGGGGCTGCATCCCTTGAAAGGGCTGCTGCTTCATTCACCAAGCGCCAGATGCGCTGGGTGAAGCGCCATGCGCCTTCAACGCCCGCTTCCGTCCATTCGATGTCGCGCTCGGGCGGGGTGTCCGACAGCATGAACCAGCGGGCAGTATCGGCGCCATAGCGCTCGATGATGGCATCAGGATCGATCACGTTTTTCTTGGACTTCGACATCTTCTCGACGCCGCCGATGACAAGCGGTTCGCTTGTCGAGGCCAGTTTCCAGGTGCCGTTTTCAAACATGGCATCAGCCGGGAACACCCATTCGCCACTGGCCGTCTTGAAGGTTTCATGGATCACCATGCCTTGCGTGAACAGGCTGGCGAAAGGCTCCGACAGATCGAGATGGCCGGTGCGTTTCATGGCGCGGGCGTAGAAACGGGAATAGAGCAGATGCAAGATCGCGTGCTCGACACCGCCGATATACTGGTCAACCGGCATCCAGTAGCGGGTCGCATCCATCGCCACCGGCGTTTCCGCATGAGGTGAGCAGAAGCGCGCGTAGTACCAGGATGAATCGATGAACGTATCGAAAGTATCTGTCTCGCGCCGGGCGGGCTTGCCGCAGGCCGGACAATTCACGTGCTTCCATGTGGGGTGATGGTCCAGCGGATTGCCGGGCTTGTCGAATGTCACGTCATCGGGGAGCGTGACGGGGAGCTGTGATTTGGGCACAGGCACCACACCGCAAGAGTCACAGTGGATGACCGGAATGGGGCAGCCCCAGTAGCGCTGCCGCGACACCCCCCAGTCGCGCAGGCGGAAATTCACCCGGCGCGCGCCGATTCCCGTCTCTTCCATGCGGCGGGCGATCTCGGCCTTGGCGTCCGGTACGGTCATGCCGTTCAGAAAATCGGAATTGATGAGGACGGTATTGTCGCCTTCCTTCTCAAGGAAGGCTTCATTGCCGACCGTGAAGGTGGCCGGATCAGCATCGCGCGGGGCCACCACGGGAATGACCGGCAGGCCATACTTGCGGGCAAAATCAAGGTCGCGCTGGTCATGGGCGGGGCAGCCAAAGATCGCCCCTTCGCCATAGCCCATCAGCACGAAATTCGCGGCGAATACGGGCAGCTTCAAACCAGGGCGGAAGGGATGGCGGGCATAGAGGCCAAGCGGATAGCCCTTCTTTTCGGCCCGCTCAATATTCTCTTCGCTGGTTCCCAGTGCTGCTACTTCGCGGCGGAACTGCTCGAGCCCCGGATCGGTCTCGGCCAGACGCTTGGCCAGATCGTGATCGGCGGCAATGGCGCAGAAGCTGGCGCCGAAAATCGTATCATGCCGCGTGGTATAAACCGTGAGGCGCTGGTCCAAGAGCTCGCCCTTGGCGTTTTCGAGCGCGAAGGAAAACCGCATGCCTTCCGAACGGCCGATCCAGTTGCGCTGCATGAGCCGCACCTTTTCGGGCCAGCGGTCCAGCGTATCGAGCGCCTGCAGGAGTTCCTCGGAATAGGCGGTGATCTTCAGGAACCACTGGGCAAGATCACGTTTCTCGACCAGCGCGTTCGAGCGCCAGCCGCGGCCATCGATCACCTGCTCATTGGCCAGAACGGTATTGTCCACCGGGTCCCAGTTCACCGTCGAGACCTTGCGTTCGACCAAACCGGCGGCGAGGAAATCGATGAACATCTCCTGCTCATGCCGGTAGTAGGAGGGATCACAGGTTGCGATCTCGCGGCTCCAGTCGAGGGCAAGGCCCATCGATTTCAACTGGCCACGCATGGTGGCGATATTGTCGTAGGTCCAGGACTTGGGGTGGATGCCGCGTTCAATGGCGGCATTTTCCGCCGGCATGCCAAAGGCATCCCAGCCCATGGGATGAAGCACATTATAACCGCAGGCGCGGCGGAAACGGGCGATCACGTCGCCCATGGTGTAATTCCGCACATGCCCCATGTGGATGCGGCCCGACGGGTAGGGGAACATCTCGAGCACGTAATATTTCGGGCGAGACGGATCTTCCGCTGCCTCGAAGCTCTTGTTATCGGTCCAGACCTTCTGCCACTTCGGCTCGGTCTCGCGGGGATTGTAGCGTTCAGTCGACACGGGGGATTGGGCCTGTTCAAGTAAGGAGTGCCTGCACCTACCAGTCCTTGAAAAGGGCTGCAAGCAAAGCCATAAGCGCGGGCCAGATGCGGGGGAAGTCGTCGATGGGTCATGCGGGGCTGGAACGGGTTCAGGCGGGTGTCCGGCACGCCGCTCAGGCGGTGGGTCGCGATCCCTCCACCGTTACGCTGATTGCCGTGAGCAAGACCTTCGGGCCAACCGACATCCAGCCTGTCATCAATGCCGGGCAGCGGGTGTTTGGTGAAAACCGGGTGCAGGAGGCCAAGGGGAAATGGCCGGCCTTGCGGGAAAGCCATGCCGATCTGCAGCTTCATCTGATCGGGCCCCTCCAGAGCAACAAGGCGGCGGAGGCCGTGGCCCTGTTCGATGCCATCCACACGGTCGACCGGCCCAAGATTGCGGAGGCCATCGCGCGCGAAATGGAACGGCAGGGAAAGCGGTTGCAGCTTTTCATCCAGGTGAACACAGGGCGGGAGCCGCAAAAGGCCGGGGTTGCCCCGGATGAGGCGGACAGATTTATCGGCCAATGCCGCAGCGCGCTGGGTCTTTCCATTGCAGGGTTGATGTGCATTCCACCTGCAGACCAGGACCCCGTGCCGCATTTTTCAATGCTGGCAGACATCGCCCGCCGCAACGGGCTTGAGGGCCTGAGCTTGGGGATGAGCGGCGATTATCCGCAAGCCATCGCCTGCGGGGCCACGCATATTCGGGTCGGCTCGGCGATTTTTGGCGGGCGCGGCTAAGGCCTGACCACGATCCGCGTCCTGCGGCTGAGGCGCGGAAGAAGCCTGGCCATATCGGCGCGCGAAATGGCTACGCAGCCCGCCGTTGGGCTCTCGGCATCGCGGGTGAGATGGAAAAACACAGCACTTCCAAGCCCGCGCCCGCGCGGACGCTGGTTGTGATCGAGTGTGATGACCACATCGTAGAGACCATCCTTGCGGAACAGCTCCTCATGGCTGGCCGGGTAGGGCAGGCGGACGAGGCGGTTGTAATTGCGGTCGGTGGATTCGTCACACCAACCGTCGCTCTCCTTCAGGGGCCGTTGCGGCAGGCGTGATGGTTTGCGTGGAAAAGCCCCATGCCGATAATAGCCCTGAACGAGCCTGAATTCCCCAACGGGCGTTGCGCCATCGCCCTCGCGCTTCAGGCATTTCCGGCCGGTGCGGCCGATCTGGCAGGGTATGGCGAGGCTGCCTGCCTGCAAGATGCCGCCGGTTGCCCTGGCGCTGATCGCGCGGACGTGAAGAGTCTTGATGGATTTTGTCACGGTGAGTTGTCTTGTGTCATGGCGTTGCATTCGGCACAGGGAACCGTAACATGAAGCAACGGTAACGCAAGTGAAGCAGGGCGGCCCCATGTCCACGTTGAAGAAAATCCTCATCATCGATGATGACGACGCATTGCGTGAGACGATCAAGGAACAGTTTTCGCTGCACGATGAATTCTCGGTCATCGACGCCGCCACGGCAACGGCGGGCGTGAAAGCCGCGAAGGCGGATCATGCCGATCTCGTGCTGCTGGACGTAAACCTTCCCGACATGGACGGGCGCGAGGCGTGCAAGATCATCCGCCGCAACGGCTACAAGGGGCCCGTCATCATGCTGACGGCGCAGAGCTCAGATTCCGATACAATCCTGGGGCTTGATTCGGGCGCCAATGACTATGTGACAAAGCCTTTTCGTTTCGGCGTTTTACTGGCCCGCATCCGCGCCCATCTGCGCCAGCATGAACACAGCGAGGATGCGGTTTTCAAGGTAGGTCCCTATACGTTCAGGCCGAGCGCCAAGATGCTGGTCAGGGAAGACAACAAGAAGGTGCGCCTGACCGAGAAGGAAACGGCGATCATCAAGTTTCTCTACCGGGCGGGCGAGCAGATCGTCGGACGTGACGTGCTGCTGCATGATGTGTGGGGCTATAACGCCGGGGTGACAACGCATACGCTGGAAACCCATATTTACCGCCTCCGGCAGAAGATCGAGCGTGATCCATCCCATGCCGAGATTCTGGTCACCGAAGGCGGGGGATACCGGCTGGTCCCTTGATCTCGGGTGGCAAATCGCCTTTATGAGCTTGGGGGATGGCCGGGAATCAGACCGGTGAGGCGTGGGGCGTGCCAATTTTGCAAACGGGTTCAGGTCGCAAGGCATGAGCGTCAAGGCCGATGCCGAGACGCTGCGCAGCATTCCGATCTTTTCGGAATGCGATCCCATGCATCTGCAGCTGATCGCCTTTTCCTCGGAACGGCAATCTTTCGCGCCGGGCGCCCTGCTCATCGAACAGGGCCAAACCGGAACGGCGGCGTTTCTGGTGCTGAATGGACAGGCCGATCTTTTTGATGGCCGGGAACACTTGATCGGCGCCGCATCGCCCGGCGCATTTCTGGGCGAGACGGCGATGATCGGGGCGGGTGCCTATGCGGTGACGGCGCGCGCCCGGACACCACTGACAGCGGCCCGAATCAGCCGGGGCCTGTTCATGCGGGTTGCGGAAGAATATCCGGAGTTCGGGCAGGCGGTGTTCCGGGCGCTGGGCGCGAGGCTTGGCGGCCTTGCTTCCGATCTGCTGGCAGCGCGGCCTGCGTTCGATCAGGCAAAACCTTTCTCACGCCTATAAGCTGAATTCTGCGATAACGGGAACATGATCGGACGGGCGTGGCCAGCCTCGCGCATCCTTCAATACCTCGATCGAAGCGCACATGCGCGATAACCCTTCTGTCGTCCAGACATGGTCCAGCCTGCGGCCGCGATTGCTTTGGGCCCAATCCTGCGCGCGGTAACTCCACCAGGTGTAGAGCTTCTGGCTGGGCGGCACACGCTGGCGCATCACGTCCACCCAGTTTCCGGCCGTCTGTACACGGATCAGTCTGGATGTTTCGACGGGGGTATGGCTGACGACCTTCAGCAGATCCTTGTGAGACCAGACATCATGCTCGAGCGGCGCGATGTTGAGGTCGCCCACCATGATCGCCTCATGCTCTGGCGGTACGGCGCCTTCGCGAAACCAGCCTTCAAGTTCATCAAGGAACTGCAGCTTATGGGCAAACTTCTCGTTGATGAGCGGGTCGGGTTCATCACCGCCGGCGGGGATATAGAAGTTGTGAATGAGAACCGGGCGGCCAGGGTTTACGGCGGCGGCGATGTGGCGGCAGTCTTCCTTGCCGCAGAAGCGCCGGAGGCTCTCGTTGATGAAGGGGATGCGCGAGACGATAGCGACACCGTGATAGCCCTTCTGGCCGGACTCGGCGATCGAGGTGTATCCCAGATCGTGCAGCGGAGCTGAGGGAAACTGGCCCTGAGGGCACTTGGTTTCCTGCAGGCACAGGACATCCGGCTGATGTTCTTTCAGGAAACGGCAGACGAGATCGATGCGGAGCCGCACCGAATTGATGTTCCAGGTGGCGATTTTGAAGGTCATGGCGGGGCATGAAGCACGGCCCCGCCAGCCGTTCAAGCCTCAGCGCGGCGACTCGCGCTCCTTGCGGTCGATCTTGACCACGAAAAGCTGTGGATCAACCTTGACGCCAGCCACAATCTTGTCGAGCGTAACGGTGGTGCGGCGGTTCTTGCTGTCGATGACCACCCATTGCTGGAGTACCTTCTGCTTCTGGTCGAAGACCAGCATGAGCGTTCCACCGAGCGTTCCACCCTTGTCTTCAAGCGTGACGGACGTCAGGCCATCCTGTTCCTGGAAAGCCAGAATATTCGTATCCTTCAACAGATCCACATTGCGGCTGAGCACAAGGCGCAAAGGCGTTTGCGACAGCGGGAACTGGTCGCCTTTCTCTTTGGCGCGGTTCTTGATCGTCAGCCACCTGCCATCGGCGACGATCAGGAAAGGATTGGGGGGCGCGTAATCAAAGCGCATCTTGCCGGGCTTGCTGATATAGAACACGCCACGTGACAGGTTGCCCTTTGGGCTGACCTGGGTGAACTCGCCCTGCAGCGAGCTGAAGCTGTTGATGTAATCCGAGATGTGCTGGATCGACGCCGACTGGGCGTCGGTAAGCTGGATGGCCGCCGCCGCGTGCGCCGCCATCGGCACTGTGCCGATCAGCAGGGAGCCAAGCGCCACGAGGCGGAGAAGTTTCTGCAATCTCATGATCATCGCGTGTTCCTGTAATCCTGCTATCCGCTTAGCGAATGAAACCGGCCGAAATTGGGGCGGCGTCAGTCACGGGCACTGTCTCCCGGCACCAGAATCTCGCGCTTGCCGGTGGCATTGGCGGCGGAGATCAGGCCCTCTTTCTCCATGCGTTCGATCAGGCTGGCGGCCTTGTTGTATCCAACCTGAAGGCGGCGCTGCACATAGCTGGTGGAGACCTTCTTGTCGCGCAGCACCACGGCCACGGCCTGGTCGTAGAGATCGTCGCCGGACCCGCCTTCGGCTCCCGCTCCGGGCTCGCCATAGGGGCCTTCCTCAGCCTCCTCGGTGACGCTCTCCACATATTCGGGGGCGCCCTGGGCTTTCAGGTGATTGACGATCTCTTCCACCTCGCCGTCCGCCACGAAGGGGGCGTGGAGACGGGAGATGCGACCGCCGCCGGCCATGTAGAGCATATCGCCCTGCCCCAGCAGCTGCTCGGCGCCCTGCTCGCCTAGGATCGTGCGGCTGTCGATCTTCGATGTGACCTGGAAGGAGATACGGGTGGGAAAGTTCGCCTTGATGGTGCCGGTGATCACGTCGACGGACGGCCGCTGCGTCGCCATCACCACGTGGATGCCGGCGGCACGGGCCATCTGGGCGAGGCGCTGCACCGCGCCTTCGATATCCTTGCCCGCCACCATCATCAGGTCGGCCATTTCGTCGATGATCACGACGATATAGGGCATGGGCGCGTTTTCCATCTTCTCCTGCTCGAAGATGGGTTCGCCGGTTTCGCTGTCGAAACCTGTCTGGACCGTGCGCGAGAGAGGTTCGCCCTTGACCATCGCCTGCTTCATGCGGGCGTTGTAGCCATCGATATTGCGAACGCCGACCTTCGACATCTTGCGGTAACGCTCTTCCATTTCGCGCACCGCCCATTTGAGCGCCACCACGGCCTTGCGCGGATCGGTGACGACGGGCGCGAGAAGATGCGGAATTCCTTCGTATACGGACAATTCCAGCATCTTGGGATCGATCATGATCAGCTTGCAGCGTTCGGGCGGCAGACGGTAGAGCAGCGACAGGATCATGGTGTTAATGCCCACCGACTTGCCCGAACCGGTGGTGCCGGCGATCAGCAGATGCGGCATACGGGCAAGATCGGCGAAGACAGGCTCGCCGCCAATGTTCTTGCCCAAGGCCAGCGCCAGGTTCTGGCCGGTCTTCTCAAACGCCTCCGATCCCAGAAGTTCGCGCAGATAAACCGTCTCACGCTTGCTGTTTGGCAACTCGATGCCGATGGCATTGCGGCCAGAGACGACGGCCACGCGGGCCGAGACAGCGCTCATTGAGCGGGCAATGTCATCGGCCAGGCTGATGACACGGGACGACTTGATGCCGGGCGCGGGCTCGAGTTCATAAAGCGTAACGACAGGACCCGGGCGGACCTTGATGATCTGGCCTTTCACGCCGAAATCCTCGAGCACACCTTCCAGCATGCGGGCATTCTGTTCCAGCGCCTCATCCGACAATTCGGCGGATTTCCCAACGCGTTTCGGCTCGGCCAGCAAGGTCAGCGGCGGCATTTCGAATTCCTCGGATTTCGAGAATTTGAAGCCCGGCTGCTTGTCCCTGGCGATCTTCTTTCCCGGCTTGATGGGCTTGGCATCACGGTTGACGCGCGGCGCAGCAGGTGCTTCCTCGAAATCTTCTTCCTCTTCGGTGTCAAAATTCTCTTCTTCGCCGTAAGCCTCTCCGTCTTCGGCAACCTCGTCTTCCGGCTCAAGCGTAGCCATCTGGCGACGGCTCAGTACCGGTTCAATCCGGGCGTTGTTCTTGCCGGGTTTTCCGGTGATTCCGCCACGTGCCGGAGCGAGGCGGGTGAGGATGTCACCGCGGGGCTCGTCTTCCTCTTCACTTTGGAATGCGCTCAGCCGTTCGCGCAGGCTGGAGAACATCGATTTGGTATTGGCCCACAACAGAGAAGGCTCGCGCTTTCTTGCCTGCTTTGCCTTGGCCTTCGTTTTTGCCCTGGGTGTGGCGATGACTTCGGCAGGCTGCCGGATGGCCTTGCGGGCCAACAGGACGGCGGCCGCCGTCATCAGCGCGAAAGAGATCATGGCGGCAATAAAGCCCTTGATGACAAGGCCTAGAATGACGCTGATGAAACCGTGCACAACATCGCCTGCGTTGCCGCCAAGACCTGCCGCCAGCGACCAGCTGGCGGGAGCCGGTATGGCTGCGAGGGCGGCGCTGGCGCAGAGGGTGGTGCCTAGCCATGCACCGGCCCGGCGCAGCGGCTGGCGGATCACCGCGTGACTCATGAGCGTCACCGCCCAAGCCATCGGCAAGCCCAGAAGGGCGAGGACGCCCAGCCCTAGAAATTGCATCAGTTCATCGGCAATGGCGGCGCCTGGAAATCCCAGCCAATTGCGGGCGGGATGATCGACGGCGTGGTTGAAGGAGGGATCGTCAGGCGACCATGTGGCAAGCGACAGGCCAATGGCGATCAGGACAAGAAACAGGGCCGCGCCCGCACATTCGAACAGCCGCTTGCGCACGAAGCGCTTTATGGCGGCTGGAATGGCGCTGTCGTCGGTGTCGTAGGATGGGTCGTAGGCCATGCGGATCTCCACCCCGGCCCTTGGGCGCGGGGTCTAACAAATCGTTAAGGCCAGTCTGACGGCTCATGGTTAAAGCGGCGTAAAATAACCTCCGAAATGAAAAGGGGCCGGTGGATTTCTCCACCGGCCCCAACGTAGTGGACCTTGATCAGATCAGGGCACGGTTTCACCGTGCAGGTTGATGTCGAGACCTTCGATTTCGACTTCCTTGCTAACACGGAGGCCGATGGTCATGTCGATCACCTTGAGGATCACGAAGGTGGCGAGGCCAGACCAGATGATGGTGGCCAGCGTTCCGAGGAACTGGACCCAGACCTGGTGTCCCATCGAAACGCCGTCCGGCAGGCCGGCGCCGCCGAAATCCGCGCTGATGAAGACGCCGGTCAGGATGGCGCCAACGAAGCCGCCCACACCGTGCACGCCGAATGCATCGAGCGAGTCGTCATAGCCCAGCATCGGCTTGAGCGAGGTTGCTGCCCAGGCGCAGATCACGCCGGCAGCGATGCCGATGATCAGCGCCCCCGTGGGGCCGACGAAGCCGGAGGCCGGGGTGATGGCGACAAGGCCCGCAACCGCACCGGAAATGATGCCGAGGACGGAGGGCTTGCCGTGCTTCACCCACTCATAGAACATCCAGGCGAGGCCCGCCGCAGCGGTGGCGATCTGCGTCACGGCCATGGCCATGCCGGCGACGCCGTCGGCTGCAAGTTCCGAACCGGCGTTGAAGCCGAACCAGCCCACCCACAGAAGCGAGGCGCCAATCAGCGACAGCACGAGGTTGTGCGGCGCCATGTTTTCAGTGCCGTAGCCGGTGCGCTTGCCGAGCACGAGCGCGCAAACAAGGGCTGCGATACCGGCGTTGATGTGCACCACGGTGCCGCCGGCGAAGTCCTTCACGCCAAGGCCGCCCAGGAAGCCGCCGCCCCACACCCAGTGACAGATCGGGCTATAGACGATCACGCTCCACAACCCCATGAACCACAGCAGCGCTGAAAATTTCATGCGGTCGGCGAAGGCGCCGGCGATCAGCGCCGGGGTGATGATGGCGAAGGTCATCTGGAAGGTCATGAAGACCGTCTCGGGGATCGTGCCGCTGAGCGATCCGCTCGTCATGCCCTTCAGGAAGAAGCTGGACAGCCCGCCGATATAGGCGTTCATCCCGCCGCCATCCTTGAAGGCCAGCGAGTAGCCGACGATCATCCAGATCACGGTGACGAGGCAGCAGATGGCAAAACTTTGCATCGAAGTGGCGAGCACGTTCTTCTTGCGGACGAGACCGCCATAGAAGAGGAAAAGGCCCGGCACCGTCATCATGAGGACGAGGGCGGTGGAGGTCAGCATCCACGCCGTATTGCCGGTGTCGAGCTTGGGATCGTCAGCCAGCGCGGGCTGCGCGAGAAGTAGGGTGAAGAGCGCCGAACCGGCGATGCTCTTCAATGCTTTCCGATACATATCAGAACTCCTGTGGTGAGAGATCAAAGCGCCGCGGCGCCGGTTTCGCCGGTGCGGATGCGCACGGCCTGGTCAAGCGGAAGAACGAAGATCTTGCCGTCGCCGATCTGTCCGGTTTGGCCGGCAGTCTGGATGGTTTCGATGACGCGGTCGGCGATGGTTTCATCCACCGCCAGTTCGATTTTCACTTTTGGCACGAAGCTGACGGTGTATTCGGCACCCCGGTAGAACTCGGTATGGCCGCGCTGGCGGCCGTGCCCCTTCACTTCAGTCACGGTAATTCCCTGGACGCCAATGCCCGCGAGAGCCTCCCGTACTTCTTCAAGCTTGAATGGCTTGATGACGGCTATTACGTATTTCATACATCACCCCTGTTTTGATGATGTTGCGTTGCAACCCAAGAAACGTGCCAATCGGAGGCGAAGTGGTATGTCTCTGGAATCGTGAATCTTTTCAGAATCTTAATGGCTTCAGTTGAAGCAGAAACGCCTTAATTTAAGGCAATATTTCGTTTTTGCATAAATTATGGGCAATTCCCTGCGCGGCTTTTCGTAGTCTTGCCACCCCGCATGTTTTCCTGCCAACTCACCCTATGGACAAGGTGTTTGATGTCATCGTTGTGGGGGCGGCTCTGAACGGGCTGGCGGCAGCCGTGGCGCTTGGAGGCAACGCCGTCCGCCGGCCACTCGATGTGCTCGTCGTCGACGCCAAGGATCCCGCGAGTTTCACCAGTCCGGCCTTCGACGGGCGGGCTTCCGCCATTACGGCCGCGGCGCGGCGGATGTTCGAGGCGCTCGATGTCTGGCCTGCGCTTGAACCGGACGCCCAGCCGATGACCGAAATCATCGTCACGGATTCCAGGCCGAACGCCGCGCGCCGTCCCGTTCTTCTTGCCTTTGGCGAAGATGACATGCCGCACGGCCCTTCGGCGCATATGATCGAGAACCGCCAACTCTACGCAGCCATGCTGAACGCGGCTCAAGGCTCGCCTCATATCGAATTCGCCACGGGAACACCGGTCGAGCAGTTTGACCGCGGGCCGGGATTGGCGCGCGTGAGGCTCGCGGACGGGCGTAATTTTTCCGCCAGCCTTGTGGTGGCCGCGGATGGGCGCAATTCGCCGGCGCGCGAGGCTGCGGGCATCTCCATGGTGGGCTGGCCCTATGACCAGATGGGGCTGGTGGCCACCGTTGCCCATGAGCTTCCGCATGGCGGGCGGGCGGAAGAACATTTCATGCCGTCCGGCCCTTTCGCCATCTTGCCGCTTCCCGGCAATCGCTCGTCGCTGGTGTGGACGGAAACGATCGCCAAAGGCGAGCGCAAGCTTGCGTTATCCGACGATGAATTCCTTGCCGAGATGAGCAAGCGATTTGGAACGCATCTGGGAGCAATTTCGCTTGCAAGCGGCCGACATGGGTATCCGCTGGCGCTGTGGGTGGCTCGGGAGTTCACGGCGGATCGCCTAGCGCTGGTGGGCGATGCCGCGCATGTGCTGCATCCCCTCGCGGGGCTCGGCTTCAATCTCGGCCTTCGCGATGTGGCGGCGCTGGCCGATTCCGTGCATGACGCCGTGGCGCTCGGCCTCGATCCCGGCGGAGCCCCGGTGCTGGATCGCTATAGTTCGTGGCGGCGCTTCGATACCGTTGTCACCGCAGCCGCGATGGATGGCATGAACCGGCTCTTCAGCAACAGCAACCCGCTGCTGGCGCTGCTGCGGGATGCAGGGTTGATGGCGGTGAACCGCATCGCGCCGCTCAAGCGCGGATTTGTAGGTGAGGCAGCTGGGCAAGGAGGGTTGCTGCCGCGGCTCTTGCGCGGCGAGCGGAATTAACCGCGTCCGCGGTCTTCGGCTTTCAGCTTGGCGAGATAGGTATTCCAGATTTCGTCATGCCGTTGCCCGAGCATTGCGAGATAGGCCCATGTGTAAAGGCCGGTTGAATGCCCGTCATCGAAGATGATGCGGAGCGCGTAATTGCCGACCGGTTCGAGGCGCTGGATGGTGATATTGCGTTTTCCCCACACCAGCTGCTCCTGCCCCGGGCCATGTCCCTTGACTTCGGCACTGGGGCTTTCGACGCGGAGATATTCCGCGGAGAGAGACACAGGATCGGGATTGCCTTCGAACACCACGGTCAAAGAGCGGCGATCGCGGGCGAGGTGCAGTTCGCTCGGCCAGGGGTCACTCATCGCCGAGTTCGCGGGCCTCTTCCGCCAGCATCACCGGAATGCCATCGCGGATGGGGTAGGCCAACCGGGCGGCGCGCGAAACCAGCTCCTGCTTTTCACGGTCATAGCGCAGCATGGTCTTGGTGACGGGGCACACCATCAGTTCCAGCAGCTTTGCATCGGCTTCCCGGATTTGGCTCATTGAAGCCTCGCAGGCTTGTCTTTCGATGTGCGGGCCAGCGTCATTTCAGTGAGAGCCACCAGAACATCGGCCCTCGTCTTGAGGTCGGGTGCCTCGAGAAGCGCCTGCTTTTCCTTTGCGGCATAGGGCGCAAGAAGGGAAAGTGTATTGACCAGCACTTCCGTGGGCGCCGCATCGACCTGCTGCCAGTCCGCTTTCATGTCGTTGGCGTTGAGATAATCGCGCAGCGCCTTGACGAGCGCGGGACGATTCACTTCGTCGGCACCATGGTCGCTCACCAGATCGCGGGCGAAGGGATGAAAGTTAGCAATCACTTGCCGGTAGGGCGTATCGGCGTCAAGTTCCTCGGCAATCCGGAAACGGCTCACGCCGGTGAGTGTGATCATCAGCCGGTCATCGGCGGTTTCGGCATACGAGGTAATGCGCCCGGCGCAGCCCACCGCCATCAGCAAGGGCCGCTCGCTCTCCGATTCCTGTTCCGGCTGGATCATGCCGATCAGCCGGTCGCCCGCCATCGCATCGGCGACCATTTCAAGATAGCGCGGCTCGAAGATGTTGAGCGGAAGATCGGCGCGCGGCAGCAACAGGGCACCCGACAGTGGAAACACCGGCAGGCGCTGCGGCAGGTCGGCGGGGTTTTTGTAACGGTCAAGAAATCCCATGAGCGATCAGGAGAACAGAAGTGAGGATAATTTGCGACGGCCCTGCAGGGTCATGTCATCCTTGGGGCCCCACGCCTCGAAGAGCTTTACCAGTTGCTTGCGGGCCGCCTCTTCATTCCAACCGCGCTCCTTCTTCACGATATGGAGAAGGTGGTCGAGCGCGTGCTGGCGGTCACCTGCCCCATTGCGAAGAACAGCGAGGTCGAAGCGTGCCTGATGGTCATCGGGATTTTTTGCAAGCTGTGCTTCCAGTGCCGCAGCGCCCGACGTGTCGACGGGATTGAGCGCGAGATCGAGCGCGGCATTGGCGCTCAGCACGGCGGGATCCTTGGCTTTGGCGGGCGGCACCAGCGCCAGTGTCGCCCTGGCGTTTTCAAGATCGCCCATCTCAATCTGGCAGCGGGCAAGCCCTGCCAATGCACCCGCATGTTCACGGTCGGCCTGAATGATCTGGACGAAAATTTCCGCCGCTGTCTGATAGTCCTTCTCGGCAAAGGCTGCGTTGGCGGCGGTCATGGCGGCCTCGATCTCTTCGGCCAATCCTCCCTGGCTGCCCAGCTTGTCGATGAATTTCTTGATTTCGCCTTCCGGCAACGCCCCCATGAAACCATCGACCGGCTGGCCGTTGACGAAGGCGAAGACGGCCGGGATCGACTGCACCCGCAGCTGCGACGCATATTGCTGGTTCTCATCGACGTTGATCTTGACCAGCTTCACCTTGCCGTTCGCCTGCTTCACGACTTTTTCAATGGCAGGCCCCAGCGTCTTGCAGGGACCACACCATGGAGCCCAGAAATCGACGATCACCGGAACGGTGCGCGAGGCTTCGATCACATCCTTGGCGAAGTTCTTGTCGTTGGAATCCTTGACGAGATCGGCGGCCTGCGGCTTGGCATCGAGCATGAAGGTCATAGCGGTCAAATCCCTGAAAATCGCCCTCTAGATGGACGGTCCGTATCGTGTTTTCAATCAGGCGCCGCTCACCGCGACAATTCGCGGCTCGTGGCCGCAAGAGCGGATAAAGGCAAGGAGGTCATCCGACGCGATGGTGGTGGTAGCATCGTTGCGGAGGGGATGATAGTTGAGCTGCTGATGCCGCATCATCGGCTCATCGAGAATGACATTGGTCCGGGCTGCCGTGTCATTGATCAACCCGAAGGGTGTGACCGAGCCCGGTTCAACACCCAGCACCTCCATCAAGAGGTCAGGCTTGCCGAAGGTGAGGCGTTTGGAGCCGATCTTTGCGGGCGCAGCCTTCAGGTTCACCTCGGCGTCCTCAAGGCAAACGATGAGCCAGATGGCGCCCTTCTCATCCTTGAGAAACAGGTTCTTGCAGTGGCCGCCGGAAATTGTGCCGCGCAGGCTTTGCGCCTGCTCGACCGTATGAACGGGCGGATGTTCACGGGTTTCCGTAGCAATTCCAAGCTCCTGGAAGCGATTCATCAGATCGGCGCGGATAACAGGCATGTTAATTCGGCAATCCCCGGAATTTTGAGGTTCTTCTTGCATTTGTTTCCGGCTTAGGCAATAAGTCCGCCACCTTCGCCGGGTTTGCCCGGTTGATGCGGGCGTAGCTCAGGGGTAGAGCACAACCTTGCCAAGGTTGGGGTCGAGGGTTCGAATCCCTTCGCCCGCTCCAATTCCGGCCTGGAAATTCAGGCTGCTTTCCAAGACCCGCTGCGGCGGGTCTTTTCATTTAATGGCAAAGCTGCGGTTATCGCAGATTGCACCTGGTGCGAAAATACCGGCCATTGTCAATGATTTGAAGCTGGGTTGGATAGGCGTTCGGGCCGGCTTTCTGGTGGCAAAGGGCGACTGCCAGCTTCCACACGCGTGCCCGTTCAGTCTCCGGCTTCTCTACTTTCTTTGTGCCTGCCAGGGCGGGCATTGAAACCGCCATAGAAGCAACCACCAGAGCGATCATCATACAAATAGAGCGCATTTTTGTTTTCCTGCCGTAAGCAAATGAAAGCTATTGCCTTTGTTCAACGAGATCAAGCGGGAGTATCGCTTCGGCCTTAAACTCCGGCAGTGGAACATGGCCGTGTTCAAATCGTTGGCTGAGATTATCAGGCCCAATTCATGGAGGAGTCCATGGCCAAGCTTTCTATCGATGATCGTGACAAGCTTTCCGAACGTAAGTTTGCAGTGCCAGAAAAGCGCGCGTACCCGATCGAAGACAAGGCGCATGCAGCGAATGCCAAGGCTCGCGCGGCACAGCAACGAAAGGCAGGCAATTTGACGGCGGACGAGGAGCGCCGCATTGATGCCAATGCCAACAAGGTTTTGGAAAAGTAACGCCCTATCTCAACTGTAGCGTTTCAGGCTGGGCGGAAGGCTGTTCCAGCATCTGTTCCACCATGGGCCTCACGCTGAGCAGCAAGGCATCGGCCATGGCGGCGTGCCCTTCTGCCGTCGGATGAAGAGCGCCGGTGGTTTCCGAAAAAACCGCTGCCGATGTTTTTTCATCAATGGTGCCGTAGCGGTCGGCGACCTTCTGATTGATCACCATGTATGCGTCGTTGAATGTCCGCACCCAACGCTGGCGAAGTGCATAGGGATAGTTCTGAGTAGCGGGATTATAAGGAAACCATTCACCTGCCTTGCCCGACCAGCTCGATTCGCAGGTCATTGAATCGCGTTTCGCCTTGCCCCAGCAAGGTATGCTGAGCATTTCGGCCGGATCTCCCGCCATCTTTGGATTTCGGGCGCAGAAACCATGGCCTTCGAACATCTTGTCGGCATAGGCGTGGCCGGCAAATGTCCAGCCGTGATCTCCGGCAAGGCTTCGCATTTCCTTGAACAGGGTCAGGAACTGGCCGCGCACGGCGGTCAGGCGTTTCTGGTTGGCGCCCAGCCAGGAGGAAAACATGTCGAGTGACTGATTGGCGGCGAAACTGCCGTCATCATCACCTCCAGACTGACAGATGCCGCCGGTTTCATCTGTCACGAGATCGGGATAGGAGGTGAGAATAACGCGCGCGGGATCGAAGACCCCATCATTGGCGGAATAAACCGGAAGCGCGGCCTCGAAAGCTTTCGCGAGGCGGCCATAGGCATCAGGCAGCACATCGCGCATGCGGGAGGCAAACTCATCAGCAGAAACAGTCGCTCCAAAGAACTTGGCGATCGCGGCGGAGACGCCGCCGCGCAACGTGGCCCATGCCACCACGTTCGAGAAGCCGATGTCATTGCCGCCGATCGACAGGAAGAGAAAATCAATGTTGCGGCGGTATTTGCCGCCGGGACACGTCCAGAGATCACCGTTCTGCTCGGGCTTGTTCACACAGAGATCGCGGAGAACGCGATAAAGTTCACCGTCGCGGCTTCCTCCGGAAAGAGGCCGGGCGGAGGGCTTGGTGTATGCATTGGGATCGGAATCAGCGATGCGCTCCACGTAAGTCTGCGGCCCTAAGATTCCATCGTCAATGCCCGCGCCGGAACAGGAATAATCAAGATAGGTCACGGAGAGGCGCGGGTTTTCAACGGCGAGCTGGAGTGCGGCGCGGAACTGCTGGCCATAGAGCGAACGGTGACAGAGCGTGTCGGTCCACGCCGCGGAGCCTGTCGCATCATTGGCGAGGCGCAGGGGATATAGATTGCGGAAGCGCTTTGCATCGCCGAAGGCAACAGGAAGGTTGGGATTTCCTTCACCCGATGCAAAACTGTCGCCCATGCCGACGATCAGGAGATCGGTGACGCTGGCGGGAACGGTGATCGGCTGTTCTCCCACCACGTTGACGGAAATATCGGCACCCGCGGGATAGGGAAGCGAAACGCCAGGGCCGCTGATGCGTGCGCCGCAATCGGCTGTTGCCACCAGCTCTCCGCCGATCCGCCATTCGCAGCGCTGGCCCTGAAGCTGTATGCCGTTCGAGGCGAGCCAGAGTTCAATCGGGTGATTCTTGGGATTGAGATAGGAATCAATACTACCGCAGGCCGTATAGCTGCGCTTGTCGCTGTCATAGCAAAGGCTTGCCGCTGCTTTTGCCGCCCAACCACGCCAATCGAAATTGTTGCGCAGAATATTCGAGAAGGCGATGCGGCGGTCATTCAGCACATGCTCGGCCCCCAGCACCGAGGTGCGCTGGATGAAAGCATCGCGTTCGTCATCTGCGAGTTTAAGCCCATCAACATGGATCAGATATTGCCGCCAGGCATTCTCCTGCATGCGGAAAGTTGAGGCATCCTTGAACAGGCGGAAGCGGTTTGCCAACTGCCATTGGATGGTGACGTTTGAAGAGTTGAGTGTCTGTGCCCCGGCAGACGTGGCGATGAACAGGCTCGCGATCAGGAAAATGGAACGGATCAGCATCGCCGCTTTCTTGCGGCGAAAGCGGGCCAAGTTGAGGCAGAGTGGGTTCCGCTATGCCGCCAGGTTCTGCAACACCTGCGCGGTTTGAGCGATCTGCTGGTCAATCTCCGTTTGGCGGGACTTCAAGATGTCGAGATGGCTGCGCAGGACTCCGGCAACATTGCCATTGCGGAAGATTTCCCCGTCTGGCGGGACCAGCGTGAACAATTCGCGAATCTGGGCGATAGGTACGCCCATGCGGCGCAAGGCGATCACGTTCCGCAGGCGGCGCACGTCGGAGTCGAGATAGGTGCGGAATTTGCCATGGCGCGGCGGCGAGAGGAGCTCCGCCCGCTCATAGAATCGAATGGTCTTGGGATCGATCCCGGTTTCGCGCGACAGTTCTCCGATGAACAGAAACCCATCCGCGCCAAGTCCTGAAGTTTTCATGCCTGTTCCGCTGTCCATGCCGCCCTCCAAAGTGATTCGGTTGCATTACCCTAGGGAATGCCCTTATAAGATGCAATATATACATCATACATCTTTTACGTGTATCGATCCGGTGGCAGGAGAAGGCGATTCTAGTTGGTGTACATCCTTTCCTCATATTTATAACCACACTCCTTGTATAATATTGTTTTTATTTGTTTATTTCTATAACACTAGGAACCGTTAACGGCTTCTTAACCATATCTGGCAATTTTGCTTATGTCGAAATGACCTCGACACCGCACTTCATAGTGCCGGCAACGCAACCCGATTTGGACGTGACATGATCATTATTGTCGACGAGCGGATGGATGTATCGGATGCCTACCGGAGCAGCTTTGGCCGTGAAGGCGTCTCAACGGCCAGTTTCAAGCCCGTGGATTTCGAGGGCTGGTTTCATTCCGCCAGCGGGCCTGATCTGACGGCGGTGGAAGCCTTTGTCCTCGGGGATTTCGACCTCCGCGAAAATTTCGCCCGCAGCATCCGCGCCCGCTCGGAAATTCCCTCCATCGCGCTCAATGACCAAGCCGGGCTCGAGTCGGTGCTCAAGCTCTACGCAGCAGGTGTAGATGACGTTGTTCGGAAACCCGTTCATGCACGTGAGATCATCGCACGGATCGGCGCCATCCGCAGGCGCGCGATGCCTGAACAGCGATTCACCGACATTGACGGCTTGCGCATTTTCAGTGACGGGCGCGATCCCGAAATCCATGGCGTGACCCTTGTGCTGCCCCGGCGCGAACGACGCATTCTCGAATATCTTGCCGCCAACCAGATGCGCCGGGTGAGCCGTACGCAGATTTTCAATGCCGTCTACGGTCTCTTCGATGAAGAGGTGGAAGAAAGCGTGGTGGAAAGCCACATTTCCAAGCTGCGCAAGAAACTGCGCCTGGGCCTGGGGCATGACCCCATCGATACGAAGCGCTATCTCGGCTATCAGCTCGTGACCCGCGCCGCAGCAGCGGCCTGATCGGCACGGAGCGCTTGTGCGATATCACTGAAGGCATCCCGCGCGGGAGGATCATCGGCACGCTGGGTGAGGCAGCGATAAAGTTTCGGTACCAGCGCCACGGCACGATCAAGCTCTTCATCACTTCCCACAACGTAGCCGCCGAGTGCGCGCAGATCGCGAGTTTCCTCATAACGGGCCACGAGCTTTCGCAATTCGGTCACGGCGCTGCGCTGTTCCACCGTCAAGGCAGTATCGGCGAGGCGGGAAATCGAGGCCAAAAGATCAATAGCGGGATAGCGCCCGCTTTCGGCAACGCCACGGTCCAGAACGATATGGCCATCCAGCGTGCCGCGAATCGCATCGGCAACCGGATCGTTATGGTCATCGCCGTCCACCAGCACGGAAAATATCCCGGTGATGGATCCCTGTGCCTCCGCGCCCGGTCCCGCGCGTTCCAGAAGCCGGGGCAGGCTGCTGAAGACGCTGGGCGGATAACCCCGCGCCACGGGCGGCTCTCCCGCCGCCATGGCCACGTCGCGGCAGGCGTGGGCATAGCGGGTGATTGAATCGACGACGAGAAGGACGTTCCGGCCCTCATCACGAAGCGATTCGGCAATCGCGAAGGCGGTGAGCGGGGCGAGACGCCGCATCATGGCGTCTTCATCGCCAGTCGCCACCACGGCCACGGACCGCGCCGCGTTTAAGCCCAGCGTGTGCTCGATGAAATGCCGTACTTCACGGCCACGCTCACCCACCAGCGCAATCACGATCGCATCGAACCCTTCGGCACGCGCCAGCATGGCAAGCAGAGTGGACTTGCCGACGCCTGAGCCAGCAAAAATCCCGATCCGCTGACCGAGACAGAGCGGCGTGAACAGATCCACGGCGCGCACGCCCGTCCTCACGGGGACAGAGATGAGATTCCGCGTCATCGCGTCCGGCGGCGGCTGGTGAACTGCCATCGGCTTCATGCCGCGTGGCAACGGGCCTTTTCCGTCGATGGGGCACGCCAGCGAATCCACCACACGTCCCTGCCATTCCGAAGACGGAAAAATCTGCAACGGCCCTTCCATCCAGGCGATGGACTCAAGGGTTGCCGGTGCGTCGCTCGAAAAGGGCCTGACCAGCGCCGCCGTACGGTCAAGCCGGATCACCTCCGCGAGGCCGCCCGGCTCCAGTGCCACAAGCGAGCCGATCTGCACGTGGCGCGACAGGCCCTCCACGCTGATGGATTGACGCGAGACAGCCGAAACCGTGCCGCCGATTTTCACGCAGGGTGTCTCGGCCACGCGCGCCATCCGGGCAGCGAGCGCCTGCAAGGCATTTTCCGTCATCAGGCTTTGGCGCCCAGGGTTTGAATCGCCGAACTTTCACTGGCGCGCTGCTGCTCCATCGCCTGATTCAAGCTTTCAAAGAGGCGGCTGACGGTGATCAGACTGGTCATCTCGCGAATGGGATTGACGTTTGCTTCTTCAACGAATCCCTGGGCAAACCCATCGGCGGTGAACGACAGGATCGGCGTTCCCGGCCGTTTGGCGACGAAGCCGGAATTCTCATAGCGCCCGTAGCCGGAGGATAAATCAACATCGAAAAGACCGATGGCACCGATCTGCTTGCCGTTCTGGGTAAGCATTCCATCACGGGCGATGGCAACCGGCCCGCCCGCAGGATCGGCAATCAGGGGCGCACCTCCGGCATCCAGCACCGGGTGGCTGGTGAGGGTCACCAGATCGCCGGTGGAAAGCATTTGAAGCCGCCCATCCCGCGTGTAAGCCGTGCCGCCGGCTGTCTCAATAGCCATGAAGCCTGTGCCTTGCACCGCGACATCAAGGGGATTGCCGGTCCGGGTGAGAGCGCCAGATTCATCTGAAACATGCGCCTCGCCCGCAGATGAAAAATGCGACGGCAATTGCGGCACTCGCGATACAATATCCTGGAAATTGACGCTCTCGGCGCGGAAGCCCGGCGAGGCGGCATTGGCGACATTGTTGGCGATCGTCGACAGCCGCCGGTCCAGCGCCACGGCACCTGAGAGCGCCGAATAAATGCTGGTTTCCACTAGCGGATACCCGATTTCAGATTCTGCAGGGACAGCAGCGTGTCATTTCCAATCGTCGTGAGCAGGCTCTGGCTCAACCCGATCTGCGGAACGGTGGCAGACGACGTGTCATTGGCCATCTGCCATTTCGCCGCAAAGCGCGACAGGAACTTGTCCATGCCGTCCGTGGTCTTCAGGTCATCGAGATCGATCTTTGATGAAATGTAAGCGGCCTGTTTGTCGATATCGAGATTGGACATGGCGGCTGGCAATCCCAGGGCCGTCTGCACCACCTTGTAAAGGGCCGTATCGCCCATCAGCCCATAGACGCTGGTGACATTGGCCGCCTGGCGCTGAAAATAGAGCGCCAGTTGCACGCCCTGATCCTTCGTGCCCGCGTCCGTTTCGAGTTCAACGCGGAGATATTTGTCGACCGTGCCCTGTTGCGCCCGGGTGAAGGCGGTGGCGGTTGCGCCATAGCGCTGAAAATTGAAGGCTTCGGCGAAGTCACGGAAGCGGCTGTCGGAAAGCTGGAGCGCAAAGGCATTGTTGCTGTCGATGCCTTCGGTCAGCACCTTGCGGATGAAAGCCTTGCCATAGATCATGTCCTTCAGGCCAAACGCCGTCATGGCATAGCGATAGAGCCGCTCGTCCTTCAGGAAATCATCCACAGACTTCACGTTGCTGATGTTGGCGAGATAATAGCCGCTGTCGCGCTTGACATCGGCGCGCGATGCAACGGCAGCCAGCGAGCGATCAAGATTGGCCGAAATCTGGCGGTAGTCCGTGATGGTGGTCATGCCTTGAGGAGACACTATTTCGCTTGCGCCAGTCTGGCGTTCCTCACCGGCAAGACCGGCGCAAGCCCCAGATCCTAGCTTGTTGGCAAAAGGAGCCACAGCAATCCCGTGACATTCATCATCGGCCTCATCATCGTCTTCGGGTGCCTGCTTGGCGGCTTCGCGGCCATGGGTGGCCACATCTTCGTCCTGTGGCAGCCCTTTGAATACATCATCATTCTCGGGTCCTCGATCGGGACATTCTTTGTGGCCAATCCCATGAAGGTGGTGAAGGACACGTCCAAAGCGATCATGGAGGCCATCAAGGAATCAACGCCAAAAACCCGTGATTATCTCGATACGCTGTCGCTGCTTTACGCGCTGATGCGGGAACTCCGCAGCAAGACCCGGACAGAAATGGAAGTGCATGTCGACAATCCCGCCGAGTCCGACCTCTTTAAGCAATTTCCCAAGGTGCTTGCCAATCATGACCTGACACAGTTCATCTGCGACTATTGCCGCCTCATCATAATCGGCAATGCACGCACGCATGAAATCGAGGCGCTGATGGAGGAGGAAATCCAGACCATCAACCGCGATAAGCTCAAGGCCTACACGGCACTGACGGCGGTGGCCGACGGCCTTCCCGCTCTTGGAATCGTCGCGGCTGTGCTGGGCGTCATCAAGGCGATGGGGGCGCTTGACCAGCCGCCGGAAGTGCTGGGCCATTTGATCGGCGCGGCGCTCGTTGGCACCTTTGCCGGCATTCTCTTTTCCTACGGGCTCTTCGCGCCGCTGGCGTCAAAGATCAAATCGGTGCGCGAAAAGAGAGCGCGGCCTTATGTGATCGTGAAGCAGACGCTGCTCGCCTTCATGAATGGCGCCATGCCGCAGGTGGCCGTGGAACACGGGCGGAAAACCATCTCCGCCTATGAGCGGCCGACGATCACCGAGGTGGAACAGGAGACGATGAACCCCGGTTCAGCGGAAATGGCAAAGGCCGCATGACCGCCCGGCCCCTTACGCTCGAGCTGTTCCGCAGCCTCAAGGGTACACCCACCGGACAGGACCCCGCTGTGCTTACCCTGTTCGATGCTGTTGCGCAGGCTGCGTCAAGCGCCGCGCTGGCTTTCAACAAGGGCGATGTGAAAGTGCATGTTGAGGAGATTACCGAGCAGAAGGGGTGGCCTGCCGGATCCCTGGCGTTTGGCTTTACATCATCGCTTGGACAGCTGACGCTTGGATTTCTTGCCGACCGTGGCGTGGTGTCCGGCCTGTGCGAACTGGCCTTCGGAGGCACGGGGGCCGAATTGACGCCGCTTGATGACCGGCCGCTATCCAAAATCGAATCGCGGCTGGCTCAAATATTCACGCAGCGAATCACCGAGCGTCTTCTGCCGCTTTTGCCTGACACATTCGGTGCTGCCTTCGGCACGGCGGAGGACTGCGAAAAACCAGAGCAGATCATTTCGGCGCGGTTGCTGGTGAATATATTCGGCGAAAGCGGGGAACTCAGGGTTTCCACCGGCAAGGCGCAAGTGCAAGCGTTGCTGAACGCCACACCGCCGCAGGCGGCCGATCCAAAACCTGCCCTGCCGCGGGGCGTGCAGTCCGCAGGCGTTGAACTGCGGGCAGCGCTCAAGGAAGAAATGATGCCTGTCCAGCAAATCAATCGATTGAAGCCTGGTGGCGTGCTGCAACTGCACGCCAGACCGGATGACGCGCTGGCCATTGTCAGCGGCGGTGTCACGCTGTTTCAAGGCGCGCTTGTGCATGAAGACGGCAAGCCCGCCGTCCGCATCGTATCCAATTGAGTGCCCGGCAATGTTCCCGCAAGCCACGCCCGTCAATCTGACAGGCGAGAACAGTGGCGAAAAGCGACAATGGACACCGTAGATACCGTGAATGAGGCCTCCCTTTCCGCGATCATGCAGATACCCGTCGCGGTTCAGGTGGTGGTCGGCACGGCGACGCTTCCGCTTTCCGACATTGCGGCGCTTCACGCAGGCTCCGTTATTCATCTCGACCAGACATTCAGCGCGGCGGCCATCATTCTGGTGAATGGCAAGCCGGTGGCGAAGGGCGAACTCTTCGTCACCGAGGGGGCGGACCCACGCATGGCGGTCTCCATTACCGAGATCATTTCACCGCAGCCATGACGGCGATTGCTCCCCGCGCCGCGCCGGAACGGGTGGCCATCCTGTTGCTGGCGCTTGGCAATCCGCTCGGCACCAAGCTGATGCAGAGCTTTGAGCCGACGGATGTCAAAAAGATCATGGAATCTGCCGCTTCGCTGGGACCGATCGAACGCGGCGATCTCGAGGGACTGGTCGATGATTTTGCCGCGCAGTTTGCGCGTACGCTCGGCCTTGAAACCGGGTTCGAGCATGTCCGCAGCCTGGTGGAGCAGGCCTTCACGCCCGACCAGATCGACACCATGCTGGGCCCGGCGCGCATTACGCCAGAAGATCCGGTGTGGCGGGCGTTCGGTGAAGGCAGCGAAAATGCGCTGACACCCTATCTTCTCGACGAACATCCCCAGACCATTGCCTACATCCTATGCCAGCTCGACCCGGATTTGGCCGCCCGCGTTCTTGCCCTGCTGCCCCGTGATGCGCGGGATGGCACGGCGCGGCGGCTCCTGAAGATTCAGCCTGTGCAGCCAGATGTCTCGGCTATCGTGCAGCAGGCCCTGCGCGAGGATTTGCTGAACCGCTCTGACGCGGGACTTGAGGATGAAGGACGCCGCCGTGTGGCGTCACTCATGAACAAGCTTGACCGCGAACAGGCGGCGGCAATTGTCGAGAGCCTTGCTGCGACACGGCCGGAGGAGGCGAAACGCCTGCGCGGCATGATCTTCTCTTTTGACGATCTCGACCGCCTCACGCAATCGGCAAGGCTTTCGCTGTTTGACAAGATTGACACGGGCCAGGTGGTGCAGGCCCTGCGTGGCGCATCGCTGACGTTGAAAGAGAGTGTGCTCTCAGCCCTGGGTGCCCGTGCGCGGCGCATGGTGGAAGCCGAACTCGCGAACGATACTGGCGCTGTGACGCCTGACGTTCACAAGGCCCGCCGCGCCATTGCCGAAGCAGCGCTCGCCATGGCGCAGCGGGGCGAGATCAACCTTCCCTCGGACGCCGAAGGATGATCGGTGGCTGAAGACACCGACCGCGAGGCGCGAAGCGAGGAAGCGACTGAAAAGCGGCTGTCCGATGCCGTTGAAAAAGGCAATGTTCCGTTCTCCCGCGAAGCGGTGACATGCGGATCGCTGATTGCCTGCCTCATGGCGCTCAGCCTGGTTGGCCCCTTGGCGGCGGCGCGCGTTTCCGTGGGATTGAGTTCTGTCCTGGATGGCGCGGGCACAATCCATCTGGAAGACCGGGAGGAAGCCGCAATTCTGCTCACCGCCGTGCTGCGCGTGGCAAGCCTTGGCATTCTTCCTGTCATGCTGCTGCTGATGGCGGGCGGGCTGATTGCGGCGCTGGCGCAGAACATGCCGCGGGCAAGCCTTGAGCGGATTTCGCCACAACTGGCGCGGATTTCGCCGACCGCCGGGTTCAAGCGGCTGTTTGGTTTGCAGGGGCTGATTGAATTCTCAAAATCGCTTCTGAAGCTCGTGGCAGTTTGCGCGGCGGCCGGCCTTGCCATCCGGGGTGGGTTGGCAAACATGCTGAACGGGCTGGAGACCGAGCCGCAATTCCTCCCGCGGCTGGCGCTCGATCTTGTGATTAAATTGCTGATGATGCTGTGTTCGCTCGCGGCGCTGCTGGCGGCGGGAGACCTCGTCTGGTCACGCATCAAGTGGCGCCGCGACCTTCGCATGACGCGGCAGGAAGTGAAGGACGAATACAAGCAGGCCGAAGGCGACCAAACGCTAAAGCACAAGGCCAGGACAGCGGCGCGGCAGCGTATTTCCCGGCGAATGATGGCGAACCTGCCGAACGCCACGGTGATCGTGACCAACCCGACCCATTTTGCCGTGGCGCTACGCTATGTGCGCGAAGAGGGCGGTGCGCCTGTCGTGATGGCAAAGGGCGCGGATCATCTGGCGTTTCGCATCCGCACACTCGCCGCCGAGCATGACATTCCGATTGTCGAGAACAAGCCGCTGGCGCGCGGCCTCTATGACGCCGTCGAGGTGGACCAGATGATCCCGGAAGAGTTCTACAAGGCCGTGGCCGAGATCATCCACTTCCTGCAACTGCGCCGAATGTACCGCTCGCCTCTCTCATAAGGCCGGGACAAGCTTGCGCGTGCAGGATCAGGAACATGTCCATGTATCTGTTTCAACTTGCCTCGCAGCATCAGGGCTGGGTTTCGGCGCGGCAGTCGGTGACGGCGTCCAATATCGCCAACGCCGATACGCCGGGATACCGCGCGCGGGGTATTGCGCCATTCGAGCAGATGCTGGAGCGCACCGGTCTCGATCTCGCGGTGACCCGGCCCGGCCACATGCAATTTGAGAACAATGCTGGCCAGGCCGTCGAAACAGCGCGCGGCGTGAGTTGGGATACCGCGCATTCCGGCAACAATGTTTCGATCGAGGAGGAGTTGCTGAACGCCGGGGAGAACAGCCGCATGGCATCGCTCGACACCGGCATCACGCGGAGCTTCCAACGCATGCTCCTCTCCAGTCTCAAGGCCTGATACGATGACCGATCCTCTCTCGCAATCGCTCCGCATCGCCGCGTCCGGGCTTCAGGCACAATCGCTCAGGCTTCGCGTCGTTTCGGAAAATCTCGCCAACAGCGAATCGGCGGGAAGCACGCCCGGTTCCGATCCCTATCGCCGCAGGAGCGTCGTGTTCGGAGCCGAGCTCGACCGGCTGTCGGGCGCAGAAATTGTGGATGTTGAAAAGGTGGTGGCGGATCCTTCCGCATTCCGCAGCGAATTCCAGCCCGGCCACCCCGCTGCCGATGCCAACGGCTATGTAAAAATGCCCAATGTCAATCCCATCATCGAACTGGCTGACATGAAGCAGGCCAACCGCTCTTACGAGGCAAATCTTCAGGTGATCCGGCAGACGCGCGACATGCTGGCCATGACGATTGACCTGCTGCGGGGCCAGTGATGATTGCCAGCATCACGTCTTCTGCGTCGCTTCCGGGATTCACGCAAAATGGCGTCGCTGCAGCGCCGGCACCGAGCACAGATTTCTCTACGGTACTTGGCGATCTCGCGGGCCATGCCATCAACGCCATCCGGCAGGGTGAATCTGCTGCGTTGGCCGGCATTCAAGGACAGGTGCCGCTGCTACAGGTTGTCGACCAGGTGATGGAGGCGGAACGCACGCTGCAGGCCTCTCTCGCCATCCGCGACAAGCTGGTGAGCGCCTTTCTCGATATCAGCCGAATGCAGATCTAGGAGCCATCATGCGTGCCCTTGCCATTGCCGCCACCGGCATGACCGCCCAGCAAACCAATGTGGAAGTCATCGCCAACAATATCGCCAACATCAACACGACCGGTTTCAAGCGCTCGCGCGCCGAGTTCACCGACCTGCTCTACCAGATGGAGCGTACGCACGGGTCGCCGGACCGGACGGGTCAGGCCGAGGTTCCCGAAGGGGCGCAGCTTGGGCTTGGAACGCGCCTCACGGCCATCCGCACACTGAATATTCAGGGTGCACTGGCGAACACCGGCAACAAGCTTGACCTCGCGATTGACGGCGGGGGTTGGTTTCAAGTGGCCGGGCCTGACGGCGAAACGCTTTATACCCGCGCCGGGGCGTTCAACACCAACTCCACGGGGCAGATCGTCACGGCGGATGGCTATACGCTCGATCCCGCCATCACCGTTCCGGAAAATACCATCTACGTGCATATCAACCAGTCCGGCCTTGTACAGGCGCATGTGGCGGGCACCGAGGAGTATCAGGATATCGGCCAGCTCACGCTGGCGAACTTTGCCAATCCGGCGGGTCTCGATGCGCTGGGCGGCAATCTCTACCGCGCCAGCACAGCTTCCGGCGAGGCAACGACCGGGCTTCCCGGCGACCGGGGGCTTGGCACTGTCGCGCAAGGCTATCTCGAGCAGTCGAATGTCGATCCTGTGAAGGAAATCACCGAACTCATCCAGGCTCAGCGCGCCTATGAGATGAATTCCAAGGTGATCCAGGCTGCCGACGACATGGCAGGCGTCGTGAGCAAGGGCATCCGGTAAAATGCTGCGCCGTCTCATGGCTGCAATCCTGCTGCTCTCGTGTCCCGCGCTGGCCGAGGTGCGGAGCGTACCTGTCGCATCCACGACGCTTTATCCTGGCGATCCTGTTGTTGCGGAGACGCTCGTGGACAAGGCGTTTGAAGCCGACGCTCCGGTCTTTGACAGCTTTGTTTCGTCTGCCGAACAGGTACGGAACAAGGTGGCGCGCCGCACCATCGCGGCGGGGCAGCCGATCCCGCTGGCATCGCTCAAACCGCTTGACATGATTCAACGCGGACAGCCAACCGTAGCCGTTTTTCAATCTGGCGGGTTGCTGATTTCCACGCTGCTGATCCCGCTGGAAGCGGGAACGGCGGGTGATGTCGTGCAGGCGCGCAATCCCGAGTCTGGTGTTTTGGTGACGGCGACGGTGACGGCCGACGGCACGCTGGCGATCGCCGCACCATGAGATGGATGTTGACGATCCTTTTCTTGCTTGCGCTACCGGTGGAGGCGGCGACCCGCGTGAAGGACATCACCGCCGTTCAGGGCGTCCGCGACAATCAGCTGGTTGGCTATGGCCTGGTGATCGGGCTATCCGCCACGGGGGACAGCTTGCGCAATTCTCCGTTTACGGAACAGTCAGCGCGCTCCATGCTGGAGAAGATGGGCGTTGGCGTGCCGCAGGGCGCGATACGCTCCAAGAACATGGCGGCGGTGATTGTCACGGCCACCTTGCCGCCGTTTATCGGCCAGGGCGCGCGGATCGACGTGACCGTTTCCTCATTGGGCGATGCGTCATCATTGGCGGGCGGGACGCTAGTGCTCACGCCGCTGGTTGCTGCCGATGGCAAGGCTTATGCCGTGGCGCAAGGGCCGGTCGCGGTGGGTGGATTTTCGGCCGAGGGTGCCGCGCAGACCGTTACCCAGGGCACGCCCACCAATGGCCGCATCGCCAATGGCGCTACCATCGAGCGTGAACTGACGGCGGAGTTCAACAGCGCGGCAAACCTTGTTCTGCAAGTGCGCAATCCTGATTTTACGACCGCCGTCGCAATTGCCGACGCCATCAACATCTATGCGGTCAAAGCCTATGGCATGATGATTGCGACTGCGGAGGATTTCCGCAGTGTGACCATCAGGCGTCCGCCGAAAATCAGCGCATCCCGCCTGATGGCACAGCTCGGGCAGATCAAGGTGGAGCCCGACACGCCGGCCCGTATCGTGATCGATGAAAAGACCGGCACCATCGTGATTGGCTCCCAAGTGCAGGTCTCGCCGGTTGCCGTGACGCACGGCAATCTGACGGTGCGGGTCACGGAATCGCCTTCCGTTTCACAGCCCGCCCCCCTCTCGGATGGCGTCACGAAAACGGTGCCTTCGACCTCCATCGACTTCAAGCAGGAAGGCGGCGCCTTCGCGGTATTGTCCGGCCCCAGCCTGGCGCAGCTGGTGGGAGGCCTCAATCGCATTGGGCTCAAGCCGCAGGGCATTATCGCAATCTTGCAGTCCATCAAGACGGCGGGCGCGTTGCAGGCCGATCTGGTGGTGCAATGAGGCTTCCGGCTGCCCTCATCCTGGCGTTTTGCCTGCCCGCCGTTTCGGTGAATGCGCAGCCCAATGGCAGCCTCGCGCAGGATTACTGCGCCAACATCGCGCAGACAGCCACGGATGCCCGTGCAGCGTGGCAGAAGGCAGAGCTTGAAAAACTGCGAGCCGACGTGACCGCGAAGCTTCAGGCTCTCGAGGCGCAGCAGAAGGTTCTCGAAGCGTGGATTGCCAAACGCGATGCGGCACTCAAATCGGCTGGGCAAGATCTGGTGGACATCTACGCAAAGATGGATCCGGAAGCCGCAGCCGCACAGCTTGCGAAAGTGGATGCGCCAACGGCCACCTCAATCCTGCGGCAAATGGGGCCGCGGGGGGCGGGAGCAATCCTCGCCGTAATGGAGCCCGATCATGCGGCGCTTCTAGTGCGAAGCATCGCCGCCGCGTCCCGTGTCCAAAGCGGCGGGCGTGGCACATGAAAATACCCGCCAACATATGCCTGCTGTTTATCCTCACCGGATGCACCACGAATATGGATGATTTCGGCCAGCCTCCACAGCTTTCACCTGTCGGGGAGGGGTTGGCGCAATCAGTTTCGGCGTCATCAGCCCTTGGCTCCGAACCCGTCTTCAGCAAACCGGCGGAAGGCTGGACGGGCGGGACTGCCGATTATTTCCGCGATACGCGCGCCCGGATGCCCGGCGATGTCATTACCGTGCGCATCGCCATTGACGACAAGGCGTCACTCAACAACACGTCGAACCGCAGCCGCAAATCGGCAGCCGATGCCTCGCTGGGTTTCAAGTATGACCTGATGGGCGTCACCGGCGCGGATGTGAATGGCGATGGCAGCGTGAAATCGAACACCAGTTCGGCGGGCCAAGGCTCCACCGTGCGGTCGGAGAAAATCAGCCTGGCGGTTGCGGCTATTGTCACCTCTGTTCTGCCCAATGGATACATGGTGATCGACGGTAACCAGGAGGTGATGGTCAATTTTGAACAGCGCACCCTGCATGTGGCGGGCATCGTCAATCCCACCGATGTGACGCCTGACAATTCGGTGTCCTATGAGCGGATTGCCGAAGCGCGCATTTCCTATGGGGGACGCGGGCGGATCACCGAAGTTCAGCAGCCCGGCTGGGCGCAGCAGGCGTGGGATCGCATTTCACCATTTTGA
Source organism: Aestuariivirga sp. (assembly GCF_047602625.1). Taxonomy (GTDB): domain Bacteria; phylum Pseudomonadota; class Alphaproteobacteria; order Rhizobiales; family Aestuariivirgaceae; genus Aestuariivirga. The sequence continues at coordinate 1,677,129 of NZ_JASGGV010000002.1, read as the reverse complement.
AGAAGAGCTGACATGGCCGCCAAACCTGTGCGAGAGGGCGGATCATCGCTTATGACCATGCTGGTGGCGGTGCTCCTGCTGACGCTGATTGGCGCGGGCTCTGGCATTGCCGTTGGCATGCTGTTGCGGGAAGCCCCGGCTTCATCCGCACCCGTTGCCGCAAGTGCTGTGTCTACAGCGCCGCCCGCTCCACTCCATGCCGCGGAGGATGGTGTGCTGGTGGCCATGCCAGCCGTTCTTACCAATCTGGCTGAACCCAAGACCACGTGGGTGCGCCTTGAGGGTGTGCTGCTCACCAATCAGAAAACGGATGACTCCCCGGATATTCTCGCCAATCAGGCGAGCGAAAATGTAATGTCCTATCTTCACAGCGTGAAGCTTTCGCAGATCGAGGGTGCTTCTGGCCTTCTGGCGCTGCGCGAGGATTTGAACGATCTGGTGCGCACCTTGTCAAAAGGGCAGGTCCGCGAGGTGATGATTCATACGCTGGTGCTGGAATGAAGAGTCACGCCCTAGCGCTAGCCCTGCTGATCCTGTTTGCAAGCGTGGCGCGGGCGCAATCCCTTTCTCTTGATGATCTCATTCCGGCAGGACAGGCCTCCTTCAGCGGGCGCATCGTTCAATATATCCTGCTGCTGACCGTGCTTTCGGTGGCGCCGGGACTTCTCATCATGGTGACGAGCTTCACGCGCTTCGTGATTGCATTTTCATTCCTGCGCTCGAGTCTGGGGCTGCAAAGCACACCGGCCAATCTCATCCTGGTGTCGCTGTCGCTGTTCCTCACCTTCTTCGTCATGGCGCCGACCTTTGACAAGGCCTGGCAGGAGGGTGTGCAGCCACTCATCGACAAACGCATCAGCGATGCGGAGGCTTACGGCAAAATCACCTCGCCCTTCCGCGATTTCATGGCGAAGAATGTGCGTGAGAAAGACCTCGTGCTGTTTCAGGATTTCGCGCGGAAATTGCCGCAAGCCACGGCGCCCGCAGACATCAACGATCTGCGCATTCTCGTCCCGGCTTTCATGATCTCGGAATTGCGGAGAGGATTTGAAATCGGTTTTCTGATCGCCCTGCCGTTTCTCGTGATCGACCTCATCGTGGCCGCACTCACCATGTCGATGGGCATGATGATGCTGCCGCCAACGGTGATCTCACTGCCGTTCAAGGTCCTATTCTTCGTACTGATCGATGGCTGGAACCTGCTGGTGGGTAGCCTTGTGCAATCATTTACCGGCTCTTAACCCTGTTCCTTAGCAGGGCGTTGAAACTTTTGCTGCTATGGATCGCTCATGGCAGCGAGACACTCCGACGCGAGGTCTCCGGCATGTAGCTCTGCTGCCATTCCGGCCCGATCCGGCATGATCTTTCCCAGTCAGTCAGTTTCAAGGGTCAAGACATCATGTCGAGCATCATGACGAACACGTCTGCACTCACCGCATTGCAGAGCCTCAACGCAACCAACGCCAATCTCAACACCACCCAGTCGCGCATTTCCACCGGCTACAAAGTGGCCAGCGCCTCCGACAACGCCGCTTACTGGTCGATCGCCACCACCATGCGGTCGGACAATTCCGCGCTGTCCACCGTAAAGGACGCGCTGGGACTTGGCTCTTCTACCATCGACGTCGCCTATACGGGTGTCAACTCGGCCATCGACGTCACCAAGGAGATCAAGAACAAGCTGGTGGCGGCGCTGCAGCCCGGCGTTGACCGCGAAAAAATCCAGTCGGAAATCACCGAACTGCAAAGCCAGCTCAAGAGCATCGGCGACTCGTCCTCCTTCAGCGGGCAGAACTGGATTTCCACCGACTCCAGCGCCACCGGCTATAACGCCACCAAGTCCATCGTAGCCTCCTTCAACCGCAGCGGCGGCGCGGTTTCGGTGGCGACGATAACCTTTGACACCTCAGGCAGCACGCTGTTCGATGCCAGCACCACGGCTGACGGTATTCTCGACGGCAAGCGCGATGCGACAGGCGCGCTCTCGGCAACGGGCACGGCGTCGGTCGCCACGATGGACATTTCAGCCCTCACCGACAGCACGACGGATCTCGCCACGTTGAACGGTTATGTGAAGGCGGCCGATGCGGCAATTTCGGAAATGACCACTTCGGCTTCCAACCTGGGTGCCGTAAAAAGCCGCGTGACGCTGCAGAAGGACTTCGTCACCAACCTCATGTCCGCCATCACCACCGGCGTCGGCACGCTGGTGGACGCCGACATGAATGAAGAATCGACGCGGCTTCAGGCGCTCCAGGTGCAGCAGCAGTTGGGCGTGCAGGCGCTGTCGATCGCCAACCAGAGCAGCCAGACCATTCTGTCGCTCTTCCGCTAAACATTCTCGCAAATCCGGCGGCAGCTTCCTTCGCAAAGGGAGGCTGCCGCTTTTGCGTTAACCCGTTGGTAAGCATAATTCCAATATTCTAGCGGCATGGCGGATGGCAGCGCTGCTGCCTTGGGCATGATGCCGGCCCGCCATGCCGGTCCCGATCCGGAATGTCCTCACTTCCGCTTCCGATTCGCAGGGACATTTCCGCCATGGCCAGCATCAACACCAACGTGTCAGCGATGACTGCGTTGCAGAGCCTCAACTCCACCATCAAGATGCTGGACCAGACACAATCGCGCGTGTCCACCGGATTCCGCGTCGCCAGCGCGGAAGACAATGCCGCCTATTGGTCCATCGCCACCACCATGCGGTCTGATAATGGCGCGCTGTCAACCGTGAAGGATGCGCTGGGTTTGGGCGCCGCCACCATCGATGTGGCCTATACCGGCATGAACAGCGCCATTGAGGCGGTGAAGAGCATCAAGAACAAGCTGGTGGCGGCGCGGCAGCCCGGCGTTGACCGCGAGAAAATCCAGTCGGAAGTGATTGAACTGCAGAAGCAGCTCAAAAGCATCGGTGACAGTTCGGTGTTCAGCGGTGAAAACTGGCTGTCCGTCGATTCATCATCCGCGTCCTACAACCCCACGCAAAGCATCGTCTCGTCGTTTTCCCGCAGCGGAAATTCAATTTCGATCGGCACCATCGGCTTCGATGTTGGCAGTTCCAAGCTCTACGATGCCGCCGACCAGTCGGGCATTCTCGATTCCACCGATGTGACCACGAATGGCGGCGTGACCTATTCGGTGGATACGCTGGATATTTCTACCCTCACCGATTCGAGCGACGATCTGGAAGATCTTGAACAGATGATCTCCTGGACAGATGGCGCGCTGGGCAAGATGACCACGGCCGCCGCCAGCCTGGGCGCGGTGAAGCAGCGCGTAAGCCTGCAACAGGATTTTGTATCGACCCTGATGGATACGATCAAGAAGGGCATCGGCACGCTGGTCGATGCCGACATGAACGAGGAGTCGACGAAACTCCAGGCGCTTCAGGTGCAGCAGCAGCTTGGCGTTCAGTCTCTCTCGATCGCCAATCAGAACAGCCAGAACATTCTGTCGCTGTTCAAGTCATAACGAGCGCCGCGCAAGTTTCCGAAGCGAATATTTTCATGGATTGAGAGGGGCGTTGCGTGGCCGCACTTGTGTTTTTCAAACGGCTCGGCGAAGGCCTTACCGCGCTGGGCGTCCGGCGGCTTGTGGCGCTGGGCCTTGCCGGCATCACGGTGTTCGTTCTGGTCGGCGTGTGTGGCTATTATCTCAGCCGGCCGTCGCGCGATGTACTCTACAGCGGCCTTGATCCCCAGGATGTGACGCGCATTGGCAGCGTGCTTGACGACGCAGGGATTTCTTTTGATGTAAATGTGAGCGGCAACACGGTTCTGGTTGATTATGGCAATACAGCCAAGGCGCGAATGCTGCTGGCGCAAAAAGGCCTGCCGAAAAGCGGCAGTGCGGGCTACGAGCTTTTTGACAAGCTGGGAAGCCTTGGCCTCACCTCCTTCATGCAGCAGGTGACGCGCGTGCGGGCGCTGGAAGGCGAACTCGCCCGTACTATCCAGGATATCGATGGCATCAAGGCGGCGCGCGTGCATCTGGCGCTCCGCAATGACAGTTCTTTCCGCGACAAACGCGAAGCGCCTACCGCGTCTGTCCTGATCCGCATGGAAGGTGGAGAGCCGCAGGCGGCGGCGCTGGCCATCCGGCATCTGGTCGCCGCGGCGATCCCGGGTCTCACGCCGGATCAGGTTTCGGTCATGTCGACGGATGGAACGCTGCTGGCATCTGGCGAAGACGCGCTGTCGGCAGCGCCGGAAAAGATGATGGGGCTGGAGCGCAGCGTTGCCGCCGATCTGCAGCAAAAGCTGGAACGCACACTGGCACCCTACCTCGGCCTCGACAATGTACGGATCAGCGTGGTGGCAAAGCTCAATGCCGACCGCAAGCAGATCAGCGAAACAGATTTTGATCCAAACTCGCGGGTCGAGCGCTCGGTGCGCACGGTGAAGGAGAGCGGCGAGGCACAGAACAGCAACGGCGCGCAGCCTGTTTCGGTGGAGCAGAATATTCCGCGTGAAGTGAAGCCCGAAGCGGGCGGCGATGCCTCGCGCGAGAAGAAGGACCACCGCGAGGAGATCACCAATTACGAAATCAATTCGAAACAGACCGCGACGACAACCGACGGCTATGGCATCGATCAGCTGTCGGTCGCCATTGTGGTGAACAGGGCGCAAATCGTGAAGGCGCTAGGTGGAACCGCGAGCGCTGAACAGTTAGTGGCACAGACGTCGGACATTGAGCAACTGGCGATTTCAGCGGCGGGGCTCAATACGGCGCGGGGCGATCATATCAAGGTTTCCGCTGTGGATTTCATCGCCGGTGCTGATCTTCTGGCGCCTGTGGAGAGCGAAGGCTTACTGCCCCGGCTCATGGCGCAATCGGGGGCGCTCATCAATGCCGCGGCGTTGATTGCCGTGTCCCTGCTGGTCGTGTTTCTGGGCCTCCGCCCGGCTTTGCGGAGCATTCTGGCTGCGGCGCCTTTGAAGGGGCCAGAAGCCGGTGCGATTCCGGTGCTGCCGGACTCTCAGCCTGCTCCTCTCCTCGAGCGCGCGCCGGGCGATCCGTTGCTTGATGACCTGACGCGCCAATCCGCCCACGCGCCACAGAACCGGTTGGGCAAGATCGTTGAACTTGATCCCGACCGCGCAGCCATGGTGCTGAAGCAATGGTTGAGTGCGCCAGACCAGCGGCCCGCATGATCCCGCTGGCACAATGGCTGGCAGAGCGCGAGCGGATTGCCATGCCGCCGCTAACCGGCATCCCGGCAGCGGTCGGTATGCAGGATCGCGAACATGCAGAGGCGCTGGAACAGCTCAAGGCATCGCTTTTGGCCGAATATGAGCAGAGGATCGACAATCTCACCCGTGCTCATGCATGTGACATGGAAGCGGCGCGGAAGGCCTGGTGCAGGGAAGAAGCCGCGCGGATGACGGATCAGCTTCAATCCGCCATTGCCTCCCTCGAACAGTCGCTTTCCGATCATGTGGCGGCATGCCTGTCGCCGGTGCTTGCCGAGGCCATGACGGCCCGCGCGATGCGGGCATTCGCCGATCGGCTGCGCAGCATCACCGGAGACGACACAGTGATGGGCCTGAGGATCGAGGGGCCTGCCATTCTTCTCGACAGAATCAGGCAGGCTCTCGGCGATCGCACCGACGCCGTGAAGTTTCAAGAGTCCGATGGCATTGACGTAAACGCCTGGGTCAATGGCACACTGGTGCAAAGCTGCCTCAAACCCTGGGCTGACGCTCTTGCCGAGGAGCTTGCATGACGGCCCAGCATGCTCCCGCCAACAGCGAAATCGTGATCATCCGCAGGCGCGGCGGTGATGACGCGGCCGCGCACAAGGGCGGGGCCTGGAAAATCGCCTATGCCGATTTTGTCACCGCCATGATGGCCTTCTTTCTCGTCATGTGGCTCATCAACGCATCGAATGAAGCGACGCGCGCGCAGGTGGCGAGCTATTTCAACCCCATCAAGCTCATGGACAGTTCGACGGCGGGGCGCGGATTGAACGATGCGAATGACGTGAAAAAGAAAGAGGCCAGGGGCACCGGGGCCTCGGATGCCGAAAAGGCGGCGGAACAAAAACTGATGGCCGATCCGGTCAAGGCTCTTGAGGACATTGCGAAACCCGCTGTTGTTGCCGCGAAAATACTGCCGGAAACGCACGCTGCGGAGTCCGGCGGCATGGCCGATCCCTTCGATCCCGCCAGCCAGCCCGCGTTGCCACCTGCGCCTCCCGCCGCGAAAGTGCCGGACAAACCGGCGGCAATTGTCCAACGGCAAGGTGCACCATCAAAGCCTGCCCCCGTGCCGCCGCCGCAAGATGCGGAAGAGAGCAGAAGGCAAGCCATGGCGGCAGCGATCAAGTCTGATCTTGCCAAGGCGCTGACGCCCGAGGGTGGCGCATTGCCGGCGGGTATCACGGTCGAACCGGTGAAGGAAGGCGTGCTGATCAGCCTGACCGAGGCGGAAAGCTTCAGCATGTTTGAAGTTGGGTCCGCGAAGCCCAATTTGCAGCTGGTCAAAACGGTTGAAGCAATTGCGGAGACGCTCGAGAATCGCCCCGGCTATGTGGTGATCCGGGGGCATACGGATGCGCGCCCCTATCACAATGCGGCTTACGACAACTGGCAGCTTTCAACCGACCGCGCGCACATGGCGCATTACATGCTGGTGCGAGCCGGGCTGGATGAGAAGCGCATCCGGCGGATTGAAGGCTTGGCTGACCGCCAGCCCAAAATCGCCGATGATCCACAGGCGCCGGAAAACCGCCGCATCGACATCCTGCTTGGCCCTGATCCATGAAATTCTTGCTCGCGGGTGCAACGCTGGTGTTTCTGTGGCCTGCCGTTGCCTTTGCCGGAACTCCCGAATTTGTCCAGGCTGTGCGCCTGTTTTTCGTATTGCAGGATGCGTCTGCCAACGGAGAGTCCCGCGCTTCCGCCATGCAGGGTGAATGGGCTGCGCGCGCCATCGAAGCGGCTGGCGATATTCAGAGTCCCGACGCTGCAACCATTCAGGCGGCGGCGGGATTCATCCTCGCTGGAGGTCCTGCCGATCTCGGCGACGCATTGCTTCGGCGCGCTGATCTTCCGGTTGACGACATCGCGCTACTCAAGGCGATCGTGGCTTTCAAAAATCGTCAGGAAGGAGAGGCTGCAAAAGCCTTCGCTGGAATTGACCCGTTTTCCTATCCGCCGTCCCTCGGCGGCCGCATTGCGCTGTCGCGCGCCTTGGTGCTGCCAGATGCGGACGTAACGGAAAAACTATCTTTTTATGACACCGCCATTCAACTGATGCCTGGAACGCTGGTTGAAGATTCGTCATTGCGCCGCGCCGCTCTCACATGCGCCGCGCTTCCTGACCAAGACTGTTTCTTCACCTATGTATCGCGCTATTTTCGCCGCTTTGCACGCTCGCCGTTTATCGACGCGTTCCTCTCCGCTCTTGGCGATTCACTCATCAAACGGGAAGTGGCGCGCAAGCCATTGGATATGGAGCGGCTGGACTGGCTTTTGACAAAGCTCCCGGCGGGCACACGCAGGGAATTCTTTCTTGAACTCGCGCGCAATGCAACGGCTGCGGGCCTTGCAGCGCTGGCGGCATTCTCAGCTTCACGCGCCGGGAGGCTTGCCGTGCCGGGCAGTATTGAGGCCGTGCGTGCTGAACTCTATGCGAATGTGCCTGGTGTTTCAGGGCCAGACTATGAAGTGGCGCAGGCACAGCTCACGGCGCTCGATGCGGCACGCCTTACAGAAGATGACCGGTCGCTGCTGGATGCCGCATTGCAGGTTTCCGCGTTTATCCATGCGCCTGCAAGTGGCAGGGAAGCGCCAGCGAACATTCCCGCCGAACATCTCGCGCTGGTGGCGAGAGGGCGCACATTGATCGCTGCTGCGGACGCGCTTTTGAATGGGGAACACCATGTTCAGCCTCAAGGCCGGTAACTTCGCCGTCTCTGCCGTAGCGCATGGGCGCGGCAAGGCTTCTGCGCGGAAAGCGATGAATGGCGGGGAAGGCGAAGCTTCCGGTGCTGTAACGGCGGCGCAATCTTTTCTAAATTTCCTTTCCGTAACACCCAAGCCCGACGGGAAGGTGCAGGAAGATTTTCATCCGGTTGCGACGGCGCCAGAGCTCCCAGATGCCGCTCATACGCGGCAGCCAAACCTGCCCGCGCCGCAACGCCCAGTGCCGATGAAGGACATTCGCAGTCATGACAACCCGCGAAGCGGGGTGTCAGTGGCCAAACATTCATTCCCGGAACAACCCGGGACGCTTGGTTTGCTGGCCTCACGGCAAGACCCGCGTGACGCTACGGTGGAGTCGCCAGAGGTTCGCATGAAGCCGATGGTTACTGTCATACCAGACACAGTGGCCACTCCAGCGGTGCCACAGCCTGCGCAACCCATGCGAAGTGCGGCAGAACAGGTCGCCGATGCCGTTCGCGCAGCTGCGCCCGTGGCGGACGCAACACCCCATGAAACGCACATCCGGAAGCTGGAGATTGCACTGCGGCCACAGCATCTGGGTCCGGTCCATGTAACCTTACGGATCAAGGGCGACACGCTCGATGTTCAAGTGGTCACGCAGTCACAAGAAGCTGCTGACGTGCTGATGCATGACCGCGCCATGCTGGTCATGCTACTCGGCCGCTCGGGCGACCAGCAGGCCATATCTGTTACGGTCATGGCGCAGCCTCAGCCAGACCAGGCGTTTTCGATGGCTGGCGGCGGCCAAGGTGCTTTCACCAACCATCGCCCTGCCCAAGGCGGCAACACGGAGCATCACTATGAGAAACGCCAAGACGATCGCGGCCCTGTTGCTGATGATGGGGGCCGCGGCGGTATTTATCTCTGACGCTGGCGCATCAACGGTCTGCGAGGCTGAGATGATTGCCGCATCGCGGGCGGAAGGCGTGCCGCTTGGCGTTCTTTATGCCGTGGGGCTGACGGAGACAGGCAACAAGGGTTCACTCAACCCCTACGCATTGAACATCGCGGGGAAAACAGTGATCACCGGTTCGGCGTCTGAAGCACTGGCCGAATTCCAGGCGGCGCGCGCCAAGGGCATCAAGCTGATTGATCTCGGCTGCATGCAGGTCAATCACTATTATCATGGCAAGGCGTTTTCTTCTCCTGCGCAGATGCTCGACCCGCATGCCAATGTTATCTATGCCGCGCAATTTCTGAAATCCCTCCGGCAGAGCGAGGGAAGCTGGACCATGGCGGTGGCGCGCTATCATGCGGGGCCCAACAACAATCCGGCGCAGAAGCGCTACATCTGCGCGGTGATCGCCAATCTGGTGGCGAGCGGCTTTGGGGGCTGGACGCCCGAAGCCAAAGCCTTCTGCCGCTAGGCTTCTACAGTCCGGCACAAGTTCAGGCTGCAATGATCTCTGCATAAAAAAGTGGAGCAGTTCATGAGTCTCACGGGTGTAATGCGGACAAGCGTGTCGGGCATGTCGGCGCAGGCTACCCGCCTGTCCACGGTGGCTGACAATGTGGCGAACGTGAACACCACTGGCTATAAAAAGTCGTCGTGCGAATTCTCCACGCTGCTTCTGCAGAATTGCCCGGGCGCTTACGAATCCGGCGGCGTCGATACGGATATCCGTTCGGCAGTCAGCGGGCAGGGGAGCCTGCTTTCAACATCCAGCGTCACCGATCTTGCGGTATCGGGCGATGGTTTCTTCGTTGTTCAGGATGCGAGCGGGACGCCTTACCTCACGCGGGCTGGCGCCTTTCAGGCGGATGGCGATGGAAACCTGGAGAACGCAGCGGGTTTCACGCTGCTGGGCTATCGTCTTGATCCGGATCAGCCTGATGTCACGGTGAACGGCTACACCGGACTGACACCTGTCAATCTGGAAGACCTGGCCCTGACGGCTTCCGCATCGACAAGCGGCACTTTTACGGCCAATCTTCCATCAACCGCAGATGTCACGCCATCCGCCGAATTGCCGTCGGCCAATTCCGCATCATCGACTTACAACGCCAAGAAATCACTGGTCACCTATGACAGCCTCGGCGGCGAGGTGACGCTTGATCTTTACTTCTCCAAGACGGCCGACAACAGGTGGGAAATGAGTGCCTTCAACAAGGCAGATTCCGCAGCATCAGGCGGGTTTCCCTATAGTTCGGCGGCGCTGACAACAATCTCACTGGCGTTCAATCCAGCGGATGGAAAACTTGCCTCCTCCAGCGCGCAAGAACTGACGGCATCGATTCCCGGCGGGCAGGCTCTCACGCTCGACCTGTCAAAAATGACACAGCTTGCGACAGATTACACAGTGCTGGGCGCGGAGGTGAACGGCAATGCGCCCAGCGGGTCCAGCGTCGTGGACATCGCCCGCGACGGAACCGTTTATGCGACCTATGACAACAGCACGCGCGTGCCAGTCTACCGCATTCCGCTTGCGCATGTGACAAGCCCAGACCGGCTGACGCCGGTGGCTGGCAACGCCTATCAGCCCTCCGCGGATTCAGGCGATGTGCAGATTGGGTTCGCCCAAACCGGAACGCTCGGCTCAATCGTTTCCAATGCGCTTGAGCAGTCGACCGTCGATCTCGCCACCGAACTCACCGCGATGATCGACGCGCAGCGCAGTTATTCCGCCAATTCCAAAGTGTTTCAGACCGGTTCTGAACTCATGGACGTGCTGGTAAATCTGAAGCGCTGATTGCTCATGGTTTCACTCTCTTCCGCACTGTCCTCCGCCGTTTCCGGCCTCACCACTTCGGCGGCGCAGACCGCTGTCGTGGCGCGCAACATATCGGGCGCGGGCAATGCGGATTATTCCCGGAAGTCGGCGTCGATTGCCAGTCTGCCGGACGGTGGCGCAACGGCATCTTCCTATGAGCGCAGCGCCGACAAGCGGCTGCTGGATGTTCTCCTCTCCGCCACCAGCAGCTCCTCGGCAAAACAGGCACTGCTGGACGGATTGACGTCACTGAGTGAAACCGTCGGCGACCCCCAGTCAGACAGTTCGATCCCGGCGCTGACATCGAAGCTGAAGCAGAGCCTGATGGCCTATGAGGCAGACCCTTCAAACACCACACTGGCCTCCGCAGTTGTGCAGCAGGCACAAACAGTGGTCGACGGATTGCATTCCGCCTCTGCAGTTGTAAGCAAGGTGCGGCAGGATGCGGATGACGGGATTGGTGCTGCCGTCACACGCATCAATTCATTGTTGCAGCAGTTCAAGACCGCGAACGACGCCGTCGTGCAAGGAACTGGCAACGACCTGACAGATGCGCTGGACCAGCGTGACAGCATCCTGAAGCAATTGTCGGATGAGATCGGCATCCGCACCATCACCCGGTCCAACAACGACATCGCCATCTATACGGACAGCGGCGTAACGCTGTTTGAAACCACGCCCCGCAGCGTGGCATTCGAGGCTACCCAACCGTTGCTACCGGGTGTCACCGGAAAGGCTGTCACGGTCGATGGCGTGGCGATTACCGGCTCTGCCAGCACGATGCGAGGAAGCGGCGGCAGGATTCAGGGCCTGGCGGATTTGCGTGACCGGATCGCCGCCGCCTATCAGGCGCAGCTCGATGAAACGGCGCGCGGATTGATCCAGGGGTTTGCCGAGACCGGTTCAAGCCTCCCTGCGATGGCAGGCTTGTTTACGAACGGCACCGGTGCATCCATACCCTCCACGGGAACACTGGCGGATGGCCTGGCCCAGACAATCACTATTAATGCACAGGCGTCCACAAACCTCTCTCTCATCCGCGACGGAGGATTCAACGGCGCATCCTATGTTGCAAACAGCACCGGTGCCGCAGGTTATCAGGCGCGGATTGCCAGCCTCATTTCTTCCTTCGATGAGACCATGGCGTTCGATCCTTCAGCCGGGCTTGGCACGTCCGCAACATTGAGTTCTTTCGGCACCGCCTCTTCCGCCTGGCTGGAAGCGCAGCGGCAAGCGGCGGATACGGCGTCCTCCACGCAAACGGCCCTGCAATCGCGCGCGCAAGCCGCCTTGCAACGGGTGACCGGCGTCAATCTCGATGACGAAATGGCGGCAATGCTCAATCTCGAAAAATCATATCAGGCCTCTGCCAAGATCGTTTCGGCCGTGGACAGATTGCTGCAATCCCTGATGGACGCGGTGAACTGAGATGCGGCTCGACGGAATTCCGACGCTCACCATGTCCACCCTGCTCCGCAGTTCGATTTCGTCTTCACAGCGCTCCCTGGCAAATGCGCAGATCGAGGCATCCACCAGCCGTTATGCCGATATCGGCCTGGCGCTCGGCGCCAACACAGGGCGAGACGTTGCGTTGCGGAACGAGATGGCGGAGCTTGGGCAGATCAAGGACGCCAACGGGCTTCTCTCCTCCCGCGCTACCGTCACGCAGGATGCGTTGAGCCAGATGCAGACGATTGCCAACAACTTCATTGAAACGCTGACGGGCGCCCAAAGCGCAACAAACGGGCAGGCGCTGGCACAGCAGGCAGCTGAAGGCGCACTGGCGCAAATCACCAGCCTCCTCAACACCACGCAAAACGGCCAATATATTTTTGGCGGCCTGAACAGCGGCACGGCGCCGCTGGCGGATTATGACGGCAGTTCCGCGCAGGCCGCCGTGAACACGGCCTTCCAGGCCTCCTTCGGCGTGACGCCGGACGACGCAGGCGTCTCGGCGATTTCCAGTACCGATATGTCGGCTTTTCTGGATGGCAGTTTTGCGGAACTGTTTGGCCAATCCTCATGGGAAACATCGTGGACTGCCGCAAGCAGCGATCTCGCGCAGGCGCGGATCAACAGCACACAGCATGCGAGCGTCGATTCATCCGCCACGGCGCTGCCGTTCCGCCAGCTGGTGAGCGCGCTGACCATGGTGGCGGGCCTCGGCGCGCCGAACCTGAGTGCTGGTGCATTTGACGCCATTGCCCAGAAAGCTCTCTCTGTTTCAGCGGAAGCCGCCGGCAGCCTTGGCGCGGAACAGTCGCGCGTGGGCCTCGCGCAAAATGCCGTGTCGAACGCGACGGACGCGATCACTTCACGCATCAATTCGCTGACCAAGGCGGTGCAGAAGATGGAGGGCGTCGATCCCTATGATGCCGCGACGCGCGTGAACACGCTGATGACCCAGCTTGAGGCGTCCTATTCGCTCACCGCGCGCATTTCCAACCTGAGCCTTCTTAATGAACTCTGATTGTCAACCTTCGAAAGGCCTGCCCCTCGCAATGTATCACGCGCTCTATGCCGACATCGCATCCGAAACCACGGCGAACATCCGCGACAATGAACGCGCCGCTTTCGAAAAATCGATTTCCCTGCTGCGGATGGCCGAGGAAAAGGGCCGCGGATCGCGTGAATCGGTTGAAGCCCTGCTGTTCCTGAACCGCCTGTGGGGCGTGCTTCTGGAAGATCTGGCTCACCCCGAAAATGGCTTGCCGGAAACGCTGCGCGCGACACTGATCTCGATCGGCATCTGGATGCTGAAGCGCGCAGATGACATCCGGCAAGGCCGTGAACAGGCCTTCGCGCCGCTTATTGACGTTTCGGAATCGATCTGCCGGGGATTGCGGAGGGCATGACATGCTGATTCATCTGAAGCGCGGGGAGCGCGTTTATATCAATGGCGCGGTCCTGCGCGTCGACCGGCGGGCCTCGCTGGAGGTTCTGAACGATGTAGATTTCCTCCTGGAAAATCATGTCATCCAGGCGGATGAGGCGACCACGCCATTCCGCCAGCTTTATTTTGTCGTGCAGACGATGCTGATCGACCCGGACACGGCCGGCGTGACGCAAGAACTATACAAACACCTTTCGCACCGCATGGAGCAAAACCTGTCGTCGCAAGCCCTGCGTGACGCGCTGACGCTGACCGGCGAGAAAGTTCTGAAAGGGCGCTTTTTCGATGCCTTGAAGGCCTTGCGCGCGGCTTTTCCGGACGAAGACGCATTGCTTGGCCGCACCGCCTTCCGCTCCGGGGAGGCCGCGTGATGCAGATTACATCCGCCACCTCTTCCACGGCCACGCAAGCCGCTTCGAGCGACACGGGCGACGCCACGCTCAACTATAATGCGTTCCTGCGCCTGCTGGTGGCTGAGATGAAAAATCAGGACCCCACGCAGCCAAACGATCCCACGGAACAACTTTCGCAGCTCGCGTCGTTCTCGAATGTCGAACAGGGGATCAAGATGAACGCCAAGCTCGACTCGCTCCTGTCCATGTCGTCCATCGGGCAATCGGCAAATCTGATTGGCCGAACCGTGTCGACATCAGATGGCACGATGAGCGGCACCGTGAAGAGCATAGAGATAAACAGTGCCAGTTCATCGGCGATTCTTGAGGATGGGCGGAGCATTGATCTCGCGTCCGGCATCACGGTCAGCTAGCGATGAATGAAGCCGACGCCATGGAACTGGTGCAGGGTGCGATCTGGACAGTGATCGTTGGCTCTGGCCCGGCCATTGGCGCGGCGATGGCGGTGGGGATTATTATCGCGCTGTTTCAGGCGCTGACGCAAATTCAGGAAGCGACCCTGACGTTCGTTCCAAAAATCCTTGTGGTCTTCGGCGCGATGATCCTGCTGGCACCCTTCATTGCTTCGCAGCTCTTTTCTTACACCGAAACGGTGTACGCGCGCATCGCGACCGGCTTCTAGGGCTACCGCATGAGCGCAGCGCCTCTGTCTATCACATCAGCCCTGCCGCGCGGCAACCGCGATGTGGGCTTCGCGCTGGGCATCGCCTGCATTCTCGTCGTGTTGTTCCTACCAATGCCGACGATTCTGATCGACCTCGGGCTTGCCTTCTCAATCTCGATGTCGGTGCTGATTCTCATGGTGGCGCTGTGGATTCAGCGGCCCCTGGATTTCTCGGCCTTTCCCACCGTGCTGTTGATCGCCACACTGCTGCGGTTATCGCTTAACGTGGCGACGACACGGCTGATCTTGTCGCATGGTAATGAAGGCGTAAACGCTGCGGGCCATGTGGTCGGCGGCTTTTCCAGCTTCGTGATGAGCGGCGATTTCGTGATCGGCGTCATCGTGTTCGCCATTCTGGTGACGGTGAATTTCCTGGTGATCACCAAGGGCGCAACGCGCATCGCGGAAGTGGGCGCACGCTTCACGCTCGACGCAATTCCCGGCAAGCAGATGGCCATTGATGCCGATCTCTCCGCGGGCCTGATCGATGACCAGGAAGCGCGGCGGCGCAGGCTCGAACTTGAGCAGGAGAGCGCCTTTTTCGGTTCCATGGATGGCGCATCAAAATTCGTGCGCGGTGACGCCGTCGCGGGCCTCATCATCACCGGCATCAACAGCTTCGGCGGCGTGGTGATCGGCGTCACGCGCCACGGCATGGCGTTCGGTGAAGCAGCCGACGTCTATACCAAGCTCTCGGTAGGCGACGGACTGGTGACGCAGATTCCGGCCCTTGTCGTTTCGCTGGCGGCCGGGCTTCTGGTGTCAAAGGGCGGCAATCGCGGTTCGGCCCAGGAAGCCGTTTTGAACCAGCTGGCGGGATATCCGCGCGCGCTTTCGGTGGCCGCCGTTCTTCTGGGCCTTATGGCACTGATGCCAGGGCTGCCGTTTTTTCCGTTCTTCGCGCTGGCTGGCGCGATGGGCGCAGGCGCATTTGTCATTCCGCGCCGTCGTGCCGCATTGCAGGAAGCGGCGGATCTGCAAAGGCAGGAGCTACAGAAAAGCAAGGCCGAGGAAGACCGCAATTCCGTAAAGGAGCTTTTGCGCACGGCGGAGATCGAGCTTTGTCTGGGACGGCAATTGTCGCAGGCCATGCTAGTGGCGCATGGCGAGCTGGCGCATCGGGTGGCCAAGATGCGGCGCAAATTCGCGCAGCAATATGGCTTCGTCATTCCGGAGGTCAAGCTCTCCGACGATCTCATCCTGCCGCCGCGCGGCTACAGCATCAAAATTCATAGCACCGTAGCGTCGACAGGCGAATTGCGGATCGGCGAGGTGATGGTGATCCCCGGCAACAGGCCAAGGCCCGCCGTGCCGGGCGACGATGTGAAGGAACCCGCCTTTGGCATGGATGCAATCTGGGTGCCGGATATCTTTGCGGGCGAACTGCGCTCGGGAGGCTACCAGCCCATCGATCCCACGTCGGTGATGCTGACGCATCTTTCGGAAGTGATCCGCAACAATCTGGCGCAGCTCCTGTCGTATCGCGATCTCCGCGCGCTGACAGACCGCCTTGAACCTGAATACCGGCGTCTGCTGGATGAGACTGTTCCCTCCCTTCTCTCTTTCTCCAGCCTGCAGGCCATTCTCAAGCTTCTGCTGGCGGAGCGCGTGTCGATCCGCAACCTGCATCTGATCCTGGAGGCGATTGCCGAAATCGCGCCGCATGTGCGCAAGCCCGAGGCGATTGCCGAGCATGTGCGCATGCGCGTGGCGCAGCAGATCTGTGGCGATATCGGCCATGACGGCGTGATGCGCGTGGTGCGGCTGGGCAACCGCTGGGACATGACGTTCCTTCAAAGCCTGAAGCGTGACGCGAAAGGCGATGTCATCGAGTTCGACATTGATCCGCGCCTGATCGAGCAATTCGCCGCGGAAGCGGGCAAGGTGGTAAAAACGCATATGGATGAGGGCGAAGCCTTCGCGCTCGTCACCGCGCCCGAAGCACGGCCTTACGTGCGGATGATCGTTGACCGGCTGTTCCCCAATCTTCCGGTCCTGTCGCACATCGAAATTTCACGCGGCATCCGTATTGACGCCATCGGTTCGATCTCGTGACGGCAGAGCTGGCGCAGGCCGTGTTCGTGGGTTTTACCGTGTTCTGCCGCATCGGCGCCTGCCTGATGTTCGTGCCGGGCTATGCGAGCGCAAGGGTTCCCATGCAGATCAGGCTGCTGATGGCCTTTGCGATATCACTTGCTTTGTCACCGCTGCTGTCCGGGGTCGTGGCCGCCGCTGTTTCCGGGGTTGCAGAAACCTTAAGGCCCTTTTTGCTCATCAATGAAACCTTGGCCGGCGCCACCATCGGCCTGATGGCGCGCTTTTACATGCTGGGCCTGCAATTCGCGGCCACGGCATCGGCCAATGCGATGGGCCTCACGGGCATTCCCGGCGTTTCCCCGGATGATGGCGAGACGCTGCCGCCGCTCGCGACATTATTATCGCTTAGTGCCGTCATGGCGATGTTCGCGGGCGGGCTTCACATCGAGATGCTGAACGCGCTTGCCGACAGCTATGCGGTCATTCCCATCGCACTGCCGGTTGATGCGGAATGGTATCTTGAGCGGCTTACGGATGTTGCGGCCAACAGCACGGTGCTGGCCCTGCGGCTGGCGGGGCCCTTCATCGTCTATGCCATCGTGATGAATGTGGCGATGGGGTTTGCCAACAAGTTCACGCCGCAGGTGTCACTCTATTTTGCCTCGCTAGGCCTTGTCACGGCGGCGGGCCTTTTCATCTTCTATTTCCTGGCGCCGCGATGGCTGTCGATTTTTCTCGACGGATATCGCGGCTGGCTGGCGGGTGCCGCATGAAAGATCGATTGCAACGCTTAGGGAGGCTGGCGCGGCAGCTTGCGCAATTGCGCGAAGCCTCCGAAGGCAAGCTCATCCTTTTGAAGGCGAAGCAGGCTGGCCTCGTTCAGAAGCGGGCAGAGGTTGCCGCGGCCATGGAAAGGCTTGCGGCATTCGATGGAGCGATTCTGGCATCTGTCATGCGGCAGACCGCGCGCATCGATTTGGAAATCGGTGGCCTTGGATCTGACATTGCCGCGCAGCGAAAACATATTCTGGATATTCAGGTCAGGATCAAGGGCGTATCCCGACTGGCTGGCAAGGAGCGTAATCTCCAGCAGCGGCTGTTGCAGCGGCGAGAGC
The DNA here is from genome assembly GCF_047602625.1 of Aestuariivirga sp. GTDB lineage: Bacteria > Pseudomonadota > Alphaproteobacteria > Rhizobiales > Aestuariivirgaceae > Aestuariivirga. Next base: position 1,659,353 of record NZ_JASGGV010000002.1, on the reverse strand, counting down.
TTTCAGAGCTCGCATCCGGCGCAAGCTTGCGGCAAGCGCTTGAGGTTTAATCTCCTGGCATGTCCGTTATCCTTCCTTCCGATCTTGTTGCCGATGTCATGAAAGCCGCTTCCCCGGCACGGGAACAGGCTGCGGCGCGGAAGTTGGCGGTGCATCAGGCCCCTTCCGGGTTTGCTGCCAGACTGGATTTGCTCCTGTCCCAGCAGCCACGCGCCGGCGACCTGCCGGGCGATCTGGTGATGGATGTGATGGCGAATGCCCAGCCGCAGAAACTTGCCGCGGCCGAGGAAAAACTTGCCGCATCGACGCCCCGCCACGACATGGCCGACCCCTATCAGAAATTCGAATCTTTCATGCTGCGCAATGCGATCGAAGACATGCTGCCCGCGGCTGAAAGCGGCGCTTATGGCGAAGGCTTTGCAGGCGGCATGTGGCGCTCCATGGCGGCCGATCAACTGGCTGATCTTCTCGCGGCGCGGGGCGGCCTTGGCATCGCGCAAACGCTGCGCGCCCGTGAAACCCAGGATGCCGCCAAACCGGCCGGGCAATGGCCCTATTTCCAGACGCAGGCGATCCATGACTTTGCCACAGGCTGATCAGGCGTCCATCTCGTCTTGCGCCGCGCTTCTCACGCGGTTGAAGGACACCATTGTGAAGGAGACAGAAGGCTTGTCTGGCGGGGCGGTGCAGGCCAACATCGCAGAGACCAAGACGCATCTTCTGCGCGACCTCATGACGATGGAGCGCAATCCGCCGCCGCCCGAGGCACGGAAGATTCTTGCACCCTTGCTGGGAGAGGTCCGCGCGGCACTGGCGCGCAATCAGTCCGTGCTCAAGGCGCATATGGAAGCGGTGGCCAGCGTCTCGTCGATCATTGTCGATTCCATCCGAAAAGCCGAGTCAGACGGCACCTATTCGCGAAGCCCGCGGTGCTAAAACTCGTTCTCATTGGCGTGTGGGTTGCCATGGTCACGGCGGCTTCGGCGTATTTTGGCGCCGGTCTGTTCGGCGGAAAAAGCGGCGATCCGCAGCAGCACGCCGATCTGGGTGTGGAACAGCTTTCATCAGACATGACAAGCGTGCCGATGGTGCGGGGCGGCGAGATCATCGGCTATGTCATCATCCAGGTGACATTCGCCGCCGACAAGGCGGTGCTGGCGGAGCTCAAGCTTGATCCCAAGCCCTATCTCACCGACGCGGAGTTCCGCGCCGTTTATGGCAACACGGAAGCGGATTTCACCCGGCTGCGCCCCGCCGACATTGATGTACTGACAACCGCAATCGCTTCGGAAGCCAATGCAAGGATTGGCGGCAAGCTGGTGCGGCAGGTGCTGATCCAGCAGTTGAACTATGTGCGGAAGGAAGACATCCGTACCCACTGGATCAACAAGGACGGTTGATCTGTCTTCCGAGCGTGCGAAGCTGATCGCCGATCTGGCGCAGCCCAGCGAAACGAAGGCGAACGAGGATGAAGCGGCTCTCCTCCGCCTGATCTCTTCACCAGAGCTTCTGTTTGCGCATCTCAATCTCGGGACGAAGATCCATCCGTTGCCGGGGGACTGCCACGATGAAAGGGCCATGATCGCCATGGCGCTCAGCCCGGCGGCTCAGCCGTCTGCCCCCGCGCCTTGCCAGGAAAAGCCGAACCCAATTGGCCGCCGCCAGAAAGCCGCAGCAATTGCGTCTTACAAGCCTGTGCCGCCGCGGCATGGCATTGCCGAAGCCTATGTTCCCAGCGAGGAAGACAGGCGGAATGCGCTTTCAGGCCAGCTTCCGGCGAACTGGATTGTCCGCCTGCTGAGGTTTTTCGGGTTCTAGAAATTTGGCATGGCGCTTGCTCTCCTGTTCATGCAGGAGACATGCGCATGAAAACAAACTGGAGCGTTCAAGACCTGCCGCGCGCGCAGCTTGAGGAATTTGCCATCCGCGCGGCGATGGAGGCGCGGGCACTCCGCGCCTCGGAACGGCCCAACCGGTTTTTCCATGTGCTGATGACGGGATTTATCATCGGGGCCGCTCTGGCCGGGGCCGGTTTCCTGACGGGCGCGGCAATCCGCTGATTATTTGCCGGCGTTCAGAACGTGGCCGACGAAGGGCAATTCGCGGAACTGGTGCGCCATGTCCATGCCATAGCCCACGACGAATTTGTCCGGGCAGGTGAAACCTTCAAAATCGGCCTTGAGATTGGCGGCGAGGTGGCCGGGCTTGTTCAGCAGCACGGCGGTCTGCACCTTGCGGGCACCGCGCGCCGAAATCAGGTCCTTGGCGAAGGCGAGGGTGCGTCCCGATTCGAGAATGTCATCGACCAGCAGCACGTCGCGGCCTTTTACATCGGCCTCGATATCCCGCAGCACATCCACCTGGCCTGAGGATTTGGTGGCGGAGCGATAGCTGGCCAGCATCATGAAATCGACTTCCGGCGAAAGACCGGCAAGGTGCATGGCGCGGATCAGGTCGGCGGCGAAAATGAAGCTGCCTTTGAGAACCGGCACGACGAGCAGCCGGTGCGGCTGGGTGGCGGCGATCTCGCGGGCGATGGCCTGCATACGCGCGGCAATGTCGGCTTCGGAAAACAGGACACCGATGCGGTGGCCGTCGATGGAAATCTCACTCATGATCCGTATTTGAGCCGATTTCGTCGGCGCGGGCAAAGCGAATTTCAATGGCCTTGGCGCCATCGGGCGGCGAGGCCACGCGGGTGACAAAATTGGTCGATTCACCGGGCCTGAGCGGCCGCGCGCCTGAATCCACCGTCCAGCGGTAAACCTCGACGCTGCCGTCATTGCGGAGGCCGAAGCGGAGCGAGGGAATCTTGCGCTCGCTGCCAGAGATATTGACGATATCGCCCTTCACCGCCAGCACGCGCTGGCCGTCGACCTGCAGATTCTGGATTTCCACGCGGCGAAGTTCGAGTCCGTAGATGTTCACGTCCTGCCCCAGCGCATGATAGGCGCGAATGGATGCAGGCGCGAGGCGGACGACCGTTTCCGGAAATGCAGCGGCGGCGATGACCGGCGAGGAGACGGCGGCTGCGAAGATCGCCCAGGCGGCCAGCCTGTTCCGCCGGGCGCGGCGCCTGGCGGCAAACTCGTCCTGCGCCTCGCGTGCGGCTTCCACGAGGCGGCGCACTTCGCTGTCGGGTTCAAAGCCATGTTCGATGACGGCGGGCGTGTGATGGGCGGCCGAGGGCTGCACGTCGATGACGCGGGCTTCCATCCAGGCATGGCCGCAATGGGCGCAGTTGATCACCGTGCCATCGGCGGAAAAACGCTGGGCCGGGAGATCATAGCGTGTTTCGCAGTTGGGGCAGGAGACGATCATCGGGGCGCCGCATTCTCGGGTGAGACAGGCTGGAATTTATCGGCACATAGGGTTAATTCGCCGTTAATGATGCCCATGCTGAATGGGTTCAGGCGAAGGGAGAATGCCTCGGGTGGTGCGGCTGGAAAATGTGGGATTGCGTTACGGGCACGGGCCCGAAATCCTGCGCGACGTGAGCTTTCATCTCGAAGCCGGCGGCTTCAGTTTTCTCACCGGGCCATCGGGGGCCGGCAAGACGTCCCTGCTCCGCATGCTGTTTCTGGCGCTGAAACCCACACGCGGGCTGATCCGGCTGTTCGGCGAGGACGTGACGATGATCGATCGCGCGGCGCTTCCGTTCACGCGGCGGCGGATTGGCGTGGTGTTTCAGGAATTCCGCCTGCTCGATCACCTGACGACTTACGACAATGTGGCGCTGCCATTGCGCGTGGCGGGCCAGCGCGAGTCGAGCTACCGCGCCGATGTCATGGATCTTCTGAGCTGGGTGGGCCTTGCCGATCAGGCGCAGGCCTATCCGCCGGTCCTGTCGGGTGGTGAAAAGCAGCGCGCGGCAATCGCCCGCGCGGTGATCGGCAAGCCCGAACTGCTTCTGGCCGATGAACCCACGGGCAATGTCGATCCCGCCCTGGCGCGGCGTCTGCTGCATCTCTTCGTGGAACTGAACCGCCTTGGCACCACGGTGCTGATCGCCACACATGACCTGAAACTGGTGCAGCAGGCCAAGGCGCCGATCCTGCATCTCGAGCGCGGCGAGTTGCGCGCCGCATGAGTCAATCTTCCCACAGGCCGGGGCCGATCATTCCGTCGGGCGCGGGCTCGCTCCGCTCGCTCACCGTCACCATGGCGGTGATGTGTTATCTCGCCTGCCTCGCCATCGGCGCGCTTCTGCTCATCAACCGTGCCGTCGATGCTTGGACCAACGGATTGCAGCGCGAGGTGACGGTACAGATCCGGCAATTGCAGAATGTCGACATCGAGGCGGAACTGGCGAAGGCCGATGCCTTGCTGCGGGATACGCCGGGCATTCTCAGCACGACTGTTCTCGACCGCGATACCGCCGCGAAACTGCTGGAGCCGTGGCTGGGCACGCAGAATCTTGATGACCTGCCCATTCCCCGCCTCATCCGCGTGGTTGTGGATGAAGACAACCCGCCCGATTTTGCGGCGCTCGAGGCGCTGCTGAAAGAAAAAGTCCAGGGCGTGGCACTCGATACGCACCGGCGCTGGCAGGCGGAGTTGACGCGCATGGCGCGGGCGCTCTCGGTGCTTTCTTACGCCGTGCTGCTGCTGATCTGCGTGTCGGCCATCGCCATCGTGATCTTTGCCACCCGCACGGTTCTGGAGGCGAACCGCCCGGTGGTGGATGTGTTGCATCTGGTAGGGGCGACGGATGCCTATGTGTCGCATCAGATCGACCGACGATTCCTGCGCACCGGACTATGGGCGGGGCTCATCGGCGTGGCGCTGGGGCTGGTGACGTTTCTGGCGCTGAGCTTCACCGGCACCGAAGGAGCGGGCGGCGTGGCGGATGCCAGCCGCAGCCTGCTTTTCGCGCCGCCGCGCATCGCCTTGTGGAGCTATGGCCTTCTGTTTGCCGTGCCGGTGGCCGCCACCATCATCTGCCTCATCACGTCGCGGCTCACATTGATCCGTATGCTGAGGAATGTGTTGTGATCGCGCTCCGGTCATTCGTCTTCAATCTGATCTTCTACATCAACCTGGCGCTGTTCCTGGTGCTGGGATCGGAATTCTTCTTAACACCGCGCAAATGGTCGGTGCGCGCGTTGCAGGCCTGGGGCAAAAGCGCATTGTGGTGGATGAGGGTGATCGTTGGGACCCATATCGAGGTGCGAGGTGTTGAGCATATTCCGCAAGGGGCGGCGTTGGTGGCGGGCAAGCACCAGTCGTTCTGGGAAACCTTCGCGATCCTGCCCTGTCTCGACGATCCTGCGATGGTGCTGAAGAAGGAGCTGACCTATGTGCCCTTCTTCGGGTGGTTCATCTACAAGTTCCGCATGATCGTGGTGGAGCGGAGCGCCGGGTCTGCGGCTCTCAAGGATATGGTGAAGCGCGCCAAAGAGGAATTGGCGGCGCGGCGGCAGGTGGTGATCTTCCCGGAAGGCACACGCCGCGCGCCCGATGATCCGCCGGACTACAAGCCGGGTGCTGCGGCGCTTTATGCGGCCCTCAATGTGCCCTGCGTACCCTTCGCGCTGAATTCCGGGGTGTTCTGGCCGCGGCGCAAGTTCCTGCGCCTACCCGGCACCATCATTGTGGAGTTCCTGCCGCCGATCCCGGCTGGCCTGGCCCGCAAGGAATTCCAGACCCGGCTTCAGGGGGCCATCGAACCGGCGACGGCAAGACTGGTATCGGAGGCCCGCGCCGCGTTCGGGCACAAATAGAGAACGAATTTCTCGACTCGTTTACCGTTCCGTCCTATCCTCCGCCTTCAATCCGGTGAGGCCTGATGGACCAGACTGCGCCCGTGCTCGATCCCATCGCCCATGAGATCTGGGACATGAAGTATCGCTTCAAGTCGCCGGACGGGACGCCTGTGGATGAAACGCCGGACGCCTCATGGTGGCGGGTGGCGCGGGCGGTGGCGCAAGCCGAAAACATCGACGCGCGCGAACACTGGGCGCAAGCCTTCCATGGCATCCTTTCCGGCTATCGCTATCTGCCCGCCGGACGCATTCTGGCCGGAGCCGGCACCGGCCGGCAGGTGACGCTGTTCAACTGTTTCGTGATGGGCACCATCCCTGATTCGCTGGACGGGATTTTCGAGGGCCTCAAGGAAGCGGCGCTCACCATGCAGCAGGGTGGTGGCATCGGGCATGATTTCTCGACGCTGCGGCCCAAGGGCGCCCCGGTGAAAGGCGTGGGGGCTGATGCCTCCGGGCCTCTCTCCTTCATGGATGTGTGGGATTCGATGTGCCGCACCATCATGTCGGCGGGAGCGCGGCGCGGCGCCATGATGGGCACGCTCGCCTGCGACCATCCCGATATCGAAGCCTTCGTGGCGGCCAAGCGCGATCCGGGCCGCCTGCGCAATTTCAATCTTTCGGTGCTGGTGACGGATGCCTTCATGGCCGCCGTCAAGGCTGACAGGGACTGGCCGCTGGTGTTTGGCGGTACGGTGTTCCGCACGCTTAAGGCGCGGGCGCTGTGGGACCAGATCATGCGGGCGACCTATGATTATGCCGAGCCCGGCGTGATCTTTATCGACCGCATCAATGCTGAAAACAATCTCGCCTATTGCGAGGCGATCCACGCCACCAACCCGTGCGGCGAACAGCCCCTGCCGCCTTATGGCGCGTGCCTTCTGGGTTCGGTGAATCTCGCCCGCTTCGTGCGCGATCCGTTTGGCGAAGCGGCGGGCCTTGATGAGGCGGAGCTTGCCCGCGTCACCGCCATTGCCATCCGCTTCATGGACAATGTGGTGGATGTCTCCAACTATCCGCTACCCGCCCAGCGCGCCGAGGCGCAAGCCAAGCGGCGCATCGGCCTCGGCATCACCGGCCTTGCCGATGCGCTGGCCATGTGCGGACTTATCTATGGATCACGTGAGGCGGCGGTTGCGGCGGAACGCTGGATGGGCCTCATCGCGGAAGCTGCCTATCGCGCCAGCGTGGAGCTTGCGAAAGAGCGCGGAGCATTCCCCCTCTTCGATGCGAAACGCTTTGGCTCAACCGGCCATGCGTCGAAGCTTTCGGCCGGGCTTCGCAAGGAGATCGCGCAGCATGGCATCCGCAACGGGCTTCTCACCTCCATCGCGCCCACCGGCACGATTTCGTTGTTCGCAGGGAACGTCTCAAGCGGCATCGAGCCGATTTTCTCGATCGGCTATGACCGCAAGATTCTTCTTCCCGATGGTTCGCGCCGCACCGAGCGGGTGACGGATTATGCCGCCGCCCTGTGGTGGGAGATGAAGGGCAAGGACACGCCGCTGCCGCCCGCTTTCGTCACCGCCGAGACGCTATCGCCGGAAGCGCATCTCCTGATGCAGGCGGCGGTGCAGCGCCATGTCGACAGTTCGATCTCCAAGACCATCAATGTGCCGGTGTCTCTGCCCTTTGAGGCATTCAAGGCCGTTTACGAGCAGGCCTATGATCTGGGCCTGAAAGGCTGCACCACCTTCCGGCCCAATGACGTAACGGGATCGGTGCTTTCCACCGACGCGCCGCCGCCGAAGTCAGGCGAGATTGTCTATATGAAACAGCCGCTGGCGCGGAACGACGTGCTGCCGGGCTTCACCTACAAGCTCAAATGGCCGGAGACCGATCACGCCATCTACATCACGGTGAACGACATCGTGGAGGGCGGGCGGCGGCGGCCCTTCGAGATTTTCATCAACTCCAAGAACATGGAGCACTATGCCTGGACTGTGGCGCTGACGCGCATGATCTCGGCCGTGTTCCGGCGCGGCGGTGATGTGTCCTTTGTCGTTGAAGAACTGAAGGCGGTATTCGATCCGCGCGGCGGGCAGTGGATGGCAGGACGCTATGTGCCGAGCCTGCTGGCCGCCATCGGCGGGGTGATCGAACAGCACATGCTGGAGATCGGGTTCCTCAAGCGGGAAGAGGCTTCCGCCGCCACGCCTCTCAAACTGGCGGTGGGCGAGGCCAAGCGCTCGGCCTGTCCGCGCTGCGGCGAGCAGGCGCTGGTCTATCAGGAAGGCTGCGCCACCTGCCTGGCCTGCGGATTTTCCAAATGCAGTTAAGGGAGGCTTGACATCAAGGAGCAAATCGTTCATGTTTTGTTCCATGCTGATCCAAGGTTTCCCCATCCCTGCAAAACTCCCCGGCGAACACGGCGAAGGCCAGCGGTTCTGGTATTGGCGCGGCGCCTCGGGGCGAAACTATATTCACTCCATCTATGCGGCGGACACCTGCCCGCCGCTTCCCGGTGCGGTTTATATCGCCGTTCAATGTGATGGTTCTGGCAAGCGCGCCGTCGCCGCCGGGCGGTTCCCAAGCTGCTGGGATGGCTCGATGAGCGGGCTGGCGGCCAGCGTTCTCTCAGGCCTCCGGGCACAGGAGATTCATGTGCATCTTCTGGCACGCGGCGACGCCGATGCTGAAAAGGTGCTGGCCGATCTCCTGGCCCCGGAGCGCGCACCCAAGCCCGTTTATGCAGGTCCGGAAGCAGCGTCGCCCGCCTTTGCGTGAAGCCCCAAAGCTTTCCCTAATGCTTCAAGCCGTGCGTCACGGATGTGCATGGCCGCCAGATGGTCGAGCGTGGCTTTCACATAGTCGATGCAGGCGCCAGAGATGCCTACACCCTGATGCACGAGGCGGAGGAGTTCCTCCGTTTCCATCGGCCCGCCATATTGGCGGTGGCGGCGGTCCACCAGATAGGTGATGGCGGAAACCCTCCGGCCATCGCGCCGCAGTTCCACCTGTTTCAAAGCCTCGATATAGACTGACGTCACCTGCTCGCGGGCGCGCAGATAGGCCAGCGTCTCTTCACGCAATTCAAGCCGCACGCGAAACGCAATGCCCTGGCAGGCCCCGCCCGCATCCAGCCCCAGCACCAATCCCGGCTTCTCAGGCGTGCCGCGATGAACATGCGAAATCACGCACAGCCGCCGGTGATAACCGCGGATCACCGCTGGTTCGGCGGCGTCAAACGCAAAGCCCGGCCGCCACATGAGCGAACCATAGCCAAACACCCAGAATTCCGGCATCTCATCCATCATCCTGTCCTAACCGATGACGCGAGCCCAAGGAATGAGCGAAAACCGCAAGGCCCCATGGCGCATGTTTCTGCCCTTCCTTCTGGTGGTGGCATTGCTTGGCGCGTGGTCTGCCTATTGGTTCTTTGCCGTCGCCGCCGCCAAATCCTTCGCCCAGACGCAGCGCGCATCCCTTGCCGCGCAGGGCTTCACGCTCGCCTGCGCAAAGGAAACATGGGGCGGCTATCCCTTCCGCTTTGAATTCACCTGCCAGACGCCGCTCATTTCGTTCCCCAAGGGCGCGTCCGTGGCGCTGTCGTCCTTCGAGGTGATCGCGCAGGCCTATGACCCGATGCATGCCGTGGTGCTGGCCGATGGCCCCACCACTGTCACAGAAGCAAATGGAACCGCGCATTTCATCCGCCATGGGCAGGCGCTGGCCAGCATCGTGGCGGCCCTCAAGCAGCAGCCCCGTATCACCGCGGAAATTCCCAACGCCTCCACCGATGACGGGCTGGCCATCGCGATGCTGCGTATTGCATCGCGACCGGCTGACGGCGGCAACATCGACGTTGCCGTGACGGGCGAAAAGCTCTTGTTCACGCAAGCCGGAAAACCAACACTGACGGCTGATGAAAGTCAGTTGCTGGGTGTCTTTGATCCGCATACTGATCGCCTCGCAATCTCCGACGTCCACGCCACGGCGGGAGGTCTCAAGGTGTCGGGAACCGGAAATGTTGGTGTTGACGCCGCGCGCATGCCCAACGGCACGCTCAATCTCCAGACCAATGATCCGCAAGGGCTTCTCGCGCTGGCAGAACCATACGAGGCATTAACGCCCGAACAGAAGCAGGGCGTCTTGGCCTTCCTTGTGGTGATGGGCAACAAAATCCAAGTGACGGCGAAGGAAGGCAAGCTCTACATCGGCCCGGTGAGCGTCACCGATCTCAGGCCGCTGTTTTAAGTCTTGCGCGCGCCACGCCCGAAGTCGGGCGAAGCGGTGTCCTGTCCCGCCGCGATAATGCCGCGGCGGATTTCGCGCGAGCGGCTGAAGAGCGAAAACAACGCGTCACCATCGCCCCAGCGGATGGCGCGCTGCAAAGCCGAGAGATCCTCAGAAAAGCGCCCCAGCATTTCCAGCACGGCGTCCTTGTTGTTCAGGAAAACGTCGCGCCACATGGTGGGGTCGGAAGCCGCGATGCGCGTGAAGTCACGGAAGCCGCCGGCGGAATATTTGATGACCTCGGAATTGGTGACCTCTTCCAGATCAGCCGCCGTCGAGACGATGTTGTAGGCGATCAGATGCGGCAAATGGCTGGTGATGGCGAGGACCAGATCGTGATGTTCCGGCGTCATTACATCGACATGGGAGCCGCAGGCCTGCCAGAAGGCTTCGAGCTTTGCGACGGCTTGAGGATCGCTGCCAGGTGGTGGCGTGAGAATACACCAGCGGTTGGCGAAGAGTTCGGCAAAGCCTGAGTCGGGGCCGGATTGTTCGGTGCCCGCAATGGGATGGCCTGGAATGAAATGCACGCCGTCCGGCATGAAGGGGCAGACATCGCGCACCACAGCGCCCTTCACCGAGCCGACATCGGTGACGATGGCGCCGGGATTCAGGGCCGGGCCAATCTCCTTCGCAATCGCCCCATAGCTGCCGACGGGCGAGCAGAGGATGACCAGATCGGCATTCCTCACCGCGTCCGCCGCCGTGCCGTGGATCGAGTCAACAAGGCCAATTTCCACCGCACGGTCGCAGGTAGCGGCACTGCGCGCATATCCCGCGATATGCTTTGTCAGCCCCTCGCGCTGCATGACGCGCGACAGAGAAGAACCGATCAGCCCCAGACCGATCAGCGCGACACGCTCGAAATACAAGGTCATGCGAGGAATTCCGTGAGCGTGGCGATCACCGCGCGGTTCGCCTCTTCGCTGCCGACCGTCAGGCGCAATGTGGCGGGAAGGCCATAGCCATCCATGCGGCGCAGCACGATGCCGTGATCCATCAGCCAGGCATCGGCTGCTGCGGCATTGCGGGCCGGCGCATCGGGAAACCGCACCAGAAGAAAATTGCCGGTGCTGGGCGTCACCTTCAGGCCGAGCTTTTCCAGTTCGCGCGTCAGCCACGGCAGCCACTGGTCATTGTGAGCAATGGCGCGCTCCACAAAAGCCTGATCGGCAATCGCCGCGGTGCCCGCCGCGATCGCCGCCGCGCTGAGGTTGAATGGCCCGCGGATGCGATTCAAAACGTCTGCCACATGGGCGGGGCAATAGGCCCAGCCAAGGCGCAACGCGGCCAGCCCGTAGATTTTCGAGAAGGTGCGCGTCATCACCACGTTCTCGCTGGTCGAGACGAGTTCGATGCCCGAACTCATAATCATTGCGGCGCACATATTCGGCATAGGCCGCGTCGAGAATCAGCAGCACGGATTTCGGCAGCCCGGCATGCAGGCGCTTCACTTCGCTGAAGGGCAGATAGGTGCCCGTCGGGTTGTTGGGGTTGGCGAGGAACACCATGCGGGTGCGCGGCGTCACGCGCGCCAACATGGCGCCGACATCCGCCGTTTCGTTCTTCTCCGGCGCAACCACAGCTGTGGCGCCGTTGGAACTGATGGCGATTGGATAGACCAGAAATCCATATTGGCTGTAGATCGCCTCGTCGCCGGGGCCCAGATAGGCATGGGCCAGAAGCTGCAGCAGCTCATCCGAGCCCGCGCCGCAGACGATGTTTTCCGCCGCCAGGCCATAGCGCGCTGCGATGGCCTGCCTGAGCAGCGTGGCAGAGCCATCGGGATAAAGCTCAAGCTTGTCCGCCTGGGCGCGATAGGCGGCAATGGCGGCGGGGCTCGCACCCAAAGGCAATTCATTGGACGAGAGCTTGTAGACTTTGCCGCCCTTGGCGCTGCTCTTGCCCGGCACATAGGCGTGAATGTCGAGAATGCCGGCTTTGGGCTGGGGGCGGGCGGTGTCGGTCTTGGTCATGACAGGACTTTCAGAGGAGCCGGGCAGCGCCCGGCGATGATGAGGCCTTGAAGATCGGCGGATTGCAGAAATCCAGGGAGTGCCGCAGCGTGCCAGCCCCCGGATTTCAACTGCCAGATGGCGCGGGGCACGGGAGACTTCGACAGCACCACAGTAATGTCGTCACCCGTGGCAAGAGTTTCGGTATGACCGAACACCAGAAGTTCGGGCGCGCCGCTAGCCTGAACAGGCAGCATGGCGATGATGCGGGCGGCGCCCGCCGCGCTTGATGCAACAGACTTTGCCCACTCTCCATGGACTGAAACGGCTGCGACATCCCCTGGCCTCAGGCAGAGCGCCGCCAGCGGATCAGCCGTTTCGCTGACAGGGGTGGGCCCGAAGTGATCACGGAGCAGCAGGCGCTGCGCAAGCGTCAAATCGCGTGGAACATGCAGCGTGAGATTGGCCTGGGCAAGGGTGGAGGACGCAAGGATGAGACGCCAAAGACGCACCAGAAGATCGGAGCTGACATTCGGGTCTCGGCGCGCCAGCAGGCGTTTCAGGATGGCCGCTTCGCGCATCGGGCGGATCGGCGAGGCTGACAGCGTATTGGCCCCCGTCTTCACCTGCTTCACCTTCAGGCTGGCGCGGGCACGGGCGGCAAGCAGATCGAGCATCGCATCGTCAATCGCGTCAATCTCGCGCCGGATGTCTTCCAGCGCCATGGCATCGGGCCCTGCGGTCTGCATTGTCGTCGGCTTGTCCTGCGCGGGCCCCCTCTGGGCCTTCTTGCGGCAGCCTTCATAGGAAAAGCTTGAGCGAAATGCAAAGGTTCAGGGGTTGTGGCGATCGCGGCGGGCGGGCAGGGCGGCGAGCTGCGGTTTCAGCCGGGGACTGACGCGCCGGGCCCGCTTGCCGCCTGAAATGGCATAGACCTGCTTTACCGCCTCCACGATGATAACGCCCGAGACGGCAGGCATCAGGCGGGAACCCACGCCTTCGAAGGCCGCGGCGGAGGAAATAAACATGCCGTTGTCGGACGGCGGCAGAAACAGGGCCTGCGTCCATGACACGGCGGAGAATTGCGCCTCGCGCAGGAAACCCGCCAATTGCGGGCGCGAAAAAGGCTGGCCGTAGCCGAAGGGCGAAGTGTCGAAACGCGCCCACAGCCCGCGCCGGTTCGGCACCACCAGCAGAAGCCGCCCTTGCGGCGCCAGCACGCGCCAGATTTCCTTCAGCATCTCGCCGGGCGCTTCGGTGAGTTCAAGCCCATGCACCACCAGCGCCAGATCAACCGTGCTCTCGAGCAGCGGCAAATCGCATTCATCGACAAGGGCGGATTGCACCGGGCCATCGGCAGGCCACTGGATCACACCCTGCCTCGCCATCATCATGGCCATCCGCTGGCGGGCATCTCCGGCGCAGTCTTCGAGATAGGGCACGGCGTAGCCCAGCCCCATCACCGTTGCGCCGCCAAGCGCACCGAGCCTCGGCTTCAGGCGGGCGGAAATCAGCCGGCGGCTGGTGTGGCCGAGGCGGCTGGCATAGAACTCGCGGAGGTCGACAATATCCATTAGATGGGAAGATACCGGCAAGTTTCCCGCCGGTCATCTGCCATCTGTGTGCGAGGTTTCCATCCCGTGACGGCGCTTCAGTTCCATCAGTTCATTTGCCGGTCCGACAATTACGCGGTGCTTGTGCATGATCCGGCGAGCGGCGCGACTGTCTCGATCGATGCGCCCGATGCCGATGCCATCATCAATGCGCTTGACGCTAAGGGCTGGACGCTCACCGATATTTTCACCACCCACCACCATGGCGACCATGTGGAGGGGAATCTGGCACTGAAGCAGCGGTTTCAATGCGCGATCACAGGCCCCAAGGCTGAGGCCGGAAAAATTCCGGGCATCGACAGGCGCTTGGGAGGGGGCGATGCTTTTACATGGGTCGGTCACGATGTGAGGATTTTTGATTGCCCCGGCCACACGCTGGGGCACATCGCCTATCACATGCCTGATGACACGGTTCTGTTTGCGGCGGATACGCTGTTTTCACTGGGCTGCGGGCGAGTGTTCGAAGGCACGATGGCCGAGATGCATCATTCGGTGAACCAGTTCCGCGATCTGCCGCCGGAGACGCTTCTTCATTGCGGGCATGAATATACGCAATCCAACGCTCGCTTTGCGCTGTCTGTAGAGCCGGGTAATGCCGCGCTTCAGGCGCGTGCAAAAGAGGTGGATCGCCTGCGGGTGGACGGAAAAATGACCTGCCCGACGCGCATTGGCGACGAGCTTGAGACAAACCCGTTTCTGCGCTGCGCCAGCGCGGAGATCCGCCGCATTCTCAACCTCGCCCAGGCCAGCGATGAAGAGGTGTTCGCGGCGCTCAGGCGCGCCAAGGACAGCTTCCGGTGACGGCGGCTGCCGATATCATCCGTATGCTGAAGATGATGCCGCATCCCGAAGGCGGGCATTATGCCGAGACATGGCGGGCCGATGCGCCGCCGGGCGATCGTTCACCGGGGACGGCCATTTATTATCTTTTGCAATCGGGAGAGGTGAGCCATTGGCACCGGGTTGATGCGGGCGAGATCTGGCATTTCTACGATGGCGCGCCACTTGAACTGTCCTTGTCCAGCGATGGATTGACCTCCTCTGCCCATATTCTGGGCAGACATCTCGACGCTGGTGAACGGCCGCAAGTTCTCGTGTGCCCGCGGGTGTGGCAATCGGCGCGGAGCCTTGGGGCTTGGACATTGGCGGGCTGCACGGTATCACCGGGCTTCACCTTCGACGGATTTGACATGGCGCCGCCGGGATGGCGGCCCGGAGACATGGAGTGACAGCGTGAAACTTTCGGACTTCAAGGCGCTCACCTTCGACTGCTACGGCACCCTGATCGACTGGGAGAGCGGCATGATCGCCGGGCTTGCGCCCCTGACCGGCAAGGTGAAAACGCCTCTCACCCGCGACCAGATTCTGGAAGCCCATGCGCGCGCCGAATCCTCGCAGCAGCATTTCACGCCGTCGATGAAATACAGCGAACTTCTGGCCATCGTCTACAAGCGGCTGGCGGAGGAATGGGGCGTGCCGGTTTCGCTCGATGAATGCCTGGCCTATGGCGCGTCGGTAAAGGATTGGCCAGCCTTTCCGGATTCCGCCGAGGCGCTGGCCTATCTCAAGAAGCACTACAAGCTCGTCATCCTGTCGAATGTCGATAACGCCAGTTTCGCCCACAGCAATGCCAGGCTGGGGGTGGTGTTCGATGCTGTTTATACCGCGCAGGATGTTGGCTCCTACAAGCCCGCCGACCGCAACTTCGATTACATGCTCGACAAGCTGAAGACGATTGGCGTGGAGAAATCGCAGATCCTTCACACTGCCGAGAGCCTGTTCCACGATCATGTGCCCGCCAACCGGCAAGGGCTTGCGTCGTGCTGGATCTACCGCCGCGCCGGCAAGGAAGGCTTTGGCGCCACGATGAACCCCGGCATCATGCCCGACATCAATTTCCGCTTCACCAGCATGGCTGAAATGGCCGCCGCGCATGCGAAGGAAATCGGGGCTTAAGCGGTTCTGGGCCCCCGGTTCAGCAGGCGGCCGCCGAAGATCGAGATCATCACCGCGCCCACGATGATGGCGCCGCCGATGAAGGCGGCGCGGCCCGGCAATTCGCCGAAGGCCAACCAGGGCCATAGGGGATTGAGCACCGCGTCGAGCATGACGATCAGCGCCAGCGTCACGGCGGAGACGGATTTCGCGCCCTTGGCATAATAAATGCCGGGAATGGCCAGTTGCAGCGTACCCATGGCGACCAGCAGCGCCACGTTGCGCGGCGGCACGTCGAAGCCGCCGCCCGCATGGCCGGCCAGAAAGCCGAACGCGCCCGCCACCACAAAGCAGGCGAAGCCGCCCACGCAAATGGCGGGCACCATGTCATAACCCCGGTAGCGCCGGAGGGTGAGTGTCTGCCCGGCAAAGGAGATCGGCACGCAGCAGGAGACGATGATGCCGATGAGATGGCCGCCGGACAATCCATCCCAGGCGATGATGCCGACGCCGATCATCGCCAGCGCAGCCGCCGCCCATGCCTCTAACCCCGGCTTTTCGCCGGTGATCCACGGGCTGAGCAGGCCGGTGAAAATGGGCGATGACGCGCCGATCACCGAAATGGTTGCCGTGCTCACCAGCGTGAGCGAGGTGACATAGAGCGTTGAGCCAAGCGTGAAGAAACTGGCCGAGGCAATGAGCGCGATCAGTGGCAGCTCACCGAATTTCCGGAAGACATCCCAGCCATAGATGGCGATGAGGTAGCACAGCAGGGCGACGCCCATCCAGTAGCCGCGCCAGGTGTTGAATTGCCAGCCATCCATCCCGGGCATGAGGCGGACGAAGAATCCGGAAAGACTCCAGCCGAGTTCGGCGATCAGGACGTAAATGACGCCCTGCGCATAGCTCTGTTCCTTCGCCGTCATGGATTGCCGAATCTCCCGCGCGGCACACTACACGGGTTCAGCCCGCAAAGCTTCAGGCGCGGTTCTGCGTTTCCTGCCGCATGCCCGCCACCAGTTGCCGCAGCAGGGCCGACACCTCGACATCCAGATTTTCGCCGGTAACACCGGTGAACCAGCGGTCGAGGCTCATGGAGATCACGCCATGGAAGGCCGAGAAGAGCGTGCGGGCGCGGATGAACAGCGCCTCTTCCGAAAGAGCAGGCTGCAGCGCCTTCAACGGCCCCACGATATGCGCCATCAGATGGTTCAAGGATTCATAGTGTTCGGATGGAAAGGTTTTTCCGTCCGGCAGACGGTGTTCGAACATGGCGCGCCAGAGGTGTGGCTCGGCACGGGCAAAGGCCAAGTAGGCTTCGGCCAGCCGCTGCAGATGCATGTCGGCTGAGGATACGCCTTCGCTGGCCTCGTCCATCCGGGCGTTGAGCGTCTCGAAGGTGCTGTGATTGACGGCCATCACCAGCCCGTCCAGATCGGGAAACACCGTGTAGAGGCCGCCGAGCGCCGATCCCGCCGCCTCGGCCACCTCGCGCGCCTTCAGGCTGGAAAGCCCTTTTTCCGCGATGATCCGGCGGGCCGCCGTCAGCAGCCTGTCCCGTAGGCCGCGCTTTTTATCCGTCTGTTTCGCCATGTTAACTCTGTCCACACGATTTTTGAACGCCGTTCATTTTATTGTTGAACGATGTTCAGGTTCTGCTACATTGCAATTGTGAACGATGTTCATAAACGGAGACAGCAGAATGTTCAAACAGATTGTGACGTTGATCAGAGGCACCTCCTACGAAGCCAGCGAGGCGGCACTTCTTCCCCACACCCAGACGATCCTCCGCCAGCAGATCCGCGATTGCGCCCAGGCTTTGGCCGCGGCGCGCTATGCGGTGGCGGTGGCGCAGGCCCAGCATGCCCATGAGGAA
Source organism: Aestuariivirga sp. (assembly GCF_047602625.1). Lineage (GTDB taxonomy): Bacteria > Pseudomonadota > Alphaproteobacteria > Rhizobiales > Aestuariivirgaceae > Aestuariivirga. The sequence goes on along the minus strand of NZ_JASGGV010000002.1, from coordinate 1,641,976 downwards.
AACTCCCACAAGCGCATTCTCGAACGCATTGCCGATCTTGAGGCGCGCGCCATCGCGGCGATGGAACAGGGCAAGGATGCGCTGGCCCACGAGGCGGCGGAAAGCATCGCCGTCCTCGAACAGGAGCGGGATTCGAGCGTTCAGGTGCAGCAGGCCTATCGCACCGAAATCGGCCGCCTCAAGGGCATCATCCGCAAATCGGAATTCCGCCTCCGCGATCTCGAACGCGGCCAGAAGCTCACCGCCGCCACCGCCAAGGCGCAGAAGCTGCGCGAGCATGGGTCCGAGTCATCGCTCAGCACCTTTGCCGAGGCCGAGGCGACGCTGAACCGGCTGCGCGAGCGGCAGACGCATTTCGACCTGACAATGGATGCGCTCGATGACATGGACCGCACGCGCGATCCCTCGACCATCACCGAGAAACTGGCCGAGGCCGGATGCGGCCCCGCCCTCAAGACCCGCGCCGAGGACGTGCTCAAGCGTCTCCGCGAGCGGCACCAGCCTGCCAGCGCTTGAGCCAAGTAACGCCCGATACTTCAAACCAAGGAAAGGAACCACACCATGAACAATACCGATCTGCCGCTCAAATCATCCTCCGCCTGGAGCATGTTCACCTATGTGAGCTTCGCCATCGCTGCGGCGATGATGGCCGGCGGCATCTATTTTCTCGAAGCCAGCTTTTCCGCCAAGGGCTTCTATGCCATGTCGGCCTTGATGCTGGTGCACACCACGGTGTCGATCACCAAGACGATGCGCGACGACCAGGAGGCCAGCCGGATGATCAACAAGCTCGAGGAGGCGCGCACCGAAAAGCTGATCATGGAAATGAACCGCAACGGCTAAGTCCATCCCAAGTGAAGGCCTCTCCCGCGCACCGCGCGGGAGAAGTTTTTATCAGGCCCGCAGCGCGGCGTTATCGGGATCGTAGGGGCTCTCGGGAATGACCGTGGCCTTGAACAGTTTGCCGAGAATCTTGATCTCAAGCTCCGTGCCTGGTTTCGTAAATTCCGGCCGCACCATGCCGAGCGCCAGGGACTTGTTCACCCGGAAGCCGAAGCCGCCGTTGGTGGCGCGGCCGATCAGCTTGCCATTGGCATAAAGCGGTTCGGAGCCGCGCGCATCGCTGTCGCCATCGCCCACGCCATGCACTTCCATGGTGACGAAGTTCCAGTTGAGGCCCTTTTCGCGACCCGCCACCAGCGCGTCGCGGCCAATGAACTGGCCCTTGTTGGGATGGACGAAACGGTCGAGGCCCGACTCATAGGCGGAGTATTCGATCGACAGTTCGCGGGGCACGAGGCGGTAGCTCTTCTCGATCGAAAGCGCCGACATGGCCTTGATGCCATAGGGCTTGATGCCGAACTCCTTGCCCGCTTCCATGAGCTGGTCGAACAGCGCCACCTGCTGTTCGATGGGGTGATGGAACTCCCAGCCCAGCTCGCCCACGAAGTTCACACGCATCGCATAGGAGGTGCAGGTGCCGACGCTGATCTGCTTGCCCGACAGCCAGGGGAAGGCCGCATTGGAGAGATCGGCATCGGTGAGCTTCTGCAGCACCTTGCGGCTGTTCGGCCCGGCGAGCACCAGCACGCCCCATTGCGTTGTCACGGGATGGAACTGCACGCTGCCGTCGGCAGGCAGCATTTTCCGCAGATAGTCATGGTCGTGCCGTTCGAAGGCGCCGGCAGAGACCAGATAGTAGCCATTCTCGCGCGCCTTGAAGACGGTGAACTCAGCCCTGACGCCGCCGCGCGGGGTGAGCAGATGGCACAGCGCCAAGCGGCCCACCTTCTTCGGAATCTTGTTGGCGAGGATCGAGTCGAGCCAGGCTTCGGCACCCGTCCCGGTGATGAAGCATTTGGCGAAGGCCGACATATCCTGCAGGCCGACATTGTTCATCACATTACGGCATTCCTCGCCGACAAATTTGAAATAGTTGGAGCGGCGGAACGACCACTTCTCGACGATGCGCCCATCCTCGGTGGCGGGCGCATGGTTGTGGTTGGTGAGAACATCGGGGCTCTCTAGTTCCTCCTTGGTGAGGGCATAGCCCTTGGGCGCGAACCAGCCCGGCCGCTCCCAGCCATAAACAGAGCCGAAGACCGCGCCCAGATCCTTCATGCGGTCATAGCAGGGCGTGCGTTTCAGCGGACGGGCGGCGGCGCGCTCCTCATCCGGGTAGTGCGGCGTGAAGACATTGGCATAGGCTTCCTCGTTCTTCTCCTTCAGGTAGCCACGCGTCGCATATGGCCCGAAGCGGCGGGGATCGACGCCCATCATGTCGATCGAGGGTTCGCCTTCGACGATCCATTCGGCAAGCTGCCAGCCGGCACCTCCCGACGCCGTGACGCCGAAGGAATGGCCTTCGTTCAGCCAGAAGTTCTTTTTCTCCCAGGCCGGGCCGATGATCGGCGAGCCATCGGGCGTATAGGCGATGGCGCCGTTATAGACTTTCTTGATGCCCACTTCGCCGAAAGCCGGAACGCGGGCGATGGCGGTTTCGATATGGGGGGCGAGACGATCCAGATCTTCCTGGAACAGCTCATATTCACTGGCATCCGAAGGGCCGTCCATATAGCAGCAGGGCGCGCCATGCTCGTAAGGCCCAAGCAATAATCCGCCGTTTTCCTCGCGCATGTACCAGCTTAAATCGGCTTCGCGCAGCACGCCCATTTCGGGCAAGCCCTTCGCCTGGCGTTCGCGGATCAGCGGGTGCGGCTCGGTGACGATATACTGGTGCTCAACCGGAATCACGGGAATGTCGAGGCCTACCATGGCGCCGGTCTTGCGGGCAAAATTGCCTGAGGCCGAAACCACATGCTCGCAGGTGATGTCGCCCTTGTCGGTCTTCACCAGCCACTCGCCATTGGGCTTCTGCTCGATGCCGGTCACGGTGGTGTTGCGGTAGATTTCAGCGCCCCTTGTGCGGGCACCCTTGGCCATCGCCTGCGTCAGGTCGGCGGGCTGGATGTAACCGTCATCGGGATGCTGGATGGCGCCCAGAAGCCCATCGGTTTCGCACAGCGGCCAGATGTCCTTCACCTGCTGGGGAGTGAGCACATTCACCTTCACGCCGATGGTTTCGGCCACGCCAGCGTAATACATGAACTCGTCCATGCGGTCTTTGGTGCGGGCGAGGCGGATGTTGGAGACTTTCGAAAAGCCCACATGCTGGCCGGTTTCGGCTTCCAGTTCGCCATAGAGCTTCACCGAGTATTTGTGGATCTGGCCCACCGAATAGGAGAGGTTGAACAGCGGCAACAGGCCCGCCGCGTGCCAGGTGGAGCCCGAGGTCAGCTCCTTGCGCTCGATCAGGACAACGTCGCTCCAGCCTTTCTTGGCCAAATGATAGAGCGTGCCGACGCCCACCACGCCGCCGCCGATGACGACCACGCGCGCATGTGTTTTCATGGGAGAAATCCTCTGATCCGGGAAAATGCGATTGAGGGCACATTAGTGAGGCCTTTTCAACAGGGGTGAGGCAGAGCGACGGGGCTCCGGCAGAATGCGACACCGGCTTGCCAGCCCCGCTTCCCGCGACCATGATCAGTGTCTGAATTTGGGGGTTTCACCATGTTGCGCAAAGCCATATCCGCCGCCATTGTTCTGGCCGCCTTGACAGGCCCGGCTTTGTCAAAAACCTATGTTCACACGCCGCCCATGGGGAGTGCCGAACGCAAGGCCATCATGGATGCGATGCGCGCCAAGGGCGATCTGCCCAACCGCATCTTCATCGTGAAATTCCTGAAAGTGTCGCAAGGCTGGGCCTGGCTCGAGGCTGATCCGCGCTCCAAAGACGGCAAGCAAAGCTATGAGCCGGAGAGTGCGTTGCTGCAGCAGACGGGCAAGGCCTGGAAGGTGGTGGATCAGCCCTGTGCGGAGGAAAGCTGTGATGCCGATGAGGAACTTTCCCGTATCAAGACCGGTCACCCGGAAGCGCCGGCGGTGATTTTTCCGAAGTAGAAGCCGTGCAAACCAAATCGCCGCTTCGATGAGTTTCATCGGCACCGCGGGATGGGCTGTCCCTGCGCAATACAGGGATCGGTTTCCGGCAGGCGGCAGCCATCTTGAGCGATATGCCACGCGGCTTACCTGTGTGGAAATCAATTCATCCTTCTATCGCTCTCACAAGCGCAGCACTTATGAGAAATGGGCGGTGTCGGTTCCCGAAGGTTTTCGCTTTTCGGTGAAGGTCCCGCGCCGCATCACGCAGGAACATCGTCTAAAGAACTATAATGGAGAGCTTGACCGTTTCCTTGGAGAAGTGATCGGACTTGGGCACAGGCTCGGCGTGCTGCTCACGCAATTGCCGCCGTCCCTTGCCTATGACAGTGAAGCAGCGGAAATGTTTTTCCGCGACATCGCCCGCGCCAAGGCCACCGTGGCCTGTGAGCCCCGGCACCCAAGCTGGTTTACGCCCGAGGCCGAAGAACATCTCAAGGCCCTCAAGGTTTCGCGCGTTGCCGCCGATCCGCCGCGGGCGTCAACCGATGGCACGCCAGGTGGTGATACAGGGCTGGCCTATTACCGGCTGCACGGCAGCCCCAAAATCTATTACTCCGCCTACAGCGATGCCGATCTGAAACGGCTTGTGCCTGAACTCCGGCCTGGGGACTGGTGCATCTTCGACAACACCGCAGCATTCCACGCGCTTGGAGACGCGCTTCGGCTTCAAGAGATCAATCGCGTGTGATGTGTTGGACGTCCGGTTTGGTGCCAGGTCAAAACCCCACAGGGCGATGAATCCCGATCCCGGCCGTTATGCATAATATGCCGGCAAGATCGGCACGCATTGGTAGTTGGGCGAGAACGGCAAACCCAATCGCCGTTGCGCTGGCTGGTAGAAGCGCGGGGAGCAACGCAAAGCTGGCGCGTGGCAAGCGCGCCATGGCCAACTGGTCGCAGACATAGGGAATCACCGAGGAACTGAGGCCGACACCAATTGCCGCGAAGAGCAGTATTGGGTCGGTAAGCGCAGGTGACGCTCCGGCGAAGCCGAACGTCTCTCGAAATTCGAATGTCCGTCAACATGCATACGCCCGCGATTGTCGCCAATAGCGCCAACAGGTTTCGGCAGCAGCGCATGCCCTAGACGGCAAGCGTTATCGGCCCGAGGAATTCAATCGCCCCAGGTGTTGGACTGGTGCTCAGGTTCACACCGCCGTGCCAATTTTTGGACCCGTGTGCCGGTTTGCTCATAGGATGAAATCGCTCTCTACCAACGCGTGCTGTCCTTGCAGGCTAATTTGGAAATCGGCCTTGCCGTCACCATCGGTGTCGGCAGAAACCATCGTCACATTCGCCCCAATGTGGAAATGCAGTTGGCCTGCTTTGTGAGAGAAGGCCTTGTCTCCAATGAAGGTAAATGGGTCGTCGTCAGATCCGTTGATCGCGTCCACTGCGCTGAGATCAATCGCATCAACACCGGACACAAAATCCCTGATAACGTCCCGTTGGGCTCCAGCGGCCGACTCGCTCAATGTGGTGAATACGAACACATCCGCACCTGCGCCGCCGGTCATAACATCGCGGCCTTCACCCCCGGCCAGACTGTCGTCGCCTGCATCACCAATCAGAGTATCGTTGCCAGTTCCGCCGTTAAGCTGATCATTTCCATCTAACCCCTTAAGAAAGTCGTTGCCTCCTCCGCCTGATAAATTGTCGAGGAGCGTATCGCTCAGTCCGTTTCCTCCGACGACACGATCGCTTCCCGATCCGCCTTCAAAGAGAAGGCCGTCAAAATGTTTCAATGTTGTGCCGTCGCCAATGTCGGTTCCCCCGCCCCCATGTAGCAAGTTGATCGTAAAAGCGGCTGTTGAACCTGACCTGTACACGATGACGTAGTCGTTTCCGGTGCCGCCATCAATTTTATCCGCAAAATCATCTTCGTTGCTCACAATCGTGTCATCGCCCGAACCACCGAACATCTGGTTGGTTCCGCCGAAGCCAAAAATTGAAGACCCTTGATTCGGTCCGTGAATGACATCGTTGCCCGATGAACCGTCCAACCTGATGATCTGGTCGTATGGATCATTCCAGCTTTCGAATTGCCAGCCACGCGCGTCTAGCGTGGTATGGCTGTCATCAAGGTGGACAAATAAGTAATTGGACGAAGTCCCTCCCTTGAGGGTGACGTTATTCAGAATCTGCACCCCGTCAAACTGGGCGGAGGAAAAGATGACATACCCGCCAGGATTGAATTGGATTGTATCAATGTCAGAGAGTGTCGCCTTGGAAAAATCGTGACTGCCGGAAGTCGGCGGGTAAAAGGTTGTCATTCATGCCATCCCATTAGGAGCGAGTTCGTTTTTGTGCAGCCAACGCATCAAGAATTGAGCTTGGGCTGCAAGTCTGCCCTAACGGCCAATTCGGTTCAAGTTACCGAATACGTCAATCCCTAGTTATACGGTTCACGAATGGCGATGATAGAAAGTTTCCCCGCTGCGAGGTTGTCAAGAGTTACAACAATTTAGGCAAGCCGAAGCTCACAATCCAACGCAGTGGCACGGCCTGACTAGCATGACAATCGCCACCCCTCGCAAGATCGGTCGTCAGGCCATCGACGTCGGTGATCGGCGATGCAGCGGTCTTGAAGCGACGAGTATTGCGCTCATGCTGGCGGTAACAGCGAGCCGACAGGTCGTAAATTTGCACCGCCGGAACCGCAGCGGAACCTCAAGCTCAACCATTGGCTCCGGTCGAGAAACCAGAAAATGCTGCTAACCAATTGATTTGATAGCTGGTGCCCCTGGAGGGACTCGAACCCCCACGCCCTTGCGAGCAACAGATTTTGAGTCTGCCGCGTCTACCATTCCGCCACAGAGGCTTGCGGCGGGTGGATTAGGGGCGGCGGCTTGCGCCGTCAACCGGAAAGGCTAAGACACCTTTAGGATGATCCGGATCACCGATTCCATAAGCCTTGACCCTAGGGATTTAAGCTTCAGCTTCATCCGCGCCTCGGGGCCGGGTGGGCAAAACGTCAACAAGGTCTCAACCGCCGTTGAGCTTCGCTATGACGTGGCCAATGCCTTTCTGCCGGAAGACCTGAAGGCGCGGCTCAAGCCTCTGGCCGGGCGGCTGCTCACGCAGGAAGGCATTCTCGTCATCACCGCGCAGGAGTTCCGCTCGCAGGAGCGCAACCGCGAGGCGGCGATCGACCGGCTGGCGGTCCTGCTGCGCAAGGCGGCGGTGAGGCCCCGGCGGCGCATCGCCACAAGGCCCACCAAGGCGTCCAAGACGCGGCGGCTCGATTCGAAAGCCAAGCGCTCGACCACCAAGAAGCTCCGCTCCGCCAAATCCTTTCACGATTGAGATTCCATGCTGCGCAAACTTTATGACTGGACGCTCTCCCTCGCCGCGCGCAAATCGGCGGAGCTGTGGCTGGCCGTCATCGCCTTTGTCGAAAGCTCGGTGTTCCTCGTGCCCGCCGATGTGCTGTTCATTCCCATGGCGCTGGCCAGGCCAACGCGCGCCTATCGCTATGCGGCAGTGGCCACCGTCGCTTCGACGCTGGGCGGTATTGCCGGCTATCTCATCGGGGCGCTGGCCTTCGAGCATTTTGCCAAGCCGGTGCTGGAATTCTACGGCAAGCTCGAGGCCTTCAATCAGCTCAAGGCCTGCGCGGGGGATGACACGCTGCTGGTGCTGCTCGTCACCTCCGGCCTCGCGCATCTGCCGCCCATCAAGGTGGTGACGATCCTTGCGGGCGCAGCACACATCAGCTTCGTGTTCTTCGTGCTGTCCTGCATCATCGCGCGGGGCCTGCGCTTCTTCGCACTGGCCTGGGCCTTGAAGCGCTGGGGCGAACCGATCCGGCAGTTCATCGAGCGCCGCCTCGGCCTCATTGCCGCCATGGCGGCGCTTATCCTCATCATCCTCTATTTCGCCGCCAAATATCTTGGCGGTTCGGGAGCCCTGACCTCATGCTGAGCCTGACCAACAAACAGACATTCTGGCTGCTGGCGCTGGTGGCCTTTGCCACCATCGCGGGCGCGTGGATCTTCGAATATTTCGGCTATGCGCCGTGCGAACTCTGCCTCAAGCAGCGCTGGGCCTATTATGCGGGCGTGCCGCTGGCGGCGCTGTTCGCATTGGCCTCGGGCGGCAGGCCCGGCCTGGCGCGCAATGGCTTCCTGCTGCTGGCGGTCCTGTGGGCGGCCAGCATGGTGTTCGGCATCTATCATGCGGGCGTTGAATGGAAGTTCTGGCAGGGGCCAACGGCCTGCACCGGCGGCGGCAGCCTGACTGGCCTTCCCGATCTCTCGAAACCGGCGGTGATGTGCGATGCCCCGGCGCTGCGCATCTTCGGCCTGTCGTTGGCGGGATGGAACGCGGTGATCTCGGCGGCGCTGGCCTTTGTGGCGGCGCGCGCCTTCCTGCGTCAGGGATCGAGTTCGGTATCCCAGTAAAGATAATCCTGCCAGCTGTCATGCAGATAGTTGGGCGGGAACAGGCGGCCGTTGGAATGAAGCTGCGACACGCTGGGGCATTGCGGCTTCTGGGCGGGATGCATGCGCACATCCTGGGGCATGTAGCCGCCCTTGGCGAGATTGCAGGGCGAACAGGCCGTCACGACATTCTCCCACGTCGTCTGGCCGCCTTTGGAGCGCGGGATGACGTGATCGAAGGTCAGGTCCTCGTGGTCGCCGCAATACTGGCAGGTGAAACGGTCGCGCAGGAACACGTTGAACCGCGTGAAGGCAGGCGTGCGCGAGGGCTTCACATAGGTCTTGAGCGAGACGACGCTGGGCAGGCGGAATTCGAAGGTGGGGCTCCGCACCACGCGGTCATATTCGGAGACGATGTTCACGCGGTCGAGGAACACAGCCTTGATGGTGTCCTGCCAGCTCCACAGTGACAGGGGGTAGTAACTCAACGGGCGGAAGTCCGCGTTGAGGACCAGGGCGGGGCAGGCTTCCGGCGCTACGGCTCCGTGATGCACGCGAACCTCATCAGTACCTCCAGGTGCTTACTATATCTTGTGTGACGGCGCTGTGAAGCCCCCTATGTGACAGCCTGTCCCATGCCCTTGAGGCCGCGGTAATGGCTCCACAGCAGGCGCGCGGCGGTGGCGCGGTGGGGACGCCAGCGTTCGGCAAGGCCCGCCATTTCACGGTGATCCGGGCGTTTGGATAGCCCGAGTAAATCATGGGCCGCAGCCTGCAGGGCCAGGTCGCCGGCGGGCCATGCGTCGGCATGCCCAAGCCCCGACAGAAGGAAGATATCCGCCGTCCACGGGCCAATGCCGCGCAGCGCGGTCAGGGATTTGGCTGCCGATTCGGCATCCAGCTGCGCGAGTTCTTGTGAAGTCGAGCTTACCCGAAGCAACGGTATCCGCCACGGCGATGAAACTCCGGGCCTTGGCGCGCGACAGGCCGAGCGACATCAGATGGTCTTCGCTCGCGGCGGCAACAAAAGCCGGATCGAAGGGGGCGAGATGGTTCTCAAGCCTCGACCAGATGGCGGCTCCGGCTTTCAATGAAATGAGCTGATCGGTGATGATGCGCAGCAGGGCCTTGAGACTGGCCTCGTCACGGCGGAGCGGCGGATGACCATGCATGTCGATCACCGCCTGAAAGCGTGGTTCGATGGCCAGCAGCGCCGCGATGGCGGCAGCGAGATCGTCATCGGTGGCGAGGATTTGATTTTTGCCCATCGCCATTCCATTAGCAGGCGATGGCCCGCCACGCATTCCGTTTCGCCCCCAGCCCCAATGGTCTCCTGCATCTGGGCCATGCCTATTCGGCGCTGCTGAACTGGCGGATGGCGAAAGCCGAAGACGCCCGCTTTCTGGTGCGGATTGAGGATACCGACATCACGCGCTGCACGATAGCCCATGCGGCGCAGATACTGGACGATCTCGCCTGGCTGGGCCTCGGCTGGGAAGAGCCGGTGCGCGTGCAGAGCGAACATTTCGCTGACTATGAAGAGAACATCTCGCGGCTCTGGGCGATGGATGCCGTCTATCCCTGCTTCTGTTCGCGGAAGGAGTCGCTCGCCCATGCGCGGGAGGAGAAGGATCCCGACGGCGTGCCGCTTTATGGCGGAACCTGCCGCAACCTTTCGCGCGATGAGGCGGAGCGGCGCATCGCCGCCGGTGAGCAGTATGGCTGGCGGCTCAAAGCTTCTGGCGATACTGCGTTATGGGGCGACGCGGTGATCGCCAAGCCGCGCGTCGGATCATGGTACCACATCGCGGTGGTGACTGATGACCACCTGCAGGGCATCACCCATGTGGTGCGCGGCAAGGACATCGAAGCGGCAACGCCGCTCCATATCAAGTTGCAAAAACTTTTGGGGTTCGCCACGCCGCTCTACACCCACCACGATCTTATCCGCGATGAGGCGGGCGATAAGCTCTCGAAGAGTGCCGGAAGCCCGTCGCTGCTTTCACTGCGGCAGAATGGCGTGACGGCGGAAAAGGTGCGGGCGGAATTGGGATTCGGGTGACTGAAATTACGGGTGAAGATACGCAATAAAAATTCCGGTTGATGTTTCATGTGAAACATTTCCTAGGTCTGTTTTTACAGGGTTTTTCGATGCTTTTGGCGTGAAAGCGCGTGGTGCGGCGTGTTTTTTATGTTGGTGCCGGTTGCATTTAAGTTGCCAAATTGAGGGCTCTCAAATTGACTCTGTCAATTTCGTTTTGGTCCTGGGTCAGCGGGGTGAGGATGCAAAGGCTGCATCCTCTGCCTGTCATCCCGGCGGTAAGCCGGGACCCAGACTTGGCCACGGCTGTGCGGGTTGAAGGTCTGGTTTCCGGCTTTCGCCGGAATGACAGGTGAAGAAGAGATTCAGAATGATTCCGTACCCCGCCGCCCTCCTTGAAACTCGCGGAAGGAAAATGGGAATCAGAAATCGCTGGCGATGCCTTTTTTCTCCCAGTCGCCGAAACGGGTGGGTTCGGGGCCGTTCGTGCCGTTGACTTCGGGTGGCAGATCCCGCGGCGTGGCCGCCTTGCGCCGGGCCTCGGCTTCGGCGAGGGCGCGGCGGGCTTCGGGGGACAAGGGCTTGCCGGTGTTTTCCATGGTGCACATATGATAAGCATGACTTTGGAGATGCAAGGAGAAATGCCCCGATGAATACGCTGCGCACCGGCCTGCTGATGGCGGCGATGACCGGGCTGTTCCTGGCCGTGGGCTATCTGCTGGGGCGCGAGACGGGCATGATCATCGCCTTCGTCTTTGCCGCCGGCACCAATCTCTTCGCCTACTGGAATGCCGACCGCATGGTGCTTTCCATGCATGGCGCGCAGCAGGTGGACCGCGCCTCGGCCCCTGAATATTACGCCATCGTGGAACGGCTGGCGCAGCGCGCCGGGCTGCCGATGCCGAAAGTCTATGTGATGGACAATCCGCAGCCCAACGCCTTTGCGACGGGGCGCAATCCGCAGAACGCCGCCGTGGCCGCCACCACTGGCCTCCTCGCAACATTGTCGCCGGATGAGATCGAAGGCGTGATGGCGCATGAACTTGCCCATGTGCGCCACCGCGACACGCTGCTGATGACGCTGACGGCGACGCTGGCGGGCGCCATTTCCATGCTGGCCAATTTCGGCATGTTCTTCGGCGGCTCCCGCGACCGCAACAATCCGCTGGGGGCATTGGGCTCGATCCTGATGATCATCCTGGCTCCCATGGCGGCGGCGCTGGTTCAGATGGCGATCAGCCGCACGCGGGAATATGGTGCCGACCGGGGCGGGGCGGAGATTTCCGGCAAGCCGATGGCGCTGGCCTCGGCCCTCGTCAAGATCGACCGCATGGCGCACCGCGTCGTCAATGAACCGGCGGAGGCCAATCCGGCCACGGCGCCACTGTTCATCATCAATCCGCTGTCGGGGCGGGGCATGGACAATCTCTTCTCAACCCACCCCGCCACCGAGAACCGCATCGCGGCGCTGAAGCAGATCGCCCAGGAGATGGGCGCACCCTCTGCCAGCCGGGCGGACGCCCAACCGCAGCGCGGCGGGCCCTGGGGGTAATTTCCGTGGATCATCAGGACACGGCGGGCCTCTCTGCCCGCAGGCTCGCCATGGGGCTGCTCCACGGCATCCTCGTGGAGCGGCGGCCGTTCGACGAGTTGTGGGACGGCGCGCCCCTGATCGCGGCGCTCGACCCGCGCGACCGAGGTTTCGTGATGGCGCTGACGCTGACAGCACTTCGCCACAAGGGCGAAGCGGAAGCCGTGCTGGCGTCCTTTCTCGACAAGCCGCTGCCGCGCAAGGCGGGGGCAGCGCCCCTCATCCTTCTGGCGGGGGCCACGCAATTGCTGTTCATGGCCTTGCCGCCCCATGCGGTGATCGACCTTTCGGTGCGCCTCGCCAAGGAAGACCAAGGGGCCAGGCATTTTTCAGGGCTCATCAATGCCGTGCTGCGCAAGGTGGCGGCGGGCGGCGTTGCTCTGCTGGACGGGCTCGAAGCGCCGCGCCTCAACACGCCGGACTGGCTGTGGACGCGCTGGGTGAAAACCTATGGGGAGGATCGCACGCGCGCGATTGCGCAGGCTCACATGCAAGAACCTGATCTTGACGTAAACGTCAAGAATGATTTAGAACACTGGGCGGCGGAACTGGGCGGGACGCTTTTGCCGACGGGGGCGATCCGGCTGAAGGGTGTCGCGTCAGTCGAGAAACTCCCCGGTTTTGCGGAAGGCCAATGGTGGGTGCAGGATGCCGCCGCGGGGCTGCCGGTCAAGCTCCTGGGCGATGTGCGGAAAAAGCGGGTGCTCGACCTCTGCGCCGCGCCGGGCGGCAAGACGCTGCAGCTGTGCGCCATGGGGGCTTCAGTCACCGCGCTCGATGTCTCGGCGGCCCGGCTGGAAAGGTTGCGCGAGAATCTCCGCCGCACCGGCTTTGCGGCGGAGGTGGTGACGGCTGACGTCTTCGATTACCGGCCGCAGGAGATGTTTGACGCGGTGCTGCTGGATGCGCCCTGTTCGGCCACCGGCACGATCCGCCGCCATCCTGACCTGCCCTATCTCAAGACGGCGGAGCAGATCGGGGCGCTGGTGGAACTGCAATGGAAGATGCTGGCCCATGCCGCAACGCTGGTGAAGCCGGGTGGCAGGCTGGTTTATTGCACCTGCTCACTCGAGCCGCAGGAGGGCGAGAAGCAGGTGACGGCTTTTCTCAAGAAACATTCCGATTTCAGCCTCGTTCCGGCGGTGATGCCCGATCCGGCGATGGTCACGGCCGACGGATTCCTGCGCACTCTCCCATCGATGGGCATGGACGGCTTCTTTGCCGCCGGATTAACGAAAACTTTCTGACCTTCGTTAGCAAATCATTAACCACGCCCTCGCCACAGTGGCGGCCTTCCAGCGGGTTCGAGGGACATGGCGGGTTTGGCGAGGACAGCGGGCGGCGCGCCAGAAGGCGTTCTGGCCCGGGCGGGATTGGCCGCCCTGCGCGACCGGCTGGGCAGCGTGGCAGGCGGCGGATTTTCCGGCCTGTCGGGGCGCATTCCCGCACTTCAGCCGGGCAAGCCCGAACTGGCGCGGGCCCTTTACCGGGGGCTGTTCTGTTTCGGCGGCGCGACCGTCGAGTGCCAGCCAGCAGACGTGTTTTCCATCGTTCCGCCCCATGCGGCGTGGCGGGACGAGCTGACGTCTTTCGGTTGGCTGCTGCATCTCGAGGCCACGGCCCAAGACCTTTACCGCACCTATGCGCGGAGCCTGTTCGAGATCTGGCATGCCCAGCCGCGCACCAGCGGCTTTCTCTCTTCTTGCCGCCGCCTCGCGGCCTGCGCCCAATTTGCACAGTTCTTTCTCGATGGATCTTCTAATCGTTTCGAGTCGCTATTTTATTTGAGAATGGCGTCCGAGGCGCGGATTCTGGCTCGCCAGCGGGCGCAAACGCCCGAAGGTGAATTGGCGCGCTGCGCGGCGCTGCTTGCTACCGGGCTGACATTCCGGGGCGGCGGCGGACTTCGCGATGAGGCCCTTTCCCGGCTGGCGGCGATCCTGCCCACCCTCATTCTGGCCGATGGCGGGCCGGTTGACCGGTGCCCGGCTACCTTGCTGTCCGTGCTGGCCCAGCTCCTGCCGCTCCGGCTGGCGCTTGAGGCGCAGCGCGTCGCCATTCCCCGCGAAATGAATGCCGCCATCGAGCGCGCCTTGCCGATGCTGCGCATGCTCTGCCATGGCGATGGCGGACTGGCGGTGTTCCAGGGGGTGACGCACCCCCAACCCGGTCTGGTGCGCGCGGTGCTGTCGCGTGATGAGGTGCTGGGCCGCCCGCTGTCGCAAGCCGCCCACTCCGGCTTCTGCCGCCTGGCGCAGGGGCAGAGCGTGGTGATTGCCGATACGGGGGCGGAAGGCGTGTGCCAGAGCGCGCTGGCCTTCGAGCTTTCCGACGGGCCGCAGCGCATTGTCACCAATTGCGGGGCGCCGCCGCGCGCCTCGGAACGCTGGCGGCAGGCCTCCTGCTCGGCCTCCGCCCACTCCACGCTGGCGCTGGAAGGCCAAAGCGAACAGGCGCTGCAAGGGTTCTTCGCCAGGCGGGCCAGGCGCGTGGCGCAAAGGCCGATCTCCGCCGATCTGGTGACCACACCGCATGGGCTTTTGCTCAAAGCGCAGGCGCAGCATGCCGCCAATGGCCTGCTGCACGCGCGGGAGTTCTTTCTTGCCGCCAATGGCACCGATTTCCGGGGCGAGGACAGGCTGACACAGATGGCCCAGCCCGACGGTGAGCCGCAGGCCTTCACGCTCCGCTTCCATCTCCATCCCGCCATCAAGCCGGAGGCGGGGCCAAATGGCGCCATTGCGCTGGCTCTGCCGGGTGGCGGGCGCTGGGTGTTTTCGGCGCGCGGCGGGCAGGCCCAGCTTGAAGACAGCATCTCGCTGGCCAGCGGCCCCGGCCCCCGCAAAAGCCGGCAGATCGTTATCAGAGGTCTAGCCGGGCGGCCGGAGCGGGTGAACTGGGCGTTCAAAAAGCAGCGGGACAGCTGACTTTCCCGTGGCGTGAGCCGCGCGCCGTGCTATCTGGCGGTTTTCCGCCTTCAAGGATTTTCACGCATGGACAGGCCGATCCGCCGCGCCCTTCTCTCGGTTTCCGACAAGACCGGCCTCATCGAGTTTGCCCGGTCGCTGGCGGAGCGGGGGGTCACGCTTCTCTCGACCGGCGGCACAGCCAAGGCCCTGGCCCAAGCGGGGCTGGCAGTGACAGACGTTGCCACGGTGACGGGATTCCCCGAAATCATGGATGGGCGGGTGAAGACGCTGCACCCGAAAGTCCATGGCGGGCTGCTTTCGGTGCGCGGCAACGCCGAACATGTTGCGGCGCAGCAGAAACATGGGATTGCCGACATCGACCTGCTGGTGGCGAACCTCTACCCCTTCGAGGCCACGGTGGCGCGGGGGGCCGCCTATGACGACACGGTGGAAAATATCGACGTGGGCGGCCCGGCGATGATCCGGGCGGCGGCGAAAAACCATGAGAGCGTGACGGTGATCGTCGAGCCATCGGATTATTCTTCGGTATTAGAAGAACTTACCGCGCACAATGGCGCCACATCGCTGGCCACCCGGAAGCGCCTGGCGGCCAAGGCCTTCGGGCGCACGGCGGCCTATGACGCAGCAATTTCGCAGTGGTTCGGCCGCGAACTGGGCGAGCCCCTGGGCGACTGGTTCGCGGTGGGGGGCAGGCGGCTTCAAGTGTTGCGCTATGGCGAGAATCCGCACCAGCAAGCCGCTGTCTATACAACTACGGATCAGCGCCCGGGTGTCGCCTCGGCGCGGCAGGTGCAAGGCAAGGAACTCTCCTACAACAATCTCAACGACACCGATGCGGCCCTTGAATGTCTTGCGGAATTCGGAACTGACACGCCCGCCTGCGTGATCGTGAAACACGCCAATCCGTGCGGCGTGGCGGAGGGGACAAGTTTGATCGATGCTTACAAGAAGGCGCTGGCTTGTGATCCGGTCAGCGCCTTCGGCGGCATCATCGCCCTCAACCGCAGGCTTGATTTCGCAACTGCGAAGGAGATCATCGCACTGTTCACCGAGGTGATCGTGGCGCCCGGCGCGGAGGAAGAGGCGATCGCGGCGGTGGCGTCCAAGAAGAACCTGCGCCTCCTGCTGCTCGACAAGCTTCCCGCCCCCGATGCGCCGGGCCTGACCGTCAAGACCATTGCCGGGGGGCTGCTCGTCCAGTCGCGGGATCAGGCAACGGTCGACAGCCTGACTCTCACCTGCGTGACCAAGCGCCAGCCGACGGCGCAGGAACTGTCCGACCTGCGTTTTGCCTTCAAGGTGGCGAAGCATGTGAAGTCCAATGCGATTGTCTATGCAAGGGACGGGGCGACGGTGGGCATCGGCGCCGGCCAGATGAGCCGGGTCGATTCAGCGCGGATCGCGGTCAGGAAATCGGAAGATGCGGCCAGGATCGCCGGGCTGGCGGAGCCCCTGGTGAAAGGCTCGGTGGTGGCGTCGGACGCGTTCTTTCCGTTCCGTGACGGGCTGTTGCAGGCGGCGGAGGCGGGGGCCACGGCGGTGATCCAGCCCGGCGGCTCGATCAAGGATGACGATGTGATCAAGGCGGCGGATGAGGCGGGGCTGGCGATGGTGTTCACCGGCGTCCGGCATTTCCGCCACTGATCACTGGGGTGCTGGCTGCTGGTAGCCGGGGCCGACGACAAGCGGGCCTTCGGGCAGCGAGGTTTCATCGACCTCGGTGGTGAAGGTTTTTTCGTAGCGGGCAAGCTCGGCCCCCGAGGTTCCGTCCAGCACGCGCAGCACGGCCTTGTAGGGGTGGCCCTTCTCAATGCCGCGCAGGTCGCCGGTCTGGAAGGTGTATTGCAGCTTGCCCTCGGAGGAGGTTTCG
Organism: Aestuariivirga sp.; assembly: GCF_047602625.1. Taxonomy (GTDB): domain Bacteria; phylum Pseudomonadota; class Alphaproteobacteria; order Rhizobiales; family Aestuariivirgaceae; genus Aestuariivirga. Next base: position 1,625,157 of record NZ_JASGGV010000002.1, on the reverse strand, counting down.
CGGAGCACCTGATTCGGCCCGCCCGGCACCTCGAAGCTGGCCTCCAGCACGGCCCCCTCGGGCAGCGGCTTCTTGCGGCGGGCGACGAAGCCATAATAATGATCGGCGGTGCGATAGTTGAAGATGAAGCCGCCGCCGATGAATTCCAGATAGGGCGTTTTGGAATCGTCCCCGCAGGCGGCGAGCGCCAGGCAGGCGAGCAAGGCAGAGCGGCGGGTGATCATGTCAGACCTCGCTGTCACGGCGGTGGGCGCTGCCCAGCAGCCCCTCGGGCTTCAGCACCAGAATGAAGATGATGATGCCGAAGGCCGCCATGTCACGATAGGCGAGGGGAAGGAGCGCCGTCCACAGCGTTTCGAGCACAGCCAGAAAAATACCGCCGGCAATCGCCCCCTCGATGCGGCCGAAACCGCCGATGATGGCGGCGAACATGGCCTTGAAGCCCAGCACCAGCCCCATGGCGAAACTCACCCCGCCATAGGCCACGGTCACAAACCATCCTGAAAGCCCGGCCAGCGCGCTGGCGGCGGCGAAGGACCAGGCGAAGACCTTATTGGTATCGACTCCACACAACAAGGCCATCTGCGAATTTTGCGCCACCGCGCGCCAGAGGCGTCCGCCAGACGTGAAGCGCATGACGGCAAGAACCAGCATCACGGACAGGGCTGCGGCAGACATGACAGTGATTTGCGGAATGCCGATCTGCACGGGAAAATCACCGTCCCAGAGGGTGAAGCCGCTGTCGAAGAGGGGCGGCAGCCATTGGTCCTTCGAGCCAGTCGACAGGCGCAGAAATTCGCGCAGCGTGATGGAGAACCCGATGGAGGCGATCATCACCGCCTGGCCGGGCTGGCTGGCGATCCGCCCGAACACGGCGGCATGGCTGGCGCGGCCCAGTGCGGCAGAGGCCACAAGGCAGAATCCCAAGGCGATCATCAGGACGGGAAAACCGTCATAGCCCTTTACCATGGCCCAGAAAGCGCCGCCCATGGCGGCAATCGCCCCAAAGCTCGCCACATCGCCAAAGGACAGTACGATGCGGTTGGTGATTCCCTGAAGCAACGCATAGGCGACGGCCAGCGTGACATACAGGCTCGCCAGCATCAGGGCGTTCAGGCCCTGCTGCAGCCAATAGGGGGTGATGAAGGCGGAAAAATCCACGCGGGTCCTCTTGATGGGGAGGACTGTGCACCGGCCTTTCCGGAAGATGAAGGGCAAGTTTGAACGGGAAGGCAGCAGAGGGGGCCTTGAGCCGCCCTCCCGTTCAGAACGCTGGACCACTCCGATGGTAGCGAGCCACCATCGGCTTGCGGTGTAGGCCTGCGTTTCACTTGCCTGCTCAAGCTAGCAGAGCGCGCGGCGTTGCCTGTGACGTGCATCACAGTTGCCTGCCCAATCACAAATTTGTGTCCCGCCCCGCGCAAGGCTGGGCAGCGATGATGCGCCATGGCCACCCGCAAGCGGCTTCGCGCCTCCGATGTCGCCACCGTCTTCATATCGGTGTCGCTGGCGCTCTCCTGTGCCGGGTTTGCGGCGGGCATGATCTTCCGCCTGCAGGGCATGAAAGACCCGCCCGCCGACATGGGGCTGAATTTCCCCGGTGCGGCAAAGAAGAAAAAAATCATCGCGCCCTCGCCCCGCGCCGAGGCCGCCGATCCCCTGATCACCGGCGCCACCGACAGCGTGGAAGGCGGCGGCAACCCGCCCCTGCTGCCCTATCGCAACGAATCGCCGGTGCTCGGCTACCGGCTGCTGGCGGTGGCGGATGGCGTTGCCTTCGTGGAAGTAAAGACGGTTACCCGCACCGAGATCAAGGCGATTTCCAAAGGTGCTGATTTGCCCGGCGCGGGCCCGGTTGACGATCTGCTCCGCACGCCTTCGGGCTGGACGCTCAAGGCGGGTTCCGTGACGCTCCGGCAGGCCTCTCAGTAAAGGCCGCGCAGCAGGCGCTCGATATAGCCGCGCTCAATGGGCTGGAGCCCCTGCTCGCCAACCTTGGAGCGCAGCGCGTCGAGGATTTCGCGCGCCCGCCGCAGCGCCTGTTCGGTGGGCAGGATATTCCGGTCCGGCCCGGTGTCTGGGCTGTTGGAGCGGTTGGGGCGGCCCAGCGGGTCGGTGTCGTCGCCCCGCGCTTCGCCATCGCGCCCCTGGCTTCCCTGCTGGCCCTGGCCGCGCTGGCGCAACTGCTGCGCCAGGCCCTTGGCGCCTTCCCGGAGCTGCGAGAGCGCCTCGCCCTGCTGGCCCAGCGCCTGATCACGGTCCTGGCCGCGGAGCGAGCCTTCGGCGCCCTTCATGTTGCGGCCCGCGTCGCCGAAACTCTGCGGCGGGCTCATGCCGTTGCGGCCCATCTCACGCATCATCTGATCGAGAAGATCGCCGAGTGCGCCCTGTTGGCCGGCCAGATCATTGGGCGAGGGTTGGCCACCCTTGTTGCCGGGCTCCTGCCCAGGCTGGTCGGTGATGCCGCCATCGCCCTGCTCAGGCATGCGCTGTGTCTGATCCATCAGCTTTTGCTGGCGGCGCATCAGGTCGGTCAGCTGGTCCAGCATGTTGTTGAGCGGATCGTTCTGGCCGTTCTGCGCCTGGCCCTGCTGCGGCACCATTTGCAGATTGCGCAGAATGTCATCGAGCTGGGCGAGCAGATCCTTGGCCGCGTCATTGGCGCCGCTCTGGGCAAGACGGTCGATCATGTCGAGCATCTTCTGCAGATCCTGCGGCGTTACCATCTTGAGATTCTGGTTCTGCCGATCGCCGCCCTGATCCTGCTGCCCGTTCCGCTGCGCCTCCTCGCGCATGGACTTCATGTAGCGGTCCATGGCGCTGCGCATTTTGTCCATCAGTTTGGCGATGCGTTCCGGGGGCGCGCCTTCGGCCAGCGCCTGCTCCAGTTCCTTGCGGGCCGCTTCAAGCTCCGCCTTGGCAGAAGCCATCTGGCCATCCTCGATGCCCACCGCTGCCTGCCATAGAAGATTGACGGCCACATCCACATCGTCCTGATCGGCGGCGGCATTGAGGCGCGAGATGATGGCGGCGATGGCGAGATAGTCGCCGCTGCGGTCAATCAGGCCTTGCGGGTATTCGACGAGGGCCGAGAGCATCTGCGCGACCTGGCCGTTTTCCTCCGGCTTGACGATCAAATGGCGGCGCTGCTCGATCAGGGCGCGGGCCAATGGCTTTGTGAAGATGCGCTCCGGCATGCGGAAACGGCGGATTTCGCTGTCCACCCTATGGCCCGCTGCATCGGTGGCGGTGAGCGTCATCTCAACCATGAAACCTGCCCAGGGATGTTCGGCGAGATTGGCTGATGAGGTTCCGGTTTCGGTTTTCGCCGCCGACTTGCGCATCACGATCGGGAATTTCGGCGGGTCGTAAAGAAAGATGCCGTTGCCATCGATGCCATAGCCATCGTCCTGATCGTCGGAGAGCGAGATATCGGCGGTGATGCCTGTTACGCCATAATCATCCTCGGCCTTCCACTTGACGGTGGTGGTGCCCGAGGAATCGCCCGAGGGCAACTCGGTCATGGTGATGGTGGGGGCGCGATCCGGCGTGAGGAGGATGCGCCACTGGGCGACCGTGTTGCCGTTGTCGGTGAGCGAAATGAGCGCCGGGCGGGTAAGCTTCACCTCAGCCTGATAGCCTGTGGCGCCGGTCTGGGTTTTGGGAACGATGCCTTTCAACGGTGCGCCCGTCTCGGGATCGGTGAGGGTGAGCTCAGGCGCCTTCGCCTGCGAAAGCCTGAGGGTGAGCACGGAATTTTCCGGCACGGTCAATTCAGGCTCGGCCCTGAGATGCTCCACCATCGCCGGGCTGGTGAGCAGGATGGGCGGCTTTGCCGTATAGGCGGGGGGCTTCAGCCAGGCATCGAGCATCTGTCCCGGAACCGCAGCGGGACGCGTGAAGGCCAGCGCATCGGCAAAATTGCGGCGCGGTGTGCCAGGGCCGAGCACGACACTGGCGATGAGAGCGAGCGCCACCGGCAGGCGCAGGGCCTTGGGATCAAGCGCGCTCCACCGCGAGCGGGGCGCACCGGCTTTCAAATCCGTGAGGCGCGCCAGTTCGCGCTTCCGGTGCACGTCCCACAGCGCCAAATTGCCTTCGGCCAATTGGTCATCGGCGGAGGAGACGGGGCGATGGGTGAGGCCAGATTGCATTTCGACCCGGCGCATCGCCTGTTTTTCGGTAGGCCAGCGGAAATGCCTGAGAGGCCAGAGCGAGACGGCGAAGGCGATTGCCGCGAGGATCAGGATGGCGAGTCTGAGGGCAGGTGGCAGCCAGGCGGGAAGGCCGGAAAAGATGAAGGCGAGGGTGAGCCCGGCGATCAGCAGCGGCCACAGCAGCAGCGCCCACAAGGCTTCCGCCGCCAGCGCCAGGCGGGCGCGGGAAATCGCAAAGGACACGGAGCGAGGGGGCGCTGAGTTCATGTTGGCGATCATGCTAACACAGAAGGGCCGAATTGTGCCCAGCGCAAAGGATCACGATTAAGGGGGCATCCGGTGTCCCCTCACCTCCCCGTTGCGTTTGCAACGGGTCCCGTCCTCTCCCGCACGCGGGAGAGGACGATTTCCCTTTACTGCCAGCTTGCCAGGCGGTCGAGCCCGATCAGCTCTTCATAGGTCTGGCGGGGGCGGACGAGGGCCCAGCGGTTGTCCTTCACCAGCACTTCCGGCACCAGCGGGCGTGAATTGTAGGTGCCGGACTGGACCGCGCCATAAGCGCCCGCCGTCATGGTGGCGAGAAGGTCTCCGTCCTTCATCGCCGGGAGCTTCCTGTCCTTCGCCAGATAATCACCGGATTCACAAACCGGCCCCACCACATCGGCGGTGATGGAAGACTCGCCGTGCGGCTCCGCCACGGGGATGATCTCGTGATAGGCGTCATAAAGCGTGGGGCGGATCAGGTCGTTCATCGCCGCGTCCTGGATGATGAAGTGCTTTTCATCTCCCTCCTTCACATAGATGACGCGCGACACGAGGATGCCGGCATTGCCGGCGATCATCCGCCCCGGCTCGATCATATACTTAAGACCCAGATGGCCGAGCGTGCGCTTGATCATCTGGGCATATTCATCCGGGTGCGGAGGAACATCATTGGTGCCGCGATAGGGAACGCCCAGGCCGCCGCCCAGATCGAGATGGCGGATGTTATGGCCTTTCGACTTCAGCATCGCCGCGAGATCGGCCATTACCCTGAAGGCCTGCTCGAAGGGTTCGAGCTCGGTGATCTGGCTGCCGATGTGCATGTCGATCCCCGCCACGTCAAGGGCGGAGAGGGAGGCGGCGCGGGCATAGACCTGTTCGGCCCTTGCATAGGAAATGCCGAACTTGTTTTCGGCCTTGCCGGTGGTGATCTTGTGATGCGTCTTCGCATCGACATCGGGGTTGACGCGGATCGACACCTTGGCGCGCTGGCCGGTGCGTTGCGCCACGCTGGCCAGCAATTCAAGCTCGGGCTCGGATTCGATATTGAAGCAGGCGATGCCTTCCTTGAGCGCCAGCGCCATTTCGCGCGCCGTCTTGCCGATGCCGGAAAAGACGATCTTGCGGGCGGGGACTCCGGCCGCCAGCGCGCGGCGAAGCTCGCCTTCCGACACCACATCCATGCCGGCGCCCAGATCCGCCATGGTCTTGATGACGGCCTGGTTGGAATTGGCCTTCATGGCATAGCAGAGCATGTGATCGGTGCCCGCGAAGGCATCCGTCATCACCTTGTAGTGGCGGGTGAGGGTGGCGGTGGAATAGCAATAGAAGGGCGTGCCAATTTCATCGGCCAGCGCCTTCAGGTCCACATCCTCGGCGTGGAGGATGCCGTTCCGGTAAGAAAAATGATGCATGATCAGTCTGGCGTGTCGCCGGGTTTGGCTATGATGGTCTTGGTGGTGTCTGGCGGTTTGCCTGGCTTGGGCGTGCCGGGCGGCAATTCGGGATCGTTGCGCACCCCGCAGGCGGCGAGCGCCACGGCCAGAGCCAGCATCATCAGAATGGCGCGCATGGCGATCCCTCTCAAGCCTTGAGCAGCTTAAGCCAGCGCGCCGCTTCGCGCTTCACATTTTTGGGCGCGGTGCCGCCGAAGCTCCGGCGCGAGGCGACGGAGGCTTCGACCGTCAGCACCTTGAACACATCGCGGATGATGCGGGGCTCGACCGTCTGCATGTCGGCGAGGGTGAGTTCCGGCAAGTCCACGCCCTTCTTCTCAGCCAGCGCCACGAGACTGCCGGTCACATGATGCGCCTCGCGGAACGGCATCTTCAGTGTACGGACGAGCCAGTCGGCAAGATCGGTGGCGGTGGAGAATCCGGAGGCTGCGGCCTTGCGCATTTCCTTTTCGTTCGGCGCTATGTCCTTCACCATGCCTGTCGTCGCCGCAATGGCGAGGGAGAGCGAATCGAAGGCGTCGAAGGCCGGTTCCTTGTCTTCCTGCATGTCTTTGGAATAGGTGAGCGGCAGGCCCTTCATCACCACAAGCAATGCGGTGAGGGCGCCGAGGATGCGGCCCGGCTTGGCGCGCACCAGCTCCGCCGCATCGGGGTTGCGCTTCTGCGGCATGATGGAGGAGCCGGTGGTGAATTTGTCGGACAGCTTCACGAAGCGGAACTGGGCGGTGGACCAGATGACGATTTCCTCCGCAAGGCGCGAGAGGTGGGTGGCGCAGATGGCCGAAGCCGCGAGAGTTTCCAGCACGAAGTCGCGGTCGGCCACCGAGTCGAGTGAATTGCGCGTCGGGCGGTCGAAGCCCAAGGCCTTCGCGGTGTCGTGGCGGTCGATGGGGAAAGATGTTCCGGCCAGCGCAGCAGAACCCAGCGGGCTTTCATTCATGCGCTTCCGTGCATCTGCAAGGCGCGAGCGGTCGCGTGCCAGCATCTCCACATAGGCGAGGCAGTGATGGCCGAAGGTGATGGGCTGCGCCACCTGCAGGTGGGTGAAGCCCGGCATGATGGTGGCAGCGTGGACATGCGCCTTTTCGGCCAGCGCCAGCTGCAAATCCTTCAACTGCGCGTCAAGATGGTCCACGGTGTCGCGGACATAGAGGCGGAAATCGACGGCCACCTGGTCATTGCGCGAGCGGGCGGTGTGCAGCCTTCCGGCCGCCGCGCCGATCAACTCCTTCAGCCGGGATTCGACGTTGAGGTGAATATCCTCGAGCGCCCGGGAAAAGGTGAAGGTGCCGGCGGTGATCTCGGCCTCAATGGCGTCGAGGCCCTTGCGGATCTCCTTCTCGTCGGCCTTCGAGATGATGCCCTGCTTCGCCAGCATGGCGGCATGGGCCTTGGAGCCCGCGATATCCTGTGCGAAGAGGCGCTGGTCGAAGCCGATCGAGGCGTTGATCTCTTCCATGATCGCGTCCGGCCCTGACGAGAACCTGCCGCCCCACATCTTGTTGGTCACAAATTTCCCCACTTCGCCTGAAAAGAAACCGCATGAGCCCCAAAAAGACCCTCGCCGTCCTCATTGTGCTGCTTGCCGCCGTAGGCATTTACTGGTTCGGGGTAGCAGGGCGCAAGCCCGATGCGGCAGCGCCGGGCGACACCATGGCGGCCTTCGTTGTGAAAAAGGAACGCCCGCCGGTTCCGGACTTTAGCTTTGCAGATGGCTCGGGCGCGCCGCTCAAGATCTCGGACTGGAAGGGCCGGGTGGCGCTGGTCAATCTGTGGGCCACGTGGTGCGGGCCGTGCCGCAAGGAAATGCCGGCCCTGGCCCAGCTTGAGAAAGAGCTGGGATCGAAAGATTTTGAGGTTGTGGCGGTGAGCGTGGACAAGAAGGGGGCCGAGGCGTCATCGGCCTTCCTGAAGGAAGTGGGGGCGGACAATCTCAAGCTCTATGTCGATCCCTCGATGGCGGTTTACAGCAGTTTGCAGACCATCGGCCTTCCGACTACGCTTCTGATCGACCGGCAGGGACGCGAAATCGGCCGCCTCATCGGCCCCGCCGACTGGGCCAGTCCCGAGGCGCAGGCGCTCATCAAATCGGCGATTGCGGAGAAGGAGTAGGGCGTTCTCTATCTCCCTGCGATTCCGTGATAATCAGTGCCCATGGATGCCGCACCGGGCAGCAAGAAGGTTTTTCTGAAGTTTGGAGCGTGGACCGCGTGGAATTATCTTTGGTTCACAGTTCTCTTTCCCATTGTGGCCTACGCCGCAGCGATTCCGACCTGGCTCTTCTGTGGGCCTGATTTGCAAAGAACAATCCTGCAAGCATCCTCTGTCATCAGAATCCCGCTAGTTGAGAGCGGCTACGAGATGGTCCGGCAATACAATAGCGATGGAGAAGCCAGCAGGCTCTTGCTGTTTTATGCTATCCAAATGCTTTCGTCAGTTTCCATCGTGTTGGCGGGTGTTCTTGCAGGCATTGTCTTGGGGGCGGCTTTTTATATTGCGGACAAAAAGCTGCCGCTGGATTTGAAAGCATTTTTTCTTTGCCTGGCAGGCTGTTTCTCTGGGCTTATCTATTTGGTTCATCTCGGCAATCCGGATGTAAACAACAGGTATTTCGGTTTGTTTTTACTGCCGGAATTCTGGCTTTTGATATTCTGGATTCCAGCGTTTTTTTCTTCATTTGGATTCTATGGTGTTTTGATGTGCGCCGTGTACTGGATGCTGAGATTGTTCAGAGAATTCAGGCTGATAAATTAGATTAGAAGGCGTTTTGACGGATTTTTGTTTAACTCTCTATCGGACTTGACTCAGCATCAGAGCGTACACTGGCGAAGCGTTTGAACGGTATCTGCGGGGCTGCCGTGAACGGGAAGCCGGTCCCGTGAAAGAATTTCTGCTCAAAGCCAAGCAGCGGGGCCTCCGCCTTCGCGGAGGTGACGGTGGTTTGGAGCCTACCTTGTCGGCACTGGCGTGGCGCCGCGGTAGTCGTAGAAGCCGCGCTGCGTCTTGCGGCCGAGCCATCCGGCTTCGACATATTTCACCAGCAGCGGGCAGGGGCGGTATTTGGAATCGGCCAGGCCCTCATAAAGCACCTGCATGATGGCGAGGCAGGTGTCGAGGCCGATGAAATCGGCAAGTTCGAGCGGCCCCATGGGATGCCGCGCGCCCAGCTTCATGGCGGTGTCGATCGCCTCCACGCCGCCCACGCCCTCATAGAGCGTATAGATCGCCTCGTTGATCATCGGCAGCAGGATGCGGTTGACGATGAAGGCGGGGAAATCTTCCGAGACGGCGATGGTCTTGCCGAGGCCCAGCGCGAATTCCTTAACCGCCGTGAAGGTCTGTTCCTCGGTGGCGATGCCGCGGATCAATTCCACCAGCTCCATCACCGGCACGGGATTCATGAAATGAATGCCCATGAATTTTTCCGGCCGGTCGGTCGAGGCGGCAAGGCGGGTGATCGAGATCGACGAGGTATTGGTGCCGAGCAGCGCGTGGGCGTTGAGATGCGGGCAGAGCTGCTGGAAAATCTTGCGCTTGATCTGCTCGTCCTCAACCGCGCTTTCGATCACCAGATCATAATCGCCAAAGCCTTCATAGGAGGGAACGGCCCTGATGCGCGACAGCGTGGCGTCGCGCTCGGCTTCCGTCGCCTTGCCGGATTTCACCCGGCGCGCCAGATTGCCGTTGATGGTGGCAAGCCCGGCTTCGATGCGCTCCTTGCTGACATCGCAGAGGCCAACCTCGAATCCGCCCTGCGCGCAGACCTGCGCGATGCCGGTTCCCATCTGACCGGCGCCGATGACGCCGACTTTCCTGATTTGCATGGTCTATTTCGATCCGCTCACTGAAGACCGCGGAGCCTATCGTGCGCCTTATTTCAGGGCAAGTGCATTTCGCATGTGCAGCAAAATATCCCCTCCCACCGCGGCGGGAGGGGCTTTGCGTGTTTTTTTACTTCACAACCTTGGCCAGTTCGGCATCGAGTTCCGGCACCGCCTGGAAGAGATCGGCGACGAGGCCATAGTCGGCGACCTGGAAGATCGGCGCCTCCTCGTCCTTGTTGATGGCGACGATGATCTTCGAGTCCTTCATGCCGGCCAGATGCTGGATGGCGCCCGAGATGCCGACGGCGATGTAAAGATCGGGGGCGACGACCTTGCCGGTCTGTCCGACCTGATAGTCGTTCGGCACATAGCCCGCGTCGACAGCGGCGCGCGAGGCGCCGACGGCGGCGTTGAGTTTCCTGGCAACCGAATCGAGCAGCTTGAAATTGTCGCCGTTCTGCATGCCGCGGCCGCCCGAGACGATGACCTTGGCGGAGGTGAGTTCCGGCCGGTCGGACTTCGACAGGTTTTCGCTCTGGTAGGTGGACAGGCCGGGGTTGGCCGCACCCGAAGCCGTTTCGACCGGAGCGGAGCCGCCTTCGCCGGTGGCGGGGAAGGAGGCGGTGCGCACGGTGATGACTTTCTTGCCATCGGTTGACTGCACGGTCTGCACGGCGTTGCCGGCATAGATCAGGCGCACGAAGGTGTCGCCCGAGACGACATCGGAAATATCCGAAATCTGCATCACGTCGAGGAGAGCGGCCACGCGCGGCATGAAATTCTTGCCGTTGGTGGTGGCGGGCGCCACCAGATGCTCATAGGCAGGCGCCAGCCCGACGATAATGGCGGCCATGGGTTCGGCCAGCGGGCGTTCGAGGCCCGCCTGCTCGACATGGATCACCTTCTTGACGCCCGAAAGCCTGGCGGCGGCTGATGCGGCGGGGCCGGCATTGTGGCCGGCCACCAGCACATGCACATCGCCCCCCATCTTGAGGGCGGCGGTGAGCGCCTTGTTGGTCGCGTCCTTCAGCGACGCATTGTCATGTTCGGCAATGAGGAGGACGGCCATCTCAGATTGCTCCCGCTTCCTTGAGTTTCGCCACGAGTTCGGCGGGCGACTTCACCTTGATGCCGGCCTGGCGCTTCGGCGGCTCCTCGGTCTTGACGACCTTGAGGCGCGGCTTCACGTCAGCGCCGTAATCGGCCGGGGACTTTTCATCCAGCGGCTTCTTCTTGGCCTTCATGATGTTGGGAAGCGACGCATAGCGCGGCTGGTTGAGGCGGAGGTCGGTCGTCACGATCAGCGGCATCTTGACCTTGAGGGTCTGCAGGCCGCCGTCGATCTCGCGGGTGATGGTGGCCTCGCCTTGGCCCGGCTCCAGCTTCGAGCAGGCGGTGGCCTGCGCCCAGCCCAGAAGGGCGGCGAGCATCTGGCCGGTCTGGTTGCAGTCGTCGTCGATCGCCTGCTTGCCGAGGATGACGATATCGGGCTTCTCGGCCTCGACCACGCCTTTCAAAATCTTGGCGACGCCAAGCGGCTCAACATAATCGTCGTTCTTCACCAGAATGGCGCGGTCGGCACCCATGGCGAGGGCGGTGCGCAGCGTTTCCTGCGCCTGGGCGGGGCCGATGGTGACGGCAACCACTTCGGTGGCCTTGCCGGCTTCCTTGAGCCTGACGGCCTCTTCGACGCCGATTTCGTCGAAGGGGTTCATGGACATCTTCACATTGGCCAGTTCGACGCCCGAACCATCGGCCTTCACACGGATCTTGACGTTATAGTCGACGACCCGCTTCACAGCGACCAGGACTTTCATGTCTTCCCTCTGTATTGCGGTGCAAAATTCGGGCGGACCCTAGGGATGCGACCGCGCCAAGTCAATTCCGCTTCCGGCACGGCGGGGCGGAAAGCGACGTTTTTTGATGCGGCTTCGCCGCCTCAGGAGGCGAGGCGGCGGATCAGCTGGTGGCGGAGCGCCCAGGTGATGACGACGCCCACCGCGAAACCGCCGATATGCGACCACCAGGCAATCGGCTCATTGCGGGCGCTGGCGAGGAAGACATAGAGAAACTGGAAGACGAACCATGCGCCCAGCACCCACATGGCGCTGATCTTCAAGGGGATGGTGGTGAACAGCAGCACCCAGACGCGCGAGCGGGGATAAAGCACCGCATAGGCGCCGAGCACGCCCGACACGGCGGCGGATGCGCCAATCAGCGGCGATTGCGCGGCAGGCTCCAGCGCCACATGCAGAAGGCCGCCGGCAATGCCGCTCACCAGATAGAGGCAGAGGAAGGCGGCGTAACCGAAGGCATCCTCGACATTGTCGGCGAAGACCCAGAGGAAGAGCATGTTGGTGAAGAGATGCCACCAGCCGGCGTGCAGGAACATGTAGGTGATGAGCGTGAAGGGCTCGGGCACCCCATGCCAGGCCTGCGCCGCCTCGCCATTGAAGACGGCGGGGATCAGCCCATAGGCCTCGGCCACCGCCACCATGGTGGCGTCGCTGCCGAACGCGCCTGTGCTGAGCCAGATCACCACATTCACGGTGATGATCGACAGGGTGACGAACTGGAAGCGGATCACCTTCAGCGGAATGCTGTCGTGAAGGGGAACGAACATCAGCGCGTCTTTCCCGGCACCCACAGCACGTCGCCGGCGCCAAAGGTGTTGGCCCAGCGGCTGGCGACGAAGAAGAAATCCGACAGGCGGTTCACATAGGCCATGGCGGCTTCGCTCACCTGCTCGCCCTGGGCGGCGAGTTCCACCATCAGGCGCTCGGCCCTGCGGCAGACGGTGCGGGCGAGGTGGAGATGGCAGGCCGCCGCTTCCCCCGCCGGCAATACGAAGGAGCGGAGCGGCGAGAGCTCGGCGTTCATGCCGTCGATTTCGGATTCAAGGCGCTGCCACTGGGTGGCGAGAATGCGCAAGGGCTCATAGCCCGGATCGGTGCCGTCATCGGGCACGCAGAGATCAGCACCCAGATCGAAAAGTTCGTTCTGGATGCGGGCCAGCATGGCGTCGAGCTTCCGGTATTCGGGCCGCGCCGTGTGGAGGCGGGCGATGCCCAGCACCGCATTGGTTTCATCCACCGTGCCATAGGCCTGGATGCGCAGATGCGCCTTGGACACGCGCTGGCCGGAGCCAAGGGCGGTGTCCCCGGCATCGCCGGTGCGCGTATAGATACGGTTGAGCACGACCATGGCTCACACCTAACCGCGAATCGGATTGAATTCCACGCGATTTATCACCTTACTCGTCACGGAGCTGGCGGGCCGGGCGTGCAGCCAGCGCAACCCATGTGACCGACAGCCCTGCAACGACGGTGACGGCCATCGCGATCAGGGCGGTGAGCGCCGCTGCCGTGGCGGAAAAGCGCCAGTCCATCTCGAGGATGAAGCGGGCGAGGAACCATGAGGCGAGAGAGCCTGCCGCCACGCCGAACACCGCAGCGGCGAGGCCCAGTGCCGCATATTCGAGCGCGAAGGCGGACATCAGCTGGCGGCGGCTGGCGCCATAGGTCTTCAGCACCACGGCATCATAGACGCGCTCCGACAGGCCCGCCGCCAAGGCTCCGGCCAGCACCAGAACGCCGGTCAAGAGCGTCAGCAGATTGGCGCCCCGGATGGCGGCCAGCATTTTGCTGAGCAAGTCTCCCACCTGGGCAATCACATCCTTCACGCGCACGGCCGTCACGGCGGGAAAGTCGCGGGCCACGCCGTTCAGCAGTTTTGCCTCATCGCCGCCTGTCATCTGTACGGTGACGATATTGGCGTGGGGCGCGCCTTTCAGCGTGTTGGGCGAGAAGACCAGCACGAAATTCATGCCGAGGCTTTTCCAGTTCACCTCGCGGAGGCTCGCGACCGTGGCGGTCATCTCGCGGCCCAGCACATTGACGGTGATGGGATCGCCAATCTTGAGGCCCAGCGCATCGGCAATGTCGGATGTGAGGGAGACGAGCGGCGGGCCAGTGTAATTGGCGGGCCACCATGTGCCCTCTTTCAGGGTGGAGCCATCGGGAAGAGTCTCGGAATAGGTGAGGCCGCGATCGCCGCGCAGCGCCCATGCGCCATCTTCTTTCGGTTTCACCTTTTCCGCTTCAACGCCTTTCACGGCGGTGATGCGGCCTCGCAACATGGGGGCGGTGGTGATTGAAGTTACGCCAGGCGTTGCTTTCAATTCATCGGTGAGGCGGGCTAGATCGGCGGATTGCACATCGGCGAAAAAGAAGGCCGGGGCCTTTTCGGGCAGGTTCGAGGACAGTTCGGCCGATATGGTGCGGTCGGTGAGGGCCAACATCACGAAGAGCGTCAAGCCCAGCCCCAGCGCCATGATGACGGAGACGGAGGCCGCACCGGGCCTGTGAATATTGGACAGCGCATAACGCCAGATGACGGAGCGCGGGCGCGGCAGATATTTGGCTCCGCGCACGATCAGCGTGGCGAGCCCCAGCAGCACGATGAAACTCAGAAGCAGTCCCAGCAGATACCAGCCGGTGACTTCGCCCTGCGGGGAGTTGAGCATCGCCACACCGGCGATGAGTGCCAGGCAGAGGGCGATGGTGGCCAGTTCTTTCCATGACGGCCAACCCTGCGCAGGCAGGGCGCGGTGGCGGAACAGCGCCGAGGCGGGGACGCGGCGGATGCGCGCCAGCGGCCAGAGGGAGAAGGCGAGCGTGACGAGGAAGCCGAAGAGGGCGGCAATCGCCAATGGTTTTGGTTCAATGCCTGATGTGACGGGAAGCGGCAGGATGCCTTCCAGCAGATGCGCCATGAGCGGCGGCACGATCAATCCCAGCGCCACGCCGCCCGCGATGGCGATCAGCCCCACCAGCAGGATTTCGATGAGGTAGATCGCAAAGACATCGCGCGACGTGCCGCCTAAGCATTTCAGCGTGGCGATGGCGGAGGTCTTGCGTGACACGAAGGCCGCCACCGCGTTGGCGATGCCGGCACCGCCGACGATGAGAGAGGCCAGGCCCACCAGCGTCATGAAATAGCCGAGGCGCTGGATGAAACGGTCAGTGCCTTGCGCGGCATTGTCCTTTCCGCGCACCCGCCAGCCTGCATCGGGGAATTTTTCCTTGGCCTGCTTCATCGCCGCCTTGGCTTTGGACGGATCGGCGAGCTTCACGCGGTAGTCCCATGTGATGAGGCTGCCCGGCTGGATGAGGCCCGTGGCGGTGAGCGTGTCATCGGAAATGAGAAGGCGGGGGCCTAGAAGGAAGCCTTCGGAAATGCGGTCCGGCTCGCTGGCGATGACGCCGCGCAGGGTGAGGGTCGCAGTGCCGACGCGCAGCGTGTCGCCGGGTTTGAGGCCGAGGCGCGAAAGCAGCAGCGGATCGGCCACCGCGCCATTGTCCTTCAACGCGTCCGCGAGCGCGGCGCCGCCTTCGAGCGTGAAGGTTCCATAGAGCGGATATGCTCCGTCTACGGATTTTAATTCGGTGAGGGTGGAGCCTTGGGCGGCAACGGCCATGGCGCGCAGTGTGGCGCTGCGGCTCACTTGCCCCTGATCCATGAGCCATGCCTGTTCATCGGCATTGGTCTGGCGGTGAATGAGCGCGAACTCCATGTCACCGCCCAAGAGCGTCTGGCCCTGTTCATCAAGGCCGCGCGACAGCGATGCAGCCAATGCGCCGACAATGGCGATGGTGCCGGTGCCAAGCACAAGGCAGGCGAGGAATATCCAGAAGCCCTGAAGGCCAGCGCGCAGGTCACGCAGCGCGTAGGTAAGCCACAGCGTCACGGATGAGCGCCCGAGACGATGCGGCCATCGCGCACCTCGGCCACGCGGTCGCAGCGTTTGGCGAGTTCCGGATCGTGGGTGATGAGGATCAGCGTCGCGCCCTCCTGCTGCTTCATGGCGAACAGCAGGCGGATGATCTCCTCGCCGGTGTCATGGTCGAGATTGCCGGTCGGCTCGTCGGCGAGGATGATGCTGGCGCCAGAGGCCAACGCCCGGGCGATGGCCACGCGCTGCTGTTCGCCGCCCGACAGCTGGCCGGGATAGTGGGTGAAGCGGTGGCCAAGGCCGACGCGGCCCAGCCTGTCGCGGGCAATCTCCAGCGCATCAGCGACGCCCCGGAATTCCAGCGGCACGGCGACATTCTCCAAAGCCGTCATGGTGGGGATCAAATGAAAGGATTGAAAGATGATGGCGACATGATCGCGCCGGAAGGCCGAGAGCTGATCCTCGCTCCTGCCATCAATGCGCTGGCCGGCCACGGTGACGATGCCGCCGCTCGGCTGCTCGAGGCCTGCCATCACCATGAGCAGCGTCGTCTTGCCCGAACCCGATGGCCCGACGATGCCCAGCGCCTCGCCGGGCTTCACCGACAGATCGACTTTTTTCAGGATTTCAACCTTGCCGGCGCGGCTGGGCAGGGTGAGGCTGACGCCTTCGAGGGACACGGACAGATCGGGCATTGCGCCAAGATGGGAGGTGCTTCATGATTTGTCGAGCGCGCTTGCAGGTGGCGCTTCCTCACCCTAGCTTTGGCATATGCTCCGCCTCCTGACATTTTTCGCCGCCACATTGCTCAGCGTTCATGTTGCCCTGGCACAGCCCACCATTCTGGTGCTGGGTGACAGCCTGACGGCGGGGCTGGGGCTTGCGCCCGCCGACGCCTTTCCGGCGAAGCTCGAAGCGGCGCTGAAAGCAAAGAGGCTCGACGTCAAGGTTGTGAACGCCGGGGTTTCCGGCGACACGGCGGCGGACGGGCTGGCGCGGCTCGACTGGGCGCTCGATCCCGCCACCACGGCGGTGATCGTGGAATTGGGCGCCAATGACGCGCTGCGCGGGCTGCCGCCCCAGCAGATGGAGGCGGCGCTCGACGGCATTCTTGCAAGCCTTGAGCAGAAAAAACTGCCCGTGCTGCTGGCGGGCATGCGGGCGCCCCGCAATCTCGGGCCGGACTATGCGGCGCTCTATGATCCCGTTTTCACGCGGCTGGCGGAGAAGCACGGGGCGCTGCTCTATCCCTTCTTTCTCGATGGCGTGGCCGCCGATCCGGCGCTCAACCAGGCGGATGGCATGCACCCCAATCCACAAGGCGTTGACGTGATCGTCAGCCGCATTCTTCCGGCCACTGAACAACTTCTCGGCAAGGCTGTTGCAAAATAGGGCTTGGAGAATTCCCGAATCACGCTAGCTTTGCTGCACCGCGTTCCGAGCAATCCTTATCCACGAGGAGGCCCGCCATGCCGCGACTGTTCACCGGCCTTGAACTTCCGGAGGATGTCGCCTTCGATCTCGACCTGATGAAGGGCGGGATCATCGGCTCCCGCTGGATCGACCGCGACAGCTTCCACATCACGCTCCGCTTCATCGGCGACATCGACGACGGGATGGCGCGCGAAATCGCCTATGCGCTGGATGGGGTGGAGGCGAGGCCCTTCTCGCTCCGGCTCAAGGGGCTCGGCGTATTCGGCGGCAACAAGCCCCACACGCTTTATGCCGGGGTGGAAGAGAATGCCGATCTCCGCCGCCTGCAATCCATACACGAGCGCATCTGCCAGGTGCTGGGCCTGCCGCCCGAGGGCCGCAAGTTCACGCCGCATGTGACGCTGGCGCGCCTCAAGGACCCGGATTTCCATTCCCTGCATGGCTTCCTCGCCTCGCACAGCCTCTACAAGAGCCGGGGTTTTGAAGTTCCGCGTTTCGTGCTTTTCTCATCGCGCCCATCGCGCGGGGGTGGTCCCTATGCGGTGGAGGAGAGTTACGACCTTCATGACAGACAAAGCGATGATTGGCGTGGAGCGCGCGAAGGCGCTGCATGAGCTTGACGGATGGGCCGAGGCCAAGGGCCGCGACGCTATCACCAAGACATTCCAGTTCAAATCCTTCTCGCAGGCCTGGGGCTGGATGAGCCGGGTGGCGCTTTACGCCGAGAAGGCCGACCATCATCCGGAATGGTTCAACGTCTATGGCCGGGTGGAGGTGACGCTCGCCACCCATTCGGCGGGCGGGGTGACCGCGAAGGACGTGGCGCTGGCGAAGAAGATGAACGATCTGGCGGGATGATATCTCTGTCATCCCGGCGGACGCCGGGACCCAGCCTTCAATCTGCAAAGATGCGGCAAGTCTGGGCTCCGGCTTTCGCTGGAGTGACAGCTGTTTCACACCCGTCTTGAATTGCAGGGCTGTTATGCCCATATTGCCGGGCAAGCAGTTTTGCGGAGGGAGATCCATGGCCGAAACTCGTTATCAGCCCCAGACCCGGACCGGCGCGACCGCCTTTGTCGACGAGGGCCTGCGGAGCTACATGCTCAAGGTTTACAACTATATGGGCGCTGGCCTTGCCATCACCGGCATCGCCGCGATCCTCACCTTCATGGCGGCGGTCGACACGTCCGGCGCCACGGCGGCGCTCACCCCCTTCGGGCAGGCGCTGTTCACCAGCCCGCTGAAGTGGGTGGTGGTGCTGGCCCCGGTGGCCATGGTGTTCTTCCTGTCCTTCCGCATCCAGACGCTCAGCGTCCAGACGGCGCAGATGCTGTTCTGGGTCTATGCGGCGCTGATGGGCCTGAGCTTCGCCTCGCTGGGGCTCGTCTATACGCATGGGTCGATCGCCCGGGTGTTCCTGATCACCGCCGGCACCTTCGGCGCCATGAGCCTTTATGGCTACACGACGAAGCGTGACCTGACGGGCTGGGGATCGTTCCTGTTCATGGGCCTGATCGGCCTCATCATCGCCTCGCTGGTCAATATCTTCTTCGCCAGCTCGGCCATGACCTTCGTGCTGTCGGTGGTCGGCGTGCTGATCTTCACGGGGCTTACCGCCTATGACACGCAGAAGATCAAGGAAATGTATTACGCCGCCGATGACGGCACGGTGATGGGCCGCAAGGCCATCATGGGAGCGCTCAGCCTCTACCTCGACTTCATCAACCTGTTCCTGTCGCTGCTGCGGCTGTTCGGAAACCGGAACTAGGATTAACGCAGACCCTAAAAAATGCCCGGCCTTCGCGCCGGGCATTTTGTTTGGGGCGAGGGATCAGACGGTGGTGAGTTTCGGCTGCTTCATCAGCACGCGGAGCACCTGTGCGAGATCATGGCCGCGCTTGAGGATGAGGCCGCCCTGGGCGATCACCGCATACATGCCCTGCCGGCGGGACAAGGCCGGATCCTTGACGATGCGGTAGAGCGGCACTTCGCTGGAGCGCCGGAACACCGAGAACACCGCCGTGTCGCGCCCGAACTCCATGGCGTAATCGCGCCATTCGCCGGTGGCGACCTTGTTGCCGTAGAGGCCGAGGATGGTGGTGAGTTCGCGTCGGTCGAAGGCCACCTGCTCGGGCCGCGTGCCCCGGCCTGTGGCTGAGCCCGCCCCGGAGCCTGCGCCCCAGGACGGGAAGGAAATTATCGCGTCCTGATCGTCCATCTCCCCACCTGTGCTGACGGGGTTGCAACTTCAATTGATGATGTACCCAAAGCGGCGGTCTGGCAAGTGCGCGAAAAATCTTGCTTTCGCCGCATTTGCATCAAGCTCCTGCCGCGCTCGGGCGTGATCTTTTGATCGTTGCCTCTATCGCCCGGCCGGGATCGTCTCCGGAAATCTCAGCCCCCCAGCCCCTCCGGGCTGCTCCCGCCGGGCACCCTCGCTCCCTTTCGTGAGTGAGTTGTTGTGTTGCGTTTCTCGCGGCCGGATTGCCCATCCGGCCGCTTTCTTTTTGGGCCTTGACGCAACGGGGGCTTGATCCGATATCGCCCGCAGCAGATTCCAGCGGCGAGGACGGCATGGCGAAGGCAGCGAAGAAAACCACCGAATCGGCGGTACCCGAAACCCACGCCTTTCAGGCCGAGGTGGCGAAGCTTCTGCAGCTCATGGTGCACTCCGTCTATTCCGACCGCGATGTGTTCCTGCGCGAACTGATTTCCAATGCCGCCGACGCGCTGGACAAGCTCCGCTATGAGGCGATCGCCCAGCCCGATCTTCTCGAAGGCGAAGCGGCGCTCGCCATCACCATCACGCCGGACAAGGACGCGAAGACGCTCACCATCGCCGACACCGGCATTGGCATGAGCCATGACGAGTTGGTCGAAAATCTCGGCACCATCGCCAAATCCGGCACGCAGGCCTTCGTGGAAAATGTGAAGGAGGCCAAGGGCGACGTGCAGCTGATCGGCCAGTTCGGCATCGGCTTCTATTCCGCTTTCATCGTGGCATCGAAAGTCGAGGTCACGTCCAGGCGGGCCGGCGAGGCAAAGGCCTTCACCTGGGTTTCGGAAGGCGCTGGCAGCTTCACGATTTCGCCCGCCGAAAAACCAGCGCGCGGCACCTCCATCGTGCTGCATCTCCGCGAGGATGCGCTGGAGTTTCTGGAGCCCTGGAAAATCGAGCAGGTGGTCAAGAGCTATTCCGACCACATCGCCCATCCCATCCTGCTGAACGAGGGCGAAGGCGAGCCGAAGCAGATCAACACCGCGAGCGCGCTGTGGACGAGGCCCAAATCCGAGATCACGCCCGAGCAGTACAAGGATTTCTACGGCGATCTGTCCGGCGACTACAATCCTCCCGCGCTCACCATCCATTACCGCGCCGAGGGGCGGCATGAATATACGGTGCTGCTGTTCGTGCCGGGCGAACGGCCGTTCGATCTCTACGATCCCGAGCGCCACGGGCGGCAGAAGCTTTATGTGAAGCGCGTCTATATCGCCGACGATGCGCAGCTGCTGCCGCCTTACCTGCGCTTCGTGCGGGGCGTCATCGACTCGGAAGACATGCCGCTTAACCTGTCGCGCGAGATGCTGCAGAACAATCCGCAGGTGGCGGCAATCCGCAAGGCCGTCACCAACAAGGTGCTCAGTGAACTGAAGAAGAGCGCCGAAACCGACGCCGCCACCTTCATGAAGATCTGGGACGTGTTCGCGCCGGTCATCAAGGAAGGCCTTTATGAGGATATGGAGCGGCGCGACCAGCTGTTCGAGATCGCCCGCTTCCGCAGCACCGATGGCGAGGCGGTGACGCTGAAAGACTATATGTCGCGCCTGAAGGAAAACCAGACGGCGATCTATTACCTCACCGGCGAAGATGCGAAGAAGGCGGCATCGAGCCCGCAGCTTGAAGGCTACAGGGCGCGGGGCCTTGAGGTGCTGCTGCTGACCGACCCGGTCGACAGTTTCTGGGTGCGCACGGCAGCGGGCTTTGACGGAAAGCCGTTCAAGTCCGTCGCGCAGGGGGCCGCCGATCTCGATCTCATTCCCTTGAAGGATGAGACGAAGCCTGAAACCGCAGGCGACGTTGCCACAGCCAGCCTCATCGCCGCGTTGAAGCAGGCGCTGGGCGAACGGGTGAAGGATGTGCGGGTGTCGAAACGGCTGACCGACAGCGCCTGCTGCCTCGTCGCCGATGGCATGATGGACCGCACGCTGGAAAAGCTGCTGTCGCGGCAAAAGGATTCCGGCGTGTCGGTGAGCGCGCCGATCCTTGAAATCAATGCCGGGCATCCGCTCGTTGTGGCGCTGGCGAAAAGCGTTGAGGCCAAGGGCGCTGATTCGGTTGGTGAGGCGGCGCAACTGCTGCTCGACCAGGCCTTCATCCTCGAAGGTGAGCCGGTGGCCGATCCTTCGGCCTTCGCGCGCCGTATCGCCGACGTCATGACGCGGGTGTTTTCGTGATGTTACTTTGAAGCCACAGCCATAAGTAAAATCGGGCGCGGGGTTTCATTCCGCGCCTTTTCTGTTACAAGCGCCTCCTCACGCGAACAGAAACGGAGACAGCCATGATGAGGATTTTCACGCGACGCTGATCTCCAGGCCGCTCAGGGCCTGGGGCCTTGAGCAGCAAGCGTATCACGCGCCTCAGGCGCTTTCCTGACTTTCAAATCACTGTTGCCGCCGAATCCCGCATTGCGTCCGCATGCGCGGCCCCGGCTGCGGCATCCTGCATGTTTTCACGCGTTACCGGGGCTCTCCCCGCGCGCGATGGAGAGACTCATGTTTTCGCTCAAATCCGATCTTCTGTTTCCGAGTGTTGAAATGGCGAAGGCGCTGGTCCGCAAACTCAATCCGCCGCGCAAAAGCCTCGATCATTATGTCGATGCGCGCGAGCTCATGCGCATGCAGCGTGAGCTTCACGAGATGCGCGACCGGGTGATGCTCAATTCCGTGGGCTGGCGCAACCTCATGCGTTGACGCCCCATGATCTTGCGCTACAGTCGCGCCCGGAGCGCCGCAGGCCGCGCGGCATGTGTAACATGCCGGGCAGCGGGGTTACGGCGTTCCATTGTCATTGGGAAGACACCAACCAACGGGCCTTCCGGCATTATCGCCTCCGGGCGAAGCCGCGGCACCGCCTTGCGGGCGAACAGCCCCCGCGGTGCGGCCAGCGATGCCGGAAGGCTTTTCACGCCGGGAGAAGGCCATGGAAGATTCCACCTGGGTTACGGTGCTGATCGCCCTTGCGGTGATCCTCGTGCTGCTGGCGCTGGGCCCATTCCGCCGCAAGGACGCCAAGCCGTCTCACAGCTTCATCAATGAATGGCAGACCGGGCTTCTTTATAAAAAGGGTAAGTTCGTGCAGGAAGTGGGGCCAGGCAAATACTGGCTGTTCGGCGGGCGCACGCTGTATGCCGTGCCGAAAAGCGAGCAGATGCTCATTGCCTCCGGCCAGGAGGTGCTGTCGCAGGACCGGCTTCAGTTCAAGATTTCCGCTGTGGTGGTGTACACGATCACCGCGCCGCGCAAGATATTCGAAGCGACGCTCGGGCAATACAACACGCGGCTTTTGACCGACCTGCAGCTGATTCTGCGTGAACTATCCTCCAGCCGGGCGCTTGAAAAAATCATCGATGCGCGGGCCGAGTTCGATGCGGAGCTACTGGCCAAGGTGAAAGAGCGCATGGAGCCGCATGGGATCACGATTTAATCCGCCGCCGTGCGCGATGTGATGCTCTCCGCCGAAACGCGGAAGCTTTATTCGGAGTTTGAACGGGCGCGGCTGGAAGGGCTGGCGGCGCTGGAGCGGGCGCGGGGCGAGCAGGCCTCGCTCCGGTCGCTCGCCAATGCGGCGCGTATGCTGAAGGGCAATCCCGAACTCATGAATCTGCGGCTCCTGCAGGCATTGCAGGGCCAGCCTGGAAAAGCGCCGCCCACCCTCGTGCTGGGCGCGTCTTCGGGCATCTTGCCCGTTTCACCCGATGAGGAGTCCGCCATATGAGTGATGTGATGGTGATCGGCGCGGGGCTGGCGGGCGCTGCGGCCTCGGCGAAGCTCGCGGCGGCAGGGCTTTCCGTCACGGTGCTCGAAGCGCGGGACAGGGCCGGCGGCCGCGGCTGGTCCAGGCCCTTCGCGGGTGGCCAAGGCGAACTGCTTGAATTTGGCGGGGCGTGGATCACACCCTGGCATCACCGCTTGCGGGCGTTGGTGGCGCGGCACGGCCTCTCGCTCCGGCCCCGCCACGAAGTAACGGGCAGGCGCTTTGTGGCGGAAGAGCCTGCCGACTATGCGGCACGGCTGGCCCATGAGCGGGCGCTGGCGCGGGTGGCGGCGGATGCGCTGCTGCTCAAGATGGGGCATGGCGTGAATGAGCATGGCGAGGCGCTGAGAGGCATCAGCTTCGCAGCCTATCTCGACCGCATCGGCGTTTCACCCTTTACGCGGGCGCAGTTCTCGGCGTGGTGGTCCGTCTCCGGCAACGGTGATCCTGAAACAATGGCCGCCAGCGAATTCCTGGCCAGTGCCTCCTATGATAGCGGGCTGGCGGAAGGCATGATCCGCTTCTGGGCCGACACGGTGGCGCCTGGGATGGGCGTTCTGGCGGAGCGCATGATCTTGGCTTCCGGCGCCATCTGGAGGCGCGAGACGGCGGTGAGGGAGATTCGTCAGCTTACGGATCATGTGAAGGTTGTGACCGCCGCAGAAACATTCCAGGCGCGTGCCGTGGTGGCGGCGCTGGGCATCAACCAGATGAGGCCCTTGCGCTTTATGCCGGAACTGCCGGAGGCGAAGCGCCGCGCCATTGCCACGGGCCATGGCGGATCGTCCTTCAAAATCTGGGTGAAGATGGAGGGCGTGGCGCTGGGCACGCTCGTGAGCGGCGACGGAAGCGGCATCGAACTCGCCTTCGCGGAACGGAAGGCGCAGGACGGCACAACGCTGGTGGTGGGCTTTGGCCTGAGCAATTCCGAAGCGCATCCCGGCGATGCCGCGTGGGTGAAGCGTGAGATGCAGAAGCTGCTGCCCAATGCGCGCTATGTGGCGCATGACTGGCACGACTGGGTGAATGACCCTTACGCAGCGGGCACCTGGGTTGCCGCTCCCGCAGGCCATGAGGCGGGGCTTGAGGCGGAAAACTGGCAGCCGGAAGGCCGGATCGCCTTCGCCTCCTCCGATTATGCGCCCGATCAGGCGGGCTGGTTTGAGGGGGCGGTGATCTCGGGCGAGAAAGCGGCGGATGATGTGATGGGGATGCTCTGACGTCTCCCTCTCCGCGGCAGCGGGATCGAGAAGTCAGCCCACCGTATCGCGGAAAGCCTCAAGTGTGGTGTTGGCGCCGCAGAGGATGACGCAGACGCGTTCATCCTTTTCGGGGCGATAGGCGCCGGTGAGCAGGGCGGCCAGCGCGGTGGCGCCGCCCGGTTCTGAAATCAATTGCAGAACCTGCCAGATGTGGCGTTGGCTGCGGCGGATATCGTCATCGCCCACCAGCACCACCTGATCGATGTGCGCGCGGGCGATCGGGAACATCAGTTCACCCACGCGGCTGGCGCCGAGGGAATCAACGGCAAGGCCTGACGGCGCAATGGTCACGCGGTCCCCTGCCGAGAGCGCGGCATGAAGGGTGTTGCAGCTTTCAGGCTCGACGCCCACCACCTTCACGCGGCCCTGATACCACGCCGCGATGCCGCCGATGAGGCCGCCGCCGCCGACCGCGACCAGAACCGTATCAAGATCCGGCGACTGGTCTTCCAGCTCGCGCGCCAGCGTGCCCTGGCCTTCCAGCGTCGCGGGCGCATCATAGGCGTGGATCGAAAGCGCGCCGGTTTCAGCGATATAAGCCTCGCACAGCGCCAGAGCCTCGTAATAGGTCTTGCCCTGCTGCACGATCTCCGCGCCGTAAGAGGCGATCTTCTTCACCTTGGCGGGGGATGAGATTTCGGGGACGAAGATGCGCGCCCTGTGGCCCAGCGCGCGAGCGGCATATGCCGCCGCAGCACCATGATTGCCGCCGGAAGCGGCTGCCACGCCGGGGCCTTGCGGATCGCGGCCCACCAGCGTGTTGAACGCGCCCCTTGCCTTGAAGCTTCCGGAATGCTGCAGCAGTTCCAGCTTCAGCGTGACGGGGCGGGCGATACCGTCAAGCGTGACGTCAATGACGGGCGTGCGCCTGACATGCGGGGCAATGCGCTGGGCGGCGCGCGAAATCGCCTCGCGGGTGATGGTCATTCGGCGGGGGCCACGTGGACGAGGGTGGAAGACTTGGCCGCGAAGGCCTCGTCATAATAGCGCTTCTGGGCCAATGCGGCGGTCAGCGCATTGCGCATCAGAATCGATACGGTGACGGGGCCGACGCCGCCGGGAACGGGTGTAATCCAGCCCGCAACTTCGGCGCAGGCGTCATAATCCACATCGCCCACGGTGATGCTCTTGCCGCCCTCTTCGATCTGGTTGATGCCGATGTCGATCACGGCGGAGCCGGGCTTGATCATGTTGGCGGTGATGAAACGGGGCTTGCCGACTGCTACGAAAATCGCGTCTGCCGCGCGCGAATGGACGGCGAGATTGCGCGTCATGTGATGGCAGACGGTGACTGTGGCGCCTTCCGCCATCAGCAAAAAGGCGATGGGCTTGCCGACGATTTCGGAATGGCCGATCACCACAACCTCAAGGCCTTCGAGCCTGAGGCCCGTGCGCTTCAGGAGTTCGACGGAGGCGGCGGCGGTGCAGGGGGCGAGCGAGGTGTCGCGGTAGACGATGTTGCCGATCGACGCCGGGTGCATGCCCTCCACATCCTTCAGTGGATGGATGGCCGTCTGCAGTTCGCGGATGTCGAGATGCCTGGGCACCGGGCGCTGGATGATAACGCCCGTAACGCGGGGATCGGTATTGAGGGCAGAGAGGATGCCCGTCATTTCCAGCCGCGAGACATTGGCCGGCAGGTTGCGCTCCTCGAAGGTGATGCCGGCCTTTTCGGCGCCTCGCGCCTGGTTGCGCACATAGAGGCTCACCGCCGGCACATCGCCGATGGTGATCGAGACGAGCTTCACCGGCCAGCCCTTCTGGGCAAGTTCGGTGACGCCCTTGCGGACGCTGGCGGTGATTTCTTCGGCGACGGGCTTGCCCAAAAGGGCGTTGTGATGGGTGGTCATGGCGCGGGCGTTCTAGCCGAGGCGTTTGCACTTGTCATGCGCTGATCGCCATGCGGAGGCCCCGGGCGTCGTGCTGGTCAATGGCGGGAAAGCGGATCGCCTCGCCGTCGCGGATGCGGCGGGCGGCCCATGCGCAGGCACAGGCATCGAGCAGATCATCCGCGCCCACGTCGCTGCGCCGGTAGAGGGCTTCGGGCAGGTCATCAATCGGGAAGCCTGCCTGTTCAAGCAAGCTGCGCCGTAGCGCGAGGCCCGGCGGAGAGGGCGTTCCTTTCACCTTCTTGGGAAGGGCAAGCGGCTGGCCGCCGTTCATCGCCCAGAAGGCGAATTCCGGATGAACCTCATGCACGCGCTGCTGCAGGGCGGGCGTCATCAGCGCATCGATCTCGCGCATCTTGGGGAAGAGGTGGAAAATCTGTTTGGAGATTTTCTTCGGCGGATGGGAGGCTTCGAGATTGGCGGTGCAGGCCTCGCGGTAACCGGCGCAGGCGACGGCGGCGCGGGTGGGCACGGCAAAGACGCTGGATTGCCGCGCCCCCAGCCGTTTCCGCACATCCTTCTCGGCCTGCCGCCCCTCACGGGCGGGAAAACCGATGGGCATGTCCACGGCGATGATGGCGGCTTCCAGCGCCAGCACCTCCGCGAAGGTGCGGCACAGGCGATGGGTGACAGCCTCGTTCCAGATAACGGCAATCCATCCCACGGGGCAGCCGTCCACACCGATGACGCTGCTCATCCTATAAGCGCCTGCGCCACGGCGAGAACATCGGTGCCGTGGCTCATGGCGATGGCGCGGTCGAGCTTCTGCATCGCGGCGGGGAGGGCGCGTTCGGGGGGTGATGACAAGCGTTCGGCCAGATAGGCGCCGCTCAGGAAATCGCCGGTGCCTTGCGGGACATGGGGCAGCCGCTGGCGTTCGAGGCGGGTGACGGCGTTTTCTGTGATGGCGAGGGTGAGGAGGAAATCCTCCGTATGCGGAACAGATGTCGCCAGCACCTCGGGCGTGCCCAGGCTGTGGGCGGCGGCGATGGCTGATGCTTCATCGGCCACGGGGATGCCGGACAGCCAGCCCAGCTCAAAGGCATTGGGGGTGATGATGGTGGCGAGCGGCAGCAAATGGCCGCGGATGGCCGTTGCTACATCCTCCGGCACATAGAGCGCATCGCCGTCGCCAATCACCGGGTCTACCAGCACGATGGGCGCGTTGAGCGAAGCGATGGCGCGGGCTGCTTCTTCCACCTGTTCAGGCGATGCGAAATAACCGGTCAGCACCGCATCCACCTTGTCCAGCGCGCCGCGCTCCTTCAGTGCGGCGAGGATGGCGGCGAGTTGGGCCGCCTCGGTGCGGAAGCCTTGAGGCCTGCCATGGCCGGGATGGTTGGAAAGCGTGATTGTGGGAAGCGCCATCACCTCGTGGCTTTTCGCCTGCAGTGGCGGCACCAGCGCCGTGAGGCCCACCGGCCCCCAGGCCACTTGTGAGGAGATGGCCAGCACGCGCGCCATCACAGCATCCCCGCATCCATGAGATAGAGCAGGACCGACGCCGAGATGGCGGCCAGCGCCGTGCCCAGGGCAATCGCGCCCGAGACGGCGGCCAGCGCCTCGTCATTGCGGTGGGCGAAGAGAAAGGCATTGGCGCCGGTGGGCATGGCGGCAAAGAGGATCGCCACCTGCGACCACAGGGGCGGCAGGCTGACCACGAAGCGCAGCAGGCCGAAGACGCAAAGCGGCAGCAGGATCATCTTGAGGGCGATCAGCGTGAACATGCCCGTCCATGCGCCTTTGAGCGAATAGGCGGCAAGCGACAGGCCCAGCGCGAACAGCGCCGTGGGTACGCTGGCATCGGCCAGCATGGAGAGCATCTTGTCGATGACGGGGTTCAGGCGCAGCCCGCCAGTGCGCCAGATGGCCCCTGCCAGCAGCGCCAGCACGATGGCGTTCTTCGCCAGGTTGAGAAACAGTTCGCGCGCCGTGCGGGCGAGCGAGAAGCCCGCATCATGGCGGGTGAGTTCATGATGCACGGTGGCGGTGAACCACAGGATGGGCGCATGAACGGAAAGGATCATGCCGAGCGGCACGCCCACCTTGTCGCCGAAATGCGAGAAGGCGAGCGGCGTTCCCAGCAGCGCCAGATTGCCGAAGCCCGCCGCCATGGAGGCCGCCGATCCGCCGCCATCGGAAATGCCGTCAATGCGGGGGGCGATGACGGCGGTGATGCCCCAGGTGATGGCGATGCCGCCGAAGAAGGCGATCCACAATCCCCAGGGCGCCCCTTCCTGCGGCGTCATGGTGGCGACGGTCTTGAACAGCAGCGCCGGAATCGCGGCGTTGAAGACGAAGAGCGTGATGCCCTTGCCCGCCACCTGATCGATGATCCCGGCTTTCGCAAATCCATAGCCCAGGACGATCATGCCGAAGACCGGCAGGACAGTGATGAGAATGGCGTTCAAATGAAAACCCGCGCAGCAAGGATGAGACATCCTGCTTACAGGCGGCGAACGGCAAGGTCAAAGATCGGAAGAGCAGGCGGGTCCTACAGCCAAGGCTGGCTTGTGTGCTGCTTCTTCTCGAAGGTGTCGATCGACGCCTTCTTTTCCATGGTGAGGCCGATATCGTCGAGGCCGTTCAGCAGGCAGTGCTTGCGGAAGGGATCGAGGTCGAACTTCACCCTGCCGCCGTCGGGCCCCCTGATTTCCTGGTTGGGGAGATCGATGGTGAGGGTGGCATTGGATCCACGCTCGGCGTCGTCCATCAGCTTGGCCAGATCTTCCGGGCTTACCTTGATGGGCAGAATGCCGTTCTTGAAACAGTTGTTATAGAAAATATCGGCGAAGCTCGTTGAGATCACGCAGCGGATGCCGAAATCGAGCAGCGCCCAGGGCGCGTGCTCGCGCGAGGAGCCGCAGCCGAAATTGTCGCCCGCCACCAGAATCTCGGCCTTGCGGTAGGCCGGCTGGTTGAGGACGAAATCCTTGATCTCCTTGCCGTCCTGCGTATAGCGCATTTCGAAGAACAGCGACTTGCCGAGGCCCGTCCTCTGGATCGTCTTCAGGAACTGCTTGGGGATGATCATGTCGGTGTCGACGTTCACGATGTTGAGCGGGGCCGCGACGCCGGTCAGGGTTTCAAACTTCTGCATGAGCGCCTCCTCAGGCTGCCTTAGGAAGATCGACGCCGAGTGTTTCCTCAGCGCCGATCATCAGGTTGAGATTCTGCACGGCGGCGCCGGACGCGCCCTTGCCGAGATTGTCGTAGATCGACACCAGCAGCACTTGCCCCGCCGCATCATTGGCAAAGACATGGAGGCGCATGCGGTTGGTGTTGTTCAAGACCTCCGGCGACACATCGGCGGAGCGTTCGACCTCGGCCAGCGGCGCCACCTCGATGAAGGCCGAGTCCGCATAGGCATCGGCCAGCACGCGGTGAATGCCCGCCGCATCGGTCTTGCGGGCGAAGAGATGGGTATAGAGCGGCACCGCGCCCAGCATGCCTTGCGCATAATTGCCGACGGCGGGCTGGAAGATGGGCGCGCGGCTCAGGCCCGCATAGTGCTTCATCTCGGGGAGATGCTTGTGCTGGAACGTCAGGCCATAGGGGAGATAGGGAATGGCGGACGGGCCTTTCGCCTCATACTCCTCGATCATCTTGCGGCCGCCGCCGGAATAGCCCGACACGGCATTGTAGGTGACGGGATAATCGGGCTTGAGCAGGCCCTGGTCGATCAGCGGGCGGATACAGGCGATCAATCCTTGCGGATAGCAGCCGGGGTTGGCGACGAAACGCGCTGCGGCGATTTTCTTCGCCTGGTCGGCGGAGAGTTCGGGAAAGCCATAGGCCCATTGCGGATTGGTGCGGAAGGCGGTTGAGGCGTCGATCACCCGGGTCTTCGAGCCCGGCGCAATCATCGCCACGGCGTCCTTCGCCGCATCATCGGGCAGGCAGAGGATGGCGACATCCGCCTCGTTCAGCAGTTCGCGGCGCGCCGCCTCGTCCTTGCGCCGCTCGGGCGCGATCGAAAGCAGCGTCACATCGCTCCGGCCCTTCAGCCGGTCGCGGATCTGGAGGCCGGTGGTGCCTGCCTCGCCATCGATGAAAATGCTCGTCATGGCGGGTCTCATACAGGGGGAGGGGCGGCCCCGCAACATGAACAGCCGCTAAATGCATGGCTCAGATGCGGTTCAGGGCAGGGGGCCTAGAAGCAACGTCAACACCGGTGATCATCACCGATGGGGCAACACACGAAGGAACCAAGCCATGTTTCGCAAGACCCTGATCGCCCTCGCCGCCACCGCCGCCTTGGGCGGCGCCATGACCACGACTGCTGAAGCCCATCATCACAAGTTCATCGTCGACATCGGCTTTGGCGGATGGGGCGGCGGCTATGGCGGCGGATACTGCGGCTATGAGGCCGTGCCCGTGAAGAAGTGGAACAAATGGCACGACGCCTACAAGATCATCTGGGTGAAGCAGTGGGTTTGCTACTGATCGTACCCTGAACGAGACCCGGGGCCGGGTTCTCCCTCCTCCCCCACTCCCTGCCTGGTCCCGGACAAGAAACCGGCTGCGCATCCCCCTCCGCAGCCGGTTTCGCTTTTGAAAGATCACTTTTGCACGCCATTCCGCGCATACTTGGCATGCCGGAACATTGCGCATTTGCAAAGCTTGTCCCGCTATCACGCCCCACCGGATTTATGCCGGGGCGGCAACAGAAAGGGACAACTCATGCGCAAACTCATGATCGCGCTTTCCTGCGCCGCGGCAGCAAGCCTTGGTGCGGCAACGGCAGCACAGGCAGACGCTCCGATCTGGAAGCACAAGCACCACAATGGCGGCAATTGGGGAGGTGGCCCTGGTCATCATCCCGGCGGCAATTGGGGCGGGCCCGGTGGCTGGAACCACCATCACCATAATGGCGGCGTGAATATCGGCATCGGCCTTGGCGGCTTCGGGCCGGGTTGGGGCGGCGGCTGGTATGGTCCGGGCTATGGCTACTACGGCGGATATGGCGGGGGATACTACGCGGCTGATTGCGGCTGGCGGCCCGTCAAGCGCAAGGTGTGGAATGCCAGCCACACCCGCTATCGCATCGTGTGGAAGAATAAGCGCGTTTGCTGGTAAGCAACCGGGGGCGCGGCGATTCACCTTTGGATCGCCGCGCCTTGGACTTTCAGGCGCATGGATGGCAAACTGCCGCCATGCGCCATTTGTGTTTCAGCATGTCGGGAGCGGAAAGTTTGTGTGAGGCGCTTCGCGATGCGGAGCGCGATGAGTTGGTCATCAGGGGACTGTTTGACGATCTGTCGATGGGTCCGATCAACGATGTGTGTAGCGCGGAACGGCAGGCATGGCTTCAGGACATCCTACATGGCGGAGATGTTTTTGCGGATTGGGATGCGCACATGCATTTCTGGTCGAGCATAAATTTGATGCAAACGGATGACGTGACAATTTGGTATTCCAGCCGCAATGCACGCGATTATTGCGGTTTTCTGGAATTTCTTAGACGATTGCCTGCCGATGCTGATTTGATCGCTGCAAACATCGCCGATGGAAATTTCTCTGCAAAATTCGGGGCCGAAGCCGAACAGCCGATTTATTCGACTGGTTTGCTTTTGCCTCATCACTGGGTTTCAGCATTCGCGCTTGCCCGCATGCGCGCACGAAGGGAGTATGCAAAGGAACTTGAGAATTGGGAACGGCTCAGAGAAGAGAATGCACCGCTGCGGGTTTTTCGCGATGGCCGCCTGATATCAGCCAAAGAGGATTTTTATGATCAAGGCCTGTTCCGCCATTTGTCGGACAGGTGGCGAAAGGTGGCCTATGTGGTGGGGCGAACCATGATGGATTTCTCGGATATGCCAGAGCCGCAAATGATCAGCGATCTCTGGCTTGACCACCGTATCAATGTGCTGGTGGACGCAGGCATGATCAAAGAGATCGGCGAAGGTGACATGAGACATCGTGAGATCAGGCTGAAAGCCTGATCTCCGGCGCAAACCTAATCTGTCTACTGATCATATCGCCGCTGAGCGCATCACGGCGCGGGCGGGGTCATTGCCGCCTTTGAGCAGAATCTGGATGTGCTTCCAGCGCGGATCACCGGAATAGTCGTGGCATTTGCCATTGGCATCGCACTGGACGGCATTGCCATTCACCGTATCGCGGCAGCCATAGGCACCGGTCTTGCTTTGCAGGCCATAGCCTTCGCCCTTGTCTCCCAGGTGATCGCAGGCGGCGGCCAGCGCCTCGCGGCTCTTGTTGTACGAGATGGGGGCATAGCTGGCGAAGGCCGTGCCCCACAGGATAACGCTCAGGGCAAGGCCGAAAAGCACTGACTTCATGATGGGGAAAATCTCCGGTTGCAGGTGATGACGCCACCATGCGGGTGAGCGCGTGAACGCCAGCGCAACGGGATTTTCATCGGGGCTTCAGGCTCGTGGCGGAAAAGCGGCGTCAGCCCGCCGCCGCCTCGATCGCTTCCATGTCTTCATCCGACAGGCCGAAGTGATGGCCGATCTCATGCACCAGCACATGGGTGACGATTGATCCCAGCGTCTCCTCATGCTCGGCCCAATAGTCGAGCATGGGGCGGCGGTAGAGGAAGACCATGTTGGGCAGGCGGCCCGTTTCGGGAGCTGCCGCATCCTGCGCCAGGCCGATACCCTGAAACAGTCCCAGAATGTCGAACGGCGTTTCGGCGTGGAGTTCGTCCAGCACCTCATCGGTGGGAAAGTCCTCGACGCGGATGACGACATCGCCGGTTAGCGCGCGGAATTCCCTGGGCAGGCCCGCGTAAGCCTGCCGTGCGAGAGTTTCAATGTCGGAAAGGGTAGGGGCGGACAGACGGCCCAAGGCCGTATCAGCCGCCAAGACCTGTTACTGGCAGAACATCAGGCAGGTGCCCGACTTTTCCGTCATGGCCTGAACGGTGGTGAAGCCGGCCATGGCGCCGGTGGCAAGGGTGAGAAGAACGAGGCCGAACAGCACGCGACGCAGAAATTTGGTATCGGCCTGCACAGTTGTACCCACTGGAAATCCCCATTTTTAGGCAATCGGTGAACTTGCGATTCACTCTACTGCCGCCGTGGTGACATATCCCTTAACGGGGAGTTCATCAACCGTTAATGGCAAAACCGTGCGCGATGACGGCAAAGCTGTGGCCAAAATGCCAAAGGCCTGCCGGGTCCGTCCGTCAGGCCTTTGAAAACAGGGTTAATTTTCCGTTTCAGGCGGGCTTGCGCACATCCACGAAATGGCCTGCAAGGGCGGCGGCTGCGGCCATTTCCGGGCTGGCCAGATGGGTGCGGCCGCGATAGCCCTGACGGCCCTCGAAATTGCGATTCGAGGTGGAGGCGCAGCGCTGGCCGGGTTTCAGCTGGTCGGGGTTCATGCCCAAACACATGGAGCAGCCGGGTTCGCGCCATTCAAAGCCCGCCGCCTTGAAAATCCTGTCCAGCCCTTCGGCCTCCGCCTGTTCCTTGACGAGGCCGGAGCCCGGCACGATCATCGCATAGGCAAGGCTGCCGGCGATCTTCTTGCCCTCGACGATCTTCGCCACGACGCGCAGATCCTCGATGCGGCCATTGGTGCAGGAGCCGATCCACACCACGTCGAGCGGCACCTCGGTCATCTTCTGGCCGGGCTTGAGGCCCATATATTCGAGCGCCCGCCATTTCGACTGGCGCTTGCCTTCCTCGGCAATGTCATCGGGGTTGGGGATCGCGGCGGTGATCGCCATCACGTCTTCCGGGCTGGTGCCCCAGGAGATGATGGGCGGCAGCGAGGCTGCATCGAGTTTCAGCACGCGGTCAAAATGGGCGCTTTCATCGCTGCGGAGCGTGTTCCAATAGGCTTTCGCCTTGTCCCAGTCCGCACCCTTGGGCGACATGGGGCGGCCTTCGAGATAGGCATAGGCCTTTTCATCAGGGGCGATCATGCCGGCGCGGGCGCCGCCCTCGATCGTCATGTTGCAGACCGTCATGCGGCCTTCCATGGTGAGATCGCGGATCGCTTCACCGGCGAATTCGATCACCGAGCCGGTGCCGCCCGCCGTGCCGATCTCGCCGATGATGGCGAGGATGATGTCCTTGGCTGTCGAGTGGGGGGCGAGCTTGCCATCCACCTGCACCAGCATGTTTTTTGCCTTCTTCTGGATCAGCGTCTGGGTGGCCAGCACATGCTCGACTTCCGATGTGCCGATGCCGTGGGCCAAAGCGCCGAACGCGCCATGCGTCGAGGTGTGGCTGTCGCCGCAGACAATCGTCGTGCCGGGCAGCGTGAAGCCCTGCTCGGGGCCGACGACGTGGACGATGCCCTGGCGCTTGTCCAGCTCATTGAAATAGCGGACGCCGAATTCCCTGGCGTTGTTGGCCAGCGTCTCCACCTGGATGCGGCTTTCGGCCTCGGCGATGCCCTTGGATCGGTCGGTGGTGGGCACATTGTGGTCCACCACGGCCAGCGTCTTTTCCGGGTGGCGCACCTTGCGGCCGGTCATGCGCAGGCCTTCGAAGGCCTGGGGCGAGGTCACCTCATGGACGAGATGGCGGTCGATATAGAGCAGCGCCGTCCCGTCTTCGGCTTCATGGACGAGGTGATCGTCCCAGATCTTGTCATAGAGGGTGCGGGCTTTGGCCATATCAGGGTTGCCTTCGGAAGAGTGGTTTTGCGGGGCTATTTAAGCCTCGGGACGCTCAAGTCAAATCCCATCGCTGCATCACACATTTGCCGGTTTGTGCGGGCTTGATCGCGGGATGGGAAGCAGGCGGGCAATGATTGCGGGTGGTTTGAGCCTTGGCGCGGCGGGCGTGGCGCTGGCTGCAGCGCCCGCAAGCTGGCGGCACATCGGGCTTTCCTATCTCACCGATCCTGTGCCCCGCCCTCCTGCCGCGGAAGCCCGGCCCTTCGCGGTTGCCGAACCCTGGGCGATGACGCTGATCCGCGCGGCGGAGCGGCAGATCGGCGAAACGCTGTTCTATGATCCGCGCTACCAGCGCATCGCCTATCCCGGCGGCGACGTGCCGCGCATTTCAGGCGTGTGCACGGATGTGGTGATCCGCGCCTATCGCGACGGTTTTGGCGCTGACCTGCAGCGCCTCGTACATGACGACATGGCGGCCAATTTCACGGCCTATCCGAAGCTCTGGGGCCTGAGCAGGCCCGACAGCAATATCGATCACCGGCGGGTTCCCAATCTCAAGGTGTTCTTCGCGCGGCATGGGCGGGTGCTTGAGGTTTCTGCCGATCCTGCCGCCTACCGCC
Source organism: Aestuariivirga sp. (assembly GCF_047602625.1). GTDB lineage: Bacteria > Pseudomonadota > Alphaproteobacteria > Rhizobiales > Aestuariivirgaceae > Aestuariivirga. Next base: position 1,589,886 of record NZ_JASGGV010000002.1, on the reverse strand, counting down.
CCGGCGACATCATCACCATGAAGATGCCGGGCGGGCAGCCGCATATCGCCATCGTCACCCATAGGCCCAGCGGCGACAGGCTGCGCCCCGAGATCGTGCACAACTATGGCGCTGGAACGAGGCTCGAGGATGCGCTGTTCGCTTACGTCATTGACGGGCATTTCAGGTTCGACCCCCGGGCGGCAACATCAAGGATCTGAGGCTGAAGGGCTCTCCATTAACCTCATTGCCCATTCTCCTCTGCCATGATGGGCCATGAACATTCTTTGCATCCGGCTGGGCCACCCCGGCGACACCAGCCGCTCCGGCATCGCGGAAGAGCTGGAACGCCGGGGGCATCATGTGGATGACCGAGTGATCGCCGAAGGATCGCGCTGGCAGATCATCCGCCAGATTCTGCTGATGCCCGTGAGCTTCGGCGGCTATGACGCCATCATCAGCACCAGCTATCATTGCGCCTTCGCGGTGAGCCTCCGCCTGAGGGCGCAGCGCCGCCGCCCGCTGAACATCGTCATCGGATTCAATCTTTCGGGAAGGCCGTGGAAGGTTGGCGTCCGGCCTGCCGACGCGCTGTTTAACTGGATCTTCCGGCGGCTCGATCTGGTGATCGTGCATTCGACCGCCGAAATCGGCCTGATGGGTGAGCTGCATCATCTTGACCGCAACAAAATCCATTTTGTGCCGTGGGGATTCGACCTGCCGGACGAGCCCGCCGCAACGCCTTCGGTTCCCGTCCCCGACGGGCCACTGTTCTGCATGATCGGGCGCAACAACCGCGACTTCGCCACCTTCTCCGTGGCCGTTGAAAAAGCGGGCTGCAAGGGCGTCATCATCACCGACCGGTTTGCGGAAGTCCCGGCAACAGGCCCTCATGTGCAGGTGATCTACAATGCGCCGCTGGCCGAATGCATGTTCTGGATCGAAAGAGCCGTTGCCAATGTCATTCTGGTCAATGACGAGATGCGGGGCGCGGGGCATATCACGGCGGTTCTCGGCATGCTGCTGAAGCGGCCGCATATCTTCTCGCGCGCCCAGACCATCGCCGATTATCTGCAGGCGCCAGATCACGGGATCGCCGTGGCGATGCATGATGCCGATGACACGGCGCGGGCGATGCAGCTTGTGATCGCCCAGCCGCAACGCGCCCAAGAGATGGCGTTGCGCGGATACCAGCATGCGCGCCATGATCTCTCGCATGCCGCCGTGACCCGCCAGATGGCCGATCTCGTTGAACAGGCGCTGGCTAGACGCCCGAGCGGGCGCGCCTGAGGCGTTCAATAAAGGGCTGCAACAGGCGCGACCGGTCCCACCACTTCTCCGTTCCCAGATCGCTGCGAGAGGAAAACTGGGTGATCAGCTGCGGCGCCGCCACAAGCGTTCTGAAATCCGGGTTCTGCTGGCGGAACATGGTGAAGGCGCCATCGACATGCATGGGGCCGCCCACCGGATCGCCGGGTTGCCTGTGCTTGCACGCCTGAAGATAGTCAACGATGCGGCGCGCGGCGGCGGGCGTCACGGCATAGGCATGGGTGGTCATCACCGGCCCGTCCCATGGCCTGAGCGGCTGGCCCGCGGGCGGGATCGGGTTGCCATATCCGAAATAGAGCATGTCCCACGGCCCGGATTTGATGAGAGCGGGCAAATCGGGCAGGGCGGCCCAACGCTCCATTTCAAACTTGATGTCGTCCTCGAGCACCAGCGCCAGCCGGTTCTGCCGTGCGCAGTCCTCCAGCACCAGAAGATGGCTCTCGAAGCAGCCGCGCGCGCCGAGGGTGGGAAAATCCCCGGCATCCTCGAAGCGGATGGCATCGAAATAGCGCAGTCCGCGCGCCTCCATGTCAATGCCCAGCGCGGCGAATTGCCGGTTCACCCGCGCGCGCCGGTCCGTGCGGGCCGTGAGGCTGATGATGCGAATGAACGGAAATTGCCGCAACACCGCAGCAACGACAGGTCCTGCCTTCTGCTGTTGCTGAGCCATCACACCTTCACCGCGCGGATCGAAAAGCTGAGAGGTAATTTCGGAAATCCGTCCGGCAATCGCCACATGGTGCGGCGGCCTTCGACGGGCACCATGATGGGCGCGAACTGCCAGGCCAGCAGCTCATGCTCGTGCAGCCACGAAAGCCTGAGGCCCGAGCCGATCACGGCATTGATGACATTGGAGAGCGGATGAATCCATTCGACGGTCGTGGTGTTCGTCAGAATGGCGGTGTCGCCCGTGTAGGTGGTTGACTCATTCATCACCAGAGGTTGGCCCATGGGCGTGCGCCAGTCATAGCCGGGCCGCAGATCAGGCTGGCGCTCGTCCGCCACCATCAATGAGGGATGGCCCTCGAGCAGATAGAGTTCGCCGCCGGGCTTCAGGAGCGATGCGGCCACTTCGGCCCAGCGCGCCACATCGGGCAGCCAGCAGAGTGCGCCCCAGGTGACATAGACCATGTCGAAATCGCCATCGATGAGCTGGCGCGCGTCATAGACATTGCCTTCCATGAAGCTGGCATCAAGGCCGGTGTGGCGCTGAAGCGTCCGCGCTTCGGCGATCGCCACGGGCGAAAAATCGAGACCCACCACCGATGCGCCGCGCCTCGCAAGGCACAGCGTGTCGATGCCGAAATGGCATTGCAGATGGGCGATGCGCTTGCCCGCCACATCGCCGATCTCGGCATGCTCAATGTCGTGCAGATTGTCGGCGCCAGCGAGAAAGGCCTTGACGCGATAGCCGCCTGCTTCGTCTTTCACATGAATCGCCGCGCGCTCATCCCAGTTGCGGCGGTTGATGGCGAGATAGTCCTTCACGACGCAGGCCGTGCGGCGAAGCGGATGGAGAAGCGGGTGCCGTTGTCCTGCGCGTAGCCGAAATCATTGCCAAGCTGCTGGCCCAGCGCGCGCACCAGCCTGGTACCCATGCCCTTGTGGTCATCGGAAGGTTCATAGCCCACGCCATCATCGGCAATCACCAGTTCGGCGCGCGTTTCATCAAGCGGCTTTGCCGTCACGGAGATATTGCCCCGCTCGCGTCCCTCAAAGGCGTGTTTCATGGCGTTGGAAATCACTTCGTTGACGATGAGGCCCAGAGGCGAGGCGAGATCGCGGTCCACCGTCAGATGCGCGATACTGGATGTGATGGCAACCTGATCGCCATAGCTCTTGCGGATGCTGTCGAGCAGGCTTGCGAGATATTGCGCCAGGTCGACCTCGGTATATTGATCCATGCGGTAGGCCTGCTCATGCACGGCGCTCATCGCGGCGATGCGGCCCGCCATGTCGCGCTTGGCATCGGCGGGAAGCGGCTGCAACTGCACCAGCGAGGCCACGGTCTGCAGATTGTTCTTCACGCGGTGGTGAATTTCGCGGAACAGCAGCGTGTTATGCTCGGCGGCGGCGGCCAATTGCAGGCGCAGGTTTTCATCATCGCGCATCAACCGCGTCACCCACCAGACGATGCCGCCGATGGCGGCAAAGAGCGGCACAAGGATGGCCAGCAGTTTCCATGTGTCGCGCCAGTAATGCGCCATCGCATAGCTGGTGGAGAGGTTGGCTGTCACCAGCAGCGGCGCATTGGCGAGGCGGCGGTAGCCGACGATGCGCAGTTCATTGTCGATGGTGGAGCGCGTTTCATAGGTGCCGTCGGGCGATTTTGGCAGATAGTCCTTGAACAGCGGACTTTCGGAAATATTGATCACCTTGCCGGTGGGCGGGTGGCGGGCCACCAGCAGGCCGTCGTCGCGCACCAGCGTGATGGTGGAGAGTGGCCCCAGGTCCAGCGTCCGCCACAGGGTGGTGACAACGCTGGTGGGAATAACGAGTGCGGCGGTCCCGGCAAATTGCCCGCCGCGCATGATCTTGCGGGCGAGGATGAAGCTCTGCTGATCGGGGTCCGTTTCGGAGGCCGACGGCGCGGCCAGCAACGTTTCTGGCGGCGTTTCAGCCGTGGCGAGAACGCCGGGCTGGTTCAGGCCATCGATGCCCGCAGCACTTGCCGGATAGCGCGTGCCATCTGGCAGGATGACGGCGGCGGCAACGCCCTGGGGAAGATTTTTCTGCAAGGCCGCGATCTCGGCATCGAAGCTCGCAGGCGGATGGGCAGGGTCGGGGCCTAATTGCCGGTCTATCCCGTCCAGCGCCTGGCGGCTGGCGCGCACCAGCCATTCCATGTTCGTCGCCACGATCTGGGCCGAAGCGGCGGCTTTCAATTTTCCGGCTTCGCGCGCCCCTGCATAGCCGTTCCACAGGAGAAGCCCCGCGCCCGCCAGCAGGATGGCGAGCAGGCCGAAGATCAGCGCGAAGGCTGCTGGCGCGGAGCGGATCGCGCTTGCCTTTGCCTGTTTGCCGGGGCCTGCCACATCACGCTCCAAATCATTTCGCGCCGACAGTTATGGAGGGTTCCGGGCGAAGGTCAAGAAACCGGCGGCAATGCAAAAGGGCCGGATCGCTCCGGCCCCCGCAAAACCATCCGTGAACGGAAGATCAGGCTTCCTTGGCTTCTTCCTTGGGCGCATCTTTCGGCGCGGCGTTGAGGCCAAAAGCCTTCTGCTTCTCGGCGATGCGCGCCGACTTGCCGGTGCGGCCACGGAGATAATAGAGCTTGGCGCGGCGCACCTTGCCGTGGCGCACCACCTTGATCGAGTCGATCAGCGGCGAATAGACGGGGAACACGCGCTCCACGCCTTCGCCATAGCTCATCTTGCGCACGGTGAAGTTCTCGTTCAGGCCGCCGCCGGAGCGGGCGATGCAGACGCCTTCATAGGCCTGCACGCGGGTGCGCTCGCCTTCCTTCACCTTCACATTGACGATCACCGTGTCGCCGGGGCCGAAGTCCGGCACGGCGCGCTGGGCGGCCACAACCGCAACCTGCTCTTTCTCGAGCTGAGCAATGATATCCATAATTCTCTTCCTCTTGGGGTTGCGGGCTCATACCCGCAACCGATTCAAAAATCAAATCTTTTGGTCCTTGCGGGCCGCCCAGAGATCGGGCCGCCGCGCCTTCGTTAATTCCTCCCGCCGCCCGCGCTTCCAGCGGGCAATGGCCCCGTGGTCGCCGGAGAGTAAAATCTCCGGGATTTCAAGGCCTTCCCAGAGGTTGGGCTTGGTGAACTGTGGGTGTTCCAGAAGCCCGTCCTCGAAACTTTCTTCCGTGCCGCTTTCCGCCTTGCCCATGACGCCGGGCAGAAGCCTGACCACCGCATCGAGCAGCACCAGGCCTGCGGGTTCGCCGCCCGACAGCACGTAATCTCCCACCGACACCTCGCGGAGGCCGCGTTTGCCGATCACCCGTTCGTCCACGCCCTCGAAGCGGCCACAGACGATGAGGCAGCCCGGCCCCGCCGCCAGTTCGCGCACCAGCGCCTGGGTCAGGCGCTCACCGCGCGGGCTCATCAGCAGCCTCGGGCCCTGATGGGGCGCTGCGTCGATGGCCGCCGCCAGCACATCGGGTTTCAGCACCATGCCGGCCCCGCCACCCGCCGGATGATCATCCACCGTGCGGTGGCGATCCGTGGCGGCGTCACGGATGTCGCGCACGCTAAGCGACCACACACCCTTTTCCAGCGCGCGGCCCGCCAGCGACAGGCCGAGCGGCCCCGGAAACATGTCCGGGAACAGGGTGAGGATGGTGGCCGCGAAGCTCATGCGTCACGCTCGCCCTTGCCGTCGGAGAGATAATCCCCCGGCAGGTCGACCGTGACGGTGCGGGCTTCAAGGTCCGTCTCCCGCACGAAGGGATCGGCATAGGGGATCAGCACGGTGTCCTTGCGGCCTTCCACTTTGACCTCCAGCAGATCGCTGGCGCCATAGTTGGGAAAGCCCACCACCTCGCCCAGCACGCTGCCGTCCTTCAACTTCACGGTGAGGCCGATCAGGTCGGCCACGTAAAGCTCATCCTCATCGGGCTCCGGCAGTCGTTCGCGGGGCACGAAGAGTTCCGTTCCCTTCAGCGCTTCCGCCGCGTTGCGGTCCTGCACGCCTTTCAGGCTGGCGATGAAGCCATCCTTCTGGGCGCGCATGCGGCTGATCTCCAGACCCTTGCCCCCCGCCGTCTGCAACGGGTTGTAGGAGGGCAGGGCTTCCGGATCGGCGGTGAAGCTCAAAAGCTTCACCTCGCCCCGGATGCCATGCGCGCCGGTGATGACGCCGACGAGGATCAGGTCTGCCATGCGATTCCCGTCCTTCCCCGGTCAGGGAAGAAGCAAAAATCAGCCCGCGGCCTTTTCGGCGGCGGCCGCAGCGGCCTTCTCGCGCTCCTGGCGCTTCTTGCCGGGCAGCGCCTTCTGCGGATTGTTGCGCGCCTCGCGCTTGGCAAGGCCGGCCTTGTCGAGGAAACGCAGCACGCGGTCGGTCGCCTGCGCGCCCTTCTTTAGCCAGGCCTGGGCCTTCTCGCCGTCGAGCTTCACGCGGTTGGCGTCGTCCTTCGCCAGCATCGGGTTGAAAGCGCCGATCACGTCGATGAACTTGCCATCGCGCGGGCTCGCCGCATCGGCAATCACGATGTGATAATAGGGGCGCTTCTTGCTGCCCGCACGGGCGAGACGCATCTTTACGGCCATGTCTTACTCCTTTTGATCCGTAGTCAGTTGATTGTCAGTCTTAGGTTTAGATTGTCGCCGATCCTCATTTTGGAATGAGGAATTTCAAACGAAGGCGTCAGTGAAACTTCAATAAGATTCCAATTGTGCATCGGCCTTATCGACACCTGCCTGCCATTCTCGAGGCAGAATAAAATCTCATAGTCGTAGCTTCGGACTTCCTCGAGTTTTTCAAGATGGGGCCACGCCTTCATCTGATTTGATATCGAGATATATGAATAAATCTCGATTTTCCTGATTGGATTGTGCTCGGGCGAGTTGCGATAGACCCAGCTACTCGGATTTTCCCCGGTCAGTTCAGCCCAGGATTTCTCATGTTCTGAAAGAGAATAGCGATACAAATGATCTTCCGTAAACGGAGCATCTAGTTCGCAAATTTCCAGTTGCGCATATTCTGCGATATCATTCTTCACAGACTTGATGAGCAGAATCCGGTCCGTGTAAAATCCGCCATCGCCATGCGACGCAGCCCAAGGCGTCCGCATAGCAAGAGCCTTACCTACAATGGGTTTCAACGCAGCCTGAGCCTGCTCTGAAAGCCGTTCCTCTATCAGGGATGCGGTTTCGATCATCACTACTTCTTCTTGCCGGGAAAGCCCGGCAATCCCTTGAAGGCGCCGCCGCCCAAGCCGGGGAGGCCTCCGAGGCCCGGCAGCTTGCCGCCGCCGAGGCCAGGCAAACCGGCGGGCATCTGCGGCAGGCTGCCGCCCTTCATCATGTCTTTCAGATCGGCGGGGAGCGCATTGGGATCGAGCTTCGAGAGCTCCTCCTGCATGCGCTCGAGTTCCGCCGCATCGGGGGCGCCCTTGGAGCCTCCCATCATCTTGCCGAACAGGCCCTTGCCCTGGCCCATCTGCTTCATCATCGCCGCCATCTGCAGATGCATCTTGAGCAGGCGGTTGATCTCTTCCACCTTGGTGCCGGAACCGGCGGCGACGCGCTTCTTGCGCTTGCCGTCCATCAGCTTCGGGTTGCGGCGCTCATAGGGCGTCATCGAGCCGATGATGGCCATCTGGCGCTTCAGGACCTTGTTGTCGAGGTCCATGCCTTCCATCTGCTTCTTCACCTTGCCCATGCCGGGCAGGAGATTCATGACGCCGCCCATGCCGCCGAGCTTCTGCAACTGCTTCAACTGGTCGGCCAGATCCTCAAGATCGAAAGCGCCCTTCTTCATGCGCTCGGCGATCTTCTTCGCCTTCTCGTGGTCGATCTCGAGCGCCGCCTTCTCGACCAGCGAGACGACGTCGCCCATACCGAGGATGCGGCCGGCAATGCGCTCGGGGTGGAAATCCTCGAGGCCATCCAGTTTTTCGCCGGTGCCCATCAGCTTGATGGGCTTGCCGGTGACGGCGCGCATGGAGAGCGCGGCACCGCCACGGCCATCGCCGTCGATGCGGGTCAACACGATGCCGGTGATGCCGATCTTTTCGTCGAAGGCGCGGGCGAGGTTCACGGCGTCCTGCCCGGTCAGCGCATCGGCGACCAGAAGCGTTTCATTGGGCTTGGCGATGTCGCGGACGGCTGCGGCTTCGGCGAGGAGTTCCTCATCGATGTGGAGGCGGCCCGCCGTGTCGAGCATCACCACATCATAGCCGCCCTTGCGGGCTTCCGACATGGCGCGCCTGGCGATCTGAACCGGCGTCTCACCCTTGACGATCGCGAGTGTGTCGACCTTCACCTGTTGGCCAAGGATCGCCAGCTGTTCCTGCGCGGCGGGGCGGCGGGTGTCGAGAGATGCCATCAGCACGCGGCGCTTCTCCCGGTCCTGCAGGCGGCGGGCGATCTTGGCGGTGGAGGTGGTCTTGCCCGAACCCTGCAGGCCCACCATCAGGATGGGCACGGGGGGTGCGGCACGCAGGTTGAGGCTTGATCCTTCCGAGCCGCCCAGCGTTTCGACCAGCGCGTCGTGGACGATCTTCACCACCATCTGGCCGGGCTTGATCGACTTCACGATCTCGGCACCCACGGCCTTGGCCCTCACCTTCTCGGTGAAGGTGCGGACCACTTCCAACGCCACATCGGCTTCAAGCAGGGCGCGGCGGACCTCGCGCAGCGCCTCGTCCACGTCGGATTCCGACAAGGCACCGCGTCCGGTGATCTTGTCGAGAATGCCCGAGAGGCGGTCGCTCAGTGTTTCAAACATAATTCACAATCCAATTGCCCAAACGCAGAACGCACCCGGGGGCGCAACGCGCTGCCGGATGCTGGCCGCCGCACCTCCCGGAGGATCAGACCCCCATGTGTGCGGATGCCTCGAGACGTTCAAGCCTCAAGAGATTGTCGGGGACATAGGGGAAAGGGGCGGGGAAGTCAAATGGGGTGAGTAAAGTTTACAGCACCGGCCCGAACATGGCGATCGTGTTGTTGAGAAGCTGGCGGGGATAGGACCAGTTCTTGACCGTGTCCTTGCTGACGGGCGTGCATCTGGCGAGATAGTCCTGCTGGCGCTGGCGCACGGCGGCGGCGACGGCCTTGTCGGCGAAGAGCACGTTGTTCTCGTAATTCAGATCGAAGCTGCGGCGGTCGAGATTGGCGGAGCCGATCAGCGCCATCTCGCCATCGGCCACCATGGTCTTGGCATGCAGAAGGCCGCCGTGAAACTCATGCAGGCTCACGCCCGCCTCGAGCAGCGGCAGATAATAGCTGCGGCTGGCGGCGGCGACGAGGCGGCTGTCATTGCGCGCCGGCACCATCAGCGTCACCGCCACGCCGCTCCGCGCGGCGCTGCTGAGGGAGGTGAGCAGGAATTCGTCGGGGATCAGATAGGGCGTGGTGATGATGAGTTCGCGGCGCGCATACTGGATCACCGAGGCGAAGATTTCCGGCATGGCCGAGGGCCGTGTCGTGGGGCCGGTGCCGGTGGCCTGGGCCAGCACACTTCCCGGCTCTTTCTCCGGCAGCGGCTCGAGCAGCAGCGGAGCCAGATCATGCTGGGGTTTCACCGCCATCCACTGACTGGCGAAGATGTGCTGGTTCTGCCGCGCCATCGGGCCTTCCACCCGCAGCATGATGTCGACCCATGGCGCAAATTTGGGCTTCACGCGGAATTCCGGATCGGCGCAGTTCTGGCTGCCCACATAGGTGATGCGGTTGTCGATCACCACGATCTTGCGGTGATTGCGGAGGTCGATCCTTCCATTGAACATGCGCACAAAGGGATTGCCGATGCTGAGCGCCACCATGGTGTGAGCGCCCGCCTTGGCCATGTCCGCCCAGTGCGGCGAGCGGATCAGCAGGCGGGAACCTAAGCTGTCAGCCACCACCCGGCAGGCGACACCCCGCGCGGCGGCGCGTTTCACCGCCTCGATGACCTTGGCGCCGTTCGTGTCGGTGAGCCAGATATAGAAGGAGATGTGCACATGCCGCGCGGCGGCGTCGATGTCCTCCACCAGCCGGGCGATGGCGGCGTTGGAATCGGCCATCAGCTCGACGCTGTTGCCGGAGACGGGCGTGTGGCCGTTGATCGAATGGCCGATGTCGAAGGCGCGGATGCCCTTCCTGATGTCTTCGGGTTTCTCTGCGAGGCCCGGGCATTCCGTAAGGGCGGGCAGATGGCTGAGGGCGCGCTGTTCGCCGCGCCTGCGGCTGCGGCCAATGTCGGTTTCGCCCAGCAGCAGATAGGCGATGATGCCCACCACCGGCAGCGCCATGATCACCAGCACCCAGGCGATGCGGGACGCCGGTTCCCGGTGCGGCCTGAGGATCGCCCGCACGAGGAAGCCCACATGCACGAGGGTATAGAGAATGGAGAGGAAGAAAGTGAAGCTCAGCGGCGGCATATTTCAATCCTCTCCATCACCGGCCTTGCGCCGGTGAACCAGACTTTCCCCGCCTGGCGCGTTTGAAAGTCTGGGTGGCCTGGTCATGCCTTGCCATGGAGAGTCTTGCGCGTCTTTTCTTCGCACCGGGATTTACGGCCGCACCTTGTGGCCGACCTTGACGCCATCGATGGTGAGGTCGAGGCCGTCGGTGCGGGTTTCCTGGATGAGCCATTTGCCGCCATGGCGCTCCCAGAGATCGCGCGACAGGGCTTCGAGCGCGATGGTGTGGTTCTTGCCATCGCTCGCCATCTGCTGCTGGGTCATGTCATAGCGCTGCATGACGGTGGCGATATCGCCTGCGATGCTCACCGAGAGGACCGTGGTTTTCCCCGTGCTGCCGGCGGGTGCGCCGAGAATCTGCGGCAGGATGTCTTCCAGCAGCTTTCGCTTGTCCTCGAGATCGATGCTGGCGAAATCGCTGTCGAAGGTGGCGCGCAGCGCCTTTTCATCCCGGGCGACGACGGCGGCATGAAACGTATCATAAAGCGTCTGGAAATCGCTCCTGTCATCGGCCAGCGCAGAGCTGCCGCAGAGGAGCAAGGCGATGAGGGCCGCTGCCCTTGCGCGCTTCACTTTGCGTTCCTCAGGGCTTCAGCCTGGGCATAGAATTTCTTTTCCCATTCCTTGTGATTGTCCATCCCCTCCTGAATGAAGGGCGTGAAGATCGCCAGATTCATCAGGCACCAGTTCACGAAGCGGGCGGGGAAGCGCAGCGGCTTCACGAAATCGACGAACAGCACCACGCGCACCTTGTCCGAATGGTTCCACGCCTCATGTTCATAGGCATCGTCGAAGATCAGAACCTTGCCCTCGCTCCAGTGGCAGATCTGTTTGTCGACGCGGATGGCGATCTTGTCCGGCTCGTTCGGCACGATCAGCCCCAGATGCAGGCGCAGCACGCCGTTATAGGGCCCGCGGTGGGCGGGAAGATGCTTGCCCGGCTCGAAGATCGAAAACATCGCCGTCTTGATGCCGGGAATGGTCTTCACCGCCTCCCACGTTCCGGGGCAGAGCGCGATGTTGCGCTCGGAGGGAATGCCGAAGCCCATGAGGAAAAAGGTCTTCCAGTTGTTATCGGTGGAGAGCACCTTCACATCCGTCGATATGTCCTGGAAATTCGGCAGGTCGGCCTTGCGGGTCAGCACGCGCTCAAGCTCGGCGCGAATGACCGGAAACGCCTTCTCCACATCGGCGGCCCAGGGGAAGGTCTTGTTGTCATAGACCGGCGGATTGCCGTGAATGGCATATTTGAGGTTCAGCCGCTCGGCCCAGGCGACGATCTTCATGAAGATGCGGGTTACGGTGCCCGGCCGCTCCATGGCATGGTCGATGCCTTCGGTGGTGAAGGTCTGCTGCGGTTCGGGTTTGTTCATGCTCGGGCCTCGTGCCTCTGTTTCCCGCTCCTTATGGCATTTATGCGGATTTCGCAAAGTTGCGGCTTTGTAAGGTGGCCATGCGCCGGACGCGCCGGGAGGCTAGCTTTTTGCCGCGTTTTCCCCATATATGCGGCCCATGCAGCACGCACAGGCCACGCATTTCCGCAAGATGAACGGACTCGGCAATGATTTTGTCGTGTTCGATGCGCGGGCGCGCCCCATTGCCATGGATGAAGCAAAGGCCCGCGCCATCGCCGACCGTTCCACCGGCATCGGCTGCGACCAGCTGATCGTGCTGGAGCCGTCGAAGACCGCCGACGTGACCATGCGCATCTGGAACAATGAAGGCTTCGAGGTCGAAAGCTGCGGCAATGCCTCGCGCTGCATCGCCGACCTCCTGTTTGACGAAAAGCATGTGACGCGCGCCACCATCGACACCAAGGGCGGATTTCTCGTCGCCGAAAAGGGCGGCGAGAAGCTTGTCACCGTGGACATGGGCGCGCCCCGCTTCGGCTGGAAGGACATTCCGCTGTCCGAACCCTTCGCCGATACGCGGCACATTGAATTGCAGGTGGGTCCTATCGACGCGCCGCTCATCCATTCGCCCTCTGTGGTGAATGTCGGCAATCCGCATTGCATCTTCTGGGTGAAGTCGCTCGACGTGGTTGATCTCGCCAAGGTGGGGCCGATGCTCGAGCATCATCCGCTGTTTCCGGACCGCGCCAACATCACGCTGGCGCGGGTGGATGCGCCCGATCATGCGGTGATCCGCGTGTGGGAGCGCGGCGCGGGGCTGACCAAGGCCTGCGGCACGGCGGCCTGCGCGGTGCTGGCGGCGGGCCACCGCATCAAGATGCTGAAGCCCAAGGCGCGCATCACGCTGCCGGGCGGCGATCTCATCCTCGAGCAGCGGGCCAGCGACGGTCACATCCTGATGACCGGCCCCGTCACTTATGAATTCGAGGGCGAATTGCCCGCCCATCTGGCGGTCTAGCGCCGTGGCCCTGCCCGAGATCATCACCTTCGGCTGCCGCCTCAACACCTATGAGTCCGAGGTGATGCGCGGCCATGCCGAACAGGCGGGACTGCAAGACGCCATCATCTTCAACACCTGCGCCGTCACGGCGGAAGCGACGCGGCAGGCCCGGCAGGCGATCCGCCGGGCGCGCAAGGAAAACCCGTCCGCCCGCATCATCGTCACCGGCTGCGCGGCGCAGACCGAGCCTGAAACCTTCGCCGCCATGGCGGAAGTCGATCTGGTTCTCGGCAATGCCGAGAAGATGAAGGCGGAAAGCTGGACGCCCATCGATTTCGGCGTCAGCGGCACCGAGCGGGTGCGCGTCAATGACATCATGTCGGTGCGCGAGACGGCGTTGCACATGATCGATGGCCTGTCTGACCGCACGCGCGCCTTCGTCCAGGTGCAGAACGGCTGTGATCACCGCTGCACCTTCTGCATCATCCCCTTCGGGCGCGGCAATTCGCGCTCGGTTCCGGCGGGCGAAGTGGTGGAGCAGGTGCGCCGCCTCGTCGCCAATGGTTATTCCGAAATCGTGCTGTCGGGCGTCGACATCACCTCCTGGGGCGCCGATCTTCCGGGCACACCCAAGCTCGGCAATCTCGTGGGGCGCATCCTGAAGCTGGCGCCGGATCTGAAGCGGCTGCGCATTTCCTCAATCGATTCCATCGAGGCCGATCCGGAACTGTTCGAGATCATGGCTGAAGAAGCGCGGCTGATGCCGCACATCCATCTCTCCTTGCAGGCGGGCGACAACATGATTTTGAAGCGCATGAAGCGCCGCCATTCGCGCGAGCACTCGATTGCCTTCTGCAATGACCTTCGCGCAAGGCGGCCCGATATTGTGTTCGGAGCCGACATCATCGCAGGATTTCCCACCGAGACGGATGAGATGTTCGAAAACTCGCTCCGCATCGTGGAAGAGTGCGGCCTCACCTATCTGCATGTGTTTCCGTTCTCGCCGCGCAAAGGCACGCCCGCCGCCAAGATGCCGCAAGTCGAAAAGCAGGTGATCAGGGAACGCGCCCGCCTGTTGCGCGCCGCAGGGCAGGCGCGGCTCAATGCCTTTCTCAATGGCGAACTGGGGGCCACGCGGCAGGTGCTGGTCGAAACCGGACGTTCCGGCCGCACCGAGCATTTCGCACCGGTGAAATTCGTGCAGGAGATGACGCCGGGGGCCATCGTCAAGGCGCGTGTCACGGGTTTAAGTGACGCGCATCTCGAGGCGAGACTCGCAGCGTGAGCGGGTTCTTCAAGAAACTCTTCAACCGGGTCATCGGCAAGACGGAGCAGCCCGCCCCGCCGCCCGCCGAGGAGATAAAGGCGCTGCCGGAACCAGAGCCTGAGGCCATTGCGGCTGAGCCGGTTCCCGAGCCCGACCCTGTTGTCGAAGACGTACCCGCACCGGCGGAGCCAGAACCTGTTGCGGAAGAGCGCGGCCATTCCACCCCGGCTGCCGAACCGGAGATCGAAACGCCTGCGGAGGTGCTTCCCCCGCCCGTAACGCCGCCGCGCAAGCAGAAAGAGCCTCCCCCGCCAAAGCCCGCAGCAAAGAAGGCCAAGGCTGAACCGGAGGCTCCGGCGATAAAGCCGAAGGCCAAGGCCGCGCCGCCTCCACCACCTTCTCCGCCGCCAAAGAAAAAGGCCAAGGCCGAAGCGGCAGCGCCGCCGCCCAAAAAGAAAATCGTCAGGGAAGAGCCGCCGCCCCCGCCGCCGAAGAAGCCGAAGGTGAAGGCTCCGCCGCCTCCGCCTCCGCCGCCCGCGAAGAAGGCGAAAGAGAAGGAAAAGACGCCGCCTGTTGCCGCGCCGCCGGAGATTGCTGTCGAGGAGGCTCCGCCTCCATCGCCACCCAAGCTCGAAGTGCCGCCGGAGGAGCCCGTTGTCCTCCAAGCGCCGCCAGCGCCTGTTGTGGAAGAGATTGCTCCGCCGCCTGTCGAGCCCGATCTTCCCAAAGCCGGGCAATTGCGTGCCACGAAGCCGGCGGAGCCCGTGGCCGAGCCCGAGCCCGAGCCTGTGGCGCGGCGCGGCTGGCTGTCGCGCCTCAAGGATGGGCTCTCCAAATCCTCGCGCTCCATCACCGGTTCGATCAGTTCGATCTTCACAAAGCGCAAGCTCGACAGGGCGACGCTCGATGAACTGGAGGACGTGCTGATCCAGGCCGACCTTGGCCTTCCCGTCTCCGAGCGCATCGTCGCGGCCGTCTCGGCGGGGCGCTATGACAAGGAGATCGAGCCGGAAGAGGTGAAGCGCATCCTCGCCGAGGAAGTGGCGAAGGTTCTGAAGCCCGTCGAGGTGCCGTTCAACTTCGGATCGGAAAAGCCCTTCGTGATCCTCGTCGTCGGCGTCAATGGTGCTGGCAAGACGACGACCATCGGCAAGCTGGGGGCCATCGCGGCGGGCGAGGGCTACAAGGTGATGTTCGCGGCCTGCGATACCTTCCGCGCCGCGGCCATCGAACAGCTCACCGTCTGGGGCCAGCGCACCGGGGCCAAGGTCATGTCACGCCCCACGGGGGCTGATTCCTCGGGCCTCGCCTTTGACGCCATGAAGGAAGCGAAAGCCACCGGCACCGACATTCTCTTCATCGACACGGCGGGCCGCCTGCAGAACAAGGCCTATCTGATGGACGAGCTCGACAAGATCGTGCGCGTCGTCAAGAAGCAGGACGAGACGGCGCCCCATGCCGTGCTGCTGGTGCTCGACGCGACCACGGGCCAGAACGCCATGGCGCAGGCCGAGGTTTTCACCAAGGTGGCGGGCGTCACCGGCCTTATCATGACCAAGCTCGACGGCACGGCGCGGGGCGGCATTCTCGTCGCCATCGCGGAAAAGTTCAAACTCCCCGTCCATGCCATCGGCGTGGGCGAGTCCATCGACGACCTCCAGCCCTTCGAGGCGGAGGCCTTTGCCCGCGCCATCGCGGGACTTGAGGTTTCATGAACAAGACAACGAAACTGCTGGTCGAATTCGGGCCGCTGGTGGTGTTCTTCCTGGCCAACTGGCTGGGCGGGCCTTTCTGGGCGACGGGTGCGGTGATGGTGACCACGGCGGCGGCGCTCGTCGTCTCGTGGGCGCTGACCCGCAAGCTGGCGATCATGCCGCTCATCACATTTGTGTTCGTGCTGGTGTTCGGTGCGCTCACCTTCTGGTTTCATGATCAGGTGTTCCTGCAGGTGAAGGTGACACTCATTTACGTACTTTTCGGCACCGTGCTGTTGGTTGGCGTGTTTTTTGGCCGGAGTTACATGAAGATGCTGATGGACAGCGCCATGACCATGCCCGATTCCGCCTGGCGCACGCTGTCGATCCGCTGGGGGGTGTTCTTCCTCGGCATGGCGGTGCTTAACGAGGTGCTGCGGCGCGGCCTCTCATGGGATCACTGGGTGCTGTTCAAGGCGTTTGGATTGATCGGCCTTGTCATGCTCTTCGCGCTTGCGAATGCGCCCTTCATGGCCCGGCACATGGTTGAGACAGAGGCCAAGTAGAACCGTTAAAATTGTCGGTATGGCCAGTGCGGCAGCTTGAACACATGCTTCAAGAAAAGCCCTAAACCACTTGTCAAGTGTTGCAATCCGTGCGCTGATCTTCTTAAAGTTACGTCTCAACGGTATGGCTTAAGGGGTGGACGGAGTTTTTTTGTCTTTTTGCTTGCGGGCCCAAACTCAAGCCGCTAGGACAACGCGGCTTCGGAGCGGCCCTCAAGGATCGTGCTTCAAAAAGGTTTCCCGGACACAACAGGGCGGAACAACGCGCAAGACTGGCAGAGGCAACAGGCTGGTTTGCGTGGCAGGAGTAGGGGTTCATGACGGTAACGAAAGACGTGAAACAATTCACGCGGTCTCCATCGCATTTGCTGAAGCGCTCGGCACAATATGCAAGCCACATCTATATGGGCGAAGTCGGCAAGTCCGGCCTTACGCACCGCCAGTTCACCGTGCTCTTGGCCGTCGACGCCAATGACGGCAAGAGCCAGACCGATCTGGTGAAGATTACGGGCATCGACCGCTCGACCCTCGCCGACCTCGTGGCCCGCCTCCTCGCGCAGGGCTATCTGCAGCGCCGCCGCACCAAGGACGATGGCCGCACCAACGCCATCCGCATCACCGCCATCGGCAAGAAGATGCTGAAGACCGCGCAGCCGGGCGCCGATGAAGTGGACAAGCAGGTTCTCTCGCTCATCCCCTCCGCCGACCGCAAGACCTTCCTCGATACGCTTTCGGTGCTGGCCGCCGAGATGGACAAGATCGAGGAAAAGGAACCGGCCAAGCCCATCCGCAAGATCAAGACCCGCAAGCGGGCGTGATCGCTCTCCTTCTCCCCTTGCGGGAGAAGGTCCGGCGAAGCCGGGGATGAGGGGTCGCTCCGAATTCAAACGCCCACCCCCTCATCCGTCTCGCGCTGACGCGCGATCCACCTTCCCCCGCGAGGGGGGAAGGGCGTTATGAAAAAATCCGTTTACGGAAGATTTCGGCCAGCCTGCCCAGTTGCGGGCCGAAGGCTTCCGGATGGCCGTCATCGGGGAAGGCGTTTGAAACCTCCGCCGCCAGCGCCATGAGCGGCTTGGGCACCGGCCGCCCTGTTACCGCATAGGCGCGCATGGCGATGGGGGCCAGCGTCGCAAGGGTCATATCAAGCAGTTCCCCGGCGCGCTCCTGCTTGCTCCAGGCGGGAAAGACTGGCGAGGCCACGTCATCCTGCCCGAAGCCGCCCGATTCCGAACCGGGAAGCAGCGAGGGTTGCGCCAGCATGCGCGCCTCCTCACCATAGCCCACCATGGCCATGCCCATGCAGCCCAGATAGCTCAGGCCATCGGGCATGCCAAGGAAGGGCGGCAGCAGCGACACGGCGGGATCCTGCAACTTCACGCCCATGCGCTCGCCGATCAGGCACAGATTGGCATAGGCGGCGGTGAGTTGATCCATGGCCGAGACGGCCTGCGCATTGTGATAGCCGCCGGTCGAAATCATCTCGCCATCGGGCCGCCGGGCATCAGGGAACAGGAACACCGGATTGTCGCTGGCCGAGGCGAGCGACTGTTCCGCCACCTCTTTTGCCAAGGATGCGGCGCGGTGCGCCTCGCCCAGCATGCGGGGCGCAATGCGGAAGGTGACAGGCGCCTGATAGGGCCGTCTCTCACCGCCATGGCCGCCATCGATCAGTGTGCGGAGCTTTTCCAGCGCCCAGGCATCATGCGGATTGTTCCACAGCGCCTCCAGCTCCTTCGCGTAATGTCCCAACGGCGTGTTGAAGGCTTCCGCCGCAAGCGCAAACACCTCCGCCGCGATCTCCAGCCGGGTTTCGGCGGCCAGCGCCGCATCGGCCACCAGTGCTGCGCCTGCGGGTGAGCCATTGACGAGGGAAAGCATGTCCTTCTCGGCCATGTCGAGGCCCGAGGCCATTTGCGCGAAGAGATGCGAGAGCGAGAGGATTTCACCGGCACCGCCCTGTCCCCGCGCCGGGAGCGGCGGCAGCGGCTGGCCATCCAGCATGTGCGCCACGGCTTCGGCGACATGGGGCGAAACGGCGGAATGGCCCTCGACGAAATTGGCAAGCCTTGCAAAGACGATGGCGCGCGCCACGCGCTCCGGCACCGGATCGCCCCACGAGGCGGCACGATGCCATGTGGGGGCCTTTGCCTGTTCCTTCCGTTCTTCAGGCGAAAGCCTGCGTTTGGCCTGATGGCCATAGCCGGTGTTGACGCCGTAAATGGTGATCAAGGGATTTTCCACCAGCGCCATGAAGTCCGCTCGGCGCTTTGCCATCTCTTTCTGCGCGCCATCGCTGAAGCGCACCGCCTCGCGCCCCCAGGCCACGCGGCGGCAATGATCCAGCGTCATGTCCTTGAGGCTCGAAAGCACGACGGTCATCGGTCAGTCCTGTTTGAGAGGCGTTTTGGCCTTGTCGATTTCGGCGGCGAAGGGGCCTGCCAGCGCCTCAGCACTCAGGGGGCCGATCTGCTTGAAGCGGATGATGCCCTGCCCGTCGATCACATAGGTTTCGGGCACGCCATAGACGCCCCAGTCCACGGCGGCGCGGCCATTCACATCGGCCACGATGGCCGAAAAGGGATTGCCCAGCGTGCCGAGGAAGCGGCGCGCATTTTCGGCATCGTCCTTGTAGTTGATGCCGTAGAGATGAATGTCCTTGCGCCCGGCGAGTTCGAGCAGCAGCGGATGTTCCTCGCGGCAGGGCGCGCACCACGAGGCCCAGACATTCACCACGCTCACGCCGCCGCCCTTCAGATCAGCAGAAGTGAAGGCCGGAAAGCCCGAACCTTCAATGGCGGGCAGCGTTACCTCAGGCGCGGGTTTGCCGATCAGTGCTGAGGGAACCGTTTGCGGATCGCCGAACAGGCCTTTCCAGAACAGCAGCGCCAGCGCCGCGAACAGGATGACGGGCAGCGCGATCAGGACGGGATTGGGTTTTTGAACGGGCGTTTCCGTCATGGCGCATCCTTGCGGCGCTGATCCAGCCGCTGCGCTTCGGCACGCAGTGCCCTGTCGCGCCAGATGATCCAAGCAATCAGGCCAACCAGCAACGCGGCGCTGATCGCATAAGATGCCGCGACGAACCCGAAATGCGGGGCCTGCATATCCATCAGCGCTGGCCCGCCTCGGCGATGCGGAGCTGCCTGATCTTGCGCGCCGCGATCTCGGCGCGGATTGCGGTCAAGTGCAGGCAGAGGAAGAGAAATGTATAGGCGATCCCCATCACCAGCAGTGGCCACAGCATGGAGGGCGCGATGGTGGGGCCATCCATGCGGAAGACGCTGGCCGGCTGGTGCAGGGAGTTCCACCAGTTCACCGAAAAATGCACGATCGGAATATTGATCACGCCCACCAGCGCCACGACGCGGGCGATGGGGGCTGCCAGATGCGGCTCCTCGATCGCCTGCCACACGGCGATGTAACCCACATAAAGCAGGAACAGGATGAACATGGAGGTCAGCCTTGCATCCCACACCCACCAGGCGCCCCACATGGGCTTGCCCCACAGCGAGCCCGTGACGAGGGCAAGAAAGCAGAACACCGCCCCGATGGGGGCTGCGGTTTTTGCCGCCGCATCGGCAAGCGGATGGCGGAAGACGATGGCGACGGCGCTGGCCAGCGCCATCACGCAATAGACGAACAGCGCCATCCAGGCGGCGGGCACATGCACATACATGATGCGTACCGTTTCACCCTGCTGATAGTCAGCGGGCGCCGTCACCAGCGCGCCATAAAGCCCCACGGCAAAGAGCGCCAGCGTCAGCCCCCAGGCCCAGGGCAGCACGGCATTGGCGAGGCTCACAAAGCGTTGCGGATTGGCGAGATATTGCATGGCCGGGTTCTAGCGCGCTCCCTTCAGCGGAGATAGGCCTTCAGTGCCGCAGCGGCGGCGATGGGCGAGAGAACAAGGCTGGCCAGCGCCAGCGCGGCCAAAATCAACAAAGACGGTGTGGCAAGATCGGGGCCGGCGCCGGGCGTTGAGGCCGAGACGCCGAAGATCATCACCGGAATATAAAGCGGCAGCACCAGCAGAGAGACGAGCAATCCGCCGCGCCGCAAGCCCACCGTCACCGCGGCGCCAATCGCCGCCAGAAGCGACAGCGCCACCGAGCCCAGCCCCATCGCCAGGGCAAGAGGGGCGATCCCTTGCGGTTCGAGATTGACGAGAAAACCCAGAAGCGGTGCGGCGATGGCAAGCGGCAGGCCGGTCGAGATCCAGTGTGCCACCGCCTTGGCGAGCGCCACAAGTTCCAAGGGCACCGGCCCCATCGCCATGATGTCGAGCGAGCCGTCATCGAAATCCTGCTGGAAAATCCGGTCGGCAGAGAGCAGCACGGCCAGCAGCAGGGCGATCCACAGCAGGCCGGGGGCGAGGCGTTGCAGCAGGTTCTGGTCCGGCCCCAGTCCGATCGGCAGCAGCACGATCACGGTGAGGAAAAATCCCAACGCCGTTCCCGCCCCGCCGCCCTGCCGAAGCGCCAGCACAAGATCGCGGCGGATCAGGGCCCAGATGAGGCTCATGCCGTCATTCCAAGATCGAGCGTGTGCCGGGCTTTCAATCCCAGTTCCGTGTGGGTGGCGGCGATGATCATGCCGCCCTCCTGCAAATGCGCGCGCATCACGCCGCTCAAGCGCTGCTGCGAGGCGGCATCGAGACCCACCGTCGGTTCATCGAGAAGCCATAGCACGCGCTTCACGGCAACGAGACGCGCCAGCGCCAATCGGCGTTTCTGGCCGGAGGAGAGAAGCCCCGCGGGATAGCCTTCGAGGCGCGTGAGATCGAAGGCGCCGAGCGCCTTGTCCACATCGCCGCCGCCCAGAAACGCCGCCCAGAAATTCAGGTTCTCGCGCACCGTCAGCGCCGTTTTGATCGCTTCGGCATGGGCGATATAATGCGCATGTTGCCCCACGGTGAGATCGGCATTGCCGCCATCGAGCGAAAGCCGGCCGGAGAGCGGCTGGTTGAGGCCGGAGATCAGGCGCAGCAGCGATGACTTGCCCGACCCGTTGGGGCCGGTGAGCGCCAGCATCTCGCCGGGCGCAATCGTGAAACCCACATTCCGGAAAACAACCCGTCCGCCCCGTTCGCAGGCAAGCTGTTCTCCGCGCAAGTTCATGAGAGAAAAGCGTGCCTACATCATATACTGCCCGCCATTGGCGGACAGGGTGGAGCCGGTGATGAAGCTCGCCTGATCGGAAGCGAGGAAGACAACGGCGCGGGCGATCTCATCCGGCTCGCCGAGGCGGCCCACCGGGATCAGCGGCAGGATGCGCTTCTCGATCACCTCGGGGGCGATCTTCTTCACCATCTCGGTGGCGATATAGCCGGGGCAGATGGCGTTGACGGTGATGCCCTTGGCCGCGCCCTCCTGGGCCAGCGCCTTCACGAAGCCGATGTCGCCCGCCTTGGCGGCGGAGTAATTGGCCTGTCCCATCTGGCCTTTCTGGCCGTTGATCGAGGAGATGCAGATGACGCGTCCGAAATTGCGGTCGCGCATGCCGCCCCACACCGGCTGCGTCATGTTGAAAAGCGAGGTGAGGTTGGTGTTGATCACCTCGTTCCACTGGTCCGGCGTCATCTTGTGGAACATCGCATCGCGGGTGATGCCGGCATTGTTGACCAGCACTTCTACTGGTCCCAGATCGGCTTCCACCTGTTTCAGCCCCCCGGCGCAGGCCTCGTAATTCGAGACATCCCATTTATAGACGGATATGCCGGTTTCGGCCTTGAAGGCCGATGCCGCCTCATCATTGCCCGCATAGGTGGCGGCCACCTTGTAGCCCTCTTGCTTCAGCGCCCTTGAAATCGCAGCGCCTATGCCGCGCGACCCGCCTGTGACCACCGCTACGCGTCCCATTGCCTTGTCCTTTCCCCGGTTTTAGGAATTGTTTTCCCGACCATAACAGATCGTTCGCGGGGCGGAAGCCGGAAAAGCTTTTGCGCTGCAGCCAAGGAGAACAATGGCCAATCACCGCCTGTCCCGCATGTCCGGACGCGACCTTCATGAATCGCACCGTGTCTCGACGCCGCTCGAACTTCTTTTCGATCTCACCTTCGCGCTGGCCTTCGGGCTGGCGGGCACGCAGGTGGCGCATGTGCTGGCGGAGGGGCATTTCCTCACCGCCCTTGCGGGCTATGCCTTCGCGGCCTTCGCCATCTGCTGGGCGTGGGTGAATTTCTCTTGGTTCGCCTCCGCCTATGACACCGATGACTGGATTTACCGCATCCTCACCATGATCCAGATGGTGGGCGTGCTGGTGCTGGCGATGGGCCTCAAGCCGGTGTTCGACAGCATCGACCATGGCACGGTGCTCGACAACCGAATCCTCGTCATGGGCTATGTCATCATGCGCCTTGCGCTGGTGGCGCAATGGCTCAGGGCTGCAAAGCAGGATCCCAAGCGCCGGCGCGTGGCAATGACCTATGTGGTGACGCTGCTGATTGCCCAGGTGCTGTGGGTGGTGATCGCGCTGATCGACCTTCCCATAATTCCGACGTTCCTGCTGATGCTGGTGCCCTATGTGATCGAGCTCTCAGGGCCTTTCCTTGCCGAACAGAAAGATGGCGGAACGCCGTGGCATCCCCATCACATCGCCGAACGCTATGGGCTTCTCACCATCATCGCGCTGGGCGAATGCGTGATCGGCACGCTGGCCTCCGTCTCGGCCTTTGTCGACAGCGAAGGATGGAACGCCGACGCCATCCTGCTCTGCGTGGCGGGGCTGGGCCTCACTTTCGGCATGTGGTGGATCTATTTCGTGGTGCCGGCCGGCGAACTGCTGCACCGCCACCGCGAGCGTTCCTTCTTCTGGGGCTATTTCCACATGGTGATCTTCGCCGCCATCGCCGCCACCGGGGCGGGGCTGCATGTGGCGGGCCTCTATATCGAGCACGAGGCGCATATCACGGCGGTTGAAACGGTGTTGACCGTGGCGGTGCCGGTGGCGCTTTACGTGGTGTCGCTGTTCATTCTCTACATGCGCCTTACCGCCAGCAACGATCTCTTCCATTTCTATCTTTCGCTGGGCACCATCACCGTGCTGGCGCTGTCGGTCTTGCTCGCCTATCTCGGCGTTCCCATGACCTATTGCCTCATCGCGCTGATGTGCGCGCCCGCCGTGACGGTGCTGGGCTATGAGCTCAGGGGCTACCGCGACGTGGCGCGGGTGACGGGAGAATCCGTACACTGACGAAAAAGGGGCGGCATCACTGCCGCCCCTTTCATGCCCAATTGCGAAGCGTTTACCGCTCCACGCACATGGCAACGCCCATGCCGCCGCCGATGCACAGCGTGGCGAGGCCCTTCTTCGCGTTGCGGCGGCCCATTTCGAACAGCAGCGTGTTGAGCACGCGGGCGCCGCTCGCGCCGATCGGGTGGCCGATGGCGATGGCGCCGCCGTTCACGTTCACGATGTCCGGGTTCCAGCCCATGTCCTTGTTGACCGCACAGGCCTGCGCCGCGAAGGCCTCATTGGCCTCCACGAGATCGAGATCCTCAACCTTCCATCCCGCCTTCTTGAGGGCGGCGCGCGAGGCGGGGATCGGGCCCGTGCCCATGATGGCCGGATCGACGCCGACCGACGCCCATGAGGCAATGCGGGCCATCGGCGTCAGCCCGCGCTTTTCCGCTTCCCTGGCCGACATCAGCAGCACCGCCGCCGCGCCGTCATTGATGCCGCTCGCATTGGCGGCGGTCACCGAGCCGTCCTTGGCGAAGGCGGGCCTGAGCTTGGCAATCGAGTCGAGCGTCACACCCTTCTTGATGTATTCATCGGCATCCACCGTCACGTCGCCCTTGCGGCCGGCAATGGTGACGGGGGTGATCTCGTCCTTGAACTTGCCCGCCGCCTGCGCAGCCTCGGCCTTGTTCTGCGATTTCACCGCGAATTCATCCTGCTGGTCGCGGGTGATCTGCCACTGCCTGGCGACGTTCTCGGCGGTGGTTCCCATGTGATAGCCGTTGAAGGCATCCCACAGACCGTCCTTGATCATCGAGTCGACCATGGCCCAGTCGCCCATCTTCACGCCGTCGCGGAGATGCGCCACATGCGGGGCCTTGCTCATCGATTCCATGCCGCCGGCCGCCACGATCTTTGCGTCTCCGCTGGCGATCTGCTGCATGCCCAACGCCACGGCGCGAAGGCCGGAGCCGCAGAGCTGGTTCATGCCCCAGGCCGGGCTTTCCTTTGGCACCCCGGCATTGATCGCTGCCTGGCGCGCCGGGTTCTGGCCCTGGCCCGCCGCCAGCACCTGGCCCAAAATCACCTCATCCACTTCGCCCGCATCCACCTTGGCGCGCTCCAGCGCGGCCTTGAGCGCCACGGTGCCGAGTGCCGAGGCAGCAAGGCTCGACAGTGCGCCATTGAAGGAGCCCACCGGCGTCCGCGCCGCCGAAACGATCACAATCCCATTGTCCGAACCAGCCATGGCTGTCTCCTGTTCTGATTGCCTTGATGTTCTGATGGCGCCCTCATAGCACCTTTTGTGCGCCGCCACATAGTTACCGGCGGCAAATTTTTGCGCTTGCAATTGTGCAATGCGCAGCGCAGTTTTCGCAGTGCAAATGGCCCCGTTGGGCGTGTTGTGGAGGGCGATCCGTTGAGCGACGAAAAACCGGCCCAGAACGCCGTGGTGATCAAGAAATACGCCAACCGGCGTCTCTACAACACCGCCACCAGCACCTATGTCACGCTCGACGACCTGTCCTCGATGGTGAAATCGGGAACCGATTTCGTGGTGTTCGACGCCAAGACCTCGGAAGACATCACCCGCTCGGTGTTGACCCAGATCATTTTTGAGGAAGAGAACAAGGGCACCAATCTGCTGCCCATCAATTTCCTCCGCCAGCTGATCCGCTTCTACGGCGATTCCATGCAGGCCTTCGTGCCGGGTTTCCTTGAGTTCTCGCTGGAAAATCTCGGCAAAGAGCAGGAAAAATTCCGCTCGCAGCTGATGGAAGCCTGGGGGGCCGATCCCTTCAAGGCCATGCAGGACCAGGCGGCGCGCAACATGTCGATGTTCAGCGATGCCATGCGGGTGTTCAATCCCTTCGCCTCCACCATGGGCGGCGGGGGATTTCCGGGCACGGCTTCAAAGCCTGCCGCTGCTCCGGCGAAAGACGATCTGCAGGCGCTGAAGGATCAGCTTTCCGCCATGCAGCAGAAGATCGATACGCTCGCCAGCAAATAGCCTCAGCCGGTTTTCCTGTCGGTCACCAGGTCGGCAAGACTCGGTTCAGGCGGGGCTGAGCGGCGGAAGGCATTGTCCAGCGCCGTGATGGCGGCCCTGAGCTTGCCGATTTCGCCGGAAATGGCGTTCTCGAAAACGTCGGCGGGGGCAGGCTCTGCGGCAAGCTCCGGCACCTGCTTTTCTTCAACCGGCGCGGCAGCGGGCTTTTCCGGGTGCCGGTCCATTGCCGGTTCATCCCATGGCGCATCGAGCAGCGCTTCGCCGAAGAAGTTGCCCTGCATAAAATCGACGCCCCAGCCTTTCAGCAGGTCGGCGTCCTCCTCCGTCTCAACCCATTCCGCCACCGTCTCGAGGCCGAAGGTCTTCGCCATATCGATCAGTGAACGGACGAAATACTGGTTGTCGGGGTTGTTGACGAGATCGCGGCAGAACTCGCCGTCGAGCTTGAGGATATTGACCGGCAGTTGCCGGAGATGGCGGAACGATGTGTAGCCCGCGCCGAAATCGTCGATGGCGACGGAACAGCCCAGTTCCCGCAACTCCTCCACGAAACGCCGGGTTTCGGACAGGTCGCTCAGCGCCACGGTTTCGGTGATCTCGATGATCAGCCTCGGGGTCACGTCGCGATTGGCTGAGAGCAGGCGGGTGATTTCGGGATACCAGCGCGGATCGGTGGCCGTGGTGCCAGAAAGATTGAGCGACAGGCGGGCCGCGGGATGCTGTTGCAGGGTGGCGATCGACATCTGCACCACGGCGCGATCAATCAGGCGCACGAGGCCCAGCTTCTCGGCAATGGGAATCAGATGCGCGGCGGCGATCACCTCGCCCGCCGTGTCGGTCATGCGCAGCAATGCCTCGTGAAACACCGGGCGGCCCGACGGCGAGACCACGGGCTGAAAGGCGAGGCGGAAACGGTTGTCCTTCAGGCAGTGCACGATCTCGGTGGCGCTATGGGCATTGAGTTTCCGCTCGCTGCTGCGTTCATAAGAGGGGCGGTAAATGACATAGCCGTCCGAGGGCAGGCGGCGCGCTTCGGTCAGCGCCTCCTCGGCGCGGGCAATGGCGCTGTTCACATCCTCGGCATGTTTCGGCAGCACCAGGCCGCCGATCGACAGCAGCACCCAGACGGGGCCATGGCTGGTGTCGATCACGCCCTCGCGCGCCACGTTCATAAAGCGTTCGGCGGCGATGGCGATGTCTTCGTCGCTGCACTGGTTGAGGATCAGCCCAAACTTGGCGCCGGAGTAGCGCGCAATCGCGTCGCCGGTGCGCACCACGTCGCGCAGCTTGCGGGCGATGGCGACGACGACCTCGTCCGCGACGTCAAAGCCATAGGCCTCATTGACGATGCCGAGATTGTTGATGGCGGCGATCAGGAAGGCGCAGGAGCCTTCCTCATGCTGGGCCACATCCATGGCCTCGCCCAAGGCTTCGGCCATGCGTCCGCGATTCATCATGCCGGTCAGCGGGTCGCAGTTGCCGAGAAACAGCAGATGCTGGTCATGGCGGTGGCGCTCGTCGATGCGGCGCACGGTGCCGCGCACTTCCGCCGGGCGGCCTTCCACGCCGGCAAACCAGGTGCCGTGGTCCTCGACCCAGATGCCCGGCGTGCCGCGCCCGTCGGGCGTCAGTTTGTATTCGATGCGGAACATCACGCCCACGCCATCGTCGATGGCCTGCGAGCGCATCACGGTGTCGTAGCGGCTGGTGAAATTGTCATTGTCGAGCAGCGCCGCATAGGCCTTGCCCGAGGCGATTTTCGCCGGCTCGCAGCCCAGGACGTCCGCCGCATTGGCCGACCAGGTGATCTCGTCGGTGGCGATGAGCCAGCGATAGGCGGCAGCGCCCGCCGCGGACAGCACTTCCTCAAGCGGCGCCGGCATCGCCTGCTGCTGCTCTTCAACAGCCGCCGAAACGGAAAGGCTGTCCGGCGTCATGCTGAAAGGGTCCTGATCTTCAAACTGGCTCACAAAGCCTCCGGTCGGCAAACGTCAAAATACGCGTCCGGAAAAGACGCGGCGGATCATTCTTTTCTACCCGCCGCGCCTTAAGAAATATAGGAACGACAATGATTAACGGCCGCTTCAAAATCCCAGTGCAATGCCATCTTTCCGGCCATCCGATCCGCCGGTCAGCATGCCCGAGGCTGAATCAATCATCACGGCCTGGCCGCCGCCCAGCGGGCGTTCGGCGGTCACAATGTGATGGCCCAGCGCGGCAAGGCCCGCGCGCACCGGCTGTGGCATTCCCTGTTCCACCGTCACCTTGCCGTCCATGGGCAGGTAACGTGGCCAATCGATCGCCTCCTGCGGGTCCATGCCATAGACGAGATGGTTCACCATCACCGTCATGTGGCCCATGGGCTGGTAGTCGCCGCCCATCACGCCGAAGCTCGCCGTCACCCTCCCGTTCTTGCGCGCCATGCCGGGGATGATGGTGTGGAGCGGGCGCTTGCCCGGCCCGATGCAATTGGGGTGGCGGGGATCGGTGACGAAACATGCGCCGCGGTTCTGCAGCGCGAAGCCCGCCTTTGGCAGCACGATGCAGGAGCCGAAACTCTCATAAACCGAATTGATGAAGGAGATGGCGAGGCGGTTCCTGTCGACCACCGAGAGGTAGATGGTATCGGTCTGTTCCATGCGCGGGCTGATCCGGCTGGCGTGATTCATATTCACCTGCGCCGCCAGACGCTCCGTGGTCTTGTGCGACAGCAGCTCCGCCACCGGCACTTCGGCGAAGGCGGGATCGGCGATGTGGCGGTTGCGGATGGCCCAGGCCTGCTTCATCGCTTCGATCTCGATGTGGTGGCGCTCGGGGCTTTCCGCATCATGGCGGCCGATCTCCAGCGCCGCACAGATGTTGAGCGCCACAAGGGCGGTGAGGCCCTGGCCATTGGGCGGAATTTCGAGAATTTCCGAGCCTGCGAAGGCTGTGGCGATGGGCTCCACCCAATCGCTGCGGGTGGCGGCGAAGTCTTCCTTGGTGAGAAGCGAGCCGCGCTTGGCGAGATGCGCCACGGCTTCTTCCGCAATGGCGCCTTCGTAGAAGGCATCACGGCCCTCGCGGGCGATGAGGCGCAGGGTCCTGGCCAGCGCCGGATAGGCCATGATCTCGCCCACGCGGGGAGCCCTGCCGTCTTTGAGAAAATGCAGGCGTCCGCCTTCATCGGCGGCGAGCAGCGCCTCCGCGTCCGGCCAGTCATAGGCGACGCGCGGCGTAATGGGCACGCCGGTTTCGGCCAGCGCAATGGCAGGCGCCAGGCAATCGCCGAGGCTCATCGTACCATGGCGGTTCAGGAGCGCGTCCCAGGCGTCGATGGTGCCCGGCACGGTCACGGAGTGAATGCCGCGTTCGGCGATTTCTGTGAGGCCCGCGTGCTTCAGCCAATCGGCATCGGCGCGGGAGGAGGCGCGGCCCGAGCCGTTCAGCCCTTCAACCCTTCCATCGGGCAGGCCCGCCAGCACGAAACAGTCGCCGCCGATTCCCGTCATGGCCGGTTCCACCACGCAGAGCACGGCGGAGGCGGTGACCGCCGCATCGGCAGCATTGCCACCCGCCCGCAGCACGTCCAGCGCGGCGAGCGTGGCCAGAGGACAGGAGGTGGCGGCCATGGCGGATTGTGCATAGGCGGCCGAGCGGCCGGGGAGCTGGAAGTTTCTCATGCCGTCATTCTCCCCGTGCCAATTTCTCTCAAACCTGTCGCAACCAGCATGGCCCGGCAGGGGTCAATCAGGCAAGAAGCGCCTCACGCCGATGGACAGCGGCAGGCGGTTTTGCTAGTTCCTGCCGGGAATAAATTTTTCATATGGGGAAGGATATCCTGAGATGACCGTCAAGAGCGACATCGAGATTGCACGCGAAGCGAAGATGAAACCGATCATGGAGATCGGCAAAGGCCTTGGCATTCCCGAGAAGGACCTGATCCCCTATGGCCACACCAAGGCCAAGGTGGCGCTCTCCTATATCGACACGCTGAAGGCCAAGAAGAACGGCAAGCTCATCCTCGTTACCGCCATCAACCCGACGCCGGCCGGCGAAGGCAAGACCACCACCACGGTGGGCCTGGGCGACGGCCTCAACAAGATCGGCAAGAAGGCCATCGTGGCGCTGCGCGAACCCTCGCTCGGCCCCTGCTTCGGCATGAAGGGGGGTGCTGCCGGCGGCGGCTATGCGCAAATCGTGCCGATGGAAGACATCAACCTCCACTTCACCGGCGATTTCCACGCCATCACTGCCGCGCACAACCTGCTCTCGGCGATGATCGACAACCACATCTACTGGGGCAATGAGCTGAACATCGACACGCGGCGCGTGGCATGGCGCCGGGTGATGGACATGAACGACCGGGCGCTGCGCGAAATCGTCTGCTCGCTGGGCGGCGTCGCCAATGGCTATCCGCGCGAGGCGGGCTTTGACATCACGGTGGCCTCCGAGATCATGGCCATCCTCTGCCTCTCGACGTCGATCGAGGATCTGGAGCGCCGCATCAACCAGATCGTCATCGGCTACAAGAAGGACAAGACGCCGGTGCTGGCGAAAGACATCAAGGCGGCGGGCGCCATGGTGGTGCTGCTCAAGGATGCGCTGCAGCCCAACCTCGTGCAGACGCTCGAAAACAATCCGGCCTTCGTGCATGGCGGCCCCTTCGCCAACATCGCCCATGGCTGCAACTCCGTGATGGCCACGCAGACGGCGCTGAAGCTCGCCGACTATGTGGTGACGGAAGCGGGCTTCGGCGCCGACCTGGGCGCTGAAAAATTCTTCGACATCAAGTGCCGCAAGGCGGGGCTCACGCCTTCCGCCGCGGTGATCGTGGCGACCATCCGGGCGCTCAAGATGCATGGCGGTGTGGCCAAGGACGATCTCAAGAAGGAAAACATCGAGGCCCTCAAGAAGGGCTGCGCCAATCTTGGCCGCCATCTCGAGAACATGAAGAAGTTCGGCGTGCCAATCGCCGTCGCCGTCAACCACTTCATCACCGACACCGATGCGGAAGTGCAGGTCATCAAGGATTTCTGCAAGGAGCACGGTGTTGAGGCCTTCAAGTGCACGCACTGGGCCGAAGGCTCGAAGGGCACCGAGGCGCTGGCCGCCCATGTCGTGACGCTGGCCGAGAAGGGCGCGCAGTTCAAGCCGATCTATGGCGAAGAGATGCCGCTGTTCGAGAAGGTCCGCACCATCGCCCGCGAAATCTACCGCGCCGACGATGTGGTGGCCGACAAGAGCGTGCGCGACCAGCTCAAGGCTTGGGAGGCCATGGGCTATGGCAAGTTCCCGATCTGCGTGGCCAAGACGCAATATTCCTTCACCACCGATCCCAACATGAAGGGCGCGCCCACCAACCACGTGGTGCCGATCCGCGAGGTGAGGCTTTCGGCGGGCGCCGAATTCATCGTGGTGGTCTGCGGCGACATCATGACGATGCCCGGCCTTCCCAAGGTGCCGTCGGCGGAAGTCATCGGCCTCGACGCCAAGGGCCAGATCGCCGGGCTGTTCTGATTTTACTTTTCGAGCCCACGCGGTATGCTTCCGGTCGAGGAGCGATCGCGTGGGCAATTTTTATGTGCACTTCACGGCCGAAACCACGGACCGTGATATGGTCGAGCAATTGCTTGCAGGCCGCAACAGCTGTTATTTTCAGTCTGGCCGCTATATCGTGATTGCCGATGAGCTGGCCGATTCCCAGCTTGATTTTGCCGTCATCGCCTTAGCGCAGTATCTGTCCGCTCATCTCAATACGCCAGTGCTGGCCGTTCGCAATCATGACGACGATATTCTGGACTATTGGCTCTATGGCCACGGCTCGTTGCTTGACCGCTATGATTCCACGCCCAATTATTTTGAGAAAACAGCCGATTCAGATTTGCCACTTGGCGGCAACGCCTCTGTTCTCTGCCTCACTTATGGCTGCGAAAAGAGCGGCGCAGTCGAGCATGTCCTGCGCGCGGATTCGGACCACTATCTGCTGGCGTTCAAGCGGCACAGGGATTTGGCCAAACTTCTCGAACTGCCGGAGGGGTCCGTGGGGTTCTGCTACCGTTATGCCCAGGAGAGGAGCCTTCCCAAGACGATCAAGCAAGAGGATGTCGTCTTCATCAAGAAATAAATTTTGCCCAAGCCGGAAAGTTGCTTGAGCAAACCCATTGAGGAGAATTGATTATGGCCGATACCGTGTTCCGCTTTCCCGCCCCGGGGCCCGATCCCGTCACCGCCGATCTCGACGGCTGGAAGAAGGTCGAGGGCAATCCCACCATGAAGACCTGGGTGCAGCACACCTCAGCCGATGGCGGCGTGATCTCAGGCACCTGGGAGGCCACGCCCGGCACATGGCATGCGACCTATGATGCCTATGAATTCGTGCATCTGATGGAAGGCGAGATCGTCATCACGCAGGATGGCGGCAAGCCCGTCACCGTGAAGCCGGGTGACGGTTTCGTCGTTGAAAAGGGCTTCGCGGGCACATGGAAGATCGTCAAGCCGGTGCGCAAGCATTTCTGCATCAAGCTGTAGGGTTTTCCCGGTCAATGGGCTTGCGCAACAGCGCGTGGCCCTTGCTGGCCGCCCATGACAATCTTGCCATGCAGCGCTTCTCGAACAGATGCCAGGTGAAATAGCCAATCGCCGTGGCGATGGCGAGCGCCGTGAGGAGCGATGGCCAGAAGCCGGGAATAAGCAGGATGCAGAACTGCTGCACCGGCCAGCCATAAATATACATGCCATAGGAAGCATCGCCTCCCTTCGCGAAGAAGGCGAAGATGGCCAGCGATCCAAGCGGGATGACGATCAGGGCCAGCGTCAGGCCGTTCAGCGCGCTGTCGACGGGCATGAGATATTTGACCGCGGCACAGGCCAGAAGGCCTAAAGCCAGAAGTGCCGGGGCATGAGGCGCAAGCCTTTGCCAGAACAGGGCCAGCAGCGCACCGCTGAAGAAGAAGCAGGCCAGCCGGCTGTGCTGATAGAGATCGAAGGCGCGGTAATGAAAATTTGAGCCCATTGCATAAGGCAGGCTGGCCAGCGCCAGCAAGGCGATCATCGCGGCGGCCAGCCAGTGCCGCTGCCTGAAAATCCAGAACAGGCAAAACAGCAGGATATACATGTGGATTTCGGCGGGCAGACTCCACAGCGGCCGGTTCACGTCGGGATAGCGTGACTGCTGGAACACGCCGGGGATCACATAGTCCACGTCGCGGATGAACATGAGGAGATTGCGCGCCACATATTTCAGATGGTCCTTCCAGTGCCCGTAATTGGCGAAGAACACCATGGTCACCAGCGACGTGCTGAGGAGCGCGGCCAGCAGGTTGGGATAAACCCGCAAGATGCGGGCGAGAAAGAAGCGGATGGGATCGCGCGTGCGCTGGAGCGACAGGCAGATCAGAAAACCGCTGAGCGTGAAGAACACTTCCACCGCCAGCTTGCCGAAATCCTCGCCATAGACGGGAACCGGCGGTTCGGCGAAGCCCGAGATCGCGAAGTGATGGCTGACGATCACCGCCGCGGCGGCGCAGAAGCGCAGCAGGTCATAGCTGTTCGCCCGCCGCTTCTGATCGGTTGCGGAAGTCCCGTCACTCATGGCGTTGCGGATTTACGGAGAATCGCGGGTGTCAGCACGGGTGCGATGATGAAACAACGCCCGCTCTGCATCAACATTCAAGTGCCGGGTCAGGCTGGTGTCTGAAGAGCGGTAGCGACCCGCGTGAAGGTTTGCATGAGCTGGCGGCGCAATGCTGAATCTTTGGTGGTTTTTGCCAGCGCCATGTCCATGCAGGCGAGCCATGACTGCGATTCGATAGGGCTGATCTTTAAGTGTTCGTGCATCTTGCGCACGTTGGAATGACGGAATTGTTCGGCATAAAGCTGCGGACCGCCCAGAAAGCCCGACAGGAACAGGAACTGGGCATGGCGCGCGTGGGCAATACCGTTCCCTTCATTGTGCAGAAGCACCAGCGGCGCGCCTTCAGGGGCCGTCTCGACGAGATCATAAAAGGTCTCGACAAGCCGCCGCACGCCCTCAGCGCCGCCCAGGCGGTCATAGGGTGTCTGGAATTGCGCCTCGCCCATGAAAATTCTCCCGACAGCCACATTAGGCCCGGCGCTGCACGAATTTCAGGCTGAACTGCCGCATGCGACACCGTGCCGGAGAACCGGCAGCGGCAATCGTGCAATCCCGCGCCAGGCATTGACCAAGTCTTATGCAGAAATGGCATGAAACGGGGGTAAAGTCGGCCGGAATTCCAGATTTTGACCATTGAAACGGCAGTGCAGCATCCGATTTCATCATGATGAACGGAATGTAAACGGTTGAAAAATTTCACCGAATTATAGGTATGCAAAAATTGCATTTCTCATTTTGTTGCAGCGCACCTAGATTGTGCGGTGCAAAAGCAACCAAAGACCCGTCAATCCAAAGGGGAATGACAATGTTGAACTCTCTGAAGTCCCGTTACAGCCGCTGGCAGCGTTATGCCCGCACCGTCGCCGAACTCGATGGCCTGAGCAATCGCGATCTGGCCGATCTCGGCATCAACCGTGTGGATATTCCGCGCCTCGCCCGCCAGGCCGTTCAGGGATGATCCTGTTCTCCGGCCTTGCTGAGCTGATCGAGCGCGGCCGCCGGATGCGGGCCTATACAAAAGCCCGCAACGAAGCCGAGGCGATGACGGACGCGGATCTCGCGGACGCCGGCCTCAAGCGCTGGCAGCTGGGTCATGTGACCCGCGTCAGGGTGCTGCGCTAAGCCCGCATCACCGTCAGTCGAATTCACGAAACCCGGCGGCAAAACCGCCGGGTTCGTTATTTTCAAGCCTTATTTCGGCTCCTTGTGGCCGCCGAATTCAAACCGCATGGCGGAGAGGAGTTTCTCGGCGAAGGTATGATCGCGGCGCGAGCGGAACCTCGTGAACACCGCCGCCGACAAAACTTCCGCCGGCACCGCCTGTTCGATCGCCGCCTCCACCGTCCAGCGGCCTTCGCCGGAATCCGCAACCTCGCCCGAGAAGGCGTCGAGCTTTGGGTCCTTCGCCAGCGCGATGGCCTGCAGGTCCAGCAGCCAGGAGGAGATCACGCTGCCGCGCCGCCACACCTCGGCCAGATCGCCGATGTTGAAGCTGTAGCGCTGGCCTTCGGGAATCGCCGGGTCGTCGCGCGTCTGGAGAATGTTGAAGCCTTCGGCATAGGCCTGCATCAGGCCGTATTCGATGCCGTTGTGCACCATCTTGGCGAAGTGACCGGAGCCAACCGGCCCGCAATGCATATAGCCATTGGCGACACGCGGATCGCTTTTCTCGCGGCCCGGCGTTTCGGGGATCGTGCCCTTGCCCGGCGCCAGCGTGGCGAAGATTGGATCAAGATGGTCGACGGCCCATTTGTCGCCGCCGATCATCATGCAATAGCCGCGCTCCAGCCCCCACACGCCGCCCGACGTTCCGACATCGAGGAAGCTGATGCCATGGCCCTTCAGCATCTCGCCATGCGCCACGTCATTCTTGAAGAAGCTGTTGCCGCCGTCGATCAGGATGTCGCCTTTGGAGAGAAGGCCAGACATGGTGGCGATGGCGTCGTCGGTGATCTTGCCGGAGGGAAGCATCAGCCATACGGCGCGCGGCGGCTTCAGCGCCTTCACCAGCGCCTCGACGGAGGCAACACCCTTGCCGCCATCGGCTTCCACGGCGGCGATGGCCTTGGGATCGCGGTCATACACCACGCAGGAATGGCCGCCCTGCATGAGGCGGCGCGCGATGTTGGCGCCCATGCGCCCCAGTCCGATGATGCCGATTTCCATGATGTCTTCCTGCTCCTGCGGTTGTGCTGCCGGTTGGTGCCGCATCATGCGCGAAAACCACTGTCATCCAGAAGCGAAATCCGCCATGCGATCACAGTTGCGTGGGCCAATGCCCTGTGTTACGCACGCCCGCGCGGCGGGGCGGGGGCTCCGGAAGCGCAATACCAGACCTTTGCTTGAACCGGTGCGAAAGAGAACCCGTGGCAACCACAGACCAGACAGTTTCAGGCGTAACCGGCCGCTATGCGCAGGCCCTTTTCGATCTCGCAGGCGAGGAAAATGGCGTTGAGCGCATCGGCGCTGAACTCGCCAGCCTGAAGCAGGCTCTCCTCGACTCTCCCGAACTTTCGCGCATGGTGCGCTCGCCCACCTTCAAGGTGGCCGACCAGACGGCGGCGCTCGACGCCATCGCCGCCAAGGCCAAGATCGCCGGCACCACGCTGAATTTCCTCCGCCTCATCGCCAGGAACCGCAGGCTGTCGCAGCTCTCCGGCATGATCTCCGCCTTCGAGACGCTGGCCGCCACCGCCAAGGGCGAGATGACGGCCGATGTCGTTTCGGCGGAAAAGCTCTCCGCCCAGCAGATCAAGGACCTCAAGGCCGCGCTCAAGGACACCACCGGCCGTGACGTGACGCTGAATGCCTCGGTCGACAAGTCGCTGCTCGGCGGCCTCGTCGTCCGCATGGGCTCGCGCATGATGGACAATTCACTCAAGACGAAACTCGCAAATCTCAAGATCGCCATGAAGGGAACCGCCTGATGGACATTCGCGCCGCTGAAATTTCGGCCATTCTGAAAAAGCAGATCAAGGACTTCGGCAAGGACGCCGAAGTTTCGGAAATCGGCCAGGTGCTGTCGGTCGGCGACGGCATCGCCCGTGTCTACGGCCTTGACAATGTGCAGGCCGGCGAGATGGTGGAATTCCCGGGCGGCATCCGCGGCATGGCGCTGAACCTCGAAACCGACAATGTCGGCATTGTGATCTTCGGCTCCGACCGCGACATCAAGGAAGGCGACACCGTCAAGCGCACCGGCGCCATCGTCGAAGTGCCGGTGGGCAAGGAATTGCTCGGCCGTGTGGTCGATCCGCTCGGCAACCCCATCGACGGCAAGGGGCCCATCAAGGCCAAGCAGCGCCAGCGCGTGGACGTGAAGGCGCCCGGCATCATTCCGCGAAAGTCCGTGCATGAGCCGATGTCGACCGGCCTCAAGGCTGTCGACGCGCTGATCCCCATCGGCCGCGGCCAGCGCGAACTCGTCATCGGCGACCGCCAGACCGGCAAGACTGCCATCATCCTCGACACCATCCTCAATCAGAAGCCCATTCATCTGGCCGGCCCCGAGAAGGACAAGCTCTACTGCGTCTATGTGGCCTGCGGCCAGAAGCGCTCGACGGTGGCGCAGTTCGTGAAGACGCTGGAAGACAATGGCGCGCTGGAATATTCGATCGTCGTCGCTGCCACGGCATCCGACCCCGCACCGCTCCAGTATCTGGCGCCCTTCACCGGCTGCACGATGGGCGAATATTTCCGCGACAACGGCATGCATGCGCTGATCGGCTATGACGATCTTTCCAAGCAGGCCGTGGCCTACCGCCAGATGTCGCTGCTGCTGCGCCGCCCGCCGGGCCGCGAAGCCTATCCGGGCGACGTGTTCTACCTGCACAGCCGCCTGCTCGAACGCGCCGCCAAGCTTAACGATACGATGGGCGCGGGCTCGCTCACCGCGCTTCCCGTCATCGAGACGCAGGCCAACGACGTGTCGGCCTATATCCCCACCAACGTCATCTCGATCACCGACGGCCAGATCTTCCTTGAAACCGATCTGTTCTACCAGGGCATCCGCCCGGCGGTGAACGTCGGCCTCTCGGTGTCGCGCGTCGGTTCTTCGGCGCAGACCAAGGCGATGAAGCAGGTGGCCGGCAAGATCAAGGGCGAGCTCGCGCAGTACCGCGAAATGGCGGCATTCGCGCAGTTCGGCTCCGACCTCGACGCCGCCACGCAGCGCCTCTTGAACCGCGGCGCGCGCCTCACCGAACTGCTCAAGCAGCCGCAGTTCTCGCCGCTCAAGACGGAAGAGCAGGTGGTGGTGATTTATGCCGGCGTGAACGGCTATCTCGACGCGCTGCCGGTCTCGAAGGTGCGCGCCTTCGAGGATGGCCTGCTGCGCAACGTGCGCGACAAGCATGCCGATATTCTGGATGCCATCCGCACAGAGAAGGCGATCTCCGACACCACCATGCCCAAGCTCAAGGCGGCGGTTGACGCCTTCGCGAAGAGCTTCGCGTAACATGGCCTCACTCAAGGACCTCCGCAACCGGATCGCCTCGGTCAAGGCGACGCGCAAGATCACCAAGGCCATGCAGATGGTGGCGGCGGCGAAGCTGCGCCGCGCCCAGGAAGCGGCGGTAGCGGCGCGTCCCTATTCCGAGCGCATGGCGAGCGTGCTCGCCAATCTCTCCGGCGCCATGCACGGGCAGGCGGGTGCACCCCGCCTTCTCGCCGGCACGGGTGACGACAATGACCACCTGCTGATCGTCTGCACCGCCGAGCGCGGCCTGTGCGGCGGCTTCAACTCCTCGATCGCCAAGCTGGCGCGCGAACATGCCGACCGGCTGATCGCCCAGGGCAAGACCGTCAAGATCATGACGGTGGGCAAGAAGGGCAATGACGCGCTGAAGCGCCTCTATGGCAAATATATCGTGGAGGCCATCGACTTCCGCGGCCAGAAGAATGTGACGTTCGCCGATGCGCAGAAGGTGGCGCAGCGGGTGCTCGACATGTTCGCCGACATGCAATTCGACGTGGCGACGCTGTTCTTCGCCGAATTCAAGTCGGTGATCTCGCAGAAGCCCACGGCGCTGCAGATCATCCCGGCGGCGGTTGAAGACGCGAAGCCCGCCGAGCTTGGCGGCGCTGTCTATGAGGCCGAGCCCGAGGAAACAGAAATCCTCGCCGATCTCATGCCGCGCAACATCGCGGTGCAGATCTTCCGGGCGCTGCTCGAAAACGCCGCCTCCGAACAGGGCGCGCGCATGAGCGCCATGGACAACGCCA
This sequence comes from Aestuariivirga sp., assembly GCF_047602625.1. Classification (GTDB taxonomy): domain Bacteria; phylum Pseudomonadota; class Alphaproteobacteria; order Rhizobiales; family Aestuariivirgaceae; genus Aestuariivirga. Next base: position 1,551,574 of record NZ_JASGGV010000002.1, on the reverse strand, counting down.
CGCGCAACGCCGGTGAAATGATCAACAAGCTGTCGATCAAGTACAACCGGCAGCGGCAGGCGCAGATCACCAAGGAACTCATCGAAATCATTTCGGGCGCCGAGGCGCTCTAAACGAACGGCAAGGGATCAGAACTCATGGCAAAGAAAGCAGCTTCCAGCGCGGTTGGCCGCATCACGCAGGTGACGGGCGCCGTCGTCGACGTCGCCTTCGATGGCGGCCTGCCGGAAATTCTCAACGCGCTCGAGACCGACAATGGCGGCAACCGCCTCGTCCTCGAAGTGGCGCAGCATCTGGGCGAGAACACCGTGCGCACCATCGCCATGGACTCGACCGAAGGCCTGGTGCGCGGCCAGCCGGTCACCAATACGGGTTCGCCCATCATGGTGCCGGTGGGCGATGAAACGCTGGGCCGCATCATGAATGTCATCGGCCAGCCGGTGGACGAAGCGGGCCCCATCAAGGGCGCGGCGATGCGCGCCATCCACCAGCCCGCCCCCGATTTCGTCGAGCAGTCGACGGAAGCGGAAATCCTCGTGACGGGCATCAAGGTCGTCGACCTTCTGGCGCCTTACGCCAAGGGCGGCAAGATCGGCCTGTTCGGCGGCGCCGGCGTGGGCAAGACCGTGCTCATCATGGAACTCATCAACAACATCGCCAAGACGCATGGCGGCTACTCGGTGTTCGCGGGCGTCGGCGAGCGTACCCGCGAAGGCAACGACCTCTATCACGAGATGATCGAGTCGGGCGTGAACAAGGACCCGAAGGAGGGCAGCATCGCCGGCTCCAAGGCGGCCCTCGTCTACGGCCAGATGAACGAGCCGCCGGGTGCGCGCATGCGCGTGGCGCTGTCGGGCCTCACGGTTGCCGAGCATTTCCGCGACCAGGGCCAGGACGTTCTGTTCTTCGTCGACAACATCTTCCGCTTCACGCAGGCCGGTTCCGAAGTGTCGGCGCTCCTGGGCCGCATTCCCTCCGCCGTGGGCTATCAACCGACGCTCGCCACCGACATGGGCGCGCTGCAGGAACGCATCACCACCACCACCAAGGGCTCGATCACCTCGGTGCAGGCCATCTACGTGCCCGCCGACGACCTTACTGACCCGGCCCCCGCCACCTCCTTCGCGCATCTTGACGCCACCACCACGCTGTCGCGCTCGATTGCCGAAAAGGGCATCTATCCGGCGGTGGACCCGCTCGACTCGACGTCGCGCATGATGGACCCGCGCATCGTCGGCGAAGAGCACTATAGCGTCGCCCGCCAGGTGCAGCAGATCCTCCAGCGCTACAAGGCGCTGCAGGACATCATCGCCATTCTGGGCATGGACGAGCTTTCGGAAGAGGACAAGATGACGGTGGCGCGCGCCCGCAAGATCGAGCGCTTCATGTCGCAGCCGTTTGACGTGGCCGCCGTGTTCACCGGCTCGTCGGGCGTGCAGGTCAAGCTTGAAGACACCATCAAGGGCTTCAAGGGCCTCTGCAACGGCGACTATGACCATCTGCCGGAACCCGCCTTCTACATGGTGGGCACCATCGAGCAGGCGATCGAGAAGGCGCAGCGCCTCGCCGCCGAGGCGGCGTAACGATGGCCGGCCTTCACTTTGAACTGGTGAGCCCGGTGAGGCTTCTGTTCTCGGGCGATGTCGACCAGGTGATCATACCCGGCACGGAAGGCGAGATGACCATTCTCGCCAGCCACGCACCGGTGCTGTCGACGCTGAAGCCCGGCGTCGTCACGGTGCAGGCGCAGGGCCAGGCGGACCAGCGCATCTTCGTGCGCGGCGGCTTTGCCGAAGTGAACCCGGCGGGCCTCACGGTTCTGGCCGAAGTGGCGATCCCGATGAGCGAGCTTGATGCCGGAGCGCTTGCCGCGCAGATCAAGAACGCCGAGGACGACGTCGCCGACGCGCGCTCCGATGAATCGCGTCGCAAGGCTGCCGAGAACGTGGCGCATCTGAAGGAACTCCAGGCGGCGCTCTGAGATCATCCGCCTGCGGAATAAAAGCCCGCCCGTCACACGGCGGGCTTTTTATTGACTCTTCAAGCACGGCTGACGGCGAATTGACTTCGCCTTTTCTTCTTCCTACCATGCGCCGATGACGGCGGAACACACTCCCGAAACCTATCCCTATCCCCCGCGCAATCCGTGGGGGCTGGTTGCCATCGCCCTCCTGCTGGGACCGGCATCTCTCATGTTGTGGCTGGGGCGCTGGCGGCTCGCGCTGGTCTATCTGCTGGCCGAGTTCGCGTGGTTCGCCGCCTACATCTTCGCTTTGCTCAAGGGAATTGATCCAGTTCTTTTGCTTGGCGTTGCCGGGGCCGAATGGATTTTCATCGGCGCGGCGTGGCTTCCCAAGATTATCGGCCTCTTGCATGGGCTGCAAATCCGCACCACCGCTGTGCAGCGCCCCTGGTATTCGCGGTGGTATGTGGCTTTTCCCGCCGCTTTCCTAGCCGCGTTGCTTGTTGCGTTCTTTATCCGCACGTTCCTGTTTCAACCCTTCAACATCCCCTCGGCCAGCAATGAACCAAGCCTCATGGTTGGCGACTATGTGCTGGTCTCGAAGCGCGCCTATGGGCCGGGGCATCCACCGCAGCGTGGGGACATTGCGGTATTCCGGCATCCCCACGATCCGAAGATCGACTACGTGAAGCGCGTGATCGGCCTGCCCGGTGACCGCATCAAGATGATCGGCGGCGTTCTGAATATCAATGGCGTGCCGGTGAAGATGGAGCCGGTCACGCTGCCTGACGTGTTCAAGACCGAGAGCACCGAAACATTCTTCCGCGAGACGTTGCCCGGCGGGCCATCCTATGCCATCGCCAATCTGACGGACGAGGGCGGGGCTGACAACACGCCGGAATTTCTCGTACCTCCCGGGCAATATTTCGTGATGGGCGACAACCGCGATAACTCACAGGACAGCCGCTACATGGAACTGGGCATGATCCCGGAAGAAAACTTCATCGGCCCTGTCGTGCTGCTGTGGTGGAACAGCGAGGGTGTGCCGCTCACCGGGCGCGAGGGTGAACTCCGAAAATAAAAAACCCACGGAAATCGCTTTCCGTGGGCCTTTGTTCAATCTTGCAGGGGCTTAACCCTCGGCGCGCGAACCCTTGGCGGAGACCTGCTGCATCCATGAGGGCTTGCCGCCGTTGCTGCGCTTCGGCGCGCCCGAACCGCCATTGGGGCGGTTGTTGCCGCCGCCGTGATTGCGGTTGCCGCCCTCAGCCTTCGGGCCACCCTTGAAGCCGGGCTGGCCGCGGTGCGGGCGCTTCTGGCCCTGCGGCTTGCCCGAGGGCTTGCCGCCCTTGCCGCCCATGGGATTCCAGCCATGGTTGGGGGCGAGCTGCGGCACGTTCTTCATGGCCAGCTCATGCTCCATCACCGGCACCGCCTGACGGATGGTGCGTTCGATGTCACGCAGCAGCGGGCGCTCTTCCGGCGTGCAGAAGGCGATGGCCGTGCCTTCCGCCCCGGCGCGCGCCGTGCGGCCAATGCGATGCACGTAGCTTTCCGGCACGAAGGGCAAGTCGTAGTTCACCACATGGCTCACCGCATCCACGTCGATGCCGCGCGCCGCAATGTCGGTGGCGACGAGAGCGAGGATCTTGCCGTTCTTGAAACCGGCCAGTGCGCGCTCGCGGTTGTTCTGGCTCTTGTTGCCGTGGATGGCGGCGGCGGAGAAGCCGGCGTTGGAGAGGTGCTTCATCACCTTGTCGGCGCCGTGCTTGGTGCGCGTGAAGATCAGGGTGCGCGTCATGTTGTTGTTCTTGAGCAGTTCGCTCAGGAGTTTCGCCTTGTTGGCAGGTTCGACATGGATGACGCTCTGGTTCACGCGCTCGGCCGTGGTGGCAACCGGGGCCACTTCAACACGCACGGGATCGGTGAGAAGGCCAGCGGCCAAGCCTGCGATCTCCTTCGGCATGGTGGCCGAGAAGAACAGGTTCTGGCGCTCCTTCGGCAGCATGCCGGTGATCTTGCGGATGGCGTGGATGAATCCGAGATCGAGCATCTGGTCCACTTCATCGAGCACGAAAATCTCGACATTGGCCAACGTCACGGCGCGGCGTTCGATCAAATCCACCAGGCGGCCCGGCGTGGCGACCAGCACGTCAATGCCGCCGCGCAGGATGTCGATCTGCTTGCCCAGCGATACGCCGCCAAACACCACGGCGCGCGAAATCTTCAGGTTGCGGCCATAGGCCTTGAAGCTGTCGCCGATCTGGGCGGCCAGCTCGCGGGTGGGAGACAGGATGAGGGCGCGGCAGGTGCCCTTGGCGGCCCGCTTTCCGTCGGCGCTCAGGCGCTGCAGGATGGGCAGCGCGAAGGCCGCCGTCTTGCCGGTGCCGGTCTGGGCGATGCCCAAGAGGTCGCGGCCCGCCAGAAGCTCGGGGATGGCGCGGGCCTGGATGGGAGTGGGGGCTTCATAGCCTTCCGAGGCCAGTGCCTTGAGAAGGGGGTCGATGAGATTCAGTTCAGCAAAAGTCGTCACTATAGTCTTTCATTTCGGAACAATGGGAGCAGCGCAAGCCTGTCCGAAGCGGCCACGCGCGATGATTCGCACGCTGGCCTGGGCTCAAGCGCTGAAACCTTCCCACGTGACAGGAATGTTCGGGATTTCGCGGCTGGCCGGACGGGCTGCACCTTGCGTGCGCCTCACGTCGTCAATGGATGACCGGCCGCGATGTGCGCCATATGGGCGTGTTGCGGTGCAATGTCAACTGGCTGCCGTGACAAGGCCCGGCAAATCCGCCATCTCCGCGAAGATGGCGCGCGCACCCGCCGCCTTCAGCTTCATGCCGTGTTCCTCTGGATGCGCCCAGGTGCCGGTGAAGCCCAGCACCGTGCATCCGGCGCGCACTGCCGCCGTCACGCCGGTCACGCTGTCTTCCACGACAAGGCACTCCTGCGGCGCGACACTCATGCGCCGTGCCGTTTCGATGAACACGTCCGGCGCGGGTTTGCCGTGTTTCACATCCTCAAAGGAGACGATGCGGCTGCCGAAGAAAGGTTCAAGCCCGGTGATCGCCAGCGCCACGCGCACGCGCTCCGCCGGGCTGTTGGAGGCGCAACTGTAAGGGGCGCGGTTGATGGCTGTCAGCGCCTCATGTACGCCCGGCACGGCGCGCAGTTGGGTGGCATAGAGGTCAAGCAGGCGGCGGTCCTTCTCCGCCGAGGCGGACGTGGGAAAGCGCGTGCCGGTTTCGGCCTCGACCTCGGCAATCATGGCGGCAAAGGTCTTGCCCACAAATCGGCGGTGCGCTTCGGCCACGCTCATCGCAACGCCATGCTCGGCGAGGATCGCCACATCGAGCTGCATCGACAGCGCCTCGCTGTCGACGAGCACGCCGTCGCAATCGAAAATGATATGTTTAAACATCACGCGCCCAGATGACGGAAGTCGCGGATCACTTTTTTATACACCTCGCGCTTGAAGGGCACGATGATATCGAGAATGTCATCCATCTTCGCCCAGCGCCACTGGTCGAACTCCTGCTTGTGGCCGGGCGGCGCAAGGTTGATCTCGCTGTCGTCGCCGGTGAATTGCAGCGCGAACCATTTCTGCGTCTGGCCGCGGTACTTGCCGTTCCAGCTCTTGCCGATCAAATGGGCGGGAAGATCGTAATTGTACCAGCGCGGCGCTTCGGCGATGACATGGGCGGAGGTCACGGCGGTTTCCTCGGCGAGTTCGCGCAGCACGGCATCTTGCGGATTTTCGCCCTTGTCGATGCCGCCCTGCGGCATCTGCCACCAGTGCCCCTTGCCCTCGTCATTCTGCTTGTCGAAACGGCGACCGATCCACACGAGGCCCTGCGCGTTCAGCAGCATCACGCCCACGCAGGGGCGGTATTGGGTAATCGCGTCCGGTTTCGCCATCAGCTCATGCGGCCCCTGTAAACCGCGCTGATCGGCACCAGCACGATGCCCTTGCTTTGCAATTGCTTGGCCCAGTCCGCCACCGCATCGATGGTCACGTCGAGGCCCGCGCCCGTGCCGACCGCAATGCCGTTCTGCTTGGCCGCCGCTTCAAGCTCTCCCAGCCTGGCGGTGATGGCGGCGGGATCGGGATCGGCGTCGATGACAAGTTGCGCCTTGGCAAATTTCACGCCCGTCGCCTTGGCGGTGACGAGAGCCGTGCTGACGGCGGAGCCCTGGTCTTCCAGGAACAGGAGACCGCGCGCATTCAGCTCCTGCATGACGGGCTGCAGGCTTTTCGCGTCAGCGAGGAAGCGGGTGCCCATGTAGTTCACGACGCCGGTGTAACCGGCGAAACGGCTCATGTTCCAGCGCAGTGCCTTCAGATTGTCAGCGTCACCCGAAGCCGTCACCAGCGTGTTGGGGCCGGGGTTGTTGCCGGGATAACCCACCGGCTCCATCGGAAGCTGCAACATCACTTCATGGCCCTGGGCACGGGCCCTGTTCACCTGCGTCTGGAGATCGTCGCCATAGGGCGCGAAGCCGAAGGTGATGTCGGCAGGGAGATCATTGGTCGCCTGCGTGGTGAGCTTGGCATTGAGGCCCATGCCGCCCAGCATGATGGCGATCTTGGGCTGGTCGATCGATGTGTAAGCAATCGGCACTGTTTGCGCATAGACGTCTGATGGCCGTTTGCCGCCAGCGCCGATGCGCGGCAGGGGGCCATCGGCGGATTTCTCACTGACGCTGGCGATCGGCGCGGCCTTCAGGGGGCGCTTGCCCACTACGATGATGCTGCTCGCCTCTTGATAGGAAGAAGGATCAATGGCCGGAACCGTTTCGGTGACAGCCGCATCATCAGGCTGAGACGTATCGCCCGTTGCCGTATCATCGGCATCCGCCGTGTCCGGCGCGGGCGTCGTGGATGCCGTTTCCTTCACCACCTCAACCGGCGGTATGATCATGCTGACAACCGGTTCCCCGGCCATCGGATAGGGCAGGCGCGACAGCCAAATGCCGCCAGATACAAAACCCGCCACCGCAAGACCGCTGGCCAGCGCCAACGCGCCGGGGCGCTTTGCCCACAGCCGTTCCTTCAGGCTGCGTTTCCTCAGGGGCTGGCGCAATTCATCGCGGGCCATGACGCTTCAATCCTCATGATTCGACTTCCGCACACATTGGGCGGGCAAGCGTTAATGCGCTGTTAACCATGCAAAACAGAAAGGCCGGGCTTTTGACCCGGCCTTTCCGTCAAATCTTGCGCCTGTCAGTTCGGCGTCGGCGTGGCAACGGCGCTGCCGCCGTTCGCGCCATTGGTGGTGTCCACCGGCTTTACATTGGTGACGACCTTGACGCCGTGCAGGAAGTCGATGGCGGCCTTGAGCTGCACATCCTTCGACTTGTCGTCGGGCACATAGGCCGAGGAGCCGCCGCCTTCATTGCCGCCCGCTTCGTTGGCGAGGTGGCCCTTGAGGCCCGCCTCGCCTTCGGTCGAGACGTTCTTGCCCTGAAGTTCGGGCGGCAGCGGTTCTTCGATCACGATATCGGCGTCAATGCCCTTGGCCTGGATGGAGCGGCCGGACGGCGTGTAATAACGCGCCGTGGTGAGGCGCAGAGCGCCTTGTCCCGGCATCGGGATGATGGTCTGCACCGAGCCCTTGCCGAAGCTCCGCGTGCCAATCAGCGTGGCACGCTTCTGGTCCTGCAACGCGCCAGCGACGATTTCGGACGCCGAGGCCGAGCCGCCGTTGATCAGCACCACCACCGGCTTGCCGTGGCCCATGTCGCCCTTCTGCGCCGTGAAGCGCTGGGTTTCATCGGCATGGCGGCCGCGCGTCGAAACGATCTCGCCCTTGTCGAGGAAGGTATCGGATACCGAGATCGCCTGATCGAGCAGGCCGCCCGGATCGTTGCGGAGGTCGATGATATAGCCCTTCACCTTGTCGCCAAGCTGCTTGTCGAAGTCGGCCATCGCCTTGTCGAGGCCGTCCTGCGTCTGCTGCGAGAAGGAGGAAATGCGGATATAGCCGATGTCGCCGCTTTCGACATTGTACTTCACCGACTGCACCTTGATGCGGTCGCGCACCAGCTTCTGGTCGAAGGGATCGGCATTGCCGCGCTGGATGGTGAGGGTGATGGGCGCGCCCACGGCGCCGCGCATCTTGTCCACGGCATCGTTGAGGTTCATGCCCTGCACCTGCGCGCCGTCGATCTTGACGATCAGGTCATTGGCCTGCAGGCCAGCCTTGGCGGCGGGCGAACCATCAATTGGGGAAACGACCTTCACCAAGCCGTTCTCCATGGTGACCTCGATGCCGAGGCCGCCGAACTCGCCATTGGTCTGAACGCTCATGTCCTCATACTGCTTGGCGTTCATGTAGGAGGAGTGCGGGTCGAGCGAGGCCAGCATGCCGTTGATGGCGGCCTCGATCATGTCCTGCTCGTTGGGCTGTTCCACATAGTCCGAACGCACGCGGTCGAACACATCGCCGAACAGGTTCAGCGCCTTGTAGGTGTCGGCATTGGAGGCGGCATCGGCGGTGCCGAAGGCATGCCAGAGCACGCTGGCCGAAACGGCGCCTGCCAGAACCAGTCCAATGCTGCGATACTGTGACTTCACTTTCATCCTCGTGCCTCTTTCATGCCGCCGATCCACCATGGACCCGAATCGATAGCGTCGCTGTTGTTACGGAACTCTATATACAGGACAGGTCTCTTGTCCTGCATGACATCACCCAAAAGTGTGACCGAAGAGGGGCCGGATCCCATGTGGCCGACAGGTTCGCCCGCCCGCAGGAATTCGCCCGTCACCGCCGTCACATTATCGAGCCCGGCCAGCAGGATATGATATCCGCCCCCCGGATTCAGAATTAAAACCTGTCCATAGGACCGGAACGGCCCGGCAAACTCCACATGGCCGTCAGCCGGGGCCGTGACCTCGGCTCCGGTGCGGGTGGCGATGGCCAGGCCATGCAGCGTGCCCCCCAGCCCGTCATCGTCGCCGAAGCGGCGCAGGATGGCCCCCTGCGCGGGAAAGGCCAGCTTACCATGGGCATCGGCAAAGGCCAGGCGCGGCTGCTGAAGGGCGGCTTCTCGGGCTTTCTTCGCGGCATCGGCGGCGGCAAGGCGGGCGGCTTCTTCCGCCTGCGCCTTCTTGCGGGCGGCGTCGAGGCTGGCCATTAGCTGCTGCATGCTCTTGGCCCGGCTGGCGAGGTCGGCGGCGCGTTTCTGCTCATCCGCCAGTTGGGCGTTGCCGGAAGCGACAAGCTGTTTCTTGGCGAGGATCAAATCCTGCAGGTCGCGGCTGTCGGATTCAAGCGCGGCGATTTCCTGGGTGATGGCGGTCTTGCGCGTCTGGATGGAGGTTTTCAGATCTTCCAGCCGCTGCAGGTCGGCCACCAGCCTGTCGGCTTCGCCCCTCAGTTCCGGCACGATGGTGCCGAACATCATGGCACCGCGCAGCGCCGAGAGCACGTCATTGGGGTCGACCACAAGTGCGGGCGGCGGGTTCTGCTCCAGCCGCTGCAAGCCGGCCAGAAGCTCGGACAGCACATCCTGCTTTTCCGCCAGCCTCGCCATGATCACCACCTGCTCCTTGTGGAGCTTGAGGAGATCGGCCTCGCTGCCGGTGATCGAGGCTTCCGCCGCCTGCACTTTGGCCGAGATGGCGATGAGCTTGCTGGAAATTTCTTCCTGCGCCGCCTGCGCGGCGGCGACATCGGCGGCCAGTTTCTGCTGGTTGGCACGCGACTGGTCGAGCTGCTCTTCCACCTTCGACAGGTCACCCGTCACGTCCGCGTCCTGGGCCAGGGCGGCGGAGGCGAACAGCAGCGCCAATGCGGCAGCGGCAAACGCGGGCGGGCGGCAGTGAAGCATTGAAACCAGTGTTATCGGCGGTGAGTGGTGGAATTGCGGCCCGATTCCGGGTGAGGGATCATTAACCACAATTGTCACCGGGGCGTTAACGGCCCTATCTTGCGGCCCGGGGGGCGCCATGCTGATTTCACTGCTGCTCGGTATCGGATTTATTGCCGGAACGATCCTGCTCATGCTGGGCGTTTATTGGGTTACGCGGCGCGCGGCAGGCGAAAGCCACGACAGCCACACGCGCGACCTCGCAGGCTCGGTGATGACCCGCGTCGCTACCTTGCACGGACTGATCCTGGCGCTGGTCTTCGCGCAGGAAATGGTGGGCTATGTGCAGGTGCGGAGCATCAGCATCAATGAGGCCGATGCGGTCGCTGATGTCTATTATGACGCGGGCCGTTATGGCGGCAATTCCGCCAAAACGATTCAGGACGCGCTCTATTCCTATGCGTCGCTTGCGGTCAGCCCGGAATGGCAGCAACTGGGCGCCACCGGAGATCTGTCGCAGGAGGCGTGGAATGCGTGGGACAAGGCCTATGATCAGGTGCTCGATCTCGCGCCCGCGTCCCCGCGCGAGGCGAGCCTCCGCGATCACATGCTGCAGCAGATCCACCAGATATCCACGGCTCGCGTGGCGCGCGGCAATCAGGATGACGAATCTATCAGCGGCCTGTTCTGGCTCGCGGCCATCGCCGGGGTGGTGTTCATCGCCATCGCCTACCACTCCTATCCGCCCACGAGGCACAATCTTGCCTTCATCGCCATCCTCGGCGCCTATACCGGCATCATCCTGTTCTTCATCTATGCCTTCTCCAACCCGTTCAGCGAACCCGGCGCGCTGAAGCCACACGCCTTTGAAAAGCTGCTGCTGGAGCTCAGCCAGTCCCGCTCCGGCTGATGCAAACGTCTTGCCGCGCGGGGCGAGTTGACTGATGGTGTGGCTGTGATTCGCTTATGGGTTGCCGCGTGAAAGTTCTGGCACAGGCCGCCGTCCTGATGCTTGTGGCGCTCGCCTCGGCGCAAGCGGTGCAGGCGCAATCCTGCAGCTTCGATTTCACCGACATCAATTTCGGCACCGTCACGCCGCCGCTGGGCACCGCCTTTGATTCCACCGGCACCTTCACCGCCACCTGCACCGGCACGCGCAACAGGGTGGTGCGGGTGTGTCCCAACATCGGCTCGGGCACCGGCAACAACAATGCATCGGCCAGCGAGCGCTACATGCTCAACGGCGCGACGCAGATGAAATATAATTTCTATCAGGATGCCGCGCGCATCACGGTGTGGGGATCGTTTGTCTGGCCCTATGCGCCCACCGCGCCGACCATCGACATCACCATCGGCACGTCCGGTTCAGGCACGGCCAGCGCCACTGTCTATGCGCGTGTGTTTCCCGGTCAGCCGGCGTTGCCGCCCGGCACCTATCAGTCGAATTTCAGCGGCAATCACACGCTGGTGGCCTTCCAGTACCGCAACACGGTGGCGCAAAGCTGCGATACCATCAATACCACCAATGGCGTCACCACGCCATTTCTGGCCAGCGCGGTGGTCGCGCCCTCATGCTCCATCTCCGCCACAGTGCTCGATTTCGGCCAGGCCTCATCGACGGGCGTGGCGATCGACGGCAGCAACACAATTTCCGTCACCTGCACCTCCGGCACGCCCTATACCATCGCGCTCAATGGCGGGCTTGCCAATGCCACCAATCCGGCGCAGCGCCGCATGACGGCCACCGGCACCACCGATTACGTGCAGTATGGCATCTACCGCGACGCGGCGCGCAGCCTCGCTTGGGGCAGCGCATCCGGCACCACGGTGTCCGGCACCGGCACCGGTTCGGCGCAGAGCTTCACCGGCTATGGGCGCACCACCGCGCAGGCCACGCCTGTGCCGCGCGATTATTCCGATACGGTGGTGGCGACCGTCACCTACTGAGCGCGGCAAGGGCGCATTTACAGGCAGGCCACCGGCCCTGCCGCCGCCTGCCCGTCCGCCGATGGCGTATATTGAAATTGCGCCGTGCAGTCGCCGGTGGAGAGATGCACGGTGATGCTGTTGTGGCCTTCCGCGCCGGTGACATAGACCTCGCCGTCATAGCCCACGACAAAGCTGTCGCCCTGGTTGTTGAGCAGCGCTTCCGATCCGGCGGGGATTGCCTTCCCGTCGGGCCCTGTGAGCGTGACGATCACGCCCGCCATGTCGGTCTTGACGCCGAAATCGACGACGACGCCCGCGCCGTCTCCCGGCACCACGATCTGTTCGGTGGAGCTTGCCTCGGCGTCGAGCGGAAGATCATTCACGTCGATGGCGATCCTGTTTTTCTGGAAGGAGCGCAGGCCGGGCAGCAGCAGCTTGCCGTCACCGCGGGTTTTCCCGGCGTAGCGGTTCTCGTAGCTCACTCCCACGCCCGGGGTCCGCGTATCAACCACCGCGAAGGAATCCATGATCGTGTCGCTGGCAAAGACGCTGTCGTCGGCCACCACGAAGGCGCCGGAGAAGCTGGCGTTGCCCGACACCTGTTTTCCGCCCTGATAGATCGAACCATCGGCCACGCCCACGCTGGTGCGGTAGGATGCCCCGGCGGTGGTCGATTGCGCATCACCCTGCTGGCGGTTCACGCGCCAGCCGTAGTCGCCCGCGTCCACGCCCAGCGGGCGATAGGCATCGGCGGTGGCGTAGATGCTGTGATTGGTGACCGACATGCCGCCCGACATCATCGTCCTGGCGCCCAGCGGCCAGGACACGCCCACATAGCCGCCGAAATCATGGTCATCCTGGGTGTCGTAATAGGCGGAGGCGAAAAGCGTTGGCCCGAAGTCGAAGGTCTTGGTGGCGCTGCCGCTGATGAGATAGGAGACCTTTCCATCGCCATCCTCCTGGTGGATGAAGCTCAGGCCAAGGCCGGTGTTGTAATCGGGAAGGCTGTAGCCGATCGACACCTGGTCCAGCGCCTTCGGCACATCGCTGTAAAAGGGAAGATCGGGATCGGGCGCGCGGGTGGCGGCGGCAATATCCCAATAGGTGCCGAGCGTGCGCGATGTCGACGCGTTGAGCGCCAGGCGGCCATATTGGGCACTCCACGACGCATACATGAGCAGGCCCTTGTCGCCGTCATGGGCGCTGGCCGATACCGCACCGCTGAACAGCCCGAACTCTCGCGCGCTCGCCACCGCGCCCACGCCCGCGTTCACGAGATCGAACATCGCCTCCCCATGGGCCTCGCCCGTCACGGCATCGGTCACGCCATAGCGGGCGCTGCCGGAAAAGGCGGGATTGCGGTCATAGTCGAACGACTCCGTTCCATAGTTGCGGCGCGCGAGACCCAGATCGGCGGAATAGTCGAGCAGCCCTTTGGCAAGCAGTTCCGGCGAGGTGAAGAAATCGGCCTCCGTCGCCACCTGCCGTCCCGAGGCATCGGTCAGCACCATGCGCGCCGTGCCGGAATTGGTGAACACCGGCAGGTTGTCGATGCTGAAGGGACCGGGCTGGACGTCGGCGGAATAGGTGCGGATATTGTCCTGATAGACTTCGAGCGTCGAGGGCACGGCGGCGGAGCCCGAGAGATGCGGCAGCGGCATGGTGATGAGGTCTGGCCTCAGCCCGAAGTTCCGTTCGATCTGCCCGCCGCCCATGCGTACCGGCCTTGTCCAGCGCAGGCCGCCGCTGATGATGTCGCCCAGCCGGTAGGAGAGCATGCGCTGCTGGTCGGAATAGGCCCAGGTCGTGTCAAGCCTGAGCGCCTTCACGTCATCGAAGGCGGTGGTGCCGAGCAGGCCCGACTGCCTGAGCGTGCCGAAGCGCGAGAAGGCTCTCGCATCCAGCGTCACGTTGGCGCCGCTGAAATCCGCATCCTCGCCGGGAATATCGTAATTGCCGGCGCCGAAGGCGGTGTAGTTCACCAGGAGGCCAGTGCCCGGCGATGCCCTGGCAAAATCATCCGCAAACGGATTGTTTCCCAGTGATTTGGCGATGCGCGAGGAATTGGGAAGCTCAAGCGCGATCGATTGCGTGTCGGGATCGTAGACATAGGAGAGGCCGGGGATGGTGTTGAGCTGGATGATGTCGCCGGGCGGGCCATCCGGCACCGCCACGCCAAGCTCCTTCAGCTCGCTGCGCGGTGAGGCCATATGGCCATCCGGCATCTGCCGGAACGCGGCGATGAGATTGGACGGATAGCCGTTGATCCTGACGTCGAGCTGCAGGTCGGTTCCCTCTGCGCCCGCCGAATCGGCCCGTGCCGGCTGAATGGCCAGCAGCAGGACGATCAGCAGGCAGACAAGGACCTTACTTTGCAGCAGCCAGTTTGGCCGTCGCCTTGATTGGTCCATTGTCTCCCTCGGCGCTCACGGAAACTGTGGTGCCAGGTGAAAATTTCGCGGTATTCTTGATGGTCCAGATTTTGTCGGCGCCCTGCAGCACATAGCCCGCGAGCCCTGAGCTCAGCGTGATGGTCTTGCCGCCATTGTCGATATGCAGGTTGGCGAGGCGGACGTGGCGGCCGCCGCTGTTGGCGGCCTTGAGCGTGATCTGGCTGCCCGCGGCTGACGCGCTCCAGGCGAGCGCGGGCGGAGAGGCGGCAGCGCCGGTAAAGAAGACGGGAAGCGAGTAACGCAGCGAAATGCCGACGCCGACGTTCGATTCCGTGGCGTTCTTCGGCAGTTCATCCACCACGAGGCGATAGGCCTCTTCCTGCGGCACCAGCGATTTCACCAGCCGCACGATGCGCACGACATTTTTCGCGCCGGGCGCGAGCTTCAGGAAGGGCGGGCTGGCCACCACTTCCTTGGTCGGGGTCAGCACATCCTGCCCGTTCACTTGGGTCCATTTATAGACCCGGATCTGCGAGGTGATGGCATCCGTGCCGGAATTTTCAAGCGTGAGGGATGAGGTCGCTCCCGGCGCCGCCACCTGGATGCTGACGGGGGAGACCGACAGCGAGGAGGCGCGAGCCATGGCCGGCGTCAAGCCAATCACGGCAGCAAACAGGAGAACGGCGGTCCGGGAACGCATCATCTTAGCCTCAAGCCTCAGAACACGACGTAGACGGTACGGCTGTCCGAGTAGTTGCCCGGCGACGGCGTGTTCTGCGCGTCCACGGTGCCCTTCATCGTGAAGGTCTGGTCGGCGCCCGAGCCCACGCCGGTGGGCGTGGTGGTGAAGGCGATCTTGTAGGTGATCGATTCGAGCAGCTTGCTCATGCTGCCGGAATAGGTCGTGGTCGCCAGCAGCGGATCGGTGACGTTGGAGAGCGACAGCGAATAGGCCGTCGTCTTGGTGCAGCGCACCGTCACCGTCGAGTTGGCGGTTTCCGTGCCGGCGATAATCGTCGTATCCGGGAAGTTGATGTCGCCGGCCGAAATATTGCAGCCCGCGACGATCTTGATCTTCGAGGAAAAGTTGGCGCCGACGTTGGCGGCCATGGCGGGGCCCGCCATGGCAAGAACGGCAGCCGCAGCCGCCGGGAGAATATACTTACGCATGGGATTACCTTTGTTTGTGTTGCCGTTGGTCGAGCCGCCACCCGCAGCACGCATCATCTGCATGTGCTTTTGATTGCTCCACGTAATGTAGCTAAGTGATTCAAATTTAAATCGAAGTGCAGAAACATTCTTAAACCTGCAATAAGCAGGCGTCCGATTCTGAATCACATTCCAAAATCATTGAATCGATTCAAATATTTGAATCGCTCGCCCGGAATGGCCAGGCCGCGGCGGCTTACCAACTAAATTTCACAACTGCACATAAAACGCTGCGTCAGGCGCGGTGATACGGATGATTCACCATGATGGTCAGGGCGCGGTAGATCTGCTCGTACAGCATCACGCGGGCCAGCCGGTGCGGCCATGTCATGGCGCCGAGCGAGAGGAGAAGGTCCGCGCTGTCACGCGTCGCCTGCGCATGGCCGTCCGGCCCGCCGATCAGGAAGGCAACATCCGGCGTGCCGTTTTCAAGGTGACGGCGGAGCATGGTGGCAAAGGCCGGACTGGTGAGAGTCTGCCCGCGCTCGTCGAGCACGATGGTGAATGTCTGGGGCTTCAGCGCCTGCATGAAGAAGCGCGCCTCGTCTTCCATGCGCGCCAAGGGCGTGGACTGTTGCGATTCCGCCTGGTCGGAAACCGTGAAGCGGGTGATCCCTGCCTTGCGGCCCAGCGCCTCGGCGCGCTCGCGGTAGGTGTCGGCAAGAGTTCTTTTCCGGCCCCGCCTTCAGCCTGCCGATGGCGAGAACGGAAAGGCGCACGGCGTCAGACGGCCAGGCGTTCCTGCGGCGCGTGTTCCGACCACAGCTTCTCGAGATTGTAGAAACCGCGCACTTCGGGCCGGAAGACATGGACGATCACGTCGCCCGCATCAAGGACGATCCAGTCGCACTGCGGCATGCCGTCAACGCGGAGATTGGTATAGCCCTGCGCCTTCAGCTTCTCGATGAGCTGGTCGGCGATGGCGCCGACATGGCGGTTCGAGCGGCCCGAGGCCACCACCATGTCATCGGCGATGGCGCCCTTGCCATTGAGGCTGATGGTGACGATCTCCTCCGCCTTGGCGTCGTCAAGCTGCGCCAGCACGGCGGCCAGAAGGCCGGGTTTCACCTGCTTTTTGGGTTTTACGGCCTTGCGCGGCTTTGGCGCGGCTGGCCTGGCGGACCTGGCCGGAGCGGCGTTGGCCTTGGCTGCCGGTTTTTTGGCAGGCTTCTTCGCCGGTTTGGCCGCGGATTTTGCCTTCGCCGCGCTCTTACGCGCAGCGGTTTTCTTCGCTGGAGCTTTCAGGGGTGTGATCCTTTTGTAGCACGCAGATCTTCATGCAGACTGCTGGTCATGTCCCAATGGCTGACGGCCCAAAATACGGGGTTTGGCCCCCTCATTCAAGAGGCAGCGGATGAAGATGCGATGACGGCTTTCCGCCCCTTCCGGATGGCGGTCGAACTCTCGGGGCGGAGCGGCATGGGAATGAAGCACCAGGCGGGGGGCGGCGTTGTCACCAGCCGGGGTGCTAGATGCACGGGAATCTGGAACTGGTCGAGCCGTGTCGCGGCAGGGCCGCCCAAGGCACGCAGCGAATAGCCGGGCCTCGCCAAAATTGCCATCGGCAGGCGTTCGGCAATCTCCACCCAATTGTGCCAGTGGTGGAAGCTCGCAAAACTGTCCGCGCCCATGATCCACACGAAATGGCCGCGCCGCAAAACCGGCTCCAGTTTCCTCAGCGTCTCCGCCGTGGTGCGCGTTCCCAATTGCTGTTCGATGTCGGTCACGACAAAGCGGGGATGGCAGGCGACGGCGCGGGTGGCCGCCATGCGGGTGGCGTAAGCGCCGGTCTCTCGCGCGTCCTTCAGTGGATTCTGCGGCGAGACCAGCCACCACACCCAGTCGAGCTTCAGCGTCTTCAGGGCATAGAGCGCCACCATGTAATGGCCGCGGTGGGCGGGGTTGAAGGAGCCGCCGAACAGGCCGATCCGCTGCCCGTCGCCGAAGGCGGGAGGATGGATCATCATTTCTTCCTTCTCCCCTTGCGGGAGAAGGTCCGGCGAGGCCGGGGATGAGGGGGTGGTGGCCGCCGGAGCGACCCCTCATCCGTCGCTTCGCGCCACCTTCTCCCGCAGGGGGAGAAGGGTGAAGAGGCATTTCTCACGGCCGCACCTGCCCGGTGCCGCGGATCTGGTATTTGAAGGTGGTGAGCTGTTCGAGGCCGACAGGCCCCCGCGCATGCAGCTTGCCGGTGGCAATGCCGATCTCGGCGCCGAAGCCGAATTCGCCGCCATCGGCGAATTGCGTCGAGGCATTGTGCAGCACGATGGCGCTGTCCACCTCGCGGAGGAATTTCTCCGCCGTTGCTTCATCCGCCGTCACGATCGAGTCGGTGTGCTGCGAGCCGTAACGGGCGATATGGGCAACGGCACCATCCACGCCATCCACCACGCCCAGCGTCACGATGGCGTCGAGATATTCGGTGGACCAGTCTTCCTCCGCGGCCGGCGTCACGCGAGGGTCCGCCTCTTGTGCCACCCTATCGCCGCGCACCGCGCAGCCGGCATCGATCAGTGTACGGATGATGGGCTTCAGGAATCCGGGCGCGGCGCGGTCGATCAGGATGGTTTCCGCCGCCCCGCAAATGCCGGTGCGGCGCATCTTGGCATTGAGGACGATTTTTTCGGCCATCTGAAGGTCGGCGGCCTTGTCGACATAGACATGGCAGATGCCTTCGAGATGGCTGAACACCGGCACGCGCGCATCATTCTGCACCCGCGCGACGAGGCTTTTTCCTCCGCGCGGCACGATCAGATCAATCGTGCCGTTCAAGCCTTCGAGCATCAACCCCACGCTGGCGCGGTCCGAATCGGGCACCATCTGGATCGCCGTCTCGGGCAGGCCCGCCTCCCGCAGGCCCTGCTGCAGGCAGGCGACAATCGCGGCAGAGGTGCGGAAGCCGTCGGAGCCGCCGCGCAAGATCGCCGCATTGCCGGATTTCATGCACAGCGCGCCCGCATCCGCCGTCACATTGGGGCGGCTTTCATAGATGATGCCGATGACGCCGATGGGAACCCGCAGGCGCGAGATGGCCATGCCATTGGGCCTCGTCCATTCGGTCATTATCTCGCCCACGGGGTCGGGCAGGGCGGCGATGTCTTCCAGCCCCTTGGCCATCGCCTCGATGCGGGCAGGGGTGAGCGTCAGGCGGTCGATGAAGCTGTCTTTCAGGTCTTTCGATGCTGCGGCGCTGATGTCCTTGACGTTTTCTTCGCCAATGTGCGCCGCACGGCCACGGATCGCCGCCGCCATGGCCTTGAGCGCATGGTTCTTCTGGTCTGCCGGGGCGAGTGCCAGCGCCTTCGCGGCCTTGCGCGCCTCAGCGCCCAAGGCCAGCATGGCATCGCGGTTGCCGGTGGTCATGTTCATGCCCGTTCCCCGCCCATCAGCACCATGTCGTCGCGGTGCACAAGTTCATCGCGCCCCCGGAAGCCCAGCACCTTTTCGATCTCCGCCGTCTTGAGGCCGGCGATCTTCAGCGCATCGCCCGCGTCATAGGTCACGAGGCCACGGGCGATTTCGCGGCCCTTGGCCGTCATGATGCTCACCGTGTCGCCGCGCGCGAAAGCCCCTTCAATGCGCCGCACACCGGCGGGCAGAAGGCTTTTGCCGCGCGACAATGCTTCCACAGCGCCTTCATCAACGACGAGATGGCCAATGGGTTGCAGCGTCCCGGCGATCCAGCGTTTCCTTGATTGGAGCGCCGAGGCATTGGCGAGAAACCATGTGCAGCGCCCGCCATCCAGCACGCGCTTGAGCGGATGCATCTCATGGCCAGACGCAATCACCATGTTGCAGCCCGCCCCGAGCGCGATCTTGCCTGCCTCGATCTTGGTGATCATGCCGCCCGAGCCCACACCCGAGACGGGCTTTCCCGCCATGGCCTCGATCTCCGGCGTGATGTCCTTCACCTCGGGCAGGAATTCCGCGCCCTTCTTTCCCGGAGGGGCCGTATAAAGCCCGTCGATGTCGGAGAGCAGCACAAGGCAATCGGCGGAGATCATCGAGGCGACGCGCGCCGCCAGCCGGTCATTGTCTCCGTAGCGGATTTCCGATGTCGCCACCGTGTCATTCTCGTTGATGACCGGCACCGCCCCCTGCGCCAGAAGCGTTGACAGCGTGGCGCGGGCATTGAGGTGCCGGCGGCGTTCCTCGGTGTCGGTCAGCGTCACCAGCACCTGCGCCGCCACAATGTTCCGTGTGCGGAGGGTTTCCGCCCAGGCCTGCGCCAGGGTGATTTGCCCCACGGCGGCGGCGGCCTGGCTCTGCTCCAGCTTCAGCTTTCCCTTGGCCAATCCCAAGGTGCGCCGCCCCAGTGCGATGGCGCCCGAGGAGACGACCACCACTTCGGTGCCGCGCACCCGCGCATCGGCAATGTCATCCACCAAAGACGCCAGCCATGAGGCCTTGATGGCCCCCGTCTTCTGATCGACGAGCAGCGCCGAGCCGATCTTGACGACGATGCGGCGGGCCTTGGCGAGCCTTGAAATCACGGCCGCCACTCCCCGCTCGACATGCCGGGCTCGTCGGCGGGCCTGCCCTTGCGGCGCGCCGTCTCGATCACCGTCAGCAACTGCTTCATCGCGTCATCGACGCCCGCCTGCGTGGCGCCCGACAGCAAGAGCGGCGTCTTCCGCGCCCGGCGCTTGAAGTCCTTCAGCTTGGCATCGATTTCATCCGTGGGCAGAAGATCGATCTTGTTGAAGGCGATGATCTCGGGCTTCTCCGCCAGGGCCGGGCTATAGGCTTTGAGTTCCTTGCGGATGATGCGGTAGTCCTTCACCGGGTCGGCGGAGGTCACGTCGATCAGGTGCAACAGCACGGCGCAGCGTTCGACGTGGCCTAAGAAGCGCGTGCCAAGCCCATGGCCTTCATGCGCGCCTTCGATGAGGCCGGGAATATCGGCCAGCACGAAGCTCGATCCCGCCGCCCGCACCACGCCCAGTTGCGGATGAAGGGTGGTGAAGGGATAGTCGGCAATCTTGGGCTTGGCTGCCGAGACCGCCGCCAGCATCGTCGATTTCCCGGCATTGGGAAGCCCGACGAGTCCTGCATCGGCGATGAGCTTGAGCCTCAGCCAGATCCAGCGTTCCTCCGCGTCCTGCCCCGGATTGGCATGGCGCGGCGCGCGGTTGGTGGCGGATTTGAAATAGGCATTGCCGAAGCCGCCATTGCCGCCTTTCGCCACGCGCACGCGGTCGCCCGCCTTGGCCAGATCGGCAATCAGCGTCTCGTTGTCGTCCTCGAAAATCTGCGTGCCCGCCGGCACTTTCAGGATCACGTCGGGCGTATTGGCGCCGGCGCGCTGGCGGCCCATGCCGTGGCCGCCGGTCGTGGCCTTGAAATGCTGCTGGTAGCGATAGTCGATCAGCGTGTTGAGGCCGTCCACCGCCTCCACCCACACATCACCGCCCTTGCCGCCGTCGCCGCCGTCGGGCCCGCCCATCTCGATGAATTTTTCACGGTGGAACGAGACGGCACCGGCACCACCGGCGCCCGAGCGCACATAAACCTTGGCCTGGTCGAGAAATTTCATGATGCGCTCTCTCTAACCTCTTGCGTTGCCCATGCGCAACAGGCGAGGGGCTGCCTTTCCCTGCAACAATATCCTCTCATTGAGAACACATTTGGCCTGTTTACCGCCAGTCCTCACGCGATGACCGGCGCCCGCGTGAAGTTGAAATTGCGCCTCACGCCCGATGGGCGGCGCATTGTCCGTGTCAAGAAGGGGATATACATGAAGACGACTTTGCTTGCAGGGCTTGCCGCCCTGGGATTGACTGTTGCCGTGCAAACTATACCGGCGGAAGCCCGCTGCGCCGATACGGACAGCTGCCGGATCATCTCCAAACAGGCTCCGGCCAAGCTCCAGCGCGGCAAGGTGCGCGTGGCGTCGGCGGGCAGGCTTCACCGCAGCAGCAAAATGTCCAGCGCCGCGCTGCGCATTCCGGCGGTGTCGCGCCAGTCCGAAGGGGCGGTGACCCAGATGATCAAGGATGCGGCGCCCCGCTATGGCGTTCCCACCTGGTTCGCGCTCCGCATCGCGCGCGTTGAATCGGGCTTCAACCCCCGTGCGCGCGGCACGCATGGCGAACTCGGCGTGTTCCAGATGAAGTGCCAGACCGCCCATTCCATCGGCTATCGCGGCTCCTGCGCCGGGCTTCTCGATGCGCGCACCGGCGTTGATGTGGGGCTCCGCCATCTGGCCCTGGCGCTCAAGGCATCGGGCGGCGATCTCCGCCTTGCGGCGTCCAAGCACAATGGCGGCCTTGGCCGCAAAAGCCTGGTGCCCCGCTACGTGGCCGAAGTGTTCTGATTTCAGTTTCCTTCTCCCCCTGCGGGAGAAGGTGGCGCGCAGCGCCGGATGAGGGGTCGCGCTGACGGCTGCCGCCCACCCCCTCATCCATCTCGCGCTGCCGCGCGATACACCTTCCCCCGCGAGGGGGGAAGGAAGAAACATTTTCATCTTTGCAAACTCCCAAAAACAAAACGGAGAGGTGGTATCCCACCTCTCCGTTTTTCTGTTTGCCTGCCGGATCCCGTGGGACGCGGCGGCATATGTCGGGAGCCCGCCGTTACTCCGCGGCGACGGCCGGGACGACGGACACGGTCTGCCGGTCGCCCTTGGTCTTGCGGAAGGTCACCACGCCCGCCACGGTGGCGAAGATGGTGTGATCGCGGCCGAGGCCAACGCCGGTGCCGGGATGCACCTTGGTGCCGCGCTGGCGCACGATGATGTTGCCGGGGATGACGGCTTCGCCGCCGAAATGCTTGACGCCGAGACGGCGGCCCGCCGTATCGCGCCCGTTGCGGGATGAACCGCCTGCTTTCTTATGTGCCATGACGAGTTCTCCTATTCTTCCTTGGCGCGGGCCTTGTCGACCTTGGCGCGCGGCGGCTTGCCGGCGGCCAGTTCTCCAGCCTGCTCGATCCATTCTTCACGGGCCACGCGGCCCTTCTGCTTCAGATGCGCTTCAACCTTGGCCACATCGTCGGGCGTCCAGGCGGCGATCTGAGCGAAGGTGGTGTAGCCCAGCTCATGCAGGCCCTGCTCCATCTTGGGGCCGACGCCGCCGATCAGCGAAATGTCGTCACCCTTCACGCCGCCTACCGGGGCGGCGAGCGGCGCCGGAGCCGCGGCTTCCGCCTTCTTGGGCGCTGCGGCCTTCTTCGACGGCTTGGCGCCGCCGGTGAGAATCTCGCGGATGGTCACCGAGGTCAGGTCCTGGCGGTGGCCATTGCGGCGGCGGTAATGCTTGCGGCGGCGCTTCTTGAAAATGATGATGTGGGGGCCGCGGTCCTGCGAGGCGATCTCGCCCACGACAGTCGCGCCCGACACGAGAGGCGCTCCGATCTCGACCGAACCGCCATTCGAGACCATCAGCACGTCGGTGAATTCGATCTGGTCGCCGGGGTTGCCCACCAGGCGCTCGATCTGGATTTTCTGGTCGGCCGCAACGCGATACTGCTTGCCGCCCGTCTTGATGACTGCGTACATTCCGTTCTTCCTTCTTGTCCCGCGCCCTTTGGCGCCGCCGGGAACCCGATGATCCGGCGGGCTTCAAGTGCCTGACATGGCAGGCGAAATTGGGTTGCCTGGGGCAGCGCAATACCAGCGGAGGGCATAAGCCCTTCCGCAGGATTGGTGGGAGTTAGGGGAAACGCCCCCAAAAGTCAAGGAAAGCCCCCGAAAAAGCCTGCCTCTTGCAAGTAAACAAAAGGAATGATGATGATAGGGCCATGATCGTGCGCCGCCTCCTGACAATCGCGTGCCTGATGTTTTCGCTGTTCGCCGTGGCGCAGGCCGCAGGGGCAGCCACGCAGGCGCCCCTGTCGCGGGTGCTGCTGGTTCAGGGCACAAAATGCGGCACGGCCTGCCCGCGCTGGATTTATGTCACCGGCCCCATCTCCTTCGACACGCAGAACAGCCTTCGCCTGATACTCAGCAGGATCGGGTGGACGAAACCGCCCGTCGTCTTCAACAGCAGCGGCGGCGACATGGATGCGGCCATGGTGATCGGCCGCATGCTCCGAGACCAGAACCTGATTTCCATCGCGGCGCCGGTCAAATTCTCGGGCTGTGATCCTTCGGCAGCGGCGGATTGCCGCGATCACGACACACAGGACAATCCCTATCGCGGCCAGGTGATGGACAAGGGCGCGCTCTGTTCAGGCTCTTGCCTGCTGGCGCTGGCGGGTGGTGAAACGCGGCTTGCGGGGCGCGGCGCCTTCACTCTCCCAAGCCTGGCGGACCCGGCCTTTGGTCAATCTGCTTCGGCGTCGCCCGAAAAGCATCGCGTCGCATTGTTCGGCTATCTGGTGAGCATGGGCCTGCCGGGACAGATTCTCGACCGGGTTACGGCGGGCAAGGCGGGCGCGCTCACGTCAGCGGAATTGAGCAGCCTTGCGATCATCACCGGCAAGGCTGTTCCTTCCTCGCGGCTGTCGCCTGCCGTCTGCAAGGCGAAGGACAAGCCTTCCTATTGCATCGCAGGCCCGGCCAAACCCGCCAAGCCCGCCGTGGAAGCGACGCCGGACTACATGCAGCCGATGATCGCCACCATCGTGCGGTCCAGCGAAAAGGGCTGCGAACCCACCTGCCCGGAATGGATCCAGCTTGAAGGCGAGATCAGGCCGCAGTCTCCGGCGGTTTTCCGCAAGGCGCTGGCGAAGGCGGCCAAGCTGCAACTTCCCGTGCTGGTGCGCTCGCCGGGCGGCGATGTGCGCGCCGCCATGGAGATCGGCCGCCTTATCCGCCAGCGCAAGCTCGATGTGGCGGTGGGCTGGACCTATTATGACGGCTGCAATCCGCGCGATCAGGCCTGCGTGCTGCCCAAGCCGCAGCAGGGCGTCTATCGGGGCACGGTCTATTCCATGCAAGCCTTCTGCGAATCCGCCTGCCCGCTGATCCTCGCCTCCGGGCAACGGCGGCTGGCGGGCTATCCGTCCTCCGTGGGCGTGCATCAGATTCTCACCACCTGGCACCAGGAGCGGATTTTCTACCGGGTGCAATACCGCATCGTGAACGGCAAGAAGAAAGAGGTGAGCCGCACCATCGTGTCGCGCAAGCCCACCAAATCCTATACGACGACGGGTTTCTACAAGGGGCTGCGCAAGGAACTGACGGTCTATCTCACGGGCATGGGCGTTTCCACGCAATTGCTGGACGACATGGAATTGGCGCCACCAAGCTCGATCCATGAATTGCCCATCGCCCGGCGCACTGAACTCAAGCTCGCCACCGGGTTTGAAAGCGCCGCCGAACTCACGTCCAACAAGATCTGCGCCGCCGCACCTCCGGCCGCCAATTGCATCGCGGCACAATAAAAAAACGCCCGCGACGGATCGCGGGCGGTTTCAACATTCAATGATGGATTTTATGCCGCCTTGGCAAAGGCCGGGTGGGCAATCGCCTTGCCGGCATCGTCAATCGCCTTCTGCTTCTGCTCGGGGCTCACCGCCACGCCTTCAGCGCGGACAAATTCGATGTCGGTAATGCCGAGGAAGCCGAACACGGCGCGGAGATAGGGCTCCTGATGGTCGATGGCGGCGAGGCCGTTCTCGGCGTTGTAGAATCCGCCGCGCGAGGAGACGACAATCACCTTCTTGCCGCCCGCCAGCCCTTCGGGGCCTTTCTCGGTATAACGGAAGGTCTTGCCGCGCACGGCGATGCGGTCGATCCACGCCTTGAGCTGGCTGGGGATCGAGAAATTATACATGGGCGCTCCCACCACCACGACATCGGCGGCGAGGAATTCGTCCAGCGCTTCGGCACCGGCGGCCACGTCCTTCTTGAGGCCGGCATCGAGGCCAGCGGCATTGCCGCCCAGATGATCGGCGGTTAGATGGCCAAGGGGGGCGGAAGCCAGATCGCGATAGGTGACAGTGAGGCCGGAGTTGCGGGCCTTCCACTGGTCCACCACGGCGGCGGAGAGCTGGCGGGTCACCGAATTGCCGCCGAGAATGCCGGAATCGACATGGAGAAGGTTCATGGGCGTGTCCTTTCATAATCTGTAATCTTGTAAGTGACTATTTAAATCAGCGCCAATCCAGCGATAAGATGGTATTTTCGGAACTCATTGTTTCCTGATTGGAGCTAATTGGTGCAAGATCTGAATGACTACGCCTTCTTCGCGGCTGTTGTGAACCATGGCGGCTTTGCCGCCGCTGCGCGGGCGCTGAATGTGCCGAAGTCGCGCATTTCCAAGCATATCGCCCATCTGGAGGAGCGGCTGGGGGTGCGGCTGATCGAGCGCACGACACGGAAATTCCGGGTCACCGAACTGGGCGAAGCCTTCCATGCCCGCTGCGAGATCGTGCTGGCGGGGGCGGAGGAGGCGGAAGCGGTGGCGGCGCAGGCGCGCGCCGAACCGCAGGGCCTGCTGCGCGTCGCCTGTCCCATCAATATGGTGAGCCCGGTGATGGAGCAGGTGCTGCCGCCCTTCATGCTCGCCCATCCGAAGGTACGGGTGCAGCTTCTCGTCTCCAACCGGCGGGTGGATGTGATCGACGAGCGGATCGACGTGGCGCTGCGCGTCCGCACCAGCCTCACGAGCGATCCGGGGCTGATCGTGCGCCAGCTCGGCAACAGCCGCCTGGTGCTTGTGGCCAGTCCCGGCTTTGCCACGTCACATGCGGGCGCATTGACCTTCGAGGGCATTGGCCGGCTTCCGACTTTGTGGATCGACGGGGGCGATGAGACGGCGCACTGGCGTCTCACCAACGCGGAAGGTGAAAACCATGACATCCGCCACCGCCCGGTTCTGGCCTCGGGCGATTTCAACCTGCTGATGAGAGCGGCGGTCAGGGGCCTCGGCGTGGCGCTGCTGCCGGAGGAACAATGCGCCGCGGCGATCGAAGCCGGAGCATTGGTGCGGCTTTTGCCCGACTGGGCTGCGACCAACGGCATCGTGCATCTGGTCTTCGCGTCAAAGCGCGGATTGTTGCCCGCCGCCCGCGCCCTGATCGACCATCTGGCGCGTGAAATTCCCGCCGTCATGCGCCAGTGCCGGGAGACGCGCCGCTGAAATGGCTTGGCAGGGCAGGCGGCCTCATGATGTCATGGCGCGCCGGGCGGAGATCAAAGATGCGCCGTGTCCTGTCGTGCCTGCTGTTTCTTGTCGCCGCGCTGACCGCCGAAGCTTCAGCGCGGGTGGACACGCTGCAACAGCCGATGAAGGTCGTGCTGGTGCGGAGCAACGAACCGGGCTGCGAACCCTCCTGCCCCGAATGGATCATGGCGGAAGGAAGGATCGGGCCCGCCACGGCGCAGGCCTTCGTCGACATGGTGATCAAGGCGCGGCAGCGGATGAGAGGGGCCAAGCCGCCGGTCATCCTGCGCTCGCCGGGCGGCACCATCCTGTCCGCCTTGCAGATCGGCAGTTTCCTGCGCGCCCAGGGCCTCGACGTGGGGGTCGGCACCACTGCCTATGAAGGCTGTGCGCCGTTCTCCACGGGCTGCACGCTGCCCCCCTCCAGCGATGGCGTCTATCGCGGGCGGCTCACCGTCGCGCCCTCCTATTGCCTGTCGGCCTGCCCGCTGATCCTTGCCGCCGGAAAGACACGGCTGGCCGGGGCCGATGCAACGGTCGGCGTCCACCATTGGGGTTTTGAAACCGGAAACGGGCGGATCAGCGATGACAAGGGCCCCAACGGAGACGCGTGGGACGGGGTGATGCGGCGGATGATCACCGATTATCTCGAAGGCCTTGGCAATGCCCGGGAGATCGAGCCGCTCATGGAAACAACCCCGTTTTCCACGCTTCACGTGTTCAGCAGGCAAGAGCGGAGAAAAATCGGCCTCGTCACCGGCGATGCGGCGGCGCGCTCGCTCACCGCCGCTTCAACCTGCGGCACCGCAGCGGGCGTCGGGCGCTGCGTCCTGCCGGGCGATACGGACTCCTATCGCGCCTCGCTGCTGTCGAGCGGCGTGGCCCCCTATGATCCCCCCATGACGTTCACGGTCACGCGCGCCTCCGGCCCCGCCTGCGAGCCGGTGTGCCCGCAATGGATTTCAGCAAGGGGAGCCATCCGGCCCGAAACGCCCAGGCAGTTTCTCGGTGTGCTCGGGCAGCCGGGCATGGCCAAGCTGCCGCTGGTCGTCGATTCGCCCGGCGGCGATCTCGATGCGGCGCTGGCGCTCGGGCGGCTCGTTCATGCGCGCGGGATGGATGTGATGGTGGCGGGAACCAGCTTTGCCGGATGTGCCGATGCCGTTGCGCCGTGCCCTGCCGCCGCCATCAGGCGGGGCGCCTATCGCGGCGAGGTCCGGGCGCCTGCTGAGGGGTGCCGCGGCGTCTGCGTGCTGGTGCTGGCGGCAGGGCGGCAACGGGCGGTGGAAGAACACACCCTGCTGCGGCTTCACAATCCGCAGCGCTACGTGTCGCGCGCCGCCCAGGGGCCTGCCGCCGATGCGATCAGGGCCTATCTGGCGGAGGTGGGCGCAAGCGGCGGGATTTTTGCCTCCGCCAGCTCTATTGCCGCCGGAGATGAAAAAGTGCTGACGGCGCAGGATGCGCTGCCCCTCGGCCTCGTCTCGCGGGATGAGAGCGTTCAGGCGCTGCTGGCGCCCAAAGCCTGTGGGCAAAAGCCCAGGCCCGGCTTCTGCGTCAGGCGGCGGTGACAGCTCATGCACTGCGCGAATCACCTCGCGTGGCGCATGAAGCGCCTGCCAAACAGGATGAAGGCCGGGGCCGCCCGGAAAACAGAGTCACGCCAGAGTCTTGCGGGTGCCTGTTGGCACGCCGCGCGAATCTTCAGGCGTGGCGGTTTTCCTTCTGCACAAACAGCATCACGATCACCGACACGACGGTCATGCCCAGCAGGGTCACGAACAGGGGCCGCTGGAGGCCGGGATCGAGCGGAAGCTGCACACCCTGAAGCAGCCAGTTCGACAGCATCGAGCCGATGAACATGGCGGAGATGTTGAAGGGCAGCGTGACATTCCCCAGGCTGCCGGTGAAGCGGCTGAGGATCAGGCCGCCAAGTATGGCGCAGATATAGGGAATAGGCAGCGATTCCGCCGGCAGTTTTGAAACCGGCGCGACTGTTGGAATGAGGGAATTCAGCGATGACAGGATGTCTTCGAGCATTGTTTCCTCCCCGCTACAACCGCAGGTCAGCAAAATATGCCACCGGATTCGTTAAAATCCGAATGATGTTTGGTGGCATCGTCAACCCGCCGTTACCGCTTTCGGAACAATTTTAAACAGCGCGCAGTGGCGTTCGCATTGACCCCGCAATGTGCCACCCCTACGGTTCAAGTCTCAGCAGGGAGGCGGTGCGTGGGAACCTGGGGCAGCGGCAGTTTCGAGAACGATGATGCGGCGGATTTCACGGTGGAGTTCGAATCCGAAGGGTTGCTGGCGCTTCATGACGCGCTCGATATCGAGGACGGCGATTATCTTGAGGCGCCGGTCGCCCAGCGCGCCATCGCCGCCGCTGAACTGGTGGCCATGGCCGAGCGGGGCGATTCCGAAGACGATGCGATTTCGCCCGAGCTTTATGACGCGTTGCAGCGCCACGCTTCGGAGATCATTCCGGCGCTCGCCGAACTCAAGGAACTCTCGCTTGCAGCACTCAAGAAAGCGGAGGCGGAGAACTCGGAGCTGAAGCAGCTCTGGGAGGAAGATGACGCGAGCGAATGGATGGCGGCCATGGCCGGTCTCCGCCAGCGTCTTTCCCGCCCCACCCGGCGGCGATAACAGGCGTCAGGTGCCTTTCGGCCCCGGCGCCTCATCGGCCTGCACGTCATGGCGCGCGCGGTGGACGATCAGCACACGGTTCAGTTCGCCGCCCAAAATCAGCACCAGCGCCGACAGGTAGATGAAGAACATCACCGCGAAGACGCCTGACAGCGACGCGTAGGTCAGGGCGAAAGTGTTGAAGCGCTGGAGGTAGTAGGAAAACACCTCCGACAGGATCATCCACACCACGACCGTCACCAGAACGCCCGGCAGCAGTTCGAGCATGCGCGGCGGGCTGGCCGGCAGCACGCGGTGGCACACGGTCAGCGCGACGGTGAGAAGCACGATGGCGATCGGATAGCGCCACACGTCGAAGGCGGCGAGGCGCGATCCGAGATCGGGGGAATGGTCATCGATGAAATTGATGAGAACCGGCGCGAAGACGATGAGGGTGGCGAAGATC
The DNA here is from genome assembly GCF_047602625.1 of Aestuariivirga sp. Taxonomy (GTDB): domain Bacteria; phylum Pseudomonadota; class Alphaproteobacteria; order Rhizobiales; family Aestuariivirgaceae; genus Aestuariivirga. The sequence goes on along the minus strand of NZ_JASGGV010000002.1, from coordinate 1,522,120 downwards.
AGCAGCACGGCGGCGGCGGCGATCACGAACAGGATGTTCTGCAGGTAGAGCCACCAGAAGGGCCGCGTGTCCTTCAGATTATAGGCGCGGTTCAAACCCACCCGCACGCTGTCGACGCCCGAGGTGGCGCTCCAGATGGTGATCAGCGCCGACACGCTCAGAAGCCCGGTGCGCGGCACGGTGAGGATGGAGCGGATTTCCGGCGCGAAAGGATGGACGAGCTGTTCGGGTGCCACGCTCAGAAGATAGTTCACCACCCCCTGCGCCAGTTCGTCGGAACCCAGGAAACCTGCCAGCGCGGTGAGGAAGATGAGGAACGGAAAGATCGAGAACACGGTGCGAAAGGCGATATTGCCGGCCAGCGGTATCGCTTCATCGGCAAACAGGCGCTGGATGGCCTCGAGTCCCAGGCGGATGATGTTGGCGCGGCTTTCCTTCATGTCAGGCCAGCCATAGACGGTGTCGCGCGCGAGGCCAAGCCTCGGAGGCAGGGCGGCCATGCGGTTCAAAGATTTGGCTCGCGGAATCCTGCGGGGGCGGGCAAGGAGGCGGAATGACGAAATCTTCTCCGCTGCTCAACCTGCTCGCCCCCGCGCTCTTCGTGTTCATGTGGGCAACGGGCTTCGTGGTTGCAAGGCTTTCCGCGCCGCATGTCGAGCCGCTCACCTTTCTGGCCATCCGCTTTCCCATCGCCGGGCTGGCCTTCCTGCTGATCGCCCTGGCGCTGAAAGCGCCGTGGCCTGCCGCGCGCGAGGCCCGCCACGCGGCCATTGCCGGAGCCTTCCTGCATGGCGGCTATCTCGGCCCCATCTATTGGGCGGTGGCGCATGGCATGCCGGCGGGCGTGTCGGCGCTGATCGTCGGGTTGCAGCCGCTCATCACCGCACCGCTGGCGAGTTCGGTTCTGGGCGAACGCATCGGCTGGCGCCACTGGGCCGGGCTGGTGGTCGGCATAATAGGCGTCGCGCTGGTGATATCGCCCAAGCTCAACTTCACGGCGCTGACGGGCATCACGCCCTTGACCGTGGCGTGGAACGTATTCGGCGCCTTCTCGATCTCCTTCGGCACCGTCTACCAGAAGCGCCATGCCTCGGGCCTTCACGTGGCGAGCGGCGGCTTCTGGCAATATGCAGGGGCCAGTATTGTAGTGATTATAGGCGCTCTGTGTACGGAGCATTTCGGCTTCGACGGCAGCTTCAATGCGTGGTTCGCGCTGGGATGGTCGGTGATCGTGTTGTCGCTCGGCGCCATCAGCCTGCTGATGCTGCTGATCCGCCATGGCGACGTCAGCCGCGTGTCGGGGCTGATCTTTCTCGTTCCGGGCGTCGCCGCCATCATGGCCTATCTGCTGTTCGGCGAAACGCTGACGGCGGTGCAGATCACCGGCATGATCGTCTGCGCCGCCGCCGTGCTGGTGGTGACGCGGAAAAGCGTCAGGCCGTGACGGTTTCGCCGCGGCGAATGCGTTCCACCGTGGCGCGGGCGCGGGCGCGGTGCGCCTCGGTGATGTGGCGCGTCACCAGGCTGAAGGCGGTCATCAGCACCGCCATGTCGTCGGTGAAGCCCAGGCCGACGATGAAATCCGGCACGGCATCGAAGGGCATGATGAAATAGGCGAGCGCGGCCAAAAGAATGGCCTTGGCCTTGAGCGGAGTCGCGGAATCGAAGGCGGCATAATAGCCCGCCACCACTTCGCTGGCCATCGGCAGCGATGCGAGCACGCGCGCCAGCTTCGGGAAGAAGCCGCGTTTCACCTTCTCTTCGTTACGGGTCACAACCATGGGAAGCTGCACTCCATCACCGCTCAGATCGGGCAGGTAAATGGTGGCCATGGCGATTCCTTTCAAGAGCTAGCGGTGCGAAAGCCAGAGCGCGCCCATGAGCACGATGATGGCCACGAACTGCAGCATCACCCGCCAGCGCATCAGCTTTTGCGAGCGGTTGGGCGAGCCGCCGCGCATCATGTTCCAAAGCCCTGCGAACAAAACGCACACCACGGCGGCCACGGCGATATAGGTCAAGTAGATCATCAGTCGGATGCCTTGTCGAGAATGTTGTCCAGCATACGCTGGGGCAAAATGCGGCGGGCGAGCGCCATGTAATGCGTGGGCTTCGTCACATAATAGCGCGCTCTCGGAGTGGCGCTCTCCACCGCATGCACGAGTTTTTCCAGAACCGCCTCGGGCCCCAGCTTGTAGCGCCCGGAGCCGCCGCGGCCAAGCCTGGCGCGCTGTTTCTCATAGGCCTTCTTATAATGCGACCCTGTTTCGTCCACGTTGCGGTCAAACGCCGCGAGCGAGTGTTCGACGAAGCGGCTTCTGATCGGCCCCGGCTCGATCAGCGACACGAAAATGCCGGTGCCGCGCAATTCCAGCCGCATGGTGTCGGCCATCGCCTCCACCGCGAATTTGGAGGCGTTGTAGGGTCCCCGCCATTTCAGCGCCACCAGCCCCAGCACCGAAGAACAATGCACGATGCGGCCAGAGCCATTGGCGCGCATCAGGGGCAGGCAATCGCGGGTGAGTTGATGCCAGCCGAAGACATTGCAGGCGAACTGTTCTTCCAGAACCTCGCGGCGGATGTCCTCGAGCGCGCCCGGCTGGCCATAGGCGCCATTGTTGAACAGCGCGTCGAGCTTGCCGCCGCTACGCCTTGAGACTTCCGCCGCCAAGGCCGCAACACTGTCGCGGTCGGCATAATCGAGCGGCAGGGCTTCAAGCCCTTCCGTTTCGAGGCGTTTCAGGTCGTCATCTTTCCGCGCCGTGGCAAACACCCGCCAGCCTCGGGCCTTCATGCCAAGTGCGGCCGCATAGCCGATGCCGGAGGAACAGCCGGTGATGAGAATGGAGCGATTCGCCATACCTGCCTTTTATCCGATCCCCGATCATCGCGCCTGCGGTGAAAGCGCCTGCCATGCTGCTGACAATTCCTGTCAAAACCTCTGCTAGACCGGCAAGCGAGGGAGAAACACCATGGGCATTGCCGCTTTCGAAACCCATTCCGTGCGGATGGAAGAAATCTATCATCTCCGCTTTCAGGCGCCGGAAGAGGATGTGGACCGCATCATGGATGCAGTGGTGGCGCGGGCGCCCCTCACCATGGGCCCTTATGACAGCAATGCCTGGGCAACGGCGCCGGGCGTCGAGCGTTACCGGCCGCTTGAAGGGGCCGCGGCGGGAGCCGAGCGTGAGTTGCGCAAGCGGCCCGGCGTGGTGGAGGTAAGCTTCCAGCTGCCGCGCGATCCGGCTCTGCTTGCGCTGGTGATCGAGGATATTTTTCAGGTGCATTCCTATCAGGAGCCGCCGATCATCGTCACCGAGGCGCTGGCCAGCCGCTCGAAGGGGCTGGATGACAGCGCCAATCCCAACCGCTGGTGGAACACCGTGGGCGACTGGAAAAAGAAGGCATGAACGGCAAAGCTTCGTCTTACCAGCTTGGCCTCATTCTGGTCACGGCCTCCGCCGTCGTGTGGAGCACGGCAGGGCTGTTTACCCGCATTATCGTAGCCGATACGGCAACGGTAGTGTTCTGGCGCGGGATATTCAGCGCCATCGGCATCGCGGCCATGGCCTACTGTGTCTATGGCCGCCCTGCCTTTCAAAAGCTGCCATTCGCAGCTTGGGTTTACGCCGTGCTTTCCGGTTTTGGCATGATCACCTTCGTTATGGCATTTCGCTATACCAGCGTGGCGCATGTGGCGATCATCTACGCGGCGGTACCGTTCATTGCGGGTGCCGCCGCTTGGCTGCTGATCGGCGAACGCATCGGCATCCGCTCCATCATCGCCTCTTCCGCTGCGTTTCTTGGCGTGATCGTCATGGTGGGATTGGGGAATGACGGAAAACTCTTCGGAGATTTTCTCGCCCTGCTGATGACCTTTGCATTGGCTGGCATGATGATTGTGGGGCGCCGCCATAGGGATATTCCAATGCTGCCAGCGGCAGCCCTTTCGGCGCTAATCGGGAGCTTGGGTGTTTTACCTTTTGCCCATGTGAGCAATGTGACGCCGCATGACTGGGTATGGCTTGCCGGCTTTGGCCTCTTCAATTCAGCCATCGGATTAGGCCTCTTCACACTAGGGTCGCAACGCATTCCTCCTGCCGAAACCGGGCTAATCGGTGCGCTCGACGTACCGCTTGCGCCGCTTTGGATATGGATGGTTTTCGGAGACATACCGGCCTTGGCCACATTCATTGGCGGGGGCATCGTGCTTGTGGCGGTGATCTTCCACTTGAGTGGGAGCTTGCGGAATTCTTCGGCCCTCTAGGCCCGCCCCATTTGGGCCTTGATCGTCCCGCATTTCAGCGCTTGGATTTTTGCCGCTGCCGGAGATATGGTCCGCCGATGATTCCCGCTGTCCGCACCGGGCTTGCCGCCCTGTCCACCCTCGCCCTCGTTGGCTGTGCCTGCACAAACGCGCATGCGCAAACCTCGACGGAGCCGACGCTGCTCGGCCAGTTCGAGGGCTGGGCCGCCTATACCTACAAGGCCAAAGACACCAAGGTCTGCTATATTTCGGCGCGCCCCAAATCCAGCGATCCCAAGACGGCGAAGCGCGATCCCGCCTTCTTTCTCGTTACCAACATGCCGGGCCGCAAGGTGAAGGGCGAGATTTCAACCATTATCGGCTATGCCTTCAAGAAGGATTCGAACGCCACCCTGAAGATTGACGATGCCTCCTTCACGCTGTTCACCAATGCCGATGGCGCCTGGGCCGACACGGCGCAGACGGAAAAGAAGATCGTGACGGCCATGAAGGGCGGCAAGCTGCTCACCCTCAAGGGCACGTCGTGGAAAGGCACCTCGACCACCGACATCTATGCGCTGGATGGCGTGGGGCAGGCGCTGGCCAAGATCGACGACGCCTGCAAGTAAGATGTTCCGCCTGCTGACTTTTCTCGCCGCCTTGCTTCTGACGGCGGCTTCCGCCGTGGCGGAAGGCCCATGTGCCCCCATGTCCTTCGGCTCCGGCAGCTATACGGTGTGCCGCTTCGATTTGCGGGCGTCGCCGCTGGCGCTGTACGACCTCGATGAAACGGGCGAGCCCTATGGCAGCTTCTCGGCCCTTGCCGCCTCGCTCGCATCATCGGGAAAGACGCTCAGCTTCGCCATGAACGCCGGCATGTATGACGATGCGCAGAAGCCCATCGGCCTCTATGTCGAGGACGGCCAACAGCTCAAGAAGGTGAACCGGCGCGCGGGTGCTGGCAATTTTCACCTCAAGCCCAATGGCATTTTCTGGATCGATGGCCCCAAAGGCGGGGTGACCGAAACCGAGGCCTTCATCAGTTCCGGCCTCAAGCCCCGCTATGCCACGCAGTCCGGCCCCATGCTGGTGATCGACGGAGAGATCCATCCCAAATTCTCCGCCGAAGGCACGTCGATGAAGATTCGCAATGGCGTGGGCGCGGTGGACGGTCACACCATTGTCTTCGCCATCAGCGAAAGCCCCGTCACCTTCCATGATTTCGCGGCACTGTTCCGTGACGGGCTTGGCTGCCGCAATGCGCTGTTCCTCGATGGCTCGGTGTCGAGCCTCTATGACGCCGCAAACTCGCGCAACGACCGCTTCATGCCGCTGGGGCCCATCGTCGGGCTGGCGCGCTAGACGCCCGATCCCCATATCTTCGCAAATCCGGCCCATCTGTGCTAAGGCCCCGCCCATGACGACCCTGCTCAATACGCTGGGGAATGAAGCCCCGCGCTATATTCCCAATGATCCCCGCCCCACACTCCTGGGCCTCACCCGCGTGGAACTGGCGGAGGCTTTGGCGCGGGTGGGCGTGCCCGAGAAGCAGCGCCGCATGCGGGCCGGGCAGATCTGGCACTGGCTCTATCATCGCGGCGTCACCGAATTTTCCGCCATGACCAACATCGCCCGCGAGCTGCGCGAGAGGCTGGACGAAACCTTCATCATCGGCCGTCCTGATATCGTGACAGAACAGGTTTCTTCCGACGGCACGCGCAAATGGCTGCTCAGGCTTGCGCCAGATGAGCGCGGCGCGCGCCAGGAAGTTGAGATGGTCTATATCCCCGAGGAAGACCGGGGCACGCTCTGCATTTCCAGCCAGGTCGGCTGCACGCTCACCTGCAGCTTCTGCCACACCGGCACGCAGAAACTTGTCCGCAATCTCACGGCAGGCGAAATCGTCGGGCAGGTGATGGTGGCGCGCGATGGCCTCAAGGAATGGCCGCAGCAGATCGAGGCGATGGCCAATCCGCCGTCTGGCGGGCGCTATCTCACCAATGTGGTGCTGATGGGCATGGGCGAGCCGCTCTATAATTTCGATAATGTGAAAGCGGCGATGGAGATCGTCAGCGATGGCGAGGGCATCTCGCTGTCGAAGCGCCGCATCACGCTGTCGACGTCGGGCGTGGTGCCCGAGATCGCCCGCGCCGGAGAGGAGATCGGCACCATGCTGGCCATCTCATTGCACGGCACCACGGATGAAATCCGCAACAGGCTCGTTCCCCTCAACAAGAAATATCCGATCAGGGAGCTGCTCGACGCCTGCCGCAACTATCCCGGCGCATCCAATGCGCGGCGCATCACCTTTGAATATGTGATGCTGAAGGGCGTGAACGATACGCCGGAGGATGCACGGCGGCTGGTGAAGCTGCTCGCCGGCATCCCCGCCAAGATCAACCTCATCCCCTTCAACCCGTGGCCCGGCACGCAATATGAGTGCTCCGACTGGGACACCATCGAACGCTTCGCCGCGATCGTGAACAAGGCGGGCTATGCCAGCCCGGTGCGCACGCCCCGCGGCCGCGACATCATGGCCGCCTGCGGGCAGTTGAAGAGCGAGAGCCAGAAGGTGAGGGCAAGGGAACGGCTGGCGGCGGGGGGATAAGAACATGCTGCGGCGCCTGACCTCACGTGCCGCACTGATCGCAATCGCCTTTCTGGCGGCCAATGTTCCGGCCTGCCTCTATCTCACGCTTCACCTGATCATGGCGATGAGCCAGCAAGGCTACGCGCTGCCGGGAGAACCGGGATGGATTGTCCTGATTGCCCGCGCCATTGCAATGACGTTTCCCGACTGGCTGTTCTGGATGTGGCCGCTGAAGCTGGTCTTTGTGACAGCGGCAGAATTTTTCGCGGTCCGCGCACGATGGTTTTATGCCTGCTGGGGCGTGATTGCCGCGATATGCAGTTTGCCAATCGTCCTTCCCGGCGCGCCCTTCTGGATCGTCTCGCTGCTTGTCATCGGCGTGGGCCTGTTGACGGGCTACATCTACTGGGCCATCGCCGGGAGGCGCGCGGGAGCAGGCTTTGCTCAATCGGCATTCGAACTGAACAGGCCGGGTTGAGCCCTTTTTTATCCCGCCAGCAAGCCCAGCCCGTGGATTGCGGCGGCGTGGCCTTCGGTGATCGACAGGAAGGCGGAAACGATGAGCGTGATCAGGTAGTACATGGGAATCCCCTGGAAGCGGTTATTGCCGCCTTCTGCCATCCGCCCCCTTGATCGGCGCTGAACCGGGCATTCATATGGCGTTCACGCCCAAGGGGAGGATTTCCCTCTCCTTTTCATGTTTGCCTTAATGTTTCGCTAAGGCTTGGCGTCAAAGCGGCGTGCCCTTGCGGCACAGGCTTCCCGCATGATAGGCCCCGCCCGGAAAAGTCTTACCAGGTGCCCCATGTCCAAGCCGAAGATCAAGAAAGTCGTCCTCGCCTATTCGGGAGGGCTCGATACCTCGATCATCCTGAAATGGCTGCAGACCGAATATGGCGCGGAAGTCGTCACCTTCACCGCCGACCTGGGGCAGGGGGGCGAACTGGAGCCCGCCCGCCAGAAGGCCGAGATGCTGGGCATCAAGAACATCTATATCGAGGATGTGCGCGAGGAGTTCGTCAGGGATTTCGTCTTCCCGATGTTCCGCGCCAATGCCGTCTATGAGGGCGTCTATCTGCTCGGCACTTCGATTGCCCGGCCTTTGATCGCCAAGCGCCTCATCGAGATCGCAAAGGAAACCGGGGCGGACGCCATCGCCCACGGCGCCACCGGCAAGGGCAATGACCAGGTGCGCTTCGAGCTCACAGCCTATGCCTTGAACCCCGACATCAAGGTGATCGCACCCTGGCGGGAGTGGAATTTCAAGTCGCGCACCGATCTCATCGAATTCGCCGAGGCGCACCAGATTCCGGTGTCGAAAGACAAGCGCGGCGAAGCGCCCTTCTCGGTCGACGCCAATCTCCTGCACTCCTCCTCGGAAGGCAAGGTGCTGGAAGACCCGTGGGTGGAGCCGCCGCCCTATGTCTACCAGCGCACCATTTCGCCTGAGGACGCGCCCGACACGGCGACGGAGATCGAGATCGAATTCCTGAAAGGCGATCCCATCGCCATCGGCGGCAAGAAGATGTCGCCCGCCACGCTGCTCACCGAGCTGAACCGCCTCGGCCATGACAATGGTATCGGACGGCTCGATCTGGTGGAAAACCGCTTCGTGGGCATGAAGTCGCGCGGCGTCTATGAAACGCCGGGCGGTACGATCCTCCTCACCGCCCACCGCGCCATGGAATCGCTCACGCTCGACCGCGAGGCGGCGCATCTGAAAGACAGCTTCATCTCCAAATATGCCGAGCTCGTTTATTACGGCTTCTGGTTCTCGCCGGAGCGCGAGATGCTGCAGGCGATGGTCGACAAGAGCCAGGAAAACGTCGAAGGCACGGTGCGTCTCAAGCTCTACAAGGGCAATGTCATCGTCGTTGGCCGCAAGTCGCCGAAGTCGCTCTATTCCGATGCGCTCGTCACCTTCGAGGATGACCGCGGCGCCTATGACCAGAAGGACGCGGCCGGCTTCATCCGCCTCAACGCGCTGAGACTTCGCACCCTGGCGGCGCGCAAGCGCAAGGGCTGATCTGTTTCGCCTTCGCGCTGTTCAACGCGCCACCCGCGCGAAGGAACCAATCTTGCGCCAAAGCATTGATGATCGCCTGCGGGGCAGGCTCCCCGTAGAACCCGCAGATATTATCAACGTCCTCCATGGTGGTAAAAATGCTCCAACGGCAAGAGACGGCGTTGCAAGGCGTCGTAACCGACATATTCGCGCACCGGTTCGTCGTTCAGCTGGACGGCAAACGCGTTTTGGCCGATCTCACGCCGAAAGGCGCTGAACGCATCTCGCTCAAGACAGGCGACAAGGTTGAATTGTGGGGAGAAGCGAAGCCATCGGAGATCAAGGTGCAGAGAATTTCAGTTGGCGGGCGCGGCGCGATCGAAATTCCGCATGGCCCTCCGAAGCATGATCATCAGGACGTGTCTTCCGATGCAGCGTTGGCGGGCGTGGCCAGGGCCGGTTTCAAAGCGGTTGGCGAACCCCGCCGCAAGCCCAAGCATTTCGAAATCCTGGCCCGCGATGCGCACGGCAAACATCTCGAGCTCCATGTCGAGTTCGACGGCCATCTGCGCAAGTCAAAGGAAGCCGACAGTGAAAAGTGGTCGGAAGAGCTTCGGCGCGCTGAACGCGTATAGCGATTTGTTCTGACCAGGACGCAATATGCCTAGCAAGCAAACCGCCGGGGCAGATGCCAAGCCGCCCCGGCTCTTTTCCGACCGGACGCTGATTGCCCTGGCGGTCCTGAATTTTTTTCTTGCCGATGCGCGGGATGGCTTGGGTCCGTTCCTGGACGCTTTTCTCGCCACCAATGGCTGGTCCACATTGACGCTCGGTCTCATCGCCACGGTCGGCGGGCTTGTCGGACTTGCGGCAACGCCGTTATGCGGCGCGCTCGTGGACGCCTCGACGTGGAAGCGCGCATTGATCGCCATTCCTGTCATTTTGGTCACCGTCGCGGCGCTGGTCACGCTTCTCGTGCCCAATGTGGCCATCGTCTGGGGTGGCCAGATCGGAACGGCGGTCGTCGGAGCCGTCATAGGACCAGCGCTTGCCGGGCTGACGCTTGGCATCGTCGGAGAAAAATTATTTTCGCAGCAGATCTCCCGCAACGAATTCTGGAACCACGCGGGCAATTTCGCCTCGCTGTTTGCGATCTTTGTGCTGGCCACCCTGTTTGGGCATCAAGGGGTCATTTGGTTGATGGTCGCCACAGCAATCGGCACCCTGCTTGGGGTATTCGCAATTGATCCGAAGCGCATCGATCACAATCAGGCGCGGGGGCTTGCGCATGATGACGGCAAACCCGGCCCATCCGGTTTCAAAACGCTGTTCGAAACCCGGGGGCTGGTTCTGCTGGCGATAGTCCTGCTGGTTTTTCATTGGGGCAACGCGCCCATGAGCAGGCTGATCGCCCAACAGTTTTCAATCGAACTGGGCACGCCATTCCGCACCACCGCGATCATCACCGGCGTTTCACAACTGGCGATGATCGCCTTGGCCGCCCTAACCCCCATGCTGATCCGCCGCCTTGGCCTGGCGCCCGTTTTCATCATCGCCCTTTTGGCGCTGCCAATCCGTGGCGCGCTCGCCGGAAGTTTTTCCGGCTTCTGGGTGGTCTATCCGGTGCAGGCGCTCGACGGCATCGGGGCGGGCCTGCTCGGCATCATCACGCCGGTGGCTGCCGAGCGCCTGCTCGCCGGCACCGGGCGGTTCAATGTCGGGTTTGCCGCCGTCATGACGATGCAGGGAATCGGCGCGTCGTTGAGCAATGTCGTGGCGGGCTGGCTCGTCACCGAAGGCGGATATGGGCTGTCCCACTATGTCGGCGGCGGCGTATCATTTATCGCGCTGGCGCTGTTTCTGGTTTTCCGGAACAGCATTATCAAGCCCGAAAGCAAAGGCCGCGGCGTGGCCAAGGCCTGAAAGGTCACTTCTTCTTTTGGCGGTTCAACTCCGCCGCCGCGCGGATCAATGCCTTGAAAGCCGCAGCATTGATCTTGCCGCCTTCGCGAATGTCGATGGCGCGGCGCGTGTTGCCGTCGAGGCTGGCGTTGAAGACATGCTTGGGATCATCAAGGCTGGCTCCCTTGGCGAAGGTGAGCTTCACCACCGCCTTGTAGGTTTCACCCGTGCAGAGAATGCCGCCGCTTGACCACACCGGCACGCCCCGCCATTTCCACTCCTCCACAACATCTGGAAGAGCCTCATGGATGAGCGCCCTGACCTCTGCCAGCATCTTGCCGCGCCAATCGCCCAGCCCGGCGATCCGCGCATCGATTAATTGGGCGGCGCTCTCCATCTCAGGCCTGCTGCGACTGTGAGCGCCACAGGTCGATGCCGCCATCGGTGGCGTGCCTGTCGATGGCGCTCAACTCCTCCTTCGAGAAATTCAGGGTCTTCAGCGCATCGAGCGAGTCATCGAGCTGCGCCACGGTGCGCGCGCCGATGAGCGCCGAGGTCACGCGCGGGTCGCGCAGCACCCAGGCAATCGCCATCTGCGCGAGAGACTGCCCGCGCTTCTTTGCAATCTCGTTTAGCGCCGTGATACGCGCCAGATTTTCGGGCGACACCATGGCGCCCTTGAGAGAGCCTTCGCGCGCCGCGCGGGCGTCGGCGGGAATGCCGTTCAGATATTTGGACGACAGCATGCCCTGCGCCAGCGGCGAGAAGGCAATGCAGCCGGTGCCCAGTTCGCCCAGCGTATCGAGCAGGCCGCCTTCCACCCAGCGGTTGATCATCGAATAGGAGGGCTGGTGGATAAGCAGCGGCACGCCTTCGGCCCGCAGGATTTTTTCCGCCGCCCGGGTGCGCTCGGGGCCATAGGAGGAGATGCCAACATAGAGCGCCTTGCCTTGCCGCACCATCTGCGCCAGCGCCCCCATGGTCTCTTCCAGAGGCACATCGGGCGTCGGGCGGTGAGAATAGAAGATATCCACATAGTCGAGCTTCATGCGCCGCAGGCTCTGCTCCAGCGAGGCGATCAGATATTTGCGCGAGCCGCCCACGCCATAAGGCCCAGGCCACATGTCCCAGCCTGCCTTGCTGGAAATCACCAGTTCGTCGCGGTAGGGCCGGAAGTCCTTCTCCAGTATGACTCCGAAATTCTCCTCCGCCGAACCGTAGGGCGGGCCGTAATTGTTGGCGAGGTCGAAATGGGTGACGCCCCGGTCAAAGGCCCGGCGCAGCATGGCGCGGCCGGTCTCGAACACATCCGCACCGCCGAAATTCTGCCAGAGACCCAGCGAGATCAGCGGCAGCTTCAGGCCCCACTTGCCGCACGCACGATAGGATGCACCGTCATAGCGCTGGGAATTGGCAAGATACATGAAGGCCTCCGTTGGTTGCGCCGGGGAATAAAGCCCAGCAAGGGCGGTGAATCAATGGAAGCCGGCACACCGCAAGCATCCGTTAAGCACGGTCAGCGGTTTTCCCGTTTCCGCACAGGCCCCTAAGACGACGGAAACAGCGCCCGTGATACGTCTTGCCTGAAAACTGGGCGAATTGGCGGGAATGGCGGGAAACCTCATCGCGAAGCGGGATCTGGGAATGATCCGTGAACGGAAGGATGCGAAGGCGCGGGATGCGTCTCCGGCCCGTTCCCCAGCCGTGTCGCATGGCGCAGTGGTGATCGGCGGCGATTGCGGCGCGCTGGCTGCCGTGCGCAGCCTGGGCCGCAGGCGCATTCCGGTGGGCGTGGTCCGCGGCCTCAATCCGGTTGCGTCCTATTCTCGCTTCGCCAGCTGGGCTGAGGATTGGGATGGCGCGGAGTCTGCCGGCGCGCTCGACCAGTTGATCGCGCTGGCGGAGAAGCGCGGCGCGCTGGACTGGACATTGTTTCCGGCTGGCGATGCCGAGGTGCGGCTCGTCTCGCAAAATCACGCCGAACTGTCGCGCCTCTTCCGCCTCACCGTGCCGCCATGGGAGACGCTGGGCTTCGCCGCCGACAAGCACATGACCTATGCGCGCTGCGCCAGCCTCGGCATTCCGCATCCCCGCACCTATGCCGTGCGCTCGCTTGACGACGCTCGGGCGCTTGACTTCCAGTTTCCGCTCATCGTCAAGCCCGCCGAAAAGCAGGGCGTCAATGCGCTGACCGCCGCCAAGGCCTGGATCATCGCCTCGCGTGAGGACCTCTTGCGCCGCTTCGGCAGGGCCAGCGATCTCGCGGGTGACGCCGGGCTGATCGTGCAGGAGCTGATCCCCGGCGATGATTCCAGCCAGTTCTCGTGGTGTGCCTTGTGCGAAAACGGCGTGCCGCTCGTCACCATGGCGGCCCGGCGCACCCGGCAGACGCCAGCCGGCTTCGGCACCGGAACCTTCGTGGAAAGCATGCTCGACCTGGGCTTCGGCGCCCACGCCGAACGCTTCCTTGCATCAATCAACTACACCGGTCTTGTGGAAATCGAATTCAAGCTCGACCGCCGCGACAACCAGTTCAAGCTCATCGACGTGAACCCCAGGCTCTGGACATGGAACGGTCTGGGCGTTGCGGCCGGTGTTGATTTCGCGGGCGCCGCTTTCGATCTCGCCAATGGCGGTGCGGTGGAAAAAGCCCAGGGCCGCCCCGGAGCGTCGTGGCTCTATGTGGCGCGCGATGCGGGGCAGTCGCTGGCCTCGATCCGCAAGGGCGAGCTGTCATTCGCCGCCTATCTGCGGAGCCTGTTCGGCGCATCGGCCTATGCCACCTTTGCATGGGACGATCCGCTGCCCAGTCTTGTCGACACGCCGCTGGCGCTGTTTCGGCGCGGCAAGCGCAAGGCTTAGCCGTTCTGCCGCATTTCGGCCCTCTCCCCGGTGTTGATCTCAGGCGCACGCTATGGTCTATCCTGCGGGCGAAACCGGGAACCGAACGTGGCGAAGACGATCTACCGCAAGCTGACGATTGCGCTCTGCGTGCTGGCGATGGCCTCGTGCTCAGCCATGGCGGCAGGCCCGTCGCTGCTGTTCGATCCGGCCACCGGCGAGGTGCTATCGCAGGACCGGGCGGGAGAGCCCTGGTATCCCGCCTCGATCACCAAACTGATGACATCCTATCTCATCTTCAAGAAGCTGAAGGCGGGAACGCTGAAGCTCGACCAGAAGATCACCGTCTCCGAAATCGCCCATGAGCAGCCGCCATCCAAGATCGGCGTGCCGGTTGGCAAGACGGTATCGGTCGATTTCGCGCTGCAGGCGCTGCTCGTCTATTCCGCCAATGACATGGCTTATGTTCTGGCGGAGTCCACCGAAACCTGGCCCGACTTCGTGAAGGAGATGAATGCCACCGCCCGCACGCTGGGCATGACGGGCACGCATTTCATGAATCCCAACGGCCTTTTCGAGCCGCGCCATATCTCGACGGCGCGCGACATTGCCGTGCTGGTGTCGGCGCTGGTGTCGGAATTTCCGGAATATGCGCATTACTTCAAGCAGCCCAATGTGGCGGTGGGCAAGAAGCATCTCGCCAACCGCAATTCGCTGCTGCGCAAGATGCCGGAAGCCGATGGCATGAAGACCGGCTTCGTGTGCGATTCAGGCTTCAACCTCGTGGCCACCGCCACGCATGACGGCAGGCGTCTTGCCTCCGTCATTTTCGGCTCGCCCAGCGGCAAGGCGCGCGCCGACCTTGCGCAACTCCTCCTCACCGATGGCTTCACCCGCGCGCCCGATGCAACGCGGCCCAAACTCGCCGGGGTCGCCAACCAGGCCACCGGCGCCATCGTTCCCGCCGACATGGCGCCCGATGTCTGCAAGACCAAGCCGATCACGCTCGCCTATGCCGAGGACATGCAGGACTGGGGCATTTCCTTTGGCACCTATGACACGGCAGCCAAGGCCGACATGGCGCTCCGGGGACGGCTTCTCACATCCTACGGGCTCGATGCGGGTGGCCTTGCCGGCATTCTGGAAATGCCGAACAAGGGCGGCTTCGCGGCGGTTCTCGCCAATCTTGACCAGCAGAAGGGCACGGAGCTCTGCACGCAATACCGCGCCGACAAGGCCCCTTGCGAAGTGCTGAGCCCGCAGGTGTTCCAGCAGATCGCCACGCTGATGCCCAAGCCCAAGTCCAAGGCGGGCAACACCGAGCCGGGCGACGATGACGGCGAAGCCGAAGGCGGCGACGGCAAGTCCAAGCCTCCGGCCAAGAAGCCCTGATCCCCACATGATCAACCGCAACGGTTCCGGCATTGCCTGCGCGCTGGGCGCGGCAACGCTCTATGGCCTCGTTCCCAATGTGGTGCGCGGCGCCTATGACAATGGCGTTCCCGCCATCGAGAGCATCTTCGTGCGCACCTGCCTCGTGGCCGTGTGCTTTGCTGTGCTGGCGATTTTGAACGGCGACAGCTTCCGCATTCCGCGCCCCGCCTGGCCCAGCCTTCTGGGACAAACGCTAGCCACCATCGTCGTGTCGATCGGCTATCTGGCCTCGGTGCAGTTCATTCCCGTGGGCCTCGCGGTCATCATCTTCTACACGTTTCCGGTCATCGTCATGCTCGCGGCGCCCCTGGTCGAAGGTCATTCCCCCGGCATCCTCCGTACACTGATCGCCCTCTTCGCCTTCGGAGGGCTGGCACTTTCGGTGGGGCCGAGCTTCGACAGCCTCGACATGCGCGGCATCCTGCTCGCCGCCGCGGCGGCGCTTGGCTGCGCGCTGCAATGTTTCTCCGGCCGGGCGATCTCGAACTACATGACGCCCGCCGTATTCGGCTCGCTCGTCCATGCCGTCATCTGGGTGCCGATCCTGCTGATCGCCTTGTGGGTGGGCAACGGCACGCTGGCGATCTTCCCCGGCGGATCAGCCAATTCAACCGGCCTTGCCTTCATGGCGGCGGTGGGCGTCGTCTATGTCATCTCCTATATGTTCCACATGCTGTCGCTGCGCTTCGCGCCAGCCTCGGTGGTCGCCCCCTTCTTCAACATGGAGCCGATCGTCGCCACGGCGATCGCCGCCCTGTTCCTGGGTGAGCGGCTGGCCTTGAACCAGTATGTGGGCGGCGGCATGGTGCTGGCCGGCCTTGCCGCCTCAAGCTTCATCGACCAACGGAAACCCGCCTGATGCCGCAACCGCCGATCCCCGTCGCCGTCCTCACCGGTTTTCTCGGCGCCGGAAAAACCACGCTGCTCAATTTCCTGCTCAAGGACCCGTTCCTCGCCGACGCGGCGGTGATCATCAACGAGTTCGGCGATGTGGGGATCGATCATCTCCTCGTCGAGCGCTCGGACGAGAACGTGGTTGAGATGGCGAGCGGCTGCCTGTGCTGCACCATCCGGGGCGACCTGATCGACACCATGCATGATCTCCTCGCACGCCGGGGGCGGGGCGAGATCAAGGCCTTCAACCGCATCATCATCGAAACCACCGGCCTCGCCGATCCCGCGCCCGTGCTTCATGCCGTGATGAGCGATCCGGGGCTTCTCGCCACGTGCCGCCTCGAAGGCGTCATCACCGTGGTCGATGCCTTCAACGGCATGGCGACGCTCGATGCCCATGCGGAAGCGGTGAAGCAGGTGGCGGTGGCCGACCGCATCGTGCTGACGAAGGTCGATCTGCTGGAGGGCCGCGAAGGCGAGGACATGCTCTTCGCCATCATCGCGAGGCTGCGCAAGCTCAACCCGGCGGCGCGTCTTCTCACCACCCACCGCAACGAGGCGACGGCGGAGCGCCTCTTCACCATGGGCCTCTTCGACCCTACGAAGAAAACGCCGGATGTGCAGAACTGGCTGGCGGCGGAAGCCTATGCCACGGGCGAGAAGCGCGGGCGGCGTCATGCCCATCACGGCCATCACCACCACGATCATCACCATGACGTGTCGCGCCATGACGAACACATCCGCTCCTTCAGCTTCACGGAGGCCAACGCCATCAGCCCGCAGGGGCTGGAGCTGTTTCTCGAACTGCTGCGCTCCTATCACGGCGCCAACATGCTGCGCATGAAGGGCATCGTGAAGCTCGCGGATGATCCCTCAAGCCCGGTGGTGCTGCATGGCGTGCAGCATGTGTTCCATCCCCCCGTCCGGCTTGCCGCTTGGCCCGATGCCGATCATCGCACAAGGCTTGTCTTCATCGTGAAGGATATCGAGAAGCCGATGATCGAGGGCCTGTTCAAGGCCTTCACCGACCAGATTTCGGGCGGTGCCGATGCCTTCACCGACACCACCCTTTCCCTCAACAGGTGATCCCATGGCGCCCAAACTCTACGGCCTCAAGAAATGCACGACCTGCCAGAAGGCGGTGACATGGCTCGATGATCACGGCATCGCCAACACGCTGTCCGACGTGCGCGAAACGCCGGTCACCAAAGAGCAGGTGTCGGCATGGTCCAAAGCCGTGGGCGGCTGGGAAAAGCTCATCAACAAGGCCGGCTACACCTGGCGCGGCCTCCCCTCAGCCGAAACCGCGAACCTCACCGAAGCCAAGGCCGTGGCGCTGGCCGTGAAACACCCCTCCCTCATCCGCCGCCCGCTCATCGAACACCGCGACGGCGCGGTCACGGTGGGCTTCGCGAAAAAGGTGCAGGAGATGTTCGGGTAGGAAGGAAGAGCATGGTCAAGCGCATAAAATCACCTCAGGAAAAGAAGACGCTTAGTCTCACCAGGGATTGCCGAAATGTTTACGGGGAGAATGCGAAGGCTTCGCGAAAAAACATTCCACGGTCGAAAGCGCGGAGTCATCGCGGAATTCGCCGGAAAGCCAATCAGGACATTGATGTCATCGCTCAACTTCCCGAGGAACTGGCCGATTCTGTCGAATCAACGCTTTCACTTCCCCGGCTACAAAAACCGAAATGGAAAAAGAAGCCCGATATGCCGCTAGGGATGGTGCTTGTGCGAAAAAAAGAACGGGCGCTCAAGCGCAACAAGAAGTAGCCGAACCAGAATTCCTCCATTGGTTCGAAGAAAGTGAATTCTACATTTCTGATGGCCGGATTAGCCGATCAATACTGATGGAGCGGCAAGATGCTTAAACAGTCATTTTTTCATCTCCCGGCCGTGGCCGCCTTGCTTGTTCTGATGTTGCACATGCCTGCAAAGGCAGAAGAATTATCTGAGGAAATCGAAAAGAGATGTGCGTCATACGATTTGGACGCTCTGAGTGCGCTCAAGCAGAGTAAAGGCGACCAGCAAAAGTTGCAGAATATTGTTGATGTTTATATGAGTGTCAGAGGGGAAGTCTGTGGTTTTGAACGCTCGTATGAATATTGTGCCGCTCTCAATTATCCGTCATGCGTGCTCGTCGTCAATCAGCGAAAGAAGATGAAATAGTCTGCGCCCTGTTCGGTTTCTTTTTGTGAGTTCGATAAATATTTGCCTTTGGTTCGCGGGAAAGCACATACTCCAATCTTCTCCCTCCCCGCGTTGTGGGGAGGGCCGGGGTGGGGCGGCGAGGTATCGGATCATCCTGCAAATGCCGGCCGTTCGCCTGGGCTCACGGCGTTCGGCGGCTTCAATCGCTCCACTGTAGCGATTGATCTGCTCCGCAAACCGCCACCTCACCCCCACCCGTCTCGCGCTGCCGCGCGATCCACCCTCCCCATGCTTGCGCATGGAGAGGGAGAAGAAAAAATCCCTGTCATCCCGGCGACAAGCCGGGGTGACAGGTGAGTGATAAATGCAGCAGATATCGGACATTCCCACGCGAAAGTGCGTTTTCCGTCAGATCAATAATTTCACACATTCATTCATGGCAGTCCGAAGCGAGCCTGATTTCGTTTCAAATGACATATCTTCTGCAATGCATTCGAAGGTGGAATCATGGAACGCAAAAATGAAATGCTGAAACTGCTCATAATAACGAGCATCGAAGGATGGATGCACTGAATTGATACGCTTCACCTCATCGATCCATGTCGAGTTTTTCACATGGAAAATGCCATAAAATGAAAGCCCCTTTGAATACAGCGGATGACCTGCGAGCGCTTCATCATTGGGCGATCCGAATTTAAAAGAGAGAAAATGATCGAAGGCCACAACCGCGATCACGCGTGAATTCTTTGAACGCCGTCGTAGCAATGCGGGAGGAGCAATGGGTTCCGCGGTGTAATAGATCAGGAACAGCTTGTGTTCGTTGCTGACTATGCGCGGTTGCGGCGCTCCGGTGCACAACTGTGGAAAGCCCCGAACTTCGCTCACACAGTCAGCTTCACCTGCTTCCCGATGATCCTTCCGCACTGAATTCCCCTCACCCCCGCGCCAGCGGCCTTGTCATGCAGGTTGGGCCGCCTTCGCCTTTGCGGCAGATGTCGTAGCCCTTGATGACCTCCACCTTCACACCCGCTGCTTTCATGCGGCGTTCGGTTTCGGGGTTGCCCTCCACCATCATGGCGTGGCGGGGGCCAAGGGCCAGCACGTTGCAGCCCATGGTGTCGAACTCTTCCTGCGGCACCTCGAGGAATTTGATGCCGCGCGATTCGAGAAACTCAAGCTGCCGGACAGCCATCAGCGGCGGATAGACCACCGCGAGGTCATGGTCGAGCGGCGACAGGCAGGACATCAGGTGGAATACATCGCTCCTTCCCTTGAAGTGCGGCATGTCGAACCACAGGATTTCAACATCCCCGCCCGCCAGTTCGCCAAGCTGCCTGAGGCCTTCGAGATTGGTGCGGTAGCCCACGCCCGCTAGCAGCGTGTAGCGGTCGATCCACACAAGGTCGCCGCCTTCCACCTTGCCCTCGCCGGTGATCTCCCCGGCAACGGGAATGCCCAGCTTCTCCAGCGCCTGGCCGTTTACATCCGATTCCTTCCGCCGCTGCGGCTTGCCCATGCGCGGCTTCACAAGGCCCTTGGGCGTCACGATCAGCGCGTCATGGGTATAGATCGAATCAAGGGTGAGCCCATCGCCCGCGGGCAGCTTGATGATTTCCGCGCCGCAAGCTTTCAGCACCGCTTCCACGGCGGCATATTCCTTACGCGCATTGGCAAGGTCGGGGCGGGAGTGGAAATTCAAATCCTTCCACTCGGCATCGATCTTCGCATCGCTGGCGAAGGCGGTGTCGACATCGCGCACCGCCACGGTCTTGAGCTTGCCCCAGTTGTTGAACTGTCCGAAATCGAATGTCATGCGCGCCTGATCCTGAATGTGAGTGAGCCCTGGGCTTCCCGCTGGTCCAGCAGCGTGTGGCCCTGTTCGGTGCAGAAATGCGGCATGTCGATTGCCGCCATGGGGTCGGTGGCGATCACCGTGAGAATGCTTCCCGGCGGCATCGCCTTCAGCCGCTTGCCCGCCTTCAGCACAGGAAGCGGGCAGAGCAGGCCGGAGAGATCGAGCGTGGTTTCGGAATGATTTTCGGCCATGATGCGGCTAGAAGCGGTTCCCTGAGACGCGGAGTTACACAATGTCTGAGCTTCTGTCCAAAGCCTCTTTTCAGGGCACTGTCGCGATGCTGCTGGCCAATCCCGACCGGGAGGCTGGGCTGGAGAAGCAGGAGCGTGACGATCTCATGCTGCGCTTCGAAGGCCCCGAGGGCGATTGCCACGGCGGCCTGACGCGGAAATCCGATGTCCGCATGATCAAGCAGTTCAAGCGCGGCACGGAAGTGCGGAATGCCCGCCAGCTTTCGATCCTGTCGGAAGAGGAACTGGCTGAGGTGGCGGCGAAGATGGGCATTCAGGCGGTGAAGCCGGAATGGGTGGGCGCCAATATCGTGACGCGCGGCATTCCCGATCTCACCCTGCTGCCGCCTTCCACGCGGCTTCAATTTCCCAGCGGCGCCATGATCACCATCGACATCGAGAACCTGCCCTGCCGCTACCCGGCGGACATCATCAAGAGCCATAATCCCGATCAGAAGCTGGGCTTCGTCGCTGCTGCCCGCAACAAGCGTGGCGTCGTGGGGTGGGTCGAGGCCGAAGGGCTGATCCGCAGCGGCGATCCCATCACGGTGTGGATTCCGCCGCAGCGGATCTACGCGCACGGATGAAGATCGCCGCCGTCATCATCGCGGGCGGCGCGTCCTCGCGCATGGGGGCGGAGAAACTTCTGCTGCCTGTGGGCCAGAGGCGGATCATCGACCGTCTGCTTTCGATCCTGCCGCAGCCCGTGGCGCTCAATGCCAATGGCGATCCGGCGCGCTTTGCGGGCGTTAGCCTTCCCGTGATTGCGGACAGCATGAAGGACATCGGAACACCATTGGCCGGGCTCCATGCGGCGCTCTTGTGGGGGGAAGCGCAAGATGTGGATGCCGTGCTGACAGTGCCCTCCGATTGCCCGTTCCTGCCTTCAGACCTCGCCGCGCGGCTGTCCGCAGCCGGTGCCCCCGCCGTGGCGGCTTCGGGCGGCGCGGTGCATTATCTCACCGGCCTGTGGCCCGTGACCGCGCGCGCATCGCTTGAGAGCCTGACAGCGCGCGGCGTGCGCCGGGTGCGCGATTGGGTTGAAGCTGTTGATGCAAGAACCGTGGAGTGGGACGCCCGGCCCTTCGATCCCTTCATGAACGTCAACACGCCGGAGGAGCTTGCGGAAGCAAACCGCATCGCGAGTCTCAGTGGCTAGCCCGTCTTCCGCGCCAGGCCCGGCAGGCGCCAGCCGAGATTTGCGCCCAGCGTCGCCAGCACGATGAGCGCCACCCCGGCGAGTTGCACCAGCGTCAGCGGGTGGCGGTAGATGAACCAGTCGAGCAGGATGGCCACGGCGGGATAGACGAAATTCAGGATGGCGATACGGGGCGTGGGCAGCAGCGGGAAGGTGGCATACATTGCTACCATCACCAGGCCGGAATGGATGACGCCGATCCCCGCCAGCCAGGCCCAGGACCGGGCGCTGATCGCCTGATGAAAATCGGCTCCGAAGGCCAGCAGCACAGCGCCCACCGATGCCTGGATCATCATGGTCACCTCGGCCCGCTGGCCGCGAATGGCGCGCACCAGCACCGTCACGCCCACATAGCAGGCCGCCGCCAGCAGGGTGAGGCCCAGGCCCTGAACCCATTGCCCGCCGGTAAAGGCGGGCGCCGCCAAGGCACCGCTGGCCAGCGCCACGCCTGCGAAGGCCAGCACGATCCACGCCAGCTGTTCGACCGTCACCCGTTCGCGCCAGACCAGCCAGCCCGCGAGGATAAGCAGGAAGGGATAGCTTTGAAACACGATGGTGGCCGTGCCGATCGAGGTCATGCGGAAGGCCGCGAAGAGGCACACCCAGCACAGCGCCAGCAGGCAGCCCGCCGCCGCCGCGAAAATGAGGTTGCGCCACATGAAGCCGCCGCCCTTCAAATGGCCAAAAGCCAGATTCCACAGGAACAGGAAGGTGGCCCCAAAGGCGCAGCGCCAGAACACGGTGGTCAGCGGATCGATGCCCGCTTCCACCACGAAGACGCCAACGGTGGCGCTGACCGCCAGCGCCAGGGCCAATTGCAGCGCCGGGTTCCTGAGGGTAGGCGAATTTTCCACGTTCGATTCCTGTTGCGCGCCGGTGTTACGGGCTTGCAGCAGGAGGTTCAAGCATTCGGCTGATCCGTTACGGGGCGGGCTGGTTGGCCTGCCACAGATCCATCAGCCGGTGAAAGGCCGCCGGTTCATGGGTGGTGTAGAGTTGTTTCCACGCTTCGGCGAGTTCCGGCGTCATCGCGCCGACCATCAGCAGCGTTTCAGCGGCGAATTCCACCGGGGCAACGCCGGTTGCCGTGACCAGCATCCCGTCACGCACCACCGCGCGTTGCCGGTAATGGGCCTCGCCGCCATAGCCCGGCGCGAGTTGCTTCAGCAGGCCAAGATCGTTGCTGGTGTGCCCAAGCGTCTCCAGGCATCCGGCGCGCGCCAGCGCCACCGTTGCCGCGCAAATCGCCGCCACGGGCTTGCCCGCCGCAATGCGCTGGCGGGCATTGGCGATGATCGCCGCGTGGCGGCCCTCATTCCACGAATCGCCGCCGCACAGCACCAGCAGATCGCCGTCATCCGCCTTGAGATGGTCCGCCGCCAGGTCCGGCATGACACGAAGCCCGCCGATGCTTCCGGCGGCGGCTCCATCCTCGCTCACATAATAAACCTCCCATGGCGCTTCCGAGAGACCCTCGCCGGAGCGCAGCGTGCCCGCCAGAAATCCCGTTTCCCAGTCGGCGAAGGTTTCGGGTAGATAGACATAGGCGCGTTTGGGCATGACCGTCCTCCGCATTGAAACGTCCATAGTGCCATGTTGGGCATGAGCGTGTGAGGAAAATCCGGTGAAAGCGTGTCAATGAAGATCATCGGCGTCGCCGGGTTCAAGAATGCGGGCAAGACCACGCTGGTGGAACGGCTGGTGCGCGATCTGACCGCGCGCGGCTATCGCATCTGCACCGTGAAGCACGCGCACCACTCCTTCGACATCGACCATGAGGGGCGTGACTCCTTCCGCCACCGCAAGGCCGGCGCGTCCGAAGTGGCCGTCGTGTCGCGCCACCGCTGGGCCATCATCCATGAATCGCGCGGGGAAGAAGAGCCGCCGCTTGCCGCCATCCTCGCCAAGCTGGCGCTGTGTGATCTTGTCATCGTCGAGGGCTACAAGCGCGACGGCCATGACAAGATCGAGGTGCGCAATCTCGCGCTTGATCATCCGCATCTGGCGGGCGATGATCCCACCATCGTCGCCATCGCGGCCAGCGGCCCGGTTGCCGAGGCGCCGGTTCCGGTGTTCAGCCGCGACGATATCGGGGCGCTCGCCGATTTCATCATCACGCACATGGGGCTTTCATGACGCCGGAACAGATCGTGTCCTTCTGGGAGCAGGCGGGAGAGACGCGCTGGTTCACCAGGGATGCAAGTTTTGACGGGGTGCTTGCGGTGCGTTTTGGCGCGGCGCTGAAAGAGGCGCGGGGCGGCGCCTTCGATCATTGGGGGGAGACTCCGGAAGGCGCTTTGGGCCTCATCATCCTGCTCGATCAGGTGTCGCGGAACATCCATCGCGGCAGCCCGTTGTCTTTCGCCGCCGACCAGCGGGCGCTCAGGCTCGCCAAGCAATCAATTATCCGGGGATTTCATCACGCCATGCCCGCACCACGCGCCATGTGGCTGATCATGCCTTATGAACATTCCGAGCAGATCGACGACCAGTGGCGCTGCCTCTCGCTGTTTCAGTCCCTCGGCCTCCATGACATGGCGCATTGGGCGAAGGTGCATCTCGACATCGTCGCAGAGTTCGGCCGCTTCCCGCACCGGAACAAAGTGCTGGGCCGCGTCTCGACGGCGGAGGAACTGGCCTTCCTCGCGGCGGGCGGATTTTCGGGATGACATCTCTTCCCGTTATCGTTTTCATTCTGGTCTATCTCGGCATGGCGGTCGGCACCGTGCCGGGTCTCAGGCTTGACCGCACCGGGGTGGCGCTGATCGGCCTCATCGTGCTGCTGGCGTCCGGTGATCTCAGCATGGCGAAGGCCGGTGCGGCGGTCGACATGCCGACCATCACGCTGCTGTTCGCGCTGATGATCCTCTCGGCGCAGTTTGAAGGCTCGGGCTTCTATGGCCTCGTGGCGGCGAAGATCACCCGCGCCGTCCATGCGCCGAAGCTCTTGCTGGCGGTCATCATCGCCGTCACCGGCATTCTCTCCGCCATCCTCACCAATGATGTCGTGGTCTTTGCCCTGACACCGCTCATCTGCACGGCATTGCTGGCGCAGGGGCTTGATGCGCGGCCCTATCTGGTGGCGCTGGCGGGGGCCGCCAATGCCGGGTCCGCCGCCACGCTGATCGGCAATCCGCAGAACATCCTGCTGGGTCAGGCCGGAGGATTGAGCTTCGGGCGCTACCTGCTGCTGGCCCTGCCGCCCACGCTGGTGGCGCTGGTGTTCGTTTTCCTCGCCGTCATCTGGACATGGCGCGGCAGCCTCGCCGCCACGCCGCATGAGGGCAAAACCGAACAGCCACAGGTGGACCGTTTCCAGCTCGCCAAGGGCATCGTTGCGATCGCGGTATTGATCGGCCTGTTCCTCACGCCCTTCCCGCGCGAGCTCTCGGCGCTTGCCGTGGCGGGCGTGCTCCTCCTGTCGAAGCGCATGTCGTCGCGCGACATGATCGGCGCGGTGGACTGGCATCTGCTGCTGCTGTTCATCTGCCTGTTCGGCGTCACCGCGGCCTTCGCCGAAACCGGGCTGGCGCAGGAGGCGCTGGTCAGCCTCAAGGCGCATGGCCTGTCGCTCGACAGGCTCAGCGTCTTGTCGCCCCTCATGCTCGCGGCCTCCAATACCATCGGCAATGTGCCGACCATCATTCTCATTCTCAAGATCGTGCCCGATCTTTCGCAAGGGGTTCTGGCCGCCATGGCGCTGCTTTCCACCTTCGCGGGCAACCTGCTGCTCACCGGATCGCTGTGCAACATCATCGTGGCGGAGCGCGCCAAGGCCTCAGGCGGGGATTTGAGTTTCATGGATTTCATGCGCTCCGGGATCGTCATGACGCTGTTCGCCATGGCGGCGGCAACCGCCTGGCTGTGGCTCACCGGTTCTGTGCAATTTTAGACTTTACTGCAGTGCACCCTGCGGGTTGACAAGCCCGCCCCGAACCGGGAAACAGGCCCGGGAGCCGGCGGGGTAACCAGGGGATTTGTGAATGCGGGGAATCATTCTGGCGGGGGGCAGCGGAACGCGGCTTTATCCGCTGACGCTCGCCATCTCGAAGCAGCTTCTGCCGGTCTACGACAAGCCGATGATCTATTATCCGCTGTCGGTCCTCATGCTGGCGGGACTGAAGGACATCCTCATCATTTCCACGCCGCATGACCTGCCGCATTTCCGCAACATGCTGGGCGACGGATCGGCCTTCGGCATCAATCTCCAATACGCCGAGCAGCCGCATCCCGGCGGCCTCGCGCAGGCCTTCCTGATCGGCGAAAAATTCCTTGCCGGCGGCCCCGGCGCGCTGGTCCTGGGCGATAACATCTTCCATGGCGAGCAGTTGCAGTCGAAATGCGAGACCGCCGCCGCGCGTAAAAAGGGCGCGACAGTCTTCGCTTATCATGTGTCTGATCCCGAGCGTTACGGCGTCGTCGCCTTCAACCGGGAAGGCGTCGCCACCTCGATCGAGGAAAAGCCGAAGGAGCCCAAATCCAACTGGGCCGTCACCGGGCTTTATTTCTACGACACCGATGTCGTCGAGATCGCCAAGTCCATCAAGCCCAGCCCGCGCGGCGAGCTTGAGATCACCGACGTCAACCGCATCTACCTCGAGCGCGGCGATCTGAACGTCGAGCGCATGGGGCGCGGCTATGCCTGGCTCGACACCGGCACGCATGACAGCCTGCATGATGCGGGCTCTTATATCCGCACCATCGAAACGCGCACCGGCGTCAAGGTCTGCTGCCCGGAAGAGATTGCCTTCAACTGCGGCTATATCGATGAAGAACGGATGCTGAAGCGCGCCGCCGCGCTGGGCAAGACCGAATATGCCGCCTATCTCTGCCGAATCGTGGCGGAGCATGGCAACGAGCCCCGGAGATAGGCCATGCAAGTCCGCGATCTCGGCATGGGCGTCCTCGAAGTCGTGCCGAAGAAATTCGGCGATGCGCGCGGATTCTTCTCCGAAACCTTCCAGCGCCAGAGATTCACCGATGCGGGCATCACGCAGGACTGGATGCAGGACAACCAGTCCTACTCGGCGGAGAAGGGCGTGCTGCGCGGCCTGCATTTCCAGGTCGCACCCGATGCGCAGGACAAGTTGATCCGTGTGCTGAAGGGTTCGATCTTCGATGTGGCGGTGGATATTCGCAAAGCCTCGCCCACCTATCGCACATGGGTGTCGTGCATCCTCTCGGCGGAAAAATTCAACCAGCTTCTCATCCCGAAGGGCTTTGCGCACGGCTTCGTCACGCTCGAGCCCGATGTCGAGGTGCTCTACAAGGTGTCGGCGCCTTATTCGCCCTCCTGTGACCGCGGCATCCGCTGGAACGATCCAACCATCGGCATTGAATGGCCGCTCGATCCCGGCCAGCAGCCGGTGCTTTCGGCAAAGGACGCCGCCGCCCCGCTTCTCGCCGAGGCAGAGAAGGATATCGTGTTTTGAATGGCGCATATGATTCCCCTTCTCCCCTTGCGGGAGAAGGTGGCGCGAAGCGCCGGATGAGGGGTCGCTCCGGCTTCAGCCATCCACCCCCTCATCCGTCTCGCGCTGACGCGCGATCCACCTTCCCCCGCGAGGGGGGAAGGCGAAAAACGCAAAGGCATCCCTTATGAAAATCCTTGTCACCGGCGGCTGCGGATTCATCGGCTCGGCGGTGTGCCGGCATCTCGTCAATGACCTCGGCTTCGATGTCGTCAACGTCGACAAGATGACCTATGCGGCGAGCGAGGGCTCGACGGCGGAACTTGCCGCAAATCCACACTACCGCTTCTACAAGCTCGACATCTGCGACCGCGAAGCGATGCAGAAGGTGATGGAGCGCGAGGGCGTGGATGCCGTCATGCATCTCGCCGCCGAAAGCCATGTCGACCGTTCGATCGATGGCCCCGGCGAATTCATCCAGACCAATATCCTCGGCACCTTCGCTCTGCTGCAGGCGGCGCGCTCCTACCATGCCTCATTGCCGGAGCCGAAGAAATCCGCCTTCCGCTTCCATCATATTTCCACCGATGAGGTGTTCGGAGACCTGCCATTGGATGGCGGCCTCTTCACCGAGGAAACGCCCTATGCGCCGTCCTCGCCCTATTCGGCGTCCAAGGCGTCCTCCGATCATCTCGTCATGGCGTGGCATCACACCTATGGCCTGCCTGTCGTTCTCTCCAACTGCTCCAACAATTATGGCCCGTGGCATTTCCCCGAAAAGCTCATTCCGCTGATGATCATCAACGGAATGGAAGGCAAGGATCTGCCCGTCTATGGCACGGGCGAAAATGTGCGCGACTGGCTGCATGTCGAAGATCATGCGCGGGCCCTGGCGCTTGTCGTCACAAAAGGCCGCGTCGGCCAGTCCTACAATATCGGCGGCCGCAACGAGCGCTCGAACCTGAAGGTGGTCGAAACCATCGCCGACACGCTGGATCAGCTGATGCCGCTCAACGCGGGCAACAGGCGTGGCCTCATCCGTTTCGTGGGCGACCGGCCGGGGCATGATCTCCGCTATGCCATCGACGCCACCAAGATCGAGAATGAGCTGGGCTGGAAGGCGAAGCATAATTTTGACACCGGCCTCCGCAGCACCATCG
This sequence comes from Aestuariivirga sp., assembly GCF_047602625.1. GTDB lineage: Bacteria > Pseudomonadota > Alphaproteobacteria > Rhizobiales > Aestuariivirgaceae > Aestuariivirga. The sequence goes on along the minus strand of NZ_JASGGV010000002.1, from coordinate 1,494,200 downwards.
AATGGTATCTCAACAATGGCGCGTGGTGGCAGCCTTTGCGCGCCGCGCGCTATGCCGGTCAGCGCCTCGGCGGCGGCAAGCCCTGATGCGTATTCTCGTCACCGGCAGGAACGGCCAGGTCGCCACGTCGCTGGTGGAGAAAGCCGCGCAGTCGCCGCATGAGGTCATCGTGGCGGGGCGCCCCGAGCTTGATCTCGAAGACCCGGCCTCTGTCCGCCGCGTCATTATGGACGCAAAGCCAGATCTCGTGGTGAACGCCGCCGCCTATACGGCGGTTGACAAGGCGGAGCAGGATGAGGCGCGCGCCTTCGCCGTCAATGCCACGGGGGCGGGCGCTGCGGCGGAAGCGGCGGCGAAGCTTGCCGTCCCCTTCATTCATCTGTCTACGGATTATGTCTATTCCGGCGACAAGCCGTCTGCCTATGTGGAGACGGATGCCGCGGGGCCGCTTGGCGTCTATGGCCGCTCAAAGCTCGAGGGCGAGGCGGCGGTCAAGGCGGCGCATCCGTCGCCGCTCATTCTTCGCACCGCCTGGGTCTACAGTCCCTTCGGAAACAATTTTGTGAAAACCATGCTGCGGGTTGGTAAAGATAGGCCCGTGCTCAGCGTGGTGGATGATCAACGTGGCAATCCCACCTCGGCACTCGATATCGCCGATGCCATTCTGCGCCTCGCCCGGGAGGCGCGTGACGGCGGCACCTATCATCTCTGCGGCGAGGGCGAGGTGACATGGTGCGGCTTTGCCCGCAATATTTTCGAACTATCAAAAGCATTGGGCGGGCCGTCGCCGGAAGTGAAGGCCATCACCACGGCTGAGTATCCAACCCCTGCGCGCCGGCCCGCTAATTCAAAACTTTCGACGGATTTGTTCGCCAAACGTTTTGGTTTTCGCCTGCGCCCCTGGCATGAGGCCACGGCTGAAACGGTGGAACGGTTATTGACACTTTAGCCTAAAGTCTTTTTGTCCGTCTCTTGCGGATATGTTAAGAAAATGACTCAGGGCGGTGTCTGAACGAGGGGAAGTATTTCGTGGCTGTCTTGCTGCCCGAAATCATCAAGCGTGGAATCAGGGCGAAGCTGGCCAATGCCGCCGCCGCCGCGCGTCTCACCCCGCCGCACAGCCCCTCCGCGGCGCTTTATTTCGCCGACCCGCTGGCGGGCTTCATCGGCACGAGGCTGGACAATTCCGGCCGCCCCATCCGCCGCGTCACGCGCACCATGTTCGTCTCGGGCCGTTGCGCCATCATCATCCGCTATGTTGGTGACCGCGAACTCGGCATTCTCGAGCGCCGCAAGTTCGTCAGGGTCTATCTCGTCATTGATGACAATTTCGGCGCCCTTGATCCGCAGGATGGACTGCCGCCCGACTATCGGCAGCGCCTTCTGGCCTACCGCGACGGGTTCATGCGCAGGCTGATGCCGTTCGTCACCCATGTCGTGGCGCCGTCCGACGATATTCTCTCTCATTACAAGAACAAGATACGCCTCAGGCTCGATCCGGCGCAGTGCCATGGGGCGGGTGGCCTGGCCCATCACCGGCGGCCGCGCGGGCTGGATATCGTGGTCGCCGCCACGCGCTCGCACCTTCAGGATGTGGCGTTCGTCGCCGATGCGGTGGCGGATTTCCTGAAAGCCCGGCCGGATGCCCGGCTCACCACCTTCCTCAACGGCCACGCGCCGCGGGTGCTGCGCAATCTCCCCAATGCCGAACATTTGCCTATGCTGGGCTGGGAGCGCTACCGGGCCTTCGTGGCGGAGAACCGCTTTCATATTGCGCTGGCCCCGGCGCTCGATACGGCGTTCAACCGGGCCCGGTCCTTCAGCCGCGTGCATGATCATGCGGCCTATGGCGCAGCGGGGCTTTACAGCCAGCAGCCGCCGTTCTCCGGGGTAGTCACGCATGGCCAGTCGGGGCTTCTGCTCCACAATGATCCGCAGAGATGGCGCGATGCGCTTCAAACTCTGTCGGAGGGGCACGACAATGCCGAGCGCCTCGCCGCCGGCGGGCAAAATCTGTCGCGCCGGATTGGCAGCCGGGCGCGGGTCAGGAACTTCTGGCTGCGGGAGCTGGAACTTGCTGCCTTCGTCCCCGAGACCTGAAAATTCGTTAATGATTCCAATCCGCCATTGTTGCAAAATGCCCATAGTGTGGGGACTTATCGCAACGCAATGTGGTTAACGCGCGGGTTTGGCTTGTCGATGGCCGGGACCTTGGGTTAAGGAATCCGGGCAAACAAAACGGGCAGCCCCGTGTGGGATGGCAGGCTGTCCGGGGATCAACAGGGGATCCGGCATCAATGCGAGTGAGATTCCTCGCCCAGCTTCTGCTGTGCGGCATGATAACCATGCTTTCCGCCTGTTCCGGCATCCCCGAACCGGGTCCGAAAGAGTCCAAGATCACCGGCAAGGCCGCCGATCTCGCGGGCTTCACGCTGATCGATACGACTGCCGTGAATGTTGCCGATTACCGCGTGCAGCCCATCACCGATTATGCCGGCACGGGCAGCATCGGCACCGCGCCCCGGCTTGTCCTGTCGGCGGGCGACGAAATCCGGGTGAGGATATCCGAAAGCAAGGAAGGCGGGCTCTTTGCGCCGCTCGCCGTGGGCGGAACGGTGTTTGACAATCTCCGCATCGACAATGACGGCACGATCACCCTTCCCTATGCCGGGCGGGTGCGCCTCGCCGGAAGCAGCGTGCCGCAGGCGCAGGAGCGCATCCGTGGCCGCCTCGTCGGCGTCACGTTCGAGCCGCAGGTCTATATCGAGGTCAAATCCGACCATGGCTCCAGCGTGCTGGTGTCGGGGCTCGTCAAAAATCCCGGCCGCCTGTCGATGATGAACGGGGCGCTCACGCTCATGGATGCGCTGGCGCTGGCGGGGGGCACCGAAGGCCAGCCGCACCAGGTCGATGTCATCATCCGGCGCGGCAAGTCGGTGGCGCGTATTCCGCTCTCGGACGTGCAGAACGGCCGCAATGCGCGGCTTGTCGCGGGCGATGAAGTCATCCTCGAGGCCAATGCCAAGGTCTTCAATGCGCTCGGCGCTGTCAAGAAGACAGGCCAGAGCGAATTCACCAAGCTCAATCCGTCGCTCATGGATGCCCTGTCGCAGGTGGGCGGCCTCGACAATACGACCTCCAGCAACACCGGCGTCTTCGTGTTCCGTCTGCATGAGCCGAAAGCGTGGCGCGACGCCAACAACAAGTGGCAGGAAGGCCCGGTCATCTTCAAGTTCGACATGTCGAAGCCCGAGACCATGTTCATCGCCCAGGTGTTCGGCATGCGGCCCGACGACACCATCTATGTGACCAATGCGCCGTCTGTCGAATGGATCAGGTCGCTGCAGCCCATCGCGCTGACGATCTCCACGCTGCGCAACGTCTATGGCACGGCGGTCGTCGTCGATCCCGGCCTCAATTGATCCGCAGGCGGAGCATCATGGGAGGGGTGGCATGACCATCGCGGTGTTCGGCAGCATCAACATGGATGTGACGGCCTATATGCTGCGCCTGCCCGAGCCCGGCGAGACGCTGCATGGCGCCGAATACAAGCTGGGCCTCGGCGGCAAGGGCGCCAATCAGGCCGTTGCGGCGAGGAAGCTCGGCAGCGATGTGCGCTTCATCTGCCGCCTCGGCTCCGACGATTTCGCCAAACCGGCGGCGCGTGAACTCTCCTCTCACGGCGTTGATCTGGGGCTCGTGGCCACGGACGCCCAAGGCGCAACGGGACTCGCCATTATCAATGTCGGGCAGAATGGTGAGAATTACATTTCGCTGATCGGCGGGTCCAATCTCCGCATGGACGGGAGCGATGTCGCGCGGGGCCGTGCGGCGCTGGAACAGGCGAAGGTGCTCCTCGTCCAGTTGGAGGTTCCGCTCGATGCGGCATTGAAGGCAGGGGCGATTGTCCGCGCTCATGGCGGCATCGTCATCCTCGATCCCGCACCCGCCCCCGAGAAGGGCCTTCCCGTCAATGTGCTGGGCCAGGTCGACATCATCACCCCCAACGAGAAAGAGACAGCGCTTCTGCTCGGCTGGCAGCCCGTCACGCCGGAGGATGCGTTCAAGGCTGCGAAGGAATTGCGCGCCAAGGGCGTGGGCACCGCCATCGTGAAGCTGGGCGCCAGGGGCCTCGCCGTCGCGGCACCCGGTGCCGAGGCGATCATCCCGCCCTTCAAGGTCACCGCCATCGACACAGTGGCGGCGGGCGACAGTTTCAACGGCGGCCTCGCCCATGCGCTGGAACGGGGCATGCCGATCCTTGAGGCGGCGCGTTTCGCCGCCGCCTGCGGGGCGCTCTCGACGACGAAGAAAGGTGCCGCCGCCGCGGCTCCCACGCGTACCGAGGTCGAGGCCTTCCTCGCCTCCGCCTAGTTCGGAATGCGCATGGTCAGCGTGCCGTCCACCACGAGGTTGGCGCCGGAGATGAAGCTGGCGCGTTTGCTTGAGAGATAGATCACGGCGTCGGCGATCTCCTCCGGCCTTGCCATTCGGCCAAAGGGATTGGCCTTGAGATTGGCGGCAAAGACCTCGGGCTCATCCACTTCCACGCGATGCCAGAAGCCGCCCTTGAAATAGGTGGTGCCCGGCGACACGAGATTGGCGCGGATGCCTTTCTCCGCCACATGGCGGGCCAAAGATTTCACATAGAAGAACAGCGCCGCCTTCATCGCGCCATAGGAGACGGAGTCATAGCCATAATCCTCGGAGCCCGATATCGAGGAGATGGCAACGATCGAGCCCGCCCCCGATTTCGCCAGATGCGGGAGCGCCGCCTCGCAGGCGTTGCGGGTGTGCATGAGGTCGATGCGGAAGGCGCCTTGAAACGCGTCCTCGCCCGAGCCCGATGCCAGCGCGCTGGCATTCGCCACAAGGCAATCGAGCCCGCCCAGCGCGTCCGCCACCTCATTCACGAAGGCCGCCAGTTCAGCGCTGTCGCCCACATCGAGTGCGCGCCCGAAGACCTTCACGCCCGCCGCCTCCAGCGCCTTCATCGTCTCAGCAACCTCTGCCGCATTGCGCGCGCAAAGCGCCACATCGGCCCCTTCCGCCGCGAAGCCGAAGGCGATGGCGCGGCCGATGCCTTTCGTGCCGCCGGTCACAAGAGCGCGGCGTCCCTTCAATCCCAGGTCCATCTCAGGTGATCTTCACGTTTGCCGGGTCCCAGCCCTTGGGTTCCGGAAATTGCGGGTTCATCTCTTCCAGCGTCTCGCGCACGATGCGGGCGATGGCGGCATTGCGCACCCAGTTGCGGTCGGCGGGGATCACATGCCATGGCGCATGATCGGTGGAGCATCTGGTGATCGCCGTTTCATAGGCGGCCATGTAATCGTCCCAGAGCGCCCGGTCCTCGAGATCCGCGGGGTTGAACTTCCAGCGCTTCTCCGGCGTCGCCACGCGGTCGCGCAGGCGCTCGGCCTGTTCGTCCTTCGAAATGTTCAGCATGAATTTCAGGATGCGCGTGCCGTTGTTGCTCAGCATCTTTTCAAAATGGTTGATCTCGTCATAGCGTTTCTCGATCGCCTCGGGGCTGGCCAGCTTCTTCACCTTCACCACCAGCACGTCCTCGTAATGCGAGCGGTTGAACACGCCGATGAAGCCCTTGGCGGGCACCGCCTGATGCACGCGCCAGAGATAGTCATGCGCAAGCTCCAGCGGCGTCGGCCCCTTGAAGGAGGTGTTGGTCACGCCGATGGGGCCGCAGGTGTTGAACACCGCGCGCACCGTGCCATCCTTGCCGGAACAGTCGATGCCCTGCAGCACCACTAGAAGCGCGTGCTTGTCCTCGGCATAGAGCCGGTTTTGCAGGGCGTCGATCTTCAGCGCGTCCTGTTCGATGTCGGCCTTCGCCTCGTCCTTGTCCCTGAAGGCGGAGGCATCGCGGGGGTCACATTTCGAAAGCTTGAAGGGCTTGCCCGGCGTGGCGATGAACTGCTGCGCGAAAGATTTGTTGTCGGCCATGCGATACCTCTTTTTACTGCTCCCAAGCGTGGACCAGTGCCCTCTTGATTGCAAGGGACCTTGGGCCTAACCCTTTGGCTCCAGAACAGGATTCTTCTTATCGTGAGCATCTCCAACAAGGCGCAGATGGCCGCCGCCGCCTACCGCCTTCCCGCCCTCGACCAGGATTTTCTGCTCGGCGACAGCACGCGGGGCCTGCGCTTTCATCTCGAATACCAGAAGGCGGAAGAGCATCTGCGTGCCTGGGGCGTTGCTTCCACTGTCGTTGTCTTTGGCTCGGCGCGGGTGCGCGAGGGTGACGGCCACGGCTGGTATGAGGCGGCGCGGGAATTTGGCCGCATCTGTTCCGAAAACGGCGGCGCGAAGATCAGCGATCATGGCCCCCGCCACAATGTCATCGCCACCGGCGGCGGCCCCGGCATCATGGAAGCCGCAAATCGCGGTGCTGCCGATGTGGGCGCGCCCTCGGTGGGTTTCAACATCACGCTCCCGCATGAGCAGGAACCCAACGCCTATTCCACGCCCGATCTCACTTTTCTGTTTCACTACTTCGCCATGCGCAAGATGCACTTCGCGATGCGCGCGGCGGCGCTCGTCGTGTTTCCCGGCGGCTTCGGCACCATGGACGAGTTGTTTGAACTTCTAACCCTCCGCCAGACGCGCAAGATGGATCAGGAGCTGCCGGTGGTGCTTTATGATTCGAAATTCTGGAACACGGCGGTGAACTTCCGGCACTTCGTCGAGACCGGCATGTGCAACGCCGCCGATCTCGATCTGTTCGGCTTCGCCGATACGCCGCAGCAGGCGTGGGATGAAATCCTGCGCCGCGGCCTCAAGATTCCGCAGGAGGAAAGCTGATGTCTGTGCGTCTCCATTTTCACGGCGCGGCCCGCACGGTCACCGGCTCGTGCTATCTGCTCGAGACGGAGAAGGCGCGCGTGCTCATCGATTGCGGCATGTTCCAGGGGTCCAAGACCGAGCGCGACCTGAACTTCCGGCCTTTCCCCTTCGATCCCGCCACGCTCGATGCCATGCTCCTCACCCACGCGCATATCGATCACACCGGCGTCATCCCCAAGCTTGGCAAGCATGGATTCAAGAAGAAGATCCATGCCACCGAACCCACCATCGCGCTATGCGGCGTCATGCTGCCGGACTCAGGCTATATTCAGGAAAGCGACGCGAGACTCCAGAACGAGCGCAACCGCAAGCGCGGCCTTCCGGAAGTTGAGCCGCTTTACACGCTGGAAGATGCGCAGGCCGTGCAGCAATATTTCAGCCCCGTCGCCTATGAAACATGGATCGAGCCAGCCGCCGGAATCCGCGCCCGCTGGTGGAATGCCGGCCATCTCCTGGGCTCCGCCTCAATCGAGGTGGAAGTAGCGCGTGACGGCCGGCCGCCGCTCCGCATTCTGTTCTCCGGCGACATTGGTCCCGAGTTCAAGATGCTGGAGCCTGATCCCACCGCGCCGCAGAATTTCGATATCGTCATTTGCGAGTCGACCTATGGCGGGCGTGACCGGTTCGAGCGTTCCGAGGATGCACGGCGCGACATTCTCGCCAAGGAGGTGAGCGATGCGGCGGCCCGCAAGGGTGCGCTGTTGATCCCCTCCTTCGCGGTGGAGCGCACGCAGGAAATTGTCACCGATCTCGTCAAGCTCATGGACGCGCAGCGCATCCCGCAGGGCCAGATCTTTATCGACTCGCCGCTGGCGTCAAAGGCCACCGCCATCTTTGTCAAGCATGCGAAACTTCTGGAGCATGGTGACGAGCTCGCCCATGCTTTCTCCTCGCCCTTCGTCAAGGCCACCGAAAGCGTTGAAGACAGCAAGGCGCTGGCGCGCTTCACGGGCTTCCGCATCATCGTCGCGGCATCGGGCATGTGCGAGGCCGGGCGCATCCGCCATCACCTCAAGAACCATCTCTGGCAGAATTCCACAACCGTTCTGCTGGCGGGCTTCCAGGCCGAGGGCACGCTGGGCCGCATCCTCGAAAGCGGCGCAAAAGCCGTCACCATCACGGGCGAGGACATCGCGGTGAAGGCGGCGATCCGCAAGATCGAGGATTATTCCGGCCATGCCGACGGGCCGGAGCTGGTGGAATGGGTGAAGAAGCGCCTGCCCATCGGCCACACGCTGTTCCTCACCCATGGCGAGGAAGAGGCGCAGATCGCCATGCAGGACGATCTGAAAGGCATCGGCGTGCCCGGCGATTGCATCATCCGCCCGAAGCTCGATGACGTCTATGACATCGGCGGCGATGCCTGTTCGCTGCTGGTGGCGGAATCAAAGCCGCGCATGGATCCCAACGCTGTTGCGGCGCGCGACTCGAACAATGATCTCGCCGCCCTCCTGCTCGACATTCAGGACGAAGTCGGCAAGGCCGCCGACGAAAAGGGCAAGGCCGCCGTCATCCGCAAACTCCGCCGCGCCATGCTTCCCGATCCATCCGGCGGCGACGGCAGCCGCCGCCGTCCCCCCGTCTCCGGCCCCTCCCGCCGCAGCAGAGGGTTTGATGAGGGGTGAGGGGCGTCTTGCGAAATGGTCCGGTGGACCATTTCGAGCCCCGAACGCCGCGAGTCCAAGCGAGCGTCCGGGTGGCGGCCAGTCTTCCTCTCCCGCGAGCGGGAGAGGAAGGGACCCGTTGCGGAGCAACGGGGAGGTGAGGGGCCAATGGATGTTTTGGCAATGGCCAAATGTCGATATTGGAAAATCTCCTGGCCCCAAGTACAAAAATGGAATATCCATTCCATTCTCGATGTAGCCTCATCCGTCATCAGGCCCGGCGATTTGGAACTATTTCGCACCAATTTTTTCCAACTGCGTTCCCAAACCAGTGAAGTTGGGTGCTTTCCGAACTTGACGGAGCCGATCCCGGCTGTCCGCTGCAATATCACCCTCGACATCGCGGCGGGGCGCTTTCAGAAATTGACAGAGTCAGTTTCCTTGACGGGGTGGTCTGTGTTGAAGTGTTCGGTGGGGCTTTTTCAGAAATTGACAGAGTCAATCTCCCACTCCTCATTTTGGCATCCCGACACCATGCAAAACACAACGATTTTGCAACATTTCTGCATCCGTTTGCATCGCTTTTGCATCTCCAATGCGCATGCATGACGCCGCCCCGCCGCGCGACTTTGCGGCCTTCCGGGCGAGGCTGGCGGAGCGTGCGCAAGGGTTGCCGAAGCGGTTGGGGCAGATCGCCCGGTTCGCGCTGGAGCAGCCGGACGAGATCGCCTTCGGCACCGCCGCTACCGTTGCGAAGCAGGCGGGCGTCCAGCCCTCGACGCTGGTGCGGTTCGCGCAGGCGCTGGGCTATCAGGGCTTCTCGGATTTGCAGGAGGTGTTCCGGGGCAGGCTGCGCGGCGGCATGCCCTCCTATGACGAGCGCATCGCCCATCTCCGCGAACATGCGCAGGCGGCGTCCAAGCCCGGCGTCATCTTCCATGGCTTCACCGAAGCGGCGGAGAAATCGCTTCAGGCCCTGCGCGAGGCGCTTGATCCGGCAACGCTCGACCGGGCGGTTGAACGTTTGGCCGGTGCCGGAACCATCCACCTGATCGGGCTGCGGCGCTCCTTCCCCATCGCCTCCTGCATGGCCTATGCCTTCGGAAAGCTCGGTGTACGGAGTGTATTGGTCGACGCGGTGGGCGGCCTCGCGGCGGAGCAGATGGGGTTTGCCACGAAGGCGGACGCGGTGCTGGCCATCAGCTTCACGCCCTATGCCAGCGAAACGCTGGCCCTCGCGCGCGATGCGGCATCACACGGCGTTCCCGTCATCGCCATCACCGACAGCCCGTTTTCGCCGCTGGCGCAGACGGCCAACCTCACGCTCGAAGTGGCCGAGGCCAACTTTGAAGGATTCCGCTCGCTGGCCGCCACTTTCGCGCTGGCCATGACGCTCGCCGTCGCCGTCGCCGAACGGCGGCGCGGCGGCTGACACATTCTCAATTCCGTCATTCCAGCGACGGCGGGAATCCCGCTTCGACGCCGCACATCTGCCGCATTAAAGCGGGGCCCCCGCCTCCGCGGGGGTGACGAAAGTTGGGACCGGGCCGTTGCCGGTGAAACCTACTCTATCCCGTGCTTCTCGCCGAACAGCAGGATCAGCATGGTCTTGTTGATGAGGTTGAGCAGGATGGCGAACAGGATCAGGCCCAGCAGCATTGTCACCGCCGCCACCATGCGGCCGCCGACGGTGACCGGGAACATGTCGCCATAGCCCGTCGTCGTCATGGTGGTAATGCTCCACCACATGGCGGCAGGGATCGAGGTATAGAACCGCTTGTCCTCCGGGATGGGATCGCCGGTGAGCGGATCGGTCGGCATATAGGTTGCGGGCGTCTGGCCGGCGGGCGTCGCGGCATTGATCGCCTGCTGTTCCGCCTGCATCACATCGGCATCGTAGAGATGGCCTTCGACGAAATACATGGCGGTGCTGGACAGCATCAGCGTGGCGAAGAAGACGATACAATAGATCTTGAGATTGGCGGCAAGCGGATTGGTTTCATGGCGTTCTGCGCCCTCGGCCTGATCCGCCGCGGCACGGGCTAGTTTCAGCACGCGGAGCGCGCGGGCCACACGCAGCAGGCGGATAACCTTGGTGCTCCTCACCGCCGTGAGATTGAACAGCATCAGATAGGACGGCAGCACCGAGATCAGGTCGATGAAGCCCCAGAAGCTGAAGAGATAGCGCCACGGGTTCGGCGCGAAGGCGATGTTGGCCGCCGCGTCGACGGTGAAGAAGGCGACGGAAATCCACTCCGCCCAGTCGAACCAGACCGCATAGGCATCCTGATAGGACTGCACGCTTTCCAGCACCAGCGCGGCGCAGGAGAAGAAGATGAAGCCCATCACCACATCGTGCCAGATGCGGTATCCACGGACATGCGGATCGGTGAAGATGGGACGCAGTTTCTCGAGCATCGCCATCCGGGATAAAGGGCGCGGCGCGGCTTGGGCACCCGGTAACGAAAATTTAATGTGAAGGCATTGTCAGGCGAGTTTCACCGGCTTTCCCGTCTGCCAGCTGGTGGTTGCGGCATCGGCCAGTTTCTGCGCCTGCAAGCCGTCAAACCCGTTGGGCCTCGCCGAGACGCCCTTTGCCAGCCCGTCGATGAAGGCCTTCACCTCATTGGCGTAGGCCTCGACATAGCGTTCGGTGAAGAAGTGCAGAACCGGGTCGCCCATGATGCCCTTTTCGTTGGCCAGCTCCACCGTGGTGTTCTGGATGTTCCGTGCGCTGAGCATGCCCTTTGAGCCGTGGACCTCGACGCGCTGGTCATAGCCATAGGTGGCGCGGCGCGAATTGGTGATGACGGCGATCTTGCCCGACGCCGTCTGCATCTGCACCGCTGCCGTATCGACGTCACCCGCCTTGCCGATCGCCGGATCGACCAGCGCCGCGCCCAGCGCCTGCACCGTCACGAATTCCTCGCCGACCAGAAAGCGCGCCATATCGAAGTCGTGGATCATCATGTCGCGATAGAGTCCGCCGGAGCTTTTGACGTAATCGACCGGCGGCGGGGCGGGATCGCGGCTGATGACGGTGACGAGTTCGACATCGCCGACATCGCCCTTCCGGATGCGCTGCTCGATGCTGGCGAAGTTCGGATCGAATCTCCGGTTGAAGCCGATCATCAGATTGGTGCCGTTCTGCTCGACGACCTTGAGGCAGGCCTTGATGCGCTCGACCGACATGCTCACCGGTTTCTCGCACAGCACCGCCTTGCCCGCTTCCGAGCCCGCCTCGATCAGGTCGGCATGGGTGGGTGTGGGCGTGGCGATGAGGATCGCGTCCACGTCCTTCGCCTTGATGATGTCTTCAACCGAAGCAACCTTGGCGCCGACCTCTGCCGCCAGCTCCGCCGCGGCCTGTGCATTGGCGTCCGCCAGATAGGCGACCCGGGCCTGTTTCGAGCCGGCGATGGTGCGGGCATGAACCTTGCCGATGCGCCCCGCGCCCAGCACTCCGAAACTGATCATGTGTCTTCTCCAGGTGATGCAAACAGCGCCAATGCGGTTGCGTAAGGGTTGCCAAATCGTAGGTGTAAGATGCCAAAACTGATGCTGAATCTGGCATGGCAAATTGACTCAATCAATCTCTCCAGAATTTTTTGAGCCTGCAAAATGCGGATATGAATTTTCCGATGCCATTCCGAGGGTGATGCAAACAGCGCCAATCCGGTTGCAAAAGGGTGCATTCTGGTTGCCAAATCGCAGGTGTACGATGCCAAAAGTGATGCTGAATCCGGCGTGGTAAATTGACTCTGTCAATCTCTCCAGAATTTTTGAGCCTGCAAAGTGCTGGTGGGATCCGGCTGCAAAAGTGTGCATTCTGGTTGCCAAATCGCAGGTGTACGATGCCAAAACCGGCATCGCAAATTGACTCTGTCGATCTCCAGGAATGGAATATACGTTCCATATTGACTTTTCAATAGAATTATTGTTTCGTTCTTGAAAGAGAGAAAATGAATGGGAGAAGCCGTGATGGATCTTGATGTCATCACCATTGGCCGGTCGTCGGTCGATCTCTACGGGCAGCAGATCGGATCACGGCTGGAGGATGTGGCGTCCTTCGCGAAATCGGTGGGCGGCTGCCCGGCGAACATCGCCATCGGCACGGCGCGGCTGGGACTCAGAAGCGGCATCGTCACGCGGGTGGGTGACGAACAGATGGGGCGCTTCATCAAGGAGCAGATGGCGCGCGAAGGCGTGGCACTGGACGGCATCACCACCGACCCGGCCCGTTTCACCGCGCTGGTGCTGCTGTCGGTTGAGAACGACAAGACCTTTCCGCTGATCTTCTACCGTGACAACTGCGCCGATGGCGCGATGACGGAAGTGGATATCGACGAGGCCTTCATCGCCCGCGCCCAATCCGTGCTGGTGACGGGCACGCATTTCTCGAGGCCCAACCTCGATGCCGCGCAGCGCAAGGCCATGAAGATCGCCCGCCATCTTGGCCGCAATGTGATCCTCGATATCGATTACCGCCCGAACCTCTGGGGCCTTGCGGGCTTGGGCGCGGGCGAGGAGCGCTATATCAAGTCGGATCGCGTGTCGGACCATATCAAGACCATCCTGCCGGACTGCGATCTGATCGTCGGCACGGAAGAGGAAGTGCACATTGCGGCGGGCAGCGAGGACACGCTTGAGGCGCTGAAGATCATCCGCGCGCTGTCGAAAGCGGTGATCGTGCTGAAGCGCGGGCCGATGGGCTGCGTTGTTTATCCCGGCGCCATTCCCGATGCGCTGGACAAGGGAATCGTGGGCAAGGGATTTCCCATCGAGGTTTATAATGTGCTGGGGGCGGGCGATGCCTTCATGTCGGGTTTCCTGAGAGGCTGGCTGAAGGGCGAGGCGCTGGAAACTTCCGCCACATGGGCCAATGCCTGCGGAGCCTTCGCGGTGTCGCGGCTTCTGTGTTCGCCGGAAATTCCGACTTGGGACGAATTGCAATTCTTCCTGAAGCACGGCAGCCCGCACAAGGCGCTGCGCCGGGATGAGGCCATCAACCATGTGCATTGGGCGACGACGCGGCGGGCGCAGCCTTCGACGCTGATGGCGCTGGCCATCGACCACCGCATGCAGCTTGAGGAGATGGCCGACAAGGCCGGTGCGCCGCGCGGGAAGATTGCCGATTTCAAGCGGCTGGCTATTCAGGCGATCGGCAAGGTGTCGGGCGGCAAGGCAGGCTTCGGCACGCTGCTGGACGATACATATGGCCGCGAGGCGTTGTTCGACGCGGCGAAGCTGGGATTGTGGATCGGCAGGCCATTGGAAAAGCCCGGGTCACGGCCGCTGCAATTCGAGTTCACGCAGGATGTGGGGTCGCGCCTCGTGGAATGGCCGGTGACACACACCATCAAATGCCTTGCCTTCTATCATCCCGATGATCCGGCGGACCTCAAGGCGGAACAGGCGCAGAAACTGCGCACGCTTTATGAGGCGGCCCGCAAGGTGGGGCGCGAGCTGCTGGTGGAAATCATTGCCGGCAAGAATGGCGCGCTCCAGGATGACACCATCGCGCGGGCGCTGGAGGAACTCTATGCACTCGGCATCAAGCCCGACTGGTGGAAGCTGGAGCCGCAGCTGACGGCTGACGCGTGGCGGAACATCAGCGCGGTGATTGAACAGAACGATCCCTATTGCCGGGGCATCGTGCTGCTGGGCCTCGACGCGCCGGAAGCGGACCTTGCCAAGGCCTTCGCGCTGACCAGGGGCCAGGGCATGGTGAAAGGCTTTGCGGTGGGGCGCACGATCTTCAGCGATGCCGCGCGCGCGTGGCTCTCAGGCAAAATGAACGATGCCGCGGCCATCGACGACATGGCGGAGCGCTTCGGCAATCTGGTAAGCATCTGGGCAACAGCGCAGGCTTAAGGCGCGGCAAGACTTTGGGAGCGGCATGATGAGCAAGACCCTTCGCCTGACAGCGGCGCAAGCCATGACGAAATTCCTGACCCGGCAGATGACCGTGGTGGACGGCAAGACGGTGCCGCTCTTCGCAGGCATGTGGGCGATCTTCGGCCATGGCAATGTGGCGGGCCTCGGCGAGGCGCTATTTCAGGTGCGCGACGAACTGCCGACCTATCGCGGCCAGAACGAGCAGACCATGGCCCATGCGGCGGTTGCCTATGCCAAGGGCATGCGGCGCAGGCGGATGATGGCCTGCACCACCTCCATCGGCCCCGGCGCCATCAACATGGTGACGGCGGCGGCGGTGGCGCATGTGGACCGGCTGCCGGTGCTGCTGGTGCCGGGCGACATTTTCGCCAGCCGGAGGCCCGACCCGGTGCTGCAGCAGGCCGAGAATTTCGGCGATGGTACCGTTTCGGTGAATGACTGCTTCAAGCCGGTGTCGCGCTATTTTGACCGCATCATGCGGCCGGAGCAGCTGATCCCGGCGCTGAACCGCGCCATGGCCGTGCTGACCGATCCCGCCGAATGCGGGCCGGTGACGCTGGCCTTCTGCCAGGACGTGCAGGCGGAGGCCTATGACTATCCCGAAAGCTTCTTCGCAGAGCGCGTGTGGACGCAGCGCCGCGCGCGGCCCGACGAGGATGAGCTGGCGCAGGCCGTCCGTGTACTGAGGGATTCCAAGAAACCGGTGATCGTGGCGGGCGGCGGCGTGCTGTTCTCCGAAGCCTCCGCCACGCTGGCCGATTTCGCCAAGCGGCTTGGCATCCCCGTGGTAGAGACTCAAGGCGGAAAATCATCGCTGCCGTTTCTCGATCCGCTCAACATGGGATCGGTCGGGGTGACCGGAACCGGGGCTTCCAACGCCATGTGCGAGGAAGCGGATGTGGTGCTGGCGGTGGGCACGCGCCTGCAGGATTTCACCACCGGCTCCTGGGCGCTGTTTGAAAATCCGAAGCGGCAGATCATCGGCCTCAACACGCAAGCGTTCGATGCCACCAAGCACCGCGCGCTGCCGCTGGTGGCCGATGCGAAGGTGGGGCTGGAGGAACTCTCCGCCAACTTGGCGGGGTGGGCCGCACCCGCGGCATGGACCGAGGGGGCGAAGCGGGCGCGCACCCAATGGATCGCCGAGGCCGATACATATACGGCGGCGAGCAATGCCGAACTTCCCTCCGATGCGCAGGTGATCGGCAGCGTGCAGCGGGCGCTGGGGCGCGAGGTCTCTATGATCTGCGCCTCGGGCGGGCTTCCCGGCGAATTGCACAAGCTGTGGCAGGCGAGCTATCCCTCCTCCTATCACCTCGAATATGGCTTCTCCTGTATGGGCTATGAAATTGCCGGCGGGCTGGGCCTGAAGATGGCGCATCCCGATCGCGAGGTCGTGGTGATGGTGGGCGACGGCTCCTACATGATGGCCAATTCGGAACTGGCGACGGCGGTGATGCTGGGCCTCAAGATCACCGTGGTGCTGCTGGACAATCGCGGCTTCGGCTGCATCAACCGGCTGCAGCATGCGACGGGCGGCGAGCGCTTCAACAATTTATACGAATACAACACGCTGCAGAAAGTGCCTCCTTCAATTGACTTCGTGGCGCATGCGCGAAGCATGGGGGCGGAGGCACACAAGGCCTCCTCGCTTGCCGAACTGGAGCGGCTCCTGAAGGCGCAACAGGGAACCAAGGCGCCGACGGTGATCGTGATCGACACCGATCCGATGATCTCCACCGATGCAGGCGGCCATTGGTGGGAGGTGGCGGTGCCGGAAGTTTCGGTGAGGCCGCAGGTGCGCGAGGCGCGCAAGGCCTATGAAGCGGCGCTGCAGAAGCAGCGCGTGGGAGACTGAGCATGGCCGATCTCAAAATTCATCCGTTGGCTGACAATGGCCGTATCGTGCATGTGACGCCCCAGAGCGCGCGGTGGACCTATGTGGGCTTCGATCTCTGGAAGCTGAAGGCGGGTGAAGAGGCAAAGGGTGGCGAACAGGGGCGTGAGGTGTGCCTGGTGTTCATCTCAGGCAAAGGCCATGTGACGGCGGGGAGGCAGGATTTCGGCGTGCTGGGCGAACGCCTGTCACCCTTCGACGGCAAGCCGTGGTCCGTCTATGTGCCTCCGGGCGAGAAGTGGCGGGTGACGGCGCAAGGCGATCTGACGCTGGCGGTGTGTTCAGCGCCGGGGCAGGGCACGCTTCCGCCCCGGGTGATCGGCCCTGATGCGCTCCATCAGGAAACGCGGGGCAAGGGCTCCAACACGCGGCATGTGACCAACATCATCCCGGAATGGGAGCCGGCGGAAAGCCTGTTGGTGGTGGAGGTGATCACGCCGGGGGGATGCACCTCCTCCTATCCGCCGCACAAGCATGACGAGGACAATCTCCCGCACGAGTCGCTCCTGGAGGAAACCTATTATCACCGGCTGAACCCGCCGCAGGGCTTCGCCTTCCAGCGCGTCTATACCGATGACCGCTCGCTCGACGAGGCGATGGCGGTGGAAGATGGCGACGTGACGCTGGTGCCAAAAGGCTATCACCCCTGCGCCACCACGCATGGCTATGATCTTTACTATCTCAATGTCATGGCGGGGCCGAAGCGCACGTGGAAATTCCACAATGCGAAAGAGCATGAGTGGCTGCTGAAAGCGTAACTAGACGGCCTTCAGGGTCTGGCGGTATTTCTCGGCGTCCCAGTTGAGCAGGCGGCCGATGTCGCTGGCGGTGAGGCTGACGAGCGGATCTTGCGGCTCGACGCGGCGCATGACATCGGCGAGGCAGCGGCCCATGGGTTCGATGGCGGGCTTGGCATCCTTGCGCAGCAGCACGCCCTTGCCGGGAATAGCGACCAGCGGCGCGCCTGATGCGATGTCCGTCGCCACGCCGACGCCCAAGAACACCACATGGTCGGGGTAGAACACCGCCTTTTCACCGCGCGGCAGGGCGAGATCGTCGGTGGCAAGCGCATGAGTTTCGGGATCAGGGGCGGGGAGATAATCCGTACCCTGAGCAAGCTCGGCGAGGGCTTTCATGTCGGCGGGTTTCGCGGCGCGGACGGGGCGCTTCAGCAGGGCGATGATACGGTCGAGCAGGGCTTCGGCGGCGGGGACGTTTTCTGCCGCGACGACGAGGCCGTGATTGCCGAGCACCAGCACATCGACGCCGGGCCTGAGCCGCGCCTGGATGGCGGCGGCCAACTCAAGGCCGGGTCTCGCATAGGGTACGAAGGCATAATTGACGCCTTTCAGCTTTTCCGCGAGGCGCTCCTCGGCATCGGCGCGGATGGCCCAGGCAATGGTGTTGACGCAATGAACGTGGACGACGACGCGCTGCGGCATCAAGGCGTGGACGGTGGTTTCAATCGAGGGGCGAAGGCCTGCGGCATTCAGATCGGTGCGCAGAAAGGCGGTGCAGGTTTCGCAGGCCGGATCGTTCTTCGCCAGCGCCGCCATCAGGGCGGGGTGATCGACGGGCACGAAAATGTCCTTCGCCACGGCATCCTTCAGCCATGTGCCGGAGGCCTTGATCCACATGACGCCATCGGTCTTGAGCGAGGTGTTGCCGCCCGCCGCCTGCACGCGCAGGGGATCGCTTCCGGCCTTGGCGGAGAGAGTTTTCAGCTGTTCGAGTTCGACCATGTGAAGGCATCCATGAGATAATCGGGCTGGGGGTTGAGCGTTGCGGGATCGTGGCCGGCGGACACGCCGGTCATCACGAGAAGCGTGGAGAAGCCTGCAGCGCGGCCGCCCGCCACGTCATGCTCTGCACTGTCGCCGATGCAGAGGATGCGCTGCGGATTGCCGATGAGTTTGGCGGCGTGCCGGTAGATTGAAGGGTAGGGCTTGCCGATCCATGTGACCGTGCCGCCCATTTCCCGATAGAGCGCCGCGATGGCGCCGGGGGCGGGCTGGAGGCCCGAGGGCGTGAGCATCAGCCTGTCGGGATTGCAGCAGATCGCAGGCAGCGTGAGGCCGGTGAGGAGCTTGCGATACTCCGCAAGCGAGGTGCGGGGCGCGTTGCTGCCGAGAATGAGGATGGCTTCGGCATCATGCGGGTTGTTCACGAATTCAATGCCGGTGAAGCCATAATCATCGCCGTCACGGCCAATGAGAAAGGCTTTCTTTATGTTCAATGACTGATAGGCGACTTCGCCGGAACTCACCGTATCGACGAAATCGCCGCGCGGCACGCCCATTTTGACGAGACGTTCGGTATTGGCGGCGGCGCGCTTGCCGGAATTGGTCATTACGGCGACGGGAATGCCGCGTCCGCGCAATTCGCTCAGTATACGGAGGGTTCCGGAATAAAGCTTCTGGCCGTCATGGATGACGCCGAACTGGTCAATCAGCATGCCGCCGAAATCTCCGGCGATGCCGCTCAGGCCGTCAATTCGCATGGCCGATGCCGCGCCAGGCCAGGCGCGCCGTGCCGACGGCGGCATGTTCGCTCAAGGGCTGTTTTTCGGGAACGCCGAGCTTCGCGAGCCTGATCTTCGTCCAGGCGGCATTGGAGGCGCCGCCGCCGGCGCTGCGGATCGACGCCAGAGGCGATGCGCCAAGCTCGGCGAGGCGCTTGTAGCCCAGGGCCTCGACAGCGGAGATGCCTTCGAGAATGGCCTGCAGGAATTTGGCATCGTCGGAGGGCCTTGGCGTGAGGCGCGGCGGATAGGAGGGATCATTGATGGGGAAACGCTCGCCCGGCTCGGTCAGGGGATAATAGTCGAGGCCGGTGGGATGCGACGGATCGAGCTTCGGCGTGAGGCGGTCCAATTCTTCTTTCGGGAAATATTTGCCGATGACGCCGCCGCCCACATTCGACGCGCCGCCCGCCAGCCACTGATCGCCGATGCGGTGACTGTAGATGCCATATTGGGGCGCGAAGACGGGTTTCGCCGACAGGAGCTTGAGGGTGAGCGTGGTGCCGAGCGAGGTGACACCATCGCCATCTTCCGACGCGCCCGCAGGCGAGGAAGGCGGCGCAGCCATCGGTGGTGCCCGCGACAATCGCCACATCGCGCGGGAGTTGGAACCTGTCCGCGACGTCGGCAAGGATCGTGCCGGTGCGCGTGCCTGCGGGCACCACCTCCGGAAACAGCTTCACGTCAAAGCCGGTCTTGGCGATCCAGGCCGGCCATTGACGGGCCACCGGATCGTAACCCGATTTCAGCGCGTTGTTTTCGTCCGTCACGTCGAAGCGGCCGGAAAATTTTCCGGCCAGCCAGTCCGCCTGATGCAGGATGCGGGTGGCGGACGCGCGAATGCGGCAGGGCGCGGGCGAGCGGCGACGTTGCGCCAAGGGCTGCCGTTTCGTGCGGCGCGCTGGCGGCGACCAGCGCAATGTCAGGCTGTTCCGCCACATCATTGTACATGGAGGCGAGGCCAAGCGGGCTGCCGTCCGCCGCGATGGGAAGAATGGTGCCGGAGGTGCCGTCGATGGCGATGGCCCGGACGGTGTTGCCCTTGAGGTTGAGCTTCGCGAAGGCTGCTTCCAGCGGCCTGCCACCAGAGAGAGGAATCCTGCAGGCGGCGAACGCCATCGGCAATCGGATTGTTGATGGCTGAGGTGGCGAGCGTCAGCAGCTCGTTGCGGACGGAAGTGGCGGCGATGCGGACGCCGGAGGTGCCGATATCGATGCCGAGGACGCAATCAGCCATTGTCTTTCTCCGCCCGTGCCAGAATCCGAGCGCGCCGTCTGCTCGTCGGTGACGGCGACATGCACCATACCACCCTTCATGGCGCCGAGCATGGCTTCCGCCTTCGGCCGCCCGCCCGAAGCCAGCATGACGCAGGGAATGCGCGACAGGCGCTCAAGGTCCAGCGCCACGACGCGGGCATTCAGGGGGTGATCGACGACGCGGCCGTTGACATCGATCCACCTTGCGCAAATGTCGCCCACGGCGCCGGCGAGGCGCAGTTCATCGACATCCTTGCGGGTGACGAGGCCGACGCGCGACATGGTGTTGGTGTAGGTGAGTTCGCCCACCGACACGAGGGCGAGATCGACATTGGCGGCGCGCTCGAACACCTCGCGCAGCATGGGCTGGGCCATCAGCACATCGCGCGTCGTCTCGGTGTCGGTGAGGGTGGGGGCGGCAACATAGAAACACTGGGCATCGAGGAGATCGGCCAGATGCGAGGCCGTTTCATGCGGGTTCATGGCGGCGCCGCGGGTGAGGCCGCCCATCATCGAGACCACCGACAGATGCGGCAGCGAGCGCCGCGGCACGGAATGGAGCGACAGCCTGAGCGTGCGGCCCCAGCCGACGCCGACCGACAATCCATCCTTCAGGCGCTGGGTCAAGGCGGCACCTGCGGCCGTGCCGATGACATGGGGAATGAAAGCCGGATCGGGCGGAGTGGGAACGACGATCGCCTCCTGCAAGCCGAAACGCTGGCAGAGCCGGGTTTCCAGCTCCACGCATTCGGCCAGCCTGCCGGTGATGGTGATCTGCACCAGGCCCGCGATCGCGCGCCTCTGCCAGCAGGCGGTTGACGCGGATGCGGTTGAGGCCGAGCTTCTTGCCCACCTGGTCCTGGGTGAGGCCGGCCACAAAATAATACCACGCCGCGCGGGTGGCCTGCTGCTCGTCCCTGTCGAGGGTGAGGGCGGCAGCAAGGCCTTCAGCATCCGCCTGCGGGTCGCGGTCCATGGCGCCTATCCTTGCGGATGAAGATCAGCCCACGGAATAACAAGCGGCGCGTCATTGACGAGGGCATCAAGCAATGCGCGGGTGAGCGGAACCTTGGCGGGGTTGAGCGTGCCTTCCTTCATCATGGCGCGGAGGCTCGAGGCCACGGCAATGCCAAGTTCGGCGCCTTCGATGGTGTCGCCCTTCATCGGGCCTTCCTTCGTCTGCCTGTAGGTGAGGCCGCGGCCGAGATTGTTGCCCAGCCTGGAGTTGCGCCCGGCCTGGCAGGTGACATAGAGATCGCCCGCGCCCGGCATGCCCCAGACGCTCTTCGCCGTGCCGCCCAGCGCCAGCGTAATCTCCATCAATTCGGTGATGGCCTGATCGAAAAGGATGGCGGCGGCATTGTGGTTGAAGGCGTTGTTGTCGGTGGGCGGCAATTTTTCACGATGGCCCGCCGCCCAGCCCACGGCGATGGCGAAGAAATTCTTGAAGGCCGCGCAGACCTCGACGCCAATGACATCGGGCGAAGGGCGGGGATGATAATAGCCCGTCTCCAGCGTCCGGCAGAGGTTGGCCGCCAGCTTCGGGTCATGCGAGGTGATGACGGTGCCGGTGTTGCGCTTCACGGCGAGTTCGCCGGCGATGCAGGGGCCGCCGATGGCGGCAACGGGAAGATCGAAGCCCTTGCGCCGCTTGACCTCACGCGCCACGTGATCGGGAAGGGCGGTGAGGGAGGCCGCTTCGGGATACATGCCCTTGGTGATCATCACCACAGGGATAGGGCGGTCCAGCGCTTCACACAGGCGGTCTATGGCCCAGCCAACCCCGGCAGAGGCCACGCCGAGGACAATGAGGTTCGTGTCCGCCGTTACAGCCTTGCCGAAATCACCATGATGAAAGGCGGTGACGCCCTTTGGCATGGCAGTATTGAGCTTCGGGTGACGGCCCGTCGACGTGATTGCGCTGATGATCTCGTCATCCAGATGCGTGCCGACCAGCGACACGGCATGGCCGCCATCGCAGAGCGGCATGCACATGGACGAGCCCATGACGCCCGCGCCCAGAATGACGACAGTGCTCACGCGAGTGACTTTCCGGTTTCGGCGTCAAACAGATGCACCTTGGACAGATCGGGCTTGAGCGGCAGGCTGGAGCCGCGCGTGACATCAAGCCGCTCCTTGGAAATGGCGCAGACTTCCTGATCGCCCACATCGGCATAAATGTGGATTTCAGGGCCCGTCGGCTCGGTGACGCTGACGGTGGAGGAAATGCCTTCGCCGGGATTCAGATGTTCGGGGCGAATGCCGTAGATCACCTTCTGGCCCAATTTGGCTTTCGATCCCTTGGGCAATGGCAGCGTGACGCCGCTGGCGGTGACCACGCCGTTCTTGCCGACTTCGCCCTTCAGCAAATTCATCGACGGCGAGCCGATGAACTCCGCCACGAAGAGATTGGCGGGATGGTCATAGACATCGAGCGGCGTTCCTTCCTGCTCGATATGGCCGTCGCGCATGATGACGATCTTGTCGGCCATGGTCATGGCCTCGATCTGGTCGTGCGTGACGTAGACGGTGGTGGTCTTGAGGCGCTCGTGCAGCTCCTTGATCTCGGTGCGCATCTGCACGCGCAGCTTGGCGTCGAGGTTCGACAGCGGCTCGTCGAACAGGAACACGGCCGGGTTGCGCACGATGGCGCGGCCCATGGCGACGCGCTGGCGCTGGCCGCCCGACAGCTCGCGCGGGTAGCGCTTGAGATAGGGCTCGAGATTCAGGATCTTGGCGGCCCATGCCACCTTCTCGTCGATCTCGCTTTGCGGGCGCTTGGCGAGGAGCAGCGAGAAGCTCATGTTGTCCTTCACCGTCATGTGCGCATAGAGCGCGTAGTTCTGGAACACCATGGCGATGTTGCGGTCTTTCGGGTGCACCTCGTTGACGCGCTTGCCGGCGATGGCGATCTCGCCGCCCGTCACCGATTTCAAGCCCGGCAATCATGCGGAGCAGGGTGGACTTGCCGCAGCCCGAGGGGCCGAGCAGCACCACGAAGGAGCCATCGTCGATGGTGAGGTCAATGCCATGCACGACCTCCACCTCGCCGTAATTCTTGCGGACCTTGTTGACGGTAACCGAAGCCATGTTACTGCTCATCCCTGTTGAGGAAGTCATCGAGAATGCCCGCGTCGTCCGCGAGGTCGAGGAAGGACCAGCGGTTGCGCACGTCGCGGGCGTATTTCATCGCATCGCGCCAGACCTTGCGGGGGAGGCCCAGTTCGGTGGCGGTGGTGGGCCCGCCGGCGGCGGCCAGCGTCTTCTTCATCTCCGCCGGGTCCATCAGCATGGGCCTCAGCTCCTCGCGGAGTTCCGGCCACATGGCGCGCAGCTTTTCGTTGAAGGCTTTGGCGCCCGCGGCATCGAAGGCCTTCTTCTTCGCCTCCGCGTAGCACATGGGGCCGATGGCCGCGCCATAGCGCTGGATGAATTCCTTCTCGGAAATATGGGTGGGGCCGATTTCGGGCGGCTGGTCCATGCTGAGAAGTTCGTGATGCAGGCGGGCGATGGCGAGCGAGGCGACGCCCACCTGCTGGCCATGGGTGGTGCCGGGATGATCTTTTCCCGCGAACATGTCGATCCAGTGCGACACCTGATGCTCGCCCATCGAACCATGATGCGAGATGCCGGTGAAGCACACGCCAAGGCCGCACAGCGTGAGGACGCGATGGAGGTGGCCGTTGGCGGAGACATCATGGGTCTTGAGGCCGGGAGCGGACTTGATCATCGCCGGCTCATCGCCGCCGATCAGCGTATAGGGCACGCTGGAATAGAAGGTGCCGAACAGGCGGTGCGAGGCCCACCATTCGACCTGCGCGGTGGGGCGGCACAGCGAATCGCCAAGGCCCGCCGCCGAGAGCCAGTGCGGCGCGTCGGCTGAGACTTTCAGATCGAGGAAGATGCCGCGCGGCGCGTGGGCGGGCAGCGAGGTCTTGTAGCCATTGGCGAGCGTGACGGAAGCAGTGGAAGCGGCATAGCCGTTCATCGAGGCGGCGGTGCCGAAGGTTGCGTATTTGCGCCCATCCTTGAAGGTGGCGTATTTGCAGGTGTCGGAGAGAACGCCCGAGCCCACGGCGACGACGGCATCGCAATGGCGGGTCTTCTCCTGCACCATGGCGACCGTCGGCTCATCGCAATGGAGATGATCGGGGAGCACGATCTCCTCGATGGCGCCCAGAGCCTTCAGGTGCTTGGCGACACGGCGGCCCATGGCTTCATGGGTGTTGGTGTCGCTGACCACGGCAAGGCGCTTGCCGAGCTTCAAGGGCGCCAGCACATCGGCTTCGCCGCCATCGAGCGATTCCTCGATGCGGATGGTCTCGAAGGGCACGGTGGCGGGCTTGCCGGTGGTGGGGTCTTTCCATTTTCCGGCGACGACCTCGGAGATCAGTTCGTTCCAATCGGTCATGCGCGGCCTCCCTCGGCGAAAGCGCTGAGACGGGCATTCCAGCCCCGGATGGCGGGATAAAGATCGGTATAAATGGCGAGCAACTCCTGATAGCGGGCGGAGGGTTTCGTCCGTGGACGGAAGGTCTTGACGGGTTTTCCGGCCATGGCGGCGGCAGCCTGCGGCACGGTGCTGAACCAGCCGGCGCCCTTTGCCGCGGCGATGGCGGCGCCGAGGGAAGAGGCTTCGACCGTCTCCAGCCGCTTCACGTCGCGGGCCGAGGCATCGGCGAGAATTCTGGCACCAGAGATCGGAGCGGGCGCCGCCGCCGATCGCTACATAATGCTCGAAGGGCTGACCTGATGCTTGTTGCGCCAGATTGGTCATCAGGGACTGTTCGAGCGCCACGCCTTCCATGATGGCACGATAGACATCGCCACGCTTGTGCGAGGAGGTGAGGCCGATCATCACGCCGCGGGTGACGGGATCCCAATAGGGCGTCATCGAGCCCGACCAGTGCGGCATGGCGACAATGCCATTGGCGCCGATCGACGACTGCGCGGCTTCAGCTTCAAGCTCCCTGAAAATGCCGGGATTCTTGACGGGATCGATGTTGAAGAGATTCTCCACCACCCAGTTGACGAGAAAAGTGCCGGTGCGGAGACAGGTTTCGTAAATGTAGCCCTCCTCGCCCACCGCCGTCATGGTGCGGAAGGGCTGGGCGTCGGCATATTGCGTGGCGAAACGGCCGGAGACGCAGGCGGTGCCGATGTTCACATAGGTGCGGCCCGGCACGAAGACATTGGTGCCGGTGCCCGCGCATTGTCCGTCGCCGCCGCCGGCAACGACGGGCGTTCCCGCTTTCAGGCCGGTGCGTTTCGCGGCTTCGGCCGTGACTTCGCCCACCACCTCGCCGGCGCGAAACAGCCTGGGCAATTGATCGCGGGTAAGGCTGACGGCGGACAGCAATTCGTCCGACCAGTCATAGCGGGCCATGTCGATCAGGCCCATGGGATCGGCGGAGGAGACGGAGGTGTGCCAGTTGCCGGTTAGGTCATGCACGAGCACGCCATGCACTTCCGCCGTCTTGGCGGTTTTCTTCCAAATGGCCGGCATGTTTTCGGCGAACCACAGGCAGCGCGAGATGCACGGCGTGATGTCGCGCGGCTTGCCGGAAATGTGGCGCAGGCGGTCGGCGCCGAATTTGGCGGCCAGGGCCTCGGACTGGGCGGGCGCCCGCTCGTCGAGCCACAGCGTGCCGGGGCGGAGCGCGGTTCCCTTCGCGTCGAACTGGGCGAAGCTTTCGCGCTGGTTGGAGATGGCGAGCGCGGCGACGCGCTTCGAATTGATCTTGCGGGTGAGCTGTTTCAGCGCCTTGGCCAGCGAGCCTGTCCAGTCGGACACCTCCTGCTCGAACCAGCCGGGCTTTGGATTGGAGAGCGGAATATTGGCGCGCGACTCGGCCACGGCCTTGCCCCGCCTGTCCCAGGCAATGGCCTTGGTGGCGGTGGTCGAAGAATCAATGCCGATGACGAGATCAGGGGCCATGCAAAATCTTCAGTAGGCGGATAAAAAACGGAGGCGGCGTGAACCGCCTCCGCAAGTTACAGGGAGGATCAGAGGCCGGCGTCGGCGACGCTCTTGTTGATGGCGTCAGCGATGGTGTCCATGCACTTCTTGGCGTCGCCGCCGAAGTCCTGGCCGGTCAGCAGCTTGCCGAGGTTCACCGGGATCTCGTTGTTCGAGAAACCAGCCCACAGCGGCATATCGGGCTCGGAGGCCATGTTGTTGTCGATGATCCACTTCACCATGTCGAGATGGCGGGTGGTGCCGGGGCCGACAACGGCCTTGGCCTTCACACGCGGGTCGGCGAAGGACGAAA
The DNA here is from genome assembly GCF_047602625.1 of Aestuariivirga sp. Taxonomy (GTDB): domain Bacteria; phylum Pseudomonadota; class Alphaproteobacteria; order Rhizobiales; family Aestuariivirgaceae; genus Aestuariivirga. Next base: position 1,467,890 of record NZ_JASGGV010000002.1, on the reverse strand, counting down.
GGCGCATGGGCGCGAAGCCGCCAGCCAGCGTGCAGCGCGTCATGATGTCCTTCGAGCAGGCCCACTGCATGAAGATCCAGGCGGCGTCGGGGTTCTTGGAGTACTTCGACAGTGCGAGGATCGAACCGCCCTGGTGGGCATAGTTCGGGATTTCACCGAAGCCCGCGTCAGCCACGGCGCGGAGCGGTTTGCCGACCAGCGGCTTGGCTGGCATCCACAGGCCCTTGACCTTGGAATCATCGGCGTCGAGACCGGGGAAGAACTCATCCCAGGACTGGACGATGGCGGACTGGCCGGACGCCATCATCTGGAACTGGCCGTCCCACGTGGAGTTGGTTGACTCCGGCGGGGCGTTTTTCAGCCATTCCTGATAAAGCTGCAGGCCGGCGATGCCCGCCTCGTCATTGCCCGAGAACTTCTTGTCCTTGGTGAAGATCGAACCGCCTTCGTTCCAGACCATCTGGGTCCAGTCGCAGTTCAGCGAGTAATGGCCCGACTTGGCCTGCAGGCCCGTGCCATACATGCCGTTGGCCTTTTCCGCCTCGGTGATCTTCTTGATCGCGTCGGTGAATTCGGCGGGCGTGGTTGGAACGGCGATGCCGTGCTTCTCGAGGATGTCTTTGCGGTACATCAGCATGAAGATCGGAATGTCGAAGGGAATGCCGACCCACTTGCCGTCATAGAGGGCGAGACCGTCCACCAGCGGCTTGGAGAAGTCGTCCCAGTCGAAGTTGGGCAGCGCCAGATCCGGCTTGTCCTTGTAGTAGGCGATCGGATCGTAAGTGTCCTGCGAGAAGGTGGCGACCCACGACTGGTCGAGATAGTAGAGGTCGTAGGTGCCGAGCTGGCCCTGCACGTCCTGGGTGGCCTTGGCGAGCACCTGCTCAAGCGGAACGATTTCGATTTCGACCTCGATGCCGGTCGGATCGGTGAATTCCTTCTTGATCTTGTCGAGCACGACGGTCGGGGGCGTGGCTTCCGAGGTATAGCGGATCTTGGTGCCCTTGAACTTGGAGCCGACGTCGGCCAGCCACTTGTTGGTTTCCGCGTCGCCTTCGGCGAAGGCGGGTGTGCCCAGGAGGCTCAGATTGCCGTTGAAGCGGCGGCTGCTGCCCAGCATGCCGGCCGAGAAGGCCGAGAAGCCAACGCCCGCGAGCGCCATCTTCTTCATGAAGTCGCGCTTGGAAATGCGGCGGGCCGCGTAATCCTTCGCCGTATCGGCGATAAAGGTTTTCTTGTCGTAGTCCTTGAAGCTCATCGGTATCCTCCCATGATTGAGCTGTGATCTCGTCCGAAGCCCTACTCCTTCAGGGAGCCAAGGGTGAGGCCTCGAACCAGATGGCGTTGCACGAGCAGGATGAAGATGAAGCCCGGGATCGTGGCGGCTGTGCCCAGCGCCGCGATGAAGCCCCATTCATTGCCCGTGGAAGTGACGAAGGTTTGGATCTTGACCGGAACCGTGCGGATGTCCGAGGTGAGGAACAGCGCCAGCAGGAATTCCGTCCAGGAGAAAATAAAGCACAGGACCGCCGCCGCCGCGACGCCGCCCCTGACCATGGGCAGGACAATGCGGCGGAAGGTTTGCCCGCGCGTTGCGCCGTCGATCATCGCCGCCTCGTCCACATCCTTCGGCACGTCGTCGAAGAAGGATTTCATCAGGAGAACGGCGATGGGCAGGTTCATCAGCGCATAGATGAGGATGAGGCCGAGATAACCCATGAGGCGGCCATTGCGGTCGAGCAGGCCGACCGTGTTGTAGATGCCGACCAGCGGAATGAGAATGGCGATGGGCGGCATGAAGCGCTGGCCCAAAACCCAGTTGAGGAAGGCATTGCGGCCGCGGAAGGCCATGCGCGACAGGGCATAGGCGGCGAGCACGGCGATCGACACCGTCAAAGCCGTGGCGCCGACCGAGATGACGATGCTGTCCATGATGGAATAGCGGGAATCATAGGCGCTGCCGCCCGCCACGCCCATGCCGATGCCCTGGTCGATGGCGAGTTCGGAGCGCGAGCGGCCAAGCAGCGTCACGGCGTAGTTGATGAGGGTGGGCACGAAGTCGAACCACACCACGCGGTCCTTGTCGAACATCGCATAGGTGGGCTTGATGGAGGTGAGCGCCCACCAGAAGATCGGGAACATGAAGAGCGCGGTGACGAGCACGGCCGCCGCATCGCGCAGGATTTGCCAGGGGCGCGAAAGTTCCATCAGAGCTTCACCTTGAAGATGCGCATGAAGAGGGTGGAGATGACGATCACCAGCACCAGCGTGACCATGGCGATGGTGGAGGCATAGGGGAAATCGGCGTTGCCGAAATAAATGCGGCCGGAATAGGAGGTGAGGGTTTCAGTGGCGGTGCCCGGCCCCGAGTCCGTCATCACCTTCACATAGTCGAAGGCGCGGAAGAGATCGATGCCGCGAATGAGGACGGCAATGGCGATCACCTTCGACATCATCGGCAGGGTGAGCTTGAAGAAAGCCTGCACGGGCGTCGCGCCATCGATAGCGGCGGCCTCGAACGGCTCCTTGGGAAGGGAGCGCAGGCCCGCCAGCATGATCAACACCATGAAGGGCGTCCATTGCCAGATTTCGGCCAGCAGAACGCCCGCCATGGCGGTGGAGCTTTGGCCCAGCATGGAATAGCCGGTGGGGAAAATGCCCAATGCGATAAGCCCGCGGCTCAGGACGCCGAAAGAGCCGTTGAGCATCAGCAGGAACATCATGCCGGTGACGGCGGGCGGAATGACGAGCGGCAGCGTCATCATGGCGCGCAGCACGCCATAGCCCTTGCGGTCGGAATCAAGGAGCAGGGCGATCAGCATGCCGAGCACAAGCTGGAACACCAGCGCCACGCCCGTGTAGACCAGCGTATTGAACAGCGCGTTCCACACGCGGTCATCGGCGAAAAGCTTGCTCCAGTTATAGGTGGGCGCGAATTGCAGCTTGCGGGTGACGGGGTGCTTGCGTTCCAGCGTGAGCCAGATGGCGTAGAACAGCGGAAAAATGCCGAACACGATCATCAGGGCGGATGCAGGCAGCAGCCATGGAAACGGATGTTCGGAGGTCAGCCAGCGCGGCAGCCACGGCTTTTGCGGCGCAGAATCCGAAACCGCCACGGACATTCCGAAACCTCCCAAAATGCCATGGGTTTTGACCCATGGATAACATTTGTTATTTTCGAATTACAAAAGTTCAGACGCTTCTAGTAGGGGCGCTGCAACCGCCGAGTCAATGTACAAAGCTGTTATGTGCGGCGCAAAAATGTTGTGCGCCGCAACAACTTACAGCGTGTGGAAGCGCGCATCGGTCTGATCGAGGCGCTTGCGGATTTGCGTGACGATCATCGAATCGTCGGGCACGCAGTTATCATAGGTGAGCAGTTCGCCAGCCTTCACGGGCTTGACGATTTTGGCGCCTTCCGCGAGGCCCAATGGCACGCCATTGCTGCTGCGGGCTTCCGCCGCCGTCATGGCCCAGGCGCGGTATTCGGTCTCGCCGATCTTGCCGAGCGTCTCGCCTGCCTTGAGATCGCGCTTAGCCAGCGTCACGGCCTCGGCCACCGGCTGTTCCAGCGGCACCATGTCGGCCTGCCTGTGAACCACGGCGCGGGCAGCGGAGAGCGGCACTTCAAGGCTGGTCAAATGATAGGGGCGGAAGATCGTGAAATAGGGGCCCTTGCCCACTTTCAGATCAATCATGCGTTCCAGCACGCGTGAGTGATCGGTGCCGACGATGCAGAAGACGCCGGGGGCGACGCCCTTGCCGATCGAATAATCGACGCAGCCTTTCTTCGACAGCACGCCGCCATCGGATTTGGGGATCAGCACATCGGCCAGTTGTTCGCGGGTGGCGGCGGGGCCGTGCATGCCGGGAACATCGGGCATCAGGCCGGTGCAATTGGCGATGGCCGTCATCTCGATCATGGTCTTGGAACCGTCGACGAATTCGACGAGCATGCGCGCATTCATGTTGCGCGCCTTTGCTTCCGCTTCATATTCAGCGGGCACGGCATCGAATTTCAGCGGATTGTTCTTGCCCTTGCCGGCGCAGACAATCTCGAGCCCCAGGGATTGCGCGAAGCCGATGATTTCGAGCGCTGCCGCCGGTTCATCGCCCGCAGCCCCGGTATAGACGACGCCCGCCTTCTTCGCTTCGGCATGGAGGTGGCGGCCGATGGTGATGTCGGCCTCGACGTTCAGCATTACCACATGCTTGCCATGGGCAATGGCATCAAGTGCAAAGAGCGTGCCGATGTTGGGATTGCCGGTCGCGTCGATCACCACGTCGATGAGGTTCGCGGCGGCGAGCGCCTTGATGTCATCGGTGATGGCGATCCTGTCCTGACGGATCGCATCGTCAATGGCATTGGCCGACGAGGTGCGGACGAGCTTTTCCTCCGGGTGGCCCGCGAGGGTGCAGGCGTTCAACGCCGAAGGCGCGCGCAATTCCGAGATGGCGCCCAGCCGCAAGCCCGGCATGCGGGCCAGCTGCACCACCATGTCGGTGCCCATCTGGCCCGCGCCCGCGAGGCCTACAGTAACAGGACGTCCCGCCGCGGCGCGGGCGCGGAGTTCCGCGACAAGCGGCGAGACGTTGGCGATCATTTGTGCTTGTGGCCCTTGTGCTTGCCCTTGGACTTTTCCTTCGGCGTATCGCGGCGGGTGGGAGCCGAGACGGCATGGGCCTCGTTCTTGCCCAGCTCATTGCTCTGCTTGCCATAGGTCTTGAAGCGGGCGAGCACGGTTTTCATCTGCGCGTCGCTGAGAATGACGGGTTCGCCTGCCTGCAGCGCCGCCCAATATTGCTTGGCCAGCGTTTCGACCTCACCGGCGCGCCACAGCGCCTTTTCGAGATTGTTGCCGAAGACGATCTGGCCGTGGTTGCCGAGCAGACAGGCGGAACGGTCTTCCATGGCTTTGAGCATGACGGTGGAGAGTTCGGGGGTGCCGAATTCGGCATAGTCCGAGCAGCGGATGTTGGTGCCGCCGCCAATGCCGATCATATAGTGGAAGGGCGGAATGTCCTTCCGGAGGCAGGCAAGTGCTGTGGCATAGATCGAATGGGTGTGGACGATCGCCTCCGCCTCGGGGCGGTGCTTGAAGATGTCGAGATGCATGCGCCATTCGGTGGAGGGCAGATAGTCGCCGCGGTAGCCGCCATCGAGATCCATTTCCACGATGTGCTCGGGTTTCATATGGTGATAGGGCACGCCCGAGGCGGTGATGAGGAAGCCTTCGTCAGTGCGGGCGCTGATGTTGCCGGAGGTGCCCTGGTTGATGCCCTCCTCATTCATCTTGAGACAGGTGGCGATGATCTCCTTGCGGAGGTCGAGAAATTTCAGCTTGGCCATGGGGCACTCCGATGCGGTTCACGAATTTCGCTGGAGGCTATAGCGCCAAGCGCCGTCATCGTCCACAAGGCCTGTTCTGCGATTGACGCAGGTCTCCGCCTTGCGCAATCTCCGCCGCCCACAGGACTGAACCGATGCCTCACGACATGCCCCGCGGAATAGCCGTCGCCGACGTCGGCTATACCAATGTGAAAGTGATCCTCTTTTCACCCGAGGGAAAGCCGGTGGCGGAGCGCAAGGCCCTGAGCCGGCATATCGAGGGCCCGCCCTACCGCCATATCGATCCGGAGCCGATGACCGATCTGCTGCGCCGGGCGCTGCCGGAGCTTGATGCGATCCTTCCCGTTGACGTTGTGGTGCCGTGCGCGCATGGCGCGGCGCTGGCCTGCCTCGACGCGCAAGGCCATCTGGCGCTGCCGGTGATGGATTATACTTCCGAGGCGCCGGACAACATCGTGGCCGATTACAAGAAGATCATGCCGCCGTTTTCGGAAAGCTTCTGCCCGCTGCTGCCGATGACCATCACCCACGGGCTTCAGCTTTACTGGCAGCAGCGCTGCTTTCCCGAAGGCTTCGTGAAGATCACAACAGTGATCCCGTGGATTCAATATGTGGGCTATGTGCTGAGCGGAAAGGCGGTGACGGAGATCACCAGCATGTCGTGCCAGACGCATCTCGTCGACGTGGCGCATGGCGGGCCATCCTCGCTGGCGAAGCGGCAGGGCTGGGCCAAATTCTTTCCGCCCTTCGCCAAGGCTTGGGCGGAAATCGGCAAGCTGAAGCCGGAGTTTCGGCCTGCGGGGTTTCGCGGGCGCGGAGCTGTTTTGGCGGGGATTCACGATTCAACCGGCAACTACATGCGCTACCGGGCGGCGGGGCTTTCGGACTTCACGCTGCTCTCCAGCGGCACATGGACGATCTGCTTTGACACGGCAACGACGGTGGACCAGCTTCGGGAAGAGTATGACACGTCCACCAACACCGATATTTTCGGGCGCAATGTCGCCACCTCGCGGTTTTTCGGCGGCAAGGAATATGAAGTGCTGGCGGGCGGCGCGGCGGATGCCGCGCCATCGCTTGCAGCGGTGCGCGATCTGGTGGCGAAGGGCGTGATGGCATTGCCATCCTTCACCGGGTCGCCCGGGCCGATGCCCGGCACGGCGCATCGCGGAAAGATCATCGGCGCGCTTTCGGGGAGCAAGGAGGAGAGGGCCTCGCTTGCTTCGCTCTATTGCGCGCTGATGGTTTCGGAACAGCTCGACCATGTGGGCTCGCGCCATGACATCATCGTGGACGGGCCGCTCTCCACCAATCAAATATTCCTCGGCGTACTGGCGGCGCTGCGGGCACCGCAGGCCGTCAAGGCCTCCGATCTCCGCGACGGCACCACGGCGGGCGCCGCCTGCCTGGCGCTGATCCGCGATGGACGCTTGCCGAACATCGGCCTGACGCTGAAACCGGTTGCGCCTGCCGAGATCACGGGCCTCAAGGCCTATCAGGCGGAATGGAAGGAGAATGCCCATGCGAATCGCGGCTAGTTTTCTTGCCCTGCTCCTGCTCGCAACGCCCGCCGCGGCGTTTGATTGCGGCAAGGCCAAAACGCGCATCGAAAAGGCGATCTGCGCCAACCCGCAGCTCAAGGCGGCGGATGACGCGATGGGTGAGGCCTATAGTGACGCCAAGGCGCTTTCTTCCGATGCCGAGAAGAAGATGCTGGCGCGCTCGCAGAAGCGCTGGATCGCCAGCCGCGACGAGGCCTGCAACGAACAGGCGCAGGCGGAATTGCCGGGGTGCCTCGCGGAAGAAACCTCAAACCGCATCGGCGACCTTGCGCCCAAGGCCGAACAGGGGCCGGGCTATGAGGGCAAGCTGATGCCGGTGTTCGTGGCGCAGGACGGGGCCAGGGGCGTCTATGACATCGACGTGGTGGCGATGCGCTTTGTCGACGCAAAGACGGAAGCGGAGAAGGCGTTCAACGCCTATGCGGCGAAAATGGTGAAGGACTCACCGCTGGGCAAGCAGGCTGACGTGGCGGATCAGGAAAATCTCGCGCTGCAATCGACGCTGAAGCTCACCTATGCCTCGCCGCGTCTGATTTCGGCGCAGCAGACATTTTATGAAGACGGCGGCGGCGCGCATGGCAATGGCGGGGTTGAGAACCTGAACCTCGACATGGAGAAGGGCCAGGCGCTGGCGCTCGCCGATATCCTGCCGCAGGCGGTCGTTGGAGAGTTGCGCAAAAAATGCAAGGACCAGATCATCGCGCAGAAGAAAGAGCATGACGGCGAGTATGATCCGTCAACGGATGATTTTCTCAAGGACGAGGTGATTGCCGAACATATCGGCGATCTCAGCCGCTGGTCGCTGACGGAGAAGGAAGCCACCGTCAGTTTCGATTCCTATGCGATCGGCGCCTATGCGGAGGGCACGTTCGACTGCGTGTTTCCGATGGCCGACCTCAAGGCCATGGCGCTTCCCGGCGCACCGTTGCCATAAGGAGAACGCCATGTTCGACCACGTCGGATTTTCGACCGCGCAATATGGGGTGATGAAAGCCTTTTACGGGAAGGCGCTGGCCCCGCTCGGCATCACGGCGTTGTGGGAGATTACGGCCGATCAGACGGGCGGCGAATCCTTCTGCGGCTTTGGGCGTGAGCGGCCGCAATTGTGGATCGGCACCGGCAGGCAGCACCAGCCTGGCATTCACATTGCCTTTACCACGGAGAGCCGGGCGCTGGTGGATGCCTTTTATACCGCGGCGATCGCGGCGGGCGGCAGGGACAATGGCAAGCCGGGCCTTCGCCCCCATTATCATCCCGATTATTACGGGGCTTTCGTGCTTGATCCCGATGGCCACAACATTGAAGCGGTGTGCCACAAGTCGGACTCGTCTGCTTAATTATTTTGCAGCAAGTCTCAGGCAAAGTTGGTCTCGTATCACGAGAGACTGTGCCATGCGTTTGAGTTCCGCGAGTGACGGCGCCGTGCCTGATTTCACCGTGACCTGTGCGGGCTATCGCGCATCGCGCCGCAAAGGGACGGGAGCCTTGTCCTTCATTATCGAGGACAAGCTGCTCGCCGAACTGTGCGAAAGTGATCTCAACGAAAGCTGGCAGGCGGCGCAGGATCTGGACGATGACGACGCGCGCGAACTGTCGCGTTCGGCGGGCGAGCATCTGATTGAACTTCTCGATGCCGGGCTTGGGGCGATCGATCTCAGCGAAGCGGTGACCGACGCGGCGGTGGTGTTCCTGCTGGCGATGCGGCGTTATGGCGTGGCCGATCCAAAGCGGATTCCCGCCTGCAGCGTGATGTGGCATGGACAGGGCGCGTATGAGCGTGTTGTTCTGGGGGCATGAAAACCAGAACACCTGACCAGGTTCCACCCGTTTCCGCTCCTGATTATGGCCGTAGCCTGCGCGGCATCGGCTTCAACCTTCTTGTCACGGATGTGGCGCGGAGCGTGAGGTTTTGCACCGAAGTGCTGGGCGCCACGCCGTTTTATCATGACAGCGATTTTGCCATCCTGCGTCTCAACGGCGGCGAGTTCATGCTGCATGCCGACCACACCTATCAGAACAACCCGGTGTCAGGGCTGGTACAGGGCATCACGGGCCGTGGTGCGGGCGTTGAACTGCGCATCTATGGCGCCCATCCCGACCGGGCGGAACAGGCCGCACGGTCAGGCGGGTGGACAGTGCTTTCGGGCAGCCTCGACAAGCCGCATGGCCTCCGCGAATGCGTGATCCTTGACGATGATGGCTATGCCTGGGTTCCGGGCATGGGGATCAAGGGATAGCTCCGGGGATCGAGCGCCGCCGACATCAGCGCCTGGGCCTCGTGCCATGTTTCATCGAAGAGCGACATGGGCGTGGGGAAGGCCGGCGCGATGTGGCCCGTGACCTTTCCTTCCTCGACCTCCAGCCTAGCCCCGAATTTACCGGCCAGGCTCCTCATGCTGCCGTTCTCGCGCAGGCAGATCATCCACAATTCGCTGATGCCGCGATTCTGCGCGGCGGTGAGTATGCGGTCCATCAGCCTTGTGCCGACGCCCTGATGCTGGATGTGTTTTTCAACCGTGAAGGCGGCTTCGGCGACGGGGCCCTGGCCGGGCGGCAGCGGCCGCAATTCGGCGGCGGCGTGAATCTCGCGGCCATCGAAGGCGCCAAAGATCAGCGTGCCCAATTCGCCCGCCGTATCGGCATGGGCGTCAAGGAATGCGTCATTGACGGCGCGGCCGAATCGCAATTCGCGCGTTTCGGAATCGAGCCGCTTCAGGTGGCGGCGGAAGGCCGGAAAATCGAGCGGCCAAAGTTTGCGGACCACATAGTGGTCCGGGTCAACAGGGGGCATGGATCACCTCGGGATGATTCTTGTATACGCCGGGCATGAAGATTATGGTGCATTGCACAAAAATCAAGGGCGCCCGGTGCCGCACTTGCGGATGAATCGTGCTCTCTCTAGTGTCCGGCCTCCTTCAGGCCCCAGGAGTTCAGGCACATGGTAAAGGAAATTGGACATTTCGTGGGCGGCGCCCATGTGAAGGGCACATCGGGGCGTTTTGCCGACATCTACAACCCTAACACCGGCGAGGTTTCGGCCCGCGTGGCGCTGGCGAGCGGGGCCGAGCTTCGCGCGGCCATCGAAAATGCCAAGGCGGCGCAGGTGGGCTGGGCGGCGAAGAACCCGCAGTTCCGCGCCCGCGTGATGATGAAGTTTCTGGAACTTGCAGCGAAGCACAAGGAGGAGCTGGCCACGCTCATCTCCATGGAGCACGGGAAAACCATTCCCGATGCGCTGGGCGATCTGCAAAGGGGCGTCGAGGTGGCGGAATTCGCCGTTGGGATACCGCATCTCCTCAAGGGCGAATATACCGATGGCGCGGGCCCGGGGATTGACATGTTCTCGATGCGCCAGCCCTTGGGCGTCGTGGCGGGCATCACACCCTTCAATTTTCCGGCCATGATCCCGCTGTGGAAATGCGCACCGGCCATTGCCTGCGGCAACGCCTTCATCCTCAAGCCCTCGGAACGCGATCCGTCCTGCCCGATGCGGCTGGCGGAACTGTTCCTCGAAGCGGGGCTGCCGCCCGGCATTCTCAATGTCGTCAACGGCGACAAGGAAGCGGTGGACGGCATTCTCGACGATCCCGACATCAAGGCGGTGGGCTTCGTCGGCTCAACGCCGATCGCCCAATATGTCTATGGCCGCGCCGCCAATGCGGGCAAGCGCGCCCAGTGCTTCGGCGGCGCCAAGAACCACATGATCATCATGCCCGATGCCGACATGAACCAGGCCGTGGATGCGCTGATCGGCGCTGGCTATGGCTCGGCGGGTGAGCGCTGCATGGCGATCTCCGTCGCCGTGCCGGTGGGCGAAGGCACCGCCAATGCGCTGATGGAAAAACTGGTGCCCCGCGTCGAGAAGCTGAAGGTAGGCCTCTCCACAGACCGCGAAGCCGATTACGGGCCGCTGGTCACCAAACAGGCGCTGGAACGCGTGAAGGGCTATATCGACCTGGGCGTGAAAGAGGGCGCGACGCTCCGCGTCGACGGGCGCGGATTCAAAATGCAGGGCTATGAGAACGGCTTCTTCCTCGGCGGGTCGCTGTTCGACAATGTCACCAAGGACATGCGCATCTACAAGGAAGAGATTTTCGGGCCGGTGCTGACCGTGGTGCGCGCACAGACCTATGATGAAGGCGTCAAGCTGGTGAACGATCATGAATATGGCAACGGCACCGCGATCTTCACCCGCGACGGCGACACGGCGCGCGACTTCGCCTCGAAAATCCAGATCGGCATGGTGGGCGTCAACGTGCCGATCCCGGTGCCCCTGGCCTATCACACCTTCGGCGGCTGGAAGCGCTCGGGCTTCGGCGACCTCAACCAGCACGGGCCGGATTCGGTGCGCTTCTATACCAAGACAAAGACCGTCACGACACGGTGGCCCTCCGGCATCAAGGAAGGCGCGCAGTTCTCCATTCCGACCATGAGGTGAGGATGACGCCGCAGAAGCAGTTCGACGTGAACATGGCCGCCGCCGAGACCATCGCGCGGCGGCTGCCGATGATGTGGTGGGCGATGATGAGCCCCTCGCCGCAACGCTCGGCCGAGATGCTGCGCATGGTGGCTGAGAAGCAGCAGGCCTTTCTCGAAGGCGTGTGGGCGATGCAGCTTCAGATGGGCCAGGAGATGCTGCGCTTCTGGAGCGGGCAATCCATGGCGCGTTCGGCGGAGCGGGTGAGCGAAGCGGCGGCGGCCCCTGCCGTGACGCGGGTGCTGGCCAACCGGCGGCGTCTCCGGGCGAGGAAACGGATCTGAAGCATGGCGCTTGAGAAGGGCTATCATGTGCTGACGGCCGGGCAGCTTGCCAATGTGGTGACCTGCCTTGAGATGACGGCGAAACCGGCGCTTCGCCCGGCGCCGGGCGGCGAGGCATTTCGGCTGGAGCGCATGAGCGGCACGGACACCGAGCGCTTCCGCGCGCTGTTCTCCGCGATCGGCCGCGATCTCATGTGGTTCTCGCGCCTCGTCATGCCGCGCGAGAAACTGGCGTCGATCATCGGTGATGCAAATGTCGAATCCTATGTGCTGATGGATGACGCGCAAGAGCTTGGGCTTCTCGAACTGGATTTCCGCGAGGCAGGCGTGTGCGAACTCTCCTTCTTCGGGCTGGTGCCTCAGGCCATCGGCAAGGGGGCGGGGCGTTTCCTGATGAACGAGGCAATTGCGCGGGCCTGGGCCAGGCCGATTAAGCGGCTGTGGGTGCATACCTGCACCTTCGATCATCCCGGCGCGCTCGCCTTCTACCGCCGATCCGGCTTCGTGCCCTACCAGATGATGGTGGAGGTGCATGACGATCCGCGCCTGACGGGCCACATGCCGAAGGAGGCGTCCGCCAACGTGCCGCTCCTCGAGGTTTAGTCCGGCCGCCGGAGACGCGGCGTTTACCCTGTTTCCGGGCTCGTGTTGGGCGGCAACTTTCCCGTGACCATTTTGCGCCCACTGTCAGAATCGATGGTGGGAGTTTGCTGACATGGCAGGTTTGGCTGAGACGTTCGGGCATGAGCTGCCGCTGGTGCTGCTCCTGATCGCGCTGCTGGGCTTCCGGCGGCGGGTGAGCCCACGCGCCTCCATCCTGATCCGCGCGCCAATCGAGAAGGTGTTTGAACTCGTCGACTTCCGCGCCGGTGACATGCAGCGCTGGCAGCGCACCAAGGTGAGGTGCGAGCTTCTCGATGATGCACGGCAAACATACCGGCTGCATTTCACGACGCCCCTGGCGACGGGCGCGGTGTCGTCCTCGCAGGCCGATTTTCAGGTGACGCGGCGGCTGGCGCCGCGCGCCATCGACATCAAACGCATTGGCATCGACCATCTGCCGGAAAACAACCAGCTTCTCACCATGTCGGCCAGGCTTGCCCCGGAAGACGGCGGCACGCGGCTGACCATGGTTTATGAATGGGGATCGCGGCCCTTGCTGGCGCAGCTTCTGGCGCGCACCGATCTGTGGGGCAGCGTTTACCGTCTCAAGGGATTGGCCGAAACGGGCGTTCCCGACTACCGCACCGATGCGATGATTTCGGCCAGCGTGGCGCTGCTGACGGGCGCGCTGACGCTGATGACCTTTTCCTACGCCTTTGGCCACGCGGTTGCCGTGCTGGTGGTGGGGGCGCTGTTCCTGCACGAGATGGGGCACCTGCTCGCCTACCGGATGATCGGCCAGCCGTGGGGGCGCATTCTCTTCCTGCCGTTCCTCGGCGCCATCGCGGTGCCGCGCATCGGTTTCGTGACGCAGGCGCAAGTGGTGTTCTCGGCCATCATGGGACCGGCGATGAGCGTGATCATTCCGCTGCTGGCGGCTGTCTATGCGGCGGCGGACGGCCCCTATCAGGAGGGCGTGGTGCTGGTGGGCATCGTGGCGGCGGCACTCAACCTCTTCAACCTGCTTCCCGTCGAGCCTCTGGATGGCGGCGTGGTGCTGCGCTCGGTGCTGGCCCGCCTCATGGGGCAGAAGGCCCGCTTCGGGCTGATCGCCATCGGCGGCCTACTGCTGGCGGTGGGCGCTTACATTCACATGCCGATCATTTCGATCTTCGGCGGCATCGCCATTCTGGCAAACATCCGTCCACGGAAGATCGACGGCGGGCTTGAGCCTTTGTCGTCGCTGCAGGTGGCGATCTCGGCCTTCGGCTTCATGGCGACGGTGGCGGCCTATGCGGTGCTCTTGCGGTATCTCATCAGCTATGTCCCCATGGCGGCGTGACGATTCTCGACGCCTATAGCCAAGCCATCGCTGAGGGAACGGTGCGACCAGACGGCGCGCAGGCCCAGGTGGCGGCGCGACTCTCGGCATTGGCCGAAGAACTCGCTGAAAGCCGGCCGGCGGCCAAGGGCTTTTTCGCGCGGCTCCGCAAGGCCACGCCTGCCGCTCCTCCCAAAGGGCTTTACATTTATGGCGAGGTTGGGCGCGGCAAGACCATGCTGATGGACCTGTTCTTCTCAGGCGTTCAGGCGGAGCCCAAGCGGCGCATCCATTTCCATGCCTTCATGCAGGATGTGCATCAACGCCTTCACGCGGCGAGGGCCAGCAAGGCGGCAGATGCCATCGCACCCGTGGCGAAAGCCCTGGCGCAGGAGGCGCGGCTTTTGTGTCTCGATGAAATGCAGATCACCGACATTGCCGATGCTATGATCGTCGGGCGGCTGTTTGAAGGGCTGTACCAGGCGGGCACGGTGATCGTCACCACCTCGAACCTGCCGCCCGAAGGCCTCTACAAGGATGGGCTGAACCGGCAGCTTTTCCTGCCCTTCGTCCAGCTCATGCGCGAGAAGCTAGAGGTGGTGGCGCTGGACAGCACAACCGATTACCGGCTGGGCCGCATCAAGGCGCATGAAACCTATGTGACGCCGCTGGGGCCCGAGGCCGACAGGCGGATCGCGGCGCTGTGGCAGCGGCTGACCGACACGGCGCATGGCGCCCCGCTCGACCTTGACGTGCTGGGCCGCAAGCTGCATGTGCCGGAAGCCGCGCATGGCTGCGCGCGCTTCGATTTCGCTGATCTCTGCACGGCGGCGTTGGGGCCGCCCGACTATCTGGCGCTTGCGCAAGCCTTCACCACGGTGTTCGTGGAGAATATCCCCGAGCTTTCCCCGGCGCGGCGCAACGAGGCCAAGCGCTTCGTGACGCTGATCGACACGCTTTATGACGCGAGAGTCAGGTTTGTGGCCTCCGCAGCCAGCGAGCCCGAGGGCATCTATCCGGCGGGCGATGAGGCCTTTGCTTTTGCCCGCACGGTATCCCGCCTGCGGGAGATGCAATCGGCGGGATGGTGGGGCAAAAAAATCGCGGAAACTTGACGTTTTGGTCAAGATTTATGCGGATTTGAATGGCCCTTCGTCTTGAAGGTGCTACAGAAGGGGCCTACACAGCCGCCGTTTTTGCTTGGCAGGACGGCGTTTTCGCCCTTCGGAAGGATATCCAGACATGGCTCGGAAGAAAATCGCGTTGATCGGCGGTGGCATGATCGGCGGCACCCTCGCGCATCTCGCCGCCCTCAAGGAACTGGGCGATATCGTCATTTTCGACATTGCCGAGGGCCTGCCGCAGGGCAAGGCGCTCGATCTTTCGCAGTCAGGCCCGGTCGAGGGCTTCGACGCCAAATTGTCGGGCGCCAATTCCTATGAGGCGATTGCCGGGGCCGATGTCTGCATCGTCACGGCGGGCGTGCCGCGGAAGCCGGGCATGAGCCGCGATGACCTTCTCGGCATCAACCTCAAGGTGATGGCGTCAGTTGGGGCCGGCATCAAGCAGCATGCCCCCAATGCCTTCGTCATCTGCATCACCAACCCGCTCGACGTGATGGTGTGGGCGCTGCAGAAATATTGCGGGCTTCCGCCCGCCAAGGTGGTGGGCATGGCGGGCGTGCTCGACTCGGCGCGCTTCCGGCACTTCCTGGCCGACGAATTCAACGTCTCGGTGGAAGACGTGACCGCCTTCGTGATGGGCGGCCACGGCGACACCATGGTGCCGCTGATCCGCTATTCCACGGTGGCCGGCATTTCGGTGCCCGACCTCATCAAGATGGGCTGGAGCACGCAGGAGAAGATCGACAAGATCGTGCAGCGCACCCGCGACGGCGGGGCCGAAGTCGTGAGCCTGCTCAAGACGGGCTCCGCCTATTACGCGCCCGCCTCCTCGGCCATCGCCATGGCCGAGAGCTATCTCAAGGACAAGAAGCGCGTGCTGCCCTGCGCGGCGCAGCTGACCGGGCAATATGGCGTCACGGACACCTATGTGGGCGTGCCGGTGGTGATCGGCGCCAAAGGGGTGGAGCGGATCGCCGAAATCGCCCTCAACGCCGAGGACAAGGCGGGCTTCCAGAAATCGGTCGATGCGGTGCATGGGCTGATGGCGGCGGCCAAGACCATCGCCCCCGATCTCGCCTGATTGACCGGCACGTAAGGACAATTCCCCATGAACATTCACGAATATCAGGCCAAGGAAGTCCTCCGCGGCTTTGGCGTCGTCACCGGCAAGGGCATTCCCGCTTTTTCGGTGGATGAGGCGACGAAGGCGGCGGAGCAGCTTCCCGGCCCCGTGTGGGTGGTGAAGGCGCAGATCCATGCCGGGGGCCGCGGCAAGGGCGGCGGCGTCAAGGTGGTGAAATCCATCGCCGACGTCACGGCGGAAGCCAAGCGCATGCTGGGCATGACGCTGGTGACCCACCAGACAGGTCCCGAAGGCAAGACCGTGCAGCGCCTCTATATCGAGGACGGCACGGCGATCGCCCGCGAACTCTATCTCTCGATCCTCGTCGACCGGGCCACCTCGAAGGTGGCCTTTATCGCCTCGACCGAAGGCGGCATGGACATTGAGGAGGTGGCGCACAAGACACCGGAGAAGATCATCACCGTGCAGGTTGATCCGGCCGCAGGTTACCAGCCCTATGTGGGCCGCCGCATCGCCTCCGCCCTCAAGCTCGAGGGCGATCAGGTGAAGCAGTGCGTGAAGATGATTGGCCAGCTTTACAGCGCGTTCACGAGCAAGGACATGAGCCTGCTCGAGATCAATCCGCTCGTCGTCACCAAGGACGGCAACCTCGTATGCCTCGACGCCAAGATCAATTTCGATTCGAACGCGCTGGAGCGCCATCCCGACATCAAGGCGCTGCGCGATCTCTCGGAAGAAGATCCGAAGGAAATCGAGGCGTCGAAGTTCGATCTCTCCTATGTGGCGCTCGATGGCTCGATCGGCTGCATGGTGAATGGCGCCGGGCTGGCGATGGCCACCATGGACATCATCAAGCTCTATGGCGCGGAACCGGCCAACTTTCTCGATGTGGGCGGCGGTGCTTCCAAGGAAAAGGTGGCGGCGGCGTTCAAGATCATCACCGCCGACCCGCGCGTCAAAGGCATTCTCGTCAACATTTTCGGCGGCATCATGAAATGCGATGTGATCGCCGAGGGGGTGATCGCGGCGGTGAAAGAGGTGGGCCTCAAGGTGCCGCTGGTGGTGCGGCTTGAGGGCACCAATGTGGAGCTTGGCAAGAAGATCATCAAGGACTCCGGCCTCAACGTGATCCCCGCCGATGATTTGAACGATGCGGCGGAGAAGATCGTGAAAGCGGTGAAGGCGGCGTGATGGAGCGAAATCACGCTTCATTCCGTCACCCCGGCGAAAGCCCGGGTTCCGCTGCGGCTGCCGTGAAGCGGGATGCCAGCTTTCGCTGGCATGACGGCAGAGGGAGGGCATGGTCATGAACGAGGAGATCGCAGAGGCGATCCTCTACTACCTGCCTGCCGTCATTTTCCTTGCGGTGTTCGTCTGGATGAACATGCGCATCGGCAAGATTGCCAAAAGCACGAACGAACTTGTCATTCACAACACGGCAATGGCTGAGAGTCCCCGCGAGATTCGGGCCTTGCTTGAGAACAGGAAATCCTGATGTCCATTCTCGTCAATAAAAACACCAAGGTCATCTGCCAGGGCATCACCGGCAACAATGGCACGTTTCACACCGAGCAGGCGAAGGCCTATGGCACCAGGATGGTGGCGGGGGTGACGCCGGGAAAGGGCGGCACCACCCATGTGGGGCTGCCCGTCTATGACACGGTGATGGAAGCCAAGGAAAAGACGGGTGCCGATGCCAGCGTCATCTATGTGCCGCCGCCGTTTGCGGCCGATGCCATCCTCGAGGCGATCGACGCGGAAATTCCGCTGGTCATCGCCATCACCGAGGGCATTCCAGTGCTCGACATGGTGAAGGTGAAGCGGGCGCTTTCGGGCTCCAAGTCGCGCCTCATCGGGCCCAATTGCCCGGGCGTGCTGACGCCCAACGAATGCAAGATCGGCATCATGCCCGGCAACATCTTCAAGAAAGGTTCGGTGGGCATTGTCTCGCGTTCGGGGACGCTTACCTATGAAGCCGTGTTCCAGACGACGCAGGAAGGCCTTGGCCAGACGACCGCCGTCGGCATCGGCGGCGATCCCGTGAAGGGCACGGAGTTCATCGACATGCTGGAAATGTTCCTCGCCGATCCCGAGACCACCTCGATCATCATGATCGGCGAAATCGGCGGAGCGGCGGAGGAAGACGCCGCTGACTTCATCGCCCGCAGCAAAATCAAGAAACCGATGGCCGGATTCATCGCCGGGCGCACGGCGCCGCCGGGCCGCCGCATGGGCCATGCCGGGGCCATCATTTCGGGCGGCAAGGGTGGCGCTGAATCGAAGATCGAGGCGATGAAGCGGGCGGGCATCGCCGTCGCGGATTCGCCCGCTTTGCTCGGCAAGACACTGGTGAAGAAGCTGAAGGGGTAGCCCCCACCCGCCGCGCCTGGCGCGGCACCCTCCCCGCAGCGGGGGAGGGAAGATTTGCGGAGACGGTGAGATGAACAAGACGGACCTGACGACGGCCTTCGAGCAGACCTCCTTCCTCTATGGCGGCAATGCACAGTTCATCGAGCAGCTTTACGCGAGCTATCTCGAAGACCCGTCCAAGGTCGATCCGCAATGGCGTTCGTTCTTCGCAGGCCTTGAAGACAACCAGGCGGAAGCGAAGCAGCAGGTGGCGGGGCCTTCGTGGAAGCGCGCCGACTGGCCGCGACCGGAATCAGGCGATCTCGTTTCGGCGCTTGACGGCAATTATCCCGCACCACCGCCCAAGCCCGCTGCAAAAGGGGCTGCACCGGCGCCCGCCGCCGAAGGCAAGCCCGCGCTTTCGGTCGAGGAAGTGCGGAAAGCCACGATGGATTCCGTCCGTGCGCTGATGATGATCCGCGCCTATCGCATCCGCGGGCATCTGGCGGCGGACCTCGACCCCCTGAAGATCAAGGGTGCGCAAAGCAATCCCGAGCTTGACCCCGCCACTTACGGCTTCACCGAAGCCGACATGGACCGGCCGGTGTTCCTCGACAAGGTGCTGGGCCTCGACAAGGCCACGGTGCGCGAGATCGTCGACATCCTGAAGCGCACCTATTGCGGTACGCTGGGCGTCGAGTTCATGCACATTTCCGATCCCGACCAGAAGTCATGGATCCAGGAGCGCATCGAGGGGCCGGACAAATCCATCAGCTTCACGGCGCAGGGCAAAAAGGCGATCTTCACCAAGCTCGTGGAGGCGGAAGGCTTCGAGCAGTTCCTCAATGTGAAATATACCGGCACCAAGCGCTTCGGCCTCGACGGCGGTGAATCGATGATCCCCGCCATGGAGCAGATCATCAAGCGCGGCGGGCAACTCGGCCTCAAGGAAATCGTGCTGGGCATGGCGCATCGCGGGCGGCTGAACATGCTGGCGAACGTCATGTCAAAGCCGTTCTCGGCGATCTTCCACGAGTTCAAGGGCGGCTCCTCGACGCCGGGCGAAGTGGAAGGCTCGGGCGACGTGAAGTATCACCTTGGCACGTCGTCAGACCGCGCCTTCGACGGCAATACGGTGCATCTCTCACTGACCGCCAACCCCTCGCATCTGGAAATCGTCGATCCCGTGGTGCTCGGCAAGGCGCGCGCCAAGCAGGACCAGCGGCAGGACAAGGAGCGCACCTCGGTACTGCCGCTGCTGATCCATGGCGATGCGGCCTTCGCGGGGCAGGGCGTGGTGGCGGAATGTTTCGGGCTTTCGGGCCTGCGCGGCCACCGCTCCGGCGGCTCCATCCATTTCATCGTCAACAACCAGATCGGCTTCACCACCTCGCCGCATTTCTCGCGCTCCTCGCCCTATCCCTCTGATGTGGCGAAGATGATCGAGGCGCCGATCTTCCACTGCAACGGCGATGATCCGGAAGCGGTCGTCTATGCCGCCAAGGTGGCGATCGAGTTCCGGCAGAAGTTCAGGAAGCCGGTGGTCATCGACATGTTCTGCTACCGGCGCTTCGGCCACAATGAAACCGACGAGCCCTCCTTCACGCAGCCGCTCATGTACAAGCGCATCGCCCAGCATGAAACGGCGGTGACGCTTTATGGCCGCAGGCTCGTTGCCGAAGGCGTGATGACCGAGGCCGAGCTTGATGCGGTGAAGGCCGAATACAGGAAGACGCTCGACACCGACTTCACGGTTGCCGAGGCCTACAAGGCCAACAAGGCGGACTGGCTGGATGGCCGATGGGCCGGCATGAAGGCGGCGCGCGACCATGAGGATGCGCGCAAGGGAATCACCGGCGTTCCGGTGGAAAAGCTGCGCGAACTCGGCCTCAAACTCACCAAGGTGCCCAAGACCTTCAAGGTTCACCGCACCATGCAGCGCGTGCTGGATGCCAGGCGCAAGATGATCGAGGACGGTCAGGGCATCGACTGGGCGATGGCCGAGCATCTGGCCTTTGCCACGCTGGTAACCGAAGGCTTCCCGGTGCGGCTTTCGGGGCAGGACGTGCAGCGCGGCACCTTCTCGCAGCGCCATGCCGTTCTGATCGACCAGGACACGGAGAAACTCTATACGCCCGTCAACCATCTGGTGAAGGACCAGAAGGCCAAGCTCGAGGCCATCAACTCCATGCTCTCGGAAGAGGCGGTGCTGGGCTTCGAATATGGCTACTCGCTGGCCGAGCCCAACAAGCTCGTCATCTGGGAGGCGCAGTTCGGCGATTTCGCCAATGGCGCGCAGGTGGTGTTCGACCAGTTCATCTCGAGCGGCGAACGCAAGTGGCTGCGCATGTCGGGCCTCGTCTGCCTTTTGCCGCATGGCTATGAGGGGCAGGGGCCGGAACATTCTTCCGCCAGGCTCGAGCGCTATCTGCAGCTCTGCGCGGAAGACAACATGCAGGTGGCGAACTGCACGACGCCCGCCAATTACTATCACATTCTCCGGCGGCAATTGAAACGCGACATCCGCAAGCCGCTGATCGTGATGACGCCCAAATCGCTGCTGCGCCACAAGCGCGCCACCTCGCGGCTGGACGAGATGGGGGAGGGCACGAGCTTCCACCGCATTCTCTATGACGATGCGCAGACGGGCCCCAACGAGGCGATCAAGCTTGTCCCCGACGACCAGATCCGGCGCGTCGTGATGTGCACGGGCAAGGTCTATTACGATCTCTACGATGAGCGCGAGAAGCGCGGCCTCACCGACATCTACCTGATGCGCATAGAGCAGCTTTATCCCTGGCCGCACAAGGCGCTGATCCAGGAGCTGTCACGCTTCAAGAACGCCACCGATTTCGTGTGGTGCCAGGAAGAGCCCTACAATATGGGCGCATGGAGCTTCGTGCAGCCCAATATCGAGCGGGCGCTGGAGTTCGCGGGCGCTACCGTGACGAGGCCGCGCTATGCCGGCCGCGCCGCATCGGCCTCCACCGCGACGGGATTGATGAGCACGCATCTCAAGGAACTCCGGGCCTTCCTCGACGAAGCCCTGGGCGACAACAAGAAATAAGGGAAGAACCAGATGGCGAAAGAAATCCGCGTTCCGGCGCTGGGCGAGTCCGTCACCGAAGCGACCATTGCCAAATGGTTCAAGCAGCCGGGCGAGGCGATCAAGGTGGATGAGCCGCTCGTCGAGCTTGAAACCGACAAGGTGACGGTCGAGGTGCCCGCACCTGCCTCCGGCAAGCTGCTGGCCATCGACGCGCAGGCGGGATCGACGGTGAATGTCGGCGCGCTTCTTGGCTCGATCGAGGAGGGCGCGGCTGGTTCCGCATCCGCCGCCAAGCCCGCAGAGAAGAAAGCCGAGCCCGCGCCTGTTGCGGCAAAGGCCGAAGCGCCGCTGTCTCCCGCCGTGCGCAAGATGGTGGAAGAGAACAAGGTGGACACCGCCGCCGTAACGGGCACCGGCAAGGATGGCCGCATCACCAAGGGCGACGTGATGGAGCATCTGGCGAAGCCTTCATCCTCAGCACCGGCGGCGGAGGTGAAGCCGGTCATCATTCCGCCCGCACCCGTGGCGGTGCGCGCGCCTTCGGCACCCGAGGATGCGGCGCGCGAGGAACGTGTGAGGATGTCGCGCCTCCGCCTCACCATCGCCCGCCGCCTCAAGGATGCGCAGAACACGGCGGCCATGCTCACCACCTTCAACGAGGTGGACATGACGGCTGTGATGGCGCTGCGCAATTCCTTCAAGGACCTGTTCGAGAAGAAGCATGGCGTGAAGCTGGGCTTCATGAGCTTCTTCGTGAAGGCGGCGATCCAGGCGCTGAAGGAAATCCCCGCCGTCAACGCCGAGATCGACGGCGACGACATCGTCTACAAGAATTTCTACAACATCGGCGTGGCGGTGGGCACCGACAAGGGCCTCGTGGTGCCTGTGCTGCGCGATGCCGACCGCCTCTCCTTCGCGGGCGTGGAAAAGACGATCTCGGAGTTCGGCAAGAAGGCGCGTGACGGGCAGTTGCAGATCGCCGACATGCAGGGCGGCACCTTCACCATTTCCAATGGCGGCGTCTATGGCTCGCTGATGTCGACGCCGATCCTCAACGCGCCGCAGTCCGGCATCCTCGGCATGCACAAGATCCAGGAGCGGCCGATGGCGGTGAACGGGCAGGTTCTCATCCGCCCGATGATGTATCTGGCGCTTTCCTATGACCACCGCATCGTGGACGGCAAGGAGGCGGTGACCTTCCTCGTGCGCATCAAGGAAAATCTCGAAGATCCGCAGCGCGCGCTGCTGGACCTTTAGGATATGAGCAAGAATGTCGCCATCGTCACCGGCGGAAGCCGCGGCATCGGGCGCGCGGCGGCGCTGAAACTGGCGAAGGCCGGTTACGCCGTGGTTGTGAATTACACCGCCAATGCCACCGCCGCCGATGAGGTTGTGTCCGCCATCAAGGGCGCGGGCGGCGAAGCCGTGGCTGTCAAAGGCGATGTGGCACAGGAAGCGGATGTGCTGGCGATCTTCGCCGCCGCGGAAAGGCTGGGCCCGCTCAAGGTGCTGGTCAACAATGCTGGGGTGATGGACTCACAGGCGCGGCTGGACGAGATGAGCATTGCGCGCCTCACGCGCATTTTCGATGTGAACCTGACGGGTGCGTTTCTCTGCGCGCGCGAGGCGGTGAAACGCATGTCCATGAAGCATGGTGGCAGCGGCGGGGCGATCGTCAACCTCTCCTCCGCCGCTGCCGTTCATGGCGCGCCGGGCTTTGGCGTTGAATATGCGGCGAGCAAGGGCGCCATCGATCTGCTCACCATCGGACTTGGCCGCGAAGTGGCGGCGGAGGGCATCCGCGTGAACGCCGTGCGGCCCGGCATCATCGATACCGACATTCATGATTCATCCGGCATTCCCGGCCGCGTGAAGATGATGCGCGATGCGATCCCCATGAAGCGTGAGGGATCGGCGGATGAGGTAGCCGATGCCATTTTGTGGCTGGTGTCGGACCAGTCCTCCTATGTCACCGGAACCATTGTCGCGGTGGCCGGCGGCCGCTGCTGAGACGAGACAGGAACGAGAGCATGGCAGAGCATTTTGACGTGACGATCATCGGCACCGGTCCCGGCGGCTATGTGTGCGCCATCCGCGCCGCGCAGCTTGGCCTCAAGGTGGCGGTGGTGGAGAAGCGGGCGACGCATGGCGGAACCTGCCTCAATGTCGGCTGCATTCCCTCCAAGGCGCTGCTGCATGCCAGCGAGCTTTACAATGAGGCGGGCCATTCCTTCGCGAAAATGGGCATCACCGTGCAGCCGAGCTTCGATCTCGGCAAGATGATGGGCTTCAAGCAGGAGGCCATCGACGGCAACACCAAGGGCATCGATTTCCTGTTCAAGAAAAACAAGATCACCGTGTTCCGGGGTGCAGGCGTGATTGAAGCGCCGGGCAAGGTGAAGGTCGGCGACCAGGTTGTGGAGTCGAAATCCGTTATCATCGCCACCGGGTCCGATGTCGCGAAGCTGAAGGGCATCGAGATCGAC
Organism: Aestuariivirga sp.; assembly: GCF_047602625.1. GTDB lineage: Bacteria > Pseudomonadota > Alphaproteobacteria > Rhizobiales > Aestuariivirgaceae > Aestuariivirga. The sequence continues at coordinate 1,444,201 of NZ_JASGGV010000002.1, read as the reverse complement.
GAGAAGACCATCGTTTCGTCCACCGGTGCGCTGGCGCTGGAGAAGGTTCCGGCCCGGCTGGCGGTGATCGGCGCAGGGGTGATCGGGCTTGAACTGGGCTCCGTCTATGCGCGGCTCGGATCGCAGGTGACGGTGATAGAATATCTCGACCGCATCCTGCCCGGCATGGATGGCGAAACCGCCAAGGCTTTCCAGCGCCTTTTGCAGAAGCAGGGCTTCACCTTCAAGCTGTCGTCAAAGGTGATGGGCGCAACGGCGGGCAAGGGCGGCGTGTCGCTGTCGGTGGAACCCGCGGCGGGCGGCGCCGCTGAAACCATCGAAGCCGATGTGGTGCTGGTCGCCGTGGGGCGTGTTCCGTATACGGAGGGTCTTGGGCTCGATGCGGCGGGCGTCAAGCGTGATGCGAAGGGCCGGGTGGAGGTGGACGATCATTTCGCCACCAGCGTGCCCGGCATCTATGCGATCGGCGACGTGATCCGCGGCCCCATGCTGGCGCACAAGGCGGAAGATGAAGGCATCGCAGTGGCGGAATTGCTGGCGGGGCAGGCGGGCCATGTGAATTATGATGTGATCCCCGCCGTCGTCTACACGACGCCGGAAGTGGCTTCGGTGGGCAAGACGGAAGAAGAGCTGAAGGCGGCGGGCATCGACTACAAGGTGGGGAAATTCCTGTTCCTCGCCAATGGCCGCGCCAAGGCGAACCAGACGACCGACGGCTTCGTTAAAATCCTCGCCGACGCCAAAACCGACCGCGTGCTGGGCTGCCATATCCTCGGCCCCCAGGCGGGCGAGTTGATCCATGAGGTGGTTGTCCTGATGGAATTCGGCGGCTCGGCGGAAGATCTGGCGCGCACCTGCCATGCCCATCCAACACTCGCCGAAGCCGTCAAGGAAGCGGCGATGGCGGTGGCGGGCCGGGCCATTCACGCATAGCGCGTGACGTCATCCTCGCCCAGATAATCGCCGGTCCGCACCTCGATCAGGACGAGCGGTTCGGACTTCCGGTTCGCCAGCCGGTGGCGCGCGCCAGGCGGAATGAAGAGCGACTGATTGGCTGATACAGTGCGGGTGATGTCATCCGCCGTCACCTCCGCCTCGCCCGAAATGATGATCCAGTGTTCGGCGCGGTGCTGGTGGCTTTGCAGCGACAGCGCCGCATGCGGATTGACGGTGATGCGGCGCACCGCGAAGCCTTCGCCGGACGCCAGCCTGTCGATGGTGCCCCAGGGCCGGTGGTCGCGAGTTGAGGTTTCGGCCTGCGGAACGGATTTTTCCCTGAGCGCCGCCACGGCCAGTTTCACATCCTGGGCGCGCGAGAGAGGGGCGACCAGAACGGCATCGCGCATCGCCACGGCGATCATGTCTTCAAGGCCGATGCCGACCAGCGCGATGTTTTCGGATTCGGAGCGCAGAAGCGTATCGCGGCAGGCGATGGCGGTGGCATTGCCTGAGGTGGCGGTGCCGGTTTCATCAGGCTTCGCCGCCGTCCACACGGCATCCCAGCCGCCGAGATCGGACCATGCGCCGTCGAAATCAACCACGGAGAGATTTTGCGCTTTCTCCATGATCGCGTGGTCGATGGAGATGGCGGTGGCGCTGCTCCAGGCTTGAGGGTCAAGGCGCGTGAAGGCGAGATCGGATGTTGCCCTGGAAACCGCTGCCTTGACGGCTGCAAGGATCGCTGGAGCCTCACGCGCGAAGGCGTTCACAATTATGCTGACGGAGAACAGGAAGATGCCTGCGTTCCAGAGATAACGCCCGGAGGCCAGCATCGCTTCGGCTTGGGGTTTTTCCGGCTTTTCCACGAAGCGGCGCAGCGGGCGCACGCCGCCTTTCGCACCTTCTGCGGGCTCGAGATAGCCATAGCCCGTTTCGGCGCGGGTGGGCGTGATGCCGAAGGTGACGATCTGGTTAGATGCTGCGGCCCCCGTGCCCAGCGTCACGGCGGCGCGGAATTTTGCGTCATCGCCGATTGCGTGATCGGACGGGGCCACCAGCATCAGCGCTTGCGGATCGCGCGCTTCAAGCCAGAGCGCTGCGGCCAGAACGGCGGGGGCGGTGTTGCGCGGTTCGGGCTCGATCAAAATGGCCTCAGGCGTGACGCCGATGGCGGCGAGCTGCTCGGTGACGATGAAGCGGAAATCCGCCGCCGTGATGATGACGGGGCGTGCAAAGTTTTCGCCGGAGAGACGCCGCACCGTTTGCTGGAACAGGCTTCCCTCGCCCACCAGATTTGCAAACTGCTTGGGATAGCTCTTGCGCGACAGGGGCCAGAGCCTGGTGCCGGAGCCGCCGCAGAGAATGACAGGATGAATCGCCATGCCGCCTAATAGCTTTTGAGAAGGCTCACATAGCAGCCTTCGACATCATCCGGAATGGCCAGGCCTTCGAGGAAGGCGCGCTGCCCGGCCAGAAGTTCATCGCGCTTCGTTTCCGCAGTTTCGGCGAAGGCCCGCCAGTCCTCTCCTTTGTGAATGACGGGAAGGCCGGGATAGTTGCGAATGTCGATCCCGCCATCCTCATCCTGCCAGACGGCGGCGGGAATCCCCGCCACAATGAAATCAAACAGGATCGAGGAGGGGGCCGACACCGCAAAGCGGAAGCGGCCAAGATTTTCGCGGTAGATCGGTTTTGAACTTTTCTTCACGCCCTCCGGCAGGGCCACACCCTTGATGTCGGTGTAGCGGCCGGCGGGGTGCGGGCGAAGCCACACCTCAAGCCCCAGCCCCCGCGCCTCTTCGGCGAAATCGGTGAACTGGGCGAGAAAGCCGGATTTGAGAATGGCGCTGCCGAGCCGCACGGAATGAAGGTTCTCGCAGATTAGGCAGGGCCGCATGTGCTTGCTTGGGGCGGTCCGGCGATGCGGCTGTTCGCCGGTCACCCGGGTTTCGCCCGTCAGGCCCTCGATCACGCGCGGCAGGGAAAACGTGTCATCGACTTCGCCGGAGTCAGGCTGCGGCAGCAACAAGGGCGGGCCGGTGATGATGAGCTTGGAGGATTCCCACGGGCCGACGGAGCGCAGGATGTCATTTCCGAACCAGCCGCAAATCACGTCGGCATTGAAGACGGCGTGGCGGCCGTGGGCGCGGTCATGCGCGGCATTGTGCAGGAAGCCCACGCATTCAAAACCGTGCTGCAGCGTCACGCACAGGAAACCCGATGGCGCGGCAGCAAAGATGTCATGCGCCGCCGCATGGGCATCGGCATTCGATTTCGGCGGCGGCAATCAGCAATCCATGATTGCCCTGCAGAAGCCGCACGGCCTCGAACGGGCTGGCACACTCATAAACGGGAATGCCCAGCCGCCCGCAGATGGCGCGCAATTCCATTTGCCAGACGCCTGTGCCATCGCGGCTAAAGAACTGGGAGGTGGCCATCACCATCACATCCGCCTGCGTGTGGCGGCGCGCCAGGGCGAGCAGCGGGCGGATGATGTTCACATCCTGCACCTGGTCGGCGAGGAATATGATGGAACGGCTCATGCGCTGCTCCATGAGGAGGGTTCCCCCAGCGCCAGCCTGTCGTTGACCACCAGATGGGCGCCGGGAAACAGCGCTTTGAGAATCGCTGCGGTCTGCTGCCTGATGGCGGGTGCGGCGGCGGCGAGCCTCGCAATGCCGGGCATTGCGAGAAGACGGGAGACAGCCTGATCCATCACCGGCACGCCTTGCCCCGGCATCAGTTCGCGGAAATTTGCGCCGCCGATCATGCCGTGCGGCTTGAGATGCTGATGCCATCGCGCTGCCAGCAGCCCGGCGGTGTTCTCCTCCACGAAGACCCGAACGCCAGCGTCCGTGGCCGTGAAGCGGATATTGCAATTCAGGTTTTCACGGCAGTCGGGGCCCAGCACCGTCAGGCAATTGAAGCGGGCGGCCAGCTTGTGGGCGCGGCCATCCGGCTGGGCGCCGTGGACGACCAGCAGGTGAGATGAAAACGCCTTGCCGTGTGCCGGTGCGTGCTCTGCAGGAGACTTGCAGGCGGACAGGGCGGCGAACATCGTTTCAACGCCGCTCACCGGATTGGCGAGCCTTTGCAGCGCGGCTGAAAAGGCTGGAAGGGTTTCGGGGCGGAGGCGGGAAAGCCCTCCGGCGTAATCCTTCATGAGCAGGCCTGCGTCTTCATAGATGAACTCCGCCAGCGGATCATACAGCGGAAAGCCCGCCGCCAGAACCTGCGTGCCCGACGCCAATGCGGTGATGGCGCGGTTGAGCGACTTCACGCGGCTGAAGGGCTGCGCGCTGACGGGAAGAAAGGCGGCATGGGCCTGCGCCAGCTCTTCCGCTTCGCGCTGCTCCGTCCATTCTTCGATTGTATAGGGGATGGGCAGGTGGCGGAGCCGGGCAAGCCCTTGGGCATTCAGGGCGCGGAGATTCGTCAGTATGCGGAGGGTCACCTCCACGCCCGGCGCCGCAAGGCCCGCCAAAAGCGCGCCATGGGCCGCAAGGTCATGGATGCCGACCGGAAAATAGGGATTGTCGCCGATGCCGAACCACAAGATCCGCAATTGGCGGCTGGCCGCGAATGATTCCTGCTTGCGCCTCAAGGCAAGGGCCATGTCTTCAATGCCCACGGCGGGCGCCGGATCGGCGATGATATGGACCGGCTTGCCGCCTGTCAGCGGCGCCATCGCTTCCGCGAGCCGCGGCGTCGAGCACAGATAGAAATCAACCGGCGCCTGCATGGCGGAAAACCATTGCCGGTAGCGCAGCAGGCGGGCGTCCTCATGCTGGGTGAAATAGTCGTCGAACACATCGATCCCAACCGGCTTTCCCGCCTGCCGCATGCGCCAGGCGAGGAGAACCGCAACCGGGGAATAGGTCTTGGCAAACACATAGGCATCGTGGCGGAAATCGCCGGGCGACAGAAATTCCGTGATGGGGATAATGTCGATGGCGTGCCCCATGCCGGGTGCTGCCGCCTGAAGCCGGTCATAGCGGATGCGGACGCCGGCGGAGGCCGCGAACTCTTCGGATGGTGTGACGACGCAAAGACGCATCAGCCGAGCCGCCGCAGGAGCGTGGTGGCGGACAGCAGCCGGTCGAGATCAACGGGGTGGATGTGCGCTGGTGCGAAGCCGTCGAAATCCGGCCCCCGCGTGGCGCGCCCCACATGGAAGGCGGAAACGGCGGTGGTGCACAGATTGGTCAGCCCGGCGGCAAGGGCGCGGACGCCGAAATCCGTGTCATTATGGTCTGCCGCCAGCCGGTCGTCCGCCACGCCGCCGAGCTTGATCCAGACATCGCGGCGAAAGGCCGAGAGCGTGAAGCTGTTCGCGGCGACGGGATATGTGGCCGTCCCAATCGCCGAGGCGCAGTCAGGCTCGCTCCAGGTGATGCGGGGCTTGCCGCCGAACGCTATTCCCATGGGGAACAGGCCGGCGGACTGATACCGTAGGCTGTCGGGCTTGCCGGGCGTTCCCTGCAGCAGCATGCAGGCGGCGGTTCCCACGCGCTGATGGGCAGCCAGGGTTGCCAGCACGGCCAGGGTGCGCGGATCGTGCAGGATCAAATCGCTGTCGATCACGCAGAGGGTGTCGCTTGTGGCGGCGGCGGCAGCGAGGTTGATGGCGGCGCTGTGGTTGAACGGTGCGTCAAGGTCCAGAATGCGCGTCGCGCCGGGGAATATCGCGTCAGCCGCCTGTTTGATGGCGCGGCGCTCTGCCGGGCCGGAGCGGTTGTCGACGATCAGGATTTCAAGCCATTTGGCGATCGTCTGGCTGGCAAGAGAGGCAAGCAGCGCCGTGGCATGAACAGCGCCGTTCCGCACCGGAATGATGACCGAGACTGCCGTGCCCCCGCGTTCAATCCCAAGCCTTTCCGGCGCAGGAAAAAGAGAGGCGCTATCCACCAGAGAAACGGGAGCGGTAAAGCGGATGGCCATCGGCGCCTCCGGAAGCGCGCCGTCAAGCCCGGCGTTCCCGGTATCCGAGAGTTGGGGATACACGAGCGGTCTTCCCTGCGGCTGAAAGGGCGCAAGCCAGCCGATGCCGGTCGGCAGTGAGACATACCAGCGTGGCCTGCCGTCACCCGCATCTGCGGTGACGAAGGGAACGGCGGTCCTGCCTCCGGCATCCGCCGGGGCTTGAAAAGCGAGGGCCGCAAGGGTGGGGAGAGCAGCGGCAGGCAGCGCAAGCGTCAGGGTTCCGCTGCGTTTGGCCGCCCCGTCCTGAGATCCGAGGCTCTCCGGCAAATGCACGCGCTCCGGTGCATCGCCGGGGATGGCGATGGTCAGCCCATGCGTCTCCGTTAGCCAGCGTAACATCGGTGCCTGCAGCAGCGGCTCGCCACCGTTGCAGGAGCGCGTATCGATATCGAGCGTGGAAATCCGCTTTGCGGTATTGTCCTGCGAACCGGAGGTGAAGGCGCGGAACAGCGTCATGGAATAGGCGCGGAGATCGGCGATGTAACCGGCCTCGCCGCCCATGGCGCGCAATTCGTCATGATGGAGGCCGCCCCGGCACAACGAGGGAAAGAGAACGGCATCCATCGCGACGATCTGGCCGTTGGCCGATGAAACCGTGAGCAGCATGGGGAGGCAGGGATTGGGCAGCGACGCGGAGAGAAATGCGATGCCATCCTCTTGAATCTGGGTGCTGCTCAACAGGTTCAGTTGAACTTCGGGGCCGCTTCCGGGCTGATAGATATTCACGCGATAGGGCGGGCGCTCGCCAAAGGCGGGTTTGACCGCCTCGATCCGCATCCTGAGTTCGTTGCTGGTGGCAAACCAGAGATCGGCGATGGTGAAGGCGCCACCGGGGGCGGCCAGATGAAGCATGCGAAACAGGCTGAGGTCTCGCAGTTTTGCCGCCTGTTCCGCCAGTTTCAGGCGCACGCTGCCGAATTCCAGGACGAGGGATTCGCAAGCCCCCCGTCCAGAAAGTTGCGCCATGGCCAGCAGCGGCGCGGCGGGAATGCGGAACCCCTTGGCTATTCCGGGCTGGCCCTTGATGCGGTCAACATCCGGCCGGGCGATCATCCGGCGGGCGGTGGCAACGGGGGTTCCGGCCATGCTGAGCACAAGGCCAGCGTTTTGCAGCGAGGCATCACGCGCCACATCGGCGTCGGCGATCGAGGCCCAGCCGTGAAAATCCCCGCCCGCCAACTGGTCAATGACGGCGGTTCCGGAAAAATTAAGATTTTTCATTCTGTTAACAATCCCGCCGAAAGCCCGGTTCTATCATGTTTCGGTCCGCTGCAACCAATTTTCAGCAGCGGTGATTGGCGGTTGACCGCGCCCGGAATAGTTTTCTAATGCGTAATATTGCGGTGCAACGGCATGATGGAGCGGGCCATGAAAATCTATGTCGGGTATGACAGCCGGGAAGACATTGCATGGCAGGTCTGCCGCCATTCCCTGCTGCGCCACAGCACGGCAGATTTGCCGGTGTTTCCGCTGAAGCTCCAGGCGCTGCGCGAGTTGGGGCTCTACACGCGGCCCGTGGATGCCAAGGCGTCCACCGAATTTTCGATCTCGCGCTTCCTGACGCCCTATCTGGCGGCTTATGACGGCTGGAGCATCTTTGTCGATTGTGACTTTGTGTTTACAACCGATGTGCGCAAGGTACTTGACACGCTCGACCCGGCCAAGGCCGTTTATGTGGTTCAGCATGATTACACCCCGGCGCTGGCTGTCAAAATGGACGGCAAGGCGCAGCATGTCTATCCGCGCAAGAACTGGTCTTCCTTCATGGTCTTCAATGGCGGGCATGAGGCAGTGAAGGCTTTGACGCCCGAGGTTGTGAACAGCCAGACGCCGCAATATCTCCACCGGTTCAGCTGGCTCGAGGACAAGGATATCGGCTCGCTGCCGCTGAGCTGGAATTTTCTCTCCGGGGAATATCCAAAACCAGCGGAGATTCCCAACGCTATTCACTACACCAATGGCGGGCCATGGTTTGAAGGGCATCAGAACACCGACTTCGGCGAATTCTGGCTTGAGGAACGCGCGCTTTACGAGAAAAGCCCGATCGCTACAGCTTAGGGCAGGCCTCAGCGCGGGCGATGGCGGAGAGCACGCGCGCCACATCGCCTGCCGTTATGTCCACGGCAACCGGCAGTCCGATCACCCGGGGGGCCAGATCATCGGTCACCGCCATGGCGGTGCGGGGGCAGGTGGAAAACTCCGTTTGCCTGTGCAAACCGCCGCCATACCATAGGCGCGTGTCGATACCATCTTCCCTCAACTCCCTCAAGACAACGCCAGCCGTGCCGGGCAGAGTTTCATAGAGCACATAGGGGTTGGCGTGGCTCTCCGTTGCGTGAAGCAGGCCAGAGACACCCAAGTGCGATGCTTCCTGTCTATACAGGTTTGCCAAGCCTATGAATGAAGAGCGCTTTTGTGCCCAGCCATCAAGATCGGCGAGGCCTACGGCAGCGTGATATTCGCTGAGTTTTCCGTTGATGCTCGGCCCGACGCTGTTGCGGCCGTCGAAGAAACCGAAATTCAGGGCGCGCAGGCACCTGTCGATCAGCGGCGGATTTTCGGCCATGATGAAGCCGCCCTCGCCAGAACTCAGCGTTTTGGTGGCGTGGAGACTTACAACAATGGGAACTTCCGCCGAAATTTCTGGAAGCGCATCAAAGGATGCAGCGGCATCGATGACTGCAGGAATATTAGTTTCGATCCGAAACTGTTCCCATGACCTCACACTGCACAGTTTCCCATAAGGTGCTACGGGTATGACAGCGCCGATCTTGTCGCGTTCGGGCAAAGCGGCAATCACGCGAGGATCAAGCGCCCAGCTTTCCCTGTCCACATCGACGAGGAACGGCGTGTAGCCGCAGGCGGCGGCGGCAACTGCCGTGGCCACGAATGTGTAGGAGGGGATGGCGCAGAGAGGTTTTTGCGGCGTGGCCCGCCCGGCCACCGCGAGCAGGGTGGCGGTGAGCCCTGCCGTTCCCGATGCGGCCAGGGTGAGGCATTCGGGCCCCATGCCCAGATGCCCGGCCAGCCTCAGCCGGAACTCGCTCTCGAGCGGCCCGAAATTGGTGTAATGGCGGCTTTCGTCGATGCGGCGGAGGTATGGAAGCAGCGCCGCGGCATCCGGCAGGCGCGGACGGTTGACGGGCAGCAGCGGGCGCGCGTCCCGCCGCTGTCTATCGCGTTCCGCCGTTTTTCCGGACAATTTCACGCCATTCGGCAATGTCGCCCGCATAGATCTCGGCGGGAACGCGTCCCTCCTGAAAGCCGGACCGTGTGAAATGGTCGGCGCTGTCCTTGAACTGCCCGGCGGTGATCTGCTCGGCCACATCGGGATAAATCTTGCGATACCACGGATCATCCACCGGAATTTTCAGGGAGGCGCGCCTCTCGGTATAGCCGTCAGAGACATAATGCTGGAGGCCGGAGAGCAGCGTTCCCTTCTCGACCAGCGCGCGCACATCGTCATTGCGGCTCAAATAGTCAGCTTCGTCGAACACCGCGGCGGCGGCGGCGGCGAGAAGCTTGCGATAGGCTTCGACCGGCATCGTTACGCTCTCGCGGCCATTCGGCCCGCGCTCACGCCGCACCAGCGCGTTGAGAAACATGGGCGGCGGAACATAGGATGGCAGCCGTGCCGTGGCCGGAGCCCCGGCCTTCGCCACAACCGGCGCATCCTGTGCCGCCGGCTTCTGTTTTTTGACATCCGCTTTGGCAGCCGATGCTGCCGCCTTGCTGGGCCGTTCTGCCATGTTTCACTCCCGTCCCGGGTTTTGTAAGTTTGTCAGGCGGTTTTTTCAAGCGCGCCGGAGGCCGTGGCGCCGAACAGCGCGGCATCGCCAAGGCGCCAGCACCACATGGCGCGGCGCGGCCTGCCGTCCAGCATGCGCGACCAGAAGGCCAGCGTATAAAGCATCAGCAGGCGGAGGGAAGAAACGCGCGGCGGCAGCCGGAACATCTCCGCCATCGGCCCCAGCGCAATGCCCTCGCGCTGCAAGGCGGCGGCGATCGTCCGCCGGTCTTCAAACACCCGCGCCGAGGTCTGCCGGTAGGCCCTGACATCCTTCAGCACGAAGGACCTTTGCCACCAGTGCGGCAGCGGCGGAACGCTGGCGCCCAAGACATTTTCCCCGTGCTGCACATAATCGACAAGCGGCTGCGGAACCCGCACCACGGGCCCCATCGCCATCGCCGCCACGGCCGTCACATGATCATGGAGAACGGCGGAGGGAAGTCCGTCCATCAGTTTCACCGCAAGGCGGGCGGTGGCGGCGGTGAACACCGCCGTCATGCCGGTGACGCTGTTGAGAAGAATGGCGTCCAGAAGATCGGCCGCCTCCTCGCGGCGCTCGAAGCGGTGCAGGGACGGAGACACCACGCTACCATCGGCCCGCACCACCCGCGCATCGCAATGGGCCAGCGCGGCATTTGCCCCGCGCAACGCACTTGCGGTTTCAGCCAGCTTCCGCGGATGCCAGACATCATCCTGATCGCAATAGGCGAAGAGGCGATCCTCCGTGCCGCCGGCGGCCAGTGCCGCGGCGAGCCCCGCGGCAAAGGCCCCGCGCGCGCCCAGATGATGCGGCGGCTCGATGAGGCGCAGGGGATACCGGTGCAGCACGGGAGGCTGTGCCGCCCCTTCATCTCCCGCCCGGTCGAGCACGGCGAAGACCTCGATGGCCACGTCCTCCTGCGCGAACAGGCATTCAAGCTGCCGCTCCAGGCGCTGCGCATCGGGCTTGTAAATGGCGAGGATCACGGCAACGGAAAACATTGCCGGGCGGGCGGGCATCTGCCTGTTCGTCCGGTCTTATGCGGGGACGGCGCGGCGGGCCAGGACAGCGCCCGTTCCGGCATCCCGCACCTCGACCGACAGGGGCTTTCCGGCATAGAGGCCAGCCTCCAGCGGCACCTCGAAGGCATAGTCGCCGGCATCGCCGAAATGGCGCGAAAGATCATCGCGGGGGCGGTCGGCCACCACCTCGGCCACGGCTTCGCCGTTCACGGTGATCCTGATGTTCAGATGCTTGCCCGAAGCGGCGCGCGCCCACCCGGCGATCCGGTGCGGATTCACGATGTCGAGATTGCAGGAGACATTGCTGGCCAGCCTGTCCATCACCTCGGCATATTCGGAATCATTGGGGCGGATGACCGCCATCATGGCGGCCCGGGTGGCGGCATTGCTGCCCGCACCGCAGAAATCCTGAAGCGCTGTGATGATGGGCTGCGGCTCCAGCACGGCCTTTTCATAGGAAAACATGAAGACCGGGCGGCCGCTCTTGGCGATGAACCGCGCAAGCTGCGTTTGCAGTGCCAGGTTGGCGGCCATGTTGGACAGGAGATCGGCGCTGGTGGAAATGCGGTTGCGGTTGGCCACCGCCAGCACATCGCGGAAGACCACGACGAAGCGGGAATCGGGGATAGCGTCCAGCAAGTCCCAGTGGTTCTTGTAAGGCGCCTTGAAACCCCAGCGCCGGTGCGCCCCGAAGCGGGTGGCCAGCAGCGCGTCGAATTCGCCGCGATCCGGAGCCTTGTCTTTCAGGAGCTTTGCAAAATCCGGGTCTTCTGCCGTCACCGGAAGGGACTGGCCCATGAAAATGCCCGCCGCCTGCAGCAGCTTGGCCGTCATGGTGGTGCCGCCGCGCGGCATGCCAAGCACGCAAAACGCCGCCCGCGCGCCATCCGTCAGGGGTGCAGCATTCTCGACGAAAAAACCTTCATTGGCAGCCAAGGCAGCACCCTCTCATTGAACGGCGCATTGTGGCGTGCCGGACATTGAAATCACAGATTGTCCCGATAGGAAACAAAGTCAATTGCATAGATTTGTTCGATTTTCCGGCGGGTCCGGGGCGAGAGAAGCTGGGAATAGCTGGGGAATTTCTTGGCCGCAACATCATGCTTGGTGATTGGCGTGTCCTCGAAATTGCCGCCTGCCTGATCTTCCTGCGCCGCCTTCCGCTTTCCTTCCATCACGTGGAGCCACTCCATTGCGGTGAAATCCGTTTTCCGCAAGCCGAACCTATCTTCAAACACATTCAATTCCGCGAAGAGATCCTGTTTGCTCAGATTAATAACAAACTTGGGAACAGACCTGCGTTCAACAGGGTGAAACTGCGGTCTTAGGTGAACATCGACGTTCCAGAGATCAATCGATTCAAGCAATTCCAAATATTGCAAAAAAGAATATCCTGTCAACGAATTTACTGCCGGTCGCCGTTGATGCCTGTCAAAGAGCGGATCACAAATGCCGCACGCCAGTGCGTGCCGATACATGCTCACCGCACGGTCAAAAGGATCGCGGATCACTTTAAGGAACACATATTCGCTAAAGTCTTGCATCAGCGCGCTATGCCGCAATTCCGATTTTTCGTATATCATTTTGCGATGATCATGCGGCCAATTGGATAATTCAGAAATTTCGTCTCCAAAACCTGAAGCATGCGCAAACCACACGTAGATACTGGTACAGGCAGATTTTGCAGACCAAGAAACCATGAGATTGAGATCTTTGTTCAGCAGGACCGCTGGCCGCACGTCAGCAACAGATATCTCCGCTTCGCTCAAGGCAGAGGCACTCAAGCGGCTCACAAATCCAGGCTTCAATCTTGCAGCGCGTTTTTCTTCTCGACTGCGGTCCGATTTTCTTTTCGGTTTCAACGGTCTAATCATCCTCGAATTTTCTGGCTTGCTGGACCGGCTTCGATCCGCCGCTCAAGTCTTTGAGCTTGGGAATAGTAAAAGTGCTGGTTCCACACAATTCAATCCGCAAGTCATTTTCAGAAGCTGTTTCGGGAATCGCGAATTGGAATCCGCCTACTCCGTGCTCAATAATCCCCTTTTGTTTCAGATCGGCACGGAAGATATCAGCGGGTTTCTTCTCTAGAATTTCCCCGCGGCCGTTGCAAAGCGCTACCGTCGCAATCTTCCGCCCTCCGTCTGCAATCGCCCATCCGCGGATTTCTCGTGCGCTAGACTCTCGTTGCATTCACAACACCGCCGCCTATTTTTTCCTCCGCCCTCTTTCTCTTATCTGCTACCACAGCTTTGGCATGTTCGTAGAGTTCGAAGTCCAGGGGATTAAATTTTTGAACCATCGCCTCATATTTTTCACGGACTAAATCGCTGTTAAGCGCGTAGTTACCCACATTGCGGTGTTTTAACTCGAGTGGAATTCCCAGAAACTCAACTAGTCTCGGCAAGTCATCTTCTACTTGCTCCAATAGCCCGACGAAACCAATTTCTGAAATATCCAATTTGTTGCAAAGCCGCCATTGTATATTCTGGAAAAGAGGCGTCGCAATGAATTCTTCGAATGTTTTTGTATATCCGTGATGGCTCACGTGATGATTGTAATTAGAATAAATTTGGGCAAATGGTTCTCGCAAAAATGTGAAAAAAGAAGCGGGATGAAAGCTAGAGATAAATTTACTAGCTGGAAAATGCCCTATGAGCAGCATTTCTTTTGCGTGCTCTACATTGTTTCGAACTAACGCGCCCGCGTCGCCGGAAGTTGCAGCGCTGCGCAGCCATGGCGTGGAAATTTCATGGTTCACGTAGTCATAAATAACCAAATAGCCTTTTTTCTCGAATGATTGCACGATCGCAGTGCGAAGCGAGGTGCCCCCGGTCTTGGGGATGTGGAGGAAAACATAGTTGCGCAGCATGGCGTGTTCCAATTCTGCTCACTCAGATATTATCGAAAAGTCTTCGTATTTCTTTGTTAAGTTCGGCGAATAGAATTTATCGCGCAGGAGTTCACCGCCCCATTTCGATTTCATAAACAGGATCTCGTTTTTGAACCGTTCCTGTTTTACCGGGTCGTCTTCCGCACCCCGGCTGATCGAATTCATGGTGATAGAGTTCGGCGAAAGGAGTCCACACATTGTAGTACCCCGCCCTATGGACTTTCATGCAGAAATCGACATCGTTAAAGGCGACTTTGAGGTTTTCCTCATCGAGTCCGCCAACCTCATTGAATATCTTTTTCTTCACGACAAGGCAGGCCGCCGTCACCGCCGTAACATTATGCACCATGCGCAGACGGCCGAAATAGCCCTTGGCTTTGCGGTCGAAATATTTGTGGCTGTGACCGGCAACGCCACCAAGTCCGACGATCACCCCTGCATGCTGGATCGTGTTGTTGGGATAATACAGCTTCGCGCCAACGCAGCCAGTATCGGGGCGGGCCGCGAGGGAGACCATTTCGGTGAGCCAGTCCGGTGAAATCACCGTAATGTCGTTGTTGACCAGCGCCAGATATGTTCCCTTGGCGCTTTTGACGGCAAAATTGTTGATGGCCGAATAGTTGAAGGGATGCGGATAGGGCAGCACGCGGGCTGTTCCCGATTGCTCAAGTTCGCGGAAATATGAAAGTGCCACCGGATCGTCGCTGTTGTTGTCAACGACGATGATTTCGTATTTGGGGTAGGTGGTTTTCTCACGGATCGAGTCGATGCAGGCCTTCAGAATGTCATAGCCATTCTTCGTGGGGATGATGATGGATACGAGCGGCACTCTTTTCGGAAGGCTGTATTTGAGGCGATACCAGTTGGTATCGGGAATCTGCTCGACGCTTGCCGCAATCCCGTTATCGGCGGCGAACGACGAAAGCGCCTTGATGGCATTATCGATCGCATAATTCTTTGAGGACTCGTCATTCGCCATGGATTCTGCCGCAGCGCGCCAGTGATAGAGAACCTGCGGGACATGGACGATGGTTCCCGGCTTGATCATGGAGGTGATGCGCAAATTCAGGTCGTAATCCTGGCTGCCATTATAGACCTTCCGCCAGCCGCCCGCCTTCTCGATGTTCTTCCGCCGGTGAACGGTGAGATGGTTCAAATAGTTCTGGCTTAGGAACAGGTCAGGGTTCCAGTCGGGCTTGAAATAGGGGTCATAACGTTCGCCCTTCTCATCGAGCTTGTCCTCGTCCGAATAGAGGAGCTGCGCGTCCGGGCGCTTGGCGATGGTGATGGCCATTTCGGCCAGCGCATGCGGGCGCAATTCGTCATCATGATCGAGAAGTGCGATCCACGGCGCGGTGGAGAGGGCGAAGGCGGAGTTCGTGGCTTCGGCGATGTGGCCGTTCGCCTTGCGGTGAACGACCTTGATGCGCTTGTCGCGCGCCGCCCACGCATCAAGCTGCGGCCTGATCCACGCGGCGCTTGAATTGTCATTGGCGATGCAGAATTCCCAATGGGGATAGATCTGGTCAACAACGCTCTGAATCGCCTTGTCCAGCAGATCGGCGGGCGTGTTGTAAACCGGCATGAGCACGGCGAAGCGCGGCGGATCGGCGAGCGCGGCAACCTGGCTTTCATACGTGCCGCGGTCGGCGGGCGAATAATCGAAACGCCTGATCCAGGTCTGGTATTTTCCCGCCGCGCCGCTGGTCTCCTGCACCTGTTCGGTGCGTTCGAAGGCCACGCCATGCGCCATGCCATGGCGGATGGCCTTCACCAGGCGCCGCAGCTCGGGCTTTTCATCCCCGGCATTGGCGCCGTTGCGCATGGCGCGCATGGCGAAGGTGGCGTGCGTGACTTTGGTGACGCTGAACTGGCGGATGCGAAAGGCGCATGGCGCTTCGGCGGGATCGAAGCGCAGCAGCTTGCAGGCCTTGGGCACATAGGCATAGAGCCTGTAATGCCCGGATCCCGTCTGCCGCATCAGCTGCGAGGCATCCTCGCTGAAGCCATTGCGGCGGTGAAAATAAATGCGCGGAGCAACACGGTTTTCAAGAACTTCGAGATCAAGCTCCACCAGCAGCGGGCCGGAATTGGCGCGCTTCTCGAGACTGTAGATGATATAGGGATCAGGCCCGGTCGCCCGCCAGACATTGCCGTCAAGAACGAGATCGTTGGACGCCCCGGCGCGGAATGGCGCCAGGAGATCAGTGGAATGTTTTCTCGTTCTGCGTGGCCACATTATGCCTGTGTCATTTCACTGCCGGGGAAGCTCAGGACTTGGCCGGCTTTTCCGCCGCCACGGCCTTGCGCAGGCCCTCACGCTCCTGCACCAGCTTCTGGCGCTCCGCCGCGAGTTCCGTCAGGCGGATGTTCACATATTGCAGGCGCGCCCTGGGGGTTACGGTTTTCGGGGCGCCGGTTTTTTTCGCTGCTGCGGGTCCTGCCATTTTAATTAAACTCCCGGTGTTTTCCGCCTGTCCCTTCGCCCTGTTTAAAGTGCCGCAATGGCATGTCAAGACGGCTTTGTGCAATGCGGCATTAACCTCTGGCGCCTTGTTCTCGCCAAGTCTTCCTGCGCAACATCGCAGGACATCATGAGAGGTTCGCCCATGAAACTTCTGTCCCGCCTTGCGGCTGCTGCCCTCATCCCCCTGTTCGCCACGCAGGCGCTGGCGCTGGACTGCGCGCCGGGAAGCACGGGCCTCACTGCCCGTCCCCGTCCGGCGGAGACAGAACAGGGACGGTTCAAGATCTTTTGGCATGTGGCGACGCAGATCGAGGAACTGGCCGATGCGGCGGGCAATGCAGCCTATCAGCGTGACATTCAGGCGATCCAGCCGCTGGTCGATGGATATTACGTGAATGTGGTGCCGCCCGGCCTGCTGGCCTATTGGCCGGGGCGGCCCGTCCAGTGCTCAGTGAATTTCGGCAATGCTTTCAATGCCGGAAAAACCCTGCCGCCGGTTGTCGATGGAAAGGCAATATTGGCAGGCCCGGGTTCGGACAATACCGAGCAGCAATGCAAGTTAGAGCGCGCAAAGGATGGCGGGAACGCTACTGATGTTGGCGTCAAACATGCCGAGAAAATCAAGGAAGCGCTTCACAATCTGCAGCTTTCCAATGAGCAGAAGCGCGGCAAACTCGTGATGGGCGAGATGCTTCTTGCAACACCAGACCTTGCCGTCGATCAATCAAGTGGCAAAATTTCCGTGCAAACATTACCGCGCACCCTGTGCGTGTTCGCGCAAAGCGGCTTCGCGCCAGACATCATGATGATGTATCAGGAGCCCGTTCCTCAACTCCGGCAAGGAAACATGCTGAACCTGCCTGTGGGACCGGGCCGCTTTGGCAACGGGCCGCGCGTGGGCATGGTGAACAACAGCCCCTATAGCTTTGCCGCGGTCGCCAATGCTTTCAAGAGTGCGGGCGCTCCAGTTACGAATTTCGCGCCTAATCTCCGCGTCTGGAATCAAAATCTCGAACAGTCGAAATATTCCCGCTTTGCAAAGGACCCGTCTCTGGCGGCATTCGTTTTTGAAGGCGGCACCGCGCCCGTGAAAGGGCAGTCCACCCCGCGCATCCTGGGCTATGCGCAGGGTGCAGCGTGGATTCTGCAAAATACCGATGATGAGGTCGTTTTTCTTATGCCGACTTTTTACCTGCCGCAGGAAGCTGCGGCGCCAAATGGCGTCGATGGCCTTATTCCCCGGCTGGAGAAAACCATCCGTGATCTCAATGGCCGCATCGGAAGCGCCATGGGCTTGCCGCCCGGCAAGAACGCGATCTGCACCAGCCGCATCGCGCTGATCCCCGCCAGCTACGGCTCGCCTTTGCATCCGCAGACCTTCCCCGCGCAGCGCACCGGCGGGGCGTTCGCGGGCACCGTCACGGGCCAGATCGAGATGCTGGCGAAGCTCCGCACCGAACTGTGCGGAAAGGGCTAGAACCTGAAGGTGATGCCCGCCACCGGCCCTGCCAGTTTCGTATCGAACACGTGGCCGTCATTGCGGTAATCGACAGCCAGGATCTTGTAGCCCGCCGACATCGAAATGTTATCGGTGAAGCGGTAGTTCGCCGTGCCCAGCACCTGCCAGGTCGATTTCGAACCGATGCCGAAGCCGCCCACGTCAGCCTGCGCCAGAATCGAGAACTTGTCAGTGATGTTATAGAAAGCCCTAAGTCCGATGACGGGATCGACCCAGCTGAATTTCTCGCCGTATTTTCCGGTGAGCGGGCCAGCCGTCGCCGTCACATCGTTTGAAATGTGCCAGAAGCGCCCGCCGGCCAGCGCGTCGAGCGTAAAAGCCGCGTCATCGAGAACGCGGTAGCCGCCCATCAGCGTGGAGGTGAACTGCTTGGTATCAAGCTGGCCGGTGAGCGGTATGTCGCTGATGCTCAAATGACGCTTGTCTGTCGTGCTGACATACATGATGTCGCCTGAAAACACGAAGCGGTCATAGCGGCCCCAGATATTCACGAAGCCTCCCATGTTCAGGTGTTCGAGAATGTCGGAGAAATCCTTGTCCACATCGATTGTCGGCCCGCGCTTGAAGGGCGAGACATCGCCTTCAAGCCCCGCGCCCCACAAATACGGCGTTATCTGCAGAACCAATCCGGGATCGGAGGTTTCGGGAACCGAAAGATCGGCGGCCTGCGCGCTGCTTCCCAATGAGGCCAAAGCCGCCGCCGTCAAAATCCATTTCATTGTAAGCCCCCTATTGCAGCCGGTTCTTGTAGATGCGCCCATCTTTCATGATAAGCGCCAAATTCCTTTCCGGATCGGCGATCAGCTTGATGTCGGCCAACGGATCGCCATCGACGATCAACAGGTCTGCGAAGGCGTCCGGCTCGATGACGCCGACCCTGGCGGGGTAGGGCGTGCGCGGGCCTGACATGGCAAGCAGTTCGGCGTTGGTGCCCGTCGCCATGATGAGAATGTCGGCGGGTTCATACCAGCGCGTCAGCGTGGTGAGCAGCGCGCCCTGGTTGGCCGTGCCTGCGGGATTGAACAGGATATCGGTTCCCCATGCCGTCTTGAGCTTGAGGGACTTGGCAAAATTGTAGGCGTTGTCGGTGCCGGCGGCCACCTGAAGCTGCTTCTGCCGCGCCTCGCCGGTTTGCGGATTGGAAAATTCATTGTCGAGGAAGGCCTGGGTCGAAAGCCAGATGTCCTTCTCCTGCATCATTTTCGCCGTCGTCTCATCCATCAGCTGGCCATGCTCGATGCATTTGACGCCGCCCCGGATGGCCGTCTGGATGGCGCGCGGCGTATAGGCGTGGACGGCGACATAGGTGCCCCAATCCTCCGCCGCATCCGCGGCGGCGCGGAATTCCGGCTCCGTATACTGGCTGACATCGATGGGATCATAGGGGGACGATACGCCGCCGCCCGCCGCCAGCTTGAGTTGGCTGGCGCCCAGCATCAGCTGCTCGCGGGCGCGCTTGAGCACTTCGGGAACGCCATCGGCAATCGCACCCACGCCTGCCGCATCGGCGCGGCTCAACGGCGCATTGGGGCTTGAAGGGATTTCATAGGGAAAGCGGAAATCGCCATGGCCCGAGGTCTGCGAGATCATGGCGCCCGACGGCCAGATGCGGGGGCCGGGCGTCATTCCCATGTCGATGGCGCGCTTCAGGCCGAAGCTCGGCCCCGCCATGTCGCGCACCGTGGTGAAGCCGCGCAGCAGCGTGCGCTCGGCTTCCGCCGCCGCCGCGAGGTTGATGAAGCCGATCTCGGCCATCATCAGCACCTGCATGGGAAGCGAGGCCATCATGGTGTGCCAGTGATTGTCGATCAGTCCCGGCATCAGCGTCTTGCCGCCGCAATCGATCTTCTGCACATCGGGCGCGAGCGGCGCTTCTGAGGATTGAACAGCAGAAATCTTGTTGCCGCTCACGATCACCGTCTTGCCATCGGACAGCTTGCCGGCCTTGCCGTCAAAGAGGCGGATGTTGGTGAAAGCGATGGAGGATGGAGGAGCTGCGGGAATGCCCGCCATCGCCTCTTTCGGCCAGAACGCCATGAGCCCGGCAACGCCTGCGCCGCCCAGGAAGGCCCGGCGGGTGAATTTAAAGCTGAGGATGGCGTTCAGCCTTGCAAAGGCTGGCGTCTGGCAGAGGCAGCCGGGCGTGTGTGCGTGGCCATGCTCAAGCGCGTGCGGCATTTTCATCCTTCCCCCTCAAGGCGGGGAAGGATGAGCGTTCGAGCCTTCATGCGCAAGAGGCCATGCGGTCTCAGGCCAGCGCCTTCAATTCGCCGAGGATCGCCTCGCCCATCTGGGTGGTCGTGGCATTGGCCGCCGCGCTCCCTGCGATATCCTTGGTGCGGATGCCCTTGGCCAGCACATTGGCGATCGCCTGATCCACCTTGTCCGCCCATTCGCCGAGCCCGAAGGAATAGCGGAGCGCCATGCCGAAGCTGGCGATCATGGCGATGGGGTTGGCGGCGCCCGTGCCCGCGATGTCGGGTGCTGAGCCATGCACCGGCTCATAGAGCGCCTTGCGCCGCCCCGTCTTGGCATCGGGTGCGCCGAGCGAGGCGGAAGGCAGCATGCCAAGCGAGCCGGTGAGCATCGCCGCCACGTCGGAGAGCACGTCGCCGAAAAGGTTGTCGGTGACGATCACATCATACTGCTTCGGCCAGCGCACCAGCTGCATGGCGCAATTGTCGGCCAGCACATGCTCGAGCGTGATGTCCTTGTAGCTTTCGGCGTGAACGCGGGTGACGACCTCGTTCCACAGCACGCCCGTCTTCATCACATTGCGCTTCTCGGCGGAGGACACTTTCTTGCGCCGTGTGCGGGCGAGTTCAAACGCCACCTTGGAAATGCGCTCGATCTCGAATGTGTCATAGACCTGCGTGTCGATGCCGCGCTTCTGGCCGTTGCCGAGGTCGGTGATGGTCTTGGGCTCGCCGAAATAGACGCCGCCCGTCAGTTCACGGACGATCAGGATGTCGAGGCCTTCAACTACCTCGCGCTTGAGGGAAGAGGCATCGGCGAGGGCGGGATAGCAGATGGCGGGGCGCAGGTTGGCGAACAGGCCCAGATCCTTCCGGAGCCGCAGCAGGCCCGCCTCGGGGCGCACGTCGTAAGGCACCTTGTCCCATTTGGGTCCGCCCACCGCGCCGAACAGCACGGCATCGGCCGCCATGGCCTTCTGCATGTCGGCTTCGGAAATCGCCTTGCCATGGGCATCAAAGGCGCAACCGCCAACGAGGCCGCGGTCGATCTCGAACTTGGCAATGCCTTGTGCGTTGAACCAGCCGAGGATCGCCTCGACCTCGCGCATCACCTCGGGGCCGATGCCGTCACCGGGAAGCAGGAAAATCTTGAACGATGCCATGCGCAATCCTCACGCCTTGAAATTGTGGCGCGATGGGTAGCGGGGCCAAGCCCCCGAGGCAAGCGCGTTCTAAATATCCCTCACCTGCGTCACCCTGAAGGTGCGCAGGCGGTCGTCGTCTTCCTTGACGGACACATATTCGCCGGGCGCGAAGGCGTGGTCGCCGAAGCGGTAGCCTGACTCGTCGTCTTCCTCATCGCTATGAATGTCATAGTGAAAGGCCCATGAGCCGCCGGGCTTGCGCACCAGATGGCCCACGTCATCGGCTTCGCCGGGGCGGAAACGGCGGACGCGGCAGCGCTCTTTCAAGTCGTGGAAAGCCGCCACATCGATATGACCCTTGCCGTCGAGCGGGGCTGAAAACTCATAGCCGTAGTTGGGCGAGCCTTCGGGGAAATCGGCGTCGCGCGCCAGTTCCAGCCTGATCTTTTTTAACATGATGGTCCTGTCCTCAATGCGACATCAGCACGGGGCGGTTGAGCTTGGTGAGAACGGCCCGCGTCGCGCCGCCGAAAATGAACTCGGTGAGGCGGCTGTGGCCATAAGCACCCATGACGATGAGCCCGGCACCCGCGTCACTGGCGCAACGGAGCAGCGCCTGCCCCGCATCGGTGCCATCGGTGGGGAAGCCTTCCGTCTGCGCCTTGACGCCATGGCGGGCCAGGCTTTCGGCCAAATCGGCGCCCGGCACGGTGCCCTTGAGCGCCGGATCCTTCTGCGGATCGGCGCGGATGATGCGCACCTTCTTTGCCGCCTTGAGAAGCGGCAGGGCATCGAAGGCGGCGCGCGCCGCTTCGCGCCCGCCATCCCAGCCGACGATCACCTCGTCGAGCGACAGGGTGATGTCGCCGGTGAAGGGAAGGACGATGACCGGTCGGCCGGCGCCCAGAATGACCTGCTCGACGAAATCGCGCTCCACGCCGGTCGCGGCGTCAGGATTGGTGGTGGAGACAACGATCACATCGGCGGAGCGCCCCTGCGCGATGGTGTCGTCGGCGATCAGCGGCGTCTGCGCCTCGATCTCCTGATAGGAGAAGGGAACGCCTTCGCCGTTCATCGCCGCCTCGAAGGCCGAGCGCACGCTTGCGGCGGAATCCTTGAAATAGGTGCGGTTGCCTTCAAAGACCTGCGGCGCAGCTTCAAAGCCGACTGACGGATAGACCTGCACCGCCGGCACCACATAAAGCCCCGCCACATGGGCGCCGAGCGCCCGCGCCAACACGCCTGCGGATTTCGCCACGGCTGCAATGCGTGGCACTTCGTTCAGAGACACCAGAATGGTCTTGTAGGACATGCGGCCCTCCTCGCAATTTTCCAGTTTCCACCGGAAAGCTAGGGTGCGGGGCGGGAAGGTGCAATGACTATTCGGCGGCCTTCAGTGACGCAGGGTTGTTGGGGTGCTGCGTCCAGTTGGCATAGGCGGGATCGATGCGCCGTCCCGTGCGCGGATCGGTGCCGGAGGTCTGGCGCACCATGGTGATGCACTCATCCACGGGGCACACTTCCACGCAGAGGTTGCAGGCCACGCATTCATTGTCCATCACCTCGAAATGGCGCTTGCCATTCTTCTCCTTCATGATGGCCTGATGCGAGGTATCTTCGCAGGCGGCATAGCACCTGCCGCATTTGATGCAGAGATCCTGGTCGATCTTCGCCTTGGTGACATAGTTCAAGTTGAGATATTGCCAGTCCGTGACATTGGGCACGGCGCGGCCGCGGAACTCCTCGATGGTTGCGTAGCCTTTCTCGTCCATCCAGCGCGACAGGCCCGACTGCATCTCCTCGACGATGCGGAAGCCATAGGTCATGGCGGCGGTGCAGACCTGCACGGAGCCCGCCGACATGGCGATGAACTCCGCCGCATCGCGCCAGGTGGTGATGCCGCCGATGGCGGAAATGGGAAGCCCCCGGGTTTCTTGATCACGCGCGATCTCAGCCACCATGTTGAGCGCGATGGGCTTCACCGCCGGGCCGCAATAGCCGCCATGCGAGCCCTTGCCGTCAATCGTCGGCATGGGCGCGAAATTGTCGAGATCGACGGACACGATGGAGCTGATGGTGTTGATGAGCGACACGGCATCGGCCCCGCCCTGCAGCGCCGCGCGGGCGGGCTTCCTGATGTCGGTGATGTTGGGCGTGAGCTTGACGATCACCGGCATCCGCGTGTGCTGCTTGCACCAGCGCGCCACCATTTCGATATACTCAGGAACCTGGCCCACCGCGGCGCCCATGCCGCGCTCGCTCATGCCATGCGGGCAGCCGAAGTTCAGTTCCACCGCATCGGCATCGGTTTCCTCGACGCGCTTGAGGATTTTCTTCCACGGCTCTTCCTCGCACGGCACCATGAGGGAGACGACGACGGCGCGGTCCGGCCAGTCGCGCTTCACGCGCTTGATCTCCTGAAGATTTATCTCCAGCGGACGGTCGGTGATGAGTTCGATGTTGTTGAGGCCGAGCAGGCGGCGGTCAGCGCCGTGGATGGCGCCATAGCGAGGGCCGTTGACGTTGACGATGGGCGGGCCTTCCTCGCCCAGCGTCTTCCACACCACGCCGCCCCAGCCCGCCCTGAAGGCGCGGACGACGTTGTATTCCTTGTCGGTGGGCGGGGCCGAGGCCAGCCAGAAGGGATTGGGAGACTTGATGCCGACGAAGTTGGTGCGAAGGTCAGCCATGATATTACTCCTCGCGGGCTTGTGCCTACCGGCCCCGGCCGTCAAGATCGCTATCGCGGCGGTTGGGATAGTAGGGCTTTTTGAACTCAAGCTGGTAAAACAAGGTGCCGTGGATTCCCTGAACGGACGCCTTTTTCACCGGGCGTTTCCAGAGGTCCTCCATCATCTTCTCCATGTCGTCTACAGACGGGGCGTCGTCGAATACTTCATCGATGAAGGCGATATCCTGCCCCTCGCCTGGAAAGATCACGCTGAACAACTGTTCCGACGCAGCGAAGATGTCATAAGCACAATTGTCCGCGCCGTCGATGACCAGGATGTTCTTCATCTTGCGTTCAGCGCGCGGTGAATGGATTCGGCGGCAACTTTGCCGTCTTGGACGGCCGCGACCGTCAGGTCCTGGCCGCCCGCCACGCAATCGCCGCCCGCCCAGATGCCGGAGACGCTGGTGCGTTTTTCCGCGTCCACAGCGATGCGCCCGCCTTCCAGCAGCAGCGCGCCATCGAGCACATCCACATAGGTCTGGCCGATGGCCTTGAAGATCATGTCGGCGGCGAGATCGAAGGTTTCGCCGGTGCCCGCGAGCTTACCCTTCTTTTCTTCCGTATATTCGCAAGCGAGGCCCACGGCCTTGCCGTTCTTCACCAGAACCTTCTTCGGCATGACCCAGTGCTTGATGGTGACGCCGTTGATCTGCGCCAGATCCTGTTCATAGGGGCTGGCCTTCATTTGCGCTTCGCCGCGCCGGTAAAGAATCGTGACATCCTCGGCCCCCAGCTTTTTCGACTGCACGGCGGCGTCGATGGCCGTCATGCCGCCGCCGATCACCAGCACGCGGCGGCCTACGGGAATTCTACCGAAATTTTTTGCCTGCCGGAGACCGGCGATGAAATCGACGGCGTCCTCGATTCCCTCTGCATCCTCGTTCTTGGCGTTCAGCGCGTTCACACCGGCGAGGCCCAGGCCTAAGAACACCGCATCGAAACGAGCCTGAAGATCGGCGAGCTTCAGGTTCTTGCCCAGCGCCTTGCCATGTTCCACGCTGATGCCGCCGATCGCCAGGATGAAGTCCACTTCCTTCTGCGCGAAATGATCGACGGCCTTGTAGGTGGCGATGCCATATTCATTGAGGCCGCCGGATTTTTTGCGCGCCTCGAAGATCGTCACCTCATGGCCATGGAGCGCCAGGCGGTGGGCGCAGGCGAGGCCCGCCGGCCCCGCGCCGACCACAGCCACTTGCTTGCCGGTCGACTGCGCGCGCGCATAGGGGTGGCGCTCGTCGCCCATGGCGGCGTCTGTCGCGTAGCGTTGCAGCATGCCGATCTTGACGGGCTTTCCCTCCGCCTCGTTGCGGACGCAGGCTTCCTCGCACAGCGTTTCGGTGGGGCAGACTCTCGCGCACATGCCGCCCAGAATGTTCTGGTCGAAGATGGTCTTGGCGGCGCTCTTGGGCTGGCCGGTCTGAATCTCGCGGATGAAGAGGGGAATGTCGATCGAAGTAGGGCAGGCCGTCTGGCAGGGCGCATCGTGGCAGAAATAGCAGCGGTCGCTTTCCACCAACGCCTCGTGGTGATCGAGCGGCGGATGCAGGTCGGCGAAATTCGCCGCATAGTCTGACTTGGAAAGCCGGTGGGCCTGAATGTCGGGCCCCTTCGCTGCCGCCATGCGCTTCCTCCGCCGAAGCAATTGTCTTTTCACGGAGGATTACAGATTTTGTTCAAACGGTCAAATTTTTCCGTTTGCTTGACGGCCCATGCCGCGCCGCTTAACTCGCCTCCATGCCGCCGCCGCCCTCCGCCGATCCGATGGACCTCTTGCACGATCCCGCCATCGGCATGGCGGAGCTCAAAGAGGCAATCACCAGCGTCATGGCGCGCGACGATGATGCCGATGTGGCTCAAGCCATATCCGGAATTTTTGCAGGCGGTGCGGGGTTCCGGTCAAAGCGCCCGGCGCAAATCCTGTGGTGGTATCTGGCGCGCGAACAGGCCGCGCCGGACCGCCCGCGCCGCCGCGCGCTGCTGCCCGATGTGATGGCGGCGGCGGCCGATGAAACACCCTCAGCGGAGCGGGTGAGCCTGCTGGTTTCGCTTCTGGCGCGCTGCGTCTCAGCCCCGGCGGGCCTTGCGGATGCCGCGCGGCTTTCCGCCGTGCTGGAAAAAATTCTGCGCATCGCGCCGGAGCAACTGCTCACACCGCAGGTGATGGCATCGGCGCGGCGGCTGTCGCATGTGGGGTTGATGCGGGCGATGGCGGAACGCAGTTCCGGTGCGCCGGATGATGCGGACACGCAGCAAAGCCTCGCGGCAATTCTGCAGGCGCTGTTCAAGCTCAATGACCTGCAAGGCCTGGAGAATGCCGTTGATGGCGTCTGGCGGCGCGATCCGGCCAATGCGCAGATGAGCCTGCTTCTGGCGCGCGTGAAGGCTGGACAGGGAGCGGAGCCTGCGGAGGTTGCGCCGCTGTTCGAGGCGCTCGGTGAGGCGTGTGATCCGGCGGTCCAGGCCGCGCTGCTGTGGGCGGCGAGTTTCTGTTACGGCTGGCGCGATTATGACCGGGCACGGGCGTTCTATGCCTGCCTGCCCACCGATGCCCGCGTGCCGCCCAAGAATCGCGGGCAGATGAAGCTGCTCGGCTTTGCCGTTCCAGACGAGGCTGAAGCGGGGCAAACGCCTCTGTCGCCACTCGCCCTGGTCCTTGCGGAAGCCGGGGCGCTGTCGCGCGCCAGCATGGGATATGACAGTGCTGATGGCCCCGGTGATCTGGCGCAGGCGTTGCGCGCGCTGGCCGATGCGGCAGCGAAACTCACACTTGAAGACTCGCCAGACCTCACGGCAGGCCCGGCGCGCCTGCTGCAACTGGCGCGCGGGCGGTTTTCGCATTTCGAGATGGGTCCGCTGTCTCACGAAGAAAAATATGGCTGGATCGATCCCCGGCGGATGAGGGCGATCCATGACGGTCTTCTGGGCGTCGCGGCAGCCATTGCGGTAAATGCGGTGGAGGCGGCGCGGCTGGGCCATCTCCGGCTTCCTGTCGCCAGCCTTGTGAGGCTTGCCGAACTTGCAACCGATTGCCTGATGCACCGCGACGAGGCCCATGCGGCGCGCGCCATGCTGCTGCCGCTGGCCGATCTGGGCATTTCAGGTGCCGTCGTGAACCGCCTGCTGCAACGGACCGATTTGCAGGATGGCGCCATTGCGCAGGCGATGGCGCGCACGGACGATGCCGGGATGACCGGCCATGCCGTTCTCGACCGTGACGCATGGACGTCGCGCGAAGGGATCATCTGGACAATCCTGCTGGACGAAGCCCCGGTGTCATTCGATTTCGACATGGTGCTTCCCGATGGGGCCTTACGGCGCGAGGGCCATCATGTGGCGGGGACGCAGCTGATGGCCGCCCACGTGCCCGGCCTCACGCTCCGCGAGGCGGAGATTGTGTTGGGTCCACGGGGCTCCGTGTTGCGCGCGCAGCTCTGGCATTATCCGCAGGACTATCCGCCGCGCTCACCGCGCACCGTTGCGCAGGAAAAGCGCGGGGTGATCTGGCGCTGTGTGCCGCGGCGGGTGATTGCGGAGCCAGTGGTGGTTCTGGAAAGTTTCGACGTGCTGAGCCACCGCAACTATTATCACTGGACGCTGCTGATCCTCTCCCGCATCCGCTATCTGCTCGCCGAAGGCCATCTCGCGCGCCGCAAACTTGTGGTGCCGGATGATCTTTCTCAGTGGATGGAGGCGATGCTGTCGCTCATCGGCTTGCCAAGGGAACAGCGCGTGTCCATCGGGACCGATGAGGAGGTCGTGTTTTCCGATGCGCTGCTGGTGTCTTCGGTGGAACTCGCGTCCCCAATCCTCACGCTGGGATTGCGCGGCGCGATGATCAAGGCGGCGGAAGGGGATGACGCGCCCGGATTTCTCTATCTCGCGCGGCGCGGCAATCTCCGGCGCGCGCTTCTGAACGAGGACGAGATCGAGCAGGAGGCCGTGGCGCAGGGCTTCCGCGTGGTCTATCCTGCCGAGATGACGGTTGCCGAGCAGGTTTCACTCTTTTCCAGGGCGCGCGGCGTGGCGGGGCCGGAAGGCGCTGCCTTTACCAATACGATGTTCTGCAGGCCCGGCACCCGCATCCTGAGCATCCTCAGCCGCAACGATCTTTATCCGACTTTCACCGATCTGTCCGCCGTGTGCGGGCTCGCGCACCGCCAGCTTCTGGGGCGAGGCGAGCCCGATGCCGAGGGCTATCAATATATCTATGGTGCCTATGCCATCGACCGGCAGCAGGCGCGCGAGGCGCTGGCGTGGGTGACAGGAGGCCCGCGATGAATGATCACCCGGAACGTGCGATTGCCAAGGCCTGCGAAGACCGGCTTGCGCAGCACGGCGATACGCATCTGGGAAACGGCTATACGCGCAGCCCGGAAGAGGCTGAGGCGCAATATGCGATGATGCTGGAGGTGATCCGCGAGAAAGTCGGGCCCGTGACGGTGCTCGATTTCGGCTGCGGCCTCGCGCATCTCTTCGATCACATCAAGGCCAGGCCCGGGCTGTCGCATCTCGACTACACCGGCGTTGACCTTTCGGAAAAATATCTCGAGCTGGCGCGGCAGCGGCAGCCCGATGCAAAGCTGCTGTGCCTCAACATTCTTGAAAATGACAGCCGGCTTCCGGTGTTCGACTATGTGATCATGAACGGCGTGTTCAATTACCGCGGCGCCATCCCGCGCGGCGAGATGGTTGCCTACTGGCAGCGACTGCTCAGGGTGGCTTTCGCGCATTGCCGCAAGGGGCTCGCTTTCAACGCCATGTCGAAGCTGGTGGACTGGGAGCGCGATGACCTGTTTCATCTCTCCTTCGACGAGATGGCGGCGTTCGTGGGGCCGAACCTCAGCCGGCATTTCGTGATCCGTCACGATTATCCCGCCTATGAATTCACAACTTACGTCTATCGCAGCGCGACGCGGTTGTGATCACGCCCGAAGGCTTCGCTCATCCCGCCTATGCGGCGGTTTTCCGGGACTGGGGAGAGCCCTATGCGCTTGCCCGCTCGGGGGGAAGCGTTCTTCTGCGTAATATTCTGCATACGGACTATCGGGATGCGATGGGGTGCCATCCGCTGTTCTGCTGCCGTGACTGGTCCGGGCTCGGCGATGATCTCGACGATCTCGCGGCGCATGCCATCAGCGCCGTGATGGTGCCCGACCCCTTCGATGCGCCGGATGAAGAGAGGTTGCGCCGCATCTTCACGCGGGTGACGCCATTCAAGACCCATTATGTAACCGATCTTGCGCCGCCCATCGAAAGCTATGTTCCCCGCCGCAGGCTGGCCAGCGCCTCGCGGGCGATGGAGGGGATGCAGATCGGATTTGTTGACGCGCCCCACGTCCTGGCGGACTGGCTGCGCCTTCAGGAGGGCGATGCGGCCCGGCGGCTCAGAA
Organism: Aestuariivirga sp.; assembly: GCF_047602625.1. Lineage (GTDB taxonomy): Bacteria > Pseudomonadota > Alphaproteobacteria > Rhizobiales > Aestuariivirgaceae > Aestuariivirga. The sequence continues at coordinate 1,415,147 of NZ_JASGGV010000002.1, read as the reverse complement.
CCGGATTCAACACGCTGACGGAGGCGATGCTGGAGAGGTTTCTCTCCGTGCCCGGCGTCTTCGTGCTCGCCGCCCGCTATCTGGGAAAGACGGTGGGGATGCATCTCGGCTTTCATCAGGGCGATATCGTCTATCCGCATCTCGGCGCCTTCGATGATGCGGGATACCGGCTGGGCGCTTCCGCGGCGATGCAGATATTTGAAATCCGCCACTTCACGGGGAAGGCGCGCTTCATTGACTGGGGCGGCGTGCCGGGCGCCGCAAATGCCGAAACCGGCCTCAGCCGCTTCAAGCAGGACTTCTCGAACATGCGGCGCATGACCTATCTGTGCGCGAAGATTCTCAACCCGCAGGCTTATGATGAATTGTCCCGCCGCTGCCCGCCCACCGCTTATTTTCCAGCCTATCGCGCCGGCGAGATGACAGGGGGAGGCCCATGAAGCTCGAATTCCTGATGTGCGGCAATCACACCGACGCCTTCCTGTCGCAGGCCGCCATGTACCGGATGATGCTCGACTCGCATGGCGGCGATCACGCGCGGGCGCGGCTGGTGCTGTGCGTCGGCGGCCCGTCACGCGAAGCGTTGCCCGCGCGGTTCCGGCGCGCCTTTGAAAACATCGATCTCATCTGGGCCGGCCTCGAAGAATATGCGGAACGCGGCGACTATGCGCAGAGCGACCTGATCTACCGCGTGCTGGATGAGACAGCCGATCTTTCGGTGATCTGCGATGCCGATACGATGCTGGTGCGCCCGCTGCCGGAGGATTATCTCAAGGAGATGCAGCGCGGGCCGGCGCTCACCGGCTGCATCGCCCATTACCAGCCACCGCTGAAAGACTTTCGTGTGCCGCCGCCGCCCGCCATCGCAAGCGTGGAGGCGCTGTGGCAAATCCTCGGCGAGCGGCTGCTGGGGCACGGGATTGAAACGCCTTACCGTTACACGCTGAAAAAGAAGCCGGAGGATGTGCCGGGGCTTTGCCCCTTCTATATCAATCTCGGGTTCTTCGCCGGGCCGCCCAAAATGCTGAAGGCGTTTCATGCCGAACATCAGAAGATCGTGCCGGTGGTTCGCGGCATTCTGGATAACATGTTCTACGAGCAGCTCTCGGTGCCCTATGCCGCCGCGCGCGCCGAGCTTGCCACGCGCGCCTTGCCGATGCGCTTCAATTTTCCCAATGATCCGATTGCCGACCGCATGCACCCGGATGAGTTACGGCAGGCGGTGAACGTCCACTATCTCCGCACCACTCTTTTCGACCGCCACCGCATCTTCGCAACTGCGGAAGACTTTGCAGCCTTCCTTGCGCTGCACCTTGAGGGATCGAACAAGGTTTTCCGCGACGCCATAGCGCATGTGACGGGCAGTCACTATCCTTTCGGAGCCTGATAGACAGAGGGCGGCAGACGCTCTAATTGTACGACAATTAAAAAATCGAGGCACCCCATGACCGGCAACCCGAAGAAACCCCTCAAGTTCCGCTCGCAGAACTGGTTCGACAATCCCGCCAATGCCGACATGACGGCGCTTTATCTCGAGCGCTATCTGAACTTCGGCCTCACCAAGAACGAGCTGCAGGGCGGCAAGCCGATCATCGGCATCGCGCAGACGGGCTCCGATCTCTCGCCCTGCAACCGCGCCCATGTGGACCTCGTGAAGCGGGTGCGCGACGGCATCTATCAGGCAGGCGGCATTCCGCTGGAATTTCCGGTGCATCCCATTCAGGAAACCGGCAAGCGCCCCACCGCCTCGCTCGACCGCAACCTGTCCTACCTGTCGATCGTCGAAGTGCTTTATGGCTATCCCATCGACGGCGTGGTGCTGACGGTCGGCTGCGACAAGACCACCCCCGCCTGCCTGATGGCGGCGGCGACGGTTGACATTCCGGCCATCTGTCTGTCCTCGGGCCCAATGCTGAACGGCTGGTACAAGGGCCAGCGCACCGGCTCCGGCACCATCGTGTGGATGGCGCGCGAGAAGCTCGCCACCGGCGAACTCGACTATGAAGGCTTCGTCGATCTCGTCGCCACCTCCGCACCGTCCACGGGCTTCTGCAACACCATGGGCACGGCGACGACGATGAACTCGCTCACCGAGGCCCTGGGCATGTCGCTGCCCGGCAATGCGGCGATCCCCGCGCCCTACCGCGAGCGCGGGCAGATGGCGTTTGAAACCGGCAAGCGCATCGTCGGCATGGTGCATGAGGACCTGACGCCGTCGAAGATCATGACGCGCAAGGCGTTCGAGAACGCCATCGCCGTCAATACCGCCATCGGCGGTTCCACCAATGCGCCGAACCATTTGAACGCCGTGGCGCGGCACATGGGAGTCGAGCTCAATGTCATCGACTGGGAGAAGGTGGGCTACAATCTGCCGCTGATCGTCAATTTGCAGCCGGCGGGCGAATATCTGGGCGAGGATTATCACCGCGCCGGCGGCGTTCCCGCAGTCATCGCCGAACTCATCAAGGCGGGAAAGATTCACGAAGACTGCATGACCGCCAATGGCAAGACTATCGGCGAGAACTGCAAGGACAAGTTCTCCTGGGACAGGAGCGTCATCAAGGAATATGGCCAGCCGCTGAAGGAACATGCGGGCTTCAAGATGCTGAGCGGCAATCTCTTCGATTCCGCCATCATGAAGACCAGCGTGATCTCCGAGGAATTCCGCCAGCGCTATCTCTCGAATCCAAAAGATCCCAATGCCTTCGTGGCGAAGGCCATCGTGTTCGACGGGCCGGAGGATTATCACGCCCATATCGACGATCCGAAGCTCGGCATAGACGAGAATACCATCCTGTTCATCCGCGGCGTCGGGCCGCTCGGTTATCCCGGTGCCGCTGAAGTGGTGAACATGCGGGCGCCCAACTATCTTCTGGAAAAGAACATCCGCTCGCTCCCCTGCGTGGGCGACGGGCGGCAGTCCGGCACATCCGGTTCGCCGTCGATCCTCAATGCCTCGCCGGAAGCGGCGGCGGGCGGCGGCCTTGCCATTCTGAAAAACGGCGACAAGGTGCGCATCGACCTCAACAAGGGCACCTGCGACATGCTGGTGCCGGAGGCCGAGCTTCAGGCGCGGCGTGATGCGCTGGCCAAGGCCGGCGGCTACAAGGTACCGGAGAGCCAGACGCCGTGGCAGGAAATCTTCCGCGCCAATGTCGACCAGCTTTCGAACGGCATGGTGCTGAAGGGCGCCGTCAAGTTCCAGCGCATTGCCAAGACCAAGGGCATCCCGCGGGACAATCACTGAGATGATCGAGATCAGGTCGAAGTCGCTGCGCGCGGTGTTCAATCCGTTCGGCGCGAGGCTCGTGTCGCTGTTCACCGATGGCGTGGATGTGGTGGCGGGCGGCGATGGCATCGCCGATGTGGCGGTGGGCGAAATCTATGCCGGCACCACCTGTGGCCGCATCGCCGGGCGCATCACCAATGCGCGCTTTCCACTGGACGGCAGGATCGTAGAAGTCGCCCCCAACATGGAAGGCCGCCACCAGCTGCACGGCGGGCCAGACAATTTCGCCATCCGCACCTGGGAGGCGAAGGCCACCGGCGACAGCGTGCGTTTTTCGCTGACCTCGGCCGATGGCGACCAGGGCTATCCCGGCAAGCTGGACGTGACGGCGACCTATGCGATCGAAGACAATGTGCTCTCCGCCGATTTCGAAGCGAGGACGGACAAGCCCACGATCATCAACCTTACGAACCACGCCTACTGGAACATGGCAGGCAAGGGCAGCGGGCTGGCGCAGGCGGCGGTGATCGACGCGCACTCCTATCTGCCGCTTGATTCACTGAAGCTCCCGACCGGCGAGGTGAAGCTGGTGGACGGCACGCGCTTCGATTTCCGCAAGGAACGCGTGGTGGGCGAGGTCTATGACCATGCCTTCATCCTCAACGGCGCGCGCGGCGATTTGAAGCGCGCCATCCGCCTCAGCGATCCTGAGTCAGGCCGGGCGATGGAAATTTTCTGCACCGAAGGCTGCCTGCAATTCTATACCGCCGAACACTGGGGCCCGTCGATCCCCGGCAAATATGGCCCCCTTGCGCAATATGGCGCCATTGCGCTCGAAGCGCAGAACTTTCCCGACGCGCCAAACCATGCGAATTTCCCAAGCGGTGTGCTGCGCCCCGGCGAAACGTATCGCCACCGCATCGAATGGCGGTTTTAATTTGTCTTCTCCCCGCGGGACGCGGGGAGAAGGTGGACGCGCCCCGCGCGGCCGGATGAGGGCCGATGGCTCGCGAAGCGAGGCATCGGTGCCGAAAGTTCCGTCTTGCTTCGCAAGCCGGCCCTCATCCGCCCTTCGGGCACCTTCTCCCAAATGAATTTGGGAGAAGGGTGATCACAAAAAATTATACGGATCGACGTCCACCTGCAGCGATAGCGCGCCTTTGGGTTTTACGTCCTTCAGCCATTGCTGCAGGAAGGCCTGGATGTTCACGTCACGGCCGGCCTTGACGAGGAAGCGCCAGCGGTGGCGGCCGCGCACGATGGCGATGGGGGCGGGGGCGGGGCCGAGCACAGTGACGCCATCGCCCAACGGCACCAGCCGCGCCACATCGCGCGTGACGCGTTCGGTCTCCGCCGCATCAGTGCCGGACAGAATCACGGCAGCGAGGCGGCCATAGGGCGGGAGGCCCGCCGACTCGCGAATGGCGCGTTCCTGCGCCAGATAGCCGTCGCGGTCGCCATTCTTCAGCGCCCGCATCAGCGGATGATCGGGCACATAGGTCTGGATCAGCGCGCGGCCCGGTTTCTCGCCCCGCCCCGCACGGCCCGCCACCTGCGCCAGCAGCGCCCAGGTGCGCTCGGCCCCGCGCGGATCGCTTGATTCCAGCGCGAGGTCGGCATCGACGACGCCCACGAAGGTGAGATGGGGAAAATGATGGCCCTTGGCCACCAGCTGCGTGCCGATGACGAGGCGCGTTTCGCCATCCTCCACCTCGCGCAGCGCATCGCGGAGCAGCGTGCCGCGCGAAAGGTCGCTGGAGAGCACGCCGATCCTGACATCGGGAAACAGCCGCGCCGCTTCCTCCGACAGACGCTCGATGCCGGGGCCAACCGGCGTCAATTTGTTTTCGGCACCACAGGAGGGGCAGGCATGGGGGATCGGTTCCACATGGCCACAGTGATGGCACATCAGCTGGCGGCGGAAGCGGTGCTCCACCAGCGCCGCCGCGCAGTTCGGGCAATTCATGCGGTGACCGCAGGCGCGGCACAGCGTCAGGGGCGCATAGCCCCTTCGGTTCAGGAACAGCAGCGCCTGATCGCCTGATTGAAGCGTGCGGGTGACGGCCTCGACCAGCGGCGGCGACAGCCAGGCGCCCGGTTCCAGCTTCTGCAGCTTCATGTCGAGAAGCCCGACCTCGGGCAGTTCCGGGCGGCCATGGCGATCCGTGAGCCTGACGATGCCGTAGCGGCCGCGATCAACATTGACGAGCGACTCGAGCGAGGGTGTGGCGGAGGAGAGCACCACCGGAAACTTGCCGATCGATCCATAGAGCACGGCCATGTCGCGGGCGTGATAGGGAACGCCCTCATCCTGCTTGTAGGCGCTTTCATGTTCCTCATCGACGACGATGAGGCCGAGCTTCTTCCATGGCAGGAACAAGGCCGAGCGCGCGCCGACGACGATCTTCGCCTCGCCAGTGGCGATGCCCCTCCACACGCGCTCGCGTTCACGGGGACGGAGATCGGAATGCCATTGCGCGGGATCGCATCCGAAGCGCGCTTCGACGCGGGAGAGAAAACTTTGGGTGAGCGCGATTTCCGGCAGCAGCAGCAGCACCTGTGCACCGGACGCCAGCGCCGCCGCCATGGCCTCGAAATAGACTTCCGTTTTGCCCGATCCCGTCACGCCATCGAGCAGCATCACCTTGTGGGCGCGCGCCGCCACAACAGCGCGAAGCTCCTGCGCCGCCTTCTGCTGCTCGCGCGAGAGCCTCAATCCCCCCGCATTGAGATCGGGGGCCACGAAGGCGCGCAGGGCGGGCAGCGCCACGGCTTCCAGCGCGCCGTCCTTCACGAGGCTCTTGATGACCGAGGTGCCGACGCCTGCCGCATCGGCCAGTTCCGAGGCGCGCATGGCAAAGCCCTCGCGCGCTTCCTCCAGCACGCGGGCGCGCTGCGGCGTCATACGTTTGGGCGTTGCGCCCGTGGTGCGATAGGCGGTCTGCCCGCGGGGTTCGGCAAAGGCTGAAGGCACGCGCAGCACCATGCGCAGCACATTGCCCATGGGTTCGAGATAATAGGCGGCCAGCCAGCTCACGAATTTGCGGTGCGTCTCGGGCATCGGCGCCATGTCGAAGACGCCCAGCACATCACGGAGCCTCGTGCCTTCGGGCGCCTCCTGCCTCAGCGCCCAGACGACGCCAATCATCTGCCGGGGGCCGAGCGGCACGGCCACATAGCTTCCCGGCACAAGCGGCAGCCCCGGCGGGATGCGGTAGGAATAGGGGCCGTCCAGCGCCAGCGGCAGCAGCACATCGGCAATGGGGGCGGAATCGGCGGTCATCGCGTCTGAAATAGACGTGGAGGGAACCGGCTTCCAGCCCTATATCGGCAGCCATGACGGCCCCGCATGCGCGCGAAATCATCTGCTGGGAACCCGCCGCGCTGGCGCAGCGGCTGCGCGGGCAGAAACACCTGACGCTGCTCGAATCGGTGGCGCGGCAGGAGCATCTGGCGCGCTATTCCTTCCTCGCCTGCAATCCCGTGCAGAGCTTGCGCGTCGAGAAGGGCCGCGCGTTTCTCGATGACGTGGCGCGGGACGAAGCGCCGCTGGCGCTGCTCGACCGGCTCATGGCTGACAATGCGCAAGCGCACCTCGCGCATCTGCCGCCGTTTCAGGGCGGCTTCGCGGGCTTCATCTCCTATGAATTCGGGCAGGCGCTGGAGCCGTCGCTGCGGCTTCCCGGCTTCAGGCCCATTGTGCCTGATATGGTGCTGCACCGCTATGACACGGTGATCGCCTTCGACCACATGCAGGAGCGCGCCTGGATCATCGCGCGGCATGAACAGGATGCGGACGAGCTGGAGCGGCTGCTGAAGGCGAAGCCCGCGCCTTTGGGAAGCGCCGTCATCGAAGGCTGGTCTTCCAACTTCACGCGCGCGGCTTACGAGGCGGCGATTGCGCGAACGGTTGAGTATATTCTGGCCGGGGATATTTTTCAGGCCAACATCACGCAGATGTTTTCCGCCGCCATCCCGCAAGGCTTCGATGCTTTTGCATTCTATAAAGTGCTGCGGCAGACCAATCCCGCCACCTTCTCGTGTTTTCTCGATTATGGCGACGTTCAGGTGGCGTCGAGTTCGCCGGAGCGGCTGCTCAATTGCATGAACGGGAAAATCGAGGCGCGGCCGATCAAGGGCACACGGCCGCGCGATGCCGATGCGGCGCGCGATTCCGCCCTCATCATGGAACTGGCCACCAGCCGCAAGGACCGCGCCGAGAATGTGATGATCGTCGATTTGCTGCGCAACGATCTCTCGCGCGTGTGCCAGCCGGGCAGCGTGCGCGTGCCGGTGCTGTGCGGGCTTGAATCCTATGCCAATGTGCATCACCTCGTCTCGGTGGTGACTGGCGAATTGCTCCGTGAACAGACGATTGGCGGCCTGGTCGCCGCCGCCTTTCCCGGCGGCTCGATTACCGGGGCTCCCAAATTCCGCGCCATGGAAATCATCGGCGGCATCGAGCAGGCGCCGCGCGGCGTCTATTGCGGGTCGATCGGCTATCTCGGCTTCAATGGCGCGGTTGACCTCAACATCGCCATCCGCACGGCGCAGTTTTCGGGCGGCGTGGCGCGGGTGCAGGGCGGCGGCGGCATCACGGCGCGCTCGCAGCCGGCCGCCGAATATGAGGAAAGCCTCACCAAGGTGAAGCGCATCATGCAGGCTTTCGCGCCATGATCCTCATCGTCGATAATTACGACAGCTTCGTGCACAATATCGCGCGCTATTTCGTGGAGCTGGGCGAGCGCGTGCGGGTGGTGCGCAACGATGCGGTGACGGCTTCCGATCTTGATGCCAAGGCCATCGTCATTTCGCCCGGCCCCTGCACGCCGCATGAGGCGGGGCAATCGATCGGCATCGTCCGGGAGTTTTCGGGCAGGCTGCCCATCCTCGGCATCTGCCTCGGGCACCAGGTGATCGGTGAGGTTTTTGGCGGCGCCGTGACGCGGGCACGGCGGCCCATGCATGGCGAAAGCTCCGACATCCTGCATGATGGATCAGGCGTGTTCGAGGGCCTGCCCAACCGCTTTTCCGCCGGGCGCTATCACTCGCTGATCGTCGATCTCGAAGGCGCCGCAACGCCGCTTGAGGTGACGGCGCGCAGCGAGGACGGCGAGATCATGGGGCTGAAGCACCGCCATCACGCCACATTCGGTGTCCAGTTTCATCCCGAATCGATTCTGACCGAGCACGGATATGACATGCTGCGGAATTTCCTGAAGGTCACGGCATGAGTGCCGCGTGGTTCAACGGCGCCTTTGCCGATGGCCCGCTGGCGCTCGATCCGCGCGACAGGGGCCTGCTGCTGGGCGACGGGCTGTTCGAGACGCTGCTGGTTCTGAACCGCGTGGCCCTATGGGCGAACATGCATTTCGCCCGCATGGAAGGTTCGGCGCGGGAACTCGGCATTGGCTTCGACCGCGACCTGACGGACCGCGGCGTGGCCGAGGTGGTGGAGCGGCTGGACGATCAGCCTCACGTGTTGCGCGTGACGCTGACGCGCGGCTCGGGCGTGCGGGGCCTCGCGGGCACTGGCGGCACGTCGTCATTGCTCATCACGGCGGAACCGTTCGACAAGGCGCTGATGTTCAAGCCGGTGTCGCTCATCACTGCCTCCGTCACACGCGGTGTGCAGTCGATTGCGGCGCGCATGAAGACGCTCTCCTACATCGACAATATCTGGGCGGCGCGCGAAGCCCATGCACGGGGCGCTGAAGATGCGCTGATGCTGAACAGCGAGGGCCGCGTGGCCTCCAGCACCATCGCCAATGTGTTTCTTGTCAAAGGGCGCAAGCTCATCACGCCGGGGCGCGATCAGGCGATCCTCACCGGCGTCACGCGGCAGGCGCTGCTGGCCGCCGCAGCACGGGCCGGCTTCAAGCCGGAGGAACGCGCGGTGAAGCCGCAGGAGCTTCTCAAAGCCGATGCCGCGTTTCTCACCAATTCGCTGCGCTTCATCCGCCCCGTCACGGCGCTGGACCAGCAGGCGCTTGAAACCGCAGACCTTGCGCCCCTCACCGAAGCCCTGTGCGAAGCGGCACGGCTGCAATGCGGGGTTGATCCCCGGTTGATTTGAGACCCCTCCCGGCCTAGGGTCCGCGCCATCCCCGAACCCTTGAGAGAGGCAGCCCCCATGAAATTCTTTGTCGACACCGCCGAAGTGAAGGACATCCGCGAGCTCCAGGACATGGGGCTCATCGATGGCGTCACCACCAACCCGTCGCTGATCGCCAAGTCGGGGCGGAATTTCAAGGAAGTGATCGCCGAAATCTGCGCCATCTGCCCCGGCCCCATCAGCGCCGAAGTGGTGTCGCTTGACGCCGACGGCATGATCCGCGAGGGCCGCGACCTGCGCAAGATCGCCTCCAATGTGACGGTGAAGGTGCCGCTGACGCTCGATGGCCTCAAGGCCTGCAAGACGCTCACCGGCGAAGGCGCCATGGTCAACGTCACACTGTGCTTCAGCGCCAACCAGGCGCTGCTCGCCGCCAAGGCAGGCGCCACCTTCATCTCGCCCTTCATCGGCCGCCTCGACGACATTCATCAGGATGGCACGGAGCTCATCGCCGAGATCCGCCAGATCTATGACAACTACGCCTATGAGACGGAAATCCTCGCCGCCTCGATCCGCACGCCCCTGCATGTGAAGCAGGTGGCGCTGATCGGCGCCGATGTGGCGACCTGCCCGCCCGCCGTCATCAAGGCGCTGGCCAAGCATCCGCTCACCGACAAGGGCATCGAGCAGTTCATGGCCGACTGGAAGAAGACGGGCCAGACGATTTGATCGTCGAGCAGGCGATCCTGTCGATCCGGGCGGGGCAGGCGCAGGCCTTCGAGGAGGCCATGCGCCAGGCCCTGCCGCTGATTTCGGCCACGCCAGGCTTCATGGGGCTTGAGGTCAGGCCCTGCATGGAGACCGAAAACCGCTATCTCCTGCTGGTGCGGTGGGAGACTCTGGAGGCCCATACGGCGGGCTTTCGAGGGTCAGACCGCTATCCCCGCTGGAAGGCGCTGCTGCATCACTTCTACGATCCCTTCCCGCTGGTCGAGCATTACGGCGAGCCGGTGGCGAAGGCTTAAGCCGCTCACCATCCATAAACCATTCGGCCCTAGCCTTGAGCGCATGGCCGATTTCGCGACATGCCTGGCTGATGATGCCGCCGCCGCCGCCCAGCGCTGGCTGGCGGGGCTCAAATCCGAGCGCCGCATGTCCCTCCACACGCTTGAGGCCTATGGGCGCGACATGGGGCAATTCGCCTCTTTCCTGCAGCGGCATCTGGGGGGATCCGCTACGCTCAGCGATCTCGAAACGCTGGTCGCCTCCGATTTCCGCGGCTTCCTGGCGGCGCGGCGGGCCGAGGGCGCCGAAAGCCGCACCATCGCGCGCCAGCTTTCAACGCTTCGCTCCTTCTTCCGTTTCGCCGAACGGCAGGGGCTGTTCCGCAATGCGGCGCTTTCCGCCATCCGCTCGCCCAAGCTGCCGCATGCGGTACCGAAGCCCCTGTCGCCCGAAGCCGCGAAGGCCGTCACGGAAGCCGATGCTCTGTATACGGAGGAAACGCCGCAATGGGTGCTGGCGCGCGACCAGGCGGTGCTGACGCTTCTCTATGCCTGCGGACTCCGTATTTCGGAAGCCGTATCGCTCACGCCACGCGAGGCGGCCACCGATCCCTTGGTCATTCTCGGCAAGGGCAACAAGACGCGCATGGTGCCGGTGCTGCCCGCCGCGCGCGCGGCGATCAACGCTTATGAACGTCTATGCCCGTTTGCGCTCAAACCCCATGAGCCGATGTTCCGCGGCGTGAAGGGTGGGGCGCTGTCGCCGCGCATCGTGCAGCTTCTGGTCGAGCGGCTGCGCGGCGCGCTGGGCCTTCCCGATACGGCGACGCCGCATGCGCTCCGCCATTCCTTCGCCACGCATCTCCTCGGCAATGGCGCGGATTTGCGGGTGATCCAGGAACTCCTGGGCCATGCGAGCCTCTCCACCACGCAGATCTATACCGATGTGAACCGCAGTCATCTGCTGGAGCAATACCGGAAGGCTCACCCCCGCGCATGAGATATGTCCTGCTGCTTCTGTGCCTCTGCCTCGCGCATCCGGCACTTGCCGAACCGACGCTGTGCCATGGCAACGATCTCGCCGCCAAGATGCAGGCGGAAGACCCCAAGACCTATGCGGATGCCGAGGCCGAAGCGCGGGCGATCCCCAATGGCGAGGCGATCTTCTGGAAGATCGAAAAGCAAGGCATCGAGCCCAGCTATCTCCTCGGCAGTGCCCATGTGACGGACCCGCGCGTGACGGACATGCCGCCGGGCGCGGAAGAGAAACTCGCCAGCGCATCGGTGGTGGCGCTGGAACTCGCCGAACTCGTGGACAAGCAGAAGATGGCGGCGGCGATTTTCGGCAACGCCATCCTCATGGTGCAGCCGCCGGGGCAATCGCTGTGGGACATGATCCCCGATCAGGACGAAGCCCTGATCCGCGACAATCCAAACCTGCCGCCCCATGCGGGCGGGTCGCTCTACGGCTATCAGCCCTGGGTGGTGGCCGCCATGCTGGCCGTGCCGCTCTGCGAGACGCAGCGCAAGGCCGATGGCCTTCTGGTGTTGGACGAGAAAATCGGCGCGGCGGCCGCCGCCAATCATATTCAGGTGGTGGGCCTTGAAACAGTAACGGAGCAGCTCACCGTGCTGGCCAGCATGGCGAAGGAGGACCAGGTCAAATATCTGATCGCCACGGCCAAGCTCGGCGCCAAGGCCAGCGACTATCTGGAAACGATGATCAGCCTTTACATGCAGCGGCGCATCACCCTCTATATGCCCTTTGCCGAACACGCGCAGGCGATGACTGAGGATGACCGCAAGATCATGGCCTATGTGGACGAAGAGCTGATCCGCAAGCGCAACCACCGCATGGCCGAGAGAGCCGGGCCGCTCATCGACAAGGGCAATGCCTTCATCGCGGTGGGTGCATTGCACCTGCCGGGCAAGGAAGGGCTGGTGGCGCTGCTCAGGCAGGCAGGCTATAAGGTGACGCCCCTCAACTGAGCGTCTTTCCGTGCCTGTCATCACTTCCGTTTCTTCCGACATCACCCTTCCCAAAGAGGCCGCCGTCTGCGTCATCGGCGGCGGCATTGCAGGCGTTGCGACAACCCTTGAACTGGCCGAGCGCGGCGTTGACGTGGTGCTGCTGGAGAAGGGCGAGATCGCCGCCGAGCAATCCAGCCGCAACTGGGGCTGGTGCCGCCAGATGGGGCGGGACCCGCGCGAAATCCCGCTGATCCTCCAGGCGCTTGATTTGTGGCGCGGCATGAACCGCCGCATCAATGGCGATACCGGCTTCACCGAATGCGGCATCGTCTATCTCTGCGACAGCGATGCCGCGCTGGCGCGGCGCGAGGCCTGGTATGGCGAATATGCCAAGCCCTTCGGCCTGAGCAGCAGGCTGGTTTCCGCAGCCGAAGCGGCGTCGCTGATGCCGGGAAGTGCGGTGGCGTGGAAGGGCGGGCTCTATACCGCCAATGACGGCCGCGCCGAACCCTTCATCGCCGTTCCCGCCATGGCGGAAGCGGCGCGCCGCAAGGGCGCAAAACTCTTCACGCGCTGCGCGGTGCGCGGCCTTGAGACGAAGGCCGGGCGCATTTCATCGGTCGTCACTGAAAAGGGCGTCATCGCCTGCGATACGGTGGTGCTGGCGGGCGGCGTGTGGTCAAGGCGCTTCTGCGGCAATCTCGGCATCGAGCTGCCGCAGCTTGGCATCATCAATTCGGCAATGCGGACGGAGCCGATCGACACCGGCCTCACGCATACGGCCTCAGCCGCAAAATTCGCCATCCGCAAGCGCGCCGATGGCGGCTTCACGGTGGCCCACAGCCATCTTTCGACGGCGGATATCACGCCCGATTCCTTCCGGCTGTTCGGGCATTTCCTTCCCGCTCTGAAAACCCAGCTCGGCGGCCTGCGGCTCAGGCTGGGCAAGCGTTTCATCGATGAAGCGCGGCTGGCCAGGCGCTGGAATCTCGATGAGGTTTCGCCCTTCGAGCAGGTGCGGATCATGGACCCCGAGCCCGAACGCGCCATTCTCGATCAGGCGGAGACGAGCCTCAAGGCGCATTTCCCGGCCTTCCAGCCCATGAAGATCGCCGAACGCTGGGCGGGACTCATCGACGTGACGCCCGATGCCGTGCCGGTGATTTCGCCGGTTGAAAAGCTGCCCGGCTTCTTCATCGCCACCGGCCTTTCGGGCCACGGCTTCGGCCTTGGCCCCGGCGTTGGCAAGCTGATGGCCGAGCTGGTGACCGGCGAAACGCCCTGCGTCGACCCCTCCGCCTTCCGCCATTCCCGCTATTTCGACGGCAGCAACCCGAAGATCATCGCGGGATTCTAGGCTACGGGAAATCAGGCTGTTGCCGGGCCAAATTTTTCGTCAGCACGCTCAAGATAGGCTGAAATTTCATCCGGCGAGATAATCTGCCTGCCTATTGAGGAACGTTCGTCAGTATAGCCCAGTGCCGAGAGTTCGGAAATCATCGGGTCAACAAAGTAGCGGAAGTCTTCCGGCAAGAACCAATTCTTCCAGTTTCCGGAGGACGCTGTGCGGCGGATGAGCTGAGCGTTGACCGGAAGTTCGAATCGCTCAGGCAAGGGAAATCCCAGATATTGCTCCAGCGCAGCAACATTATGAGCGATGAAATCCTCATAGTGGATATTGAACAATGGCGAGTCATCCTTCACCAGAACTGCGGGAAGATATGCCAGCTCGCGCGTCAGCGAGAGAAACCTGTCGGGGTATTCATGCAGGGTTCCCACGACTTTACACAGTTCCATCACGCTCAGCGACGATGGCGTGTTTTCTTTCCGGAGCAGCGCGTTTCTGACTTTGCGCTGATGATCGGAACCTACCCGATTCAGACGCGTCGCCGCGATCCACATAAGCCTGCTGATGATGCTGTCGCGCGGGTCGCGTACGATCGCCACGCGGGCGGAAAAGCCTCTTACCAGCGCATGCCAGTCAGGCATTTTCACCAGCCGCTCAAGCAGAACCTTTGTGACGCCGGAAGCCTGGGAAAAATCGGCTATCTGTTCGGGTGTCTTGGGTTCGAACAAACCACGCAGGCTCTTGCCGTAATGCCGTTCGGCAGCGGATTTGAGAGAATAGTAGAGCGCCGAGGTTCCGGACTTTCCGGCGCCAACGACGATGATCCGGGCTGCGGCGGGCGTGGCTTTTGTCATGCGAAAGATCCGGAGACCGCTGTTTTCCAAAGCGCTGCCCGGCGCGGCGGGAAGGCCAGGCGGCAGTCCAGCGCTTCGGCCGTGAGGTTGGGATTGTAGTAGGGATCAATATCAAGGGCATCAGTCCATCGCGCGGCGAGCATGGCCTTTTCGCGGTTGAAGCGCGCCTGCTTTTCCGGCGTGTCTTCATATCCCCGGCTTGCCGACTCGAGATGATAAAGCCGCGCATGCGGGGTCCAGATCACCCGGTAGCCGGCCTTGCGGATGCGCAGGCAGAAATCCACATCGTTGTAGGCAACGGCAAAGCCTTCATCGAGGCCGCCGGTTTCCTGCCACACGCCGCGCGGAACCAGCATGCAGGCCGCCGTGACAATGGAGACATCCTGCGCCAGCCTCATGCGGTTTGCGTAGCCGGGCGCATTGGCGGGCTGGCCCTTGAACAGATGCGAGGGGCCGCCGCCCACGCCCAGCACCACGCCCGCATGTTGCACTGTGTTGTCGCCATACCAGAGCATCGACCCCACTGCGCCGATGCCATCGCGCATGGCGTGGCCCGCCATTTCGCGCAGCCATCCAGGTTCCGTCACCATCACATCGTTGTTCATCAGCAGCAGAAGGCTGCCGGTGGCATGACGGACCGCCTCGTTGTTGATCGCCGCATAGTTGAACGCGCCGGGGCAGGGAATGACCCGCACGCGCTGGTCGAGGGAAAGCTCTCTCAACACCGCATGCGTCGCCTCTTCCGCCGAGCCGTTGTCGGCGATGAGGATTTCGAGGTCAGGCCAACTGGTGCGGAGGCGCAGGCCGTTGACGCACTGTTCCAGAAGATCGGCCCGGTCACGCGTCGGGATAACCACCGAAATGCGCGGCGGTTTCACCGGCAGGGGCCAGATCACCCGGTGAAGGCCCGGCGCGATGCGGCGCACGGCAGGCGCGGGGAATCCGGGTTGGCGCGGCAATGCCCCTACATGCTCTTCGGCGCTGCGCTGAAGCTGTGCCGCTTCAACCTCGCTCAATGCGCTTGTGGCCTGCTGGTGATAAAGGACATGCGGCACGTGGGCGATTTTCAGGCCCGGATGGTTTCCCACTATCTGGAGGATGAGATCATAGACGGCACGGCGGCTGGGCAATCCGCGCCCCAGGCCGATTGCCAGTTCCGCGCTGAGCAATGCGAGGCGGCAGGCATAATCCTGCCCCAGAAAAAAATCGGGATTCCAGCCCATCTTGAAATGCGGCTTTTGGCGGATGCCGTCATCCGAAATTTCATCCTCGTCGGAATAGACGAGCGCGGGATGGCTGGGGACATGCGCCAGCAGCGTTTGCAGGGCGTGGGGCGGCAACATATCTCCCGCGCCCACGAATGACAGAAACTTCCCCCTGGCCTCGCCAAGCGCCGCATTGAAACTGCCGCACGCGAGGATGCGCACGCGAGGGTCCGGCCCCGCCGCATCTTCGGAGCCGCCAAGCGGGATCAGCAATTCCCAATTCGCATAAGTCTGGCCCAGCAGCGAAGAGGTGGTGCGGGCACGGTCGCTGGCGCGTCCCATGCCGGCGGGTGTGCCAAGCATCACCACGCTGATGAGCGGCGCGTGAGGCATTGCTGCCGCTTCGGCGCGCAACGCCTCCAGTTCTTCAGGGGATGGCGTATCGAAACGCCGCACCCAGTCGCCGTAGCTTCCCTGGGGCTGGGCGGGCAGTGGTTTGGGAGGCGTCGCCATCGGCTTTTGATAGGGCGGTGGCAGCGGGCTGTCACATGGTTTTTGCTGCAGTGGCCCGCCGTTCATGTCTTTGCTAGGCTGCCATGATGGCTGGCGAGACACATGCGGTATTTGTGGCGGGGTGCCACCGCTCCGGAACGTCAGCCATGGCGCGGGCGCTCAATCTCGCGGGGCTCGCGCTCCCCGGCGAACTCAGGGGGGCTGGCCGGGGCAACGACCACGGCCATTGGGAACCCATTGCCGTCACGCGGCTGAATGAAGACTTGCTGGAGTCCGTTGGGCGGAGCTGGTTCGATCCCAAGCCCTTGCCCGAGGGGTGGAGCGCGTCCGAAGCGGCCCGCGCCTGCGGCGGCAAGGCCGGCGACTTCATGCGCGATGCGGCGGCGGAGTCATTTGCCATCAAGGATCCGCGGCTGTCGCGCACCGGATCCGTGTGGCGCGCTGCAGCGGAGGCGCAAGGCCTTTCTCCCGCCGTGGTGATCATGTGCCGCAATCCCTATGACGTGGCGCGCTCGCTGGTGAGCCGGAATGGATTCAGCAAGATGCATGGCCTCCGGCTTTGGCAGAGCTATATGCTGGAGGCGTTGCGCGAAAGTGCGGGATTGCCGCGCGTGCTGGTGCATTATGAGGATCTCCTGGCCGATCCGCAGCGGGAGCTTGGCCGCGTCAGCGAGGCGCTCCGCATATCCGGCCTGAAAACCGGGGAAGCCGTGCCGTCCATCCGGCCGGAAGAATCGCATTCGCATGAGACGGCCGAATTTTTTCTCGCCCGCCCCACGGTGCCAGACGACATCAGGCAGCTTTACCGCCTGTGCCTTGATCCCCATGCGCGCGATGGCGTGGGCGCATTTGCCAGCCTTGAATGCGCATGGCGTGCGTGGTGGAGCAAGACGGATGGCGGCGATGGGCCATCGGCGCTCGCGCGCGGCAGCCCGGAGGCGTTCCTGAGCCTGAGCATGCAGGCGCTGAACGGCGGGCATCTTGGCGAAGCTTTGGAACAAGCGCGCAAGGCCGTTGCGGCGTCGCCCGCCCATGCGCCGCTTCATGCGCACCTGGGCAATATCCTGATCCATTGCGGGGATGCCGAAGACGCAATTGCATCGTACAGGGCAAGCCTTTCACTGGACGGCAAGCAGGCCGGCCTGGCGCTCACGCTGGCGCATCTGCTACGGAAGCGCGGCGAGCAGGCCGCCGCTCTAGACACGCTTGCAGCCTGCGCCGCCGCCAATCCCGGCGACGCCAAACTCAATCACGCCTTGGGCGACCAACTGCTGCTTGGCGGTGACCTGCCGGGCGCCGCCCTAGCGTTCGTAGCCGCGCTGGGACTTGAGGGGGAGACAGCACCCCTTGCCTTGAGTTTCGCACGTCTTGCACTGGCGGGCGGCGCAAGGGACGCGGCGCGCGGCCACGCCATGCGTGTTCTTCAGCTTGATGCCGCGAGCGATGCGGTCAGGGAGGCGGCGGAGCGTCTGCTCGAGAAGCTCCGCCGCTGAAGCTCAGGTGTGTTCGCGGATGATCGCAATGAGAAGCGAAATGATGAAGAACACCATGATCAAAATCATCGCCGCGGTGCCGATGACATAGACGTGATCGGGATAGATCGAGGAATCGGCGATCGATGGCTGGGTGACGACGACGAGGAACTTGCGCCGCTCCGCCGCCGCCATGCGCGCCGTTTCGAGCTGCGTGAGATTGGATTTGTAGACGCCCGTCAGAAAGTCGAGGTTGAACTGCATCTCCTTGAATTTCGCATCCAGTTCGGACAGCGCGTTGTCGGACGATCCGGCAAGCCGCCGCTTCTCGTTGTCGAGTTGCGTCTTGAGGGAAGCGATATCCGACTTCAGGCTCTGGATGATGGGCGAGGAGGCGCTCACTTCCGTCAGGCGCGCCTCCAGCTGGCTTTGCTTGCCGATCAGGCTTTTTTCAATGTCGCCGATGTTCGTTGTAACGAGGATGGCTTCGGATTGGGTGGTGAGCAGGCGGTTGTCGCGCTGGAAAGCGAGCATGGTGTCGCGGACATCGCGCATGCGCTTTTCGGACGCTGCGAGCTGCTGTTCGAAAAACGATGTCTGCTCGGTGTTGATCTTGTCGTTGAGCCTGTCGACGAAGATCTGGCTACGCTCGAGGATCGCGTTCAGCAGCGCCTGGGAATATTCGCGGTTGAAGGATTCGACATGCAGAAAGACCATCCCCGAATCGAGGTCGTATGTCGCCGTGATGTAATGCGCGATGTAGTCGTGAAACTGCTCCAGCGAATATGAGGCGGGCATACGGCTGAACCAGTCCACCTTGGGATCGGAATAATGCGCCCGCAAATTCATCTTGGCGTCGAGGTACTGCAGCATGTCGACGGACTGGACGAATTGCAGCAGCACCAGAGGATCATTGCCGCCCGAGCTTCCGCCGCCGACCAGTCCCAGCAGGGACGACGCGGCTGAACTGGTCGAGCCTCCATCCTGCTTGCTGATGGTGATCGCCGAATCCGAATGATATCGGTCGGTGGCGATCCGCAGCTCATAGACCGTCACAGCCAGAAGCGGCAGAACAAACAGAAGAAGAAACAGAACGGCGTTGGCGCGGCTTCTCATGGGCGGGCGGTTTCCTGAACTTATTCGCTGGATATTTTGGGTTCCGCGGCCTGGGCACGCCGCGACGACTGTTCTTCCCGGAGCCCGCGCAATTTCTGATTGGCTTCGGCCATCTGGCCGCGGAGGTCCGACATCGTGGCGCGCCTGTCCTTGCCCGGCGGCTCGCTCTTCAGGGCTTCGATCCTTTCGCGAATCTCACGCAATTCGGCCACGGCAAGTTTTATCGGGCCGCCGTGCGGGCGCTCGCGCGGCTGGTCGAGCAAGGGATGCTGCTGCCCAACCCTGGCGGCGCGCGCCAGCCTGCGCTTTTCCCGCCGTTCCTCAAGATCGACGGCCACCTGGCTGTGTGCATCGGCAAGTATTGCCGCCACACCATCTGCTTCCTGCACACCCTCGGCCGGCGCTCCTGCACCGGCGCTTGCGTGCTCCGCGGCCTTGCGCTCGGCCGCCACGGTGAATTTCGATTTCTTGGGTTTTTCGACGTTCAGTTTTTCGCGGCCGCCGAAGCGCTTTCCATAGGCGCGCAATCCCTCGCGCGCGTCATCGAAAAAATCGAGTTGGCCGTCGCCCAGAAGGATCACCGACTGGCAGAGCGCCAGCACTTCCTTCACATCATGGGTGGCGAGGATGAACCGCGATTCGGACAGGCGGTCCTTGATCATCGCCATGGCCTTGTCACGGAAGGCCTTGTCACCACCGGCGGAGATTTCGTCGAACAGGTAATAATCGAACTGCAGCGCCATCGACAGCGCAAAAGCCAGGCGCTGGCGCATGCCGGCGGAATAGGTTTTCACCGGCATGTCGAAGAACTTGCCGATATCCGCAAGTTCCCGCGTTTTTTCCATGGAGCCCTTCGTATCGGCGGGCGACAGGCCGTTGATGCGGGCCGCGAAGCGGGCATTCTCGGCGCCGGTCATGATGGTCTGCAGTCCCGGCGAAAGGCCCATGGACCAGGAAATCTTGCCGGTGCGCACGACGCGGCCTTCGCTTGGAATGTCGGCGCCCGAGAGAATGCGCAGCAGCGTGGATTTGCCGGATCCATTCGGCCCGATCACGCCGATGTTGCGGTCGCGCGGCAAAACCAGCGACACGTCCCGGAACACATAGTGTTTGCCGAAGCTGGTCGGATAATATTTCCCTGCCTTGATGAGCTCGATCATTTCTTTTCCAGCAGGCGGAAGCGGTTGGCGTAATAGCTGATGAAGCCGAGAAAGGCCAAGACCAGCGTGAACATCATCACATACCAGACGCTGGCCTGCTCGAACGGCCGCAGGCCGAGCGCGTAATAGCGGGTAAGCTCGGTCAGATGCGCAATGGGATTGTAGGCAAGGATCGCCGTGATCTCCGACGGCAGATGGCCGGCGGGGTAAAACACCGCCGAGAGAAACATCAGTGCGCGCGTCATCAGGCGGATGACCGTCTGCATGAATTTGTAGAGCGCATAATAGACGCTCAGGAAGAAAGCCAGCGCGAAGGAAAACGCCGTCGTGAGGATCAGCATCCCAATGAGCTGGGCGATCTTGTCGGTGCGGATTTCCAGCCCCACGAACCAGTAGAGAAAAAACAGGGTCAGCGCTGCGCCCAGAGTCACCAGCGCCCACTCGAGGATAAAGCGCGCGATGACGGCGTCGAACGGCTTGACCTGCTGATAGCTGTAGAAGGACACATTGGCGGTCAGGGCGCGCGGCACGCTGCCCATGGCGCGCTGGACCATGGCATAGGGCACCATCGACAACGCCACGAAAATGATTGTGCTGACGCCCGAGACTTCCGGCCTGCGCAGCATATACCAGAACAGGCACATGGCGAGCGTCTGAACCGCGGGCTCGATCATCACCCACAGCAGCGAGATCGCATAGCGCTTGCTGGCGCTGGTGACGAAATCCTTGAAGATCAGCGCGAAGACGACGTTGCGCTGGCGGCGGAAGCCCAGCACAAGGCTGCGGAAAAAGCCATCGGGCGTGACGTGTTCCGGAACCGCCGTCATTGGCCCGCCCCCATGCGCTGCCGGACCTTGCGATAGGCGATGACAGTGCGTCCCAGCGCGGTGCGCCAGATTTGTTCGGCTGCTTTGCTCCGTGCGACGGCGATGCGGTCGAGCACAACATCAGGCGGGCAGGGCAGGCCGGAAACTGGATCCCAGTATTTTGGATAGGCAAGGAGCGTCCCGGCCACGAGCTGATCGAGCGATAGCTTGATGCCCCGGCGCGCCGCAGGGTGCACATCCCCGGTCAGGCCCCAGCCAGCGTAAAACGGAATGCCATGAACGGTCACGGGAAGGCCTCGCAACAGGGCTTCGAATCCGGCGAGTGATCCATAGGTTTCGAGACGGTCAACACGTGCCAGTAATTCATCGAGGGATGCCGTCCGCGCGATCTCATCCGCATAGCGCCGTTCCTCTTCCGCCGTCAACGCCCCAGCACGGCCCAACCGCTCAACATCCGGGTGGGGCTTAAATATGACATGGGCCTCTGGCCAGCGCTCCCGCACGCTTTTCAACAGCGCAAGATTGATGTTGCCGGACTGTTCCTGCGGCCCGCCGAGGCGGACGGCCCAGTCATCGCCCACCTGCCCGATGGCCAGAATGCGTTGCCTGCCATCGCTTCTCACGGCCTGCGCGTCATCGCCATGAGGCAAATTGTATTTGGTGATTCGTTCGGCCACCAGCCGCTCGCGCAACACTCTGGCGCGCGCCAGCATCATGCCGTCAAAGTCATGGCCGCTCAGGATATGCTCGAGCCGCGAAGGGGCCGCCGCGTCGTAGTAAATCCCGATATCGTCAAAGACCAGCGAGAGGGGCGGATTGAAGGCCGCGCCCAGCCCGGCGGAGCGGATGAAGCCATCTTCGATGGCTAGGCAGGTGATGCCATGCCGCCGGGCCTCGGGGCGGAGCTTCCGGGCTTTTGGCGCCCAGGCCGCCAGCATAGCACCCTTGCCGTTGGCGGCCATGATGGCCTTGCCGGAATTGCCCTGAAACTCAGGCTTGCCATGCGGGCCTTCGAGCAGAACGGAGACGGCCTTGCGTTTCCAGCGCGGCAAGCCAACGCAGATCACCGGGCGTGAATTGGAAAAGTAGTGACGGCGGAGAAACCCCAGTTGCTCCACCGCCGTTTCGGCTGAGACGGGTGTGCGCCGCCAGGCATCGAAATAGTACGAGTAACGCAGATAGACGCCCGCCGCGAGTTCGGCCCGGCTCAGCATGCGCTTGCGGCGATCGCTCGTTTGCCTGTCATCGGTCAATCCCCAGCCGGCATAGAAAGGCATTCCGAAGCAAACCACCTCAAGACCCGCCATCACGCCTTCAAAGCCAAGCTGGCTGGAGACGGTGTAGATTTTGGGATGGAGATCAAACAGCGCCCACGGACAGAGATCGGCAGCGATCACCGGCGCATTGCGCGCCTCTGCGAGTTTCCGGAGATAGCCCTGTTTGGTTCCCGCCGCCGTTTCAGGGTGGAGCTTGGCAAATACTCCCGCGCCGGGATTTTCGTTGATGGCGGCGTTGAGCATCGCTTCAAAGGTCTTGCCATCCGCCATGCCGCCGATGACGGACTGATCGCCGAATGTCTGGTCTGTGACGATGACCAGCGGCTTATCGCGCGGCAGGCCGAGGCTTTCGAGGTTCTCGGCTCCGGTGTTGTATTTGGAGAGCCTGAGGCGGGCGATTTCGCCGAGCAAGGCTTCGGCGCGGCGGCATTCGTCAGCGCTGAAGGTTTCGCCGGCCAAAATCCGCTCGAGATCCGAAGGCTGCCGGGCGTCATAATAAATTCCGCTGCGGTCCATCACCAGCGCGGAAGGGCGCTGGGCCATGCCGGGCTTCAGGGAGCGCAGGAAGCCGTCTTCAATGGCGACATAGGGCAGGCGCCCTCGTTCGGCTGCGAGCCGCGCGCGATGCGCCGTGGGCTTGTGGCCCCATCCGGCCACGGCCAAGGCGTTTCCGGGCGAGAGCCATGCGCGGTTTGGAGTCATGCCTGTCAGGGCTTGCACCTCATCGGCCAGCCGCCACAGGCCGGCGGAAAAGATTGCGATGGAATGATCGTCTTTCATCCGTGCGGGATGTGCTGCGCGCCCCGGCGTGGAGACGTCAAGAGGCCTTGGCCTTGTCTTCCGCCAGCGTGATGTAATCCTGGGGCAGGAGGGGCGGCGCAACCATCCTTTGCACGAGATCGGGCAGCAGCGCGACGCGCCCCTGGCGGCTGTAGAAACCGCCATTCACCTGGCAGGTAAGCCGCAGAAGATTGACCAGCCGGTCGTAATAACGGATGTCCTTTTGCGGCCTTGCCCGGAAGAACGCCGCAAGGCGCATGCGCGGCACGATTTGCGGATGATTAAAGACGGCCTTGCCCAAAACCATGGTGGGGATGCCGCGGCGCAGCGCCTGATGGCAGGCGGTCGAATTCACCGCCGTTGCCGACACTGATTTTTCCAACAGCGGCACCAGCTTTCCCGTTTCGACGAAGAACACGCGGCCTTCGAGGTTCAGCCTTGCCGATTCCTCACGGATGAGGCGGGCGAGATTGATGACACCATTATCAAGCGGATGGTTCTTGAAGACGAGGATTGCGTCACGGGTTTCGCTGGCGGCAAATTCGGCGAGGCAGAACTCGACGAAGCCGCGCACCGAGGCAAAGCGGCTGTGCTCGCGAATCTGGGAGTCGCCATTCAATTGCAGGAGAACCAGATGCACGGGTTTGCCGAGGAGGTCGATCTCACGCATCGCGCGTTCGGTCTGCCTGCGCCGGTAGGGCCAGGAAAAAAGGCGTCCGAGCCACAGGGTGGCTTCTCCCGCGATGTCGAGTTCGCGGTGCGATAGATAGCGTGGGAAAACCGGCGTCAGCAGGAGGCAGTATAAATAATAGAGTATTCCTGAGAAGGCATAGCGGCCCAGCGTGCCGCGCAGCTGCAGCTCCGGTTGCGTGGGGATGTGATCGAGTTCGGGTGCGGAAAGCGCATCGAGGTCCAGCCCGGCGATGCTTGAATTGCCGTTCACGCCGTTCTGCTCGTAGGTGATCCAGTTTGGCCTGAGATAGCCCTCCTCAAGCACATGGATGCGGATGCCGAGCGGCTTCAAGACGGAAATCGCCACGCGGTGATAGGGGCGGCAGTCGCCATAAAGGACGAGGTCCGTGACCTGTCTCTGACGCGCGGCCGCAGCGATCCATTCCGGCCAGTCCGCAAAAGCGCGGCGATAGAGCAGGGCGCGGGCGAAGATGGAATCCACCAGGTCTCCGCCATTGAGAACGACGCGTGTTGCCTGATGGCCCTTGGCCATGAGCTCGCGCTGGAGATGGCGGAAGAATCCGCCGCACGGGCCCTGCAACAGAAGGAAATGACGTTCAGCCGGAACGTCCTGCGAATAGCCGCCAGCCGCCGCCGATACCGCTCTCACACAACCCCCTGCGCACCGCGCGCAAAATCACCCGACCATGCCTATCATAGCCATCCGCCCCAGCTATCGCAAGTTTCTGTTGCGCTGCATCAAGTGATTGATTCTCCAAAATTTAATCAATTTTTGCGGGGTTAATAACCTAAAAACGGGAGGCCAGCCAAATTCGTTAACATTTTATAAACCCGGTTAGTGCACGCGTAATGGACGGACGCGAAACTGAACCCCTGTTACAACCGGAATCTGTTCATGCAAGAATGGTCGCTTTCGCAAATCATCTCCAACCTGTTGCGTGAAGACGCGTCGTGGACGACGTCCAACATCACCTATTCCTTTCCCACCTCCGCGCCTTCCTGGTCGGTGTCGGCGGAGGGGGCCGGGTTCTCCGCCTTAAGCAGCGCACAGAAGGATGCCGCCCGCGTGGCCCTTTCGCTGTGGGACGACCTGATCGCCAAGAACATCACCGAAGTTTCCTCTGGCGGCCAGATCACCTTGCAGAACACCTCGGCCACCAGTTCCTATGCCTATACCTATTTTCCCGGAAGCTGGGCGGGTTCTGGCTCGGTATGGTTCAACAAGTCCTACGATGCCTCCTCAGGCACCAATGACCTGATGACGCCCAAGGTAGGCAACTGGGGGTTCACGACCTATCTGCATGAGCTTGGCCATGCCCTGGGGCTTGATCATCCCGCCGACTACACCAGCAGCTCCACCTATGCCAACAGCGCGCTCTATCCGGAGGATTCAACGCAATATACCGTCATGTCGTATTTCGACGGCAATGCCACCGGCGCCGACTGGCGGGCCAGCAACGGGGTCTGGTACGAGCCGCAGACGCCGATGCTGGATGACATCGCCGCCATCCAGGCGCTCTATGGCGCCGACACCACGACGCGCACCGGCAATACTGTCTACGGCTTTCATTCCACCGCCAACCGCGACGTGTTCGACTTCACCAAGAACGCCCATCCCGTGCTGGCCATCTGGGATTCGGCGGGCACCGACACGCTCGACCTCTCGGGCTTCTCCACCAATTCGCGCATCGATCTCGGGCAGGGGGCGTTTTCCGATTGCGACGGCATGACCGATAACATTGCCATCGCCTATAACTGCAATATCGAAAACGCCACCGGCGGTTCGGGCAATGATTCGATTACCGGCAATGCGCTCAACAACCGCCTGACCGGCAATGGCGGCGCCGACACGCTGCACGGCCTCGACGGCAATGACGTGCTGATCGGCGGCACCGGCAATGACGTGCTGGATGGCGGCAACGGCATCGACACCGCCAATTATTGCGCGGGCGGCGCCATCTCCATCAATCTCACGACGGGCGTTTTGGGCGGCGCCGCGGCGGGCGACAGTTTTGTCTCGATCGAGCGCATCACGGGCTCGAACACGGCGGGCGACACCATGGTGGGCAGCGCCGCAAGGGACCAGTTCTATGGCATGGGCGGCAATGATACGCTGAGCGGCGGCGGCGGCAACGACGTGCTGGCGGGCGGGGCCGGCGGCGATACGCTGACGGGCGGCGCGGGATGTGACGTCTTCCTGTTTCAGTCGCTCACCGATTCCACCGTTGCGGCCAGCGATACCATCACCGATTTCAAGCAGGGGCAGGACAAGATCCGGCTTTCCGCCATCGATGCCATCACCGGCGGCACGGACGATGCCTTTCATCTGGTCACCGGCGCCTTCACTCATCACGCGGGCGAATTGCACGCCATCATTTCCGGCGGGCAGACCTTCGTGGAGGGCGACGTGAACGGCGACGGCGTGGCGGATTTCCGCATCACGCTGACCGGCGCGCTCACCATGACGGCGGCGGACTTTATCCTTTAGTCCCGGGGCCTCAGGCCATCCAGCAAGAGCGTGAGCACGGCGGTTTCGGCCGCCCGCATATGATCGCCATCGCTTCCCAGCACGGCGCGCACCTGCGCGTCGAAATCCGCGTAGTGCTGGGTCGTCGCCCAGATGGCAAAGATCAGATGGCGCGGATCGACAGGGTTCAGCTGCCCCTCATCCATCCAGCGCTGGATGACCGCCGCCTTTTCATCCACCAGGTCACGCAGGGGCCCTTGCAGGAAATCGCTGATCGCTGACGCGCCATGCAGGATTTCATTGGCGAACAGGCGGGAGGCTTCCGGCCTCTCGCGGGAGAGGCGGATCTTCACCGTGATGTAGCGGGTCAATTCCTCCAGCGGATCGCCCGCCGCATCCATCTTGCGCAGGGGTTCGAGCCACAGGGTGAGCGTGCGCTCCAGCACGGCGGTATAGATGTCTTCCTTGCGGCGGAAATAATAGAGCAGGTTGGGCTTCGAGAGGCCGCAGCGGCTGGCGATCATGTCCACCGTGGAACCCCGGAAGCCGAAGGCCGAAAATACTTCCAGCGCCGCATCCAGAATCAGTTCCTCGTTCTGGGCCTGTATGCGGGTTTTCCGGGCAGGGTCTGGCGGTTCCTGAGGCATCTTGCCCATCCTGTTAATTCTTGATCAGATGGTCAAGAGCGGATAGTTTTTTCGCAAAGCACAAAAGCCTTGGGGAGCGAGATGGCGGCAAACGCCGTGATAGCGGCGAAGGATCTGAGCCTGACCTTCTCGACCGCCGATGGTCCGGTCTATGCGCTCTCCCAGGTCAATCTTGAGGTTGAGGAAGGGGATTTCGTGTCCTTCATCGGCCCGTCGGGCTGCGGAAAGACGACGCTGCTGCGCGTCATCGCCGATCTTGAGCAGGCAACGTCGGGCACGATCACCGTAAATGGCATGACGCCGGAACAGGCGCGGCTGGCGCGCGCCTATGGTTATGTGTTCCAGGCCCCGGCGCTTTATCCCTGGCGCACCGTCGAACGCAATGTCGGCCTGCCGCTCGAGATCATGGGGCTGGACAATGCCGCCGAACGCATACGCCGCAATCTCGATCTCGTGAACCTCTCGGGCTTCGAAAAGAAATTTCCCTGGCAGCTGTCGGGCGGCATGCAGCAGCGCGTGTCGATCGCCCGCGCGCTGGCCTTCGACCCGACACTGCTCCTGATGGATGAACCTTTCGGCGCGCTGGACGAGATCGTGCGCGACAAGCTGAACCAGCAATTGCTGGAACTGTGGGAGCGCACGGGCAAGACTGTCGTCTTCGTCACCCACTCCATTCCGGAAGCGGTGTTTCTCTCCACCAAAATCGTGGTGATGAGCCCGCGCCCCGGCCGCATCATCGACGTGATCGAAACGAAGCTGCCGCGCAACCGCACGCTCGACATCCGCGAGACGCCGGAGTTCCTGAAAATCGCCCACCGCGTGCGCGAAGGCCTGAAGGCGGGGCACAGCTATGAGGATTGACGCCATGTTTTCCTTCTCCCGTACGGGGAGAAGGGTTATTCCATGACCGCCCGCGGCACAGTCTGGCCCGTCACGGTGGTCTGCCTGGTGCTGATCGCCGTCTGGTATCTCGCCGCCATTCCGATGAACAGCGTCATCACCGCGCCCAAGATCGCGGCGGCGGGCGGCGGCTTGTGGAATACGCTTTCGTTCTCATGGAACGAGACGCGGCCCGTGCTGCCCGCGCCCCATCAGGTGGCGCAAGAAATCTGGAACAGCGTGTTCATGGTGGCGCCATGGAAGGTGAAGTCGCTGCTCTATCATCTCTGGGTCACGCTCTCCTCCACGCTGGCCGGATTCGTGCAGGGGACACTTTTGGGCATTCTCCTCGCCATCGGCATCGTGCATGTGCGCTCGCTGGAGAAAAGCCTGATGCCGTGGATCATCGCCTCGCAGACCATTCCGATTCTCGCCATCGCGCCGATGATTATCGTGGTGCTCGGCAAGACGGGGCTACCCGATATTGTCACCAAGTCGATCATCTCCACCTATCTCTGCTTCTTCCCGGTGGCGATCGGCATGGTGAAGGGCCTGCGCTCGCCCGACAAGCTGCAGCTTGACCTGATGCGCACCTATAATGCCAGCGCGTGGGATGTGCTGTGGAAGCTCAGGCTTCCGGCCTCGGTGCCGTTCCTGTTTGCCTCGCTCAAGGTTTCCGTCGCCATTGCGCTCACCGGCGCCATCGTGGCGGAATTGCCCACGGGTGCGGTGGCGGGCATCGGCGCGCGGCTGCTGCAAGGATCTTACTATGGGCAGACGCTGCAAATCTGGGCGGCGCTGTTCGTGGCGGCCTTCGCGGCGGCCGCCCTTGTGTGGCTCCTGGGGCGGCTTGAACTCATCAACGCGCGGCGTATGGGGGCAGCGCCTTGATCCGTGCACTGATCACCCTTCTGGTTCTTATGGCTTTGGCCGTGCTCATCTATCAGGGCTTCGGCGCGGTGGCGCCTCTGAAAGGTGGATACTGGCTGCTGTCCTTCCTGTTCATGGCCACCGGCTGGGCCGTTGCCTGGGCGGCGGGATGGGTGGCTGATGGCGCGCTGACGCGCGCCCATGCGCCTGAGCGCCTCGGCAATCTTCTGGTGCCCGCCCTGTTCGGCGTCGTCATCCTCATGGGATGGGAGTTCTATGTGGCGGGCTCCAAAATCCCGCTGGTGCTGCTGCCCGCGCCGTCGCAAATCTGGGCCAAGCTCATCTCCTCGGTGCCGGTCCTCGCCGCCGATTTCATGCAGACCATCGTGCGCGCGGTGATCCCCGGCTGGATCATTGGCTGCCTGTCCGGATTCCTCGTGGCGCTGCTGTGCGACCGAGTGGATTTCCTCAGGCGCGGGCTTCTGCCGCTCGGCAATCTGGTGGCGGCGCTGCCCATCGTCGGCGTGGCGCCCATCCTCGTCATGTGGTTCGGCTTCGACTGGCCCTCCAAGGCGGCGATGGTGGTGGTGATGACGTTCTTCCCTATGCTCATCAACACGCTGGCGGGACTTTCATCCGCTTCCGCCATGGAGCGCGACCTGATGCGGAGCTATGGCGCGTCGTGGTTCACGGCACTCGTCAAGCTCAGGCTTCCCGCCGCCATGCCGTTTATTTTCAACGCGCTCAAGATCAACTCGACATTGGCGCTGATCGGCGCAATCGTAGCGGAATTCTTCGGCACTCCGATCGTCGGCATGGGATTTCGCATGTCGACGGAGGTGGGGCGTCAGGGGCTCGACATGGTGTGGGCGGAGATCGCGGTGGCCGCGGTCACGGGGTCATTGTTCTACGGCCTTCTCACCCTCATCGAACGGCAGGTGACATTTTGGCATCCGTCCTATCGCAAATAGGCGGCAACTCAGGAAGAAGGAGTACAGGGAGATGAAGAAGTTTCTGATGGCGGCGGCGGCCGCTTCGGCCATGCTCGCCACATCCGTGGCGGCGCATGCGGAGGCGGTGACGCTGCAGCTCAAATGGGTTACGCAGGCGCAGTTCGCGGGCTATTACGTGGCGCTCGCCAAGGGCTACTACAAGGACGCCGGGCTCGACGTGACGATCAAGCCGGGCGGCCCCGACATCGCGCCGGAGCAGGTGATCGCCGGCGGCGGCGCCGACGTGATCGTCGACTGGATGCCCGCTGCGCTTGCCTCGCGCGAGAAGGGCAACATGCTCGTCAACATCGCCCAGCCTTTCAAGCGGTCGGGCATGATGCTCACCTGCCGCAAGGATACCGGCATCACCAAGCCGGAAGACTTCAAGGGCAAGACGCTGGGCGTGTGGTTCTTCGGCAATGAATATCCGTTCCTGTCGTGGATGGCCCATCTCAAGATGCCCACCACCGGCGGCCCCGATGGTGTGACGGTGCTGAAACAGGGCTTCAACGTCGATCCGCTGCTGCAGAAGCAGGCCGACTGCATTTCCACCATGACCTACAATGAATATCATCAGGTGCTGGAAGCGGGCATCAAGCCCGAAGACCTCGTGGTGTTCAAATATGAGGACCAGGGCGTGGCGACGCTGGAAGACGGCCTCTATGCGAGCGAGGACAAGCTGAAGGACCCGGCCTTCGTCGCCACCATGGCGAAGTTCGTCAAGGCGTCGATGAAGGGCTGGGACGACGCGCGTGCCAATCCGGCCGATGCGGTGAAGATCGTTCTCGAGAACGATGCCTCGGGCTCGCAGACCGAAGCGCACCAGACGACGATGATGGAAGAGGTGAACAAGCTCACCGAAGGTTCCGACGGCACGCTCGACGTGGCCGCCGCCGACCGCACGGTCGAGACGCTGCTTTCCGGCGGTTCCGATCCCGTCATCACCAAGAAGCCCGAAGGCGCCTGGACCAGCGCCGTGACAGACGCCGCGAAGGCGCTGAAGTAGGAACGCAATGTTACCCTTCCCCCCTCGCGGGGGAAGGTGGCGCGAAGCGCCGGATGAGGGGGCGAGGCGGTGGTCTGCGCAGCAGATCAATCGCTCCAGTGGAGCGATTGAAACCGCCGAACGCCGTGAGCAGAAGCGAACGGCCGGACAAATCCGGCCCTGCGCTTGCGCTCCGGGCGTTCGAGGCTCGAAATGGTCCACTGGACCATTTCGCAAGACGCCTCTCACCCCTCATCCGTCTCGCGCTGAGGCGCGATCCACCTTCTCCCGCAGGGGGAGAAGGGTGAAGGTAATTGAATCTCAAAACACCTGCTTCCGGATATATTCGCGCCATGTGGAGTTTCAGCCGCAATATCCTGCTGCTCTTGATGTTGCCCCTTGCTGCCCTCGCAGGCCCGGCCCGCGCCGAAACAACCCTGGTGGTGCGTATTGATCCCAATTCGTCCGAGCTCAATCCGCCGATTGGGCCCATTCTCGCGTGGTCCCGCGCCAAGAGAGTGACCTTCCAACAGGAATCGCAGGTCTTGCTGTTCCAGCAGGATAGAAAGGTTCCGCAGGCGCGGCTGATCGTTTACGGCACCAATCAGGAAGCTGCGATTCTGCAAACTCCGCCAGCCGCCGTCATTGTCACAATGCGGGCATATCTCGCCAATTTTACGGCGTCGGGAAACAGAAAGCCCGCTGCCATCATGATGGCGTTCGCGCGTGATGGGCAGTTTCAAGGAAATATCTTCTATGAGATCGCGCCATTTTTCGACGCGATCGGGCTGCCGGAGAAGCGCCAGCTCGACGACATCTTCGAGGTCGACTACGTGAATATCGTGAGCGGTCTCAGGCCGCCAAAACTCAAGTGACGAAGGCCGTCATCGTTCAGTCAAAACACCTGCTGCTTCGCCCGCGAGACAAAAAATCCGTGGCCCTTGGCGTTCACGCAGGCGAGGCCTTTCATGCTGGAGGTGCAGGTGATGCCGCCTTGCTGGAAGGAGCGGTTGTAGGGCAGCGGCGCGGCATCGGGCGTCATCACCGTGTCGCCATGGCAGACCACTTCGCCGCGCTTGGCCGTCGCCGAGACCGCGAAGCTGTCGCCCCATTCGAGATCGCAGTCGGATGGCGGCTTCCGGAAGCTGCGCGTGGAATTGAGAATGTCGCAGCGCACCTCGGGCGGCCCGTCATAGTCGAAATAGCTGCAGAAGATATTGCCCGATGGCGATTTGAAATTCGCCTGATCCGCTATCGCCACAGCAGCGCCGCCGATGAGCAGCACAATGACAGCGCCGCAGAGTTGGAGAGTCCGACGCATTTATTTACTCCCTCGCGCAGCTATCCTAGGCTGTGGTTGAAACGTCTTCAAGGCTGCACTGTGACCACACGCAGGCTTGCCGATCGTTCCCGAAGCCGTCACATTGACCAGCGCAATTCCACGAAGGAGCCTTTCCCATGACAACCCTCATCCGCGGCGGCACGGTCGTCAATCATGATTATTCCCGGCGCGCCGATGTGCTGATCGACGGCGGCCAGATCGTTGCGGTGGGCGAGGGGCTGTCTGGCACGGAAACCATCGACGCTGGCGGCTGCTATGTGATGCCGGGCGGCATCGATCCGCACACCCACATGGAATTCCAGTTCATGGGCACCGTGTCGGCGGATGATTTCGAATGGGGCACCAAGGCAGCGCTGTCCGGCGGCACCACGATGATCGTCGATTTCTGCATTCCCGCCCCCGGCGAATCCATGCTCAAGGCCTATCAGGCGTGGCGGCACAAGGCGGAGAAGGCGGCGTCGGACTATTCCTTCCACATGGCCGTCACGCAATGGAGCCCGCAAATCCACGACGAGATGGAAACCGTCGTCAAGACCTACGGCATCAACACCTTCAAACATTTCATGGCCTACAAGGGCGCCTTGATGGTGAATGACGACGAGCTCTACAATTCCTTCAAGCGCTGCGCCGAGCTTGGCGCGCTGCCGCTCGTTCATGCCGAGAATGGCGATGTGGTGGCGCGCATGCAGCAGGATTTGCTGGCCCGCGGCGTCACCGGCCCGGAAGGTCACAGCTATTCGCGCCCGCCGGAAGTGGAGGGCGAGGCGGCGAACCGCGCCATCATGATCGCCGACATGGCGGGGTGCCCGCTCTATATCGTGCATGTCTCCTGCGAACAGACGCATGATGCAATCCGCCGCGCCAAGCTGGCAGGACAGCGCGTGTGGGGCGAGCCGCTGGTGCAATATCTGGTGCTCGATGATTCTGAATATCAGAACAAGGACTGGGACTATGCGGCGGGCCGCGTGATGTCGCCGCCGTTCCGGAACAAGAAGCATCAGGATACGCTGTGGGCGGGCCTGCAATCGGGCACGCTGTCGGTGGTGGCCACCGATCACTGCTCGTTCAAGATCGCCCAGAAGCGCATGGGCGCCAAGAACTTCACCATGATCCCCAATGGCACCGGCGGGCTTGAAGACCGCATGCCGGTGTTGTGGACGGCGGGCGTCAATACCGGGCGGCTGACCAAGGAAGAATTCGTGGCCGCCACCTCCGCCAATATCGCGCGTATCCTCAACATGTATCCCAGGAAGGGCGCCGTGATGGCGGGCTCGGATGCCGATCTGGTGATCTGGGATCCCAAGGCTTCGAAGAAGATCAGCGCCAAGAAACAGGTGAGCCGCATCGAATATAATGTGTTCGAAGGCTTTGAATGCACGGGCGCTCCGAAAACGGTGATCTCGCGCGGCAAGGTCGCGTGGGAGCAGGGCGACATGCGCGCCAGGCCCGGCGACGGCGATTTCATCCCCCGCCCCGCCAACGCCCCCGTGCATCAGGCCAACGCCATCTGGAAGGGGTTGACCAAGCCGAAGGGCGTGACGCGCGTGGACGTGGTGCCGTGAAAATAAAAATCATTGCGGCGGTTTTATTGATCGGATTGGGACAACAGGTTCATGGAGCCACAAAGGATAAACCCA
This sequence comes from Aestuariivirga sp., assembly GCF_047602625.1. Classification (GTDB taxonomy): domain Bacteria; phylum Pseudomonadota; class Alphaproteobacteria; order Rhizobiales; family Aestuariivirgaceae; genus Aestuariivirga. Next base: position 1,381,824 of record NZ_JASGGV010000002.1, on the reverse strand, counting down.
AGTTTCCATCCGGAAAGTGGGTTTTGTGCAATAGCATGAAGGAAAAGAAATCCGGCCGCATCGACATCATGATCGACAAAAGCAAAAATCCGACGGGCATCTGGTATTGCCGGGTCAAATAGCCGGTGTGTGAGCATCAAAGGTGGCTCGTCTTGTCTCTCCATGGCAGGCCCTCGAGCCTGCCATCCAGTGGTTCAGCATTCGCGCGGGTTGAAAGTCTGGGTCGCTGGGTTAGGCCAATCGCTGCGGATATGGCGGCCACGGGGAATGTGATAGTGATGCGGGCTCACACCGTCCTATTGCGCCGCGACCTGAAGTCGAAATGAGGAGAATGAGAATGGTCCGCTTGATATTTTCGATGGCTGTTTTGGCCGCGCTGGTCCTGTCAGGCCCAAGTGTCCGTGCTGGCACGCCGCAGGCCATCGACGACCCCGCCAAGTTCGCGCAGGAGATCAGTGATTTGATTGCGAAGTCACAAACTGAAGAAGCTGCATCACAGGTTGCAGCCATTGTTGGCGTTCCAGAACAGACGGCAATGCTTTCAGGCCTTGTGTCCACTTTCAAAGGGCATCCTCTGGGCGTGGAAGATAAGGTGATTGACAAAACGTTTGGGACCTCGTTGCACCAGATCATCTATATGTTCAGCTTTGATCAGGCGTCCTTTGTTTATGTGAGATACAATTTCAAAAAAACGGGGATTGGATGGATTCTCGCCAATTTCAACTACCAGACTGAGACGCAGGGGTTGTTTCCGCCGTCATTTGTCGAAAGCTATTGATGCCGCTACGCTGATTGGGGGGAAAGGACGCGCAATGCGAGGTGCGTATATTGGGCTTCTCCTCCTCCTCTCCGCTCCCGCGTCCGCCATGAACTGGGAGGGGCATGAGGACTGGTTTCTCGATGCGCCGATGTTCGATGCCTTCACCAGCCAGATGCCGAAGCCCTTGCCCAAGCCCTGGCCCTCCTGCGCGGAGATGCGGGCGCGCGCAAAATCCAACCCGTCCGAGCAGGTGGCGATCCCGGGTGCTAATTGCCATGAGCGGCGATGACAAGTTGCGTGCACAATGGCACTCTCGCCTAAAGCGAATCGAAAGGGCGGGGATAATCATGCGGCGAATGATCGGGGCGGTTCTGGTGCTGGCCTTGAGCGTGGGCGCGGCGGAGGCCGCCTCCTGCAGCAGCACCTCCGGCGCATTCCAGAGCTGGAAGCCCCAGATGGCAGCGGAGATGAAGGCCAAAGGCATCGGATCGCGCGGCATCGCGGCGCTGATGGCGGCGAGCTATTCCACCGGCACCATCAGGGTGGACCGCAACCAGCATTTCTTCCACCTCTCGCTCGACCAGTTCATGGCCAAGCGCGGGGCGGCGGGCATCATCGCGCAGGGCCGCAGGCTGAAGGCGGCCAATGCGGCGCTCTTCGCCCGGCTCGAAAGCCGCTATGGCGTGCCCGCCGGCCCCCTCATCGCCATCTGGGGCATGGAGACGGGCTTTGGCGCGGTGACGGGCAACCAGCCGACGATCTCCGCCGTCGCCACGCTTTCCTATGATTGCCGCCGCACCGATTATTTCACTGACCAGCTTTTCGCGGCGTTGAAGCTCGTCGATCGCGGCACGCTCTCCTCCTCCACCCGCGGCGCCATGCATGGCGAAGTGGGGCAGACGCAGTTCCTGCCGAAGAACATCCTGCTCTATGGCGCGGATGGCGACGGCAACGGATCGGTGAACCTCAATTCCAAGGCCGATGCGCTGGCGTCCACGGCCAATTTCCTCAAAGGCCAGGGCTGGGGTTCGGGCTCCTACCGGGCAGGCTCCTTCGCCATCTGGAATGCGGCGAGTGTCTATCAGAAGGCGCTGGCCATCATCGCGACGAAGATCGACGGTGGTTGACCGCCGCCATTGACGGGGCAAGCGCCCCTGTGGCCTGATGGCCGTTCAACGGGAGACAGTAACCATGGAATACCGTCAACTCGGCCGCTCGGGCCTGCGCGTGTCGCTGCACACGCTGGGCACCATGAATTTCGCCGGCGAAGGCTTTTTCAGCATGGCGGGAAGCCTCGGCCCCAAGGAGGCGGCGCGCCTTGTCGATGTCGCCATCGAAGGCGGCGTCAATCTTTTCGACACCTCCAATGCCTATACCACCGGGCGCTCGGAAGAGGCTTTGGGGGCGGTGCTGAAAGGCCGGTCGGACCAACTTCTGGTGGGCACCAAGGTGCGCTTTCCGATGGGCAAGGGCCCCAATGAATCGGGCCTGTCGCGCTTTCACATCATCCATGAATGCGAGGCCAGCCTGAAGCGCCTGCAGCGCGACCGGATCGACGTCTATTTCCTGCACGAGTGGGATGGGCTCACCCCCATCGAGGAAATCATGGAGGCGCTGGACACGCTGGTGAAGCAGGGCAAGGTCCGCTACACGGGCTGCTCCAATTTCTCCGGCTGGCACATCATGAAAGCGCTGATGGCGGCGGACAAACACAATTGGCAGCGCTTCTGCTGCCAGCAGATTCACTACACCATCGAGGCGCGCGAGGCGGAATATGAACTCGCTCCCATCGCCATCGACCAGGGCGTGGGCATTCAGGTGTGGAGCCCGATCGCCGGCGGCCTTCTCTCTGGCAAGTTCCGCCGCGACCAGCCGCCGCCGCAGATTTCGCGCCATACCGCCGGCTGGGGAGAGCCGCCGATCCGCGACGAGGACAGGCTCTACCGCATCATCGACGCGCTGGTGAAGGTGGGCGAGGCGCGCGGCGTTTCGGCAGCACAGGTGGCGCTGGCGTGGCTGGCGGGAAGGCCCGGCGTGTCGTCGCTGATCGTCGGCGCCCGCACCGAGGCGCAGCTCAAGGACAATCTCGCGGCGGCCTCGCTCACGCTGTCGGCGGAAGAGCGCAAGGGGCTCGATGATGTCAGCCAGCTGCCGCTTCTCTATCCCTACTGGCACCAGTGCAGCACCGCCGCCAATCACATGAGTGCCGCCGATCTGGCGCTGCTGGCGCCCCACATCGCCAGCCGCAAGCCGCGCATGTAACAGGCGCATTTGCGCGGTATATATTTCTCTCAGCGAAGTATATACCCAGGAGCAGATCATGGGCATTTCCATCAAGGACCCGGCCACCGACAAGGCGGTGCGCAAGCTGGCGAAGCTGCGCAAGGTCACGCTGACAGAGGCGATCCGCAGCGCCGTCATGCATCAGCCTGAACGGAGCAAGCAGGACAAGCAGGATGCGGCGCTGAAAAAATTGCAGGAGAAATGCGCCTCCTATCCCGCCACCGGCCTCAAGGCCGACAAGGCGTTTTATGACAGCCTCTACGAGGATTGAGCGTGTTCGCTGATGCATCGGATGTGGCCGCGCTGGAGGCCTTTGCGCGTTTTGGCAAGGGGCAGGGCCATCGCGCCGGACTCAATATGGGCGATTGCTTTTCCTATGCCTGTGCGAAGACGCGGAATGTGCCGCTGCTGTGCAAGGGCAATGATTTCATCCATACCGACATTTCACTCGCTTGAGGACATCATGACATCGAAGACCAATCTCACCATCAATCCGCAGCGCCTGTGGGACGCGCTGATGGAAACCGCGAAGTTCGGCGGCACGCCCAAGGGCGGCATCAAGCGCCTCACGGTATCGGACGAAGACAAGAAAGTGCGCGACTGGTTCAAGGCGGAATGCGAGAAGCTGGGCTGCAAGGTTCAGGTGGACTCGGTGGGCAACATGTTCGCCACAAGGCCCGGCAAGAACAATGCGCTGCTTCCCATCGCCATGGGCTCGCATCTCGACACGCAGCCGACGGGCGGCAAGTTCGATGGCGTGCTGGGCGTGCTGGGCGCGCTGGAAGCCATGCGCACTTTGGTTGACATGGGTTATGAAACCAATGCGCCTGTCATGATCGTCAACTGGACGAATGAAGAGGGCTCCCGCTTCGCCCCCGCCATGCTGTGCTCGGGCGTCTATGCCGGAGTATTCACGCCCGACTATGCCTATTCCCGCGCCGATCGCGACGGCATCACGCTCGGCGATGAGTTGAAGCGCATCGGCTATCTCGGCAGCGAGCCTGTGGGGTCGCACAAGTTCCAGGCGATGTTCGAGCTTCACATCGAGCAGGGGCCGATCCTCGAGGCCGAGGACAAGATGATCGGCGTCGTCACCGGCGTTCAGGGCATGCGCTGGTATGAGGTGACGGTGAGGGGCCAGGAATCCCACACCGGCGCCACGCCCATGGGGCTGCGCAAGAACGCGCTGCTGGCTTCGGCGCGGATGATCGAGGCGATCCATCAGGTGGGCATGGCGCATCTGCCGGGCGTCGCCTCGGTGGGGCTGATCGAGAACCGTCCCAACAGCCGCAATGTGGTGCCGGGCGAAGTGTTCTTTACCGTCGATCTCCGCCATCCCGATGAAAGCGTGCTTGACAAGATGGAAGCGGAATACCGCGCGGCGCTGCCGAAGATCGCAGCCGAGCTCAACGTCGAACTCGAAGAGAAGTGCATCTGGAAATCTCCCGCCGTGAAATTCGCGGCTCCCCTCATCGAGTGCGTGCGGAAGGGGGCCCAGCAGGCAGGCTACAGGATGCGCGAGATGGCTTCGGGTGCGGGCCATGACGCCGCCTATATCGCCCGCGTGGCGCCGACGACGATGATCTTCGTGCCCTGCCTCGGCGGCATTTCGCACAATGAGGCGGAGTCGACCACGCTCGAGGAATGCGGTGCGGGTTCGCAGGTGCTGCTCAATGCGGTTCTGGACTATGACCGGGCGCTGGCGTGAGGAATGACCTTGCGGCCCGGGCGCGCGAGATCGCGCTCAAGCTGACGGCTATTCCATCTGTCACCGGTTCAAAGGCCGAAGCGGAACTCCCCGCCTCGCTTGCGCAGATGCTGGGCGGCTTCGGTGAGGTGTGGACCGAGGCCGTTCCCGGCGATGCGGCGGGGCGCAGCAATCTTTTTGCGCTGAAGCGCGGCAAGGGCCGCCGCGCCATCGTGCTCACCGGCCATTTCGATGTGGTGCCGGTGGATGATTATGGCGCGCTGCAATCCCTCGCCTTCGATGCGGAGGGGCTGCTGCCCGCCATCATCGCCAGGCTGAAACAGAGCGGAGATAATCCGCAGGCGCTGGCCGATTTTGAAAGCGGCGATTATCTGCCGGGCCGCGGCCTTCTCGACATGAAGGCGGGCCTTGCGGCAGGAATTGCCGCCGCTGAAGCGTGGACCGGCGAAGGCAATCTGCTGTTCGTGGCCGTCTCCGATGAGGAAGACCGCTCGGCGGGTGCGCGCGCCGCAGCGCCGATGCTCAGCCGCATCGCACAGGCGCATGACCTCGATATCGCGCTGGTCATCAATCTCGATGCGATTTCCGATCAGGGCGACGGCGCCTTCGGGCGCAGCGTGGCAATGGGCTCGATCGGCAAGCAATTGCTCACCGCCTTCGTGGCGGGCAAGGAGGCGCATGCCTGCTACCCGGAAGATGGCGCGAATGCGGCCTATCTGGCCGCCGAACTGCTGAGCGAATTTGAATTGGCCCCGGAACTTGCGGAACACTCAGGCGATGAGACCGCAGCGCCGCCCACGGCGCTGGCCGCCAAGGATCTGAAGCAGGGCTATAATGTCACGACGCCCGCGCAGGCCTGGGTTTACTGGAACACGCTGCAACACCGCCGCAGCGCCGATCAAGTGTTGTCGATCGCCATGGATCTGGCACGGCGCGCCATGGTGCGGGCGGCGAAAAAAGTGAAGCGCGGCATTCCGGTGATGAGCTACGCCGATCTCGCGGCGCGGGTGCCGGAGGCCGAGCGCCAGCGGATTGCGGCGGAGATGGCTGCGCTTACCACGCTTGATTTTCCCGAGCGCGCCAAGCGCATGACGGCGGCGCTATGGGCGCTGTCGGGATTGAGCGGCCCTGCGGTGGTGATGGGCTTCGGCTCCATTCCCTATGCCGCCGTCTCGCTCAGGGACAAGGCGCTGGAAGAGACCATCATGGACGCCGCTGCGCCCTTCGGCCTCGGGCGCCTCCGCTATTTTCCCGGCATCTCCGACATGAGCTTCTTCGGCGAAGCGCCGGGCGGCCTCTCTGCCGCCGCCGCCAACACGCCGATCTGGGGCACAAGTTTCGCGATGCCCGAAAGTGCGGGCCTTCCCTGCATCAACATCGGGCCATGGGGGCGCGACTATCACCACTGGCTGGAGCGCCTTCATGCGCCTTATGCATTCGAGATATTGCCGCTGGCGCTGCTGGCGGTGATTGATGCGGTGATGAAGAGGCGCTAAGCGACGAAGCGCCAACGCAGGGAGATTCCATAATGGCGAATAAGGTTGTGAAGAAGGCCACCAAGAAACCGGCCAAGACGGTTGCGAAGAAGCCCGCCCGCAAGGCGGCGAAGAAGGCCTCCGCGCTCAAGCGCATCGGCGCGGGCAACCGCATGAGCGAAGCGGTGATCCATGGCGGCAAGGCCTATCTCGCGGGCTTCGTGGCCGAAGCCGCTGCCGGCAAATCGGTGAAGGAGCAGACCGCCGACATTCTGGCGCAGATCGACGCCACGCTGAAGCAGGCGGGTACCGACAAGACGCGCATCCTCAAGGCCAATATCTGGCTCACCGACATCGGCACCTGGGCCGAGATGAACGAGGCCTGGGACGCCTGGGCGGTGCCCGGCCAGACCCCGGCGCGCGCCACCGTCGAATCGAAACTCGCGGCCCCCGGCCTCGACGTCGAGATCATGGTGGAAGCGGCGATCTGACATTTAACACCCTTCTCCCAAATTTATTTGGGAGAAGGTGCCCGAAGGGCGGATGAGGGCCGTCTTGCGCAGCAAGACGGGACTGCCGCCACCGATGCCTCGCTTCGCGGGCCATCGGCCCTCATCCGGCCGCGCGGGGCGCGTCCACCTTCTCCCCGCATTCCGCGTGGAGAAGGGTGAAGAGAGAAGCATGATGGAAAGCCGCATGTTTTCACCCACGCTGAAATCCGTTTCCGCCGGTGTGCTGGAGATCGCATATTATGAAAGCGGCCCGGCGGATGGCGCGCCGGTGATCCTGCTGCATGGCTTTCCCTATGATGTCCACGCCTATGATGCAGTGGCGGAGAGCCTCGCAGGTGATGGCTTCCGGGTGATCGTGCCCTATCTCCGGGGCTATGGGCAGACGCGCTTTCTGTCGCCCGATACCATGCGCTCCGGCGAACAGGCCTCGCTCGGCTTCGATCTTCTGGCGCTCATGGATGCGCTGGCGATCCCCAAGGCCATTCTCGGCGGTTATGACTGGGGCGGGCGCGCCGCCTGCATCGTGTCAGCACTCTGGCCGGAGCGGGTCAAAGGCCTCGTCTCCTGTGGACAGGGATACAATATCCAGGACATCGCTGCCGCCGTCGATCCGGCACCGCCTGAGGAAGAGGCGCGCTACTGGTATCAATATTATTTCCACTCCGCCCGTGGTCGCACGGCGCTGGAGCAGAACCGCAGCGGCCTCTGCCGTTTCATCTGGAAGCTGTGGTCGCCAAGCTGGGCTTTCGATGACGAAACCTATGCGCGGTCCGCGCAGGCCTTCGGTAATCCCGATTTCGTGGACATCGTGGTCCACTCCTACCGCCACCGCTATGGCGGCATTCCCGGTGATCCCGCGCTGGCCTCCATCGAGGCGCGGCTGGCGCGGCAGCCTTCGATCGGCGTTCCCACCATTGCGCTCCAGGGCGGCGATGACGGGGTTGATCCTCCGTCCACGGAGGATCGTGACGCACCCCATTTTACCGGGCCTTACACGCGGCGGATCATCGCGGGCGCGGGGCACAATTTGCCGCAGGAAGCGCCGCAAGCCTTTGCCGATGCGATCCGCGAGGTTTCGCGCTGATCCTCAGCGCCCATCCTGCCAGCCATACCAGAGATAGGCGCCTTTCAGATAAAGCGGCCGGAACATGGGCAGCGGAAAGCGCGACAGCCTACGGGTCAGCACGGCGGGCATGGCGGCGCGGGCAGAACGGTCCAGCATCATGCGCGCCGCCGCCCTGCCGCACCATGTCGCCATCGCCACGCCATTGCCGTGATAGGCGAGCGAGGTCCATACGGATTTCTTCTCATCCATTGCCCCCACATAGGGCACGAGATCATAGGCCAGGCACACGAAGCCGCGCCAGAAATGGGTGATCTCGACGTCACGCCAGGCGGGGAACAGCTCATGGAAACTCTCGGTCAGCGACAGCCGCCGGGGTTCCGCGCCATCATCCGAGGCATCGGTGCCGCCCCGCCCACCGAACAGGAAGCGCCCGTTGGGCAGCAGGCGGAAATAATGCAGGAGGTTCCGCGAGTCATAGGCCATGAGCTCTGAGGTCCAGCCTTGCGCCTCGCGCTCCTCGAGCGTCAGGGGCCGCGTCACGATGATGCTGGAGAGAGCGGGCATGAGTCGCCCGGCGTGCCGCCATGACATGTCTTCCGGCGTATAGCCATTGGTGGCGATCAACACCTGCTTCGCCTTCAGCCGCCCCTGTGCGGTGGTGAGGATATGGCCGTCCTCATGCTCCTCCCAGCGCATCACCTGCGAGCGAGAGTGAATCTGCGCCCCCGCCCTGTGCGCGGCGCGGGCCAGCCCCCGCACATAGTTCAGCGGGTGCACGCCAAAGCCGATCGTGCTTCTTAAGCCGCCATGGAAGTTCGGCCCCCAGAGGCCTTGCGCCTTGAGATCGCCAGCGGAAAGAAATTCGGTCTCCTCGCCAAACGTCGCGCGGAGAAACGCCTGCTCCTCGCGGAAGCCCTCCACGCGGTTCGGCAGATGGGCCAGCGTCACCTCGCCCTGGCCGGTGATCCAGGCATCGATGCCGTGGCTGGCGCAGAGCTCGCGCACAAGCTCCACCGATTCCGCCATGGCGTGGTGGAAGCGCTTGGTTTCATCAAGGCCATAGCTCTTGATGAGCGAGGCATAGCTCCGCTTGTGGCTGCCGATGCAGGCAAAGCCGCCGTTCCGCCCCGAAGCGCCCCAGCCAATGGGGCCTGCCTCCAGCACCCGCACGTCGACGCCGCGCGCGGCCAGTTCCAGCGCCGCCGACAACCCTGTGAAGCCGCCGCCGATGACCGCCACCTCGCAGGATAGATTGCCCTCAAGGGTTGAAAGATCGAGCCCCAGCGGGTCGGCGGACGCCTCCCAGTAGCTGTCAACGGGCCTGTCGAAATGGAAGGCATGCGGATGGGTGGTGGATGGCATGATGCAGGCTTGCTAGCATCAGGGCCTTGCACACGCAAAGAGGATGGCATGAAGGCACTTGTTCTGGGGGCGGGGATCGTCGGCATCACCACGGCCTATGAGTTGAACCGCGACGGCTATGAGGTGACGGTGATCGACCGCGAGGCCGAGCCCGCCTCCTTCACCAGCTATTCCAACGCCGGGCTGTTCGCGCCCGCCCATGCCTATGCCTGGTCGTCGCCCGCCGCACCCGGCATCCTGCTCAAAAGCCTGTGGAAGGGCGATCAGGCGCTCAGGCTCAAGCTCTCGGCCGATCCCAAGTTCTGGCGCTGGATGTGGCTGTTCTGGAACGAATGCACGGCGGAGAGGGCGGCGCTCAACACGATGCGCAAGGCGCGCCTCTGCAATTACGCGCAATCGGTGTTCCACGAGACGGTGGCGCGCAGCAAGGTCGCCTATGACGGGCGGATGGGGGGCTTGCTTTATCTCTACCGCTCGCCCTCTGCGCTGGCGGCGGCCTCGGCTAAGTCCCGCGTCCTCACCGACAATGGCTGCGTGATCGAGACGCTGGACCAGGACGGCGTGGCGGCGAAAGACCCCGCACTGGCGCCCGTCAAATCCCGTTTCGCGGGGGCGCTTTATGCCCCCAATGACGAAAGCGGCGATTGCCGCCTGTTTGCCCGCAACATGGGCCAATGGCTTCAGGGCCAGGGCGTCACCTTCAAATTCGGCACCACCATCACCGGCTTCGAGACGGAGGGCGGCAAGATTTCAGCCGTCATCACCGACAAGGGCCGCGAGACGGCTGACGTGATCGTGCTGTCGCTCGGCGTCTATTCGCCGGCCTTGGCGAAGCAGCTTGGGCAGGACCTGCCGATCTATCCGGTCAAGGGCTATGCCTTCACCGCGCCCGTCGCAGGCCGCAACAACCCGCCCACCATCGGCGGCGTCGATGAGGAAACGCTTGTCGCCTATGCGCCCTATGGCAAGGACCGCATCCGGGTCACGGGAACGGCGGAGTTCTCGGGCTATGGCCGGGATTTTGCGCCCAAGGATTTCGCCACCATGCTCTCAACCATGCAGGCGCTATTTCCCGATGGCGCGGAGTGGTCGAAAGCCTCCTATTGGGCAGGCCTCCGCCCGATGACGCCGCAGGGCACGCCCATCCTCGGGCGCTCGCGCTACGCTAATCTCTGGTTCAACACGGGCCAAGGCCACATGGGTTGGACCATGAGCCATGGCGCGGCGCGCATCACGGCCGACCTCATTGCCGGGAAACCTGCGGCCATCCCGCTCGACGGTATGGCTTACGCAACGTAATGTAGCGCCTCATTCTCGCCCCATCCCGCTGTTTGTTGCGGCCCATCGCAACAAGGGGATGACCTAACGGAATGAGAAAACTGTTTGTGTGTGCATGCGCGGCGGCCCTGCTGGGTATTTCAGGGTTCGCCACCGGGGCCATGGCCAAATCGATGACCGGCATGGCCTCCTACTACAAACACGGAAAGCGCACCGCCAATGGCGAACGCTTCAACCCCGGCGGACTGACCGCCGCTCACCGCTCGCTGCCTTTCGGCACGCATGTCCAGGTGACCAACCTTGGGAACGGCAAATCCGTGGTGGTCAGGATCAATGACCGCGGGCCCTTCGTCAGAAGCCGCATCATCGACCTGAGCTATGGCGCGGCGCGCGCCGTGGGCGTTGCCTCCTCGGGCGTCGCCAAAGTGAGGCTCACCGTCCTCGACTGAAGTTTGTCCTGCGTAAAAAGTGCCCGGCCTTCGCGCCGGGCATTTTTGTCTCAGGGCCACGGGGTTGACCGCCCGGAACGGCTTTGCGAGGCTCGCCCTCCATTTTGAGGAGGGGCCGTTCCATGCAGATCATTTTCAGTGAAGATCACCGCCTGCATTTTCCGCAAGGCGAAATCTTCGGCGGCGAGTTTGTGACGCCCTTCGAGCGCCCTTCGCGCATGGAATATATCCTGCGCGAACTGAAGGCGCGGAAATTCACCGACATCAAGCCGCCCTCGGCACTCGACATGGGGCCGGTCAGAAAAATCCACGATGCCGATTATCTCACTTTCCTCGAAACCGGCTGGGCGGAATGGACGGCGGCGGGCTATCGCGGCGAAATGCTGGCGGCGGGGGTTCCCAACCGCTCGCTCCGCCAGAAGTGCCCCAAGAGCATCGATGGCAAGGTGGGCTATTACACCCATTCGGTTGAAACCTGCATCACCGCCGGCACATGGGGAGCCGCCAAGGCCTCCGCCGCCGTGGCGCAGACGGCGCAGAAGCTGGTGAGCGGCGGCGCACCCCATGCCTTCGCGCTCTGCCGCCCGCCCGGCCATCACGCGCATGACGACCTGTTCGGCGGCTATTGCTTCCTCAACAATGCGGCGATCGCCGCCGAAGGCTTCCGCGCCTCGGGGGCCAGGAAGGTGGCGATCCTCGATGTCGACGTGCATCACGGCAACGGCACGCAGGATATTTTCTACCAGCGCAATGATGTGCTGTTCATCTCGCTGCATGGCGCGCCCGAATATACCTATCCCTATTTCCTCGGCTACGCGGACGAGAAGGGCGAAGGCCCGGGTGAAGGTTTCAACATCAACTACCCCATCCCGCCGGGCGGTGCCTATGACGTGTGGGGCGCTGCGCTAGAGGATGCCTGCACGAAGATCGCCGCCTACAAGCCCGATGTGCTGATCGTGTCGCTGGGGGTCGATACGTTCAAGCTCGATCCGATTAGCCCGCTCAAGCTTGAGCATGAGGATTTCACCACCTATGGCGGGCGCATCGCCAGGCTGAAACTTCCGACGCTGATCGTCATGGAGTGCGGCTATGCCGTCGAGGCCATCGGCATCAACACGGTGAATGTGCTCGAAGGCTTCCTCAATGCGTGACCCGCGCTACGACATCCTGTTCGAGCCGGTGAAGATCGGGCCGGTCACGGCCAAGAACCGCTTCTATCAGGTGCCGCATTGCAATGGCGGCGGCTACCGCGACCCGTCCGCCGCCGCCGAGATGCGCCGCGTCAAATCGGAAGGCGGCTGGGGCGTCATCTTCACCGAGCAGGTGGAAATCCATCACACCTCGGAGATCACGCCCTTCATCGAACTCCGCCTGTGGGACGAGGACGACATGCCGGGACTCGTGAAAATGGCGGATGCCATTCACAGCAACGGCGCGCTGGCGGGGATCGAGCTCGCCTATAGCGGCGCCAACGGCCCCAATCTCTACACGCGCGAGGTGCCGATGGGGCCGGGACATTCGCCCATCCTCACCTTCACCAGCGATCCCGTGCAGGCCCGCGCCATGGACAAGGAGGACATCCGCAACCTCCGCCACTGGCACAAGCTTGCCTACCGCCGCGCCAAGCGGGCGGGCTATGACATTCTCTGTCTCTATGGCGCGCATGGTTTCGGCATCGTCCAGCATTTCCTCAGCCCACGGACGAACCAGCGGACGGACGAATATGGCGGCTCGCTGGAAAACCGATCGCGCCTTCTGAAAGAGCTGATTTCCGACGCCCGCGACGAGGTGGGCGATACCTGCGCCATCGCCGTCCGGCTGTCGCTCGACGAGATGGCGGGCGAGCAGGGCTTCTCCAACGCGCAGCTGCGCGACATGGTGGCGATGCATGCGGAGCTGCCCGATCTCTGGGATTTCGCGCATGGCACATGGGAGGCCTGTTCCGGCACCTCGCGCTTCAAGCCCGAAGGCGCGCAGGAAGACCTCATCCGCGGCATCAAGCAGTTGACGCCGAAGCCGGTCGTCGGCGTTGGCCGTTTCACCTCAGCCGACATGATGGTCCGGCAGGTGAAGCAGGGCATTCTCGATTTCATTGGCGCGGCAAGGCCGTCAATCGCCGATCCCTTCCTGCCCAAGAAGGTGGATGAAAACCGCATCGAGGACATCCGCGAGTGCATCGGCTGCAACATCTGCGTGACGGGTGACATGACCATGTCGATCTCGCGCTGCACGCAGAATTCCTCCTTCATGGAGGAATGGCGGAAGGGCTGGCATCCCGAGCGCATGCCGGCGAAAAAATCCGAAACGAAAGTTCTGGTGGTGGGCGCGGGGCCTGCGGGTCTTTCCGCCGCGCACCGGCTTGGCCTGCGCGGCTATGAGGTGGCGTTGGCGGAAGCGGGGGCCGACCTCGGCGGCCGCGTGACACGCGAGTCGAGACTCCCCGGCCTTTCCGCCTGGGCGCGGGTGCGCGACTATCGCGTCGGCCAGATCCAGAAGATGACCAATGTGAATGTCTACCGCGACTCGGCGCTCTCGGCGGATGACATTCTGGGCTTCGGCTTCGAGCATGTGGCGATCGCCACCGGGGCTACATGGCGGCGCGATGGCGTGGCGCGCTATCACCTGTTCCCGGTTGTCCTCGACAGCGCCATGCCGGTGTTCACGCCGGACGACCTCATGGCGGGCAAGCTGCCCTCCGGCCATGTGGTGCTCTATGACGACGATCACTATTACATGGGCAGCGTTCTCGCCGAGCTTCTGCTGAAGCAGGGCTGCCGCGTCACCTATCTCACCCCCTCCACCAAGGCGTCTGAATGGGCGACGAACACGCTGGAACAGGGCTATATCCAGCAGCGGCTTCTGGAGTCGGGCGTCGATGTGAAGGTCACGCGCGCGCTTTCTTCGGTTCAGACGGGCGGCGTCACCGCGTCCTGCACCTACACGGGGCGGACGGAGGAGATTGCCTGCGACGCCGTGCTGATGGTCACGGCGCGTCTGCCGGATGAATCGGTGTTCCTCGACCTGAAGACGCGGCAAGCGGAGTGGGCGGACAGTGGCATTCTCTCGGTCAAGGCCATTGGCGATGCGCAGGCCCCGGCGGCCATCGCCTGGGCCACCTATGCGGGCCATCGCTATGCAGAAGAACTGGATGAGCCGGATCAGGGCGATGCGCTGCCGTTCCGCCGCGAAGTTGCTAGAGTGAAGGACTGACCGCATGAGAAACGTCACCATGGCCATCACGCAAATGGCATCCCGGCAGGACTGGCAGAAGAACTGCGACACAGGCGAGGCGCTGGTGCGCGAGGCGGCATCGAAGGGCGCCAGGCTCATCCTGCTGCAAGAACTGTTCGACGCCGACTATTTCTGCATCGAACAGCATGTGCGCTTCTTTGCATCCGCGCATGAGCTGGAAAGCCATCCCACCGTCAGGCGTTTCGCGGCGCTGGCGAAGGAACTGGGCGTGGTGCTGCCCATCAGCGTGTTCGAGCGCGCGGGGCAGGCGCATTACAACACCACGGTGATCGCCGATGCGGATGGCAAGCGCCTCGGCTTCTATCGCAAGTCGCATATTCCCGATGGCCGGGGCTATCAGGAGAAATTCTATTTCTCGCCCGGCGATACGGGTTTCAAGGTGTGGGATACCGCCGTGGGCCGCATCGGCCTCGGCATCTGCTGGGACCAGTGGTTCCCCGAAACGGCGCGCGCCATGGCGCTGATGGGGGCGGAGGTGCTGCTCTATCCCACCGCCATCGGCTCCGAGCCGCCCAATCCCGGCTATGATTCCAGCACGCACTGGCAGAACACCATGCGCGGCCATGCGGCGGCAAATATCATGCCGCTGCTGGCCTCAAACCGGGTGGGCAAGGAAACCGCGCCCGACGGACGCTCCGACATTTTCTATGGCCGCTCCTTCATCGCCGACTATCAGGGCGAGAAGGTTGCCGAGATGGATCGCACAGAAGAGGGCGTGAAGCTCGCCACCTTCGACCTCGACGCATTGAGCGAACTCCGCCGCACTTGGGGCGTGTTCCGCGACCGCCGCCCCGAACTCTACGGCGCGCTGATGACGCTCGACGGCAAAACCAGAAGCGCCGCCGTCTAAACGTCCTCGCCCCGCGATAGCGGGGAGAGGAAAGGGGCCCGCCGCGCAGCGGTGGGAGAGGAGAGGGGCCAACGGATGTTCTCACAAAGAGTCCGGGTGCCCCTCTTCTCCCCCATCGCTCACGCGATGGGTCCCCTTCTTCCCCCCGTTGGCACGGGGTGAAGACAATTCCTCATCTCAGAGTTCAGGCCGCTTGTTCTTGCCTGTGTACCACCCGCCCACCGCTTTCTCGAACGCCAGCGCCGCCTTGAAGACGCGCGCATCATCCCAGGTGCGGCCGACGATCTGCATGGCGGTGGGCACGCGCGTTTCGGCGTGGCCGGTGGGCACCGACATCACCGGGCAATTGTGCAGCATGTTGAACTGGTGCGTCATCACCCAGCCGAATTCGGGGTCGGCCTTTTGGCCGTTCACGGTGAAGGATTGATCCCACGGATCGTGATCGGCCTTCACAGAGGGCGCATTGTTGGTGGGGCAGATGAACACGTCATGCGCGTCCAGCAAAGGCCCCAGCGTCTGGTACATCGCATGGGTGCGCGCCCAGGGCTTGTGCACATCGTCCAGTGTTGAGGCCTTTGATGCGGTCTCGGCGAATTTCAGCGCGTAGTCGGTCATCAATTCGGCATGCTCTTTTCGCTGCCAGATCGTCTGGCGGCCGAAATTCATCATGTTGTACCAGTGCAGGCAGTCGGCATCGACCTCCGCTGTCCAGCCGAGGTCCACTTCCGTCACCTTGGCCCCCAGCGCACGGAACACATCCAGGGCTGTCAGCAGATTGCGCCGCACGTCCGGTTCCACCTCCACGTAGCCCAGGTCGACGGAATAGGCGATCTTCATGCCCTTGATGGCGGCGGGCGCGAGCGGCACGGTCATCCGTGTACGGATCGAATCGTGGTCGCGCGGATGCGGCCCCGATGTCACGTTCTGCATCAGCGCCGCATCTCCCACGCTCCGCGTCATCGGCCCGCAATGGTTGAAGCGGTCGAAATTGGCGGGCGGGCCATCGGGGTTGCGGCCATGCGGCGGCTTGAAGCCGATCACGCCGCAGGCCCCGGCGGGAATGCGGATCGAACCGCCAATGTCGGTGCCCGTCGCCAGCGTGGTCAGCCCCGCCGCCAGCGCCGCGCCCGATCCGCCGGATGAGCCGCCCGGCCCCCAGTCCCTGTTCCACGGGTTGCGCGTCAGGCCCCAGATGCGTGATTGTGTCACGCCGGAGAGGCAGAATTCCGGCGTGGTGGTGCGGGCGAAGATGATGGCCCCGGCATTCTCAAGCCGCTCGATCATGGGGTCGGACTGATCGTCCACCGCGTCCTTGAAGATCAGCGAGCCATGGGTGGTGCGCTTGCCGCCCACCCGCTGCGCGTCCTTCACCGCCAGCGGCACGCCATCCAGCGCGCCGGTTGCCGCCCCGCGCTTCATGTAGCGCGCCTCGGCGGCTTTGGCCTTCGCAAGCGCCTCGCCGAAGTAGCGGTCGGCGAAACAGTTGATGGCCGGATTGACCGTTTCGCCGCGCGCAATCAGGGCTTGCAGCAGCTCAACCGGGCTCAGCTTTTTCTTTTTGAACAGCGCCCGCGCCTCCGTGGCCGTGAGATAGCAGAGTTCTTCGTTGGTCATGGACAGAGGCCTCGGTCTCAAGCTAGGGAGTGCGCCACTCTGATCTGGTTTCGGGAGGAAATCCATGGGCGGCAGGCTTCAAGGCAAGACGGCGATCGTGACTTCGGCGGGGCAGGGCATCGGGCGGGCTTCCGCCATCGCCATGGCGCGCGAGGGCGCAAAGGTATTCGCCACCGACGTGAACCCCGAGACGATCAAGACGCTGGCCGCCGAACATCCCGGTATGGATTGCTTCGTGCTCGACGTTCTCAAGCAGTCCGACATTGATGCGGCGGCGAAGCGCATCGGCACGCCCGACATTCTCTTCAACTGCTCGGGCTATGTGCATGCCGGCACCCTCATGGAGACCGACGACAAGGCGTGGGACTTCTCCTTCGACCTGAACGTGAAAGCCCACTTCCACATGATGAAGGCCTTCATGCCGGCGTGGCTGGCCCGCGGCAATGGCGTCATCATCAACATTTCCTCCGCCGCCTCATCCATCAAGGGCGTGCCGAACCGCTTTGTCTATGGCGCCACCAAGGCGGCGGTGATCGGCATGACCAAGGCGCTGGCCGCTGACTATACGTCAAAGGGCATCCGCGTGAACGCCATCTGCCCCGGCACGGTGGACAGCCCTTCCCTCATGGAACGGCTGAAAGCGCAGGGCGATTTCGAGAAGGCCAAGGCCGCCTTCATTGCCCGCCAGCCGATGGGCCGCATGGCCGATGCCTCGGAAATCGCCAATCTGGTCGTTTATCTGGCAAGCGATGAGGCAGCTTTCATCACCGGCCAGACATTTGTGATCGATGGGGGCTGGTCGATCTGAGTTTAATTCGCGCACCCCATTGGCAAGGCCTGAAACTTCGGCATAGGATGATCTCAACAGCCGCGTGTAAGCGGCGTTTGGGGAGAAGTCATCTTGGCAGCAGGCCAATACGCCATCGAGGCGATGGGCGTTACCAAACAGTTCCAGAGCGCGGGCTCCGACGCTTTCAAGGCGCTCGACAACGTCTCGGTCCGCATCAAGGAAAATGAATTTTTCACATTGCTGGGGCCATCGGGCTGCGGAAAGACCACGCTGCTCCGCCTGATCGCCGGATTCGATTTTCCGACCGAAGGGCAGATCATGCTCTACGGCCAGGACATCGCGCCGCTGCCGCCCTTCAAGCGGCCGGTGAACACGGTGTTCCAGAGCTATGCGCTGTTCCCGCACATGACGGTGGCGCAGAACATCGGCTTCGGGCTGGAAATGCAGGGCAAGCCCAAATCCGAAATCGACGCGCGCGTTTCCCAGATGTTGAAGCTGGTGCGCATGGAGGATCTGGCCAAGCGCAAGACCAGCCAGATTTCCGGCGGCCAGCAGCAGCGCGTGGCGCTCGCCCGCGCCCTGGCGCCGCAGCCAAAAGTTTTGCTGCTCGATGAGCCGCTCTCGGCGCTCGACTACAAGCTGCGCAAGGACATGCAGATCGAGCTGAAGCGCCTGCAGAGCGAGACGGGCATCACCTTTATCTTCGTCACCCACGACCAGGAAGAAGCGCTCACCATGTCAGACCGCATCGCGGTCATGTCCAAGGGCCACATCCTGCAGGTGGGCGGCCCGCGCGACATCTATGACCGCCCGTCCGAACGCTTCGTCGCCAACTTCATCGGCGAAACCAATTTCCTCGAAGGCGAAGCCAAGGGCGTGAAAGACGGCGTGGCACAAGTGAAGCTCGCAAGCGGGTCGGTGATTTCGGCCGGCTGCCCCGAAGGCTTCAAACCATCCGGCAAGGTTACGGTTGTTGTGCGCCCCGAGCATGCCGATCTCAAGAAAGAGAAGAAGGGCGCCACCGTCACCGGCACCCTCTCCACCATCGTCTATTTCGGCACCGACACGCATTATCACGTGAAGCTCGACAAGGATGGCGGCGAGTTCGTGGTCCGCCACCAGAACAGCCGCACCGGCAGCATGGGCTTCAAGCAGGGCGACGCCGTGGGCATCGCCTTCGACGATGACGCCGCCCAGGTGCTGAGGGACTGACCATGGCAGAGCTGTCGCAAGCCGCCGCCGTTGCCCTCGCTGCCGACAAGGCGGCGACCAAGCGCAACATCTGGCTCACCATGCCGGCGATCATCATTATCGCGGTCTTCGGCATCCTGCCGCTCGTCATCATCGCCATCTATTCCTTCCTGAAGGCGGCGGATTACGGCGGCGTGGAATGGCAGTTCTCGACCGACGGCTATACTGGCTTCCTGTTCCAGCGCGACATCTTCGACGACTCGCTGCAATTCTCGCCCGATTATCTGATCATCTATTTCCGCACGCTGATCTATTCGATCATCACCACGGTCGTCTGCCTGCTGATCGGCTACCCGACTGCCTATTACATGGCCACCCGCCCGCCCGAGCAGCGCAACTGGTGGGTGCTCATCATCACCATTCCCTTCTGGTCGAACCTCCTGGTGCGCACCATCGCCATCATGGTGATCATCCGCGATGAGGGCCTCATCAACACGGTGCTGATGAAGCTTGGCATCATCAGCCAGCCGATCACCATGCTCTATACCGATTTCGCCATCATGCTGGGGCTGCTCTATGCCTTCCTGCCCTTCATGGTGCTGCCGCTCTATGCCAGCTTGGAAAAACTCGATTTCCGCATGGTGGAGGCGGGCTACGATCTTTATGCCAGCAAGTGGGAAGTGCTGAAGCGCATCATCATTCCGCTGTCGATGCCGGGCATCATCGCCGGTTCGCTCCTGGTGTTCATTCCGGCGCTCGGCGCCTATGTGACGCCGGTCATCCTCGGCGGCGGCACGCATCTGATGATCGGCGACCTGATCGCTCAGCAGTTCGGCACCGGGCGCAACTGGCCGCTCGGATCGGCGCAGGCGCTGATCCTCATGGCGGCGGTGCTGGTGGCGCTCATCTACTACGTGCGCAACACCTCCGGGCAGGTGAAGCATGGCTGAGAATCGCGCCCCCATCGACATCAAGGCCCAGCCCGGCTTCAAGGCGGCGGCCTTCTTCTGCGTGTTCCTGCTTTATGTGCCCATCGTCATGCTGATGGTGCTGTCGCTGAACTCGGGCGACGCGGTCAGCTATTTCGAGGGCTTCAGCTTCAAATGGTATGGCGTGGCGCTGCAGAATGACGATTTCTACAGCGCTACCCAGAACACCCTCACCATCACCATCGTTGCCACCATCGTCTCGACCATCGTCGCCACGCTGGCCGCCATCGGCACCACGCGCGTCAAGCCGTGGAAAGGGCTGGGCAGCGCCTTCATGGTCATCAACCTGCCGCTGATGGTGCCGGAGATCATCACCGCCGTCGCCACGCTGTCGTTCTTCGCGCTGCTGGCGGGGGCGCTCGGCCTCAATTTCGGCATCGGCAACCTGATCCTCGCCCACACGGTGTTCTGCATTCCCTTCGCCTACATGCCCATCAAGGCGCGGCTCGAGGACATGGACCTGACGCTGGAAAACGCCGCCGCCGATCTCTACGCATCGCCCTGGCAGGCGTTCCGCCGGGTCACGCTGCCGCTGCTGATGCCCGGCATCGCATCGGGCGCGGCGCTGGCGTTCATTACTTCATTCGACGACTTCACCATCACCCAGCTCGTGGCGGGACCGGGCCAGACCACCCTGCCGCTGTTCATCTGGAACCAGACACGCAAGCCCATGACGCCGGAGATCAACGCCATCTCCACAATTCTGCTGCTGGTATCGATCATCTTCGTGATGTCGTCGTTCATCATCGCACGGCGGCGAAAATAGGAAGACTTCAAAACACAAGGGAGACGAACGTGAAGAAAGCACTTTTGGCGGCCATTTCCATGATGGCCATTGGCGCCCTCGCGGGGCCTGCCCTCGCGGATGGCGAATTGCACATCTACAACTGGGGCAACTATACCAACCCCGACCTCATCAAGAAGTTCGAGGAGACCTACAAGGTCAAGGTCACGATGGATGACTATGACTCGAACGAAACCATGCTCTCCAAGGTGCGCGCCGGCAATTCCGGCTACGACATCGTGGTGCCTACGGACTACACCGTGCAGATCATGATCGGCGAAGGCCTGCTCGAGAAGACCGAGCCCAGCCAGATGGAGAATTTCAAGAACGTCCGGCCGGAGTTCGTGAACGTCTATTGGGACGATGGCCGCCACTATTCGGTGCCGTGGCAGTTCGGCACCACGACCTTCACGGTCAACATCGCCAAGTACAAGGGCGACATCAACACCCTCGCCATCCTGTTCGATACGCCGGCCGACCTCAAGGGCCGCATCAACATGCTGGACGACATCAACTCCGTCATGCATGCCGCCGAGCGCTATCTCGGCATTCCCCGCTGCGGCGACGACAAGGCCAATCTCAAGAAGCTGAACGACCTCTTGCAGAAGGCCAAGCCCGACTGGCGCACCTTCAGCTACGACACACAGGCCAAGATGCTCTCGGGCGACGTCGACGTGACGCAGGACTGGAACGGCGACAGCTTCCGCATCCGCCAGAAGCTGCCCACCGCCACCTATGCCTGGCCCAAGGAGGGCATTGAAGGCTGGATGGACAATGTCACCGTTCTCAAGGGCGCCAAGAATCTCGAGAACGCCAAGCTGTTCCAGAACTTCATCATGGACCCCAAGAACGCCGCGCTGATCTCGGACTTCGCGGGCTATGATAACGGCATCAAGGACAGCCACCAGTATGCCGCGAACCCCGACTGGGCGTCCTCGCCGGAAATCAACATTCCGAAGGATGCGCCGACGCCGGAATTCGTGAAGCCCTGCTCGCCGGAAGTGGTGGCGATCTACAACAAGATCTGGACCAACCTGCGCAAGTAAGGTTTGATCCCGCAAGGCTTTGAGGGAGGCTTCGGCCTCCCTCTTCATTTGAGGAGAGCGTCATGGCGTCGTTCCGCAATTCCGATCCGAAGGTGCCGTTGATGGAAGGCTCGCCGCCGCAGCTCATTCCGCCGCGGATGGATTGGGACAGGCCGCCGTGGAACCGCTGGGCCTTCCAGCATATCCGCGAAATCCTGCCCACCGCCGAAGTGTGGCGGGGCTATGGGCCGGTGCGCATCCTGGGGCGGCAGGACGCTGATCTTGATGCGTTGCCCGTGAAAGCCGTGGGCGAGGGGATGACGACCCTCTCGGGCCTCCTCGATGAGACGTATACGGACGGTTTTCTGGTGCTCAAGAACGATGTCATCGTCCATGAGCGCTATTTCAACGGCATGACCTACCGCACGCCGCATCTCTCGCAGTCCGTCGCCAAGTCGGTGACGGGAACGGTGGCGGGCATTCTCGTGGGCCAAGGCGTTCTCGATGTGAACGCGCCCATCACGCAGTATCTTCCCGAACTCTCCGACACCGCCTATCGCGGCGCCACGCTGCAGCATGTGCTCGACATGACGAGCGGCGTCACCTTCAGCGAGGACTACACCGATCCCTATTCGGAAATCGGCAAGGTGGATGTGGCCTCGGGCTGGAAGCCCATCCCGCCCGACACCAATCCCTCCTTCCGCTGGCCGCGCCATGTTTTCGAACTCATCCTCGAACTCGACAGGCTGGAGCGGCGGCACGGCGATCTCTTCGCCTACCGCTCCATTGAAACCGATGTGCTGGCCTTCTGCATGGAGCGCGCCACCGGCCGCCGCCTGCCGCAGCTTGTCTCGGAAGAGCTGTGGCAGAAGATCGGCGTCGAAGAGTCCGCTTACTTTACGCTGGACCCTGCGGGCTATGCGCTGGCAGACGGCGGCTTCAACGCGACGCTTCGGGATTATGGCCGCCTCGGCCTCTTGTGGCTTGAGGGCAGCGGCGGGCTTCTGCCGCCCGAATGGATCGAGGCCACGCGCACCGGCAATCATGCGATCTTCGGCGAGCCCTATACGTTCACGCTGCCGGAAGGCGCCTATAAAAACCAGTGGTGGGTCGAGGACCCGCGCGCGCGTTCGCTCATGGCGCGGGGCGTGTTCGGGCAGATGATCTACATCAACTGGGCCGAGCGCATGGTGGTGGTGAAGCTCTCCACCTGGCCGGATTTTCTGTCCACGCCCTTCACGCTTGCCACCAACGCCGCCCTTCACGCCATTGCCGAGGCCATCAGATGAGCGATCCCGATCTCTGCTACATGCCTGCCACCGAAGCGATCCGCCGCTTCAAGGCCAGGACTCTCTCGCCGGTGGAGTTGATGCAGGCCGTCATCGCCCGCGCCGAGGCGGTGCAGAAGAAGGTCAACGCCTTCACCTACACGCATTTCGACGAGGCCATGGATCTCGCCCGCAAGGCGGAAGCGAAATACGCCAAGGGCCAGCGCACCGGGGTTCTGGAAGGCCTGCCCATCGGCATCAAGGACGAGAGCTATATCAAGGGCAAGCCGACATCGGGCGGCTCGCTCATCATGAAGGACTATGTGGCGAAGCACACCTCGCCGCAGAACGAGCGCATTTTGAAAGCGGGCGGCATTGCCCATGCGCGCACCGCCACGCCGGAATTTTCCTGCGCGGGCTATACATGGTCGAAGCTGTGGGGCGTCACGCGCAATCCGTGGAACCGCAAGTTCACGCCGGGCGGATCATCGGGCGGTTCCGCCGCCTCGCTGGCGTCCGGCACTTCGGCTATCGCCACGGGCTCCGACATCGGCGGCTCGATCCGCATTCCCGCTTCCGCCTGCGGGCTGGTGGGCTTCAAGCCGCCCTATGGCCGCAACCCCGACGATCCGCCCTTCAATCTCGATTTCTACTGCCACACCGGCCCCCTGGCGCGCACGGTGTCTGACGCCATTCTCCTGCAGAATGTGATGAGCGGACCCTATGCGGGAGATATTTCCACGCTCCGCCCCAAGCTCACGCTGCCCACCGCCTACAAGCCCATCAAGGGCATGAAGATCGCCTTCTCGATGGACCTGGGCTTCTATGAGGTGGACCGTGACGTGCAGAAGAACACGCTGGCGGCGCTCGATGTGTTCCGCTCGCTCGGCGCGCAGGTGGATGAGGTTGATCTCGGCTGGACGCACAAGACGCTTCAATCCGGCATGGCCTATCTCGATCATCTCTTCGGCGCCTCGCTGGCGGGCCTTCTCAACACGCACAGCCGCGAGATGACGAGCTATGCGCGGCACTTCGCCAAGTCCGGGCAGAAGTCCAAGGCCACGGATTTCGTGGCGACGCTGTCGACCGTCAACGAGATGTATGCGAAGCTGGGGCCGCTGCTCGAGCGTTATGACGTGCTCATCTGCCCCACCAATGCGCTGCCAGCGGTCGCCGCGGATTTTGATCAGTCCACGGATAAACTCAGGATCAACGGCAAGCCGGTCAATCCGATGCTGGGCTGGGTGATGACACTGCCCTTCAACATGCTGAGCCGCTGCCCGGTGCTCACCATGCCGTCGGGCCGGGCCAGAAACGGCGTGCCCACCGGCATCCAGATCGTCGGGCGCAGCTATTCCGATGCCGATGTGTTCCGCTTCGGCATGGCTTACGAGGCGGCGGCGCCCAAATGGTATGAAACGGCTGCTACGCGCCCGGCGCTTTAGCCCTTCATCGCCCCGTAACAGTGTGTTTCTATGGGCTGGCCATCGCCATCAAGGAGACATTCCATGCGCCGCACCCTGCTTCTGTCCGCCGCCGTTCTGGCGGGCCTCGCCCTTCCCGCGGCGGCCGATCCGCAATCGCTCACGCTGCTCAGCATGAACATGTGGGGTGCGGGCGCCAATGCGCAGAAGCCCATCGATGAAACGGTGGCGGTGTTCAAGGCGGTCAACGCCGACATCATCGCGGTGCAGGAAACCGTGCCAGAGCCCGATCCCTGCACGGCGGAGGTCTGCCAGGCCACGGAGAACAGCCGCCTCAAGGACCTCGCCGATGCGCTGGGCTATCACTATCACGAGTTCAAGCACAACACCGACAATCACTGGGCCGATGGCGTCTTGAGCAAATATCCCTTCGGGCAGGAGACGCCCAATGGCGTCGGCGTCGAGATCGACGTGAACGGACGCAAGATCGTCGTCTATTCGATGAACCTCGATGATGCGCCCTACCAGCCCTATCAGCTTCTCAATATCGAATATGATAAGTCGCCCTTCATCAAGACGGCGGCGGAGGCCGAGGAATGGGCGTCGAAGACGCGCGGCAAGGCGCTGGAGCTTCTGGTGGCCGACATCAAAGCCGAAGAGGCAGCCGACGCGCAATTCGTGATGGGCGATTTCAACGAGCCCAGCCATTGGGACTGGACGGAGAACGCCGTGAAGGCGGGCCACCAGCCCCTCGCCGTCAACTGGCCGACGACGCGCGGTGTCGAGGCGCAAGGCTTCGTGGATACGTTCCGCACCGCCTTTCCCGATGAGGTGGCCAAGCCCGGCATGACGTGGACACCCACCACCTCTCCCGATGACAAGGAAGATCATCACGACCGCATCGATTTCATCCTGGCGAAATCGAAAGAGCTGAAGGTCATCAGCGCCGGGATCGTCGGCGAGAAAGCGCCGGAGGCCGATCTGGTTGTCACACCGTGGCCGTCGGACCATCGCGCCACCATGGCGAAGGTGGCGTTTTAAATCCCGTCTTTCCCGCGCAGGCGGGAACCCCGCTTCTCTATCGCGAGCCTCACCGCTTCAAGCGGGGCCCCCGCCTGCGCGGGGGTGACGGACATTTTCAGTTCAGATGAACACCCGGCGCTGCCGCGCTACTCCGCCACTTCCTGCGCTGACCAGATGCGCTCGATGCCATCTACCTTCTTCACGGCAAAGCGCTTGTAGCCCTTGCCTTTGCGAAACGTGACGAGATCGGCGCCATCGGCGGCGGCAAACGACATGCTGCCGTCCGTGTAGACGCGCCAAGCCACCACCTTGGCCATCACCGGAAAGGCCTTGGCACAGGCGTTGTTGTCTTCGTAAAAAGTGAGCCTGTAGCCCTGCTCCACCTTGTCTTCGTAGAGCGACACGGTGCAGCGGTCGTCATTGGCATTGGCCATCACGCCCACATCACCCAACATCTCTTTCACCTTGCTGGCGGGCGCCAGCTTGGGTGCTGCTGTTGCAATCGGAATGGCTGACAGGAGAGCAAGAAAGGTGAGCGCCGCGCGTGTCATGAAAACCTCGCAGAATGACAAAGCCCCCAAGCGGCAAGCTTTGCACACAATCGGCCAAGCGAAAAGGGGCGTTACGTTCCGTCCACCTTCTCGATGGTGAAGATGCCGTCCGTCTCGGGCTCGGAGATATAGCGGTCGTCGGGCGTGTAGAAGCGGATCAGCTCATGGCGCTCGGCATCGGCGAAGACGATGGCCCAGCCTTCCATCAGCCGCCACGCCGTCACCTTGTCCATCACCGGAAACAGCTTGATGCAGCGCTTCGAGACATCAATCTCCATGCCGCCGATCGTCGTGTCGCGCTTCAGCACCACGGTGCAATGTTTCTTGCCGCTCTCGTTGCTGATCTTGTAAGTGCCGAACATGTCGTCATACATCGCCTTGTCGACGGTGGCCGGATCGATCGGTTCTTCGGCAAGGGCGGGCGTCGTCAGCAGAACGAGGGTGAGAAGAAGTTTGCGCATCGCGACTCACATGGTGATTCCGGGAAGCTTCAGGCCCTGTTCCTTGGCACAGTCCACGGCGATCTCATAGCCCGCATCGGCATGGCGCATCACGCCGGTGCCGGGATCGTTCCACAGCACGCGTTCGAGCCTTCTCGCCGCGTCATCGCTGCCATCGGCCACCACGACCATGCCGGCATGCTGCGAATAGCCGATGCCCACGCCGCCGCCGTGATGCAGCGATACCCAGGTGGCGCCGCTCGCGGTGTTGAGCAGCGCGTTGAGCAGCGGCCAGTCGGAGACGGCATCGGAACCGTCCTTCATGCTTTCCGTCTCTCGGTTGGGCGAGGCGACGGAGCCTGAATCGAGATGATCGCGGCCGATCACGATGGGCGCTTCCACTTCGCCGTTCTTCACCATCTCGTTGAAGGCGAGCCCCAGGCGATGGCGTTGGCCCAGCCCTACCCAGCAGATGCGGGCGGGCAAGCCTTGAAAGGCAATCCTCTCGCGCGCCATGTCCAGCCAGTTGTGCAGATGAGGATCGTCGGGGATCAGTTCCTTCACGCGCTGGTCGGTCTTGTAAATATCGTCCGGGTTGCCGGAGAGCGCCGCCCAGCGGAAGGGGCCGATGCCGCGGCAGAACAGCGGGCGGATATAGGCTGGCACGAAGCCCGGAAAATCGAAGGCGTGGGTCAAGCCCATTTCCAGCGCCATCTGGCGGATGTTGTTGCCATAGTCGAGGGTGGGAACGCCCATGTGCCAATAGTCGAGCATCGCCTGCACATGCACCTTCATGGAGGCCATGGCGGCGGCCTTCACCGCCTGCGGATCGGTGGCGCGCTTGTCTTCCCATTCCGCCAAGGTCCATCCGGCGGGCAGATAACCGTTCACGGGATCATGGGCCGAGGTCTGGTCGGTCACCGCATCGGGCCGGATTCCGCGCTTCACCATTTCGGGAACGATCTCGGCGGCATTGCCGAGCAGGCCGACGCTCACCGGCTTTCCCTGCTTGTGGGCGCGGTCGATGATCTCCAGCGCCTCGTCGATGGTCGAGGCCTTGGTGTCGAGGTAGCGGGTGCGCAGGCGGAAATCGATGCGCGAGGGCTGGCATTCGATGGCGATCATCGAGGCGCCGGCCATGGTGGCGGCCAGAGGTTGCGCACCACCCATGCCGCCCAGGCCCGCCGTCAGAAACCATTTGCCCTTGAGGTTGCCGCCATAATGCTTGCGGCCCACTTCGGCGAAGGTTTCATACGTCCCCTGCACGATGCCCTGCGTGCCGATATAGATCCATGAGCCGGCCGTCATCTGGCCGTACATCATCAGGCCCTTCTTATCGAGCTCGTTGAAATAGTCCCAGTTGCCCCAGTGCGGCACCAGGTTGGAATTGGCGATCAGCACGCGCGGCGCATCCTTGTGGGTGCGGAAAATGCCCACGGGCTTTCCCGATTGCACCAGCAGCGTCTCATCGTCTTCGAGTGATTTGAGCGAGGCGACGATCCTGTCGAAGGCTTCCCAGTTGCGCGCCGCGCGGCCGATGCCGCCATAGACGACCAGTTCCTCGGGCCGTTCGGCAACGCCCGGATCGAGATTGTTCATCAGCATGCGGAGCGGCGCTTCGGTGAGCCAGGATTTGGCCGAGAGCTTTGTGCCGGTGGCGGCCTTGATGACGCGGGAATTGTCGCGGCGGGTGGTCATTGGGGTCTCCTTCAGGATTGCGGCTGGCCGTTGGGCGTGGTGCGGTAACGGCTGTAAAGGGCGTAGCGGCTGGCGGGATAGGTGAGGGTGGCCACCGTCACCACCTGCCCCTCGCTCCATGAGCGGCGGTGGAGGACGAGGCAGGGTTCTTCCGGCCCGATGCCGAGCAGGCGCTGCTGGTCGGGTGTGGGCATCGCCGCTTCCACCGTGTGTTCCAGTTCATCCACCGGCAGCGTCGCCACCAGATAGGCGGTGGGCGTGGTGTGGCTGAAATCCTGGGTGAGGAAATCGGGCGCCGCGGCCGGGTTCACGTAGCGGTCCTCGATCTGCACGGGAACGCCGTTCTCCTCATGCACGAGGCGGAGATGATAGACGCTACGCGGCAGGCGGAGTTCAAAGGCATCGGTCAAGGGCGGCGGCGAGGTGATCTGCTCGCGGTGGACGATGCGCGCCGTGTGGCGGTGGCCCCTCTGCTCGATTTCCTCGGCGATGTTACGAAGCTCCATCAGGCTGGTGCGGGCGGGCGGTTCCTTCACGAAGGTGCCCACGCCCGGCACGCGATCCACGAAGCCTTCCGCCGTCAATTCGCGGAGCGCCCGGTTGGCCGTCATGCGGCTGATGCCGAAGCTCTCCACCAATTCGTTCTCGGAGGGCACGCGGCTGCCAGGCGCCAGTTTGCGGCTCCTGATCTGGGTGACGATGTGATCCTTCACCCGCGCATAGAGGGGCTGGGCGTCGGTCATGCGAGGTCTCCGCGCACGATCCTGCCGTTCTGGATCACGGCGGCCAGCGGGTTGAAGCCCAGCGGATAGGCGAGGTCGCCGGGGCGGGGCACGTCCCACAGCGCCAGGTCGGCGCGAAGGCCCGGCGCGATGCGGCCGCGATCCGCGAAGCCGAGTGCGCGGGCGGCGTGGGCGGTGACGCCGAGCAGCGCCTCTTCCGGCGTCAGGCCGAAGAGCACGCAGGCCATGTTCATGGCTGTCAGGATCGAATGGACGGGCGAGGTGCCGGGGTTGAGATCCGTCGCCACCGCCATCGGCACTCCGGCCTTGCGGAGGGCCGCGACCGGCGGAGCCTGTTTCTCGCGGAGGTAATAGAAGGCGCCGGGCAGCAGCACGGCCACGGTGCCGGAGGCGGCGATGACGCCGACGCCGGCCTCGTCCAGATATTCGATGTGGTCCACCGACAGCGCGCCGTGGCGGGCGGCCATGGCGGAGCCGCCCTGGTTCGAGAGCTGTTCGGCATGCAGCTTCACCGGCAGGCCCAGGCTTTTCGCCACTTCAAAAACTGATTCAACTTCCTCAACCGAGAAGGCAATGCCTTCACAAAAGGCATCAACGGCGTCCGCTGCCCTGAATCTGGAAACGTCCAGAAGTACCTGATTTTTCACGATATTCAGGTATTCCTCACGCTTCTCCTTAAACTCCGGCGGCAGCGCGTGGGCGCCCAGATAGGTGGTGGTGACGGAGACCGGGCGCTCCTGTTCCAGCGCCTTCGCCACCTTCAGCATGCGGAGTTCAGTCTCGCGGTCGAGGCCATAGCCGGATTTGATTTCGATGGTCGTCACGCCCTCGGCCAGCAAAGAGTCGAGTCGCTTCAATGCACTCTCGGCCAGTTCTTCATCGCTGGATGAGCGGGTGGCGCGCACCGTGGCCATGATGCCGCCGCCCGCCCTGGCGATCTCGGCATAGGGAACGCCGGTCAGGCGCAGTTCAAATTCATTGGCGCGGTTGCCACCGTAAACGAGATGCGTGTGGCAATCGATGAGGCCGGGGGTCATGAGCCTGCCGCCGCAGTCGATGGCCTTGCCCTCTGGCGCATCCGCCGCCGGCCCCGCCCAGCGGATCAATCCGTCTTCCACAAGCACCGCCGCGTTGGGCATCAGGCCATAGCCGCCGGTCATAGTCGCGAGGGTGAGGTTGGTGAGGAGCATGCCAGAATCCACTTGTATAAGGTTGTATATACAGTATAGTGCGCAACATGGAAAGCCGAAAATTTCATTTCGCGCAGGCGCTGCTGCCGGAAGGCTGGGCGAAGGACGTGAGCGTCGCCGTGGGTGCGAACGGGATGATCCAGTCCGTCACCGCGAATGGGCGCGGCGGGCGCAAGATCATGGGCGCCGCCATTCCCGCCATGCCCAATGTCCATTCCCACGCGCATCAGCGGCTGATGCAGGGGCTGGCGGAGAAGGCAGGCCCGGGCGCCGACAGTTTCTGGACGTGGCGCGAGGTGATGTACGGCTTCGCGCTGAGGCTCGGGCCGGATGATCTCGAAGCCGTGGCGGCGCAGCTCTATGTCGAAATGCTGAAAGCCGGATTCTCGGTGGCGGGCGAGTTCCAGTATCTCCACCATCAGCCCGATGGCGCGCCCTATGACGAACCGGCGGAGCTTTCGCTGCGCTGCCTCTCGGCGGCGGAGCAGGCGGGCATCGCCATCACGCTCTTGCCCACGCTCTATGCCCATGGCGGCTTCGGCGGGCAGCCGCCGGTTACGGGCCAGCGCCGCTTCATCCATTCGGCGGACAGCTATCTCCGCATGCACGAGACGCTGGCCAAGGCCTGCGCCACGCACCCGCTGCGGCGGCTCGGCATTTCCCCGCATTCGCTCCGTGCTGTCACGCCTGCCTTATTGCAAGAGGTGCTGAACGGCATCGCCCCCGATGCGCCTGTCCATATCCATGTGGCGGAGCAGGTGAAGGAGGTCGAGGACTGCGTCTCCTTCTCGGGTCTCAGGCCTGTTGAAATGCTGCTGGAGAACTTCGATCTCTCCCCGCGCTGGACGGCCATTCACGCCACCCACATGACAGCGCGCGAGACGCAGCGCCTCGCGGCGTCCGGTGCCGTCGCCGGCCTCTGCCCCACCACCGAAGCCAATCTCGGCGATGGCATTTTCCCGGCCACCGATCATCTGAAAGAGGGCGGGGCCATCGCCATCGGCTCCGACAGCCACATCACCGTCTCGCCTTCGGAAGATCTGCGCATGCTCGAATATTCGCAGCGCCTTCGTGACCGCACGCGCAATGCGCTGGCCTCTGGCCCCGGCGCTTCGACAGGGCGCACGCTTTATGCTGCGGCGCTCAAGGGCGGGGCGACATCCATGACCCAGCCGGTGGGGGCGATCGCGCGGGGGCATCGCGCCGATATCGCCGTGCTCGACACAGAACACCCTTCGCTCATCGGCCGCAGCGAAGACCAGCTTCTCGACAGCTGGATTTTTTCCGCCGGCAATCCGGCCGTCGCGCATATGCTGGTGGGCGGCGAACATGTGGTGAAGAACGGCCGCCATATCCGCGAAGACGACATCGAAACCCGCTTCCGCAACACCGTCCGGAGACTGATGACATGATCCGCATCGGCGACACGCCGTTAAGCCTCGATGATGTGAAGGCCGCGCTCGCAGGCCCCATCCAGGTTGATCTCACGCAGCACGCGCGCGCCCGTATCACGCGGAGCGCGGAGACGGTCACGCGATTGCTGGCCACGGGCGATGCGATCTATGGCGTCAACACCGGCTTCGGCAAGCTGGCCAAGACGCGCATCGCCAACGATCAACTCAATCTGCTCCAGATCAATATCGTGCGCTCACATGCGGCGGGGGTGGGCGAGTTGTTGCCGCGCGCCGTGGTTCGCCTCATTCTTCTCCTCAAGCTCAATTCGCTGGCGCAGGGCGCTTCGGGAATTTCGCTGCGGGCCATGCAGACTTTGGTGGCGCTGATCAACACCGATGTGCTGCCTTGCATTCCGGGCCAGGGTTCGGTCGGCGCATCGGGCGACTTGGCGCCCCTCGCGCATCTGAGCCTCGTGTTGATTGGAGAAGGCGAGGCGGAGGCTCACCACAAGCGGGTCGGCGGGCGTGAGGCGTTGCGCATCGCCGGGCAGCACCCGGTGCCGCTCGGCCCCAAGGAAGGGCTGGCGCTGCTGAACGGCACGCAGGTCTCCACCGCGCTGGCGCTGGCCGGCTTGATCGGCGCGGAACGTAATGCCGCCGCGGCGATCCTTTCCGGCGCCATGTCGGTTGATGCCGTCATGGGCTCCGATACGCCCTTCGATCCGCGCATCCATGCGCTTCGTCCCCATCCGGGGCAGACGCTGGCGGCCTCGCATTTTCGCAGGCTGCTGGCGGGCAGCGCCATCCGCGCCTCGCATCTCGAAAATGATGACCGCGTGCAGGATCCCTATTCCTTCCGCTGCCAGCCACAGGTGATGGGTGCCTGCCTCGATCTTCTCGCCAATGCGGCGCGCACGCTGATGATCGAGGCCAATGCGGTGTCCGACAATCCGCTGGTCTTCGCGGAAGATGGCGCGGTGCTGTCGGGCGGCAATTTCCATGCCGAGCCCGTGGCCTTCGCGGCTGACATGATCGCCATGGCGATTGCCGAAATGGGCTCGCTTTGCGAGCGGCGCATCGCGGCGCTGATCGACACGACGATTTCGCTGCTGCCGCCCTTCCTCATCCGCAATCCCGGCCTCAATTCGGGCTTCATGATCCCGCAATGCACCGCTGCCGCGCTGATGAGCGAGAACAAGCAGATGTCGCATCCGGCATCCGTCGATTCAGCGCCCACCTCTGCCAATCAGGAAGATCACGTCTCGATGGCCACCCACGGAGCGCGCAGGCTCGGGCCGATGAATGCCAACCTGTCGCGCATCATCGCCATTGAAATGATGGCGGCGGTGGAGGGCTTCGAGTTCCGGCGGCCGCTCGCCTCGTCGGTCATTCTCGAAGCCGCGCATCTCCTGATCCGCAGCAAGGCGGCCAGGCGCGATGAAGACCGCGAGTTCTCAACCGACACCGAGGCCGTGGCGGGGCTGGTCGCCTCCGCCGCGTTTGATCCGTTCGTGCCGCAGCTTCTTCCGGATCTGGGATGCCGCTAGAGATTTTCGATCACCCCTGGCCGGCGCTCAGGCGCGCCGCAGCCCTTTGGCCTGATGCCGATGCGCTGGTGTTTCCGCATCAGGGCGCGCGTTACAGCTTCCGCCGCTACCATGATGAGGCGCTGGCGCTTGCCGCCGCCCTTTCGGCGCGCGGCCTCAAGGCGGGGGATCACATTGCGTTGCTGGCCGAGAACCGCGTGGAATGGCCGGTGGTGCAGATGGCCTCAGCTGCTTTGGGTGCCGTGTTCGTGCCACTCAACACGCACTACAGGAAGGATGATCTCGCTTATGCGCTGAAACAGTCCGATGCCAGGGCATTGATCTGCTCCACCAGCTACCGTTCCAATCCCTATCTTGAAAATGTCACGGCGCTCCGGCCGGAGTTGCCGCTGCTCCAGCATGTCTTCACGCTGGAAGAGGACTATCCGCAGCTCATCGCCGAGGCGCATGACTTCACGCCCGCCGTGGCCGATCCAGCATCCGTGGCCGCTTTGCTTTATACGTCGGGCACCACCGGATTTCCAAAAGGTGCGCTGCTTTCCCACCGCGCCATGATGATGAATGCGCGGGGTGCCGCCACCCGCATGGGGTTCCGCACCGGCGACCGTTGGACGTCGATCATCCCGCTCTTTCACTGCGCGGGCTGCATCATGAATATTGAGGGCGCGCTGCAATTCGGCGGTGCCTATGTGGGCGTGCCGAGTTTCGATCCAGAGCTGATGTTCAAGGTGATCGAGGCCGAGCGCTGCACCTTCATGTCGGGCGTTCCAACCTCCTATCTCGCCATGCTCGATCATCCGGCGCGGAAGCAATATGATCTCTCAAGCCTGCGCGCCGGCTCTTGCGGCGGGGCCGACTGCAACCCCGATGTGCTGAAGCGTTGCGCGGGGGAATTTCCGATGCCCGGCCTTGCCCAAGTCTACGGGCAGACGGAAGGGGCGACGCTCTTTGCCTGCCCGCGCCATGACGATCCGCTGCGCTGGGAGACGGCGGGCGAAATCCTTCCCGGCTATGAGGTGCGGATCGCCGATCCCGTGTCCTTGGCGCTGATGCCGGATGGCGAAATTGGCGAGGTACAGGCGCGCGGCCCCATGGTGATGGAAGGCTATTACAAAAAGCCCGAGGACACGGCGGAGACGATCCTGCCCGATGGCTGGCTGCGCAGCGGCGATCTTGGTTACCTGCGGCCCGATGGCCGTCTTGTCGTCGCAGGCGGGCGTTTGCGCGACATGATCATCCGCGGCGGCGAGAACATCTATCCCGCCGAGATCGAAAACGTGCTGCAGCAGCATCCCGCCGTGGCGCAGATCGCCGTCTTCGCGGTGAAGGACGATTATTATGGCGAGGCGGTCGCCGCCGCCGTGGCGCTCGCTCAGGATGTGAAGGCCGATGATCTCCGCGCCTTCTGTTCATCGCGCATTGCCAAGTTCAAGTCTCCGGCGGTGATTTACAAAGTGAAAAATTTTCCGCTCACGCCATCGGGCAAGATCCGTAAGATTGAACTTCGTCAGTGGGCGGAGGAGAAGCGCATGGACATTCTCGCATGACGCTCACCTTCTGGTTTGATGTGCATTCGCCGTGGTGCTACCTGGCCGCGCATCGCATTGGCGATCTGGCGCGCAAGCACAAGCGTGAGTTGTTGTGGCGGCCCCTTCATCTCCCCACCATGGCGGACCAGATCAACGGGCGGCGCCCGCTCGAAGCCAATCCGGCTTTCGTTGCCTGGTATCAGCAGGATTTGCAGGACTGGGCGGCATTGCAAAAACTTAATGTGCACTATCACTCACACTACCCGCTGCGCAATTCGCGCGCCCTGCGCGCCTGCCTGTGGGCTGCGGAACAAAACAAGGCCGAATCATTCGTCAAACGGGTTTTGCTTGGTTATTGGGCGGAAGAAGGCGACATCAGCAGCCTCGATCAACTTGCATTGTGGGCCGGGGATTGCGGCCTCGATGGCGAGGCCGTGAAAGCGGCGGCGCAGAGTGAAACTTACAAGGCGCAAGTTGCGTCAAATACACAGGAAGCCATAGCGCGCGGCGTATTTGGCGTGCCCACTGTTGATACGGGAACGAAACTTTATTTTGGTAACGACCGGCTTGATCTGCTCGATCTCCATCTAACTTCGCAGCCGATTTGATTTGATTCGCTGGGTCAACCGCGCTAGGCGGGGTTATTCACATCACAACATGGATCGACACGCATGTACCTGACCAAGCGGCAAACTTCCAATTTGAAGAAGATCATCGCGACCGCACAGAAACTTCTCGATCAGGCCGCCAAGGCCCCGGCGCCCGTCAAGGTTTCAAAAACCGGCAAGAGCAAGCGCCATCGCCGCACCGCCGTTGAGGCGAAGAAGATGCGTGCTGAAATCATGGCCCAGCGCAAGAAGGGCGTCCCCGTCACCAAGCTGGCCGAACGCTACAACGTCAGCACAGCTTACATTTACATGATCAAGTAGCGGGTCGAGAGGCTCAGCCCTTGCTGAGCCTTCCCGTTTCCGCGAGATAAGCCACGATGCGGTCGGCCGCCGCTTCGGCGGGCGTAATCACCGTATCGACGCGGATTTCCGGGCGCTCCGGCGCTTCATAGGCCGATGAAATGCCGGTGAAGTGCTTGATCTCGCCGCGCCGCGCCTTGGCATAAAGTCCCTTCACGTCGCGCTTCTCGGCATCGGCCAAAGGCGTATCCACGAAGACCTCGACGAATTCTCCCTGCGCCACCATTTCGCGCGCCATCAGCCGTTCCGAACGGAAGGGCGAGATGAAGGAGACGAGCACGATCAGCCCCGCATCCACCATCAGCTTCGAGACTTCGGCCACGCGGCGGATATTCTCCACGCGGTCGGCGTCGGAGAAGCCCAGGTCGCGGTTCAGTCCGTGGCGGATGTTGTCGCCATCCAGCAGATAGGTCATGTGGCCTGCTGCGTGCAGTTTCTTCTCCACCAGATTGGCGATGGTTGATTTGCCCGCGCCCGAAAGGCCGGTGAACCACAGGATCGCCGGCTTCTGGCCTGAAAGTGCCGCGCGCGAGGCCTTGCTCACATCCACCGCCTGCCAGTGAATGTTGGCGGCGCGGCGCAGCGCGAAATGGATCAGTCCCATGCCGACCGTGTTGTTGGAGAACCGGTCGATGATGATGAAGGAGCCGAGCTGCTTGTTCTCCTTGTAGGGCGCGAAGGCCAGCGGCTTGTCAAGCTCGAGGTTGCAGACGCCGATCTCGTTCAGTGACAGGCTCTTCGCCGCCACATGCTCCATGGTGTTGACGTTCACCTTGAACTTGAGTTCCTCAAGCGAGCCGGGGATCAGCGAGGTGCCGGACTTGATGAGATAGGGGCGGCCCGGCAGCATGGGCTCGTCACCCATCCACAGGATCTCGACTTCAAACTGGTCGGAGACTTCAACAGGGTCATTGGCAATCGAGATCACGTCGCCGCGGCTGGCGTCCACTTCATCAGCGAGCGTCAGCGTGATGGACTGCCCGGCCTTGGCCTCCGCCAGATCGCCGCCATAGGTGACGATGCTGGTCACTGTGGACGTGCGCGCCGAGGGCATCACCTTGATGGCGTCGCCCGGCTTCACGGTGCCCGATGCGATGGTGCCGGAGAAGCCGCGGAAATTCTGGTTGGGCCGGTTCACCCATTGCACCGGCATGCGGAAGGGCTTGGTGTCGAGATCATCGCCCACCGGCACGGTTTCCAGATGCGCCATCAGCGTCGAGCCGTGATACCACGGCATCTTGGGCGAGCGGTCGATCACGTTGTCGCCGGCCAGTGCCGAGAGCGGGATGACGGTGATGTTCTCGGCCCCCAGCGTGCGTGCGAAGGCGCGGTAGTCCGCCTCGATCTTCTCGAAGACGTCCTGCCGGTAGTCCATCAAATCCATCTTGTTCACCGCCACCACGAGATGGCGGATGCCGAGCAGCGTGCAGATGAAGGTGTGGCGGCGCGTCTGCGTCAGCACGCCCTTCCTCGCGTCGATCAGGATGATGGCGAGATCGGCTGTTGATGCGCCGGTCGCCATGTTGCGCGTATATTGTTCATGCCCCGGCGTGTCGGCGACGATGAACTTGCGCTTGTCGGTGGTGAAGGCGCGGTAGGCCACATCGATGGTGATGCCCTGCTCGCGCTCGGCGGCGAGGCCATCGACGAGCAGCGCGAAATCGAGATTGCCGCCCTGCGTGCCCATCTTCTTGGAGTCGGCTTCGAGCGCCGAAAGCTGATCCTCGAACAGCATCTTCGCTTCATAGAGAAGCCTGCCGATCAGCGTCGACTTGCCATCGTCCACGGAGCCGCAGGTGATGAAGCGCAGCAGATCCTTCTGCTCCTGCGACTGCAGATAGGCCTCAACATCGCCGCCGGTATATTCGATAAAGCGGGTCATGCGAAAACTCCTCCCCCAGCCGTCATCCCCGCGCAGGCGGGGATCCCGCTGCGATTGACGGGCATGAATGGCGATGCAAATTTGAACCGATGCGCGATGAAAAGTTCCCGGCCGTCTACATCATGGCCAGCCGCTACCGCGGCACGCTCTATGTCGGCGTCACCAGCGCGCTGTGGACGCGCGTGTGCGAGCACAAGAACGAAGCGTTTGGCGGCTTCACGAAGCAACACAACGTCAAGACGCTGGTATGGTACGAGCATCATCACACGATGGAAGATGCGATCCGCCGCGAGAAGCGCCTGAAGAAATGGAATCGCGCGTGGAAATTCCGCATCATCGAGGAGATGAACCCGGCGTGGGCCGATCTCCATGAGGCGATTGATCCCATCGCCACGCTCGTGCCGCTCGACGCGGGCCCCCCGCCTTCGCGGGGGTGACGGCATTTTTAGTGCCATCAGAAATATCCTTCCTGCTTCTTCTTCTCCATCGAGGCGGCCTGGTCCTTGTCGATGACGCGGCCCTGGCGTTCGGAGGAGGTGGCGACGAGCATTTCCTCGACGATGTCGAGCAGCGTCGTGGCGTTGGATTCGATGGCGCCGGTCAGGGGATAGCAGCCCAGCGTGCGGAAGCGGATGCGCTTCATCTCCGGCGTCTCGCCGGGATTGAGGCGCATGCGGTCGTCGTCCACCATGATCATCTGGCCGTCGCGCCACACCACCGGTCGTTCGGCGGCAAAGTAAAGCGGCACAATGTCGATCTTCTCGCGGTGGATATATTGCCAGATGTCGAGCTCGGTCCAGTTCGACAGCGGGAAGACGCGGATCGACTCGCCCTTGTTCTTCCTCGTGTTGTAGAGGTTCCAGAGTTCGGGGCGCTGGTTCTTGGGGTCCCAGCGGTGGCGCGTATCGCGGAAGGAGAAGATGCGCTCCTTGGCGCGGGATTTTTCCTCATCGCGCCTTGCGCCGCCGAAGGCCGCGTCGAAGCCATATTTGTCGAGCGCCTGTTTCAGCCCATCGGTCTTCATGATCTGCGTGTGAAGGGCCGAGCCATGGTCGAAGGGGTTGACGTTCTTGGCGACACCTTCGGGATTGATGTGGACGATCAGTTCAAGGCCGAGCTTCGCTGCCGTCTCATCGCGCATCTTGATCATGTCGCGGAACTTCCAGCGCGTATCCACATGCATCAGCGGGAAGGGCGGTTTCGAGGGATAAAAGGCCTTCATGGCGAGATGCAGCATCACGGCTGAATCCTTGCCGATGGAATAGAGCATGACAGGCTTTTCGCATTCCGCCGCCACTTCGCGGATGATGTGGATCGATTCCGCCTCAAGGCGCTCGAGATGGGTGAGGCGGCCGGGATCGAGGGCCGGGGCAGCGGGGGAAACGGGCATGGTTTTCTCCGGGGCGGGGGTGGCTGCGGGTCTTTGCTGGCCCATCCAGCCCCTCACCTTGTTGATGGTGCGGGTGGAGGGCGAGCGGCCTTTGCGCAGGTCGAACACGAAGGAGGGGTCGCCCAGCGCCTGCTTGCCGAGCGAGGTCGGGTCGATCCCGCTGGCCAGCAGAAAGCGGTCGATCTCCGACAGGAAAGTCCTGGCAATGTCATCCATGGAGGCGCGATAGCACCGAATGGCCTACCCGTCGAGAGGGAATATCCTATTTTAGTGCATAAATGCCCCGAGCCAATCCTATCAAAAGGATAAGTCCTATTCTCGGTGATAAAATTTTACTGCCATCCAAATTATTTTTCCTGTAGGGAAAATCATGGACCAGAAACCGCGCGCGAAATCCCCAAAATCCTCCGCCTTGCCCTATCAGGAGCCACATGCCGGCCGCACCGTGATGGATGGCAAGCTGCTGGAGGAGGCGATCGGACGCGAGGTGAAGGGCTTCCGCGAAAAGCTGGGCCTCACCATTTCGGAACTGGCGAAATCGGCTGACATGTCGGCGGGCATGCTGTCGAAGATCGAGAACGGCGCCACCTCGCCGTCGCTCGCCTCGCTTCAGGCGCTCGGCCGGGCGCTGCAGGTGCCGGTCACCGCG
Source organism: Aestuariivirga sp. (assembly GCF_047602625.1). Lineage (GTDB taxonomy): Bacteria > Pseudomonadota > Alphaproteobacteria > Rhizobiales > Aestuariivirgaceae > Aestuariivirga. Next base: position 1,342,740 of record NZ_JASGGV010000002.1, on the reverse strand, counting down.
CTGTTCCGGGGCTTTGAGGAAACCCGCGATGCCACCTTCGTCAAGGCGGGGCAGGGGCTTACCATCGAGCGCCGCGGCACCCGGGCCGGCCACCAATACCAGCTTCTCGGCCACAGCCCGCACGGCCCGGTGATGGTCGAGCCTTACATGATTACCCTGACGCACGAGTCAGATGTATTCCCCACCTTCCAGCATGCGGGGCTCGAATTCCTCTATATGATCGAGGGAAACGTAGTCTACCGCCACGGCGACAAGACCTATGACATGCACCCCGGCGATGCCCTGTTCTTCGACGCCGACGCGCCGCACGGGCCGGAAGAACTCCGCAAACTGCCGATCCGCTATCTGTCGGTGATTTCCTACCGGAGGGAGGAATGAAGGGCTGGCTGCGAACATGCGCCTTCGCGTTCATCTTTAGTTCGATTTGGTTGTTAAAGGCTGAGGCATCTGAAATGGATTTGAGGCTGAACACAAATGCGAAGGCGTTTCAGGAATTTCTTGGCGATCCGGAGAGCGATCCCTGGCAGTTCCTGTTTTTTGATAACCCCAAAATGGATGATCACGGGAAATGGGGCGAAATCGATAGCGCAGATTTCAAGTTGCTGAATCCTGACCAGCAGCTGTTTGTGTTGGCTGGAGATGCGGATGGAGAAATCCAGAATGGCGGCGTAGGCCAGCTTTTTTTCAATAAGGGCGGATATGTGCCGCAAATGGAATCGGCATTCGCGGGGAAGGGATGCACGGAAGCCGCGAATTTGCTTGGCAAAGAAATTGAGAGGCTGTCGCACACAAGCTTCATGGCTGACTGGACTGCGGCTCAACAGCAATTTACCGCCAATAACCAGAGTGGAGACAAAGAAGCGGCATGGGAAAAATATATGGGACTCATGGAGAAATACTTTCCCGAGAATGACGACGGCGATGACTCATCGCAAGCTTACGATGTCATACGGGACAGTACGCTGGCCTGCATTCGCAGATACATTGCGCGCCACGCCGACAGCTTTGTCGTCATTTCAAAATGACTGTTGCGAGCCATCCTGACGCGAGGCAAGAAGTGACGCGCCTGTCAATCACCGAAATCAAGGCGCGATGGCTGGAAATCATGGCGCGGGTCGAAGCGGGTGAAACTATTGTCGTCACCCGTCACGGCAAGCCCGTGGCCGATCTTCACCCGCACCGGCCAGCGGATCGTTGATCATTTGACGTTTGATCATGTTGGCGGTTCGAGCAGCAAGACTCTCCCCCCTATCCGTCACCCTCGCGGCGGCGAGGGTCCCGCTTCATGGCGGGGGCAAGCGGGATTCCCGCCGTCGCGGGAAAGACGGCATTTCGCATCGTGAGGTTTGAATGAACGTGCTTCTCCGCTCCCTGTTCTGCGTGGCCCTTCTCCTCGCAAGCCTGCCCGCTTCGGCCCAGGTGAAACTCTCCGGCACCTTCACGGCGTCGAAGGATTGCCCGGCTGTCGTGTCGATCAAGAAGGGAACGAACCCCGACAATGCCGCGGTGTCCCCGGGCCACAGCTATGATCTCCTCGGCAAGAACAAGGACGACGCCACGCACTACTGGATCACCGTGCCCGATGCCAAGCCACCGCAGCGCTGGGTGGCGATCGGCTGCGGCGTGATCGGCACTGCCGATGCAGCACCACCCGCCACAACTCCGGATGACAAGGGCAAGGATAAAACCGCCGTCAAGCCGGGCTCGCAGCTCTATGTCCTGGCGCTCTCCTGGGAGCCGGCCTTCTGCGAGGAGCTGCCTGACAAGGCTGAATGCAAGGCGCAGACACCGGATGGATTCGACGCGACACATTTGAGTCTGCACGGCCTCTGGCCGCAGCCGCGCCGCATTGCCTATTGCAATGTCTCCACCGCCGACATTGATGCCGACGGCAATCACCGCTGGGACGATTTGCCCGAACCCGATCTCACCCCTGCCACCAAGGCGGCACTCGATAAAGTGATGCCCGGCACCCAGTCGGTGCTGGAGCGCCATGAATGGACAAAGCACGGCACCTGCTATCCCGGCGGCAATGCCGACCAATATTTCCGCGATGCCATCCGCATGGCGGAGGCTATCAACGCCTCGCCCGTTCAGGCCCTGTTTGCCCAGAGGATCGGCCAGAAGGTGACAAATGCGGAAATCCGCGCAGCCTTCGATCAGGCGTTCGGCGTGGGCGCCGGGCAGCGCGTCAGGCTGTCCTGCAAGAGCGACGGCGGGCGGCAGCTCATCGTGGAAATGACGGTGGGCCTCAGGGGCGACATTTCATCGGGCACTTCGGTGGCCGATCTGATCGCCGCCGCAGGCCCCACCGATCCCGGCTGCCCGGGCGGCATTGTGGACCCCGCAGGGCTGCAATGACATTCCCCAAGTGAAAAAATAGTTCCTGCTGGTTGAAACGGCCAAAATGCCCTGATATGACTCCCGCACCACTCGTCAGGGAGCATGCGCCATGTGCGGCATCGTCGGACTTTACCTCAAGAACCCCAAGCTGCAACCCAAGCTGGGCGAGATGTTCAAGCCCATGATCATCGAGATGACCCACCGGGGGCCGGACTCGGCGGGCGTCGCCGTCTACCGCAACCCGGTGAAGAAGAATCACACGAAGTTTTCGCTCGCCCATGACGATGCGAAATATGACTGGAAGAAGATCGATACCGGCCTCGAGAAGGCGCTCAAGTGCGATGCCACCATCAAGGTAATCGGCAACCACTGCATCCTCGTCACCACCGGCAAGGAAGATGCGGTTGTCGCCTGGCTGAAGAAGCATCACCCGGAGGTGCGCGTGGTGGGCTCGGGCCATACCATCGAAATCTTCAAGGAAACGGGGCTGCCCGAAAACGTCTATGAGAAGTTCGATCTCGAGAAGGCCAAGGGCACGCACATCATCGGCCACACCCGCATGGCCACCGAAAGTGCGGTCACCACGGCAGGCTCGCATCCCTTCGCCACCGGCGCCGATCTCTGCCTCGTCCACAATGGCTCGCTCTCCAACCACAACCGCCTGCGCGAAAATCTCAAGCGCGAGGGCATGGAATTCCAGACCGAGAACGACACCGAAGTCGCCGCCGCCTACATGACATGGAAGCTGCGCTCGGGCGCCACGCTCAAGGAAGCGCTGGAAGACGGCCTCAAGGATCTCGATGGCTTCTATACCTTCCTGGTCGGCACGGCGGATGGCTTTGCCGTGGTGCGCGATCCCATCGCCTGCAAGCACGCCGTCATGGCCGAAACCGATGACTGGGTGGCGATGGCCACCGAATACCGCGCCATCGCGCATCTTCCGGGTGCTGACGACGCCAAGATATGGGAACCGGAACCGACGACGATTTACACCTGGGGCGGACACGCATGAACGAACTTGATCTCAAGACGCTGGGTGTGCGGGGCATCAACCAGCACCTGCACGGCCTGGCGAAATCCACCAACGAGCGCCACTGGGCCATCAAGAATCCGATGGGCCAACATTCGATCGCCGTGGGGCTCGATGGCCCCTTCCATGTCGAAGTGCATGGCCATGTTGGCTTCTATTGCGGCGGCATGAACAAGGAGTCGGAGATCATCGTGCACGGCCATGCCGGCGTCGGCGTCGCCGAAAACATGATGTCCGGCCTCGTGTGGATCAAGGGCAACGCCTCTGAATCGGCGGGCGCCACCGCCAATGGCGGGTTGCTGGTCATCGATGGCGATGCCTCGTCACGCTGCGGCATTTCGATGAAGGGCGTCGACATCGTGGTGGGGGGCTCGGTCGGCCACATGTCGGCCTTCATGGCGCAGCGCGGCAATCTCGTCGTCTGCGGCGATGCGGGCGAGGCTTTGGGCGACTCGATCTATGAGGCGCGCCTTTATGTGAAGGGCAAGGTCGCCAACCTCGGCTCCGACTGCATCGAGAAAGAGATGCGGGCGGAACACCTTGAAGATCTGGCGAAGCTGCTCGAGGCCGCCAAGCGCAAGGACCGGCCGCAGGATTTCCGCCGCTATGGCTCGGCGCGCAAACTCTACAATTTCAATGTCGATCACGCCGACGCATACTGAGGGCTGAGATGGATATCAACACACCCCACACGCTTCCCCGGAAGTCGGCGACCTTCGACGATTATACGCTGTCGGAAATCCGCCGCGCCGCCACCACCGGCATCTATGACATTCGCGGTGCGGGCGCCAAGCGCAAGCTGCCGCATTTCGATGACCTGCTGTTTCTGGGCGCATCGATCTCGCGCTATCCGCTGGAAGGCTACCGCGAGAAATGCGGCACCGATGTCGTGCTCGGCACGCGCTATGCGAAGAAGCCCATCGAACTCAAGATTCCGATCACCATCGCGGGCATGAGCTTCGGCTCGCTCTCCGCACAGGCCAAGGAGGCGCTGGGCCGTGGCGCTTCGATGGCGGGCACCTCCACAACGACGGGCGACGGCGGCATGACGCCGGAAGAGCGCGGGCAATCCAAGCAGCTCGTCTATCAGTATCTCCCGTCGCGCTATGGCATGAACCCGGACGATCTCCGCAAGGCCGATGCGATCGAGGTGGTGGTCGGCCAGGGTGCGAAGCCCGGCGGCGGCGGCATGCTGCTGGGCCAGAAGATTTCCGACCGCGTGGCCGCCATGCGCTGCCTGCCCAAGGGCATCGACCAGCGTTCGGCCTGCCGCCATCCTGACTGGACGGGGCCGGACGATCTCGAAATCAAGATTAACGAACTCCGCGAAATCACCGAATGGGAAAAACCCATCTATGTGAAGGTCGGCGGCACCAGGCCCTATTATGACGTGGCGCTGGCCGTCAAATCCGGGGCCGATGTCGTGGTGCTCGACGGCATGCAGGGCGGCACCGCCGCCACGCAAGAGGTGTTCATCGAGAACGTCGGCATCCCGACGCTCGCCTGCATCCGCCCGGCGGTGAAGGCCCTTCAGGATCTGGGCATGCACCGCAAGGTGCAGCTCATCATCTCGGGCGGCATCCGCAACGGGGCCGATGTGGCGAAGGCGCTGGCGCTCGGCGCTGATGCGGTTGCCATCGGCACGGCGGCGCTGGTGGCGCTGGGCGACAATGACCCGCACCTGGAAGAAGAATACAAGGCGCTCGGAACCACGGCCGGCGCCTATGACGATTGGCACGAGGGCCGCGATCCCGCCGGCATCACCACGCAGGATCCGGTGCTGGCGGCGCGTCTCGATCCCGTCAAGGCGGGCCGGCGTCTCTCCAACTATCTGAAGGTCATGACGCTTGAGGCGCAGACGGTGGCGCGCGCCTGCGGCAAGAGCCATCTGCACAATCTCGAGCCCGAGGATCTCTGCTCGCTGACCGTCGAAGCCGCCGCCATGGCGGGCGTTCCGCTGGCCGGCACCAACTGGATACCGGGACGGGGCGGATACTGAGCATGGAGCTGACGGCGCTCGGCCTCTTCGCTGCCGCCCTGCTGGTGAATGCGGGTTCGCCCGGTCCCAGCGTCGCGGCGCTGGTGGCGCGCGTCATCAGCGGCGGCATCGGCAGCGTGCTGCCGTTCCTCGCCGCCATGTGGATCGGCGAGGCGGCGTGGCTCGTTGCCGCCGTGCTGGGCCTGGGCTTCGTGGCCAAGACCTTCTATCTCGCCTTCGCCACGCTCAAATATATGGGCGTCGCCTATCTGGCCTGGCTGGCGTGGAAGATGTGGCATGCGCCGGTCGATGCGGAAGCCGCGGCGCTGCCCTCGCAGCGTTCGCCGTTCAAGATGTTCTTCACCGGCATGGCGCTCACCCTCGGCAATCCCAAGATCATGGTCTTCTATCTGGCGCTGCTGCCGTCGCTCATCAATCTCGATCACGTCTCGGGGCTCGGCCTTGCCGAACTCGTCGGTGTGGCGCTCATGGTGATGATGACGGTCGATCTTGCCTGGGCCTTCGCCGCCGCCTGGGCCAGGGGCTGGCTCAAAAGCCCACGCGCCATGAAACTCGCCAATCGCGCCAGCGCCACCGCCATGGGCGGCGCTGCCGCCATTATCGCAACACGTTAAAACAAGACGCAGGGAGAAACGAAATCATGGGCGACCTCGCCAAATATGCCAAGGACAACGGGATCAAGTTCTTCCTGTTCAACTTCACCGACCTGTTCGGCACGCAGCGCGCCAAGCTGGTGCCCGCCGAAGCGGCAGGCAAGATGCAGAAGGCGGGTGCGGGCTTTGCCGGCTTCGCCACCTGGCTCGACCAGACGCCGGCGCACCCCGATATTCTGGTGATGCCCGATACCAATGCCATCATCCCGCTGCCGTGGCGGCCGGAGGTCGCGTGGGTTGCGGGCGAGCCGTGGATGAAGGGTGAGCCCCTCGCTCAGGCGCCGCGCGTGGTGCTGCGCAAGATGACGGAAGCGCTGGCCGCCAAGGGCATGACGCTGATGGCCGGCGTCGAACCCGAATTCCATCTCATCAATGCCGATGGCTCGGCGGTGTCCGACAGCCGCGACACGCAGGAGAAGCCCTGCTACGACCAGGCCTCGATCATGCGCCGCCTCGATGTGATCGGCGAGATCACCACCACGATGATCGCGCTGGGCTGGGGCCCCTACCAGAACGACCATGAGGACGCCAACGGCCAGTTCGAGATCAACTGGAACTTCAACGACGCGCTCACCACGGCGGACCAGCTCGCCTTCTTCAAGTTCATGGTGAAGTCAATCGCCGAGAAACATGGCCTCCGCGCCACCTTCATGCCCAAACCCTTCATCAACCTCACCGGCAACGGCTGCCATGTGCACATCTCGGTGTGGGACAAGGCGCGCAAGAAGAACCTGTTCGAGGATCCGAAGGGCGAACTCGGCGTGTCGGAGCTCGGCTATAATTTCATCGGCGGCCTGATGCAGCATGCGGCGGGCATGGCGGCGATCACCAACCCCACCGTCAACAGCTACAAGCGCATCAATGCGCCGCGCACCATTTCGGGGGCCACATGGTCGCCGTCGTCGATCACCTATGGCGGCAACAACCGCACCCACATGGTGCGCATTCCCGACCAGGGCCGCTGCGAATACCGCCTGCCGGATTGCGCCGCCAACCCCTATCTGCTGCTGGCCGCCATCATGGCGGCGGGCATGCATGGGGTTGAGGAGAAGATCAATCCCGGCCAGCGCCTCGACATCGACATGTATGCCGAGGGCCACAAGATCAAGGATGCGCGCAAGCTGCCGCTGAATCTCCTCGACGCGCTGCGCAATTTCGAGGGCGACAGTTATCTGCAGAACGCGCTGGGCAGCGAGGTGTCGCAAGGCTATCTCAAGCTCAAGCACAATGAATGGAACCAGTATTGCCGCCATCTCACCCAGTGGGAGCGCGAGTCGACGCTGGATTGCTAAACCGCTCGTCCTCCCCCGCCTGCGGGGGAGGAAAGGGGCCCGGCGCGCAGCGGCGGGAGAGGAGAGGGCCTTCGGGCGCCTGAAGCCCCTCATCTCCCCGCTGCCTTGCAGCGGGACCCTTCTTCTCCCGCTCTGCGGGAGAAGACGCAAAGGACAGGTCGATGAAATATTCAGTCTTCTCACTGCTGAAGAACACGCTCTCCGGCCACAAAAATTGGACACCGGCGTGGCGAGAGCCCGAACCCAAGGCCTCCTATGACGTGGTGATCGTCGGCGGCGGCGGGCATGGGCTGGCCACCGCCTATTACCTCGCCAAGGAGCATGGCCTCCGCAACATTGCGGTGCTTGAAAAAAGCTGGCTCGGTTCGGGCAACATCGGCCGCAACACCACCATCATCCGCTCCAACTACATGCTGCCCGGCAACAACCCGTTCTACGAATGGTCGATGAAGCTGTGGGAAAATCTCGAGCAGGATTTTAATTTCAACGCCATGGTCTCGCAGCGGGGCGTCCTCAACCTCTGCCACACCGATGCGCAGCGCGATGCTTTCGCCCGGCGCGGCAATGCCATGCGGATCGACGGCGTCGATGCCGAACTGCTCGATGCCCACGCGGTCAGGGAGATGTATCCCTTCCTCGATTTCCAGAACGCGCGCTTTCCCATCAAGGGCGGGCTGATCCAGCGGCGCGGCGGCACGGTGCGCCACGATGCGGTGGCGTGGGGCTATGCGCGGGGCGCTGATTCACGCGGCGTCGACATCATCCAGAATTGCGAGGTGAAGGGCATCCGCATCGAGAACGGCCAGGTGAAGGGCGTTGAAACCACGCGCGGCTTCATCGGCTGCAAGAAGCTGGGCCTCGCGGCGGCGGGCAATTCGTCCGAGGTCGCTGCCATGGCGGGCATGAAACTTCCCATCGAAAGCCATGTGCTGCAGGCCTTCGTGTCGGAGGGCCTCAAGCCCTATGTCGATGGCGTCATCACCTTTGGCGCGGGGCATTTCTATGTTTCGCAGTCCGACAAGGGCGGCCTCGTGTTTGGCGGCGATATCGATGGCTATAATAGCTATGCACGGCGCGGCAATCTGCCGATGGTCGAGCATGTGATCGAGGCGGGCGTCGCCATGATCCCCGGCCTCTCGCGCATCCGCGTGCTCCGCTCATGGGGCGGCATCATGGACATGTCGATGGATGGTTCGCCGATCATCGACAAGACGCATATCAACGGCCTCTATCTCAATGCGGGCTGGTGCTATGGCGGCTTCAAGGCAACGCCTGCGTCCGGCTGGTGCTTCGCGCATACGATTGCGAAAGACGAGCGCCACACACTGAACGAGGCCTACCGGCTCGACCGCTTCCGGCGCGGCTACATGATTGACGAAAAAGGCCAGGGCGCAACGCCCAACCTGCACTGAGGATGTGAGAGATGCTGATTCCATGCCCCCATTGCGGAACACGGCCGGTCGAGGAGTTCACCTTCCTGGGTGACGCCTCGGTGAAGCGCCCGCAGTCCAATGATCCCGCCACCATGGATCAGTGGTTCGACTATGTGTATCTGCGCGACAATCCCAAAGGCCGCTTCGATGAATATGTGCATCACTCCGGCGGCTGCCGCTCGTGGCTTGTGGTGAGCCGCAACACCCAGACGCATGAGGTCTATGGTTGCGTGACAGCAAAGGCATGGGCCGCGAAATGACCTCCTTCCGTTTGCCAGAGGGCGGGCTGATCGACCGCGCCACCACGCTGAACTTCGCCTTCGACGGCAAGGCCTTCACCGGCCATGCCGGAGACACGCTGGCCTCGGCGCTGATCGCCAATGGCGTGCACCTCATGGGCCGCTCGTTCAAATATCACCGCCCGCGCGGCGTCATTTCGGCGGGCGCATCGGAGCCCAACGCGCTGATGACGGTGCGCCATGGCGGCCGGCAGGAAGCCAACACCCGCGCCACCATGATCGAGCTTTATGATGGCCTCTCCGCCATCAGCCAGAACCGCTGGCCGTCGCTCAGGCGCGACATCGGCGCCATCAATTCGCTGGCCTCGTCGATGTTCGTGGCGGGCTTCTACTACAAGACCTTCATGTGGCCCAAAAGCTTCTGGGAGAAGATCTATGAGCCCCTGATCCGCCGCGCGGCGGGCCTTGGCGTTGCGTCCAAGGAGGCCGACCCCGACAAATATGAAAAGAGCTATGCCCATTGCGACCTGCTGGTGATCGGCTCAGGCCCCGCCGGCCTCATGGCGGCGCAGACGGCGGCGCGCTCCGGTGCGCGGGTGCTGCTGGCCGATGAAGGTTCACGGCTCGGCGGCTCCCTGTTGTGGGAGAATGAGGAGATCGGCGGCCAGCACGGGCGTGACTGGGCGGAAAGTGTCATCGGCGAACTCTCGGCCATGCCCAACGTCACGCTTCTGCCCCGCACCACCGTGTTCGGCTGGTATGACGGCAACATCTTCGGCGCGGTGGAGCGGGTGAGCGACCACCTCCCCGAGCCTTCGCCTTATGAGCCGCGCCAGCGTTACTGGCGCATCATCGCCAAAAGGGCCGTGCTGGCGGCGGGTGCCGAAGAGCGCCCCATCGCCTTTGGCGGCAATGACGTGCCGGGCGTCATGCTGGCCTCCGCCATGCGCGCCTATGCCAACCGCTATGCGGCGGCGGCGGGCAAATCCGTTGTGGTGTTCGCCAACAATGATTCAGCCTACCGCACGGCGCGCAACATGAAGACCCATGGCGTCCATGTCGAGGTGATCGTCGATACGCGCGCCGATGCCAGGGCTGAGGCGGGCGGCATCCCGGTGCTCCGTGGACGGACGATTTCGGACGTGAAGGGCGGCAAGGGTGTGGCCAGCATCGATCTTGACGGTCACAGCCACATCCCCTGCGATACGGTGGCCATGTCGGGCGGCTGGAGCCCGATCGTCAACCTCATGTGCCATCGCGGCGCAAAGCCCCGCTGGGACGAAAAGATTTCCGGCTTCGTGCCCCCCGATGTGGGCGAAGGCTTTGTGGCGGCGGGCTCGGCTGCGGGCCACATGCTGCTGTCGGACTGCCTGAGCGATGGCGCGCGCGCCGGCACGCTCAAGGGCAAGACGCCCGCCGTTCCCACATGCAACGATGACGTCTTCGCCATCACGCCGTTCTGGTGGGTCAAGACCTCAACCGGCAAGGCCTTCATCGACTACCAGAACGACTCAACCGCCAAGGACCTGCCGCTGGCGGCGCGCGAAGGCTACAATGATGTCGAGCTCGCCAAGCGCTACACCACCACCGGCATGGCGACCGACCAGGGCAAGCTCGGCAATGTGAACGCCATCGCCATCCTTGCCGAAGCGACGGGCAAGAGCATGGACGAGGTGGGCACCACCACTTTCCGCCCCTATTATACGCCGGTCTCCTTCGGCGCGATGGCAGGCCCCTTCACCGGACACCACTTCCAGCCGGTGCGCAAGACGCCGCTCCATGAATGGGCGGATGAGCAGGGCGCGGTCTTCGTCGAAACGGGCCTGTGGATGCGCTCCTCGTGGTTCCCGCGAGAAGGCGAGGACTGGCTTGCCTCCGCCTCGCGCGAGGTGAAAGCCACGCGCGCCGGCGTGGGCTTGTGCGATGTCTCGACGCTCGGCAAGATCGACGTTCAGGGCAAGGATGCGGGCGCGCTTCTCGACAGGCTTTATTGCAACACCTTCTCCACGCTGGCAGTCAACAAGGCGCGCTATGGGCTGATGCTGCGCGAGGACGGCATCGTCTATGATGACGGCACCACGTCGCGCCTGGCGGATGATCATTTCGTGATGACCACCACGACCGCCAATGCGGCCAAGGTCATGTCGCAGCTTGAATTCGCGCATCAGGCGCTGTGGCCCGATCTCGATGTCACCTACACGTCGGTCACCGAGCAATGGGCGCAGATGGCGGTGGCCGGTCCCAAATCGCGCGCCACGCTGCAGAAGATCGTCGATGGCGTCACCCTCAACGACGAGAGCTTCCCCTATCTGGCGGCGAAGGAGATCAGCGTCCTGGGCGGCATCCCGGCGCGGCTGTTCCGCATCTCCTTCTCGGGTGAACATGCCTATGAGCTGGCGGTGGGCGCTGATTACGGAAACATGGTGGCCCGGGCGCTCATGCAGGCGGGCGAGGAATTCGGCATCACGCCCTATGGCGTCGAGGCGCTCTCCATGATGCGCATCGAGAAGGGCCATGTGGCGGGCGGGGAATTGAACGGCACCACCACGGCGGGCGATCTGGGCCTCGGCAAGATGATGTCCACCAAGAAGGATTTCATCGGCCGCATGATGGCGCAGCGCGAAGGGCTGGTTGATCCCAACCGGCAATGCGTGGTCGGCATCCGCCCGGTCGAGAGGGATGGCCGCATCCGCTCCGGCTCGCATCTCTTGAAGCGCGGCGACAAGCCGTCGATGGCCAATGATCAGGGCTATATCACCTCCGTCGCGTGGTCGCCGATGCTGGACAAGTGGATCGGCCTGGCGCTGCTTGCCAATGGACGCGCGCGGCATGGCGAGATCGTCCATGTCTTCGATGGCCTGCGCAATCATCATGTGCTGGCGGAGATTTGCGATCCCATGCATTTCGACAAGGAGAATGCGAGGCTCCATGCCTAAATCGCCCGCCAAACAGCCTGCCGTTGCCGAACAGAGTTTCCCGCGCGTTTCGCCCCTCGCTGACGTGGCGATCCAGGGCCGTTTCGGCGCTGATCAGGGTGCGCCCGGCGTGTTTCTTTCGGTGCGCCATCCCTGTTCCATCGTCACCGTCATCGCGCGGCAAGGTAAGGCTGCGGCGGTCAAGAAAGCGCTGGGCGCCTCGGCGCTGTGGGCGGGGCCGGACCAATATTACGTGGTGGCCGATCAACGGGGCGAGGGCGCGCTTTACCGCGAGCTGAAGCAGGCGCTCGACGGGTCAGCCTCGGTGATCGACCAGAGCCACGGCCGCGTCATCCTCCGCATCTCAGGCCCCAAAGCCCGCGCCGTTCTGGCCAAGGGCACGCCGGTTGATCTGCACACGGATCAATTCGCGATCGGCCAGAGCGCCGTCACCCAGATGGCGCATGTCGGCATCCACCTCACCCGCACCGGAGAGGATGCCTTCGAACTCTCCGTCTTCCGCGGCTTCGCCGAAAGCTTCTGGGAATGGCTAACCGAGCAATCAGAAGAATATGGCTATCAGGTGATGTAGCGATTCCCCTTCTCCCCTTGCGGGAGAAGGTGGCGCGCAGCGCCGGATGAGGGTGAGAGGCGTCTTGCGAAATGGTCCAGTGGACCATTTCGAGCCTCGAACGCCCGGAGCGCAAGCGCAGGGCCGGATTTATCCGGCCGTTCGCTTCTGCTCACGGCGTTCGGCGTTTTCAATCGCTCCACTGGAGCGATTGATCTGCTGCGCAGACCACTGCCTCACCCCCTCATCCTTCTCGCGCTGACGCGCGATCCACCTTCCCCCGCGAGGGGGGAAGGGAAAGCCTAAAGCCTCTCCGCCAGCCGCACGATCCTCTTGCAGGCTTCGGCGATGTCGTGCTCATCCACGGTCAGCGCCACGCGCAGGTGGCCCGCGCCACCCGCCCCGAAGCTTTCGCCGGGCATGGTGACGACGCTTTCCTCATCCAAGAGCTTCCGCGCGAAGGCCTCGCCGGAAAGTCCGGTCTTGCGCACGTCCACCATCACGAACATGCCGCCCTCGGGCATGCGGGCCGAGACATGCTTCGAGCCTTTGAGCCCCGCCACCAGCGTGCGGGCGCGTGTCTCATAGGCGCGCTTCATGTCGGCGACTTCCGGAAATGCATTGTCGAGCGCGAAGGCGGTGGCGTCCTCGAGGAAGGGCTGCGAGCCGAACAGCATGGTCTCGGTCACCGGCAGCGCATTGGCGCAGAACTGCTCCGACGCGGCAATCCAGCCGCAGCGGAATCCCGGCATGGCGTGGGATTTCGACACCGAGGAAACCACCACCGTGCGCTTCTCCAGCCAGTCCTCATCGAAGGGCGAGGCGAACACCGTGTTGCCGTAGGTGAGCGTGGCATAGACCTCGTCCGAGACGATCCACAGGTCATGTTTCTCGCACACCCGGCCGATCTTCTCGATCTCGCTCCGAGTGAAGACGGCCCCCGTGGGATTGTTGGGGGTGTTCATCAGCAGCACGCGTGACCGGGGCGTGATGGCCTTTTCAAGCTGCTCGGCTTTCAGGTGAAAGCCGTGGTCGGGGTCGACGCGCACCGGCACCGGCACGCCGCCCGCCGCGGCGATCACGCCCTCATAGGTGGCGTAATAGGGGTCGGGCATCAGCACCTCGTCGCCCTCATCCACCAGCGTCATCATGGCGGCGTAAAGGGCGGTCTGCGTGCCGGGCAGGAACAGGAACTGGTCGGTGGAGATGGCCCTGCCGGTGCGGGTTGAATACAGGCGCGACAGGGCGTTCAGTACCTCCGGTTCACCCCGTCCGCTCGAATAGCGGGTGCGGCCAGCCCGCATCTGGCGGTTGGCCACGTCCATGATGGCTGAGGGCGGCGGCAAGTCCGGCTCGCCGATCGACAGGAAGATCATCGGCTGGCCTTCCAGCGCGCGCCTACGGCCTTCGATGTGCACCGCCCATTTCTCCGAGCCGAGGCCAGCCAACCTTTTTGTAATGCCTGCAAATTTCATGGGAACCACCTTGCTTCGGCGCTGCTTGTAGTGCATGCCCTAGGTGCGGTCGAGAGGCCGCCCGAAGGGGCTTTACAAATTAAAACAGGGCGTTAGATTTGTGCGCCGCACAAATCTTTCTGGAATTCGAGTGCATGAGTACAACACGGCGTCAGATCCTCGGGATGACGGCGAAGCTGGCGGGCGTGATGTTTGCCATGCGTCAGGGATGGGTGCCTGCCCTCGCCGATGATGCGCCGCCGTTTCTCGATACGGCGGCCGACTACAGCGAGGATTTCGTCCGCAAGCTGGCGGAAGACCTGTCCAAGAAGCCCTATCAGGACAACAAGGTCACCATGCCGCCGGGCTTCGAGAAGCTCACCTACGACCAGTACCGCGACATCCGTTTCAATCCCGACAAGTCGATCTGGAAGGGCCAGGCCCCCGGCTTCTCCTTCGACCTGTTCCATTCGGGCTTCCTCTACACCACGCCGGTCGACATTTTCGTGGTCGACGACGGCAAGCAGGCGCGCATCAAATACTGGCCGGACTTTTTCATCTTCGGCCCGCAGGCGCCGAAGACCGACGGCAAGACCGACATGCACTATTCGGGCCTCAGGCTGCGCTATCCCATCAACAGCAAGGACGTGCAGGACGAGTTCGTGGTGTTCCAGGGCGCGTCCTATTTCCGCGCCGTGCCCAAGGGGCTGCTCTACGGGCTGTCGGCGCGCGGCCTCGCCATCGATACCGGCCAGCCGACGGGCGAGGAGTTTCCGCAGTTCCGCAGCTTCTGGGTGAGAAAGCCCGATGAGGGCGCCTCCACCATCGTCGTCGAGGCGCTGCTCGACAGCCCTTCGGTGACGGGGGCCTACAAATTCTCGATCAAGCCGGGCGACGACACGCAGGTCGATGTCGAGATGACGCTTTTCCCGCGGAAGGACATCGCCCATTCCGGCATCGCGCCGATGACCAGCATGTTCCTTCTCGATTCGCTGTCGCGGCCGGTGGAGGATTTCCGCCCCGCCGTCCATGATTCGGACGGGCTGATGATGCAGACAGGTCCCGGCGAATGGCTGTGGCGGCCGCTCGCCAATCACGCCACGCTGCAGGTCTCGGCCTTCGTGGACCAGAGCCCGCGCGGCTTCGGCCTCATGCAGCGGAAGCGCGACTACCGCGATTTCCTCGATCTCGAATCGAAATATGAATTGCGCCCCAGCCTCTGGTGCGAGCCGATCGGCGACTGGGGGCAGGGCGATATCGAGCTGTTTGAAATCCCCACCCAGCTTGAATCGAACGACAACATCGTTGCCTTCTGGCACCCCAAGGATCCGCTGAAGCAGGGCGAGAGCTATAATTTCGTCTACCGCCTGCACTGGTGCGTGGACTGGCCG
This sequence comes from Aestuariivirga sp., assembly GCF_047602625.1. GTDB lineage: Bacteria > Pseudomonadota > Alphaproteobacteria > Rhizobiales > Aestuariivirgaceae > Aestuariivirga. Next base: position 1,327,420 of record NZ_JASGGV010000002.1, on the reverse strand, counting down.
CTGGGCCAGCAGATGCCGGTGGCGCGCACGGTGCTGTCGAGCACCGGGGCCGATCCCGATTTCTCCGAAAGCAATGTCGAATACGACATCAACCAGCGCCGCTATGTCATCGAGTTTTCAGGCGGCGATCTTTCCGGTACACTCACCCCCGATGTGACGGCGAGTGCCGGCAAGATCGACAAGGTGCACATCGTCCAGAACGACATCGCCAAGACGATGCGGCTGTCGTTCGAGCATGACGTGAATGGCGTTGACATGGCAGAGCTGCGCGCCGTGCTGAAGCGCGGCGATGCAAAGGTAACGGAGACATGGCTGTTCCGCTGGACCAGAAGCTAGAGGCGCTGCCGCCCGAGCGGCCGCTGGCCATGCCGGTGCAGGATCTGCGCCGCTGGCCGGGCGGCCCCACCCCGTTGCAGAATCTCAAGCGCGTCACGGTGGCGCGTATCCTGGTGTTCGGCGGCTCGGCCATCATCACCGCCATCGGCACCTATGGCATGTATCAGGTGATCAGCCCCGCCAACATCACCTGGCTGCAGATGCTGTTCGCCACGCTGTTCGCGCTCACCTTCGCGTGGATTTCCTTCTCCTGCGCCAGCGCCTGCTTCGGCTTCCTGCTGCTGCTCCTCAACAAGCATTATGCGCCGAAGCTGGCGGCGCTTGCGGATACGGGCCGCACGGCGCTCCTGATGCCCGTCTATAATGAAGACCCCGAGCGCGTCTTCGCCACGCTGGAGCGCATGGGCCGGGCGCTGCAAAAGCAGGACGCCGGTCAGCACTTCGATATCTTCATCCTCAGCGATACGCGGAAGGACGATGTGGCGAAGCGCGAGGTGGCCTGCTTCGAGGCGCTGCAAAAATCCTTCGCGGGCAAGATGAAGGTCTATTACCGCCGCCGCGAGCAGAACCATCACCGCAAGGCCGGCAACATCGCCGATTTCGTCACCCGCTGGGGCGGCGGCTATGCCCACATGATCGTCCTCGATGCCGACAGCGACATGTCGGCGAATACGCTCATCACTTTGGCGCGCGCCATGGCGGCCGATCCCTCGTCCGGCATCATCCAGACGCTGCCGCTGCTCCGCAACCGCTGGACGCCCTATGCGCGCATGATGCAGTTCGCAGGCCGCGTCTATGGGCCGGTGATCGCCGCCGGGCTTTCGGCCTGGCACGGGCGGGACGGCAATTACTGGGGCCACAACGCCATCATCCGCACCGAGGCCTTCGCGGAAGCGGCGGGATTGCCTGAACTTCCGGGCCGCAAGCCCTTCGGCGGCCATATCCTCAGCCATGATTTCATCGAGGCGGCGCTGATCCGCCGCGCGGGTTATGCCGTCTACATGCTGCCCGATCTCGGCGGCTCCTATGAGGAAACGCCGCCGTCGCTCATCGATCTCGCGGCGCGTGACCGGCGCTGGGCGCAGGGCAACCTGCAGCACATGAAGATCGTCACGGCAAAAGGCCTGCACTGGGCCAGCCGCGTACATCTGATCCAGGGCATCATGTCCTATCTCGCCTCGCCGCTGTGGCTGGCGCTTTTGCTCACGGGCCTGGGCCTTGCCACGGTGGCGCGCTACACCAAGCCCAATTATTTCCCGGATGGCTTTTCGCTGTTCCCCGCATGGCCGGTGTTCGATCCCGAACTCGCGCTTCGCCTTCTCGGCGTCACCGCCTTCGTGCTCTATCTGCCGAAGGTTCTGGGCGTGATCATTGCGCTCCGCGATCCCCAGATGCGGAAAGGCTGCGGCGGCACGTTTGGCCTCATCAAGAGCTTCATCGCCGAAATCTTCCTGTCGATGGTGCTGTCGCCCATCATGATGATGATCCAGTCGCGCTTCGTGCTGGATATTTTCTCAGGCCGCGATTCCGGCTGGAATACGCAGAACCGTGACGAGCAAGCCGCGCCCTTCAAGGAACTGGCGGCCAAGCATGCCGTCCATGTGTTGTTCGGCATTGGCTTCGGCGCGCTGGCCTTCATGATCTCATGGGCCACTTTCTTCTGGTTTCTGCCGATCATGGGCGGGCTGGCGCTGGCGCCCGTCATCTCATGGGCCACGGGCCTTCCCGCCGTCGGGCGATGGTTGTGGCGCGCCAATCTGTTCCGCATCCCCGAGGAACAGGAGACAGCCGCCAACTCTCAAATCAAGGCTGAGGCGGCAGGGGCACTTCTTCAGCCTGCGGAATAAATCCCGCCCTCCCGCGTGATGCGCAGATGCGCCGCGCCGCACAGCGTTGCGAACTCTGTTTCGCTTACGGCGAGGACGGCGCAGGGCTTGCCATACAGCGTTTCCGCCACCTCGGCCCCGATGGCCAGATTGACGTCGGGCTTCACCAGAATGATGGCGGCGGGCGCGGTGCCAAGCCGGATCGCCTCCGCGATGGCGCCAGGCGCGGAGCCTGAGCCCCGGCTTTCGCGCATCAGCAAAATGGTCCCCGCCACGCATTTCCCGCGCTGGGGATGATGCACGTCGAGGATGATGCCGGTGCGCGGCTCGAAGGCGCCCCAGAAGCTCAATGGCTCATCCAGTTTCAGCACCGGGCCTTGCGCTACAGCGCCATGCAGAACTTTGGCAGCGATCATGCCGCCACCCATGAGGCGGGGTCGCGCCATACTTCTCCACGCACGGCACTTTCCGCGCACTCCTTCAGCGAGCCGAAGGCCACCTCCACGCCCAGCATGCCCGGCGCGTAATAGGCCCATTTCGCGGCATTGGTCATCACCCGGCCCTTCAGCGCCCGGATGCGCGGCGAATAATAGCTGCACACATCCACAGGCGTTTGCACGCCCGCCTTTTCGAGTGTTGTGATCAGCCCTTGTTCGGCAGCGATGGCGCGCACGGCGCGGCTCGTGGTGACGATGACGGGAAGCCCCGTTTTCACGCGCCGTCCGTCCAGCAGGCGCACCAGCGCACGGAACTCCTCCAGCCCGAAATGCGGCGTCCCCAGCGCAACGGCGTCGAGCGGGCCATCGCGTGCGGTGGAGAGATCGCGGTGGGCGCGGCGGAGATCGTCCGTATGCAGAACATGCGTCTCGCCGCCTGCGAATACGCATTCAAGTGCTGGCGCTTCCGGCGTCACGCCAAGCCCATGCCAGAGTTCAACGCCGCCCGCCGCCGCGACAGCCGAGGAGACCGCCTTCAGTCCGTACAGCGGCGTGGCCTTTGGGATGCCGGAGATCACCGGGACTCGCGTTCCGGCAATCCGCCCCGCCACATAGCCAAGCAGATGCGGAAACAGATCGTCCCCGCGCCAGTTCTCGGGAAGCGTGCCTGCATCGATGTGCAGACCGGCGCGGCGGCCCTCGTCGAGATGCAGCCCAGCATAGGGGGCCTTGCCGGTCAGCGCGCAGGCGACATCGAGATAGTCGCCATATTTGTTGGTCCGCGCGCCGACGACGGAATTGTAATAGGAGACGGCGTTGGATTCCCCCGCCGCGATGTGGTCGCCGAGCCCAGGCCCGCCGGAAAGCTGATAAGGCGCGCAGGTCCAGGTGGGCACGAAGCCCATGGCGGCATAAAGCTCCATCACCGCCCTGGCGCCCCGCACCATGCCGGGGTCGTCGCGCTCATCGCGAAGCTCCGGATTGGCCAAGCTCACCACGCCATTGTTGGTCCATGTGATCACGGCGGGCTTCGCACCATGGTCCGCCAGGTAGCGGGCGAAATCCACATGCGACTGGCCGGTGTAGAAGCAGGCATCGATATGCGCGAAGGAGACGGGAACAAGCCGCTCCGCTCCCATGATCTTCGCCGCCTTGGCGACGAGGCCCATGGCCAGTTTCAGCGCGGGGCCACGGTCTCCCGCCAGCATTCCTCTTTCATCATCGGTGAGCCCGAGGCTCACGGCTTCACCTGTTCCTGCGCCAGCCGGTTCAGCGTCACGTAATCGGTCTTGCCGGAGCCGAGCAGCGGCAGTTCGGGCCGCACGATGATGTTTTTCGGAATCATCAGCTCCGTCGCACCACCCTGCTTCAGCGCATCCGAGACCTGCTTGCGGTCCAGCCCCTCGCGGGTCGAGAACAGCACAAGCTGCTCGCCCTTCTTGGCATCGGGCACCGCCACCACGGCATGCAAGTCGTCGGGGAAGGCGCTGTGCAGCTTTCCTTCCACCGCCGAGAGCGAGATCATCTCGCCCGCCACCTTGGCGAAGCGCTTGGCGCGGCCGAGGATCGTCACATAGCCATGCTCGTCCACCTTCACGATGTCGCCGGTGTCGTACCAGCCATCGGGCGGCGGCTCGATCACGCCGGGGTTGTCGGCGCGCAGATAGCCCAGCATGATGTTGGGGCCCTTCACGAACAGGCGCCCGCCTTCCTCGATGCCCGGCACCGGATCGAGGCGGTAGTCGATCCGGTCGAAGAGACGCCCCACCGTGCCGGTCTTGTTGTGCATCGGCGTGTTGAAGGCCAGCACCGGCGAGCATTCGGTGGCGCCATAGCCTTCGAGGATGCGCAGGCCGAATTTCTCCATCCAGATGTCGCGCGTCTCGGGCTTCACGCGCTCGGCGCCCGCCACCACGAGGCGCATGTTGAAGAAATCATAGGGGTGGGCATTGCGGGCATAGCCCATCAGGAACGTATCGGTGCCGAACAGCACCGTGGCATTGGTGTCGTAGCAGAGTTCCGGCACCACCTTGTAATGGAGTGGCGAGGGATACTGGAACGAGCGCACGCCCGCGAACACAGGCAGCAGCACGCCCGCCAGAAGCCCAAAGGCATGGAACATCGGCAGCGCGTTGAACACGATGTCCTGCGCCGTGAAGGCGATGCGGGCGCCCGCCTGGTTGCGGTTGGCGTTGAGATTGCGGTGCGACAGCACCACGCCCTTCGGCACACCCTCGGAACCCGAGGTGAAGAGGATCACCGCCGGGCTGTTGGGATCGGCGGAGGCTCCGGCGCGTTTCAGCGCCGCATGCGGGAACAGGCGGGCGCGGACGCCATAGAGCTTGTCGAACAGCCCCACCGTGTCGCGCAGGTCCTCGAGATAGATGACCTTGCGGTTGCGCTGGAGAATCTCGAGGTCTTTTTCCATCTGCCCCGCCTCGATGAAGCGGCGCGAGGTGACGATGGTGGAAGCTTGCGCCGCGGTCAGCGCCGCCGCCATGTTCACAGGCCCCGTCGAGAAGTTCAGCATGGCGGGCACACGGCCCGTGGTGTGCAGGCCGAAGAAGGTCACCACCGAGGCGATGGCATTGGGCAGCAGCAGGCCGATGTTCTTTTCGCCCGGCGTCAGCCTGGCGATGCGGCGGCCCAATATGAAGCTTCCCATCAGCAGCCGGTTGTAATCGGCAGGCTTCCGCTGGATGTCCTCCATGATCGGGTGATCGCCGCCATGGGTGTGGCGCGCATCGATCAGGGCTTGCAACAGCGTCTGGTCGAAATGCGAGGTCTGGAAGACCATGTCGGTCATCACGTCATACAGCTTGTCGGCCTGGTGCTGGCGGAGTGCCGCGCCCTTCAGGCCCTCGGGCGCGTCGAATCGCACCGGTGGCAGGAAGGTGAGCGTGATCTTGGGAAACCAGCGGAGCCTGAGCTTGCCGCGCATGCGCGAGAAGGGCGAATAGATCGCTCCCTCGATGCGCACGGGAAGCACCTTGGCATCGGCCATGGCGGCGATAGCGCCCGGGCCTTCGTACACTTTCATCAGCGCGCCCGTCACGCTCAACCGCCCTTCGGGGAAGATCACCACCCGGCGGCCCTTCTTCAACTCATCCACCAGCACGCGGATCGCCATGGGATTGGTCGGATCGATGGGGATCATGTTGAAGAAATGGAAGGCGAGCCTGGCCCACCAGGCCTGCGCCACATGGGTGTTGATGGCGAAGGACGCGCGCTCGGGCAAAAAGGCTGAGAGGATGGGGCCGTCGAGATAGGAGGTGTGGTTGGCGATGATCACCGCCTTCCGCCCCGCTGCATGGAAATTCTCCTCGCCCTTCACCTCCACGCGATAGAGCAGCTTGAAAATCCATTGCGCGATGCTGGCGGCGAGTTCCTGCGGCAAAAGCCTGCAAATCAAGATCGCCGCGATGCCATTGGCGACGGCGAGCGACAGGAACATCGTCCGCTGCGAGAGATGCAGCACTTCCAGCACCAGCACCGAGAAGATGGTGGCGGCGATCATGAACAGCGCGTTCAGGATATTGTTAGCGGCGATGACGCGCGAGCGCTTGGGCGGCGAGGAGCGCTCCTGCATGATGGCGTTGAGCGGCACCGCATAAAGCCCGCCCGCGAAGGCCACGCCGAAGAGATCGACGATGGCGCGGCAGCCATGGAAGGTGGAGAAGAACGCTGAAACGCCAAGCTCCGATTGGCCCGCGAACATGGCGTCGATCGATCCCGCCGTGAAATAGAAGTCGATCAGGAACAGCGTCATCAGGATCGCCGCGATGGGCACGAATTTCGCCGACACTTCGCCCTTCAGCAGCGTGTTGGTGAGCATCGAGCCCGCACCGATGCCAATGGTGAAGGTGGCGTTGAAGATGTTGAAGACATTCTGGTCGGCATGCAGGATGTCCTTGGTGAAGACAGGAAGCTGGTTGAGGATCGCCAATCCTAAAAACCAGAACCATGATGCGCCGAGCACGGCATAGAACACATCCCAGCGTTCGCGCGCATAACCGATGATCTTGAAGGTCTGTCGCGGCACGTTCCAGTCGATCTTGCCCTTCTCGACGGAAGAGGGCGCGGGCAGCATTTTCCACGCCGCGGCATAGGCGATCACCGCCAGCACCACAATGGTGGCCGAGAGAAGCGTACGCGAAGGATAGGCCAGCACCAGCGCGCCGCCGAAGATCGTGCCGAGCAGGATCGAGGCGAAGGTGCCCATCTCGATCAGCGCATTGCCGGCCACGAGCTGGTCCGGCCTTAAATATTGCGGCAGGATTCCATATTTCACCGGCCCGAAGAAGGCGGCGAGCGAACCGGCGAGGAACAGCACCAGAAGATCGAGCCAGGCATTGTCGAGCCAAAGTGCTGCGGCGCCGAAGAGCATCACGGCCAGTTCCGCCAGCTTCACGCGCCTTGCGACGAGCGCCTTGTCGGCCAAGTCGGCCAGTTGCCCGCTGATCGCCGAAAACAGCAGATAGGGCAGCACGAAGAGCGCGGCGCCCGCCTGCACGAAGAGGGTGGCATTCCAGCCCTGGCGCTGCGCCATGTCATAGACGATCAGCACGGCGATGCCGTTGCGGAGCGCATTGTCGTTGAAGGCGCCGATCGCCTGCGTCACGAAGAGCGGCAGGAATTTGCGGGTCTTGAGAAGGGCCAGCTGGGTTTCTTCGGTCATGTGGTCCTCGAAAGCTGCCCGCCCCTTATGTCAGAGCAGGCAGATTCGTTCAAAATGCGAGGGAAGACCTTACCAGCCGCAAAGTTTCCAGATGATTGCCGCTGAGATGCCTTGCCCCGGCCTTCCCCAGCCTCTCGCGGCGGGCAGGGTCAAGCGCGAAGCCGATGAAGTGCACGCCATTGGAAAGGCCAGCCTCCACGTCGTTCAGATTGTCGCCGATATAGACGATGCGGTCCTTGGGGAGCCTTGAGGCCGCAATGGCCTTGGCCACCGTCTCGCGCTTGTGGCCGGAGCCTTCAGCGCCGAAGGCCAGTGCCGAAACAGGCTCCCACAGGTCCAGTGCCGTCAGCCGCTGCTCGGCGGCGCGCCGGAAATTGGCTGTCGCGATGCCCAGCCTGAAGCCGTCCAGCGCCGTCAGCAAGTCCCGCGCGCCGGGAATTTCAACCGGCCTTGTGGTTGCGGCCAGCACGTCCAGATAGTCCCGTGCAATCGCTTCCGCCTCACCAGCGGGAAGCCCGTGACGGTCCAGAATTTCCGCGACGATCTTCTCGTCATTGCGGATCTTGTAGGAGTCCCAGTCGCGCGACAGGCCCTGAAGCCCATAGCGGCGCTGGAAGGGCACGAAAAAGGCGTCTTCCTCCTCCGCCGTCAGCTCCAGCAGCACGCCATCGACATCGAAGATGATGGCTCCGTCAGCCATTCACCATCCGGGGCGTCATTTCGATCAGCGTCGGCCCCTCGGCCTTGAGCGCGGCCTCGATGGCAAGCGTCAGCGCCTTCAATGATCCCGGCTTTTCGGCGTGGCAGCCATAGGCTTTGGCCAGCATCTGGAAATCCGGGTTCATCAGCGTCACATTGTTGGGCTGGATGCCCGCATGCGCCATGCTGTCGTGGATGGCCCCTAGCCTCTCATTGTTCCACACGAAGACGATCACCGGCAGCCTGTGCTCCACCGCCGTGCCCAATTCGTTCAGCGTGTACTGGATGCCATAGTCGCCATGCAGCACCGCCACCGGCGTCTTGCCCGCGCCGAATTTCGCGCCGATCCCGGCGGGAAGGCCAAAGCCCAGCGTGCCGAAGCCCACGGGATGAATCCAGGTGTGGGGATGGGAGACCGGAAAATCCTCATTCCCCGCATAGGCGATCTGCGTCATGTCGGAGGCGATGATGGTTTCGGGCGGCAGGCTCCCACGGATCACGCCCAGCACCTTCGCCAGCATGGCGCGCGCCGGGTCGGAGGTATCGACTGCAATCTGCGCGGCAGGGCTTGGCGCACCGCGCTTCGCAATCTGCGGGTTCAAGGCGTCGAGCGCTTCCTTTGCATCACCCAGAATGGCGATCTCGGCGATGTGCGGGCGGGCGAGCGAGGAGGGATCGATGTCGATGCGGATCAGGTTCTTCTCGATCACCACCTCGGTGTTCCAGAAATCCGTTTCCGCCATTTCGGAGCCCACGCAGAGAATGGCATCGCTCGCCTGCAATCGCTCCATGGCGGCGGGCTGGGCCAGCCGGTAACCGAGGCACAGCGGATGGTCTGCCGGCACCGCGCCCTTGCCGGCCACAGTGGTGAGAATGGGGGCGTTGAGTTTCTCGGCGATCTCCAGCGCCGCCTTTCCGGCGTCCAGCGCGCCGCCGCCCAGCACGATGATGGGCTGCTTGGCGGCGTTCAATCGCTTGGCCGCCGCGGCGAGCTGCTGAGGATCGGCCAGCGGCTTCTTCGGCAGGGCGCGGGCCGTCCAGCCTTCGCCCGCCGCTTCCTTCAGAATGTCGAGCGGCACTTCAATATAAGCGGGCCGTGGCCGCTGGCTGGCGAAATTGGCGAAGGCGCGGGCAATGGCATCGCGCACGTCCTTGGGCGTATAGGCGCGCATGTGCAGCGCCGTCACCGTGGCGGCAGCGCCCCGCTGGTCCAGCATCTCGTGCAGGCGGCCGCGCCCTTGCGCTGAATCCTTCACGTCGAGTGCTGTGGCGATCACCAGCACCGGGCTTGAGTCAGACCACGCCTGCCCGATGGGGGTGAGGATATTGAGAACGCCGGGGCCGGTGATGGTGAAGCACACGCCGGGCTTGCCGGTGGCTCTTGCATAGCCATCGGCCATGAAGCCCGCGCCCTGTTCGTGGCGCACCAGCACATGCTTTATTTTCGAGCGCGGCAGGGCGCGGTACATCTCGATATTGTGGACGCCGGGAATGCCGAAAATCGTATCGACGCCATAATCCTCGAGAAGCCCGACGAGGGCCTCGCCGGTTGAAAGTTCTGCGCGTTTCGCCATGTCATGCGGCCTGTGTTGTGGAAGCGGGCGGGTTCACGGCGTGGCATGCCACAAGGCTTGGGCCATGGGCAAGCAGCGCCGGATTGAGGCCTACACAGGTGTCAAACGCAATGGGGCAGCGGGGATGGAAGGTGCAGCCCGTGGGCGGCTTCAGCGGTGAGGGCAGTTCGCCCTTCAGCACGATGCGCTGGCGCTTTTTCGCGGGGTCGGGCTGCGGCGTGGCGGAGAGCAGCGCCTGCGTATAGGGATGCTGCGGGTTGGCGAATACCGCTTCGCGCGGGCCTTTCTCGACGACGCGGCCCAGATACATCACCATCACCTCATTGGCGATGTGCTTCACCACCGAGAGATCATGGCTGATGAACAGATAGGCGAGGTTGTGCCTGTCCTGAATGTCGGCGAGGAGATTCAGCACCTGCGCCTGGATCGACACGTCGAGCGCCGAGACGGGTTCATCAAGCACCAGGATCGCCGGGTCGAGCATCAGCGCCCTTGCAATGGCGATCCTCTGGCGCTGGCCACCGGAAAACATGTGCGGGTAGCGGTCATAATGTTCAGGCCTCAGGCCCACGCTCGCCATCATGGCGCGGGCTTTTTCGGTGCGCTCGGCTTTCGATGCTTTGGTATTCACGAGCAGCGGCTCTTCCAGAATATGGCCGATCTTCTGGCGCGGATTCAGCGAGCCATAAGGATTCTGGAACACGATCTGCACCGTGGGGCGCAGCTCTTTCAACGTGGCGGGGGACGCGCCCGCCACCTCCTTGCCCTCGATCACCAGCGAACCGGATGTCGGCGGCTCGATCATGGTCACGAGGCGGGCCAGGGTAGATTTGCCGCAGCCCGATTCCCCAACGACGGCCAGCGTCTTCCCACGCGCCAGCGTGAAGCTCGCGCCGTCCAGCGCCTTGAGGGTCGCAGGCGGCGCGAAGGCCCCGCGCGAGACGCTGTAATAGCGGGTGAGGTTTTGCGCGTTGAGCACCGTGGTCATGCTGCCTTCTCCACGCCGGGGTGGCCCTCGGGCTTGCCGTTGACGAGCGGATAGTGACAGAGCGTGCCCTTGACGCGGATCGGCACAGCATTGCGGCACAGTTCCGTCGCATAGACGCAGCGGGGCGCGAAGAGGCAGCCCTTCGGCCTGTCGAACTGCCCCGGCACGACGCCGGGAATGGAGGGCAGCCTGCGGCCTGTGGCGCGTTCGGGCAGGGCCGAGAGAAGGGCTGCCGTATAGGGATGGTGCGGATCGCGGAAAAGGTCCGCCACCTTCTGCTCCTCCACCTTCTGCCCCGCATATTGCACGCTCACGCGCTCCGCCGTTTCAGCGACGACGCCCATCGAGTGTGTGATGAGCACGAGGCCCATGCCGGTGTCCTTCTGCAGCTTGACGAGGAGTTCGAGAATCTGCGCCTGGATGGTGACATCGAGCGCGGTGGTCGGTTCATCGGCAATCAGCAGCTTGGGATTGCAGGCAATCGCCATGGCGATCATCACGCGCTGGTTCATGCCGCCCGACATCTGGTGCGGAAAGGAAGAGAGCCGCTGCTCGGCGGCGGGAATGCCCACGGCCTTGAGCAACTCCACGGCGCGTGCCTTGCGCCCCGCCTTGTCGAGGTCGAGATGCGCCTTCAGCGCTTCCGTGAGTTGAAAGCCCACGGTGAAGCAGGGGTTGAGGCTCGTCGCCGGCTCCTGGAAGATCATCGCAATGTCCTTGCCGATGATCTGGCGGCGCTCCTTCGCGGTCAGCTCCAGCATGTTGCGGCCGTCGAAGACCATGCGGTCCGCCGTCACCTTGGCCGTCCACGGCAGAAGCCCCATCACGGCCAGCATCGACACGGACTTTCCCGACCCCGACTCGCCGACGATCGCCAGCACTTCGCCCCTGTCGACGGAGAGCGACACGCCATCCACGGCGCGGAACCAGCCGGAGGAGGTCTTGAATTCAACCGTGAGGTTCTGGATGTCGAGAAGGGGCATTGTCAGCTTCTCCTCAGGCGGGGATCGAGCGCGTCGCGGAGGCCGTCGCCCATCAGGTTGATGGCGAGGACGGTGATGAGGATGGCGATGCCGGGCAGCGCCACCACCCAGGGATTTGACGACATGAGATCGCGGCTGTCGGCCAGCATGGAGCCCCATTCGGGCGTCGGCGGCTGAGCACCCAAGCCCAAAAAGCCCAGCCCCGCTGCTTCGAGGATGGCGTCGGAAACGCCGAGCGCGGCCTGCACGATGAGCGGGGCCAGGCAATTGGGCAGCACGGTCGAGGTCATCAAGCGCCAGCGGCCAACCCCTGCGACTTTTGCCGCCGTCACATAATCCTTGGTCAGTTCGGTCATCGCCGAGGCGCGCACGAGGCGCACATAGCGCGGCAGGCCGACGATGGTGACGGCGACGATGGTGTTGGTGAGGTTGGGGCCGATCACCGCGATGATGAGGATGGCCAGCACCAGCGAGGGGATCGCCATGATCAAATCCATCACGCGGATGATCACCACATCCACGAGGCCGCCGAACCATGCGGCAGCGAGGCCCAATGCGATGCCGAACACCATCGACACCGCCATGACGGCGAGGCCGATGAACAGCGACACGCGGCCGCCATACATGAGCCTGCTCAGCGTATCGCGGCCCACTGCGTCGGTGCCGAGGAGGAAGCGCGGGTCAGCGCCGTTCAGCCAGATGGGCGGCAGCTTGGTGAAGCCCTTGTATTGCTCGAAGGGATCATGCGGCGCGAAGACCCCGGCGAAGATCGCGAAGAACACGATGATCGCCACCACGGCGAGGCCGATCACCGCGCCGCGGTTTTCGCGGAAGGCCAGCCAGAAGGCGCGGAACGGCCCCGGGGGTGCGGGAACGGCGGTCACCGCCGTTGCATCAGTGGCCATGGCGGATCCTCGGATTGATGAGGCCATAGAGGAGGTCGATCACCAGATTGACGAGGATCACCAGCACCGAGATCAGCATGATGCCGCCCTGCAGTGCCGGGTAATCGCGGCGGCTGATCGAAATCGACCAGCCATTTGCCAACGCCTGGCCAGGAGAAGATGTTTTCGGTCAGCACCGCGCCCGCCAGCAATCCGCCCACCTGCAGGCCGATCACTGTCACCACCGGGATCAGCGCATTGCGGAGCGCGTGGACGCCGACGATGCGCCGCCACGGCAGGCCCTTTGCTTTTGCCGTGCGCACATAATCTTCTTCCAGCACCTCCAGCATCGCCGAGCGCGTCATGCGCGCCACCACGGCGAGCGGCACGGTGCCCAGCACGATGGTGGGCAGGATCAGGTGCCGCACGGCATCGAGGAACGCGCCCTTCTGGCTCGACAGCAGCGAGTCGATCAGCATGAAGCCGGTGACGCTCGGATAATAATATTTCACGAGATCGATGCGGCCCGAGACAGGGGTGAGATGCAGGGTGTTGGACATCAGCAGGATCAGCATCAGGCCCCACCAGAAGATCGGCATGGAATAGCCGGTGAGCGCCAGCCCCATCAGCGCCTGGTCGTAAAAGCTGCCGCGCTTCGCCGCCGCGACAACACCGGCGGGAATGCCGAATACCACCGCGAAGATCATGGCGCAGATCGAAAGCTCGAGCGTCGCCGGAAACAGCGTGAAGAACTCATGCAGCACCGGCGCCTTGGTGCTGATCGACACGCCGAAATCGCCGTGCAGCAGGCCCCACACATAATCGGCGAACTGTTTCCATATCGGCTGGTCGAGGCCCATCTGGTGGCGCAGTTCCGCCAGCCGCTCGGGGCTGATGCCGCGCTCGCCCATGCGCACTTCGATGGGATCACCCGGCACGAGGCGGATGAGCATGAAGGTCACGAACATCAGGGCAAAGATCGTCGGCAGGGTCAGCGCCAGACGCTTGAGGAAGAAACGGAGCATCGCCAATCCTTAGCGGCAGGCTGGGGAGAGGTCAAAAGCGGGTCTCAAATAGAAGCGGGGACCGGCATCCACCGGTCCCCGTCCGTTCATGCCTTGTCAGGCAATCATTCCGCCACGTCGACGTTCTGGAACTCGTGCGAGCCGAGCGGGCTCACCTTGTATCCCGTCACTTCCTTGCGGATCGGCTCGAACACCGTCGAATGGGCGATGTTGAGCTGCGGCTGCTCGGCGGCGATGATCTGCTGCGCATCCATGTAGAGCTTGGTGCGCTCGGCCGTGTCGGCGCTTTCCGCCGCCTTGGCGATATCTTCCTGGAACTTGGCGTTGCACCACTTCGGAATGTTGTTGGAGTTGGGCTTGCCCTCCTTGTTGCAGCCGAAGAGGATGGCGAAGAAGTTGTCGGGATCGCCATTGTCGCCGGTCCAGCCGAGGAAGCCCATCTGGTGCTCGCCCGCCTGCATGCGCTTCCTGTACTCGCCCCACTCGTAGGACACGAGCTTGGCGTGGATGCCCACCTTCTCGAGGTCGGCCTGCACCATTTCGCCCATGCGCTTGGCGTTGGGGTTATAGGGGCGCTGCACCGGCATCCACCAGAGATCGGTGTCGAGCGAAGTAATGCCCGCCGCCTTCAGCATCTCCTTGGCCTTCTCGGGATTGTATTCCACATCCTTCACCGAGTCGTCGTAAGACCACATGACCGGCGGGATGGGGTTCTTGGCCTTCTGGCCGGCTCCCTGATAGACTTCCTTCAGGATGGCATCGCGGTCGATCGCCATGGCGATGGCCTGGCGCACTTCCAGCTTGTCGAAGGGCGGCTTCTCGTTGTTGAAGGCGAGATAGCCGATGTTGAGGCCCGCCTGCGAGAGCAGGTTGATGTCGGGGTTGGTCTTCATCTCGGCGAGGTCGGCCGGGTTCGGGGCGATCATCACCTGGCATTCATTGGCCTTGAGCTTCGCATAGCGGGCGGTCGCGTCGGGGGTGATGGCGAATACGAGGTCATCCACCTTGGGCTTGGGGCCCCAGTAATCGGGATTGGCCTTGAAGCGGATCACCGCGTCCTTCTGATAGTCCACGAACACGAAGGGGCCGGTGCCCACCGGCACCTGGTCAAACTGTTCGGGCGTGCCCTTCTTCATCAGGTAATCGGCATATTCGGCCGATTCGATCGAGGCGAAATCCATGGCAAGGTTGGCGAGCATCGGCGAGTTCGGAACCTTGAGCTTCATCACCACCGTGTAGTCGTCGGTCTTGGTGAGGGAGTCGATCAGGTCCGGCATGCCCATGTCGTTGTAATAATCATAGGCACCGCCCGAAACCTTGGCATAGGGATGATCGGCCTTGCCCTGGCGCTCGAAAGACCACAGCACGTCATCGGCGTTGAAATCGCGGGTGGGGGTGAAGCCGTTCACGCCGGAATGGAACTTGACGCCCTTGCGCAGATGGAAGGTCAGCGTCTTGCCGCCGTCGGTCACGTCATAGCTTTCGGCGAGGCCGGGCTGCACCTGGGTGGTGCCGGGGGTGAATTCGACGAGCTTGTTGAACACCGGGCGCGCCGCGTCGAAGCTGGTGCCGGTGGTGTTGATGGCGGGGGTGAAGTTCTCGGGCGAGCCTTCGGAGCAATAGACCAGCGTCTTGGCATTGGCCGCTCCCGCCGCCAGCACCGTCGAGGCCAGCAATGCGGCGCCGAGAAGTTTTCGGAATTTCATTTTTGAGTCTCCCTGACATTTTTTGGACGCCCCGCCGGGGCGTTGGATCAAGCTAAGCACACTTTTTCCGGATGATCAAAATTTGCGCGAAACCCGCCCATGAATGCCCGGTGAACGGGAAATTCCGCTGCAGTTCAGGCTCTGGGCGCAAAGGTGGCATCACAACGGAAACATCTGGAGAGGAGAACGCCACCATGAACATCATCGCCAAGCTCGCCCTGTCAGCCGGACTTCTGGCCGCCGCCTGTTCCGCTGCCGAGGCAAAAGTCAACAATCAGAACGCCCCCACCGCCGCCGTGCTCAAGGCCTGCGACAACACGCCGGGCTGCGACTATCACCTGACCCAAGACGGCGCCATCGTGGGCTGCAGCAAGCACGCCTGCTTCAACTGCGGGCGCAGTGGCTGCGTCGGCATCACCGACATCGTCACGCAGCCCAAGGGCGACCGCCCGAAAGTCATCAGCGTGTCAGGCGCAGCCATCAAACAGCCGGTCCATCTGATGAAGCCCGGCAGCGTGAAGGTGATCATCCCCAACCACGTCACGCTGCATTGAAGCGGACGCTTAATTCTCAACACGTCACTCCCGCGCAGGCGGGAACGACGGGATGTTTGACGTTTTAACCCCTCACGCCGCCTCGGGCCTTGGCAGCAGCGTGAAGTGTCTTTCAATCGCCTCAGCCGCCGCCTCCGCGGCCCGCGTGGCGCGGTGGCGTTTCGCTGAGGCCAGCACCACGCGTTGCGGCGGCAGGGCATCGGCGATGGGCTTCACCATCAGCCGCTTGCCGTCATAGGCGGCATCGATGCGGGGCCTGGTGTGCGACAGCGCCACGCCCATGCCATTGGCCACGAAGCTCCGCTGCAATTCAAAACTTCCGGCCCTGAGGATGCGCTGCGGCTCCACGCCATGGCCATGCAGCAGGCCCAGCACATAATTGGCCGACGCCGGCTGGTCGAGCAGCACCAGGCATTGGCTTTTCAACTCCTTCAGCCGCACCGCCCTGGCGCGGGCCAGCGCATGGCGCGGGTGCATGAGGATGAAGGGCTGCAACTCATAGAGCGTTGCCGCCGCAAACCCAGTGTCCAGCCCCACATCATAAGTGATGGCAAGGTCGGCGCTGCCGTCCTTCAGCCCCGCCAGCATGCCGTCCAGCGTATCCTCGCGATAGGTAATGCGCAGAGATGGCAGGTCCTTCTCCAGCCGCGTGAGCAGGGCTGGCAAATAATAGGGGGCCAGCGCCTCGTAGATGGCCAGCGTCACCTCGCCCGCCACCGGGCGCTCCGCCTTGCCAAAGCCAGAGATGCCCGCCGCCTCCTTCAGCAAATTGCGGATTTCCGGAAACAGCGCGCGGCCAAAGCCCGTCAGCCCCACGCCCTGCCCATGCTGGCGGGTGAACAGCGGCGTGCCGTAATGGCTTTCCAGCGCCGCGATGGCGGCGGAAATCGCCGGCTGCGAGACGTTCAGCCGCCGCGCCGCCGCCGTCACGTTGCCTGCCTCCGCTGCCGCCAGCCCATAGTGAAGCTGGCGCAGGGACAGCGGCGGCAATCCGATTTTCTGATGACCGGCATCCATCATTATTATTTTACGTGATGCACCGGGGATGGCAAGATGCGCCCATACACCGGAGGACATCCCATGAGCGCACCCATCCTGCCTGCCGAAACCATTGAAGCCTTCCGCCGCGATGGCGCTTGCGTGCTGCGCGGCTATTTCAAGCCGTGGATCGAGACGTTGCGGGCCGGCGTGGCGCGCAACCTCGCGGAGCCTTCGGCGGACGTCAAAATCTATCAGGGCAAGGATGGCGCCGGCCGGTTCGTGGGCGACTATTGCAACTGGGACCGCATCCCCGAATACAGGGATTTCATCTTCAACTCCGATGCTGCGGCGATCGGCCAGCAGCTCATGGGGACGAAGACCGTGCGCCTCTTCCACGAGCATGTGCTGGTGAAGGAGCCGGGCGCGGACGTTCCCACCCCCTGGCATCAGGACCAGCCCTATTATTGCGTCGATGGCAATGAAACCGTGTCCTTATGGATTCCGCTTGATGCGGTGCCGCGCGAGCGTACGCTGGAATTCGTGGGCGGCTCGCACACGTCAGGCAAATATTACCGTCCCGAGCGGTTCAACAAGCAGGCCCTCAACGAGAATGATGGCCTGGAGCCCGTGCCCGACATCAACGGCAACCGCAGCGCCTTCAACATCCTCGGCTGGGCGCTGGAGCCGGGCGATGCGGTGGCCTTCAACTACCTCACGCTGCACGGCGCGCCCGCCAACAAGTCAGCGACCGAACAGCGCCGCGCCTTCTCGCTGCGCCTGATGGGCGACAATGTGCGCTACGCGCGGCGCGAAGGCATCAACACCTCGCCCCCCTTCCGCGGTGTAACCCTCCCCCACGGCTCCGTGATGGACGCGCCGGAATTCCCGCTTCTGGCGGGGTAAATAAATCTTACTTACATGTCTTCCCTCCGCGCGAGCGGGGGGAAGAAGGGGACCCATCGCGCAAGCGATGGGGGAGAAGAGGGGCACCCGGTCTCTTTGTGAGAACATCCGTTCGCCCCTCTCCTATCCCATCGCGTTGCGATGGGCCCCTTTCCTCTCCCCGCTGCCGCGTGGCGAGGACGCCATCCGTCTGTCATCCCGGCGGATGCCGGGACCCAGACTTTCAACCGGCACGCCGCTGCTCAAGGCTGGGCACCGGCTTTCGCCGGTGTGACAGGTGAAAGGGGTGTCCGATCCTTCTCCCTCTCCGCATTGCGGGGAGGACCGGGTTGGGGCGGGGGGAGTGAAAAGAAAGAAACGATCATCCCGAATGTCTTCCCCTGCGAAGCGGGGGAAGAAGGGACCCGCTGCGGAGCAGCGGGGAGATGAGGGCCTTTCGCTGCCGGCGTCCGCCCCTCACCTCCCCGTCGCTGCGCGACGGGTCCGTCCCGGCCGCTGCGCGGCGCTCGCAAGGGCTCGCCCTCTCCCGCCCTGCGGGAGAGGGCGACGTCAGAAATTGACAGAGTCAATTTGGGGCGCGTGATTTTGGCAACTTAAATGCAACCGGCACCTACTCAAAAACCACCCCGCGCCACGCGTTTTCACGCCGAAATGCATCAAAAACCGTGTGCTTTCAGGCCTAGGAAATGTTTCACATGAAACATCGTGGGCGAAAAATTTGGCACCACTCCGCCGCGAATTTTCGCGCCCGGAACCCTATCCCTTGAACCGCTCCGGGGCGATTTCCGCCAGCACCAGGCCCTCGGCCATGATGTCGGCGGGCGGGGCTTCCTTCCGCACCAGCGCGGCGGCGAGGCGGGAGAGGGCGGGCGAGGTCTGGATGCCATAGCCGCCCTGGCCGATCAGCCAGAACAGGCCCTCGACGCTCCGGTCGTAGCCCACCACCGGGTTGCCGTCCGGCGCGAAGGAGCGAAGGCCGCCCCAGGTGTGCTCGACGCGCGTCACCTCGATGCCGGTCGCCTGCTGGAAGCGTTCGATCCCCTCGGCCAGCGTCATGTCATCGGCGAAGGCGTCATGCGGCTCGACCGGCGTCGCATCGGCGGGCGACACCAGAAGCCGCCCCGATTGCGGCTTGCAATACCAGGTCTCGCCAATGTCGCCGATCATCGGCCAGCCGCCGGCATCGATCCCTGCGGGCGGCGGAATGACGGCGATGGAGCGCCGCTTGGGCTGCAGGCCGATGGGCCTGGCGCCTGCCAGTTCAGCCACCCGGTCGCCCCAGGCGCCCGACGCGTTGACGATGATCTGGGCCTTGAACTCGTCCGGCCCCGCCGTCACGCGGAAGCGCTTGCCCTCGCGCGCGATGGCCGTCACCTGATGGTCGCAGGCGACAAGGCTGCCGTTGGTCTTGATCTGGCGCAGGAAGGATTGATGCACGAGGTCGACGTCGATGTCGGCGGTGCTCGGATCGAGAACGGCGCGGGTCGCGTAACCCTCGACCAGCAGCGGGAATTTCGCCTTGGCCTCGGCCATCGAAATCTCGCGCATGCCCTGCTGCGCCTTCATCAAGTCGTCGAAAGCCTTCTGCTGATGGGCGGGCATCAGGAACATCGTCTCGCGCGGGGTCAGCGCGTTGAGCGCGTCGAACTGCGTGCGCGCCGCGCGGGTGAGCGCACGGATCGAGGCCGGGCCATAGTTCGGCTCATAGGTGGCGGCGGAGCGCCCTGTGGTGTGATAGCCGGGGCGGGATTCCATTTCGGCCACCACGACTTTGTGGGTTGCGGAGAGGTGAGCCGCCACCGAAGCGCCCGCAATGCCGGCGCCGATGACGATGATGTCGAAGTCCTGCTGCATGATGGCTCCTGATAGGAGGCTCCCGCCCCTTGCACAAGCGGGCCATCATCGGCCAATCTCATGGGCGTCATGACACACACGCATTTGCCCTTCCCCCTCGCCGAATATGAGCGCCGCATCGCTAAAACGCGCGCCGCCATGCAATCCCGCAACCTTGACGTGATCCTCGTTTCGGATCCCTCCAACATGGCCTGGCTCACCGGCTATGACGGCTGGTCCTTCTATGTGCATCAAGGGGTGATGCTGGGGCTTGAGGGGGAGCCCGTATGGTGGGGGCGCGGCATGGATGCGCAGGGTGCCAAGCGCACCGTGTTCATGAAGCCAGAGAATATCGTGGGCTACGACGACACTTACGTTCAGAACCCGGCCAAGCACCCGATGGAACAGTTGAGCGCCGAGATCGCGGCGCGCGGCTGGGACAAGGCGCGGATCGGCGTCGAAATGGACAATTACTGGTTTTCCGCCGCCGCCAACGAGACGCTGCGCGCAAGGCTGAAGGACGCGTCCTTCGCCGATGCAACGGGCCTCGTCAACTGGCAGCGCATCGTCAAGAGCGATCACGAGGTGGAGTTCATCCGCCGCGCCGCCAAGATCGCCGATGCCATGCATGCGAAGGTGATCGAACTGGTGGAGCCGGGCCTCCCCAAGAATGTGCTGATCGCCGAAATCCAGAAGCAGGCGGTATTGGGAGCGGGCGGCCATTGGGGCGATTATTGCGCCTTCGTGCCGATGACGCCGTCTGGCCTCGACGCCACGGCCCCGCATCTCACCTGGGATGACCGGCCCTTCAACAGCAATGAAGGCACCTTCTTCGAATTGGGCGGCTGTTACCGCCGCTATCACGCGCCGCTGTCGCGCACCGTCTATCTCGGCAAGCCGCCGCAGAAGTTCCTCGAGGCTGAAAAAGCGGTTTCAGAGGCCACTGAAGCGGGGCTCGCCGCCTGCACGCCCGGCACCACCTGCGGTGAGGTGGCCGACGCCTTCTTCGGCACCCTGCAAAAGCGCGGATTCACCAAGGATTCACGCGCCGGCTATTCGATCGGCCTCTCCTATCCGCCCGATTGGGGCGAGCGCACGCTGTCGATCCGGCGCGGCGACAAGACGGTGCTCGAGCCCAACATGACGCTCCATTTCATGCCCGCACTCTGGCTCGACGACGGCGGTCTCGAACTGTCGGAAACCATCCTCATCACGCACAAGGGCGCGGAATGCCTGTGCCAGACGCCCAGGAAGCTGGTGATTAAGGCTTAGGCTTGCTCAGGCGTCGTCGCGGGCCAGCCCGAGGATGCCGCAGAGGACGCGGTTGGGAACGGGGAGAAGCGCCAGACCATTGTCATCGAGCGCGGTGCCGAGTTCCGCCGCGCAGGCAAAGAGGTTTTCCTCTTCCTCCGGCAGCCCCAGCGCCGTGGCGGCGGTGGAGAAACATTGCCGGTCGCCGTCCCGTGCGCTCGCCACCATGGCCATCAGGCAGCATTCATCGCGGCAGATGCGGCGGCAATTGACGGGATAGGTCTGGAAGGGCCGCTGGGCATTGGCGCGGAGGCCCCGCACCAGGCGGGCGAGGCAGAACAGCGGCGCTCCCGCCGCGCGCGGGCCCAGTTCGCGCGTGAAGGCATCGTGGGCGTTTTCCCAGCAATCGACACATCCCGTTTCATAGCCGCCCGCCCATTGGCGCATGCCGTCCAGCAGCAGCTTTTCAGGGCGGCGGGAGAGATAGTCCGCAATGGCAGTGGAGGCGTGAACCGAGGCCATGATGTTCTCCGGGTGATTCATGGGCCGGGGCGGCGAATGCGCGCCGCCCCTTATATTCAGGCGTTCCGCTGTTTGCGGCGGCGGGCGAGGACGCCCAGCCCCACGAGGCCGGAGGCCAGCAGGGGCAGCGCCCCCGGAACCGGAACCGGCGAAACCTCGGGCGCGTCATAGAATGACACGTTGCGCGGGCGGTCGGGGTAGGTGCCCTGATCCAGGCGGTCGAGCACGAAGCTCCATTCGCCGGCGCCGAAGAAGGTGCCATCGCCGTCGAGATCGAGCAGGCGGATGATCCAATCACCGTTCGCGCCGGAGGCGTTGGAGGTGATCAGCACTTCGCCCGTCTCCTGGTTCACCGACAGGCCAAAGCCGGCGAGGAAGGTGTAACCCGCGCCGAGCAGCGTCGTGCTCCATGCCTGGACGACCTCCGACGCCTGATCGATGATGCCGTTGCCGTTCAGATCGTGCAGCGAATAGACCGCCGACACGCCGGAAGACGCCAGCCACTGCCACGTCAGCAACCCGCCCTTGTAGGTATCCATGGCGAAATCGAAATTGGCGCCAAAAGCCTGCCCTTCGGTGGCGAAGGCCGTTACTTCACCGGCGCCAATCACATTGTCGCCGTTGGCGTCGACGGCGCGGTAAATCACATCCGGCGTGGTGCCTGCCGTATCCATAATGTAGGCGGTGTCGCCGTCGAAGCGGATTTCAAACGGCGAGGAGGCGCTGTTGAGGCCGGTGAGCGACAGCCATTTGGTGGCTTCGCCCTCGTCATTGGCGTCACCATCGCCGTTGAGATCGACGGTGCGATAGACCCAGTCACCCGTGGGGCTTCCCGTAGTGTCGGCTTCAACGATATAGACCGCGCCATCAGGCCCTTCGGCGATGCCGTTCGGCGTGTTCAGCTTGAAGCCTTCGGCATTGTCGCTGCCCGAGAACCAGACATGCGCTTCATCGGCATCATTGGCATCGCCATCGGCATTGTTGTCACTCAGCCGGTAGACGCTGTCGGTATTGCCCTCGCCAATCAAAATGGTCTTGTTGGTTTTGGATTGGGAAAGAGAAAATACGTTGCCGGAAGCGCCTGTCAGGCCGCTCAGATTTCCGGAATCAAAGAAGGATGTCGTTTCGCCGGCATCGTTCATGTCACCGTCGCCATTGCGGTCGACGGACAGCACGATCTGGTTCGTGGCCTGATCCGAGAAGAGAAATGTCGAGGACACCGTCGCGGCGCTGGCCGAGGAGGTGAAGGCGGCCGATGCCAGCACTGTGCCCGACAGCAGGCTCCATCGCAGGATATTCATGTTGCACTCCGTTCTTGCTTTTCCCTGTGTGAAAAGTGGAGTGGCTGAGGGGGTAGGCGACCCGGGCTTGGCTCACCGCCAGAACTGAAGTTCAGGCAGCGTATCTTGAAAACCGCAGGGCGCTTTTCAAGTTCTTCAAAAGACTGAAGATTTCAATAGTCCGACTAATTCACTCGGATATATTGCCAATTTTTAACAAATCGTCAACACTTTCTCCATGAGCGTTTGGAGCGTCAGCCATGCCTGCCGCAAAAATGGCGTTAGGCGCGTTTGCCGGGTCATGTAGAGTGTGCGCCGTTCCGCACAATCAGCCCGAGTTGCAGCATGGCTCCTTTCAACCAACCCGTATCCGGACTTGTAACGCCCCGCTTTGGTGGCATCGCGACCTTCATGCGGCTGCCGCATGTGCCGCTGGAACAGGCCAAGGATGTTGACATCGGAATTGTCGGCATCCCATGGGACGGCGGCACGACGAACCGGCCTGGCCCCCGCCACGGACCCCGCCAGATGCGCGATCAATCATCCATGGTCCGCCGCATGCACCAGACCATGCACATCGTTCCCTATGATCTGGCGAATGTGGCCGATCTCGGCGATTGCCCCGTCAATCCTGCGAATGTGGATGATGGAGTCACGCGTGTCGAAACCTATTTCAAGACTCTGGTGGGCAAGGGCATCCGGCCGCTTTCAGCAGGCGGTGACCATCTCTGTTCGTTGCCGGTGCTGCGCGCTGTCGGCGAAAAGCGCCCGGTTGGCATGATCCACTTCGATGCCCACACCGACCTCTATGACGGCTATTTCGGCGGCTTCAAATATACCCATGGAACGCCCTTCAAGCGCGCCATCGAAGAGGGTGCGCTGGATCCCAAGCGTACCATCCAGATTGGTTTGCGCGGATCAATGTATGATCTCGAAGATTTCAAATATGGAGAGAAGATGGGCGTACGCCTCGTCCGGATCGAGGAGGCGATGGAGAAAGGCCCCAAGGCCATCATGGCGGAGGCGCGCAAGATCGTCGGCGATGGCCCGGTTTATGTGAGCTTCGACATCGACATGCTCGACCCTGTCTATGCGCCGGGCACCGGCACACCGGAGATCGGCGGGTTCACGACCTTCCAGGCGCAACAGATGCTGCGGGAACTGCGAGGCCTGAACATCGTGGGGGCCGATGTCGTTGAGGTGTCGCCGCCGTTCGATCCGTCGGGCATGACGGCTTATGCTGGCGTGGTCATGATGTTTGAAATTCTCTGCTCGATGGCCGAGGACGTCGCGAAGAAACGGAAATAGCGTGGGAAACGCCGGCACATCATCCTGGCTGATCTGGGCGCTGCTGTCAGCGATTTTCGCGGCATTGACGGCCATTTTCGCCAAGGTGGGCGTTTCTGGAATCAATTCAGATTTTGCCACCTTCATCCGCACGCTGGTGGTGGTGGGGGTTTTGGCGGTGATCGTGACCGCGACGTCGCAGTGGCAGCCTTTCTCTGAGATCAGCGGCAAGACCTGGGTTTTCCTCGCGCTTTCGGGGCTGGGAACAGGCGCTTCGTGGCTCTGCTATTTCAGGGCGCTGAAGATCGGTGAAGCCTCACGCGTGGCGCCAATCGACAAGCTGAGCGTAGTCTTCGTGGCGATCTTCGGATTATTGTTCCTCGGCGAGAAACTGAACAGCGCCAATTGGGCGGGCGTTGTTTTGATGGCGGCCGGGCTTATTCTCATCGCGTGGCGCTGAACACCACAATCTCAATCTCGGTGGGATTGAAATTGTTGCAAGGGTTGAGAATTTGCGGGCAATTGGAAACGATGGCCAGCACGTCCATCTCGGCGCGGATGTCGACATGATCGCCACCGCGCGATGAACCAAGGGCAATCGCTGCATCACCCGCTGCTCCAACCGGCACGGTCATGAACCAGTTCACATTCGGCACGATGTCACGCCAGCCGAGGCCATGCGGCGCCAAAGCCTTGAGAAAATTCTCCCGGCATCCTTCATTCGCAACGCCGTAGAGCAAGCGGTTCGAGGGCGCGGAGCAACATCCCCCAATGGTGTCATGGCCGCCGAAGCTGTCGTCCACGATGGTGAAAAGAGGATTGGCGCGGTCGGAATAGAGAACATCGCCGGTTGTCAGCAGTATATGCCCGGCTTTCTTGATCGTGTTCGGTGCATGATAGCGCTCTTCCGGGTCGCTGGCATTATAGCACAGGAAATCCACCGCCTGCTGACCCTGAGTATCGATAATGCGCAGGGTTTCGCCTTTGTGGATCACGCGACTCCACGGCGCGCGGGCGGCAATGGTTTCGCGATACAGTTCAGGCAAGGGGTATCTCGAACAGCCTGCCCCACTGCGGCAGCTTGTCGTTGATACCGGCAAGGCGGAGCGCGTGCCATGCCATGGCGTGATTGGACGATGTGACGGGCAGGTCGATCTCCGCCTCGATTTCACGTGCGGCTTCAGCCAGACGCACCGAGGTGCAGGAGACGAACACGGCATCGACGGGTGCATGCGAGAGAATCGTGCTGATGCTTTTCTTGATCGAGGCCGGTGTGATGGCTGCAACGATGCCATCATCCTGCTCGTTGAAAGACCCGAAGACCGGAACCACGAAGCCACGGGCGCGGATATAGTCCGCCACGATACGGTTCACATCGGCGCGGTAGGGGGTGAGCACGCCGATGCGCTTTGCTTTCAGGGCACGGAAAGCGGCAAAGGCAGCGGTGATCGGCGTCGTGCATTTCGCATCGGGCCTCACGCTCCGGATGCGCTCGAACACCTGTTCTTCCCCAATCGCCATCGAGGCGGAGGTGCAGCCATAGGCCACGACATCCAGTTGCGAACCGGGAAGAATCACATCGGTGGCCGAGGCGATACGCGGCTCCATAGCGCGAAGTGTTTCGGGGGTGATCTGCGCGTCGTTGAGGATGCGGCTTTCATATAGCGCAACACCCTTGAGCGGCGTGACGATCTGACGCCATTCATGCTCGATCGTGTAGTCGGTCGCGAGGACAATGAGGCCCAGCCGGGCGCGCGCGGCAATGCCTCCATCTGTGTCGAATGGAAGATGCTCGATCAGGATCATGTCCGTTTCGGGTTTCACATTGCGGACGGCTTCATTCATGGGGCGCAGCTCCGGTTTGCCCCACGGTATCAGAGAAGCGGCGGGATACCTATAGTGTGCGCCATGATTCGGATTGCAGAACAGATCCGCGCCATGCGCGGCTGGCGCCGCGTTTGCCTCGCGTTTGGGGCTGGCGCCGTGATGGCCCTGGGATTGCCGCCGCTCGATCTCTGGCCGCTGGCCTTCTTGGCGGTTCCCGTGTTTCTCCTGTTGCTGGAAACTGGAGCGGGCGCCCGGGCGTTCTGGCTGGGGTGGGTGTTTGGCTTTGGCTATTTCATCGTGGCGCTGCACTGGATCGGCTTTGCCTTTTTTGTCGATGCGGCGGTCTATCTGTGGATGATGCCCTTTGCTGTGGGCGGGCTTGCAGCCTTCATGGCAATCTATTGGGGGCTGGCAGCCTGGGTGGCGCGGCTGCTTCACTTTCAAGGATTTTCACTGATTACCGGGTTTGCTGCTCTTCTTTCGATTGCGGAGTGGCTTCGAGGGCATTTGTTCACGGGTTTTCCATGGGCGGCTCCCGGCTTGATGGTGGATGGCATGGGCGGCGTTGCGCAATCCGCCTCGGTGACCGGCATGACGGGACTGACCTTGCTCATCGTTTTGTGGGCTGGCCTGCTTCTGAAGCTGGAAAAGCGCCGGACATGGGTCCTTCTGGCGCTACTGCCGATGCTTTGGGGGCTTGGCGCGTGGCGTCTTTCTTCCTCGCCGCCTGCTGACGTTCCTGGCATCGCCTTGCGGCTGGTTCAGCCCGACATCGCGCAGAATGAAAAATGGCGCGAAGACAATGCGCGCCATATTTTCGATACGCTTCTCGCACTTTCGGTCGCGCCAACGCCAGAACACCCCGATGGCCTTTCGTCCGTCACCCACGTTATCTGGCCGGAATCGGCGGTGCCATTCTTCATCGATGAAAGCCCCGTGGCGAAGCAGGACCTCGGGCGGCTTCTGGGTGGCCACACGGTGCTCATCACCGGCTCTCTGCGCCGCGGCAAAAGCCGGACAGGGCCGGACGGCGACGAGGCGGTGTTCAACAGCATCATCACTTTCGACGGCAATGCAGATGTCGTGGCGCGCTATGACAAATGGCGGCTGGTGCCGGGCGGAGAGTTCCTGCCTCTGCAGTGGCTGCTCGAGCCCCTGGGATTCAAGAAGGTGGTAACGCTTCCAGGCAGCTTCGTGCCTGGGCCTGGGCCTGTGACAATTTCGGTGCCCGGATCGCCACCCGCCGCGATGCTCGTATGTTATGAAGCAATCTTTCCCCAAGGTCTGATTGATGCGCTCCATCGTCCGGCATGGATTGTCAATGTTACCAATGATGGCTGGTTCGGCAATTCCACGGGGCCATGGCAACATCTTGCGCAGGCGCGTTTGCGGGCGATCGAACAGGGTCTTCCCATGATCCGCGACGCCAACACCGGTGTTTCTGCGGTGATCGATGCGAAAGGCCGCATCAGGAAATTTCTTGGCATAGGGCAACAAGGTATTATCGACGCGGCTCTGCCGGCCGCTGATCCTGCGACACTCTACGGCAGGTTTGGTGATCTTGCCTTTGCCTTCATGGCGTTGCTGGCATTTGCTCTTTCAATGGGCAAAAATCCCGGTTTTTCCCGTTAATGACTAACCTTCGGCGTTCAATTTATTTGCGCTGCTACTGTAAAGCGATTACAACCTGACACGCCTGATTCAGCTTGCCTGAACGTGGGCATCAGACCGGGGGGCAAATTGGTCTGAGGGTGATATGACAAAACGCGATCCGAATTTTATCGACGTGCACGTCGGAAACCGCATTCGCATGCGGCGGCAGATTGTTGGCATGAGCCAGGAAAAGCTCGGCGAATTGCTGGGTATCACGTTTCAGCAAGTGCAGAAATACGAAAAGGGTTCAAACCGCATCAGCGCCAGCCGGCTCTATCATGCGGCCAAGACGCTGGGCGTGCCGGTACAATTTTTCTTTGAAGATCTTCCGGGTGGTGAAGACCGCGGATTTGGTGAACCGCGCGAAGAAGATACGGTGATGACCGCGCTCATGAATGCGGACGGAGTGGCGCTGGCCAAGGCCTTCCGTGACGCCGAAAGCGCCGGAAAGCGGCGGTTGATCAGTTCCATGGCCCGGTTGATTGCCGATGCGCGGGTCCCAGAAACCCATTAGTTTTCCTGTTGTTTGATTGCTTGACCCCGCGCGCGAGACTTGCCAAAACGGCGCGTCATTCCGCAGGGGTCGAAATCCAAACATGCCACGCAAGAATTATGTCTTCACCAGCGAATCCGTGTCCGAAGGCCATCCGGACAAGGTGTGCGATCGCATCTCCGACGAGGTGGTAGACCTCTTCTACCGGGAGGCGCTGGAGCAGGGCATGGACCCATGGGCGGTGCGGGTCGCGTGCGAAACGCTGGCCACGACCAACCGTGTGGTGATCGCGGGCGAATACCGTGGGCCTTCCTCCGTGACGCATGACAAGATCGAGGCCGTGGCGCGCAAGGCCATCAGGGACATCGGCTACGAGCAGGCCGGTTTTCACTGGGATACCGCGAAGATTGAAATTCTGCTGCACGGGCAATCCGCCGATATTGCCGTGGGCGTGGATGCGGGCGAGAAGAAGGATGAGGGCGCGGGCGACCAGGGCATCATGTTCGGCTATGCCTGTGACGAGACACCGGAACTCATGCCGGCGCCGATTTATTATTCGCACCGCATCCTCAAGACGCTGGCGGAGGCCCGGCGCTCCGGCAAGGAGACGCGGCTCGGACCTGATTCCAAAAGCCAGGTGACTGTTGCCTACAAGAACGGCAAGCCGGTCGGCGTGACACAGATTGTCGTCTCTCATCAGCATACCGATGAAAGCATGACGTCGAAGGACGTTCTAGAATCTGGTGAAGCCCTATGTGAAGAAGGCGCTGCCCAAGAACTGGATCAGCAAGGATACGGTGTGGCACGTCAATCCCACCGGCAAGTTCTATATTGGTGGCCCTGACGGCGATGCCGGACTCACGGGGCGCAAGATCATCGTGGATACCTATGGCGGCGCGGCGCCCCATGGCGGCGGCGCATTCTCTGGCAAGGACCCGACGAAGGTTGACCGTTCCGCAGCCTATGCGGCGCGCTATCTGGCCAAGAATGTTGTGGCGGCGGGGCTCGCCAAGCGTTGCACCATCCAGCTTTCCTATGCGATCGGCGTGTCGCAGCCGCTGTCGATTTACGTCGACACGCATGGCACGGGCAAGGTCAAGGAAGAGAAGCTTGAAAAGGCGATTGCCAAGGTTATGGATCTTTCACCGCGTGGCATCCGCAGCCATTTGAACCTCAACCGACCCATCTATGCGCGCACATCGGCCTACGGCCATTTCGGCCGCAGCGCCGACAAGGATGGCGGCTTCTCCTGGGAGAGGACCGATCTGGTGAAGGCGCTCAAAGCCGCGGTGAAGTGAGCGAAACTCCAAAACGGCACCAGTTTTATGGACGGCGCAAGGGTCATGCCTTGCGCCGTCATCATTTGTCATTGATCAATGATCTGTTGCCCAGTCTCCGGGTCGATCTTGCTGCGCCGCTCGCCAACTGTGGGCCGGAGGTGTGGCTGGAAATCGGATTTGGCGGCGGCGAGCATCTCGCGCACCGCGCCGAATTGTCTCCTGAGGTGTCATTCATTGGAGCCGAACCTTTTGTCAACGGCGTAGCGAAGCTGCTGGTCATCGTCGAGGAAAAGAACCTCGCCAATATCCGCATTCACGATGGCGATGCACGCTACCTGCTTGAGGCACTGCCGGATGCTTCGCTTGCCCGCATCTATTTGCTCTACCCTGATCCGTGGCCGAAGACGCGGCATCATCAGCGCCGTTTTGTCGGGGATGAAACAATTTCGCAGTTTCACCGGCTTCTGAAGCCCGGTGGCCTGTTTTTGTTTGCCAGCGACATCGCAGACTATGTGGCATGGACTCGTCACCACGTGGCACGGCATGCCGGATTTTACGAGGAGATGTCAGACCCCCAAGGCTTCGAGCACTGGATTCAAACGCGCTATGAGGCCAAGGCAAAACGCGAAGGGCGAAGCTCCTCTTATCTCATGTTCCGCAAGCAGCGCTTACTTGAACAGTGACGCATTGACCAGGAAATGCATGGCGATGCTGGCGGCGTAACCGAGCGCTATTGCCCATGACCATCTGAGATGACTGGCGAAAGTGTAGATGCCTTTTGACTGGCCCATCAGCGCCACACCCGCAGCCGAACCAATGGATAACAGCGAGCCACCAACACCGCAGGTGAGTGTGATCAGCAGCCATTGTCCGTCATTCATGGGCGGATTCATGTTCAGCACGGCGTACATCAAAGGAATATTGTCGACGATTGCCGAGAGTACACCGACAACGATGTTGGCTATCGTCGGGCCCAATCCGGCATAAAGAACGTCGGACACAAGCGTCAGATAGCCCAGCACGCCAAGGCCGCCGACAGCAAAAAGGATTCCGAAGAAAAACAGCAGGGTGTCCCATTCCACCCTGGCGATTTGGGCAAAGCTGTCCAGAACCATGTCCTCGTTCTTGTAGCGTGCCGCGCCGCGCTGCAGGGCATATGACCAGGTTTGCAGGTAACCAAGGCCCAGCATCATGCCGAGTGCCGGCGGCAGATGAAGCAAATTCTTGAATGAGATGGCCGTCACGATAGTAAGTGTAAAAAGCACGACAACGCCGATGGCCCCGGGCTTCATCCGAGAGCGGTCTATTTGAGTGTCCGGTCGTGTGGAAGGAACCGCGAAATGCATGATGAGTGCAGGCACCAACCAGTTCACGAACGCGGGAATGAAGAGATCGAAAAATTCCCAGAAGCTGAGTTTACCTTTCTGCCAGACCATGAGCGTGGTGATATCGCCAAATGGCGTGAATGCGCCCCCAGCATTGGCGGCGACAACCAGGGAGACGCACGACACAGCGGTGAACCGACGCGACCTGCCGCCAACGGCCAGCACCACCGCGCCCATGATAAGCGCGGTTGTCAAATTGTCCAGCACGCCCGATAGCAGAAAAGCCAGTGCGCCGGTCAGCCAGAAAAGCTGGCGGTAGGAAAGGCCTAGGCTTGTGAATTTCGCCCGCAGGACCTCGAAGACACGGCGTTCTTCAAGTGTGTTAACATAGGTGATGGCCACCAGAAGAAAGAGAAACAGCTCACCATATTCCTCGATCACGGCAAGCGCGTGTTCATGAGCCGCATCCGCCTTTCCGGCCATGGCATAAGCGATGCCGATCAAGGCCCAGATGAGGCCAGCGGCGAGGAGTACGGGCTTTGATTTCCGGAGATGCAGAGGTTCTTCGAAGATCACGAAGCCATAGGCGATGATAAAAATCGCCACAGCGGCAAGCCCGGACCAGTGCGACGAGAGATCAAGCATCGGCGTTCTCAATCTGGGAAGACGGTTTGGCCTGCATCGGTGACAAGAAATCTAAGCGGGTCGATCGCAGCGGAACTGAGTGCTTCATTTAGCCAAGCAGCGGGCGCATCAATTGCCTCATCGGTCAATTGGATTGTGCTGTGGTGAATGGCGATGCTTGTCTGGCTTCCGAGCGCCGCATGAGCTGCGACAGCTTCTTCCGGATTCATGTGCTGTGGCTTCATGATCGATTGCGGCTCATAGGCGCCAACGGGGAGCAGCGAAAGGCGCGGCGGGCCGAAGGCGGTGTGAATGTCGCGGAAGGTCTGGCCATCGCCATAGCCCGTGTCGCCTGCGAAGTAGATGATAGCGCCGGGTGCCTCGATCACGAAAGCACCCCACAGCGCCTTGTTAGTGTCGAAGACGCCGCGTTTCGACCAATGCCGGGCAGGCGTACAGGTGATCCGTACAGTGCCGAAATCCACGCCATCGCCCCAGTCCATCTCCTGCGCGGGAAGGGGTTTCGGGAGATACGAGGCGTTGCCAAGCGGCGTGAAAACACGCGGCGCATGAATGCGGGCGAGATCCCCAAGTGCCGAGAGATCCATATGATCGTAATGGCTGTGGCTCAGCAGGATGAGGTCGATTGGCGGCAAGGTATTTGCAGTGAGTGCAGGCGGTGTGACACGTTTCGGCCCGGCCCACGACACTGGGCTGGCGCGCAGGGAAAGCAGCGGATCGGTGAGGATGTTGAGGCCCGCCGTCTGGATCAGCACCGTGGACTGGCCGAGCCAAGTGGCGGCCAGTTTGTTGCCTTCCACCCGTTGCGGCGGAGGTGGATATGGCTTGAGCGGCACATGATCCGGCCAGCGGGCGCGGGAACCGTTCAGCTGCCATTTCAACAGAGCGCGCAGGCTGGTGCGGGCCGCAGGTTTGAACCGGCCTCTTTCGCGTGGGGCGGGGCCAAATCTAACCGGCAAGGCCTGCAGCCTCCAGGACTGGATGCGGCGTGACCTGCTGCTGTCCGTAGAAGGGCCGGTCATGCACCACAATAACGAAGAGTGAGATGGAGATGGCCAAAGTAATAACGCTCAAGGCGAGGGCGCGCGAAGCAGGCCAGCGGCCGTGGCAAATGCCAATCACGCTCAGGAACAGCAACGCAAGGGAAATGACCGTAAACCATTGGCCGCCGCTCACCACATCCTGCGCCATTGTCAGGCGCTGGGCGCGGGCGGACGATAATTCATCGAGTTCCACCAGCATGCGTTGTTGCAACAGACGATTATCCTCTCCGGCGGAAAAGCCCAGCAGCACGGCGCGATAAATGCCGCTCAGCGCCGCTTCCGCCTGTGGCGATCCGCCATGTTCGGCCATCGTATCCCATTCGGCCGCGGAAGCTGAGGCATAGTCCTGCGTGAGCTTCAAGAATGTGTCGTGCGCAGGGCCTGTCATCGAATCCATATAGGTCCGGATGACGCGAAGGGTGCGTGCCTCGGCATGCACGGCTTCGCCAGCCTGGTTTTCTGTGGCCCAAACGGAATTGGCGAGAAAAGTCACCGACAACACAAAGAGTGTGCCGCACAAGGTTTGAAGGATCGGGGATAGATCGGAAACATGCGCCAGCAAGCGCCCGGCGACGGCAGTTTTGAGAATCTGGTAAATCACCGCAGCCACCAGCCCCGTCATGCAGAACACGAAAAGGAACATGCCCCACGGCGGCCAGTTGAACAGGAAATCAGGCGTCATGGGCGATCACCATCAGACCGTGCGCAAATACCATTCAAAGTCGCGCGCCGTGGGTTCGGCATAGAAACGGTCTGCCTCGACTTCCTTCAGCGTGCAATAGGTGTCGACGAATTGCTTGCCAAAATATTCCTTGAGGATCGAGGCGCGGCCAAAGGCGTCGATGGCGTCAAACCAGTTGCCAGGAATATATTTGGCACGGCGTTCATAGCCATTGCCAGCCACGGGATTTCCGGGATCGGCCTTTTCTGTAATGCCGTAATGCATGCCGGCGAGAATTGCAGCCATCACCAGATAGGGGTTGGCGTCAGCGCCCGAAGGGCGATGTTCAATGTGGCAAGCCTTTGCGGGGCCAGCGGGAATACGGAGCGAGACCGTCCGGTTGTTGATACCCCAGCTTGCGGCGACAGGCGCATAGGAATTGCGGCGGAAGCGGCGGTAGGAGTTGGCGTTGGGGGCGAATATCAGCATTGATTCCGCCATCGCCGCCTTGAGGCCGCCGACCGCATGCATGAGCAGCATGTTCTCTTGCGGGTCTTCGGCGGCGAACAGGTTCTCACCCTGTTCATCGCCGAGGCTGACATGGATGTGCATGCCAGACCCCGTCCATTCCGAATAGGGCTTGGCCATGAAGGTGGCGGCGAGGTTATGCTTTTCCGCCACCGCCTTGATGAGGCGCTTGAGCATGATGCCCTCATCGCAGGCTTTGAGCACGTCGGCGCGGTGGCGCAGCACAATCTCCATCTGTCCCGGTGAATATTCCGAGATCAGTGTCTTGGCGGGAAGCCCCTGAACCTCGCACTGCGCGTAAAGATCGCGGAAGAAGGGCGCAAAATCATCCGTATCCTGAAGATAATAGGCCTGATAGTGCTGCGGCCGGTGCTCGTTAATCTGTGACTTCGGGGCTATCGGCTTGCCGGCCAGCGCCGAGGCGCGGTCCATGAGATAGAACTCTAGCTCAACGGCGCCCACCGGCGTCATCTTGAGTTCGGCGGTGAAACGCTCGACGATCTTCTGCAACACGCTGCGCGGATCAAACCAATGAGCCGTGCCCTCCAGTTCATGAACGGAGGTGAGATATTGCGCCGAGGGTTCATCCATCCACGGCACGCGCACGAGGCTGCCGGGCACTGGCCACAGCAGAACGTCGCGGTCGCCTTCATCGAAGACGAGGCCGGTTTCGGGAACGTCCTGCCCCGTCACATCGAGGACGAGCGCAGAAATGGGGAGGAAGCGGCCGTCCTTCCAGGCGGGCACCAGTTCATCGCGCCGCAGCGTCTTGCCGCGCGCCACGCCGCAAATATCTGTCCAGACGACATGGATCGAGGAAATATCGGGGTTTGCGTCGAGAAATGCCTGGGCTTCAGCCTCGCGGCGGGGAAACATGAGAGTCATGGCTTAATATCCGTTGTTAACCCATCAGTTCGGCAAGGCAGCGGTCGAGCGTGCCGACCAGCGTGTTGACGTGCGCCTCGGTGGTGGCCGGGCAGATGAGCAGCATGTTGTGGAACGGCGTGACAATCACGCCGCGGTTCAGAAGATAATGGTGAACGGCCAGATCGACCGGGCGGTGGATAACCTTTGCTGCCTCGCCGCCATTGCGCGGGCGTTCGGCCACGCACATGAACTCAACGCGCGCACCGGCGCGCACGGCATGCCAGGGCGCCTTATGTTTGATGATGACGTCCGATATGCCCTTTTCGAGCTTCTTCGCCAGGGCGATCGGGGGGGCAAAAGCTTTTTCGGTGAAATAGGTTTCCAGTACGGTGCGCATGAGCGCCAGTTGAATCTTCGAGCCCGCAAGGGTGGTGCCGATGCCGGAATGGCCGGGTGTGCGGGTGGAAATGTATTTGCGGATTTGCGCAGCAACCTGATCTGAAAACCCGTAGACGGCGGCCGGGATGCCGCCGGCGATGGGCTTGCCCAGCACCAGGCCATCAGGTTCGAGCCCATGAGCGCGCGTGTAGCCGCCCGGCCCGGACGACATGCAATGCGTTTCATCGATGATGAGCAGCGTTCCGGTGCGCCGGGTGATCTCCCGCAGTTTTGCATGGAAGCCTTCATCGGGCAGCACCATGCCGACATTGGTCATGATCGGCTCGGCAAGGACGCAGGCGACATCTCCCGGGGCCAGCGCTGCCTCAAGGGCGGGAATGTCGTTGAACTCGACCACCTTGGTGAGGTCTGTCAGGTCACGCGGTTCACCGATGAGGGCGGGATCGGCCACGAGCTTTCCATTTTCCAGCGTCACATAGGTTTCATCGACAGCACCGTGATAACAGTGATTGAAGACCAGTATCTTCCGCCGGCCCGTCACGGCGCGGCACCAGCGCAGCACCGCGCGATTGGCGTCAGACGCCGTTGCGGTGACCTGCCAGAACGGCAAGCCGAAACGGTCTGCCAGCAGTTCGCCCACTGCCGCAGCGTCTGTTGATGGCATCATGGCCGTGAAGCCATGCGCAGCCTCGCGCTGCAGTGTCTCGACCACCGGCGGAGGCGCATGGCCGAACATTGCGCCAGTGTCGCCCAGGCAGAAATCGATATAGCTGTTGCCGTCCGCGTCCGTGACATCGACGCCCGAGGCCTTTGCGACGAAAAGGGGGAAGGGCGTTCCCCAATCCACCATCCAGTGCATGGGAACGCCGCGCAGCCAGTGTTTTGCCGCATCCTCCGCCAGACGTTTCGATTGCACGTTGCGCTGGGTGAAGAGGGCGTCTTCACGGGTGAGCATGGCGGTGATCGAGGCATCCGGAATGGCGCGCGGCATGATGTCCTTCTGGTTGGTTTCGGCTGCGTAATCTCCTAGCACGGGGCAAGGGGGCCAAGACAACCCCCATGGATTTTGCCGGGGGAATCTGGTTTACACCGCAGCCGGTTGCCAAGGAGTTTGCCATGAGCCGCATCGTCTACGTGAACGGGGAATTCGTGCCGGAAGAGCAAGGGAAGATTTCGATCTTCGACCGCGGTTTCCTGTTTGCGGATGGTGTTTATGAGGTGACAGCCGTGGTGAACGGCAAGCTGGTTGAATATGATCCGCATATGGAGCGGCTGGACCGTTCGCTCCGTGAACTGAACATCGCGTGGCCGTGCACGACAGACGAGCTCAAGGCCATGCATCTGGAAATCGTGAAGCGCAATGCGCTGAAGGAAGGCCACATCTATATGCAGGTAACGCGCGGCGCCGCCGACCGCGATTTCAAATTTCCCAAGGATGTGAAATCGACTTTGATCGCCTTCACGCAAACCGGCTCCCTGATCGACAATCCCAATGCCAAGACAGGCGTCAAGGTTGTCACCGTTCCGGACATTCGCTGGGAGCGGCGCGACATCAAATCCGTCATGCTGCTGGCCCCGGTGCTGGCGAAGCAGGCAGCGGCCGAAAAGGGTGCGTCCGAGGGCTGGATGGTGGAGGACGGGAAGATCACCGAGGGGGCTTCGTCCAACGCCTATATCGTGAAAGACGGCGTTGTCATCACCCGGCCGCTCTCCCACGCGATCCTGCCCGGCTGTACGCGCCGCGCCCTGATGCGGCTGGCGAAGGAGCATGGCGTCAAGGTTGAGGAACGGCTGTTCACGCCGGACGAGGCTTATGCGGCGGATGAGGCCTTCCTCACCAGCGCCACGCAATTCGTGATGCCGATTGTCGAGATCGACGGCAAGCGCGTCGGCGGCGGCCAGCCGGGTCCGTTGGTGCGCAAGCTGCGCGAGTTCTATCTGGAAGAAGTGGTGAAGGGGTAGGCGGAATTACCTCTGCTTCATGTGCCAGTCCGGGTTGATCCACGGTTCGAGGTTCGAGGGCGGCAGCGGATCTTTGCCGAGGATGTGATCGGAAGCTTTTTCGCCGATCATCAGGGTGGGGGCGTTGAGATTGCCGTTAGTGACCTGCGGCATGATCGAGCTATCGGCAACGCGCAGGCGCTCGATGCCGATGACGCGGCACTCCGGATCGACCACCGCCATGGGATCAGCCGCTCCGCCCATCCTGCAGGTGCCGCAGGGGTGATAGGCGCTCTCGGCGTGATGGCGGATGAAGTCGTCAATGGTCTCGTCGCTCTCCACATCGGCTCCGGGTTGAATTTCCGACTCGACGTAGCGCAGCATGGCGGGCTGGCGGAACAGTTCGCGCGTGAGCCGCACCGACCGCCGCCATTCCGGGAGATCATCGGGATGGGAGAGGTAGTTGAACAGGATCGCGGGGTTCTGGCGCGGATCGTTGTTCCGTATACGGACGAAGCCACGTGATTTTGAACGCATCGGCCCCACATGCACCTGGAAGCCGTGGCCGGCAAAGGCCGCCTTGCCGTCATAGCGCATGGCGGCGGGCAGGAAATGATACTGGATGTCGGGATATTCAATTCCCGCCGCTGAGCGGATGAAGCCGCAGCTTTCGAAATGATTGGTGGTGCCGAGGCCGGTGCCGAAGAACAGCCATTCGGCGCCAATCAACCCTTTTGAAAACCAATTGAGCTTGGAATAGAGCGTGACAGGCTCCCTGGAGCGCATCTGGAAATAGATTTCCAGATGATCCTGCAGATTTTCGCCCACACCTTTCAGCGGATGCACCACGTCCACGCCAGCGGCTTTGAGCGTTTCCGGTGCGCCGATGCCTGACAGTTGCAGGATCTTAGGCGAGTTGATGGTGGAGGCGGCGATAATCACTTCGCGGCGGGCGGCCGCGGACAGCACTTCGCCCGCCACATCATATTCAACGCCCACGGCGCGCTTGCCGTCCAGCACGATGCGGCGGGCGAAGGCGCCTGTCTCAACCTTGAGATTGGGGCGTTTCATGGCGGGGCGGAGATAGGCATTGGCGGCGGACCAGCGGCGGCCCAGATGGACCGTCATCTCCATGGGGCCGAAGCCTTCCTGCTGATGGCCGTTGTAGTCTTCGGTTACGGGATAGCCTGCCTGCCTCCCCGCTTCGATGAAGGCCTGATAGAGCGGGTTGCTGCGCGGGCCTCGCTTCACATGCATCGGCCCCCTGGTGCCGCGCCAGCCTTCCTCGCCGCCGTGGGAATGTTCCTGGCGCTTGAAATAGGGTTGCACGTGGCGGAATCCCCAACCCTTGGCGCCCATCTCCTCCCAGGTGTCGAAATCGCGGGCGTGGCCGCGCACATAGACCATGCCGTTGATCGACGACGAGCCGCCCAGAACCTTGCCGCGCGGCGTTGCGAGGCGGCGATTGTTCATGTGCGGTTCGGGCTCTGTCTCGAAGCCCCAATTATAGAGGCTCATGTTCATGGGATAGGACAGGGCCGAGGGCATCTGGATGAAAGGCCCGCGGTCGCTGCCGCCATATTCCAGCACCAGCACGCTGTTCTTGCCGTCTTCCGACAGGCGGTCGGCCATCACGGCGCCGGCGGAGCCCGAACCGATGATGATGAAATCGAAGCTTTGCGACGGCTGCATGATTACTTGGCGCGACGGGCGGAATCGGAAAGCGCTTCGAGGGCGCGGATGCGGGCCTGCGTTTCGGGCCAGCTGGCATCGACGACAGCGCCCACCAGCGCCTCGGCGACGAACAGCGGGAGAATGTTCGAATCCCAGCTTGATGGGGCTTCAATGCGGAGCGGAAGGGTTTGCACGGCAAGTCTCGCGATAGGGCTGATCCACTGGTCAGTAATCAGCACGATCCGGGCGCCGCGCTCTTTCGCCGATGCGGCAAAATCCAGCATGCGCGCGTCATAACGG
This sequence comes from Aestuariivirga sp., assembly GCF_047602625.1. GTDB lineage: Bacteria > Pseudomonadota > Alphaproteobacteria > Rhizobiales > Aestuariivirgaceae > Aestuariivirga. The sequence continues at coordinate 1,289,037 of NZ_JASGGV010000002.1, read as the reverse complement.
CGGATATCGAAGATCACCAGCACGTCCTGCCTGTCCATATCGAGCAAATGCTGGGGCCAATGCGAAGGCGTGGCGGGCAGGACGGACACCTGCGGCCTCGCCATCCGCAAATGGGTGCCGAGATAGGTGGCGATGGCGTGGGTGATGCGTCCGCCTGCGATATGGATACGCTTCCGCCTGTCCACCAGCAGCGCCACCACGGCGTCGAAGCTGCGGTGATCCATGAGCTTCAGCGAACCCGACAGGTTTTCCATGGCGGCGCGGGCAAACCTGTTCAGCACATGGGCTTCCGGCGCCTCCGCCGCCCAGCGGTCATGCTTGGCGATGGGATTTTGCAGCTGTGCCGAAAGTTCGGCGCGGAGTTCTTCCTGAAAGGCGGGAAAGCCGGAAAATCCCAGTTTCTTGGCCAATCTCAACACGGAAGGTGTGGAAACGTCAGCCTCGCGGGCGAATTCGGTGATGCTTACCAAACCGGCCATGGGATAGTTGGCAAAGAGTGTTGCCATCAGTTTGCGCTCGGCAGCGGTCAATTCCGCGGATTGGGTGCGCAGGCGTTCGGCAATGGTTGTCGGCTGATGCGGTGGCATGGCGTTCCCCCGGGATGATCCCTGCAACTGTAACGAATTTGACAGGTCGGGCACAATCTGAAATTATCGCTTCAGATCGAAAAAGAATCTCTGGGAGCGGCGAGGAATGCAGGCTGGCCTTCTCGATGGTGAGGAAGCGGCGGCGATTACGGTCAATCCGCACGGACGTTCGCCCTGTGTGCTGGTGTGCGAACACGCTTCGCACCGCCTGCCGAAAAAACTTGGCACGCTGGGATTGGCCGAGGACGATCTGAAACGCCATATCGGCTGGGACATCGGGGCTGAGAAAGTGTCCCGGCTTCTGTCGCGCCTGCTCGACGCGCCCCTGGTGCTGCAGCGCTATTCCCGGCTTGCCTATGATTGTAACCGGCCGCCTGAATCGCACGACGCGATGCCGGAGATCAGTGAAACGACGGCCATTCCCGGCAACAAGGGGCTTTCGCCCGAAGCCAAGATGGCGCGCGTCGCCGCGCTCTACAGGCCGTTCCACGCGGCCATTGCAGCGGTGCTCGACAGCCGCGCCTGCGCCAGCATCAGCACGATGGTGATCACGCTGCACAGCTTCACGCGCATCTACAAGGGCAAGACCCGCGATGTGGAACTGGGCATCCTTCATGACCGCGACACGCGCCTTTCCTCAAAGCTGATCAAGAGTTTTCCCAATGTGGATGCGCGGCTGAACGAGCCTTATGGGCCAAAGGATGGGGTGCTGCACACATTGAACCTTCATGCCGCGCCGCGCGGGCTTCCGCACGCGATGATCGAAATTCGCAATGATCTGATCGCCCAGGAGCGCGGTCAGGATGAGTGGGCGCAAAAAATCGCTGTCGTGCTCGGGCAGGCGGCCATGTAAGATCGTGCTTGCCGGCGGCCCGCCGGACTTAACGGGCACCACAAAACAAAACGGGGATTGGGGAAGAAACGATGACTGCAAGTGGTTATACGGACAAAGACAAACACGAGGACATAAAAGTCCTTCATAGCATGGGCTATGCTCAAGAACTGGAGCGGCGCCTCAGCCGCTTTTCGAATTTCGCTGTTTCGTTTTCCATTATCTGCATCCTGTCCGGAGGCATCAACTCGCTGGCACAGGCAACTTCTGGCGCGGGCGGAATCGGCATTGGCATCGGCTGGCTGGTTGGCTGTTTCATTTCACTGACGTTCGCCGTCGCGATGTCGCAAATTGCATCTGCCTATCCGACAGCGGGGGGCCTTTATCACTGGGGGTCGATCCTGGGAAACAGAGGCACGGGCTGGGTGACGGCGTGGCTCAATCTTCTGGGCCTGGTCACGGTTCTGGGAGCGATCAATGTGGGCACCTGGACGTTTTTCGTCGGTGCCTTCGGCGCAGCGCTTGGAATTGAAAACACGCTCGTCAACCAGATGATCTTTCTGGTGATCATCACAGGCGGCCAGGCGCTGATAAATCATCTCGGAATCAAGCTGACGGCAAGACTTACCGACTTTTCAGGCTACCTGATCTTCTTCGGATCAATCCTGATCGCCGTCGTCTGCCTGGCATTTGCGCAAACATGGGATTTCGGGCGGCTCTTCACTTTCACGAACTATACGGGCACGGCGGATGTCTGGCCGCAGGTTTCCAATGTCTGGGCCTTCGCGCTGGGTCTGCTGCTGCCGATTTATACAATCACAGGCTACGATGCGTCCGCGCACACTTCGGAAGAGACTATCAAGGCGGCGCATTCCGTGCCGCGCGCGATGGTGATGTCGGTCGTTTGGTCGGCACTCTTCGGATATCTGTTCCTTGCCGCCTTCGTTTTGATGATTCCCGATATGGATGAGGCGGCCAAGCAGGGGTGGAATGTATTTTTCTGGGCCTTCGATCAGCGCGTCAGCCCCGGTATCAAGGAGTTTGTGTATCTCGTGGTCTTCGTTGCACAGTTGCTGTGTGGCCTCGCCACTGTCACTTCGGTGTCACGGATGATTTTTGCCTTTTCCCGCGACGGAGGCTTGCCGGCGTCGGGAGCCTTGTCGAAGGTCAGCCCGAAATTCCGCACGCCCGTGGCGGCGATCTGGACCGGTTCAATACTGTCGGTTCTTTTCGTTTGGGGATCTTCTGACGTATCAGTCGCCGGAACCTCCGCCTATACGATCGTCGTGTCCTGCACGGTCATCTTCCTTTTTCTGTCCTTCACTGTTCCGATCATTCTCGGCATGATGGCGTGGGGCACGCCAAAGTGGGATAAAATGGGGCCGTGGAACCTTGGGAGAGGCGTGTTCATACTGTTCGCCGTCCTGTCACTGATCTCGATGATCATAATCTTCCTGCTCGGCATCCAGCCGCCCAACGACAAGGCGCTCTACATCACGGTGGGCTTCTTCGTGCTGACAGCGGTGATCTGGTTCGCCTTCGAGCGGCGGAGATTCCAGGGGCCGCCGCTGGGCGACATCATCGCGGCAAGACAATCGGCCATCAAGGCGGCCGAAGCCGCTGTCGGTGAAAAGCTGCACTGAAATGGACGCTGCCGGGCGCGGCCGATCATGGCCGCGCCTTTTCAATTCATATCTTGAGGACATCATGACCACCGGAATGCTCACCCTTGCCGAGCTGAAAAAAGAAGTTGCCGCAGGCACCATCGACACCGTGGTTGCAGCGCTTGTGGACATGCAGGGCCGCCTCATCGGCAAGCGGTTCCACGCACAGTATTTCGTCGACGGTGGGCATGATGAAACCCATGGCTGCAACTATTTGCTCGGTGTCGACATTGAGATGGAGCCGGTGCCGGGTTACAAGGCGACGAGCTGGGAAAAGGGCTATGGCGATTTCGTGCTGAAGCCCGACATGGCAACGCTCCGGCGCATCCCGTGGCTTCCCGCGACGGCGCTCGTTCTTTGCGATATTCTCGATCATCACACGCATGAGGATGTGCCGCACAGCCCGCGCGCCATGCTGAAGAAGCAGCTGAAGCGCCTCTCCGATCAAGGGCTCGTTGCCTATATGGCCTCGGAGCTCGAATTCTTCCTGTTCGATGACAGCTATGAGATTGCCAATGCCAAGGGCTATCGCAGCTTGAAGACGTCCGGCTACTACATCGAGGATTACAATATCCTGCAGACCTCCAAGGAAGAGGTCTACATGCGGGCGCTGCGCAATGGTTTGGCGGGTGCGGGCATTCCGGTCGAGAATTCCAAAGGCGAATGGGGGCCGGGGCAGGAGGAAATCAACGTCAAATATGCAGAGGCCCTCGAGATGGCCGATCGCCACGCCATCATCAAGAACGGCGCCAAAGAGATCGCCTACAATGTCGGCAAGGCCGTCACCTTCATGGCCAAGTGGGACTATGGGATGGCGGGCAATTCCTCGCACATCCACCAGTCGCTGTGGACGAAGGACGGAAAGTCTCTGTTCGCCGACCCCAAGGGCGAACATGGCATGTCCGCGATGATGAAGCATTATCTCGCAGGCCAGCTTGCGCATGCGGGCGAGATCACCTGGTTCCTCGCGCCTTATGTCAATTCCTACAAGCGCTTCATGGCTGGTACCTTCGCGCCGACGCGGGCGGTGTGGAGCTTCGACAACCGCACGGCGGGCTTCCGCATCTGCGGAGCGGACACCAAGGCGATCCGCGTGGAATGCCGGGTGGGCGGTGCTGACCTCAACCCCTACCTCGCCTTCGCGGCGCTGATCGCGGCAGGCCTCGACGGCATCGAGAAGAAGATGGAGCTGGAGCCGGTGGTTTCGGGCGACATCTACGACACCTCACGCAAGCTGCGGGAAATCCCCAAGACCCTGCGGGATGCGGCGAAGCTTCTGGATGAATCAAAATTCCTGCGCGGGGTGATGGGCGATGATGTGGTCGATCACTATGTTCACACGGCGAACTGGGAGCAGTTCGAGTTCGACCGCCGGGTGACCGATCTCGAACTGAAGCGCGGCTTCGAACGCTATTGAGTTTTCCATGACCGACAAGATCACCTGCATTTCGCCGGTGGATGGCAGCGCCTATGCGAGCCGTCCGCTGGCCACCGACGCCGAAATTGCGGCGGCTTTTGCTTCCGCTCATGCCGCGCAGGAAAAATGGAAGCGCGTGCCGCTTGCCGAGCGGGCCGCCTATTGCTCCGCCGCCGTTGATGCCATGCTGGCGATGAAGGACGAGATCGTTCCTGAACTCGCATGGCAGATGGGCCGCCCGGTGCGCTACGGCGCTGGGGAATTGCGCGGTTTCGAGGAACGCGCGCGCTATATGATCTCGATTGCGGCCGAGGCGCTGGAGACTATCGTGCCTTCGCCCAAGGATGGCTTCACGCGCTATATCAAGCGTGAACCGCTGGGCGTCGTGTTCACCATTGCCCCTTGGAACTATCCTTATCTCACGGCGGTCAATTCCATCATCCCCGCGTTGATGGCCGGAAACACCGTGGTGCTGAAGCATGCCGCGCAGACGCTCCTGGTCGCGGAACGGTTCCAGTCTGCGTTTGAAAAAGCCGGATTGCCCAAGGGCGTGTTCCAGCATCTGGTGATGAGCCACGCGCAGACGGCGAGAGCGATCTCCGCCCGCGCCGCCAATATGGTGTGTTTTACGGGTTCCGTGGCCGGCGGCAAGGCGATGGAACAAGCGGCGGCAGGCTGCTTCATCAACATGGGGCTGGAGCTGGGCGGTAAGGATCCGGCCTATGTGCGCGCCGATGCCAATATGGCGCATGCGGTGGAAAATCTGGTCGACGGCGCATTTTTCAATTCCGGACAGAGCTGCTGCGGCATCGAGCGCATCTATGTGCACAAGAGCCGCTGGGACGAGTTCATCGACGGCTTCGTGTCGCTGACAAAACAATATGTGTTGGGCTCGCCGCTCGACGAAGCGACGACGCTGGGGCCGCTAGTGAAGGCCGCAGCCGCGCAATTCGTGCGCGGGCAGATTGAGGCGGCGGTGAGGGGCGGCGCCACGGCGCATATCGACCCGAAATCCTTCAAGATGGATAGGCCAGGCACGCCCTATCTGGCACCGGAGGTTCTCACCAGCGTCAATCATCAGATGAGCGTGATGATGGAAGAGAGCTTTGGCCCCGTCGTCGGCATCATGAAGGTCGCCGATGATGCGGAGGCGATCTCGCTGATGAACGACTCGCCCTATGGGCTCACCGCGGCGATCTGGACCGAGGATGAAAAGGCTGCCCAGAAGATCGGCGATGAAATTGCCACGGGCACCGTGTTCATGAACCGCTGCGACTATCTCGACCCGGCCCTCACCTGGACGGGCGTAAAAGACACCGGCCGCGGCGCAACCCTTTCCGTGGTGGGCTATGAAGCCCTGACACGGCCCAAGAGCTATCATCTGAGGACGAAGATATGACCATTCCGAATCGCAATCTCAATTATCCCACCGCCCTCAAATATGGCGCGGGGCGCATCAAGGAACTGGCCGAACACTGCAAGGCCTGTGGCATCCAGCGCCCGCTGTTCGTCACCGATCCGGGGCTTGCCGCCATGCCGATGGTGCAGGCGATCATCGAGGATTTGCGGAAGGTGGGGCTTGGCGTGGCGCTGTTCAGCGATGTACGGCCCAATCCGGTGGAATCCAACGTCCTTGAAGGCGTCAAGGCCTATGTGGCGGGGAATCACGATGGCGTGGTCGCCTTTGGCGGCGGCTCGGGCCTCGACGTCGGCAAGATGATCGCACTGATGAACGGCCAGAAGATTTCGCTGTTCGATCTTGAAGACATCGGCGACTGGTGGACAAGGGCAGATGCGAAGCTCATCGCGCCCATCATCGCGGTGCCCACCACGGCGGGCACGGGATCGGAAGTGGGGCGTGCAGGCGTCGTCACCCATCCCGTCACCCATGAGAAGAAGATCATCTTCCATCCGGCGATCATGCCGAAGGTGGCGATCCTCGATCCGGAACTGACCGTGGGCCTTCCCGCGAAGCTCACCGCCGCCACCGGCATGGACGCACTGGCGCATAACATCGAAGCCTATTGCGCGCCCTTCTATCATCCGCTCTCGGTCGGCATCGCGCTGGAAGGCATGCGGCTTGTGAAGGACAATCTGGCCAAGGCGGTGAAGAAGCCCAAGGATCTCGATGCGCGCGGCAATATGCTCGTCGCTTCCGCCATGGGCGCAACCGCCTTCCAGAGGGGCCTCGGGGCCATTCACGCGCTCTCGCATCCCTTTGGCGGCCTCTATGATGCGCATCACGGCCTGCTCAACGGCATCATCATGCCCTATGTGCTGAAGGCCAACCGCAAGAAGATCGAGAAGGATATCGAGCGCGCCGCCGCCTATCTCGGCATCAAGGGCGGCTTCAACGGTTTTCTGAAATGGGTGCTGGCGCTCCGCAAGGAGATCGGCATTCCCCATGCGCTGAAGGATATCGGCATCGACACCAAGCGGCTTGATGAGGTGGCGGCGATGGCGGTGAAAGACCCCTCCGCCGGGGGCAATCCCATCCAGTTCACGGAAAAGCAGTACAAGGCGTTGGCCAAGAAATGCGTGACGGGAGATCTCTAGTATTTTCCCGCCGCAGCAACCCCAGGATGCGGCAGGCTGGGCAAACCTTCACACCTGAATAATTCTCAACAGAAAACACCGAATTATATGGGGATATCCGGCCTCCGCCATGACTGAAGCGGGTTGTATCAGAGGTTAACATCACTTAAGACTTTCTTAAAATGCGATTTTGTGCGATGCACATAGCGAATCGCAAACAGGAGAGTCGGCGATGTTCAGGAAGATGCTTCTGACGGTCGCGTGTCTGGCTGGGTTTGCTTCGGCGGCGAATGCCGCAGTGTTGTTCGAGGATACATTCGACAGCAACACCGCCGACCAGTTGAACGGTACGCCGACGGGATGGACGGTTTCGCAGGGCACTGTGGACATCATCGGCGCCGGCGGAAGCTTCGACTGGTATCCTGGCAACGGCAGTTACATCGACATGAACGGTTCGACCGGCCAGTCTGGCCGCATGGACAGCACCACGGTGCTGTCGCTGGTCGAAGGCGTGACCTATCAGATTTCGTTCCTGTACGGAAACAACAAGAATTCGGCTGACAACGGTTCCACGGAAACGCTCGATTTTGGGTTCGGGTCGCACGCTGCGGCACAGCTCAGCCTTACCGGCGGCCTCTCGACCTTTCTTGTGATGACCTACACTTTTGTGGCGACGGCCGCCGATGCAGCCGGTGGCAGCCTGTATTTCATCGGCGGCGGCACGAACGAAGCGGATAATGGCGGCATCATCATTGATGACGTGGCGCTGTCTTCCGTTCCGATTCCGGGCGCGCTTCCGTTGCTGGTGACCGGTCTTGTTGGTGTTGGCGTACTGGCGCGCAAGCGCCGCCGTGCTGTTTAACAAACATCTGGAGGCGGGACAGTGATGATGAAGAAGCTTGCGCTTGTCGGCGTCGTGATCGTGGCGGCTTCGGCTCCGGCCTACGCCAATCTCGTGCAGAACGGCAGCTTTGAGACCGGCATCACGCCCGGTGGATTTACGACGGTGTTTAACGGTGACAGCACCAGCATTGACGGCTGGACGGTGACCGGCAACAGCGTCGATTATATCGGCAGTTATTGGGCGGCATCGGACGGAAGCCGGAGCATTGACCTTTCTGGCAATGACGTCGGCGGGCTGACGCAAACGATCTCGGGATTGAATGTGGGGCAGAGCTACACCCTGTCCTTCGATTATGCCGCCAACCCTGACTTCACAGGCCCAAGGTCGATGAGCTTTTCGCTCGGCAGCTTCACGGGCACATTGGTCAATGTCACGAATAGCCCCAATGCTGGCTGGCTAAGTTACGTTGTGACGTTTGTTTACAACGGCGGCGGTGACCTGCTGTCATTCACGCAGTTGGATGGCGGCCCTTACGGCGTGGCGCTCGACAATGTTGACCTCAATGCCGTTCCGGTTCCCGCAGCCTTGCCGTTGCTGGGTTCGGCTTTGGCAGGCGGTGCGTTTCTCGGCTGGCGGCGCCGCAAGGCTGCGAAGGCCTGAAGATTTCCATGTCGTCTTCAAGCAGCGGCCTCCGGGCCGCTGTTTTTGTTTGTGCGATTGCTTAGCCTGACACCGGGCCGTCGCCACTCAGGGACGCCAGAAGCATCAGCGCGCCAAGGCATGTGATGGCGATGCCGCCGCCGATGCGCAGCATGAAGGATAGGCGGCCCAGCCAGCGATCATTGCCGCGAGACAGCCGCATGGCGAGCGATTTGGAATAGACCGAAAGTGCCGCGATGGCAGACACGGTGATGAACGTGCCAATCGCCATGGCGAAGGTGGCCGCAACGCCCGCCCAATACAGGCCAAGCTGATAGGCTGACAGCAGGACCAGGAAGGCTCCGCTGCAGGGACGGATGCCGACGGAAAAGGCAAGCGAGAATGCCTTCCGCCATGACCAGTCGCCCTGCACCTCGGTCGAAGTTGGCAAATGCGCGTGGCCGCAACCGCAGTTTTCCGTATGCACATGATCGGCTGGAAGCGGGTTCACGATCTCGAAGTGATGGCCGCTGGGGGAAGCCGCAACGGGTACAGGTGCTGGCGTCGTGCGCAGATAGGGCCGAAGTGCTGTCCAGATGAGGTAAAGCCCCACGCCGGTGATCATGGCGAAGCTGGCGCTTTCCAGAACCGCGCCCACGTCGCGCACCATGCCTGCGGCGCCTGCAACAAGAAGCAGCAGGCTACTGACCACAGCGATGGCCGTCAGCGCCTGAATGATCGAACTCATGAAAGCAATAAGAATGCCGCGCCGCAATTCGCTTTCGGTGGCGAGCAGCCAGGCTGAAATCACGGCCTTACCGTGCCCCGGCCCCGCAGCATGGAAGACGCCATAGGCAAAGGCCACCAGCATCAGCATGAGAGACGCTGCCAAGGGTTTTTCCGATGCGATGCCGTGCATGGCATTCTTCATGCTGCCGTAGAAAACCTGCTGCTGGTCGCGCATCCACAGAACGGGGTCTTCCGTAAACGGAGTAACCTGCAGGGAGCCATCGGGATTGCGCGGCTGCACCAGCAGCTTGCGGCGATCAATCTTCACCACGGGCGCCGCGGATGGCTGAGTGTCCGCGAGAGCGGGGCCGGCGATCAGGCCAATCAGCAGAAAGGCCGCGAAGACATATCTGGCGAAGGCAATCATGGGGCGCATGCGATGTCCACCGCCTGGGCGAACAGCCCGCCAAAATCCTCGTTGTCCGCCGGTTTCCAATCCACGCCCTTGGTGGCGAGCATTTTCATCGTCTGGTCAAGCTGCGCGCTGGTCGGGATGGGCGTCAATTTCATGTGGCAGCTCTTCGGCATCGCGCCTGACACTTTGGCGCCTTGGGTCTTTGGATATTCGAAATCTATGAAGAATTCGGGGTCATAAACCTTGAGCGAAAATTCACCTTCGCGCGGGTCGAGGGGATGCTGCAGGGGAATGGTGAAGCGCAGCGTCAGGCGGCCATTGGCATAATCCTGATCGGGATCGATGGCGTCGGAGAATTTCTGGATCTGGCCATTCATCCGCATGAAGATGAAATAGCCATAGGTCTTGAGAGAGGAGAGATTCACAGCGGTGAGCGGGGCCAACTCCGCAGCGCTGAACTTGCCGTCGCCATCGGTGTCGAGTCCGTCTGTTGCTTGCGCGGAATAGCCCTTGTCGAATGTCCATTCGACGCGCGTACCGGTGATCTCCCCGTCGGGATTGAAAAGCACGATCGAGCGCATGTCGGCCCAGACATGCGGATGCGCGCTGGCGCATGATGCGGTGAAAACCATCAGGAGCAGCGCGAGCGACACCTGTTTCATGAGGCGCAGTCAACCGCAATGGGCTGTGCGAACATGGCGCCAAAATCCTCATTGTTTTCGGGCTTCCAGTCCGTGCCCTTGGTGGCAAGCATGGCGCGCGTCTGGTCGATCTGTGCATCGGTGAGGAGCGGCTTGATGTCGAGCTTGCAGCCTGGAGGCATGGCGCCGACCACGTCAACCGGATCGTCCTTGTCGAGTTCGATGTCGACGAAGAAATCCGGATCATAGACCTTGAGCACGAACTGCCCGCTGCGCGGATCAACAGGCGCTTTCAGCGGCACCCGGAAATGCATCTCCAGCTTGCCGTTGCTCCAGATCTGGCCGTAGTCCGTGGCTTCGCTAACAGCAAGTTTTTCACCGTTGAGGCGGGCCACGGTGAAGTAGTCATAGTCCTTCAGGACATCGAGATTGTTGCGGGTAAGAGGCGCCAGCTCTTCTTCGCTGTAGACGCCGTCACCATTGGTATCGAGGCCTTCGAGCGCCATCTCGGTGTATTTCTTGTCGAAGGTCCAGTCGATGTCGATGGCGCTGATCTGTCCCTGATCGTTGAACACGATGCTGGCTTCAAGCGTGGCCCATACATGCGGGTGCGCAAGGGCAGGCGCGGCGCTGAACAGAAGCGCAGCGCCGGCCAATGCGGTTTTCAGCGTCCGTATTTCCACCACGTCCCCTCGGAATCGATGGGGATGAGATGATCGGGCAATGCGGCAAAAAAGTGAAGTTACCGATCATCCAGAAAGGCAGGCGGTGAGCGATGACGCAAGTTTCTTCAGAATTTGTGCGTAAGCGCCGGGCCCAGGTTCGAGATCGGCGCCCAATCCGTCAAGCACGCCGGATTTTGCAGGTGATCCCTCGACAATGGCCTGCACATATTTGTCCTGGAACTGCGGCTCGCGGAACACGCAGGCCGCACCTGTTTCTTTCAGCTTGGCGCGCAGTTCTGCAAGGCGCTGAGCTGAGGGCGAGGTGGCGGAGACATCGGAAATGCTGCCCACCGCGTGCACGCCAAAGCGGTTTTCGAAATAATGATAGGCGTCATGGAAGACGATGAAGGGTTTGTCCTTCACCGGAGCAAGCTCTGTCTTGATTTCCGCGCTCACGCTGTCGAGGGTTGCGGCGAAGGCCTTGGCATTCGCATCATAGGCAGCGGCGTTGGCGGGGTCTTCCTTTGCAAGCGCGGCAGCAGCGCCGAAGGCCATGGCCTTCGCATTTTCGGGGTCGAGCCAGATATGAGGATCATACTTCAGCACCAGATCGGTGTTGGATGCGTTGGTGGGCTGGGGTTCGTCCGTGTCGGGCTCCCAGGCGCCGCCCTCCCGCACAGGCAGCACCTTCACGCCCGCTGAATGGGAGAGCTGGGTGAAATGTTTGCCGTTCACGGCTTCCGTGCCGTCGAGTTCGCCCAGCTTGAATTCCAGCCCGTCATCCACGGTGAAGACGAGATCGGCCTTGCCCAGCGCGTCGATTTGTTCCGGCGTGAGGGCTGCCGTGTGTTCGGAGAGGCGGCCCTTGAGGAGCAGTTGCGGCTTTCCCGTGTCGCCCATCACGGCTGATACGATGCTGTAGACCGGCACGATGGAGGTGATAACTGTAGGAGACGCCAATGTGGCGGCAGGCCAGAGGAACAGGGCAGAACAGGCGAGTAGCGAAAACCGGCGCATCAATCACTCTTATGTAATGTTATAATATAACATACATAGTTCGACCGCTCCGTCAAGCGGTGACAGGAACGTGACCATGCGCGCGTTGAATATCGGGCCTCGCCCTGCCATTGACGTGCCCATGGATTTGCAAGTTCCGATTTCGGCGGCACTGGTGGCGGGTGTCGTGAGTTTTCTCAGCCCCTGCGTGCTGCCGCTGGTGCCACCCTATCTTTGCTTCATCACCGGCGCGTCGCTGGAGGACCTGACATCCACCGAAGCCGAGGCAAAAGTGCATTGGCGGCGCACGCTCACGGCGGCGCTGCTTTTCGTGCTGGGTTTCACCACCATCTTCGTGCTGCTGGGGGCAGGCGCATCGGTGATCGGCCAACTGCTGCGCGCCCATCTGGCGCTCTTGGCGCAGATCGCCGGCGTGTTCATCATCCTGATGGGGCTGAACTTCCTCGGTCTGTTTCACATTGGCTTCCTGAAGCGCGAGGCGCGCTATCACACGGAAACACGGCCAGCCTCGTTGCTGGGGGCCTATGCGGTGGGCCTTGCCTTCGCTCTGGGGTGGACGCCCTGCATCGGACCGGTGTTGGCGGCAATTCTGTCGATCGCTGCCAGTGAACAGGACGTCGCCAAGGGTGCGGGTTTGCTGGCCGTTTATTCTCTCGGGCTCGGCATCCCTTTCCTGCTGGCGGCGGCGGGGGTGGGCTCTTTCCTGTCCTTCCAGAGCCGTTTCCGGCGTCATCTCGTGCTGGTGGAGCGGGTGATGGGAGCGCTGCTGGTGCTGACCGGCATCATGTTCCTCACGGGAACGATGCAGGACCTTTCCTATTGGCTGCTGGAGCAGTTTCCGGCGCTGGGCCGGATCGGCTGAGTTCAATCGGTTGCCCATGCGGCGTGGCGCGGGCGGCTTTATCCCAGGCATCAATGCGGTTGAGGCGTTCGGCCCTGGTCATCGCGCCTTTTTGCGTAACGAGGGTTTCCAGCGCTGAGAGCCAGCTTTCGTAATAGCTGCGTTTGGTATCTTGCCGGAGTGCCGCACCCAGGGCTTCAGCCCATTCCACAGGTGTGAATAGTCCCTGTTCCTGCAGCTTCACCGCCATGGCGAAGGCTTGCGCCTCCCAGGGTTCCGCGAAGGGGTGTTCGTCAGGCGGCATCGAGATAGGGCTCCCACAGGTCGACGCAGACACTGTCCGCGGTGTCCTTTCCCCACAGTTCCCGCGCGGTGAACTTCACCGCATAGAGCCAATGCGGATCGTCGCCCTTGCCATGGGCGGAACTGTCGGGAAACACATGGCAGCCATGGACCATCACAATCTCTCCCACGCGCCTCCTCGCATAGCGCGGCAGGCGGGTGTGGCCTTCAGGGTTTATGTTCCGTGTACGGACTTTATCTCCAGCGGCGAAGCGCGGGGTGGTGGAAGAGGATCGCTCCGCAGGCCCGCCACGTTTCAGGATGGCCGGAATTTCCGCTGCCCGGGCCACGCGCTTCACGTTCAGAGGCGGCAACTGCATGCGGCCTGTCTTTTCTTCTTCCGGCGTCGCAAGGCCAAGTGCATAAAGCTGGTCCAGCAGCGCATAGTGGCGCATCTCGTAATAGCTGGACCGCCAGTAGAGTTCAGGATCAAGGCGCTCGCGCGCATGGCGGGCGGTGTCGATGTTCCAGCTTCCCGTCATGCCCATGGCGAGGTTCACGGCGAAGGCGCGGCGTTCCCAGTCCTCGTGAAAGAACGGCTCGTTCTTTTCCGCCACGACCGGGCCGAAACCGGTGAAGCCGCCCATGTCATGCGGGCCGTTCATGCGGCTGCTCCCGCCAAAGCGGTGCCAATCATCGAGTCGCGGGAGATAAGGGCTGCAAGCTCGTCCTCGCCCAGCCCCCCGGTATTTTCGGGGCGCATCGGAATGACGAGATAGCGCACCTCCGCCGTCGAATCCCAGACACGGATCTCCGTTGTCTCGGGCAGGTTCAAGCCGAATTCGGCGAGCACGGCGCGCGGTTCGATCACAGCGCGCGAGCGGTATGGCATGGATTTATACCAGGCCGGCGGCAGGCCCAGCACCGGCCACGGGTAACAGGAGCACAGTGTGCAGACCACCATGTTGTGGAGCTGTGGCGTATTGAACAGCGCCACCATGTGTTCGCCCTGGCGGCCCTCATAGCCCAGAGAAACGATGGCCGACGTCGCATCGCGCTTCAGCCACGCGGCATAGGCCGGATCAACCCACGCTTTTGCCACCACGCGCGCGCCGTTGCGGGGGCCCACCTTGTTCTCATAGGTGTCGATCAGCACATCCAGCGCAGCCGGGTCGACATAGCCTTTCTCGACCAGCAGCGATTCGAGCGCCTTCACGCGCAGGGCCAGCGGCGAAAGCTCCGAGCCCTCGTGATCGTGGTCATGTCCGTCATGCGGCATATTGTGTTTCCCGGTGTTCAGAATAGCATAGCGCAAGGGCGGTGCGGGGGAGAAGCGGAATGGCGAAGCTCGAAGGGGTGCGGGCCTGTGTGTTCGATGCCTATGGCACGCTGTTCGACGTGCACGCCCCGATGCGCAAGCTCGCCGCCGAGATCGGCCCCAGGGCAGATGAGATTTCAAAACTCTGGCGGCAGAAGCAGCTTGAATATACCTGGCTCCGCAGCCTGATGGGCGTTCACGCCGATTTCTGGCATGTGACGGGCGATGCGCTGGATTATGCGCTCGATGCGCATGGAGTCGAAGAACCGGGCCTTCGCGATGAGATCATGGCTCTCTATCTCAAGCTCGACGCCTATCCCGATGCGGAGCCGATGCTGAAGGCGGTGAAGGCAAAGAGCCAGCGCACTGCCATCCTCTCCAACGGCAGCCCGTCGATGCTGGATGCGGCGGTGCGGTCCGCCGGGCTTGAACGGCTGTTCGATTTCGTCCTCTCGGTTGAGGATGTGGGCATCTACAAGCCCAGCCGCCGCGTTTACAGGCTGGCCATGCAGAAGCTGCAAATTCAGGATGCGCCATCGGTGTGCTTCGTTTCAGCCAACACATGGGATGCGCAGGCGGCAGCGCAGTTCGGCTTTCAGGTGGCGCGGGTGGACCGCTTTGGCCTCCGCGACGACAATATCCCCGGCCGCCCCGACAGGCTGATCAAGGATCTTTCGGAGCTTGCCGCTTTGATCTAGGCGATCTTGCGCGGCTTGGCGTTCCGGGCAGATGCGTGGGCACGCACGGCATCGCCAAAAGCTTCAAACAGCTTCACCGAATCGGGATTGTTGCGCGCCTTGTATTCGGGGTGCCACTGGGTGCCGAGTGCGAAGGTGGATGCGCCCTTCACCGACACGGCTTCGATGATGCCATCAGGCGCCGCCGCTTCCGCCGTGAGACCGGGGGCCAGTTTCGCCACACCCTGGCGGTGGATGGAGTTCACCATCGTCTCGCGCTTACCGAGGATTTTTTCCAGGACGCCGCCGGGCGTGATTGTGATTGCATGTTTGGGGCCGTAACGGAGATCGGTGTCATCGGATTTCGGCGCGCGGTGATCGAGGCGGCCTTCGCCCCGCTGCAATTCGGTTTCCAGCGTGCCGCCCAGCACGACGTTCAGTTCCTGAAATCCCCTGCAGATGCAGAACAGCGGAATGCCACGCTCGACCACGCGCTTGATGAGCTTCAGCGTCATCGCATCGCGGGCGTGGTCATAAGGTTCGTGGTCTACCGTCGGCTCCGCGCCATAGTGCGGCGGATGGACGTTGGACACGGCCCCGGTCATCAGGATGCCGTCGAAATGATCCAGCAGGCCGTCCAGCGCCAAGGCATCGATGATCGATGGGATCATCAGCGGCGTGCAGCGGGAGACTTCCGCCACGGCGCGCACATATTTGTCGCCCAGCGAATGAAAGAGGAAACCGTGGCTTTCATAGGTATCGGCGGGAAGGCCGACGAGCGGCGACAGGGCAGTCATGCGGGCAAAGCCTTGTGAAGTGCTGGATTTGACGTCTAGATAGCGCAAAGCGCCAAACCATGTCCAATCCATGACCGATATCGTTCCCGCCTCAAGGCTTTTCGACCTCACGGGCGAAGTGGCCTTCATTACCGGCGCGTCGTCGGGGCTTGGCGCGCGCTTTGCCGAAGTGCTGGCGGCGCATGGGGCCAAGGTGGTGCTGGCGGCGAGGCGGATGGAGCGGATTTCCGCCCTCTCGGAACGCATCGGATCGGCCCTGCCGCTGGCATTCGATGTCACGGACCGGGCCGGCTATGCCGCAGCGTTTGATCAGGCCGAGGCCGCGCTCGGGCCAGTGACTTTGCTCATCAACAATGCCGGGGTTTCGGGCCAGCCGCGCTTCCTCGGCACGCCGCCCGAGGATTTCACCTTCGTTCAATCCACCAATGTGGATGCGGTGTGGCATCTCTCGCAGTTCTTCGCGCAACGGCTGGTGGCGGCAGAACGGCCCGGCGCCATCATCAATATGGCTTCGATCGCCAGTTTCCGCGTGGGGGCCACATCGGCCAGCTATGCGGTGAGCAAGGCGGCGGTGGAGCAGATGACCAAGGCACATGCCTTTGAACTGGCGCGCCATGGCATCCGCGTCAACGCCATTGCTCCCGGCTATATCTGGAGCGAGATGACGGAGGCGCATTTGAACTCCGATGCCGGCAAGGCGATGCTCAAGCGCGTGCCGCAGCGGCGGGCGGGCGATCCATCCGATCTCGATGGTGCGTTGCTGCTTCTTGCCTCTCCCCGCGCCTCCGGTTTCATGACTGGCACGACCATCGTGGTGGATGGCGGCCATCTCACCTCTTTCAGCTAGGAACGGACATGGACTTCTCGCTTCCGCCGGAGATCGACACGCTGCGCCTGAAGGTGCGGGATTTCGTGGCGCGCGAGATCCTGCCGCTGGAGGCGGATCGCGGCAACTACGATCAGTACGACAATATCCGGCAGGATGTGCTTGAGCCCTTGCGGGTGAAGGCCAGGGCTGCAGGGCTTTGGGCGCCGCAGATGCCGGTGGCGCGTGGGGGGCTGGGCCTGCCGAAAGTGGGATGGGCGGCTTTTTATGAAGAAGCGAACCGCTCCATCTTTGGGCCTCTCGCGTTCAACTGCGCGGCGCCCGATGACGGCAACATGAACATTCTCAACCTCACGCTGAAAAGTGAGACGGAGCGGGATAAATGGCTTCAGCCCATCATTGACGGCAAAATCCGCTCGTCCTTTGTGATGACGGAACCCGCCCCCGGCTCCGGCTCCGACCCCGGCGGCATGATGCTGACGCGGGCGGAAAAACGCGGCGGAAAATATGCCGTGTACGGACGGAAATGGTTCATTTCCGGCGCTGACGGCGCCACGCATTTCATCCTCATGGCGCGCACATCGGATGATCCGCGCAAGGGGCTTTCGGCCTTCCTGTTCCACAAGGACCAGCCGGGATGGAAGATGGTGCGGCGCATTCCCACCATGGGGCCGGATGAGCTGGGCGGCGTATGCGAGCTTGAATTCGACGGGCTTGAAATCCCAGAAGAGAACAGGCTGCTGGAAGAAGGCGATGGCCTGCGCATCACCCAGATGCGGCTGGGCCCAGCACGGCTCACCCATTGCATGCGCTGGCTTGGGCTTTCCAAACGCTGCCTCGAGACCGCGCATGATTATGTGAAGGAACGCAGGGCCTTTGGCAGCACATTGGCGGACCATGAAAGCGTGCAGATCATGCTGGGAGACCTTGCGGCGGAGATCGAAAAGGGACGGCTTCTCACCATGCATGCCGCCTGGGTGCTGGATCAGGGCGGCAAGGCGCAGAAGGAAATCTCCATGGCGAAAATCCATGTGGCGGAAGTTCTGAACCGCGCCGCCGACATGGGCATCCAGCTGTGTGGGGCGAAGGGCTATTCCACCGATACGGTGCTGGGCTGGATCTACCGCTATGCCCGCTGCGCCAAGCTGGTGGACGGCGCATCGGAAGTGCACAAGATGGTTCTGGCCCGCCATTATGCCAAAGAAGGCAATGATTTCTGGCAGTGGGGATGAGTTGGCATCCCCGCCCAAATGTCTATAGTCGGCCCATGCCGAAAGCCACGCCAAGCCTCGCCGACAAATATGACCTGACGATCCCTAAGGTTTTCCTCAGCGGGCCGCAGGCCATCGTGCGCATGGTCCTGATGCAGTCCGAACTCGACCGGCGCGCCGGGCTGAACACGGCGGGTTATGTGACGGGCTATCGCGGCTCTCCGGTGGGCACGGTGGACAATCAGTTCCAGTCAGCGCGCGGGCTTCTCGCGCCGCGCAATATCAAGTTTCAGCCGGGCCTGAACGAGGACTTGGCCGCCACCGCGCTGTGGGGCAGCCAGCAGGCGGAGATGCGCGGCGAGGGCAAGTTCGATGGCGTCTTCGGCGTCTGGTATGGCAAGGGGCCGGGCGTCGACCGCTCGGGTGATGTGTTCCGCCATGTGAACATGGCGGGCACCTCAAAGCATGGCGGCGTTCTGGCCATTGCGGGCGATGACCATTCCGGCGAGTCCTCAACCGTCATACACGCCAGCGACGTGGCGCTGTCCGACGCGATGATGCCGGTGCTGAGCCCGGCGGGCGTGCAGGAGATCATCGACTACGGCCTGTTCGGCATTGCCA
Organism: Aestuariivirga sp.; assembly: GCF_047602625.1. Lineage (GTDB taxonomy): Bacteria > Pseudomonadota > Alphaproteobacteria > Rhizobiales > Aestuariivirgaceae > Aestuariivirga. The sequence goes on along the minus strand of NZ_JASGGV010000002.1, from coordinate 1,270,479 downwards.
TGTCGCGCTTCGCCGGTGTGTGGGTCGGACTCAAGGGCATGCATGACACGGTCGAGTCCTCCGCCGTGGTCGAGGCAGGGCTGGAGCGCAAGCCCTTCGTCATTCCGGATGACGCGCCAATGCCGCCGGATGGCGTGCATATCCGCCCCAATGACGACCGCGTGCCGCAAGAGGTGCGGCTGCACAGTTTCAAGATTCCGGCGGCATTGGCTTTCGCGCGCGCCAATGGCATCAACCGCGTGGTGATGAATGGCGGTGCCGCGCCAAAACTCGGCATCGTGGCGGCAGGCAAGAGCTATCTTGATGTGCGACAGGCGCTGGAAGAACTTGGCATCGATGAGGTGCGGGCGGCAAAGCTTGGGCTCCGCCTGCTCAAGATCGGCATGGTGTGGCCGCTCGAGCCCGAGATCATCCGCAGCTTCGCCAGGGGCCTCGATACCATCATGGTGGTGGAAGAGAAGCGCTCGCTGATCGAGATGCAGCTGCGCGATATTCTCTATGCGGAGAAACAGCGCCCGCGGGTGATCGGCAAGACAGATCAGGACGGAAAAACGCTCTTCGCACCCTATGGCGTGCTGGAACCCAACCAGATCGCCGTCGCGGTGGCGCGCTGCATTCAGGACCGCGCGGTGAGCGATTGCGCTGCCACGTTTCATGCGGAAGGGCAAGCGGGGCGCAACCAGGCCGATCTCGCCCAGCGCATCCCCTATTTCTGCGCAGGCTGCCCGCATAATTCCTCCACCGTGCTGCCCGATGGCGCGCGCGGCTATGCGGGCATCGGCTGCCACTGGCTGGCGCAATTCGTGCCCGGCCGGAAAACCGAAGGCGCCACCCACATGGGCGGTGAAGGCGCAAACTGGATCGGCGAGGCACCGTTCTCAAAGCGGCAGCACGTGTTCCAGAACATTGGCGATGGCACCTACAATCACTCCGGCCTGATGGCGATCCGCCATGCCGTGGGATCGGGCGTCAACATCACTTACAAGATCCTGTTCAATGACGCCGTGGCGATGACGGGCGGCCAGCGCAATGATGGCGGCCTCACGGTGCCGCAGATTGCCAATCAGGTGCGTTCCTTCGGAATCGACCGCATCGCCATCGTCTCGGATGAGCCCGACAAATATCCCAGCAAATCCGCCTTCCCGCCTTTCGTGAGTTTTCATCACCGCAGCGAATTGCAGGAGGTGCAGAGCGGCCTCATGCAGGTGAAGGGCGCCAGCGTCCTGATCTATGACCAGACCTGTGCCGCCGAAAAACGGCGGCGGCGCAAGAAAGGCGAGTTTCCCGATCCCAGCCGCCGGGTGTTCATCAATGAAGCGGTGTGCGAGGGCTGCGGCGATTGCGGCGTGCAATCCAATTGCGTGGCGATCGAGCCGGTTGAGACCGAATTCGGGCGAAAGCGGCAGATCGATCAATCCGCCTGCAACAAGGATTTTTCCTGCCTCAAGGGCTTCTGCCCCAGCTTCGTGACGGTGAAGGGCGGCGAACTCATTCGCGGGGCTTCACCGCAGGCAGCGGCTGGCGATGCAACGCCGTTTCCGGTGATCCCCGAACCGGAGTTGCCGAAACTCGATCAGCCCTGGAACATTCTGGTCACCGGCATCGGCGGAACCGGCGTCGTCACCATCGGCCATATCCTTGGCATGGCGGCGCATATCGAGGGCAAGGGCGCGGCGCTCATCGACATGGTGGGCATCTCGCAGAAGAATGGCGCTGTTGTCACGCATCTCAAAATCGCGGCTGCGCCCGAAGCGATTTCGGCTGTCCGCGTGGCATCGGGTTCAGCGGATTTGATCCTCGGTTGCGATCTGGTCACATCCGCATCCGAGCGCATTCTGGCGGGCGCATCGCGGGCGCGGACAGCGGCGGTGGTGAATGCGCATGAAACCATGCCGGCGCAGTTCACGTATGATTTCAATTTCACGCTGCCGGGCGGCGCGCTGTCGCTGCGGGTTGGCGCTTCGGTGAAGCCCGGCAATCTCTTCGCCATCGATGCAACGGAAATCGCCACGGCCTTGCTCGGCGATTCCATCGCGGCAAATCTCTTCACGCTGGGTTATGCATGGCAGAAGGGTCTGGTGCCTGTCGGCCGCGAGGCGATTGAAGAGGCGGTGCGGCAGAACGCCGTGTCGGTGAAGATGAATTTGGCGGCCTTCCTGTGGGGCAGGCGCGCTGCGGCGGATGAAAAGGCTGTGCGCGCGGTGATTGCTGCAAAGCTGCCACCCGCCGCAAAGCCGCAGGCGCTGGATGAGATCATCGCGCGGCGAGTGGCTTTTCTCACTGATTACCAGAATGCCGCCTATGGGGAATCCTACAGGGGCTTTGTGGACAGGGTGCGCGAAGCTGAAAGCCGCCTGCCGGGAAAGAGCGGGCTTGCGGAGGCGGTGGCGCTGAGCCTGTTCAAGCTGATGGCCTACAAGGATGAATATGAAGTGGCGCGCCTTTATACCGATGGCCGGTTTGCGCGGGACATCGCAAAGAAATTTTCCGGTGATTACAGGCTGAACTTCCACCTCGCGCCGCCTGTGCTGGGACGCACGGATGCCTTCACGGGCAAGCCGGTGAAAAGTACATTCGGCCCGTGGATGATGACCGGTTTTCGTATTCTCGCCAGCCTCAAGGGCCTGCGTGGCACGGCCTTCGATATCTTCGGGCGCACCGAGGAGCGGAAGAAGGAGCGGGCGCTGATCACTGATTACCGGGAGCGTATGCTGCAGGTGATTGAGCAAATCACGGCGCAGAACCATGCTGTAGCCGTTGAACTTGCCTCATTGCCGCAGGAAATCCGCGGTTTTGGTCATGTGAAAGACGCGGCCATCGCGAGAGCCCTGACGCGTGAAGCCGAACTGATGACGCGGTTCAATCAAGCACCGGCTCTGCGCGCGGCTGCGGAGTAAAACAACCCGTCAGGCCGCCGCGCGATCCACGTGCCAGGTGATACGCCACGCGGGCAGAACCAGGCGCGCGGTGGTGCCCACGCCATATTCACTTTCAATCGTGACGGTTCCACCGTGCAGCATGGCGATGCGGCGCGCGATGGCGAGGCCAAGCCCGATGCCGCCAAAGCGACGGGAATGCCCGGCGTCGGCCTGAACGAAAGGCTCGAAGATGCGGTCGATGTCTTCCTTGCGGATGCCGACGCCTTCGTCCCTGACAGCGATGGCGAGGCCGCCGGTGTCCGTGCGTTCAAGGGAAATGTTCACGAAGCCGCCCGAGGGCGAAAACTTCACGGCATTGGAAATCAGATTGATGAGAATCTGCTTGATGCGGGTGATGTCGCCTTTCACCTCCACGCCATCCACGATGCGGGCAATGATGGTCGTGTCGGTCTTTTCCGCCGCGTCCCGGCACATCTTGGCGGCGATCTCCACGAGTTCGGCGGCATCGGCTTCCTGCTCCACCAGTTGTAGCGTGCCCTTTTCGATGCGCGTGGCGTCCAGAATGTCGCTGATCAGCGATTGCAGATGCTTGCTGCTGCCCAGTATGGTGTTGAGATGATCAATCCGCTGCGCCTCGGTGATGGCATCGGCGTGCGGCGAAATGAGGAGTTCGGCGAAACCGACGATGGCGTTCAGCGGCGTGCGCAGTTCATGGCTCATCACGGCGAGGAACTGCGATTTGGTTTCACTTGCCTTCTCCGCCGCCTCCTTGGCCTCGATGAGTTTGGTTTCGGTGCGGTGATCGCCGGTGATGTTATGCGCGGCGCCGCGGTATCCCGAAAAATTGCCATCGGCATCGAACATGGGTTTGGCGGTGATGCGCCACCAGCTTTCATGCCCGCCCAGCCGTGTGGTGACACGGTGGCCGTCGACAGGCCGGTAGGCCCGCATGGTGGCCAAGAGCGCGTTCCAGCCGGGATCATCCGGGACTTCGCACATGGCATCAGCGATCAAGCGTCCTGTGATCGCGGCTGGCTTGATGTTCAGCGCGTTGAAGAGACTGGGTGACGCATAGACAATCCGCCCCTGGCCGTCAGTTTCCCACAGCCAGTTTCCTTCACTCTCGTCAGCATCGCTCAGGAGAAGGGAAATGATCTCGTTCTGCTTCTTGATCTCGTCTTCGGCATGGGCATGAAGGCGGGCGGCCTCGTGCGCGTGCAGGATCATGATGGCCACGCTCAGGCAATAGAGAAGCGAAAACGCGCCAAGTGCTATTCCTGTTGTTCCACCAATCTTGATCGAAGCGAGGATCAGCGATCCGGCGATCAGCGCACAAAACAGAATGGCCGAGGACTGGACGCGGGCCAAGGCAAGCGAGCCAAGTCCGGATATGCCGAAGGTAATCGCGACGGCCAGGAGGCGCAGTTCCGCTCCGGCATCGAAAAACAGGGCGGGGAATGCCGCCCACACGAGGCCAAGCAAAATCGTGCAAAATTCATGCAGATGCAGGCTGGCCTGTTTGCTGACGGGTTTGAATCTTTGGCAGTATCCGGCGATCAAAAGCGGGAGCAGGGATGCGGCGACAGCCGCCGTCACCCAGCCCAAAACCAGCGTCGGGGAAGCGTGATCGATGGCGATTCGCGCAAAGCCCAGCGCCACCAGGGCGCTTGAAAAGAGGAAGAGGATCGGAAGGGTGACGGAATTGCTGGGCGGGCCGCCGTCTGCCGGTGCTTCGGCGCGGGCAATGAGGGACCGCCACCGCAATTCGGTGCGGCGCAGCACATGCCCAAGCCCGGCCTTCATGTCCGTTGTCGCCAGTTCTCTCATTCCAGCGTCCGGAATTATGATCTTTTTGCATTTGCAAGGCGTTAACGGCGGGGTAGTGCAATGTTTCATGCAAGGAAGCGACATGCCCACCGCTGAAAATATTTGGCCGCCCGGCCATCCGGCCATCCGGACCGGCAAGATCGGGGTCCTTCTGGTCAATCTGGGCACCCCCGAGGCCACGGATTACTGGTCGATGCGGCGCTATCTGAAGGAATTCCTGTCCGATCGCAGGGTGATCGAGGTGAGCCGCCCTTTGTGGTGGCTGATCCTGAACGGCATTATCCTGCAGACCAGACCGCAGAAGAGCGGTCATGCCTATGGCAAGATTTGGAACCGGGAACTGGATGAATCGCCGCTCAAGACGATCACTCGCGGGCAGGCGGAAAAACTTGCGGCACGGCTCAGGGACTTGCCGGATGTGATTGTCGATTGGGGCATGAGGTATGGCTTGCCGGCGATGAATGACCGGATTGCCGCGCTGAAAGAGCAGGGTTGCGACCGCATTCTGATCTTCCCGCTCTATCCCCAGTACAGCGCGGCCACCACGGCCACGGTCATGGACAAGGCCTTTGACGGGCTGAAGGCCATGCGCTGGCAGCCGGCGCTCCGCAGCGTGCCGCCCTATTATGATGATCCAGCGCATATCGAGGCGCTGGCACAGAGCATCGAGGCCCACCTCGCCACGCTATCCTGGGCGCCTGACCTGATCCTTGCTTCCTTTCACGGCCTGCCGCAGACCTATTTCGACAAGGGTGATCCCTATTACTGCCACTGCCAGAAAACCGCCCGCCTGCTGCGGGAGCGGCTGGAACTGCCGCCGGAGAAGCTGCGGGTGGTGTTCCAGTCGCGCTTCGGCCGGGCGGAATGGATCAAACCTTACGCGCAGGACAGCGTGGCGGCGCTCCCTGCCGAGGGCGTCAAAAAGCTGGTGATGGTGATGCCGGGTTTCGCGGCGGATTGCGTGGAAACGCTTGAAGAGGTGGGCATCGGCCTCCGCGAGACGTTCCTGTCGCGGGGTGGTGCGGAATTTTCGGCCGTTCCCTGCCTGAATGACAGCGACATATCGGTCGCCATGCTGGAAACCATATTACGCCGCGAAATAAAAGGGTGGGCCTGATGCCCTTGCGGCGCATCTGATCAATCCCCATTCTTCCTGCCGCCGGCCACGGCGGACCGGTTTGGGAGAACAGCATGTTTCAAGGAGCTAGCGTTTTCGTTCTGGTGGTGCTGGCGGTTGTCGTCTTCTACCTCCTGCGGGCGATCCGCATGGTGCCACAAGGCTATAACTACACGGTCGAGCGCTTCGGGCGGTACATCCGTACACTGGGGCCGGGGCTTGGCCTGATCGTTCCTTTCATTGACCGCATCGGTGCCAAGCAGAACATGATGGAGCGGGTCATTCCGGTGCCTTCGCAGGAAGTCATCACCAAGGACAACGCCATGGTGACGGTGGATGGCGTGGCTTTCTACCAGGTGCTGGATGCGGCGCGGGCGACCTATGAGGTCAACAATCTCGAGAACGCCATCATCAACATGACGATGACCAATATCCGCACCGTCATGGGCTCACTCGAACTCGACAATCTTCTCTCGCAGCGCGACGAGATCAACCACCGCCTCCTGAGCGTCGTCGACAAGGCGACGGAGCCGTGGGGCGTCAAGATGACCCGTATCGAGATCAAGGACATCAACCCGCCGCGCGATCTGGTGGACTCGATGGCGCGCCAGATGAAGGCCGAGCGCGAGAAGCGCGCCTCCATTCTGGAAGCCGAAGGCCTGCGGCAGGCCGCCATCCTGAAAGCGGAAGGCGAGAAGCAGTCTGTGGTTCTGCAAGCGGAGGGCCGCCGCGAGGCTGCTTTCAAGGATGCCGAGGCGCGCGAACGGTCAGCGGAGGCTGAAGCCAAGGCGACGGAGATGGTCAGCAACGCCATCGCTTCGGGCAATGTGCAGGCGATCAATTATTTCGTCGCCAACAATTATATCAAGGCGCTGGAAACCCTGGCGCAATCGCCCAACCAGAAGGTGCTGATGATGCCCGTCGAGGCGTCATCCGTGATCGGATCGATTGCCGGCATTTCCGAACTGGCGCGGGAAGCCTTCGGCACGCAACCGCAGCCTACTCCTCCGGCGCGGCGCACCGGCTCCGGCGTGCCCGGCATTCCGTCCAAATCATCGTAAGGGGTGAAAGCCATGTCAGCCTTCTTTCCCATGCTCGATGGCTGGGTGTGGTGGATCATTGCCGGCATTCTGCTGATGCTGGAACTCACCGCGCCCGGGGTGTTCTTCATCTGGCTGGCCATACCGGCAGCACTTGTCGGCGTGCTGGATCTGCTGTTTCACCTGAATTGGCAGATCGAGCTGCTGATCTTCGCCGCGCTGTCGCTGGTATCGGTCTATGGCGGGCGGCGGTTTCTTGCCGCGCGCCGCGTGCTGGACAGTGACAAGCCGAGCCTGAACCGCCGCATGCTGGATTATATCGGCCGGAGCTACATTCTCGACCAGCCCATCACCGAAGGGCGCGGCCGCCTGTCGATCGATGGCACGCAATGGGATGTGTCGGGTGAAGACGCGCCAACCGGCACGCGCGTCAAGGTGACGGCGGTGGACGGCATGAAGCTGAGGGTGGTGAAGGCTTAAGCCGCGCCGATGCGCAGCAGATCGTGAATGTGGACAAGACCCACAGGCTCTCGCGCCGCATTCACCACGAAAAGGCTGGTGATCTTGGCGGAGTTCAGGATCTCCAGCGCTTCCGATGTCAGCGCGTCCGGATCAATAGTCTTGGGATTGCGCGTCATCACCTCGCCCACGGTACGGTCCAGCAGGTTGCGGTCCATGTGGCGGCGCAGGTCACCGTCGGTGACAATGCCAATGAGACGGCCAGCGGCATCCACCACGCCCAAGCAACCATAGCTGCGAGACGTCATGACCAGCAACGCCTCCGACATGCGCGGAGACTCAATGGTAAGCGGAAGCTCGGACTGCTTGTGCATGATGTCGCGCACGTGAGTGAGTTGCGCGCCCAGCCTGCCGCCGGGGTGGAAGTTCTTGAAGTCGCGCGGGCCGAAGCCTTTTTCTTCCAGTAGCGCAATGGACAGCGCATCGCCGAGAGCAAGTTGCATCAGGGTTGAGGTGGTGGGGGCCAAGCCATTGGGGCAGGCCTCCTTGGCACGCGGCAGGACCAGCACCACGTCAGCTTCTCCCGCCAGCGTGCTTTGCGCCTGCGCGGTGATGGCGATCAGCGGCACGGCAAAGCGGCGCGAATAGGTGAGAATGTCCCTGAGTTCCGGCGACTCGCCCGAATTCGACAGCACGACGATCACATCATCAGGGGTGATCATGCCCAGGTCGCCATGGCTTGCCTCGGCGGGATGCACGAACATGGCAGGCGTGCCTGTCGAGGCCAGGGTGGCGGCGATCTTGCGGCAGACATGACCACTCTTGCCCATGCCGGTGAGGATCACGCGGCCCTTCGCCTTGCGCAGCACATCTACGGCCTGGGCGATCTGTTCTCCCAGTGGCCCCTCCGCCGCCTTCACCAGCTGCGCCATGCCTTCGGTTTCCGTGGTGAGTGCCCGGAGGGCCGATGCGCGCCAGGCAGCGCCAAGCGGAACGGGGGAGGTCTGGGGACGGTTCATGGTTCAGATTTAGGCGCGTTCCCCCCAAAAAGGAAGCCGCCAGCTTCGATACAGGCCGTCAACCACCCATTAACCATACGCTCCCTAGAGTCCAGCGCAGGAGTTTCTGGATGGTGTGTGGGCGGCGCTTTGCCAGCCTGGCTTTGGCCGGATTGATCGGCATGACGGGTGCGGCCCTGGGCCAGCAGGCGCCCGCCTTGCGCACGACCATTGATGACACCGATTCGGACGTGGCGGCCGATACCTCCGATACGCTTCCGCAGGCCGTGCCGCTGCCCCGCGAAACCTCGCTCACCGTGAAACCGTTGGAAGAGCCGCCGCCGATGATCCGCCGCAAGGCCGCAACTGACCCTTATGCGCCGCTTGGCATCGATACCGGAGGCCTCACGCTTTATCCCTCGATCATGATCGGCGGCGTCTATTCGTCGAACATCAAGCAGTCGCATGATGACAGGGACGCGGCCCCCGGCGTTCTTCTCAAACCATCGCTCAACTTTGCCAGTGACTGGAGCCGCCACAGCCTGACGGGTTCCGCCGATCTCGACCTTGAACGCTATGCCGACAAGGACAAGACGCTGCTGCGCAGCGGCGATGCGGATATCGATCTTCGCCTCGACATCCGCCACGACCGGCGGGTGGAGCTTGGGCTTTATGCGACGCTCGACGATACGGGGCTGGGTAACAGCGAGGTGCCGGCAACCGCCATTGGCGTGCGGTCTGAACAGATCGTGGGCGGACGCGCCGCCTATATTCAGGACTTTGGCCCGATGGAAGGCCGGGTGACGGCGGGTGTGTCCTACAACCACTATGATGACGTGAAGCTGTCTGGCGGCGGCAAGGAAGACAACGGCGACCGCAATTTCTGGGCCCCCTCCCTTGCCTTGCGCGCCACCTACACCGATCCGCCTCTGCTCAAGCCCTTTGCCGAATTGGCCTATGTGCCGCGCCTCTACACGCGGTCCCATGACCGCAACGGGCTGGAACGGTCTTCCAATGGCTATTCCGCCACTGCAGGCGTGATGATCGACGACAATCCCATCTGGGGCGGCAGCCTTGGGCTGACCTATCTCCTGCGTGATTATGAAGATCCCAGCCTTGAAACCACGGGCGCGCTCGGTCTCGTGGGCGATGTCAGTTGGTCTCCCACCGATCTGACGCAGGTGGTGATGACGGCCACCACCTCCATCGACGATTCCGTGTCCACGGCCTCAAACGGCAACCGTATCTGGACGCTTGATGCGGAACTAACCCAGGCCATTCGCGACAATGTTGATCTCAAGGGGGGCGGCGGCCTTGAGATCGAAAAGCAAAGCGGCGGCAATGATGTCACTTACACGGCCAATGCGGGCGTGGACTGGAAGATGAACCCCCAGCTCACCTGGTCGGCGGCTTATGATTTCACCTATCTGGATGCTGTCACATCATCGCGGAGCTATACCGAGCACCGCGTCACCGCAGGCATCACGCTTCAGCCCTAGCTCAGGATCTTCTTGAGCGCGGCGCGGAAGTCGGGGCCGATGTCGGGGCGCTCCAGCGCGAGCGCGACATTGGCCGAAAGAAAGCCCACCTTGTCACCGCAGTCATAGGTGGTGCCCTTGTATTTGACGCCCCAGAAATCCTGCGCCGCCATCAGGCGGATCATCGCATCGGTGATCTGGATTTCACCACCCGCGCCCGGTTTCTGCTTTTCAATTTCCCCGAAGATTTCCGGCTGCAGAATATAGCGGCCCGAGATGATGAGGTTTGAGGGTGCCTTGTCGCGTGGCGGCTTTTCCACCATGCCGTCGATGGTGAAGGCGTTGTCTTTCCAGTCTTTCGCGCCCACCACGCCATAGCGGTGCACATGCTCCCACGGCACTTCCTCAACCGCGATGCCGTTGCCGCCGCGCTGATTATAGACATCCATCATCTGCTTCAGGCAGCCAGGCCTGGCATGCATCACCATGTCGGGCAGCAGCAGCGCAAAGGGCTCGTCGCCCACGATGTCGCGCGCGCACCATACCGCATGGCCCAGACCCTTGGGCTCCTGCTGGCGGGTAAAGCTGGTTTGGCCTGCTCCCGGCAAATCCTTCTCCAACTCGGCCAGGGCCTCCGACTTGCCGCGCGCGCGCAGCGTATCCTCGAGCTCATACTGCTTGTCGAAATGGTCCTCGATGACGCTCTTGTTACGGCCGGTCACAAATACGAAATGCTCGATCCCCGCATCGCGCGCCTCGTCCACCGCAAGCTGGATCACCGGCCGGTCCACAACCGTCAGCATTTCCTTGGGCATGGCCTTGGTGGCGGGCAGGAAGCGCGTGCCCAGGCCTGCGACGGGAAATACGGCTTTCTTGATCGGACGCGGCATGATTTACCCTTCATTAACGGCGTTGCAGACGTGCGCGGCAGCATTAAGCTGGCCTTGGCTGACATCTAACTAATAGCGTGTGAAAAGGTTCAGACAAAGACCCTGTGGTTTTTGCGCGGTGGAGTTTTCGGCATGACGGTTCTGGTGACGGGCGGCGCGGGCTATATCGGCAGCCACATGGTGCTGGCGTTGACCGACGCCGGCGAAGACGTGGTGGTCCTCGACAATCTCTCCACCGGGCACTGGTGGGCGATTTCACCCAAGGCTAAGCTGGCGGAAGGCGACATCGGCGACGAGGCGATGCTGGCGCGGCTGATGGCGGAACATCAGTTTGATGCCGTGGTGCATTTCGCAGGCTCGATCGTGGTGCCGGAGTCGGTCACCGATCCGCTGGCCTATTATCTCAACAATACGGTGAAATCGCGCAGCCTGATGGCGGCGGCGGTCAAGGCCAAGGTGCCGCGCTTCATCTTCTCCTCGACGGCGGCGGTTTATGGCGAAACCACAAATGAGCCGGTGTTTGAAACCGTGCTACCCAAGCCCATCTCGCCCTATGGCACGTCAAAGCTCATGACCGAATGGATGCTGCGCGATGCCCATGCGGCCTATGGGCTGCAATATATCGCGCTCCGCTATTTCAACGTCGCGGGGGCCGATCCGCAAGGCCGCACCGGGCAATCAACGCCGCGCGCCACCCATCTTATCAAGGTCGCCTGCCAGACGGCGCTGGGGCAGCGCAGCCACATGGATGTCTATGGCAGCGACTATGATACGCCCGATGGCACCTGCCTTCGCGACTATATCCATGTCAGCGACCTCATCGCCGCGCATATGGACGGGCTGGCGCATCTCCGCAAAGGCGGTGAAAGCGGCATTTTCAATTGCGGCTATGGCAAGGGCTATTCGGTGCTTGAGGTGATCAAGGCCGTCGAAAAAGCTGAAGGCGCGCCCTTCAAAGTGAACATGGTGGGCCGCCGGGCGGGCGATCCCGCCGCCATCGTCGCCGGGGCCAGGCGGGTGCGCGAAGTTTTGGGCTGGCAGCCCAAATACGACGATCTCGACACCATCGTGTCCTCCGCGCTCGCCTGGGAGCGGCGGCTGGCGCAGCGCAACGCGGCCTGATTGCAGCCGCATTTGGCGGTTGAAATGGTTCCCTGTTAGGATTGCCTTGCCGCATCCGAATCCCAGGGACGCCGATGAACCGCAGACACTTGATGCTTTGGGCGCTGAGCCTGCCATTGCTGCAGGCCACGCCCGCTTTTGCCGACGCCAAGTTCGAGGCTTTCATTCAGACGCTGTGGCCCATCGCCAAGGCCAATGGCATTTCGCGCGATCTGTTTGACCGCGCCTTTGCCGGCATCACCGATCCCGATCCCACGGTCCTGAAGCTCGCCAACAACCAGCCGGAATTCACCTCCACCACCTCGGCCTATCTCGAAAAAGCTGTCACGCCCATCCGTATTGATACGGGGCAGCAGAAGCTTGCATCGGAGGCGAAGCTGCTCTTGGCCATCGAAGCCAAATATGGCGTGGACCGGCGCATCCTGCTCGGCATCTGGGGCATGGAATCGAACTTCGGCAAGGACAAGGGATCGATGAAGGTGATGCGCTCGCTCGCCACCCTCATGTATTCCGGCCTCAAGAAACAATATGCGCGCGAGCAGTTCGTTGCGGCGCTGAAAATCCTCAAACGCGGCGTGGTGACGCCGGAGAATTTTACTGGCTCGTGGGCGGCGGCGCTGGGGCATACGCAGTTCATCCCCACCTCCTATCTCTCCTACGCCGTCGATTGGGATGGCGATGGCGTGAAAGATATCTGGAACTCAAAAGAAGACGCGCTGGCCTCCACCGCCAATTATCTCGCGAAGAGCGGCTGGAAGGACGATCGGCCTTGGGGATGGGAAATAACCCTGCCCAAGGATTTCAACCTCGCGATGATCGGGCGGCAGAAATGGCGGACCGTGGCGGAGTGGCAGAAGCTGGGCGTGGCGCGCGCCGACGGCAAGCCGTTCGGATCCTCGCAGGCCTCGGCCTTTGTCATGGTGCCGCAAGGCGTTTCGGGTCCCCGCTTTCTGGTCACCCAGAATTTCATGGCGATCATGGATTACAACCTCTCGCATTCCTATGCGCTGGCGGTGGGCCACTTGGCAGACCGCATCCGCGGCGGCGGGCCCATTCTCGCAAGCTGGCCCGATGTGACCTATGATCTGACATTCAAGCAGCGGGTGGAATTGCAGCGGACCTTGACGGCCAAGGGCTTTGAGACGGGCGGCGATGACGGGCGGTTTGGCGCCCGCACCTATGAAGCGATCATCGCCTTCCAGAAAAGCGCCGGATTGCCGCTCGATGGTGTGCCGTCGCTCAAGCTGCTTGAGCGGGTGCGGAAAAGCTGAGCCATGCGCTTCATCATTTTCATGCTGGTGATGATGCTGGGCGGGCTTGCGGAGGCGCAGCAGGTTGTTACGCCTGTCATGGGCTCGTCGGCCAGTGATGACGGCGCCCAACCTGTGGCAAGCCAGACCCATATTCTGGTGATCGGTGACGCGCTGGGCGGCGGGCTGGGGGCCGGCTTCTCACGTCTTGCCGAATCCGATGGCTCGCTCGACATCACGCTCCGCTTCAACGAAGAGTCAGGCATCGCGAGGCCCGAAGTTTATGACTGGGGCGATACGGTTCCGAAAATCCTCGATGGCAAGAGTTACGATGCCGCCGTGGTGCTGATCGGTTCAAACGACCGGCAGATGATCCGCGATGGCGATTTCCGCTATGCCTTCGGCACCGATCCGTGGAAAGCGGCCTATGTGAAGCAGCTTGACCGCGTGCTGGATGCCTTCAAGGCGGCGGGCATTCCGGTTTACTGGGTCAGCCTGCCGCCAATGCAGGACTTGGCCTATGACGGCGATCTGAAAATCGTCAGTGCCTTGCAGAAGCAGGAAGTTGAGAAGAGGGCAGCGCATTATGTGGATCTGCGCGCCGATTTTCTTGGCAAGGATGGGGCCTATATCGACAGTGACACGGACAGTTCCGGCGCGCCCCGCAAGCTGCGCGGCAAGGATGGCGTGAGTTTCTTCAAGCAGGGCAATGACCGTATGGCGGAGCTTGTGCTGGCCGCCATCCGCTCCGCCACGCCGCAGGCCCTGCCGAAGAGCGGCACGCCCGTAACGGCCAAGACATCCGCTCCTGCTGCAGCTTTGCCGCCTGTGGCAGAGTTGCCGGTGTTCGGGCAGGCGGGCTCGACCGGCGAAGACCAGTCATTCCGCGCCGAGGATGTTCTGGTGGCCATGGGGCCGGGCGGTGCGGGGCTTGTGGCGCTCCGGGCTTTGGCCCAGCCGGGAAGCGCTGCCGAACGGATGTTCGTGACCGGCGAGGCCGCGCCGCCGCCAAAAGGCCGTGCCGATGATTTTTCGCTCAAATAATTTACTTGAATTCGCCGATGGCGCGGATGAAGCGGGCGATCTCGTCCTCGGTGTTATAGTAATGCACGCTGGCGCGGACGACATCGTGATAGCCGCGCTTCAGGAGATCGAAGCGGGCGCGGTCGCCCGATGACACCGAGACATTGATGCCCTGGGCGCGAAGCGCCATCTTGATGGTTTCGGCTGCGTGGCCCTGTTTTACGAAGGTGACAATGCCGGATTGCCGCGTACCCGTATCGGTGAGCGTGACGCCGCGAAGTTTCGAGAGTTCTTCCCGCAGGAGTTTTGCGAGACCGAGCACGCGCTGTTCGATTTCTTTCAATCCGATGGACCGCGCATAGCGGATCGCCTCGGCCAATCCCAGCTTGCCCGCGTAATAGCATTCCCAATTCTCAAAGCGGAGCGCGCCGGGCGCGAGGGTGTACTCATTGTCTTCCGGCCAGTCGGCGGAATGAAGATCGACGAACACGGGTTCAAGCCGGTTCGCGAGCTCCCGCTTCACATAGAGAAAGCCGGTGCCGCGCGGCCCCCGCAGGAATTTGCGGCCCGTGGCGGAGAGCATGTCGCAGCCGATCTCTTCCACGTTGACATCAAGCTGGCCGACGGACTGGCAGGCATCGAGCAGGAACGGGACGCCAGCCGAACGCGCCACCTTGCCGATCTCCGCCGCAGGATTGATGAGGCCGCCATGGGTTGGAATATGGGTGATGGAAATCAGCCTGGTGCGGGCGGTGATCATCCGCTTGAGGGCCGCAACGTCGAGCTGGCCCTGATTGTCGTCCGGCACCACCTCGATCACCACGCCCTTGCGCTTCGCCATCTGCAAATAGGCGAGATAGTTGCTCGAATATTCGGCCTGCGCGGTGAGGATGACATCGCCTTCCTTCAGGGGCAGGGAATAAAACGCCATGTCCCAGGCGCGGGTGGCGTTCTCGACATAGGCGATTTCATCCGGCGCAGCGCCGATCAGCCCGGATGCCTCGCTGTAGAAGGCTTGCATGCGGGACGCCGCTTCATCCTTCGCCTCATAGCCACCGATCTGGCGCTCGCGCTCGAGGTGCGCCACGACGGTGTTGTGAACCGGGTCGGGCGTGAGAGATGAGCCGGCATTGTTGAAATGCAGGACGTGTTTCACGCCCTGCGTTTCGGCGCGGTAACGGGCAATGTCTTCCGGGGTCATCTCGGAAGGTTAGACATGCCCATGAGATATTCGTCAACGGCGCGCGCCGCCTGCCGCCCTTCGCGGATGGCCCAGACGACGAGCGACTGGCCACGCCGCATGTCGCCAGCTGCGAAAACCTTGTCCACCGTGGTGCGGTAGTTCTTGACGTTGGCCTCCACATTGCCACGGCCATCGAGCTTTACCCCTAAGCTCTGCAACATGCCTTCATGAACGGGGTGCACGAAGCCCATGGCCAGCAGCACAAGATCGGCCTTGAGTTCAAAGGCCGAGCCCGGAATCTCCTGCATCTTGCCGTCGACGCGCACGCAATGAAGCAGTTTCACGGCGCCGTTTTCACCGGAGAACGATTTTGTCAGCACGGAGAAGTCGCGGTCGGCACCCTCCTGCTGCGAGGAAGAGGTGCGCATCTTCAGCGGCCAGTCCGGCCAGGTCAGCGCCTTGTTTTCCTTTTCCGGCGGCTTCGGCATCACCTCAAGCTGGGTGACGGACAGTGCCCCCTGGCGGAGCGAGGTGCCAATGCAGTCCGAGCCGGTATCGCCGCCGCCGATCACCACCACATGCTTGCCGTTGGCAAGAATCGGCTGGTTGGTGAGCGGCTGCTCCTTGGAGACGCGGCGGTTCTGCTGCGGCAGGAACTCCATGGCGAAATGAATGCCGCCCAGGTCGCGGCCGGGGATGGGAAGATCGCGGCCCTTCTCGGAACCGCCGGTCATCAGCACGGCATCGAAGCTGTCGACAAGCTGCTTTGCATCCTGGGTGACGCCGATGTGAACGCCGTGATGGAAGGTGACGCCCTCCGCCTCCATCTGCTTCACGCGGCGGTCGATCAGGTGCTTCTCCATCTTGAAGTCGGGAATGCCGTAGCGCATCAGTCCGCCCGCCTTGGCGTTCTTCTCGAAGAGATGCACGGTGTGGCCAGCGCGCGCCAGTTGCTGTGCGGCGGCCAGGCCCGAAGGGCCGGAGCCCACGACGGCCACCTTCTTGCCCGTCTTCTCGCCAAAGGATTCCGGCTTGATCCAGCCGTTCTCCCACGCCTTGTCGACGATGGCGCATTCGATGGTCTTGATGGTGACGGGCGTGTCCTCGATGTTCAGCGTGCAGGAAGCCTCGCAGGGCGCGGGGCAAACGCGTCCGGTGAACTCGGGGAAATTGTTGGTGGAGTGAAGGTTGCGCGACGCTTCCTCCCAGCCGCCGTTGTAGACCAGATCGTTCCAGTCGGGGATCTGGTTGTTCACCGGGCAGCCGTTGTGGCAATAGGGAATGCCGCAGTTCATGCAGCGCGCCGCCTGGTTGCGCACCCCCTCATCCGAGAGCGGGATCACGAATTCGTTGTAATGCCGCACGCGGTCTGCCGCCGGCGTATATTTGCGATCCTGCCGCTCGATCTCAAGGAAGCCTGTGACCTTGCCCATGTTACGCGCTCCTCTTGAGGCCGATGGTCATGCCATCGCTGGTTTCCTGCGCCTTCTCCAGTTCCTGAAGAGCGCGGGCATATTCGACCGGCATCACCTTCACGAATTTCGCCAGCATGGCCTGCCAGTTGTCGAGGATCGCCTGGGCGCGTGACGAGCCGGTGTATTTCACATGGCGCGTCAGCAATTCGCGCACGCGCTCGGCGTCGTGGCGATCCATATGCGCGGTCACGTCCACAAGGCCGTGTCCTTCGAGGTCACCGCCATGATGGTGCAGGCGCTCCAGCGTGTCCTCTTCTTCCGGCACGGGCTGCAAGTCCACCATGGCGAGGTTGCAGCGCTGCGCGAAGTCTCCGGCCTCGTCCAGTACGTAGGCCACGCCGCCCGACATGCCGGCGGCGAAGTTGCGGCCCGTCTCGCCGATCACCAGCACGCAGCCGCCGGTCATATATTCGCAGCCATGGTCGCCCACGCCCTCGACAACTGCGATGGCGCCGGAGTTCCGCACCGCGAAGCGTTCGCCCGCCACGCCCCGGAAATAGCATTCGCCGGTGATGGCGCCATAAAGCACCGTATTGCCGACGATGATCGATTTCTCAGGCACGAAGCCGATGTTCTCCTGCGGGCGCACCACGAGGCGTCCGCCCGAGAGGCCCTTGCCGACATAGTCGTTGGCCTCGCCGGTCAATGTCAGCGTCATCCCATGCGCGGCCCAAGCGCCAAAGCTCTGGCCTGCGATGCCGTTGAAGGAGACGCGGATCGTATCATCGGGCAGGCCTTCATGGCCGTAACGCTGCGCCACGGCGCCGGCCAGCATGGCGCCTGCCGTGCGGTCGGCATTGCGGATCAGGGTTGCGATCTCCACCGCCTTGCCATGCTCCAGCGCGGGTGCCGCCTCGGCAATCAGCTTGCGGTCGAGAATGCGGTCGATGCCGTGATCCTGCGCCGTCACATGCTTGATGGCGAGGGGGCCGGTCACGTCAGGCTTGGCGAAGATGCGCGAGAAGTCGAGGCCCTTGGCCTTCCAGTGGGCAATCGCCTCCTGCTGGTCGAGCCATTGGGTTTCGCCGATCAACTCGTCGTAGGAGCGCATGCCCATCGCCGCCAGATGCTCGCGCACCTCTTCGGCCACGAAGAAGAAGAAGTTGATGACATGCTCGGGCTGTCCGGTGAAACGCTTGCGCAGCACCGGGTCCTGCGTCGCCACGCCCACAGGGCAGGTGTTGAGGTGGCACTTCCGCATCATGATGCATCCCGCGGCGATCAGCGGTGCGGTGGCAAAGCCGATTTCATCAGCGCCGAGCAGCGCCGCGATCACCACGTCGCGGCCGGTGCGGATGCCGCCATCGGCCTGCACCGTGATGCGGCCGCGCAGATCGTTGGCCACCAACGTCTGTTGGGTTTCGGCAAGGCCGATTTCCCATGGCGACCCCGCATGCTTGATCGAGGTGAGCGGCGATGCGCCGGTGCCGCCTTCATAGCCCGAGATCGTCACATGGTCGGCATGCGCCTTGGAGACGCCCGCCGCCACCGTGCCCACGCCCACTTCCGAGACGAGCTTCACTGAAACAAGCCCGGCGGGGTTCACGTTCTTCAGGTCGAAGATCAGCTGCGCCAGATCCTCGATGGAATAGATGTCGTGATGCGGCGGCGGCGAGATGAGGCCGACGCCCGGCGTCGAATGGCGCACCTTGGCGATGGTGGCGTCCACCTTGTGGCCGGGCAATTGGCCACCTTCGCCGGGCTTGGCACCCTGCGCCATCTTGATCTGCATCATGTCGGAGTTGACGAGATATTCCGCTGTCACGCCGAAACGCCCGCTTGCCACCTGCTTGATGGCGGAGCGCATGGAATCGCCATTGGCCAGGGGCTTGAAACGGTCCGCTTCCTCGCCGCCCTCGCCGGTGTTGGAGCGGCCGCCGATGCGGTTCATGGCGATGGCCAGCGTGGTGTGCGCCTCACGGCTGATCGATCCATAGGACATGGCGCCGGTTGCGAAACGCCTGACGATGCTGACCGTCGGTTCCACCTCCTCGATGTCAACCGGCGCGCGGCCCATTTCCTCAGCCGTCCGTATACGGAACAATCCGCGCATGGTCTTCAGCCGTTCGGACTGCTCGTTGATGAGGCGCGCGTAGTTGCGGAACTTGTCCCTGGAATTGCCACGCACGGCATGTTGCAGGTTGGAAACGGTTTCCGCCGTCCACACATGCGCTTCGCCGCGCATGCGCTGGGCATATTCGCCGCCCACGTCCAGGCTGGCGCGGAACACCGGATTTTCGCCAAAGGCATCTTCGTGTCGGCGGAAGGCTTCGGCGGCAATCTCGCTGAGGCCCACGCCTTCGATCTGCGTGGCCGTGCCGGTGAAATATTTGCGCACGAACTCACTGGAGAGGCCCACGGCGTCGAAAATCTGCGCGCCGCAATAGGACTGATAGGTCGAGATGCCCATCTTGGACATCACCTTCAGCAGCCCCTTGTCGATGGCCTTGATGAAGCGCTTGCCCGCTTCATAGGCCGTCACCTCTTCCTCAAGCTGCGGCAACATGGCCTCCAGCGTCTCGAAGGCGAGATAGGGGTTCACGGCTTCGGCGCCATAGCCCGCAAGCGCCGCGAACTGGTGCACCTCGCGCGGCTCGCCGGATTCTACCACCAGGCCGACTGCGGTGCGCAGGCCCTTGCGGATCAGATGATGATGGGTGGCTGATGTGGCGAGCAGCGCCGGGATCGGCACTCGCTCGGCCGAGACGGCGCGATCAGAAAGAATGATGATGTTATAGCCATCCTTCACGGCGCGCTCGGCAAGGCCGCACACCGAGTCGAGGGCGGCTTCCATATATTCCGGGCCGTTCGCCACGTCATAGGTGATGTCGATGGTGGCGGTGCGGAACGGATTGTCGGAGACGGCGCCGATGGTGCGCACGCGCTCAAGGTCTTCATTTGTGAGGATGGGCTGCGCCACCTCAAGCCGCATGTGCTTCGAGGTGCCCTTGAGATCGAGCAGGTTCGGGCGCGGGCCGATGAAGGAAACGAGCGACATCACCAGCTCTTCGCGGATGGGGTCAATCGGCGGGTTGGTCACCTGCGCGAAGTTCTGCTTGAAATAGGTGTCGAGCAGCTTGGCCTTGTCGGAGAGCGCTGAGATCGGCGCATCATTGCCCATCGAGCCCACGGCCTCCTGGCCGGTCTGCGCCATGGGAGCCATCAGGATCTTCAAATCTTCCTGCGTGTAGCCAAAGGCCTGCTGGCGGTCGAGCAGCGGCACGGTGGAACGGGCGCGCTTGGTGCGGGCCTGCGGCAAATCCTTCAGCACCACCTGGGTGCGCTTCAGCCAGTCCTTATAGGGATGAGCGGTGGCGAGGGTCTTCTTCAGTTCCTCATCGGAGATCATGCGCTTCTGCTCAAGATCGATGAGCAGCATCTTGCCGGGCTGCAGCCGCCACTTGTGGGTGACGTGTTCTTCCGCGAATTGCAGGCAGCCCATCTCGGAGGCGAGCAGGATATAGCCGTCATCGGTCGTCATGTAGCGCGATGGGCGAAGGCCATTGCGGTCGAGCGTGGCGCCGATCAGGCGGCCGTCGGTGAACACCATGGCGGCGGGGCCATCCCACGGCTCCATGAGGGCAGCGTGATATTCGTAGAAGGCGCGGCGGTCCTCATCCATAAGCGGATTGCCGGCCCAGGCTTCGGGGATCAGCATCATCATGGCATGGGGCAGGGAGTAGCCGCCCATGTGCAGGAATTCGAGCGCGTTGTCGAAACACGCAGTGTCGGACTGGCCTTCGTAGGAAATCGGCCACAGCTTTGACAGGTCCTCGCCGAGAATATCGGACTTCATGTTGGCCTGGCGCGCCGCCATCCAGTTATAGTTGCCGCGCACCGTGTTGATTTCACCGTTGTGGCAAACGAAGCGGTAGGGGTGCGATAGCGGCCAGCTTGGGAAGGTGTTGGTGGAGAAGCGCTGGTGCACCATGGCGAAGGCGGATTCCACCAGCGGGTCTTCGAGGTCGCGGTAATAGGCGCCGAGGTCCTTGCCGAGCACGAGGCCCTTGTAGACGATGGTGCGGGCCGAGACGGAGACGGGATAATAGGTCTTGCCCTTGCTGCCTAGGACTTCCAGCACGCGGTTCGACACGACCTTGCGGCAGACGAACAGCTTGCGCTCGAAATGCGCTTCATCGCGGATGGTGGGGCCACGGCCGATGAAGAGCTGGCGATGAACCGGTTCGGTGCCCTTCACGGAATAGCCGAGAATCGACGAATCGACGGGCGCGTCGCGCCAACCCAGAACCTTCAAGCCTTCCTCACGGGAGGTTTCCCACCAGATGCGTTCGATGTCCTGCCGGTAGACCGGTTCGCGTGGCATGAAGAGCTGCGCCACGCCATAATGCTGCGGGCCGGGCAGTTCAAATCCCAGCCGCTTGGCTTCCGCCGCGAAGAAGGCGTGTGGAATCTGGATCATGATGCCAGCGCCATCGCCCGCCTTGGGGTCGGCGCCCACGGCACCGCGATGCTCAAGGTTCTTGAGGATCGACAGGCCATCGCTCACGAGGCGATGAGCTTTGACGTTATGGATGTTGGCGACGAGGCCAATGCCGCAGGCATCATGTTCGTTGCGCGGGTCGTAAAGACCATGCGCCTCGGGCAGGCCTTCCGGCCGCTTCATCATGTTCATTGCCCCAACTCCTCTCCCAACGTCATCCTATTCTTGCGCAATCAGCCCCCAAGGGAAACCGGCTGCGATGGTGGGTCTGATCGTGGAGGCGGGGCCTTCGGGTGGCCGCCAGAACCCCTGCCTCAGGATCAAACCCGTGGCGCCTGTGCCGGCGCGCGAGCCTGCCTCTATTTGCGTTTGAGAGGCGTAGCGCCGCGCGCGGCGGTGGCACCGGCGGCGCGATTGGCCGTCGTATTCTGGGTCCTTGTGGTCGTATTCCGGGTCATCCGGCGGGTCCACTTGCCTTGAATTGCCATAAAAGGTCAGGGTTACTGACCTTTTATGTATGCCAGAATGAGGGGCGTCCCGCAAGGAAGGAATCACGGGATGCAGAAATACGCAATAATATTGCGCAGTCTTGATTTTTCCCGAAAATGAAATAAAATCTCTGATATGGAAAATCCAGAAGCCAACCTCGATCATCTCATCGCCGGCCGTTTGCGCCAATTGCGCGTCGGCCGGGGGTGGTCGCTAGATCAATTGGCGCAGCAAAGCGGGGTTAGCCGGGCCACGCTTTCGCGTTTGGAGAATGCGGAGGTCAGCGCCACGGCCAATGTGCTGGGAAGGCTCTGCGCCGTTTATGGGCTTACTATGTCCCGGCTCATGTTCCTAGCGGAAGAAACATTCACGCCGCTCGTGCGCGCCGAAACTCAGTCGGTCTGGCGCGATAAGCAGGCGGGCTTCACGCGCCGTTCGGTGTCTCCACCTGCCGCCAAACTGTCCGGAGAAGTGATCGAATGCTGGCTGGAGCCCTTGGTCCGCATCGCATACGCCCATCCGCCGCGCCCGGGGCTCGAGCATCACCTGGTGATGGTGGAAGGCGAACTCATACTCACCATTGAGGGGAGCCTGCATACTTTGCGCACGGGCGATTGCCTGCGTTACCGGTTATTCGGTGAAAGTCTGTTTGAGACTGGCGCGGTGCTGGCGCGGTATTTCCTGTTTACAGTGTGAGGATGGAATGGACATCAGATCTGGCGGACTTGACGATCCCCGCGTGGTGGCGTTGCTTCGCCACCACTTCGACAAATGCCACGAGGTGACGCCGCCGGGGAGCGCCCATGTGTTCGACCTGTCGAGGCTCAAATCGCCTGATGTGGATTTCTGGGGCGTGTGGGAGGACGAGACTCTTCTGGCGTTCGGCGCGATGAAACGGCTGGATGCCCTACACGGCGAAGTGAAATCCATGCACACGGCCGAGGCTGCACGGCGGCGTGGCGCGGCGAGCCTTGTCCTCCATCACATCGTTCAGGAAGGGCGCGCGCAGGGGCTGAAGCATCTGAGCCTCGAAACCGGATCATTCGGTTATTTTGAACCGGCGGTAGCACTCTATAAGTCTCACGGTTTCGTGGAATGCCCGCCATTTGGCGACTATAGACCCGATCCCAACAGCCTGTTCCTGACGCTGACGCTCTAGGCCAGCATGCCCAGTGACCGCAGCGACACATAGATGCCAGTAGCGATCACCAGCGCGCCAAACAGGGGTTGCAGGATTTTCGCACTGACGCCCATCCGGTTTCCGGCCACGGCGCCGGCGATTCCTCCCGCAATGAAGAACGCGACCATTCGCCAGTTCACTTCGCCCGCCAGCGAATAGGTGATGGCGGTTGCGGCCCCGAAAGCGGCGATTGCCGCCAGTGACGTCGCCGCCGCATTGCGCATCGGCATGCCGGTGGCGAAGAGCAGGGCCGGGACGATCAGAAAGCCGCCGCCAATCCCGAAGAATCCCGCCAGCGCTCCGACCGCCAGGCCAGACGTGGCAAGCCACGGCAGCATGTGCCGCGCCGTATGCCGTGTCAGGCGCACGTCCGGGTCGCCCTCGGCATCTTTCTTCAAGAGCATGAGAATGCCGACGATCACCATCAGCAGGCCGAACAGCGGAATGAGCTTTTCACCCGGCAATCTCAGCGCGAGATTGGCGCCTAGCACGGTGCCGAGAAGGCCGAAGCCCGTGAACACCACGCCGCATGGCCATTTCACCAGCCCTTGCCTTGCCTGTGTAAAGAGGCTGGAGAGCGCGCTGAGCGACACGGCGACGGCGCTGGTGCCGATCGCCATGTGCGCCGAGGGAACGCCCACCACATAAAGAAGAAGCGGTACCGCGATGATCGAGCCGCCGCCGCCCAGAAGGCCGAGCACAAGGCCAACCACGCCGCCGGAAAAAGCGGAGAGAAGATCGGTGATGGTCATGCGTTCACGCGTGGGCAGTGTGGTTCGGGGGCATCAGGGCGCGGATTTCTGCCAGCCCCTGCCGGTGACCCCCATGAAAACAAGGCCCGCGCCAATCGCGGCAGAGAGCGCGTAGAAGCCGGGATTGACGAAAAATCCAAGGGCCGCGCCAAGAACGACCAGGCTGCCCGCGGCGATCTGCACCTGCCGGTTCATTTCCAGCGGCCGGCTGTGATCCTTGCTGATGGGAAGCCCGGCGGCGCGCCAGGCTTCAAGGCCGCCATCAAGGATGAAGGCCGCGCAACTCGTTCCCTGTGACAGGCGATCTTCATTCACCCTCGTCCGGTTGCCGGACTTGCAATGAAAGATCATCACCTGGCCTTCGCGCCCGGTGAGCGTGGTTTCGCCAAGTGTTGAGAGCGGCACCGACGATGCGCCGGGAATGCGCTCATGCGCGTGCTCATCGCGTTCGCGGATATCGATGAGCATGGCGCCCTGGTCGATAAGTTGCCTGGCTTCCGCGGGTGAAACATGGCGAAGCGGCATTCTGGAGTCTCCTGTTCAGCAATAGATGGATTTGAGCGTTACCAGCACCTGTGCAACGGCAGGATTGGCGATGCGGTAGAAGATTGTTTGCGCCGCGCGTCGGGAAACAACGAGGCCTTCCTCGCGCATCAGCGCCAGATGCTGCGACAGCGCCGACTGGCTGAGGCCAGCGCTTTCGCCCAGGCTCGAAACATTCATTTCCCCGGCTTTGATCAGCTTGCAGAGGATCACCAGCCGCCTTTCGTTGGCCAACGCCTTCAGCAGCCGCGCCGCTTCACCGGCACGGTCCTGAAAGGTGGCAAGATCAAGCTCCTCAACACTCATCACAGCCTCAATATTAGATGTTGATAATTTAGAATATTCTAATATATTGTCAAGGAAACAGGAAAGGAGATTTTCAATGCCTTCCAAACCCGTGATTCATGCCTTTTTCGACGTGCCAACCAATACGGTGAGCTATCTTATCGCCGATCCCGGGACCAAGGCCGCCGCCGTCGTCGATCCGGTTCTCGACTATGACCACAAATCGGGAAAAGCTTCCGCCCAATCGGCCGATGCCATTCTGGCCAAGGCCCGCGCGGAAGGTTTTCACATCGAACTGGTCCTCGAAACCCATGCCCATGCGGATCATTTGTCGGGCGCGCCCTACATCAAGTTCAAGACGGGCGCCAAGGTGGCGATCGGTGAACATATCCGCGATGTGCAAAAGATTTTCCGCCCGGTGTTCAACGCGCTCGATGTTTCGGGAGACGGTTCGGAGTTCGATATCCTCTTCAAGGACGGCGATATTTTTTCGGTCGGCTTTCTCAAGGGCGAGGTGATTGCCACGCCCGGCCATACGCCCGCTTGCGTTTCCTACAAGATCGGCGATGCCGTATTCGTGGGCGATACGATCTTCATGCCGGACTACGGCACGGCGCGCGCGGACTTTCCGGGTGGCGATGCACGGCAACTCTACCGATCCATCAAGCGCATCACGTCGTTGCCGCGCGAAACGCGGCTGTTCATGTGCCACGACTACCTGCCGCAAGGCGGCCGTACCAATTATGCGTGGGAAACAACGGTGGGCGAGGAGATTGACCGCAACATCCATGTGCATCAGGGCGTGTCGGAGGACGAGTTCGTGAACATGCGCCAGTCGCGCGACGCCACGCTCTCGGCGCCGGTGCTACTCATGCCGTCGATCCAGGTGAACATGCGGGCCGGCAAACTGCCGCCCGCCGACAGCAATGGCGTGCACTACATCCGCGTACCCATCACGCTGGCAAGCTGATTTGCGAATCCCGCGCCGTGCCGCTAGGGGTTGATGCGCAACCCCTCATGGGCGCGAGGACGTCTTGGCGCAACCTTCCCATCTCCGCGGCATCGGCGCGATGCTGCTTGCTGCAGGCGTGTTCGTCGGCAACGACACCTGCATGAAACTCGCCATGGAGGATGCTCCGCCCTTTCAGGTGCTGGCCATGCGCGGCCTTGCCGCCTGCATCTGGTGCCTGCCGCTGGTGCTGTTCACGGGCCAGGGCCGGGCGTTGCCGCTTGCGGCGAGCCCATGGGTGGTATTGCGATCGCTGTTCGAGCTTTCGGCCATTCTCATGTTCATCCTGGCGCTGAATCAGATGGCGATCGCCGATGTGACGGCCATCCTGCAGATTTCGCCGTTTCTGGTTTTGCTGGGCGGCTGGATGATCTGGGGCGAACGGATATCCGGCGGGCGGCTGCTCCTTATCGCCATCGGCATCATCGGCGCCTTGATGGTGGCGCAGCCGGGTTCCTCCACCGCCTCGCCTTTCGCCATTCTCGGATTTGCGGCGGCGGTGGGCGCTGCGGCGCGCGACATAGCCTCCCGCAAGGTTGGCGCCAATGTTCCGGCGCTTGTCGTCACCTTCGCCGTGCTGGTGATCGTGATGGTTGCGGCCTTCTTTTGCATGCTGCTGTTCGAGACTGCCGTGATGCCCACCCGGCGCGCGCTGGCCTTGATGGCGCTGGCGGGTTTCCTGCTGATGTGCGGTCACGCCTTTGTGTTCCTGGCATTCCGGCTCGCGCCCGCACGCGCGGTTGCGCCATTCAACTACAGCTCCACGCTTTGGGCGGTGGTGTCCGGCATCGTGGCTTTCGGGCATTTTCCCGATGGCCTGGCGCTCATCGGCATGGCGCTCATCATTCTCACAGGGCTAGGCGTGATCCTTCTCGAGGGCCGCATCCGGCAGGGCGCCCTTCCTTCACTTGATCCTGACGCCTCTGTGATTTCCAAGTGAGCGCGATGTTTGGCATGACTGTGCGCGTTGCTTGGTTTCAAACTTTTACTCAACAGGGAGACATCCGATGGACACTACGAAACGCGCAAGCCTTCTCGCCATCGCGGGCGCACTGGCGGCTGCCGCCGCCGTGACATCCGTACCGGCGCGCGCTGATGACATGGAAAAATGCTACGGCATCGCGCTCAAGGGGCAGAACGACTGCGCGGCGGGCGAAGGCACGAGCTGCGCTGGAACCTCGACCATCGACTATGATGGCGCGCACTGGAAATATGTAAAGACCGGCACCTGCGCGGCGATGGATACGCCGATGGGCAAGGGTTCGCTCACCCCCATCAAGCGCCCGGCGTGACGCTCACCTCCACCATTCCGCCGCGCGGTGGCATCGGCCTCAAGGCCGAGCACTACCGCGCGGTGCTCGCGGAAAAGCCCGACATCGGTTTCTTCGAGGTCCATGCGGAAAACTACATGGGCGCGGGCGGCCCGCCGCATCGCTATCTGACGGCGGTGCGCGAGGCCTATCCGCTTTCGCTTCACGGCGTGGGCCTGTCGATCGGCGGGCCACTGCCGCTGGACCGCAGTCATCTGACGCGTCTGAAGACGCTGATTGCCCGCTATCAGCCGGCACTGTTTTCCGAGCATCTGGCCTGGTCTACCCATGATACAGGTTTTCTCGCGGATCTTTTGCCCCTGCCCTATAGGGCGGAAACACTCAAACGCGTCTGCGATCATATCGATGAGACGCAAATGGCGTTGGGGTGCCAGATGCTGCTTGAAAATCCGTCAAGCTATCTGGCTTTTGAGGAAAGCACTTACAGCGAACCGGATTTCATCCGGGAGATTGCGCGCCGCACCGGCTGCGGGCTGCTGCTCGACATCAACAATGTGTTTGTCTCGGCCCATAATCTCGGATTCGATCCGCTCGCTTATATCGCGCAATATCCACTTGCGGCTGTGCGGGAAATCCATCTGGCAGGCCATGACGAACGCCATGATGGCGCGGGTCAGCCTGTCCTGATCGATGCGCATGGCTCTCCGGTGGCTCAGGATGTGTGGGCGCTTTATGAGCATGTTGTTCGCCGCACCGGCTCCCTTCCCACGCTCATCGAGCGCGACAATGACATTCCTCTGCTTGGAGAACTCGTTGCGGAGGCGCAGCGTGCCGATGCCGTCATGCGCGCTTGCGTCAGGGCTGCCGCCTGATGCGCGAGCGCCAGTTTCAGGCGGCGATTGCCGGGCGGGAGATGGCGCCCCATCCGCGCTTTCCCATTTATCTGAACAATGTCGCAGCGGGATTGCTGACGGCGCTGCGGGTGCGCTTTCCCGCCACCGAGGCGCTGCTGGGCCAGCAGGAATTTGCGCGCGCCGCCACGGCCTATGTGCGGGAGACGAAGCCGCTCTCCGCCGTCCTGATTTCCTATGGCGAGAGTTTTGCCGATGCGATCGCCGATCCTGCCATCCGGGATGTGGCGCTCCTCGAGAATTTCTGGTGGCGCGCCTATCACGCAGCGGATGTTGCACCGCTTCCGGCAACTTCCTTTGCCGCACTTGACGTGGAGGCGCTTGAAACCTCGCGTCTTGTTTTTCATCCCTCGGTGTCTTTGTTCTCCTCGCCTTTCGCAGCCGGAACGATGTGGGGGACCCGAGAGAGAGGCACACCGCACCATCTTCAGCACGTGCTGGTTTCCCGTCCCGAGGCGGAGGTGAATGTGACCCTGCTGGATGAGCCCGTTTTTCAGTTTCTGGCGCGGCTCATGGAAGGGCTCACGCTGCCAGCGGCACTGGGAGGCAATGATCCCGGCATGGTCCGTATTCTGATCGAAAAACTGCTCATCGTCTCAATTGCCTCTTTGGATGCATCATGAAAAACCTTGCCGCGCGGCTGATCCGCCTGTTTGAACAATTCCCCTATTCGCTGCTGGCGCTGCTTGGGCGGCTTTCCATCGGGCTGGTGTTCTTCAATTCCGGGCAGACGAAGCTCGAGGGTGCGCCTCTCTGTCTCGGGCGGCATTTCTGCTTCAAGCCCAATCCCTTCGATCTGGCGCCATCCACCTTCACGCTGTTCGAGCATGACTATGCACTGCCGCTCGTCCCGACGTGGATCGCCGCGCATCTGGCGGCCTTCAACGAATTCACGCTGTCGATCCTGCTGTTTATCGGCCTTGCCACGCGCTTCTCGGCGCTCGGCCTTCTCGTCATGACGCTGGTGATCGAGATCTTCGTCTATCCCGATGCCTATGTTTTGCACGGCACCTGGGCCACCATCCTTCTGATGCTGATCACATTGGGGCCTGGCAAGATCTCCCTCGACCATATTCTGGCGAGGCGGTAGAGAGGGCTCCTTCCGCAGGAGCCTGCCCCCATGAATTTCGCGTCCGACAACGTCTATGGCGTTCATCCTCTGATTCTCGAAAGCCTCGCCGAAGCCAATGCGGGAACGGCATCCTCCTATGCGGGCGATGACCTGTCGCGGCGTTCGGAAGAGAAGCTGTCGGAGATTTTTGGCCGCGAGGTACGGGCCTTTCTGGTGACGACAGGCACGGCGGCGAACGGGCTGGCGCTTTCCGCCTTGACACCCGGCTACGGTGCCATTCTCTGCCATGGGGAAGCGCATATTTTCTGCGATGAATGCAATTCGCCGGAATTCTTCACCGGCGGCGCAAAGATCATCGGCATTCATGGGCCCGCCGGCAAGATCACGCCGGCGCAGATCGAGAAGGTTCTGAAAGGCTTCATCCGCGGCGAGCATGATCCCAAGCCCAAGGGCGTGTCGATCACCAATGCCACGGAGCTTGGCACGCTTTATTCCCCAGCCGAGGTCAAGGCGATTGCCGATCTCGTTCATCCGCGCGGCATGAAGCTGCACATGGATGGCGCGCGCTTTGCCAATGCGGTGGCAAGCCTCGGCTGCCCGCCCGCCGATCTCACCTGGAAGGCAGGCGTGGACGTCATGTCTTTCGGCGCCACCAAGAATGGCGCCATGATGCTGGAGGCCGTTGTGTTCTTCGACCTCGCGCTGGCGGAGGATTTTGCCTATCGCCGCATGCGGTCCGGGCAGCTTGTGTCGAAGAGCCGCTATCTCGGCGCGCAGATGCTGGCTTATCTCAAGGACGATCTGTGGCTGAAGAACGCGCGGGCGGCCAATGGGTTGGCGGCGAAGCTGGCCGAGGGTTTGCGCACCATACCAGCCGTACGCATTCCCAATCCGGTTCAGGCGAATGAAGTCTTCGCGATCATTCCCCGCCGCCTGAACGATGCGCTGCTGGCCGAAGGCGCCAAATTCTATGACTGGATGCCGGACAGCCTTGGCGATGCGATCAGGGATGATGAAATTTTCGTCCGCTTCGTGCTGTCCTTCGCCACGCCCCAACAGGATGTGGAGGCGTTCATCGCGCTGGTGAAGCGGCTGACGAAGTGAAACCATTGTCATAAAAGAGCGTTAGGCACGGCGCAGCCTTGCTCCTAAAGTCCAATTGTACGCGTTTGGAAGGAGCAGGACATGGACAGCAACACGCTTGAGCTGATGGACCGCTACTGGCGGGCGGCGAATTATGTGTCCGTCGGCCAGATCTATCTGATGGACAATCCGCTGCTTCGCGAGCCGCTCAAGGCCGGGCATGTGAAGGCGCGCCTTCTCGGACATTGGGGAACGACGCCCGGCCTCAACTTCATCTATGTTCACCTCAATCGCATCATCAAGGAACGCGATCTCGACATTCTCTATGTCTGCGGCCCCGGCCATGGCGGGCCTGCGATGGTGGCCAACACCTGGCTTGAAGGCACCTATAGCGAAATCTATCCGGCCATTCCGCAGAATGCCGAGGGCATGCAGAAGCTGTTCAAGCAATTTTCCTTTCCCGGTGGCGTGCCCAGCCATGTGGCGCCGGAAACGCCGGGCTCCATCCACGAAGGCGGCGAATTGGGCTATGCGCTCTCGCATGCCTATGGCGCGGCCTTCGACAATCCCGATCTGGTGGTGGCCTGCGTGGTGGGCGATGGCGAGGCGGAGACGGGGCCTCTTTCCGCTGCATGGCATTCCAACAAGTTTCTCAATCCCCGCATTGATGGCGCGGTGCTGCCGATCCTGCATCTCAACGGCTACAAGATCGCCAATCCCACCATCCTCGCCCGCATGAGCGATCAGGAACTGACCGATCTCTTCACCGGCTTTGGCTATGAGCCCTATTTCGTCGAAGGCGAAGAGCCAATGCCGATGCACAAGGCGATGGCCCGGATATTCGATAAAGTGTTTGACCGTATCCGCGTCATCCAGAACGAGGCGCGTTCGAGCAGCAAGGACGTGCGGCGGCCGCTGTGGCCGATGATCATCCTGCGCAGCCTGAAGGGCTGGACGGGGCCGAAGGAGGTTGACGGCCTCAAGGTTGAAGGATTCTGGCGCGCCCATCAGGTGCCGGTGTCCAATGCGCGGGAAATTCCGGAACACCGGAAAATCCTCGAAGGCTGGATGCGGAGCTATCGCGCCGAAGAACTGTTCGACGCGTCGGGCCGGCTCATGCCGGAGCTCGCGGCGCTGGCTCCCAAAGGATTGAAGCGCATGGGTGCGCTGCCTCAAGCCAATGGCGGCCTGCTGCGAAAATATCTGGCGCTCCCCAACTGGAAAACACTGGCGCTTGATGTGCCCACGCCCGGCGCGCGCGACGGCGAAGCGACGCGGCAGATGGGCATCTATCTCCGCGAGGTGATGAAGCTCAACGCGGCCAATCGCAATTTCCGGCTGATGGGGCCGGATGAAACGGCGTCGAACCGGCTCGACGCGGTGTTCGATGTGACGGAGCGTGTCTGGATGGAAGGCATCGAGCCTTATGACGTGCATTTGGCGCGCGAAGGCCGAGTGATGGAGGTTCTCTCAGAACATCAGTGCCAGGGATGGCTGGAGGGCTATCTCCTCACCGGCAGGCACGGGCTGTTCTCCTGCTACGAGGCTTTCATCCATATCGTCGATTCGATGGTGAACCAGCATGCGAAGTGGCTGAAAACCTCATCGCATCTCCCGTGGCGCAAGCCCATTGCGTCGCTCAACTATCTCCTCACCTCGCATGTGTGGCGGCAGGATCACAATGGTTTCAGCCATCAGGATCCGGGCTTTGCCGATTTTGTGGCCAACAAGAAGGCCGATATCGTGCGTCTCTATTTCCCGCCCGATGCCAACACGCTGCTGTGGGTGACGGACCATTGCCTGCGTACCTATAACCGCATCAACGTCATCACCGCCGGCAAACAGCCTGCGCCGCAATGGCTGACGGCTTCACAAGCGGAAAAGCACTGCGAGGCGGGTGCGGGCATCTGGGATTGGGCCTGCACCTGCGATCCCGCCGAAGAGCCTGATGTCGTGATGGCTTGTGCGGGCGATGTGCCGACCATGGAGACGCTCGCTGCCGTCAGCATCCTCAGGAAGGCACTGCCGAAGCTTAAAATCCGCGTGGTAAATGTCGTCGACCTGATGACGCTGATGTCACATTCCGAGCATCCGCACGGGTTCACCGACCAGGCCTTCGATGCGCTCTTCACTTATGACAAGCCGGTGATCTTCGCCTATCACGGCTATCCCTATCTCATTCACAGGCTCACCTACCGGCGCACCAATCACGGCAATTTCCATGTGCATGGGTTCCGTGAGGAGGGAACGACGACAACGCCCTTCGACATGGCGGTGATGAATGAGCTGGACCGCTTTCATCTCGTCCTCGCGGCGGTCAAATATCTCCCGGCCTTCGCGGAAGACGCGCAGCCGCTGGTGGATGAGCTGGAGCAAAAGCTCGCGGAGCATGTGCGCTACACGCGCGAATATGGCGAAGACATGCCGGAGATCACCGGCTGGCGGTGGAGCTAGGGCTCAGGCGGTTTCAACGGGTGTCACGGCGGCGCTTCCGACGTCGCCCATGTGAAGGCCGATGTGCTCGATCAGCTTCTTGCGCGTGAGCATGGCCACGCGGCGGGGAAAATCGCCAAGCTCCCGCTCGCGCGCCACAACAGTGATGGTGCGCGTAAGCCGTGCGGCGGGCAGCGGCAAGACCTTTAGTGGCATCTGCTCTACGAAGCCGTCGATCAGCAGTGTCGGCGACAGCAGCGTGAAGCCCATGCCGTTGCAGACGCAGGCCGTCACCATGCTTGACCTGTCGGCCTGGATCACCTGCTCGGGCTTCAGGCGGATGCGCCGCAGATGCTGCGCCACCTGCCGTCCGACGCTGGTTGAATCGGCGAATCGGATCAGCGGCAGGCGCTTCTGGATGGCGTCGAGATTATCCGTTGGGCCGCGGTATTTGGCGGGAAGAACGAGGAGATATTCCTCCTGCAGCACCGGATGACGTTCCAGCCCTTCCATGTCGTAGAAGGGGCTCGACGAAATCACCAGATCGGCGCGCTTGGCGCGCAGCAGCGCTTCGTGGTCGACGCTCAATCCCGCGTGCAGCGTCACGTCATTGACGCCAAAACCCTTCTTGGCCAGCGCCACGAGGCCGGGCGAAAGCGTGGTGGCGATCGAGGCGAGTATGCCCAATCGCAGCACGCTGATCGGCGTTGGGCCTTGATGGCGCATCTCGGTTTCAAGATCGCCCACCACGTTCAGAATGCGTGCCGCATGCTGGTGCAGCAGCGTCCCTGCCTGGGTCAACAGCGCCGGCCGCACCGAACGGTCAAACAGCTTCACGCCATAGGATTTTTCCAGCGCGCTGATGTGCTGGGAGGCCGCTGATTGCGTCATCCCCAGCATGCGCGCGGCGGCGGTCATCTGGCCTGTCTCAGCCACGGCTTCAAACACCTCCATGCCTTTCAGGAGGTTGGAGTTGACGCGCGCGGCGGATTTTCGCTTCATTTTTCTGGTCATGCCAACCATTAGAAATCCTAATGATAGGCTCCGTCAATTGAGTTTTGCGGAGTCGCATGGAAACTGCCACGCATGACCTCTCCCCAGCCCACGCGGCGCAGGCGCGCCGGATCGTCCGATAGGCCCGAACAGCTGCGCGCGCCCTATATCCAGCGCAAGCTCGGAACTTTCAGCGTCTTGAGCGAGGAAGGCCTGTCGCTGATTGAGGCCAATGCCGATACCATTCTCCAAGAAACTGGCATGGAATTCACCGGCGATCCGGAAATCCTCGAAATCTTCAAGGCGGCGGGCTGCGACGTCAAGGACACGCGCGTCCATTTCGAGAAAGGCTTCTGCCGCAAGACCATTCAGGCGACCGCGCCGAAGCTGTTCATGCAAAACGCGCGCAACCCCGCCAACACGGTGCAACTGGGCGGCGATGCCACAGTGCTTTGTCCGTCCTGGGGGCCGCCCT
Source organism: Aestuariivirga sp. (assembly GCF_047602625.1). GTDB lineage: Bacteria > Pseudomonadota > Alphaproteobacteria > Rhizobiales > Aestuariivirgaceae > Aestuariivirga. The sequence goes on along the minus strand of NZ_JASGGV010000002.1, from coordinate 1,236,801 downwards.
TCGTGCATGATCTCGACAAGGGCCGCCGCTACGCCAGCTATTCCGATTTCATTTCGCTGGTGAAGCTGCACCAGACCATTCCGTGGCTTCACCATTCGGGCGGCGTGGTGTGCGAACCCGTCGATCTCCCCGCCAACAAGCGCCATCTCGACATGCTTTATGGCCACATCCGCTATTCCGACCGCGCCTTCATGGGAGCTTTCATCGGGGCCGAGCGCGCTGGCCACGCCATCGACATGGCGCGGATCGTGTTCGGTGCCGATTATGTCGCGAATAATCCGGTGCTCTATTGCGTCTCCAATACCAATGCGCCGCTGGTGCTCGACTCGCACATGTCGGGCGCACTCAAGACCTATGCGCGCGCCAACCAGCCCGTCGCCTGCACCCCCTGGGTTCTGACCGGCGCCATGAGCCCCACAACCGTTGCCGGCACGCTGGCGCAGGTGCTCGCCGAAGCAACGGCCTGCCTGTCGCTGGTGCAACTTGTCAATCCCGGCGCGCCCTGCCTCATGGGCAGTTTTGCCTCCACCATGTCGATGCAATCCGGCGCTCCCACCTTCGGAACGCCGGAAGCAGGACTGATGGTTCTGGCTGCTGGGCAGTTGGCGCGGCGGCTCGGCGTGCCGCTCCACACGGTGGGAACGCTGTCGGCCTCCAAGCTGCCGGACGCGCAGGCCGAACAAGAAGCGGCATGGGGCCTTCTTATGTCGATGTTCGCGGGCGCCAATCTTATCAATCACGCCACCGGCTGGCTCGAGGGCGGGCTCGTCACATCCTTCGAGAAAACCATGATCGACGCCGACCTGTGCGGCAAGGTGGGCCGCTTCTTCGATGGCATTGACTTGAGCGAAAATGCCCAGGCCATGAGCGCCATCGCCGCCACAGGTCCCGGCCAGCACTATCTGGGCAGCGATCACACGCGCCTCAATTTCATGAGCGCGCTGTTCCGCCCGCTGACGCCCGACAACAATTCCTTCGAGCAATGGCAGGCCGAAGGCTCGAAGGATGCCGCCACCCGTGCCAATGCGCTGTGGAAGAAGCAGCTTGAGAATTATCAGGACCCCGGCCTCGATCCGGCGATTGACGAAGAACTCAAGGCCTATATGACGCGCGTGAAATCGCAGCAGCCGGACATGAATTATTTCTGATGAAGAACATCATCATCATCGGCGGCGGCGCCGTGGGCCTGAGTGTGGCCTATCATCTGGCGCGGCGCGGCGAGAAACATGTGACGCTGCTGGAGCGCAACCAGCTGACGTCAGGCACGAGCTGGCACGCGGCGGGGATCGTCGGGCCGCTACGCGCCACGGCGGCGATGACGCGCATCGCCTCTCACGCACTGAAGCTGTTCCCCGGACTTGAAGCCGAAACCGGCATGAGCACGGGCTACCGCCGCACAGGCGGCTATTGGCTGGCGCGAAAGGCCGAACGCATGGATGAGCTGCGGCGCATCGCCAGCGTCGGCCGTCACATGGGTTTGACGCCGGAGATCGTGACGCCCGATCAGGTGGATGTTCCGCAGCTGGCGCTCGGCGATCACGCGGGTGCGCTGAAAGTGCCCGAAGATGCGAACGTCAATCCCGTCGATCTCTGCATGGCCTATGCGCGGGCTGCGAAAAACCATGGGGCGGTGATCCGCGAGGGCGTGGAGGTGTCGCGCATTCTCGTGACGGACGCCCGTGTCAGCGGCGTCCGCCTTGGCGATGGCAGCGAACTTCCTGCCGATTGCGTGGTGCTGTGCGCGGGCGCGTGGTCGAAGAAGCTCGCGGATGAAATTGGCGTGGCGCTGCCGCTGCAGGCGGTGCAGCACATGTATATTGTCACCGAGCCCATGCCGGGACTGCCCAACCCCTTCCCCGTGGTGCGCGATCTTGATACCGGCATCTATGTGAAGGGCGATGCGGGGCGGCTGGTGATCGGCGGCTTCGAGCCCAATGCGAAGGTGTGGGACCCCTACGGCCCCGAAGGCAACCGCGCCTTTCTGGAAATGCCGGAAGACTGGGACCAGTTCTCGCCTTTCATGGAAGCGGCCCTCGCACTGGTGCCGCAACTCGCCGAAACCGGCATCCAGCGATTCATGAACGGCCCTGAGAGCTTCACCGCGGATACCGGCCCCTTGGTGGGCGAGACGCCGGAGGTCGATGGGCTGTTCGTCGGCTGCGGCATGAACTCGGTGGGCATCATGAGTTCGGCCGGGATCGGCGCCGTGCTGGCCGACTGGATTGCCGAGGGAGCGGAGCCGCGCGATCTCTGGGGCATCGATATCGCCCGCATCGATGCGCGCACAGCGTCGTCGGAGCACATGAAGGCGCGCATGGAGGAGGCGGTGTCCGATCTCTTCGCGCTGCACTGGCCGTTCAAGCAGCCAAAGGCAGGGCGCGGCCTTCGCACTTCGACGCTTCATGAAAGCTGGGCGAAGCGGGGCGCGGTGTTCGGCCTGACGGTCGGCTGGGAGCGCGGCCTCTGGTATGCGCGGAATGATGCGGAGCGCGAACTTCCCTATTCGGTGGGCGAACAGCCCTGGCAAGCGATTGCCGAACGTGAAGCCGCTCACATGAAAGACGGCGCGGCGCTGCTCGATCTTTCGCCGTTCACCAAGATCGACATTTCAGGTGCCGATGCGCTCTCCTTCATCAACGGGCTGGCGACTGCGCAGATGGATGTTGCGATTGGCCGCGCCGTCTACACGCTGATCCTTAATGACAGGGGCGGCATCGAAGCGGATGTGACGATCACCCGCCTGGCGCCTGATCTGTTCCGCTTGGTGTCGGGCGCCGCCACCCGCCGCCGTGACGCCGCGCTGTTGCGCCGCGCGGCGAAGGGCTTTGACGTTCAGCTTGCCGATCGCACGGAAGATTTCTGCATCATCGGCGTGATGGGGGCAGGCGCGCGAAAGACACTTTCGGCGCTGTCACAGGATGACTGGACGGATTTTCCCTTCAGCACGGCGCGGGAGGTGAAGATCTCTGGTGTTCCCTGTCTCGCCACGCGCATTTCCTATGTCGGTGAACTTGGCTGGGAAATCACGGTTGAAAACAATCAAGCCGCGAAACTGTTCGAGGCGCTGATCGGCGCGGGCGCAAAGCCCATGGGCCATTATGCGCTGAATGGCTGCCGCATCGAAAAGGGCTATCGCCATTGGGGCCATGATCTTGGCCCCGAAATCACGCCGCTGGACGCGGGCCTGGGCTTCGCGATGGACTGGAAGAAATCCTTCCGCGGCAGGCAAGCGCTGCTCGCACAAAAAGACGGCGGTCTCACGCAACGCCTCGTGCTGCTTGACGTCGAAGGCCATCCGCTCATCCTCCATGACGAGCCGGTGATGGAAAACGGCAAGGTCGTGGGACTCACGACATCGGGGGCCAAAGGCGTGCGCACCGGGTTGACGCTGGCGCTGGCGCTGGTGAGCGTGAAACCGGGCGAGACACTCAACGAAACGGCCGGGCGGCATTTCAGCGTCGATGTGGCGGGCCGCACCTATCCCACAACGGTGCTGGCTAAAGTGCCCTATGATCCCGCCGGCGAAAGGATGCGTGCATGAGCGAGTTTCAGGTGGTGATCATCGGCGGCGGCGCCATGGGCGTGTCGCTGCTCTATCATCTCGCCAAGCAGGGCTGGCGCGATTGCGTGCTGGTGGAGAAGAACGATCTCACCCACGGCTCCACATGGCATGCGGCGGGCCTCTGCACGCATTTCGCGCATAACCCCACCATCCAGGAATTGCGCGCCACCTCGGTGAGGCTCTACCGCGACATTCTTCCGGAAGAAACGGGCGAAAGCTGCGGCTTCCACCGCTCGGGCGCCATGCGAGTCACCCGCAATCCCGACCGCATGGATGAATTCCGCCATGTCGCCGGACTTTCGGAATTCACCGGCTATCCGCTGGAAATCCTGACACCCCAGCGCATTGCCGAACTGCATCCGCTCGCCACGCTCGACGGCTTGATCGGCGGCATCTACGAGCCGGATGACGGGCATGTCGATCCCTCGCTTGCCACCAATGCCATGGCGAAGGTGGCGGTGAGAAACGGCGCTGCCATCCAGCGCTATAATCCCGTTCACGCCATCCGCCGCGAAGGTGATCGCTGGGTCGTCGAAACCACGAAGGGCAAGCTCAGCGCCCAGCATGTCGTCAATGCTGCTGGCACATGGGGCTTCGAGATCGGCCAGATGATGGGCGTGAATGTGCCCTCGGTGCCGGTGCTGCACCAATATCTCGTCACCGATACGGTGGCCAATGTTGCGGCGCGGCAGAAGGCGGGGCTGGCCGAGCTGCCGATTATCCGCGATCCGGAAGAAAGCTGGTATTGTCGGCAGGAGCGTGACGGCTTCATCCTGGGGCCTTACGAGAAGCAGGCGCAGGTGTGGTCTGTCGATGGCGTGCCGCCGGATTTCGGCGCCGAACTGATGCCGCCCGATCTCGACCGCGTCGAACACATCATCGAAGCCGCCATGGCGCGCGTTCCGGCGCTTGGCACGGCGGGCATCAAGACGGTGGTGAACGGTCCTATCACCTTCACGCCCGATGCCAATCCGCTGATCGGCCCGGCCTTCGGCATGCCCAATGCATGGCTGCTGACGGGCTCATCCATGGGCGTGATGGAAGGCGGCGGCTCGGGCAAATTCCTCGCGCACTGGATGGTGCATGGCGCGCCGCCCATGGATGCGCTGGCGGTGGACAGCCGCCGCTTCGGCCCATGGGCCGACCGCGCCTACCGGGTGGACAAGGCGATCGAATGTTTCGGCTTGCAGTTCGGCGTGCATTTTCCGTTCGAGGAGCGCCCGGCGGGCCGCAAGATCCGCGTCTCGCCGCTTTATGACGCGATGCGCGGGCAGGGCGCTGTCATGGGATCGGCGCACGGCGCTGAACGCCCCAACTGGTTTTCATCCCGGCCGGACGATGAGACGAAGGACAGCTTTCACCGCACCAACTGGTTTGACGCCGTGGCGCGTGAGGTGGATGCGGTGCAGAACCGCGTGGCGCTTGCCGATCTCTCTGTGTTCTCGAAGTTTGACGTTACGGGTCCGGATACGCTCAGCTTTCTCGATGCGCTGGGCGCCAACACACCGCCGAAACCCGGCCGCATCGGTCTCACCCATGCGTTGACACCCGCGGGCGGCGTGGCGAGCGAATTCACGGTCACGGTGCTTGATCCCACGCAGGCCTATCTCACTTCGGCGGCTGCTTCGGAGGAAATGGATTTCGATCTTCTCCGCGCTCGCGCCCACGGCTTCAACGTCACCATCCGCAATCGCACCGATGAGCTGGCGGTGATCGGCCTCATGGGGCCGAAATCGGCGGAGGTTTTGGGCAAAGTCATCTCCACGCCGCTCGGCGCGTCTTTTCCATGGCTGTCGGCGAAGCACATCGAGATTGCCGGCGTGAAAGCATTGGCGCTGCGCGTCTCCTATGTCGGCGAACTGGGATGGGAGCTGCATCTTGCGCGGGCCGATGCATTGCGTGTCTTCCGCGCGCTTCAGGAAGCAGGGAAAGAATTTGGCGTTGGCTACTATGGCGCCTATGCCGCCAACAGCATGCGGCTTGAGAAAGCCTATCGCGGCTGGGGCATGGATCTCACGACCGAGCGCACGCCGCTGGAGAACGGACTTGGTTTTCTGGTCAAGCCCGATGGCCGCAGCTTCATTGGCCGCGAGGCGATGCTGAAGCGCCAGCCGGGCTGGGACATGGTGCTGCTCGAAATCGACACCACCGAAAACATCGAACCCTTCTATTCGCACACCGTGTTCGCTGAAGGCCGCCCCATTGGCGTCGTTACGTCGGGCGCCTATGGGCACCGCGTCAAGAAATCGCTGGCGCTGGCCTTCCTGCGTGAACCGCACATCCGTTCCGGACTCACCGTCAAATTGCTGGGCCGCGAACGCCCCGCCGTCATTCTTGCCACGCCGCCCTATGATCCGCAGAACCTGCGGCTCAAGGCCAACTGACCCAGGAGGATTGATCCATGGCCGATTATCTCGAAACGGAATGGTCTTCCGCCGCCACGGCGGCGCGGCGCGAACGCTATTACGCGCAATCGCAAAAGAAGTTCGTGCCCTTCAAGGAGCCAATGGTCTTCAGGAAGGGCTCGATGCAATATCTCTGGGATACCGAGGGCAAGAAATATATCGACCTGCTCGGCATGAACGTGTGCATCTCCGTCGGCCACTCGCATCCGAAAGTCGTCGCCGCCGCCATGGCGCAGGCGCAGGAACTCACCCATTGCACCACCATGTTTTATCATCCGACCCCTGCGCATTTCGCGGAGGAACTCGCGGCCACCATGCCGAAGGGCCATGAGTGGGTGGTGCATTTCACCAATTCGGGCTCTGAAGCGATCGATCTCGCCATGGTGATGGCCAGAACCTATACCGGCAACCTCGATCTGCTGGCCCTTCGCACCGCCTATCACGGGCCGACATCGGCGGCGCAGTCCTTGACCGGCATCGCCGGTTTCCGCCATCCCGGCATGCCGGGCAATGTCGCCTTCGTGGCGGAGCCCAACCAGTATCGCGGCATCTTCGGACCGGGCACGGAGCCTTATCTCGATGAGATCGAGCGCACCATTGCCTCGGCCACCACAGGCAAGGTGGCGGGCATTTTCGTGGAGAGCGTGCAGGGCTATGGCGGCATCGTGGAAATGCCCAAGGGCTATATGTCGGGTGCGGCGGAGCGCGTGCGAGCGGCTGGCGGGCTTTACATTGCTGATGAAGTGCAATCGGGTTTCGGCCGCACCGGCGATCATATGTGGGCGTTCGAATCCGATGGCGTGGTGCCCGACATCGTGGTGATGGCCAAGGGCATCGGCAATGGATTTCCGCTGGGCGCCGTCGTGGCGCGCAAGGCCATCGGAGATGTGATGGCGGAAAAATTCATGTTCCATACCTATGGCGCGAACCCGACGAGCTGTGCGGCGGGCCGCGCCGTGCTCAAGGTGATCGCCGAGGAAAAGACGCAGGAAAATTCGCGCCAGGTGGGTGCCGCGCTTCTTGAGCGGCTCAAGGATTTGCAGCAGCGCCACACGGCGATCGGCGACGTGCGCGGGCGCGGGCTGATGCTGGCGATCGAAATGGTCAAGGACCGCAAGTCAAAGGAGCCGGATGCCGATGTCACGGCGGCGGTGTTTGAAAGCTGCCGGGGGCAGGGCCTCATCCTTTCCAAGTCTGGCCCCAACCGCTCGGTGCTGCGCATGGTGCCGCCCATGTGCCTGTCGTTGCAGGATGTCGACAGGGTGGCGGATGGCCTTGACCGCGCCTTCACGGAGGCCGCCGCGTGAGCCATCCCATCATCGCGCTGTGGTCGCATCCGCGGTCCATGTCGACCGCCTTCGAGCGCATCATGCGGGCGCGGGGCGATCTCACCTGCCTGCATGAACCCTTCATGTATGATTACTATATCAACCGCGCCAAGAAGCAGATGCCGCACTTCGATGCGATGGACGATCATCCGCGCAGCTATGACGCCATCCGCGACATGATTATCAGGAAGGCCGAGCAGGGGCCTGTGTTCTTCAAGGACATGAGCTATTACGTGATCCCGCACATGCTTGAGGACGATGCGTTCCTCCGGCGCGTCACGCACAGCTTCCTGATCCGCGATCCCAGGGCGTCGATCACCTCCTATGCCAAGCTCGATCCGGACTTCACGTCCGAGGAACTGGGCTATGAAGCGCAGTGGCGGCACATCGAAGGGTTGGCCGGAAAAACCGAACGCCCGCCGGTCATCGTGCTAAGCGAGCGCGTGCAGGTTGATCCGCAGGGCGAGATGCACCGCTATTGGCAGGGTGTCGGCCTGTCCGACAAGCCGGAAGCCCTGCACTGGGGCGACGATGTGCCGAAGGACTGGCAGCAGGTGGCGAGCTGGCACGCCAATGCGTCATCCAGCAAGACGGTGCAGCCACTGACGCCGGAAAAGCGCAAGGAGATCGAGGCCGAGTTTGAAAAGCTCGCCGCTGCGCAGCCACGCTTCAGGCAGATGTTCGCGCAACATGTGCCCTTCTATGAAAAGCTGGCCCGGTTGGGCGCGCATCCATAGACGCAGTGCATTAGCGTTCGCTCAGTTCTTGAAGAGCGCCGCTCCGTCCGGCGCGTATTTCGCGACTTTCTCCGGATCGAGGCTGACGCCGATGCCGGGCTGCAGCGGAATTTCCAGATAGCCCTCCGCATCAAGCGTGAAAGGTTTGGTGAGGATGCCATCCACATAGGCGCTGCCGCCGATGAACTCCACCACATCGGTGTTGGGCATGGCGGCGGATATTTGCAGATCGGCGGCAACGCCGATGGCGGTGTTCCAGCCATGGCCGATGTAACGCACGCCGAATTCCTCCGCCATCCAGGCGATGCGCCGCTGTTCGCTGATGCCGCCCACCTTGGTGGCGTCGGGCTGCACGATGTCAAAGGCGCCGCGCGACAGCCAGGGCGTGAAAGACTGCCGCCGTGTAAGCACCTCGCCGCCCGCGATCGGCACAGGGCTCTGCTTGCGAAGTTCGATAAAATCCTCGAGCGCATCGGGCTTCAGCGCTTCCTCGAACCAGCCGATGTCATAGGCCTCCAGCATGCGAGAGGTCCGGAGCGCCCATTTGAGGCCCTGCGGCCAATAGGCATCGCTGCCGCCCGCATCCACGAACAGCTTCGTATCGTCGCCAAAGCCTTCGCGCGCCGCTTTCACGATAGCTTCATCCAGCTTCACGCTGTCGCGGCGGCCAAACGGGCCCCAACCGATCTTGAGGGCGCGGAAGCCATCGGCACGCGCCTTGGCCGCCACCTCGCGCATCAGGCCCGGCTCTTCCATCAATATCGAGCAATAGGGCATGACGCGCTTGCGGTAGATGCCGCCGAGAAGCCGCGCCACCGGCTGGCCCAGCGCCTTGCCGAGAATGTCCCACAGGGCAATGTCGATGCCGCTGACGGTGTGAGTGAGGGTGCCGCCACGCCCCATCCAGAATGTATGCTGGTGCATTTTTTCCGAGACACGCTCGGGCTCCAGCGCATTTTCCCCGCGATAGAGCGGCTCCAGAACCTTGAGCGCCGCCTGCACGAGGCCGCCATTGGTGAACACGCTGCCGTGGCCGATGACGCCTGCTTCCGTATGCACGGCGATCAGCGTGTGCACGGAATCCTCGGGGCGGATTTCGTTGGACCATCCGCCCTTTGGAGATTCACCCAACAGAGGGGCGGCCACGATCTTGCGAATGGTGAAGTCTCTGCTGCTCATCACGTCCTGTCCTGTTAGCGCATCACGCGTTTGAGAAAGCCCTGCGTGCGTTCGTGCTGCGGCTTCTCGAAAATCTGTTGCGGCGTTCCCTGTTCCACCACGGCGCCCTTGTCCATGAAGATCACGCGGTCCGCAATCTCCTGGGCGAATTTCATTTCATGGGTGACGATCACCATGGTCATCCCCTCGTCGCTCAGGGTTTTCATGACATCGAGCACTTCGCCCACCAGCTCGGGGTCCAGCGCGCTGGTCGGCTCATCGAACAGCATGGCCTTGGGCGACATGGCGAGCGAGCGCGCGATGGCCACGCGCTGCTTTTGCCCGCCGGAGAGTTCATCGGGATAGTGACTGGCACGGTCGGCAAGGCCAACCCGCGCCAGCATTCTGGCGGCGATGCCGTTCGCCTGATCCTTGCTCATGCCCAAAGCGTGGATCAATCCTTCCGTGACATTGCCTGTCGCGGTCAGATGCGGAAACAGCGCGAAATCCTGAAACACCATGCCGAGCTTGCGGCGGACGGCGGCAATGCGTGACTCTGCATGCAGGCGAATGCGGCCATTGACGATATCGTAGTAGGCGCGCGCACCCTCGATCTCGATTTCACCGCTGTTTGGATGTTCGAGAAAATTGATGCAGCGCAGAAGCGTGGATTTGCCGGAGCCTGAAGGCCCGATGATGCAGGTCACTTCGCCCGCGCCAAAACTTTCGCTGATGCCGCGCAGCACCTCATGGGGGCCGAAGCTCTTGTGGATGTCCGTCAGCCTGATCATGGCCGCCGCCTCGCGCCATAGCCGCGCGCCACGCGCTTTTCCAGCCAGCGCACAAAGAGGGCGGCGGGATAGCCGACTGCCAGATAGAGAATGCCGGTCACCGTATAGACGGTGAAATACTGATAGGAGCGGGCGGAGATGATCTGCCCGGTGAAGGTCAGTTCCTGCACGGTGACAACGGAGGCGAGCGCCGTGTCCTTGAACAGGGAGATGAAATAATTGCCAAGGGTCGGCGTGATGAGGCGCAGCGCCTGCGGCAGGATGATGCGGCGGAATGCCGTTGCGCGGCTGAGGCCGATGGTGGCTGCCGCCTCCCACTGGTTCTTCGGCACCGCGAGAATGCCCGAGCGGTAGACCTCGCTCATATAGGCTGTGTAGTTCAGCGTGAGGCCCAGGATCGCGGCTGTAAAAGCGTTGAGGTTGATGCCGAAGCTCGGCAGCACGAAGTAAATGTAGACAAGCTGCAGCAGCAGGGGCGTGCCACGCATCACTTCCACATAGATTGACGACAGGGTGCGGACGGCGAGATAGGGCGACATGCGGCAGAGCGCCACCGGAATGGCCAGGACGAGGGCCAGTGCGATGACGATGAAGGTAAGCACCACCGTCAGCAGCAGCCCGTGAAGCAGCGCGCCGCCATAGGTGTTGATCACGTCGAGATTGAAGAACTCCATCGCCCGCCGCTCAAAAACCTGCGATGGCCGGATCAGCCCGGCCATCGCAATGCTGGTTGAATGTAGCCTAGTTCAGCGGGAAATAGGTGAGGTTGCGGTTGCTCAGGCCATATTTCTTGAGAATGGCCGACACGACGCCGGCGCCCCACAGCTCATGCAATGCAACGCCATAAGCCATGCGAAGCTGGCAATCCGCCGGCCGCACGGCGTAGCGGGCATAGCCATAGCCATATTTGAAGATCAGGTCTTCCGGCACCGCCACGCCGCCGACGATTTCAATCGGCGCACCGGCATTGGCTTTCACGAAGTCCAGCACCTTCACATCGTCTTCGAGAATGACGTCAACCTTGCCGGTGCTGATGCCGGCAAACTCCGCCGCATCTTCCTGGAAGGGCGTCACCTCGATGCCGATGGTGCGGAGATATTCGTCCGCGGCAGAGCCGGCAATCGCACCCACCTTCTTGCCCTTGAGATCGTCAAAGGACTTGATGCCGGCGGGATTGCCCTTCTGCACGACAAGCGCGGGTCCATACCACCAGGCGGGCCCGGTGAAGGTCACGACCTTCAGGCGGTCCGGCGTTTGGTGAATGTTGGAGGCCACCACGTCAATGCGGTTGGAGACCAGCATGGGGATGAGCTGGCCGAAGGGCGCCACTTCATACTTGATCTTGTCGATGCCCAGCCAGTGCAGCGCGGCTTCATTGATCTCGACATCAAGGCCGTCGGCCTTCTGCGTGTTGGGATCGAGGTTGGAATAGGGCGGGCTGGGGCTGATCCCCAGCGTGATGCCGTCTGTCTGCGCCTTGACGAGCGATCCATCGGTGCAATTCTGGAAATCGGCCTTGCCTTCGATCTGCTGCGCGAAGGCAGGCGCCGCGATCATCATGAAAACGGCCGCGAGCAGGCTTCTCCTGTTGGTCATGGTCTTCTCCCTGTGCTGCATTTTGCGGACCATGCGCGCGCGCAGCGGCCGGTCTTGAAGGCGGGCTGGCAGCATTCAGTCTCGTCCCCTTGCCAAATTATCATATTTTTTGGAACTAGCAATAAGTTCTGTTGCCGATTGCAAAGTGCTGATCCTTCAATTATCGTATTTTTGAAAAGATGAGGCCCCTAGAGTGGCCAAGAAGGACAGTCAGATGAAGATTGAAGCTGTTGATTTCTTTTATGTCGCGATGCCGCAGATCACCACCGAAGGCGATGGCAGCCAGGATGCATTGCTGGTGCGCGTGTCGGCGGGCGGCTTTACCGGCTGGGGCGAATGCGAGGCCTCGCCGCTTGCATCGATCGCCGCCTATGTCGCGCCCATGTCGCATGGTGCTTGCCGCCCGGTGAAAGTATCGGTCGAGGGCCAGGAGCTTTCCTCGCCGAAGGACATCGAGCGCATCGCCCATACCATTGCCTGGGACAGCATGGATCTGCTGCAGGCGCCGCACACCTGGTCGGGCATTGAGATGGCGCTGTGGGATATTCTCGGCAAGGCGCGGGGCGAACCGGTGTGGAAACTCCTGGGATATCGGAAAGCAGCGAAAAAGCTGCCCTATGCCTCGGTGCTGTTCGGCGATACGCCGCAGGACACGCTGAACCATGCGAAGAAAATCCGCGCCGCCAATTACCGCGCGGCGAAATTCGGCTGGGGCCCCATCGGCCGCGGTTCGGTGAAGGATGATGCGGACCAGTTTGCCGCCGCGCGTGAAGGCCTCGGCGCGGAAGGTGTGCTGCTTGTCGACACGGGGCAGATCTGGGGCGAGGACGTTGATGCCGCCGCGGCACGCCTCCCGGCCCTTCGCGAGGCAAAGGCGCATTGGCTGGAGGAGCCTTTTCACGGCAGCGCCTATGAAGCCTATGCGGCCCTTGCCGCGCAATCCGGGTCTCTTCGCCTGGCGGGCGGCGAGGCGGCGCATAATGTGTTCATGGCGCGCCATACCATTGACTATGGCAAGGTCGGCTTCATCCAGATCGATTGCGGGCGGATCGGCGGCATCGGCCCCGCCAAATCCATTGCCGATTATGCGGTGGCGCGGGGCGTCACCTATGTGAACCATACCTTCACCTCGCACCTGGCGCTGTCGGCATCCCTCCAGCCCTATGCAGGTTTGGCCGAGCATGTGATCTGCGAATATCCGGCGGCGCCCAAGCAGCTCGCCATCGACATTGCCGCCAATCCCATCCTGCGCGAGTCATCAGGCGAGATTTCGGTGCCCGACAGGCCGGGCCTCGGTATCGACGTGAACGGCGCGGTGCTGGAAAAATATCTGGTGGATGTGAACATCACCGTCAAAGGCGTGCCCCTGTTCGCCTCCAAGCATTTTGTCTAGGGTCTGGAGCGTTCACCCTGACATAGCGAATCCCAATGCCCGTTTCCGCCAAGAAGAAAGCCTCTCCCGCCAGCCGTTATAAAGGCTCCCACGGCGATCTGGTGGGCCTCAAGCCCAAGGGCATCCAGGGCCGGGTGATCAACAGCTTGGGCGAAGCCATTGTGCGGGGGCTCTACCCGGAAGGCAGCCTGCTGCCGCGCGAGAGCGAGTTGATGCGCTCCTTCGATGCCAGCCGCACGTCGATCCGCGAGGTCATCAAGGTTCTCTCTGCCAAGGGGCTGGTGGAAACGCGGCAGAAGATCGGCACGAGGGTTCTGGAGCGCGGCAACTGGAACACATTTGATGCCGACGTGCTGCTCTGGCATCCGTTTGACAACAGCAGCCACGACATCCTGCGCGACCTGATCGAAATGCGTCAGCTGGTGGAGCCGCCTGCGGCGCGTTTCGCGGCCACACGCGCGACGCTGGATGATATCGAACTGATCCGCGCCAGCTGGGAGGCGATGCATGACTCGATGGACGACATGCAGAGCTATGCGAAAGCCGATGTCCAGTTTCACCTTGCGGTGTTCCGCGCCTCGCACAACACCATGCTGCACCGCTTCGGCCATATCGTTGCGAATTTCCTGCAGATCAGTTTCCGCATCCAGCAGGAAGCGCTGGATACGAAGAAAAACCTGATCGAGGACGACTGCGCCAATCACCGCAGGATTTACGAAGCCATCAACCGCAGCGATGCCGTTGCGGCGGAGGCATTGATGCTGGAGGTGGTGCTGCACGGCAAAGCGTCGCTCCAGAAGGCGCGACGGCAGATCAGGATTTAGTTCAGCCAACCAGGCCTGAAAGTTTCCGCGCAGCGTTGATCACGCTGGCCATCAGCACATCGCGGTTGGGCCTTGCAAGCCGCTGCTCCGGCACCACCACGCTCAGGGCGGCGATGCAGCGGCCTGATGCGTCGATGACGGGCGCGGCAATGCAGCCCGCATGTTCATTGGTTTCGTTCAGTTCGGTGGCATAGCCCTGTTTGCGGAAACGCCGGATTTGCGCGGACAGCTTGTGAACATCGGTGATTGCCCTGCCAGTTGGCGACTGGCGGACGGTTTTTTTCAACAGGTCCTCCAGCGCCGCGTCGTCGAGATCAGAAACGAGAAGCCGTCCTGCCGCCGCCCAGTTCACCGGCACGCGGGAGCCGGCATTGCTGATGATGCGCAGCGAGTGAACGCCCTCTTCTTTCAGCAGCACCACCATCAGATCATCTTCGAGCACCGAGAGCTGCACGGTTTCACCGGTTTCATCGCGCAGTTCCCTGGCAATGCCGCGGCCATCGCGCAGCAGGTCGATGCTGTTGTGGTAGGCCATGCCCAGTTCAAACAGCATGCGGCCCAGAAAAAAGCCGTTGCCTGCGGGTGCTATGTATCGGGCGTCCGCCATGGTGCGCACCAGTTCATAAGCCGTGGATTTGGGAATCGACAGGCTGGCGATGATCTGCGCCACGGTGAGCGGCTTTCCTTCGCGCAGCATCAGGCCGAGGATGTCAAAGGCCCGCCGCAGGCTGCGGGAGCCGTTTGTATCATCGCCCGATGCGGGGGTTTTTGCGGTTCTGGCAGGCATCGCGTCTCCGGGTCTGGATCTTGTTCTTACGACACTTTTACAAATTCCGAAATACAGGACTTTGGTGCGGGTTTGTGGAATTTCCCCGTGAATGGCATTGACCGTCGAGGGGTGCCGCCATACGGTGTCCGGAGATCATTTGCAGGCGAATAGATGAGCTACGTCGAACTCAATGCCGTGCGCAAAAGCTACGGCGACACCGAAATCATCCATGGCGTCGATCTCAAGCTGGAGAAGGAAACCTTCACGGTCTTTGTTGGTCCCTCGGGGTGCGGCAAGTCCACCCTTTTGCGGATGATCGCCGGGCTTGAAGACATCAACAGCGGCAGCATCCACATCGGCGGCGAGCGGGTGGACCAGCTTGAGCCCGCCGAGCGCGGCATTGCCATGGTATTCCAGAATTACGCGCTCTACCCGCACATGACGGTATTCGACAACATGTCCTTCGGGCTTCGCATCGCCAGGGAATCTGCGAAAGACATCCGCGCCAAGGTGGAGCGGGCCGCCGACATTCTCCAGATATCAGAAATCCTGCAAAGGCGCCCGCGTGAACTTTCGGGCGGGCAGCGCCAGCGCGTCGCCATCGGCCGCGCCATCGTGCGCGAGCCCAAAGTGTTTCTCTTCGATGAGCCGCTCTCCAATCTCGATGCCAAGCTGCGCGTACAGATGCGGCTGGAACTTACGCGGCTCCGCCATCAGCTGCGCGCCACCATGATCTACGTCACCCACGATCAGGTGGAGGCGATGACCATGGCCGACCAGATCGTGGTGCTGAACAAGGGAAAAGTGGAGCAGGCGGGCCGCCCGCTCGATCTCTACCATTCCCCCGCCAATAAATTCGTCGCCGGGTTCATTGGCTCTCCGGCCATGAATTTTCTCGATGCAACACTGATTGCCGCCGCGGAAAAGGGCGTTCGGCTTGCGTTGAAGAATGGGGCGGAAATCGCAGTACCGCGCCGGCCCGGAACCGCGAAGGCGGGTGATCCCGTCACGCTCGGCATCAGGCCCGAAGATGTGCAGATCGGCGGCGGCGATGCGCGGGTTGAAGGCACCGTTGTTGCTGTCGAACGGCTGGGCAATGAAAGTTTCATCTATCTCGATCTTCCCGGCAGCACGGAATTTGCCGTCCACGCGGCCGGCGATGTGGCGGCAGCCGTGGGCAGCAAGATCGACGTTGGGCTGATTGCCTCTCGCTGTCATGTCTTTGACAGCGCGGGGCAGGCACTGTCTTCGCTTCAGGCGGGAACGTAAACCTTCAGCGAGATCTCCGTGCTGATTGTTTGCCCCGGTGTCAGGCGCAGCAATGTGCCGCCGCGCTCCACGGATTTGACAAGGCCGTAAGCAGGCCGCGTCGAGTTGGGTTCTATGCCGATCAATTTTGTCTGGCCATTCCAGGGCTGATTTTGATGGCCGCAGAGTTCAACCCACAGCCACGCCGTCGGGAACAGGGTATCATCCCAGCTCAGCCGCGCGGCGATGGCCTTGTCCCGCCTAGTGATGCTGATCCACGGCACCTTGAGATCATGCAGATAGGCGAGTGACGACATGCCGGGCACGGGATGGCGCAGATCGAAATCGCCGTTTCTTCCGGCAACCACAGGCCAATCCGCTTCGCCACCGGGAACCAGCGGATTGGCAGGCGAAATGACGTAGGAATCGACGGTCACCCGGCCGCCTGCGCAATCAATCTCGACCGGGCCTGCCAGGAGATCCGATCCGAACGTCGGATGATGGCCCCACATCACATCGGCAGGCTCACGGCCATGATAGGTCATGGTCTCGCGGATGGTCAGCACATCGCCGTCCAGCGCCATGATGCGCGTCATATCGGCGGCGATGGTCCGGAACGTACGATGAAGATGCAGTTGCCTATCCTTCATCCCGCTTTCCCACGGTGTGATCGAGGCCTCGCCATGAAAGCCGTGGAATACGCCGTTCACCGTGCAGGCGTCACAGGCGTTGGGAAAGAGAAGCGGCCAGCCGCCGGAGTAACGCGTCAGCCATTCCGGCTCGTCAATGGCTGCACCGGAGGGCAGCGGGTCCGCGCTGGTTTCCCACGGCACGCTGCCCAGCACCGAAAGCCCGCTTGGCTTGTGCACAATAGTTTGCACTGTGCCGCCCACAGCCGGGCTGATTTCAACATGCAAGGCATCATTTTCAAGAATAACCATCACTTGATCGCCCCGGCCATCAGGCCGCGAATGAACTGCTTCTGGAACAGGATATAGAGAATGAGCATCGGCGCACTGGCAATCACCATCCCCGCCATGGTGAGCGGCACCTGATTGTTGTAGCGGCCCTGAAACACGCTGATCCCCGCCATCAGCGTGCGCTTGGCATCATCCTGCAGGAAGATGATGGCGATCAGCAAGTCATTCCAGACGTAAAGTGAGTTTACAACCACCAGCGTCAGCAGCGCGGGCAGCGACAGCGGCAGCACGATTTTCGACAGAATCAGAAAATGCCCCGCGCCATCCATGCGCGCGGATTCAAACAACTCCTTCGGCACGGTGCGGAAGAAGGTGGCGAGAAGATAGACGGAGAAGGGCGTGATCAGTCCGGCATAAATGAAGATCGCGCCCTGATAGGTGCTGATCAGGCCAAGCTGGCTGTAAAGCACGAAGAGCGGCACGATCATCACCACCGGCGGCACCGCCATGAGGGATGTGGAAAGCGCCAGCAGCGTCTGCCGCCCGCGGAATTCCATGCAGGCGATGGCATAGGCGGCAAGGCAGGAGACGGCAATGCTGAGGAGCACGCTGCCCGCCACCAGAAGCGCGCTGTTGGCCATCCAGGACAGGAACGGGCTGTCGACCAGCACGGCGCGGAAATTGTCGATCACCGGATGGCTTGGCAGCCCCAGCTTGTCGGCGGCGTAATCATCCTCGCTCTTGAGCGCCGTCATGATCATGAACATCGTCGGCACGATGGCGAGAAAAGCCGAGAGAAGCAGAACACCCTGCTTCAGCGCGTCACCGGCCTGAAACCGTTTGGTGCGCATCATGCCTCCAGATCGCGCCGGGCGCGGAACAGCGGGAAAATCAGCGCCACCGAGACGAGGAACAACAGCACGGAAGCCGCCGCGGCAATGCCGGGCAGGCTGCTGCGAATCAGCGCGTTGAAGATATAAAGCTCGACCACCGTCGTCGATGTGCCCGGGCCGCCGCGGCCGCCGCCCATGATGTAGACATAGGAGAACACGGCGGCGAGCATGGTGATGACGCTCACCACCACATAGAATTCAATCACGCCGCGCATCTGCGGCAGGATGATGTGCCACAGCCTTTGCCACCAGTTGGCGCCTTCGATCTTGGCCGCCTCGATCAGCGATTCGTCGAGCGCCAGCAGGCGAGCGAGGAACAGGATGATGCCGAGGGCCGACTTCGCGCCAGATGATGAGGATCATGACCGTCCACAGCGCAACGTCGGATGAGCCGATCCAGTCCAGCGCCAGAAAATCGAGGCTCAGCCAGCGCAGCACTTCATTCACCGGGCCGTTGAACTGGAACATGCGCTTCATCACCACCGCGATGATGGGAATGGCCAGCACGAAGGGAATGAATACGATGATGCGATAGAGCCGCCATCCGGCGATCCTGTCGTAAAGCAAAACCGATACGAACAGCGAGATCGCCACCATCGCCGGAATGGCGAGGAGAAGCTGGAGATTGTGCAGCACCGCTTCCCAGAACACATCTTGGGTGAGGATCAGCTGATAATTGCGCAGGCCGATCCATGGCCCGTCAATGCCGCGCACCATCTTGAAGCTGAATTCAAAATTGCGCAGCAGCGGATAGCCGAACACGAATCCGAGCAGCAGCACAAGCGGCGCGACATAAAGATAGGGTTCGATCCACGTCTTGCGCTGCAAATCACACTCCCCGGAAGAAGAGGGGGAGCTTCGTGGCGAAGCTCCCCCAAGGCTTCATCAGCCAGCCAGATCGGCCGCCCATTTCTTGTAGTTCTCGACGATGTCGGGGTTGAAGTCCCGCCACTCCTTGGCAACCTTGTAGGCGAGGTCGCCCGCTTCTGCGCCGGTGATCTTGCCGCCCACCACCTGCTGCGCCGTTGGCAGCAGCGCCTGCTCGTAGAACTGGCCGGGCACGAGATTGGAGAGATAGGGAATGTTCTCGGACAATCCCCAGCGCTTCCACATGTCGAGCACCGCCGGGTCGGTGATCGCCGCGGTATCGAATGTGGTGTTGGCGGGAATCCAGCCCGTGGCCTCGTTCAGCGCCTTCAGCCGTTCCGGCGAGTTCAGATATTCAAGGAAGGCAGCGGCACCCTTGGCGTTCTTCGCCTTGGCCGGAATGCCCAGCCCTTGCGAGTCGAAGATCGGCTTTCCGGCCAGCTTGCCCTTGCCATAGACCGGCATCACCATGGTGCCGATGCGGCCCTTGCTGGTCTTGCTGTCGGCGGGCATGCGGCCGCCAACCGAAAGGCCCGACGCCACCTTGCCTGCCACGATCAGGTCAATGCCGGGATAGAGTTCGGTGGAGGACATTTCGGAATTGAGGAAGCCCGCCTTCTTCAAATCCTCAAGCTTCACCCAGTGCTCGTGATATTTGGGATCGCGGAAATCGCGCTCGCCGGTGAACAGGCCGATCACCTCCGCCGCGTTGTCGACATTCTGGCCCAGCGCATGGCCGAAATACCATTCGCCCCAATAGCCGTCCTGAATGCCGCCGCCCACTGGCGCGATGCCCGCGGTCTTCAGCTTGTCGCAATGGCCGAGGAATTCGTCCCAGGTCTGCGGCGCCTTGTCGGGGTCAAGCCCGGCTTTCTCATACAGGTCCTTGTTGTAGATCCAGATCATCGGCAGCGGATACCAGCCGAGGCGGTAGTTCTTGCCGCCGAAGACGCTGAGCTGCGTGGCGTTGGAGGCCTTGATGGTGGCGTCGCTGACGAGGCCGTTGAGCGGCTGCAGATAGCCCAGCCACACGCTTTCCATGTGATAGATGCCGTTCCACAGGAACTGGATGTCCGGCGGATTGCCGGCGGCGGCCGCCGTCTGGAACTGCGAGATCACCACCGCCGTGTCCTGCAGCATCGGCTTCACGGCGGCATCCTTGTAGCCGGCCACCGAAGAGTCGACGAACTTCTGCAGGCCCGGCAGTTCCTGCTCACCCCACCACCACATGTCCAGCGTATCGGCGGCGTGGGCGCCTTCCGGCATCAACCCGGTCAGCACCGTGCCCGCGCCCAGGATCATCGACAGCCGCAGCATGTCGCGGCGCGAGATCGTCAATCTGTTATCCATCGTCACTTCCTCCCTGTTCCTCCTCGCATCATGCGTGAGGCTTATCCGTCAGAACGTACTCATCAAACCACCGTCCACCACCAGAAGCTGGCCGGTCATGTAGCGGCAATAGTCAGACGCCAGAAAAACCACGGTGCCCGAAACATCCTCCGGCAGGCCGCTGCGGCCAAGCGGAATCTTCCGCCTTGTGATGTACCAGTCGACGAAATCCGGAGTTGTCGTTTCGTCTACGCCGTTGATGACCGACATCGGCGTCACCATGAAACCAGGCGCCACGGAATTGACGAGAATGTTGTAGCGCCCAAGTTCCACCGCCATGGACTTGGTGTAAGCAAGGATGCCGCCCTTGGCCGCATTGTAAGAGCCGACATCGCCGCTTGAGGCAAAACCCTGAATGGAGGCGATGTGGATGATGCGGCCGGAATTCTGCTTCGCCATGTGCGGCGCCACGAGCTTGCTGCCCATGTAGACCGCTTCGAGATTGACGGCGATGGTGCGCCGCCAATCTTCCAGCGTGTCAGTCAGGATCGTGGCCGGCTTTGGATTGATGGCTGCATTGTTCACGAGAACGTCAATGCGTCCGAATTCCTGGACGACGCCCGCGACGGCCTCTGCATAGGCGTCATAGTCGGTGACATCGAGGCTGTATCGCACCGCGCGGCCGTCGGCCGCGCCGATCTCATCGCAAACACGCTGTGCGGCCTCGGCATTTCTCTCGATCAGGACAGTAATTGCGCCTTCAACCGCCATTTCGAGGCTGACGGAGCGTCCCAACCCCTGGCCTGCGCCAGTGACGATACAAACCCTGCCGTCGAGCAACCCCATGCTTCCGCTCCGCACGCATCGCCACCCGCCTTGGTTCGATATGGAATTCCGAAATGGCGGACAATGATCTGGATAGGTGGACAACACTACAGGGAGGGTGAGAATTTGGTCAAGCAACTTGCGCCCGGCAGGCTAACTCTACGCTTGCAGTGCTATTCGTGACGCTGCGGAAAATTATGCCCCTCCGGGAACAAATAGCCATCACGCGCAGTTGAGTTGCGCTTATTTACGTTTGCACGCGAGGGGATGGTTATGCGCGAAAGTGTGAGGACATTCTGGAAAGGGCATCTCCGGCTTGCGCTGGTCAATATTCCAATCCGGCTCGTCAGTGCCGAGCGCGCCGATGCGGAAATACATTTTCACCAGGTTGACCGGAAATCGCACCAGCGCATCAAATATGTGAAAATGGCGCCCGGGCGCGGCGAGGTGGCGAAGGACGACATCGTCATGGCCTATGAAGTCGAGCCGGGAAACTATGTTTTCATGGAAGACAAGGATCTGGACTCGCTCAAACTCTCCAGCCGCCATACGGTTGAACTCACGCAATTCGTGGATCAGGATGAAATTGACCCGCTCTATTTCGAGCGGCCCTATTACGTGTTGCCGGATGGAGACGTGGCCGAGGAAGGCTATTCCGTCATCCGCGATGCGCTGAAGGCCAGCAAGAAAATCGGCATCGGGCAGCTCACCCTGCGCGGCCGCGAAAATCTGGTGGCGCTCTATCCTGGCGGCAATGGCATGGTGCTCGATACGCTTCGCTACGAGAGCGAGTTGAAAGACGCCGATGATGTGTTCGCAGGGCTTGGCAAGGCCTCCGTGTCGAAAGACATGGAAGAGATGGCGCAGGAGCTGATCGCCAAGAAGTCAGGGCCCTTTGATGCCTCGCGGTTCAAGAACCACTATGCCGATGCGCTGCGCGAACTCGTGTCGCGCAAACTGTCCAAAGGGCAGAGCGTGGCGGTGGAAAACGACGAAGAGCAGGGCGGCAAGGTCATCGATTTCATGGATGCACTGAAGCGCTCCCTGGGCAATGGGGAGCCGGGAGAAAAGCCAGCGCGCAAAGCCGCCCCAGCCGCGCCGAAAAAACCCGCAAAAAAGACCGTGAAGCGCCGGGCTTGAGCGTCCATGGCGCGCCGCACGGATGCACTTGAGCCTTATCTCCAGAAGCGGAATTTCGCCAAGACGCCCGAGCCTGCGCCAAAGCCCGCGCGGGCCAATCGCCAGCTTGTCGTGCAGCATCATCTGGCCGCGCGCGATCACTATGACCTCCGCCTCGAAATCAATGGCGTGCTGGCAAGCTGGGCGGTGACGCGCGGTCCATCCGCCGACCCGCATGACAAGCGCTTGGCGGTGCGTACCGAAGACCACCCGCTCTCATACCAATCGTTTGAAGGTGTCATTCCGGACGGAAACTATGGGGCAGGCGTGGTGCAGCTTTGGGAGTATGGCACCTATGTCCCGCTCAATGGCGATCCCGCCGAAGCCCTCAGGAAAGGCGAGATCAAATTTGAAGCCCGAGGCCAGCGCATGCACGGGCGCTGGGTTCTGGTGCGGATGAAAGCGGAGGGCAAGCGCGAGAACTGGCTGCTGATCAAGGAGCGGGATGAATACGCCGAAGGGCCCTCAACGCTTCTCGCGCGTTATCCGGGAAGCGTGTCCACCAACAGAACCCATGCCGAGATCAGGACGGGAGCGCCAGGCATTCCCGCCATTCCAAAGAGCGCAGATTTTTCCTTTCCCCAATTCATTGCCCCGCAATTGTGCGGAACGGCGGACACGCCGCCCGATGGCGCCGGCTGGCTGTTTGAAATGAAATATGACGGCTACCGCCTGATGCTGGCTTCGGCTGATGGCGCGGCGCGTCTCTACACGCGCAGCGGCCTTGACTGGACCGCAAAGTTCAAGCCCATCGCCGATGACGCAAAGCTCCTGTCATGCTCATCCTGCCTCATCGACGGCGAGGCTGTGGTGCTCGATGGCAAAGGCATCTCCGATTTCCCCGCGCTCGTCGCGGCGCTGGAAGCAGGCAAGGCTGGCAACATCATATTCATGGCGTTCGACGTCCTGATGATCGACGGAGCGGATCTGCGGCAGTTGCCGCTGATGGAGCGGAAAAAACGCCTTGCTGGCCTCGTGCCTGCCGGAAAGAATGGCCATATCCATCTCGCCGGAGACTGGCGGGGGGAGGGCCAGGCCTTTTTTGACAAGGCGGTTGCCGCAGGGGCCGAGGGCATCATCGCCAAGCGTGGCAATTCACCCTATCGCAGCGGGCGGTCCGGTGACTGGCTGAAGATCAAGGGCGACAGGCGCACGGATGCCATCATCATCGGCTACATGCCGTCGGACAAACATGAGAGCTTCGCCTCGCTTCTCGCCGCGGATGAAAGCCAAGGCACTCTGCGCTACATCGGGCGCGTCGGCACGGGCTACAATCAGAAAACCCGCGCTCTGCTTGCGCCTTTGCTGAAGCCTGCGCGCAAGACTCCGCCTGCCCTTCGGAACAGCGAACTTCTGCCGTCAGGTGCTATCTTTGTGAAACAGCCCTT
Organism: Aestuariivirga sp.; assembly: GCF_047602625.1. Classification (GTDB taxonomy): domain Bacteria; phylum Pseudomonadota; class Alphaproteobacteria; order Rhizobiales; family Aestuariivirgaceae; genus Aestuariivirga. Next base: position 1,213,589 of record NZ_JASGGV010000002.1, on the reverse strand, counting down.
TGCCGCCGAGGTTGGCTTTGGCGGCTGGACGCAGGACCGGCAATTGCGGCAGGCTCGCTTTCTCGGACTGCAATCGGATCGCCCCGTCCCGCGTGTGGAGACACACACCATGGCCAAGTCATCGCCCAAGCCGAAAGACGAAAAAAACATGGACTGGAGCGTCACGCATCCGGACCGCGTGTTGTTTCCCAAGGACGGAATCACCAAGAACGACATCGCGCGGTATTATGAGGCCCAGCAGGCGCGCATCCTGCCGCATCTCCTCAACAGGCCGGTCAGCCTGTTGCGCGCGCCGGATTCAATCGAGAAAGAACTGTTTTTCCAGCGCCATCCGCTTCCCGGCATGAAGCGCGGCATCGTGCCGGTCGATGCGCCACCCGGAGAATATTTCATGCTTGATGGCGCGGAGGGCCTTCACACCGCCGTGCAGTTCGGAGCCATCGAGTTTCACGGATGGAATGCAACTGTTCCCGATCTTGATCATCCTGACCGCGTGATCTTCGATCTCGATCCGGACGAAGGCCTGGCCTTTGCGGATGTCAAAAGTGCAGCGCTGCTCTTGCGCGACTATCTCACGGCGGCCGGGCTCAAGAGCTGGCCGATGCTGAGCGGCGGCAAGGGCATCCATGTCATCATCCCGCTCGACCGCAAGACGAATGACGATGACGTGGCTCTTTTCAGTTCTGAAATGGCGAAAGGCATCGCGCGGGAGAAGCCCGATCTCTTCGTGGCCACCATGTCGAAGGCGAAGCGCAAAAATCGCATTTTCATTGACTGGCTGCGCAACCGCAGCAAATCGACGGCCATCGTGCCGTGGTCGCTGCGCGCCAGGCCCGGCGCTCCGGTTGCGACGCCAGTAACGTGGGGTACACTATCGACTTATAAAAAGGCCAATGCCTTGAATATAAAGACGGCGCTTGAGGCGAAGGACTGGACGGATTTCTTCGCCACGCCGCAGAGCATCAGCAGCAAACTTCTTGCTTATCTGAAAAAGCAGGCCGCCCGATAGTCTGTCCACTATCGCTCTCAGGAACCTTGCTCTCCGCCCCGCATTGACGAAACAGCAAGTGCGCGAAATGCACTCGGGCTTAGGTGGAGAGAAAAATGAAGATCACCATATTGTCTGCAGCGTCCATTGTGGCGTTGGGATTGCTGGCTGCTCCGTCTGTCGCGGCGCCCACAGCAGAGGAATGTTCGGCGCAGTTCATTGCTGCGGACGTCAACAAGGATGGCGTGATCAGCGACAGTGAGGGCGAAGCCTATCTCGCATTTTACCGCGTTGCCAACAAACCGATCGCTGATGGCCGCATCACGCGTGATGCGTTCCTTCAGGATTGCCAAGCCGGTTTCTACACGGCTGCGGCCGTGGAGGAAGGCGCGCCGTTCAAGGGCGCCAACAGTTTCACCGAAGCACAGGCCAGGGACAGAATCGCCTCGCATGGCGGGACGGCAGTCTCCGCGCTCGTGAAGGATGCCGATGGCATCTGGCGCGGCACGGCCACGGTGAGTGGAGCGCAGAAAAGCGTTGCTGTCGATTACAAGGGAAATGTGGTGTTTGGAAGCTGAAGACTGATTTTCGAACCCGTCAAAAAATGAGGAGTTTAACATGAAAACCGTTCATCGTGTTTATGATAACTACGCCGATGCAGAACAGGCGGTCCGCAATCTGAAAGATGCGGGAATCCCGGATGCCGACATCAGCATCATCGGCAATCGCGGCGGTGTCGATTCCTACAAGGACGTTGCCTATTCGAACAAGCCTGAGGCGACAGAAGCCGGGCTTGGCGTGGGCGCGGCTGTCGGCGGCGGCGCTGGCCTGCTGGCGGGGCTGGGGCTTCTCGCCATTCCGGGGCTTGGCCCGGTCGTGGCGGCAGGGTGGCTGGCGGCGACGGCTCTGGGCGCCGTCACCGGAGCCGCGGCCGGCGGCATCGTGGGCGCGCTCGTCGATGCGGGCGTTCCGGAACAGGATGCCCACGTCTATTCCGAGGCCATCCGGCGCGGCGGCACGATGGTGACCGTGCGCTATCCCGATGAACTCCGCGACCGCGTGATTGCCGCCTTTGACGTAAATGGCTTCGTCGATATCGCCCGCCGCCGTACAGAATATGAAACGGCGGGATGGCAGAGGTTCGATCCCGAGGCCGGCGACTACAAGCCCACGCCTGCCGACATTGAACGTACAAGGCGCTACGGCTGATAGAGCGCATTGAAGCCCCCCGCTCAAATGGCGGGGGCTATTGTTTGGCGTGAAGGGCGGAAAGTGCGCGCTTCAATCGGTGAGCCCACGCCTTTGCACCGTCGGGGGTGGCGATGAGATCCTGCCGTACCTCCACCAGCACGGCATCGAGCCCGCGCGCCTCTCCGTGAATCGGCACGGTGTAGTCGCCGTCATCCTCGATCTGATAAGGCTCATTTTCCGCGATGTGCTGGCTTGCGCCGCCCAGCGCCTCAGCGAAGCTGTGTCCAAAGGACTTTGACCGGCGGTAGAGAATGCCAGCATGCCATGGCCTTGCGAAACCCTTGAACACTGGCGTGAAGCTATGGATGGCAACGATCACGGGCGTAATGCCGGCTTTGAGCCTGTCATTGATCATAGCCGTCACCTGTGCCTGAAACGGAGTGAAGTAAGATCGCTCTCGGTGTTCGCGTTCCTTTCCCGATATGTTGATGTTTCCGGGGATTTCCGTCACTTCGCTGACGTCGGGAATTGACGTCCGAGCGCCGACCGGACGGTTGAGATCGATCAGCAGCCGCGAGTAACCGGCCAGCACCAGGGGCGCATCGAGATGAGCGGACAAGGCCGTGGCCACATCCGCCGCGCCAATGTCCCATGCAATGTGCCGCCTGAGATCCTCCTCTGTTAGTCCCAGGCCCTTGTAAGAAGCCGGAATGAATCGTGAGGCATGTTCGCAGATCAAAAGATAGGGCGATGTCCCCGCCGGGTTGATTACGGAGACGGGCGGCGGAAGCTGCTCAGTAACATCCATCAATAGATCTCCGCATAGCGCCGGCACTGAGCGTCATCGAGCGCATCGCCTGCGAGCTTCAACTCCATGCGCTTCATGCCGGTGTAGGTCTCCAGTGCCTTTGGATCGAACCAGCTGCACACTGTTGAGTCCTGCAGAAGCGTGTCCAGCGCCTGCGCCAGTGTCTGTGGAAGCCTGCGCAGTCCCAATGCTTCGCACTCTTCAGAACAGAGCAGTGCGGGATCGCCGGAAAAAAGCGGTGGCGCCGCGAGCTTCGCTCTTATGCCCTCCAGTCCCGCGCGCACCATCACGCCAAGCGCCAGATGCGGGCAGGCGCAAGCATCGGCAGGGCGGTATTCGATATTGAAAGCCTTGGCGGGATCGCTTTTTCCCACCCGGTTGATGGGGCAAATCCGGAGGCTTGCCTCGCGGTCCTGATCGCCGAACCAGGTATAGCTTGAGCTCCAGTGATGCGGCTGAAGCCTCAGATATGAAATCGGGCTTGGCGCGGTGAAAGCAATCAGCGCCGGAAGATGTTTGAGTATTCCCGCTACAAAACTGGCTGCGAGATCGGATACGCCGCCCGGCTTTGCCGCGTCATAGGTTGTGGGCCTGCCTTTCGAGTCAGCAAAGGAAAAATGAATATGAACGCCATTGCCTATGCCATCGGCGCTGGTCTTGGGCGCGAATGAGGAGCGCCAGCCGCGGTTGCGGCTGAGTTCCCGAACCGTTTCGCGCAACACCACGGCGCGGTCTGCGGCGGCGAGGGCCGGGCAGGGCGCCATGGTGATTTCAAATTGTTCCTTGCCATATTCGGCAATGAACACCTCCGGGTCGAGGCCCGCCTCGCGAAGCGATGCAATGAGCGCCGGGCCAAAGGGGTCGGCCTGCCGCAAGGCCTGCAGCGAAAAGGCGGGCGCTGAATACCAGCCCGCGCCGAAAATCTGAAACTCATGCTCGAAGGCAGCAACAAGCTCAGCGCCTGTCTCGCTGCGGAGATCGTCCAGCGCGTTCCTCAGAAAGCTTCGCGGGCAGCATATCCAGGGTGTCCCGTCCAACTCCACGATATCGCTCATCACGATGTCGAGTGCCGTGGCGGAGCCTTCGATGGCGAAGCGGAAACGCGCATCGTCATCGGGCAGAAGGCGAAGATCGCCCGCCGAACCCCACGGGTTCGGATCGGCGATCAGGTCCATCGGCGTCAAGGACATGTTGGCCGGAACCCAGCCCAGCGTCTTGGCCTGGCCGGGGATATAGCTTGCGGCGGTGATTGATCTGCCGCGCGTGATGCCGGCATAGTCGGTGGTCACGAAAGTGACCAGCGGATCATGAATGCCGGAACGCTCTGTCATGCGGTTTTGCTTTCGATGGCGTTGATCCGCGATACGACCGTATCCGTGTCTGTAATCCAGCAATAGCCCTTGTAGGCGTTGAGCGCCGTATCGTGGCGTTCCTGCGTGTAGGTGGCTGAGGCATCGCCGGGCATGGACACGAGATAGCCGCGGTCCGCGGCATCTCGCACCGCCATGTCGACGCACTGGTCGGTCACCACGCCGGCGACGATCAGATAGCGGATGCCAAGATTGCGCAGCACATAGTCGATATTGGTCGAGTTGAAGACGCCCGAGGATGTCTTGGGCAGGACGATTTCGTTGCTGATGGGAGCCAGTTCATCGATCGGCGGCGCCAGGGGATGGCCCTTCGGCACAAGAAGATCGGAGAGCTTGTGATCCAGCGAGGCATCGCGGCAATCTTCGGTCAGGGATTCGATGATGGTGTGCATCACCTGAACGCCTTTGGCCCTGGCGGCCGCGAGGATGCGCACCTGGTTGGGGATCACCATGGCCTTCAGCCGTTTGAAATAATAATGTTCGGAATTCATTTCGGGGTGAGCGGGGTCAAGCCCGGGAATGCAGAACATCTTCTGCATGTCGACGAAGAGAACCGCAGTCTCGCCTGCCTTGTAATGCGCTTCGCGCCTGTCCGGGTTTTTCATGGGCTGTTCCTGATTTTGGCCGCGCGGTTGCGGGGTTGCGTTTTCATCTTGGAAGATCGCGATGAATTGTCGAGCGTCACGTGATTTTCGGTCCGCACTTCCTCAAGCCGTGCCGCGCGGTCACGCCAGTCGGCGCCGCGCCGTTCCGCCACCGCCGCCGCGATGGCTTCCACCTGAAGGAGCGGCGTCACCAGCGTGTCAAACGGCGAGGATGTGGCCGTGGGCGCGGTGATGGTGATGTCGGCAAATGCCGATATGGGTGATTTCCAGCTGTCTGTAAGCAGGACGATGCGGGCGCCGCGATCCTTTGCCTGGGCGGCAAAGCGGATCGTATCCGCCTGATAGCGCCGGTAATCAAACACAACGAGGACATGGCGCTTGCCGATCAACGCCAGCTCATCAACCATGTCAGCCGCGTTGCCGTCCAGAAAAACGGCGCCCTCGCGCAGATGGTGAAGGCAGCGCTGAAGGATGCCCGCCACGAAGCGGCTGAAGCGCCCTCCCATGCACAGAACGGTCATCCGCGGATCCGACAGAAGTAAAACCGCCCGTTCATAATCGGCGGTGGCGGTTTCCCGTGTGGCCGTCTCGCATTGCGCCAGTGTGTCGGCGAAGAAGGCGCGGTAGACGTCGGGCCGCTGGCGCGCCGCCGGAGCTTGCTGCAATGTCAGCGGCGAGCGCATGTGGGCTTCCACCTCGGTCAGCAGCGCATCCTGCATTTCCGTGAAGCCGTCGAAGCCCAATCTTTGGGCAAGGCGGAGCGCCGTCGGATCGCTGACGCCTGCTTGCTTGGCAAGCTTCGACACCGTGGTGAGGCCGGCTGCCGGATAATTGGACAGCAGGATGCGGACAACCTTGAGTTCGGACTTCGAGAAGGCGCGCCCCTGTTCCATCAGGCGGTCGCGCACTGTCCGCGCCGGCTGCGAAAGGGCCTTTGCCGGAACTGCCTTCTTGCGTGTCATTGCATGCCTGGCTGTCATGTGGATTTCATTACAACATTTGTTTTGCGCTTCGTAAACTGAAACAAATATTTGACATAACCTCCGAGGTGCGTGTTAGGCTGAAAATTCCATAACCAAGGTTTCGCAATGTCCTTCTGGACCGGAGTTCCCGCCCGCGCATGGACCAGTGCGGCGCTGCTGATCGCGGCGGTCGGAATTCTCGCGCTTGCCGTGTCGCTCGGATTCGGAAATGCCGGCGTCAACATCGCCACGCTCGTGCTGCTGCAGATTTCAGCCGTGCTGGCGCTGGCGGTGTTCAGCGGCAATTCCGGCATCGTCTCCTTCGGGCACTCCGCCTTCATGGGCATCGGCGCTTATGCGGCGGGCATACTCACCATGTCGAAGGCCGTGCAGTCCTCCGCTCTTCCCCAGCTTCCGGCCTGGCTTCAAGGCTATCAACTGTCTCTTTTCTCAACGCTGCTCATCGTTGCGCTTCTCGGCCTTGTGGTTGGGTATCTCTCCGGCATTCCGCTGGCGCGGCTTTCCACAGGTTCGGCGGCGATCGGCACGCTGGCTTTTCTCATCATCATCCATGTCACGCTGATCGGCGCCAGGGATTTCACCCGCGGCAGCCAGACCTTCTATGGCGTTCCCCGCCTCACCACCGTGGGCGTTGCATTTGCGGTGGCGGCACTGTTCATTCTCGTGGCGCGGATCGTCAAGGAAACGCCGCTGGGCCTCAGGCTTCGCGCCGCGCGTGAAAACGAGATTGCAGCGGCGGCCACGGGGGTGAATGTGCGGGCGTCGCGGCACGCCGGGTGGACATTGAGCATCACGCTGGCGCTTGTGGCGGGCGCGCTTTATGGCGGTTTTCTCGGCGCGTTTTCGCCCAAGGATTTCTATTTCGACCTCACCTTCACGCTGGTCGCCATGCTGATCGTCGGCGGCATGCTGACGGTCACGGGTGCGGTGGCGGGCACAATTCTGCTCGCCGCCGTGGTGCAGATCCTCCGCCATGCCGAAACCGGCGTTGACCTCGGCTTTGTGGCGGTGCCCGGCATCTTCGGCCTGCCGCAGCTTGGTATCGGGCTCGCCCTGCTGCTCACCATCTGGCGGAGGCCTCTGGGCCTTGTTGGGCTGGCGGAGGCTGGGCCCGACTGGCCGAAACAAGTGATTGCGGCAAGCCCCACTCCGAAGATCGAGCAGCCGCCGGGTGCCGCCCTTGAGGTCAAATCCGTCACGATGCGGTTTGGTGGCCTGGTGGCGCTGGACAACATCAGTTTTTCCGTGCCCGCCGGCAAGGTGACAGGTCTGATCGGCCCCAATGGCGCGGGGAAAACAACGCTCATCAACATCATCTGCGGCCAGGCGAAACCCACCGAGGGCGATGTCGTCATCGAGGGAAAGACGGTTACGGGCGAGCGGCCAGACCGCATGGCGGTTGCCGGCCTTGGCCGCACCTTCCAGAACATCCGGCTCTTCGACCGCATGACGGCGCTTGAAAATGTCGCCGTTGCGGCGCTTGCCAAGGGTCATGATGGCGCAGCAGCCCGAAGCCTGGCGATGGCGCGGCTCGAGCAGCTTGGGCTTCAGGGGCGCGCCGGGCATCTGGCCGGTTCATTCGCCTATGGCGACAGGCGGCGGCTTGAGATCGCGCGGGCGCTGGCGCTGGAGCCCAGGTTTCTCCTTCTCGACGAACCGGCGGCCGGCATGAACCCGGCTGAAACCGATGACCTGATCGGCACGCTGGAGCACCTGCGCGCCGCTCACAACATCGGCCTTCTGGTTGTCGAGCATGACATGCGCCTCATCATGCGGCTGTCGGACCGTATGGTGGTGCTGAACAAGGGGCAGAAGATTGCCGAAGGAACGCCGCAGGAGATCCGCAACGATCCGGCGGTGATCGAGGCCTATATCGGAACCCGGCGAATAAAACACTGAAACAGGAGGAAACAGGAATGAAGACTTTGAGGATTTCCGCCATGGCAGGCGCCATGGCGCTGGCTGCGTTTTCCGGTGCCGCGATGGCCGATGACGTCACCATTGGCCTGGCGACAGCCCAGACCGGCGGATTGGCCTTTGCCGACCAGCCCTCGCTGGCCGGTTTCAAGATGGCGGTCGATGAACTCAATGCCAAGGGCGGGCTTGGCGGCAAATACATGATCAAGCTCGACATCAAGGACACCCGCACCGATACCGCCGCCACGGTTCAGGCGGCGCAGGAGCTGGTGGCGGATGGCGTGAAGGTTCTGATCACGCCTTGCGACGCCGATCCTTCAATCGCCGCCGGCCAGATCAGTCAGCCTGCGCAGATTCCGACGCTCACCTTCTGCGGCACCACGCCGACCATCACCGACGCGGTGGGCGATTACATGTTCGGCACCTATCCGGCAGACAATGGCCAGGCCACGCTGCTGGCGGAATATGCGATCCAGAAAGGCTACAAAACGGCCTATATCCTCAAGTCACCCGACAGCGCCTACACGCTGCGCCTGCCGGAATATTTCACGGAAGTGTTCACCAAGAAGGGCGGAAAGCTCGCAGGCGAAGGCACCTATACGATGGGGCAGCAGGATTTCGCCGCCGAGGTCACCAAGATCAAGGCGCTCAATCCGCAACCCGATGTCATCATGACAGCGGCCTATGAGCCAGACTTTCCCGCTTTCCTGAAGCAGCTGCGCGGGGCTGGCGTCACGGCACCGGTGCTCGGCTCGGATGGCATCGACAGCCCGACGACAACCGGGCTTGGCGCCATTGCCGACGGCATCGTCCACACCACGGCGGGTTTCCCCGCCGAGGGATCGAAGCTCGGTGCTTTCTATGAGAAGTACAAGGCTGCGACCGGGGCTTTGCCCGAGACGGTCTATGTCGCCACCGGATATGAGATTCCCTACATTCTAGATGCCGCCGTGAAGGCCGCGGGCACCGTCGACGGACCGGCCCTTCGCGATGCGCTGGCCAATCTGAAAGACGTCGAGGTGCTGACCGGAAAGGTGACCTATGCCGGCACCAACCGGATGCCGAGCCGCGACATCACGCTGGTCGAGATCGAGGGCGGAAAGCGCAAGCTGGTGCTCACCGCCACGCCCGATCCGGCGGAGGTTCCCAAGCCTTGATGGCGGGGCGCTGTCCTGCCGGGAAATCCCATGCTTGAGGTCTCAGGATTGAACGTGAAGTACGGAGAAGTTGCCGCCGTCAAAGGCGTCAGCCTCTCCGTGCCCAAGGGGTCCATCATCGTCCTGCTGGGCGCCAATGGGGCCGGCAAGAGTTCAACGCTCAACGCCATCACCGGACTGATCCCGTCCACGGGGTCGATTGTCTTCGAGGGCCAAACCATTTCGGGGCAGCCGGCGGAAGATATCGTGCGGCGCGGCATTTCATTGACGCCCGAGGGGCGGCGGGTTTTTCCGTCCCTCACGGTGGCTGAAAATCTGCATCTCGGAGGTGCTGCGCATGCGGGCGGTGATGCGCTGAAGCAGCGGATGGAAGAGGAATTGGACCGCTTTCCCATTCTCAGGGAGCGGTTTCACCAGACCGCCGGCCTCCTGTCGGGCGGTGAGCAGCAGATGCTGGCCATCGCACGCTCGCTGATGTCGGGCCCCCGGCTTCTGCTTCTCGATGAGCCGTCACTTGGCCTGGCGCCGCTGATCGTCGACAAGGTGTTCGATCTGATCGCAAGCCTGAAAGCCAAGGGCCTCACCATCCTGCTGGTCGAACAGAATGCCTCGCGGGCGCTGGAGATTTCCGACTATGGATATGTTCTCCAGACGGGGCAGATCGTCCTGCATGGCTCGGGCTCCGAACTTGCGCAAAGCGATCTCGTGAAACAGGCCTATCTCGCGGAGTAGCGGCATGGATATTTTTCTGCAGCAGATCATCAACGCCATCAGCCTTGGTGGCATCTATGCGCTGCTCGCGCTCGGCCTCGCCGTGGTCTTTTCCATCGTGTCGCTCATCAATTTCGCGCATGGCGAGCTGATGACGGTGGCGGGCTATGGCATGTTCTTTTCCATCGCGGCGGCGCTGCCGTTTCCCTTCGCCTTTGCCGCCGCGATTTTCTTCGCCACGGTTGCGGCGCTCCTCACCGAGCGTTTCGCCTTCCGCCCCATGCGCAAAGCCGACGTGACGGGCCTTCTGCTCACCAGCTTTGCCGTGTCGGCCATCCTTCGTGTTCTGTTCCAGAACGGCATATCGGCGCGCTCCAAGGCGGTGCCGCTTCCGCCTGCCCTGTCCGGCGCGATTGATCTCGGATTTTTCCACGTGGGCGTGGTGCCGCTGCTGTCGATCATCACAACGGTGCTGTCACTTGTGGCGCTGTCGCTGTTCCTGCGGCGCACCACATTGGGCAAGGCGATGCGCGCGGCGGCAGAAGATTTTCAGGTGCTGCGGCTCATGGGCATCCGCGCCAACCGGGTGATTGCCGTGGCTTTCGCCGTGTCGGGCGCGCTGGCCGGAATCGCGGCGGTGTTGTGGGTGGCGCAGCGCGGATCGGTCGATCCGCTAATGGGCTTCGTTCCGGTGCTCAAAGCCTTCGTCGCAGCGGTGATCGGGGGGCTTGGTTCTCTCAGTGGTGCTGTGGCGGGCGGCTTTACGCTCGGCATTCTCGAGGTTCTCTTTCAGGCCTTCCTTCCCGAAGCGGCACTGCCTTTCCGCGATGCCTTCGTGCTGGGGTTCGTCATTCTCATTCTGATCTGGCGGCCTGACGGCCTCATCCCGGCACCCGTGTCGCGGCGCAGTTGATGAGCGGCGCAAACTCGATCTATGCGCGGGATGCGGCGTCCATCGCCGGGCTCCAGAAGCTGCGGTTCTTTCCGCTTGCGCTGACGGGCGGCAGCGGCGCGCATGTCATTGACGAAAGCGGCGCAAGGCTTCTCGATCTTTCCGCGGCGTGGGGATCCGCCAGCCTGGGCTATGGGCATCCCGCACTCGTCAAGGCCGTCTCTGCGGCCATCGCCAATCCGGCCGGTGCAAGCATTCTCTCGGCCACGCATCGCGGCGCGGTTGACCTTGCCGAACGCCTCCTCGTATCGCTGCCTGAACTGAAAGACCACAAGGTGTGGTTCGGCCATTCGGGATCTGACGCCAATGAAACGGCGTTTCGCGCCATTGCTGCGGCGACGGGCCGCCGCCGCATGATTGCATTCCGCGGCGCCTATCACGGCGGAACGGCGGGTTCGATGGCGATTTCTGGCCACACCGTTCAGTCCCACGCGCAGCGCGCCGACGGGCTGACGCTGATTGCCTATCCGCGCTCCTTTCACGGGGAAGACGGCGAAGACGTGATCTCGGATCTCGAACAGCAATTCGCCACAGTCCTGCCGCCGCAGGAGGTGGGCGCGCTGTTCATCGAGCCGATCCAGTCCGATGGCGGCCTCATCGTGCCGCCGGCGGGATTCCTGCGGAGGCTGGTGGCGCTCTGCCGCCAGCACGGAATTCTGGTCGTTTCGGATGAGGTCAAGGTGGGGCTGGGGCGGTCCGGCCTTCTGCATTGTTTCCGCCACGAAGGCTTCGTGCCAGATCTCGTCTGCCTCGGAAAAGGCCTGGGCGGCGGATTGCCGCTTTCGGCGCTGATCGGGCCACGCAGCATCATGGATCACGCAACCGCCTTTTCCATGCAGACGCTGCACGGCAATCCGGTTTCGGTGGCAGCGGGGCTGGCAGTGCTGGAGGCAATCGAGCAGGAAGGCCTCGCCGAACATGCAGCGAATGTTGGCCTCCATCTGCTCGAAGGTTTGACTGGCCTCAAAGCGAATCACCCGTCCATCGGCGACGTGCGTGGCCGCGGTCTGGCGATCGGCGTGGAACTTGTGTCAGGCGGGAAAACACCGGCAAAAGCATTGGCTGCGAAAACGGTGTTCCGGGCCTATGAGCTTGGCCTTGTGCTTTACTATGTCGGACTCGACTCCAATGTTCTCGAACTGACGCCGCCGCTCGTTCTTACCCGCGCCGAAGCGGATGAGGCCGTTTCCATTCTTGATCGCGCCATTGGCGATGTGGAAAGAGGTCTCGTCAGTGATGATGCCATCAGGGAATTCGCGGGCTGGTAGCCCGCCATTGCACAGGACTTGCCCCATGAACGAGATGTCGGTCTTTGATTCGCCCAAGCCTTCGCTGTCCGCCGAAGCCGCCGCCGCGTATTTGCGCCGGGATTACGGGATCGACGGTACGTTGCAGGAACTGGTGAGCGAGCGTGACCAGAACTTCCGCGTCGTATCGCCCGGCGGCGACTATGTGCTGAAGATCGCCAATGCGGCGGAGGATGAGAATTTCCTCGCGCTGCAAAATGCCGTGCTGCGCCACGTTGCGGTGAGCGATCCTGCGCTCGGCGTGCCGCGCGTCATCGCATCGGCGGGGCTTGAGGGGATTGTGCACTGGCAGGGCCACGCCGTCAGGCTGCTGAGCTATCTTCCCGGTCCGCTTTATTCCGCCGTGCAGGGCGGCAGTCCGCTGCTGGCGAGCCTCGGCGGATTCATGGGGCGGCTGTCGCGGGCGCTGCGCGGCTTCGGCCATCCCGCCGCGCACCGCCCGGGCTTTTTGTGGAATCTCGATGAGGCGCTGGCGGTCAAGCCGTGGCTTGCGGATGTGGCCGATGACCGGCGTGCGCTGGTGGGTCGCATTTTCGCACGCTATGAGGCGCGCGCGCTGCCGCGCCTTCCCCTGTTGCGCGGCGCAGTCGTGCATCAGGACGCCAACGACAATAACATCATTGTCGGCGCGGGCGACTCTCCCGCCGTCACGGGGCTCATCGACTTCGGCGACATGACCTTCGGGCGGCAGATCAATGAACTCGCCGTCACGCTGGCCTACGCGCTTCTGGATGCAAAGGATATTTATGTCTCGGCTTCGGCATTGATCGGCGCCTATGCGCGGCAATTTCCGGTCGAGGGCGATGAGGCGGAGATTCTCTTCGATCTGGTGGCCGCGCGGCTCGCCATGAGCGTGTGCATTTCCTCGCACCGCGGCAAGGAATTTCCCGACAATGACTATCTGCTCGTCTCGCAGGCACCGGCATTCCGGCTGCTGGAGCGGCTCGACCAGACCAACCCCGCCTTTCTCGCCGCCTTCGCGCGCCATGCCGCAGGCCTCGATCCGGTGCCACAGCATGATGCGGTTGTCGCGTGGCTCGCGTCCGTCGCGTGCAGGCCCGCGCCCATGTTCCCCTTCGATCTCAACAGGTCGGGCAGGTGCCTGTTGTCGCTCACCGCCGATGCGCCCGGCATGGAGCATGCGGGCGATCCGCAGGCCTATTGGGCGTGGCTGGAAAACCTCATGGCGCAGCAGGGCGCGCGCTTCGCCATCGGCCTCTATGGCGAAAACCGCGATGTCTACAAGGGCGATCAGTTCAGCACGCCCGCGTCGCCTGAGTGGCGCTCTCAACATCTGGGAACCGATATTTTTGTTGCCGCCGGAACGCCGCTCCTCGCGCCGCTGGCCGGGCGCGTGCTGAGTGCTGTCGATAATGCGCTTGCCTTCGATTATGGCCCCACCATTATTCTGGAACATGAGGCGGGGCATGGCGGCCCGCTGTTCTGGACGCTTTATGGCCATCTCTCGCGCGAGTCGCTGGCGATGGTGCAGGAGGGGCAGTCTGTCGAGGCCGGGCAGCAGATCGGGTCGATCGGCGATTCTTCCGTGAACGGAGGATGGGCGCCGCATCTGCATTTCCAGGTCATCACCGACCGGCTGGGGAAAACCGGAGAGTTTCACGGCGTGGGCCAGCCTTCGCTGTGGCCGCTGTGGTCGCGCATCTCGCCGGACCCGAACCTCATCCTGCGGCTGGCGCCGGAGAGCTATCACGCGGACGCCACGCCGCCCGATCTCCTGCTCAGGCGGCGGGCGGAGCGCCTCGGGCCGTCCCTGTCCATCAGTTATCGCAAGAAGCTCAAGATCGTGCGCGGGCAGGGCTCCTATCTTTACGACCACACGGGCCGCGCTTTTGTGGATGGTGTGAACAATATTTGCCATGCCGGCCATTCGCACCCCCGCGTGGTGGAGGCGATGGCGCGGCAGGCCTATGTCCTCAATACCAACACGCGATATCTCCATGACGGCATTCTGGACTATGCGGAGCGGCTGGCCGGTTATTTTCCCAAGCCGCTATCGGTGGTCTATCTCGTTTGCTCGGGATCGGAGGCGAATGAGCTGGCGCTGCGCATGGCGCGCACCGTCACGGGCTACCGCGAAACCGTCACGCTCGACTGGGCCTATCACGGCAACACCAATGGCCTGATCGATGTCAGCCCCTACAAGTTCAACCGCAAAGGCGGGCGCGGCAAGCCCGATTATGTGGAGATTGCCGAACTCGCCGATCCTTACCGCGGCCGCTTCAAGGGATACGGCGCGGACAGCGGCAAGGCCTATGCGCGCTCGGTGGCGGAGAAAATCGAGGTGATCCGCTCACGCACCGGCCATGGCCCGGCGGCATTGATCGCCGAAGCCATTTCGGGCTGCGGCGGGCAGGTGTTCTTTCCCGATTCTTATCTCAGCACGGCGGCGGAGCTTGTCCGCGCCTCAGGCGGGCTCGTCATTGTCGATGAAGTACAGACCGGCTTCGGGCGCGTCGGCCATCACATGTGGGCGCACGGATCGCAGGGACTTGTTCCCGATATCGTCACGCTCGGGAAGCCGATCGGCAACGGCCACCCGATGGCGGCCGTCATCACCACGCCGGAAATTGCCAAAGCCTTCGCCAACGGCATGGAATTCTTCTCGTCGTTCGGCGGCAATCCCGTGTCGGCTGCCGTGGGCATGGCGGTCCTCGACGTTCTGGAGGACGAAGGCCTGCAAGCCAAGGCGCTGGCCACCGGCGCCCATCTTAAGTCCGGCCTTGAGGCGCTTGCCGCGCGGCACAGTCTGATCGGCGATGTACGGGGCGAAGGGCTTTTCCTCGGCGTTGAACTGGTGCGTGACCGCGCCACGCTGGAACCCGCCACGCAGGAAGCCTCCAACATCTCCAACGCCATGCGGGACGCGGGCGTGCTGATCTCCACGGACGGGCCGTTCGACAATGTCCTGAAGATCAAGCCGCCGATGAGCTTCGGCATGGCGGAAGCGGACATCATGCTGGACGCGCTCGAACACGCGCTGAATGCATGAGATCAGGCCGGGTCAAATTTTGAAGAACATGGTGGAGCAGAGGGGGATCGAACCCCTGACCTCGGCATTGCGAACGCCGCGCTCTCCCAACTGAGCTACTGCCCCCCGCTGGAACGGTGCCGCTTTTAAGCGGGGGTCTTCCCGCCGTCAAGCTTGCTTGCGGAGGCTTCGCTCTCTACATGGGGCGCAGACAATTCCGAGGCTTCCTTCCCATGACGAACCCCATTCTCTGGCTCATCCTCACCCTGCTGGATATCTATTTCTACATCATCCTCGCCATGGTGATCATGAGCTGGCTGGTCGCCTTCAACATCATCAATCTCGGCAATCCCTTCGTGCGGCAGGTGGCCTATGCGCTGAGGCGGCTCACCGAGCCCCTGCTGGCCCCCATCCGCAGCATCCTGCCGGATCTGGGCGGCATCGACATTTCGCCGATCATCCTGCTGATCGGCCTGCAGTTCGTACGCTATCTCGTCGTCTACGCCTATTTCACCCTGCTATGACCTCGCCGCTCCGTCCGGGGAAGGGCGGCCTGCTGCTCTCTGTGCGCGCCACGCCCAAATCATCGCGCGATGAGGTGACGGGGCTTTACCGGGACGCAAGCGGTGCCGTGTCGCTGGCCGTCAAGGTCACGGCGGCGCCGGACAAGGGCCGCGCCAACAGGGCGGTTATCGAAACGGTGGCGGCATGGGCAGGCGTGCCCAAATCGCGCCTGTCGCTGGCCTCGGGCGAAACCGAGCGCCAAAAGGTGCTGCTGCTCGAAGGCCAATCAACGCGGCTCGAGGAACGGGTCGCGGAACTCACGAACGGAAATGGGAACTCACATGGCGAAGATCATTGATGGAAAGGCCTATGCCGAAGGGCTGCGCGGGCGCATCGCAAAGGCCGTCGCGGAGCTGAAATCAAAGCATGGCCTCACCCCCGGCCTCGCTGTGGTGCTGGTGGGCGAGGATCCGGCTTCCAAGGTCTATGTCGCCAACAAGGCCAAGCAGACGGTGGAAGTGGGCATGAACTCCTGGGAGCACAAACTGCCCGCCGAAACGCCGGAAGCCGATCTGCTGGCGCTGGTCGAAAAGCTCAACGCCGATCCGGATGTGCATGGAATTCTCGTGCAGTTGCCGCTGCCCAAACACATCGATTCCATGAAGGTGCTGACCGCCATTTCGCCCGACAAGGATGTGGATGGATTCCATGTGGTGAATGTCGGCCGCCTGTCGACGGGGCAGGAGTCGCTTGTGCCCTGCACGCCGGTCGGCTCGGTGATGCTGGCCAAAGATGCGCTGGGCAAGCTCGAAGGGCTGGAAGCGGTGGTGATCGGCCGCTCCAACATCGTCGGCAAGCCGGTGGCGCAATTGCTGCTGGCAGAGAACTGCACCGTCACCATCTGCCACTCCAAAAGCCGCGATCTTCCGGCCATCGTGCGCCGCGCCGATTTGGTGATCGCCGCCGTGGGCCGTCCTGAAATGGTGAAGGGCGACTGGCTGAAGCCCGGCGCCTGCGTGATTGACGTGGGCATCAACCGCATTGAGCGCGATGGCAAGGGCAAGCTGGTGGGCGATTGCGATTTCGCGTCCTGCGAAAAAGTCGCGGGGTCAATCACCCCGGTGCCGGGCGGCGTCGGGCCGATGACGATTGCCTGCCTGCTCTACAACACGGTGCGCGCGGCGTCGGCCATCAAGGGCATTGCGGCCCCGGCCATGTAAAGGCGCGGCGCGCGGAGAGGCTATTTCTTTTTCGCGCGCGCGATGCCTTCGAGGATCATCTGCTCGGCCTCCTTCGAGTCGCCCCAGCCGATCACCTTCACCCATTTTCCTTTCTCGAGATCCTTGTAGTGCTCGAAGAAGTGCTCGATCTGCTGGCGGGTGATTTCCGGCAGGTCGGTATAATTATGCACGTTCTCATAGCGCCGCGTGAGCTTGGGCGTCGGCACGGCGATGATCTTTTCATCGCCCCCCGCCTCATCCTGCATCTTGAGCACGCCAACCGGGCGGCAGGCCACCACGGCGCCCGGAATGATGCCGCGCTGGTTGGCGATCAGCACGTCCACCGGGTCGCCGTCGCCCGACAGGGTGTGCGGAATGAAGCCGTAGTTTCCGGGATAGCGCATCGAGGTATAGAGAAAGCGGTCCACCACCAGCGTGCCCGCTTCCTTGTCCATCTCATATTTGATCGGCTCGCCCCCCACCGGCACCTCGACGATCACGTTCACTTCTTCGGGCGGGTTCTTTCCAATCGAGATGGCGTCGATGCGCATGGGGCTTCCTTCGGATCAGGTGGCGTGGCACTCTCATGCCATGAGACGCCTGCTGCTGTCATCGCTCTTGTGCCTGTGGGCTGCTGCGGCCCCTGCCGCGGAGGTGACAGGCGCCTATTCCAAATTCGATCCGGAGAAGGATTGCCGCCTGATCGAGAAGGGCGACCAATATGTCTACGCCGGAACCTGGGCCTGCAAGGGCGTTGGCGGCGTGGACATCATCGTTTCGGAAAGCGACGACCGGGGATCGGCCGCCTTCGGCAAAGGCAAGGACGCGATGAAACATTGCGCCATGCGCAAGACCTTCCATCCCTTCAACACGCCGCTCAGCCCCGTCGAATGGCGCATCCGCAACGGCAAGCCCTTTGCGGCCATCGAGCGGTGGAGCGTGTCAAACCCGGAAGGCGACGGGCATTCCACATGGCTCGTCATCACCGCCATCAAGCAAGGCGAATCCTGCCACGCGCATTATGTGGCAGGCTCCTATCCCAATGCCAACGCCGTGGCGCGCGAGGAAGCCGATGCGCTTGCGCCGGATTTCGACTGCATGACCGACACGCCCACCGTCGATTCCAAAATCGGCCCGCCGCCCATCGATCTCATCTCCTGCATGGAGATGGAGAAGGAATGACCGGTGCGCGAAAGGCTCTGCTGCTGTCCGGCCTGATCGCTTCACTGATGACAAGCCTCGCTGCCAGAGCGCAAGACATCACCAGTACCGTTTCGGAGTTCAACAGCGATACGTGCGCGCAGGTGGCGAAGCAGGATGGAGAATTTGCCGGAGGATGGCTGTGTTCGAAGGACCAGCCGGTGCCTGTCTATTTCGCCGAGATTGACCGGCACCAGATGACGGCGTTTGGGGCCGATGCGGTGCATCATTGCGCGGCGCGGCAGACGATCAACGGCTTCAACTATGCCGACACGGGCATTGAATGGCGCATGCAGGGCGGCAAGGCGTTTGCGGCACTTCAGCTTTGGAGCGTCTGGTGGGATGGCGGCCAAATGGCCGAAGCCAAGCCATTCATCGTCATCACAAAGATCGAAGCCGGAAATTCCTGCCGGGTTGCGACCGTGAGTGCCGCCTTGCCCGATGCGATGACGCAGGCGCGTGACATTGCGGATCACCGGTCTCAAGCGTTCAATTGCTTCAGGGATGTGCCGTCCTGGTTGGACGGTGAAGGCGAACGCAAGGACCAGTCAACGTGGAATACGCCCTGCGCGCAAACCACGCCGTGAATCCTTATTGATCTCATCTCCTGCATGGAGATGGAGAAGGAGTAACGGCGCCGATTATATCTGTCATCCCGGCGTATGCCGGGACCCAGACTGTCAACCGGCACGCCAGCGGCCAAGCCTGGGCCCCGGCTTTCGCCGGGGTGACATAAGTAAAAACTACGCCGCGCTCTCGGCTTCCTTGATGCGGCTGGCTTTCTTGCGCTCGTTGGGATCGAGGATGGTCTTGCGCAGGCGGATGGACTTCGGCGTCACTTCCACTAGCTCGTCCTCGCCCACATAGGCCAGCGCCTTTTCCAGCGACATGCGGATGGGCGGCGTCAAGATCAGCGCCTCGTCCTTGCCGGCGGCGCGCACGTTCGAGAGCTTCTTGCCCTTGATGACGTTGAGCTCAAGATCATTGCCGCGCGTGTGCTCGCCGACGATCATGCCGGGATAGACCTTGGTGCCGTGTTCGATGAACATGGGGCCGCGATCCTGCAGGTTGAAGATCGCATAGGCCACCGCCTCGCCATCCGAGTTGGAAATCAGAGCGCCGGTGTGGCGGCCGGGAATGTCGCCGAAATGCGGCGCATAGCCGTGGAACAGGCGGTTGAAGATGGCGGTGCCGCGCGTGTCGGAGAGAAGCTCCGACTGATAGCCGATGAGGCCGCGGGTCGGCGCATGGAACACGATGCGCTGGCGTCCCACGCCCGAGGGCCGCATGTCCTTGAGCTCGGCCTTGCGCTCGGAGAGCTTCTGCACCACGACGCCGGTATAGTTCTCGTCGACGTCGATGATGACTTCCTCGACGGGCTCGAGCTTTTCGCCGGTTGCCTCGTCGATCTTGAACACCACGCGCGGGCGGCCCACGGTCAGTTCAAAGCCCTCGCGGCGCATCGTCTCGATCAGGATGCCGAGCTGCAATTCGCCGCGCCCCGCCACTTCAAAGGCGTCGGTCTCGTTTTCGGATGGCGTCACCTTCAGCGCCACATTGCCTTCCGCCTCGCGCAGCAGGCGGTCGCGGATCACGCGGGATTGCACCTTGTCGCCTTCCTTGCCGGCCAGCGGGCCGTCGTTGATGCGGAAGGTCATGGTGAGGGTGGGCGGGTCGATGGGCTGCGCGGCGATCGGTTCACTCACCGAAGGATCGCAGATGGTGTCGGCCACCGTCGCGGTGGTGAGGCCGGAAATGGCGATGATGTCGCCCGCTTCCGCCTCATCGACGGGCGTACGCTCAAGGCCGCGGAAGGCCAGCACCTTCGACACGCGGCCCTGTTCAACGACCTTGCCGTCGCGGGCCAGCGCCTTGACGGGCTGGTTGGCCTTGATGCGGCCGGAGCGCACGCGGCCGGTCAGCACGCGGCCAAGGAAGGAATTGGACTCAATCGTCGTCACCAGCATGCGGAAGGGGCCTTCCTCAACCGGGGGCGACGTGAAATGGCTGACGATCAGATCGAACAGCGGCGCCATGTTATCCTGGGGGCCGGTAGGATTCGTCGCCATCCAGCCCTGCTTGGCGGAGCCATAGATGATCGGGAAATCGAGCTGCTCTTCATTGGCGTCGAGATTGGCGAAGAGGTCGAACACCTCGTTCACCACCTCGTTGTGGCGCTCGTCGGGGCGGTCGATCTTGTTGATGCAGACGATAGGCCTCAGGCCGATCTTCAGCGCTTTCTGCAGCACGAATTTGGTCTGTGGCATGGGGCCCTCGGCGGCGTCCACCAGCAGCACGGCGCCGTCGACCATATTCAGGATGCGCTCCACCTCGCCGCCGAAATCGGCGTGGCCCGGCGTGTCAACGATGTTGATACGGGTGTCCTTCCACACCAGAGACGTCACCTTGGCGAGGATGGTGATGCCGCGCTCACGCTCGAGATCGTTCGAATCCATGGCGCGTTCGGCCACCTTCTGGTTGTCGCGGAAGGAGCCGGACTGCGACAGCAGGCGGTCAATCAGGGTGGTCTTGCCGTGGTCGACGTGGGCAATGATGGCAATGTTGCGCAAATTCATGTGGCGCCAAGACTTTCTTAACTGTGGGAATTGCGGGGCCGCTTAGCACGCTCATTCTGCAAAGGCAATTTAACGGTTGTTTGCGGGCTTTTCGCCATGCTGGCGCTTTCCGGGGAAATTTGATGTTCTCGAACGCCGAAAACAAGATCAGCCGTGCCTTGATCGCCATCATGCTGAATGACGGATCGACCTCCACGGTCTCGGTCAAGCTGCCGCTGTCGGGCAAGCTCTCGGAAGCCATCAACAATGCCGACCATTTCATTGATGTGATGGATTCCGACAACCGGCAGGCCTTCATCTCCAAGCATGCGATCCGCCGGGTGGACCTGATCGACGTCCCGAAGATCAACCAGTTGAACCAGCAGCGCCGCACCACCGACAAGAATCATTTCGATCCCTATGCCGTCTTGGGCGTGGAGCGGGGCGCTTCGCCCGAGGCCATCAGGGCCGCCTATCATCAACAGGCCAAGCGCTATCATCCCGACCGCATGGCGACGCTCGATCTCCCCAAGGAAATGACCGACTATGCCGCCGCCATGCTGGTGCGCATCAACCTCGCCTATGAGCAGATCGGCGGTTAAGCCTCGTCTTCACCGGCGCGGATGAAGGCATCGAAGGCGGCGAGGAACTGGTTCCGCACATCGTCGGTTTCGGCCAGCACCTCGTGCAAGGATTCGCGGATCATCACCAGCGAGACGTAGGGAACGCGGGCGGCGAAGCGGCGCATCGCATCCATGCTCACCACCCGTTCCTTGCCCGCCGCCACGATCATCACCGGGCAGGTGAGGGGATATTTCTGGCTCAGCGCGCCAAGCGTTTTGGTGGCACGCCGCGCGGCCCTGAGCCACGCGAAGGTCGGCCCGCCGGTGCCGAGTGCGGGGTATTCCTCGAGAATGCCGGAATCCCTGTCCCAGCGGGTTTGATGGGAGGTCAGCGGATTGCCGGGAAAATCTTTTCTCCCCAAGGGTCCCCGCCGGTAGCCGGGAAGGAACGCCCAGCCCAGCCCCAGCCCGTTGAACAGCGCCACCAATGCCGAAACCACCGGGCGCGGCCAGCCCTGGTAATTCAAATCGATGAGCGGCGCGATCACGGCGGCGCGCTGGAATGATTTCATGTGACGGAGCGCCAGCAGCAGCACGCCGCCGCCGGTCGAATGGCCAAGGGCATAGTAGGGCGCCGGGCAATAGGGTTCGACCACGGCGGACATCACCGATTCCAGATCTTCCGCGAAATGCGCGAAGTCGCGGATGTGGCCCCTGCGCGTGTCATCGAGAAGCCGGTCAGAACCGCCCTGTCCGCGGAAATCAAAGGCTGCCACGGCGAAGCCCAGCGCCATCAGGTCGCGCATGGTTTCAAAATAGCGTTCCATGAAATCGCCACGGCCGCCCATCAGCACGACGGTGCCGCGCGGATTGTCCACAAGCGCATACATGGCGCGCACATAGACCCCCCCCGTCGAGGCGACGGAGTGGCACACGGCGCCCGGCGGCGCGGGATTGTCGGCGGTTGGATGAAGTTGCATGAAAACGCCCCGGCCTTCTGTAGCGAAGGCCGGGGCGCGGGAAAAGCCGGGAGTTTTTGGCGCTACTGCAGTTTGCGGACGTCTGTCAGTTCGCCGCTCTTGGCGTTGAGCTTGATCGTGTAGTTCTTGCCGTCGCGGGTGGCCGCGAAGGCATAGGTCGAGCCGGTGCAGCTTGTCGATTTCACGCCGCTGAAGCCATACCCTTGCACGATGGACGTAGCCTTGTCGCAAGTCACTGGTTTCGTGGCGGGCACCGCCGCCACAGGCTTGGTCACGGGCTTCTTGGAAATGGAGCCGGTGGGCGCATCGTCAACGGTTCGGCTCGCCTGCTCGACGGGCTTGGCGGATTTGCTGCGCGAATAGGATTCGATCTGCGCCGGGCTCGCCTTGCGGTTGGCCGCCTTCAGTTTCGGCTGGTAATAATCCTCGTCGAAGCCGTTGTTGCCATATTGGTCATCATCGTCATCGCCATATTGCTCGGCGTCATACTGGTCGCTGTAATAGCGCATGTATGGATCGGCGGGGATGAAGCCGGGCTGGTTGGGATAATAGGCGGGGTAGGGCGCGCCATAGTAATAATAACGCTTGCGCGCTTCGGCCGGCGAAACGAGAAGGCCCGCCGATACGCTTAAGGCGAGGAGCGCCAACAGGGCGCGATGTGTCATGGCAGTTCCCCCAAAAAGAACTTTACGGGCCGTTTGGCGCCCGAAGAATTCCGGGCGCCAGAGTCTTGTTACAAGAGATCGGAACGCCACACCGGCGTTTCAATCCTTACCAGGGCCGCGACCAGGTGTTGCCGCTCCTGGCATTCACCGACACCAGGAACCGGCCGCCGTTGCGGAAACCCACGAAGCTGTAGGTGCTTCCGGCGCAATCGCGCGTCGAGACGCTATAATAACCCTTGGCGCGCACGATTGATTTGGCCTGTCCGCAGGACATGCCGTAGCCGCCATAAACGGGCTGCGGCGGATAATAGGCCGGCGGCGGAGCGTAATAAACCGGCGGCGGCGCATAATAGCCCGGCGCGGGGTAATAGCCGGGCCCATGGCCACAGGCGCCCGGGTGCCGCCAGCACCAGCCGTTGCCATATCCGGGGCCCCAGCCACCGAGGCCGATGCCGACATGCACGCTCGTCTTCGCGGATGCGTCAACAGCCCCGCCAACCAAACCCACCGCCACAATCGCAGCAGCGGCAATTCCCTTCGTTAACATATTCCGGCCCTCCTCAGGACACATACAGGCTCCCCAGCCTCTTGGCCCGCAATCATGGCGCTTTCATGCTGAACGAAATCCGATGGCGCCGTTCATCTGGCGTTCATGTGGGTAAGGAGGGTCTTGAAACGGGCGCGGAGAAACCCATTTCACGACAGCGGGAGCCCGACCGGTCCCGTAGTCTGAACGTCAGCCCGGCCAATCCGGCGGGCAACACCAACATTGCTCAAGGAGAGAATGTGACCATGTTTGACCTCACCCCCCTTTACCGTTCCACCGTCGGCTTTGACCGTCTGGCCCGCATGTTTGACGAGGCAGCTTCCGTCGAAGCTCCCACCTATCCGCCCTACAACATCGAGCGCGTGGGCGAAGACGAATACCGCATCACCATGGCGGTGGCCGGCTTTTCGGCCAATGACATCGCCATCGAAGTGAAGGGCAACGCCCTCACCATCACCGGCAAGAAGCCCGAGTCCGCTCCGGCCAAGACCGAATACCTCCATCAGGGCATCGCGGCCCGCGCCTTCGAGCGCCGGTTCCAGCTTGCCGATCATGTGGAAGTACAGGGCGCCGCCATGGACAACGGCCTGCTGCATCTGTCGCTGAAGCGCACCATTCCGGAAGCGCTTAAGCCGCGCAGCATTGCCATTACCAGCGGCAGCGAGCCGGCCCAGATCGAAGCCCGCAAGGCGGCCTGACGATCTGACTGTATGAATGAGAGGGGCGCTGCCTGCGGGCGGCGCCTCTTTTGTTTATGGAACTGAAACGGGGAGCCGGTTGCCTGGCTCCCCGCGAATTCAGGGGTCCGGGTACGCAGTACCAAATCCCGGCCCTCTTGGAGCATCCCCTGCATGGGCGCTGCCATGCCTGCGATCATGCCTGCACAGAGTTTCCAAACCCTTTCCGCCACGCATAAATCTTTGACAAAAAAGGGTTAACCGGCTGTGTCGCTCTGGACTGGCTGCAACCAGCGGGTGAGAAAGCGGTCCAGCCAATCGCGCACGGCGGGGTCGTGGACGAGGTTTCCGTTCAAATGCTCGGCCGCCTGCTGCGCGCCGGGCAGCACGAAGCGGTGGGCTCCCAGCACGGCCCAGCGGTGCATCAGGAGCCGCGTCACCTCCGGGTGAAACTGGATGCCCCAGGCGGTCTCGCCATAGCGCACCGCCTGGTTCTCGAAGGTATCGCCGGTGGCCAGCCGCTCCATGCCATGGGTCATGGAAAAGCTCTCCCGGTGCCACTGGTAAACAAGCGTGGGCCATGCGCCCAGCTTCTCGCCCTCGGGCGTGGGGCGGATGGGATAGTAGCCGATCTCCACCTGCTCTTGCGGGTGTGGGCCGACCGTGCCGCCCAGATGCTTGGCCATCATCTGCGCGCCCAGGCACACGCCAAGGAACGGCTTTTTCTCCTTCAGCGGCACGCCGATCCAGTCGATCTCACGGGCGATCCACTCATCGCTGTCATTGGCGCTCATCGGCCCGCCGAAGATCACCGCGCCATCATGGGCCGCCATGGTTTCGGGAAGCGCGTCGCCAAGGCAGGGCCTGCGGATATCGAGGCTGTAGCCCGTCTCTTTCAACAGATGGCCGATGCGGCCGGGCGTCGATTGTTCGGAATGGACGATGATGAGAATCGGACGGCCCATGCCGTTCAGCTGCTCCAGTAAAATGGCCCGGCACTCAATCTCGTCACTTCGCGGCGGAACAGGGGCGCGTCAGGATCCTTCGGCACGTCCATTTCCTCCGCATAGCGCCTGCCGCTCCATACGGCAGCGGCGATGGTGCCGGGGCTCAGGGCGTCGCCGATCACGCTGACGCTCTTGAGGCCCTGATCGGCCCAGTCCGCTTCGCGGACGTTCAGATCGTCGAACAGGCTGCGGCTGCTCTGGCGGGCGGTGACGAGAACCGTGGAGCAATCGCCGAACACCTCCGTCTTGCCGGTGAACGGGCAGGTCACATCGGCAGAGTCCGCGCCCACCGCCGTCACCGCATGATGGGTGATGAGCTTCACGCCGAGGTTCAGCAGGCGACCCTGCACGAAATGCTGCTCCATGGTGTTGCGCATCCAGTCGGAGACATGGCCCGCCGGCGTCACCAACGTCACTTCATGGCCGCCCTTCACCAGCAACTCGGCCAGGACGCCACCCATGTAATAGTGCTCGTCATCATAGATCACCACCTTGCGGCGCTTGGGGCGGGCGCCCGCCATGATGTCATCCGGCGTCAGCGCATCGGCATCGGGGGCAATGGCGATGGGCTTCAGGTGAAAGCGCGCCACGCCATCGCGCCGCCAGGTCGCGCCCACCGCAAGGGCTACATGATCGCAGCCCAGGCCCAGAATATCCTCCGTGGACAGATCACTTTCGCGGTAGAGTTCGATGTTGGGCATTTTTTCGATCTGCCCCAGCCGGTAATCCACGACGCGGCCCCAGGCGGAAAGGCCGGGCAGCTTCCGTTCCTTCGCCAGCCTGCCGCCCAGTTCGCGCGCCTTGTCGGCGAGGATCACCTCATGGCCGCGGCGGCCCAGCATCATCGCCGCCTCGAGCCCCGCAGGGCCTGAGCCGACGACCAGCACCTTCGCGCTGGATTGCTTCGGCCGGATGATCTCGGGGTGCCAGCCGCGCCGCCATTCCTCGCCCATCGAGGGATTCTGCGTGCAGCGCATCGGCACCTGCGTGTGGTCGCCCGCCACGCACATGTTGCAGCCGATGCATTCGCGGATGTCCTCGATCCGGCCTTCCTCGATCTTCTTCGGGATAAAGGGATCGGCAATCGACGGCCTGGCCGAACCGATCAGATCCAGCACGCCGGAGCGGATGAGCTTCACCATGTAGTCGGGCGAGGTGATGCGCCCGACGCCCACCACAGGCTTCGAGGTCAGCTTCTTGATGCCGGTCTGGAATTTCTCCTGATAGCCTTCTTCGGCAAAGCGCGAGGTCTGGCTGTCATTGTCCCAGCCGGAGAGCGTCAGGTCCCAGAGGTCGGGCAGTTCGCCCAGATAGGCGATGATGTCCTGCGTTTCCGCCGCGTGGAGTCCTTCCTCGCCCAGAA
This sequence comes from Aestuariivirga sp., assembly GCF_047602625.1. GTDB lineage: Bacteria > Pseudomonadota > Alphaproteobacteria > Rhizobiales > Aestuariivirgaceae > Aestuariivirga. The sequence continues at coordinate 1,187,330 of NZ_JASGGV010000002.1, read as the reverse complement.
GCTCATCGACGGAGATCCGGCAGGCCACCGCGCAGGTGTCGCCCACCGCGTCCTTGGTATCCTCGATCAGTTCCTTCAGCAGGCGGGCGCGGTTTTCCAGCGAACCGCCATATTCGTCGGTGCGCGTATTATACCGCCTGGTGAGGAAGAACATGGCGCCGCCGAACAACTTGCCCGCATAGGCATAGAGAATGTTGAAGCCGGCCCGCTTCGCCCGCAACGCCGCATCGCGGTGCCATTTGCGCAGGTTGCGGATGTCCTGCTTGTCCATGGCGCGCGCCTGCACCGGATCGTTGAAGGGCGAATAGACGGGCAGTTCCGCGGGCCCCAGCGGGATTTCGCGGGAGTAGAGGTTCGCCGCGTTGGTCAGGTTGTGGCAGAGCTGCAATCCCGCCAGCGCGCCCTTGGCCTTCACCGCTTCGGCAATGCGGGCCAGCATCGGCACGTCGCTGTCATCCCAGATGCGGAGTTCGATGAAGGGCGAAATATCGCCCGAGGGATGGATTTCCACCTGCTCCGTGCAGACCACGCCCCAGCCGCCTTCCGCCTTGATGGCGCGCATCGTGGCCAGCGCCGTGGCATCGCGGTAGCCCATGCCGTTACAGTGGGGCACCTGATAGAAGCGATTCTTGGTGGTGACAGGGCCGATCCGCACGGGCTCGAACAGGATGTCGTAGCGGGGGTCGCGGGCCATTGGGGGCTCTCCGGAAGTCATGCGGCGATTCAAGGGCGCAGGCTAGCGCGGGCCCTGCCAAATCCGCAAGCCATTGGCCCTGCTTACCTTTGGGCAGCCTGCGTGAAATTGCGTCACAATCTGCAGGTGAGGCAAAATAGGTCTTTTGCTCCGCGTCCAAAAATGTTTTGTTGCAGCGCACCCGCACGGAAGACGGGATGAGGACAGAGAGGGGTCACCGATGAATATGTTTTCCAAAATGCTTTTTGCCGGCGCCGCAATGGCAGCCGGCCTTCTTGCAACAACGGCGGCTGACGCGGGGACGTTGCGCCTCGGCATGACGACATGGGTGGGCTATGGCCCGATGTTCCTGGCGCGTGACAAGGGCTTCTTCAAGGAGAACGGCCTCGACGTCGATCTCCAGATCATCGAGGACGCATCGCTCTATATGGCGGCTGTGGCCGCGGGCAAGCTCGACGGCAATGCCTCGACGCTGGACGAGATCGAGAAATACCGCTCGCCCGATTTCTGCTTCAAGGCCGTGGTGGCGCTGGATGACAGCCATGGCGGCGACGGCGTGCTGGTGAAAGACGGCGTCAATTCGCTGAAAGACCTGAAGGGCCAGCAGGTCGGCATGAACGAAGGTTCGGTGTCGCAGTTCTGGTTCAACATTCTCCTGAAGCGCGAAGGCATGACGGAGAAGGACGTGCAGATCGTCAACATGACGGCTGACGATGCCGCCGCCGCCTTCATCGCCGGGCAGATCCCCGCTGCCGTCACCTGGGAGCCGCATCTGACGCTAGTGCGCACCAAGAAGACCGGCAAGGTGCTGATCGATTCCTCGCAGACGCCGGGCCTCATCGTCGACGTGGTGGACCTCACCTGCGATTACATCGACAAGAACCCCAAGGACGTGGAAGCCTTCGTCAAGGGCCTCTACAAGGCGGTCGATTACATCAAGACCAATCCGGAAGATGCCTATGCCGTGATGGCCAAGGGCGTGGGCGGCTATCTCGAGAAGCCAGAGGATTTCGCCGAAGCCGCCAAGGGCGTGAACTTCTACGACCACAAGCGCAATGTCGAGTTCTGGGGCACGCCGGAAAAAGGCGAGGCCTATGATCTCATCAAGCTCGGCAATGAAATCTGGGGCGGCTTCCAGAAGCTCAAGATGGAAGTGAACTACGGCAATCTCGTCGATACGCGCTTCTACGATCCCAAGTAATTCCTCTCGCGGCGGCGCGGGTTTTCCCGCGCCGCTGCCGTCACGGACAGTCCATGGCTCCTCCCACCGCCTCGCTCTGGCAGCGGCTCACCACGCCGTTTGAAGATATTCCGAAAGAGATCGGCATCGCCGCCGGTGTTCTCATCTGGGCGCTGGTCATCGGCGGCTGGGCGATCGCCACCTATGGCGGCTATGTCAGCGACACCTTCCTGCCGGTGCCCGATGCGGTGGTGAAGCGGTTCATGAAACTCGCCGAGGATGGCTCGATCTGGGTTCACATCTGGTCAAGCGTCGAAGTGGTGCTGCTGGGCTTCATCATTTCCTCGCTCATTTCCGTGCCGCTCGGCCTTTACATGGGCACCTTCAATATCGTGAAGGCGGCGCTGGAGCCGTTCGTCAATTTCGTGCGCTACCTGCCCGTCACCTCGCTGGTGCCGCTGTTCATCCTGTGGATCGGCATCGGCATCGAGCAGAGGGTTACGGTGATCTTCTTCGGCACTTTCTTCCAGCAGCTGGTGATGATCGCCGATGCCAGCCGCTCAGTGTCGCGCGATCTCGTCAATGCCTCCTATACGCTCGGCACCAAGCGGAGCGAGGCGGTGTGGCATGTGATCTTTCCTGCCGCGCTGCCGTCCATCCTCGACACGCTGCGCGTCACCATGGGCTGGGCATGGACCTATCTGGTGGTGGCCGAACTCGTGGCGGCCACCAGCGGGCTTGGCTATCTGTCGCTCAAGGCCATGCGCGGCTTCCAGGTCGATACGATCTTCCTCGCCGTGGCGCTGATCGGCATATTGGGATTGATCTCCGATCTTCTGTTCCGGCTTCTCCGGCGCTGGGTCACGCCATGGGCAGCATGATGACGGATATGGGAAAAGGCGGCCTCTCGGTGCGCAATGTCTCGCTCACCTATGGCCAGGGCGAGAAGGCGGTGCTGGCGCTCAATGACGTGAGCTTCGAGGTCGAGCCCAATGCCTTCACGGTCATCGTGGGGCCATCGGGCTGCGGCAAGTCGAGCCTGCTTTATCTCGCCGCCGGCCTCAACACGGTGAGCCAGGGCGGCATGCTGGTGAACGGCCATCAGGTGGAAGGGCCGGGGCCGGACCGCGGCATGGTGTTCCAGTCCTATACGCTGTTCCCGTGGCTCACGGTGCGGCAGAACGTCGAATATGGCCCGCGCCGCAAGGGGCTCGGCACGGCGGAGCGCCGCGCCATCTCTGATAAATATCTGGCCGAGGTGGGGCTCTCCGGTTTTGCCGGCCATTATCCCAAGCAACTGTCCGGCGGCATGATGCAGCGGGTGGCCATTGCCCGCGCGCTGGCCAATGATCCCGACATTCTGCTCATGGACGAACCCTTCGGCGCTCTCGACAGCCAGACCCGCCACACCATGCAGAAGCTGCTGCTCAATGTCTGGCAGCATGACCGGAAGACGGTGGCCTTCGTCACCCATGACATTGACGAGGCCATCCTCCTGGGCGACCGGGTGATCGTGATGACGGCAAGGCCCGGCCGCATCAAGGCGGAAATCCCCATCGACATTCCGCGCCCGCGCGATCCCTCGATTGCACTCGAGCCCGAATTCATCGCCATGAAGCGCCGCATTCTCGACCTGCTCCGGGATGAAATCGACGAGGCGCATTGAGATGGCCGATCTCTCGCTGTTCGATTTGACGGGAAAGACAGCGGTGGTCACCGGCGCCAGCCGCGGCATCGGGCGCGCGCTCGCCGAAGCCTTGGCAAAAGCGGGTGCTGATGTGGCCGTCACGGCGCGGGATCAGGCCTCGCTTGCCGAAACTTCCGCCGCGATCTCCGCCCTTGGCCGCCGCGCCGTGCCGCTGGCGCTTGACGTGACGGACGTGGATTTGATCCGCTTACGGATGAATGACGCGAAGGCCGCGCTTGGCCGCATCGACATTCTCATCAACAATGCCGGCATGGAGCAGGTCAGGCCGTCACTCGATGTCGATGAAGCCCTGTGGGACATGATCCTCGACACGAACCTCAAAGGCGCCTTCTTCGCCGCGCAGGCCGCAGCCTCGCACATGAAGGAAACGGGCGGCGGCGGCATTGTCAATCTCTGCTCGCTCACCTCGGAAGTGGGCATCCCCACCGCCGTTCCCTATGGCTCGTCCAAGACCGGCCTTCTCGGCATGACACGGGCGCTTTCGGCGGAGTGGGCGCCGCTGGGTATCCGCGTGAACGCCATCGCACCCGGCTATTTCCGCACCGCGATGACGGAAGTTTTCTATCAGAACACCGGCTGGCAGGCGGCGATGAAGGCCAAGATTCCGCAAGCGCGCTTCGGCGAACTGGGCGATCTGGCGGGTACTGCCGTCTTCCTCGCGTCCTCCGCCTCGGCCTATGTCACCGGCCAGTGCCTTGCGGTGGATGGCGGATTCCTGGCATCGATCTGAGAGGGCCTCATGAGCGTTTGCAGCTTTCACGATTATGGCGCGCTTGATGCAGGCGCGCGGGCGGCCTTGCTCAAGCGGGCGGAAAGCGATGCCGAAGCCCTGTTCGGCAAGGTGCGGCCGATCATCGATGCCGTGAAAGCGGAAGGCGATGCGGCGCTCCGGCGTTTCACGCGCGACTTCGACAAGGCGGACGTCAAGGCGCTGAAAGTGCCAGAGGCCGATTTCGACGCGTCGTTCAAATCCGTTGAACCTCAGGTGATCGACGCCATCCGCTTTGCCATCTCCAACATCAGGAGCTTTCACGAGGAGCAGAAGCCCGAGCCGCAATGGCTGAAGGAGATCCGCCCCGGCGCGTTCGCGGGCGACCGCTGGACGCCCATCCGCTCGGTGGCGCTCTATGTGCCACGCGGCAAGGGATCGTTTCCCTCCGTCACCATGATGACCGCCGTGCCCGCTGTCATCGCCGGGGTGCCGGAACTCTCCATCGTCACGCCGCCTGCGCCCGATGGCGGCGTCGATGCGGCGACACTGGTGGCGGCGCGGCTGGCCGGTGTTGAAACGGTCTATGCGGTGGGCGGCGCGCAGGCCGTGGCGGCGGTGGCGCATGGCACCGAAACGGTGAAGCCCGCGCTCAAGATCGTCGGTCCCGGAAGCCCGTGGGTGGTGGCGGCCAAGCGCCTGCTGGCGGGCGTGCTCGATGTCGGCCTTCCCGCCGGTCCCTCAGAGGCGATCATCTTCGCCGATGGCACGGTGGATGGCAGGCTCGCGGCACTTGACGTGCTGATCGAGGCCGAGCACGGGCCGGACTCCTCGGCCTATATCGTCACCCATTCGCGCGATATGGCGGAAGCGGCGATGGCGGCACTTCCCGGTTTCTGGGCCCGCATGACGGAGCAGCGCGCAGCCTTTTCGCAGGCCGTTCTCAAAGGCCCGCGCGGTGGCATCGTGCTCACCCGCTCCGTCGAAGAGAGCCATGATTTCATCAATGCCTATGCGCCGGAGCATCTGGAAATCCAGTCAACCGATCCGTTCCGGCACCTGGGCCGCATCACCGAAGCGGCGGAAATCCTCATGGGGCCTTATACCCCCGTCACACTCGGCAATTTCGTGCTGGGCCCCAATGCGGTTCTCCCCACCAGCCGCTGGGCGAGGAGTTGCGGCCCCTTGTCGGTGACGGATTTCATGAAGCGCTCCTCCATCGGCTATGTAACCCAGCCCGCCTATGCGGAACTTGCACAGCATGCGCGCGAACTGGCGCGTTACGAAGGTTTCAGCTCGCATGAGAATGCGGTGTCCGCCTTGCGTGATGATGTGCTGCCATGAAGGCTGTCAGGCTCCATGCGAAGGGCGATCTCCGGGTCGAGGAGGTTGCCGCGCCATCACCGCCACTGGGCGATCAGGTGCTGCTGAACGTCTCGGCGGCGGGCATCTGCGGGTCCGACCTTCACAATTTCCGCACCGGGCAATGGATCACCCGCGCGCCCTCGACGGCGGGCCATGAATTTTCCGGCGTGGTGCTGGCGGCGGGACCGGAGGTGCGCAAATTCAAGCCGGGTGACCGTGTGGCGGCGGATTCGCGCTACTGGTGCGGTGCGTGCGGCCCGTGCCGCGAAGGGCTGCATCACCTCTGCGCGAAGCTGGGCTTCGTAGGCGAGCTTTGCGATGGTGGGTTTGCGGAGCAGGTGATCCTGCCGGAGCGCCTGCTGCATCCCGTGCCGCACGGCCTTTCAGATGAAGTCGCGGCAATGGCCGAACCCTTCGCGGTGGCGCTCCATGCGGTGCTGCGGCTTCAGCTTCAGCACAATGAGCCGGTGCTGATCGCCGGTGCCGGTCCCATCGGCGGGCTGGCGGCATTGGTTCTCGCCGAACAGGGCTTCACCGATATCCGCGTGGCCGACCGCAACGCCACGCGCGCCCAGCTCGTCTCCGCTGTAACCGGTGCGCGCGTTGTGCCGCTGGCAAAAGAAGAGGGCGGCAGGCCGCTCCGCGCCGCCATTGACGCCACCGGCAGCGTCCAGGCGCTCCGTACACTGATCGATTTTCTCGATGGCGGGGCGCGTCTTGCCATCGTCGGCATTTCGCATGGCAAGCTCGACATCGATCCCAACATCCTCGTCGAGCGCGAGATGAGCCTGATCGGCTGCCACGCCTTCCGCGATGAATTGCCGGATGCGCTTGCCATGCTTTCAGCCTGCGCAGACCGCGCCGCGCGGCTCATCGACCGCGTAATTGCGCTCGATGAGGTTCCGGACGCCTACCGCCGCCTGATCGCCGGAGAGGCCACCGGCCTCAAGACCATCATCCGGCCGTGATGGCCCCCGCGTTAACGGGCTGTCACATATAGGTCATTTGACCGTCATCTCCGTGCGCGACGAGCAGCCGCCAACTCGGAGAACATCATGAACAAGACGACGAAGATTGCCCGCACGGCACTTGCCGCGGCGCTGATGCTCAGCACCGCTCTTCCCTCGATCACCCGCGCAGACGCGATGAGCGATCTGGCGGCCGCCGCCAAGCAGGAAGGCCAGCTCACCGTCATCGCTCTTCCGCACGACTGGTGCGGCTATGGCGACGTCATCGCCGGCTTCAAGGCGAAATATCCCGAAATCACCGTCAACGAGCTGAACCCCGATGCAGGTTCGGCGGATGAGCTCGAAGCGATCCGCGCCAACAAGGACAACAAGGGCCCGCAGGCGCCGGACGTGATCGACGTCGGCCTCGCCTTCGGCCCGCAGGCCAAGGATGAAAAGCTGATCCAGCCCTACAAGGTCGCCACCTGGGCCGACATTCCCGATAACGTGAAGGATGCCGACGGCTATTGGTTCGGCGACTATTATGGCGTCATGGCGTTCGGCGTGAACAAGGATCTCGTCAAGAACACCCCCGCCGACTGGTCCGATCTTCTCAAGCCCGAATACGCCAATTCCTTCGCGCTCACCGGCGATCCGCGCGCGTCGAACCAGGCGATCCTCGGCGTCATGTCGGCCGGCATCGCCAATGGCGGCGAGCCCGGACAAGCTTCGGGCGAGAAGGGCCTCGCCTTCCTCGCCGAACTCAACAAGGCCGGAAACTTCGTGCCGGTGGCCGGCAAATCCGGCACCATCGCGCAGGGGCAGACGCCCATCGTCGCCGCCTGGGACTATAACCTTCTCGCCTGGCGCGACAGCCTGAAGGGCAACCCGCCGATGGATGTGGTGATCCCCGCGTCCTCCTCGCTGGCGGGCGTCTATGTGCAGGCGATCTCGGCTTATGCGCCCCATCCCAATGCCGCCAAGCTGTGGATGGAATATGTCTATTCCGACGAAGGCCAGCTTGGCTGGCTCAAGGGCTATTGCCATCCCGCGCGCTTCAACGCGCTGGTGGCGGCCAAGAGCGTGCCGCAGGAGCTGATGGACAAGCTGCCGCCTGCCGAAGCCTATAACAAGGCGATCTTCCCGACCGTCGAACAGCAGGCCGCCAACAAGAAGACGGTGTCCGAAGGCTGGGACAAGACCGTCGGCGCCAACGTCAAGTAAGCACGATTGAAGGCTCCTGCGCCCCTGCGGGCGCAGGAGTTTTCCAGGGGGATCTATGGCAGGCGGCGCTCAGGTACGAAGGCGGACGGGTCTGTGGGCGGTGGCTGGCTCCCATGCCGGCATCGTGCCTTTCGCGCTGTTCGCGCTGCTGTTCCTGATATTGCCGACGCTGCAGATCGTCACCGGCGCATTTCAGGGCGCCGATGGCGGATTTACGCTGTCCAATCTTGCGGGGCTGTCGGAGCCCAACATCGTCAACGCGGCGCTCATCTCTATCAAGATCAGCCTGCTGACGGCGCTTCTCGGCACGGTGTTCGGCCTTCTGCTGGCCATCGCCGTCACGCGCGGCGGGCTTCCGCCTGCGCTGCGCAACGCCACCATGACGTTTTCCGGTGTTGCCTCGAATTTCGCGGGCGTGCCATTGGCCTTCGCCTTCATCGCCACGCTGGGCAGGCTGGGACTCATCACCGTTCTCCTGCGCGATGTGTTCAACATCAATCTCGCGGCGATGGGCTTCAATCTCATCAGTTTCACGGGGCTGACGCTGGCCTATCTCTATTTCCAGATTCCGCTGATGGTTCTCATCATCACGCCGGCCCTTGATGGCCTGAAGCGCGAATGGCGCGAAGCTGCCGAAAGCCTCGGCGCCACAGGTACGCAATACTGGCGCATGGTGGCGCTGCCGGCGCTCTGGCCGTCGCTTCTCGGCACCTTCGCGCTGCTGTTCGCCAATGCCTTCGGCGCCGTCGCCACCGCCATGGCGCTCACCGGTTCGTCGCTGTCGATCATCCCGATCATTCTCTTTGCACAGGTCCGTGGCGACGTGCTGCAGGATCCGCACCTGGGCTACGCCATCGCCTTCGGCATGATCGTTGTCACTGCACTCGCCAATGTCGTCTACATCGCGCTGCGCGCCCGCGCCGAGAGGTGGGTGAAATGAAGCTGGCCCGCCTGTGGAACTGGTTCATCTTCGCGATCGGGTTCCTGTTCTTCTTCCTGCCGCTCATCGGCACGTTCGAGTTCTCGCTCAGGGCGCGGCGCGGCGTCTATTCCTTCGATGCCTACCGCAACGTGCTGTCGGATCCGCAATTCCGCGAAACCTTCACCTTCTCGGTGGTGATGGCGCTGGCCACCATCGTGTTCGGCATTCTCATCGTCACGCCCACAGCTTTCTGGGTCAGGCTCAAGCTGCCGCGCCTCAGGCCCGTTGTGGAATTCGTCACGCTGCTGCCGCTCGTCATCCCGCCCATCGTCATCGTGTTCGGCTATATCCGGCTTTACAACACGTCGAGCTTCCTGCCGCTCACCGGCTCCACCTGGGGCACCAACCTGCTGCTGGTGTTCGGCTACAGCGTGCTGGCGCTGCCCTATCTCTACCGCGCGGTCGACACCGGGCTTCGCACACTCGATGTCCGCACGCTTACCGAAGCTGCACAGGGGCTGGGTGCGGGCTGGGTCACCATTCTCGGGCGCGTCATCCTGCCCAATGTGTTCACGGCCATTCTTTCTGGCGCATTCCTCACCTTCGCCATCGTGATCGGCGAATATGTGTTTGCGGCTCTTCTCAACCGCCCGGCCTTCGGGCCCTACATGGTGTGGATGGGCGGCAACCGCGCCTATGAACCCGCCGCCCTTGCCGTCATCGCCTTCTCGATCACCTGGGCCTGCATGGGCCTCATCCAGCTCGCCACGCGTTTTTCACGCCATTCCCCGGGTCCCAACTGATGGCCTTTCTCGAACTCGAGCATCTCGAAAAATCCTTCGGCGCCACGCGCGTGGTGCGTGATTTCAATCTGAGTGTGGAGAAGGGCGAGTTCATCTCGCTGTTGGGGCCTTCGGGCTGCGGCAAGACGACGGTGCTGCGCATGGTGGCGGGATTCGAATCGCCCGACTCCGGCGCGATCCGCATCGACGGCAAGGACATCGTGGGCCTGCGCGCCAACCAGCGGAACATCGGCATGGTGTTCCAGGCCTATGCCATGTTCCCCAATCTCACGGTGGCGGGGAATGTCGCCTTCGGACTCAAGATCAAGGGCATGCCCGCCGCCGAGATCAAGAAGCGGGTGGACGAGATGCTGCAGCTCATCGGCCTGCCCGAACACGGCAACCGCTATCCCTTCCAGCTTTCCGGCGGGCAGCAGCAGCGCGTGGCGCTGGCCCGCGCTCTGGCACCCAAGCCCCGCATGCTTCTTCTCGACGAACCGCTCTCGGCGCTGGACGCCAAGATCCGCGTGTCGCTGCGCACCGAAATCCGCGCCATCCAGCGCGAGCTGGGCATCACCACCATCTTCGTCACGCACGATCAGGAAGAGGCGCTGTCGATCTCCGACCGGATCGTGGTGATGAATGGCGGCATCGCCGAGCAGGTGGGCCAGCCGCACGATATCTATAACCGCCCGGCGACGCGCTTCGTCGCCAATTTCGTCGGTACACTGAACAATATGGACGCCTTCATCCGCGATCCGGCCACCGGCCTTCTGGGGCTGGGCGGCACGGAGGTGCGGGTCGATCCCGCCAAAGTCACCGGCCATGCGGGCGAGCGGCAGGGGCTGGCGATCCGCCCGGAGGCCGTCAATCTCGGACGCACGGCAGGCGCTGATGTGGTGCTTCCGGCGGTGATCGAGGATGTGCATTTCCTGGGATCGGTGGTGCGTGTGCGGGCGCGCGCGGCAGGCACCTGGTTCTCGCTCGATACCTTCAACCGCCCCGATGCCACGCCGCCGCAGGCAGGCGCTCCGGCTGAAATTTCTTTCCGCTCCTCCGACCTGATCCTGCTCGGCGCCGCCTGATCAGCGGCTGAGGATCGAACCGGAGGCCACCAGCTCGTCGAGCAGCGCCATGGTGGCTTCGCCCGTGGCGCTGAAGGGATCGAGCACCGCGCGCTCGTGATATTTGAGCAGCAGGCCGGGGTTGATCTTCGCCATGTCCACCTGGCCCATGGTCCAGCTGTAGAACTTGCGCTCGCCGATTTCCCCGTAAGACAAGATGCGAATATGCTCATGGCGATCGTCGCGCATGATCGAGGTAAGCAAATCGCCCACCTGATCGCGGCCGCCCTCCAGCACCTGGATGAAAATGTTTCCGTTGTGGCACACGCAGAGGATTCCGGTGATGCCGTGGGCGGGGTTCTTGCGGCGCGCGGTTTCGAGGATCGAGTCCTGCGTGGCCCCGCGGATCGGGCCCTTGGAGCGGCTGGCATAGAGGCAGCGGACGAGCATCGGGCTAATCCTTGAGGTTGACGAGGGCCAGGAATTCCCGGCGGAGATTGGGGTTCTTCAGAAACGATCCGCGCATCACGCTGTTCACCATCTTGGCGCCCGTGTCCTTCACGCCACGCCAGTGCATGCAGAAATGATCGGCCTCCATCACCACGGCCAGCCCATCGGGCGTCACCTTGTTCATCAGGAGGTCGGCCAGCTGGGTGATCGCCTCTTCCTGGATTTGCGGGCGGCTCATGATCCATTCGGCAAGGCGCGCATATTTCGAGAGGCCGATGAGATTGGAATGTTCGTTGGGCAGAAGGCCGATCCACAGCCTGCCCATGATCGGGCAGAAATGATGGCTGCAGGCCGAGCGCACGGTGATGGGCCCGACGATCATCAGCTCGTTCAGATATTCGGCATTGGGAAATTCGGTGACGGGCGGCGGCGGCGCGTAACGGCCGCGGAACACTTCGGTCAGATACATGCGCGCCACGCGCCGGGCGGTATCCTGCGTGTTGTGGTCGTTCGCGGTGTCGATCACCAGGCTGTCCAGCACGCCTTCGAGCTTGCCCGCCACTTCGGCCAGAAGCGCATCGAGTTCGCCGTCGGCGATGAAATCGGCGATATTGTCATTGGCATGATAGCGCCGGCCCGCCCGCCGGATGCGTTCGCGGATGCGGGCCGAAACGGGAAGATCGCTGTCGGGCGGCTGGGTCATGGCCTCAAGGATAGCAGGCGGCCTGGTTTCGACAAACCCCGCCTTTCGCAAAGTTAATGATGCCGCCGTTTGGGGTGCATGCATTCTCCTCGCACAGCCAGGGGAGACGGCCATGCGAGTCCTTCACGTTTTTGCAGTTCCGATGGTTCTCTGTTTTGCGGCGGGTGCCGCCGCTGCCGACCCGTCATTGTCGATGACGCTTGATGGCAAGCCGTGGACGGCGGAGAATGTCAGCGCCAGCGAAACGGTGATCGCCGGAAAGCCAGTGCTGAACATCGCCGGCACGAACCTCAAGGACGGGCAGCCCGTCGTGTTCTCCACCAATCTGGCGATCGCGGCTCCCGGACAATATGCAGGCACCTATGCCTATCCGGAAAAATCCGATCCCACCGGCAATACCGCGAGCTTCAGCGATCCCACACGCGGAGACGACTTCATGGAGCAGCGCTTCCGGATGACCGGCGGCCAGATCACCGTTACGTCAGATGCGGCGGCGCATACGGTGTCCGGCACCTTCGCCATGACGGGGATCAGCCAGTCGAAGAAGACGAAGCTCTCGATCGAAAACGGCGTGTTCAAGGATATTCCTGTGGTGACGCCATGAGGCGGGCTTTTGTCACGGCGGCGGCGCTTCTTGTGCTGGCGGTGCAGGCGGGAGCGGAAGATTATCCGGAATTATCCTTTGCGCCGGAACCGCAGGGTTACACCACCTTCGCCTTGCCATCCGGCAATGTGGAATGCATCTATACGCCCGCTGGCGGCTCCACCGTCTACAAGACCGCTGACGGCGGGCCGGAACTTTCCTGCGACCGCGCCAGCCCCAAATATCTGCGCTTCACCCTCAGCGCGCATGGAAAGGCGGAGATGCTGTCTGATGTGGGCGATCAATCCTGCTGCGGGGCCAAGAACATCCTCCCCCATGGCCGAAGCTGGCGCGGCGGCCCCTTCTACTGCGAATCCGCCGAAGACGGCCTCACCTGCATGACGGATGAGGACCATGGTTTCCTGATCAGCCGGAAGAAGGTAAAGTCATATTAGGCGTGACAGGCGGCGGCCTCAGTTCCATGACGGTCAAAAAGGTCCGCAATATTTTAGGCGGCTTTCTCTTCGGTTTCGGCTGGATGACGATGTTTTGCTTTTTCTATATCGATTCTCGGTGGACTTCGGATGCCCCCAAGCTGGCAAACTCGGCCGATGGACTCACCTATGCACATAACGTCCATGGAACGATTGTCTATCTTTCCTATTTTCAGTGGCTTTCCGAAAGATTGCTTGTGTGGGGCTCTTTGGTTGCTGTCGTTGCCGGTTTCGCCTTACTGCCAAAACAACTGGGACGAACACAACCGACCGGCAAGATGTTCGTCCCGGAAGACAATCGCATTGCCAAATACGCCACTTTTGCAGGCATCATCTTCGCCCCGGCCGCCGTCTATTTCGCCGGTCCTGCGATCGTGCGGATGGCGATGAGCCTTGCCGCATTGCTTTAAGCGGGGTCTTGCGGCGGGCGCAGGATGGGCCTATATGGACGCCAACTTAGGTTCACTCACATAGCCACGAAAGTGGAGATCGAGAGTGGGTCCCGGCGCGGGGCCCGCTTTTTTTATTGCCTGAAGGACAGATGAGCGAAGAGAGACTGACACGCGAAACCGGGCCCGCCTTGCGGGTTGCCGCCCTTGCCGAGCCGGTGCTGGCCGACATGGGCTACCGGCTGGTGCGCGTAAAGATGAGTGGCACCACCCTGCAGATCATGGCGGAGCGGCCGGACGGCACCTTCTCCATCGATGACTGCGAGAAGGTGAGTCGCGCCATGTCGCCCATGCTCGACGTCGAGGACGTGATCCCGTCCCGCTATCATCTCGAAGTGTCCTCGCCCGGCATAGACCGCCCGCTGGTGCGCCCCGGCGATTTTGAAAGCTGGGCCGGGCATGAGGCGAAGATCGAGATGGCCGTGCCGGTGGCGGGCCGCAAGCGCTTCCGCGGCGCCCTTGAAGGTTTCCACGAGGGCGAAGTGCGGCTGTTCATCGAGAACCCCGAAGGGGCCTCCAAGGAGCCCGTGCTGGTGGGCGTCCCCTTTGCCGATATCGGCACGGCGCAGCTCGTGCTGACGGACGAGCTGATCGAGGCCGCGCGCCAGCGCCTGCCGCAGGCGGGTTATGGCGACGGCGCTGAAATTGACGAAGACAAGATCTCTGTTGAGAGGAGTGAAGACAATGGCTGAACCTGCCGTGAGCGCCAACCGGCTTGAGCTTCTGCAGATCGCCGATGCGGTGGCCCGCGAAAAATCGATCGACAAGTCGGTCGTGCTGCAGGCGATGGAAGAGGCGATTACCAAAGCGGCCAAGGCCCGCTATGGCCAGGAAAACGAAATCCGCGCCGAGATTGATCCGCGCTCCGGCGAAACGCGGCTGAACCGGCTCTTGCTGGTGGTCGAGAAGGTGGAGAACGAAGCCACCGAAATCAGCCTCGCCGAAGCCAACCGCCGCAATCCCGCAGCCACGCTGGGCGACTTCATCGCCGAGCCCCTGCCGCCCGTCGATTTCGGCCGCATCGCCGCCCAGAACGCCAAGCAGGTGATCGTGCAGAAGGTGCGCGATGCCGAGCGCGACCGCATGTATGACGAATACAAGGACAGGATCGGCGAGATCGTGCACGGCGCGGTGAAGCGCGTCGAATATGGCAACGTCATCGTCGACCTGGGCCGTGGCGAAGGCATCGTACGGCGCGACGAGTCGCTGCCGCGCGAAACCTTCCGCACAGGCGACCGCATCCGCGCCTATGTCTATGACGTGCGCCGCGAGCAGCGTGGGCCCCAGATTTTCCTCTCTCGCACGCATCCCGAATTCATGGCCCGCCTGTTCGGCCAGGAAGTGCCGGAAATCTATGACGGCGTGGTGGAAGTTGTTTCCGTGGCCCGCGACCCGGGCTCGCGCGCCAAGATCGCCGTGCGCTCCAAGGATGGGTCCATCGATCCGGTCGGCGCCTGCGTCGGCATGAGGGGCTCCCGCGTCCAGGCGGTGGTGAACGAGCTTCAGGGCGAGAAGATCGACATCATCCAGTGGACGCCCGATGTCGCGTCCTTCGTGGTCAATGCGCTGGCCCCCGCCGAAGTCACCAAGGTGGTGCTCGACGAGGAAGCCGAGCGCATCGAGGTCGTGGTGCCGGACGAACAGCTGTCGCTCGCCATTGGCCGCCGCGGCCAGAACGTGCGCCTTGCCTCGCAGCTCACCGGCTGGGACATCGACATCATGACGGAGGCCGAGGAATCGGAGCGCCGCCAGAAGGAATTCGCCGCCCGCACGCAGCGTTTCATCGATGCGCTGGATGTGGACGAAACGCTGGCCCAGCTTCTGGCGTCGGAAGGTTTCGATACGGTCGAGGAAGTGGCCTATGTCGAACTGCGCGAGATCGCCTCGATCGAGGGGCTGGACGAGCAGACGGCGGAAGAGCTGCAGAACCGGGCGCGCGAATATCTCGAGCGCGCCGCCGCCGAGCAGGATGCCCGCCGCAAGGAACTGGGCGTTGCCGACGAGCTGACCGAGATCGAAGGCTTGACGCCCGCCATGCTGGTGGCGCTGGGCGAGGCCGGCATTCTCAATGTCGAGGATTTCGCCGGTTGCGCCTCCGACGACCTGATCGGCTGGACGGAGCGCAAGAACGGCGAGGCGGTGAAACACAAGGGCGCCTTCTCCGATCTCGACGTCTCGGCTGAGGAGGCCAACCGTCTCATCATGTCGGCGCGCGTCAGGATGGGCTGGATTCCGGCGCCTGAGGAAGCCGAAGTGGTGGCGGATGCCGAAGCCGAGGCCGACGCCTGAGCGGAGACAGCACCATAACGCAAGGGACGGACGCGGATTTGGCCGAACGCATGTGCATCGTGACGCGCGAATGCCGTGATGAGGCAGATCTGATCCGTTTCGTGCGCGGGCCGGATGGCCAGGCCGTTCCCGATCTGGCGCGCAAGCTGCCGGGGCGGGGGGTCTGGGTGTCGTCCAAACAGGAAACCGTGGCCGAGGCCTGCCGGAAAAACCTGTTCTCGCGCGGCTTCGGCGAGGCGACGGCGGCTGATCCGGCGCTGCCGGAGATGGTGAGGGGGCTTTTGCGCAAGCAGGCGCTTTCCTATATATCCTTGGCCAAGAAGGCCGGGGAAGCGGTCACGGGCTTCACGAAAGTCGAGGAAATGCTGGGGCGTGAGCGCGCCCGCATCCTCCTGCACGCACGCGAAGCCGCCGCCGACGGATGCCGCAAGCTCGACAAGCTGGCGGTGCCGGATGTCGAACGGATCAGTCTTTTCCAACTCGATGAATTGGATTTGGCGTTTGGCCGGTCAAATGTGATACATGCTGCCGTGGCAAAAGGGGGGCTTGCCGAAAAGCTCCTTGCCGCCATCCGCCGCATCGGGATTTATGAAGGCCAGCCGGGCCTTTAAGGGTATTGAAGAGAGAGCATGAGCGACAACAACGAGAATGACCGCAAGTCCGACGCCCAGCGGGGCGGCAGCGGAACTCTGACCCTGAAGCGGCCTTCTGTCGAACAGAGCAAGGTGAAGCAGAGCTTTGCCCATGGCCGCACCAAGACGGTGGTGGTCGAAACCAAGCGGAAGCGCTTCGGCGATGACAAGCCTGCCACGGCAGCGCCCGCGCCTGAGGTAAAGCCGGCGTTCCAGCCGCAGCCCCGCGTTGCGCCCACAACCGCCGCGCCCAGCAGGCCTGCGGCGCCGCAGGGCGCCCGCCCGGGCGTGGTGCTCCGTACACTGACGGCTGAGGAAAAGGAGGCGCGTGACCGCGCTCTCGCCGGCGCCCGCGTGCGCGAGGCCGAGGACCGCAAGCGCCAGGAAGAAGATGCCCGCCGCCGCGCCGAGCAGGAGGCCCATGACGCGCGCGAGCGCGAGGCCGCCGCCAAGCGCAAGGCCGAGGATGATGCGCGCCATCGCATCGAAGAGGAAAGCAAGCGCAAGGCCGAGGAAGCCGCCCGCAAGCTGGCGCCGCGCCCGGCAACCACCACGCCTGCCGGAACATCCGCCGCAGCGCCGTCTTCCCTGTCGCCGCGCCGTCCCGCAGACGTTGAGGCGGATGACGAGCGGCCGAAGTCCCGCGCGCCCGGTGGCGTCATCAAGCGCGAGGTCAAGGTTCCGGCTCCTACCCGCACCAAGGGCGAAGCGGACAAGCGCCGCGGCCGCCTGACGGTGGGCAACGCCATGGCGGATGATGAGGACCGCGCGCGTTCCGTCGCCGCCTTCCGCCGCCGCACCGAGCGCCTGAAGAAGCAGGCGCAGGGCTTCCAGATGCCCACCGAAAAGATGAGCCGCGAAGTGGTGATCCCCGAGGCGATCACCATCCAGGAGCTCGCCAACCGCATGGCCGAGCGCGGCGTGGACATTATCAAGTTCCTGATGAAACAGGGCGAGATGCACACCATCAACGACGTGATCGACGCCGATCTGGCGCAGCTGATCGCCGAGGAGATGGGCCACAAGGTCAAGCGCGTGTCGGAATCCGACGTTGTCGAAGGCCTTGCCGCCGATACTGATACAGCCGACCAGCTCGTGTCGCGCCCTCCGGTCGTCACCATTATGGGCCATGTCGACCACGGCAAGACGTCGCTGCTCGACGCCATCCGCAAGACCAATGTGGTCTCCGGCGAAGCGGGCGGCATCACCCAGCACATCGGCGCCTATCAGGTCGAGACCAAGAACGGCCTCATCACCTTCATCGACACGCCGGGCCATGAGGCCTTCACTGCCATGCGCGCCCGCGGCGCCAAGGCCACCGACATCGTGGTGCTGGTGGTGGCGGCGGATGATGGCGTGATGCCGCAGACGGTTGAGGCCATCAACCATGCGCGCGCCGCCGAAGTGCCGATCATCGTGGCCGTCAACAAGATCGACAAGCCCTCGGCCAATCCCAACCGGGTGCGCACCGACCTGCTCCGCCATGACATCGTGGTGGAAAGCATGGGCGGCGACATTCTCGAAGTGGAAGTCTCGGCGCTCAAGGGCACCAATCTCGACAAGCTCTTGGACGTGATCCTGCTGCAGGCCGAAGTGCTCGACCTCAAGGCCAATCCCGACCGCGAGGCGGGCGGCATGGTGGTGGAAGCGCAGCTCGACAAGGGTCGTGGCCCCGTGGCCACCGTCCTCGTGCAGCGCGGCACATTGCGGCTGGGCGATATTTTCGTGGCCGGCTCCGCCTGGGGCCGCGTGCGCGCGCTCATCAACGACAAGGGCAGCCAAGTGAAGGAGGCAACGCCCTCCACGCCGGTTGAAGTTCTTGGCCTCAACTCGGCGCCGGAAGCGGGCGATCAGTTCGACGTGGTGCCGAATGAAGCCAGGGCGCGCGAAATCACCGATTACCGTGATCGCAAGCGCCGTGAATCGCGCGGCGCTCCGGCGGCGCGGTCGTCGCTCGAGCAGATGATGACACAGATGAAGGATGGGAACGTCAAGGAGTTCCCCATCCTCGTCAAGGCCGACGTTCAGGGCTCGGCGGAGGCCATCGTTCAGGCGCTGGAGAAGATCGGCAACGACGAAATCCGAAGCCGCGTCATCCACTATGCGGTGGGCGGCATCAACGAGAGCGACATCGGCCTCGCGCAGGCCTCGGGCGCCGTGGTGCTCGGCTTCAACGTGCGCGCCTCAAGCCAGGCGCGCGATGCGGCGGAGCGGGCGGGCATCGAAATCCGCTACTACAACATCATCTATGACCTGGTGGACGACATCAAGGCCGCCATGTCGGGCAAGCTCGCGCCGGAACTGCGCGAAACCTTCCTCGGCAATGCGCGAATTCTCGAGGTGTTCAACATCACCAAGGTGGGCAAGGTGGCGGGCTGCCAGGTCACCGAAGGCGTTGTCCAGAGGGGCGCCAAGGTGCGCCTCATCCGCGACAACGTGGTGATTCACGAAGGCACGCTCTCGACCTTGAAGCGCTTCAAGGACGAGGTGAAGGAAGTCCCCGTCGGCCAGGAATGCGGCATGGCCTTTGAGAACTATCAGGACATCCGCGCAGGCGACATCATCGAATGCTTCCGCGTCGAGAAGGTGGAGCGGAAGCTGGAGTAGTTCCACGCGAGTGGCGAAACGCGACGGCTGCTTTTGCTATGGGCGCGATCAGTCTGCTTTTCTGCAGACCGATCGGCGCCAAGCGTGCCACAGTAAGTTCTGGCAAGGATCCGAAATGAAGAGCTAATCACCTTCGTGGGAAGCGTGATTTGCGGCAAGTTCTCGCTTCAGTCTTACAGAGTCTCCAGACGTCGACATCCAGATCAGGATGGTTGTCAGCGAACCAATGCCACGGAGCAGCAAGCGGGACAGAAGGCTGGGGTTTCCGCTGTTCTGTTTCGCATAGGCCAGATGCGATGCTTCTTCCGCCTGAATGGAAGCAATGAGGCGTTCAAGCTCCTCATCTTTGTCAGCGAGATACAGTAACTGGTCGTCGAGATGATGGTGGACTGCATGTTCGACGGCCTCTGTGCATAGCCACACCGCGCGTTTTCCGCAAAGTGCTGTCAGGATGCCGAGAACACCACCGCCCCACGCCCACAGGAACAGCATTCTGCAGGGGCGGGCGGAGCGGGACGGCATGGCTTCAAGAAACAGTCTGTGATGTTCGATCTCGTGACCGTACATTTCATCAAGTTTGGCTGTGATGCCGGGATTGAGGATCGAGGAGATTGCGCGCTGCGTGGCATAAATGCGGATGGCGCCATGTTCCCCGGCATGATTGACCTTGAGGATGCGCGCGATAATCCGCCGCTCCCTCGCGTCAGGCATCAAGGTGGCTTTTCGCTCAATCATGATAAAATCTTGCATACCGCAGTTTGTTTTACTATTCCGGCGATATGTCACACTCTTCAACCCCCTCGCAACGCCAGCTCCGTGCCGGTGAACTGATCCGCCACGCGCTGTCCGACATCCTGTTCCGCGGCGAAACGAATGATCCGGAGCTCGAAGGCCTGCAGGTGAGCGTGCATGAGGTACAGATTTCGCCCGACCTCAAGATCGCCACGGCCTTCATCAGCACGCTGATCAAGGGGCAGGAGCAGCGGGCGCTCGACGCGCTCAACCGCAACAAGAAATATATCCGCGGCCTGGTGGCGCCCAAGGTGGACATGAAATTCATGCCCGAAATCCGCTACCGCATCGACACCTCGCTCGACTATGCCAACAAGATCGACGAACTCCTCCACCGCCCCGAGGTGGCGCGCGATCTAAAAAAGAGCTAGAATAGATTGCGGGCCAGTGATGGCGCCGCGCTGAGATACTCTGTGCCGGAGCAGGCGAATGGCAAAAACCAAGATATCGGTGCGAATCCCTGAGCAACTAGGCAAGCAAGTGGAAAATATGGCAAGGATAGGCGGCTGTTCCAAGGCGTCAATCCTGGTTGATGCGCTGGAAAATTATATCGAACGTCACTTTCCCAGTCAGGAGAGGCCGCAAGACCAGCTATAATCTCCCCGCCGTCCCGTCCATGGCTGGGTTCATCAGCGGTTTCCAACAAAATAAATATGCCGGTCCTTGTCCCACGCGTCGCTCCATTCGAACTGCATATCCGGCCATGCTTGCTTGGGATCAATGTCGGCGGGCGCATAGAGGAAGCCGGAGAACCCATCTGGAATTCCCGCAAACGTGACGAACAGGACCAGTGGGCCTTTATCCGTCATCTTGAAATAGGCAGGCCCATCGCCGAGGCTGAGATGGGAGCCTGATGACCCTGGCACCGGAATGCCGAAATATTCTTCGGCGCCTCCCTGAGGCGGATTGGCGATGACCTTGGAAAACAGTTCGGCCCGCGCCTTGCCGAAGCGCCAATCATTATACATGAGCCACCAGCCAGTCGTATTCACGAAAAGGCCCACGGCGACGGCGGCGAGCGAAATAGCAAGCGGGATGAGAAGGGCTATTCCCTTGCGCCGGAATATCAAGAACCAGAGAAACATCAAGCCGATCAAAACCGGCAGGCAAAAGATCGCCACTGCCAAAGCGGCGAGAGGCAGCATCCACCAGAAGAATATTCCGGAATCGTAGTAATTCATTTCCCAGAGCATTGGGTCGCTCAGTGCCGCCGCGGCCACGCACAGCGTGGAAATGATCATGCAGAAAATGAACGCCGGGTGCCGTGTCATGGCGCGGGATGTTAGTGAAACATGGAACCAAGAGTAAGATAAATTGAACGCCGACAGCAAAACCCCGGAAAAAAGGATGCGCCGTCCCGTCCATGGCTGGGTGGTGCTGGACAAGCCCTATGGCATGACGTCCACGCAGGCGGTCGGCAAAATCCGCTGGCTGTTCGGAGCGGAGAAGGCGGGGCATGGCGGCACACTTGATCCGCTTGCCACCGGCCTCCTGCCCATTGCGCTCGGTGAAGCCACCAAGACGGTGCAGTGGGCGATGGATGGCCGCAAGGTCTACCGCTTCACCGCCTCATGGGGTGAGGAGCGCTCCACCGATGATCTCGAAGGGGACGTCACGGCCATATCAGCCGAACGCCCGTCGCTCCCGGAGATCGAGGCCGTCCTGCCGCGCTTCCGGGGCGAGATCCTGCAGGCGCCGCCCGCCTTCTCGGCCATCAAGGTCCAGGGCGAGCGGGCCTATGATCTGGCGCGGGCGGGAGAGGCGGTGGAACTCGCCCCCCGGCCCATCCTCATCGAAGGCCTTGAACTGGTGGATCAGCCCGACAGGGATCACGCCACCTTCGAGGTAAGTTGCGGAAAAGGCACCTATATCCGCTCGCTGGCGCGGGATATGGGGCGAGCGCTGGGGTGCCTTGCCCATGTCTCCATGCTGCGCCGGGTGGCTGTCGGGCCGTTTACCGAGGCGCACATGATTCCACTGGAAATGCTGGAGGAATTGCGCCATAAGGCCCCCGGCGGAAACGCCATGGACGGGGTTTTGCAACCCATCGCGACCGTGCTGGACGGCATCCCGGCACTGGCCATCGATGCAGCGCAGGCCCAACGCCTGAGGCAGGGACAGAGTGTCCTGCTCAGAGGCGCGAATGCTCCCATAGCTGCAGAGGCGGTTCTGGTGACGGAGGGCGGAAAGCCCCTCGGCATCTGCGCCATCGAGCAGGGATCGCTCAAGCCGAAGCGTCTTTTCAACGTTTAACCCCATAAGGGAGATGGCCGAATGACCATGACCGCGGAGCGCAAGGTTGCGCTCGTCAAAGAATATGCCACGAAGCCCGGCGATACGGGTTCGCCGGAAGTGCAGGTTGCGATCCTCACCGAACGCATCACCTACCTCACCGAGCACTTCAAGACCCACAAGAAGGACAATCATTCCCGCCGCGGGCTGCTGACCATGGTCAGCAAGCGCCGTTCGCTGCTTGATTACCTGAAGCGCGTGGACGAGGGCCGTTACCAGACCCTCATCAAGCGCCTCGAGATCCGCCGCTAGGCTGATCTGTTTGCAATGTACGAGCGGGCGGTTCACCGGAATCGCCGCCCGCGTCCCCGTCACCGGGCCTGGCAATAGGGCCAGCCCCGGACATGCCCACAGGGGATGCCGTCCAGGTGTTGGTGCACGCTTTTCAAGCGGCGGCGAAGGGCAAGAGGAAATCACATATGTTCAATATCGACGTTGAAGAAATCAGCTGGGGCGGGCAGACGCTGCGCCTCGAAACCGGCCGCATTGCGCGCCAGGCCGATGGCGCGGTGCTCGCCACCATCGGCGAGACCACGGTGCTCGCCACTGCCGTTGCCGAACGCTCCGCGAAACCCGGCATCGACTTCTTCCCGCTGACCGTCAACTATCAGGAAAAGACTTACGCCGCCGGCAAGATTCCCGGCGGTTATTTCAAACGCGAAGGACGCCCCACCGAGCGCGAGACGCTGGTGTCGCGCCTCATCGACCGCCCCATCCGCCCGCTGTTCGTGGAAGGCTTCCGCAACGAGACGCAGGTGATCGCCACCGTGCTCTCCTATGATCTCGAGAACGACACCGACATCGTGGCGATGGTCGCCTCCTCGGCGGCGCTCACGCTGTCGGGCATTCCCTTCATGGGCCCCATCGGCGCGGCCCGCGTCGGCTATATCGACGGCGAGTACGTGCTGAACCCGACGATCGAGCAGCAGAAGCTTTCGTCGCTCGATCTCGTCGTCGCCGGTACCCAGGATGCGGTGCTGATGGTGGAGTCGGAAGCCAAGGAGCTTTCGGAAGAGATCATGCTCGGCGCCGTCATGTTCGGCCACCGCGGCTTCCAGCCGGTGATCGAGGCGATCATCCGCATGGCGGAACGTTCGGCCCGTGCCCCCCGCGATTTCACGCCGCCCGATGAGGAGGCGCTCTACAACAAGGTGAAGGCCATCGCCGAGGCGGATGTGCGCTCAGGCTATGCCATTCCCACCAAGGAAGAGCGCCATGAAGCCGTCGCCAAGGCCAAGGACAAGGTGCTGGCCGAGCTCACCGGCGAAGGCAAGGTTGATGCGCCGCCCGCCAACAAGATCGGCGAGGCCTTCAAGCATCTCGAAAAGGACGTGGTGCGCAACGCCATCCTCGATACGGGCCTCCGCATCGACGGCCGCGACACCAAGACGGTGCGCCAGATCGTGGCGGAAGCCAGCGTCCTGCCGCGCACCCACGGTTCAGCCCTGTTCACGCGCGGCGAAACCCAGGCGCTGGTCGTCACCACGCTCGGCACCGGCGAGGACGAGCAGTATATCGACTCGCTCGACGGCACGCAGAAGGGCACTTTCCTGCTGCACTACAACTTCCCGCCCTTCTCGGTGGGCGAGACGGGCCGCATGGGCGCCACCGGCCGCCGCGAAATCGGCCATGGCAAGCTCGCATGGCGGGCCATCCATCCGCTGCTCCCCGCGCAGGACCAGTTCCCCTACACGATCCGCGTGGTCTCCGAGATCACCGAGTCGAACGGTTCCTCCTCGATGGCCACGGTGTGCGGCTCCTCGCTGTCGCTGATGGATGCGGGCGTGCCGCTCAAGGCGCCCTGTGCGGGCATCGCCATGGGCCTCATCAAGGAAGGCGAGCGCTTCGCGGTGCTCTCCGACATCCTGGGTGACGAGGATCATCTCGGCGACATGGACTTCAAGGTGGCCGGCACCGCCGATGGCATCACCTCGCTGCAGATGGACATCAAGATCACCGGCATCACCGAAGAGATCATGAAGGTGGCGCTGTGGCAGGCCAAGGATGGCCGCCTGCACATTCTCGGCAAGATGGCGGAGGCGCTCACCAATGCGCGCTCGAGCCTTGGCGAGCATGCGCCGCGCATCGAAACCCTCAAGATTCCCACCGACAAGATCCGCGAAGTGATCGGCACCGGCGGCAAGGTCATCCGCGAGATCGTGGAGAAGACCGGCGCCAAGATCGACATTCAGGACGATGGCACGGTGAAGGTCGCCTCGAGCTCGGGCGCTTCCATCGAAGCGGCGCTCAAGTGGATCAAGTCGATCACCTCGGAAGCGGAAGTCGGCCAGATCTATGACGGCAAGGTGGTGAAGGTCGTCGACTTCGGCGCCTTCGTCAACTTCTTCGGCGCCAAGGACGGCCTCGTGCATGTCTCGGAACTCGCACCCCGCCGCGTCGCCAAGGTCACCGATGTCGTCAATGAAGGCGATGCGGTCAAGGTGAAGCTGCTGGGCTTCGACAACCGCGGCAAGGTGCGCCTGTCGATGAAGCAGGTGGACCAGGTCACGGGCGAGGACATCTCCAAGAAGCTCGGCGAAGACGCCAGCGCTTCGGATGACGCCGCCAACGGCTGATCCATCCGTTCACGGATGATTTTGAAGGCGCGGGGGACAACCCTCGCGCCTTTTTCATGCGGCGGTTTCGATCACATCGTAATCCGCAACGCCAAGCGCCGAGGCCAGCAGCTTCAGGCGGCTCTTCACCACTTCGCTGTCGGGCACGCGGGCGGCGGGCGTCACCTCCAGCCGCACACGGCCGGGCAGAATATGAAGGCGGGACGCGAGCAGCACCTCCGGCACGCTGCCCGAGAGGCGATAGCCCAGCAGCATGGCGCGGCCCAGAATCTGCGCCTTCTGGCGGAGGGCGGGTGAGAGCAGGGCGATGGCGGGCGAAAGCCACGGCGCATCGGGCTTCCCGGCGTAACGCGCATGGATCGTGGCGGCGATGAACACCCGCTCGGCATGGCTCACGCCGATGAAGGGATATTGCAGCAGCCGGCGGAATGTCTCTTCGGCGCGAAGATCGGGATGGTCGCGCCACGCCATGTCGGACAATGCGCAGCAGGCGACGCGCAGGCGCATTTCAGCAGGCGTCTCGTTGGGAAACAGCACCGCCGTCCAGCGCACAAGCGCCGCCGCGAAATGCTGAACGCGGGCCAATGGCAGGCCGGTGACGCGCGCACCCTCCACCAGTGGGTCGCGGTATTGTTCGTCCCTGCCAAGCTGCGCATAAAGCCATCCCTCGCGGAGGCCCAAGGCCGAAAAGATCACCCGCTCGGGTTCAAGCCGCTTCAGCACGCGGTCCAGCATGATGGCGGCGGAGGGCATGGTGCGGGCGCGCCGTTCGGCAAGGCCTGGCAGGCCAGCGAGCTTCGCAGGCGAGAGCTTGAGCAGATCCTTGGCGAAGCCACGTGCCTCCTTCGCCTTCAGCACATAGCCATGCACCACCTGCACCGGCGCTTTCGTCATTGTCATGTGAACATGCGCGAGTGCGCGCCAGCCGCCGCCCACCGCATAGAAATCGGGCCGCGAAAGTTGCGGCGGAATATCCTCCTTTAGCAATTTGTCGATGCGCGCCTTGGCGTGGTCGATGCCCTGCGCCAGCAGCGCCTCCACCGGCAGCGCGCCAAGCGGCAGGCTGTTCCAGCGGCCGCCCACATGGTCGTCAACCGCTTCGGACAGTTCAAGGCTGCCGCCGCCCATGTCGCCTACAAGTCCCGTCGGGCGGAAGAAGCCGGAAATCACGCCCATGGCGGCGAAGCGTGCTTCTTCCTCGCCCGCCAAGATGCGCACGGGAAGGGCCGTGGCGTCGGTGATGGCGAGGGCCAGCGCCTGCCCATTGGCGGCGCGGCGCATGGCTTCGGTCGCCGTCACGTCGATGCGCGTCACGCCCATGGCATCGGCGATGGCGCGGAATCGGCGCAGTGCCTCGATGGTGCGGCGGAAGCCCTCATCCGAAATCATGCCGGTCTGCGCGAGGCCTTCGCCCAAACGGCAGAGGGATTTTTCCACATAGCGCGGCATCGGCGCGCGGCCCAGCCGGTCATAGACGACCATGCGCACCGAGTTTGAGCCGATGTCGACGATGGCATAGGGCTTCGCATCGGCAACGCCGGACAGCCCCTGATCGAGATCAAGCGGACGCTCCATGGCTTTACTCCAGCGTATTCAGGCCCAGCGCACCGGCATAGGACAAACAATCCTTATACGGACGAATGGATGCCGATGTGGTGGCGGCATGAAGGGAGGTCGCGGCGGCGGCATTGCCAAGGTCGAGACAGAGGGCCAGCGGCCAATCCTCGTGAATGCCGAACAGCATCCCGGCATAGAAGGCATCGCCCGCCCCCACCGAGCCCACGATCTCGGATTGAGGTACGCGCACCGATCCGCGCACGGCGGTTTCGCCAGATGCGTTCACCGCCACCGCGCCATCGGGATGATGGATGGCGGCCAGCGTTGAAACGCCCATGCCCAGCAGCGCACGGCAGGCGGCGAGGGCGCTTGTCACCTCCAGCCTGCCGCCCCTGGTGGTGTCAAGACCGGTCACGGCCTGCGCTTCGTAATCATTGAACACAACATAATCGCAATGCGGCAGGCAGGGCGGCACGAGCGCGCGCAGCAAATCTTCGGCGATGGGCACCAGTTCAAGGCAGGTCTTGAGGCCTTGCGCTTGCGCCTGTTTCAGCAGCGCGGCCCAGCCATTCGCTTCATCCATCGCCCGCGCGATGCCGGGGCTGCCGAGATAGAAGAGTTTTGCATCCGTGGACGCAGGCAAAAGGCTCGCGGCTGAGAGTGCCGCATTCACGCCGGTGTGGTGGAAAAACGTCCGCCTGCCGTTCTGCGCCGAGGACATCACCATGGTGTGGCTGGTGATGCCGCCCGCCACGCGCGCGATGCCAGCAACATCCAGCCCATAGCCTGCCGCCTGCGCCACGAGGATATCGCCATAGGCATCATCGCCCGCCGCCCCCGCCAGCGTCACCGGGAAGGGTGCTTTGAGTTTCATAAGCCCTGCGGCGGCGTTGAGCGGCGGGCCGCCCGCGCCATGCTCGGTGCGCTGGATGAAGGCCACCGTCTCCTCCGCCGGCCAGTGATCGACGATATTCACAACATCGAGGATCACCGTTCCGGCGAGCACGATGCCCCGCCTTCTCATCCGCGATAGCCTTCCAGCACTTGCTCGGTAATCAGCAGATCATCGGCCAGCGGGCGCTTGGGTGCGAGATGCTTTTTCGCCAGTTCGCCATGATAGGCGCGCACCGCTTCCTCTGGCGCGATGCTGCGTTCGATCACCGGGCGGAACAGCGCCAGCAGATCGAGCGGGCTTTCGGCCAGGTTGATCTTGCGCCCGAACAGCGCCACACGCGCCCCCGCCTGCTCGGATTGCGTGAGAAGCTCAAAGGTGTCGCGCGTCGTGCCCGCCGATCCGCCCAGCACGCCGACGACGAGGCCCGGATCATGGTCGGCCAATTCGGCCAGCGCCTTCTTGCCGTTGAACACGATCTTGAGAAAGGCCGGGCGCTCGGCCTTGGTCACCCCCGCCAGCATGCGGAGTATCGAGTCGTTGACGAAGCCCGGCATTGCTTCGGCGGTGAGGCCCTGTGGCGCATTGGGGTTGAACACCTCGAGGAAGTGGCGGAACTTCAGCCGGTGCGCCTCCTCGCGGAAGCGCGCATAGGCTTCGATCGAGGCATAGTCGCGGTCCAGCACATTGTTGAAGGTCACCGAATAGAGGCCGAGGTTGCAGAACTTCTTCACATGCTGAAGCGATGCGGTGCGGAAGGGGCGCGACGGTTCCTTGCTGTAATGCGCGCCGCGCGGCAGCCAGATATCCGTCGTGTCATTGGCGCGGATGGCGGGCGTCACCGGGGACTTGTCGAAGAGCCTCGCATCGGCCAGCGCCTCGATGGTCGAGGCCGAGCCCAGCATGATGTCGACCGCCTTCTTCTTCACGATATCGCGGATGGCGTCATGGAATTTGGGCCTCACGCGAAAGCCCGTGCCGTCCGGCCCCGGTCCCGCGCCACCGGGCCCCATCGCCATGTCGCCATCCTTGGCGTCGGCGATGATGAAATCCTGCGGCTTGTAGTTCCCGGCGTTGATCTTGCGGAGCTTGGCGTCGAGGCTTTTCATGAATGATCGTCCTGGTTGCTGAACCCTGTGATCGCCGCCGGGGCGGGGCTTGTCAAGAAACACCGGCTTCGGGCAAATGGCATCATGCAACCGCCCTTCACGCCGCTCGCCGAAAGCCTGCCCTCCACGGTTCCCTTCGTCGGGCCCGAGGCACTGGAGCGCCGCACCGGCACGGTCTTCCGGGCCCGCATCGGCGCCAATGAAAGCGTGTTCGGCCCGTCGCCAAAGGTGATCGCGGCGATGCAGGCGGCAGCGCCCGATGTGTGGCGCTACTGCGATCCGGAAAACCATGAGATCAAGGCGGCGCTGGCGCGGCATCTGGGTGTGGAGCCGGACAACGTCACGGTGGGCGAGGGGATCGACGGCCTGTTCGGCCTCGCCGTCAGATTATTCGTGGAACCGGGCGTCACGGTCGCCACCTCGCTCGGCGCCTATCCCACCTTCAACTTTCACGTCGCGGGCTTCGGCGGGCAGCTGGTCACCACGCCCTATGTGAATGACCGCGAGGATCCGGCCAGCGTGCTTGATCTCGCCCGGCGCGAGACGGCGCGGCTCATTTATTTTGCCAATCCCGACAATCCGATGGGAAGCTGGTGGAGTGCGAACGAGATTGCAAAGCTCATCGCAGGCGTGCCTGAACATGCGGTGCTGATGCTCGATGAAGCCTATGGCGAATTCGCGCCAGAAGGCACGCTGCCGCCGCTCGATGTGTCGAACCCCCATGTGCTGCGCTTCCGCACCTTCTCGAAAGCCTATGGCATGGCGGGCATGCGGGTGGGTTATGCGGTGGGCCATGCCGGCCTGATCCGCGCCTTCGACAAGGTGCGCAACCATTTCGGCGTCACACGGCTGGGGCAGCAGGCGGCCATCGCGGCGCTGGATGACCAACACCATTTGCAGGATGTCATCCGCAACGTCGATGCGGCGCGGAAAGAGATCGCCCGCATCGCCATCGCCAATGGCCTCAAGCCCCTGCCATCGGCCACCAATTTCGTCGCCATTGATTGCGGGCGTGACGGCGCGTTCGCCAAGGCGGTGCTTGATCATCTCGTTGGGGATGGCATCTTCGTGCGCATGCCGGGTGTAGCACCCCTCAACCGCTGCATCCGCGTCTCGGCGGGAACGCCGGCCGATCTTGCGCTTTTCGCCGAAAGCCTGCCCAGGGCGCTCGCCGCCGCACAACATACCGGAACAGGAGCTGCCCATGGCTGACACGGACCTGCCCAAGAACCTCACTGTGGTGAATCACCCGCTGGTGCTGCACAAGCTCACGCTGATGCGCGACAAGCACACGCCCTCCGCCGTGTTCCGCCAGCTCCTGCATGAGATCAGCCTGCTTCTCGCCTATGAAGTTGCGCGCGACCTGCCGATGACCACCCAGACCATCGAGACGCCCGTTGCCGAAATGGAAGCGCCGATCCTCAAGGGCAAGAAGCTGGTGATCGTGTCGATCCTCCGCGCCGGCAACGGATTGCTGGAAGGCATGCTCAACCTCATGCCCTCGGCGCGCGTCGGCCATATCGGCCTCTACCGCGATCCCAAGACGCTGCAGCCCGTCGAATATTACATGAAGGTGCCGGATGACATTGCCGAGCGCCGGGTGATCGTGGTGGACCCGATGCTGGCCACCGGCAATTCCGTCGTGGCCGCCCTCACGCGGCTGAAGGAGAAGGGTGCGAAGGACATCCGCCTCGTCTGCCTGCTCTCGGTGCCGGAGGGCATCCGCCGGGTGGCCTCAGCCCATCCCGATGTGCCGATCTATACGGCGGCGGTCGACAGCCATCTCAACGACCATGGCTATATCGTGCCGGGGCTGGGTGACGCGGGTGACCGCATGTTCGGCACCAAGTAGGGCTTAACCCCGTATTAGCCATCCCGCCGATTGCGGCTTCGATGCAACCTTTCGGCAAGACCCGAATTCCTAAAATGCTTCTCAAGCATTTTACGAGGGTTACCGAGCGTGATGTCAGTTGCCATGCCCGAACAAGCGGCCCCGCCACGTTCGGCTCTGGTGCTGAAAGGCCCCGGCGGGCGGCGTCCGCGCCTGCTTCTGGCCGAGGATTGCGATCCCATCCGCGTCGTCACCACGGCCATGCTCAAGGGCATGGGCTGCGACGTTGACGCGGTGATCCATGGCGAAGAGGCGGTGCGCCTTGCCACCGATCACACCTTTGACGTGATCGTGCTCGATATTGAAATGCCGATCATGGATGGCATCACGGCGGCGCGCTTCATCCGCGATATGCCGGAAAAGCGCGGCACGCCCATCATGGCGCTCTCCGCTTTCGTGGCCGATGCCATGCAGTCCGGCCAGCTGAGCGACACGTTCGATATCGCACTTCCCAAGCCCGCCAACCGCAACGAGCTTCACGCGGCGGTGCAGGCGGCGCTGGATTTCCATGAGCCGGAAGCCGTCTCTTCAAAAGACGAATCGCCGGTTGTGTGCGAAGCGCAATGCGCAGGCCTGAAGCGGGCGCTGGGGGCTGAGGCATGGCGCGGGCTGGTGGCCATCGCCTGCGCCGACATTGAAGCCAACATGCAGCGGCTGGAAGAGATCGTCTCAGGCCGGATGGCGGGATCGCGCAGCGTTCCGGCACGGCGGCTGGCGGCTCTGGGGCGGACTTTCGCGGCGCCCAAGCTCATGGGCGTGGCCGTGCTGCTCGATCAGGTGATGGGCGCGGACGAAGAGCTTGCAATCGTGCGCCAGCTCAAGGCGGTGGCGGCGCAAACGGTGGCGGAACTCCACCGGTCTTGAAATCCGGAAAAATCAGCGCGGGGTGCGCGGCGTGGTGAGCTGCGTCTCGAGGGCCGCCAGCATGTGCAGGAATTCCGACAGGTCGGGGCTCACGGCGGGCTTGCGATCGGCTGATTGCGTCTGGGTCTTGGTCTTCATGGCGTCACCTTGGGGGTCTGGCGTTGCACTGTAAGGCGTTGAACTTAAAGCCACGCTAAAACCTCCACGCTGAACACAACCGGAAACACCCATTCACCCGCCGTTCACTTACAAATTGACTGAAATGCGTGGCTTCAGCGGGCCGGAACGGCGGCTTCTTGGTGACATGGTAAAGGCCCGGTTACGCACGCAAACGTGATGGAATAAATCCCGCCATAATTCTGTAACCTCCTCCATGGGAGACTTCCCGCAGGGTAGCCAAAAGCCAACGAGGAGAACGTGCATGGGCAGAGGGATGATGCTGGCAGCCGCGGCTGCGGTCGTGCTGGGAATGGGAGTGAGCGGCGCGCAGGCCGCTTCGGTGGATGAGATCATCACCGCGCGTCAGGCCTGCATGAAGGCCAATGGCAAGATGATGGGGGCTTTGGCCGCCATCGTGAAGGGCGAAAAGGATTACAGTGCCGACGCCGTGCATGAGGCGCTCGCCACCGACGAGAAGGCCTGCGCCGACTGGGCCAACTGGTGGGGGCCGGACACCGCCAAGGGCGACAAGGTCGAGACCTATGCCAAGCCCGAAATCTGGACCGACATGAAGGGATTTGAAGCGGCGGGCGGCGCCTTCGTGGAGAAGGACAAGGCGGTCGCTGCCACCACCAGCCTTGATGAGCTGAAGCCTGCTGTCATGGCGCTGGGCGGCGCCTGCAAGGGCTGCCACGAGAAATTCCGCCGCCCGAAGGAATAGGATTCTGCGGCCGGGGGTAAAACGGACGCTCAAGACCCTGGCGCTGCTTGCGGCGCTGGGGTTCGCCGTCTTCTGGGTGGCCAGCATGCCGCGGCCCATCCCGGATTCCGCCATTCCCCAGCACACCGATGATCTTGCAAATGGCAAGCTCATGTTCAATGCAGGCGGCTGCATGTCCTGCCACAAGCCGGGGCCGGACCTCAAGGACGTGGATGCGGGGCTTCCCGCCGGCGGCACGCCACTCAAGACGCCCATCGGCACCTTCTATCCGCCCAACCTCACGCCCGACCGCGAGACGGGGATCGGCGCCTGGACGGATGCGCAATTCGTCAACGCCATGCAGCGCGGCCTCGCCCCAGGCGGCTTTCACCTGATCCCGGCCTTTCCCTATACGTCCTATGCATCGATGAAGATGACGGACGTTCTGGACATCCGGGCCTATCTCGCCACACTCACGCCCGTCCATGCGCCGCAGAAAGCGGCTGACATTCCGGCGGCCTTCATCCTGCGCCGCGGCATCGGGTTGTGGAAATGGATCGGACTCGATACCGCCGAATTTCAGCTCGATCCGGCGCAGTCCGAAAGCTGGAACCGGGGCGCCTATCTGGTGAATGGCCCCGGCCATTGCCAGGAGTGCCACACGCCGCGCACCCTCTTCATGACGCGCGACACGTCAAAGGCCTTCGCGGGTGGGCCGCATCCGGAAGGCACCGGCAGGGTGCCGAGCCTCCGCGGCCTGATCGGGCGCGGCAAGTTCAAGGATGCCGCCGATCTCGCCTCCGCTCTCGAATATGGCGAGACCATGGGCTATGACGGCCTTTCCTCGGGCGGCATGGGCGACGTTCAGACCAACCTGTCGAAGCTGCCTGAATCGGATCTCCGGGCCATCGCGGAATATCTCGTCACGCTCAAATAAGTCCGCTGTTGGCCAGCCAGTGCTGGAGGATCGCCGCCGTCTCCTGCGGAAATTCCAGCGTGGGAAAATGCCCGCACCCCTCGATTTCCGCATAGCGCCCGCGCGGCATGGCGGCAGACATGGCAAGCCCGTCGGCTGCGGGTGAAAACTTGTCATGCACGCCCCACAGCATCAGCGCCGGACAGGCGATGTCTTTCAGGTGCGGCTTCCTGTCAACACGGCCCGCCAGCGCATCGGATTGCCGGGCCATGCGCTCCGCCCCCATGTCCCGCCCCATGGAGACAAAGAGATCGCGGGCCTTGGGGCCATTGGGGCCGGGCAGATGCGAGACCATATCGCCCATCTCGGCCAGCACGTTTTCCATTTCGCCCGCGCGCAAACGGGTGGAGCGGCGCAACCCCGCCGCCTTGTCCGCCACCGGCCCCGCGCCCGAGCCGATGATCACCAACCCTTCGACGCGCTCCGGCGCGGCAATCGTCAACTCCAGCGCGCAGCGCCCGCCGAAGGAGGTGCCGAGCACCGTGAACCGCTCCGGCGCTGATGCGAGAATTTGCTCCACGCAGCCTGAG
Source organism: Aestuariivirga sp. (assembly GCF_047602625.1). Lineage (GTDB taxonomy): Bacteria > Pseudomonadota > Alphaproteobacteria > Rhizobiales > Aestuariivirgaceae > Aestuariivirga. Next base: position 1,154,190 of record NZ_JASGGV010000002.1, on the reverse strand, counting down.
AAACTGTCGCGATCAGCCACAAGCACGAGAGGGTGGATGACCGGAGCCAAAGCCTCCGCCACCTCGTCATAAAGCCGGTGATCGCAGCCAAAGGCGGGAATGAGGATGAGAGTGTGCATGGGGCTTCATAACCTGCAGAAACGGCACGCGCCACTGGCCCTCTCCGTCACCCTGGCGAAAGCCAGAGTCCCGCTTTGGTGAAGAGGCGTGAGATGAGTTTGGAGTGAGAAAAGCTTATAATCAAAAGCAGAAATTTAACTCAGCTATAAATTATCGGTGAATTTTTCTAACTTTACATCTTCATATCCACCACTTGGATTAGAAGATGTCAGAATCTTAAAGTTTTTGAAGCCTAATTTATCTTTGAAGTGATTTATACATTCGAAAAAATTCTTTTCCTCATATGGAATGTGAGAAAAACTACTGCTCTTTACATTGGGTAGTGTTCTGCTGTGAAAAGACAGTTCTTGTGGATTATCAGTATATGAACGCGCTCCGTAAACAACAGTATCAAATGCTATCTCATAAACATCGCCTTCATAATAATAGTCATAAAAGCCATGTTCATCTTGTTCGCCTTTATCCAGAAAATGTTCTTTTTTAATTTCCACTTTAAAAATATTTCTCAGCCAATTCAGAGGCTTGCGTGTTAATAATTGGCGGCCCCGGCCGGATTCGAACCTGCGACCCCAGCCGAAGCCCAAGGGACAAAGAAGCGGGTATTGGCGGCCCCGGCAGGATTCGAACCTGCGACCCCCGGTTTAGGAAACCGATGCTCTATCCAGCTGAGCTACGGGACCCGCGCGGCAAGCCTTATACCGGCAAGCGCGCCCAAAAGAAAAGGCCCGGCGGGTGAGGCCGGGCCTTTGGCGTTTGCAGGGGATAATCCTTATGCGGCTTCCTCGGAGGCCACGTCGTCCTCGGCCTTGTCGCCGGTTGCGGCCGGGCGCTTGGCGTTCTTGAGGAGGTAATCCTCGAGCTCCTTGATCGCCTGGTCGTCGTCGATCTTCTTCACGGCGGCGATTTCGCGGGCCATGCGGTCCAGCGCCTGCTCGAAGAGCTGGCGTTCGGAGTAGGACTGCTCGGGCTGGCGCTCGGAGCGGTAGAGATCGCGCACCACCTCGGCCACCGAGATGATGTCGCCGGAGTTGATCTTCGCATCATATTCCTGGGCGCGCCGCGACCACATGGTGCGCTTGATGCGGGCGCGGCCTTTCAGAACCTTGAGGGCCTGCTCGATCTGCGCCTTGTCGGAGAGGCGGCGCATGCCCTTCTGCTCGGCGCGGCCGGTCGGCACCTTGAGGCGCAGCTTCTCCTTCTCGAAGTCCACGATATAGAGTTCGAGCTTGGCGCCGGCGATTTCCTGCTCCTCGATCTGCGTCACCCGGCCCACGCCGTGGGCGGGATAGACGATCAGCTCGTTCACCTTGAAGACCAGCTTCTTGGCCGAGGGCGTGGCCACCACCGGGCCGTTCATCATCGGGCGCGAGGGCGGCGGCACGGGCGCCGCGGCCACCGGGGCAGGGGCAGGTGCAGCCGCCGCGGGGCGCACCGGCGCATGGCGCACCGGCGGCTTTTCGGCGGGCTTCACGGCGGCGGCAGCCTGCGGCTTCGCCGGCTTCACGGGCTTGGCGGTGTGCTTTTCAACCGTCTTGGCGGCGGCCCTGGGGGCCTCAACCTTGACCTTTGCCTTGGGCGCCGGAGCCTTAGCCGTGACCGGCTTCGACACTTTCTTGGGCGCGGTTTTGGTCTTGGCCTTGGCGGCCGGTTTCTTGGCAGGGGCTTTCTTCTTGTTCGGCTTGGTCATTTTATGTTTTGCCTTTCCCAACTGCGATCCTTTGCCGGATGGTTCCGGCAACGGCAGGCCCCGGCAGCGAAAAAGCCGCCCAAAACAGGGTGTTTGCCGATTGCCGTTCCGCCCTGTTTCGTCCGTTCACCTGAAGCGCCGCCCGCAGGGGCTGCTTCCGTCACCGTGAACGCCGGACCAGCGGCGCGAAAAAACCGGGCTTTGCGGCCCGGGTCTGTCATCCAACTAGGTAATCATGCTCATCAAAATTATCTATATCACAAGTTTGGCAAAAATTAAAGCATGGCATGTCCGTGTACGGCGCAATTTTGCACCGCACGCAGCGAATACCATACGGCAAGGTTAACGCCGGGATTATAAATTGATGGATCAGTCGCCCTGGCCGGGGGCGGCGGAGAAATACTTTTCCAGCTTGCCCTCCACGCCGTCAAATTCCTTGGCGTCGGCGGGGGCGTCGCGCTTCACCGTGATGTTGGGCCATTTGGGCGCATATTCGGTGTTGAGCTTCAGCCAGGATTCAAGCCCCGGTTCGGTATCGGGCTTGATGGCGTCGGCCGGGCATTCCGGCTCGCAGACGCCGCAATCGATACATTCGTCGGGGTGGATCACCAGCATGTTTTCGCCCTCGTAGAAGCAATCCACGGGGCAAACTTCCACACAATCCATATACTTGCACTTGATGCAATTGTCGGTGACGATGTAGGTCATGGCGCCTGCTGTTCTTTATTCCGAACGGTGTCTAGCAAAGTCCGCTGCCGGGTGCATCCCCTTTTTCGGCGGATGCGGCATCGCCGCCCGGCATGGCAAGGTCCGTATAAAGCAATTGGGCTGAGGGTGCGCCGCCCCGCCGTGGTGCCAGCCCGTCCACCTTCAAAACCTTCACGCCGCCGTGGAGAGTGATGGTCAGAACATCGCCCACCTTCACGTCATGGCCGGGCTTCTGGGTGCGCTGGCGGTTGATCCGCACATGGCCTGCCTCCACCAGCTCCTGCGCCATGGCCCTGGTCCGCACGATCCGGGCAAACCACAGCCACTTGTCGAGGCGCTGGCGGGTGTCCTCGCCCAAGCCTACTTCTTTCCCGCCATCTGGGATTTGAGCGCCGCCAGCACGGCGAAGGGCGAATTGGGATCGATGGGCTTCCCGGGCCGCGCCGGGCGCTCTTCCCGCCTTGGCTTCCGCTCGTCGCGGCGGGGTTTCCGGTTCTCGTTCGCCGGCTTCTCGCCTTCCGGTTTCGAGTCGCTTTGCTCAGACGGTTTCGAGTCCGAACGATGGCGTTGATGATGGCGCTGCGGCTGTTCTTTCTTCTCCTGCCGGTGGCGGAAGGGGCCGGTGTCCTTGGGCCACCAGACCTCGATTTCAACTTCTTCGGTTGCAGGCGCGGGGGCGGCTTCTTGTGCAACGGCCGGAGCCTCTGCAACAGCTTCCACCGGGGCCTCCGCCGTCACAGCCTCTTCGCTCACCGGAGCGGCCTCAACCTCGGGCACCGGCTCAGACGCCGGAACCTCGGCTTCGGCCACGGCAGGCGCTTCCGCCGCCACTACCACGGGCGCCGCCACCACCGGGCGCTGCACCTTCTTTTTCTGCATGCGGAAGTCGAGGCTTTTGAGAATCCCCTGAAACTCCTCGCCCGAGCAGCCGACGAGCGACATCATGTCCGGCACGATGGTGAAGCCGCCGCCTTCGGCGGATCCTGCCGGGCGCGGTTCTTCCGGGTAACGCGGGCGCCAGAACACCCGGTCGCGGATCAGGTCGGCCAGCCGCTCCAGCATGTCGATGCGGACGACGCGGGTGCCGCAAATCCGATACCCGCACACGCCATAGAAACCCCTCGGCGTCGAACGGTCGAAGACGGCGGAGGTCAGCCCCTGTCCGGGCGGCGGCGGCACCTGTGCGACGGGCAGCTTTCCTTCCTTCTGCAAATTCAGCGCCCAGAGCAGCAGGCGGAGTTCGGTCGCCGCCGGTTTCAACAGCGTGGGGATGAAAAGATGAAATGCGCCGAAACGCACGCCCAGCGCCCTGAGCTTGGCGCGGTCGTCCTGGCTCAGCGCCTTCACATCGTCGCCCACCTGCTCGCGCGGCAGCACGCCCAGCGTTTCAACGAGGCGGAAGGCGAGACCCCGCACAAGGCCTTCCAACCCTTCAGCCTCTTCCAGCTTGATAAGCGGTTCGAGAGTCGCGGCAATATGGCGGTCGAGGAATTTCTGCAGACGCGCCTGCACCTCCTCGCGCTCGGGCCCTGAGAGTTGATCGCCCGCCAGCACCACGGCGCGCGGCTTCAGCAGCGTTGCGCCCGCTTCGGCGCGGCCCACCTCGGCATGGTTCCAGATGATGTTGCCGTCGCGCGTGAGTTTCAGGTCAGGGTCGGCTGAGACGGCCACCGCCTTGGCGCGCGCCAGGATTTCGCCCGCCACCGCCTGCAAGGCCGCCGCCTTCAGCGTGCGCGCTTCAGCACCTTCGGAAACGCCATCGGGAATGAAATGAAATCCTCGGATGCGGCCAACATATTCGCCCTCAACACGGATCGCGCCTTCCTCATCGACTTCCGACATCAATTCTTCCTTCTGGGCCAGGCGCCGCATCAGCACGCTGGTGCGCCGGTCGATAAAACGTTGTGTCAGCCGCTCATGCAAGGCGTCAGACAGCCTGTCCTCTATCTCTCTCGTGCGCCCTTGCCAATAGATGGGCGCTTCCAGCCAGTCCACCCGGTTGGCGACAAAAGTCCAGGTGCGCACATGCGAGATGCGGGTGGAGAGCGTGTCGAGATCGCCTTCGGTCGATTCACAATGGCGAAGCTGGCGCGCGAACCAGTCCTCGTCGATCACCCCCTTGGGCGATTGCAGGAACTGGTAGATGCGCCCCACCAAATGGGCGTGCTCGGCGTTGGAGATGTTGCGGTAGTCGGGGATCTGGCACACCTCCCACAGGCGCTCCACATCTTGAGCACTCGCCGCCAGCCCTGCCGTCTCGCCATCGCGTGACACGGTTTCAAGCGCGATCACGTCAGCGCCCGATTGGGCACGCGTCAGGCCTTCGAGCTTCGGCAGCGCCGAAAGGCTGCGGCGCAGGCGCTCGAGATTTGCGAAGTCGAGATCGCGGTTCCGCCATTGCAGCACGCGCACGGTATCGAAGTGATGGCTCTCCAGCCTTTCAACCGTTTCCTGGTCGAAGGGATCGGCCTCGCCCGTCACGCCGAAGGTGCCGTCATTCAGATAGCGCCCGGCGCGGCCCGCCACCTGTCCCAGTTCGCCGGGATTCAAATTGCGGAACTGGAAGCCGTCGAACTTGCGGGTGGAGGAGAAGGCCACATGGTCCACGTCCATGTTCAGCCCCATGCCGATCGCATCGGTGGCGACGATGTAATCGACGTCACCTGACTGGTAGAGCGCAACTTGTGCATTGCGGGTGCGGGGGCTCAACGCGCCCAGCACCACGGCGGCACCGCCCCGCTGGCGGCGGATCAGTTCGGCCACCGCATAGACCATCTCGGCCGAGAAGGCGACGATGGCGGAGCGGCCGGGCAGGCGGGAAATCTTTTTCTGCCCCGCATAGGTCAGCTTGGAAAAGCGCGGCCGGGCCACGAAGCTCGTGCCCGGCAGCAGGCGCTCGAGGATCGGCCGCATGGTGGCGGCGCCTAAGAACATCGTCTCCTCGCGGCCCCGCCGGTGCAGAACCCGGTCGGTGAAGATATGGCCGCGCTCGAAATCGGCGCAGAGCTGCACCTCGTCGATGGCGAGGAAGGGCACGTCGATATCGGCGGGCATCGCCTCGACGGTCGACACCCAATAGCGGGGTGCTGCGGGAATGATCTTCTCTTCGCCGGTGATCAGCGCCACCGCCGCATCGCCGGCGCGCTTTCGCACCCGCTCATAGATTTCGCGCGCCAGAAGCCTCAGCGGCAGGCCGATCATACCGCCGCCATGGGCCAGCATGCGCTCCACGGCGAGATGCGTCTTTCCCGTATTGGTGGGGCCCAGCACAGCGGTGACGTTGCGGGCGGGTGGCATGAAATCTTTCAAACGCTTGCGTTGCAGCAAAAGTGGGGAAGGGCGGGGCGGCGGTCAAGGGAAACGTCCCGTTTCAGGCCGGGTTGTTCACAGATGGAGTGAAGCCGGAACGAAGGCCGCCCGAATCGCTGACTCTCAACTTTTGCCGGTTTGTTCCCGCGCAATTCAGCGAAAACGGCGGCGCACAGCCATGCCGGGCACCCGCTGGAAACTGCCTTTCAGCCCCCGCAAAGGTTAACACAGGGCCGTCTTGGTTAAGGGATTCTTGCCCGACCGCCCGGCTATCCCGGTGCAATTTTAAGGATTCGTTCCACAGCGGAACGAATCCCGCCCGAATCGCGGATGGCCTTCTTTTCGCGCTTTGTTCTCGCAAGATGTGGTGGGAGGCTATCGCAGATACCACAAGGCGGCACACCACAAGCCTCCCGGGCTGCTGGCGATCCGGTATTTTCCGCTGCCGCCATTAACCTTCTGTGCCAGAACGGGAACGCCGGAAAACCCTTAAAAAATGCCCATCCAGACTTGACCACACCGGAACGCCTCTCTATAGAACCGCCAACCACGCCGGAGGCCCCGCTTCCGGCCCTCATTTTGTATGGAGCAATGCAATGGCGCGCCGTTGTGAGTTTACGGGCAAGGATGCGCAGGCCGGCAACAATGTCAGCCATGCCAACAACAAGACCCGCCGCCGGTTCATGCCGAACCTGTGCAATGTCAGCCTGATCAGCGAAGCCATGGGCCTGTCCTACCGCTTCCGCATCAGCTCCATCGCGCTCAAGTCGGTGGAGCACCGCGGCGGCCTCGACGCCTTCCTGCTGAAGGCCTCGAACGACGAGCTCTCCGCCAAGGCGCTGAAGCTCAAGCGCTCGATCGCCAAGAAGCTCGACGCGCAGAAGACCGCCGCCTGATCCCTGGGCTTCGTGTCCGCGTTTCAAAGCCGCTCCAACCGGGGCGGCTTTTGCGTTATGGCTTCCTCTCATGAGTGGAACGGAGAATGACCGCATCTCGGCGGCCCTGTCGCGCGACGGGAGGCCCAAGGTTCACGCCAGCGCCAGCACGCGCAATGCCGTGCTCGGACGCTTCACCGAAATCAAGGAGCGTGTGCAGTTCTGGGATGCCGAGCTTGGCGACTATTCCTACGTCGAGCATCAGGCGACGGTGATCTATGCGCGGATCGGCAAGTTCACCGCCATCGCGGCGGATGCCTGCATCAACGCGTTGACACATCCCATGGAGCGGGTGAGCCAGCACAAGATCACCTATCGGCCCAATGAATATTTCACTGGTGCCAAACTCGACAAGGGCTTTCGCGACATGCGCCGCGCCAGCGTGGTGGAGATCGGCCATGACGTGTGGATCGGCCACGGCGCCATCATCATGCCGGGCGTCAAGATCGGCTCGGGCGCTGTGGTGGGGGCAGGGGCGGTGGTGACAAAGGACGTCGCGCCTTATGTGATCGTGGCGGGCGTTCCGGCGAAATCCATCAAGCGCCGCTTTTCCGAAAAGATCAGTGAACGGATGATCTCGCTGGCCTGGTGGGACTGGGGCCATGACCGCCTGGCGGCAGCGATTCCCGATATGCAGGCGCTGAGCGCCGAGGCGTTTCTGGAGAAGTATGGGGAATAGAAGTATGGGGGATAAAGTAAGTCTCCCTCCCCGAGTTTCGGGGAGGGCCGGGGTGGGGCGGCGAGCTGCTGGATCATCCTCCTTCACCTGTCATTCCGGCGAACGCCGGAAACCAGGCTTTCAACCCGCGCGCTTCTTGCCAAGTCTGGGTCCCGGCTTACCGCCGGGATGACAGATAGAGGATAGGCCCTTATGTCTTCACCCTGTGCGAGCGGGGCGAGGACATCGCGGTCAAAGCGACTCCTGCAGCATCGCGTAATAATCCTCTTCGGTGGCGATCCGCGGATTGGTGGCGTGGCAGTGGTCCTTCAGCGCGTCTTTCGCAACGTGCCGCATCATCTCGTCCGTCACGCCCATGGTGGCAAGGCCCTTGGGCATGCCGATGCGGGCGTTCAGTTTCGCAATCGCCACGTCGGGCGCTTCGCCGAAGAATTTCTCCAGCACATCCCACTTCGCCCCGATCACCGGACGGTTGAAGCGCAGCACGGCGGGCGTCAGCACGGCGTTCAGCGTGCCATGATGCAAATTCAATTGCCGGATAGCCCCAAGGGGATGGGTCAAGGCATGAACGGCCCCCAGCCCCTTCTGAAACGCCATCGCGCCTTCCAGCGCGCACACCATCATGTCGTTGCGCGCCGCTTTATCCTTGCCATCGGCCACCGCCTTTTCCAGCGCCCGCCAGCCGCGCGTCAGGCCGTCCATGGCAATCGCATCGGCAGGCGGATTGAAGGCCGAGGCCATGTAAGTCTCAAGACAATGCGACATTGCATCCATGCCGGTGGCGGCGGTGAGGCCGGGTGGCAAGCCATAGGTCAGTTCGGGATCGCAGATGGCGATCGACGGCAGCATGTGCGGCGAGATGATGCCGAGCTTCCGCCCCTCAGCCGTGATGATCACTGCGGCGCGGCCCACTTCCGATCCCGTGCCGGAGGTCGTCGGAATGGCGATCATCGGGCAGATGCGGCCATGGATGCGCTGCACGCCGCCCGCCACCAGCGTATATTGGGCCAGCGGCGGTTCATGCCCCGTCAGCAGCCGCACCGCCTTGGCAAGATCAAGCGCCGAGCCGCCGCCCAAGCCGATCACGCCATCGCATTTTTCACTTTTGTAGAGCGCGGAGGCCGTCATCACCGCGTCCTCGGTGGGGTTGGCGGGCGTGCCGTCGAACACCACCGATGCACCCTCGATCAATCCGGAGATGCGCGCCACCAGGCCCGTCGCCACCAGCCCCTTGTCGGTGCAGATCAGGGGCCGCGTGACCCCCAGGAGCTTGAGAAACTCCGGCAGCCGCTTCACCTCGCCTTCGCCGAATTCGATGCGCGTCAGATAGGTGATGGTGCTCATGGCATTTACCACTTGTTTTAAGAACTAATATATGAGTTACTAGGCGCAGAAGCGGGGCTGCCTGTCAATGCCCCTTGAGAGCGCAATTTCCAGCCAGCCCATGTTCGAGCGAGCTCCCGGAAAGTCAGACCAGATATATGAGTCGCTGCGGCGGCTCATCGTCCGGCTGGATATGGCGCCGGGCTCCGCCGTCTCTGAAAAAGACCTGTGCGCCAGTTTCGAAGTGTCGCGCACCCCGGTCCGAGAGGCGCTGCAGCGGCTGGCGGAAGAGGATCTCGTCAGCATCTATCCCCATTCCGGCACCTGGGTCAGCCGCATTTCCTTTCCCGTGGCGGAAGAGGGCTTCGTGCTCCGGCGGGCGCTCGAGGTTGAAAGTGTGCGGCGGGCAGCGGAGCGGCTCACGGATGAGGACGCCGTGCATCTCGACGGACTTATTCTCCGTATGCGGAGGATTTTGCGCGAGGGGCGGCTTGAGGATTATCTCGAACTCGACGACGAGTTTCATTCGGCCATCGCCAGGGTCAGCGGCTTCCCGCGCATCTGGAAATTCATCACCCTGGCGAAGGTGCATCTCGACCGCATGCGCCAGCTCAGCGCGCCGGTGCCCGGCCATCTCGCCGATGTCACCGAACAGCATGCGGCGATCGTCCGTGCGCTGGTGAAGCGCAACGCCACGCAGGCGGAACTCGCCATGCGCGTTCATCTCGATTCCTCCTTCGAGGTGATGGCGGGCATGTATCACGACAAGGCGGCGCTGTTTGAAGACACCGACAAAACGCCCGGCCGGGCAAGGCGGCGAACGGGCGAGGGAGCATTGCATGACAGAGGCGCGTAAATCCTATGATGCCGTGGTGATCGGCGCGGGCGTCGGCGGCGGCGCCATGGCGAACCGGCTGGCGGAGGCGGGCATGCGCGTGCTGGTCGTCGAACGCGGCATCAGGCTTCCGCGCGAGGCCGATAACTGGAGCGTCAAGGCGGTGTTCCACGACCGCAAATATTCCACCCGCGAAACATGGCGCGACCGCGAGGGCAAGGAGTTCACGCCCTCCACCTATTATTATGTCGGCGGCAATTCCAAATTCTTCGGCACCACCACGCTGCGCTTTCGCGTGGAGGATTTTGAAGACCTCGAGCATGAAGGCGGCGGCATCGCGCCGGCCTGGCCGATCCGCTACGCCGAACTCGCGCCCTATTACGACGTTGCCGAAAGGCTCATGGGCACCCATGGCACGGCGGGCATGGACCCGTGCGAGCCGCCGCGTTCCGGCCCCATGCCCTATCCGGCCATCGGCCATGAGCCGGAGATCGAATATTTCAACACGAAGCTCAGGACCAAGGGCCTCAAGCCCTTTCCGCTTCCCGTCGCGGTTGATCTTCATCCCGGCGGCAAATGCATCCGCTGCGCCACCTGCGATGGCTTTGCCTGCAAGCTGGGCGCGAAGAACGATGCCGAGGTCAGGCTGGTCGATCCGGCACTTGCCACCGGCAATGTCGATCTCATTCTCGAAACCCATGTGAAGCGCCTCATCACCGATGACACGGGCCGCAAGGTCACTGGCATCGAGATCGAGCAGAAGGGCCAAAGCGCCATCATCAACGGCGACCTGTTCATCTCGAGCGCCGGGGCGATCAATTCCGCCGCGCTTCTCCTGCGCTCGGCAAACGCAAAGCATCCGAAGGGCCTCGGCAATAATTCATCGGATCAGCTGGGCCGCAATTACATGGCGCACAACAACACCGCCATGATGGCCGTCAATCCGCTGAAGAAAAATCACGTGGTGTTCCAGAAATCGCTGTGCATCAACGATTTCTATCTGAAGAACGATGTGAAGCCCTATCCGATGGGCAATGTGCAGGGGCTGGGGAAACTTCAGGGCGGCATGCTCACCGCCAACATGAAGATCGTGCCGGAATGGCTGATGAGCTGGTTCGCGCAAAGAAGCGTTGACTGGTGGATCATGTCGGAAGACCTGCCCGATCCCGACAACCGCGTCAGCGTCGACAGCGACGGCAAGATCCGCGTCGCCTATACGCCCAACAATCTCAAATCGCATGGCGAACTGGTGAAGCACTGGTCGAAGCTGGTGCGCGCGCTCGGCTATCCGCTCATCATCACCCAGAAGATGGACATCACCGTCGCCATGCACCAGTGCGGCACGGCGCGCTTCGGCAGCGATCCCGCAACATCGGTGCTCGATCCCTTCTGCCGCGCCTGGGATGTCGACAATCTCTATGTGATTGACGCGTCCTTCCTGCCGTCCTCCACCGCCATCAACCCCTCGCTCACCATCGTGGCGCAGGCGGTGCGCACCGCCGAGCATCTGGTTCGCGACGTGTTCAAGGTGTCAGGCCGCAAGGCTGCGTGAGGCTGGATCATCCGTCTCTGCCGTTCTAGGGTTTGGCCCGAGGGAGCGCCTGATGGCATTGATCAAAACATCCGGGCGGTGGCTGGCGGCGGAGCTTGACCGCCTGTCGATCACCGGCCTTCTTTGGGGCGTCCTGTTTTTCGCGGCGGCGCTCACGCCCTCCATGGTGCCGCGAAGTTCGCTGGTGCAGGGCGGCGTGGCCGGAGGCTGTCTCGCCATCGGCTATGGCCTGGGGTTTCTCCTGGCACAGGCGTGGCTGTTCCTCGGCCTGCCCAATGCGCAAGACCGCCCGCGCATCACGCTGCGCTGGATCATCTTTGTGCTGTCGGCGGCGATCCTGCTCTGGGCCTTGTGGAATGCCCCGGGCTGGCAGGACGATGTGCGCGCCGTGATGGGCCTGAAGCCTCTCGAGTCATGGAGCTACGCATTTGAGGTTCTGGCGGTGGCGCTGTTCGTGCTGCTGCTTCTGCTGACGCTGGCACGGCTGATTGGCCGCCTCATCCTCGCGGCGTCGGCGCGCGTCTCGCGTTTCGCGCCACAGCGCTTTGCCGTGCTGGTCAGCATCATCATCGTGGCGCTGGTGCTGTGGTCGCTGGTGAATGATTTGGCGGTCCGGGCGGCGTTCCGCTTTCTCGATTCCTCCTTCCGCGAATTTGATGCGCTCATGGAGCCGAACCGCCCGCAGCCCTCAAGCCCCCTAAAGACGGGAAGCGTTGAATCCCTCGTACACTGGGATCAGCTTGGCCGGGCGGGGCGCGAATATGTGGCCGATGCGCCGACCGCCACCCGGATCACGGAGGAAACAGGTTTCGCGGCGAAAGAGCCCATCCGCGTCTATGTGGGGCTGGGCGGCGGCGATACGGCGGAGGCGCGCGCCAGGCTCGCTCTGGAAGAATTGAAACGCCAGGGCGGCTTTGATCGCCCCGTGCTCGTCGTCATCACGCCAACCGGAACGGGGTGGGTTGATCCCGCCGCCGCGGATTCACTCGAATATCTCCTGCATGGTGATGTGGCGAGCGTTGCCGTTCAATATTCCTATCTCAACAGCCCGCTGTCGCTGCTGGCCCAGCCCGAATATGGGGCCGAGCAATCGCGCGCGCTGTTTCTGGAAATTTACCGCTATTGGGCCGCGCTGCCGAAAGACCAACGCCCGCGCCTTTATCTCCATGGCCTCAGCCTCGGTGCGCTCAACTCGCAAAACTCGGCTGACCTGTTCGAGATGATCGAGGATCCGATTTCCGGCGCCCTGTGGTCGGGGCCTCCCTTCGCCAGCAGGCTGTGGCGCTCGGTTACCAACGCGCGCAATCCCGGCACGCCGGAATGGCGGCCCGAATTCCGCGATGGCCGCATCGTGCGCTTCAGCACGCAGGATGGATCGCCGGTGCCAAGCGATGCGCCATGGGGGCCGATGCGCGTTGTTTATCTGCAATATGCCAGCGATCCGATCGTGTTCTTCGCCTTCTCCGATCTCTACCGCCGCCCGGCGTGGATGAACGCGCCGCGCGGCCGGGATGTCTCGCCGTCCCTCCGCTGGTACCCCATCGTCACCATGCTGCAACTGGCCGTGGATATGGGCATCGCCACCGCCACACCCATGGGCTACGGCCATGTCTATGCGCCCGAACATTATATCGATGCGTGGGTGAGCGTGCTGGGCGTCAATGACTGGCCGCCGGACCGTCTCGCCAAACTCAAGCACGATCTGGGCGAGGCTATGCGCGCTGAAACGGAAGACGACCGCGGCGGATGACGCTCAATAGGTCCAGTGAAAATACCAGGCCGCCAGCAGCATGGCGATCACCACGCCGCACAGGCTGAAGCCAAGCACATAGCGCACGCCATGGCCGGTCACGCCCTGCCTCGCGCGCGTGGCGCTGTTGCTGGCCGGAGATGATGGATCATTGCCGCTGCCGGGGCGGTGATAATCGGTCATTGAACTCTCCCTTCGCAAATTCAACGCCGCGAAGGGAGAGAGGTTCCGGTGTCAGGCGGCGGACTGGAACATGGCGCCGCTCTTCAGCGCCTCGAAGCGTTCAAGCTGTTCGGGCAGCAATTGCCGCTCCTTGTCGCGGCGCACGAAGACCTTGAACATGGCATTGCCGTCGCCGTTCAGGAACTGCACCGAGCAGGAGCGCTTGCCGTGGAAGGGCCTGTCCACCACGGCGATCTTCGCGCAATTCGACGCCTTGATGTGGCCGCCGATCGGGCTGTCGCCGTGAATGTTGAAATAGCCATGGGCGCTCGAACCTTCAGGCAGCGCGCCCACGCATTCCAGCACGATGTCGGCCGTGTGGACGATGAACAGCACCTCGCCCCATGTGGTGAGCGTCGCCCACAGATTTTCAAACGCGCTGCCCTCGAACAGCCGCACCTGGTCTTCCGGCAGGCAGGCGAACACTTGCGCCAGGCTCGCGTCGCATTTCGCCGCCACCGCTTCGAGAACGCCATCGGGCTTCTCGGCCAGCGCCGCAGCGATCTTGCCTTTCAATTCAGCGTTCATGCCGCGGACCGTTCGGTCGATGTGATGGTCTGCACCGCCTCGAAGCCTTCGAACTGCGGATGCTCGAGATGCAGGCGCGGGCCGCCATTGCCGGCGCGGGCGTGCGCCTTGCGGAAGGCTTCGGACTTGGTCCACGCCTCGAAATCGGCCTTGCTCGCCCACACGGTGTGCGAGGAATAAAGCACATGGTCCTCGCGCTCGGGGCCTTTCAGCAGATGGAAGGAGATGAATCCCGGCATCTCGTTCAGATAGCTGTCGCGCTGCTGCCACAGCGTTTCAAAGGCCGCGCCGTCTTCCTTGGCCACCTTGAAGCGGTTCATGGCGATATAGATCATGGGTCTCTCCTCAGTCAGTCGATGTTGAATTGAACGGGAACACGGAAGGTCATCTGCGCGCGGTTCATGCCGGGCGGAAAGGGGGGGAAGGGGGCAGCACCGCGCGCCATCGCAAGGGCCGCTGAATCGAGCACGGAATAGCCTGACCCATTGGTGATGCGCGCCGAGGTCAATTGCCCCGAGGCGCTCACCGTGAAGGTCAGCACGGCGGTGCCCTCCAGTTCCTTGGCGCGCGCCGCATCGGGATAGCGCTTGGCGCTTCTCAGCCGGGCCAGAATCTTGCTCTTGTAATTCTGTTCCGAAGCCTTGCCATCGGTCGAGCGGATGCTGCCGGTCGAACCACGCCCCGCCGCCAACGCCGCCGTCTGCTTCGCCGCCTGTTTCCGCGCCTCGCGCGCCGCCTTGGCCTGTTCCTTTTTCGTAACGGCGCGGGCGGTGTCCTTGCGCTCCGGCGCTTTTTCCTTCTTCTTCGGCGGCGGCGGGGCTTCGGCCTTCTTCACCTCTTGCGGCTGCGGCCTGGGGTCTGGTGGCTTTTGCTCTGACGGCCTGGCGGTCAGATCTGGTGGCTGGAGAACGGGCTTGTCTGGCGCGGGATCAATTTTTGCCCCGGCGATTTTGGTGACTTCGGGCGGAATGGCAGGTTGCGCACTGGCCAACCTGTCGCGTTCCGCGAAGACGGGCGGCGGCGGCGCAACCACGGCCTCGCTGACATCGGCCATCAACTGTTCGACGGCGGTGGTGCTCAAATCGGGTGCCGCATCGAGCGGCACCGGCAATTCGGGCACCGGCAGCTCCACAGGCTTCTCAGCCTGCGCAGTCTTTACGGGGGCGGGCTCTTCCGCCTTGGCGTCTTCCGACGTCATGTCTTCCGTAGGCTGAGGATCGATCTCGGGCGTATCCGGCGGGTCGGCCTCCGCCTTCGTCATGTCCATGGGCTCGGGTGTTGCAGCCTCGGGCGTGGCCTCAGCTTCAACCGGCTGCTGCTCCTGTGTGGCGGCGGCGTCGATCACCATTTCAAGATCGACGGCGATCGAGGGAATGTCCTCAACCTTCTGCTCGGGGAGAGCAGCGACATGCGCCGTCACGGCCCCCAGCACACCCAGATGCAGGACGGAAGAAAAGATCAGGCCGCGGCCGATCTTCATGGCGTCACGGGGTCAGGTTTTGGCGCCGCGATGAGTCCCACACGCGTAAAGCCCTGGCTCGTCAGCCCTTCCATCACCTGCATGATTTTTTCATACGGCACGTCGCGGTCGGCGCGCAGGCGCACGCGCTCAGCCCGCTGCTCTTCCGGCAGCGCCGCGAGGCTGTCTTTCAGTGCCGCATCGGCCACCGGCTGGTCGCCGAAAAAGATGCCGCCGTCCCTGCGGATGAAAATGTCGAGCGGCTTCTGCTGCTCGGGCGGCAGTTCGGAAAGCGCCGCCTTGGGCAGTTCCACCGGCACGCCCACCGTCATCATGGGTGCTGCCACCATGAAGATGATCAGCAGCACCAGCATCACGTCCACGAAGGGCGTGACGTTGATCTCGCTGTTCAGGCCATCGCCCGAAGCATTGTCCTGAAGGATGCTCATGCGGCCTCCTTCAGCGTGATGCCGCTGCCCTTCAGCGCAGCCTCGCGCGTCAGGCCGATCATGATCTCCTGCCCAAACTCCTGCAGGATGTTGACGGAGCCATTCACCTGCGCGGTGAGCCTGTTGAAGAACACGGCGGCGGGAATGGCGGCGAAGAGGCCAATGGCGGTGGCGAGCAGCGCCTCGGCGATGCCCGGCGCCACCACGGCGAGGCTGGTGTTCTGGCTGGCGGCGATGGCTGTAAAGCTTGCCATGATGCCCCACACGGTGCCGAACAGCCCCACGAAGGGGCCGGCTGATGCCACGGTGGCGAGAAAGGGAAGGCCCATGCGGCGCTTCCGCTGCACTTCCGCCAGCACGAGGCGGAAGCGGCCTTCAACGCAGTCCTTGATGAGGCTGCTCCACGGCGCACCCGAAGCTTCGCGCGTCATGGCGCCCAGAAGCCTGGCGGCGGCGGAAGAAGAGGGTCCGGAGCTTTGCCCGTTCTGGAAACGGGAGATGAAAGACCGGTCGGCGCGGGCTGCGAGGCCCAGCGCCAATGACTTTTCGATGATGATGGCCCAGGAGGCGAGCGAGGTCAGGACGAGGCCGATCATGATGGCTTTCACCACCGGATCGGCCTGCCAGAACATATCGAGATGGCCCGTTATGTTATGCGTCCCGTTCTCCAACGCCTGTGCCTCCTAGCCGCCCAGCCGGGTGGTGAGCGTGAACAGGAAGGTGCGGCCCGGCGAGTTCGACGAGTCGAGATAGGCGCGGTAGTTCTCATCGAAGATATTGTCGACGTTGAAGCCGAGCTGCAGGTTCTCGTTGTAATTATAGTTCGAGAACAGGTTCACGACATTGTAGGCCTCGCTGGTGGGCGAGCCCGCGGGCACACGATCCTGCTTGGCCACCGCGAACCAGCGGGCGCCGAAGGTCGCCTTCTGGTCGAAGGCGCGGAAGCCCACCGTGGTCACCAGCTTGTCGGCGGGCACGGTGTCCAGCCAGTCGCTGTCGGTGCGGTTCTTGCCGCGCACCATGCTGCCGGCGATGCCGGCGAAGAATACGCCCGCGTCATAGGCCACTTCGCCCTCGATGCCATAAAGCCTCGCCTTGGCGATGTTCTGATACTGATATTCGTTCAGCACCGGATTGTAGACGCCGCCGATATAGTCGGAGACATTGTTGCGGTAGACCGAGGCGCGCATGGTCAGCGTGTCATCGGTGAAGAGATTGCTGAACGATCCAGTCAGGCCCGCTTCGAGATTGTGTCCCACTTCCGGCTTCAGATCCGGATTGGGCACGAAATAGAACACGGCCGGCGGCGGATGCATGCCGCTGATCAGCGTTTCGGTGATGGCGGGGGCGCGATAGCCTTCGGCGTAGCTGCCGTAAAATTTGAGGCCTGCCAGCGAGGTGTCCTCGAAGGGCTTCAGCACAGCCATGGCCTTGGGCGAGAAGCGCGAGCCGCTGCTGTCGGTGCCGCCGCCTTCGAGCTCATAGGTGTCGAAGCGCCCGGCGCCGGTGATCTCCAGCCATTTGGTGATGTCCACCTGGTCCTGCACGAATGCGCCGCCCACGGTGCGCTTGCCCGATGGCGTGAAGAGATCGGCGGTGCCCGCCGGATCGACCACCTTCACCTTGTCCTGGAACACGTCGGCGCCCACGGTGAAGGTGTGCTTCAGCCAGCCGGTCTCGAAGCGCGATGTGTTGTAGACGTCGGTGCCATAGGTATCGATGTTGAAGTCGCGGGTGTTGCCGCTCACGATCGCTTCCTGGCTCTGCTCCGTGCTCGTCCAGTAGGCGCTGGCCGTCAGGTTGAAATAGGGATTGCCGTTGCCATCCCAGTTGTATTTGGCCGCCAGCGTGTCGGCGTCTACCGTGTTGTCGTAAACGGTGGTGGTGCCATTCTTGAAGGTGTCGTGGTTCTTGATATAACTGATGTCGATGCGCTGGCCGTTGCCGGGCGTCAGCGTGCCCTTCACGAGGCCGGCGATGATGTCGCGGTTGGTGTTGTAGACGCGGTCGCCATTGCCGTCCTTGTAGCTGCCGTTGTCGCGCACGATGATGTTGCCGAGGAGGCCGCCATATTCGCCGAGGCGCACCGCGGCGATGGTGCTGCTCAGCAGCGAGTCGCCGTTGGTGCCATAGCGGAAGCGCTGCTGGATGGCGGCGTTCTCATCGGCATGAAGAAATGACAGCGCATCGATGGTGTCGAAGGAGACGACACCGCCGATGGCGCCCGAGCCATAGACATTGGCGATCGGCCCGCGCGTCACCGTCACCTGCTGCATCATTTCAGGCTCGAAGTAGAACATGCCGTTGGCGTTGTGGCCGCTCCGCTGGAAGTTCTGGCGGGCGCCGTCGATGGTCACGGCAACACGGCCGAAATCCTGCAGGCCGCGGATGTTCACGGCGGTGGCCGGGTCATCCGGGTTCTGGTCGGTGGCGACGCCCGGCATCGGGTCGAGCACATCGCTCACCGTCTGCGACGCGTCACGCTCCATCTCCTTGCGGGTGGTGACGCTGATGCCGCCCACGGCATCGTTCAGCGCCTTCTTCACCTTGTCGATGGTGACGGTGATGACGTCGAGATCTGTTGCCTCATCGGCGCGCGCAGCAGATGCGCCGGCGATGAAAACGGTTCCGCAGAGCAGTGCCCGCGTGAATGTGGAAAAACGCATGAAGCCCCCAAGAGAAAAAAACCTGCATTTGGGCTGGCTTCGGGCGGCACGCGCCTTCGCTGGCAGGCCGGGAGCGTTTTCTCCCGGCATTCGACGCTTGACTCCTACTAATATCCGACTTAATTAGTCAACTACTATCTGTCGTTTGCTAACACATTGAATTCGTTCGGAGCTAGCTGATTGCCACGTTCCGCGGCACGGAGTCCGCTATGCTTGTCAAAACCAGCGACGTTTATGAGCCTCATCAGCAGCAGGAGCCGCGCGAGACGCCAAAGGCTGCTGCCGCCGTTCCCAGCTATTCCAGCCAGGCGCTGTTTCACGGCCAGAAGGAAATCCTGATCGATCATCACGGCTGTTCCTACCGGCTGCGCATCACCCGCTCGGGCGGCATGATCCTCAACAAGTAGGCCTGTAGTCATGTCTTCGCCTTCCGTGCTGTCGCGCCGCCATGTTGTGTCGGCGATCCTGTCGATCCCTGCGCTTTCCGTTGCGGCGCGCGCGGGGACCATCACCGATTTCTCCGGCCAGCCGGTTACCGCCACCGGCGTCGAGCGGATCGTGTCGATCGGCAGTTCGGTGACGGAGATCATCGTCGATCTGGGCGCTGCGAAGAAGATCGTGGCGCTTGATACCACCAGCGTCGCCGTGCCTGGCGCGCAAGGCCTTCCCGACATCGGCTATCTGCGCACGCTGTCGGCGGAAGGCGTGCTGTCGCAATCGCCGCAGCTGATCTGCGCCACCAATGAAGCAGGCCCGCCCGGCGTCATCGACACGCTCAAGCAGTCGGGCATTCCCTTTGCCATCATTCCGCACGTCCCGACCGTCGAGGGCATCCTCAGCAAGATCGCGCTGATCGGAAAGCTGCTCGATGCGGAGAAAGAGGCCGCGACGCTGGCGGCCGATGTGCAGCAACGCGCCTTAGCCCTCAAGGAGCGCGTTGCGAAATTCGCGGGCGCCAGACCCAAGGCGCTGTTCATCCTCAGCCTCGCCGATGGCCGTTTGCTGGCTGGCGGCGCCGCCACGGGCGCTGACTCCGTCATCACCATGGCGGGCGGCGAAAATGTTGCCTGCTCGATCAACGGCTACAAGCCGCTCTCCACCGAGTTCCTGCTCGAGAATCCGCCCGACGCCGTCATCATGATGGGCGGCACGGGTCTCGCGCCCAAGGTGGATGAGGTGTTCCAGAATCCCGCGCTTGCGCAATCGCCGGCGGCGAGGAACAAGGCGCTGCGCGTGTTCGATGGCGCGGCGCTGCTGGGCTTTGGCCCCCGCACCATCGCTCAGGCCGAAGACCTTGCGGATTTCCTGCACAAGGGCTCTCCGGCGTGAGCATCGCATGGGCAGGTGCGGCCCAGCGAAGCCGCGCCGCCTCGGTGTGGCTGGTCGCGGGGCTGCTCATCGCTGCGCTGATCGTGGCGATGATTTCTTCTCTTTTTACAGGTGCCGTGGCGATCAGCCCGTCGCAGGTGGTCACCGCCATTTTCGCGCCCAGTGAAGCGGGCGCGCGCGATGCCGCCATCATGTGGGCGGTGCGCCTGCCGCGCACCTTCATGGCCATGCTGGTGGGCGCGTGCCTTGGCGTGAGCGGCGCGGTGATGCAGGGCCTGTTCCGCAATCCGCTGGCCGATCCGGGGCTGATCGGCGTGTCGTCCGGCGCAACGCTTGCCGCCGTTTCAACCATCGTGCTGGGGCAGAACATCTTCGGCATGGACGCCACGCGCTTCCTGCCCATCACCGCCTTCATCGGCGGGCTGGCCGTCACGCTGCTCCTCTATGCGGTGGCGACGCGCGATGGCCGCACCTCGGTCAGCGTCATGCTGTTGGGCGGCATCGCGGTAGGCGCACTCGCCATGGCCGTCACCGGGCTTCTGATCTTCATCGCCAGCGAGCAACAGCTCCGTGAACTGACGTTCTGGAGCCTCGGCAGCCTTGCTGGTGCAAACTGGACAAGGCTCGGCAGCATCGCGCTCTGCATCCTCATCGCCTGCGCCGCCCTGCCGCTTCTGATGAAGACGCTGGACCGCCTCGCGCTGGGCGAGGCCGAGGCGCGCTACATGGGCGTCAATGTGGAGCTCAGCAAGGCCGCCGCCATCGGCGTCACCTCGCTGCTTACGGGCGCTGCGGTCGCGGTCAGCGGCACCATCGGCTTCATCGGCCTCGTGGTGCCGCATCTGCTGCGCATTTCCGTCAGCCCGTCGCACCGCTTTTTGCTGCCGCTCTCAGCCTTGCTCGGCGCGCTCTTGATGCTGGCGGCGGATCAGATCGCGCGGCGCGTCGCAGCACCGTCCGAGCTTCCCATCGGCATCGTCACGGCGATGATCGGCGGGCCGGTCTTCATGTGGATCCTTCTCAAATCAGCGCCGGACCGGGTGTAAAGCGATGATCGAGGCACAGGGCGTCAGTTTCAGCCATGGCTCCGCGGTCGTCGTCCGCGATGCCAGCATCTCGCTCAAGGCGGGGGAACTCACCGTCGTCGTCGGCCCCAATGGCGCCGGCAAAAGCACGCTGCTGAAACTCTTGGCCGGCCAGCTCATGCCAACGAAGGGCAGGGTGGTGATCGAGGGCCGCGATCTTTTGCACTGGAACGCCGCCGATCTGGCGTCGCGCCGCGCCGTGCTGTCGCAGGCGGTCACGCTCTCCTTCCCCTTCACCGTTACCGAGATTGCCGAACTGGCCCTGCAGCATCTTCCCGCCGCGCGCCGCCAGGCGATTTCGAGCGCGGTGCTGCATGAGCTTTGCCTCGATGGCTTCGCGCCGAAACTGGTGCAGCAATTGTCGGGCGGCGAGCAGCAGCGCGTGCATCTGGCGCGGGTGCTGTGCCAGCTCCGCGCCCAGTCGCATCACGGGCGGCAATTTCTCTTCCTCGACGAGCCGACATCGAGCTTGGACATCAAGCATCAGGTGGAAGTGCTCGACATGGTGCGTCGGCGCGTGTCGGAGCAGCTTGGCGCGCTGATCGTGCTGCATGACCTGAACCTCGCCGCCTCGCTCGCCGACCGGCTGATCATCATGCGCGATGGCGGCATCATTTCCGATGGGCCCCCATCGGCCACCATGACGCCGGAACTTTTGTCGGAGATTTACGGCATCGGCATGCGCAAGATCGATGTCGGCGGCAGGCCGCATTTCGTGCCCGGCCCGCTCACCTCGCGCGCCACGATGCGGGCGGCCATTCCCTTCTGCCACTGGTGGCGGCGTCACCGGTTCAGGGGCGCAGCCTGAGCTCCAGCAGCAGCGCAATGTCGCCGTGATAGCGCGCCAGACCCCTGTCAATGAATCCCATCTTGCGGGCCAGCGCGAGGGACGCCTCATTCTCCGGCGCGATCATGCAGGCAACCATATCTCCCGCGAGATTGGCCTTCGCCCAGTCAAGAATGGCGGTGAGCGCCTCGGTGCCATAGCCCTTGCGGTGATGGCGCGATGAGAGAACCCAGCCCATCTCCGGCGTATCGCCGAAGGAAGGCTCCATGTCGCGGCGGTAATTGGCAAAGCCCGCCTCGCCGATGAAATCGCCCGCCTTGTCCTCGATCGCCCAATAGCCAAAGCCGAGCACGTCCCAGTGGCCGATATAGCGCAGCAGGCGGCCCCACGCCTCCTCGCGCGTGGCAGGCTTGCCGGTGATGTGGCGGTAGACTTGCGGCTCGCTCCACAGCGCCTGCACGGCGTCGTGATCGCTGCCACGATGCGGGCGAAGGCGCAGCCGTGCGGTTTCGATCACCGGCGCTGTCATGGCGTGTCGAGCGTGAATTGCAGCAGCAGCGTGCGCTGGAGTGCTACGTTGAAATTGTCATCCGACACGATGGTCAGGCGCGTCTCGCCGTCCCGCTGGCACACGCTCAGGCCCTCCATGTTGTCGATGGCATAAAGCGGCGCCGCGCCTTCAAACACCGGCCTTGGCTCGACGAGGCTACCCATGGCGATGCCCTTGGGGTCGAAGCGCCGGATCGCCATGGCGGGGATTACATCGGCCGACAGCGCGCGTTCGAGGATCAGCACATCGCCATCGGGCAGCAGCGCCGCATCGGTGATGGCGAAATCGCCGTTGGCCCTGATGGTGAAGGGCACGGTCTTCCATGATTTCCACAGCCAGCCGCGGATATTGCCTTTGGCATCGCGGAAACTTTCGGAGAGCGCCATGTCATAGCCCGCCCATGGGCCGTAAGAAAAATGCACCAGCCCTTCAAGCTCATGGTTGAAGGGCGCTTCGGTGATCGATTTGGGCGAGGGAAAAATCTTCATCGGCGCATTGAGGCCCTTCGACAGGTCATAGGCGCCAATGCGCGGGCTGCTCTCGAAGCCGACGTGATATTTTCCATTTCCGAGACTTGCCAGCGCCTCGGCATCGCTGGTGATCTTGAAGCGGAAGGGCTTGCCCTTCTCATCCAGCATCGGCGCCCATTGCACGTTGGAAAGGCCCGCCAGCTTGCCATCGGCATAGGTCAGCGACGCACGGAACCAGAAGCCGCCATCGCTCACCGCCGTCAGCGTGCTGCAATCGGGCGAGAGCGAAAGACCGGACAGCCCCCCGAAGCTGCTGCCGTGGCCCACCAGATGAAACCCGCCGCGCCACGTCAAACCGCCAAATTGCTCCGTACCCGGAATTTTACCGAAAGCCGGCAGCGGCTTTGTCTCGATGGCCAGCGGCCCGGCGTTCGCCGCACCCGCCAGCAGCATGAACAGGCTGGCGAGGAAATGCCTCACGCCAGCGCGCGCTTGGCCGGTTTCTGCGGCTTGGGCGCCACGCGGGGTTCCGCCCGTGCATTCTCGGCGAAAAGTTCGGCCAGCTTCTCGGTCATGGCGCCGCCCAGTTCCTCGGCGTCGATGATGGTCACGGCGCGCTTGTAATAGCGCGTCACGTCATGGCCGATGCCGATGGCGATCAGCTCCACGGGTGAGCGGTTCTCGATGTCGGCGATCACCTGCCGCAAATGGCGTTCGAGATAATTGCCGGAGTTGACCGAGAGTGTGGAGTCATCCACCGGCGCGCCATCGGAAATCACCATCAGGATGCGCCGCTGCTCAGGCCGTGCGAGCAAACGGTTATGCGCCCAGATCAGCGCCTCGCCGTCGATGTTTTCTTTCAGCAGCCCCTCGCGCATCATCAGGCCAAGGTTGCGCCTGGCCCTTCGCCATGGCGCATCGGCGGATTTGTAGATGATGTGGCGGAGATCGTTGAGGCGGCCGGGGTTGGCGGGCTTGGCCGAAGCCAGCCAGCGTTCGCGCGCCTGGCCTCCCTTCCACGCCTTGGTGGTGAAGCCCAGAATCTCGGATTTCACGCCGCAGCGTTCCAGCGTGCGGGCCAGAATATCGGCGCAGGTCGCCGCCACGGTGATGGGCCTTCCGCGCATCGAGCCCGAATTGTCGAGCAGCAGCGTCACCACCGTGTCGCGGAATTGCGTGTCCTGCTCTTCCTTGAAGGAGAGCGGATGCATGGGGTCGATGATGATGCGCGTCAGGCGCGCGGCATCGAGCACGCCTTCCTCGAGATCGAAATCCCAGGAGCGGTTCTGCTGCGCCATCAGGCGGCGCTGCAGCCGGTTGGCCAGGCGCGCCACCACGCCCTGCAGGCTCGCCAATTGCTTGTCGAGATAGTTGCGAAGCCGTGTCAGCTCCTCGGCATCGCAAAGGTCTTCGGCGGAAATCTCTTCGTCGAACTGGTTGGTGAAGACCTTGTAGAAATCCTCATTCGACATCGAGGAGAAGGGAAGCTGCGGCCGCCACGGCTCCTCGCCGTCCGATTCCTCATCGCCCTCTTCGCCATCGGGCTGCTCGTCGGTCTCCATCTGGCGGGCGTCCATTTCGGCGGCTTCGGTTTCGCCTTCGGCGTCCTCAAGCTCCTCCATGGCCTGCTGCTGGCTTTCCTGCTCCTCGCCGTCCGGGCTTTCCTGCCGCTCGCCCGCATCGGGCTCGGCCTCGTCGCTGTCATCGCTGTCGCTTGACTCGTCCGGGTCGTCGCCCAGCTCATCGCTCATGTCGAGGGCGGCGATGATGTCGCGCGTCACGCGGCTGAAGGCGGCCTGATCGTGGATCGAGCCGTTAAGATCGACAAGCTGCTTCGCCGCCTTGTCCTCGATCCATTGCCGCCAGAGTTCGACAAGGGGGCCAGCGGATTGCGGCGGCGGCGCGCCGGTCAGCTTTTCGCGCACCAGCAGCGCCACGGCGTCTTCGAGCGGCGCTTCCTTGCGGTCGCTGTAGCGCGTCACGTCCTTGCGGCGGTAGCGTTCCTCCAGCATGGCGCCGAGATTGGCGGCCATGCCCGGCATGGCATTGGCGCCCAGCGCCTCGATGCGCGCCTGTTCCACCGCCTCATAAACGGCGCGGGCATTCTTGCCCTGCGGCTGGTAATGCGCGTGCACCTTGTCGGAGTGGTTGGAAAGCCTCAGCGCGAAGCTGTCGGAAAGCCCGCGGGTAATCGCCAGTTCCTTCGCCGTCATCGTGGCGGCCACCTGCGGCAGGCGCGCCTTGTTGCCGGAAAGGCCCGGCTGGTCGGTGCCGAAGGTAACGGTCAGTTCCGGATCGTCGGCAAGCGTCTTCATCGCGATCGTCAGAACGCGCTTGAAGTCGCCAGATGGCTGGTCCTTCTCGGCGGCCATCGGCTTGGCGCTTAGGCCACGGCGATGTGGGCGGAGCTTTCCGGCAAGTCCTCGCCGAAGCAGCGCTGATAGAATTCGGCCACCACGGCGCGCTCCAGCTCGTCGCACTTGTTGAGGAAGGTCACGCGGAAGGCAAAGCCCACGTCGCCGAAAATGTCGGCGTTCTGCGCCCAGGTGATCACCGTGCGCGGGCTCATCACGGTCGAGAGGTCGCCCTGCATGAAGGCGTTGCGGGTGAGGTCGGCCACGCGCACCATGTTGGAAATCGTCTTGCGGCCCTTCTCGGTGGCATAGCTCTTGTTCTTGGCCAGCACGATCCCCGCTTCCTGCGCATGCGGCAGATAGTTCAGCGCGGTCACGATCGACCAGCGGTCCATCTGCGCCTGGTTGATCTGCTGCGTGCCGTGATAGAGGCCGGTGGTGTCGCCAAGGCCGATGGTGTTGGCGGTCGAGAACAGGCGGAAGGCCTGATGCGGGCGGATCACCTTCGACTGGTCGAGCAGCGTCAGCTTGCCCGAGCTTTCGAGAATGCGCTGGATCACGAACATCACGTCGGGGCGGCCCGCATCATATTCGTCGAACACCAGCGCCACATTGTGCTGATAGGCCCAGGGCAGGATGCCCTCGCGGAATTCCGTCACCTGCTTGCCATCCTTCAGCACGATGGCGTCCTTGCCGATCAGGTCGATGCGGCTGATGTGGCTGTCGAGGTTGATGCGGATGCACGGCCAGTTGAGGCGCGCCGCCACCTGCTCGATGTGGGTGGATTTGCCGGTGCCATGATAGCCCGTCACCATCACGCGGCGGTTGTAGGCAAAGCCTGCGAGAATGGCGAGCGTGGTTTCGCGGTTGAAGAGATAGTCCTCGTCGAGATCGGGCACATATTCGCTGGTCTGCGAATAGGCGGGAACCTCGATATTCGACTCAAACCCGAACAGTTGCTTCACCGACACCTTGGTGTCGGGCATGCCTGTCAATTCGCCATTGGCCTTTGCGTTCATGAGACCTGTTTTTCCCTCTGTGCGGCGCGGTTTTAGACGGTCAAACAGCGGCGGGCAAGCGCCGAGCTTGTTCAGCAGAAGCCGCTGTCGCGCAAATGGTCATAGGCCTGGATCACGGCCTTCAGCGTGTCTTCATTGGCTCTACTTCCGCCATTGGCGTCAGGGTGAAGCCGCTTCACCAGTTTCTTGTATTGTGCCTTTACGGTTTCGGGCGTTGCCGTGTCGTCCAGCCCCAAGGTTTGCAGGGCTTTCAATTCAGTGTTGCGCAGGGCGCGGCCCGAAGGATGGCGGCCCGCCTGTTTTTCGCCCACGCCGTTGAGATCGAAGGGGTCCTTCGACATGTTCACGGCCTTGCGACGGATACCCGAGACATTGGCGAAGGAATTCTGCCCCATGCGCCAGGTGGGGCGATGGCCGGTCTGGGCGTCCTTCTGGAAGCCCGCCACCTCGTCGTCCTTCATGCCCTGAAAATAATTGTACTGCTTGTTGTACTGCTGCACATGCTCGGTGCAGTAGTTGAAGAACTTGCCTTCATTGCCGCGGCCCATCGGCGCCTTGTGGGGGCCGGGGCGCGGGCAGCCCGGCCAGTCGCATTGCGGCACCGTGGCGCGCTGCTTCTGCTCGGCGCTCGGCTTCACGCGGATCTTGTCGAAATATTTTGAATCGAGCTTCATCGCGCGAGTATAAACGCCCAGACCTTAATCTTCCACCGCTTCATGCGAGTCCCTCCTGCAATGACGCTCGGCCCCGTCGGACAAAAGATCGCAGCCCGCCTCACGGCGGCCTTCGCGCCTGTCGACCTCATGGTGATCGATGAATCAGCACAGCATCATGGCCACGCCGGGGCGCATCCACAAGGCGAGAGCCATTTCCGCATCAAGATCGTGTCTGAAGCCTTCAAAGGCAAGACCCGCGTGGAACAGCACCGCATGGTGAACATGGAACTGGCGGAAGAACTGAAACACCGCGTCCACGCCCTGGCGATCGAGGCCAAAGCGCCCTGATCGTCTTCGCCCCGCTGCCGCGGGGCGAAGACAATAAGCGCATGTTCCCTCCATCTGTCACCCCGGCGAAAGCCGGGGCCCAGACTTGGCCGCCAGCGTGCCGGTTGAAAGTCTGGCTCCCGGCATCCGCCGGGATGACAGAAAAATGCGGGGAGGGAGACGTGAGTCTCACCCGCTCTTCTCTTCTCCGGCCTCGCGCTTTAACGGCGTCACCTTGATCTGCGTCACCTGATGCCTCCGCTTTTTCAGCACCTCGAACTGGAAACCGTGGAAGTTGAAGGCCTGGCCGATCTCCGGGATCATCCGCGCTTCGTGGATGACGAGACCAGCAAGCGTCGTCGCTTCCTCATCCGGCAGCGTCCAGTCGAAGGCGCGGTTCAGGTCGCGCACCGGCACGCTGCCTTCGATGATATAGGATCCGTCCGGCTTGGGCCTGACGCCCGTCGCCACCGCGTCATGCTCGTCCTTGATGTCGCCGACGATCTCCTCGATGATGTCTTCCAGCGTAATCAGCCCCTGCACCTCGCCATATTCGTCGACGACGATGGCGAAATGCACCTTGCGCCTCAGGAAGGCGTTGAGCTGGTCGGGAATGGCGCGCGTATCCGGCACGAACCACGCCGGGCTCAAAATGTCCTCGATCACCACCCTGGACGCATCGCCGCCCGCCTTTTGAAGCGCCGCGAACAGGTTCTTGGCATGCAGTACGCCGACGATGTTGTCGGGCTCGTCCTTCCACACGGGGATGCGCGTGTGGCCGCTTTTCAGAACCTTGGCGACGATCTCGGAGGCGGGCTCGCTGCCGTCGATCAGCGTCATGCGGGTGCGGTGAACCATGAGGTCTGAGACTTCGAGGTCCTGCAGATCAAGGATGCCGCCCAGCATGTCGCGGTCTTTCTTCACCACCGCGCCCTCTTTGAGATGCAGGTCGATGGCGCCGCGCAGTTCGTCATGGGCGGAGAGAACGTCCTGGCCGCTCGCGATGTCGACGCCAAAGATGCGGAGCGTCACCTTGACGATCCATTCCACCGCCATCACCAGCGGCCCGAACACCGCAACAATCACCCGCACGATGGGCGCCACGCGGATGGCCGATGTGTCGGGATAGGCGATGGCATAGGTCTTGGGCATCACCTCGGCAAAAATGAGGATCAGCACGGTCATGATGGCCGAGGCAATGACGGCGCCGGTGTCGCCGAACATCTTGACGAGCACGGCGGTGGCCAGCGCCGAAGCCGTGATGTTGGCGACATTGTTGCCGAGCAGCAACGCGCCGATCAATCGTTCGCGCATGTTGGTGAGCGCCAGCGCCATGGTGGCCCTGCGGCTGCCGCGGCGCTCGATTTCGGTGAGTCTCGCGCGCGAGGTGGCGGTGAGGGCGGTTTCGGAGCCTGAGAAAAATGCCGAGAGAATAATGAGGATCAAAATGGCGGCGGCGGTGAAGCCGAGATCGAGACTCATCGCTGTTTCATGTCCTCCTTGAGGAATTGCGTCACGGCTCCGGCATCCACATCGCGGGCGATGAAGGCATCACCGATGCCATGCGCGAGAATGAAGGTGAGAGTGCCGCTCACCGCCTTCTTGTCCTGCCGCATGATGTCCACGAGTTTCTCCGGCGGCGGCAGCGCACCCGGAATCTGCGAGGCGTGAACGGGAAGGCCGGCCTCGCTCAAATGCTTCGCCACGCGCTCCGCCGTGCCCTCTCGGCAAAGGCCCTGACGTTCGGAAAAGCGGAAGGCTTGCACCATGCCGATCGCAACGCCTTCGCCATGCAGCAGGCGCTGCGAATAGCCGGTTGCAGCTTCAAGCGCATGGCCAAAAGTGTGGCCAAGGTTGAGCAGCGCCCGAACGCCGGTTTCGGTTTCATCCTCCGCCACGATGTTCGCCTTCATCTCGCAGGAGCGGCGGATGGCATGGATGCGCGCCTGTGAATCGCCGCGCATGATCTGCGGCGCGGCAGTCTCGAGCCACGCGAAGAACGAGGCATCACCCAGCAATCCGTATTTCGCCACTTCCGCATAGCCCGCCGCCAGTTCACGGGGCGGCAACGTGTCGAGAAGCGACGCATCGGCGATCACCGCCAGCGGCTGGTGAAAGGCGCCAATGAGATTCTTTCCATGGGCCGAATTGATGCCGGTCTTTCCGCCCACGGAGGAATCGACCTGCGCCAGAAGCGAGGTCGGGATCTGGATGAAATCCACGCCGCGCCGGAGAATGGCGGAAGCAAAGCCCGCCAGATCGCCGATCACCCCGCCGCCAAAGGCGATCACCCGGTCACGGCGCTCCACGCCCGCCGCCAGCAGCCCGTCGCAGAGTTCGGCCAGATATTTATAGCTCTTGGTGCCTTCGCCCGGCGGCAGCACGATCGCCGTGCTGGCGATGCCTTCCGCCGCAAGCGATACCTCCAGCGCAGCAAGATGCGCCTTCGCCACATTCTCATCCGTCACGATGGCAGCGTATGGCCGCTTCAGCAGCGGGCGGATGATCTTCCCCGCCTCTTTCAGCAGGCCCTCGCCGATTGCGATGTCATAGCTCCGCTTGCCCAAAGAGACGGGCACGGATTCGCGGCGGGGATGGTCAGTCATGTTTCTCAAAGCGGCTCCAGCCGTCCCATTGGGCCAGCGCCCGGATCACGTCATTCACCATGTGGCCATGCTGCACATCACGGCTCTCCACCGTCACATCGGCCTGTCCATAGACGGGGTAGCGCGCCTCGATCAGCTTTTTCATGACGGCCTCGGGATCATCGGCCTTGAGCAACGGCCGGTCCTGCCGCTTCATCACCCGCTTCATCAGCAGGGGAAGCGGCGCGTTGAGCCACACCGAGACGCCATTGTCCTGAATGCGGGCCCGCGTCTCATCATTGATATAGGCGCCGCCGCCGGTTGCCAGCACCTGCGCGCCATTGCCAAGGAGTCTTGCGATCACCCGCCGCTCACCCTCGCGGAAGTAGGGCTCGCCATGGTCGGCGAAGATTTCGGAAATGCTCTTGCCCGCCGCCGTTTCGATTTCATGGTCGGCGTCGACGAAATCGAGTTTCAGCTTTTCGGCAAGCCTCCGGCCCACGCTGGATTTACCCGCCCCCATCAGCCCCACCAGCACGACCGAATGCCGCCCCAGGCGTTCCCGCACGGCTTCGGCCTCCCTGGCAATCGATCGGCGCGCCATTTTCCCCATTCCATGAACAGCGCGCGGTTCTATCGCTTCGGGCAGGGCTCCGCAAAGACTTTCAGGATCAGGCGGTTCGCGGTATCCTCTGGCGATGGATAGGATTCGATGCCGGACACCGTTCGCTTTCTGTTAATCATCGCGTGTTTGGGTGGCCTTGTTTATGGAACCGCCTGGGCGCTCTCCTCCTATCCGCCCGAGCAGACGGAGATCGTGAAGCCGCTGCCGCATGACAAGCTCCGCCCCAAATAACCCGCGCGATGCAAGGCTGGCCCAGCGCTTTCTGGAGATGATGGCCGCCGAGCGGGGTGCTGCCAAGAACACGCTTGCCGCCTATGGCCGCGATCTCGATGATTATGACGCCTTCCTCACCCGCGCCGGTAAGAGCCTGAAACAGGCCTCGCCCGATCACATCCGCGACTATATGGCGGAGCTCGATACGCAAGGCATGGCCCGCTCCACGGCAGCGCGCAAGCTCTCGGCCATCCGGCAGTTCCACCGCTTTCTGCTGGGTGATGGCCTCTCTCCGGATAATCCCGCCACCGCCATCGACAGCCCGCGCATCGGCCGCCCGCTGCCGAAGCTGATTTCAGAGGACGAGGTCAAAGGCCTCATCGCCGCCGCCCGCGCCCGATTGTCTAAGAAACAGGGTAAAGCCCGGCTTAAAACGCTCCGCCTCGTGGCGCTGCTCGAACTTCTCTATGCCTCGGGTTTGCGCATTTCCGAACTTGTGGGATTAACCATTGCGGCAGTTTCCGCCGAACGCGACTTCATTCTGGTGAAAGGCAAGGGGGGCCGCGAGCGTCTGGTGCCCATCTCCAGCGCCGCTGAAACAGCGGTTTCGGCCTGGGTGAAGGCGCTCCGGGCGGAAACCGATGACCCGCCCAAATGGCTGTTTCCGTCCTCGGGCGCTCAAGGCCATCTCACCCGCCAGCACGTGGCGCTGGAGCTCAAGGGGCTGGCGGCCGAAGCCGGGCTCGATCCGTCACGGCTTTCCCCGCACGTGCTGCGGCACGGATTTGCCAGCCATCTGCTCGCCGGCGGGGCGGATTTGCGCGCCGTGCAGCAGATGTTGGGCCATGCCGATATTTCCACCACCCAGATCTACACCCATGTGCAGGCCGACCGGCTGCGGAAGGTGGTGGAGAGCCATCATCCGCTGGCCAAGAAAAGTTGACTTTGCCCGGCGCGACCGCCACTTTCGCGCCCAACCTGACAGGCAATTGAGTTTTCATGGCGTCCTATCTCGATTTTGAAGCCCCCGTCGCTGAACTGGAAGGCAAGATCGCGGAATTGCGCGCGCTGGCGGCCTCCGACAAGACCATTTCGATTGCTGATGAAGTCTCGGCGCTGGAAAAGAAGGTCAACAAGATCCTGTCCGATCTCTACCAGAACCTCGATCCGTGGGACAAAGCCAAGGTGGCCCGCCACGAAGAGCGCCCGCATGCGGTTGATTTCGTGGGCGGATTGATCACCGATTTCACGCCCATGGCGGGCGACCGCGCCTTCGCCGAGGATTTCGCGGTGATCGGCGGGCTGGGCCGCTTCAATGGCCAGCCGGTCATGGTGATCGGCCAGGAAAAGGGCAATGACACGGCCAGCCGCCTCAAGCGCAATTTCGGCATGGCGCGCCCGGAAGGCTATCGCAAGGCCGTGCGCCTCATGGAAATGGCCCAGAAATTCAACCTCCCCGTCATCACCTTCGTCGATACGGCAGGGGCATGGCCCGGCATTGACGCGGAAGAGCGGGGCCAGGCGGAAGCGATTGCCCGCTCCACCGATTGCTGCCTGGGATTGGGCGTGCCGCTGGTGTCGGTCATCATCGGCGAAGGCGGTTCCGGCGGCGCCATCGCCATTGCCACGGGCAACACGGTCCTCATGCTGGAACACGCGATCTACAGCGTGATTTCGCCCGAAGGCGCTGCCTCGATCCTGTGGCGCGATTCGGCGCGCGCCAAGGATGCGGCAACCGCCATGAAAATCACCGCGCAGGATCTGAAAAAGCTCGGCGTGGTGGATGAGATCATCAAGGAGCCGGTGGGTGGCGCCCAGCGCGGGCGGGCGGAGGTGATTGCCGCAACCGGCGAGGCGATCGGGCGGACGCTCAAGGCGCTCAGCGGTCTTTCGGGCGATGTGCTGCGGACGCAGCGGCGGGAAAAGTTTCTGGCGATTGGCCGAAGCCTCTAGAACAGGCTGAAATACTCATTCACGCGGGTATAGAGTGAAGCGACTCCCGAAGTCGTGTCGACCAGCACCGGCACCAGTGCAATGCCCAAAATAGACGCAATCAAGGCATATTCGATGGCCGTGGCGCCATCCTGATTTTTGATCGCAGCGCGGATATTGCAGATCAGGGCTTGCACGGCGGATACGCTCCCAAAAGCGCCGGGTCTCAGTTTTCCGGCTGTGGGCAATAGACCACGGCGCAAATCAAGGAGGCGTTAAACATCGTCTCCAATTCGTCGCAATTTATTTATCATCTCGTAAACCATCCCATCGGCACGAGGGCAGGCATGAAAAATATCTTGGTTAACAGGCGCGGCATGCTCGCCGGTTTCGCAGGCGCTGCGGCTCTCGCAGCCACCGCCCGCCATGGCATTGCGCAGAATATTCCGCTGCTCCGCGCGGTCAGGCGCACGCTCGACGTGAACGGAAAGGCGGCGTCTGTTTTCGGCCTCATCGGCCCTGATGGAAGGCCCGGCCTCGATTTCCAGTTTGCCGAACCGTTCCGCGCCCATCTCCAAAACGAAACCGGCCTCGAGACGCTCATCCATTGGCACGGGCTTACGCCGCCCACGGGCCAGGATGGCGTTCCCGATATTTCGCAGCCCGTTTTGAAAGACGGTGAAAGCTACGACTATCATTTCGGCAACACCCGTACCGGCACGCATTTCATGCACTCGCATGTGGGCCTGCAGGAGCAGCAGTTGCTGGCCGCCCCGCTCATCGTGCGCGAGACGAAAGAGCCGGTCTTCGACGAGCAGGAGCATGTGGTGATCGTCCATGACTTCACCTTCCGCGTTCCGGCGGAGATTCTGGCGGAGCTGCAGAAGGGTGGCGGCATGCACGCGCACCACACCATGACCGGCGGCACCATGGATCATTCCAAGATGCCGGGAATGACCATGCCGATGCCCGGCATGGAGATGCTGAACGACGTCGCCTTCGATGCCTTTCTCGCCAATGACCGCACGCTGGCCGACCCTGAGGTGGTTCAGGTTGAGAAGGGGGGCCGCGTGCGGCTGCGCATCATCAACGCCGCCGCCGCCAGCAACATGTGGATCGATCTCGGGAGCCTCACGGGCGAACTCATTGCCGTGGATGGCAGCGCCGTGCGTGCCGTGGCGGGCAACCGCTTTCCGCTCGCCATCGCGCAGCGCGCCGACATCCGCATTCTGTTGCCGCCCGAGGGTGGCGCGTTTCCGATTCTCTTTCAGCCGGAAGGCCTGACGTCCCGCACCGGCATCGTGCTGGCAACATCGGGCGCGAATATCGTCCGCGTGGCTGCTGATGCTGAAAAAGCCGCCGCGGCGCTCGATCTCTCTTTCGAGAAATCATTGCGCGCCGTGGGCCAGCTCCCGCCCGAACCGGTCACCCGCACCGAAATGCTCATGCTCACCGGCGGCGAGCAGAACTATCAGTGGGGCCTCAACGGCAAGCCGTCGATGCATGACACGCTGTTCACCGTGCGCCAGGGCGAGCGCGTCGATCTCATGATGCACAACATGACCGGCATGGCGCATCCCATGCATCTGCACGGCCATTATTTTCAGGTGGTGGCGGTAAACGGCGAGAGCATCAAGGGCGCCATCCGCGACACCGTGCTGGTGCCGCCGTCAGAAACGGTGACCATCCGCTTCGACGCCAACAACCCCGGCACCTGGGCGCTGCATTGCCATCACCTCTATCACATGAATTCCGGCATGATGGGCGTCATGGCCTACAGCAGCGCGGCGTAGCGTTCTTCGTCTTCCCCTCCGCGCCAGCGGGGGGAAGAAGGGAACCCATCGCGTGAGCGATGGGGGAGAAGAGGGGCACCCGGTCTCTTTGTGAGAACATCCGTTGGCCCCTCTCCTCCCCGTTGCTGCCGCAACGGGTCCCGTCCCTGCCGCTACGCGGCGCTCGCGAGGGCTCGCCCTCTCCCTCTCTGGAGGGGTGAGGACGTTCCGCGCAGGAATGGCAACGTAATTAAATCCGAAAGGCTTAGCAAAGCAAGCCTGTTCGGCGTTTTTACTTACGCATAGGCGCCGTGGCAGTGTTTGTATTTCTTTCCCGAACCGCAGGGGCAGAGGTCGTTGCGGGCCACCTTGCCCCAGGTGGCGGGGTTCTTGGGATCGGCCTGCGGGCGCTCGCGCGGTTCCGCCGCCATCAGCAGGCCGCCTTCGCCCACGTCATCGTCGCCGGTGATCATGTTGATGTGGTGCGCCTCCATGCCGGGAAGCTCATCCTCGTCCGGTAGCATTCTTCCGGATTGCGCATCTGGATTTCGACGCGCATGAGCTGGCCCGTGGTGTCCTCGCGGAGCTTGTCCACCATCGTCTCGAACAGCGTATAGGCTTCGGTCTTGTATTCGTTCAGCGGATCGCGCTGTCCGTAGCCGCGCAGGTGGATGACCTGCCTGAGATGATCGACGGTGATGATGTGCTCGCGCCAGAGATTGTCGATGGTGCGCAGCAGGATCGCCTTCTCCACCTGGCCCATCACGTCGGGCGTGAAACGCTCGCGCTTGGCCAGATAGATTTCATCGGCGGATTTGGTGACGCGCTCGGCGATCTCGTCGTTGGCGATGCCTTCTTCCTTGGCCCATTCGTCCACCGGGAAATCAATGGCGATCACCTCGCGGAGCCGGTTCCTCAGGCCCTCGGCGTCCCACTGTTCGGCATAGGAGTTCTCGGGGATATGGGCGGCGACCAGATCCTGCACCGCGTTGTGGCGCATGTCGTCCACGGTCTCGGCCACATCGGTGCCGTTCATGATGCCGATCCTCTGCTCGAAGATCACCTTGCGCTGGTCGTTCATGACGTTGTCGAACTTCAGCAGGTTCTTGCGGATGTCGAAGTTGCGCGCCTCCACCTTCTGCTGCGCTTTCTCAAGCGCCTTGTTGATCCACGGATGGACGATCGCCTCGCCTTCCTTGAGGCCCAGCGTCTTCAGCATCGTATCCATGCGCTCCGAACCGAAGATGCGCATGAGGTCGTCTTCGAGCGAGAGATAGAACAGCGAGCGGCCGGGATCGCCCTGGCGGCCGGAGCGGCCGCGCAGCTGGTTGTCGATGCGGCGGCTTTCATGCCGCTCGGTGCCGATCACGAACAGGCCACCGGCACTCAGCACCTTCTGCTTGTTGGCCTCGATCTCGTCCTTGATCTTGTTGGTGCGCGACTTGCGCTCGGCCTCGTCGGTCACGTCGGCGAGTTCGGTGGCGACGCGCATGTCGAGATTGCCGCCCAGCTTGATGTCGGTGCCGCGGCCCGCCATGTTGGTGGCGATGGTGACGGCGCCGGGAACGCCCGCCTGGGCAATGATCGTCGCTTCCTGTTCATGGAAGCGGGCGTTCAGCACATTGTGCGGAATGTTCTTCTGCGCCAGCAATGAGGCGAGCAGTTCGGACTTTTCAATCGACGTCGTGCCCACCAGAATCGGCTGGCCGCTTGGCGCGCGCCTCGTTGATGGTTTCGATGATCGCTTCATATTTCTCGCGCGCCGTGCGGTAGACCTGATCGTGCTCGTCCATGCGGGCCACCGGCACGTTGGTGGGGATTTCGAGGACATCGAGCTTGTAGATGTCCATGAACTCTTCCGCTTCGGTCGAGGCCGTGCCGGTCATGCCGCCCAGCTTGCCATAGAGGCGGAAATAGTTTTGGAAGGTGATCGAGGCGAGGGTCACATTCTCCGGCTGGATCGCCACATGCTCCTTGGCTTCCAAGGCCTGGTGCAGGCCATCGGAATAGCGGCGGCCCGGCATCATGCGGCCGGTGAATTCGTCGATGATGATGACCTGATCGTCCTTGACGATATAATCCTTGTCGCGCTGGAACAGCTTGTGGGCGCGGAGCGCCTGCTGCACGTGATGCACGATGGTGACGTTCTCGGCGTCATAGAGATTGTCGCCTTTCAACAAGCCCGCCGCGCCCAGCACCTGCTCCAGATGCTCGTTGCCCTTTTCGGTGAGCGTGCAGGAGCGCTGCTTCTCGTCGAGCTCATAATCTTCCGCCGTCAGCGCGGGGATGAACGTATCGACGGCATTGTAGAGGTCGGACTTGTCATCGACAGGCCCGGAGATGATGAGCGGCGTGCGCGCCTCGTCGACGAGGATCGAAGTCCACTTCGTCGACGATGGCGAAGGCGTGGCCGCGCTGCACCATCTCCTCGAGGTGATATTTCATGTTGTCGCGGAGATAGTCGAAGCCCAGCTCGTTGTTGGTGGCGTAGGTCACGTCGCAGGCATAGGCCTGGCGGCGCTCTTCGTCCGAAAGGCCATGAACGATCACGCCGGTGGTGAGGCCGAGGAAGCCATAGATCTGGCTCATCCAGCCGGCGTCGCGGCGGGCGAGATAGTCGTTCACCGTCACCACATGCACGCCGTTGCCGGCCAGCGCATTGAGGTAAACGGCGAGGGTGGCCACCAGCGTCTTGCCTTCGCCGGTTTTCATTTCGGCGATCCGGCCTTCATGCAGCGCCATGCCGCCGATCAGCTGAACGTCGAAGTGGCGCTGGCCCAGCGTGCGCCTGGCGGCTTCGCGCACGGTGGCGAAGGCGGGCACCAGAATGTCATCGAGCGTCTTGCCCGCTGCGAGCTGCGCCTTGAAATCAGCCGTGCGGGCTTTCAAATCTGCGTCGCTCAGCGCCGCCACCTCCGGCTCCAGCGCGTTGATGGCGTCAACGCGGGGCTTGTACTTCACGACCTTGCGGTCATTGTTGGAGCCGAAAATCTTCGAGGCGATCTTGCGCAGTCCGAGCATGTGATTCGTTCCTAAGTCTGGGCGGGGCGCCCTGGGTGGCCGGTACATAGTCAACTTGACGTGCCGGAGCAATCAGGAGGCCTGGTCAATTTCCCGAAATGGCGCTGTGAAAGTGGCTTTTCAATGTGTTGCGCCAGAGCAACAGGCGGCGCAATCTCACACCCGCCCCTTGCGCCTCCATACGGGGCAGACCAATGTCCGCCCGAATTGGCACCCCCTTTTCCGGAGGCGTTGAGGCATATTCTTGCCTTGTTTTCCGAGCAAGCAGCGCAGCATCGGGCCTGGCGGGTTCGTCTGATCGGATTATTGACACGGTGGATTTGATGCTGCGCATCCGGACTCTCCTCTCCACGACCCTTCTTGCCGTTTCGTTGGGCACAGGCCTTCTCAGCCCCGCGCTGGCGCAGGATGTCGTCCCGGCAACCCCTGCCGACGACAAGACCATCGCCATCGTCAATGGCCATGAGATCAAGATTTCGGAAGTGCAGATGGCCACCGATGATATCATCGGCCAGCTGCCCGACCTGCCGCCCAAGCTGCGCTATCCCTTCGTGGTCGAATATCTGATCGAGCGCCACCTGCTGGCCCAGCTCGCCGTCAAGGAAGGCATCGCCGACACCGATGAATACAAGCGCCGCCTTGCCCTCTATCAGGCCAAGGCGCTGCGCGATGCCTATTTCTTCCAGAAAATCCGCCCGATGGTGACGGAGGAGGAAATCAAGGCCGCCTATGACAAGGAAGCCGCCAAGGTGGCGCAGACCGAGCGCATCCGCGCCCGCCACATCCTCGTCGGCACCGAGAAAGAAGCCGAGGACATCGAGGCCCGCCTCAAGAAGGGCGAGAAGTTTGAAGACCTCGCCAAGCAATACAGCCTCGACGGATCGAAGGATTACGGCGGCGATCTCGGCTATTTCACAGCGCCCGAAATGGTGCCGGCCTTCTCCAAGGCCGCTTTCGCGCTCAAGGTCGGCGAGATTTCGGAGCCCATCAAGACCGACTTCGGCTGGCACATCATCAAGCTGGAAGACCGCAAGATGGGCGCCGCCCAGCCTTACGACCAGGTGAAGGGTGCCATCCGCAACGTGCTGCTGCGCCAGAAGGTGCAGGATGTCATGGACAAGCTGCGTGCCTCCTCGAAGATCGAAATCCTCGATGAGGATCTCAAGAAATACGCCGAGGAAGCCGCCAAGGCCGCCAAGAATTTCAAGGACAACCAGGGCAACCAGGTGGTGACGCCGCCATCCGCCACCGACGGCAGCGACCCGCTGTCGGGCGAT
Source organism: Aestuariivirga sp. (assembly GCF_047602625.1). Taxonomy (GTDB): domain Bacteria; phylum Pseudomonadota; class Alphaproteobacteria; order Rhizobiales; family Aestuariivirgaceae; genus Aestuariivirga. The sequence goes on along the minus strand of NZ_JASGGV010000002.1, from coordinate 1,115,966 downwards.
GATTCGGCCGGCAAGGGCGACCTGCAGATTCCGCAGCAATAACCAGCCACAGAAACCGGGGGGCTTCTCACCATGGCGCATGCTGTTTCACCGCTGGCACCGGCGGGCTTTCCCGCCATGCCGGAAATCGGCGGCGTCCGGCTTGCCGCCGCCGCCACCGGCATCCGCTACAAGGGGCGGCCGGATGTGCTGCTCGCCGTCATGGATCAGGGCGCCACGGTGGCGGGCTGCCTCACGCGCTCCAAATCACGCTCGGCCCCTGTTGACTGGTGCGCCGAGGCGCTGAAAGGCGGCAGCGCGCGCGCCTGCGTCATCAATGCCGGCAATGCCAATGCCTTCACCGGCAAGGCGGGCGTCGCCACGGTGAAAGCCGTCGCCGCCGCCGCAGCGAAACTTCTCAATTGCAAGCCGCATGAGATTTTCCAGGCCTCGACGGGGGTGATCGGCGAACCGCTCAATCCCGCGCCCATCACAGGTGCGCTCGAAAGCCTGAACGCCGATGCAAAGCCTGGCGCGTGGGATGAGGCGGCGCGCGCCATCATGACCACCGACACCTTCGCCAAGGCGGCCACCGCCACGGTGAAGCTCGGCGGTAAGTCGGTCAGGATCAACGGCATCGCCAAGGGGTCCGGCATGATCGCCCCCGACATGGCGACGATGCTCGTTTTTATTTTCACCGATGCGGCGCTGCCCAGCAAACTTTTGCAGAAGCTTCTCTCGAAGGCGGTGGACAAGAGCTTCAACTGCATCACCGTCGATGGCGATACCTCCACCTCCGACACGGTGCTGCTCTTCGCCACCGGTACGGCGGGCAATTCCACCAAGGGCCTCAAGTCAGCCGATGACGCGGCGCTCAAAGGCTTTGCGAAAGCGCTCGATGGCCTGTGCCTCGATCTCGCCCAGCAGGTGGCGCGCGATGGCGAGGGGGCCGAAAAGCTCATCGAGATTTCGATCACCGGGGCCGAAAATGACAAGGCGGCGCACCGCATCGCCATGTCGGTCGCCAATTCACCGCTCGTCAAGACGGCGATTGCCGGTGAAGACGCAAACTGGGGCCGCATCGTCATGGCCATCGGCAAGGCTGGCGAGAAGGCCATCCGCGACAAGCTGCGCATCCGCATCGGCGGCGTGCAGGTGGCGAAGTCCGGCATGCGCGATCCCGCCTACAAGGAAGAAGAGATCATGCCGCACATGAAAGGCCGTTCGATCCTGATCGAGGCCGATGTGGGCGTGGGCAAGGGCCGCGCCACGGTGTGGACCTGCGATCTTACCCACCGCTACATTGACATCAACGGCTCCTACCGCAGCTGATGCGCATCGTCCTCGTGGCCGCCGTGGCGCTTGTCGATAAAGACGGGCGGGTGCTGCTGTCCAAGCGCCCGGAGGGTAAGCAGCTCGGGGGTTTATGGGAATTTCCCGGCGGCAAGGTGGAACAGGGTGAGCGCCCCGAAGCCGCATTGATCCGTGAACTGAAGGAAGAGCTCGCCATCGACGTGGCGGAGTCGTGTCTCGCGCCGCTCACCTTCGCCAGCCATCCTTACGAGGACTTCCATCTCCTCATGCCCCTCTACATCTGCCGCCGCTGGAAAGGCTTGGCGCGCGGCGCCGAGGGACAGGAGCTCAAATGGGTCTACCCCAAACAGCTCCGCGATTACCCCATGCCGCCAGCGGACGTGCCCTTGATCCCGCATCTCTTAGATTTGTTGTAAGCTGTGTTATGTCTTCGCCCCGCGAAAGCGGGGAGAAGAAGGGGACCCATCGCTCTTGCGATGGGGGAGATGAGGGGCACCCGGACTTTGCAAAAACATCCGTTTGCCCCTCTCCTATCCCACCGCTTGCGCGGCGGGCCCCGTCCCGGCCGCTGCGCGGCGCTCGCAAGGGCTCGCCCTCTCCCCGCTCACGCGGTGCGAGGGCGTTCATCGCGTATTCCGCCGCAAACCAGAGATGGATTTACGATGTGTAACGTCAAAATGTTCAGGAAATCCTATCCGGCACTATCAGTCGTAGTTGCTGCTGCGCTTTGTGTTTCATGGGGCAATTGTTCCACCGCTGCTGAACTTGAAAATCCTGTTGTAGGTGTACTCGAAAGGCCGCTGCAGATTGGCGCTGAACAAGCCCGCGCCATCGAGCTGGCCTTAAACGCCGCAAGGCAGAGCGGGAAAAGGATCGATCAATATTCTGTTCTTCAACTGCGGCAGGATAAGCAGCGGGTCTCGATCACGTTCATTCCAAAGATGTCAGGAAATCTTGAGCAAGACAAAAATATATTGATTGGCCCATTTGTTGTCACCATCGACACCAAAGCCATGAAAGTCATTTCCGTTCGAGACGTGGGCCTCGATTGAACGGGCCGGATATTTTCCATACGGCGAGAAAGACGTAAACGCATCATGTCTTCGCCCCGCGCAAGCGGGGAGAAGAAGGGGACCCATCGCGCAAGCGATGGGGGAGATGAGGGGCACCCGGATATTGCAAAAACATCCGTTGGCCCCTCTCCTATCCCATCGCGTTGCGATGGGCCCCGTCCCGGCCGCTGCGCGGCGCTCGCAAGGGCTCGCCCTCTCCCCTCTGCCGAGGGGCGAGGACATTTTATTCATGTCAAATAAAAAATATTCTCCCGCCTACTCCAACTTCCCGCCCAATGCCTCCAGCAGCTCATCCAGCTGCGCGAATTGTTCGGGCATGCCGCCTTCCATGCCTTCGATGGAGAGGTCGAGCGCTTCCTTCGAGGGGTAGGCCTCGCGCAGCACCAGAAGCGTTTGGCCGTCCTGTTCGGTGAAGGTCACCGTCGTCACGGCGCCTTCCGCGCTTTCCTCATTCGTCCACACGATGCGGGCGGGCGGCGTCACCTCGATGTAGCGGCCGAAGAAGGCCATGGACTGCGCGGCATCGCGGCCGAACACGAGGCGGTAGCTGCCGCCCGTGCGCACATCCATCTCGCAGGAGAGAAGCGGCACGCCCGACGATCTGGGCGCCCACCAGCGCTGGAACAATTCCGGCCTTGACCATGCCGCGAAGACGATCCGCGCCGGCGCGTTGAAGCGCCGCGTCACCGTCATCTCGCGGTCCGAGGTGCGTTCCACTTTGGTCGTGTCATCAGCGCGTCCGGCCATCGGCGGTCTCCTCTGCTTTCAACTCTTCGACGATCTGGTCCAGTTCCGCGAAACGGGCGCTCCACAGCTGGCGCTGCGTTTCGATCCAAGCCGCCTCGTCCGCGAGTCCGCTCCGGCCCAGCCTGCAGGTGCGCACGCGCCCCGCCTTCTCGGTGGTGACGAGGCCCGCCTGTTCCAGCACGCCCACATGCTTCTTCATGCCGGTGAGCGTCATGTGGAATTTGCTGGCGAGTTCGGAGATCGAGGCGTTGCCGAGCGTCAGCTGTTCCAGCACGCCGCGCCGGGTCTGGTCCGAGAGAGCGGCGAAGGAGGCATCGAGGCGGGCGTGCTGATACTGAACCATTTGGTTCAGTATCTAATTCAAGTCATCGCGGCTGGCAAGGGGCGGCTTCTTGCGGAAATTGACAGAGTCAATCTGGCAGGCCCCATTTTGGCATCCCAAACGCATCAAAAATGCATCAAAAATGCATTGTGCAGCAACAATTCTGGCGCGCAAATGCATCCAACCGCATGCCCAAGAGCGGTCAGAGCTTCTGCTCCGGCACCTTCAGCGCATCGGCGAGGCGGGCCTTGGCGCTGCCGGGTTTCAAGGGCTGCTGCTGGCTTTCATGCGGGGCCCAGCCGGTGGCCCAGGCCAGTTCCAGCGTCGCGCGGACGCGGCCATCGTCGTCGGCGAAATGCTGGTGGTAGTAATTCACCACGGCCCCCAGGAGCCGCTTGTTCACCGGCTTTTTCTCCCGCCCGATCAAGGCGTTGGAGAGGCCCAGCTCGCCGATCTCATGGATGAGGGAGAGCGCGTCGGCATAGCGCACGATGGTGCGGTCCATATCCGCCACCGGCAGCGCAAAGCCGGCCCGCTGCAGCAGCGCCCCCAGTTCGCGCACGCCGATCATCGGCGCCACGCGGGGCGTCGCACCGCCTGAGATCTCCGCTTCCGCCGCCAGCCAGGATTGCCGAAGCTCCGTCAGCGTCTCGCCTGCGAACAGGCAGGCGAGGAACAGCCCATCGGGTTTGAGTGCCCGGCGGATCTGCGCCAGCGTGCCCGGCACATCGTTCACGGCGTGAAGATCGAGAATATGGAACACCGCATCATATTGATCAGACAAGAGATTCAGGTTCTCTTCGACGGCAGGCGTGCGCATCTCAAGGGCCGCCACCTTGCCGGAAAGGCGCAGCATGTCGGCAATGGGCTCAGGGTCGGGCGCGATCAAAAGGGCGCGGGCAAAATTCCGCGTCACCAGCGACAGCCGCTCGTCAAGCTCCGCCGCCGCGGTGCGGGCCAGAATGTCCGGCCCATGCTGGCGCGCATGGGCGATGCGCCTTACATAGAGCGCGCGGTCGAAGAGGGCCGGGGCCTCGCTCACGTCAGCAGCGCCTGCTGCAACACATGCCACGAGTCCTTGTCGGGGGCCGAGAGCAGTCCGCCCTTGTGGCGCGTGGCATCATAGGGCGTGCCGTCGTGACAGGCGGAATAGCCGCCAGCCTCCGCGTGGATCAGCACGCCCGCCGCATGGTCCCACGGCATCAGCTTGTAATGTAAGGCAAAATGCACCACGCCATCAGCGATGATGCGGTATTCATAAGCCGCACAGCGATAGGCGAAAGAGGCATGCACCTTGGCCAGATTGGCGGCGGTGCGGCTCCGCTGTGGTTCGGGCATCAGGTACCACGAGCCGGTGCCGGTCATCTCTGAAAGGGCCGCAGGCTTCGCCACCTTCAGATCCCAGCTCTTGCCATCCACCGTCTCGCCCCAGGCGCCTTCGCCTTTCAAGGCCTTTCGCCAGTCGCGGCAGACGGGATCAAAGATCAGACCGCCGATGGCCTCGCCCTTGCGGGTCACGGCGGCCAGCACGCCAAACAGCGGCAGGCCCCAGGCATAATTGCTGGTGCCGTCCACGGGGTCGATGATGATAGCGAGGTCGGCATCGGCGATCTTCGCCATCAGCGCCGGATCGCGCTCGACCGATTCTTCCCCGACAAACAAGGCCTTGGGAAAGGCTCTCGCGCAGGCGTCGCGGATTTTCCATTCCGCCGCCTCATCGGCATCGGTCACCAGATCAAGGGCCGAGGTCTTCTCCCGGATTCCGCCCGCAGGCAGGCTGCGGAAGCGCGGCATGATTTCGGTCGCCGCCGCATCGGCGAGAATGGCGGCAAGACGGTCCAGATCGGTGCGTTTGAAGCTCATCAAAATCTCCTTTGGCTGCCGTTAGACCAGATTGCCGGGGGATGCTAGCGTGACTGGCATGCAAACGGGTCAGGCCTTGGCGGAGCGCCTCTGGCGCGGTTTTGTGGATGTGGTCACGCCACCGCGCTGCCTCGCGTGCCACACGCTGGTGCGAGAGCCCTCAAGCCTGTGCGCTATCTGCTGGCCCGCTCTCAAGCAGATCGATGAGCCCGTCTGCGCCGTGCTGGGTACGCCCTTTGCCTATGATGAGGGCGAAGGCACCGTCAGCCCCGCGGCCATCGCCAATCCTCCTGCGTGGGACCGTTCGCGCTCCGCTGTCGTGTTCGATGACGCATCGCGGAAGCTGGTGCATGGCCTCAAATATCACGACACGCAGGAGGCAGGCATCCTGATGGCCCGCATGATGGCGCGGGCCGGCCGGAAGCTGCTGGAGGAGACGGAACTGATCCTGCCGGTGCCGCTGCACCGGTTCCGCCTCTGGCAGCGGCGCTTCAACCAGTCCGCCTATCTGGCGCAGCGGCTTTCGCTGTCATCAGGAAAGCCATGGAAAGGCGACATGCTTCTGCGCAGCAAGGCCACCAAGGCGCAGGTCGGGCTCGATGGCGCTGAACGGCGCAAGAACCTCAAAGGCGCTTTCAGCGTGCCGCTCGAAAAACAGCCGGGCATCGCCGGGCGGCATATCTTGCTGGTCGATGACGTTCTGACGACCGGCGCCACCGCCTCCGCCTGTGCCAAGGTGTTGAAAACCCACGGCGCGCGGCAGGTTGACGTGCTGACCTTCGCCCTTGTGCTGATGCCTGCCCAGCTTCATATTTAGACGATCATGCCTGTCACCATCTACACGACGCCCTGGTGCCCCTATTGCCATGCCGCCAAGGCGCTTTTGACCCGCAAGGGCGTTTCCTTCGAGGAAATCGATGTCAGCGGCGATCCGGCGCTCCGTGAGGCGATGACGACGCGCGCTCATGGCCGCCGCACGGTGCCGCAGATTTTCATTGGTGATCAGCATGTTGGCGGTTCGGACGATCTCCATGCGCTGGAGCGGCAGGGCAGGCTCGATCCCCTTCTGGCGGCGCTGTGATCCTGAAGACCGCTCTCATCCAGATGCGGAGCGGGCGCGACATGGCCCGCAATGTGGCCGAGGCGTCCGCCATGATCCGGCAGGCGGCGGGAGCGGGCGCCAGCTTCGTCACCACGCCCGAAATGACCAACATCCTCGAACCCGACCGTCCGCGCCTGCGCAGCCTCGCGCGCCCGGAAAATGAGGACGAATCCGTCAAGGCCTTCGCCGAACTGGCCCGCCAACTCGGCATCTGGCTCAATATCGGCTCTCTGGCGCTCAAGGGGGATGGTGAGAAGCTACTGAACCGCTCCTTGCTGTTCGCGCCCGATGGCGCAATCGCGGCGCGCTATGACAAGATTCACCTCTTCGACGTCGACCTGCCAACCGGTGAGCGCCTGCGCGAGTCCGATGCCTATGCGGCGGGAAATACGGCAGTTATTGCATCTATGGGTGATGCGCTGCTGGGCATGACGATCTGCTATGATCTGCGGTTTCCGGCGCTTTACCGCGAACTGGCATTAGCAGGGGCGCAGATCCTCAACATCCCCTCCGCCTTCACCGTGCCGACAGGCGAGGCGCATTGGCATGTGCTGCTGCGGGCGCGGGCGATCGAGACGGGTTCTTTCGTGCTGGCCGCAGCACAGGGCGGCGCGCATGAGAGCGGGCGCAAGACTTATGGCCACAGCCTCGCCGTGAACCCATGGGGGAAGATCATCGCGGAAGGCGGCATCGAACCCGGAATTATCCCATGCGATCTTGATCTTGCGGAGGTGGCCGAGGCCCGAGGGCGCATCCCGGCACTCAACCATGCGCGGCCCTTTGTCTTGAATCGCGCCGCGCCCGTTGCTACCTCACGCCCATGATCCGCTATGACCTCATCTGCGAGCAGGGCCATGCCTTCGATGGCTGGTTTCGCGACAGTGCTGCTTTCGATACGCAGGCGGCGGAAGGTCTTGTGGTGTGCGCCGCCTGCGGTTCGGCAAAGGTCGGGAAGCAGTTGATGGCGCCCGGCATCCCCGCCAAGTCCAACCGCAAGGCCGAGGTGAAGGTAGCAGGCGGTGGGCTTGATCCGCGCGCCCAGCAGCTCATGCAGATGATGCGCGAAATGCGCCGGCATGTGGAGCAGAATTCCGAATATGTCGGCACGAATTTCGCCGAGGAAGCCCGCAAGATTCACTATGATGAGGCCGAGAAGCGCGGCATCTATGGCGAGGCGACCTCGGATGATGCCAAGGCCCTGATGGAGGAGGGGATCGACGTCCATCCCCTGCCGCGCCTGCCCGAAGACGGAAACTGAACCCGCTCAGCCGCGCCCGATATAGGGCATCTTGGTGGCCATCACCGTGACGAACTGCACATTCGCATCCAAGGGAAGCGAGGCCATGTAGGATACGGTGCGGGCGACGTTCTCCACATCCATGGTCGGCTCGGGCGCGGTGGTGCCATTGGCCTGCGGCATGCCGGATTTCATCTTTTCAGTCATATCTGTCCCGGCGTTGCCGATATCGATCTGCCCCACGGCGATATCGTATTTGCGGCCATCGAGGGAGGCGGATTTGGTGAGGCCGGTGACCGCGTGCTTGGTGGACGTGTAGGGCGCTGAATTGGGCCGCGGTGCGTGGGCGGAAATCGAGCCATTGTTGATGATGCGCCCACCGCGCGGTGTTTGCGCCTTCATCACCCGGAAGGCCTCCTGGATGCAGTAAAAAACGCCGGAAAGATTGGTATCAACCACCGATTTCCACTGCGCGATGGTGAGGTCTTCCAGATTGATGGTGCCCGGCGCGCCGGTTCCGGCATTGTTGAACACAACGTCGACACGGCCGAATTTTTTGACAGCTGCCGCGAACAATGCCGAGACAGATGCCGGGTCTGTGACATCCGTGGGCATCGGCAGCGTGTCCGGCTTCATGCCTTTTGCCGTTTCGGCCAGCGCATCGGCGCGGCGGCCGGCCAGCACGACACTGTAGCCGTCTTTATCGAGCGCGCGCGCCACGGCGCGGCCAATGCCTGACCCAGCACCCGTTACGATTGCGACCTTCATGCTCCCATCCCTTTCAAATTCTTCCAGCCCGCCATGAAGGCTTTGGCTGATTTTTCAACATCATCGGCGGTCATGCCGGGTTTGTAAATATTGGAGCCAATCCCGAAACCGGCGCAGCCCGCGTCAATCCAGCCCTGCATGTTGGCGGGGGTGATGCCGCCCACCGCAAAGACCTGCACGTGCTTCGGCAGCACCGCGCGCCATGCCTTGACTGTCACGGGGCTTGCGGCCTCGGCTGGAAACAGTTTCAGGTTTCTCGCTCCGGCGCGAATGGCTGAAAAGGCTTCGGTTGGCGTGAATACGCCGGGCAGGGCCTCAAGACCAGCATTCACGGCGCGGGCGATCACCAGGGGATTACAGTCCGGAGACACACAGATTTCGCCGCCTGCATCTTTCACGCGCTGCACATCGTCACGGTCAAGCACGGTGCCCGCACCGCAGATCATGCGGCCGGAAAAAGCCTTGGCAATCCGGGAGATCGAGATGAAAGGGTCCGGCGAATTCAGCGGTACTTCGACGATCCGCAGGCCCGCCTGGTAGAGCGCTTCAGTAACTGCGATCACCTCGTCTGGCGTGATGCGGCGCAAGATGGCGACAAGCCCGCAGGCTTTCGCGGCGTTATCGAATGTCATCAGATCACTCCCGCATGCTGGCCAATGTTGCGCAAGCCCTTGACGATGGACAATGGGTCGCCATAGCGCGCGCTCAACCCGGCAATCTCCATCGCCTTCATGTAGCGGCTGCCGATGCCCTGCGAAGCCAGCACCACATATTGAGCGGCTTTGGAACGTGAGGCCATGGCGTGGGCCACTTCCGTCCCCACGACCTGACCCGACAGGAAAGACGCGAGATGCTCGGCAGGCATTTCGTGAAACAGCCCCAGCGTGCGGGTGGCGAAAATGCGATGCAGGAAGCCTGCAGGGTCATCGAGCGCTGCGCGTACGCCTTTTTCAAAGGCATCCTCGCTCGCCGGGCCTTCCGTCATCAGGCGGCCAAGGATGGTGTGGTCCTTGAGAGCGGAGAACACTTCGCCCGTGACATAGGTCGTATAATTTGTGATGCGCCCACCGCTGGTGTCGATCCACTTGGAATGGGTGCCGGGCGTCACGAAATGGCTGGCCGTGCCATCAAGGCTGCCAAACACCTGCGTTTCCTCGCTCCGCATCACCTCCGGCATGCCATTTTCATGGCGATAGGAGAGGCCGGTGGCGAATGCGATACGGCGCCCGCGCCGGCTGGCGTGATGATGTAGCGCCGCCGCAAGATCAGCCGGGCCGGCGGGGCAGGGAACATAGGGAAGCTCGATCCACCCCTGCCTGCTGGTGATCATGCCGGAAGCGAGGACGGGCAGCGCCACGTCCCACGCGCCAATGTGTTTTTCCAGCGCAGCGTCGAAATCGCCATCACTGACCGAGAGAATGCCTTCAGGGGCGGAAACCGTATCGGTCACAGCCCCCTGTGCATCAATCTGATAGGCGCGGAAAGAGGTGGTTCCCCAATCCAGCGCGATGAAGGGCTTCGTCACAGGGCCTTCACCGCGCCCGGCTTGTAGCGTTCCTTCACGGCCTTGAGCCTGTTGCGCAGCGCCATGCCGAAGGGGGCCGCCTCCACCTCAAATTCGTCGCCATCCTTCGTCTCCACGCCATCGGCAATGGAAAGCGTGCCGGTGCCGAAGAAGTGCACGTGAAGATCGCCGGGGCGCCGGAAATGATCGTATTTGAAGTGATGGAATTCAAGATTGGCGAGCGTATGGGACATATTGCCTTCACCGGTGAGGAATGGCTTTTCCCAGATGATCTGGCCGTTCCGGCGGATGCGGCTCATGCCTTCGATGTGATCGGGAATTTTGCCCGCCACCAGTTCAGGGCCGAAGGAACATTGCCGGAGCTTGGAATGAGCAAGATAGAGATAGTTCTGCCGCTCCATGATGTGGTCGGAATATTCATTGCCAAGCGCGAAGCCCAGGCGATGCGGCTTGCCTGTCGGGCCGATCAGATAAATGGCGGCCATTTCCGGCTCCTCGCCGCCGTCAAGCGCGAAGGCGGGGCGCTCCAGCGGCTGGCCGGGTGCAACGAGCCATGAGCCGTCGCCCTTGTAGAACCATTCCGGCTGGACGCCCGCCTTGCCTTTTTCCGGCTTGCCACCCTCAAGACCCATCTTGAACATCTTGAGGCTGTCGGTGAGCTGCTCGGCTTCTCCTGCCAGTTTCTGGTGCATCTTGTCACGTGCTGAGGCTGACCCAAGGTGCGTAAGCCCCGTGCCAGTGACGAGGCAATGCGCGGGATCAGGATGATCGACGGGGACGTGAACGCGGCGGTCCTTCAGCGCCTTCGCATAGCTTTCTGTGCCGCCGCCGCTGAGCGACTTTGCCGCCACCCCCAGCTTGTTGCCACCCTTTATGGCGAGCGCGGCCAGATCAATGGTGCGGGAGACTTTCTTCAAAAGGGCGATGTCGTTTCCTTCGACCACGCCGACGCGGCGCTTGCCTTTCTGGTCGGTGATCTGGACGATGTGCATGGTTTCTGCTCCGGTTGCCGATGCGGCGTTATATTGTGTGACAAATGAAACGGGAAGGGTCAGCCGGCAAAGCCGGGTTTTTCAAATCCCCTTACGTGCGGATTGAAACAAAAGACGCCGCCCTGCAGAGGGTTTCGAGCCAATTCCTCCTCCGGCACATGGAGGCGCGCCGAGGTGACGTAGAGCGTATCGAGCCGCGCACCGCCGAAACAGACATTGGTGGGCCGCTTTGCGGGGATTGGCACCACGCGGTCGATGCGGCCCTTGGGATCGATGCGCAGTACGCAGGAACCTTCCCATCGCGCGCTCCATATACAGCCATCGGCATCGATGGTGGCGCCGTCGGGATAGCCGTAGTCCTTGCTGTCATTGAGGATTCGCCTGTTTGACAGCGCTCCCGCTTCCAGATCGAAATCATAGGCCCAGATAGCCTGGGCGCGACTGTCGCTGAAATAGAATATCCTGTTGTCGGGTGACCAGCAGGGGCCGTTGGATACACCAATGCCGGAGGCCACTTCCGTGGCCGCGCCGTGGGCGTCAATCCGGAAGAGCGCGCCGGTGGCATCGGTGATCGGAAGGTCAGCGCCGCTTTCACCGACATTGTTCATCATGGTGCCGAACCAGAAACGGCCCTTCGCATCGCACGCGCCATCATTGCCTCGATTGAAGGGACGATGCGGTTCGAGCGTTGTCCAATGGGTCATGGCGCCGGTCGTGGGATCAAAGATATTCAACCCCCGATGCGCGCCCACCAACAGCGTGCCGTCACGCCGTTTCGCCATGGCGCCAATCATTTCATTGAAATGCCAGGTGCGGAGCGCGCCCGTCTCGACATGCAAGCGGTGAATACGGGAGGGGACGATGATATCGAGCCACCAGAGAAATCCGCCCATGGCATCCCACAGGCAGCCTTCTCCCAACTTGTCGCGCGTATCGGCAATGCAGGTGACGGGAATGTTGTAGATGGTCATGCGGGCTCCACGGGCCATGTATCGGAAATGCGATAGCCATTGGGGTAAGGATCATCGGGATCGAGCAGAAGGGTGGAATTGCCGGTGATCCAGGCGCGGCCGGTGATCAGGGGGACGATGGCAGGTTTGCCACCAACAGTGGTTTCGGCCTCGATCTGCCCGAAGAAGCGGCTTTCGATGACGGAGCGGCCTATGAAGCGGTCACCTGTTTTCATCAATCCTTTCGCGTGCAGCACCGCCATCAGCGCCGAACAGCCCGTGCCGGTGGGAGACCGGTCCAGCTTGCCCGGCCTGATCACGCAGGCATTGCGGCTGGATAGCAGGCCATCCACAGTTTCAAGCGGGCCGGTGATGAAGGCAAAGGAATAATGGCTCCAGTCAGGGAGGGTGGGGTGGCTGAAGCCCAACTGCTCGTTTCCGGCCTTCACCAACCGGCGGCCCATGAGTGCTATGTCGCGCGCCTCGTCCGGCGTCATGGCGAAGCCGAGCGATTTTCCATCGGCCATCACAAAGCTGTCACCGCCGAATGCCGTATCCACCGTGACGGTGCCCATACCTTCAACCTCAAGTGGCACCTGAAGCCGGTCCGCGAAGGCGGGCACATTGCGCAGCGTGATTGACTGCGCCTTGCCGTTTTCACAACGCGCGGTGATTTCGACGAGGCCCGCGGGCGCTTCAAGAACTATTTGGGTCTCAGGCTCCTGCATGGGAATGATGCCGCTATCGAGCAAAACGGTTGCCACGCAGATGGTGTTGGAGCCGGACATGGGCGGCGTGTCCTCCGGCTCCATGATGATGAACGCCATCTGAGCTTTCGGATTCTTCGGCGGCACAAGAAGATTGACATGCCGAAACACGCCGCCACGCGGCTCATTCAGCACGAAGGCACGCAACGTTCCGTCTCGCGCGATGAAGCGCGACTGCTCCCAGATTGTATCTCCAGGAGGCGGTGTCACGCCGCCGATGATCACGTCACCCACCTCACCTTCGGCATGACAACCGACAATCTGAATTGCTTTGCTGCTGCGCATTTGACCCCCTCAAGCGTGGTCACTTTTGCCGTGCCGAACCGAGGCCCGCAAGGGGTGCCAGACTGTTGCGCTGCCTCGTGTCATTGCATATTCTTGATTGCCATGAAAAAGCTCGAACAATTTATCGAATCAATCATTCTCGCCTCGCGCTGGCTTCTCGTGGTGTTTTATCTGGGCCTCGCTGTGGCGCTGGCGCTCTATGCCGTATCGTTCGTGAAGAAGCTCTACCTGTTCATGAATGATCTTTTCGCGCTGGAAGATACAGACACCATTCTCCGCATGCTGGCGCTGATCGACGCGGGTCTCGTGGCGTCGCTCGTCGTCATGGTCATCATTTCAGGCTATGAAAATTTTGTCAGCCGCTTCGACAATGCCGAGAATGAACTGTCATGGCTCGGCAAGATCGATGCGTCGTCGCTCAAGATCAAGGTTGCCTCGACAATCGTGGCGATATCATCGATCCATCTTCTGCAGGTGTTTCTCAACGTGGCGCAATACACCACGCAGCAGCTGATGTGGCTGACGCTAATGCATCTGACCTTCGTGGTTTCTGCCCTGTTCCTTGCCTACATCGATAGGATCATGGCGCAGACGAAAAAAGACAAGGGCGACGAGCACTAGGCAGGCGTACTCTCGCGCGTGACGATGCGATAGCCAACATTAATCACGTCAGGATTGCCGCGTTTGTTCGATGCGATGAGCCCGAGCGCAACTTCCGCCGCGCGTTTCCCCATTTCATAGCGGTTGGTGTAAACCGTGGAAAGGGATGGGGACGCATAGGCAGCGAATTCCAGATCGTGAAAGCCAAGAATGGAAATGTCATCCGGCACCCGCATGCCGACGCGCCGGCATTCCTGCATGGCGCCCAGCGCCAGATTGTCATCGATGCAAAACACAGCCTCTGGCGGCTTTCCGATGGCAAGAAATGATGACATGATGCGCGCGCCCAGCGTGATGGAACTTGTTTGCGGAATGGACATCACAAGGCCATCGGCTGGCAAATCCGCATCCGACATTGCTTCGCGATAGCCGGCAAGTCTTTCTACGGCGCGCATGTCGTGCTGGCCCAACAGGAAGCCCACGCGGCGAAACCCGCAAGCGATCAGGCAATGGGTGGCATCTGCGCCGGCACGCCTGTGATCGAGTCCAATGTTGATGCCGATAGGATCGGGGCTGATCTGGAATGTCTCGATGACAGGAACGTGCGATTGTTGCAGGAGTCTGCGGGCGAGGGGCGAGTGATCGACGCCAACGACGATTACGGCTTCCACACGCTGGCCGAGAAGCGCGCGTACGGCATTTTCTTCTTCTTCCGTTGAATAGCGGCTGTTGACGACGATCACCTGAAATCCGGCCGGGAGAAAAATTTCGTGCAGCGCCTGCAGGTACTCGGCGAAAATGACATTGTAGAGCGTCGGCACGATCACGCCGATTGAATGCGAACGATTTGACGCAAGACGGCTCGCCGCGGCATTCGGCACATAGCCGAGTTTCATCACCGCGCCATCAATGCGTTTTCGCAATCCGTCTGATACGGATTCGGGGGTGCGGAGCGCGCGCGATACCGTGATGGGGCTGACTTTCGCCAGTCTCGCCACATCTTCAAGCGTGATGCGTCTTGCCGGTGCTTTTCTTGCCATTGCGACTGCCAATTTCTTGCCGCGCCGCAACATGTTAAGTGAAACCGGGGCTGATTGACAGCGCAATCATTTCTGATAACGTTCCGCTGCTCGCGTCAATAACCGGAGAAACCGGGAGCGCGGCTTTCTGCCTGGAATGATCCGGCAGACACTGGGAGGAATTTCGATGAAATCTATGCGCCGGATGACCTATGCCCTGTCCGCAGGGATCGCCCTTTCCATGTATGCCGGGCTATCGACAACCGCTTCGGCGGTGGATGTCGTTGCCGGACCTGCCACGGACGCCACCTGCATGGTGCCGTGGTCCGCTGACACCAAATTCCTGCAATATCCGAAAAAGGAAGGCCCTTACCGGATCGCACTCGCCAATGGCTATATCGCCAACACCTGGCGCATTCAGATGATCCAGACGGCGAAAGCCTATGCCGCGCAGCCGGATGTTGCCGCCAAGCTGAAGGAATTCAAGGTCGTTTCGACTGGCGAAGACGTCCCGGCGCAGATTTCCGCCATCAACAATTTCATCGACGCGGGCTATGACGCGATTGTTGTGAACGCCCAGAACCCGACGGCATTCGGCCCCGTCATCAAGCGCGCCAAGGAAGCGGGTGTGGTTCTGGTGGCTTTCGACAATATTCTCGATTCGACGGATGCCATCAACGTGAACGTGGACCAGAAGGGCCTCGGCGTGTTGTGGGGCAACTGGCTGGTGAGCCATCTGCCGAACGGCGGCAAGGTTTTGGAAGTGCGCGGCGTGGCCGGCACCTCGGTAGATACCGACCGCCACAACGGCATCCATGAAACGCTTGATGCGTCCGGCAAAAAGTTCGAAGTGACGGAAGTTGTGGGCAAGTGGGATGACGGCGTGGCGCAGAAGGTGACGGCCGATGCCATCGCCACAAATGGCCCGTTTGACGGCTTCACCGCGCAGGGCGGCGACACTGGCGTGGTACAGGCGATGATCGACGCCAAGCATCCTTTCGCGCCATTTGGCGGTGAAACAGAAAACGGCTTCCGGAAATTCTGCGCAGCCCATGCGGCGGAAGGCTTAAAGTGCTCGTCCGCGGGCACCGGCCCTGCCCAGGTTGCCGTGGCCATCAAGGTCGCCATCGCGGCACTGGAAGGCAATGTGGTGCCGCAGGCGGTGAAACTGCCGACGGCGATCGTCGAGGATCCCAACTTCAAGGCGGGACAGGATTACTATCCCGATCAGTCCGACAACTTCTTCGTGGGCAATTCCTTCCCCACCTGCGGCATCAATTTCACGGCGCAGGAAATCATGGGGCAGAACAAGGATAACCAGTAACCGTCGGTCCTCTGGCGTACCGCGGGCACATCCTGCCCGCGGTACGTTTGTCTGAACGCCCATACAAGGGGATGATGGTGCAAGGCCAGCCGATCCTGACAATGAAGGGTATCTCGAAGCGCTATGGCGGTGTGCTGGCGCTGAAAGATGCCGATCTGGAGATCATGCCCGGCAGCATTCATGCCGTGCTGGGAGAAAATGGTGCTGGCAAATCCACGCTCATCAAGGTCATGTCCGGCGTCGTGACGCCGGATGAGGGCACGATCACGCTGGATGGCAGGCAGGTTTCATTCGCCACGCCGGCTGCCGCCAATGCGGCGGGGATCGTCTGCGTGTTTCAGGAGTTATCCCTTATTCCCGATCTGCCAGTAGCGGACAATATCGGGATCTCCGATCCGCCAAAGCGGTTTGGCCTGATTGACCGCACGGCACAGCGCAAACTTGCTGAACATGCTCTTGCTGATGCCGGTGCCTCCGATATTCATCCATTGGCACTGGTGAAGGACCTTTCTCTCTCTCGCCGCCAGATGGTGGAAATTGCCAAGGCCTTGGCGCGGAAGCCGCGCGTGCTCATTTTTGACGAGGCGACATCGGCTTTGACGGCGGCTGATGTCGAAAAGGTCTTTTCGGTAATCAAGCGCCTTCGTGATAACGGAACGGCGCTCATTTATATCTCCCACCGCATGCATGAAATCGCCGAACTGGCTGATCATTGCACGGTGTTCCGCAACGGCCGCAAGATCGCCACCTACAAGGCAGGCACCAAGACCGATACGGAAGTCGTGGAACTGATGATCGGGCGGGAATACCGCAATGTGTTTCCGCCCAAGCCGCAAGCAGCCCCCGGCGGAACGCCGGCGCTTGCCTGCAAGAATTTGTCATGGGCCGGAACGCTCAATGACATTTCGCTTGCACTCCATCCCGGAGAGGTGATCGGGCTTGGCGGCCTGGACGGGCAGGGGCAGCGCGAATTGCTGCTGGCGCTGTTTGGCGTCTTGCGGGGGGTGACGGGCAGCGTCGAAATCAACGGCAAGCCGGAGACCCTGCGCGATCCTTCGAAAGCCAAGCAGGCAGGGATCGGCATGGCTCTGATCCCCGAGGATCGCAAGACGGAAGGGCTGATGCTGCCGATGAGCATTGGCGAGAACCTCTGTTTCTCGGCGCTTGGCACCGTGTCGTCGCGCGGCATCATCGACCGGCAGCGCGAGAGTGCGCGCATCAAGGAAATGATTGATCTGCTGTCGATCAAGGTGGCAAGCCCCGATCTTCCTGTGTCCTCTCTCTCGGGCGGCAATCAGCAGAAGGTGGTGATCGCCAAGTGGCTTATGAACGGTCCGCGCATCGTGCTGCTGAACGATCCAACGCGCGGCATCGATGTCGGCACCAAGCAGGAGATTTACACGCTGCTGCGCAGGCTGGCCGATTCAGGTGTCGCCATTCTTTTCTATTCCACCGACTATGATGAACTGATCGGCTGCTGCGATCGTGTCCTCGTCATGTATGACGGCTCCATCGTGCGGGAGCTCGAAGGCAGCGCCATCACGGAGCATGCGCTGATTTCGAGCGCGCTCAACATCGGCGAAGGAGCGCATGCATGAAGGACTGGCGCTTCTGGCTGGCGGAGAACAAGAGTACGCTGATGGCGGCCGCCACTTTTGTGTTCATGTTCATCATCTATGTGAGCAACCATCCCGCCGGTTTCACAGCCAATGTCGTGCAAACAGCCGCAAACAAGGCGACGCTGTTGGCCTTTGTGGCGATGGCGCAATCGCTCGTCATCATCACGGCGGGTATTGATCTTTCCGTCGGCATGATCCTCACGCTATGCAATTGCCTGGCGTCATGGATCGTTCTCGGAACAGGCCTTGAGACAACGCTGGGCATCGTCGGCGTGCTGCTTGCGGGGTCTGCCTGCGGCGCCTTGAATGGCCTCATCGTGATTTTCGGCCGGCTGCAACCCATCGTCACCACCATTGCCACGGGTGCCATGTTCTTCGGGATCGCGCTGTTTCTCCGGCCGTTCCCGGGCGGGTCGGTGAATGAAACACTGGCTGATTTCATGACCGGCAAGGCGTTTGGCGTCATTCCCATCAGTTTTATCACCTTGCTGGCGGTGATCCTGATCGTTTGGATTCCCTACAGCCGTTCGGTAATCGGGCGCGCGGCCTATGCGGCGGGTTCGTCTGAAAATGCCGCCTATATGTCCGGCATGCCGGTCAAGATGGCGAAGTTCACGGCCTATGTGCTGTCGGGCCTGCTCTCGGCAATCGGCGGCCTTTACCTCACCTTCTTCTCCTATACGGGCGAAGCGGCCTATGCGAGCGGCAACACCTATACGCTATTCTCGATCGCCGCTGTCGTTTTGGGCGGGGTGTCGCTGATGGGAGGACGCGGCAGCGCCATTGGCGCTGTGTTTGGCGCGCTGGCCTTCCGCACCATCGGTGATCTTCTGTTCGTGTTCGATTTTGACCCGCTGTGGCAACCGCTGTTCCAGGGTGTGGTGCTGATGTTTGCGGTGTCGATCGGGGCGTTTGGCCTGCTGCGGGTGCGCAACAAACTGGATTGGTTCTGATGAGCAGCGAAACATCGGTGATTGAGCGTGTGCTGCCAAAACGCCTGCAGAAGATCGATCCGGCGGTGCTGATTGCTTTTGGCTGCATCATTTTGCTGCTCTTGGTGGGCGCTCTTTATTCACGGAACTTCCTGTCGCCTGCCTATCTTCTGCAGCAGTTGAAGGTGGCGTCGTTCCTGGCCGTGATCGCCACCGGCATGATGCTGGTGATCCTGCTCGGGCAGATCGACCTTTCGGTTCCCTGGGTGGTGACGGCCGGGGCGATGATGGCCTGTGCCGCCGCGAGCCATGGCATGACCGGTGCCATCCTCGCCATCCCATTTGGAATTTTGTGCGGTGGCTTGATCGGTCTGGTGAACGGTTTTGCCACGGCCTATTTGCGAATACCGTCAATGATCATCACGCTTGCCACCAATGCGGTGACGCAAGGGCTTATGGTGGTCTACACGGGCGGCTTCTCGCCGCAGGATACGGCATCGCCTGCCATGCGCTATCTGGCGACGGGCTCTCTCATTCCTGGCATTCCCAATGGCGTGTTGATGTGGGTGATTGTCGGCGCGGGTGCGGTGTTCCTGCTCACCCGCACGACCTTCGGACGGGCTGTCTATGGCATTGGCAACCGGGAGCGTGCGGCGTTTCTCTCCGGCATCAATACGCGTCGGGTGGTGATGATCGCTTTTGTGATGTCGGGCGCGCTCAGCGCCTTTGGCGGCGTGTTGCTGGCGGGTTATGCGTCGAAGGCCGCGCAGTCGATGGGCGACGCCTATCTGCTGCCTGCTATCGCTGCCGTGGTGCTGGGCGGCACGCATGTGCTCGGTGGGCGCGGTTCCTATCTCGGCACTGTCGCCGGTGCCATCCTTATCACCCTGCTGCAATCGATTCTTTCGGTGATGCAGATCGAGGAGGCGGGGCGGCAGTTGATCTATGGTGCCGTGATCGTGGCGATGCTGCTGCTTTACGGACGGCAAAAGGCGGCGTGACGCTGGTTCCAGTGTCGAATTACCGGGGACGTCTTAGGGTTGCCCGCGGCTCCAAGCTGGTCTATCGGAGGCGCTTCCCGCCAATAGCTGTGATGCTGCCATGACGACGACCTTCTCCCGCCGCCACCTCCTGCTGTCTGCCCTTGCTGGCGGACTTTCGGCAGGCATTTCCGGGAGCGCGATTGCTACCACACCGCCTGGACTTAAGCTCGGTGAGGCACAGGCTTTCTCATTTGACACGTTGGTCGCACAGGCGAAAGACCTCGCCGCAAAGCCATTCGTGCAAGCTCCAGTGCGGGCTGCCGATAGGCTGCAGGACATCGATTTCGATGCCTATCAGCAGATCGCCTACAAGCCGGAAGATACACTCTGGGAAGGCGAAGCCTATCCTGTTCGGTTGTTTCACCTGGGGCGCTATTTCAAGCAGCCGGTGCGCATCTATATGGTCGAAGGCGGCCAGGCGCGCGAAGTCATTTATGATCCCGATCTCTTCACCTATGGGCCCAAAGCCAAACCCATTGCCAGCAAGCTCCCGCCTGATCTTGGATTCGCCGGCTTTCGGGTGATGAACCGGCAGGGGCCGATCGACTGGCTGGCGTTTCTGGGCGCCAGCTATTTCCGTTCATCCGGGGAACTGGCGCAATACGGCATGTCGGTGCGCGGCATCGCTATTGATACCGCCATGCCGGTGGCGGAGGAATTTCCCCGCTTCACCACCTTCCATCTCGAAGAGCAGGAAAACAGCCTCGTCATCCATGCGCTGCTGGAGGGCCCCAGCATTACCGGCGCGTTCCGCATCGATGCGTCCAATCCGAAGCAGGTGCTGATGGACGTGCAATGCCGTCTCTTCGCGCGCACCGACATTGCGCGGCTGGGCGTGGCGCCGCTCACCAGCATGTTCTGGTATTCGGAGGTGAACCAGCGCAACGGCTCGGACTGGCGGCCGCAGATCCACGATTCAGAAGGTCTGGCGCTGTGGACGGGCGTCGGCGAGCGCATCTGGCGGCCGCTGAACGATCCGCCGCGCGTGATGACCAATTCGTTCCTTGATACCAACCCCAAAGGCTTCGGCCTTTTGCAGCGCGACCGCGATTTCACGCATTATCAGGATGACGGCGTGTTCTACGACCGCCGCCCCAGTGTGTGGGTGGAACCCAAAGGCACCTGGGGCGAGGGCGAGGTGCAACTCGTTGAAATTCCAACCGATGACGAAGTGCAGGACAACATCGCCGTCTACTGGGTGCCGCGCAATCCTGTGCGGGCGGGCGACTCATTTGCGTTCGACTACCGGTTGCATTGGACGGCGCTGGAGCCGTTCCCGGTTCGGGCCGGGCATGTTGTGGCGACGCGGCGCGGCCGCGGCGGCCTGCCCGGCGTGCGTGACGAGCGTGAAAAAAATGCCAAATATGTGATCGATTTCGATGGCGGCGACCTCGCATCGCGTACCCAGACGAAAAATCCCGCTGTTCCCGCCATTACCGCATCGCGCGGGGAGATTATCAACCCTTATGCCCTGCCGATTGTCGGCACCACCATGTGGCGGATGTTCTTCGACCTCAAGGCGGATGGTGATGCTCCGGTCGATCTCCGCGCCTTCCTGCGCAGCAAGGATGGCGAGGCACTTACGGAAACATGGCTGTGGCAGCATTTTCCGGAACAGATGCAGAAATCATAACAAAGTCTCCGGTCTGCCATGCTCTCCGCACTGGGGCACTTCAAAGCGGTTGTCTGGTTTGCACACATATTCCGGGGTAGCCTTGTTCTTCCCCGTTGAAACGAGTCTCCATGTCTATTTCCGCAAAGACAAAGAGTGAGATTGCAACCGTCTCGCCGATGCTGCCGGTTCTCGTATGTGCGCTGGCGATTTTGGTATTGTCCGCAATGGATGCGGCGATGAAGACGCTGGTGCTTGGGGTCGGCGTTTATAATACCGTGCTGTGGCGAAGCTTTCTTGCGACTGCGGTTTCCGCTGTGGGTTGGGGCGTGGGGCCGCGGGTATGGCCTGCCATGCCAGTGCTGAAGCTGCATATTCTGCGCGCCGTGATCGTGGGCGCCGTGCTGCTGACATTTTTCTGGGGGCTTGCCAGGCTTCCGCTGGCTGAGGCCATTGGCCTGAGCTTTATCGCCCCGCTTGCGGCACTGTTTTTGGCGGCGCTCCTGCTCGGTGAAAAAATCCGGCGGCAAGCCATCTGGGCTTCACTCGCTGGCCTCGTGGGCGTGGTGATCATCACCGCCGGGCAATTCGGCGAGGCGCATTTCTCATCTGAAACGCTGTGGGGAACCGCCTCGATCCTTATCTCCACCCTGTTCTATGCCTATAACCTCATTCTGGCGCGCAAGCAGGCCCTGCTCGCCAAGCCAGCGGAAATCATGTTCTTTCAGAATCTGGCGCTTTCGTTTTTCTTTATCCTCCCGGCACCCTGGCTCGCGGCTGCGCTGCCGGTTCATCAATGGCTTCCACTTGTGGCGGTAACGGCGCTTTCACTTGGCGGGCAATATCTCATGAGTTGGGCTTACGCGCGAGCCGAGGCGCAATATCTGATCCCGACGGAGTATTCGGCCTTCGTCTGGGCGATGGCGCTGGGCTGGTATTTCTTTGGCGAAAGTGTCGAATGGCTGACGATTCTCGGCGCCGCCCTTATCATTGCTGGATGCCTCATCGCCGCGCGTTCCAATCCGAAGCTGGCAGAACCGATCGAAGCTACGGTTTGAGATTGAAACCTGTTCAATCTGCCCCGGGGTGAATGACTGAGGCTGCTGACCAGATCAACTCAAAGCGAACAGTTCGGCGTCGGGGTCTTTCAATCCCTGTATATGACGCGACACCAGTTGCGCAGCCAGCATGCTGAAGGTGATGCCGTTTCCGCCAAAGCCCAAAACTGCATAGCAGCGCGTCATTCCCGGCACGAGACCAATCGCCGGCAGGCTGGTGGGGCTCTCTCCGAAACATCCGCTCCATTGAAATTCAGGCGTAAAATCGGCGGTGGGCCATAATTTTCTTGCCTTTGCCGCGATGGTTTTGATCTTCCGGGCAGTCAAGGCATTGCGTTTTTCCTCGTCCGCAAAGGATTCATCTTCTCCACCCGCAATGATCCGGCCGTCTGCCGTCGTACGCAGGTAGAGATAAGGGTCCGCTGCCTCCCAGATGAGGCTGCGCGTTGGCCACAGTTTGCGGCTTTGCTGTTTGGTCGCCAGAACCCAGGTGGAAATAACCTTGTACCCCCTCGGCTGTATGCCCTTGAGCACTTCATATCCCGTGCAAAACACCGCATATTTGGCATGGATACGCTGGCCCTTAGCCGTCATCAACCTGACCGCTGATCTGGACTCATCCATGCGGACAATCTCATTGTTCTGCACAAGCCTGCCTCCCCGGCGAAGGAACGAGCGCCATAGCCCTGACACCAGCTTTGCCGGGTCTGCCTCAGCATTCCCGGCGCTTACGATTGCGCCGCGCTTGTGAAATCCGTATATGCGGGCGAGTTCCTTTGCCCCGATATACTGCGATCTCAACCCGATTGCGGCCCGGGCGGCGCATTCGGCTTCAAGCCCCTCCGAATCGAGAATGTTTCCCGGCAAATAGAGCGTTGTCCGCCGCCGATATTCGCATGCAATGCCGAGGTCTTCTATGCGCGCCTCGAGACCTTTTACTGCCTCCGCAGACCGCCACCACACCCGGGCTGCAGTTGATTTTCCCAAACGCCGCTGCAGTTCAGTCAAAGGCTTGTCCAGTTCGGACTGTAGCAGAGCCGTGCTGGCGGGCGTGGACCCGCTCATGATGGCGCGCCGGTCCACGGCTGTCACCGTGTAGCCGGCCTGCAACAATGCATCTCCCATCAATGCACCAGATACGCCAGTGCCAATGATGACGACATCGGTTTTGGGGACCATGGCGGTGGCTTGTAGCAGCGGCTTCTGCCGCGTGGCGAGCCATAATGGCGTGCCTTGTTTCAAAGTGTGTTTTTTTGTGAGCGCCATGGGTGGACAAAACGTAACAAAGAGTTCGTGGTTCCATCGGAAATAACCGGAACCAGTTGGCGACACAGGGGTTTGACACGCCAAGCCGTGTTCGCGCGGCCCCAATCTTGAAATTTTACCCCATAACCCGGGAGGGATGTGATGCCGGCCAAGGAAAAGACGCTGAAAACATTGTTTCACGACACGTTGAAGGACGTGTATTTCGCGGAGAAGAAGATCCTCGCGACGCTTCCGAAAATGGCAAAAGCGGCGACGGATGATCAGCTCAAGACGGCCTTCGAGGAACATCACGCGCAGACGGAGCAGCATGTTGCGCGGCTGGAAGAAGTGTTTTCCATTATCGGTGCAAAACCGCAGGCAAAAACCTGCGACGCCATTATGGGAATCGTCAAGGAAGGCGCGGGCCTGATTGAAGAGTACAAGGGAAATCCTGCACTCGACGCCGCCTTGCTGGCCGTCGCTCAAGCCGTAGAGCACTATGAAATTTCGCGTTATGGCACTCTGAAGTGCTGGGCCGAGGAACTCGGCATCAATGATGCTGTCTCGGTGCTTGATGAAACGCTTCAGGAGGAAAAGCATACCAACGATAATCTCACGAAGCTTGCTGTTTCGATTGTCAATATCGAAGCGCAGGCTGCCTGAACATGTTTCTGAGCCTGCGTCTGTTCATCAGGCGCAGGCTAATCTCGCTGCATTGAGAGGGAACCGCCTTCTGATATAGTCCCGCCGGTCGAGGGGGATTTGAGATGGCGGATAAGAGGGTTGACGTCGGCGTGATCGGGCTCGGCTCGATGGGGCTTGGCATGGCGTGCGCGCTACTAAGAGCCGGCCGCACTGTCTATGGTTTTGACGTCAATCCCGCCGCCCTCAACGCTTTCCGTGCGGCGGGTGGCCTCGTGTGCAAGACGCTGCAAGATGTGGGAAGCCATCCCGGAGTTGTCGTCGTCGTGGTGGTGAATGCAGTTCAAACGGAGTCTGTCCTGTTCGGTGTGGATGGCGCCGCCGCTGCGATGGCACCGGGAACGGTCATCATATCCTGTGCAACGGTAGGACCGGCTGAAGCAAAAGATTTTGCCCGCCGCGCAGAAGAAAAAGGCCTGCTCTACGTGGATGGGCCGATCAGTGGCGGCGCTGTTCGTGCCGCCAAAGGCGAGTTGACATTCATGGCGTCGGGTTCGGCGGCCGCCTTTGCCGCCGCACGCTCTGTCATGAATGACATGGCGGCTACAATCTATGAACTCGGTGACCAGGCGGGCATTGGCTCTTCATTCAAGATCGTTAACCAGCTCTTGGCGGGCGTGCACATTGCCGCTGCGTGCGAGGCGATCACATTTGCCAAGAGTCTTGATCTTGATATTTCCCGCGTCTTCGATGTGATTACCAAGTCAGCCGGCAACAGCTGGATGTTTGAAAACCGTATTCCCCACGTGCTGGACGGCGACTATGCGCCGAAAAGCGCCGTTTCAATTTTTACCAAGGATCTGGGAATCGTATCCGACATCGGGCGCAAACAGAAGTTTCCGCTGCCGATCGCCAGCGCCGCGCTTCAACTGTTTATCATGACCGAAGCGGCTGGCATGGGACGTGACGATGACAGTTCCGTGGCGCGGCTTCTGGCCAAACTCACAGGATTGACGCTGCCGGGCATGGAGCAAGCGGACTGACCATCCGGCACTCGCTATTGTGATTATCTGAAAAGCTGGTGCCGCTTGCGTGACTCGAACACGCGACCCCATCATTACGAAGCGAAAAATATTTTAAATCAAATACTTCGCTTGACATCCGTTCGCCGTCATCGGACCTCAATTGAAACGTGACGGCGAAGACTGTTTTGATGCCATGATTATTTCGAATGGTTGCCAGCCAAGACGCCTCGTTTCAAATTGTGGCACAAGGAACATGCAGCCCGCGTGCAGCCATGACCTGCTCCCCTGTAAAGTCACCGTATTGCGGCGAAAACGCCAGAAGAACTCCTGACTGCCGCCGCCTAGATTGGCGGCATGAACACCTATGCTTTGCCAGCCCTGCTAGAGAAGCGCGCCAAGCTCGCCGTACAAGCGTTTTCGTTCCAGCGGCGGCTTGCCTGCCACAGACGGAAAATGGGGATTTGGACACCACTGTTCAGTTCGGCTGTTCAATCCCCCTTGCCGTTGCAAAATTCAAGGTGAAGGACGATAACTCGCTTCAAAAGAGATGTAGTACCACCATATTATGGTTGATTTGCCAAGAGAATATGGCTTCTTGTCGACTTGAGTGCTATATTGGATGATATGGACGGTTTGAGCCGTGTTCTTAAAGAGAGGTCGAAGTTGTCGCTCCTATGACGTCAAGAGACAGGCAAATTGCAGTCCCGGATTTTTTAGCTATGGCGCTGCCTGTCGTCCAGTCGGCGGCCTTCAAGCGTCTGAGACACGCGACTTTTCTTGGCATTCTGTCGCCTGCCTTTGCGATCGTTGAGAAGCATCCGCTCGCTCGAGCAAATACTGGCAAAGACCAGAGCCGGGCCCACCACAGTTTCAAGGTAGCGCTCCTGGCGGCGCGAATGACAACCGCGATGGGACTTCCTGACCAGGTCGTGAAATATGCGATGGCGTGGGGATTGTTGCACGATATAGCAACATGGCCCCTTTCGCACACGGGCGAAGCGGCCTTCTCGGAGTCGACCGGAGTGTCGGCGAGCGATCTACGCAAATTCATGATTTTTGGTGATAGTCGTCTCGACGACGTCTGGTCCGTTTATCTTCCTATCAAGTCTCTGAGGCTTGACCACGGACGGCTCCTGGAACTGTTCCGCAAATCGCCGGGCGGTCTCGATAGCGAACTCGCGGTGCTGCATAAGCTGCTGCATTCGCCGCTTACGCCCGACACGCTTGAAGGGATGCATCGAACAGGACGCGTGGTGGGGATAGATGTTCCTCGCCCGGATACGTTCGCCGATGCGATGGAGCAGGATCTCGTATCCGGTGTTCGCTTGAAAGAAGCATACTCCAGAGATGCGCTGTCGTTCTGGCGCAGCAAGAGTGCGATCTATAGCCGCTTCATCAACCGTGCCGAGACCATCGAATTCGAGTCAAACTGGTCTCGGTCCGTGTGCGACCTCTTCGTTGGGCTGTCGCTATCTGAAACCTTGGCTCTTTCCGAAAAGGAGATAGTCGGCAAGGTGCTTGATCGAGGACTCCGAAAGGCAAATGGAATTATTCGATACAAATCACCGCTCAAGTATTCAATCTCAGAACCCTATCGAAAGAAGCGGATTCTAAAGAAAGGAATCCCTGTGGACGAGTTGTCAGGCGTCCTTGTAAAGAGCAGTAGTTAGTCACGGCTGCGAGGGGAAATGGAAAGCGGCATGAAGGCCTGCCTCAAGGGTCGACACCTGGACATTTTTGAACGTGCCAAAACACACTCGGACAACCTCGTCGCTCGCGTTAAAGATGTCGTGAGTGACTTTCTCAGCGAGAAGGGCATCGACGAGAAAGGACTGTGCTTCGTCTTGATCGGCTCGGTTGGCAGGCGAGAGGCACTTCAGGCCTCTGATATCGACTTTGTGCCGATCGCCGCAGACGAAGCACGGCTTCTTCAGTATGCGCCGTTTGATCAGGATCTTCGCGCACGCATCAAAAATGTTCTCGCGACGAAGGTGTCGAAGGGCGAGGAACTGACGAAACCGACGACTATCGGTGATTTGATTGCCCCAGAGAGCATCGGCGGAGATTCCGACTCAAGCGCCCAGTTGACAAAGCGTGTGCTTTTGCTGACCGAAAGTGTTCAAGCGGGCGGCGGACTCAGCCTGCGAGACATCAGGTCCAAGTTGCTAGACGCCTATGCAGATCAGGAACGCACCAGCGGGCGTCACGTGCTGTCGCTTTGCAACGATATCTCCCGATACTACAAGACGTTATGCATCGAGTATAAGTCGAAGATTGACGAGAAGCAGCTCGACTGGTGCACCCGAAATGTAAAGCTTCGGCATAGCCGAAAAGTCTGGTTTTTCTCCAACATCATGGCGGTGAGCTCGCTGGCGGAACAGCATCCACAAGGCGACGATGAGTTTCGAAATGCACTCCTCGACACGTTCGAGAAGCCCCCGGTAGAGCGACTTGCGCAGTCAATCAACGGGCAGCGCCTCGCGTTAGGGCGGTTGCTCGAAAGCTATGCGTACTTCCTCGATTTCATGTCGCGGGAAGAAAATCGAAAGGCACTTTCCAAAGTCGATCACGAAAAGCGCTACGAGATGGTACTGTCCAACCCGTTCCTTTCCATGAAATTCAACTCCGATCTCATCCACGCCGAAATCATGGCCATTATGGAGGAGTTGGGGGTTAGCATGCGTTCTCGCATCATGGGTTGGTTCATGTTGTAGGCTGCCGACAGTTTCGATGATCGTGTCCGGACGCGTTCCGGACTTGCTGAGAGCGGAATTGCTGCCCATGGGTTGCACTCTATCTCTTTCGACCATGGGGTCAATTGGCCTAGGAAACTCGACAAGGCGTTCCACTATGCACAGGAAGCGGCGTAGCGCGAGGACAACTAGCGAGCGCCCAATGGTGATCGAATTCGGCGCGCGGCGGCGCTGGCTATGAACCGCAAGCCGTCAGTCGATTTTAGCGGACATTGGCAGAAGCGAAAGTCAATAGCTTGACCTTCCCAAATTCCAAGTTATCAATTACTCGATCATTTTGGCATTCTTTGACAGGAGCAATTAATGTCTAAAGATAGGGACGGTAGGCGTCACCTGACTGAGTCATTCAAACCGAAGGCGGTAAAGGTAGAGACCCACACCGTTCAAAAGAGCGCTACCCCAAAGACCGGTAGCGTTACCCCTAAGACGTCCAGCCCGACAAATCAGAGCAGGCCTCCTTCCCCGAAAGGGCGTTAGCTCTCTAGCGGCGCGCTTTTAATCTGAATGCAATCCTCTGAATCTGATCGGCAGGGACGTATGTGATGCAATCGCCCCAATCTGGACTCCTCACGTCTATCGCTTCAGTGTCATCCATGCCAGGTGACTGTTCATGAGTGAGATACATGGCGATGTCGCCATTAGTGCCGATAGTAAATGGGCCATGTGGTGAAGTCACAAATTTTTCTGCCTCATTGCACTGAAGCCATGTTCCATTTTTCATCTCAACTGATACTTGGGTAAAATTGAACTTGGTGCTGGACGTTATGGTGTCAAGCGATGTCGGATCATCGTTTGCCCAAGACACGTTGCAAGAGCGCAATACAGATTGAAGCGCGCTTCGCCCCCATTTTCTCCACAGCGCTCCACAAAGAATAGTTACAAGAAATGTGATGCCAATAGACCAGATAGCATGCACGTTTTCTGGAAAAATTGCATAGACCAAGGTGGCAATCAAACTAAAAACCAATGTTATAAAGGTCGTGTCTATGTTTTTGTGATGTTTTCTGATGCCGATATAAGCGAGACAATAGGCAGCGTATCCGCTGGCAAGAGCGAGTTGGATCGCCGCTGGCAGAGTCAAAAGGTCTGTTGGCATATAAACTCATCCTATCTGGTTGCCGTCTATTTAACATCTTCCCCCGAATTTCCGAATAGAGGTCTTCATAACATCCTAGACACTGCTCGGATTGTACGACCGCCTTGAGGCTAAGTAGCATTCTGGGGCGACCTCGTGGCTTTCCTGCGGTGCATCGAATTGCTGGACGAGATTCCCCACGATGTGGTTACGAAGCAAATAATTCTGTGGCAGCACTATAGAAATCCACTCAGTCAATAGATCCGCCAGATCACCCCATCCAAGCCAGATTACCGATATCGCGATTCTGGCCAATTATAATTAAACTTTGGCGCTTCCGCGTCGATTTCACTCGAATCAGAGGCGCGCAGATCGTGGTGCCCCGCTCTGCGGGGGCGAAAGTAATGTTGCTTGCCACAGCCTCAACCTGAATGAAGAAGGTGTGCCAGCCGCGATTGCCGCTGGCGAGTTTGATGCAATGTTCCTTTCGAATGGTTGGCAGCCAAATTGCCCCACTCCAATACCGCAGCAGACCCTCTACTCGGCGTCCTCGAAGCAGGCGAGCGCAGCGAGCAAGTACTCCTTCGCTTCGGCACGCCGCAGGTCTTTGATAATTCGCTGGCGGCCCGCTAGCTTTAGAAACACCATCAACACCTCATCAGAATGTTTTGCCAAACGGGCTAAATGTTCTCCGCTTGGCCCGTGAGTGCCTGCTAGCCAATGCTTCGCGCTTCGCTCGCAAGCGCCCGTCCACCGCATCATTGTCTTCACCGCCTGGTGAGTTGTTCCCAGGTTCGATTGAAGCGCGGTCGCTATTGCTCGGGGAAAGTCTACGTCGGCACTTTCGCTTTGTCCCGACCAGTGCAACTTGTTACCCTTTTTCGGAAACATTTTTCCTCCGCTTGCCGCTACAGTAGGTTGCAAGATTTGGAAGGCTGGACGGCCCTCCGTCCCTAAATCGAGTTTATCGTGCGTCTGCTGGCGCGGACCAAGAGACAGGACGCGTTAGTGGAGCGAGAGCCGCAACAGACCCGCCATCCTGAGTTTCCGGCGAAAACCCTTGTGCGGGCGGCGATGTATGTCCGCATGTCGACAGAACATCAAAAATATTCGACCGAAAATCAGGGTGATGCGATTCACTTCTACGCGAAGGACCGTGGTTTTGAGATCGTCAAAACCTACGCAGATGAAGGAAAGAGCGGGCTTCGTCTCTCCGGCCGCGACGCCTTGAAACTATTGTTTGACGATGTACAGGGTGGCAAGGCGGACTATGCCGCCATCCTCGTGTATGACGTCAGCCGCTGGGGACGCTTTCAAGATGCGGATGAGAGCGCCTATTATGAATACATCTGCCGAAAAGCGGGGATAGCCGTTCATTACTGCGCAGAGCAGTTCGAAAACGATGGGAGCCCGGTTGCCACGATTGTCAAAGGCGTCAAGCGTGCGATGGCTGGAGAATATAGCCGGGAGCTTTCCACGAAGGTGTTCGCAGGCCAGTGCCGCCTAATCGAACTCGGCTACCGGCAGGGTGGCCCAGCAGGCTTTGGCCTTCGCCGTGCGCTCATTGACCAGTCGGGCACAAGGAAGGCCGAACTTGAAAGAGGCCAGCAGAAGAGCATCCAGACAGATCGAGTCATTCTGGCGCCAGGGCCGGGATCAGAAATTGATATCGTCCGAAGCATATATCGTGCGTTCGTCACCGAACGACGTTCGGAGAAGGAAATCGCGCGCGACCTGAATTCCAGAGGAATCCTGACCGACCTGGGCCGTCCATGGACACGGGGCACTGTCCATCAAATTCTCATCAACGAGAAGTACATCGGCAACAACGTCTGGAACCGCGTGTCTTTTAAGCTCAAGAAATTGCGCATAAGAAACAGCCCGCCAACGTGGATTTGTGCAGACGGCGTTTTCGAGGGCATCGTCGATCGATCCCTGTTTGAAGCAGCACAAACAATCATCGCCGCAAGGTCCTTTAAGCTGTCAGACGACCAAATGCTGCAAGCCCTGCAGGCTCTGTTCGAACACCATGGCGCATTGTCGGGGCTGATCATCGACGAGAACGAGGGATTGCCATCCAGCAGTGCCTATCGTTCCCGGTTCGGAAGTCTCCTGAGGGCTTATAGTCTTGTGGGATATTCGCCGCGCCGCGACTACCGCTATATCGCTATCAACAAGACCTTGCGCCGACTTCATCCGGAAGTGGTCCAACACATTCTTCATGGATTTGAGAAAGTAGGAGCTAAAGCGGAGATACAGCCGTCGACGGAACTCATTGAGGTTGATGGTGAATTCTCACTCTCCATCGTAGTTGCCAGATGCCGTCGATCACAAGCTGGCTCGTACCGGTGGCGATTCAGATTTGAAACCAGCCTGTTGCCCGACATCACGGTCGTGGTCCGCATGGATGCGGAAAACGCCAATCCGGTTGACTATTATCTGTTTCCCCGCATCGACATTGCAGGCAGGCGCCTCAGTCTCGCTGAGGAGAACCACTTTCAACTCGATGGCTATAGATTCGACAATCTTGAAACTCTTTTCGATCTTGCCCGTCCCGTACACATCATGGAGGCCGCATGAGCGTTCCATCACGTACCCAGCGCGTAGAAATAATTCCGTTGGCCAAGATAAACGTTCTCAATCCCCGGGCGCGCAACAAGCGGCACCATCGGGAGATTGTGGAGAATATCGATGCTATCGGATTAAAGCGCCCCATTACAGTCAGTCAGAGAGTGCTCGACGGGGATGTTCGCTATGATTTGATCTGTGGCGAGGGGCGCCTGCAGGCGTTCAAGATGCTTGGGCAGTCTGAAATTCCGGCCGTCATCGTCGATGCGCCGGAAAATGACTGCCTTGTCATGAGCCTTGTCGAGAATATTGCCAGAAGGCAGCACCGTCCAATTGACATCATGCAGGAGATCGGAAGCCTTCACAGCCGTGGGTACACGGATATTCAAATAGCGGAGAAGGTTGGATGCACGGCAAGCTGGGTCAATATGATTGTTTCCCTGCTGTCGCGCGGTGAGGAAAGACTGTTAACAGCGGTTGAAACTGGTCTTATGCCGCTCAGCCTTGCCGTCGCCATTTCCCGCGCCGAGACCGACGAAGCACAGAATATTCTGATGGATGCCTATACGGCCGGAAAACTTAAGGGCAAGAAATTGTCAGCCATTCGCAAGCTGCTTGACCAGCGTCTGACGCGAAACAAGGCCATTCGTACTTCCGCGATTGGCCGCAAGGCGCCCTCTCGAAAGATTACGGCAAATGATCTTATGCGAGTTTACGAGCGCGAAGCAGAGAAGCAGCGCCTTCTCGCTAAGAAGTCCGATTTTGCGCAAGCGAAGCTGTTGTTCATCGTGGAGGCATTGAAAGACCTTTTCAGCAATGACAATTTCCGTACGCTTTTGCGGGCGGAAAAGCTTGAGGCCATGCCCCAGGCTCTGGCCGCGCGGGTCGTTGGGGAGACGGCATGATGACCGAAGAACAGAAGAGGCGGGATCGGGTTAAGCTGTCCTTCGAACGGGAGTCGGTTACGCTGCCGCTTACCCAGATCGTCCCGCTGAAAATGCAGCGGCCTGGAACGAAGGAAAGCAAGAAATACTCACAAATTCTCGGGTCGGTGCGCGCTATTGGGTTGGTCGAAGCACCTGTTGTGACGCCGGACAAGAAAAATGCCGGGCGATATTTTCTGCTCGACGGCCATCTTCGGATTGAAGCGCTCAAGGACCTCGAGGTTCAAACGGTTGAATGCCTCATTTCCATTGATGATGAAGCGTATACATATAACAAGCGCATCAACAGATTGTCGGCCGTCCAAGAACACCTCATGATTAAGAAGGCCATGGAACGTGGTGTTCCTGAGGAGCGGATTGCCGAAGCGCTTGGAATGGAAGTCACTTCGATACGGCGGCGCCATCGTATGTTGAACGGGATATGTCCAGACGCCGCCGAGATTTTGAAAGATACTGAATGCCCACTGAGTGTGTTCGATATACTTCGTCAAATGGCGCCGTTTCGGCAAATCGAGGCTGCTGAATTGATGACAGGGCAGAACAATTTCACCGGCATTTTCGCAAAGGCGCTTCTTGCCGCCACGCCTGAGAAACATTTGATAGAGAGCCGAAAGGAAAAAGTGGACCCGAAAAATTCCGTAACCTCCGAGCACATCGCTCGTATGGAAAGAGAGCTGGCGAGTTTACAGACGCAGGTCAAATCTTTTGAGGAGACCTATGGGATCGATAATCTGCATTTGACAGTCGCCCGTGGCTACATTCGCAAGCTCATTGCCAACAATCGCGTTCTCCGCTGGCTTTCCCAGAATTGGCAGGAATATCTGATTGAGTTTCAGTCGATTGCAGAGTTTGAAACACTGGGCGCAAACAAGATCGCGGCTGAGTGAAGTCGATGGAGTACCGAGTCTTGGACACTGAATCATAAGTTTTCGGACATGGCCGAATAGGCCTGATGTGATCGCCCGAAGTTGG
Source organism: Aestuariivirga sp. (assembly GCF_047602625.1). Taxonomy (GTDB): domain Bacteria; phylum Pseudomonadota; class Alphaproteobacteria; order Rhizobiales; family Aestuariivirgaceae; genus Aestuariivirga. The sequence goes on along the minus strand of NZ_JASGGV010000002.1, from coordinate 1,082,611 downwards.
GCAGTTGATCTTGTACCGAAATGCGGAGGCCGAATTTGGCTCCGGTAAATTTGTAGCCTGGTTTATCGGAGTGCCACCCCGGCGAACGCAAGCAGTGGGCCGAAATCGTGAGAGTCCGCTGCGCGCAGCGCGGCGATATAGGCGATGCGCCGGTCATTCATTTTCTGGAGGTCGTGGCCGCCTGCCCAATCAACAGGACGGTCATTGTATATGCGCTCCAGTATCAAGTCTGCCGCGATCCGCGCATGCCGCCCGTTGCCGTTTGGAAATGGATGAATCTGAACCATTCTATGATGCAGGCGGAGCGCTGCTTCGGCAGGCATGTATGTCTGATGGTCTTTCCAGAAGCGCGCGGTGTCCATCAATGTGCGGAGCTCGATTCCGATTTGGAGAGGATCAATGCCGATGTTCTTCTCAGTGCGGCGGAACGTTCCGGCCCATGCCCAAACCTCGCCGAATAACCGTTTGTGGAGGGCAATAACAAATTCATCTGTCAGAATATCGCGGCGGCGAAGCCTTGACAGCCATCGTAGGCCGGTTTCGATGTTTGCCTGTTCGAGCTCATCAAGCTGGCCCCGTGTTGTAATGTGGGGAAAGCGCAAGCCTTCCATTTCGTCGGGATCGAGGGGAGTTGCGCCGACAGGGTAGTCAGATAGGGGATCTGTCATTTGCCGTTCCAGAAGTCGGGCGGCATTTCATGGAGAATGTCACGCGCCACGCTGTCTATTTCCTGGGCGATTTTGTCGGCAGGTAGAACCTGGCTTTCCAATGCCATGTGTTGGCTTGCCGTCCCGACGAGCGCTTGCGCTTTTTTCTGGGCTTGAGCTTCCAATACATCGTTGACCTTGGTGGCCGGAACGATGGCATAGACGAACCGGCAACCCATCGCCTCTGCGGCGGCTTGCATGGACTTTATGGTGATTCCGCCATCGCGTTCTGCCTGCTCGGCATTGGTGACGCGAGCCCGTGTAACCTGCATGCGCCGCGCAAGCTGCGCCCCGGACATTCCGAGAGCTTTACGGGTTGTCCGCAGCCAACCCTCTACCGGAATGCCTAAAGTTCCCATTTGAACAGCAGCTTGGTCGACAATCGCCTGATATTGCCTTCGCACGGCTTGCTTTACGGTCATTTGTACACCTTAGAGAATACGAGTATAATAAAGTGTATATTCGAAAATATACAACAACTCGTTATTTGTCAATGTATATGTATACAACCGTGCGGGAATGCCGGAATGCAGCGCCTCTTGCCGACTCTACTTCCCGGCCGAAGAAAATCATACTCTTCGGTTATCAGGCCCGCGTCATCCGGGTGACAATGTCACGGATCGTGACATACCTGCGCCCGTTGAACAGCCGATAAGACGGAAGAATGCCTGCCCTTACTGCCCGCTGAATTGCGAAATAGGGAAGTTCCATGATGCGTGCCGCGTCCTTCATGGTACGCGGCAGGTCAAGCGGGTCAATAGGACTTGGTGTGACGCCACTCGAAATCTCTGGCCGCGTCGTTGGCTTCCGGCTCACCGAACCAGTGGCGTCCTGTGGAACTTTTGAAGTTCGCCTTGTCATGTGTCCAAGCCTCCGCGTTATGGGACGGCCCAAGAAAAACACGCCGGATATTCATGCAAAATTATCCAATGCGACGAACCCTATGTGAAAATCTCTCGGCGTATTGATCTTCCCCGAGAAGCCACATGACAACGGCCAAGGTGTAACAGTGACTCAGCCCTTACGTCACAAGAACCGGCAAACAGCGTGCGAGAAACAAGCCATGGAAGCGCAAGACTATTGGGACACAATCAGCGAAAAATTTGCGGAGATATCCGCCTCGCTTAAGTATATTCCTATTCCTACGCAAAACGAAATTGATGCCTATAAGATATCGCAGAACTACCCTTCCCTATTTACAAGCGTGCTCCGAGAAAAGCGAAAAGCTGGACACCCATTGTTTCCTCCGGCCGCGAAGTTCTTTCGTGGCGAAAATAGAAAAGACAGCGTTGGAATCATGGAAGCCATATCGCGCGCGAAAGGCGATTTGCCAGACAACGATGCTCTTGCCTTCATCTGGAAGGAGCATGGTCGGGAAATGTCGATTATCAAAGACGCAATAGACAAGCGTATTGCCAGCGCCGAATTCGCCTGGGCATGGGGAGAATTGTGCCGGGGGTGGAGCGTTTACCACTTTATCGTTGCGACCCAAGACGAAATGGAGCGGCAGTTCGAGACTGGCATGAAGGGCACAAAGTCAGACAAGACATTGCAAAAGTATTGGTATGCCCATTTCATGAGGAGCAGGGGCGTACTGAAAAGAACAAAAATAGACCGATCATCCGACGCAAAGGATCTCGCCTATGTCTGCGAGATGATCGCAAATGGGCAATTCCTTGTCCCTCGCAATCCGGAAATATACACGCGCGAGTGGTTTGAGGTGATGATTAAGCCTGCCAAGGACCCCAAGGAGGGGAAAATATTGCTTAAGACATACACGGACATCTCCAATGAGGAGATTGCGCGAATGACCGCCAACCCGGAAATCGTAAAAGGGATGTTGCCTCCGCTCAACGACGAAGAATTTCCCCTCGTCATACCCCCCCTTAGGGTGCGGAGTGGCAGTTCGTAGAGAGAGTAATGATGCTCCAGACCCTGCTATTGGGGGAAACATGGAGTATCAAATGGCCTACGAAAAACAGCCCGCATATCCGGGCGACATTGACCCGTGCTTGACGCTTCCGCAGGCCGCGAAGCTTTTCAATATTCCTGCTCGCGCCCTGCGTCTCGAAATTGCCGCCGGAAACCTCAAGGTGGTCCGCATTGGGACAAAGCGCTGGCGCCTGATCGCGTCGGACGTAGTGGAATTGATTGCGCGCAAGCGCAATGCCGCCAATTCCTGAACGTGGAGTGACGCTCAATGGCAACTCAACGGTCAAGCCCTCCTCTGATCCTCATCCCCAATACGGACGAGGCAATCTCGTTCTTGAAACACATGCATGGAAATAGGCGCATGCATCTCGTGTCGATTTCCAACAATGGAAAAGTGACCGCAAAGACCTTTGACAATGCAAACGATCCGGCCGTGCGCGAGTGGATCGACCAGCGCCAGGGCAAGGAGAACATATATTTTCATATAAATTCCCTTTATCAGGCGCTCAGAAACATCAAGGCAAAAAAGAAGGATATTGAAAGAGCCGAATTTCTTCATGTCGATATAGATGACGCTAACGCGCTTAGAGACCTAAAGGAATTTCTGCCTAAGCCGACAGCGGGTGTTGCTTCAGGCGGTGGATATAATGCTTATTGGCGTTTGGCCGAATCCACCAATCAGCTAGACTTAATTGAGCGTATCAACAGAGGACTCGCCCAGCGGTTGGGTGGTGACCATTGCCATAACGCCGACCGAATCATGCGCGTGCCCGGCACGATAAACATTCCGAATCAGAAAAAGCGAAACGCTGGCCGCGTTGAAGTCGTTGCCCATATTCTAGAAGAAGTCACCGATTGGAGCCGTTCCTATAAACTGGAAGAGTTTGGACAGCCCGCAAAGCCTTCGGATTCAGCGGAAACCGATGTAGCGCCCGAGCACATCAAAACTGTTGATCTCGATGACTTGGGGCTTCAATTGCCCGATCTCACCAAGGCTCTGATTCTGGCGGGCGATGATGTGAGGCATCCTATCGGAACCCAGAATTCGCGCTATCCGTCGCGCAGCGAAGCTGTATTTCGTGTAAGTTGCGATCTGGTGCGGCTTGGCTTGAGCATACAAAAGGCGGCGGGTATATTGATCAACCCGCGCTATGGCATCTCTGCTTCGATCCGCGAAAAACGTGACGCTCGTGCATATGCCATTCGTCAAATTAAATCGGCACAAGAAGCCATTTCAGAGGGTTGGCCGGACGTATTCAGGGGTGGAGATCCGCGCCCTACGCTTAACAATACCCTGCTTGCCATCAAGCGTCTTGGCCTGCATGCGGAATATGACGAATTCCACAAACGTAAGCGGCTTGGTGGCCGTGATTTGCAGCAATTTGCCAACGAGCTCACGGACGATGCCTGCGCCGTATTGCGGCACCTTATCCTAAAGAATTATGGGTTTGACCCCGGCAAAGATCATATACGCGAAGCCGCCAACATCCTTTGTTTGGAAAACTCTTTTCACCCGATCCGGGACTATCTCGACAACTTGGTTTGGGATGGCGTGGAACGGATCGGCAGTTGGCTTACCACCTACCTCGGGGCGCCGAATGCCGAGTTTGTTCGTGCTGTCGGAAAGATCATGCTTGTTGCGGCAGTGCGACGCGTCAGGCGGCCTGGCATCAAGTTCGATACAATTATTGTTCTGGAAGGCACCCAAGGCTCCGGCAAGTCGACGGCGCTTCGTCTTTTAGCGGGTGACGAAAATTTCTCCGATCAGGATATTCTGACCCTCGATGCCAAGGCTCAGGTTGAAGCCATGGCTGGTGTCTGGATTTATGAGTTGTGTGAACTTGAGGGTTTGCACCGCGCCGAAAGCAACAAGGTAAAGGCCTTCGCATCCCGCGCGGTGGATCGAGCTAGGCCTTCCTATGGACGCTATCGGGAGGATAGCCCCCGGCAAAATATTTTCGTCGGCACGACCAATGACGACAAATATCTTCGCGACCTCACCGGCAATCGGCGCTTTTGGCCGGTTAAGGCGGGCAACATCGATCTTGGTGCTATAGCGCGTGATCGCGATCAGCTTTGGGCGGAGGCGGCATATTTGGAGGCCAAAGGCGAATCTATCAATTTACCTGAGGGATTGTGGCCTGAAGCAACCAAGGAGCAGGATGCCCGCCTTGAAGATGATCCTTGGTTCGATCAACTGTCCGATCTGCACGGAGAAGTGTTCGAGGGAGATGAACGGAAATCCACGGCTGATATCTTGGAACATTGTTTGAAGTTAACGCCTGCGACGCAACAAGCCTATCATACGAAGCGGCTAGCCCAAATCATGCGCAAATTGGGTTGGGAGGGGCCGAAGCTTTTAAAATTTTCTAAGGGGGCGGTTGCTCGCGGCTATCGGAGACCGGCGGGCTCGGGTGGCCCACCAAACACTGACTATTAGCTGGTAACACCGGTAACACATGTTGATGTATTTTTATGGAGGCGGAATGCTTTGGGCATTTTACAGAGGGAGAAGTGTGGGGAACATGGGAATTGGTTTCTCTACGTGTAACCACGCGTTACCGCTTCATCCTCTGCTTGTCGTGTCGTCCATGTTGCCAGCTCTAAGCAAATTCTTTGGTGGCGTGACCCACTGTTTATTTGCCGCCAATTGGAAATTCGTCCGAGCCCGGTGGAAAAAATTCTAGAAGCCGGTGGTTGCAGCGGCGATTGCAGGCGGCGGCGCGAGGTGACTTTCATTGCGGCGCGGCGTCACAGTTATGGCGCGCCCTGGCCGGTGGTTTTTTGTTGCGCAGTAGTTCGTGGTCATGGAGTAAGTTATGTCATTTCGGGTTTCTATTACCAAGCAGGTGCGGCGGCGGGTGCTCAAGGACGGCAGGGCCGTCCACCAGACGCGCTTCTTCGTGAACTACCGCGAACCGCGCACGGGCGAACGGAAGCTTCCTTCATTTCCGAACCGGAGGGAGGCCGAGGAATTCCGAAACACGCTGGTGGTTGAAGTTGACGCGGGCACCTATAGTCCCGACCGCCAGTCGGTGACGGTTGCCAAGGCGGTTGCTCACTGGCTTGAGCTCAAGCGGTCCAGGGTCCGGCCGCGCACCATGAATGGCTATGAGCATGCCTGCGCTCATATCACTGGGCCGCTGCTTGTTGGCAACAGCCAGGAGCGGTTTCACCATACCATCACCGGCAAGAAGCCTGAAGGCGCCCGCGAGCTTGCCCTGCTCGGCAGGCTGAAGATTGCCGAACTGACCACGGCTGCCATTCGGGCGTGGCACCAGGAGGTGGCCGGGGCGATCAGCATCTATGCCGCCAACCGGGCCAAGATGGTGTTGGGCGCAGTGCTCGCGCTGGCCGAGGAGGAATTCGCCGTCCGTACGCCCAAGATGCCCACGCAGCTCAGCCGTGGACATGCCAGGCCTAAGAAGGCGATCCTGTCCATGGAGCAGGTCAAGCTGCTCATCCAGGCTGCCCGGAATGACAGGCAGTATGGTGCCTATTATGCCTTCCCGTTTCTGGCGGGTACCCGCATCTCCGAGCAATTCGCCCTGCTGTGGGACGACATCGATTTCGAGCGCAATGTCATCCACATCCGCCGCAGCCAGGAAATGGATGGTACCATCGTCGAGTTCACCAAGACCAAGGCGGGTGTCCGGGAAGTGCCCATGGCGCCGGTGCTTCGGGCCATGCTGCTGGAATGGCGGGTTGCATGCCCGAGGAACGCCGATGGCGAGTTGTACCGGGTATTCCCGGCCCCGCGCAGTTCGCACCGCTGGCTTGCCCAGCAAACGCCGGGCGGCGGTCCTCTTTGGTATGCCAACTTCCGCAAGCGCATTTGGGTCCCGGCGTTGCAGCGCCTGGGGCTTCCTTTGGTCACCACCCATTCGGCCCGGCACCTGTTTATTTCCACGCTTCAGGCACAAGGGGTCGAGGTCGGGCTTGTCGCCAAGCTGGCGGGCCATGCCAATCCCTCGATCACCCTCAGCCACTATACCCAGGCGGTGCGGGGCGGGGAGGGAGCCATCGCCAAGCTGGAGCAGGCCTTCGGCGCATAGGAGGGTAGTTTCCGCAGAGGAAATTCCCCGCTCCCCGCGCGTACGCGTGAGCGCGAATGGTATAGTGCTTCCGGACACGGAAAGGCTGTTCCGAGGGCGAGGTTCTCAGGGAGTTATCCATATGGCTTCCCCCCGCACAGTGGGGCTTCCTAGGGCTTGGCGAGGCGCGGGAGATATATCCGCCGATCGGCATATGGGCCCCTCGGCCCAGCGGATGGGCTACAGCCGCTCCGCCCGCATTCCAAACCTGGCCGGGAGATTTTCCGCGCAGGCGCTGATCTGGGGCATCGAGGTGGCGAGGAGGAAGAGGACATGCGGGCTGTGAATCCCCCAGATGTCCGACGCCCTCGTTACGTCGCGAAGGCGTTCCCCGAGCCGTTGGGCGAACCCCTGCCGCGCCTCTCGCGTGAAATGCTGATAGATCAGTAATGATCGCCCTGGCCGGTCGGCCTTGGCAACCTCGTCCCAGTAGAGGAATTTGGAGGATTGCAATCGCCCTTTGGGCTTCGAGGAAATTTCCAGGCCGTTGTCGGGGTCAAAGAACAGGAAATCGGCCTCGGCCAACGCGGAAAGCGCCCGACGCATATAGCTTGCCCGTGCCCCTTCGGGATCAGGGACGATCTGATCGTAATATAAAGCGCCAGGTATCAGGCCGCTGTCTTCCACCATGCGCAGCTGGCGGCCTACATCCCCATGGACAATGGCTTTCAGCCCGTCGAACAGTTCTGGGTCATGCTCACGCCACTCCGATGGCTGGTCAAGGTAGGCGAGCTTCCGGCCGTCCCGCCCGCCATCATCCGGCGTAAGCATCCAGCACATACCCACCTTGGCACCACCGGCAATCGCGAAATGCCGGAGCAGGCAGAACTTCCGGTAGTCGTTCACGTCGCCCAGGTATTGCTGCTTCACTTCGAATCTCCCAGAAGCCCATGCGCCGCGAGAGATAGCGGAATATCCTGAGTTGGGATATCCGAAATTCGGTTTCATTGAATTGCTGAATTCAATTTCGGCGATTCCATTGGCGTCTCTATTTCCAGAAGAATATCGCTCGCTGGTCAGTGCTTTGATCGAGGCACGGGCGCACGCTGGAAAGACGCAAACCGATTTGGCGAAAATGCTGAAGCGCCCTCAGTCCTTTGTGTCGAAGGTGGAATCCGGCGAACGTCGCTTGGATGCTGCCGAATTCATTATGATCATGGGAATGCTGGGTGCAGATATCGCTTCTGCCCTGTCGATAATTCTAAGAAAACCGACCGAAAAAGGAAAAAGGCGCTAGCTGACTGCACACTTTGCTGCACCTGCTTCTGTCAGAGCGTGGCCTGAAATATACATAAACGTCTTAGTAACCGCCATGAGCGCTCGAAAATTGTGCGCATGATTTTGGAGTGTTTTCGTTCTTCCATCGATTGGAGGACGAAATGCTGTGCTATCTTGTCATTCATATCACCACTAGCTCATCGAGCATAATCCAAACATTGGAAGAGGTAGCTGCAATTGTTCAACTCGACCCCAGTGACATCGAATGGGCATTAGAGGAGCAGGGAATTTGTGAAACGGATACTTATACGATAGTCGAAATTGTTTCAGGAAAAAACTTCTAAGGTTTTTCCGTTTTCTATTAGTTGAAATGGGCTATGCAGCATGCGGCGCCACTCACTGGTTCTGGAAACATTTTCCTCGCGCTGTAACTCATCGGAACCTCAAGCCGACCATAACCTTCCTATCCAAGCAACACATATTCGAAATGCGGTCGTGCATCAAGGAACGTTCAGCAATGCGAAAGAAGCAGATGCCGCTATCGCTGATGCTTCAGCGGTTCACGATTGCGAAAGACAGCGTCGATTTCACGAATTTGGTGCGGGCGCGGCGTTCCAAACATTCGGGGGCACCAAGCTGCCCTGGACCACACTACGTAGTCACGGAACCAGGAAATCGCTTGCAATGCCTGTCCGTCGGGCGACACTGAACCATGGACATTCTGACCCCTACCAGCCGATCCCGGATAATGAGCCGCACCCGTGGCAAGGACACGAAGCCGGAAATCGCCGTGCGCAAGGCTGCCACGAGCCTCGGCTACCGCTACCGGCTTCACAGGCGCGACCTGCCTGGATCGCCTGATCTGGTGTTTCCGCGGCTCAAGACAGTGGTCTTTGTCCACGGATGCTTCTGGCATCGCCATCCGGGTTGCAAGTATTCTTACAACCCGAAGTCTAACGTTGAATTCTGGTCCAGAAAGTTTCAGAATAACATCGCGCGCGATGAGCGTGTGAAGGGGAATCTTGAGCGCCTGGGTTGGCAAGTTGTCGTGATCTGGGAATGTCAAACTACAGATTTTAATAGCCTCAAAAGGACGCTCCAAGCATACTTGGAAAATGAAATCGGACCACAAGCAACTGATTCGGCAGCGAAAGCTAGCCCGTCTGGGGACTGGAGCGCGCGCCCGTCTGCTTGAGATATGTTCCGGTGCGGGCGGCCTCTCCCTGGGGATGAAGGCTGCCGGATTTGAGCTGTCAGCCCACATCGAACTCGATCCGGAGGCAGCCGAGAGCTACGCCATGAATTTCGGTGGCGGCCGGGCAGTTGATGATCCCTGGGCGAGGCCGCGGGACATGGAGCGGTGTTCGGCGGGCCGACTCGTCCGGGACCTCCGCCTGTCAGGCTCTCCGGAGGGATGCTTCGATGTCTTGGCGGCTGGGCTCCCCTGCCAGGCCTTTGCCCGCATTGGGCGATCGAAACTTCGCTCGGTCAAAGGAACCGAAGACGCGTTTCAGAGGGACCCGCGCGCAGTACTCTACAGGCGTTTTCTCGACTTCGTGGACGACACCCAGCCGTTGGCGATCGTCATCGAGAACGTACCGGACATTCTGAATTTCGGCGGCCACAACGTGCCCGAGGAAATCTGCGAGACGCTGGAAGATGCCGGCTATCGTACTGGCTATACGATCCTCAATGCCGCTTACTTCGGTGTTCCACAGGTCCGTGAGCGGCTGTTCATCGTGGCGCTGGCCGATGTGATGAAGGAAGAACCCGCCTTTCCGTATCCGACCCATTTTCTCAATCTGCCCCGAGGATATGAAGGGTCAAGACGCGTCGCGCTGAAATACGTTGATCGTGAAAGCGGACGATTCCATGAGATTGTTACGCCCTCCCACGAGCTTCCACCGGCAGTCAGCACCGCTGAAGCACTGAGCGACCTGCCACGTATCAGAGAGCATGTCACAGACCCTCGCGCGATCCGTCGACGCAAGCTGTCCGACATTTTGCCGTATAGAGAGCCGAAGGAAGGCCTTTCGGCCTATGCAAAGATGATGCACGCTTGGTCTGGCTTCCGTACCGATGATGGGACGACTGGCCACCTAGTCAGATTGACCCCACGCGACTTTCCTATCTTCGCTGCCATGAAGCCGGGCGCCGACTACCCGGAGGCAAGGCGCCTGGCCGAAGGCATGTTTCTCGACGCTCTCGCCGAGCAGGGTCTTACGCGCCGGTCGCGCGGATCGGCCGCGTATGAGAATCTTCGCGCCGCGATTGTACCCCCGTACGATCCAGAGAAGTTCCCAAACAAGTGGTGGAAGCTGGATCGCGACAAACCCTCTCGTACGTTGACTGCCCACATCGGCAAGGACACCTATTCGCATATCCATTTCGATGGCAGACAGGCACGGACAATTTCGGTCCGGGAGGCGGCACGACTTCAATCTTTCCCTGATGGCTTCGTCTTTGCTGGCGCGATGAATGCCGCGTTCCGGCAGATCGGCAACGCCGTCCCCCCACTTCTGGGACTGGCAGTGGCTCGCGTTCTGCGCAGACAACTTAGAAGAGCAGCGAACGGTACGGCAGGGATCAACAGACGACGGGCGGCGTGACCTCATGCCCCCGAGGACCGTTCCGATCCATCCGCCCGCATCAGCTCTGGTCGATTCCCTGAGAGGGCTCGGCTATTCGCCTGAAACGGCTCTAGCCGACCTTGTTGATAACTCGATCGCTGCTTCGGCCCGCCAGATTGAATTGGATGTTCAATGGAACGACGGCAATCCTGTTGCTGCGGTGTTCGATGATGGGCGTGGCATGGATCACGAAACTCTGGTTTCGGCCATACAACTGGGAGGCAAGGGACCGTCCGCGGAGCGTCAGGACGACGACCTTGGTCGCTTCGGCCTCGGCTTGAAAACCGCATCGCTTTCCCAGGGTCAGCGGCTGACGGTGGTGACGCGCCGGGAAGGCATTACCTCGACGCTCGTTCTTGATGTCGATGTCGTCAAGGACAATGGCTGGGTAGCGGAGATACCCGATCAGCTTCCCGCCCATCCCTACGTGGATCGCGTCGTGGCAGCGGAAGGCGGGACCGTCGTTCTGATCGACAGAATGGATTCCATGAGTGGCCTGACAGGCCTTCCAAAGGAATCCTTCTTCCTTCGACTCGAGGAGCTTCGTGCTCATCTCGGAATGGTCTTTCATCGATTCCTGAACGGCGACGCGACACGCCTTGCGATCAGCCTCAATGGGCGGCCTGTCAAAGGCTGGGAGCCATTCCAGACGGCACATCCCGCCACGCGGGAAATGCCTTCAGAGCGCCTCCGGCACGCCAGTGCTTCTTTCACTGTTAAGCCTTACGTCCTGCCGCATCGCGATCGCTTCGCCAATGAAGCCGAATATGAGACGGCAGGCGGACCCGGCGGCTGGGGAGCAAGGCAGGGCTTCTATGTGTACCGCGGAAAACGCCTTCTTGTTGCAGGCAGCTGGCTCGGCCTCGGCGGGGTTCGTACCTGGACGCGTGACGAAGCAAGCCGGTTAGCGCGCATCATGGTGGATCTGCCGACAGGATTAGACCGCGACTGGCGCATTGACGTGCGCAAGTCACAGGCCCGCCCGCCAGGTGCGCTCCGAGCGCGGCTGACCGACATAGCGGGCCGCTGCCGACAGGAGGCGCGCGAGGTCTTCGCGTTTCGGGATCAGGGACCTCGATTGCGTGGCGCGCCGAATACTGCTCCCGCGGTCTGGCTGGCGACCCAGGGTGCTAAAGGCATTCAGTACAGAATAAACCGGGATCATCCGGTGATCGTTGCATGCCGCGAAACGGGCGGCCAGCGCTCATTGAACGCTGTCCTCTCCATCATCGAGCGGAGCGTTCCTGTCGAACGCATCTGGCTTGATGTATCAGAATCCGAAGGCGCCGAAGTCCCCGAGCTCGAAACCGATGAAATCGCTCAGCTGAGTGATCAGCTCTGTGAGCTTGGAAAGGCTCTTCCGGACAACATGACTCTTGATCAGCGCGCCGACTCTCTTCTCCTCAATCTTCCAGGAGATCTGACCAAGCTGCGAACTGCGCTTTTGCGAAAACTCGGCGGGCAAAAATGACAGACGTCGTAGATGCGCTCGCCCTGCGGGCAAGAAAAATTCTGCAGATGCAAAAGGACGCTGGCGAACAGATCACGCCTGAGGCCATTGCAAAGATCGTGGAACTTGATGCGCCGATACTCGGTCTCGCAACAAAGCAGACCATAAGCGCTGACCAGATCAAAGCCGCTACGCGCATGCTCTGGACCATCTTCGTGACCGAGCATGGTGAAGCGCTGGCGCTTCAGGACAAGGAGCGGCCTGCGCCCTGGTATGTCGGAGAACGCCGTCAGCCCGGCGCTTTCATGCAGCGCTACCTCTATAAGCTGGAGGAGGACGGATGGCCCTCAGAGATCCATCCGCCAGCTTCAGGACAGCACCGCGAGAATCCTGGAGGTCATGGATGATCCCGAGCGACCGGGCCGCTGGGATTGGCGTGGCCTTGTTGTGGGCGATGTCCAGTCAGGAAAGACCGCAAGCTATGCCGGTGTCGTGAACCGTGCTGCGGATGCGGGCTACCGCATCATCATCGTTCTGGCTGGCATGCACAAGATATTGCGCCTCCAGACGCAGAAACGCTTCGACCAGGATTTTCTTGGCTATGACACGAACCCGAAGACGCGTCAGCCCAATCAACCACTTCGCATCATAGGTGTAGGTAACTTCAATCCGCAGCTAGTCGTGGACAGCCTCACGATGGCCGACCCGAATGGCGACTTCAGCCAGAAGGTCGCGGACCAAGCAAACTTCCATCCTATCAGCCAGCCCTGCGTATTTGTCATCAAGAAGAACGCGAAAGTTCTGGAGAACCTGAATAACTGGATCGCCCGCCTACCTGCTCCGGCAAAGGCAGCGCCTGTTCTGGTCGTTGATGATGAGTCCGATCAGGCATCCGTTGATACGGGCGATCAGCCCCTTCTTGAGGATGGTACGTTTGAAGAGGACTATGATCCAAAGCGAGTGAATGGCGAGATCAGGCGCCTGCTCATGTCATTCGATCGCCGCGTCTATGTCGGCTACACCGCGACGCCTTTCGCGAACATTTTCATTCATGACGAGAGGAAAGCGAAAGAGTACGGACCTGACCTCTTTCCATCGACCTTCATCGTCTCGCTGACTCCACCAGACGACTACTTCGGTCCGGCAGCTGTCTTTGGCACGAACGATGATGCCGACAATTCTGGCCTGCCGCTTGTCCGACCGCTCGACCAGATCGGCGAGGACTGGATTCCGGAGAAGCACAACAAATACCTGAGACCTCGCTGCCAAGGGCAGGATGTCGTCCCGGCTAGCCTTGAAAGGGCCATCGATGCGTTTCTGCTGACCTGTGCCGCCCGGGCGGCGAGGGGACAGAGCCCCGCGCACAATTCCATGCTCGTACATGTCTCGCGCTTCGTGGATGTTCATATCGAGGTTCATCGGCAGGTAGAGAAATACCTGAATGAAACGCGCGCGATGATTTCCAATGGCGATCGGGAGACGACAGATCGCCTGAGAAAGCTTTGGGAATCCGACTATGTGCCGACAACCGACACCGTAGCCAATACGGTGTTCGGCCGGAATACGGTCGGCGTGACCTGGGACCAGGTTGCGGCCAGCCTTCCTGAAAGCTCCGACAAGATTCAGGTGATCACAGCGAATGGAAAGAACAAGACGGATATCGAGTATGATCCCTACAAGGAGACCGGCCTTTCCCTGATCGCCGTAGGCGGCGACAAGCTGTCTCGTGGCCTTACCCTTGAAGGGCTTTCCGTCAGCTACTTCCTCCGGTTGTCGCGTCAGTACGACAGCCTCCTGCAGATGGGACGCTGGTTCGGCTATCGCCGCGGGTTTGCCGATCTTTGCCGCCTCTACACGACGCCCGACATGGAAGACTGGTTCCGCTACGTTGCAACCGCGCAGAAGGAACTGCGCGCGCAGTTCTTCGAGATGAGCCTGACCAATGCCACGCCCAAGGAATTCGGGCTGAAGGTTGCCGTTCATGACATTTTGGAGGTAACCGCCAGGAACAAGCAGCGCCATGCTGAGCTCCGCCAGAGCAGCTATGCTGGGGAAGGCAAGGTGCAGACGGTCATGTTCCGGGATCGTCAGACCATCGAGCGCAATGCTGATGTGACAGATGATTTTCTGCGCGGGCTTGGCGCAGGTACAGACCGCCCCGAGCGGCCGGGGTCGGGCGGCAAGAATGCTGATGGCACCATCTGGTCAAACGTGCCAGGTACGAGAGTCTCTGAATATCTGAAGAACCTGACGTTCCCCGCCGAGAGCGTGCAAGTCGATGGCAGCAAGCTCGCTGCCTACATCAACGATCAGCTCGCCATGAATCCGGCGGAGCTGACGCACTGGACGGTGTTCCTCGCCACTGGTGACAGAAAAGAGGTCGATATTGCTGGCCGGAAGCGAAAGTGCGTTATGCGCAAACCGAGAGAGCCCCGCAATGGCCGAGCCCTTCCGGAAGACAGATTTATCATTGGCACCACGCTCAGTCCTCTGGACCAAGCCATCGATCTCACTGACGACGAATTCTCTGACGCCGTGGCTCGGACGAACAGGGAAAGAGCGGCTCGAAGTAAAGGGCCAACGGACGTGCCGTCCGGCGAGTTCGTCCGAAAAGCCCGCGGCTCGCGGCCTCAGAACGGCCTTTTGATCGTCTATCCGATTGATCCGGATGAAGCCAAAGTAGAGGAGACGGCTCGTCCCGTTATCAGCGTCGTTGTCAGCTTCCCTGATAGCGACGCCGCTGACAAGCGCGTGTTCCTGATCAACAGCGTTCAGCAGCGCGAGGAGTCATGACCCTCTGGCTGGATGCTCTCAATGACGCCTGGAATGAACTCGCGCAGACCGAGCCGGTCGCGCGACAGTACCGCACAAGACTCATTTCCACGAAAGTTTCCCTCGACATCCTGGCAGGCATGCGAGCAACCGACGCCGCTCCCTGCCTAATGCTCCGCACTACTCCCGCGCCGGAAGCTCTATTCGAGCTTGGTGGCATGCGATTGAGCACTGTAGCGGATCAGGCAGGCACGTTTCTCGTCCTGTCGCTGGAGGACAGCGGGCGACGCGACCTCTTTGGTACTATCTGCGCGGATGTCATGTCGGCAGCAGCTTCGGCCCGCAGAGCGGAGGCACTCAATCATTTTCTTGCACGCCTGGATGCCTGGAGACAGTTTCTGCGCGATCGGCGCAGTGGGCTGTCACGCTCGGATACCGTTGGCCTCATCGGCGAACTGCTTGTCCTTGAACGCGTGCTGGCAGCCAATGCCACCCGCCTCGATTCATGGAACTCCCCAAATGACGGGTTGCATGACTTCGTCATTGGCGGCCACGCTCTGGAGATCAAGACTGGTGTTGGCCCGGCCGCTGCTATTACCATTTCCAGACTGGACCAGCTGGACACAACCGGCCTTAACCGGCTCGATCTTCTGCATGTCAGGTTGATTGAAGCGCCTGATGGTAGGTCTCTGCAGGATGTTGTGGCCGATGTCACAAGGCTGTTGCAGGACGAAGCGGCTCGCCGCGCCTTCGAGAATGCGCTTCTTCGCCGTGGCCTCATGCCCGATGATGAGGCAGCGCGTTCCACGCCGCGAGTCCAGGAACGAATGCTGGATGCCTATGCAATCTCCGAGGGCTTTCCTCGCTTGGTCCGCGCAGAACTTCCGGTCGCCATCATTGAGTTGAGCTATACACTTGATATACGGGCATTAGCCTCGTTCAGCGAACAATCGAGCTCAGTCATTGCAGCGTTTGTTCAAGGGGGCGCTGCATGATGGAAGAAGCTATAGCCGCCTTTTCCCAGGAAATGGTCGCAGAAGTAGAGGAGGGCATTTCCTCGGATGCACCCTTCTCACAAGAGGTGTTCACCCGCCTGATCCTGGAGCGCCTAGAGGAGGCGGGGCACTTCGACACGACGTTTCCATTATATCAGGAGGGCCGCGTACGAAACGCTGCCTACCGTATCGACGGTTACGCGTTTGACGAGGAACGCTCGCGTCTTGATCTGTTCACCACGATCTATTCCGGCGATCTGCCTGCCAGCAAGATTCCTGGACCCGACGCGACAAAGGCGCTGGAACGTGCTCTGCGTTTCGCCAGCGCCTGCGTTGATGGACTTGCGTCCCAGCTGGAACCTGCAAACACCGATGCAAGCGACCTCGCTCGGTTGATTGAGACCAATGCAGGCGAACTTGCCGCCATCCGCATTGTTCTCCTAACGGACGGGATCGTCGGCAACATCAATCCGCCCACCGAATGGCGCGGAAAGCCTGTCGAATTCGAGATGTATGATGTTGTCAGGCTTTTCCGGATACTCGGCGAAGGCGAAACGAGATCCGATATCTCTGTCGATCTCGTTGCCCTGATCGGCAAGGGGCTTGCGTGCCTCCATGTCCCCGCGCAAGACGACGATTATGATGCATACCTGACCGTGCTTCCGGGCGCCGCGCTCGCCCAAGTCTACGAGCGCTATGGCGTTCGTCTTCTCGAATTGAATGTTCGGGCATTTCTCGGTCTCCAAGGCCGCAAGAGCGTCAATGCGGAGCTGCGGCGGACGATCGCAGAACGGCCGTCGATGTTCCTGGCCTTCAACAACGGCATTGTCGCTACCGTCGACGAACTCGACGTTGAAGAGAACGCGGCGGGCAGCCTAGAGATACGCTCCTTGAAGGGATTGCAAATCGTCAATGGGGGGCAAACAACCGCCTCTTTGCACCGCGCCAGACGCAAGGACGCCCTGAGCCTTGATCATGTTGCTGTGCCGGTAAAGATCATCAAGGTCGGTGGTGCGGACCTCAGCGAGATGGTGTCCTCCATCTCGCGTGCTGCAAACCGGCAAAATCCTGTCCAGTTGGCTGATTTTTCTGCTAACGATCCGTTTCATCAGCAGATCGAAACGCTCGCCAACACTACGTGGCTGGACACCGGCAAAGGGCGCTGGTTCTACGAGAGGGCACGAGGATCATATCTCGCAGCCGAGCATAAGGCCGCCTATCGGAAGACCGACGAAAAGACCTTCCGCCAGCAGACTCCCAAACAGCGGCGTCTAAGCAAGCTGGATGTCGCACGGTACCTCAGTGCTTGGTCCGGTCTGCCGGACAAGGTATGCCTGGGTGGTCAGAAAAACTTTCAGAGCTTCATGCAGCGGCTGAAGGACGAACCGCCAGTACCGCCTGATCAGATATGGTTCAAGCGCCTGATCGCCATCGCGCTCTTCTACCGAGCTGCCGAGAAGAAGATCAAAAGCATGAAGTTCCCTGCTTATGGTGCGCAGATCACGGCGTATGTGGTTGCCGCCATATCACACAGAACGGGCGGCCGGATAGATTTCGACCAGTTATGGGCGAAGCAGGCGATCAGTCCGCAACTTGAGGAACTGATTGCGGACTGGGCTCCGAAACTCGACAGGCTGCTTCGCGAATCTGCTGGGCAGCTCAATCCGAGCGAATGGTTCAAGAAGGCCGACTGCTGGAAGGACATCCAGGGGCGGTTGCCTGAATTGAGCGATCCCCTGCCACCGGAATTCTCATACTCCATGGCGCAGGGCGACGGTCCCATGATGCCAGTGGGAGGCGGCGGTCACTCTGTTGCCGACTATGAACGCATTGCACGGTGCATGCAGATATCGGGCGCGGTCTGGCTGGAGATAGCTGAACGCGGCAAGAAGACGAACACGATTCATTGGAAGGTGGCTGGCATCTGCAGCACGCTTGCCGGGTACGCCGTCGGAGGGTGGGAAAGAAAGCCCTCGGTGAAACAGGCGAAGCATGCGCTGGAGGCTGCTCTTGCGGTCGAACGAGCGGGCCTTGTCAATGCCGGTTTGGGTGCTCACTCGACCGGAGACGACTCGGCCTGATCGCCAACGGGAAACTCTTCGGTTAGCCACTTCTGAACGGTTTCCAGACTGCCGGGACCATTCCGGCGCAGAAGCTCCACGATATCCTGCGCAGCGATAACAAGTATGGGGTGCTGATCCTCCTTGATTTCCTTGTACGCCTGAAGATCGACACAGGACGTTGTGACGATCACTCCGAATTGTCGGTGCCGAAGGCGGGAAATCAGACGAGACATGTCCTTGACGCCAACCGCGGTCGGAGGAGTGTAACACTTCGCTTCCAGAGCAAAGTCCACGAGGATGCTGCTCGGGCCGGAGCCGACCCGGAGGAGTCCAACAGCGTCACGTCCGCCATCGCGTGAGGGGCGGGTAACATCCATTCCCGCGATATCCGGGATCATCAGACGCGCCAGTCCTGCCGCACAATGCTCGAAGGCATGCGGGCGTCCTTTGAAGTGCGTCCTGATAGCCTCGATCATTGCCTGCCCTTCGAGGTCTTTCGGCAGCTGTTCCGCGCGACTGCGATATTCAAGAGTTCGCGCGGCTCTCAGCGGTTTGCGTCGGCCGGTCCTTCGCCAGTTCTTCCACGCCTCGGGTGCAAGAGAATGATCGGGCGCGCCTGCTATGATGCTGTCGATCCAGCTACGTGACATCCGCGCCTCATCGAGGACGGTAAAGCGCGCGCGGTAGTTCTGAAACCTTTGGCCTTTTACCGTGCGCCATATCGCTACCAGTTCCTCAGATGCGTCGAGATCACTCGCGCCGGGCACCGCAAGGCCGAGAAATCTCACATCGCGAGCGACGCCGACGCTCGAAAAGAGGAAGACAGGAGGGACGTTGCGTCTACCCTCGGCTCCGGACCTCGAATCTTCGAAGATCGTCTTAAGGATTAGGTTGCCGTCTCGACCGGTATCATGAAGGTCTCGACCTGGCTTCTTGTTGTCGCCGTAGTAGGTGAAAATCCCGGTCTCAGGGTCTAGTGCGTCAGGCCAGTCCGAATCGTTCATGCTAGTCGTCAGGACGAGTATCTCCAGTTTGCCCCTGACCTTGCCTCGGTAGCGAAATCCGCCCTGGCTGTCGACGCGCATCAGCTTCGGCAACGGATCATCCCCCGCATTACCGAAGCGTCGTCCTTGGTAGCAGGCATCGACGTGAAGGTCGGCTGTCTGTAACTGATCTACGCGTATGATCTTCAAGGCGCCTCCTCTGCATGCCTGCTGCAGGGACCATCCTACATAAATCCTTGAGTCATAGCGACAAATTCCGCCCCTGCTTGGCATGCGGTGTTCCTCGCTGGGGGCAGTCGGTCCCGCGTCCCGCTCTATGGGCGGCGCTATTCTAACGCTCCTGCGACTGCTGCTTTTAACCGGTCTCGTCTACGGTCGGTCCCACGTCGCAGCCCTGAAGGCCAACGCAATTGCTGACGCTCCGCCGTCACTGCTTCGTGCGCGCAGCGTCATGACGCGACGCGATATGCGACGGCACGGCGCTGGTGGGCGGCGTCGTTCTGCTTGCCGCCAACATGTACATGGCGATCACCGTCACGCCGTCATGGCCGACATCGGCGGTCTCGATTTCTACGCATGGGCGACGACGCTCTTCGTCGTCGCGTCCATTCTGGCCGCCGCCGAAGGCAAAACTCCTGAAGGCTCTCGGGCCGAAAGGAGCTTATGCGGTCGCCGCGCTTATGCAGGACGAAGACTTGCCAGCATAGCGTGTCATCACCACATATCTTCCCGTGAAGGGAAATCAAACAGCGGAGGAAGCTAAGTGGATTTGAAAATCAACAACATCAGCGGACACGGTGATGCCAGCGAGGAATACGTCTACCTGACAGTCGAAAACGACTGCGATGTCGGAAAATATATGCTCGCCGACAGCACCTATACTCAAGACGATAAAATCTCCAACAAGTTGCGGCACGTATACTGGTTTCCGGACAAGAAGGTTAAGAAAGGCGATGCCGTCGTCCTGCGTACCGGTAAGGGCAAGAACGCAAGTGAACCTCTCGACGGCGGGGGTACGAAGCATCGGTTCTACTGGAACCTCGACTCGGCCATCTGGAACGACGACGGCGATGCCGCCGTGCTGCTGCACGTCGATGATTGGACCCAGAAAAAGGCCAAATAACTCGGTCTTCTCCGTCATTGGACCATGAACCGGGCAATGTCCTGCGGGGCAAGCTGCCCCCGCAGACTGGCACGGAGTGCATCCGTGCCGAACTGTCGGAGATCCTCGTTGAAGTATCCGAGCGTGGGCGAGAGCACGATCGCATCGATGCCGACGGCGTTCGCCCGTTCGATCAGGCTGTCCCGTGTGCCGTCGACTGCCGTGTCGTTGCCGCGGATGATGCAAAGCCGCCGCAGTGTATCAGGGAAGAGGATGGCGGCGAGGGGGGCTGCCGACAATGCTGCCGCCATCGCCATGCCGGGGAGGGCTTGGCGAACTGTTCCAACCGCCTTGTTCTTTCGGCCCTTGCGGTGCTTCACCAGACCCCTTCGGTCAAGAACGGCATGGATGGTCGAGATCGCTGGCCGATGTACATCAGGATACCGTCTCGCCAAAGGCTCCGCGATCTTCGGCGCACCCCATGTCGGCTTCTCCTGCTTCAGCCTCACAATCAGCGTGCCGATCTGGAGGGGCAACTGGTTGGCGTGGCGATACGGCCTGCAGCTCCGGTCCGTCAGTCCCTGAAAGCCGGTCTCCTCATAACGATCAATGATCTTGTAAGCTGTCTTGCGCGAGGCGCTGAATTCATCAGCCAGCCTCGCAACCTTATCGCCCTCCAGAAAACGGGCGATGAACTTCACGCGTTCGTCCATAATGTTACACTCCTTCCAAGGCATGGCGGCCTCCCGAAAGGCAAAAAAGTGTAACCTATGTCTCCGGTATAAAATGTAACCTATCTGCCCGGTATGGACCGGAGATTTCTGGTGCCGCCTGCGTGACTTCGAACACGCGACCCCCGCATTACGAATGCGGTGCTCTACCGACTGAGCTAAGGCGGCCCAAGGCAAATGCCCTTGTTTCAGACTTGCAGCCGGTTTGCAACCGGCGGCGCGAAAGCCTTATCGCCGAGGCCTCAAAAACTTAACTTCCGGCTCGGGTCCCAGACCCCAAAGACTCAAGCCGGGCGGGCTTTTGCCCGCATTTTCGTACCTTTTGGTCCGCTCATCACAAAGATAAGCGATCTACTGCTTACGAATGATGTGCTCTACCAACTGAGCTAAAGCGGCGACGGGACAGGCGATAGACGGTTTCGCGTCCGATTTCAATCGTCTGTCGCGAGGCTGCGGCGGGCGGCGGATTCGGGCGTGCCGTCGCCGTCGGGAAGGCCCGGATCGTCGGGCGGGCGGGTGAGCGCGATGGGGCGTACCGGCGTTGTGATGGGCTTTGTTGATGCGGTGCCCGGCACTGTGACGGCAGGAACCGCGGCTACGCTCGTGTGCTCCTCTGGCAGCATCTCGAAAGGTTGTTTCCAAAGGCAGGGCACGATTTCCCCGGAGACCGGAGATACGGGCGTCCAGCGCGGGCTCGCCACGCCGTCCGATACCCAGATGGGATCGCGTGGGGCGGAGATCGCGCGGGCCAGCCATTCGCGGGCCCGGCCCTTGTCGCCCGACGCCTCTTCGATATCAGCCATCAGGGCGCAGATGCGGGCCTGCGGCCGATCCGCCATATAGGGTTCAAGCGCCTTGCGCGCCACATCCCAGCGCTGGGCCGGCACGGCGGCGCGGGCCAAAGCCACAGCGCCTTCAATGCCGCCATCACTTTCCTGCACCAGATCGCGCACGCGTTCAAAACGGGCCTCCGGCCCGTCGCCGGGTTTGAGGCGCGCCAGAACCGCAGCGAGATCGGGATGAGGCGAAAGCGCCCAGGTTTCGCGCAGCACGCGCTGTGCCTTGCGGGGCGAGCCCTGGGCGATATGGACGCGCGCTGCCACGAGGCTGGCGGGGACGAGCGCCGGATCAAGCTTGTGGGCCTTGACTGCACGGTCCAGAGCTTTCGCGGGGTCGGTGTCTTCCGCGCCCAGAGCGTCGGCTGCGAGCATTGCCGCGTGCTTGCGGTTTGCCTCTTCGCCAGTGGCGGTTCCTGATTTGATTTGCTGCGCGAGTGTCGCGGCTGCGCCTGGCCAGTCGCGCGCCATGGATTGCAAATGCAGGATGGCGCCCGAGGCCCATGCGAGGCGCGGGTTGAGCGCCAGGGCACGTTCGGCATAGCCGCGCGCGGCAGGAATATCTCCGGCCTGCCGGGCTTCCGCGAAAAGGCCGCGCAGGCCCAGCACTTCGGTGTCAGGCGATTTGGTCATCGCCTCGAAAATGCGTTTTACACCCGTGCGGTCGCCTTTCAACTGGGCGGCCTGCGCTGCCAGCACATTGACCAGCGGTTCATCGGCCAGCGCGTTGCCCGCATAAGCTGCGTGTTTTGCCGCTGAAGAGGCATCGCCCGCGCCCGCCGCAATGATGCCGCGTGACAGCGACTCATAGCCTTTGCGATTCTTGCGGTAGCGCAGATAGTCGCCCATGCTGCGCGGGCTGCGCCACAGGCGGCGCAGGAGATTCCACAGAAAGAGCAGGATGATCATCGCCCCGGCGGCAAGGCCCACGGCAGCAGCCAGCGAGGTTCTGATCTCCTTGCCCTTCCAGACGATGGTGACGGAGCCGGGATGATCGGCAAGCCATGCAAAACCTGCGGCAAGGGCCGCAATCACGGCGAAGCGGAAGATGAGGCGGATCATTGGCCGCCGCCTTTGGCAGCAATCACCAGCCCTACTGCCTTGGCCATCGCCACAGCCGAAGCTTCAAGCTTGATCCGCGATGCAGCGCGGGTGCGCCACGCCGCAATCGGCTGTGGAAGCGAACCTTCGGCCGCATCGATGATGGAAATGGCCGGCGTCAGATTTCCCTGTTCTGCTTCTTGCGCCACTTGCCCTGCGACGGTCGGCCAATCGGTTTCACCGACATCGCGCACCGTCACGATCATCGACAAGGCATTCCAGAAGCCGTCAAACCAGCCATCACTTTCCGGCGTGGGCTTGTCGGGCTGTGGGAGAGTTGGAATGGCCTTGCGCAATTCCTCTGCGAGGCCTTTGGCATTCGGCAGGCCCTGATCGGCATTGGCCATCAGCACCTCATCGGCGCCAACCGACGGCACAACACGAAGGATCGCATCGAGTTCGCTGCGATACGGCGCTCCGGCGGCGATCTTGGCCTGAATATCGGAGAGTGACTGGCGCAGGTTGCTGACGTCGGCAGCGGTTGCAGGCGTTACGCCGCCAGTCTTGAAATCGTTGACCTGTTTTTCCAGCGCATCGAGGCGCTGTGAAAGAGCGGCGAGTGCCGCAGGATCGCCACCGCCGCCTGTTCCGGCGGCGGCAATGGTTTTTTTCAAACCGTCAACATCGCCTTTGAGCGCTGTCAGGCGCTGGTCAATCCCGGCCAATGCCGATTGCGCCGCAGCGGATTGTGAGGCCGCATCCTTCACCGCCGCATCGAGGGATGAGGCGGTGGCTTTTGCTTCATCCGTGGCGCTGCTCACGGCGGCCAGCTGGTTGCCCTGCGTCTTGGAAGTGGCCTCCAGCGTCGAGACACGATCGGAAAGTGCGGTCATTTCGCTGGAGGGAAAATAGGATGAGAGGAACGTGCGGAACAGCCAGGCTCCCAGGATCAAGCCCAGCACGAGGGCGGCGATGATCCAGCGGCTGCTGCCCGATGCGGCGCGCTTTTTCGGCGGCGGCGGAGGAGGGGGCGGTGCGCTTTCCTCTTTCGGCGCGATGTCCGGCGTCACATCAGTTGCATCCAGGTCGATCACCTGGGGTTTCACCGGATCGTTGCTGTCATTGGTTTCAGTGGTCATGCGCAAGGGCTACCGGGTTCGGGATCAGGGTTCAAGCAGCGCCAGCATAGCGTCTTCCGTGGGCGTTGCGGCAATTCTCTTTGCCCAGTGCTGTGGCAAGACGGCGGCAACATTTGACGAGAGGCAGAGATGCATCACCTTTGCCGGATTATGAGGTTGTGCCAGTGACGCCCAGATGCGCGCGGTGCGGGGTGAATAAAGCATCACTGCAAGATCATGCAGACTGGATAGCACCTGCGCGGCGGCGCCCAGGCTTGTTGCCGGGACCGCGTCGTAGAGAATGACGCGCGTGCAATCGAAGCCACCCGCGTGCAGGCGGCCTTCGAGATCGCCCGAGGTTTCCGCGCCCGAGAGATAGAGAACAGGGCCAGCTTCAGAACTCATTGTGGCGCGGATATGCGCCGCAAGGCCCGAGACATCGCCGCCGTGGGCCGAGGTTGATTCAAATCCCGCAGCCTTCGCTGCGGCTTCCGATTGCGGGCCGACTGTGAGAATAGGGATATGTGCCAGCGATCCCGCTTCTCCCAGCGCGCGGATGGCGTTGGCGCTGGTGGCGGCGATGGCTTGCCAGGGGCGCGGCGGAATCGGAACATTCCTGAGCGGCATAATGGTCATCAGAGGGCTCAGGATGGGGGTGTGGCCAAGGGCCGTCAGTTTCGCCGCAAGCCGCGCGCCATCATCGCCGGGCCTTGTGACGATCACGCGCATTAGAAGGCGATGGCCGCGCCGCCGTCGCGCTTCACTTCCTCGCCCGCCTCGCGCCCCATGCGGGCGGCATCTGCGGGCGCACCTTCGCGCGTTGTCTCGAAACACTGGCGGCCATCGGCGGTGAGGGCGTGGCCGCGAAAGTACAACATGCCCTGCACCAGCCTCGCATGGCCGGCCAACGGCGTCCGGCAGGAGCCATCGAGGGCCGCGAGAAACGCACGTTCGCACGCAATGGCGATTTCGGTTTCGTGATGGGTGATGGCGGCCAGCAGCGCGCGGGTTGCCGCGTCATCGCTTCTGATCTCGATGCCGATGGCGCCCTGCGCCACGGCGGGCAGCATTTCGTCCTCATCCATGAGAGCGGTGATCTTGCCGCTGTGCCCCAGCCGGTTAAGACCAGCGGCGGCAAGAAACGTCGCATCCGCTACACCTTCCGCCAGCTTGCGAAGGCGCGTTTCGACATTGCCCCGAAACTGCACCACTTTCAGGTCTGGCCGGAGCCTCAGCGCCTGTGCGGAGCGCCGGACCGAGGATGAACCGATCACCGCGCCTTCCGGCAAGTCTTTCAGGCTCATGGCCCTCGGGCTCAAAAAGGCATCACGCGCATCTTCGCGGGGTAAAAGAGCGGCAATCTCAAGTCCGTCTGGCAAGGCTGCCGGCATATCCTTCATAGAATGCACGGCCATGTGGATTTCGCCCGACAGCAGCGCTTCTTCGATCTCCTTCGTAAACAGCCCCTTGCCGCCGATCTCGGCCAATGGCCTATCGCGGATGCGGTCGCCCGTCGTGGTAATCGGAACCACGGCGATCTCGTCTTCTCCAAATCCATGCGCGGCGATAAGGCTGCGGCGGGTTTCCTCCGCCTGCCAGAGGGCGAGGGGGGAGCCGCGGGTGCCGATTTTCAGGCGGGGTGTTTGCAAGGCATGTCCGTCAAATGGTAGAGCGTGCCCCTCCTTAGACCGGTTGCGAGGCAACGTCACCTTCCGATGGCAAGCACGGCCACCCATATTCTCGGCATCGAAACCTCCTGCGACGAAACGGCAGCGGCGGTGGTGCGGCGGAATGCCGATGGCAGCGGCACGATGCTGTCCAATGTGGTCCGCTCGCAGTTGAAGGAGCATGCCCCCTATGGCGGCGTGGTGCCGGAAATCGCGGCGCGGGCGCATGTCACGGTGCTAGACAGGCTTATCGCGCAGGCGATGGCAGAGGCAGGCCTCGCCTTCAAGGATCTGGATGGCATTGCCGCGACAGCGGGGCCGGGCCTTCTTGGAGGTGTCATCGTCGGCCTGACGACGGCCAAGGCCATTGCGCTGGCGGAGGGAAAGCCCCTGCTGGCCGTCAATCATCTCGAAGGCCACGCGCTGACGCCACGCCTTCTGGAGCCTTGCGCTTTTCCCTATCTGCTTCTGCTCATTTCCGGTGGGCATACGCAGTTTCAGGTGGTGGAAGGTGTCGGGCGCTATCGCCGGCTCGGCAGCACCATCGATGATGCGCTGGGTGAAGCGTTCGACAAGGTGGCGAAGCTGGTGGGCCTTGGCTATCCGGGCGGGCCGCAAGTCGAGATCGCGGCGCGCAACGGCAATCCCGTCCGGTTCGATTTTCCGCGTCCCCTCAAAGGCCGAAGGGATTGCAATTTTTCCTTCTCTGGACTCAAGACGGCCGTGCGCGAGGCGGTGATAGGCCTTCACACGCTCACGCCGCGGGATGTGGCTGACGTGTGCGCGAGCTTCGAGGCCGCGGTGGCCGATACGATGCGCGACCGGCTGGCCCGCGCCATGGAGGCGTTTCGGGAGATGCATCCCGATGCCGTTTCGCCCGCTCTCATCGTGGCGGGTGGTGTGGCGGCCAATGCCACGCTCAAATCGGTATTCGCGCAATCGGCGGCCGATCATGGTTTTCGCCTGATCGTTCCGCCTGCCGCACTGTGCACGGACAATGGTGCCATGATCGCCTGGGCGGGGGCAGAGCGGCTGGCGCTCGGCCTTGTCGATGATTTGAGCGTTGCGGCGCGGGCGCGCTGGCCGCTTGATGCCACGCAAGCGCCTGTTTATGGGGCGGGCAAGCTTGGAGCCAAGGCGTGATCGGCATTGCGGGTGCTGGAGCATGGGGCAAGGCGCTGGGCTTTGTGGCCGAGAATGCCGGTCACGCGGTGCGCTTCTGGGCGCGCGGGGAAAGTCCGTCTGCCCTTAGCGGCTGCGGCGCGGTGATCCTTGCCGTTCCGGCACAAGCCGTGCGTGAGGTGTTGCAGATTATCACGCCGGGCCTTTCGCCTTCCGTGCCGCTCATCATCAGCGCCAAGGGCATCGAGCAGACGTCAGGCCTGTTCATGAACGAGGTGGTGGAAGACGTTTCGCCCGGAGCCAGGGCGATGGTCCTGTCCGGCCCCAGTTTTGCTGCCGATGTGCTGAAGGGCCTGCCGACAGCCGTGGTTTTGGCGGGGTCTCAGGCCGAAGAAACGCACCAATGGGCGCAGAGCCTCAGCCTTGCCTCCTTCCGCATTTACAGCAGCGATGACGTAAAAGGTGTCGAGATCGGCGGGGCGCTCAAGAATGTGCTGGCCATTGCCTGCGGAATTTCCGATGGCCGAAAGCTTGGCGACAGCGCGCGCGCCGCCCTGACCACGCGGGGGTTTGCGGAACTGACGCGATTTGGGCGGCGGCTGGGCGCCAGACCTGAAACGCTTACAGGCCTTTCAGGTTTGGGCGATCTCCTGCTCACCTGCTCCAGCCCGCAATCGCGCAACTACGCATTTGGCCGGGCGCTGGGCGAAGGCGCAAGCGTTGCAGATGCGCTGGCGCGCTCGCGCGGGGTGGTCGAGGGCGCTGCCACGGTGAAGGTCGCACACCGCCTGGCATTGACGCATGGCGTGGACATGCCGATTGTTGTGGCCGTTCATGCCATTGTTGACGGCGGCGCCAAACCCGAGGATGAAATCGCCCAGCTTCTGGCAAGGCCCGCGGGGGCCGAACATCGAAAGGACTAACCATGCTCTTTGCCTTCATCTGCACCGACAAGCCCAACAGTGTCGACCTCCGCATGAAGGTGCGCCCCGATCACCTCAAGCATCTTGAAGAATTGGGCCCCAAGCTCAAACTCGCGGGGCCTTTCACAAATGATGAGGGTTCGCCGATTGGCAGCCTCGTCGTTGTTGATGCTGAAAGCCGCGCCGCGGCGGAAAAGATCGCTGCCGCCGATCCTTATACGAAAGAAGGCCTGTTCGCATCCGTCGAGGTGCGCGCATGGAAATGGACCTTCGGAAATCCGGAGACAAAGTAATGGCGCACTGGCTGTTCAAATCCGAGCCCGACGCCTGGTCTTGGGATCAGCAGAAGAAGGCTGGGGCAAAGGGCACGGAGTGGACAGGCGTGCGCAACTACCAAGCGCGGAATTTCATGCGGGCCATGAAAATCGGCGACACGGGGTTCTTCTATCATTCCAATGAAGGCAAGGCCGTCGTCGGCATCGTTGCGGTGATCAAGACGGCGCACAGGGATTCGACCGCCGATGCCGATACGTGGGAATGCGTGGATATCCGCGCGGTTGAGGATGTGCCCAATCCTGTCAGCCTTGATACGATCAAGGCCGACAAGCGGCTGGCGGATATGGTGCTGGTCAAGAACTCGCGCCTTTCCGTGCAGCCGGTGACGGACGCCGAATGGAAAACGGTGCGCGCGCTGGGCGGCGTCAAGGGGTGATTGATCACGCGGCGTTCATCCGCGCCAACACCTCTCTCCTCGCGCCGCCGCTGGTGCCGGAAATCATGCTGCACCTCGCGCATGAATCGGTGCCGCTCTGGCAAAAGACCGAAGAGGAACTGGGCGAGATCGGATTGCCGCCGCCGTTCTGGGCCTTTGCCTGGGCGGGCGGGCAAGCACTGGCGCGCTATGTCCTCGATCATCCGGAGTTTGTGCGGGGAAAGCGCGTTCTCGACCTTGCATCGGGCTCGGGCCTCGTTGGTATCGCGGCGATGAAGGCAGGCGCACGGTCTGTCGTCGCCGCGGATATCGACGCCTTCGCCGTGAAGGCGATTGAACTCAACGCCGCGCACAATTCGGTTGTGGTTCAAGCCACAGGCGGCGATCTCCTGAAACAGCCGCTCTTGGGCTTTGATGTCATTCTTGTTGGCGATCTGTTTTACGAGCAATCGCTTGCCGGACGGGTGTTCGCGTGGCTGAACGAGGCCCAGCAGCGCGGCGTCGGTGCCTTGATCGGCGACCCCGGCCGCAGCTATCTACCGCGTGAGAAGCTGGAAAAGATTGCCGAATACAACGTGCCGGTGACGCGCGATCTCGAAGACGCGGAAATCAAGCGGTCCGCGGTTTGGTCGATCCGGAATTGTTGAGATAGAGCGCGCCCATCAGGATGGCCAGCGACACCCAGATCCAGCCGTCGCTGCCGCCGCCGTAGAAGATCGCGGCAAAAATCACCGCCGCCGGCGTTGCCAGATAAACGGCCTGAACGGTGTAAACGGCGCCCTTGTCGCGGATCAGCGTGAAATAGGCGATGCGTTCGACGATCCACATTACAGTGGCCACCAACACGCTCCAGTAGGCGAGGAGATGCGGCACGTCCGGCCCCCAGGGCGGCTGCACGAACAGCAGAAAGGGAATCATCAGCACGGCAGCCCAGATCGATTCCCATGCGCCGATTGACAGCGTATCGGCGCCGCGCGGCCAGAAGCGGGCGGAGAATGTGT
This sequence comes from Aestuariivirga sp., assembly GCF_047602625.1. Taxonomy (GTDB): domain Bacteria; phylum Pseudomonadota; class Alphaproteobacteria; order Rhizobiales; family Aestuariivirgaceae; genus Aestuariivirga. Next base: position 1,053,493 of record NZ_JASGGV010000002.1, on the reverse strand, counting down.
TGTAGGCGCAATAGAGTATGGGGCTTGAGAAGGCCGCCACCATCCACCAGGACAGATGGCCGGTAAGGGTGCCCTGGCGCGTCACGATCAGCAGCGCACTGGCAAGGAAGCCCAGCGCAACGGCCAGAAGCCGCCGCGGTGCGGCATCCTCGCGGCCAGTGATCAGCGCAACCGCATAGTTGAAAAAGGGCGCTGTGGACATGATCAGCGCCAGTTCGGTGGTCGGCACATGGCGGGCGTAGATCAGGCCGAGGCCAAAGGGAACATTCATCAGAACGGAGCAGCCGAGCCCATAGAGAATCATTTGCCGGCTGGTGTCGACGCGCCCGCCGCTGAGCAGCCCGACAGCCACCAGAGCCAGCCCCACGCCGGTGCCCGAATAGGCAATGACATGGGTGATCGGCACATGTTCCTCGCCCATCGCCCGGTAGAGCGAGGGCGACAGGCCCCAGAACAATCCCAGGGCGATAAAATAGAGGAGGTGGCGCGGCATGATGGCCTCTTAGACAGAACCCGTGTCTGAGGCTATAGAATTGACGCCAAAGTCACCCGTCATAACCGGCACATTTGGGAGGAAGCAGTCCATGTCCGAGAAAATCTATCCCGTTCCCGCGGCCTGGAAAAAGAAAGCCTATGTCGATGATGCAGGCTACCGGAAGATGTATGCCGAGTCGGTGAAGGACCCGGAGAAGTTCTGGGGCAAGCAGGCCAAGCGGCTGGACTGGTTCAAAACCCCGAAAAAAATCAAGAATGCCAGCTTCGCTTACCCCAAAGTGTCAATCAAATGGTACGAGGACGGGATTCTCAACGTCTCCTACAACTGCATCGACCGGCATCTGAAGAAGCGCGGCGATCAGGTGGCGATCATCTGGGAAGGCGATGATCCCTATTACGACAAGAAAATCACCTACAACGAGCTTTATGAAAATGTCTGCCGCTTCGCCAATGTGCTGAAGAAGAACGGCGTCAAGAAAGGCGATTGCGTCACCATCTATCTGCCGATGATCCCCGAGGCGGCCTATGCCATGCTGGCGTGCACGCGGATCGGTGCGGTTCACTCGATCGTTTTCGGCGGCTTCTCGCCCGACTCACTGGCAGGCCGCATCAATGATGCAAATTCAAAGCTCATCATAACTGCCGATGAAGGCTTGCGCGGAGGCAGGAAAATACCGCTCAAGGCGAATACGGACGAGGCGCTGAAGCGTTGCGCGGGCAACGAGAAAGTCGTCGTTGTGCGGCGCACCGGTGGAGCCGTGATGATGGCTCCCGGCCGTGACGTCTGGTATCACGACGAAGCGAAATCGGTGCCCGCCACCTGCAAGCCCGAGAAGATGAAGGCGGAAGACCCGCTGTTCATTCTTTATACGTCAGGCTCCACGGGCAAGCCGAAGGGCGTGCTTCATACCACGGGCGGCTATCTGGTTTATGCGTCGATGACGCATCAATATGTCTTCGATTATCACGATGGGGATGTTTACTGGTGCACGGCGGATGTGGGCTGGGTCACCGGCCACAGCTATATCGTCTATGGCCCGCTCGCCAATGGCGCCACGACCTTGATGTTCGAGGGCGTTCCCAACTATCCCAGCAACTCGCGGTTCTGGGAGGTGATCGACAAGCACAAGGTCAACATCTTCTACACCGCTCCCACGGCCATCCGTGCACTGATGGGCGCAGGTGAGGAACCGGTGAACAAGACGTCCCGCGCCTCGCTGAAGCTGCTGGGTTCAGTGGGCGAACCGATCAACCCGGAAGCGTGGGAATGGTATCACCGCGTTGTCGGTGACAACCGCTGCCCGATCGTTGACACGTGGTGGCAGACGGAGACGGGTGGCATTTTGATTTCCCCGCTGCCCGGCGCCACCAAGCTCAAGCCCGGTTCGGCAACGCGGCCATTCTTTGGCTGCCAGCCGGCGCTTGTCGATGACAAGGGTGAGTTCCTGGAGGGGGAAGCGACTGGCAATCTGGTGATTCTCGATTCCTGGCCGGGCCAGATGCGCACCGTCTATGGCGATCATGACCGCTTCGTGCAGACTTATTTTTCTGCTTACAAGGGCATGTATTTTACCGGCGATGGATGCCGCCGGGACAAGGACGGCTATTACTGGATCACCGGGCGCGTGGATGACGTGCTGAATGTGTCCGGGCATCGCCTCGGCACGGCGGAAGTCGAATCGGCGCTGGTGTCACATCCGCATGTCTCCGAAGCAGCGGTGGTCGGCTATCCGCATGATATCAAGGGGCAGGGCATTTATTGCTATGTTTCGTTGATGGCGGGCGAACAGGGGAGCGAAGAACTCCGGAAAGACCTGGTCGCGCATGTGCGGAAGGAAATTGGCCCGCTGGCGACACCGGATAAAATCCAGTTTGCGCCGGGATTGCCGAAGACACGCTCGGGCAAAATCATGCGGCGCATTCTGCGCAAGATCGCGGAAGATGATTTTGGTTCGCTAGGAGACACGTCGACGCTGAATGATCCTACCGTAGTGGATGATCTCATCGCCAATCGGCAGAACAAGCGGAGTTGAAGAAAAGGCCACCGGCAGAGCCGGTGGCCTTTTGCTTACATATTGTCGAACATGCCCTTGGTGCAGGAGTCCATGAATTCATCCATGGAAACCGTCTGTGCGTCCTTGGTCTTCACGCTGTTCTTGGTCATCATCTCTTCGTATTTTCCGCCTTCAGCCTTGCTGAGCTTTCCGTCGCCGTCCGCATCGGCTTTCTTGAAGGCATCAGTGCACTGGTCTGCCGTCATGGCGGCATAGGCGGAACTTGCGGGCACTGTGATCAACGCAGCCGCGACAACGGCCCACTTCATGGAATTGAGCATTGTGGTCTCCAGGTATTTGGGTTGAAGGCGAGGACAGTGATCAGTCCCCATGTATTACCAATCGGGTCTCTGGTGATAAGTTCCGCTGGTTTTCAACTTTGGGGATATGATGAGACGGGGCGTACACTTTTGAACAGAAACATCCTGCATCGCGCATTCGAGGTTGGCGTTGGGCTCAAAGCCGTGAACGCGGCTCTGGAATGTGCGGGCGGTTTCGCGCTTTATTTTGTATCGACGCAGCGGATCGCCGATATCGTGCGGCTTCTTACGCAGTCGGAACTCAGCGCCAACCCGCATGACAGAGTGGCGCAGCATCTGATGGCGATGGCGGATGGGCTATCGCTCGGCACAAAAAACTTTTACGCCTTTTATCTTCTTGTGCATGGTCTGGTGAAGCTGGCTCTGGCGGCAGGCCTTCTTGCCGGCAAATTATGGGCCTATCCCGCGTCCATTGCGGCCTTCGCCCTGTTCATCGCCTATCAGCTCTATCGCTATTCCTATACCCATTCTGCGGGGCTTCTGGTGCTGACCGTGCTTGATGTTGTTCTGCTCTGGCTGGTCTGGCAGGAATGGCAAACCGTCCAGAGACATCGTCAGGGCTCAGTCAAATAGCCGAGCGGGGCACTCGGATATGCGGTTCCTGCGAGTGGCAAATCGCCCCCATGCCCTTGGCGCATTTGCGATATTGCAACGCACGCGCTAAAGCTGATCACGCTTGAGGGACGTGAACCATGGCTGAGACGAAACCGGTGGACAGGCCGCTGTCGCCGCATCTCCAGATTTACAAGCCAATGCTGACGATGATGATGTCGATCGTGCATCGCGCGACGGGCATGGCGCTTTACGCCGGCATGATCCTTCTCGTCTGGTGGCTGTGCGCTGCCGCTGCCTCGGATGATGCCTTTGCAACGGCGCAATGGATTTTCAGCAGCTGGCTCGGATTGCTTGTCCTGCTCGGTTTCACCTGGGCGCTCATTCACCATGCGCTCGGCGGCTTGCGGTATCTTTATTGGGATACGGGCCGCGGTTTTGAACTGAGCCGGGTAGAACTGATGGCCAAGGCCAATCTCGCGGGTTCGATCATTCTCACGATCCTCGTCTGGATTATCGCATACATGGTGCATGCATGAGTGCCCCGGCTGACAAAAGCATGCGCACGCCGCTTGGCAAGGTGCGGGGCCTCGGCGCCGCCAAGACAGGCACCGAGCACTGGTGGCTACAACGCGTGACTGCCATCGCCAACCTGCCGCTCATCCTCTTCACGATGATCTTCATCATCTGCCATCTCGGCGATCCGCGGCCTGAGATCATCGCCAGCCTGCACAATCCGATTGTGGCGATCCTCCTTGCACTGACGATGATTTCGGTGCTTTGGCACATGCGCCTTGGGCTTCAGGTCGTGATCGAGGATTATGTCCATGGCCACACTGCGAAGTTCGCGCTGCTGCTGGCCAACACATTCTACACCGTGGCGCTGGGCGCGGCGGCGCTCTATGCAATTCTCAAAATGAGCTTCGGACTCTGATGGCGTCTCCCGATACGAAACAGAAAGCTCCAAAGACCGTCACCATCGGCGGAAGAGCCTACCCGATCACCGATCACTCATTCGATGTGGTGGTGGTGGGCGCAGGCGGTGCGGGGCTTCGCGCCACGCTCGGCTCCTCGCAAGCCGGATTGCGCACGGCGTGCATTTCCAAGGTGTTTCCCACGCGCTCACATACTGTCGCCGCACAGGGCGGCATCGCGGCGTCACTCGGCAACATGGGGCCGGATGACTGGCGCTGGCACATGTATGACACGGTGAAGGGCGCGGATTGGCTGGGCGATCAGGACGCGATTGAATATCTCTGCCGGAGTGCTCCCACCGCCGTCTACGAGCTTGAGCATTTCGGCATGCCATTCTCGCGCACGGAGGAAGGCAAAATCTATCAACGCCCCTTTGGCGGCATGATGATGAATTTCGGCGAAGGGCCGCCCGCCCAGCGCACCTGTGCTGCCGCTGATCGCACCGGCCATGCCATGCTGCACACGCTCTATGGGCAGTCGCTGCGTTATGCGGCCGAGTTCTTCATCGAGTATTTCGCGCTCGATCTCATCATGGAAAATGGTGCGTGCCGGGGCGTCATGGCGCTTTGCCTCGAAGACGGCACCGTGCACCGGTTCCGCGCCCATCAGACGGTGCTGGCGACGGGCGGTTATGGCCGCGCCTATTTCTCCGCCACCTCCGCACACACCTGCACGGGCGATGGTAATGCCATGGTGCTGCGCGCCGGGCTCCCCTGCCAGGACATGGAGTTCGTGCAGTTTCATCCTACAGGCATCTATGGCGCGGGCTGCCTCATCACCGAGGGCGCGCGCGGCGAAGGCGGCTATCTCACCAATTCGCAAGGCGAACGCTTCATGGAGCGCTATGCGCCTTCAGCGAAAGACCTCGCCTCGCGCGATGTGGTGTCGCGCTCCTGCACGATCGAAATCCGCGATGGCCGCGGCGTGGGCGATCTCAAGGATCACATCCATCTGCACCTCGAACATCTCGATCCGAAAGTGCTGCATGAACGCCTGCCTGGCATCTCGGAATCAGCCAAGATTTTTGCCGGTGTCGACGTCACGCGCGAGCCGATCCCGATCCTTCCCACCGTGCATTACAACATGGGCGGCATCCCGACGAATTATCACGGCGAGGTCCTGGCTGGTGACGCCAAGGACCATGAAAAAACCGTGCCGGGTCTGTTCGCCATTGGCGAGGCAGCGTGTGTCTCCGTGCATGGCGCCAATCGCCTTGGCTCCAATTCGCTGATCGACCTCGTGGTGTTCGGCCGCGCCACCGGCCTTCGCTGCGCGGAACTCACCAAGCCCGGCACGCCGCATGCCGATCTTCCCGGCGATGCGGGCGAATATGCCATTGCGCGCCTTGATCACTATCGTAATGCCTCTGGTTCAACCCCGACGGCCGATCTTCGCCTTCGCATGCAGAAGACGATGCAGGAGGACGCCGCCGTGTTCCGCACCGGCGAAACTCTGGCAAAGGGCGTCAAGCGCCTGTCCGAGGTATGGAAGGGCATTGATGATATCCGCGTCTCCGACCGTTCGCTGATCTGGAACAGCGATCTCGTTGAAACGCTGGAGTTTGAAAATCTCATCCTGCAGGCGGCGGTGACGATCCAGGGCGCGGAAGCCCGCAAGGAAAGCCGCGGCGCTCATGCGCGCGAAGATTTTCCCAACCGCGATGACAAGACCTGGATGAAGCACACGCTGTCGTGGGCGGATCGCGACAAGAAGAAGGTGAAACTCGCCTACCGCCCGGTGCACACCTACACGATGACCGACGACATCGCCTACATCAAACCGAAGGCGCGGGTTTACTAGCGGATATCAAGATGGCTGAATTTGCGCTTCCCAAGAATTCCAAGATCCAGCAGGGCAAGGTTTGGCCGAAGCCTGAGGGCAAGCGGCTGCGGGATTTCCGCATCTACCGCTGGAACCCGGATGACGGAAAAAACCCGCAGGTCGACACCTACACGCTCGACATGGACAAATGCGGGCCGATGGTGCTCGACGCGCTGATCAAGATCAAGAACGAGCAGGACCCGACACTCACCTTCCGTCGCTCCTGCCGGGAAGGCATCTGCGGCTCCTGCGCCATGAATATCGATGGCACCAACACGCTGGCCTGCCTCAAATCCTGCGAGGATGTGAAGGGCGATGTGCGCATCTATCCGCTGCCGCACATGCCTGTCGTGAAGGATCTGGTGCCCGATCTCACGCGCTTCTATGCCCAGCACCGCTCGATCGAACCCTGGCTGAAAACCACGACAGCCGAACCGCCTGCCGAATGGAAACAGTCGCGCGAGGACAGGGCCAAACTCGATGGGCTTTATGAGTGCATCCTTTGCGCCTGCTGCTCAACGTCCTGTCCCTCTTATTGGTGGAATGGCGACCGCTATCTGGGGCCGGCCGTTCTGCTTCAGGCCTATCGCTGGCTGATCGACAGCCGCGACGAGGCGACGGGCGAGCGTCTGGACAATCTGGAAGACCCTTTCCGGCTCTATCGCTGCCACACCATCATGAATTGCGCCAAGGCCTGCCCCAAGGGTCTGTCGCCCGCCAAGGCCATTGCCGAAATCAAGAAACTGATGGTCGAACGCCGGATCTGACCCCCGGCCCCTCTTTTGCATCTTCTGAAACAGGCGTTAACGTCCTGTATCAAAGAGGCACAGAATGGGCCGCATTGCTGCGTTTTTGGGTGTTCTGCTCCTGAGTGTGGGTCCGGCCTATGCCGGGCAGGCCGGCGCCAATTTTAATGTGGGCATGAGGATTGTCAGCGGCAGCGCGGTGGCCGCCCGTGCCGCAGCACCCAAGGCGGTGGCTCCGGTGAAGCGGTATACCTGGGGAGCTGCAGGGGTTTCCGTCCGCAAGGCGGGGTTTGGCATTCTGGTGCCCACGGAACGGGCAGATGCCCTTTACTGGTTCACGGCGGAGCGGAATGGAAGCCGCTATCGCGTCGCGGTCGAGATCGCCACGGGGCGGATTGTGAAAGTCATTCCTGCATAGCAGGACAGATGGCCGCGCCGTCTGGTGTTGCGCTGCAAAAAGTTCTATAGGCTGCGGCACATCACACACAGCAAAGAGGCCATGCGCGCGATGTCTCTCGACAGCTTCAAATCCCGGAAAACCCTCAAGGTTGGCAGCAAGAGCTACACCTATTTCAGCCTGAAGGCGGCTGAGAAAAACGGCCTCGCCGGGATTTCGAAACTTCCATATTCGCTGAAGGTCCTGCTGGAGAATTTGCTCCGCTACGAAGATGGCCGCTCGGTCACCAAGGCCGATATCGAGGGCGTGGCGCAATGGCTCGTCAACCGCGGCAAGGAAGAGAAGGAAATCGCCTTCCGCCCAGCGCGCGTGCTGATGCAGGATTTCACCGGGGTTCCAGCGGTGGTCGATCTTGCCGCCATGCGCGATGCTATGAAGGCGCTTGGCAAGGACCCGACCAAGATCAATCCGCTGGCGCCCGTCGATCTCGTCATCGATCATTCGGTGATGGTCGATTATTTCGGCACGCTCTCAGCCTTCAAGCAGAACGTCAATCTCGAATATGACCGCAATGGCGAGCGCTATACCTTTCTCAAATGGGGGCAGGGGGCGTTCAACAATTTCCGCGTCGTGCCGCCCGGCACCGGCATCTGTCACCAGGTGAATCTCGAATATCTCGCCAAGACGGTGTGGACGCGCGAAGACAAGGTGAAGGGCAAGAAAGTTACCTACGCCTATCCCGACACGCTGGTGGGCACCGACTCGCATACGACGATGGTGAACGGCCTTGCCGTTCTGGGCTGGGGTGTGGGCGGCATCGAGGCGGAAGCGGCGATGCTGGGCCAGCCGATCTCCATGCTCATTCCAGAAGTGATCGGCTTCCGTTTGTGGGGCAAACTGCCAGAAGGAACCACGGCCACCGACCTCGTTCTCACCGTCACGCAGATGCTGCGCAAAAAGGGCGTGGTGGGCAAGTTTGTGGAATTCTACGGGCCCGGCCTCGGCTCGCTGGCTCTGGAGGACATGGCAACCATCGCCAACATGGCGCCCGAATATGGCGCGACCTGCGGCTTCTTCCCCGTGAATGCCGAAACTATCGGCTATCTGAAAGGCACCGCACGCCCGGCCGCGCAGGTGGCGCTGGTCGAGAAATATGCCAAGGCGCAGGAGATGTTCTGGACGCCAAAATCGGCCGAGCCCGACTTCACCGACACACTGTCGCTCGATCTTTCAACCGTCGTTCCCTCGATCGCCGGTCCCAAGCGCCCGCAGGACCGCGTTGTGTTGGCCGATGCCTCTTCCGGTTTCGCCAGGGTGATGGCGGAGGAGTTCAAGAAGGCGGAAGAACTGGGCAAGCGCTTTTCAGTCGAGAATGCCAATTTCGATGTGGGCCATGGCGATGTGGTGATTGCCGCCATCACCTCCTGCACAAACACGTCCAACCCCTCGGTAATGATCGGCGCCGGATTACTTGCGCGCAATGCCGTGAAGAAGGGGCTTACCTCCAAGCCGTGGGTCAAGACCTCGCTGGCGCCGGGGTCGCAGGTCGTCACCGAATATCTGAAATCCTCCGGCCTCCAGAAGGATCTCGACAAGATCGGTTTTGACCTCGTGGGCTATGGCTGCACCACCTGCATCGGCAATTCCGGACCGCTGCCGGACAATATTTCCAAATCAATCCGCGACAATGATCTGGTGGCCGCCGCCGTGCTTTCGGGCAATCGCAATTTCGAGGGCCGTGTGAACCCCGATGTGCGTGCAAACTACCTTGCCTCGCCGCCGCTGGTCGTCGCCTATGCGCTCGCGGGATCTCTCAATGTCAACCTGGCCACCGATCCTCTGGGCACGGATAAAAAGGGCAATCCCGTCTATCTCAGCGACATCTGGCCGTCGGCCAAGGATGTTGCCGATTTTGTGCGCAAGAACGTCACGCGCAAGGCCTTTGCCAAGCGCTACAAGGATGTCTTCAAGGGTGATGCGCAGTGGCGCAAGATCAAAGTCACCAAGGGCATGAACTATGCCTGGGACCCGGCCTCGACTTATGTTGCCAACCCGCCCTATTTCGAAGGCCTGACCATGACGCCCGCGCCGGTGCAGGATGTGCGTAGCGCGCGCATCCTCGGGCTGTTCCTTGACTCGATCACAACCGATCACATTTCTCCCGCCGGTGACATCAAGGCTTCCTCGCCGGCCGGCGCCTATTTGCAGGCGCATGGCGTCGAGAAGGTGGATTTCAACTCCTATGGCGCGCGGCGCGGCAATCATGAGGTGATGATGCGTGGCACCTTCGCCAATATCCGCATCAAGAACCAGATGGTGCCGGGCGTCGAAGGCGGCGTGACGAAACATTATCCCGATGGCACGCAGATGCCGATTTATGACGCTGCAATGAAGTATCAATCCGAAGGAACATCGCTCGTCATATTTGCAGGCAAAGAATATGGCACCGGGTCTTCGCGTGACTGGGCGGCCAAGGGCACCAAGCTCCTCGGCGTGCGCGCGGTGATCGCCCAGAGCTTCGAGCGCATTCACCGCTCGAACCTGATCGGCATGGGCGTGGTGCCCCTGCAGTTCAGGGATGGCGAAAGCTGGCAGACGCTGGGCCTTACTGGCAACGAAACCGTCACCATCACTGGCATCGCCGAGGGGCTGAAGCCGCGCGCCATGCTGACGGTGGAGATCACCCGCGCCGATGGCTCTACGGCATCCGCCGCTGTGCAGTGCCGCATCGATACGCTGGATGAGCTCGATTACTTCAAAAACGGCGGCATCATGCCTTATGTGTTGCGGAATCTGGCCGCCGCCTGAACATCCCAACGGCTTTGTGATTGACCGTCGATGGCTCGTGAGTGGCAATATCCGATGAGATCGCTGATATTGCCCTCATGAATTTCCGTTTTCCCATATCACGGCGATGCCTGCTTCAGGCAGGCGCTGCCGTTGCAGCGGGAGTTGGCGGTATGCGCCCGTCTCTTGCAGCGGCAGAAAATTCCGTGGTGGTCGAGCTCTTTACAAGTCAGGGCTGCAGTTCTTGCCCGCCCGCCGATGCCTTTCTGGGCGAACTGGCCAAGCAGCCGCATGTGGTGGCGCTGAGTTATCACGTCGACTACTGGGATTATCTCGGCTGGAAGGATACGCTGGGGAAACCCGAATTTTCGCAGCGGCAATATGATTATGCCCATGCGCGGGGCGACATGGACGTCTACACACCGCAGATGATCGTCAATGGATCGGATCATCTCGTGGGCTCGGACCGCGCGAAGGCCGCAGGCGCCATCGAGAGCGCGGCGAAGTCCGGCCACATCATGCCGCTGACCCTGTCTGAAAAGGACATGGAGCTCATTGTCGATATCGGCGCCGGAAGCTCCAAAGGAGAGACGACGCTCTGGGTGCTTCCCGTCGTGGCGGAAGAGACGGTGAAGATTCTCAAAGGTGAGATCGCCGGGCAGGACATAAGTTATGTCAATATCGTCCGCGCGGCGATCCCCGCCGGCATGTGGAACGGCGAAGCAAAGACGGTGGCGCTGCCTAAGGAAAGCGTCATGGTGGATGGTTCAACCGGCTGCGTTGCCCTGTTGCAGCAGGGCAAGGTTGGGCCCATCGTGGGGCTTGGCCAATGGGGCCATATCGCCGGTTAGTTGACCACGCCGATCCAGCTTCTTTCCAGATAGGTCTGTCCGCTGCGGATGATTCTAAAAGAGGCTCTATAGGTTCCGGGCATGGGTTTCGGCACGCCGGCGAACAGCAGATATTGCGCCTTGCTGCGCGGCAGCACATCGCGGTTTTCCGCGTGGGAGCCGGAAGGCCCCTCCAGTGCCACTATGACCTCATCGCCTTGTTCAAGGTTTATGACCCACACATAGGCAACAAGCGCGGGCCAGCCAGGCTTTGGCGCTCCCGTGTCACTGATCTCTCCCGCCACAAGGCTGTCGAGCGTCAACGGGCCAGGTGCGAAACCCAGGCGCAGCACGTTTCCGCGTACATAAGCGAACGCCGCCGCGGTCTCCGGCGCCCACAGCTCCGGGCCGCCAATGCCGCAATCACGCTCCGCAGACGGATGAAACGGATCGACAGACTTGCCGTCTTTGCGCACCGTCAGATGCACATGCGGAAAGGCTGCGAGGCCTGAATAGCCAATGGCCCCTAGTTTCTCGCCTCTCCTTACCTGGTCACCGGGCCGGACCACAACCGATCCGCGTTTCAAATGACAATATTGCGTCTGCCATCCCGCGCCATGGTCGATCAGCACACCATTGCCACATTCGATATTTGCAACCGCCCTGCGGTCTTCATCTGTAACAGCGAGATGGTCGGGAACGCCGTCGCGGACCGCTTTCACAATACCGGGCGCACTGGCTATGACGGGTGCGGTGTGCAGGGTATCGAGCACGCGGAAATCCGTGCCATCGTGTCCGTCATAGGTTTCGTTCCCGCAGGCATAATCGCGCGCGCCGGGCCCTCCGTCATGGTCGGCATATTGTTGAATCCAGCAGGTCTTGCCGATGTCACATGAGACGGGGCTGCCCAGCGAAAGATCGCTTGCTTCCGCTGGAACCACGATGAAGAGCAACGCCAAAAATAAAAAGCCCGTATGGCTGGGTGATACCATGCGGGCTTCCGGTCCCCAAATATCTCAGGCGGCCTTTTTGAGCAGCCCGCGGTTGATCAGGCTTTCGGCGATCTGCACCGTGTTCAGCGCCGCGCCTTTCCGCAGATTGTCCGAAACGACCCAGAAGTTCAGGCCATTTTCGATGGTGGCATCCTCGCGGATGCGGCTGATGAAGGTGGCGTAATCGCCCACGCATTCGACCGGCGTCACGTAGCCGCCAGGTTCCCGCTTGTCGACCACCATGCAGCCCGGCGCTTCGCGCAGGGCCTCGCGCGCCTCGTCGGCGGTGATCGGCTGCTCAAATTCCACGTTCACCGCTTCAGAATGGCCCACAAAAACAGGCACGCGCACGCAGGTGGCGGTGAGCTTGATCTTGGGATCGAGAATCTTCTTCGTCTCGACGACCATCTTCCATTCTTCCTTGGTGTCGCCCGAATCCATGAAAACATCGATGTGCGGGATCACGTTGAAAGCGATCTGCTTGGTGAATTTCTTGGGCGTCGGTGCGTCGGTGACGAAGATGCCCTTGGTCTGGTTCCACAGCTCGTCCATCGCGTCCTTGCCGGCGCCCGAGACGGACTGATAGGTGGCCACCACCACGCGCCTGATCTTCGCCATGTCATGCAGCGGCTTCAGCGCCACAACAAGCTGCGCCGTCGAGCAGTTGGGATTGGCGATGATGTTGCGGCGGCTGGGCCGCTTCATATATTCTTCCAGCGCGTGGGCATTCACCTCCGGCACGATCAGCGGCACTTCCGGATCGTAGCGCCAGCAGGAGGAGTTATCGATGACGATGCAGCCCGTGGCGCCGATCTTCGGCGACCATTCCTTGGATACGGCAGATCCCGCCGACATCAGACAGAAATCAGCTTTCGAGAAATCGAACTGTTCAAGGTCGAGGCACTTGAGCGTGCGGTCGCCGAAAGAAACTTCGGTGCCCAGCGAGCGCCGGGAAGCGATGGCGAACACCTCGTCCACCGGAAACTCGCGCTCGGCGAGAATGTTCAACATTTCGCGGCCCACATTGCCCGTGGCGCCGACAACCGCAACCTTGTAACCCATTTGAAAGCTCCTTAACCTTTCGTTCCGCCCCCCGAGGGCATTCCCGCCCTGTATCCGGTTTGAAGTGGCTGGCCTCTCATCCCCCGCGGGGAGAGGACCGGGGGAGAAGGCTCACGCCGTTTTGGCGGTTTTGCTGATTGCCGCGGGCAGCAACAGCATCGGCCGCACCGCTACGGCGGAACGGGAAAATGCTGGGATGGCGAAAGAACGGGCCATGAACTGCCTCGAGGTTGACCGGGCGGCTTTAAGCGGGTCCCGCGCGGCTGTCAACGCCCACGCAGAAAGGGGTTGGCAGGGAGTGAATGCTTCGCTATTCAGCGCCCCAGCGATCCATGTTCTGTTTGCGGAGAGGTGGCAGAGTGGTCGATCGCGCCGCACTCGAAATGCGGAGTACGGGCAACCGTACCGGGGGTTCGAATCCCTCCCTCTCCGCCATTAATTTCTAGTATATCCGTAAACTCCTGATATGTCTCGCTGATCGCGCAAAGTGGCCGCGAAATGGGCCATTTTGCGCCGGCTAGTATCGAGATATTCGATCCGCACCAGAGACAACTCGGACTTCTGCGATAATCTTGCCCGGAATTCTCAGTTCGGCGTTATGGCAGTCAAGATCTCCGATGCAAACCGTCACGAAGTGATGCAGTTGGGGCGAGTCATGTGCATCGGGTTCCAAAGTGCTTGTCGGACAACTGCCTGGCAATTTACCGAAAGCGATAAGCTGGTATACTCCGGGGGTTCACAAACTCGGCGCACCTCGGTCCAATCCAAATAGTCAGACCGGAACGCACGAAGGCAGCTTCCCTGTACGAAAGCTGCCTCTGCATTGCCCGGACGGTCCTGCCACTTATCCTGCAGAGGCAAACCCCAGGATCTGCCGCTGACTGGGCCAATCGAGCGGAAGATCGTGAAGCGCCTGCAATCGGTTGGCAGTCAGTTCTGCAGGGGCGGTGCCATCCAGAATGGCCGTGATGATGTCTGGCGCCAGGAACCTGAGCGTGACGATGCGGCTCACATAGCTGTCGGTGAGCTTCTCGCGCTTGGCGACGTCGAGCATTGAGTTCACCTCACCAGTAGCAATCTGGTACCGCCAAGAATAACCCCGCGCAATCATCGTGACGAGCGACTGGTCGACAGGCCGCTGCGGAGTTTGGCCGCTCTGGAGGATAATGCGGGTTTCGCGACCGCGCCGTCCGACACGGATCGGCATCGAGATGGTGACAAGGTCCTCCGCTGCGCTTGAGATTGGGATGAGTTCACCATGAGACTTTCGTCCGGGCTCGCAACGAACAACGGTTTCCAAGGCACATCGCTTCAGTGACAGTACAATCTGCTGCGCGCCAATGACAATCCGGACCAATGTGGGCTTGAGGCCGACCAGCTGCTCGTAGGGCGGCTTCCTGGCAATGCTGTCGACGAACGTCTTGGCTCGGCCAATAAGCTCTTCAATCTCGGATGGTGATGGATCGGGCGCTGCGATCATCGATGCCACCTGCTGGGGATCGTGCAGGGCGCCCTAGATCATCTGGCAGACCGCTGCTTCGATCTCGGGTGCCGACAGCCAGATGCCGCTGGTGTTGCCCGGTTCGCGCACCAAGACATTGGAGATGTAATACCTGTATCGCCGGCCACCCTTGACCGCATGGCTGGGGGTGAGCCGTTCGCCCTGTTCATCGAAGATGAGGCCGGCGAGGGGGCTCGATACCGCAGCATTGGGCTGATCCCGCTCCCGGGCATTATTGGCTTGAAGCATCTCCTGAACTCTCTGGCTGACCTTCGCTTCGATGATCGCCTCGTGCTGGCCGTCGCTCAAGATGCCCTTGTGCGAGATCTTGTCCATGTAGATGAGGTTGGTCAGGATGCGGTAGATGTGACCACGACCGAGAAGGCTGCCAGAGGTCTTGGAAGTGGGGCGGCTCGTGATGCCTAGTGCGTCGACCGCATCCTTGACGGCCCGGACCGAGCCAAGCTCGAGGTACTTCTCGTAGAGCATCCGGACATGCTGGGCCTCCGGCTCGTCGATGACAAGTTCCCGCTTCTCCACGCGGTAGCCGAAGGGAACGCAGCCTCCCATCCACATGCCCTTCTTCTTGGAGGCTGCGATCTTGTCCCGGATGCGTTCACCGGTGACTTCGCGCTCGAACTGGGCGAAGGAGAGCAGGACGTTGAGCGTCAGGCGTCCCATGGACGTTGTGGTGTTGAACTTTTGGGTAACCGAGACGAACGATACGCCTCCGGCATCGAAGATCTCGACGATCTTCGAGAAGTCGAACAAGGATCTAGTGAGCCGGTCGATCTTGTAGACGACGACAACATCGATCCTTTTCTGCCGGATATCACCGAGAAGAGCATCCAGGGCGGGGCGCTCCAGTGTGCCGCCGGAATAGCCGCCGTCGTCATACTTGTGAGGGACGGCTTCCCAGCCCTCATGCTTCTGGCTCTTGATATAGGCTTCGCAGGCCTCGCGCTGGGCATCGAGCGAGTTGAAGTCCTGTTCAAGCCCCTCCTCAGAAGACTTCCGGGTGTAAATGGCACAACGGATGGTCTTGGGTGGATTAGCCATAAGACACTCCCCTATCGATACCAACAGAATGATCGCTGGTGCCCGCTTTCACTGCGGACGCGCTTTACACCCTTCCGATGCCAGTCTTCGACTTCTTCAGGCCGAAGAACACCGGACCGGACCACGGCGTGCCAGTAATCTCCCGTGCGATCACGGATAGGCTGCGCCAATTACGGTCCTGCCAGAGGAAGCCATCCTCCGTTACTAGCACATGGTGGGTGACGCCTTTCCAAACCCGGATCAGCCTCACGCCGGGTCGAAAAGCGGACGAAGCTGGCTGTGACACCTCTGGCTTCTCTTCTCCTGCACCACGACCAGTCTGCACGAGTTGACGATGGATGGCGGGCTTCAGCTTGCCGAAGGTCTTCACCTGTTGCTCCCAAGCGATGGTCTGCGTCAGGAAGCTCCGCTTCGCATGTCGCGGCGGGTCCGAACCGATCAACTCCATCCACTGTGACTTTAGCTCGGCAATACTCATGTCCTGCAGCATACGGATCTGTAGCAGCAGCTGGCGCCCGACCTCTGTGTCGGGCGCGGCCTTGCCAAGGCCATGTTGCTTCTGTCGAGCCATTACTCGGCTCCCGCGATGCGATAACGGCGGTCCTTGCCATCCTCCCGTGTGCTGGTGACATCCAGGCCCATCTTCTTCCTGACCGTCCCGCCAGGAACCCGCGCGCGCTGTGCGCCTGCCATTCGGTGGCTTTGATCAGCTCAGGGATCGATGCTCCATTTGGGCGCTGCAGCATTCCGAGGATTTGCTTGGTCTTGTTCGTGGGCTGCTTTTTGGACTTGATTGCCTTCTTTGTCATGGTGGTACTCCTGGGAGAGCCAGCCGATCTGGCCCTCGCACCACCTGAAGCCCGCGAGTACGGGCGCCTTCTTTTCGCGGCGCCTAAGGCTGGGCGCCCGATGGCCAACAGCAATGCTTTCTTTGCAAGCGAAGTCCACAAGAAATTGGTGACTCGCAACGTTCCATCGAGAGCCCCGCTGCCTGCTGGAAAGCGCTTCCGCTTTTTAATGTTGCGTTGAACAGTGGTAATTTATCAGATTGTCGGCGAATTAGTTTCAATCATTGGCCATTCACTTCGAAAGGTCGAAAAACTAATACCATAAAGAAGGATTGTTGATTCGCTGGAGTTCATAGTGGCGCAATTCGACCTCGATCAAATCTGGAGACAGGGCAAGATCCCGGTAGTTCTACGCCGAACGGGCCGCGGCCAGCGGATAAGGGCGAGGGTACCCTACGACGACGACAACCGACTTTGGCTTCAGAACGGTCGACGAACGGCGCCTGAATGGATCGGCGGGAAGGACTCTTATCGGGAGCTACCCAAGTCTTGGTTCAACGACTTCGTTGATCGAGCTCTGCAGCGCTATGGCAAGGTCTACATCATCCAGCCATATCGCGAGCAGGAGATCTGCGCGCGAGCGTGCCAAGAGGCATGAGGACACGAATGTCAGTGTTCCTGCATGGGCGCCAACCATGGCTTCGGCAATGACGGCAGCTGGTTCGAGGTCTCGGACACCTTCTCGACCCGCTGGGGCGAGCGCGAGCTCGCCTGTCGCCTGCTGACAGTCCGGTAGGAGCGAGTGCCTGTTGAGACGCCTACATCATCGGGTAACGGATGAATTGCTCGACTGCGCCATCGAGAAACACCCGCTCGATGTGATGCCCTGCGCCTTCAACGAGACTCCGCGCTACCATAGGCAGCTCCCGGATGGAGCGCTGAACGTCATCCATCGCGATCGGCACGTCGCTTTCCGGCACGTCGATCCGTGTGACGTTGTTCTTGCCGACCAGCAGATAGGCTTGGCCGAGGGCATTGCGGGATTGCGCCCGGGCGGCCGCATTGAAGGAGCGCATGAACGCCCAATCCCTGATACCGCCGTTGCGCGCCCGCTCATCGACAGTGAAGGTGGACTCACCAGTTCCCAGGCTCAAGATACGCACGTCCTCGCGCGCAATGTCGAAGCAGGCGAGGGCGTCGACCAGGGCATTCATGACCGGATTGTTGGCCCATATGCCGCCATCGATCATGATGTAGCCGTCGTCCTCGACACCGGGATAATAGGACGGGGCCGCCGTCGTGTGGAGCGTTACATGCGCGAACTTCTTGTGGCGGTCTTTCTGGTAGTACGGGTGGTGCGGCGTCTTATAGAGAAACGGCTCGCCGTGGCGCCCTTCGAAGCTCGGGATTACTAAGCGGGTAACGGCGTCGTTGAGCACCTTGTCGCCAAAGATCCGCAGCAGCTCTTCCTTGAGGGTGCCCTGGTCGTGCTTCGGCTTGAAAAGCCAGCGCAGCACCCTTGAAACCTTGCCGAGCCCAGCCGCCGGCGGAAAGATGCGATCGCCGCGCTCGAGATAGATGTTTAAGGCCTCTCGGACCGTCATCCCGTGGGCAAGGGCGAGCGCGATGATGCCGCCCGTTGAGGTGCCGGCAATCATGTCAAAGTGATTGATGATGGAGGCGCCGCCCAAAAAGCGACTTTCGAGTTCGGTCAGGACGGCCGCAGGAAACACGCCGCGAATGCCACCACCGTCGATCGACAGGATGCGGAACGGGCGGCCTTGCGGCCATGGCTGCTTTAGGCGAGCATGTTGGATCGCGCCGTCGGAGCGGCGCGGCGGAATATAGTTCATTGCATGGTCTCCGTTGCTTCGGCGGATTCCGACCCGGCGTGCCGCCCACCGCCGGTCCAGCGCTCGGTCATCAACCAAAGTTCGTAGCAGACGAGCCAGTCGAGCGACCAAGGGACGGTCGTGCTGGCGATGGTCATCGCTGGTGACCATTCCCTCTCACGAGGATCAAACAGGCAAAGGGTCGGATCCTCGGCCGGCGGATAGACATGTGGCAGTTGCCCCTCAGAATTACCGGGCAATCGGATCAGCTCCGGTGAGAGCACCCGCACCTCGGGGAACGACCCAAGTCCGTAGCGGATCTCCAGCAAGTAGCTCACATATCGCGGCCTCACGCTCCCCACCCACCGCGCAGATTGCGCGCGGCGGTTAATCCGGCGCGCCGCGAACAGCGGCCAGGTCGCCTTCATCGCGGCAACCTGCTTGTCGATGGAGAGGATCGCCGTCACCATCAGATATAGCACCCGAAGAAGGTGTGAGGCCGCGCCGCCAAAACCGCCGGATTGACGATCGGCGCCGCGACCGCGGCGGCGGAGGGCAACAGCATGCCGCCGCGCCGCGTGTAGAGCTGACGGGATTGCTGGATGCCGCCGCCGATCTCGGTGGCGATCTGGTCCGCGGCACGGGTCACGACGCGGTCGCCGAAGTCGTCGCGCAATGTGTCCATCATCGTGTTGGGGAACATCTCGCCCTTGCGCATCGCCTCGAGCGAACGGACGAGGTCGTGCAGGTGTTCGGCGAACTCACACTGTTGAGCGACGGATTCCGGCCAGCGGTCAGTGAAGACATCCATCGTGCATACCGGATTGGCGACATGCGTCGCCGCCGACGCTGCCCTTGAAGCCGGCCCCACTGATGACGGTGTCAGGCTCATTCTGGTGAAACAGCTTCTGGTGTCCTGCGCGAATGTCACCGATCTCGAACTGATCTGTCGTACGTTCTACAAGGACCATCCCGCCATTTCGGAGATCATAGCGCCGCATCGGCGCAACTTCGAATTCGCCAAGTGCATCCGGCACATCGCGGTTGGTCATGTCAACCCTGCGCTCAGCCAGAAGACCCTTGAATGGCGGCCGGAGCTCAACGCCGTCCTGATGAAACCTGGTGCGCCAGCAGAGGCCTTTCTTGGCTACTCGGTGTTAGAGACCGCGATCAACACCTTCGTGGATGGCGAACGGCACCGCATCTTTGAGAGCGACACCGACTTGTCTTACCCGCCGGATCTGACCCGCTTCCTTAATTTCTTGGGGGCGACCGTGCATGCCGGGATCGCCTACTGCGCTGCGGTGGCCGCCGCCGCGCTCGAGCACGCCAACCTACCCGACTTCAACGAGAACTGGCTGGAGCTGTCGGCGAAAGCGGGCGCCACGGACTTCGCCTTCATTACGCGCAAAGGGTAAATCGCATATGTCAGCCTCTACTACCGCGTTCGCATAACGGGGGTTATAGAAGTACTTTTGTGTCTCGCAAATAAGAATCAACTGTTGTGTTATTTGATAGGAAACATCAGTCTTAGAAAAGGTTACTTGATTTCGAAAACGACTTTCACCGATGAAGCTCCTGATTTGACCAATGCAATGGCATCATCGCAGGCCGAGAGGGGAAACCGGTGAGTGAGAATCCGGTCCATCGGGAGCAGGCCTCTTTCCAGCATGCGCATGGCGGTGGGATAGCAGTGGGGGCTCAGGTGTGACCCCCGGATTGTCAGTTCCTTGCGGTCGCCGATGATTGTCCAGTCTACTGATGCAGGTTTGGTAAAAACACTGAATTCGACAAAGGTCCCCATCTTGCGGACCGCGTCCAAGCCTTGCGCCACGCCGTCGGGGCTACCCGTCGCCTCAATATACACATCGCAGCCGTATCCGCCGGTGAGCTTGCGAATTTCGGCGGCGGCGTCACTCTTTTTCGGATTGAGGCCGACATCGGCCCCAACTTCACGTGCCGCGGCAAGCCGTTCGTCGACAAGGTCCACGGCGATGATCTGGGCCGCCCCTTTCATCTTCGCGGCGGCAATCATGCCGAGACCGAGCGGTCCGCACCCAGCAATTACAACTGTGTCGTTAAGCTGAATATTGCCCTGATTTACAGCGTGAATGGCACAGGCCAAGGGTTCGATGAAGACGGCGTGATGAAGCGGGATCGTCTTGGGGACGCGATGATTGATCGCCTTCGGCGGAAACAGCATATATTCCGCCCAAGCGCCCGGTGTGGCCTGCCGAAATCCATAGACATCATTGATTTCGCACATCCAGTAATAGCCATCGCGGCAATAGCGGCAGCTGCGGCAGGGAACGATCTGTTCCGAGATCACGCGGTCTCCGATTTGCAAATTGTCACGCTCGCCTGTTCCATCGCCAAGCGCGGCTACTTCCGCAATGAATTCATGCCCGGCGATGACGGGCGGCTGGCAATAGCCGCCGGGCGCCCCAGCTGTGCCCCAGAACATTGGTGCTCCGAGCCAGCACTTGAGATCGCTAGCACAGACGCCCGCATAGCGGATCTTCGCAAGAACTTCGCCCGGGCCCGGCTGCGGCACCGGAACCGTCTCAAAGCGATAATCCATGGGGCCATGACAAACAATCGCTTGCATGGAGTCCGGAATGTTGGGCAGAGCGCGATCCATCGAACTGTGTCTCCTACCAGCAAGTGTACCCTGCATCCGCGCTCAAAATGGTTCCAGTCAGAAGACTGGCGGCATCGGAAGCAAGAAAGAGAACGGCAGATGCAATTTCGTCCGGCCTGCCAAGGCGGCCCATCGGCGTGAGATCAAGCCATTCGGCGAACATGGGATCTGCTTTTGCAAACGTCAGCAAAGGGGTGTCAATGTAGGTTGGGGCAACGGCGTTGACCCTGACGCCGCGCTTCGCCCATTCTGCCGCCATGGACCGGGTCAGATGATGAACGCCTGCCTTCGCGGTATTGTAATGGCTTTGCGCTTGTGGGCGATTTACAATTTGCCCGGACATTGATCCGATATTGATGATCGACCCCTGTCCTTTCTGCAGCATGAGTTTTCCAAACGCCCGGCAGCATCGGAAAACACCAGTAAGGTTGATGTCTATCATGCGTGCCCAGTCCGCGTCGGGCATTTCCTCAGCACCTATCCCTGCCTGGGCGATGCCTGCGTTGCAGACAAGAATGTCGGGCGTCAGCCCTGCCTCGGCTAGCCGGCCTGCAAGGCGATCAATGCCGTCTGTGTCCGTGACATCAAGAACATATGAGCGTGCAGAGAATCCTTTTGCCGCCAAGGCTTTTGCGCCGGCCGCCGTGCGGCTTTCGTTTTGGTCGGTGACGATGACATTCGCGCCTGCCTCCGCCAATGCTTCCACGCAGGCAAGCCCGATCCCTTGCCCGGCGCCTGTCACGAGCGCGATTTGGCCGTTGAGCTGAAATTTCTCGAGATACATAGAATGCCTATCTCTCATGTTCATTTGGAGGCGCGTTCACCCGTGCGGGCCAGGCTGATGCCTATCCGGTTGGCGGCATTGGTCAGATGGCGTGTCATTGCCTGGCGGGCGGCCGCCTTGTCGCGCGCCCGGATCGCTTCCAGAATCGCCCGGTGCTCAGCGATCGTCACCTGGTTGACATTGGCTTCCGTGCTGTTTGTCCGTGTAAGTTCGATGCTCTCCCGAAGATGCTCGGCGATGAACGTCACGGTTTCGAGAATGAAGACGTTACCAGAACCCGCCGCCACCGCGCGGTGAAAGGCGATGTCATACTCGACGCCGCTTTTGCCCCAATCCATGGTGCGCACCATTTCGTCGAAAGCCTCTTCGATGGCTTGCATCTCGTCATCGCTTCTGAGATCGGCTGCGAGTTCCGCCGATTTGACCTCAAGCGTTTCGCGCAGTTCAAAGAGCGCGCGATGCCGGTCGTTGACAGTGAGACTCTCGGGGTGGTCGAGGCGCAAGACCGGCCGCGGGCGTTGCGAGACAAAGGCTCCAATTCCTTGCCGCGATTTCGATGATGCCTTCATTCCTCAGGCGGGCGATCGCCTCGCGCACGACGTTGCGGCTGACGCCGTAGGTTTCGGCCAGCGAGACTTCGGTGGGCAGCCGGGATCCCGGCACAAGGCCACCCGCCGCGATTTCTTGCTTTATGAGCCCGGATATCCGGTCGGGGAGATAGGGACTTCGGGTAAGTTGTTCCGGCTTAAATGACATTCTTGCACCATGTTTCCGGCAGAATGCGGCCCGGATTGAGCAGGTTGTCCGGATCAAGCATCTGCTTGAGCCCTGTCATAAGTCGGCGCGCGACCGGGTCCAAGCGGCTTTCGAAGGCATGCCGCTTGGCGATGCCGATACCGTGTTCGGCGCTGATGCTGCCATTTAGTTCGTCCACCAGCAGAAAGAGGGCTTCTTCAATCTCGGAGATCAGAGGTAAAAATGCGTCGATTGGCAGGGTTTCCGAGCGCATCACATTGAAATGCAAATTGCCGTCACCGACATGGCCATAGGCAAGCGGCAGGGCTCCGGGAGAGATCTTTTCAACAAGTTGGGTCGCGCGACGAATAAATTCTGCGACTGCGGAAACGGGCGTGGAAATGTCGGTCCGGAGATAAGGGCCGAGGCGAGCCTGGCTTTCAACGATACGTTCGCGCAACGCCCATATGTTGGCGGTTTGGTCGGCGCCATGCGCGATGGCACCATCGAGAATGATGCCATCTTCGATCATGTGGGCCAATGCTGATTTAAGCCAGGGCCTAAGTGGCGGGCCGCCGGCGGAAGACAATTCCACGATGGCGTAACTGGGATAGCTCGACTCAAGCGGATTGCGAACGCCTGCTTCCGTTTCGCACACGCGATCTACAGCACTTCCCATCATCAGCTCGAAAGCCGTAATCAGATCTCCTGCTTCAGCCCGAAATCGCCGAAATAGTTCTACAGTCGATTCGATAGAGGACGTGGAGACAAAAAGCGTCTCGAGCTGTGTGATTTTGGGCAACAGACGGACAGCTGCTGCCGTGACGATTCCGAGAGTTCCTTCAGAGCCGATGAAGAGCTGTTTGAGATCGTATCCTGTGTTGTCTTTCTGAAGGCCGCGAAGATGTTTGAAAACACTTCCGTCGGGAAGCACGGCTTCAATGCCCAGAATTTGGTTGCGGGCCATGCCATAGCGTACGACGTTGATGCCGCCGGCATTGGTCGCGATGGTTCCGCCGATCTGACAGCTGCCTTCTGACCCGATCGACAATGGGAAAAATGCGCCTTCCGCTTCGACGGAGGCTTTGAAATCAGCAAGAACACACCCCGCCTCGACGATGGCTACGCCATTGAGCGTGTCGATTTTGCGAATGGCTTTCATTCGTTCGAGGCTAAGTACAAGCTCGTTGCCAGCTCCAGACGGAATTGCGGCACCGACCAGCCCGGTGTTACCCCCCTGCGGAACAATGGGAACCTTTCTGGCTCCGCACCAGCGGACGACGGAGGAAACCTCTTCCGTGGTGCGCGGCCTCACAACTGCAAGCGGCGTTCCGTGATAGTCCCCCGTGAAGTCGCCGCTATACCGCGGCAACGCCTCGGCGGGCACAGCCAAATCGTTGCCGAATTCGGAAATCAGGGCATCCACCAGCGCGGACGAACCTGGCGAAGCCGTGTTCGTCATGCTGTTTCTCCTCCCATAGCCGTTGACACAGGTAAATGGTTATGTGTATGTTGAGTTGTCCAACATTAGGATGACCAGACATTTTTGGCAAGCCTGAAAGAGATTGGACCCGGCACGGAGGGCTGGAAAACAGAGGAGAAACGCCATGTTCGTCACTTCCAATGGCGAAAAGGTCTTTGTGATTGATGCCCATTGCCACGTGTGGGACGCGCGTCCGTCTAACATTCGGAACCGTAATGGGCAGATGTTCATCAACACGTTTTTTGGTGCCCACAATGCGCTGACGCCGCCCGAGGATCGCTGGACGGCGGAACGCTTCAGTTACCAGGGTGCGGAAAGGGCGGCGAAAGATCTCTTCGAGGATGGGCATGTCGACATGGCGGTCATGCTGCCGGTCTATCTTTATGATTTCTTCAACGATGGCTTCAACACAACGACGCAATGCGGATCGTTAAAGGATCTCTATCCCGAACGCGTCATTCTCAATGGCCGCATCGATCCGCGCGACGGCGGCCGGGGACTCGACAGGCTTGAACGCGATTTTGAAAAATGGCGCTTCACCGGCGTGAAACTCTATACCGCCGAATGGAACGGCGCCTCTCGCGGCTATTCCATGAAGGATCCCTTCGTTGTTCCCTATCTTGAAAAGTGCCGTGAACTTGGTATCCGCAACATTCACTTGCACAAGGGCCCGACGACATACCCCCTCGACTACGATGCATTTGACGTGCGGGATGTCGACTATATCGCCACCAACTATCCCGACCTCAACTTTATTATTGATCACTGCGGCATGCCGCGCATCGACGACTTTTGCTTTATCGCCGGGCAGGAGCCCAATGTGTACGGTGGGCTTGCCCTGATACCGTCCTATATTCACGCACGGCCCAAATTCTTCGCCAAGATGCTGTCCGATCTTCTGTTCTGGGTTGGTCCCGACAGGCTTCTGTTCGGCTCGGACTATGCGATCACCAGCCCCGGCTGGATCATCGAGAAGTTCATGGATTTCCAGTTCGACGACGACACGGCGCAGGAGGCCGGAACCCAGCTTACGCTTGACGTAAAACGGAAAATTCTGGGGTTGAATGCCGCCAAGTTATATGGCGTAAGCGTTCCCTCGGAATTCGCCTTGCCCAAGGCCGCTTGACGTGGAAGGCGTTCCACCAGTTGAGCTTCAACAGCGCGAGCGCGAAGTTCGCGGCGCCATCGCCGCGGTTCGTGACCCCGAGATTGATGAGGCGGTCGCAGATCTCGACTTCGTGGTTGGTGTTAAAGTCGCTGCGGGCGACGTAACCGTTTCGCTGCGGCTGCCCACGTTCTGGTGTCCCGTCAACTTCGTCTACCTCATGGCGGAAGAAATGCGAGCCGCAGTGATGAATCTCCCTTGGGTATCCGCCTTTCATCTAAATCTTATGGATCATTTCGCGAGCGCGGAGATCAACGCCGGCGTGAACGGCAGCCGCGCATTTGATGCGGCCTTTCCCCGCCATGCGTCCGGGACGCTCGACACCTTGCGCCGCGACTTCGCCGTGAAGGGCATGTTGATGCGCCAGGGGCGCCTCGTCAATGCCTTGCGGCGCCAAGGATTGCAGGACCCCACGTTTGCAAGCGCTACGATCGGGGAGTTGGAACAGATCGCCGCCACTCATCGGATAGAAGATCTCTTTTCTGACTATATCGAAAAGCGCCGAGAGGCGGGGCTTCCGGTCCTCGCGAAGGAACCTGGCATCTGCGATACGAAGGGCGCCGCTGTGTCCGATCTTGCCGTTCACATGCGCGAGATCCGGCGCGTCTCGACAAATGCAGCGGCAAACGGCGAAATGTGCCGGATGCTCGTCGCGGCGCGCCGCCAAGGCGTAGTCTGCAGTGGCTCGCATGCGTTGCCTTTCAGCGCTTCTCAATCCCCCAGGAGACGATTTGATGAGTGAAGCCAAATTCCGCCTGCTGCACACGATGCTGCGGGTCAAGGACCTCGACAAGTCAATTGATTTTTATACACGGCTGCTTGGCATGAAGCTGTTGAGGCGCAATGAATTCCCAGAAGGGAAATTCACGCTTGCCTTCGTCGGCTATGGGCCTGAGCAATCCAATGCCGTGATCGAGCTGACGTATAACTGGGACAAACCCGAGGGCTATGAGCTTGGCACCGCCTATGGGCACATCGCGCTAGGCGTCCGCGACATTTATGGCATCTGCAAGGAGCTCGAGGCAAATGGCGCGAAGATCCCGCGTAAGCCCGGCCCCATGATGCATGGCACGACACACATCGCTTTCATTGAAGATCCTGATGGCTACAAGGTTGAACTGATCGATCTTGATACGATGACCTGGAGCTGACCCGGAGGTACCCGGCCTTCCCGGAGCGAAGTTCCGATCTAGTGCTGAAGTATAAGACCCTGCGG
Organism: Aestuariivirga sp.; assembly: GCF_047602625.1. GTDB lineage: Bacteria > Pseudomonadota > Alphaproteobacteria > Rhizobiales > Aestuariivirgaceae > Aestuariivirga. The sequence goes on along the minus strand of NZ_JASGGV010000002.1, from coordinate 1,027,258 downwards.
TGACGCAACGTCGCGGGCTGGAAGAAGACGTCCATTTTTCAAGGGAGGAAAACATGAAAAAGGACACTATCGACATGATGAATGCCTTCGGAAGGGCAGTTGCCAGCCGGCAATCCTTCCTAAGGGACACAGCCGTCAGCCGCCGTGAGTTCTTGCGCAACTCTTCGCTTCTTGCAGCGGGCTTTGCTGCGGCAGGCACCGGGACTGTCATTCGCCCGCGTGTCGCACACGCCGCGGACTGGTCTCTGGCAGAGGCGGCCAAGCCTTATGCCGGAACGACAGTGCGCATATCCAATCTCGCAGGCTATCCACATAATGACTTCATGCGCCAGTTCGTGCCCGACTTCGAAAAGGAAACAGGAATCAAAGTCACAATCGACACCGTGCAGTATGGCGAGGCGGTTGGCAAGCACATGCAGCTGCTTGCGACAGGTTCTGACGAATACGACCTCTACAACATCGATTCGATCTGGTTCCCTGGCTATGCCCCTTATATGGAGCCATTGACATCCTTCATGGCGGATTCAAACCTTTCGGACCCGAACTTCAACTACAACGACCTCTCTGCGGAATGCCAGAAGACGAACAGCTATCTGGATGAAGTCTACATGTTCTCGAACATGTTCACTTTCCCAATTCTGGCTTACCGCAAGGATTGGTATGCTGAGGCTGGCCTTAAAGCCCCCGTGACTTGGAAGGAACTCTACGATCAGGCAGCGCAGTTCACCAAGGGTGATCACTATGGATACGTGATCCATGGCCTCCGCACGGCGATGATGGAAATGGTGACCATTCCCTTCCTGTCGATGGGTGGCACGGTGTTTGATGACTACCTCCATCCGACATTCTCACAGCCGCCTGAGAACTTCGAGAATGCAAAGCACGCGATGCAGATCATCCGTGACATCTACCAGAACAAGATCACTCCGCCGGGTTCACTTGACTTCGAGCTTGGCGAAGCTTCGGCGGCGTATTCGCAGGGCAACATCGCCATGAATCTCAACTGGGCCATCATCTTTGCGGTGCAGGAAGATCCAAAGCAATCAAAGGTCGCCGGCAAGAACGCCTATGCATGGCCGCCCACCGGGTTTGACACGCCTGCTCCGAACGGCGAAGTGACAGGCGGCTATACCCGGCTTGCCAGCTTTGGTCTGGCGATTGCAAAATCGTCTGCCAATAAGGAAGCTGCCTTCCTGTTCTCGCAGTGGCTGTCTTCTCCCGCCATTCAGGAAAAAATCCTTCAAGCAGGTGATGCGGCGCCGTCGCGAGTTTCGCTCCTTGAGAAATACAAAGACAAATATGGGCACTTCCCGATTCTTCTTGAGTCAACGAAGCTCGTCGGCAAGAAACTCTGGGACGCCCCGAAGATTGCCAACGAGCGGCAATGGGAAGACACGGTGGCTATTGCTTTCCAGGACTGCATGATCGGCAAGACGAACGTAGAAGACGCGATCGTCACCGCTGACAAGGAAGTCGGAAAGCTCATGAAGCAATATGGCTTCTACCAGGGCGACAAGGAATATCCCAAGACGGTTACATCGAACTACAAGGGTACTCCGAAGGTCGAACTTCTCTAACCTCCCACAACTTCCAGGCGGCGGACTTCAATGTTGCCGCCTGGCCTTTTGAGGCAACGGATGCGTTCATGGCCGACACTGTGAAAAATACGCCCTATCGCGCGCCATTGCTGCGCCGGCTGCGTCCGCTATTTTTTCTTAGTCCGACGCTTATCATTCTTCTGTCGATCACTTTGTTTCCTCTGCTTTATTCCCTGTATCTTGCCAGCCACACAGTCATCCTCACGAACCCGATGCTATCCGGCTGGTCGCTTGGCGACAATCTGAAGGAAGTCTTCGAGTTCGGGCGACTATTGGCAGTCGCTGCTCACAACGCTATTTCTCGTGGTGGCGGTGGTGACAGTCGAATTTGTGCTTGGTCTTCTGCTGGCTTCGATTTTCTTTCACAGCTTCCGTGGGCGCGATTTTCTGTTTCCGCTCTTTCTCATGCCGATGATGCTGACACCCGTGGTCGTGGGAACGATCTGGCGTTTTCTTTTCAACGGTGAATTCGGCCTCATCGCCGGCATACTCAAGGCGATGGGCGTGCAAAACTACTCAATACTCAATAACCCAGACACAGCACTGTTTGGAATCATTGTCGCGGACGTATGGCAATGGACACCGTTCATGCTCTTGCTCCTGCTTGCCGGCATGCGTGCGCTGCCGCAGTCACCCTTTGAGGCTGCGGAAGTTGATGGCGCCAGCCGCTTTCGCGTTTTCGTCGACATCATGCTGCCGATGATGCGGCCCATCATTGCCATTGCGCTTCTCATCCGCACGATTGACGCCTTCAACCGTATGTTTGACACGATCTACATCATGACCAACGGCGGTCCTGGGCGCGTGACAGAAATTCTCCCCGTCATGGCTTTCAGATCGTCCTTCGAATATTTTTTTATGCACCAGGGAGCAATCATCGCGCTGTCGATGCTGGTCATCATTACCGCTATGACGAAACTGCTGAACCGGTTCATGACCGGGGGGAAGGGGGCCTGAACATGCGCGCGCCCAAAAGCAGATCATACTGGATCGCTGTTGCCGTCATTCTCGTCGTCTATGGAGTCTTCTCGCTTCTACCCATCGCCTACCTGATCGTGTCTTCCTTCAAGACGCAGCAGCAGATTTATGCTGGAATTGGTTCGACGTTCTGGTTTTCACCGACACTCGACTCCTACCGGTTTATCTTCGAAACCAAGCCGATGCTGCACATGCTGACCAACACACTCATCGTTTCGGTGGGCAGCACCGTCTTTTCGCTGGTTTTCGGCACACTCGCCGCTTACGGGCTGGCGCGCTTCTCGTTTCGCGGGCGGGATGATCTTGCCTTCTACATTCTGTCAGTCCGCATGTTTCCGCCGATCGTTGCGGCATTGCCGATTTTCATGATCTTCAAGACGATGGCGCTTCTCGATACAAAGCTTGGGCTTATCATCGCCTACACTTCCTTCAACCTTCCTTTCGTGGTGTGGATGATGACGGGGTTCATCAAAGCGGTGCCGGTGCAACTGGAGGAGGCCGCGATGATCGACGGGCAGACCCAGCTCGGCGCGATCCGTGACATTCTGCTGCCTGTGCTGCGGCCCAGCATCATTGCCGTGGCTATTTTCTGTATCATCTTCTCGTGGAACGAGTTTCTTTTCGCGCTGATCCTGACGAAGGCAAAGGCGAAGACGCTGCCGGTTGCCATACCGGAGTTCATTACGTGGACGGAGGTCGGGTGGAACTACGTTGCGGCAGCCGGAATGGTCCTCGTAATGCCGGTGCTCCTCTTCTCGATTCTCGCGCAAAAATACATGGTTCGCGGCATGTCGATGGGCGCGATCAAGGATTAGGAGAAACCAGTGGCGAATATTGAAATCCGCGATCTCAGGAAAAAATTCGGGTCCCTAGAGGTGATCCCCGGCTTTTCGCTGGACGTGAAAGACCGCGAGTTCATCAGTCTTCTCGGGCCCTCGGGGTGCGGCAAGTCAACGATTCTCCGCATCACTGCAGGTCTTGAGGAGTTGACGAGTGGACATGTGCTCATAGGCGGGCGCGATGTCACTTCACTCGAACCGCGTGATCGCGATATCGCGATGGTTTTCCAGAACTATGCTCTGTATCCCCAGAAAACGGTCTTTGAGAACCTGGCCTATGGACTCCGGATCCGCAAGACGCCAGACGCCCGTGTAAAGCAGCGCGTAAGGGAAGTCGCCGCAGTCCTTCAAATCGAGCAGCTTCTGGAGCGCAAGCCCTCCCAGTTATCTGGTGGCCAGCAGCAGCGCGTGGCCATGGGCAGGGCGATCATGCGGGAGCCGCAAGCGTTTCTCTTCGATGAGCCGCTGTCCAACCTTGATGCGAAGCTGCGGAATCATATGCGTGTTGAGATCCGTGAGTTGCAGCAGCGGCTTGGCGTTACCACGCTCTACGTCACCCACGATCAGGTCGAAGCCATGACGATGTCGGACCGCATCGTCGTGTTGAACGGTGGGAAGGTCGAGCAAATCGGAAAACCGATTGAAATCTATGAAAGGCCGGCAAGTTTGTTCGTGGCAAATTTTATCGGCTCCCCAGCTATGAACATGCTGGATGTACAGTCGGATGGCCAACTTGTCCGGGTAGCGTCGGGAGAAACCCTTCCGGCGCCTGGTGCACCGGTTGGGTCGTTTGTCATGGGCATCCGCCCTGAGCGGTTACGGTTTGGAACTAAGGCGCTGGAAACTGCATTACCATTCAGCATTTCTCTGGTGGAGGAACTGGGTTCGCAAAAAGTAATTCATGGAACAGCAGGCGGGAACTCCATTTCTGTTACCTTTCCGGAAGATGCGGCGCTGCCGGGCGGAACCGCCTATGTAGAGTTTCCGAAGCAGCACATGCATTTTTTTAGAAGCGACACTGGACTTCGTATGTGAGGCTTGTTTCGAAACCGCGTTCTCTGAACATGAGCGGGACTGACTTTCACGCGCAGTGCGCGCCAGCCGGTTCGGGAATCAGTGATTTATGTTAAATGTCTTTTAGAGTGCTTTAATCTTAGACGTCACCATATCCCGCATTTGTGAAGTAGTTTCTGTGACCTGCTCCCCTGAAATGTCCCCGGTTTGCGGTTAGTCTGTTCTCTGGAAAGGAGACGGACGATGAAGAAGAGCAGGTTCACCGAGGAACGGATCATTTCGATCCTGAAGGAGCATCGCGCTGGCTTGTCGGCGGCGGATCTGTGCCGGAAGCACGGGATCAGCGATGCGACGTTCTACAAGTGGCGTTCGCAATATGGCGGCATGGAAGTGTCCCAGGCCCGGAAGCTGAAGGTTCTGGAAGAAGAGAACGCCAAGCTGAAGAAGCTGCTGGCGGAGTCGATGATGGATGCATCGACACTCCGCGAGATGTTGTCAAAAAACTTCTGACGCCCAGTTCGAGGAGGAATGCCGTGGATTGGGCGATGAAGGAGAAGGCGTATAGCCAGCGCCATGCCTGTGCCCTGGTGGGGATCGATCCGAAGGTCTACCGCTACCAGTCACAGCGCCCTGACGATGCTGGCTTGCGGCGGCGGCTGAAGGAGCTTGCCAGCCAGCGGCGGCGGTTCGGCTACCGGCGGCTTCACATCCTGTTGGAGCGTGAAGGCGTCCATGTGAACTGGAAGAAGCTGTATCGGCTCTATCGCGAGGAGCGTCTTACGGTCCGCAAGCGTGGCGGCCGGAAGCGGGCTCTTGGCACCAGGTCGCCCATGAACATCCCGCAGGAGCCGAACCAGCGCTGGAGCCTGGATTTCGTGTCCGACGCCCTGACCGATGGCCGACGGTTCCGGGTGTTCTGTGTCATCGACGACTTCAGCCGGGAATGCCTCGCCGCCGTCGCCGACAACTCGATCTCCGGCCACCGAGTTGCGAGGGAGCTGGACCGCATCGTCGAAAGCCGTGGCTGTCCCCTGATGGTGATGAGTGACAACGGCACGAAGCTCACCTCGAATGCCATCCTGCAGTGGCAAGAGGAACACGCCGTCGAATGGCACTACATCGCCCCCGGCAAACCCATGCAGAACGGCTTCGTCGAAAGCTTCAACGGCCGACTGCGCGACGAGTGTCTCAACGCGCACTTGTTCGTAAGTTACCGGCAGGCGCAGAACATCATCGAAGAATGGAGGACCGACTACAACCAGAACCGCCCACACACGAGCCTGAACGGGCTCACCCCAGTCGAGTTTGCAAACCGGTCCAACATGGACCAAAACCTGAACAGGACCAACCTATAAGCGAGGGCATTCAGGGGAGCAGGTCAACCGCAAGGCCACAGCCTATCTGGCCTTCGCAAAAATCGCCGCTGTGCGTCTCTGGCTCAGGTTTTATGAGTCCGAAGCCCAGGGTTGTTTTTATAACGCGGCAGCCTCGCTGCTTGCTGCATTGAAGAGCTGGCCGAGAATCGTCTGTTCAAATGACGCAATCTCGGCGGCCCCCCGCCGCCGGGGGCGCGGCAGATCGATTGCCAGGTCGAGAGCAATTTTCCCTGCGTCCAGAACGACCACGCGATCGGCAAGCACGACGGCCTCACTCACATCATGCGTCACGAGCACGGCGGTAAAGCGCTTTTCCAGCCATACCCTTTCCAGCAACTGCTGCATTTCGATGCGTGTCAGCGCATCCAGCGCACCAAGCGGTTCATCCAGCGCCAGAAGCGAAGGCGCGCCGATCAGCGCGCGCGCCAGGGCCACGCGCTGGCGCTGGCCGCCCGAAAGTGTCGACGGCCAATCCCCGCCGCGCGCACCAAGCCCGACCTCTTCGAGAATGGCGGCGGTGCGTGATTCGCCTTCGGCGCGCAGCGGCAGGCCCGTCAGGCCGACGGCGACATTGGCTGAAACCCTTGCCCATGGCAGAAGCCGCGGCTCCTGAAACATGATGCGGGTTCCGGCCCGTTCCTGAACAGCTGCATTCCGAAGGATATTGCCGCTTGTCGGTTTGTCCAAACCAGCCAGCAGGCGGAGGAGGGTGGATTTTCCACAGCCGCTTTTGCCAATGACGGCAAGGAACTGCCCTTGCGGGACCACGAGGTCGATGCCGCGCAGGACATGCACAGGGCCAAAATGCCGTGTCACGCCCTGGATTGCGAAGGACGTCCCAGGCGTCATGTCAAAGGCCATCATCCGCCCTTCGTCTGAAAGGCGGGATGCCATTGCAGCGCCATGCGCTCCAGCGCGCGGGCGAGAACATCAGCCAGTTTTCCCAGAAGCGCGTAGATGAGAATTGAAAGCACGACTACATCGATCATCAGGAACTCGCGCGCCTGCATCGCCATGTAGCCAAGGCCGGATTGCGCGGCGATGGTTTCCGCCACGATCAGCGTCAGCCACATGATGCCGAGTCCGTAGCGGAGGCCGGTGAAGATCGCCGGCAGCGCGCCCGGCAGGATCACTTTGCGGAACAGATCCCAGCGGCCCATGCCATAGGTCTTCCCCATCTCGATCAACTGCGGGTCAACGCTCTGCACGCCCAGCAGCGTGTTCACATAGATCGGAAAGAAGACGCCGAGCACCACGAGAAAAATCTTCGCAGTCTCGCCGATGCCGAACCACAGGATGACGAGCGGGATCAGCGCGAGGTGCGGTACATTGCGGATCATCTGCAGCGTGGTGTCGCTTATATCGCGCGACTTGCGCGAGAGGCCATTGGCAAGCCCCAGCGCAAAGCCGAAGCTGCCGCCGATCGCCAGGCCAAGCAGCGCGCGGCCTGTGCTGACCAGCATATTATGCGGCAGCTCACCCGACAGCGTGAGCCGCCATCCCGCTTCGAGAATGGCGGATGGAGAGGGAAGCACATTGGGTGCAAGGAATCCCAAGCGCGACAGGGCTTCCCATATGATGACCAGCACCGCCGGCAGCAGCCAGCCGATCCAGCCCTGCTCCCAGATGGACCCAGCCTCACGCGCATCGGAAGCGGATATGGCGGCCATCGGCCGGTTCAGGCCTTTGCCCACACGGCATCGGCGATCTTGATTTCCTTGGGGATGAGGCCAAGCTTGAAGAAGCGGTCGGCGGTGGCCTGCTGGCCCGCGATGATCTCGGGCGTCAGGGGGAAGATTCCGAACTGCGCCCGCTCCGCCGCCAGTGTCTGCGCCTCCAGGGGAACGCCCGTCACTTCATGAAGCGCTTCCGCCACCTTGCCGCGGTTGGCATCGGCCCAGGCGGCCGCCGTCTTGAGCGCCGCAAGCGTCGCGTCGATGGTACCGCCATTGTCCTTGGCAAAATCCGGGTTGGCGAGAAAATAGGTGTTGACCTTCAGCACATCGGGCGATCGCACCAGCACCGTGGGCTTGTAGTTGACTTCCGCCACCGCGAGGAAGGGATCCCAGATCGACCATGCATCGACCTGATCGGCCGCAAAAGCCGCCGACGCGTCCGGCGGCGGCAGATAGTGAACCTCGATGTCGTTCAGGCTCAGGCCCTTTGACTCCAGCGCGGCGACAAGCAGATTGTGAGCGCTGGTTCCCTTGCCGACCGCCACCTTCTTGCCCTTGAGGCCTTCGATGGTGGTGATGCCGGAAGACGGCTTGGCAATCACTGCCTCACCCTTGCCATTCGACGGCAGGGCGGCGACGTACACGATCTTGGCGCCCGCCGCCTGCCCGAAGATCGGCGGCGCATCGCCCGTCCAGCCGACATTGATGGCGCCCGCGTTCAGGGCCTCGATGATCGGCGGCCCGGCATTGAACTCCACCCATTCCACGTTGACGGATTTATCCTTGAGCGCGTCCTCCACCACATGCTGCTGCTTGGCGATCACCGGCAGGTTGGTCTTCTGGTAGCCAATCCTGATGGTGCCGGACGTCGCGGCGCGGACCGGAACCGCAAGCGTAGCCGCAGCGGCAAATGCGCCTAATCCCAATTGGCGGCGGGTGATGGTCGGCATGTCAAACTCCTTCGGGTAACCAATGGGGGTTATAAGACGATTTTATACGTAGAATATATAGAGGTATATCGTGCGAGACATCGCTTTGACGATATAGAAATTCTCAGCAATCAGATTAAATTTTCCTCAGTTGTCCGGTTCTCTGCATCTTAATACACTGCTAAAACAGTAGTGATTAGACAAGCAGGTGCCATTGTGCTGCTTTCCCCCCGGTCCCTTCCAACTCTCGATTTTTCTCGGCTCTCTGGGAAGAACAAAAACAGACAGGCCTTTCTCGCCGAACTGCGGGACACCGCGCGGAGCCTTGGTTTCTTCTATCTGACCGGTCACGGTATCGATGCCGCCTTGGTGGATGAGGTGCTGGCGCTCTCGCGGAAATTTTTCAGCCTGCCGGAGGATGACAAGCTGGAAATCCAGATGGTCAAGTCGCCGCAGTTCCGCGGCTATAACCGCGCGGGCCTCGAGCATACGCGGGGCAAGCCGGACTGGCGCGAGCAGGTGGACATCGGGCCGGAACAGCCAGCCCGCCCAATCGACCGGTCCGCGCCTGCCTGGACGAGACTGATCGGACCGAACCAGTGGCCATCCGCCCTTCCGGAATTGAAGTCCACCCTGTTGCGCTACCAAGACGACGTGACGGCGCTCGGCATCCGCATCACCGAGGCGCTGGCGGAATCCTTGGGACAGGATCCGAAAGTCTTCGCGCCTATCTATACGCCAGCACCGAACCAGCTTCTGAAGATCATCCGCTATCCCGGCCGCAAGCGCGAGGACGGTGATCAGGGCGTTGGCGCGCACAAGGATTCAGGCTTCGTCACCGTGCTGCTGCAGGACAGGGTGGGCGGGCTTCAGGTCGAAGGGCCGGATGGCTGGATCGAAGCGCCGCCGGTGCCAGGCACCTTCATTGTCAATATCGGTGAATTGCTTGAGATGGCCTCAGGCGGCTATCTGCGCGCCAATGTGCACCGCGTGGTGTCGCCGCCCGAGGGTGGCGACCGCCTTTCGGTGGCCTTCTTCCTTGGCGCGCGGCTGGACTCAACCGTGCCTGTTCTCGATCTGCCTATCGATCTTGCCGCCCATGTGCGCGGCGTAACGCAGGACGCCCAGAACCCGCTCTTCCGCGAAGTGGCGAAGAACTATCTCAAGAGCAGGCTGCGTTCGCACCCCGACGTGGCGCGCGCCCACCACGCCGATCTTCTCGACCCTGCCGAACGCAACAAACCGCTCGCTGCCGCATCAGCCTATTGATCCCGTCACTTCAACACGAGGCCTCCCATGACCACATCATCCAACAAGCCTGAAACGCTGGCGCTGCATGGCGGAACCTATCGCGCCGATCCCGCGACGGGCGCGGTGGCGGTGCCGATTTACCAGACCAGCTCCTATCAGTTCCAGGATACGGCGCATGCGGCGCGGCTGTTCGCGCTTGAAGAACTCGGCAACATCTATACCCGCGTGCAGAACCCGACGCAGGATGCCTTTGAACAGAGGATTGCTGCAGTTGAGGGCGGCGTTGCGGCTCTTGCCGTCGCATCGGGCCAAACGGCATCGGCCTATTCCGTGCTCAACCTGGCACAGGCGGGCGACAACATTGTCTCCTCCACCGATCTTTATGGCGGCACCGTCACGCTGCTGTCGCAGACGCTGAAATCCTTCGGCATCGAAGTGCGCTTCGTCGATCCTTCCGATCCTGAAAATTTCCGCAAGGCCACCGATGCGCGCACCAAGGCCTACTACGCCGAGACGCTGCCCAATCCGAAGCTGCATGTATTCCCGATCGCTGAAGTTGCCGCCATTGGCCGCAAGCTTGGCGTGCCGCTGATCGTCGACAATACGGCAGCGCCCCTGATCGCCAGGCCGTTTGAATATGGCGCCGCCGTGGTGGTGCATTCGGCGACGAAATATATTGGCGGCCACGGCAACAGCATCGGCGGCGTCATCATCGATGGCGGCAACTTCCCGTGGGAAGATCATGCCGAGCGCTTTCCCCAGCTCACCAAGCCGGATGACGCCTATCACGGCGCCATCTGGACGGAAGCCGCGAAGCCGCTTGGCCCCATCGCCTATATTCTCCGCATCCGCGTCAAGCTGTTGCGCGATCTCGGCGCCGCCATCTCTCCCTTCAATGCGTGGAATTTCATTCAAGGGCTTGAAACGCTGCCGCTGCGCGTGCGCCAGCAGAACGAGAATGCGGTGAAGGTGGCGGACTATCTGGCGAAGAATCGCCAGATTGACAATGTCATCTTCCCCGGCCTGCAGAAAGGCAAGCTGAAGGAGCGCGCCGATAAATATCTGAAAGGCGGATATGGCGCGCTGGTGGGCTTTGAACTGAAGGGCGGCATTGAGGCTGGCCAGGTCTTCATCAATGCGCTGAAGCTTCTCTATCACGTCGCCAATATCGGTGACTCCCGCTCGCTTGCCATTCATCCCGCCTCGACCACCCATCAGCAGCTTTCCTCTGCCGAGCAATTGGCTGCGGGCGTGACGCCCGGCTACGTGCGCCTGTCAATCGGCATCGAACATGCCGACGATATCATCGCGGACATCGCGCAGGCGCTGGAAGCTGCCGCGGCAACGGGCGGCAACGCGGCGAAAGCCGCCTGATTTTTCTTTTAAAAAAGTCGAGGGCCATCATGAGCAAGATCAAAAAAGGCGTATCCCGCCGCAAGCTGCTTCAGGCTGCAGGCGCGGCGGGCATCGCCGCCAGCGCAGGCGCCGCCGGATCGCGGATTTTCTCGCCCGCCATTGCGGGGCCTGCGCCAAAGGTCAGGCTGGCCTGGACGGAAGTGGCGGCTTGCCATTCGCCGCTGGGCTTCGGTGTCGCCAAGGGCCTTTATCAGAAACACAATCTCGATGTTGAACTGTTCTATCAGGGCGCCAGCGGCCAGACGCTTATTCAGGCGCTGGCCACCGGCAAGGCCGATGCTGGAGCGGGGCTGATCGGCGATTGGCTGAAGCCGCTCGAGCAGGGCTTCGACGTGAAGCTGTTCGTGGGTTCGCATGGCGGCTGCCAGCGCCTCCTTGCGTCGAAGGCATCCGGTGTGAAGGACATTCAGGGCGTGAAAGGCAAGACCATCGCCACCTATGGCGTGGGCGCACCGCCGCAGGTGGCCTTTCAGGTGACGCTCGCCAAGGCCGGCATTGATCCCGAGAATGACGTGACATGGAAGGCCGTGCCCTTCGACCTCGTGGGCGACACGGTGGATCGTGGCGAGGCCGATCTTGCCGCTCATCTCGATCCCTGGGCCTATTCGATCGAAAACAAATTCGGCTTCACCAAGATCGCCGACACGCAGACCGGCGTTTATGAAAACCATACCTGCTGCGTGCTGGGCGCCAACGGCGTGTTCTATGAAGCCAACAAGGATGCCATCCGCAGGCTCGCCGAAGCCAATATCGAAGTGCACGAATATACCGCCAATCACCCCGAGGAAGTGGCGCAGTGGTATTTCGATAATCTCAAGCCCGCAGGCCTCAGCCTTGATGACCTCAAGGCGGTGATCGGCCATCTGGTGGCGCACAACCATCCGATCGGCCAGGAACTCGTGGACCAGATTCAACAGGCCTCGGAAGATCTGAAACTCGTGAAGGTGCTCGATCCGGCGACAGACCCGAAGGAATTCGCGCAGCGCATCACCGTCAATCTTTTGGCCTGAATTAGCGGGACGTGCCGCAATGACTGACGCCGTAAGCGCTCTTAATCGTGACATCGCCAAGCTGGCTGTTGGCATTCCTGTGCATGTCTGGCGCGCCGCCCTTGCCGCCGCCGTCTTCTGGCTCGCAACCGCCGTGGTCACCATCGCCTTGCCCGATGTCGTGCCATGGGGCAGCGGCCCGCTGTTCGCCGCCTTGACCGGCGGCGTGGCGGCGCTGCTTGTTATACTCGCCTTCACCGTGCAGCGGTTGGGCAAGGCGGGCGAACGGCTGATCCACTATGGCCCGTGGTTCGTGGCGCTGGGCGTGTGGCTCTTCCTGTGGGAACTGGCGACGGCCAAATTTGGCTGGCTGCCCAAGCCTTTCTTTTCGCCGCCGCATGGCCTGCTGAATGTCTATGTCTCGGATGGCCCGAGGCTTCTCATCTGCATTCTTTATTCGCTCCGGCTCTGGGCGCTGGGCTTTTTCTCCGGCATCGCGGTGGGCTATGTCATCGGCCTGGCGCTGGGCTGGTCACCGCGCTTTTCCTACTGGGGCATGCCGGTCCTCAAGCTGATTGGGCCGGTGCCTGCGTCCGCCTGGATTCCGGTCACCTTCTATTTCTTTCCAACAACCTTCGCCGCCAGCATCTTCATCGTGGCCTTGTCCTGCGGGATTCCGGTTGCCATTCTCACCGCCTCCGGCGTGGGCGCCATCAACAAGGCCTATTACGACGTGGCCAACACGCTTGGCGCCAAAAGCTGGTATCAGATCCGCCACATCGCCATTCCTGGCTCCCTGCCGCATGTCTTCGTCGGCCTCTTCATGGGCCTTTATTTTTCCTTCGCCATTCTCGTTGTGGCCGAGATGCTGGGCGCCAAATATGGGCTTGGCTGGTACATTCAGTTCCAGACCGCTTACTCGGGTTACGCCAATGTCTACGCGACACTCATCATCATGGCGTTGCTCTGCGCCGGGCTGGTGAAGCTGCTGTTCATCATCAGGGGGCGGCTGCTGCGCTGGCAGGCCGGGTTCATCACATGACGGAAGCATCGCAGGGCGAGACGCTCGTGGTCCGCAGCGTCTCTCATGCCTTCCATCTCGATGGAAAGCCGCTGGCCGTTCTCGAGGACGTGTCGCTTGATGTGAAGGCGGGCGAATTCGTGTCGCTGCTCGGTCCGTCCGGCTGCGGGAAGTCGACGCTCCTTCGCCTTGTCGCGGGTCTGGATCATGCCGCGCGGGGCGAGATTCTGGCGGGCGGGAATGTTGTGAAGGCTCCGGACCCTTCACGCATTCTCGCCTTCCAGGATGCGACGCTGTTTCCCTGGGCCACGGTGTGGAGCAATGTCGCCACCGGTCTTGCGGCGCGCAACGAACTGCGCGGCCGCCAGCATGTGATCCATGAGGCGCTTGAGCTTGTGGGCCTGGAAAAATTCGCCAGCGCCTATCCCTACCAGTTGTCGGGCGGCATGGCGCAGCGCGCCGCGCTGGCCAGGGCTTTGGTGAATGACCCCAAGATCCTGCTGCTGGATGAACCGTTCGGAAAGCTTGATGCGCTGACCCGCATGGGACTTCAGGACGAGTTGTTGGCCATCTGGAAACGCGCGGGCTTTACCGCCCTGATGGTGACCCATGACGTGGAGGAGGCGCTGCTACTCTCCAATCGCATTGTCGTGTTGAGCGACCGCCCGGCGCGCATTGTCGCGGAGGTAGAGGTGAAGCAGGACTTCCCGCGCCGCCGCGATGACCCGGCGATCGTGGCGCTGCGCGGCCGAATTCTTGCCGCACTCGGCCACGCACCCGCAGATGGGCGCGCCGCCGCATGATCGTGGTTCGTCCATCAACCCTGTCCCGTCTCGGGAGAGGGGCGGCTTCTGCGGGCGCCGTTGCGCTTGCGCTGGCGCTGGCATGGTGGGCCATCGTCTTCTGGCCGGTGATCTCCAACAATTATCTTTCACCAGCTGAATCGCTGTCCTGTACGATCGCGGGATCATCCATCTGCGATCTCGCGCAGTCCCTGTGCCGTAGCTCGCATTTTCTCGGCATCAAATGGTTTTCGCCGATAGCTACATGGATTTCTGTTGCCCTTTTGTCGGCGGGTATTGTGCTGACCCCCATCCCAGAAACGGACGTTCACAGCCAAACCGAATAAAGTGCTTACGGCTTGAATTTTCAAAGATAATCTTCCGCGCTGGGAAGGCTGGAGGTGACTCTCAACGCTCAACAAACTCTTTAGAAAAATTGTGGTTGCTGCAGTTCCGTGCCTGCCGCATATTGTCTACTAGAAAAGTAGACATTTGTGGGATTGGCCATGCCGGTTACATTTTCCAACCAGATCGCAATTGGCACACAAGCTCCCGATTTCAACCTTGGCGATGCGGAGGGCCGAATTTTCTCGTTGTCCGATGTCGCAGGCGCGAAGGCGGTGCTTGTGGCGTTCATCTCCAACCGGTGCCCCTATGTCCTGCACATCCAGGAGGCCTTTTCCGCCTACGCGCGGGATTACGCGGCAAAGGGTGTTCGCGTCATCGCAATCAATTCCAATGATGCCTCAAGCTATCCCGTCGAATCTCTGGCCGCGTCGGGCGAGCGGGCTCGCGAGTTTGGCTATGACTTCATCTATCTGAAGGACGAAAATCAGGATGTCGCCAAGGCCTATGGCGCAGCGTGCACGCCCGATCTCTATCTTTTTGATGGTGACCTCAAGCTTTTCTACCATGGTCAGTTCGACGGGAGCCGGCCGAAGAATGATGTGCCGGTAACGGGTGCCGACCTCCGCGCGGCAACGGATCTGCTTCTCACGGGCCAGTCTCCGCCAGCCGACCAGAAGAACGCCATTGGCTGCAACATCAAATGGATCGCGGGAAAAGAGCCGTCTTGGTTCGGAGCCCCCGCCGCTGCCGAATAAAGCCGTCATGCAACCCAAGGCACGCTGCGTTGACCGATAAGATCTCCATTGCGGCGGATGTCCTGGTGCTGGGCGGTGGTCCCGCGGCCTGCTGGGCGGCGCTAGCGGCACGCGAGTCTGGCCACGACGTGGCGATGGTCGACAAGGGCTATGTGGGAACCAGCGGAGCAACCGCGCCGTCAAACACCGGGACATGGTTTGCGACATCATTAGAAAGGCGCGCCAAGCTGATTGAGGAACGGCAGAAATCGGCAGAAGGCCTTGCCGACCTGCGGCAAATGCATCGCGTGATCGACACTGCCACGCAACATCTGCATGTGCTGGCGGAGCGGGGCTATCCATTTCCGCATGATGACGATGGAAAACTTTATATCGCCAATATGAGAGGCCCCGACTACATGCGTTTCATGCGCATGCTGGCGATACGCGCAGGGGTCAAAATCTTTGATCATCATCCGGCGCTCGAATTGCTGGTATCGGGCGACACGGTAGCAGGTGCTGCCGGCTATGCGCGTCAACTCGACAATCGATGGGAAGCAAAGGCCTCAGCGGTGGTGATCGCCACTGGAGGCTGCGCGTTCGGGTCGCGTATTCTTGGCACCACAGGATTGACGGGAGACGGCTATCTGATGGCAGCCGAACTCGGCGCCACCTTGTCAGGCATGGAATTTTCAAGTCAGTACGGCATCGTGCCGCTCGATAGCTCCGTCAACAAGGGGTTGCCCTATGGCTGGGCCAGTTTCTATCGTGCGGATGGTTCTGAGATTGACATTCCGCCGGGCGAGCGGTTTCTTCGGCTTGCGCAGGCCTCGCTCGAAGGAGGGATTTTTGCGCGGCTTGACAGGGCGACTGGCGTCCTGCCCGACGCGCTCCGGCGCGGGCAGCCCAACTGCTTCCTGCCCTTCGCGCGTGCGGGAATAAATCCTTTCGAAGAGATTTTTCCGATTTCATTGCGTTCCGAAGGCACAGTACGCGGCACTGGCGGGCTCAAGCGGACTGATGATGATTGCTCGGTCGGAATTCCCGGCCTCTATGCGGCAGGCGATGCGCTGGAGAGGCAGGATATCGCGGGCGCCGCCACGGGCGGGGGCGGCCCCAATGCATCTTGGGCAATCGCAACCGGGATATGGGCGGGCAAGGGCGCCTCCGCCTTTGCCTTTTCCATCGGGGCAAGGGGGGCCGGCCGCAAGGTGAGTCCCGCCGGTCAAGCCGGGCTGCGCCCGGCGGCCGGCGAAAAAGACACCGTTGACCCGGTCGAGGTGCTTTCCCTGGTACGCGAGGAGATGTTGCCGATTGATGGCAATTTCTTCCGCTCCGGCGCCAAGCTGGCAACTTCACTGGACCGGCTTGATGGTGTTTGGAGCAGCTTGAGGGATCATGCGCGTGGCAGCGGCCATGCGGCACTTCGCTTGCGCGAAGCGGCGAGCCTTGTTGCCACCAGCCGCTGGGCGAAACGATCAGCAGAGGCGCGCACCGAAACGCGTGGCATGCACAGGCGCACGGACAAACCCGCGAGCGACACGGCATTTCTGCGGCGCAATCTCATCACCGGCATTGATGCACCGGTGCTGACTTGGGACCGGCCGACTGCGCGGGCGCTTGCATCATGATCGAGATTGTTTCAGCGGCGCGCTGCACCGCCTGCAATGTTTGCGTGAAGGCGTGCCCGGCCAATGTTTTTCAGGCGGTCCCAGGCGGCATCCCCGTGATCGCTCGGCAGCAGGACTGCCAGACCTGCTTCCTTTGCGAAATCTATTGCCCGGCGGATGCTTTGTACGTCGCAATCAATCCCGAATCTCCGTCTGGTGTGTCGGAATCCGAGATCGAAGAGGCGGGCCTCTTCGGTAGCTATGCGCGCGCCCTTGGCTGGAAAAAGGGCCGCGAGGGTGGGACCGCCGCTGATCCCACCCATCGCATCCGCCTCGCGTCCCTCAGCCAGGTGCCGCCCCAGCCGCCACGGAAAACAGGCGATGACTGAAGTTTCCAATCGAATCACGATGAAAGATGTCCGCAAGGTTTTCAGATTGAAGCCGGGACAGACCATGATGGTCGATGGAAGGGCCAGCGACCGCATCACGGTGCTGTCCGGCGTTGACCTCGACATTCGGAAAGGTGAATTCCTTACGCTTGTCGGCCCGTCCGGCAGCGGCAAGTCGGTCTTGCTCGACATTGTCGCGGGGCTGACGGAGGCGACCTCCGGGTTTGCGTCCATTGATGGAAACCATGTTTCTAACCCCCATGCCGGCACAGCCTATGTGTTTCAACAATACGCGCTGTTTCCCTGGCGGACCGCGCTCGAAAATGTTGCTTACGCACTTGAGGTACGGGGTGTCGGGAAAGCGGAACGCCGCGAGACGGCGCAATATTTCCTGAGCCTGTTCGGCCTCAACGGCTTCGAGGACCGGTATCCCTCGCAGCTTTCGGGCGGCATGCAGCAGCGCGTCGCCATTGCCCGAGCGCTCGCCACCAATCCGCAAGTTCTCCTGATGGACGAGCCGTTTGCGGCACTCGATGCGCAGACGCGTGACATCCTGCAGATCGAACTTCTCCGCATCTGGGAGCAGATCAAGACCACGGTTGTCTTCGTCACCCACGCAATCGACGAAGCGATCTTCTTGGCTGACCGCGTGGCGGTGATGACGGCGCGGCCCGGCCGGGTGAAGGAAATCATCGAGATCAATCTGCCGCGCCCGCGCGACATCGAAATCCGCAATGGGCCGGACTTCAACGCCTATCGCGCGCGCGCGTGGAATGCGCTCCGCGACGAGGTGCAGAAAGCCCAGCGCGACTGGGCTCTTGCCCGGAGCGCCTAGGAGGAAGAGATGGTCCACGTCACACATGAGTCCGCCGTCGACACGCCGCCCAGGGGCTGGTGGAGCAGGCCCGTCTTCCTGCCGGCTGCCTCAACGCTGCAATCGCTTGGCAGTACCGTGCTGCTCGGGCTTCCGGCGCTGCTAGTCTTCGCGCTGCTTTGGGAAGTCGCCCCACGCGTGGGCTGGATCAATGCGATTTTCTTTCCCCCCCTGAGCGCGGTTGTCGAAGCGCTCTACAGCATGACGGTGAGCGGAGAACTCGGGAGGAATATCGGCATCAGCATCGGGCGGGCGGCGGCCGGCTTTATGCTCGCTTTGGCGGTTGCAATTCCGCTTGGCCTCCTGATGGGCCGTTACAGCCTGTTCGAAAAGCTGTCCGACTTCCTCGTTCAGGCACTCCGCAACACGTCGCAATTCGCACTGCTGCCGGTGTTCATTCTGGTGCTCGGCATCGGCGAGGGCTCAAAGATCGCCGTGACGTTCTATGCCGCCGTGTTTTTCATCCTCGTCAACACCATTGTCGGCGTCAAATCGGTGGATCCGCTGTTGATCAAGGCGGCGCGGGCAATGGGCACCTCGGACTGGAACCTGTTTCGCAAGGTTATCCTACCGTCGGCCGTTCCATCAATCGTCGCCGGCATGCGGCTTGGCGTGAAGAGCTCGCTGTTTTCCGTCATTGCCGCCGAGATGCTCGCTGCCCAATCCGGCATCGGCTACCTCATCCAAAACGCGTCGCTGATGCTGGACACGGATCGCATGTATGCCGGGATCCTTGCGCTTACGATCGTCGGTTTCCTGCTGAACTACGCCCTGGTGGCGGCCGAGAAACACGCCACACGCTGGCGGAGTTCGGAAGAGGAAGATTTCGCCTAGCTTTCTCAAGCTTAAATTCTCTCAACAGAAAGGTTCTCTCATGTTTGACTATCGCTCGCTCTCACGCCGTACCCTTGTAAAGGGCATTGCTGCCTCGGCCCTGATTCCCGTAGCGGGGTTTCGCGCCGCACGCGCTGCTGACAAGCCGGAGGCCATTCGCGTTGGATCAACGGCGCCCGGCCATCTCAAGTTCATTCTGTTCCGCAACAAGAAACTGCTCGAACAGGAATTTGAGAAGGACGGGATCAGGATCGAGCTCACGACATTCGATGGCGGAGGCCCGGCATCGGTCGCCCTTGGTTCGGGCGCTATCGATTTCACCTATATCGGCAACAACCCATCCCTGCGCCTTGCGGCGAAGGGGGTGGATGTCAAGGCAATCGGCCTGTCGAGTTGGGTCCCATCCAATGAAACACTGATCATCGTCCGTCCCGAGTCATCGATCCAGAAGCTTGAAGACCTGAAGGGCAAGAAGGTCGCCTACCTGCAAGGCACCGTGCGTCATTCGACTTTCGCGAAGGCGCTGAAATCCGTGGGCCTCTCGATCAAGGACGTCGAAAGCCTCAATATCGGCATCGACAGTTCGGGGCCCGCGCTGGCGCGCGGAGACATCGATGCCATCGTCGAAAGTACCGGCCCCGCCGCGAAACTCGTGGAACTCGGCCAGGCGCGGGTTCTTTTTGACGTATTCAAAAACGGAAAGCCGGAATGGTCTGTCCCCTTTATCATCAGCGTTAATGGCGGTTTCGCGCGCAAATATCCGGATATCGTCACGCGGCTGATGGAGGTCGACATCAGGACAGCCGCCTGGGCGGATCAGAATCCAGAGGAAACCATCCAGATCTTCGTCAAGGAAACCGGAAGCAGCGAGAGCGCGGTACGGTCCACATATCCGAACGGAAAATTCTACCAGAATCCGGACATAACACCGGAAGCGATTGACGCGCTGAAGGGCGAGGAGGCCTTCATGGCTGAAGCGGATTTGCTCAAGGGTAAAGTCGACTATGAGACGTGGATCGACCGCTCGTTCTATGAGGCGGCTGTCAAGAAGGGTTCGTGAACATACCTTCGATCCTTCAGAACGAGCGGAGAAGCGTGGGCAGGCGAGCTATGCCATCCGGGATGCCCCTGAAATAGTTGCCCAGCACTACGCCCGCTTCCTGCCGCAGGACAAGGTCGAGACCGCAGCAAGAATTCCAAACGAGGTTTGGGAGGCGGAAAAGGCCGAGGATGCCTGCAAATTTTTCTCCTAGACCGGGGTTCGGCCGCTCCGCGAGGACACCCGCCGCCGCTTCAGGACTTTTGCGAAACACCTACTAAAGCGTGCTTGCGTTCATCCCAAGAAGCTTGGCCGTATGTTCCGCGGAATAGTCCAACATCTTGCAAAGCTGCACGAACTTCTGGTGTGTTTCCGGGGGGACCGGCGTTGGTCGCCGGGTTCCCGTTTTGTGGGTTTTAGGTTTTCCATGGTGATGGCACTCAGTACAATGACGAAACCAGTCAGCAATCGAGGTTCTATTACTTTGCCTGTTCGGACTGCCGCTCGATGGAGTCCTCCAAAGTCCCTTTGAATTTTTTCGCGTCCGCAAGAGCCGCACGCAAGATGGCGATCCAGGTGGAATCTCCAGATCAAATTTTGATCTTTATGAAATCCTTATGCCGGGCCGCCGCAATCCATATCGAAGGCTTATGAAGAAGAGTGCATTTCGCAGAATGTAACTGCGAGGTGAACCATGCTGGATATCGTCTTCCTGGCGCTGGGGGCAGGGCTGTTTGCCTTGGCTGGCGCCTATGTGCGCTTCTGCGAGCGGCTGTGAGGCTGAGATGGCGGAAGCATTCATCGGCCTTCTCGTGGCGCTGGGCCTGGGCGCCTATCTCGTCCACGCGCTGCTTCATCCTGAAAAATATTGATCACAGAGTTTCATTGCCATGACATTTGCTGGCTGGTTTCAAATCATTGCCGTTCTCGCTGCGGTTACTCTCGCCGCCTGGGGTCTCGGTTCCTATATGGCAGCCGTGTTTTCGGGTCGCCGCACCTGGTTGACGCCTTGGCTTGGGCCGGTTGAGCGCGGGATGGCGGCGGCGAGCGGCTATGATTCTTCTGTTGAACAGGGTTGGAAAGCCTATTCCCTCGCGATGCTCGCCTTCAACGCGGCTGGCTTTCTGCTGCTCTATGGCTTGATGCGGCTGCAAGGCGTTTTGCCACTCGACCCGCAGGGCTTTGGAGCCGTGCCGCCCGATCTCTCGTTCAACACGGCGATCAGTTTCGTCACCAACACCAACTGGCAGTCCTATGCCGGTGAATCGACGATGAGCCATTTCGTGCAAATGGCAGGGTTCACCGTACAGAATTTCGTTTCGGCGGCCACCGGCATCGCGCTGGCCGTCGCGCTCACGCGCGCTTTTGCGCGGAGCAGCGCCAGCACCATCGGCAATTTCTGGGATGATCTGGTCAAAGCTACGCTTTATGTGCTGCTGCCACTCGCCATCATCATTGGGCTGGCATTTGTGCGGCTCGGCATGCCGCAGACGCTGCAGGGGCAGATTGCCGTCACCACGCTCGAAGGCGTGAAGCAGACGCTGGCCGTAGGGCCTATTGCCAGCCAAGAGGCCATCAAGCAACTCGGCACCAATGGCGGTGGTTTCCTCAATGCCAACTCGGCCCATCCGTTTGAGAACCCCTCCGCCTGGTCAAATTATCTGTCGATTTTCGCCATGCTGGTGGTCTCAGGCGCAATGCCCTTCATGTTTGGCCGCATGGTGGGCGACATGCGTCAGGGGCGTGCACTGTTCATCACCATGTTCCTGTTCATTCTGGTGGGCACGGGCATTGTCTATTGGGCCGAAGCCAAGGGCGTGCCTGCTCTTCAGGCGTTGGGCATTGATCCGGCGCAGGGAAACATGGAAGGCAAGGAAGTCCGCTTTGGCCTTGCCATGACGGCACTTTTCGCCGTGGCCACCACGGGCCTTTCCTGCGGTGCTGTCAACGCCATGCACTCTTCGCTCACGCCGCTTGGCGGTCTGGTGCCACTGTTCATGATCCAGTTGGGAGAAATCCTGCCCGGAGGCACGGGCTCTGGTCTCTATGGGCTTCTGGTTGTCGCCATTCTCACGGTGTTCATCGCCGGGCTGATGGTCGGCCGCACGCCGGATTATCTCGGCAAGAAGATCGAGTCGCGGGAAATGAAGCTCGTCATGCTGGCGCTTCTCATCCTGCCGCTGGCGATCCTGGGCTTCAGCGCCGTCGCGGCGATGATCCCGCAGGGCCTCTGGAGTCTCGCCAACGCAGGCCCCCATGGCTTGAGCGAAATCCTCTATGCCTATTCATCCGCGGCCGGCAACAACGGCTCGGCCTTCGCGGGGCTCAATGCCAACACGGCCTGGTATAACACGACGATGGGCATTGCGATGTTCCTCGGACGCTTTGCCTATATCGTGCCGATGATGGCAATTGCCGGCTCTCTTGCCGCCAAGACGCGCATTCCCGCCAGCGCCGGAAGTTTTCCCACCCATGGCGGCATGTTCATCGGCCTGCTGACCGGCGTCATTCTCATCTTGGGCGGCCTGCAATATTTCCCGGCCCTCGCGCTTGGCCCCATCGTCGAGCATTTCGAAATGCTCGCAGGCAAGTTCTTCTGATCGGAGGCATTCATGTCCAGCACATCCACGTCCCGCGCACTCTTTGACGGCGCCATTCTCTGGCAAGCCTCCAAGGATGCCCTCACGAAACTCGATCCGCGCGCCCTTGCCCGCAATCCGGTGATCTTCGTCACCGAAGCAGTGGCGGCACTTGTCACCGCACTCTGGCTGCGTGACATCCTGGCCCACAATGGCAATGGCTGGTTTTCCGGGCAGATCGCGGCCTGGCTGTGGTTCACCGTGCTGTTCGCCAATTTCGCCGAGGCAGTGGCTGAGGGGCGCGGCAAGGCGCAGGCCGACGCGCTGCGCCGCACCCGCACGGACACCATCGCCAAGCGGCTGGTGATCCCTGAAACCAATGACCGGGTATTCCAGAAGGTTTCGGCGCTGGCCCTCAATGCCGGGGATCTGGTGCTTGTCGAAGCGGGCGATCTCATTCCCGCCGATGGCGAAGTGGTTGAAGGCGTTGCGTCCGTCAATGAGGCGGCGATCACGGGTGAGTCCGCGCCCGTCATCCGCGAGTCGGGCGGAGACCGCTCGGCCGTCACGGGCGGAACCACGGTGCTCTCCGACTGGATCAAGGTGAAGATCACCTCAACGCCCGGCAACACCTTTATCGACCGCATGATCGCACTTGTGGAAGGCGCGGAGCGGAAGAAGACGCCCAATGAACTGGCGCTCTCCATTCTTCTGGCTGGAATGACGCTGATTTTTCTGATCGCCGTGGTGACGCTGTGGGGCCTTGCCGGATATTCTGGCACGATGCTGTCCGTCACTGTTCTGGTAGCCCTGCTGGTGACGCTCATCCCCACCACGATCGGCGGGCTTCTTTCGGCGATTGGCATTGCGGGGATGGACCGGCTCATCCGCTTCAACGTCATCGCCACATCGGGCCGTGCCGTGGAGGCTGCGGGCGATGTCGATACGCTTTTGCTCGACAAGACGGGCACGATCACCTTCGGCAACCGGCTGGCGAGCGCGCTGTTTCCGGTTGCGGGTGTTTCGGACAAGGAGCTTGCGGAAGCATCGCTCCTGTCATCTCTTGCGGATGAGACACCGGAAGGGCGTTCCATCGTGGCGCTGTGCAAGACGCAGTTTGGCATGAAGGAGCCGGATGGCTCGGCTGCCGCAATGACTGCCGTTCCGTTTTCCGCCATGACCCGCATTTCGGGCGTCGATATCGGCAGTCGCAAACTCCGGAAGGGCGCGATTGACGCGATCATGCGCAACACCGGGCTTGGCAAGGGCGATGCGCCCCAGGCCTTCCGCGATGCTGTCGAGCGCATCTCGCGCACCGGCGGCACGCCGCTTGGCGTATCGGACGGCAACCGGCTTCTGGGCGTGATCCATCTCAAGGATGTGGTGAAGCCCGATATCAAGCAGCGTTTCGCGACGCTGCGCGCCATAGGCATTCGCACGGTGATGGTGACCGGCGACAATCCGGTCACCGCCGCCGCCATCGCGTCGGAAGCGGGCGTTGATGATTTCATCGCCGAGGCAACCCCAGAAGACAAGCTGGGTTATATCCGCAAGGAGCAGAAGGAAGGCCATATGGTGGCGATGTGCGGGGATGGCACCAACGATGCCCCAGCTCTTGCCCAGGCCGATGTAGGCGTGGCCATGCAGTCCGGCACCCAGGCGGCGCGCGAGGCGGGTAATATGGTCGATCTCGAATCCAATCCCACCAAGCTCATCGAGATCGTGGAGATCGGCAAGCAGCTGCTGATGACGCGCGGCTCGCTGACCACCTTTTCCATCGCCAATGATGTGGCGAAGTATTTCGCCATCATCCCGGCGCTGTTCGTGGTGACGTATCCGGAACTCGGCGCGCTCAACCTGATGGGGTTGTCATCGCCGCAAAGCGCAATTCTCTCGGCGGTGATCTTTAACGCGCTAATCATCATCGCGCTCATTCCGCTCGCCCTTAAGGGCGTCGCCTACCGGCCCGTGGGCGCCTCGGCACTTCTGCGCCGCAACCTGCTGATCTATGGGCTTGGCGGCCTGATCGTTCCATTCATCGGCATCAAGGCGGTCGATCTGATCGTCGCCGCCCTGCATCTGGCTTGAGGAGAGTTTCCCATGCTTTCGCATCTGCGCCCCGCCGTCAGCATGCTGGCGATCATGACCGTGCTGACCGGCCTTGCCTATCCTCTGGCCATGATCGGTGCCGCCCAGATCATTTCGCCCGCGACTGCGAATGGCAGCATTGTCGAAGCCGATGGACAGGCCATCGGGTCAAGTCTCATCGGACAGGCCTGGACATCCGATAAATACTTCCATGGCCGTCCTTCGGCGGCCGGAAATGGCTATGACGCCCTGGCCTCGAGTGGCTCCAACCTGGGTGCAACATCCCAGAAATTGAAAGACCGCATGTCCGCCGATATTGCCGCGCTACGCCCCTTGTTTGGAACGGCCAATATTCCCGCTGACGCGATTACGGCGTCCGGTAGCGGGCTTGATCCTCATATTTCGCCCGCTTTCGCCTTGGCCCAGGTTTCGCGGGTGGCGACGGCGCGTGGGCTGCCGGAGGGCAATGTCAAATCGCTGGTTGAGGCGGCGGTTGAGCGCCCAGCAGCGGGGTTGCTCGGCGAGCCCCGCGTCAATGTTCTGTTGCTCAATATCGCTCTGGATCGGATAAACTCACCCGGCAATGGCTGAAACCGGCGACAGGCGCCCCTCTCCCGATGCGCTCCTTGATCTCGCAGCGCGGGAGCATCGGGGACGGCTCAAGATTTTTCTCGGCGCCTCGCCGGGCGTGGGCAAAACCTATGCGATGCTGGCTGGCGCTCACCGTTTGAAGGGCGAAGGCAGGGATGTGGTGGTCGGCATTGCCGAAACCCATGGCCGTTCGGAAACCAACGCGTTGTTGAAAGGGCTTGAGGCGCTTCCCCGGCGCTCTGTTTCCTACCGGGGTCATCAGCTTGAGGAATTCGATCTCGATGCAGCCCTGAAGCGCAAACCGGGGCTCATTGTTGTCGATGAACTGGCGCACAGCAATCCTGCTGATGCACGGCATCCCAAGCGGTATCAGGATGTCGAGGAACTGCTCGATGCGGGTATCGATGTATGGACCGCGCTCAATATCCAACATGTTGAGAGCCTGTCAGATGTCGTGTCATCCATTACCGGCATCGCGGTGCGGGAGGTGGTGCCGGATACGGTGCTGGAAAATGCCGATGACGTCGTGCTGGTGGATATCACCCCTGACGAATTGATACAGCGCCTGAAGGACGGCAAAATCTATCTGCCTGCGACGGCGCAACGCGCTGCGGACAATTTTCTTCAAGCCGGGAATCTCACGGCGTTGCGGGAGCTGGCGCTACGGCGCACGGCACAGCGGGTGGATGACGATATGGTGGATTACCTCCGCCAGCGCGCCATCGAAGGGCCATGGCCCACCGCTGAGCGCATCATGGTGTGCGTCGGTTCTGATGTTCTCACCGAGAAGGTGGTGCGGGCGGCGGCACGTCTTGCCAATGGACTGAACGCATCCTGGCTTGCTGTTCACCTCGCGCGTTCTGCCGAAGCTGCTGGCGATCCAGATGGCCTTAAGCGCATTGACGATAGCCTCGCCCTCGCCGCGCGTCTTGGCGCGCAAGTTCTGCGCCAGACAGCTTTTGATATTGCCGGTGAGGCGCTTCGCATCGCCCAGCGGGAGAACATTACGCAAATCGTGGTGGGCCGCTCCAAGCCGGGGTGGCTTAAGACCGCGCTCGGCCGCTCGCTGCCGGACGCCCTGTTGCGGCGATCAAGGGGACTCGCGATTCTCGTCATTTCCGACGAGACGGCATCAGTGCTTGTGCCTTGGCGGTGGCCGAAAATATACCGGCCTGGCTTGATCGCCGCGCTGGTGTCAGTGGCCACCGCCATTCCGGTGGCCGTCGGCATTAACCAGCTGCTGCCGCTGCCCAATCTTTCGATGGTCTTTCTTACGGCCGTGCTGTTTTGCGCCGTGCGGTTCGGCACGTGGAGCGCTGCCATCGCGTCGATCTTTTCTTTTCTCGCATACAATTTCTTTTTCATTCCGCCTCGTTATACCCTGACCATTGCCAGCCCGCAGGAACTCCTGTCGCTCTTTGTCTTTCTCCTTGTGGCGATTTTTACTGGGAGCCTGGCTGGCCGGGTGCGCGGCCAATCGCTCGCAGCACTTGCGCGCGTGAAACAGATTTAGTCGCTTCTCGATTTTTCCAGCAAGCTTTCTGCCACCATCAAGTCCGACGATGTGTTGTGGGTTGTCGCAACGCAGGCGGCTTCGGCTGTGGAAGGACAGTCGATTGTCCTCATGATGCGTGGCGCGGGCGATTTGCAAATCCTCGCGGCGATGCCGCCGGAGGACGATCTTGGCACGGCCGATTGGGCTGCGGCGCGCTGGGCCGTGGATCACGGTGAGGCTGCGGGCTGGAATACTGGCACGATGCCAGGCGCCCGCTTCCTCTATCTTCCCCTGCGCACGCCGCATGCAGTGATCGGCTGCATCGGCATTCGCCCCGGAACAGGCAAATTTAGTGACGAAACGCGCCGCGTTCTTGACGGGCTTGTTGGCCAAGCCTCAGTGGCGCTTGAGCGCACAAAACTCGTTTCAGAGGCAGCGGATGCCAAAACCACGGCTGAAGCAGAAAAGCTGCGCGTGACCTTACTCTCTTCGATTTCGCATGATTTCCGTACGCCGCTGGCGTCGATTGTCGGTTCGATTTCCGCGTTGCGCAGCCTCGGAACGAAGATGCCTGCGGAAGACCGGGAAGACCTTCTGGCTAATATCGAAGAAGAAGCGCAGCACCTCTCACGCTTCGTCACCAATCTTCTCGACATGACAAAACTTGAAGGCGGCGCTGTGCAGCCTCGCTATGATGCTGTTGATGTCACCGAAGTGACCGCTGCTGTGGTCAGGCGCGCGAAAGCCATCTGGCCACACCGGCTTTTCAACACACGATGGGACAGTGGCGGTGTGTCCATGCAAGGGGATGCCAGCCTGCTTGACCAGCTTCTGTTCAATCTCATCGAAAACGCCTGCAAGTATACGCCAGCCGATATGCCGGTTGACGTGAATGTCTCGCGGAACCTTGACCGCATCATCCTGACCGTTGAGGATCAGGGACCGGGCATTCCGCCGCAGGAGCTGGAACGCGTGTTTGAAAAATTCCACCGGGTTGCGCCAGGTGACGGCAGGCCGTCTGGAACGGGGCTTGGCCTCGCGATTTGTAAGGCGATTGCCGGGGCCTTGGGCGGAACCGTTCACGCGGAAAGCCCTGCAGCCGATGGCCATGGCACGCGCTTTGTGGTGAATCTTCCGGCAGAACGCCGATGAAGCAGCGCATTCTGGTTGTTGACGACGAGCCGCAGATCATTCGGTTTCTCCGGCCCGCGCTGGCGGCAGCCGGATATGATGTCATCACAGCGTCTACCGCTGCGGAGGCGAGGCATCTCGCGGCAACTCAGGCACCCGAAGTGATCCTGCTCGACCTTGGCCTGCCTGATCTTGACGGGAAGGATGTGATCCGTGATCTCAGAAGCTGGTCGCAAACGCCAATCCTCGTCCTCTCCGCCCGCGACCGTGAAGCAGAAAAGATCGAGGCGCTCGACCTGGGGGCCGACGACTATATCAACAAGCCGTTCGGTGTGGGAGAGCTTCTGGCGCGTATCCGTGCAAGCTTGCGGCACGGGAAGGGAGAACCGGCTCCAAAAATTCTTCAGAATGGCGCACTCGTTCTTGACCGCGAGCGCCATAGTGTGACCATGGCCGGAAAACCAGTGCATCTCACGCCGAAGGAGTTTGAGGTTCTGTCCCTTCTTATGCGCAACGCCGGAAAGGTGCTCACTCACCGCAACATTCTCAACACCGTCTGGGGTCCGGCGCACGGCGAGGATGTGCAATATCTTCGCGTTCTTATCGGCCAGTTGCGCCAGAAGATGGAAGCTGATCCGACAGAGCCTGTGTTTATTTTAACAGAACCGGGAATTGGATACAGGTTTTTAGATTGAGACCAATGATCTGATGGTTTTCTGGGCTATCTAAGTTTAGGAAAAACACTGATGTCGCCACCAGGCGGCACCGGCATCTGGAGATACTGGGCGGCGAAGAGCTCCGGGCCAAGAATGAGTTTCTGCTTGGCCAGGACATCCCGGCTCCGGTGGGTGAGAGTGCCGACCTTCCGCACACGCCAGAAACTTGTGCAGCAGCACACCGAAGTGGTAAACACGCTTCTGTCACATTTTTACGAAATTCGACCACGCGGCGCCCAAGGGCATTGGTTATGGTATTGCGGGTATTCCGCACTGATGCCGCTGGCCGGCCGACTACCGGCAGGATCGGCACGCTTCGTGGCACCGGGTCTGTTAGCTCCAATGGCGACGCCTACGTTTGTTCTGGCGGGTTACGATATTGATTGAGAATGTGCTCCTTGAGGGAAGGTCTGTAGGCGGAAATGTTGCCTTTTGGCTTGCGGGTCAACATTGACTGGCTGCGCGGAAGTTTCTGCCAGTTCACGAACTGCACCATACTGTCGACCTGGTCATCGTGGCGTCCTGCCGGAAAATGCCGGCACTCGTGCGCGAACGCGTCGAGCCAGGGAGCGGTTTTGGGGAGCGGGAATTTGCCGGTTTCAAGCTCGGCGGTAGCGGCCTCCGCACGTATGGCCTTGTCGAGCCTGGCAATGATCTTGACGATCTTGCCGCGGTAGCCGTCGGTCACTGCGCCATGATTGCCCGTTTGGGCGGTTGCGGCAGGCCTCGGCAAGGGATAGGTTTAAGGCTGATGGGTATGGAGTGCCCCGAAACCGCCGCAAGGCCGATGACTCCAACCGCGCGGAGATGGCCGCGGTAGGAGTCGCGATTCAAAATTCCCGATTCCCTTCCACGGGGCAGGGAGGGTTTATACACGCGCCGGGGAGTTTGCCAAAGCCCAGCCCTACAGGAAACAGCAATTCGCGACTTTGGATGAATTGCATGCCGCAGTTCCCACCAGCAAGCCAGGCATCTATCTCAAGCCCATCTATGCGGTGCGGGCGCCGCTGGCCGACTTCGACTATACGGAAGCATCCGACGAGGTAACGGCGTTTTTCAAGGAGCTGCTGTCGCGGTCGGCACAATGGGTACTCGAGCTTTGCGCCCGTCATCGCCGCCATCACTGATGGGGAAGCTCCTTGAACGCCAGCTTGTCCTCTATGAAGCCGCCAAAAGCTGAGATATCAGCGCTTCCGCAGCGGCCTTCCATGCGCCGAACTGTGCGATTCGTTTTTCCCGCGTGAGACCCACCTTGCGGGCCAGTTCGCCCCGTGGAGAGGAGAAATGCCAGACCTTTCCGCCTCCGTTGATCTCGAGGGCATAAAGTTTCTGCGTCACAAGGTCTTCAAGAATATCGACCCCCTGCAGCGGGATAGTGGGATAGGCAGAGGCAATTTGTGTGGCGAATTCCAGGATGCGCGGATCGGCGGTGAGTTCCCTGAGTTCCGAAACGCCGAACTTTTTCTTCAGATCAGGGTGCTTGGTTTCGACGATCGCGCTTTCAATCACAGAATCATCGGATGACAGCGGCGGCCTCACGATGGGGCAGCGGAACTTCATGGAATAAAGCGGCCTGCCGAACAGCATAAGAACCCGCCAGTGCGCCGGCGTATCCCCCGTATCAATGAATGACTGCACTAGCATGGGCCCTTCGACACCGGTCAGCGCATGAACGGCGGCCGGAGAAGAGAGGCTGCCAAGCCTCCGTGTACGGATGAGCTTCAGCCCGAGACCTGTGCTGGTCTGCGACAGCGGCAGGGGCTTGAGCACCACGAACTCTCCCCATTTTTCTTCATCATAGCGAGCACCCGGCTCAAACCGGGCAGTCTCAGGTGTCGGGATTTCAAGCGCCCGGAAGCGGGCGAACTGCTCGAGTTTGGGAATAGCCCGCGCCGCCCGGATGGCGCCGCGCGCCGGGATGAAACGGCCAAGGTCAGTGCCGATCCCGACCGTCAGAGTGGGAAGTGCGCGACGGGCGGGCGGTATTGCCTCCCATGTGTCACGCGGAGTCACGATATTGATAGCCGTTTCGGGTGAAAGACGGCTCACCTCGCGGGCAATCTCGAGGAAGTCCTCGAACTGCGTGTCGCCCGGCGAAAACACGATAATGAGCAGCCGTTTGGCGGCCACCTGTCTGCCAGGCTGTGCAAGCGGCAACGTCATGAGGCTCGCGGTCTCACGGATTTCATGTCAGCTTGCGTCATCATGACGGAAAAGAGCGAGTGCATCTTCTTCACGTACAACGGGTTTCGCCTCCATGCGCACTCTTTCGGGTCGGGCTCGCCGGTGGTTCTTCTTCACGGCTTTCCCGAATATTGGGCGATATGGAGAGGCCAGATCAATGGCCTGGTAAACGATTACCGCGTCATCGCACTGGATTTGCCCGGCTTCAATCTCAGCACAGCGCCCTCTCGCCCAAATCGCATGCGGTCCGAGGACATTTCCGAAGCTCTGCTGGCGCTGATTACCCACCTTGGCATTGGGCAGTTCAGCCTAATCGGCCATGACATTGGAGGCCTCTTGGCCTTGGCGTGCGCGGCGCGCGATCCGGCGCGAATCGCGCGGCTGGCGCTTGTCTCATCACCGCACCCCGCCGATTTCATTTCGCTCCGCGCGGGAAGGCCCCCCGATACCCCGAAGGACTACGCGGACCGCATATTGGCGCATGATGACACGGGTCTCTTCAAGCCAGAACGCCTGTCTTTCTGGATACAAAACTCAAACGAAAAGTCCGCGCTCCAGGCGGCCATGACGAGTTCGGATTGCGATGCTATCGGCGCGCTCTACCGTGACAATCTCGCTTTCGATGATCTCGCGCGCTGGGCCAGCCTTCCCGCGCCAGCATGCTCCGTCCGCGCAATCTATGGCGACAGCGATCCGTTCCTTCCCGTCACTATGCTGGAAGGGCCATATCTGCGGTCGCTTCCGAACGTCACCACGAGAAAACTTGCGGGCGGCGGGCATTTTTTGCACTCTTCGCATCCCGAATGGCTTGGCAGGGAAATCCGCGAATGGCTCGCGTTGTAAATTCCGCTTATGTCTGAGAGCAAAGCTGCGAAGGATGATGGAGCGTCCGCGGCCCGCCGCCGCGCGGCCACCGTTTCGGGCTGCCCTTTCGACCTAAAGAGCCCGGACCTCCAGTCAGGCCCAGAGCGCTTTCAGGCTTTCGCGGAGCTCCGCCGGGACGATCCCGTTTACTGGAATCCCGAATCCGATTCCTCAGGCTTCTGGGCCATCACCCGCTATAATGACGTGGTTGCGGTCGTGCAGGACGCGGAGACCTTTTCGGCCGATGTCCACAACGGCGGCATGCGCATCTTCAATATCCAGGACGTGACAGTCTCACCCCGCGCCCATCTCCTGTCGCTCGATCCGCCGCGCCATACACAGTTCCGCAAAGTCCTGCAGCCGCTGTTTGCTCCCGGCGCAGTCCGCGCTTTCGCACCCGGTATCGCCGCCCGCGCCCAGCGCCTGGTATCCGCCATTGCGGCAAAAGGGAAAGCGGATTTCGTGGCGGATATCGCCATCCCCATGACGCTCGGCCTGCTTGTCGATCTGCTGGATGTGCCGGAAGAGGACGCAGAAAGGCTTTTGCACTGGTCAAATGTTTTCGTAGGTGACGACGATCCCGACTATCAGGCCACTCTCGATATCCGCCAGAAAGCGGTGCTCGACATGGATGCCTATGTTCTGTCGCTTCTGGAGGCCCGAAAGACGGGTGCGGGAGGCGATTTCATTTCGCTGCTGGCGCGTGTCCGCGTGGATGGCGAACCTCTGGATTTCGATGCCTTCACGGTGAATTTCGGCGCCTTCGTGATCGCCGGAAATGAAACGACACGCCATGCGCTGAGCGCCGCCATGCTGGCTCTCAATGATTTTCCGGCCGAGAAGCAGCGCCTAATCGAACAGCCGGAACTCATTCCGGCGGCTGCCAAGGAATTGATCCGCTGGGCCACGCCGCTCATGCATGTGCGGCGCACGGCGATGCGTGATACCGAGCTTGGCGGGCAGCGCATTGCCAAGGGCGACAAGGTGGTGGTGTGGTACAGTTCCGCCAACCGCGACAGGGCGCAATGGCCGGATGCGGACAGGCTGGACGTGTGCCGCTTTGGCCGTGCTTCCGTGCCGCAGCATCTGGGTTTCGGCGCCGGGGTTCATCATTGTCTCGGCTGGCGCTATGCCGAATGGCAGATGGAATGCGTCCTGCGCGAATTGCTGTGGGTGCTCCCGGATGTTCACGTGGCGGCAGCGCCGCGCATTTTGCGCTCCAATTTCATCGCCGGAATCAAATCCCTGCCCATCGCCTTCACGCCGCGCCAGGCCTAGCGCGGGAAGAGACCGATGCGGCCCGATGCCGTTCCTTCGAGATCGTACCCAAGTTCGAGAATCTGGCCTTTGCGCCGTCCAAGCCTCAGCTCCAGCATTGCCCCTTGGACCGCCTCACGAGGCGCCGCACCATTCGCCTGAAGATAGATCAGATACCATTGCGTGCCGGGAAACAGTTTCTCGCCGCCGATGCGGGTTGCGGCTGACGATCTGGTCCCACACCGTGCCCCTTCCCTGCAAGCGGCAGGTCAGCCGGTTATCGGCCAGCACCACGTCCCTTACCATTGCCTCTTCGTCAATATCCGGCAGCCGTTCCAGGCTGGCGCGGACCGTATCGGCGATAAAACTCCATGTCCGCACGCAGTCCGGCATCCGCGCCGTGAGGGTGGCCGATGCATTAGCAGCGCGCGCCTCGGCCCACACGCCGGGTTCGCGCATCAGGTGACGGAAGGTAAAATGAAGATGCGTGGCCCGTGGCAGAACCGGCGCTTCGGCAATCATGTCAGCGGCGCGAATATAAGCGCGCGCTCCCCTGACATAGTTGACATTCATAGCGCTGAGGCTCCTGTGATGCGCAATGTTTCGGGAAGAAGCGGCAGAAAGTCAAAATATCTCTCCCCCGAACCCCCGCGATTCATCGCAACGATAACCTGCCCTTGCGAAAACAATTCCTGCTGTGCGGCAAAATCATCTTGCGCGACAGCCATGCGCGGCGCGCCATGATTGACGGAAGGCTGAAACAGCCCGCCATAGCCAATATAGTTCATGGCGGTTTCGTCGCGCGAAAACCCCACCAGAATTGCGCCCGCGCGCAGGATGTTGGCGATGGATGGAAGATTGCCGATGGCTGCAAGCCCCAGCACATGGCAGGCGTTACGTGCCTTAAGCTCCTCACCGCGCGTCGCCATCAGCCTTGCCATCAGCAGGCGGCCTTCATGCGAAGGATGCACCACGGTTCCCATGCCGAGGTAAATGCTGCCGCCTGCCCTATGGATCAGATCCAGGAAAGGCTGCGGATCATAGGGTATGACGGATGATCTCCGGCACAGGGAATAGGCGGCGAGCGCCGTTCCCCACCACGCCCCCACTGCCACGAGCGAATCCGGATCGGCGAACAGCGCAGCAAACTCTTCAGGCCTCCGGAAGGCCAGATGGCCTTCGGGCGTCCGGCCATGCACAAAGGCATAGAGCGCCGTTACCGCCGTGGCGTCACCTTCGTCAAGAACGCCGATGCGATAACCCTCTGCCTGCACATTCTCTCCTTCGCACCCAAGCGGCGCGGCTGACGCTTTCCATCATAAGCTGATATGACCGCCACATGACCATCCTGATTTCCGCTTGGGGAAGCACAGGCGAGCATGCGGCCCCTGCCGCGCTCTGCGCAACATTGATCGGTGGGGGCGTGACCATCCATGTGCTGGCCAGCGCAGCCCACCGTGATCTCTATCCCGTCGCTGACCCATATTTCCATGCCCTCCCCGCGATCGACCTGTCCAAGGGCCTGCCGCCCCGCCTGCATATCACCGGCGAAGTAGTGCGCCAGTGGATTGATCCGCTTACGGATGAACAGTTTGGCAGGGCACGGCGCATTATCAAGCGGCATGGCATCACCAGCGTTATGTCAAGCTGGATCACGCCCGGCGTCATTGCCGCCGCGCAGGCCGAGGGCGTTCCGGTTGTGCCGCTTCACCTTTATCCGCTGCCGGTGATGGCGGAAGATGATTTGCCGATATTCACACGCTGGCCGCGGCTTACTGGCCGCTGCCGCTCATCAGCACCGCTCAAGCAGTCGGTGTTGCATTATTTCCGTTCGCTGGCGCCCCGGTTGATGGGCTTGAGAGCCTCCCTTGGATTACCGGACGACGGCGGGTTGCTGCCTGGCGCAGGAGGCACGGGCCTTGCACTGTTTCCGAACATCCTGATGCGCACGTCTACGCCTCATCAATTCGTCACATTGCCCATGCCCGGCATCACGCCGCTGCCCTCGGTGGTGACGGATTTTCTTGAACGTGGGCCACCGCCCGTTCTCATTTTCCTCGGATCGCTCACCCGCTTTCACCACGCAGCCATGGAGATCGCGATGACAGAGGTGATGGCGCTTGGCAAACGCTGCATCGCCGTATGGGGTGATGCGCGGCCCATCCGCCTGACAAGACCCGGATGCCTCGAATTCGGGCACTTTCCGATCACCGGCCTTCTGCCTCATGCGGAGGCTGTCATTCATCACGGCGGCATCAACACGGTGGCGGCAATCCTGCGGGCCGGAAAACCGTCGCTGGTTCTCCCGCTCATGGGTGATCAGTTGGATAATGCGAGCCGCCTGGCTGATCTGGGAAGCGCCACCCATCTCCATCCTCGGCACATCTCAGGCGCACGCATCCGCTCCGCGCTCGGCCGCGCGCTGGAACCCGCCATGGCGAACAAGGCGCAAATGATTGCCCACCTCAGCCCTCCGCCTCTTGATGCGGAGTCACAATCCTGCCTGGCGCGTGCGCTTGCCCAGGGCAAAACAAGGCTGTAGGCCTAACCTTGCATGAACATCGGCGTCATCGGCTTTGGTCATATTGGCAATGTCGTCACGGCCTGTCTGCTTGAAGACGGCCACAGGCTTTTGTGCATGGACAGCAATCCTGCCACCATGGCCGCCATTGCGCGTGGGGAAACCACCATCAGCGAGCGCGGCGTGGCCGAGCGGTTGCGCGCCGGACACGACGCCGGGCGGTTGAAACCTGCCCTGTCCCCTCAGGATCTTTCGGCCACAGACCTGATCTTCTGCTGCGCCGGCTCGCCGCCCACAGCATCTGGCGGCTTCGATGCGAGCCACATCATCGCCGCCGCCCGGACGTGCGGAGAAGCAGTGCGGTTGCGCGCCCGTCACTTGCCGCCGTTGCTGCTCGTCTTCCGGTCCACCATGCTGCCCGGCACCACGGAGACCACGCTGGCTCCGGTTTTGAAAGAGGTGACCGGCGAACTGCAGGGCCTCCGGTATGAGCTGGCCGTTAATCCGGAATTTCTCCGCGAGGGAAGCGCCATCGCTGACTACCGCGCGCCCTCCCGCATCGTGATCGGTGAACGCAGGCCAGGCTGTGCCGACCGCTTGGCGGAACTTTATCGCGGCACTCAGGCAACGCTCTTCCGTACCTCTTTTGCCGCTGCGGAGATGGTCAAATACGCTGACAATGCCTTCCACGCGCTCAAGGCCAGTTTCGCCAATGAAATCGGCCGCTACTGTATCGAGTGCGGCATTGCTCCTTCCGAGGTCATGGAGATATTTCAGGCCGAGCGCACACTGAATGTCTCGGCAGCCTATCTGAGGCCCGGTGCGCCCTTCGGCGGTCCCTGCTTGCCGAAGGATGTTGCGGCGCTGGCCGCAGGCTTTGCGGCGCGAGGTATAGAGGCGCCGGTGATTGCCAATATTCTCAGGAGCAATGCCGCGCATGAGGATTATCTCTGTGCGCTGGTGGCGAAACATGCGCGCCCGCCAGCGCGGCTGCTTCTGGCCGGCCTTGCCTTCAAACCTGGCACCGCGGATCTGGCGGAAAGCCCCGCAGTCCGTATCGCACTGCGGCTCTTGAAAGAAGGCTATGCATTGTCAATTTACGATCCGGCGATGATGGGCGCCGTGCATACCCGAGTCCCCTTGCCGGAACAGTTGCAGCCGCTTCTCCACACCACCGTTCCAGCCGCATCCGGGATCGACATGGTGATCGCCATGCAGCCCAGCCCGGTGATCGCTGCCTTTGCAGAAGCCGGAATTCCGGTTCTGGACTTTCACAGGCTCTGACCATGGGCAAACGCATTCTGGTGACCGACTTCCGCGTGCCCGCTCCCGATCAAGACAGCGGCTCCAACAGCACCCTGGCCTATCTCAGCATCCTGTCGCGGGCAGGCCATCAGATCACCTTCATACCCCGGCGCATGGAACCCGATCCGCGCTATGTCGCAGGCCTCACGGCGCTGGGCATCAGCACTGTCCACGCCCCGGAGTTTCCAACATTGGAAGATGCCGTCACGGCGCTGGCGCCGGGCATGGATATGGCGCTTCTCTATCGCGCGGGCGTTTCGGCGCGTGCCTTTGACATCATTCGCGCTGTATCTCCATCAACACGCATTATCTTCCATCCCGTGGATTTGCATTTCCTGCGCACGGCGCGGCAAGCAGAAATCACTGGTGACCCGGTTCTCGCGCAATCCGCAGAAGAGATGCGCGTGCAGGAACTATCCCTGCTCAAGCGCGCCGATGCGCGGATCGTGGTGAGCGCGGCGGAACAGGCGGTGTTGCAGACAGCGCTTCCAGGCCTGCCCGTCACGCTTATTCCCATCATGCGTCCCATCCCGCCGGAACGCCCGGCGCCCGGTTTCCTCAATCGCCGCGACATAGCCTTTGTCGGCGCGTTCGCGCACAAACCCAATGCCGATGGCATCATCTGGTTTGTCCGGGAAGTATGGCCAATTCTCACTGCGCGGGGTTTCAAGGGCCGGCTGCTGATCGCCGGCGCCTTCATCACGCCAGAGATTTCAGCGCTGGCTCGCGCGAACATCGTGGTTCGCGGGCATGTGCCAGACCTTCCCACCTTTCTGGACGGGGTCCGTCTCTCAATCGCGCCGCTGCGTTATGGGGCTGGTGTTAAGGGCAAGATCGTTTCGAGCCTCAGCCTCAGGCTGCCGGTAGTGGCAACCGCAATCGCCGCCGAGGGCATGGCGCTCCGCCACGGCGAGGATGTGCTGATCGGTGAAACGGTGGAAGGCATGGCAGAGCAGATTCTCAAGGCCTATTCTGATCAGGCGCTCTGGCAACACCTGGCGGCAAATGGCTACGAGACATTTCTCCGCCAGTTTTCTGAAACAGCCGGCGAAAGGAAATTGCTGCACTTGCTGGCCGATCTTCAGCATCGCCAAATTTTAGAATAGACCAGTGTCCTCGCCGATGCGACGGAATCTCGGCAGAGTGGCTGGGCGCTTCCGTCACGGCTTCCATGTTTGTACTCGGCAAATTCCTGATCGGCCTCTATGTCGGGAAAAGCGGTGTGGTATCGAGGTTTTGGGCGGTCGGCACCGTCGTTACCCTTTTGGTATGGGTTTATTATTTGGCGCAGATTTTTCTGCTCGGCGCTGAGTTCACCCGGATCTATGCGAACGAGCGCGCCGCCGCCGAAGGCAATCGTTGCTGCCGAAAGTCCGAGCGATGGCAGGCACCGGCAAGAGCGGCGATGTGCTAGGTGAAGCAGCAGTGTACAGCCGCTCAGGCTGGACGCGCAATATGGTCGGCTCGCCCATTTTGGTCGGTTTAGGTCCGGGCTTTACTCGACGCCGCGAAAGATACCTTCAAGGTCCATGGCATCCTGATTGCCGAGGGTGAAGCCTTCGCCGAGATGACGCGAAAGGCGGTCGATTGTCTACTAAGCGGAAACCAAGGGAATTCTTCATTGAACGGCCGCGCAGTGAAGCTGCCGTTGAGCTTCTGCGGCAAGTATACTGCCAAAACGCGAATGTGCGGACAGGCTCTGGGCCAGCGCTAGGCGTAGCCGGGCAGTTGGGCTTTGCACAGAAACGATTTCCAATTTCCCTAGCTTTTTTCTCGCAACATCGGCTTTACAAATCTTCCCATTTTTCGTATCCTGTATACAGGAGACTTTATTGTGATTGCTCACTCCGCCGATGAAATTCATCAATTGCTCCCCTTATCTGGCGCGACGCTCGCCGAACAGGTCGCTGACCGGATTGTCGATGCCATTGCGGCGCGGACTCTTTCTTCGGGCGCGCGGCTGGTTGAAACAGAGTTGGCGGAAGCATTGGGCGTCAGCCGTGTTCCGGTGCGTGAGGCGATCCGAATTCTGACCAGCCAGGGCATTGTTGCAGCGTCTCCGCGGCGCGGTGCGCGGGTGGCCGATTTCGACGCCGCGTGGGCGCGCCAGTTGCATGATGCGCGGGTGGCCATCGAAAGGCTGGGCGCGCACATAGCCGCTGGGCTCATCCGCTCCGATGCCGCTGCGCGTGCCAAACTTGAGTCGCGCATCGCCGGCATAGAACAGGCGCGGGGAAACTGGCTGTCCGTGAACCGTGCCGATATCGCCTTTCACACGGCGATGTTTGAACTGGCGGCCAGCCCGCTAATGCTCACGCTCTGGCATGCAATCTCGCGCCACGTGCTCATCATGTTTTCGATCGAGACCTATCGCGATGTGAATTTCGACCGCGTGGTGAATGAGCACCGGGTTTATGTCGATACGCTTTTGACCGGCAGCGTGCAGGAGATCGACGAGGAAATCGACCGCCATGTGGCGGGCTTGCGGACATTTGCAGGAACGGCGGAACAGGAAGTCATAACAACAGAACGGAGGACAGCGTCATGAAACGCAAGACTGGAATAGCCAAAGGAATTTCACGGCGGGGCGTCATCGCCGGCGGCGTGGGGGCGCTCGCGGCGCCTTTCATCATCGGCAGGGCGGAAGCCAAAGCCGATACGCTACGCATTCTCACTTGGGAGGGCTATGCGGAGCCCGATTGGGTGAAACCTTTTGAAGAGGCGCAAGGGGTGAAAACCTCTGTTGTCTACACGGGCTCGGTGGACGAGATGTTCGCCAAGATGCAGGGCTCGAAGGGCGCCGATTTCGATGTGGTGGCCTTCGATACCTCGAGCTTCAAACGCTACATCGACGGCGGGCTGATCCAGCCGATTGACCTGGGCAAGGTTCCGAACGCGGCCAATCTTGCGCCCGCGTTCCAGAAGGTGGCGCCCATCATGCGGGACGACAAGCATTATGGGCTGCCCTTCGCATGGGGATCGCTGCCGCTCGTCTATGACAAGGCGCAGTTTTCCGCAGCACCCGATAGCTGGAACGTGATGTGGGATCCCGCCAACGCGCAGAAGCTGATCGCCCTTGACGATGCCAACAACTCGATCGTGCTGGCCGCTATGGTTCTTGGCCTCAAGGATCCCTTCAATCTCTCGGATGCCGAGTTCGATGCGGTGAAAGCCAAGCTGATCGAGCAGAAGAAGTTGTTGCTCAGCTATTACGCGGGCTTCGATGACGGCGTGAACATCTTTGCGCAATCCGGCATCAAGGCCATGTTCTCGATGGGCGAGCCGCAGGTGCCAAGTCTCAAGGCAAAGGGCGTTGACGCCGCCTTCGTGATCCCCAAAGAGGGCGCAATCGGCTGGCTGGACTGCTGGGTGCTTTCGGCGGGCGCACGCGACACTGATCTGGCGCTTGCCTGGTTTAATGCCTGTCTCGACAAGAAGGTGGGAGCCTATCTCTCGGACAAGAAGGCCTATGGCAACACCACCGATGAAGAGGCCAACACACGCAACGGCTTTACCTATGCCGACAAGCTGACCTTCCTCCAGACGCCGGAAAACTTCGACAAGCGCGTTGCCGTGTGGAACGAAGTCAAGGCGGCCTGACCTTCAACAGAACCCATCGGGCGGAGAGGAGACTCTCCGCTCCCCCCGTTTCTATTTAGAGATGCATCCGCATGTTCCGGACGATTTCGCCTGTCCTCGATGGTCCAGCGCCCAAGCTCAAGATCACCAATGTCGAATGCCATGCGCTGCTGGCGCCGGATTTCAATCCGGGCTTCACCTCCTCGGCGCAGGACAGTTTTCTGGTGGTGATCTCAACGGATGGCGGCGTCACCGGGGTTGGCGAAACCGATGCCAATCCGTGGATGGCCAAGGCCTGCGTCGAAGCGCATGGCACGCACACCATGGGGCTTTCGATCCGTGATATGCTGATCGGCGAAAACCCGTTCGACATCGGCCGCATCTGGGAAAAACTTTACATCGGCACGGCCATGAACGGCCGCCGCGGCATGGTGATCCACGCCATGGGCGCTGTTGAAATGGCGCTGTGGGATTTATGCGGAAAGGCCGTAGGCAAGCCGGTGCACGCGCTGCTGGGCGGGGCGACGCGGCAATCGATTACGCCCTATGCGTCGCTTCAGCCGGCGGGCGGCAGCTTCGAAGCCTATCGCGACGCCCTGGTGCAGTCGGCGCTGAACGCCAAGGCGCTGGGCTTCAAGGCGGTGAAGAGCGAAGTGACGATGAACGGCCCCTATGCCCATGATGGCATGAAGCAGGGTTATGACCGGCATACGGATGTGGTGGCGGCGGTGCGCAAGGCGCTCGGCCCCGACATCGCGCTGATGGTCGACGTGCAATATATGTGGTCCGATGCGGAGACCTGCCTATCGGTCGTGAAGGACTGGGCGGAATTCGATCTGTTCTTCCTCGAGACGCCAATCTGGTCCGACAACATCGCCGATATCGCAAAGGTTTCAGAACGGGCGCCGATGAAGATTGCCTTCGGTGAATGGCTCGCCACGCGCTTCGAGTTTGCGGAACTGATGGATCACGGCAAGGTGCAGGTGGCGCAGCCCGATGTGGGCCGTGTCGGCGGCATCGGCGAGGCAAAGATCGTCTGCGACATGGCGAAGGAGCGCGGGCTCACCATCGTGCCGCATTGCTGGAAAACCGGCATTTCCATTTCGGCTACGGCCCATCTCGCCTTCGTCACCGATCATTGTGCCTTCATTGAATATCTCCCGCCGCAGCTTTGCCATGAACGCCTGCGCCGCGAACTGGCGCAGGAGGAACTGATCCTGAAGGACGGAACCATCGCGCTTCCCTCCAAGCCTGGCCTTGGCGTCGAAGTGGACTGGGATGTCGTGCGCCGCTACACGGTGGCCTGAGAGATGGGGCTCACGTTCGACGCCATATCGAAGTCCTATGGCGCGAACCGCGTGCTGGAGCCGGTGACGCTTGATGTGGCGGATGGGCAATTCCTGACCATTCTTGGGCCCTCCGGATCAGGTAAGACCACCATGCTGCGCATTGCGGCGGGATTCACCCAGCCGACAACTGGCAGGCTTCGCTTCAATGGGCAGGATATTACAGACGTGCCCACCAACCGGCGGCCGTTCAATACGGTGTTTCAGGACTACGCATTGTTTCCGCACATGAGCGTTGAAGCCAATGTGGGTTATGGCCTGATGGTGCGCGGCGAATCCCGGGAAACCATCCGCCGGAAGGTGACGGACACGCTGGGCATCGTGGGACTGGGCGCGCTGCTTGACAGATTGCCCGCGCAGCTTTCCGGCGGCCAGCGGCAGCGCGTGGCACTGGCGCGCGCCTTGGTGTGTGAGCCCCGCCTCGTGCTGCTCGATGAGCCGCTGGCGGCGCTTGACGCGGAGCTTCGCCGCCAGATGCAACTGTTCCTGAAGGACCTGCAGCGCCGCATCGCCACCACCTTTCTCTTCGTGACGCATGATCAGGAAGAGGCGATCACCATGTCCGACCGTATCGTGGTGATGTCAAAGGGCAAAGTGGAACAGGCGGGAACGCCCGGCGACATTTATTACGCGCCCGCCACGGCTTTCGTGGCGCGGTTCTTTGGCGACAATAATCTGATTTCAGGCACGGTGCGGAACGGCGTGGCGGAAACGGCGCTGGGCCGCCTGCCTGTTTCATCCGCGCTTGGCCTTGAAGGCCCGGCACTACTGGCGATCCGGCCTGAGCGCATTTCGCTCGGGCCCAGGGAGGGGGCAATGCCGATGGCTGCCAAGGTTGAAGACGTGATTTTCGTTGGCGCCATGACTCATCTGAAGCTGCGCCCCGATGGCGCAACGGGCAGCGAGACATTGCTTGTCAAAATTCCCAGCGATCCGCAGCGCGCGCAGATCGTAACCGGCCAGTCGGTCACCGCTTTCATTGCGCCGCAGGATATCGCCGCCGTTCCGCCGGAGGCGCAAGCATGATGCGGCTGCCGTCACGGCTGGCGGTTTTTCTGCTCGTCATGGCGGGACCCTTGCTGCTCGTCGTGTTTCCCATCGCCACATTTCTCGTCATGTCGTTCTGGCGCGTCGAGAGCCAGCAGATCGTCCCCGACGCGACGCTTGCGAATTATGCCGCCTTCTTCGGCAACTGGACCTATCTCAAAACCTTCTTGCTGACGCTTCTGCTCTGCGCAGAGGTGACCGCCATTGGCATCGCCGTGGGTTATCCGATAGCCTATTTCATCTGGCGGCGGCGCGGGCGCACACGCTATGTGTTGCTGCTGCTGTTCATCGTTCCGCTGTTCATGAGCTACATCGTCAAGATTTATACGATGCGCTCGATCCTCGGTCTCAACGGCTTTCTCAACCAGGTCCTGGTGGGGGCTGGCATCCTGAAGCAACCGAGCCTGCTGTTCCTGTATAATCAGACGGCCATCCTCATCACCATGGCGGTGATTTTTCTGCCTTTCGTGATCCTGCCGGTGTTCCTGTCGCTGGAACGCATTCCCCCGCAGCTCATGCTTGCCTCCGCCGATCTGGGCGCCGGCATGGGCACCACCTTCCGGCGCATCATCGTGCCGCTGTCAGCACCGGGAACCATTGCCGGAGCACTCTTTGCTTTTGTGCTGGCGCTGGGTGATTTCATCACGCCGCAGATGGTGGGCGGCCCCTCGGGCTTCACCTTTGGCCGGGTGATCTGGTCGCAGTTCGGCCTGGCGTATAATTGGCCTTTCGGGGCCGCCATGGGAACGGTGCTGCTCATCGTGGCGCTGCTGATGATCGTCACTGGCGGCATCCTCGCCGGAAAGCAGAGGCTCTGATGCGCTCTGCCGGAGAACGCGCTGCCGATCTTGCCTGCGGTGCCGTGGCCGTTCTGGCTTTCATCGTGCTCTATGCGCCGTTGGGGATCGGCGCGCTTTTTTCCATCGTCCCGGTTGACCGGCAGGGCATTCACTGGAGCGATGCCACATTGAGCTGGTACGGAAGTTTCCTGCAAAACCCTTCCATCGTTTCGGCAATCGAGACGACGCTTCTCGTTGGCATCGCCGCCGTGATGATTGCGGCGGCGCTGGCTGTCGTGCTGGCGCTCTATGTGGAATGGGAGGGTGCCATGTTCCGCCGCGCGGTGGAACTCATTGTCTATCTGCCGTTTCTGCTGCCGCCGATCGTCACCGGACTGTCGCTGCTGATCTTCTTCTTCAATGCCGGCATTGCGCGCGGCTACATCACTATCATCATCGGCCATACGGTTTTCGTGCTGGCGGTGCTGTTCCGCCTGGTGCAGACGAGGCTGCAGTCCATTCCGCCATCGCTGTTTGAAGCCTCCTCCGATCTGGGCGCTTCGCGCTGGCAGACATTCCGCCATGTCCTGTGGCCGCAACTGCAATCCGCCGTGGCGACGGGCGCCATTCTGGCGTTCACCCTGTCGTTCGATGAAACATTGATTTCCGTATTCCTGGCGGGCGACGCTACGACATTGCCATTGCGGTTGTGGGCGATGATGCGCGTCGGCTTCACGCCGGAAATCAACGCGCTGGTGACGGTGGTGCTCGCCATGTCGATTGCATTGACGGTGGCGATTGCTCTCCGTCTCAAACCTGAAGACCAGAGGGAAGAATGACTGATAAGAGACTGAAGGATCGCGTGGCGCTGGTGACGGGCGGGGCGCAAGGGATCGGCAAGGCGATTGCCGCAAGGTTCGCGGCTGAAGGCGCAACCGTGATCATCGCCGATATTGACGAGGCCACCGCATCAGCAACGGCAGCCGAGATTGGTGCTGCGGCGGCGCTCCATGCCGATGTCGCCAGCGATGCGTCCGTGGCGGCGTTGGCGGATGAAGTGAAGGCCCGCTTCGGGCGCTGCGAGATTCTCGTCAATAACGCGGCGATCCTCGACATGACGGGGATCTCCACCATGACCATGGCGCATTACCGGCACGTGCTCGACATCAATCAGGATGGCGCGGTGCGGATGACGCTTGCCATGCTGCCGCTCATCAAGCAATCGGGGCAGGGGCGGCGCATCGTCAATATCGCCTCCATCATGGGGGTGAGGGGCCAGCGCGATTCCATTCCCTATTCCGCCGCCAAGGGCGCAATCGTCAATTTCACGCGGGCGCTCGCTGCTGACGTCGGAGCGGATGGCATCACGGTGAACGCGCTCGCCCCAGGCTTCATCAACACGCGCATGGCGCTTCTGCCCGATGGCACGGGCCATGAGCATGACACCGACTGGTTCAAGGACATCTATCTCAAATATGGCCGCATCCTGCTGGGCCACGCGGGGACGCCGGAGGATATAGCAGGCCCCGCGTTTTTCCTCTGTTCCGACGATGC
Source organism: Aestuariivirga sp. (assembly GCF_047602625.1). GTDB lineage: Bacteria > Pseudomonadota > Alphaproteobacteria > Rhizobiales > Aestuariivirgaceae > Aestuariivirga. Next base: position 982,525 of record NZ_JASGGV010000002.1, on the reverse strand, counting down.
CCGCTATGTGACAGGGCAAATCCTGCTTGTGGATGGCGGTGTTTCGGCGACGTTCTAGGCCAGGCAGCGATTGAGAGCGCTTTCAAGCGATAGACGGTCGAGGTTGCGTCCGATGCTAGGCAAGAGGTGACTTGATGAAGCTTGCAAAGGCCGTGAAATCGAAGGGGATGTCGAAGCTGAAACTCTCCGAACCGATCGCCGCATCGTGCGGCGACGCTGGCACGGGCTCGCAGAACCGGACCTCATGAAGAGCCCCAGGTTCATCATTGTTGGCGCGGGTACGGCGGGCTGTGTGCTGGCCAATCGTCTGTCGGAAGATCCCGGGAACGAAGTCCTGCTGATCGAAGCCGGAGGCTGGGCTAGCGGGTGGAAAACCGATATGCCCGCCGCCCTTGCCTATCCCATGCAGGATGCGCGGCTGAACTGGGGATACAGAACCGAGCCGCAGCCGCACTTGGATGGCCGTCAGATCCATTGGCCGCGCGGGCGTGGCGTTGGCGGTTCAAGCCTCATCAACGGCATGGTTTTTATCCGCGGCCATGCGCTGGATTATGACCGGTGGAAAAGCGAAGGGGCGGACGCCTGGGCTGGCGCAATGTGCTGCCCTATTTTCGCAAATCTCAAAGCCACGTGTCTGGCACGGATGATTATCGTGGCGGTGATGGCCCGGTTACGATTTCTTCGCCGCCGCTCACCAATCCGCTTTACAGGGCGTGGATCGAGGCTGGGCAGCAGGCGGGATATGCCGCCAGCGACGATCTGAATGGCTTTCGCCAGGAAGCCTTCGGTCCGCTCGATCTCACCGCCAAGGAAGGCAGGCGTTGGAGTGCCGACAAGGCCTATCTCAAACCCGCGCGCGCCCGGCCCAATCTCGGCATCATCTCGGGTACACTGGTGCTGGGCGTCATCCTGCGCGGCACGAAGGCCGTAGGCGTTTCGGTTTTCGCCAATGGTTCGGTGAGAGACTTCGAAACCGATGGTGAAGTGATCCTCTGTGCAGGGGCCATCAATTCCCCGCAGCTTCTGCAGCTTTCGGGGATCGGTCGCGCCGATGATCTTCAGGCAGTGGGCGTCAGGCCGCTCCATGATCTTCCCGGCGTCGGGCAGAATTTGCAGGATCATCTCTGCGTCTATGTGCAGCACGCCTGCCTCACGCAGGATTCGCTGGCGTGGGTGTTGAAGCAGCCCGCGAAGACGCTGGTGGGCCTGCGCTGGTTCCTGGCCCATGACGGCATCGGCGCCAGCAACCAGTTTGAAGCGGGCGCGTTCATCCGCAGCGCGGCAGGCGTGCAGCATCCCGACCTGCAATATCATTTTATGCCGCTGGCGGTGGGCTATGAACATCGCGGTGGCGATCTTGCCCCAAGTTTTCAGGTTGATGTCGATGCGCTGCGCCCTGAAAGCCGGGGCTGGGTGAAACTCCGTTCCGCCGATCCGTCTGCAGCCCCGGTGATCAATCCCAACTATCTCATGGAGGAAAGGGATCGCGTCACGCTGCGCGAGGCGGTGCGGCTGACGCGGGAGATTTTCGCGCAGAAGGCGTTTGATCCATTTCGGTCTGAGGAACTGGCGCCCGGCGCGCATTGCGTGTCGGACGAGGAAATCGACGCTTATGTCCAGCAAACCGCCGAAAGTGCCTATCATCCCTCCTGCACCTGCCGGATGGGCGCTGACGACAGAGCGGTGGTCGATTCTCATTGCCGTGTGCGCGGAATAGAAGCCCTCAGGGTGGTGGATGCGTCCATCATGCCCTCCGTCGTCAGCGGCAATCTGAATGGCCCGGTGTTCATGATCGCCGAGCGTGCCGCCGATCTGATCCTTGGCCGCCCGGTGCTGCCGCCCGAGTCACCGCCCGTGTTTATGTCTCCATCATGGCAAACCGCGCAGCGCTGATCAGAACAGCGGCGGCGTGCAGGCGCAGACAACTGTGGCAATCGTCCGCCCCGCATTCCTGAGGCGATAGGGGCGGTTGGCGAAGAGCTGGTAGCCGCCGCCGGCGGTGATCCGATTCTTCTTGCCGTCGATCTCCACTTCAATCGTGCCTTCGATCACGATGGCTGCTGTCTCGCCGTCAAAACTGATGGGCTCGGCGCCGGTGCTTGCGCCGGGCTTGTAGCGTTCAATGAAAAGCTGCAGCTTCTTGTCGCGGCGCTCGCTGCCCAGCACACGCAAATCCGCGGCCCCGCGCGTCACCACGGCGAGATCGCCAGCCTCATAGAACAGCGCATTCTGGTCGGTCACCGGAATGGCGAAGAAATCGGCGATCGAAATGGGAATGGCGGTGAGAATGCGGTGCAGGGATGCAAGCGACGGCGCGTGCGTGTCCTGCTCGATCAACGAGATGGTGGCGTTGGTCACGCCCGAACGCTTGGCAAGCTCGCGCTGCGAAAGCCCTTCGCGGACGCGCACGGCTTTCAGCCGCGCGCCAACCGCCAGATCGCTCGCCTCACTGTGCGAACTGGCGCGCGCGCGGGGTGCCCTGCCTTTTGTTTTGGAGGTTTTCGGGCTGGATTTCTTCACGCGCATCGCAGTCTCCTGTGTGCCGCCATCCAGCGCAGGGCAACTAGAGGCTGTCAAGCGCATGCGGCGGCGTTTCCCTTGTGTGTTAAAAATTTTTGTGTCAACGTCCGAAAAAATGAACAGGGCGGGATGGCCCGCAACAGGCCGGAGGCGCGCATGTCTGCTCAGAATGATTTCTCAAAGCTGTCGGGGAAGATTTTCATCGGCGGCGAAATGGTGGCCAGCAAGACCACCCAGCATCTCGACGTGATTGAGCCCGCCACCGAAGATCGGCTAGGAAGCATCGCCGACGCCACGGACGCGGAAGTCGATCAGGCCATTGATCTCGCCAACGCGGCGCGCAAGGTGTGGAACGCGATCGATACGCGCAGCCGCGCCGTGACTCTGCATGATATCGCGGCGCTGATCCGTCGCGACAAGGCGAAATATGCCGAGCTTCTCACCCGCGAAGAAGGCAAGCCCTTCAAGGAATCCGTGGACGAAGTGTCGTGGTGCGCCACCGCCATCGATTACTATGCCGAACTCGCCCGCACCGAGACGGGGCGCATCGCCGGCACCACGGTTCCAGGCCAATTCCATTTCAGCATCAAGGAACCGCTGGGTACCATCGTCATCGTGCTGCCGTTCAACTATCCGCTGGTGCTGCTGTGCTGGGAGGCTTCGGCGGCGCTGGCGGCGGGCAATGCGGTGATCGTCAAGCCGCATGAGCAGACGAGCATCACCACGCTGAAGTTCATGGAGATTTTCAGCGCATTGCCGCCCGGCCTCATGCAGGTTGTCACCGGAGGCGCGCGCGTGGGCCAGCGCCTGATTGCCAGCCCCAAGACGCATGGCGTTGCCTATACGGGATCGGTGCCGGTTGGCCAAGCCGTGGCGCGCACCTGTGCCGAAAGCTTCAAGCCCTGCCTGATCGAAGCCTCCGGCAATGATCCCTTCATCGTCATGCCGTCCGCGCCGATGGAGATCGCGGCGCGGGGCGCCGCCTTCGCCGCCTATCTGAACTGCGGGCAGGTGTGCACCTCCGCCGAGCGGTTTTATGTGCATGACGCCATTCACGACGAATTCGTCGAGCGGCTGTCGGCGGAGGCGAAGAAGCTTCGCGTCGGCAATGGCCTCGGCCAGGTCGACATGGGGCCGATGGCTACGCGCAAGCAGCGCGAACGCTTCGAGGCGATGATCGCCACGGCGCGCAAGCAGGGCGCCAAGGTGAAGGCGGGCGGCGGACGCCCCGCAAGCCTCAATCGCGGCTGGTTCGTCGAGCCGACGGTGCTCACCGATGTGACGCCCGATATGGAAATCCTGAACGAGGAGCCGTTCGGCCCGGTGGCGCCGATCTGCCGGGTCAAGAGCTTCGATGAAGCTGTTGAACTTGCCAATCGCTCGCGCTTCGGCCTCGGCGGCAATCTCTATTCGCGCGACAGTACGGAAATTTTCCGCGCCGTGCGGGAGATCGAATCCGGCATTCTGTGGATCAACGCGCCGCTCCTCGACAATGACGCGCTGGCCTTCGGCGGGCGGAAGCTTTCAGGCACCGGGCGGCAGCTTGGGCCGGAAGGCCTGGCGCAATTCCAGAACACCAAGTTCGTGATGATCGATCCCGATGCATCGAACCAGGATTTCTGGTGGTTCCCCTATCCCGATGCGGAAAGCTATCAGGCCGCCAAGGCGAAAGAGTGGTAATCTCAGGCGCTTATAGAAACGCCTCTGATAGAAAGATTTTTGCGCTGGCGATGCAGGGACGGCGTGACGATCCTCCCGGCACATTCTAGACCTGCCCGGCTGCATTTTTTGTCAGGCAGAGCAACATCGCGAGAGACGGGGATCGGCAATCCGACCATTGTGACCCCTTCGCATTTTCGATATTTCTAACGCTGAAGAGCAGCGCATCTGGGCCGCAACGGGTGATGCAATCAAGAACGACCGACACAATGAAGCCGTCTGACGCAACGTCCCCCGCGCTCTCGCTTTCGGATATCCGCCGCACCTACGGCTCTGTCGTCGCCGTCGACAATGTGTCGCTCGACATGGCGCGCGGCGAGTTCCTGACCCTGCTGGGCCCGTCGGGCTCGGGGAAAACCTCGACCTTGAGGCTGATCGGCGGCTTTGAAAAGCTGGACGGCGGCTCGATCAAGATCATGGGCAAACGGGTGGATCATCTGCCACCCTATCAGCGTGACACGGCCACCATTTTCCAGTCCGGCGCGCTGTTCCCGCACAAGACGGTCGCTGAAAACGTCGCCTACGGCCTCAGGATGCGCAGCGTGCCGAAGGCCGAGGCCGACGAGCGCATCAGGCGCGTTCTCGACATCGTGCGCCTCACCGGCTTTGAAGCGCGCCATCCCGCCCAGCTGTCCGGCGGACAGAAGCAGCGCGTGGCGCTGGCGCGCTCGCTGGTGGTGCGGCCCGCGATCCTGTTGTTCGACGAACCCCTGTCGGCGCTTGACCTGTCGCTGCGGCTGCAACTCCGCGCCGAGATCAAGCGGCTGCATGACGAACTCAAATTCAGCGCCATCTATGTGACGCATGACCAGGGCGAGGCCATGGCGATGTCGAGCCGGGTGGCGGTGATGAACCGCGGGGAGATCGAGCAGATCGACCGCCCGGAGGTGATCTTTCAGCAGCCGGCCAACGAATTTGTCTATACGTTTATCGGCGAAAGTTGCTGCATGCCGGTCAGGGCGTCGGGGGGCCAGCTTCTCGACAAGTCCGATGCCCCGGTGAGCCTGAAGCTCGCCCGGCCGCTCACCGACGGGCTATGGCGGTTGTATGTGCGGCCATCGCGCTTCCGCCTCGGCGGCGAGGCTGCGGGACTTGCCAATCAGCTTTCAGCCATTGTGCATTTCGTGGAGTTCCTCGGCGATACGACACGCTATCATTTGCGCGATGGCGGGCTGGAACTGTTTGCGGACCATTCCGGCCATGCCGATCTGAAGCCGGGTGACAAGGTGGCCGTGGGCTGGCGCAGCGAAGACATGCAGGCCTGGGCATGAGCGCATCTCCCGCGCCAAAATCCTATGCGCCCTGGCTTCTGATGCTGCCGGCGCTCGTCATGGTGGTGGTCTTCTTCGGCATCCCCATGGCCTATATGCTGCGCATGAGTTTCAACCTGCATGTGGACGAGAAGTTCTATGTGCCGGGCTTCACCTTCGAGCATTATGCGCAGCTCTTCGCCAATCCGCTGTTCACGGCCGCCATCTGGACGACGATCAAACTTGCCTTTGCGGCGGCACTTGCCACGGTGGTGATCGGTTATTGTTTCGCGCTGATCGCCTGGCTGAAGCCGCCGCGCTGGCGGTTCCTGCTGGTTGGCTTGGCGCTGTGCCCGCTCCTGATTTCGGAAGTCGCCATCATCTTCGGCTGGTGGATGTTCTTTCCCAAGAACGGACTGTTGAGTTATGCGCTGGTGTCGTCCGGCCTCATCACCAGCAAGTTCAGCCTGATGTATACGGAGTTCGCGGCCTTCGTCGGGCTCATTTACATCACGCTGCCCTATTGCTTTTTCATCATGCTGTCGGTGTTTGACGGCATCGACAAGCGCACGCTTGAGGCCAGCGCCGATCTGGGGGCGGGGCCGTTCCAGACATTCGTGGAAGTTCTTCTGCCGCTCAGCCGCGCAGGCCTTGCGGTGGCTTTCTCGCAAGCCTTCATCTGGGCCATCGGCACCTATGCCACGCCTTCAGCGCTCGGCCCCGACACGCTGTGGACGGTTGGCTATCTTATCCAGGACCAGATGCTGAACAAGCACAACTGGCCGATGGCGTCTGCCTTTTCGATGATCCTCGTGGCCGGTGTGGCGGTGGTGATGGCCGTCACGCGCTCATTCATGGCCAAACGCCAGGCCGTCCATGTCTGATGCGGCTTTGAAGATTTCCCCGGACAAGCGCGCCGAGCCGCTTCTCTTCAGCGTGCTGGGCGGCGCGTTTCTGGTGTTCATGACGGCCTATATCCTCGTGCCCATCGTGGTCACGCTAATCATGTCCTTCAATGACGAGGCGATGATCCGCTTTCCCATCCTCAGCTGGTCTTTGCGCTGGTACGATGATTTTCTCGGCAGCCCGCAATGGACGGATGCGCTGTTCAACAGCGTGGTGATCGCGGCGGGAACGGCGCTCATATCAACCACAACCGGCGTCATGGCGGCCTGGGCCTTTGAGCGCTACCAGTTCCCGTTCCGCGAGGCGCTCTATCTGCTGCTCATGCTGCCGCTGTTCATGCCGGGCGTGGTGCTGGGCCTCGGCATCGCCATGTCGGTGGGGCCAGTGCAGATCGGCGGCTATCCGATCTATGGCAGCCGCATTCTGGTGATGCTCGCCCATTCGCTGTGGGCCATGCCGCTGGTGTTCATGCTGATGGAAGCGACCTTCCGGATGATCGACAACCGCATTGTCGAGGCCTCCTATGATCTGGGCGGCAAGCCGGTGCAGACCTTCTTTGAGATCGTCGTTCCCATGGTCTCCACCGGGCTGATTTCATCGGCGCTGTTCGCCTTCGTCATCTCGCTCAATGAGTTCGTGATGGCGCTGTTCCTCACCGACCGCGATACGCAGACGCTGCCGGTGCTGATGTGGCTAAGCCTCAGATCGGCGGGAACACCGCGGCTTGCGGTGGCGTCGGTCATTCTCGCCATCACCGTTTTCGCCTGCCTCGCCATCATCTTGGTGTGGTATGTGCGTCAGCTCAGGAAGACGGCGCGCTGAAAAAGCTCAGTAGCTGGGCGGAGTGATCGCCCAGATGACCACCGCTTCCTTCTCGCCGGTGTTGCAATAGCGGTGCGGCACCGAGCTTTCAAAGCCGAAGCTGTCGCCTTCTTCCAGCACCATGCGCTTGTCGCCCACCCAAAGCTCCAGCGCGCCGCTGATGACGATTCCGGCTTCCTCGCCATTGTGCGTATAGGGATCGGACCCGCTCGACGCGCCGGGCGGAAAGCGCGACATCAGCAACTCGAGGCTGCCCCTGAGATGCGGCGACAGCAATTCGTCGGTGATGCCGCTGGCGAAATGCACGATCCGCCGGTTGGGCGCGCGCACGAAGAATTCATGTTCGCCCGGCTCGGCGGCGTCGGTGGCGTGGAAGAACCAGCCGATGGTGACGCCCAGCGCCGTGGCGATATCATGCAGGGCTTTCACGTTCGGAGAAGCGAGGCCGCGTTCAATCTCGCTGAGGTAGCCCACGGACACGCCGATCCGCTCCGACAGCGTCTTGATCGTGAGCCGCCGGGCCTTGCGGAGCTCGCGGATCTCGCTGCCGATCCGCTCGGCCTGCAACTCCGTCGCGTTCACCGTTTCCCGGCCGGGTGGGCGTGGCGCTTCCTTCAGCACGTCTCTCTCCATTGACGTTTGGGCACATAATGTTCCGGCAATGTGAAATTTCCAACCGAAATTTTCACTATTGCGATGAAACCGGGTTTGAACCAAAGTATACGCAAAAGATGGTGGCCTGAGCCGCCGCGGGAGGAGATGACGTGCTCACCGACTGGATTGCGGCACTGGAAGGCCAGTCCATGCGCAAACGCAGCTTTGCGCAATGGCAATCCCTGTCCGTGGGGTGCCATCGCTTTCGCGGCCTGCCCGATTACGTGGCGGCCCCTGAAATTGGCTATCATTATATTTCCGTCACGCTGGGTGGCCCGGTGGAAGTTGAGGGTATCCTGTCGGGCGGCCGCGTGTCCGGCGCGGTGAACCCGGGCCAGGTCATCATCATGGCGGCGCATCAGCACAATGTCTGGCGCTGGAATGCGCCAACCGAGGAAGCCCACATCTTTCTCGATCCGCTCATGCTGCAGCGGGTGGCGGATGAGGCAGGTTTTGGCCAGCCAGAGCTGCTGAACCGCTGCGCGGTGGATGATGATTATATCCGCTCCATCGTGCTGGGTTTGATGGAGGATCTCGATCACAATGATCCCTCCGCGCGGGTGATGGCGGAATCGGGCGCGCATTATCTGGCGCACCAGCTGCTCCGCCGCCACTGCGCAAAAACACCGGCCCCGCCGAAGCCCTGCGGATTGGCGCCCGCGCAGGTGCGGAAGCTCGACAAGTTTGTAAGCGAAAATCTCGGTGAATCTGTGGGGCTTGAGGACATGGCGGCCGTTGTCGGCCTGAGCCCCTATCACTTCGCCCGCAGCTTCAAGAAAGCAACGGGGGTGACTCCCCACGGCTGGCTGACGCGAAAGCGCATGGAGCGCGCCAGGCATCTTCTGGAGCGCACCTCCCTTTCAATCCTGCAAATCGCCGGCGAAGTCGGATTTGAAAGCCAAAGCCACTTCGGACATGTCTTCCGCAAATGGTCGGGCGTCACGCCGCGCGGTCTCCGCCAGGTCAACAGGCAATAGGCCGTTGAAGATGCGCAGGAACGCGGCAGCTTCAGCAGGGTTTCGAGAGACCGGTCTTGCCTGTCTTCGTCACAGTCGTCCTTCCACAGGAAACGGGAAGGAGATCAGATGACCAGGACTTGGGGTGGTGAAAACTGGTTCGGCCTTGGCGAGGAGTTCGATCCGCAATGGTTCCTCAGCGCCGAACAGAAGGAATTGCAGAAAGAACTGATCGCGCTCTGCCATGATGTTCTGCGGCCGAATGCCATCGAATCGGATCGCAACGGCACCTATCCGCGGCAGAACGTCGAGGCGCTGGCAAAGCTCGGCCTGCTGGGGGCGCTGGCGCCGAAAAAATATGGCTGCCGGGGCGAAAATAACGTCGGCATCGTGATGATCGCAGAGACCATTGCGCGCTATGGCTGCCCGTCCACGGCGCTGATTTACATGATGCACATGGTGGCGCTTGCGGGGTTGGTGTACCGGGCGAGCAGCAATGCGGAAATCCAGAAGCTGCTGCCGCGCATCGACAGGGAAGCGCTGATCGGCACGGCCTCCTACACCGATCCCGAAACCGGCGGCCATTTCTGGTATCCCAAGACCTCCGGTGCCAAGCGCGTGGATGGCGGCTGGCACGTTTTCAAGAAGGCGGCATGGACAACCTCCAGCGGCTATGCCGACTGGTATGTGACGCAGACGACAAGCCCCAATTTCAAGGGCGACTATTCCGATCTTTCGGTTTTCCTGTTCTACAAGGATGAAGTGAAGGGATCGCCCGGAAAATGGGATGCCATGGGCATGCATGGCAACCAGTCGGGCCCGGTGGAGATCGACGGCGTCATTCCCGAAAACCGCATGGTCGGCCCCTCCGGTGATGGCGCGCGCTCCAATGACGAAGCCATCGATCCGCTCGCCATGCTCATGTATGCGGGGTCTTACAATGGGCTGGCGCTGGGGTGCATTGACGTGGCGAAGCGCCATGTCACGCGCAAGGCGCATGTGCAATTCGGCCGCCGCGTCGCCGATTATCCCACCACGCAGGACAGTTTTGGCCGCGCGGTGATGGAAGTCGAGGCGTCGCGCCTTGCTGCTTATTCGCTGGCAAAGGCGATTGACGACGCCACCGAAAACGGAAGCTGGGAAATCTACGAACGCGATCCCGGCGCGACACCGCGCGCTAAATTTGCCCACTGGTGCTTCCAGCTCAAATATCTGTCGACCAAGGCCGCGTCCGAACTCTCCGACAGGATGCTGCAGGCCTGCGGCGGGCGCGGCTACATGCGCGATCTCGATCTTGAGCGGCTGGTGCGTGATTCAAAGGCGGGATGGGTCATGGGCCCTTCCAATGAGGTGACAAGCCAGCTTGTCGGCAAATGGGCACTGTTCGGCGCCGATTCCATCGACTGGTGGAACCAGCGCGTCGATGAGCCGGTGCTGATGAACGAGCTTGGCAAGCTCGATGACGAGGGCAAGCAAAAGATCATCGACAGGCTTTCGGCTGAACTGCGCCCCAAGGCGGCGGAGTGATCATGGGCATGTCTGCTCCTCTCAAAACATTTGATGCGCAGGAATTGCGAAGCGCCTTCAGCCATTTTCCGACCGGCGTGTGCGTCGTCACCGGCCTGCAGGCGGATAACATGCCATTTGGCCTGACGGTGAGTTCGTTCCAGACGCTCAGCCTCGATCCGGCGCTGGTGCTGTTCAGCGTGCAGCGTGGCGCGGCGAGCCTTGGTTTTCTGGCCCATCGCGCGGCCTTCGCCGTCAACATCCTGCGGGAAAGCCATGGCTGGATGGCACGGCAGTTCGCGTCCCGCTGCCCAGACCGTTTCGCCAACGTGGCATGGGCGGCGAGCGGCAATGGCAATCCGCTCCTCACCGAAGCTCTGGCGCATTTCGAGTGCGTGGTGTGGAACACCTATGAGGGCGGCGATCATGTGATCGTCATCGGCCATGTGCAACACGCCGCCGCGCATGAAGATGGCACGCCGCTCATTTTTCATCGCGGCGCGTTTCTGCAGCGCGCAACACCTGAAATCCGGCATGGAGGCATGTCATGACCTATATTCAACCCATCAAGTCCCAATATGTCACCTTCGATCCGCCGCTGACGCCCGAACTCGGCATGCGCCCGGAACTGGTGGTGAACCCCGTCCACGACGAACGCATCTGGGTGGAGCTTGAGCCGAATGTCTGGTTCCGCCCATTGTTCTTCGACATGAACAGCGGCGGCCATGGCGAAGTGCTGCGCGTGAAGCGGGGCGGCATTCTCTCGAGGCACAAGCATTCAACGCCGGTGCATGGCTACGTGCTCAAAGGCGAGTGGCGCTATCTCGAACACAGTTGGAAAGCCAAAGAAGGCGGCTATGTGATGGAGCCGCCGGGTGAAATCCACACGCTCACCGTCGACAGTGACGATGAGATGCAAACCGTGTTCTTCATCCAGGGGCCGACGCTCTATCTTGATGAGAAGGACAATGTGGTGCTGATCGAGGACAATTTCTATCTCATCGAAACGGCGCAGAAACACTATGAAAAGGTCGGGCTGGGCAAGGATTTCGTGCACCAGTTCATCCGTTGACGGAATAATGGGGACTAGCAGGGAATGACGGAACGGGCATCTGAAACGAAACTTGGAACGCCGCCAGATCAGCCGGATCGCGCCGATACGGTGATCGTCGGCGGCGGCGTGGCCGGCTGTTCTGTCGCCTATCACCTCACCAAGCTCGGCATCACCGATGTGGTTCTGTGCGAGAGAAAGCAGCTGACCTGCGGCACCACATGGCACGCGGCGGGGCTGGTCACCCAGCTCCGCGCTACCCGGCGGATGACGGAGCTTGCCAAATACACGGGCGAACTGTTTGCCACGCTGGAGGACGAGACGGGGCAGGCGACCGGCTTCAAGAAGCGCGGCTCTCTCCGTGTCGCCAATACACCGGCGCGGTTCGAGGAACTGAGCCGCGGCGCATCGATGGGCCGCAATTTTGGCCTGGCGGTGGAGCAGGTGACGCCTGACGACATCAAGCGCATGTGGGGACCGATCGACACCGAGGGCCTTGTCGGCGGTTACTGGTTCCCGAATGACGGCACGGTCAATCCCGCCGATGTGACGATGGCCTATGCGAAAGGCGCCCGCATGCGGGGCGCCCGCATTCTCGAACACACGCCCGTCAAGCGCATCATCGTCGAAGGCGGAAAGGCGGTTGGTGTCGAGACGGACAAGGGCATCATTCACGCCCGCCGCGTCGTCATCTGCGGCGGCATGTGGTCCCGCGATCTCGCCGCCAAGATCGGCGTCACGCTGCCGCTGCATGCGGCAGAGCATTTCTACATCGTGACCGAGCCTATCAAGAACCTGCCGAAAGATTTGCCGGTCCTGTTTCTCGGCGATGAGTGTTCCTACTATAAGGAAGATGCGGGCAAGCTGCTGCTGGGGTGTTTTGAGCCTGTTGCGAAGCCTTGGGGACACAACGGCATCCCCGAGGATTTCTGCTTCGATTCGCTTCCCGATGATTTCGATCACTTCGCACCCATTCTGGAAATGGCCATCAAGCGCGTGCCGGCCATTGGTGAGGCAGGCATTCAGCTGTTCTTCAACGGGCCTGAGAGCTTCACTCCCGATGACCGCTATCTGATCGGCGAGACCAGCGAGGTGGATGGGCTTTACTGCGCCTGCGGATTCAATTCCGTGGGCATTCTCTCTTCCGGCGGCGTCGGCAAAGCGCTGTCGGAATGGATTGCCGAAGGGCGCCCGCCGATGGAGCTTGCGGATGTGGACGTGCGCCGCATGCAGCCGTTCCAGAACAACAAATCCTATCTTTACGACCGCAGCACGGAAACGCTCGGCCTGCTGTTCGACATGCACTGGCCATACCGCCAGTTTGCGACCGCGCGCAACGTGCGCCGCAGCCCCTTCCACGACCGGCTTCTGAAAGAGGGCGCGGTGATGACCGAGGCGGCGGGATTCGAGCGCCCGGGATTCTTCGCCACCGGCGGCACAACGCCCGACTTCGGCTATTCCTACGGCCGGCAGAACTGGTTCGGCGTCTGCGGTGAAGAGTGCCGCGCCGCTGCGGACAGCGTTGTCATGTTCGACCAGAGCTGCTTCACGAAATTTTCGGTGAGCGGGCGCGATGCCTGCGCGGCGCTGAACCGCCTGTGCGCCAATGACATCGATGTCGCCGTTGGCAAGGTTGTCTACACGCAATGGCTGAACGTGAAAGGCGGCATCGAGGCCGACGTGACCGTGACGCGGCTGTCCGAAACCGCCTTCATGGTGGTGTCGATCGCCACCTCGCAGCAGCGCGATCTGGCGTGGATGCGGCGCAATTTCCTCGCCGATGCGCATGTCTTCGTGCATGACATGACATCGGGCCTGCCGATGCTCTCGATCATGGGGCCAAAGTCGCGGGCACTTCTGCAGAAATTGTCGCCCGCTGATTTTTCCAATGCGGCATTCCCCTTCGGCACGAGCCAGGAAATCGATCTCGGCTATGCGCGGGTGCGGGCCAGCCGCCTGACCTTCGTGGGCGAACTCGGCTGGGAAATTTATGTCCCGGCGGAATTCTCAGCCGATGTGTTCGACAGGATTTGCGCGGCGGGCAAGGAATTCGGCCTCCGTCATGCCGGCTATTTCGCGCTCAATTCGCTGCGCATGGAAAAGGGTTACCGTCACTGGGGCCATGACATCGGCGAGGAGGATACGCCCTATGAAGGCGGCATCGGATTTGCGGTGGCACTTGCCAAGACGGGCGGTTTCATCGGGCGCGATGCGCTTCTCCGCCAGAAGGAAAGCGGCGGCCCCACGCGCCGTATGGCCCTGCTGCGGATGACAGCGCCCGATGCGCCGATGCTTTATCACCATGAGCCGATCTGGCGCGGCAGCGAGCTGATCGGCTCCGTGACCTCTGGCGCTTACGGCCACCGCGTCGGCGCATCGCTCGGCATGGCCTATCTCGATGTTCCCGCCGCCATGACGAATGATGAACTCGCCAGCCTCAAGCTTGAAGTGGAGGTGGCGTGGAAGCGCTATCCCGTGCAGGCGCAGTTCAAGCCCTGGTATGATCCGGCGGGTTTGCGCATCAAGGGATGAATTCGGTTTCGGCACAATAATAAAACATCAGGAGGAAAGACATGAAGAAGCTAGACCGCCGTACATTTGTGAAACTGGGCGCCGCAGGCATCGCGGCGCCGGCCATCATTGGCCGCGCCTCATCCGTGTCCGCTCAGGATGCCTTCAAGGGCGAAGGGCTGATCGTGGTGTCGTGGTCCGGCAACTATGAGCTGAAATTCAAGGACGCCGTGGTCGATGCCTTCAATGCCAAGTATGGCACGAAGGTTGAGACTGTTGGCGGCTGGGACCAGATGGTGCCGCAGATCAAGGCCGCGCCCGCCGACAATCCGCCGTTCGACATCACCGTCTCGGATGAATATACGGCGCTCACCGGCCTTGCCGAAAATCTATTCGTCAAAACGGATCGTTCCAAGATGCCGGGTTTCGCGCATGTCTATCCCTGGTTCGATGAGAACCGCCCGGCCGGCAAGGATTATGGTGTGCCGTTCGGCGGCGGCACCATCTGGATGCTGGCCAACAAGTCGGCGGGCATTCCTGTCAACACCTGGACGAGCCTGTGGGATCCCAAAGCCCAAGGCAAGATCACGCTTGATGCCACGGTGTTCGCCTGGGATCTCTGCATCCCCGCCATTCTCGACAAGGGCAAGCCTGGCATCGAGGAGCTCTATGGCAAGCCCGAAGAGGTGCGGAAGCTTTACGATGAGCTCGACAAGCTGAAGGTGGCGCGCTGGTATGCCGATGGCGCGGAACTCGCCAACCTGATGTTCCAGGAAGACGCGGAAGTGGCCATGGCCTATTCCACCGACGTCTATGACTTCCTCACCAAGCACGGCGACCAGTTCGACGCCGCCGTGCCGGCGGAGGGAACCGCCACCTATTGCGACTGGTACATCAAGGTGCGCGGCACGCATCATTCCGATCTGGCCGATTTGTTCCAGTCCTATCTCCTGGAACAGGAGACGCAGCAGAACTTCCTGAACGTGTCGTCTGCCTTCATGTCACGCGACGATCTGAAAGCCCCTGCCCATTTCCCGGGCTATCCCAAGTCCAATGACGACTATCACAAGATGTTCAACGTGCTGACCATGGAAGGCTGGGCCAAGTTCGTGGAGAACTGGGACCAGTATGACCAGTGGATCAAGCAGACGATCACCAAGACGACGCAGGGATGACAGCCCTGAGCGGATGCGATGGCCGGATGATTCATTCATCCGGCCATTTTTCATGATGCTCTTGCCTTTCCGCCCGTGCCGTAGCAGTTGAACCGCGCGATATGTGCCTGATCTGGCGCGGGAGAGAGCATGAGCCAACAGGCTGATATGAAAGATTTTCTGGACCGCCTTTTGGCCGGAATGACGCTGGAACAGAAAATCGGCCAGCTCAACTATCCCAATGCCACGGCGGTTGATACGACGGGCGTTGGAAAGTCCGCCGATGCACCGGAACTGATCCGGCGCGGCCAGCTCTGTGGCATTTCCGCGGGCGCGGGACAGGCTGACAGGCGGGAATTGCAGCGAATCGCTGTGGAAGAAGGGCCGAACGGCATTCCGCTGCTGATCGGCAAGGATTGCATCCAGCGCTATCATACCGGCGGCCCCATTCCGCTTGCGCTTGCCTGTTCGTGGGACATGGATCTGATCCACCGCGTCAACCGGATGACGGCCACCGAGGCGCGCGCTGATGGGATCAACATCAACTGGGCGCCGATGCTCGATATCTGTTACGACGCGCGCTGGGGCCGCATGGCAGAGGGAAATGGCGAGCTGCCTTTTCTTGGTGCACGGATCGCCGAAACAATTGTGCGGGCCTATCAGGGCGAAGACAATGACATGGCGCGCCCTGACCGGTTCATGGCGACGCTGAAACATTTCTGCGGATACGGCCTCGCCATGGCGGGCCGCGATTATTCCGCTGTCGAGGCGAGCGTCTCCACCCTCTATCGCATCATGGAGCCGTTCCGCGCCGGGATCGAAGCAGGTGCTGGCGCGATCATGGTGTCGTTCAATACGATCAACGACATGCCAGCCACCGCGCATGTCGAGCTGCTGCAAAAGGTGCTGCGCGGGCGCTTTGGGTTCCGCGGCTTGATCGTCACGGATTTTGCAGCCATCGATCCCGAACTCGTGAACCACGGCATTGCCGAGGATAGCCGCCAGGCGGCCTATCTCGCCTTCAAGGCGGGCGTGAATGTCGATCTGGTCAGCGAGGCCTTCCTGCATCACCTGGCTGATCTGGTAGCGGAGGGCGCCACCAATCCTGAGCGGTTCCGCCAGGCCTATGGCGCCTATGCGCTCGGCCCCATTACCGAAGCCGATGTCACCCAGCGGTGCCATGAGGTGCTGGAGGCCAAATACCGCCTGGGCCTGTTTGAAAATCCCTATCTGGGGCTCGAGCCTGAGCGCCTCTCCGCCGTGACCTACACGGCGCAGAATATCGCGCTGGTGCGGGAGGCGGTGGCGCGTTCCTGCGTGCTGCTCAAGAACGATGGCGTGCTGCCCCTCAAGCGTGAGGGCACACTGGCGGTGATCGGGCCCATTGCCGATGACCGGATTGACATGCAGGGCACATGGGCCATCGATGTTGATCCCGCGCACAGCGTGACGCTTGTGGAGGGTATACGGAATGTTGCGGGATCAACGGTTCAGGTGATCCATGCAAAGGGGTGCAACATCATCGATGATCCGAGCCTTGCCTGCCGCCTGAACATGCACAATGCAAATCAGCCATCGGTGGTGATCGGCAATCCGGCGCATCTGATGGCGGAGGCTTTGGATGCCGCCGCCGATGCCGACGTCATCCTGCTCTGCCTTGGTGAGGCAAAGGAACATGCAGGTGAATCTTCGACGCGGATTGACGTGCAGATTCCGCTCGACCAGCGGCCTCTGTTTGATGCCATCGCCAGTTACGCAGCGGCTGCGGGAAAGCCTTTGGTGCTTATCGCCATGGCCGGGCGCCCGCTTGCATTGTCCCATGAACTCGAAGCGGTGAATGCGCTCATCTTCACGGGGCATCCCGGTAATGAGGCCGGCCATGGCCTGGCCGATGTCATCTTCGGCGACCGCGCGCCGGTTGGGCGGCTGGCCTTCGCATTGCCGCGCCATACCGGGCAATTGCCGTTCCGGACCGAAGCATTGCCGACGGGCCGGCCAATCACCGGCATCGGCGTGAGCCTCGATTGCGACACCGCGCTTGATGCAGCTGGCCATCATGTGTTCCGTAAATTCACCACCGCCTGCATCCTCGAAACGCCATCCACGCCATTGTTTCCCGCAGGCTTCGGGCTTGGCTACACGCAGTTCGCATATGACGCGCCTGAAATTTCTGCCACGGCGCTGCAGGGTGACGATGCGGTGTTGACGATGAAGATCGCAGTCCGCAACACGGGCGAGCGCGCAGGTGAGGACGTGGTGCAGCTTTACCTGCACGATAAAGCCGGAAAAATCTCGCGGCCCGCGCTGCAGCTTTGCGGGTTTGAGCGGCTGAAGCTGGCGCCTGGCGAAACGCATCACGTCGAGTTCCGCATTGGAACGGATACGCTGCGGTTCTGGCATGGCGCAACGCTGGCCAATGCCGTTCATGACTGGGAGCCGGGAGAGTTCGTGTTCCTGATCGGACCCGACTCAGACCGCCTTCAATCGGCGGGCGTGCGCTGGTACAAGTAAGGAATAGGAACATCAAGAGTTTTGCTTATACCGGCGTGGACGCCAGCCTGACCGACACGGCGCTGCTCGACATCGTGCAGCGCCAGACCGTTCGCTATTTCTGGGACTACGGCCACCCCTCCAGCGGTATGGCGCGCGAAAGGGTGGGCGGCCATGCCAATTACGATTTGGCTGAAACGGTGACGACCGGCGGCACGGGATTCGGCATCATGGCGATGATCGCCGCCGCCGAGCGCGGCTGGATCAGGAAAGCCGCGCTTGCCAAACGCCTTCAACGCATCTGTTCGTTCCTCATCGCCTCGCCGCGCTATCAGGGCGCTTTTCCACACTGGATGAACGGCACCACCGGCGCAACCATAGCCTTCTCGCCCAATGATGATGGTGGCGACATTGTGGAAACCTCATTCCTGACGATGGGGCTGCTTGCCGCGCGGCAGTATTTTTACACCAGCCATCCCGCCCTTGCGCGCACCATTGACGGCATCTGGCGGGGCGTGAACTGGGCAGGCTTCTGCCCCGTGCCGGAAAAGATGATGTGGCACTGGCGGCCCGGAAACGACAACTGGGCGCAGGGTCTTCCGATCACCGGCTGGCATGAGGCGCTCATCACCTTCGTGCTCGCCGCGTCATCGCCCACGCATCCCATCGATGAGTCGGCCTATCGGACCGGCTGGAAAACCAGCAAGACGTTTTACAACGGTAAGGAATTTTACGGCGTGCGCCTGCCGCTCGGACCGGATTTGGGCGGGCCGCTGTTCTTCAGCCAGTATAGTTTCCTGGGGCTCGATCCGTGCGGCCTTTCGGATAGCTCCGCCGATTATTGGGAGCAGAACGTCAACCAAACGCTGATCAATCACGCGCATTGCGTAGCAAACCCCGGCAAGTTCCGTGGCTATGGCCCAGCCTGGGGTTTGACAGCCTGCGACAAGCAGGGCGGTTACGACGCCTTTTCGCCGGCCAACGATGCCGGGACGATCGCGCCCACCGCAGCACTGTCCGCCATGCCCTATGCGCCGGAGCTGTCGATGGCAGCGCTTCGCCATTACTGGTCAGACTATGGCGGCAGGCTTTGGGGCCGCTTTGGATTTTATGACGCCTTCAACGAAACCACGGGCTGGGTTGCGGAGAGCAATCTTGCCATCGATCAGGGGCCGATCGTGGCGATGATCGAGAATTATCGCAGCGGTTTGTTGTGGCGCTTGTTCATGTCCGCGCCAGAAGTCGGGGAGGGCCTCGCGCGCCTCGGTTTCTCCCGCGCCACGGTCTGATTGGCGGGCTGATCTGCGGAGCTGACAGCCGGCACAAGCGAGAGATGTCTGGTGATCCTCAGGCCCTTGGGCTCTTCACTGCCGATGACGATCATGCCCATCGCGGCAAGAGGGCCATTCAGCAGTTCGGTGACGGCCGGAAGCATGTGCGGGTCGATGCGGTCCAGCACGTCTTCGATCACCGCCCAGTCCGGATGATGCAGCACAAGCCGGGCGAAGCTGAGCATCTGCTTGTCGTTCTCGGACAGTTGCCGGTCCCAGCGGTCGTAACGGTCAAGCGAAGGGATCAGCCGCTCAAGCCCCACGTCTGTGAGAGCGGTGCGGATGTCCTTGTCTGGATATGCGTCTCCCGGCTTTGGATAGCTCACGCAGGCTCGCAGCGTGCCGGGCGGCACATAGGCACGCTGCGGCACGAACATGATGCTGCCGCCCGGTGGTTTTTCGATGTGCCCGGAAAACCACGGCCATAGACCTGCAAGAGTGCGGAAGAGCAATGTCTTGCCCGCGCCCTGCTGCGACGTGACGGCGGCACGCTCGCCCTTGGCGAGGCGAACCTCTGGCGGCGAAACCGTGATACTGCCCGATGAAGAGGTGATGGACACGCCGCTCAGTCCGATGCTCCCGTCCCGCGTCTCGGTAACGGACAGGTGCGGATTGTGCTGCGCATCATCCATCGCCCGCAAGGCTTCGCGGAAGCTCGCCACGCGCAGCAGCGTGGCGCGCCAATCGGCAATCGAGGAAAAATTGTCCACGAACCAGCGGAGCGATGACTGCACCTGATTGAAGGCGCCGACGATCATCATCAATTCGCCAAAGCTCATCTTGCCATGAAAGTAGCTGGGCGCGGCCACCAGAATGGGAGCGACGATGGTGAACCAGCCATAACCGGCCGTCACCCAGGTTAGCCGCGTGGTGGCATTAACGATGTGATGCATCACCGCAGTCAGGCCAGTGAAGACAGTGCGGATTCGTGTGTCTTCCGCTGCCTCGCCGCCGAACAGGGCGATGCTTTCCATGTCTTCATTGGCGCGCACCAGCGAAAAGCGGAAATCGGCCTCCTGCGCATAACGGTCGGTATCAAGACGGACGAGCGGCCGGCCGACCATCCAGCTTACGAATGAGGCGATCCCAGCATAGAAGAGCGCGCACCACACCATGAAGCCGGGCGGCGCCCAGGTGAAACTGCCGATCCGCACCGACATGCCCGACGACAATTGCCAGAGGACCTCAATAAAGGAGCCGAGCAGCAATGTGGATTGCAGGAGCCCGATGCCGAGGTTGGTTGTCAGTTCCGTCAATTGCTGGGCATCGGCGGCAATGCGTTGGTCGGGGTTCTGGCCAATGGTCCCGGCGTTGGAAAGCGCAAAGGCGCGCTGGGGCTTCAGCCATTCGCTCAGAAGGTCGTGAACGAGGCCCTTCCGCAACACGAGTTTGGCCATTTCACGCAGCCACGCTTGCGCGACGTTGAGCGCGAGAAGAAAGGCAGCCAACTTGGCAAAGACGCCAAGCTGCTCCAGAAACCCGTCCATATTGCGCTTGGTAATCGCATCATAAAATGGCTGGTTCCAGGCGTTCAGCTTGATCTGGAACCATGCCGTGGCGCCCACCACTGCAATGATGGCGGCCGCCAGAAGAAACAGCGCATTGCGTTCCCGCGCGTTCCAGAACGCTTCACTCATGGCGCGAAGCTGGACATAGATTGAAGGGAGTGGAATCTCCGGAGCGCTTGCAGCGGGTGCTTCGCCTGCCTCGCGATTTGTGTTCTGCACGCCTGACCCTAACCTGCCGCAATCATCGCCACAGTGATCCTGTAACGGGTTTCAGAAGGCGAACCAAGGTCTGCGCTGCGGAGCCAGGATTCTCAATTCTCTGTCATGCGCTGGGTTGCACCCCGCAGATGCAAAAGCATGGCGTGTCCCGCCGCGCCAGCGTCGCGCGCTTCAATGGCCTCGAGGATTTTCTGGTGTTCCTGCACGGTAATGGATTTGATGTCGGGATTGTTGCTCTCCGACCGTGCTGTGACGATGGCCGCGCGCAGGGCGCCGCCGAGAAAAGCCATGAAATCGGCATAGAATGAGTTGCCGGTGGCCTTGGCGATTGCGTGATGAAAATCAAGGTCTGCCTGCAGGCCCTCCTCGCTCCAGTCGCTCGATTCGATCATGCGTTGCAGGGCGCTGCCGATGTGTTCCAGGTCCTCCGTTGTGTGGCGTACCGCAGCGAGTTGTGCTGACGCCATTTCGAGGGGCTGCCGCAGTTCCAGCAGGTCGATCACCTGCTGATGGCCGAGTACGGCCTCATGCAGCTTGAATGATTTTCTGAGCGATGGCGGGATGACGGATACGCCGCTACCTTGCCGCGACTCGACGAGTCCATCCGATTTCAGGCGTGAGATGGCTTCGCGAACCACTGTCCGGCTGACGTGAAACTGGCGGCTCAGGGTCTGCTCGGTGGGGAGTTTTGTGCCGGAAGGAATCGTTCCGTCACGGATCAGCACAACCAGATGCTGTGCGATCTCCTCGGCGGCGGGTGTTTTCGCCGCGGCGTGCGCTGGCGGGTCTGCTTCACCCTTTGTCATAAGCGCATGCTTGGCACGCAGGAAAAAATTTGTCTAACAAATTTACCCTTTCAGACTTGTCCAACAACTTTTCTCGCCGTAAGAAAGTGCCATACGCCGAATTTTTCGGCCAACGGCCCGCCAAGAAGGCCGTCAAACTCTGGGAGGATGATCTGATGAAACTGACACGCCGTCAATTTACCGTCGGTGCCTTGCTGGCCGCCGGAACGATGGGCATGCCCATCATGGTGAAGGCCGAAGGCACCAAGACGGTTGCCCTTTTGTTCGACAGCCTGGTGTCGCCGTTCTGGGTTTCCGGCATCGAAATCATGCGCGCCAAGGCCAAGGAAAATGGCTGGCAGACGCTGGAAAACATTTCTGACTTTGACGACAACAAGCAGTTCGAGCAGGTGAAAGCCATGATCGGCCGCAAGGTCGACGGCATCCTGATCATCCAGACCGATTCGAAGGCGGTGATCCCGGCCATCCGCGCTGCCAATGCTGCCGGAATTCCGATGGTGCACTTCAACCGCCCGCCGGCCGAGAGCGATGCCTATTCAGTGGCGATCCAGGCCGACAACCGCAAGATCATGGCCAACACGGTGCAGTTCCTTGTCGATGAAGCGAAGAAAATGGGCGGCAAGTACAAGGCCTGCCTGCTGATCGGCGATCTCGGCGACGTGAACGCCATCCAGCGCCGCGATGGCTTCTTCGACGTGGTGGACAAGAATGCAGACATCATCGAGGTGGTGGCACGCGTGTCCACGGAATGGAATGCCGACAAGGCCTTCGCCGAACTCACCAATGCGATCCAGGCCAATCCCGACATCAACTTCCTCGTCACCTCGTCGGATTTCATGCACCCGCAGATCGAACAGGTGCTGCAGACGGCTGACAAGTGGCATAAGCGCGGCGAGGAAGGCCATGTGCTGTTCGCTGGCTTCGATGGTGATGAAGGCGCCTATGCCCGCCTGAAGGATGGCTATCTCGACGCTTGCGGCGTGCAGAACCTGTTCCTCGAAGTTGACATGGCCTTCCAGGCCTTCAAGGACATGTGGGATGGCAAGAAGCCGGACAAGCTTCTGCTCGATCCGGGCTTCGTGATCACCCAGGCCAACCTCGCTGAAAAGCAGAACGAAATGTGGGGCTACACCGTCTGGAAGAAGCAGAATCCGGGCTGATCTGATCCTCTGCGCCGCCATGGCAGTGAGCCATGGCGGCGTTGCCGTCCCGCTTGTTCTGCGAGTGCATGTCCCATGACATCTGCCGGCTCCACGATTGCCACACGGCCGCGCGTACAGTCCGCGTGGAAGCGCCTGCTCCTGTCCGAATATCTGGTTCTCATCCTCACCGTGATCTATTTCGCGGTGATGCTGCTGATCGTGCCGGAAATCGCCACGGCCGATACGCTGCTTGATATTCTGAGCGCAATGATGCCGCTGCTGGTCGTCGCCATCGGGCAGACCTTCGTGCTGATCGCCGCGGGGATTGATCTTTCCGCTCCCTCGATCATTGCCATGGCCAGCGTGGTCGGGGCATCGGTGATGACAGGCGACAATGGCTATGCCAGCGGCACGGGCCTTGAAATACCGGCGGGCATTCTTGCGTTCATCGCGGTCGGCACCGCGATCGGCGTCTTCAACGGCCTGTGCACCACACGATTCAACATGCCGTCCTTCATCGTGACGCTGACGACGATGATGTTCTTTTCCGGCGCTGCCATCTGGTACACGGCTGTTCATACGGATGCGAGCAGCATCGGCAATTTGCCGCCGGCCTTCGTTGCCATCGGGCAGGGCCGCGTATTTGGCCTGCCCATTTCCCTCGCTGTCGTGCTTGTGGTCGGCGGGGTAGCGCATTTCATCTTGAGCCGCACGGTCTATGGCCGATGGCTTTATTCGGTGGGCCTCAATCCCAAAGCGGCGGCGGTGTCCGGCGTGCCGGTGCGGCGGGTAATCTTCTGGGCCTTCGTGATTTCCGGCATCTGCGCCGCGATCTCCTCCATTCTCTATACGGGCCGCCTTGAAACCGGAACGCCGGTGCTGGGGCAGAGAATCCTTCTCGACGTTGTGGGCGCCGCCGTCATCGGCGGCGTCAGCCTGTTCGGCGGCAAGGGCAAGATTCTCTGGACGATCTTCGGCGTTCTCTTCCTTGCGGTCATCGACAAGAGCCTGCAGCTTATGGGCCTTCCCATCGCGTCCGTCTTCGCCATCAAGGGCAGCATCATCCTTGCCGCCGCGATCATCGACGCGCAGCGCCACCGCCTGCTGGTGCGCGGATGATGGCTGGACCCGCAACCAGCCAGGCGCCCGCCGCCACGGAGCGCCCGCTGCTCGCCATTGATGGATTGTGCAAAAGTTTCTTCGGCGTCGAAGTCCTGCACAAGGTCAGCTTCTCGGTCCGCGCAGGGCGCGTGCTGGGGCTGGTGGGCGAAAACGGCTCCGGCAAGTCAACGACGATGAACATCATCGGCGGCGTGCACCAGAAGGATGCCGGCAGTATCCAGTTCGAGGGCGCTGATTACCGTCCGAAAGGCCCGCGTGATGCGGCGAGGCAAGGCATCGCCTTCATCCATCAGGAATTGAACCTGTTCCGCAATCTGAGCATCGCGGAAAACCTCTTCATCACCGAATTTCCAAAACTCGTGCCCGGCCTGCCGTTCATTGACAAGGCGGCGGCGAACAAGCGGGCGGCGGAACTGCTGGCGGCCGTCGATCTCGACCTTTCTCCCTCGACACTGGTCAACAGGCTGTCGCAAGGCGAGCGCCAGCTTGTGGAGATCGCCAAGGCGCTGGGCGCCAAGGCAAAGGTCATCATCTTTGATGAACCGACGACGTCGCTCACCACGCGCGAGACAGACCGCCTGTTCGACATCATCAACCGTCTGCGCTCGCAGGGCATCGCCATCATCTACATCAGCCACATCCTCAACGACGTGATGCGGCTCTGCGACGACATCGTGGTGCTGCGCGACGGCCATGTGGTGGGAAGCGCGCTCAAATCCGAGATGACCATCGAGCGCATGATCTCGCTGATGGTTGGCCGCAATATCGACCAGCTCTTCCCGCCGCGGGCGGATAATCTGGTGCGTGATGAAGCCGTCCTCGAAGTTTCCGGCATCAGCCAGCCGGGCATCGTGAAAGACATCACCTTCTCGCTCCAGGCGGGCGAGGTGCTGGGCATTTCGGGACTGATGGGCGCTGGGCGTTCCGAACTGGCGCGCATCCTGTTCGGCATCGATCCGTTCAGCGCCGGACAGATCAAGGTGGCGGGAGAGACGCTTGAATCGCCCACGCCGAGCGTGTGCATGGATCACGGCATGGCGTTTCTCACCGAGGACCGACGCGTCGAAGGGCTGATGATGGAAGCGCCGATCGAGACCAACATCGGCCTCTCGTCGCTGCGGAACTATGCCGGAGGGCTGGCAGGCGTCATCGACGGTTCGCGCCTCAATGCCGATGTAAAGAAAATGAGCACTTCGGTGCAGATCAGCGCCAAGGACATCGCGCGCACGCTTGTTAAAAACCTCTCGGGCGGCAATCAGCAGAAGGCGGTCATCGGAAAATGGCTGCTGCGTGAGCCCAGGGTCTTCATCCTCGATGAACCAACGCGCGGCATCGACGTGGGTGCAAAAAATGAAGTCTACAAGATCATCAATTCGCTCGCCGCTGCGGGCGCCGGCATCCTTATGATCTCGTCCGAAATCGAGGAACTGGCCGGCATGTGCGACCGCATCATGGTGATGGCGCACGGCGAAATCCGCGCCACCTTCGCGCGCGGCGGCTTCAAACGCGAGGAAATCCTGCGCGCCGCCATGTGGGATGGCCTCCGGAGTTCCGCGTCATGACCGGGCTGCGCGGAAAGATCACCCTTCTGGTGTTGCAGAACGCACCGCTGATCCTGTTCGCGGTGCTGATCATCGTCTTCGGCACGATGTCCGGCCGGTTTCTGACGCCGGTCAATTTCATCAACATCATCAATCAGGCCAGCCATATCGCCATCATTGCCATCGGCATGACCTTCGTGCTGCTGATCGCCGGCATCGATCTGTCGGTGGGCGCAAACATGTATCTGAGTGCGGCGGTCCTCGGCGTGTTTCTTGCCGGTATGCCGCCGCTGATCGCCTTTCCGGTGGTTGCCGTGCTGGGGCTTGCATTCGGCGCGGTGAATGCCTTCATCATCACGCAGCTTCGCGTGGCAGCCTTCATTACAACGCTATCGACGCTGTTCGTGGGGCGCGGCATCGCGCTTTATTTTTCCGGCAACAAGATGGTGCCCTTCAGTGCCAGCGTGAAGACTTTTGGCCGCACCGCCTATCTCGGCATTCCCTCGGCCATCTGGGTGTTCGCGGCGGTGCTCATCATCGCGCTGATCGTGCTGAAGCTCACAACCTTCGGCCGCCAGATCTATGCCATCGGCGCTGACCCTGAAGCGGCTGCGAAGGCCGGCATCAATGTCAAGCGCGTGGTGTTCGCCGTCTATTGCATCTGCGGTGTCTGCGCGGCGGTGGGTGGCCTTGTGTCGGGAAGTCAGGTTGCAGTGGCTTCCTCCACCTTCGGGTTCCAGAAGGAATTTCCAGTGATTGCCGCGGCGGTGCTCGGCGGAACCAGCCTGTTCGGCGGGCGGGGCGGCGTTCTAGGCACAGTGTTCGGCGCCGTCCTGATCCAGACGGTCGAAAACGGCCTGGTGATGATCAACGCCAATCCTTACGTCTATCCGCTGGTCATCAGCGTCATCATCTTCATCGCCGTTTTCACCGACAGTTCGCGCACCGCCGTGCTGGAACGTCTGGAGCGGCGGAAAATCAGGATTGAGCCGGAATGAGCGGCGTTCTGCCATGACAGGGCTTTTCGATCTCAAGGGCCGCGTTGCGCTGGTCACGGGCGGCAATGGCGGCATTGGCCTTGGCATCGCCAAGGGCTTTGCGGCGGCGGGGGCCGCTGTTGTCATCGCAGGCCGCAATGCGGAGAAGAATGCTGCCGCACGTGCGGAGATTGAAGCGCTGGGCGGCAAGGCGCTCGCCCTTGAGGCGGATATCGCCGACGAGGCATCCGTTGCGGACATGGTGAAGGATGCGCTCGCCGCATTCGGCCGGCTCGACATTCTCGCCGCCAATGCGGGGGTCAATATCCGCAAGCCTCCGGAGGATTATTCGCTGGCGGAATGGCACAGCATTCTCGACACCAATCTGACCGGCACATTCCTCTGCGCCAGGGCCGTGTTCCCGGCGATGAAGCCTGCGGGTGGCGGCAAGATCATCACCATCGGCTCCATGGCGTCGATCTTCGGCGGCGGCATCATCGGGCCATACGCAGCCAGCAAGGGCGGCGTGGTGCAGCTCACACGCTCGCTCGCCGTCGCATGGGCGCAGTACAATATCCAAGTGAATGCCATCCTGCCCGGTTTCATCGACACGCCGCTGACGCGCGGCGGACGCCAGTCCTCTCCGGACATGTTCGCCAAGGTCACCGAGCGCACGCCGGCCCGCCGCTGGGGCCAGCCGGAAGATCTGGCGGGGGCCGCCGTGTTTCTGGCCAGCCGCGCGTCGGATTTCATCACCGGGGTCGCGATACCGGTGGATGGCGGATATTCGGTTCATCTCTAGAGATGCGAGGACACGATCATGACCAGCAACGCTTTGAAGCCCATCCGCGTCGGACTGATCGGCTGCGGGTTTTACGCGCAGAACCATCTCAATTCTTGGCGCGAATTGTCGGCACAGGGCGCTGAGCTCGTCGCGGTCTGCGACCGTGATGAAGCCAAGGCCCGTGCGGCTGGCGAGAAATTCGGCGCGCAATGGTTCACCGACCCCAAGAAGATGCTCGACACGGTGTCGCTCGATCTGGTCGACATCACCACACGCATGGATACGCACCGCGAATTGGCGGCGCTCACCGCGGAACGCAAAATTCCCACCGTTGTGCAAAAGCCTTTCGCACCCGTCTGGGAGGAGTGCGTGGCGATTGTCGAGAAAGCCAAGTCCCATGGCGCGTGGCTTGCCGTGCATGAGAATTTCCGTTTCGCCAGCGCCATGTTGCGGGTGAAGCAGGTGATCGAGTCCGGCACCATCGGCGAACCGACATGGGGCCGCATCACCTTCCGTACCGGCTATGACGTCTACAAGGGCCAACCCTATTTCTATGACGAGGAGCGGCTGGCCATCCTCGATGTCGGCATTCACGTTCTCGATTTGGCGCGCGTGTTTCTGGGCGAAGTGGAGCGCGTGTCCTGCGAGACGCAGCGCCGCAACCCGAAAGTGCGCGCCGAGGATACGGCCACGATGATGCTCCGCCACACCTCGGGCGCTGTGTCGCTGGTCGAATGCACCTATGCAGCCAAGCGCACGGATGATGCGTTCCCCGAAACGCTTCTGGAAATCGAGGGCACGGACGGCTCGATCATCATGAAGAAGGGCGAGCTGATGGCGGTCAGAACGCAAGGCCTGTCTTTCGAGGAGCATGTGGGAACGCCGCTTCTGGCCTGGACGACCAGGCCCTGGCACGTCTCGCAGGAAGCGGCGCGCAACACCTGCCGCCACATGCTCGAATCGGTGCGGGCCGGCCGTCCTGCCGACACGTCGGGCGAAGACAATCTCAAGACCTACGCTCTCGTCGAGGCGGCCTATGAATCCGCCGCCACGCACAAGAGCGTGCGCCCCAGGGCGTAATCCCCTCACTTATCACAGGAAAACCGATATGAGCACATTTCCCTTCACCGCCGCCGACCTTGAGGTTTTGAAGCAGTGGGATACGCCGACCATCTGCAACGGTCTTGAACTCATCGTACCAGAGCGCCGCGCCGTTGGCTTCACCGCCGAGCCGATGGTGGCGGTGGACCGCAAGTTCCCGCCGATCGTCGGCCTCGCGCGCACCGGCCTCGTGCGCGCCAAGGAGTCGCCGCGCGGGCCGATCCCGGCGCGCGAAGACTGGTATGATTATGTCTCGCCCTCCGGCATTCCGACCATTGCCGTCATTCAGGATATTGATGACCGCCCGGGGTTTGGCGCCTTCTGGGGCGAAGTGCAGACGACAATCCACAAGGCTCTGGGCGTTGCCGGATGCGTCACCAATGGCTCGTTCCGTGATCTCGACATGCTGGCGCCGGGCTTCCAGATCATCGGTGGCCGCATCGGGCCGAGCCACGCGCATATCCACATGGTGCAGATGAAGTGCGACGCCAATATCTTCGGCATGCTGGTTCACCATGACGATGTGATCCACGCGGATTTCCATGGCGCCGCCGTCATTCCCGCCGATGCGGTGAAGAAGCTTCCCGCAGCGATCGATCTGGTGTCGCGGCGCGAGAAGGTGATCCTCGACATGGCAAAGACCAAGGGATTCAACAGCCACATGCTGCGCGATGCGCTGCGCCGTTCCGGTGAAATCCACTGATGGCAGAGAAGCTGAGGGCAGGGGTCATCGGCTGCGGCTTCTTCGCCGAGAATCATCTCGCGGCTTGGAAGCATATCTTCGGCGTCGACCTTGTTGCGGTGTGCGATCTCGATGCCGAAAAGGCTAAGTCGGCGGCAAGCCGTTATGGCGTACCGGAAGCGTTTTCCTCCGCCGTCGAGATGCTCGATAGCGCCAAGCTGGATTTTGTGGACATCGCCACAACCATGCGAAGCCACAAGGCGCTGGTGAGCCTCGCGGTGGAGCGGCGCATTCCCACCATCGTGCAGAAGCCCTTGGCGCCCGATCTTGCCGAATGCCTCAGCATCATCGGCATGTGCGAAAAAGCCGCTATTCCCTTCATGGTGCATGAGAATACGCGTTTCCTCAATCCGGTGCGCAAGGTGAAAGACATTCTTTCATCGGGAAAAATCGGAGACGTTACTTTTGGCCGCGTGGCCTTCCGAACCGGGCACAATATTTATGGCAAGCAGCCCTATCTCGCGCAGGAGGATCATTTCGTGATCCTCGATCTGGGCGTTCACATGCTGGACGTGGCGCGCTTCCTGTTCGGCGAAGCGGGGCGGCTTTATTGCCAGAGCCAGAGCATCAAGCCCGGCATTCGCGGCGAGGACATGGCCACCATCATGCTCGATCACCAGAGCGGCATGACGAGCGTGGTCGAGTGTTCCTACGCCAGCCCCATCGATCCCGATCCGTTTCCGGAATTGACGCTACAGATCGAAGGCATGCGCGGCAGCCTCAAGCTGGACGCCGGTTACCGGCTGTCTGTCTATGCCGATGGCAAGGCCGAGGCGCTTGATGTGTCGCCCACACTCTATCCGTGGTCCACGAAGCCGTGGCATGGAACGCAGGAAAGCGTGCTCCGCATCCAACAGCATTGGGTGGATTGCCTGCGTGCCGGAACGCCGGTTGAAACATCGGGCGCGGACAGCCGCAAGACCTATGCGCTTGTCTTCGGCGCTTATGACTCGGCATGCACCGGCAAGGCCGTCACACCCGCATACTAACCTGAATCATCTGGAGACCATCGCATGACGTTATCTCCCATCAGGATCGGAGTGACCGCCGATCTGTTCGATTCCACAGGCCGCCCGCTGTTTGGAACAGCGCCGTTCAAGCTTTTTGCCGATGCGGGCCTCGCATGGGAGAAGCTGCCGCCGTGCAACCCCGTCTCGCCGGAATATCTGGCTGATTACGACGCGCTGTTTTTGGGCGGCGCGAAGGTCAGGGAAGAAGACCTGAAACTCGACAAGGGCCGCTTGCGCGTTCTGGCGCGCAATGGCGTGGGCTTCGATGCGCTGGATATTCCGGCACTCACGCGCCGCGGCATTCTTGTCACCAACACGCCGGTCGCCGTCCGTCATTCCGTCGCCACCATCGCGCTGGCCTTTCTCCTCTCTCTCAGCCTGCGCTTGCCGCTGAAGTCACGCTTGCCGCGCGAGGGCCGCTGGGCGGAACGTGGCGATTATCCGGGCATCGGGCTTCCGGGCCGTACCATCGGCCTCATCGGTTTCGGCGGCATCGGGCAGGAGTTCGTGCGCCTCCTCAAGCCCTTCAACCTGCGCGTGGTGGTGGCCGATCCCTTCACCACTGACGCCGTCTGCGCGCAGCATGGCTGTGAGCGCATGGACCTTGATGCCCTGCTGGCCACGTCGGATTTTGTCGTGGTCGCCTGCCTTCTCGATGCGCGCACGCGGCATCTCCTCAATGCTGAGCGCCTGAAGCTGATGAAGCCTTCGGCCTTCGTCATCAATGTCGCGCGCGGGCCCATCATCGACGAGGCGGCGCTCATTCACGCGCTGCAATCCGGCATCATCGCCGGGGCTGCGCTTGACGTTGTGGAGAAGGAACCGCCCGATCCCGGCAATCCGCTGTTCACCATGGAGAATGTGATCGTGACGCCCCATTCCCTGTGCTGGACGGACACGTTCATGGATGAATGCGTGCGCACGGCGATCAAAAGCGTCATCGATGTGGTTCAAGGCAGATTGCCGGAATTCGTCGTCAACCGCGATGCGATTGGCCAGGCGCGCGTCAATGGCTGGCTCAAAACTGCTGCGGCAACGGCATCATAAACCGCGAGGGTTTTTATCCGTCGCATAGGCCGCGAAGAAAACCCGGACGGCGGACTGGGCCACATGCTCCAGCCTTTCGGGAGACGTGTCCACCGCGCAGCCATAGAGCAGGGGCTTCACGATGCTGCTGAGGCAGAGGTCCTGAAACTGCATCGCCGCGAGGTCCACGTCATCAATCTTGAATTCGCCTGCCTCCACGCGGGCGCGCAGGAAGTTTGCGAGGATCGTCGCGCCATAACGGGGGCCGGCTTCGTAAAAGGCACGGCCGATGCCGGGAAACTTGGCTGACGCCGCGATGACGGTGCGGGCGTAAGACATGGACGGCTTCATGCACATGAGGCCTGAGAGGTTACGGGCAATGTCGGTCAGAACCTCCCGGGCGGGGCGTGTATCGCCGATATAGCGGCTGAAGGTCTGTTCCACCGCCTGCCGCTTGTCGTCCGAGACCAGCGCCTCGAAGAGTTTTTCCTTGGAGGGGAAGTAGGCATAGACGGTGGCCTTGGAGACGCCCGCCGCCCGCACGATGTCGTTCATGCTGGCGCCGTCAAACCCCTGGGCGAGGAAGGTCGCGCGGGCGCCATCGAGAATCTGGCGGCGTTTTTCTGAATCATGTTCAGGCGTTGCTGGTTCGCGCGCCAGAAGGGCGGTGGCAGGCATTTTCTGATCCCATTGGAACTGAACTGTACGGTTTAGTCTTGACATAACGCAGAAACGGTCATAATTCAAGCGCCGAACTAAACCGTTCAGTTCATTTATGGAAAGTGCCATGAAAAGTTCCGCCGCCATCCGCGAAGTTCCCGCCGCCGAACCGGCAAGCGAGGCGAATGCGCCCGTGCCGTTCGAGGCCAAGGCGCGGCAGGAAAATCCGCAAGCCCCAAAGCCTGAGGCAGAGGCGGTGTCGGCACCATCGCCCAAGCCATCCCGCAAGTTCCCGGTGCGCAAGGCGATTTTCGGGATGATCCTTGTGGCGGCACTGGCGGGCGCGGCTTGGTATGGGCATGAATGGTATACGGTTGGCCGCTTTGTCGTGTCTACGGATGACGCTTACGTCAAGGGAGACACCTCTGCGCTGGGTGCCAAGGTGGCAGGCTATGTCGCCGCAATCCCCGTCGCTGACAACAGCGCGGTGAAGGCCGGGGACGTGCTCCTGACGCTTGATGACGGCGATTACAAACTCGCCATGGATTTCGGCCAGGGCGAAGATCGACTTACAGAAGGCCACGATCGACGTGATCACCCGCCAGATCGACGGGCAGCAGGCGCAGATTGATTCCGCGCAAGCCCAATATGACATGGCCTCGGCGCAGGCCGAGAATGCCGACCTCGTGCTGCAGCGGCAGCAGCAGCTTGGCGCCAAATCGGTGGCGAGCCAGCAAACCGTGGACGACGCCGTCACCAAGGCCAAATACAACCATGCCGCCGTGGCGCAGGCACAGGCGGCAATCGCCGCCGCGAAAAACCAGCTTACGGTTCTGCAGGCGCAGAAGATCGGCGCAGAAGCCTCGCTCAAGGAATTGCAGGTCGATGAAGCGCAGGCCGAGCGGAATTATTCCTTCACCGTCATCAAGGCGCCCTTCGATGGCATCGTGGCCAATCGCGCCGTGGAGCCTGGCCAGTATGTGGCGCCCGGCCAGCGGCTGATGGCGCTGGTGCCGAACGTCAATTACATCGAGGCCAATTTCAAGGAAACGCAGATTGCCAACCTCAAGCCGGGGCAGATGGTGGATGTCTCCGTCGATGCGCTGGACGGCGAGACGCTGAAGGGCGTGGTGGAAAGTATTTCGCCTGCCTCGGGGGCTGAGTTCTCACTGCTGCCGCCAGAGAACGCCACCGGCAATTTCACCAAGATCACGCAGCGCATTCCGGTGCGCATCCGCATGCCTGCCTTTGCGATGGAGAAGCTGCGGCCCGGCCTCTCCGTCACCGTGTCCGTCAACACGCATTACAATCCCGGCACCGCCACGAACTGAACCCCGCCATGAACTCGCCCGGACCTTCAACCGCCCTGAACATGCGCCATGTGGTGGCGTTCGTGGCGATGGTGTTCGGCATGTTCATGGCGATCCTCGACATCCAGATCGTGTCGGCATCGCTCTCGGAAATCCAGGCGGGCCTTTCCGCAAGCCCGGATGAAATTGCCTGGGTGCAAACGAGCTATCTGATCGCCGAGGTGATCATGATCCCGCTGTCGGGCACGCTGTCGCGCATTCTCTCGACCCGCGTGCTTTATACGATTTCGGCGGGAGGCTTCACGCTGATGAGCTTTCTCTGCGCGCAGGCCGATTCGATCAGCAGCATGATCGTCTTCCGGGCGCTGCAGGGCTTTATTGGCGGGGCGATGATCCCCACCGTCTTCGCCACCTCGTTCCTGATCTTCCCGCGCGAGAAGCAGCCGGTCATCACGCCGATCATCGGGCTTGTCGCCACGCTGGCGCCCACTATCGGGCCGACGGTTGGCGGCTATCTGACGGACCTGTTCTCCTGGCACTGGCTGTTCCTCGTCAATATCGTGCCGGGCATCGTCGTGACCGTCGCCGCATGGTTCCTGATCGATTTCGACAAGCCGGACTGGTCGCTGGTTAAGAACTTCGACTGGTTCGGCCTCATCTTCATG
Organism: Aestuariivirga sp.; assembly: GCF_047602625.1. Taxonomy (GTDB): domain Bacteria; phylum Pseudomonadota; class Alphaproteobacteria; order Rhizobiales; family Aestuariivirgaceae; genus Aestuariivirga. The sequence continues at coordinate 949,042 of NZ_JASGGV010000002.1, read as the reverse complement.
GGCGTGATGCTGGGCTCGCTCGAATATATCCTCGAGGAAGGCCCGCGCGATGACTGGCTGGACAGCACCGTCATATCCACGCTGATCGTCATCTGCATTGCCTCGGCGCTTGCCTTCGCATGGCGCATCGCGAGCGCCAAGCAACCCATCGTGGATTTCTCGGCCTTCGCCAACCGCAATTTCTCAGCGGGGTCGCTGTTTTCATTCTCGCTGGGCGTCGGCCTCTATGGCCTGACCTTCCTTTATCCCGTCTATCTCGCCCGGGTGCGCGGCTATTCCTCGCTGATGATCGGCGACACGATGTTCGTAACGGGCATCGCCATGTTCCTCACCGCGCCCATCGCTGGCCGGCTGATGACAAAGATCGATCCCCGGCTAATGATGGCGACGGGCTTTGCCGGCTTTGCCGTGGGCACATGGATCGCCTCCGCCGTCACCAAGGACTGGAGCTTCAACGAACTGCTGATCCCGCAGATCCTGCGCGGCGTGTCGCTGATGATGTGCATGATCCCCATCACCAACATGTCGCTCGGCACGCTGCCGCCCGCCAAGCTGCGCGGCGCATCCGGCCTGTTCAATCTCACCCGAAACCTTGGCGGCGCGGTGGGGCTGGCGATCATCAACACGGTGATCAACCACCGTACGGATTTCCATTATGAGCGGCTGGCCGAGCATGTGACATGGAGCAACCCGGCGGCGCTTGAAACGCTGGACGGCTTGACCAAATCGCTTTCCACGCTGGGATCGGACGCCTCCTCGGCGGCGCTGGCCAAACTCTCACAGATGGTGCAGCGCGAGGCCTTGGTGATGGCGATCGGCGACGTGTTCGTTCTCCTCACGGTTCTCTTCGCCGCCATCGCGATCCTGACGCCACTGATGCGAAAACCCCGCCCTGCGCCCGCCGGAGCGGGGGCAGGCGGCCACTGATCCTGAAGCCCTCCCTGCGGCTTTGCGGCAGGGTTGCCTTGCCCCACGGCTCGACTAAATTGGGGGCATGGAAAACGGCAAACGGCTTGGCGCAGCGCAGGGAACGCAGCGGCAGGATATTCACAATTCCGGCATACCTGTGGTCTGTGCCTCCTGCGAGGCGCGCCACAGGGGAATCTGTGGCGCGTTATCTCCGGCCCAGCTTTCCGAACTCAGCAAGCATACGGCGAAGGGCGTGATTTCGCCGGAGGCCAAGCTTGCCCTCGAAGATGATCCTGCAGACCATTATTCCAATATTCTGAAGGGTGTGGTGAAGCTCTCCAAGCTCATGGCGGATGGGCGGCAGCAGATCGTTGGGCTGCAATTCGCGTCCGATCTGGTGGGAAAGCTGTTTGGGGAGCGCAATGATTTTGCCGCCGAAGCGGCAACGGAAGTGCAAGTTTGCACCTTTCCACGCAGCGCGCTCGAACACCTTGTCAGTGAAGTGCCGGAACTTGAACAGCGGCTGCACCGCCAGACACAGCGGGAATTGGCCGAGGCGCGTGAATGGATGCTGATGCTGGGGCGCAAATCCGCTACGGAACGGGTTGCCAGCTTCCTGCATTTCATCGCCTTGCACAGTGACCCGGAACACCCAGCCAGCGGGAAAGCCATGCAGTTTGAAATTCCGCTGAAGCGCAGCGACATCGCGGATTTTCTCGGCCTTACCATCGAGACGGTGAGCCGCCAGTTCACCAAGCTGCGGCAGATCGGCGCAATCCGGCTGATCACCAACCGCGTCGTGGAAGTGCCGGATCTCGAACGCCTGCGCGAGATTTCCGAAAGCGGCTGAAGACCTAGTGCTGGGGCTCGCTCATCTGCCGCACCAGCGGCATGATGTGTTCGCGCTCGAAAGCGATGTGCCGCCGCTGGCTTTCAAAGAACCCTCTCAGCATCCATGCGAGGGCTTCTGCCTGATGCCGGTCCCGCGTCGTCACATAGTTGCGCGTGGCATGATAAATGTCCTGCGCGAAGTCGCTGTCGCCCAGATGTTCCATCTCCAGCCGGCGAATCGATTGAACCAGTGATTCTGCGCCCCCGTGCGCGGCCAGAAGCGAGGGGAAAAGCACCTTCTCTTCAAAATCATGCGCCGCTTCGATGACGGAAAGAAGACGGCGCGTGGTCTCCAGGCTGGCGCTTGTGTGGGGCAGCAACGGCAGGGCGTCGGCAATATGTTCAAGCTCGTTGCAAATCGCCGTCTTGCGCTCGAGATGACAGGAAAAAACAACAGCCAGCGGTTGCCCGCCTGTTGACGGACAATGTAAATCGCCGGCTCCGGGTTTGCTTCGGGAATTGGTCATCGCGTGCTGTGTGTGTGGCGCATGGTGGCCCATTCAAAACCGCATCTTCCTGATCCAGGCCCCAAACGTCCTTGATCCTGATCAATGCCGCACCGCGTCAAAGCTGCGAATACGCCACAAGAAAGCCATGTGTTATGCATGGCGCACAGATCCGCTTGAGAGGGGTTTTCCATGAAAAACGGGGGCGCAGCGTTATCGGTTGCCGTAGGCGCCTTTCTGGCGCTGCTGGGCGCCGCGATGGGCGAAGACGCGCTCTTCCGCGCGCATATGCTCATCGCCACGATTGTGCTGGCGATTGCGGCGGTGATCCTGCTGCGGCGCGTCAAGTTTGCACCGGCAGGCGGTGTACTTGCCGAGCCCGATACGTCGGGCTACATGGACGAAGTTGTCCGCTACGGCGTGATCGCCACGGTGTTCTGGGGTGTCGTCGGCTTCCTCGTGGGCGTGGTCATCGCCTGCCAGCTTGCCTGGCCTCTCCTCAACATCGAGCCATGGTTCAATTTCGGCCGTCTCCGCCCGCTTCATACGTCGGCGGTGATTTTTGCGTTCGGCGGCAACGCGCTGCTCTGTACCTCCTTTTATGTCGTGCAACGGACAACGCGCGCCAGGCTGTGGGGCGGAAACCTCGCGTGGTTCGTGTTCTGGGGCTATCAGTTCTTCATCGTCATGGCGGCGACCGGCTATCTGCTGGGCATCACCCAGGGCCGTGAATATGCCGAGCCGGAATGGTACGTCGACCTCTGGCTGACGATCGTCTGGGTCTGCTACCTCTTGGTGTTTCTCGGCACGCTGGTGAAGCGCAAGGAACCCCACATTTATGTGGCCAACTGGTTCTACCTGTCCTTCATCGTCACCATCGCCATGCTGCATGTGGTGAACAATCTGGCGGTGCCGGTGTCGTTCCTGGGCTCCAAGAGCTACTCGGTGTTCTCGGGCGTGCAGGACGCGCTGACCCAGTGGTGGTACGGCCACAACGCGGTGGGCTTCTTCCTCACTGCGGGCTTCCTCGGCATGATGTATTACTTCGTCCCAAAGCAGGCCAACCGCCCGGTCTATTCCTACCGGCTGTCGATCATCCACTTCTGGGCACTGATCTTTCTCTATATCTGGGCAGGACCGCATCACCTTCACTACACCGCTCTGCCCGACTGGGCGCAGACACTCGGCATGGTGTTCTCGATCATGCTGTGGATGCCCTCATGGGGCGGCATGATCAACGGCGTCATGACGCTTTCGGGAGCGTGGGACAAGCTCCGCACCGATCCCATTCTCCGCATGATGGTGATGTCGCTCGCCTTCTATGGCATGTCGACCTTCGAAGGCCCGATGATGTCTGTGAAGTCGGTCAACGCGCTTAGTCACTATACCGACTGGACCATCGGCCACGTGCACTCCGGCGCCCTTGGCTGGGTTGGCATGATCAGCTTCGGCGCGGTCTACCATCTCACCCCCAAGCTGTGGAACCGCGAGCGGCTCTATAGCCTCAGGCTGGTCAACTGGCACTTCTGGCTCGCCACCATCGGCATCGTGATCTACGCGTCTGTGATGTGGGTGTCGGGCATCATGCAGGGCCTGATGTGGCGGGAATACAATGACCAGGGCTTCCTTGTGTATTCCTTCGCCGAAACCGTTGGCGCCATGCATCCCTATTATGTGGGCCGCATGTTTGGCGGGCTTCTCTACCTTCTGGGCGGGCTGGTGATGGCCTACAATATCTACCGCACCATCCGCGGCGACATCCGTGAGGAAATCCCCATGGGCGCCGAAGCCCCGACCCTGCAACCGGCTGAATAAGGGACCACGGCAATGGCTTCCGAATCCATTCTCACAGGCCACCAGAAGATCGAGCGCAACGTCTCGCTGCTTCTCGTCTTCTCCCTGCTCGTCGTCACGGTGGGCGGCCTGGTGGAAATCGCCCCGCTGTTCTGGCTGCAGAACACTATCGAGACCGTGAAAGGCATGCGCCCCTACACGCCGCTCGAACTGGCGGGCCGCAACATCTACATCCGCGAGGGCTGCTATCTCTGCCACTCGCAGATGATCCGCCCGTTCCGCGATGAAGTGCAGCGTTACGGCCATTATTCGCTGGCGGCCGAGTCGATGTACGACCATCCGTTCCAGTGGGGCTCCAAGCGCACCGGGCCTGATCTGGCCCGCGTGGGTGCGCGCTATTCCAACGAATGGCACGTGCAGCACCTTACCGATCCGCGCTCGGTGGTCCCTGAGTCGGTGATGCCTCCCTATGGCTTCCTCGCCCAGAATGATCTCGACGCCAATGACATCGCACTCCATCTCAAAGCCAACGAGGACGTCGGTGTTCCGTATACGGATGATGACGTGAAGAACGCGCTCGCCGATCTCAAGGCGCAGGCCGATCCCAACGCCGACACCACCGATCTCCTCAAGCGCTATCCCAAGGCGGTGACGGGTGACTTCGACGGCAATCCCGAACGGCTTACCGAAATGGATGCCCTCATTGCCTATCTGCAGATGCTGGGCACGCTGGTTGACTTCTCGACCTATCAACCCACGCAGGATGACCGGTGATGGACCTCGATTATCACACGATGCGCGCTTTCGCGGACAGCTGGGGGCTTCTGGCCATGGCGCTGTTCTTTGTTGCCGTCCTTTTGTGGGTGATCCGGCCGGGCGCCGGGGCATCCGCCAGGGACGCTTCCGAAATTCCCTTCAGGGAGGAGTGAGCGATGTCTGACGCTCAGAAAGTTGACCCCGTTTCGGGGATCGAAACCACCGGCCACAGCTGGGATGGCATCGAGGAACTGAACAACCCGCTTCCACGGTGGTGGCTGTGGACCTTTTATGCGACGATCCTGTTCGCGATCGGCTATACCATTCTTTATCCGGCCTGGCCCGGGATTCACGGCGCGACCAAGGGCCTGTTTGGCTGGTCGAGCCGCGCCGACCTGCGCTCCGAGATGACGGCGGCCGACGCCGCCAACGCGGCGCTCGTCGAGAAGATCAAGTCGTCCGATATCAAGACCATTCTTGGCGACGACAATCTTCGCACTTTCGCGGTGGCGGCCGGCGGCTCTATTTTCAAGGTGCGTTGCGTGACCTGCCATGGTTCTGGCGCGCAAGGCGGCCCCGGCTATCCCAACCTGAATGACAATTCCTGGCTCTGGGGTGGCACGCCGGAAGACATTCTCCAAACCATTACCCATGGCGTGCGTTTTGCGTCGGATGCCGATACGCGCAGCCCGCCGCCGATGCCGGCCTTCGGCAAGGACGGCATGCTGGATCAGACGAAGATCGTGCAGGTGGCGAATTTCGTGCGCAAGATTTCCGGACAGACGTTCGATGAAGCGCAGGCAACGCCGGGGGCTGAAGTGTTCGCGCAGAATTGCGCCTCCTGCCATGGCGACAAGGGCGAGGGCAAGGCCGAGTTCGGCGCGCCGCAGCTCAATGACGCGATCTGGCTCTATGGCGGCACGCTCGCCGACATCGAACACCAGGTCAACAATCCCCGGCTTGGCGTCATGCCGGCGTGGGGACCGCAGCTTGGTGACGTCGCCGTGAAGGAGCTGGCTGCCTATGTGCACTCGTTGGGCGGGGGCCAGTAGCCTCCGGAGGTGAAGAGCGTAATGTCTGTCGAACAGGTTGAGCAACAGGATGTGAAGGCCGTGAACCGGGGCGCGAAAGCCTCCGGTCCGGCGCTTTACAAGAGGCGCGAGAAGATTTTCCCGCGCAAGGTTTCGGGCCATTTCCGAAATCTCAAGTGGCTCATCATGGCGGTGACGCTGGCGATCTACTACATCACGCCATGGCTGCGCTGGGGTCGCGGGCCTTTTGCGCCCGATCAGGCGGTTCTCGTCGACATCGCGCGCCGTCGCTTCTATGCCTTTTCCATCGAAATCTGGCCGCAGGAATTTTTCTATGTGGCGGGCCTTCTCGTCATGGCGGGCATCGGCCTCTTCCTCGTCACCTCGGTGGTGGGCCGCGCCTGGTGCGGTTATACCTGCCCGCAAACGGTGTGGACCGATCTGTTCATCGCGGTTGAAAGCTTTTTTGAAGGCGACCGCAACGCCCGCATCAAACTCGACAAGGCGCCGTGGACATTGCACAAGATCGCCGTCCGGGTTGCCAAGCACCTGACCTGGCTTGTGATCGCGGTGGCGACGGGCGGCGCATGGATTTTCTATTTCACCGACGCGCCGACGCTGCTCAAGGAGTTCGTGACGGGGCAGGCGCCGTTCATCGCCTATGCGACCGTCGGCATCCTGACGGCGACGACCTACATTTTCGGTGGGCTGATGCGCGAACAGGTGTGCATCTATATGTGCCCCTGGCCGCGCATCCAGGCGGCGATGCTGGATGAGGACTCGCTCGTCGTCACCTATAATGACTGGCGCGGCGAACCCAGAAGCCATGGCTCCAAGAAAACGCTGGCGCAGGGCATCGCTGCAGGTGACTGCGTGGATTGCAACGCCTGCGTGGCCGTCTGCCCGACCGGCATCGACATCCGCGAGGGACAGCAGCTTGAATGCATCACCTGTGCGCTGTGCATCGACGCCTGCAACCAGGTGATGGACAAGCTCGACAGGCCGCGCGGGCTCATTTCCTATTCCACGCTGCGTGACTACAACCACAACATGGCGCTGGCCCGCGATCCGGCCAGCAAGGCCATCGTTCCTTCGCGCGTGCGGGACGCCGCCGGCGCCTTCGTGTCGGGCGTGCGCCATTTCAACTGGCATATTTTCTTTCGCCCCCGCACGCTGATCTATGTGGGCTTGTGGAGCCTGATCGGCATCGGCATGCTGTTCATGCTGCTGACGCGCGACCGCCTGCAGCTCAACGTGCTGCATGACCGCAATCCGCTTTCCGTACTTATGTCCGATGGCTCGATCCGCAACGGCTATACCGTCAAGCTCCTCAACATGATGCCCGAACCGCGCGTCATCACCCTGTCGCTGGAAGGCCTGCCGGGCGGCACGATGACGGTGGCGGAAATGCCGGAGATCCAGGGAAAGAGCGCCGACATCAACGTCGATCCCGACAAGCTGAAGGCCATGCATCTCTTCGTCACCCAGCCAAAGCAGCTTCAGCTTCCCGGGCAGACGCCGTTCCGCATTGTGGTGCGTGACAGGCAATCGGGAGAGAGCGATAATTACAATGCCCAGTTTGAAGTTCCGGGAGGTTCGCCATGAGTGACTCACTGCAAGCGACGCCGCTGACCGGCCGGAAAGTGGCGGCGATCTTCGTGGCATTCTTCGGCGTAGTCATCGCCGTCAACACCGTGCTGGCCGTGATGGCGGAGCGCAGCTGGACGGGCCTCGTGGTCGAGAACTCCTATGTGGCGAGCCAGACCTTCGACAAGGATACGGCGGAGCTTCAGAAGTCCCTCGACATGAAGATCGCCCATATGCTGCATTTTGATGGCAGCGCGCTTGATCTTAAGCTCACACAGCCGGATGGAACGCCCTTCGCGGTCGAGAATGTCAAACTGTCGCTCGGCCGCCCTGCCGACAATGAAGATGATCAGGTGATTTCGCTCACCCGCATCGATCCCGGCCAGTATCAGGGCAAGGCCAGCCTCAAGCGGGGCGTGTGGGAAGGTGAGATATCGGCCAGCATGGCGGATGGCGACACCTGGCGGAAGCCCGTACGGCTGATCGTGGGCGGCCCATAAATGAGCTGCTGCGTCGGATCGGCGGTTGGAGAAACTGCGGCCGGTGCAGCGCAGGTGCAGCCGCTGCAGCGTCTCAATGATCTCAAGGCCGGTTCGCGCGCGCTGGCTGATGGCGCCACGCTCTACACACTTACAGTTCCGGCCATTCACTGCGGCCAGTGCATCACCACCATCGAGAGCGCGCTGGCGGATGTGCCGGGCGTCGTCTCGGCCCGGGCCAATCTCTCGCTACGGCGCGTGCTGGTGAAACTTGGCGCCAGCGCCGAATCCCCCGAGGCCGTGGTGGAGGCTCTCGATGAGCTGGGTTATCCGCCGATGGCGGCCATCGAGGATGATGGCCGGGCGGATGCCGAATTCAAGTCACTGGTGCGGGCGCTGGCGGTGGCGGGTTTTGCCGCCGCCAATATCATGCTGCTGTCGGTTTCCGTCTGGTCGGGCAGCGATGGGGCGACGCGTGATGTCTTTCACTATCTCTCCGCACTGATCGCCATTCCGACGGTGGCCTATGCCGGCCGGCCCTTCTTCCGCTCCGCCGCCTCAGCCCTGGCGCACCGGCGCATGAACATGGATGTGCCGATTTCGCTGGGCGTGCTGCTCGCCACCGGCATGTCGCTCTATGAAACACTGAAAGGCGGCCATCACGCCTATTTCGATGCGGCGGTGTCCCTACTGTTTTTCCTGCTGATCGGCCGCACGCTGGATCAGCTTATGCGGGCCAAGGCGCGCGATGCGGTGGGGCGTTTGGCCCGCCTGGCCGCCAAGGGCGCCATGGTGATCGCCGATGACGGCACAACCGCCTATCAGCCCGTTGACCAGATCGCGCCCGGCATGATGGTGCGCGTGGCGGCTGGCGAGCGCCTGCCGGTCGATGGCATCGTCGCCGAGGGCGAAAGCGATGTGGACCGTTCGCTGGTCACCGGCGAAAGCGAGCCCGTCGCGGTGCGCGCGGGCGCCAGCCTCGAAGCGGGCACGCTCAATCTCAGCGGCGTTCTCGATCTCCGCGCCACGCGCAAATCGGATCAATCCTTCCTCGCCGAAGTGATGCAGATGATGCAGGCTGCGGAGACAGGCCGCAGCGCCTATGTGCGCATGGCCGATCGCATGGCCAGACTCTATGCGCCGATGGTGCATGTGATGGCGCTGGCCGCCTTCCTGTTCTGGATGGTCTGGACATGGGGTGACTGGCATGTGTCGCTCACCGTCGCCATTTCGGTGCTGATCATCACCTGCCCCTGCGCGCTGGGCCTTGCGGTTCCGGTGGCGCATGTGGTGGCGGCGTCACGGCTCTTCGCATCGGGCGTATTGATGAAAGATGGCTCGGCGCTGGAGCGGCTGGCGGACATCGACCACGCGGTGTTCGACAAGACGGGCACGCTCACGGGCCCGGTGGCGTCGATCCACACCAATACGATCCCCAAGGGCAGGCTGTCGGCCATTGCCAAGGCGCTGGCCCTGCGCAGCATTCATCCCGCCGCGCGCAGCCTCGCGGCCAGCCTTGATGGCGCTCCGGCTGAGGGGCTCGCCTATCTGCATGAAGTGCCGGGCCATGGCGTTGAAGCGGTGAGCGACGGGTCACGTGTCCGCCTGGGCCGCAAGGCCTGGGTTGCGGAGATTGTGTCGGGCGCTGTGGCAGATATAGGCTCGGGCCTGGGCTTCGCCATGGACGGCACGCCGCTGTTTTCCGTTGACCTTAAGGAGACGCTGCGGCCGGGCGTGCGCGAGACGGTGCAACGCTTCAGGGCAGCGGGGATCGAGAGTGAGATTTTGTCCGGCGATGCGCGTGAAGCGGTTTCCCGCGTGGCCGATGCGGCTGGCATCACCAGCTTCACGGCCGGCGTGAAGCCGGGTGAGAAGCTCCATCACCTGCAGGAGATTGCCACTGAAGGCCATCGCGCGCTGATGGTGGGTGATGGGCTGAATGATGCGCCAGCGCTTGCCGCCGCGCATGTCTCCATGGCGCCTGCGGGCGCTTCCGACATTGGCCGCATGGCCGCCGATTTCGTGTTCACGCGCGATGATCTCCTGCCGGTGTGGCATGCCCATGTGATCGCCACACGGGCCCGGCGCATCGTGAAGGAGAATTTCGCCCTCGCCATCGTCTATAACGCCATCGCTGTTCCGCTGGCGCTGGCGGGGTTGATGAGCCCGTTCATCGCGGCGCTGGCCATGTCATCCTCCTCCATTCTCGTGGTGGGAAACAGCCTCAGGCTCAGGCTGATCCGCAGCCCCGCCGCCGCCTCCGCACCTGCGCTGCCTGACGAAGCCGTGCAACAGCCGCTTAAGGCCGCCGCATGACCAGCCTCGTCGTTCTCATTCCCGTGGCGCTCGGCCTCGGCCTTCTGGGGCTGGGCGCGTTTTTCTGGAGCCTCAGGTCGGGCCAGTATGAAGATATGGATGGCGCGGCGGCGCGGATTCTCGAGGATGAGAAGCGCAAGGACTAGCCCTGCGGTTTCCGCACTGGAGTGCCGGGCCTGCTGAGGCTATGCCTGCGCCATGGCAGATACTTCTTTCGATTATATCGTGGTGGGCGCGGGCACGGCGGGATGCCTGCTCGCCAACCGCCTCAGCCGCGATCCCAAAACCCGCGTGCTGCTTCTGGAAGCGGGCAAACGCGACAATTATCCGTGGATTCACATTCCCGTCGGCTATCTCTATTGCATCGGCAATCCGCGCACCGACTGGATGTTCAACACCGAAGCCGAGAAGGGCCTCAATGGCCGGTCGCTCCGCTATCCCCGGGGCAAGACGCTGGGCGGTTGCTCCTCCATCAACGGCATGATCTATATGCGGGGGCAAGCGCGCGACTATGACGGCTGGGCCGGGATGACGGGCGACGAAAGCTGGTCATGGGCCAATGTGCTACCGCTCTTCAAGGCGCATGAGGATCATTACAAGCTCGATGGTGGCGCCGATCCGAAAACGGGAGACAATTCGCGCTTCTCCGACCTGCATGGCCATGGCGGGGAATGGCGGATCGAGAAGCAGCGCCTGTGCTGGGATATTCTGGAAGCCTTCTCGGCGGCAGCCGTGGAAGCCGGTGTTCCGCGTACGGATGATTTCAATACCGGCGACAATGAAGGTATCGGCTATTTCGAGGTGAACCAGCGGTCGGGCTGGCGCTGGAATACCGCCAAGGCTTTCCTCCGCCCCGCCAGTGGCAGGCCCAATCTCACAGTATGGACGGAAGCGCAGGCCGAGAAGCTGTTGTTTGAAACAGGCCCAGATGGCGTCTTGCGTTGTTCTGGCGTCGCCGTGCGCCGGGCGGGGCAGCGTGTGGAGGCCAAGGCTACGCGCGAGGTGGTCCTTTCGGCGGGCGCCATCGGTTCGCCGCAGCTTTTGCAGCTCTCGGGCATAGGGCCTGCTGCGCTGCTCCGGCAGCATGGCATCGGCGTGATGCGGGACATGCCGGTGGGCGAGAACCTTCAGGATCACCTGCAAATCCGCGCCGTGTTCAAGGTGACGGGCACCAAGACCCTCAATGCCATCGCCAATACGCTGTTCGGCAAGGCGTCGATCGGCCTTGAATATGCGCTGAAGCGCACCGGCCCGATGAGCATGTCGCCCTCGCAGCTCGGCGCGTTCACAAGGTCCGATGCGGGGAAGGCGCATGCCAATTTGCAATATCATGTGCAGCCGCTGAGCCTCGATGCCTTTGGCCAGCCGCTGCACAGCTTTCCCGCCTTCACGGCCAGCGTCTGCAATCTCAACCCCACGAGCCGGGGCAGCGTGCGCATCCGGTCGCCGCGGCCTGAAGATGCGCCGATGATCGCCCCCAATTATCTGTCCACGGAGGAAGACCGCAAGGTTGCCGCCGACAGCCTCAGGCAGGTGCGGCGCATCGTGGCGCAGCCGGCGCTGGCGCGCTTCAAGCCGGAGGAATGGAAACCCGGCGTTCAATATCAAAGCGACGATGAACTGGCGCGGCTGGCGGGCGACATCGCCAGCACCATCTTCCATCCCGTCGGCACGACGCGCATGGGGCGCGGCGATGATCCGGCGGCGGTGGTCGACAGCCGCTTGCGCGTGAAGGGCGTCAAGGGTTTGCGGGTGGCCGATGCTGGCGTCATGCCGCTCATCACCAGCGGCAACACCAATTCGCCCACGCTGATGATCGCCGAGAAGGCGGCGGCAATGATCCTGGCGGATGCGTCAGGTTGACAGGATCAGGCGGCGGAGGAGTGTGCCCGTGCTCGAGTCCGGCATGCCCAGATCGCGCATCGCGCTCATGTGGTTGAGGCCGGGCAACAGCACAGCCGCCACATCCACACCCTGTCCTGCCAGATGGGCGCGGAAGGCTGACGCCTGCGCGTGGAAAGGCGGCGTTTCGTGCGCGCCTGTGGCGATAATCACCTGACTCGCCACAGATTGTTTCAGCTTCAGGGGAGAAAGCGTTGCCGCCTCTTCATCGGTGATGCCGATAAGGGGCGCGAGAAATGACGCTTGCAGCGGCTTCAAGTCATAGAGTCCGCTGAGCAGGAAGGCGGCCTTGACCGGGCTTCCAACAGCGAGAGTGAAGCAGCCAAGATGGCCGCCAGCGGAATGGCCGCTGACCGAGAGGCGCGCAGGATCCCCGCCGTGCCGCGCGATGTTATGTGCCAGCCAGTCAACGGCGCGCCGGACCTGCACCACGATGGTGTCCATGCGCACGCCGGGCATCAGGTCATAGTCCATCACCGCCGCGATGGCGCCGCAGGCCGTGACAGTATCGGCCACGAAGGAAAAATCTTCCTTCGCGAACATGCGCCAGTAGCCGCCATGGATGAACAGGTGAACGGGCGCGCCATCCTCCATGCGGGACGGAATAAACAGGTCCAGCGTCTGGCTTCCTCCATCGCCATAGGCGATCCCGGCTTTCATCGGCAAAGTGCTCCGCGTGGCAGTGCTGCGCTGCCGGTATTCTTCCACCAGCGCATCGAACTCCGGCACGTGGTCGCGGGTGCGGAAAGGGTCTTTCATCATCGGGTGCCTAGATCGAGGTGGCGATATATTGCGCCTCAAGGAATTCATAGATCCCGTGCGTTCCGCCTTCGCGGCCAAGCCCGCTCTGCTTCACGCCGCCAAAAGGCGCGGCGGGATCGGAGACCAGGCCGCGGTTGAGCGCGATCATGCCAGACTCAAGCTGCCGCGCCACGCGGAAGCCGCGCGTGGCATCTTTCGTGAAAATATAGGCGGAGAGGCCGTATTCAGTGTCATTGGCGCGGGCGATCACCTCGTCTTCCGTCTCGAAGCGCGACAGCGCCGCCACCGGGCCAAAGATTTCCTCGCATGACATCTTAGCCTTGACGGGAACGTCGGAGAGAACGGTGGGAGGAAAAAAATAGCCTTTTCCCTCGGGCTTCTTGCCGCCGCACAGGAGTTTCGCGCCGGATTGAAGTGCATCCGCCACAAGGCGCTCGATCTTGGCCACCGCATTGGCGGTGATCATGGGGCCGCACTCGGTGTCCTGCGATGTGCCGGGGCCAACTTTCAACGCCTGCATGCGGCTGGTCAGCCGTTCGGTGAAGGCGTCATAGACGGCGCTGTGAACGTAGATGCGGTTGGCGGCGGTGCAGGCCTGGCCGGCATTGCGCATCTTGGCGATCATCGTTCCTTCGATCGCCACATCAATGTCGGCGTCATCGAAGACGATCACCGGCGCGTTGCCGCCCAGCTCCATTGAGCTGTTGATGACATTTTTGGCCGCTTCGGCGAGCAATGTGCGGCCAACGCCGGTCGAACCGGTGAAAGAAATCTTGCGTACGCGGGGATCGGCCAGCATCGCCGCCGTCACAGGCCCCGGCGTTGTGGTCGTCAGCACGTTGACGACGCCCGGCGGCACCCCCGCCTCTTCATAGAGGGCGGCGAGCGCATAGGCGGTGAGCGGCGTTTCGGTGGCAGGCTTCAGGATCACCGTGCAGCCAGCAGCAAGGGCCGGCCCGATCTTGCGCGTTGCCATGGCAGCCGGGAAATTCCACGGCGTGATGAGCACGCAGATGCCGATGGGCTGATAGTCCACAATGATGCGATTGGCGCCCGAGGGTGCTGTGAAGAAATCACCCTGGATGCGCACGGCTTCCTCGGCATTCCAGCGGAAAAATTCGGCGGCATAGGCCACTTCGCCGCGCGCGTCGCGAAGCGCCTTGCCGTTTTCCAGCGAGATCAGCCAGGCGAGGTCTTCGGCGCGCTCGGTCATCAGTTCAAAACAGCGGCGCAGGATTTCGGCGCGCTTGCGGGGCGCCGTCGCCGCCCAGGCGGGCGCTGCCTTGGCTGCGGCTTCAACGGCAGCCGCGGCATCTTCCAGCCCGGCATCGGGAACGCGGGCGATTTCCATTTCGGTTGAGGGATCGTTCACCGCCACTGTCTTGCCCGACGCGGCAGGCTGCCATTTGCCGCCGACATGGATGCCCGATGGCAAGGTTGAGGGATGATAGCGGCGCTTGGTGTGATCGTCAGCCATGTCCAATGTCTCCAAACTGAAGGTCAAAGTGCGGCGGCGGCGCGGTCGCCCCGCCAGGCGGCATCGAGAAGGGCCGTCATTGATGGCGCGTCGATGGCGCGCGGATTGTTCTTGATCAGGCGCCCGATGCCGATCGCCTGTTCCGCCGTCCATGCGATCTTGTCTTCGGCAAGGCCCAGTTCCTTGAGTGTGGAGGGAATGCCGATGACGTCAAACAGCGCGTCGATGCGGGCGATGGCAGCAGTCGCCAGTTCGCCCTGCGAAGGCGCGGCAAGGCCGAGTGCGGCTCCCACTTCGGCAATCTCTTTATCCGCCGCCTTGCGGTTATAGATCAGCGCATAGGGCAGCATGGCTGCTACACCCAGGCCATGCGGCGTATGGGTGAGTGCCCCAACCGGATATTGAACGGCGTGGGCCAGAGAGGTTCCGGCGGTGGCGAAGGCACATCCCGCCGCCAGTGCCCCCAGCATGAGATCGGAGCGCGCGGCAGGCGTGCCGCCGTCCTTGCAGGCGGCTTCCAGGCTGCGGCCGATCACCGTAATGGCTTTCAGCGCGAAGACATCGCTGAAGGTATTCTTGCCGACGAACACATGCTCCTGGGGCAGCTTCGCATCAGGCTCGCGGCGAAGCGCGGTGAAGGCTTCGATGGCGTGGGTCAGCGCGTCCGCGCCGGCGATAGCGGTCAGCATCGGCGGGCAGGTCCAGGTGAGTTCGGGGTCGCAAATCGAGGCTACGGGAACGATATGCGGGCTGGAAATGCCGACCTTCAGCACACGGTTCGAATCCGAAATCACCGCGACCGGCGTTGCTTCTGATCCGGTGCCCGCCGTCGTCGGCACAGCGATCACCGGCAAGACGGGCGAGGGCACTTTGAACTCGCCGTAATAATCTTCCAGCTTGCCGCCGTGGGTCAGAATAATGGCGGCGCATTTCGCCATGTCCATGCAGCTTCCACCGCCAAGGCCGATCACGATGTCGGGCTTGAAGGCGCGCGCATCATCGGCGCAGGCATAGACATTGGCGGTGGGCACATCGGGCTCCACCGCATCGAAGACATGAGCGGCAAGCCCTGCATCGGTGAGATTCTTGCGGATGGCCTCGAAGGCTGGCGTGCCGGCGAAGCGCGCATCGGTGCAGATGAGGGCCCGCTTGCCATGCTTGGCGGCAAGCTGGCCCAGCGCCTTGACCTGGCCTTCGCCGAACAGGATTTCGCGCGGCATGCGGAGGACGGAAAAAGTATCAGTGTTCATCATGAAGTCCGTTGTGATGACAGGGAAAGAAGTGTGGCGTGAAGGGCGGGATCAATGTCGAAACCATGGCGCCGCGCCATTTCGATGTTCCGGCGCGCGCCGTCGCCGGGCACCCGCACGGGCGACGATGGATCGTCGGGCGCCGTGGCGCGGATTGCATCGAGATAGGAGGCGAAGCGCGCCGCACCGCCGTTCTGCCTGGCGTCGATAACGATGAACATATCGCCCTTGGTGCAGGGGTTCTCGGCATCGAGGGTGCCGCGCACGTCCGGCGCCGGAACAGATCCGGCGATGACGCCGACAAGCAATTCCAGCGCGAGGCCCAGCGCATAGCCTTTTGAACCGCCGAAAGGGGCAAGCGATCCTGCCTTGGCGCGCACCGCATCCGTGGTGGGTTCGCCCTCCGCATCCTTTGCCCAACCGGGTTCCAGTGCTTTTCCGGTGGCGGCGTGGTGATGAACCTTGCCCATCGAGACGATGCTGGTGGCCAGATCCACGACAAAGGGCTGATCCTCCGTGGTGGGGAGCGCTATGGCGAGCGGATTGGTTCCCAGCATGGCTTTCCGGCCTCCATAGGGATGCACCAGCGCCTCGCTGGTGCCCATGGCAATGCCGATCAGCCCCTGTGCTGCAATGTCTTCCACATAATGCGCGAGCATACCCAGATGATTGGCATTGCGCACAGCCGCCAGTGCGATGCCCTCCTGGCGCGTCCTGGGAAGGATGGCGGAAATCGCCGCTTCCGCCACCACCGGCCCCAAGCCATTTTGTCCGTCTACGGATAAATAAGCGCCGGACTGCCAGTGCGCGTTGCCCTTGGTGCGCGGATCGGCAAGGCCGCGCTCGATGCGGGTGATCAGGCGCGGCAGCCGCTGCAGCCCGTGCGAGGGGTGACCTTTCAACTCCGCCCGCACCAGCACGCGCGCCTGCAACTCCGCATGCGCGGCGGGCGCGCCGCGCGAAGCCAGAAGGCCCGCCGCCAGCGTCATCGCATCGGCTTCGGTGATTTTCACCCTTGTTCCTTGAATCTTTAAATCGTATAGGATATATGATCTTATCCCAATCCTCCGCTTTGCTGTCAACCGGAAAACCATGCCGCCCGAACTGCCGCTACCGTCAACCGTCATTCCGCGTCCCAAGGGCCTGGCGGATGAAGCCTATGATGTGATCTTCGCCAAGCTGATGGCGCTGGAGATTGCGCCTGGCGCACGGGTGACGGTTGATGCGCTGGTGAAGGAACTGGGCGTGTCCCACACACCGATCCGCGAGGCGCTGGGGCGGCTGGAGGGTGAAGGGCTGGTGGTGAAGGCGCATCTGGCGGGCTATCGCGCCGCGCCGCAGATTTCACGCCGCCGGTTTGATGAGCTTTATGATCTCCGCCTGCTGCTTGAACCTTTCGCAGCCGATCACGCAGCTTCACGGATGAATGCGCATGCGCTCCATGAACTGGAGGACCTTGCGCAGCGCATGCAAAAACCCGGGCGCCGCAAGGAACGGCTTGATTATTCCGCCTTCGCACGGCTTGACGCTGAATTTCACGACCGCATTCTCGCGCTTTCGGGCAATGAGCTGATCCGCGATACGCTGGGCCGCCTGCATGTCCATTTCCATCTTTTCCGCCTGATGTTCCATGCGCGGGTGACGGAGGAAGCGCTCAACGAACATGAGGCGCTGCTGGCCGCCTTCCGCACCGGCGATGCAGGCGGGGCCGGACATGCCATGCATGATCACATCGCGAAATCGCGCCAGCGTCTGGTGTTGGCCTTTAGCTGAGCGTTTTGGCGACGGCTTCACCCACATTGCGGCCCTGCCGTGCCGCCGCACCGCTGGGCTTGAGCGGCGACCGCATGTTTCCGGCCGCATAAACGCCGATGAGATTTGTGCGGCCGTTCGCGTCTGTCACGATGCCGCGCGTTGCGGGATCAAGCGCCAGCGGGCCTCCCACAAGTGCGGCAGTTTCCGGAATCCAGCCTGCGGTAAAGACCACGCCATCGCACGGCAGTACGGATCTTGTGCCAGCCTTTTCGATCTCAATCCCCGACACGGCATTGCCGGTGCTGACGATGCGGGTGATCCGGCTGTTCAGATGAAGGGCGATGCCCGTCGCGCGTGCGCCCCAGCCCGCCGCCGCGAAGGACTTCACACGCGGGCCTTCCTCGATCATTGCGGCAATCTTCAATCCCGCCTTGCGCGCCGTCCAGATGGCGGAGAATGACACATGCTCGCTTCCAGCCACGATGAGCGATTTGATGTGGGGCGGAAACGCCACATGGCGCGCCACCATCTGCTGCAACAGGCCGGTGGTGAGGATGCCCGCCGCAGGCCGGTCACCGGGGATCACGCGATTGCCGCGGTTGGCCTCGCGCACGCCCGCCGCGAGGATCACCGCCCTGGGGCGGATCACGGCAAAGCCCGTCTCAGGCCCGGTCAGGGTCACGGCTGGCCCTTCGGCCAGCGCGATCATGGTGGTGCGGCAGAGAAGGCGCACGCCAGCCTGTTGCGCCGCGTTCACCATCAGCGCGGCAAAGCGGGGGCCGGAGCGCGGGATAGCATAGCCGATGCCAAAACCAGGATGGGCGCAGAAGCGTGGCAGGCCGCCTGCCGCATCATCGCGGTCGATGACGAGAACATTCCTGACGCCACGCTTCGCAAGTTCCGCCGCAGCGGCAAGGCCCGCAGGCCCCGCGCCAACGATCAGCACGTCCGGATTATCCATCGGTGCTGGCTTTCGCTTGCGCCGCGTCGAACATCGCCTGCACGCGGGCGCCGCAATAAAAGCCCTGGCAGCGGCCGAACATGGCGCGGGTGCGCCGCTTCAGCGCCTTGATGCTGGCGGGCGGCACGGGCGAGGCCAGCGCATCGCGCACTTCGCTCACGCTGATCCGCTCGCAGTGGCAGAGCATTTCGGCATAGGCGGGATCGGTGGCAATGCGCGCGGCGTCGGCCCATGGCCTCACGCTGGTCTCCGCCAGATCGGGCACGCGCACGCCGCGCACCGGCTTCGTGGGCTTCCTGTCAAACACGGCGGGGAAGACCAGCGACATAACATGTTCGGCAATGCCAAGGGCGCCGGAAAATCCGGTGGAGCGGATGCCGGCCACCGTCAGCCAATTGTCGGTGAAACGCGCGATGATCTGGTATTCGCTGTGATCGGTGGCGGGCCGCATCCCGGCATAAAGTGTGTTCACCGGCATATCGCGGAGAGCGGGAACCATCTCGTCAATGGTGCGCCTCAGCGCGGCGATGCCGTCCTCGGTCACCGCGCGGTCGTCACGGTCCTCTACCTCTTCCGCCGTTGGCCCCACCAGAACGTTGCCGAAGATCGTCGGCGCGATGAGGATGCCCCGGGTCACCGGCGTGGGTGTGGGATAGGCGATGATGTCGTGAATGGCGCGGGCCGGCTTGTCGAGCAGCAGGAACTGCCCGCGCCGGGGCTTCATGCGGAAATCATGGTAGCCGGCCAGGCCTTCAACGAGATCGGCGCGGATGCCGCCCGCATTGATGACAAGACGCGCCTTGATCGTTTCGGCGCGATCATTGGAAAGCCGCCAGCCGCCCGCCGTTTTTTGCGCATGGTTCACCCGCCACGGCCTGAGGAAGGTGACGCCATTGGTCACCGCATCAAGCACATAGGCGTAAGGGGTCGAGAGCGCGTCGGCGATCACCTCATCCGGCATATAGGCGGCAGCGAGAAGGCCGGAGCGGAATTGCGGCCAGCGGCGCAGCACATCCTGCCCATCCATCAGCGTCACACGCGGAAAGCCATCCGCATTGGCTTCCTTCACCACATGTTCGACGGTTGCGCGCTGCTCTTCCGTCCACGCCAGCATCAGCGCGCCGGTCTTGCGGAGTGCGATGCCAAGAGCCGGAGCTTCCTCCATGTAGCGCTGGTATCCCCGCACCACGCACTGGCGCTCCAGCGTGCCTGCCGGGGTGTCGTGACCTTCGGTCATCAGCGCCGAGTTGCCCTTGCTCAATTCATCGCCCGGATCTGGATTGGCCTCGATCAGCGCCACATTCAGATCATAGCGCGAGAGATCGCGCGCGATGGCGCTGCCAACGACGCCGGCGCCTACCACGGCAATGTCGAATTCCGCCGTCACGCGAATTCCTTCATCATCCGCGCCACGCAAAGCTCCGTATACGGAACGAGATCGCCGGAAGGCCCGCTATGGCGCATCTGCGTCAGGCACCACATGGCCTCGCGGATGACCAGCGCCACCCGCTGCCGCTCCACCATGTCCGAGTCATGCGGCCCGTAAGCCTCAAGAAGCAATGCGTTTTCGGATGGCGTCAGGTCGGCATTGGCGATCACCGAAGCCAGGTCGATTTCCGGTACGCCGCTGCCGCCATATTCCCAGTCGATGAGATAGAGCGCGTCCTTGGCGCGCATGAAATTTTCGGGGATGATGTCGCTGTGCACAAGGCAGTCGCCGCCTTGGCTGGACGGCCCCATGCGTGCGATGATCTTCTGCCGCGCCACCGGCAGGTCGCCATCGGGCAGCCCTTCGAGATAGTTCAGTGACACGCGGATGCCGCAGCGGGGGATGAGCGTCACGCCGCTCACCGGCTTCTCATGCAGCTTGCGGAGCAGGGAGGCGATGTCCCGCAGGATCGCCGCATCATGCATGCGCGGCGGTTTCAACGTTTCCCCTTCGATGAATTCGGTGATGAGGATGCCGTTTTCGGCATAATGGACGCGCGGCGCAACGCCCCGCTCGGCCGCCAGTTCGGCGCAGATTTTCTCATTGGCGCGGAAGACGCCATGGTGCGGAAGATCGATTCCCGCCCGGCCGAAA
This sequence comes from Aestuariivirga sp., assembly GCF_047602625.1. GTDB lineage: Bacteria > Pseudomonadota > Alphaproteobacteria > Rhizobiales > Aestuariivirgaceae > Aestuariivirga. The sequence continues at coordinate 928,643 of NZ_JASGGV010000002.1, read as the reverse complement.
TAGCGCCCGGCATCATCCTTGATGATGTAATTGTGGTTGGTGCGCCCCTCATGCAGCCGGGTCAGTTCGGGCTTTCCCCGCCAGATGGGCAGGGCGGCGAGAATGCCGTCGTCGGTCATGGGGTGAAACTCCGGAAGGGCAGGGCAAAAAGGCACTATATGCCACCCGGTAAAGCCCCGCCAATGGTCTCGCCCGATGCCGAAAATAGAGGCTTGCTCTTGCCGCCGGGCGCTGCCAGAAACGCGCCCAAACTGCCGGAGCAGCTTTTGATGCCATCCCTCCGGCGCTCACGTCCGGCACGGCGGATGCCTGCCCCCATGGAGATTTTATGAAGGGTTATGACGAAGAAAAGGTGCTGAGCGTGCATCACTGGACGGAGCGGCTGTTCAGCTTCCGCACCACGCGCTCGCCCTCGTTCCGGTTCGACAATGGCCAGTTCACGATGATCGGCCTCGCGGTCAACGGCAAGCCTTTGGTGCGCGCCTATAGTGTGGCCAGCCCCAATTACGAGGAACATCTCGAATTCCTGTCGATCAAGGTGCCGGATGGCCCGCTCACCTCGAAGCTGCAGAACATGCAGGTGGGCGACACGGTGCTGATCGGCCAGAAGCCCACCGGCACGCTGGTGCTCGATGCGCTGCTGCCGGGGCGCAATCTTTATCTGCTCGGCACCGGCACGGGCCTTGCGCCCTATATGAGCCTGGTGCGCGATCCTGATGTTTACGCGCGCTTCGAGAAAGTGGTGCTGGTGCATGGCTGCCGGTTCATCAAGGAACTGGCCTATCACGACTATCTCACGAAGGAGCTGCCAAACGACGAATTCCTCGGCGAGGATGTGCGCGCCAAGCTGCTTTATTATCCCACCGTCACGCGCGAGCCTTATGAGAACACCGGCCGCATCACCACCGCCATCACCTCGGGCGACCTCACCAAAAAGCTGGGCCTTCCGGCGATTGATCCCGCGCAGGACCGGGTGATGATCTGCGGCAGCCCGGCGTTTCTCGAAGACGTCAAGGCGCTGATGCTGTCGATGTCGTTTGAGGAAGGCGCCACCAACAAGCCCGGCAGCTTCGTGATCGAAAAGGCTTTCGTGCAGCGATGATGCTGCGGGCCGGGCGGGACAGGTGCTCGCCTGCCGTTTCGTTGGCCAGAAAGAGAAACCGGGAAAAATGTCTTCCTGTTCACTTTACCGCCGTGCCCGGTTGACGCGGCCCGCAGCGGTGAGACAAGCCGCGACTGCCGCGGATGTTCCCGCCTATCGCGCCTTGGCCTTGAAGGACTCGTAGCGGACTTTAGTTTCGGCATTCATGGGATAAAGCCCAGGCAGTGGCACGCCGCGCGCCACTTCTTCCATGATCCAGGCCTCCATCCGCTCCTGTTCCGGCGCTTCCGCCAGAACGTGATCCAGCAGCTTCAGCGGAATCACCACCGCGCCATCGCCATCGGCGGCGATCACATCGCCGGGAAAAACGGCGACGCCGCCGCAGCCGACCGGCTCCTGCCAGTTCACGAAGGTAAGCCCCGCGACGGAGGGTGGCGCTGCCACGCCATCGCACCACACGGGCAATCCGGTTGCCAGCACGCCCGCCAGATCGCGCATCACGCCATCGGTCACCAGTGCGGCAACATTCCGCTTCTTCATGCGGGCGGCGAGAATATCGCCGAATATCCCCGCCTCCGTCACGCCATTGGCATCGGCCACGGCGATACAGCCCTCGGGCATCGCCTCGATGGCGGCGCGCGTGGAGATGGGGGATGACCAGCTTTCCGGCGTGGCCAGGTCTTCGCGCGCCGGCACAAAGCGCAGCGTGAAGGCTTCACCCACCACGCGCGGCTGATCGCTGCGGAGCGGCTTCGGGCCTCTCAGCCACACGTTGCGCAAGCCTTTCTTCAGCAGCACGGTGGTGATCGTCGCCGTCGAGACGGCTTTCAGAGTTGAAACGGCAGAGGCATCAAGCGCCATGCTCAAATCCATCCGCCGTCAACGGTGAACATCTGCTTGGAGCACATGCGGCTGTCATCCGCCGCCAGCCACAGCGCCATGCGCGCGATGTCGGGCGGATAGAGCTTGCCGGGCAGCGCCTGCCGCTCGGCGATCTGGCGCTCGCCCGCCTCGTCCAGCCACAGCGCCACCTGGCGCTCGGTCATCACCCAGCCCGGTGCGATCGAGTTCACGCGGATATGGTCTGGCCCCAGTTCGGTGGCCAGCGCCCGCGTCATGCCGAACACGGCGGCCTTGGAGGTCACGTAACACACGCAATCGCCATCGCCGACCGACCAGGTGATCGAGGTGAAGTTGACGATCGACCCGCCGCCCGCCGCCTTCATCTGCGGATGCACGGCCTTGGCCGCGAAAAGCTGATGCTTCATGTTCACGGCGATCCGGTCATCGAAATAATCTGACGTGACATTTTCGAGCCTGTGGCGGTCGTCATTGGCGGCGTTGTTGACCAGCGCGGTGATGGGTCCACGCTTTTTTCCAAGATCTGCGATCAGCGCCTGCAGCGCGTCCACATCGTGAAGATCGAGGCGGTGGAATTCGGCTGGCGGATTGCCGCGCGCCGCAATGCCGTCGGCCACGGATTTCCCCGCCGCCTCGTTGATGTCCACGAAGGAGACGAGGCTACCCTGATCGGCGAAATGCTCAACCAGCGCCCGGCCAATGCCCGATGCGCCGCCGGTGATGAACACATGCTTGCCCTTGAGGCTCGGATAGGTGGCGCGGTTCGGCAGGAGATCATAATTCATGTGGGGTTCCAGGGATTGCAAAGAGAGTGTACGGCGCGATGCTAGCCCGTCCTGCTTTCCTGTATAAGGGGCAGGAATTTTCGGCTATCCCGCCCTCATGTCGCACACCAACAATCTCGAAATCTTCCTTATCGCCGTGCCGGGCCTCGAAGAGGCGCTGTGCGCGGAGGTGAAGGCCAACAGCTTCAAGTCTCCCAAGGCCGTCCATGGCGGTGTTCTCATGCGCGGCGGCTGGCCCGATGTATGGCGCGCCAATCTCGTGTTGCGGGGGGCGAGCCGGGTGTTGGTGCGGATCGGCGCATTCCGCGTGGCGCATCTGGCGCAGCTGGACAAACGGGCGCGGGCGTTTCCGTGGGCAGCGGTCTTGCGCCCTGATGTGCCCGTGCGCGTCGAGGCAAGCTGCTCGCGCTCGCGCATCTATCATTCAGGCGCTGCCGCTCAGCGCGTCGCAACGGCGCTCCGTGAAGAGCTTGGCGCGGCGATGGCTGATGATGCTGATGTCACCGTCATGGCGCGGATCGAGGACGATCTCTGCACGCTCAGCCTTGATACGTCCGGCGAACTTCTGCACAAGCGCGGCCACAAGCAGGCGGTGGGCAAGGCGCCGATGCGCGAGACCATGGCGTCGCTCTTTTTGCGCGAATGCGGCTATGACGGGAAGGAGCCGGTGGTTGATCCGATGTGCGGTTCCGGCACCTTCGTCATCGAGGCGGCGGAGATTGCGGCGCGGCTCGATCCCGGGCGGGGGCGCAGCTTCGCGTTTGAAAAACTGGCGACCTTCGATGCGGCGCGCTGGAATGCGCTCCGCGCCAGCCGCAAAACCATCGTTCCCGCATTCAGCTTCTACGGCAGTGACCGCGATCAGGGCGCAGTCCGCATGAGCATCGCCAATGCAAAGCGGGCGGGCGTAGAAAATTTCACGCAGTTCTGCAGCCATGGCGTCAGCGAATTGATGCCGTCCGAAGGCCCGCCGGGGCTGGTGATCGTCAATCCTCCCTATGGCGCGCGGATCGGTGACATGAAGCCGCTCTTCGCGCTTTATGGGGCGCTCGGCAAAGTGCTGCTGCAGCGCTTCACCGGCTGGCGCGTGGGGATCATCACCACCAATGCGGCGCTGGCAAAAGCGACGGAATTGCCGTTCCTGCCCCCCGGCAAGCCCGTGGCGCATGGCGGGCTGAAGGTGACACTGTATCGGACAGAGGAGCTTTGACCGTTTATACCTGTCTCCCCGGCGAAGGCCGGGGCCCAGACTTTCCGATTGGACACAGCTCGAAGGCTGGGTCCCGGCATGCGCCGGGATGACAGTTCGTAGAGGGCCGGATTTTTTACTCCGCCGCCACGCGCGACAGCTTGTGATGTTCCTTCACGTGATGGCAGGGGCCGCCGTCCAGCACGCGCAGGGTGCCGGATGCTACGTCGGGGATCACCGTGGAGAGCGTTTCATATTGTTCGCCAATGGGAATGGCGGGGTTGTGATGACAGCACACGGCGCCATCCTGCCCCACGTGACTCGCCATCACGCGGAGAATATCCTCCGTTGACGGATCATTCATCCGCGCCAGCGACCGCATGAGAATGTCGCGGCGCAGCAGCGTGTCGGGGAACAGTTTCGGCTCGGTGTCGCAGCGCGCAGGCTCGGGCGCGAGGAAATGATTGGTGTGGACGAGGACGCCATTGGCTTCGGGCAGCACGAAGCCGGGGCCGCCGGGATAAAGCTCGACCGTCATCGCCATTCCAGTTCCGCCCTCGAAGCTCATCAGGTTGATGGAGCTTGAGGCCGAGACAGCGGCGCGGACGAGGATTTGCGCCGCTGCGGCGAGCGTGCGGCCGCCATCCAGCGCGGCGCGGGCGGCAATATGCACGGGCACGCCGATGCGCTGTCCGTCCGCCTGATGATGGAGGATGGTGAACAGCAGGCCTAAGCCTTTGGTGTTCAGGCCCGCTTTGCCGACGATGCCATATTCAGTCATGGTTTTTGTGGTGCTGCCATCAGCGAGAGGAATTTCCCACACCAGCCATGAGTCGCGTGAGACATAGGCCCAGTCCCAGGTTTGCGCGGCGCGCGGCGGGCCGCCATCATGGGGAAGATAGATGACGGCCGAGCATTCGCCGCGCTGCGGTGCTTTCAGCATGGCCAGGATTTCGGTGCGGGCATTGAGCGCGCCAATGATCGCCGGTTCCACCGCTGCGCCCTCGGCAAGCCCCAGCATTTCGGCATGAAGCTCCGGCGCGAAATCCTGCGTGGCGGCCAGCGCCTGCTGGCCTGCCGGGATCACGTTGAAGCTGCCGCCCGCCAACGTGTCGAAGCGGGCGCGGTAAATGCCGATGTTGCGGGCAATCTGCTCCCGGTTGGCGGTGCCGAATTCAAGGCCGCGCTCGAACGGCGTCCCGGCGGTGGAACGGAATTCACGGGTCATGGCGTATCCATCTTCACGGTGTCGATTTCGAGAAACTCTTCAACCTCCGGCAGCCAGCGGTTTATCACGAAGGCCACATGGTCGGGGTGATCGTTGTAGAAAGTGTAGGCCGCCTGATCCTCGAAATCCATCGAGAGGCCATAGCTATAATTGTTCTTCGGGCTGGTTTCCCGGTGCATCTCGAAGTTCTGCACGGTCCTAATGCTCTTCAGCGCGGCGGCGGCCTTGAGAAAGCTCTTCTCGGCCTCCGAACCTTTGGGATGCTTCAGCCGGAAAACGACGCTGTGCCTGATCATTGGGGTGGTCCTGTTCCGGCAGACCATGCGCCGCCCCCGGGCCGCTTGCAAGGCGGGGTCGGTTTCACTAGAGCAGGCGCGAGAGATTTCAGGCAGGAGTTCGACATGAAGGCGAAGCTGGGAATTGCCCCCATCGCATGGTGGAACGACGATCTGGCGGAACTGAGCGATGACGTTTCGCTGGAGGAATGCCTCAGGCAGGCCAGCGTGGCGGGCTTCACCGGCATGGAAACGGGCCGCCGTTTTCCGCTGGACCCCAAGGTCCTAGGGCCGATCCTGGCACAATACGGCATCAGCGTCTGCGGCGGCTGGTTCTCAGGGCTTCTGCTCGATGGCGATCTGGCGAAGGAAAAGGATCGTATCGCGGCACAGATGGAGTTGTTCAAAGCGATGAAGGCGCCCTGCATCGTTTATGGCGAAACGGCGCGGAGCATCCAGGGCGACCGGTCGAAGCCGCTCGCCACCAAGCCCAGGCTCTCCGAAGACGAGATCAAGGTTTACGGGCGCAAGATGACGGCGTTCGGCGAATGGTGCGCGGAGCAGGGCATGCCGCTCGCCTATCATCATCACATGGCGGCGGCGATCGAGACGGAGCCTGAGCTTGACCTGCTGATGAAGCATTCGGGCGAGGGCCTGCCGCTTCTCTATGATGCAGGCCACATGGCCTTTGCGGGGGGCGATGTGCTGCGCGTCATCGACAAGCATCACAAGCGCATCAGCCACGTGCACACCAAGGATGTGCGGAAAGCTGTCATCGACAGGCTGGACCGCACAAAGGAAAGCTTCCTCGATGCCGTCGTGAAGGGCGCCTTCACGGTGCCGGGCGATGGCTCGCTCGATTTTGAGGCCATCGTGAAGAAGCTGGTATCTTATGGTTATGAGGGCTGGTTCGTGGTCGAGGCCGAGCAGGACCCGAAAAAAGCCCCGCCGCTCGAGATGGCGAAGATCGGCCATAAGGAATTGCTGCGGGTGATGGCGTCTGCGGGATATACCGTCGCCTGAATGGAAAAGGGCAGCCTTGCGGGCTGCCCTTTCTGTTTGCGGTGCGTGCCAGCCTATCCCGGCAGCACGAAGAACCAGTTGGCCCACAGCACCACGATGGCCCCGGCGATCAGGGTGAGATAGGGCCACATGCCGGCCTTCTTCTCGCCCATGTCGCCTTCCTTCAGGCCGAGATCGTCAAGCGCACCAATGGGAAATCTTCCCTTATCCTGAACATAGTGCCGGAATATGAACACCGGCAGGATCAGGGCAGCGAAGAAAAGCCCCGCCCACAAGGGATTTGGCGCATCCGCTTTGGCTCCGACGATCTGCCAAACCTTGGCGCCAGCGCCGAGGAACAGAATGTTCACAAAGGCCAGAATGGTGTTGAGGCCGATGAGCCACGATGGCGCTTTCCACGGCCGCTCGACATGGCCGGAGTCGACGCGGTGAATCCAGCCCGCGTTGAGGTTCAGGAAGTTGAAGATGATATAGCCCACGTTGGAAACCGCGAGGACGAAGAAATATCCCCCGGCGTCGGACGCGATGGCGAGCAGGATAAGATTGAACACGAGGTCCGTCGCCATCGCCCGCGTCGGCGCGCCATGAGAGTTGACATGGGTGAGATAGCGCGGCAGCCAGCCATCCTTCGATCCCTGATAGAGGGTGCGCGATGAGCCGGCCATCGCCGTCATGATGGCCAGGAACAGCGCGAGGATCATCAGGATCACGAAGATCTGGGTGACGATCCTGCCGCCGCCAATCATGTTGCCCAGCGCCTCGCCGATGCCGGAGCCGTCGACAATTGGCGTCGCCAGCATTCCGTCAAGCCCGAGAACGCCCTGGAAGGTGAATGGCACAAGGAAGAAGAACAGGCAGCACAGAAGGCCCGAGAAGAAGATGGCCTTGAAGGTGTCGACAGCCGGGTTCTTGAGTTCGCGCGTGTAGCAAACCGCGGTTTCAAACCCGTATGTTGACCATGCGGCGATGAACAGGGCCGAAAGCACAAGCGTCCAGCCGGGATTGTTCCATGTGCCATCCGTTGTCACATACACGTTCGATGGCGGAACGAGCGGCGAGAAGTTGGCGTAGTTCACGCTGCCCTCGAAGATCGGCACAAGTCCAACGAGCAGCAGCGGCACAAGCACGATAATCGCCAGCCATTTTTGCGCGTTGGCCGTGCCCAGAATGCCCCGATGCTGAATCGCGAAGATAATCAGCATCAGCACCGCGCCGATCACGAACGTCGAATTGATGTTGAACGAGGCGATGTGCGGAATGGAGAATCCGAAGACGCTCCATGTCCTGATCGCGGGCGTGAGCGCCGTGACGGCATCGGCGGTGGCCACAGCCGTGATCGCGTCGGCTGGGGCCGTTCCCGCGTGAGCGGCGATATAGTCGATCACCGATTGTGTGGTGGCGGTGTAGTCCGCCGTGTGCGCCGCCACCCAGGCCAGCACCGCCTGCGAATCAGCGGCGGGAATGGGCCAGAGCGAATTGAGGATATAGCTTGCGGCAATGGCGCAGCCCAGCGAAAGCACCGGGCTCCAGGCGAACCAGTTGCACCACACCGAGAGCGGCGCGATGAACTTGGAATAGCGCAGCCACGCCGTCGCGCCATAGACCGACGCGCCGCCCGACTTGTTGCCGAACATGCCGGCAATTTCGGCGTAGGTGAAGGATTGCAGGAATCCCATGATCATCGACACGATCCACACCACAAAGGCGAGCTTGCCCGCCACGCCCGCAATGCCGCCGATGGAAAACAGCACGAGCGGCGGCACGCCGGCCGCCACCCAGAAGGCGCCCTTCCAGTCCAATGCGCGGACGAGTTCGCCCGAGCCCTTTTCAGATGACATCGAAATTTCCTCCGTTGACCCCTAGCGCAAGCCGCCCGGCGCTGCCCGTTCTCCGCGGGTCAGGCTGTTCCGGCCAGCCAAGGCGATGAGTTTGCCGCGCATCCGGTCCGCGCCCGCCGGTTTTCCGGCCTGGGCCACGGGGATGGGCAGCGCTTCCCCCTCAACAACCTCAGGAAACAAATGTGACTGTCATTATATCGACGGTCAAGCGGAACTGTGAGATAGTGCCGGGATATTCCGCAATGAGGTGCCATGAACCTGATTTTGCCCGGCGCGCCGCGCGCCAGCCAGATTTTCCGCCCCGGGATCCGGGCGCTGCCGCCCGGCGTTGAACGCTACCTTGTGCCCGGCGGCGGATCGAGTGTGGTGCCCGTTCAGGCGGGTGACCGCTTTTCGGTGACCGACATCGAAGGCGGGCAGGCGTGTGAAATCGCCTTCTGCGATGCGCAAGGGCGATTCGTGACGTCGGCTCTCGGCGCGCGCGTCGCCACGCAGGGCGAAAGCCTGAAAACCATGCTGGCGCGCCCGCACCATTCGGCGCGGCGCACACGGCTGGCGCTGGAGCGGCGCGGCATTGATCTGGGCAAAGCCGAAACGCTGCGGCTGTTCGGTGAAAGCTCCATGCCCGGCGATCATGCGGAATTCACCGTTCCCGCCGATGGGCTGCTAATCGTCGCGGTGGCGGGCGGCGCCATGCTGCCCGGCGAACAGGATACGGCGACCGACATCGAACTGCGCATCACGCGACAGGCATCGAAAGCCTCTCCTGCCGATCTTCTGCCTGAACCATTGGCCGATCCGCTGCACGACATCCGCATCAGGGCCGCCACGGCGTCTGCCTATCTGGTCAGGGCTGGCGAATATATCCAGGTGATCGACGTGTCTGGCCGTCAGTGTACGGACTTTCAGGCGCTCTCCGCCCGCAAGGTGGAAAAGGGCCTCGATCTGGCGCTTGATTCCACCGTCACGCGCACGCTTCTGGGCCGCAGCTATCCCACGCCCGGCCTGCCGTCCAAAGCCTTTGACCGCGAGTTCGAGCCGCTGGTGGAGATCGTTCAGGACACGGTAGGGCGGCATGACGCGTTCGCCACCGCCTGCAACAGCCGCTACTACGACGACATGGGCTATCCCGGCCATGTGAACTGCACGGAGAATTTCAACCACGCCCTCAAGCCCTATGGCGTGGCGCCGCGAAAAGGCTGGGAAGCGCTCAATTATTTCTACAACACCAACATCAATCACCTGAACCAGCTCTATCTCGATGAGCCGTGGTCTCGTCCCGGCGACTATGTGCTGATGCGCGCGCTGACTGACATCGTCTGCGTGTCCTCATCCTGCCCGGATGATATTGACGCAGCGAATGGCTGGGACCCGACAGACATTCATGTCCGCACCTATGCCAAGACCGAAACCTTCCAGAGAGCCGTGGCCTATCGCATGACACCTGATGCCGACGCGCAGCTGACGCGCGAAACCGCCTTCCATTCCAGCTTCTCGAAGCTCACGCGGAATTTTGGAGAGTATCGCGGCTACTGGCTGCCGCAGCGCTTCAACAATGATGGGCCGGTGGAGGAATACTGGGCCTGCCGCGAGAAGGCAGTGGTGCTCGATCTCTCACCCCTGCGCAAATTCGAGGTGACGGGGCCCGATGCCGAAGCGCTGCTCAACTATTGCCTGACGCGCGATGTGCGCAAGCTCTCGGTAGGGCAGGTCGTCTATTCCGCCATGTGCTACGAGAACGGCGGCATGATCGATGACGGCACGCTGTTCCGCCTCGGCCACAATAATTTCCGCTGGATCGGCGGCGATGATTATTCCGGCATCTGGCTCCGCGAGCAGGCGGCGAAGATGGGTTACAAGGCGTGGGTGCGCTCCTCGACGGACCAGCTTCACAACATTGCCGTGCAGGGGCCGAACAGCCGCGAGATTCTGAAAGAGATCGTCTGGACGGCGCCCGCCCAGCCGTCGATCACGGAGCTTGAGTGGTTCCGTTTCGCCGTTGCGCGCATCGGGCATTTCGAGGGCGCGCCCATCGTCGTCTCGCGCACCGGCTATACGGGCGAACTGGGCTACGAAATCTTCTGCCATCCGAAGGACGCCGCGGCGGTTTTCGATGCCGTGTGGGCGGCGGGCCAGAAGCATGGCCTCAAGCCCATGGGCCTTGAAGCGCTGGACATGGTGCGGATCGAGGCCGGGCTGATTTTCGCCGGATATGAATTCACCTCCGAGACCGATCCCTTTGAGGCGGGCATCGCCTTCACCGTGCCGCTCAAGACCAAGACGGATGATTTCATCGGCAAGGCGGCGCTCATCGAGCGCAAGGCGCATCCCCGCCGCAAGCTCGTCGGCCTCGACATTCTGTCAAACGACAGCGTGGGCCATGGCGATTGCGTTCACATCGGCCGCGCGCAGGTTGGCGTCGTCACCAGCGGCATGCGCTCGCCCATCCTCGGCAAGACTATCGCGCTGGCCCGCATGGATGCGCTCAACGCGGAGGTTGGCACCGAAGTGGAAATCGGCAAGCTCGACGGGCTGCAGAAGCGCTTTCCCGCCCGCATCGTGCCGCTCTCGCATTATGATCCGGAGAAGACCCGCCCGCGCAGTTGACGCTCACGCGCCGATGACCACCCGTTCGCGGCGCACCGCGCGCTCCGCAGGTGCCAGCCCATAGTTCTCGCCATAGGCGTGGCCGTCATAGACGGCCTGGGCAATCAGGCCGGGGGCCTTGCAGTCGCCGATGCGCGAGAGGCTGGCAAGCCCTGCATCCTGCAAGTCATGCCAGAGCTCTTCTTCCGGCTGGCGCGAGGTGACGGAGACGAGGCCGCCACAGGGCAGGCCGCGCGATGCGCCGGAATAGAGGCAGGTGAGCGTCGCGGTCTCCGCGCCAAGGCCCGTGATGGCGTGGCTGACGATGATGGTGACGCCGAGGTCCAGCAGCGAGGCCTGGATGCGGGCCTGCTCCATGGTGTGCGAGGTCCAGGGCGCCACCATGCTGCCCGATGTCACGAAGGTCACTTCATGGCCTTCGCGCGCCAGAAGCTCGGCCAGGCAGCTTGCCATGTAATAGTGCTCATCGTCGAAGATCACCACAGGGCCGGACGGGCGTTCCCCCGTCATGATCCGGTCGGGCGTGAACACCCGGGCATCATTGAAGCTGGCAATCGGGGCAACGGAGCTGCGGCCCAGTCCGTCGCTTCGCCAGCGGCTGCCCGCCGCCAGCACCACGTGGCTGACCCCGGTGTCGATCACATCCTGCCGGGTCATCCGGCTGCCGCGGAAAATCTCGACAGCCGGCAGCTTCGACAACTGCTGCACGCGCCAGTCACGCACCCGCGCCCATTCGCTCAAGCCCGGCAGGCGCGCCTCGCGCGTCACACGGCCGCCCAGTTCATTCTCCGCTTCCGCCAGCAGCACAGGCACGCCGCGCTTGCCGAGCGTGATAGCCGCTTCAAGGCCCGCAGGCCCGCTTCCCACGATCAGCACCGGCTCGGGCGAGCGGCAGATGTTCACCCGTTCGGGATGCCAGCCGCGCCGCCATTCCTCGCCCATTGTGGGGTTTTGCGTGCAGCGGATCGGCACGCCAAGCCCATCCATGGCGTAGCAGACATTGCAGCCGATGCATTCGCGAATGTCATCAAACGCGCCGTGCCTGATCTTGGACGGCAGAAAAGGATCGGCGATCGAAGGCCTGGCCGCGCCGATGAAATCGAGAACGCCGCGCCTGATCTGTCCCAGCATGGTTTCCGGGCTGGTGAAGCGGCCCACCGACACCACGGGCTTTCCGGTCAGCGCCTTCACATGCGCAACATGAGTCTCGAGCGAGCCTTCCTTGACGAAGCGTGAGACGCCCATTTCCACCGCATAATCGGGGATCGTCACGTCGAACAGGTCCACCAGCGGGCTGAGGGATTGCAGAAGCTCCGAACGCTCGTCCCTGCCGCCGCCATCCTCGTTGAGAACCTCGATGCGGAGAGCCACGGCGCAGCTCTGGCCGATCTCTTCGCAGGTCTCTTCCAGCACCTCGCGCAGCAGGCGCGTGCGGTTGGCGAATGATCCGCCATAGTCATCGCTCCGCCGGTTGCCGGCGGGATCGAGGAACTGGCCGAGAAGATAGGTGTGGGCGGCATAGACATAAACGATGTCGAAGCCAGCCGTTCGGGCGCGCCGCGCGGCATCGCGGTGCCAGCCGCGATAGGTGCGGATATCGGCCAGGTCCATCCGCTGGGATTGCCATGGCGCTTGCGAAACCGGCATGCTGACGGGCGACAGCGTGGCAAGACGCGAGTGATTGTTGGACGAGCGCTGGCCGCCATACCACAATTCCACGCCCGCCAGTGCGCCATGGCGGTGAACGCCGTCGGCCATGGCGGCCATGTTGACGATGTCGCCATCGTCCCACAGGCTGCAGAAGGGGGCGGGCAAATCATCCGAGGACGGATGGATTGAACAATATTCGGTGTTCACCACGCCCCAGCCGCCCTCGGCCTTGATCTCCCGCATGGCCGCCAGCGTCATCGGATGGGAATAGCCCATGCCGGTGCAGTGCGGCACCTGGTAGAAGCGGTTGGGCGCCGTCACCGGCCCGATCTTCACAGGCTCGAACAGAACCCGGAAGCGCGGGTCGGCCACATCATCCATGATCCTGCGCCCGGTCAGCCGTTGCGCAGATAGGCTTCCATAGAATCGTCCAGCGCGTCCTTCCATGGCGTGTGATGCTTGGGGCTCACATTGCCGGTCATCAGCGAGCGGTAGGAGTTGTTGCGGAAGCCCATGATGTCATCCATCTTGTGGTGCTCCCACACCATGAAGGTCTTGTTCACGCCCTCGATGTCGAAGCTCGGATAATCGGTGGCGTCGATCAACTGCTTCACATAATCGCCCTGGAACCAGATCATCTGCTCGGCATTTTCAAGTTTCGTTTCGCGCTTCAGCCACTTCTTCCAATCCTTCTTCATGGCGTCGGGCTTCGGCAGCTTGATGCGGCCCATGATGATGTCGCGCACGTACCAGGCCTGCGCGTCGAACATGTTGAAGGTGTAGAACTGGTCCTGCATGCCGATATAGAAGAACTTCGGATTGTCCTGCCACACCACGCCCTTGTAGAGATTTTCCGGCCACAGGCGGTTGGCCGTCTTGAGGCGAAGGTCCTCCGGCAGGAACGGGAAATAGTGCTGGTATCCCGTGCAGAGGATGATGGCGTCCACCTCCTTGGTGGTGCCGTCCTTGAAAAAGGCGGTCTTTCCTTCAACCTTCTGCAGCAGCGGCCGCTCCTCGAAGTTGGACGGCCATTTGAAGCCCATGGGCTTTGAGCGATAGGTGGTGGTGACGGATTTGGCGCCGTATTTCCAGCATTGCGAGCCAATGTCCTCGGCGGAATAGCTGCGGCCGACGATCAGCACATCCTTGTCCTTGAACTCCAACGCATCGCGGAAGTCATGGGCATGCAGCACGCGGCCATTGAACTTGTCGAGGCCGGGGAAGAACGGCACATGCGGCGTCGAGAAATGGCCGCTGGCGCAGATGACGTTGTCGAATTCCTCCGTGTACATCTTGTCTTTCGGGCGGTCATGCGCCGTCACGAGGAACTTCTTTTTCTTCTTGTCCCAGGTAACCATGCGCACCGGCGTGTTGAAGCGCACCCATTTGCGCACCTTGGCCTTTTCCACCCGGCCCTTGATGTAGTCCCACAGCACGGCGCGCGGCGGGTAGGAGGCGATGGGCTTTCCGAAATGCTCCTCGAATGTGTAGTCGGCGAATTCCAGGCATTCCTTGGGCCCGTTGGACCACAGATAGCGGTACATCGAGCCATGCACGGGCTCGCCGAACTCATCAAGGCCGGTGCGCCAGGTGTAATTCCACAACCCGCCCCAGTCGCCCTGCTTCTCGAAACAGACAACCTCGGGAATCTTCGCCTTCTTCTTGGCGGCGGACTGGAACGCCCTGAGTGCGGCAAGGCCCGAAGGCCCGGCTCCGATGACGGCAACGCGTGTCATGTTCTCTCCCTGAATTATTTTGTTTTCATTCCGGATAGATGCCGGGGCTGGTGGGCTGGCCGTCATCATATTTCGACAGCCATTCGATCGTCGTGGGGCGGTAGCGCGTCAGACCCTTGTAATCGACGAGTTCGGGCGGCAGGTCGCGCAGCACGCGGTGGAAGCGGCGGCCCCATTTAGGAATGGTTACCAGCTCTTCCATCTTGAGGAGATAGCAGCGGATCACGAAAAGGATGGCGTTGGAGCGGGGCAGCCGCCACAGACTCTGCAGTTCGCAGCGCAGATGCACCTTGTTGCCCACGTTCTCGGGCGTCACGGTGGCGCGGTCCGGTCCCCATTTGTGATAGTTCTCGGGGCTGGTGTCGAGCCTGGGATTGATTGTCATTGTCCAGTTCAGGCGGCGCACCGGTTTGCCCAGTTGCAGGTTCAACAGGAATTTCAGCGCCCGGTCGAACACGCCCATGTTGTGGGCCAGCGGCACGGGCCCGTGCCATTCCATGAAATTCATGCCGATGTCGAAGTCGAGAGACCAGTCGGCCTGCGTCGTCACCATGCCGGCGTCGCACCACAGATTGCCGTCGCGCTGGTCGACGATCACGAAATCGCCCTGTGCCTGCCTCGTGATATATTCCAGCGGCTCCATCGGCAGGGTCGAGGCATCGCCGAAGGTGAAGGTCTGGTCGATCCCCATCGGGCGGTTGATCCAGCGCCAGCGGTCGCCGTCTTTCTCCAGCGAGAAATGTTCGGGGTATCCCGCCGCCTGCTGTTCCATCAGCAGTTCCAACGTGTCCCATTGCGCGGTCATCATGTGGGGCAGGGCCTGATAGCGCAGCGGATCCTGCTTCAGCACGATGTCGCGGTCGTGCATCTCGGATACGAAATGCTCGTCCACGTCGATCAGCTTGTTATAGGCGTGGTTGGGAGGGCCTGCCGGCACATGCGGTTCGATGTTCACCGCATACATGTATTTGTCCTCGTGGAACGGGAACGGAAACCGGCGGATGGTGTCCGGGCTGTTGCGGAACGTATAGTCGTCGCGGAAGCTCTCGTTTTTGAAGGTGATATTCATGAGCCTTCCTCCCTAGAGATCGAGCGCGATCTCGTTGCCCTTGATGCGCGAGACGCAGATCATGATCTTGAGGCCGGAGGCTTTTTCCTCAGGCTCCAGATAATGATCATTGTGCTCGATCTCGCCGTCGCAGGCGAGTACCTGGGTTTCGCATTGCCCGCAGGCGCCGCCGCGGCAAAGATAGGGCGCGTCAACGCCCGCCGCCTCCGCCGCCTCGAGAATGCTCTGATGCGGCGCCACCTCGATCACCTTGCCCGAGCGCCTTAAATTGGCGCGGAATTTCATGCCGGGCGGCGGCGCCAGGAATTCTTCCGAATGAAGATTCTGCGACGGCCAGCCGAGCTCCCGTGCCTTGCCCAGCACGCCATTGATCATGCCGGCGGGGCCGCAGACATAGAGATGCGTGCCAAGCGGCTGGTTGGCCAGAATCTCCTCCGCCGGGATGAACAGCTTCTCGGCATCGCAGTAAATCTTGATGCGGTGCGTGCCATAGCGCTCCTGCAAGTCCCGCCAATAGGCGCCGTGGGTGCGGGTGCGCACGGCATAGTGCAGTTCAAAGGCGCGGCCCTCGCGCTCCATCTGGTCCATCATGGCGATGAAGGGCGTGATGCCGATGCCACCCGCCATCATGATGTGTTTCTTGCCGCGATGGTCATAGGCAAAGAGATTGACGGGCTGGCTGAGGATGAGCGTATCGCCCTCTTTCAGTTTCTCGTGCAGGAAGGAAGAGCCGCCGCGCGATTTCTCCACGTGCAGCACGCTGATTTCATAGCCTTCCGAATCGGCGGGCGAAGACATCAGCGAATAGGGATTGCGCCTGAGCACATTCCCATCGCGCATCGACACAATCACATGCGCACCGCCGGAAAACACCGGCATCGGTTCGCCGTCCATCCGCTCGAAGCGGAAGCGCCGCACCTTGTCGGCCACTTGCGTGATCTTCGCCACACGCACCTGCATTTCGGTGTTGATCGTCACGGGAAAAGCTCCTCGGGCGGGGGCGCGGTGCCGGGCTCCTCGGCATCGATGTTCACGCCCTGAAAGGCGGCGAGGCGCCGCGAATAGTGATCGCGCACCAGCAGCGGCAATCCGCAATGCGAACAGATGAAGGGGCTCACCGTCACGTTCTCGGTGATGCCCTTGCAATGCACGCATTGCACGCGCCGGGCGGCGGAGCCCCGGTGTTCGGTGACCAGCGAGTTGAAATCAACGCCATGGTCCATCGCCACCTTCATGGCTTGGCCGATGAAACCTTCGGTGCCCGCGATATAGATGCGGAGCCCCATGTGCGCCGTCTGCAGCATCACGTTGAAGCGGTTCAGCAGCACGGGGATGGTAGGAGCCATCCACACATCCTTTGCGCCCAGCGCCATCAGCGCCTCTTCGCGGCCGTGGCCCTTGGAGGCCGAGGGCGCGTAGAGAACTTCGGTCTTCGCCAGAACATCGGCTGGCCCGCCCGAGAGCCTGTCGAGAAGGGCGAGCGCCCCTTCGCCTTCCAGCACGAAGAGATGCCGCCGCGCATGCGGATCGATCTCGAAGCCCTTATAGACGGGGCGGCTCTTGATTCCGGCAACCAGCATCAGACGAATTCCTATCCAACCGCCGTCCGCTTCTTCTTCTCGGGATCATCGAAGGTGATGGTATGGGCGATCGCCTTGGCCTTCAGGTTCTTGCCCTTCACCTCAAGCTTTGTGCCCTGCTTCGCGTAAGGCACATCGACGCGCATGATCGCCATGCTCTTCTTGGTCAGCTTGGAATAGCTGGGGCAGGTGATGACGCCCACCTTCTTGCCATCCGCCCACACCTCGTCGCCAAGGTCGGCGGGGCCGTCCGCATCGATCAGGAGCCCGAAAATCTTGAAGCGCTCCTTGCCCTTGAGACGTGCATGTTCCTCGGCACCCCGGAAGCCGGTCTTGCCGGGGCTCACGGTGAAGTCGAGGCCCAGTTCCCACAGGCTGTCGCCCGGCTGTTCGTTGGCGAAGGGATACATCTGCGAATTGTCATAAGGGTAGAACAGCAGATAGCTTTCCACGCGAAGCATATCGAGAACCGAGAAGCAGCAGGGGATGATGCCCATGTCCTTGCCTTCAGCGAGGATGGTATCCCAGATCTTGCCGGCATCCTGGCCGCGGCAGAAAATCTCATAGCCGCGCTCGCCGGTGTAGCCGGTGCGCGAGATCATTACCGGCGCGCCGAACAGCGTCGTCTGCATGTGGTGGAAATATTTGAGATCGCGGATGCCCGGCACATGCTTGGCGAGGAAATCAACGGCCAGCGGCCCCTGCAGCGAAAGATCGTGCAGGTCATCATCGAAGAGAACCGCCACGTTGCGGCCCGCCGCCTGCTTCACCACTTCCTCATGCGCCGAGCCCGAGCCGTGTACGAGCATCCAGGAATTGGGCCCGGTGCGGTAGACGATGCAGTCGTCAGTGAACATGCCGCGGTCGTTCAGCATGCAGGCATAGACGGATTTGCCGGGATAGACCTTCGTCATGTCGCGCGTGGTGATGTATTCGAGGATGGCGATGGCGTGCGGCCCGACGAGATGCACCTTCTTGAGGCCAGAGACATCCATCAGCCCCGCCTTGGTGCGCACCGCGATGTGCTCGGCGTAAATGTCCTTGTCATAGGTCCAGGCGGTGCCCATGCCGCTCCAGTCTTCCAGCTTCGAGCCGAGCGCCCGGTGACGGTCGCCAAGGGCAGAAAATCTCCAGCTCAGGGGCATGCGTTCCTCCGATTATATTTCATGAACGGAAACTATTGTTCCTGACTGTAACGGGAAATACTGGCGTTGCAAGAGACTTCATGGCAGATTTCCAACCGGCTGGCACCGCCAGCGTCTAATGATTATCTGCCGTTTTCATGCTGTTGAGGAAGGGCCTCTCCCCATGCGCGACGTCAAGCCGCAAGACCGCCGGATCGCCAATATTTTCGAGGCTGATTACAAGCCCTTCGTGTTCGACGACGGATTGCAGCTGGGCGATGAGGTGCTGCAACTGAACGATGACGCGCCGCTGGGCATCGGCTTCCACGTTTACCGCATGCCCCCCGGCATGACGACGCGCCCGCACCGCCACAATGGCCATGAGCAGTTCCTGATCCTCGAGGGCGAGCTGATCGAGAATGACGGCACGGTGTTCAGGAAGGGCGATCTCGTCTGGCTGCGTGACGGTACGGAGCATTGCTCCCACACCCCCAACGGCTGCCTCCTCGCCGTCCACATCGCAGCACCCGAGACGACAGTGGAGTGAGTTGATGTCCTCGCACCGCGATAGCGGGGAGAGGAAAGGGGCCTGTCGCAACGCGATGGGATAGGAGAGGGGCCAACGGATGTTCTCACAAAGAGACCGGGTGCCCCTCTTCTCCCCCATCGCAAGAGCGATGGGTCCCCTTCTTCTCCCCGCTCGCGCGGGGCGAAGACAAATTGTTACACCTGATCCCGCCTCAGCGGCGTGGTCGAGCAATGGATGCCGCCGCCGTTCTTGTGCATGGCGGCGTAGGGGATGGTGCTCCAGGTCACGCCGTGGCTTGCCAGCCGGTCGAGGGTGCGGTTGGTGGCGCCTTCGGGGATCAGCAATTTGCCGGGGGCGATGGCGAGGGAATTGTTGATCCACGGATCATCCGCCGGATCGAGTTCCACAAGCCTCACGCCCCGCGCCTTCAGCTCTTCCATGAAATCATAGGGAAGCCCGAAGGGGTTCACCAGCGCCAGATCCTTGTCGATCATCAGGAAGGCGCAGTCGATGTGGATGTCATAGCCGGTGAGCGGAATGATGAGCAGTTCCACGCCCTGCCGCTTCAGCACCTCGCCCACCTGTTCCGCGCCCTCGCGGTTCACGCGCACGCCCACGCCGATCACGGCGGTGGTTGAATTGATCCACGCGAAGCTGCCGCCTTCCATGATGCCGGTGCCGGAAATGGTGCGGAGGATCGGCACGCCGATCTTCGCCAGCGTGCGGGTGATCGCCAGTTCCTCGCCCCGCCTTATGCGCGCCCCCATGCGGCAGACGATGGCGCCGCCCTTCACCATGATCAGCGGATCGCGGGTGTAGCAGGATTTGAGCCTGGTGCTGTCGACACCCTCGACGTGATGCACGTCGATGCCTGCGGCTTCCAGCGCCTTCACCATGGCGTCGTGCTGGGCTTGCATCTTGGGAATATCGGGCGGCGTATCGGACTGGAAATACCATCCGGCTTTGAGGTCGCCGTAAGACCCGATCTCGGCGATGCGCTTGGCCGGATCGACGATTTTCATTTCAGGGCCGGGCCGGTGCACGAGAATGCTGCGGATCTGCCCCACATCATTGTCGATGCCCCACACCTTGCCCCAGTGCTGCGTCAGCTCGCCGTCATCCTCGAAGGGTGGGGAGGCTTCGGCGGCGAACATCTTGATGGTCTGGTTGTAGATCCAGTGGGGATTGGCGTCGTTCGGCATCATGGCTCCTTGTGATCGATTGAGTGTTGCACAGGCGCAGGACGATTGCCAATGCAGGGCTGGCGCTCACCGGCAACATGGCGGACAATGTGCGTGAGCGTTGGGAGGCGCTAAAGTTTTGAGCCGGTTTGAACTGGTCATCTTCGATTGCGATGGCGTTCTGGTGGACAGCGAAATGCTGAGCGCCTCGGTCCTCATGGGCATGATGCAGGAGGAGGGGCTTCCCGTCACCACGGAAACCTTCCAGCGCGATTTCCTTGGCCGCAGCTTTGCCTCCGCTGCCACGCGCGTGCTCGAACGCTTCGGCCGCCCGCTGCCGGATGATTTCCAGATGCGCTACCGCGCCCGGCTGCTCGCCAAGATGGAGAAGGAACTGAAACCCATGGCGGGGGTGAAAGAGGTGCTGGACAACATGACGGCTCCCTATTGCCTCGCCACCAGCAGCAGCATCGAGCGGCTTACCGTGTCGCTCGCGGCCACGGGCCTTGCGCCTTATTTCGAAGGTCGGTGCTTCACCGCCGCGCAGGTGAAGAACGGCAAGCCCGCGCCCGATCTCTTTCTTCACGCCGCGGCGCGGATGGGCGCTGATCCTTCGGCCTGTCTTGCAATCGAGGACAGCGAAATGGGCATCCGCGCCGCGCAAGCCGCAGGGATCGCCGTCTGGCATTTCGCGGGCGGAGCCCATATCCATGCCGGATACCGCCTGCCGAATGAGCTTCATCCCGATGAGGTGATCCATGGCATGGATCAGCTTGGTAAGTATTTTTCCAAATTGGGCCTTTGCCGCGCCGCGCCCGGCGGATAAGACAGGCCGCACTTCAAGGATAACTGGCCGTGGCCCGCAGGACAGACATCGAAAGCGACAGGCTTGATGACGCGGCGCGCGCCGGCTGGCTCTATTACATTGCAGGCAACACGCAGGACGAGATCGCCCGCAAGCTTGGCGTGTCGCGGCAGACGGCGCAGCGCCTCGTGTCGCTAGCGGTGAGTGAAAAGCTCATCAAGGTCAGGCTCGATCATCCCATCGGGCGCTGCATCGAATTGTCGGAGCGGCTGAAACAGGCCTACTCTCTCGGCTTCTGCGAAGTGGTGCCCGCCGATCCGGAATCGACCTCTGAAACCGTGGGCGTGGCGCAGGCAGCGGCGGCGGAGCTTGAGCGTTATCTCGTCTCCCGCCATCCCGTCATCGTCGCCATGGGCACGGGGCGCATGCTGCGCGCCATGGCCGAGCAGGTGAGCCCCATGGATTGCCCGCAGCACAAGGTGGTGTCGCTGGTCGGCAATATCGCGCCCGACGGATCGGCCTCGCAATTCGACGTGGTGAGCCGCGTCGGCGAGCGCGTGAAGGCACCGCATTATCCCATGCCGCTGCCGGTCATCGCCAATACCGTGCACGAAAAATCGCTGCTGCTGGCGCAGAAGACGCTGCGCAACGTCATCGAGCTTGCGCATCAGGCGGATGTCACCTTCGTCGGCATTGGCACGGTCGATGAAAGTGCCGCCCTTCTGCGCGATGGCTTCGTGCGCCCGGATGAGGTGCGGGCTTTGGTGCGCGGCGGGGCGGTGGGCGAAATCGTCGGCTGGGCGTTTGATTCCGAAGGCCGGCTGATCGAGGGCCTCACCAATGATCGCGTGCTGTCGGTGCCGCTGGAGCAGCCGGTGACGCGGCAGGTGATCGGGCTGGGCATGGCGATCCCAAGGTTTCAGGCCATTCGCGGCGCGCTGCGCGGCAAGCTGATTAACGGCTTGATCACCAACGAGCGAATGGCCGGGCTTTTGCTATCTGACTGAGCAAAAAGCTCATTTCTCAATGCTCTTGTGTCCCGTGCCGAGAATGATATGTTATGTTATAACGTATCATATTGGATTGCTTCCATGCCCGACTCCCGCCTTCCTGTCACCGTGCTGTCCGGTTTTCTCGGGGCCGGAACAACCACGCTTCTCAATCATGTTCTCAACAACCGCGAGGGACGCCGAGTCGCGGTCATTGTGAATGATATGTCGGAAGTGAATATCGACGCGGACTTGGTGCGTGAGGGCGCTGAACTTTCGCGATCGGAGGAAAAGCTGGTCGAGATGTCCAACGGCTGCATTTGCTGCACGCTGCGTGATGATCTGCTGAAGGAAGTCCGCCGCCTCGCCACCGAAAAGCGCTTCGACTACTTGCTGATTGAATCGACCGGAATTGCCGAACCCCTGCCGGTCGCCGCAACCTTCGACTTCCGCGACGAAAACGGCGTCAGCCTTTCCGATGTCGCCCGGCTCGACACAATGGTGACCGTTGTTGACGGCGTGAATTTGTTGCGCGACTTCTCAAGCCACGATTTTCTTTCCGACCGCGGCGAAAGCCTGGGTGAGCAGGACAATCGCACCCTTGTCAACCTGCTGACCGACCAGATCGAATTTGCCGATGTAATTGTGCTGAACAAGGTCTCGGACAGCACCCCGGCGCAGGCCGATGCGGCGCGCAAGATTATCCGTGCGTTGAATCCCGATGCGCGCCTTATTGAGGCTGACCGCTGCAAAGTGGCGGCGGAAGCCATCTTCGACACCGGACTTTTTAACTTCGCCACGGCCCACGAGCATCCGCTTTGGGCGAAAGAGCTCTATGGGTTTGCGAACCACACGCCGGAAACCGAAGAGTACGGCATATCGTCCTTCGTGTATCATGAGCGCAGGCCTTTCGATCCGTCGAAGGTCTACAAGGTGCTGAACAGCGCCCTGCCTGGCGTCATTCGCGCAAAGGGCCACTTTTGGATCGCCACGCGGCCGGACTGGGTTGCCGAATTTAGCCTTGCCGGGGCTTTGTCGTCTGTGACGCCGCTTGGCCGCTGGTGGTCTTCTGTTCCTGCCGAACGCCTGCCGCAACATCCGGATGCGCAGGCTGAAATCGCGAGTCACTGGGCAGAGCCCTGGGGCGACCGGCGCCAGGAAATTGTCTTCATCGGGGCGGGCCTGGATCGTGAAGCAATCAGCGCCGCGTTGAATTCTGCTCTCGTCAACGCAGAGGATTTTGTGCCCCAGGCTTGGGCAAAAATGCCTGATCCCTTTCCACCATGGGGCCAACAGCCCGGGTAAACCACGCAGATTTCTGTCTTGAGGCCGGCGGCGTCATAAAACGATCCGTCTTTTCAGATAGCTGCTGAATTTCTCGCATCTGCGCTGGGGTTCGCGCGCGCAATAGGTGCGCCGCAGCGACGAATCTGCATTGACTTTAGGCAATCTCGATTCGAGTATCTGCCCGCGAAGTTGGCAAAAGCCCAACTCCAATGCCCAATGGGAGGACTTCATGAAATCAGCCGTCACGGGCGTGTTTGGCGCCCTGCTGTTCGCAACCTTGGCCACCACTGCCCTGGCCGATACCACCCTCACCATCGCCACCGTGAACAATGGCGACATGATCCGCATGCAGAAGCTCACGGATGACTTCACCAAGTCCAATCCGGACATCAAGCTGCAGTGGGTGACGCTCGAAGAAAACGTGCTGCGCGAGAAGGTCACGACAGATATCGCCACCAAGGGCGGCCAGTTCGACGTGCTGACCATCGGTACCTATGAAGTTCCGATCTGGGGCAAGAAGGGCTGGCTCCTGCCGCTCACCCAGATTGACGACCCCGATGATCTTCTGCCCGCCATCGCCGGCGGCCTGACGGTCGATGGCAAGCTGATGGCGTCGCCCTTCTACGGCGAAAGCTCGATGGTCATGTACCGCACCGACCTCATGGACAAGGCCGGGCTCAAGATGCCCGACGCGCCGACCTGGGATTTCATCCGCCAGGCCGCCGACAAGATGACAGACAAGGCCAATGGCATTTACGGCGTTTGCTTGCGTGGCAAGGCTGGCTGGGGCGAGAACATGGCCTTCCTCACCGCCATGTCCAACTCCTTCGGCGCGCGCTGGTTTGACGAGAAGTGGACGCCGCAGTTCGATCAGCCGGAATGGAAGAACACGCTCAAGTTCTATCTCGACCTGATGAATGCCGATGGCCCTCCGGGGGCGTCCTCCAACGGCTTCAATGAAAACCTGGCGCTGTTCAACTCCGGCAAGTGCGGCATGTGGATCGACGCCACGGTGGCGGCCTCCTTCGTGACCGGCAAGGATTCGACGGTGGCCGACAAGGTTGGCTTCGCGCTGGCGCCTGACAATGGCCTCGGCAAGCGCGGCAACTGGCTGTGGGCATGGTCGCTCGCCATTCCCGCCGGTTCGCAGAAGGAAGAGGCGGCGCAGAAGTTCGTCTCCTGGGCGACCAGCAAGCACTACACGGAAATCGTGGCGGCGGCGGAAGGCTGGGCCAATGTTCCTCCGGGCACCCGCAAGTCGCTCTACGCGAATCCGGAATATGCCAAGGTGCCCTTCGCCAAGATGACGCTCGACTCGATCAACTCGGCTGACCCAAACCATCCCACCGTCAAGCCGGTGCCCTATGTCGGCGTGCAGTTCGTGGCGATCCCCGAGTTCGCCGGCATTGCCACCAATGTGGGGCAGATCTTCTCGGCAGCCTTGGCTGGCGACAAGTCGCTGGATGACGCTCTTGCGGAAGCGCAGGATGTGACAACCCGCGAAATGACGAAGGCTGGTTACATCAAGTAGCCATCTCCCATGGTAACTGGGCTGCCCGGCCCTCGAAGCCGGGCAGTCATTTCGGCCCATCGTCCACGGCGTCCAGACGAGGTTTTCCATGGCCACGCAGCAAACCCGCACACTCGGCAAGATTGCCGTCGCTCCCTCGGTCATCGTGCTGTTCCTGTGGATGATCGTGCCGCTGGCGATGACCGTCTACTTCTCATTCCTGCGCTATAATCTGCTCGAGCCCGACAACACGGGCTCCGCCGGCTTCAGCAACTACTATTACTTCCTCACCGATCCCGCCTTCTTCAAGGCGATGTTCAATTCGCTGAAACTCGTCGGCTGGGTGCTGGCGGTCAGCGTGGCCGGCGGAACGCTGCTGGCGCTTCTGCTCGATCAGGCGATCGTCGGGCGCAATTTCGTGCGCCTCATGTTCATCGCGCCCTTCTTCGTCATGCCCACCGTCAGCGCGCTGGTGTGGAAGAACATGATGATGCACCCGGTCTCGGGCTTCCTCGCCTGGCTCATGTCCTTGTTCGGCCTGCCGCCCATCGACTGGTTCGCGCATTATCCGATGACCGCCATCGTCATCATGGTCACCTGGCAGTGGCTTCCCTTCGCCACGCTGATTTTACTCACGGCGCTGCAATCGCTCGATGAAGAGCAGAAGGAAGCCGCCGAGCTTGACGGCACGCCGCCGCACAAATTCTTCTGGTACATCGTGCTGCCGCATCTCGCGCGCCCGATGACGGTGGTGGTGCTGATCGAGACGATCTTCCTGCTCAACGTCTTCGCGGAAATTTATGTCTCGGGCTCGGGCGGCCGGGCAGGCAATCTCCCCTACATCGTCTATCAGTACGGCCGCATCTCGAACGACATCGGCGGCGCTTCCGCCGGCGGCATTATCGCGGTCATCCTCGCCAACATCGTCGCATTCTTCCTGATGCGGATGATTGGCAAGAACCTGGAGGCCTGAACCATGGCGCGCGCAATCTCCACCCGCCGCAAGGTGTTCTTCAGCGTGCTGGCCTGGGCCACGGGCTTCATCATGTTCTTTCCGATCCTGTGGACCATCCTCACCAGCTTCAAGACCGAGGGTGACGCCATCACGCTGCCGCCCAAGTTCCTGTTCTTCAACTGGACGCTGGAAAACTATGGCGTCGTGCAGGAACGCTCCGACTATCTGCTCTTCGCCTTCAACTCCATAGTGCTGGCGCTGGGCTCAACACTCTTCGCGCTGATCCTCGCCGTTCCCGCCGCCTGGGCCATGGCCTTTGCGCCGGGCAAGCGCACCAAGGATCTGCTGATGTGGATGCTCTCCACCAAGATGATGCCGCCAGTGGGCGCGCTCATCCCCATCTATCTCATCTTCCTCAACCTGCATCTTCTCGACTCGCGCGGCGGCATCATCACCGTGCTGATGCTGCTCAACCTGCCGATCGTCATCTGGATGCTCTACACCTATTTCAAGGAAATCCCGGGAGAGATACTCGAAGCCTCGCGCATGGACGGCGCGTCGATCGGCAAGGAACTGCTCTATGTTCTGGCTCCCATGGCCATCCCCGGCATCGCGTCAACGCTGCTGCTCAACATCATCCTGGCCTGGAATGAAGCATTCTGGACGTTGAACCTCACCACCAAGGATGCAGCACCCCTCACGCAGTTCATCGCCTCATACTCTTCGCCCGAGGGCCTGTTCTGGGCCAAGCTCTCGGCGGCCTCCACCATGGCGATCGCGCCCATTCTGGTGCTCGGCTGGTTTGCGCAGAAGCAACTCGTACGCGGCCTCACATTCGGAGCGGTGAAATAATGGGCACAATCTCACTCAAGAATGTCCGCAAGGCGTTTGGCGACGTCGTCATCATTCCCGGCGCCAATCTTGATATTGGCAGCGGCGAGTTCGTGGTGTTCGTCGGCCCCTCGGGCTGCGGCAAGTCCACGCTGCTGCGGCTGATCGCCGGGCTTGAAGACCTCACATCCGGCCAGGTCTTCATCGACGGCAAGGACATGACGAATGCCGCGCCTTCGGAGCGCGGGCTCTCGATGGTGTTCCAGTCCTACGCGCTTTATCCGCACATGAGTGTCCGCAACAACATCGCCTTCGGCCTCAAGATGGCGGGCGCGCCCAAGGCCGAGATCGATGCGAAAGTGGCGAAGGCCGCCCAGAGTCTGAACCTCACGGATTACCTCGACCGCAAGCCCCGCCAGCTTTCGGGCGGGCAGCGGCAGCGCGTCGCCATCGGCCGCGCCATCGTGCGCCAGCCAAAGGCCTTCCTGTTCGACGAGCCCCTGTCGAACCTCGATGCGGCGCTGCGCGTCAACATGCGGCTGGAGATCATGCAGCTTCACCAGCAATTGGGCGCGACCATGATCTATGTCACGCATGACCAGGTGGAGGCCATGACCATGGCCGACCGCATCGTAGTGCTGAACCGCGGCAATATCGAGCAGGTGGGCTCGCCGCTTGAACTCTATAACAAGCCGGACTCACTGTTCGTCGCAGGCTTCATCGGCTCTCCGAAAATGAATTTCATCACCGGTGACGAGGCGGGCAAATACAAGGCGGCCACCATCGGCATCAGGCCGGAACATATCGCGCTGTCGCCCAAGCAGGGCACATGGGCCGGCAAGATCGAGCTTGCCGAACATCTCGGCGCCGACACCTTCCTGCATGTGGATGGCGGCAAGCTGGGCCGCCTCACCGTGCGCGCGGCCGGCGAATATCCCGATGGCCCCGGTTCCGCCGTGTGGATGACGCCCGACACCAGCCGCATCCACCGCTTCGGCGCGGACGGCAAGGCAATCCGGTGATCTGACATGACAAAGCTTTCGCTCGCCAACCTGCCGAAGATCGCGGCCAAGGCCCAGGTGCCAAAATACAAGCGCGCGGCGCAGAAAGCCGGCATTCAGCACATCGGCGTGGGCAATTTTCATCGCGCGCATCTGGGCGTCTATCTCGACGACCTCTTCAACACCGGGCTTGATCTCGACTGGTCGATCATTGGCGCCGGCGTCATGCCCAGCGATGCGGTGATGCGCGAGAAGCTGAAGGAGCAGGACTATCTCACCACCATCGTCGAACAGGACAATGAGGTGAGCCACGCCCGCGTCACGGGGCCGATGGTGGATTTCATTCCGCCCGGCGCCCGCGAAGCGCTGATCGCCGCGATGACCGATCCCGCCATTCGCATCGTCTCGCTCACGGTCACGGAAGGCGGCTACATGATCGACCCCGCCACGGGCAAGTTCGACCCCAACCATCCCGCCATCCGCAAGGACGCCGCCAATCCGCAGGCGCCGGAAAGTGTGTTCGGCCTCATCCTCCTGGGCCTCGCGCGGCGGAAGGCGAAGGGCCTTGCCCCCTTCACGGTGATGTCCTGCGATAATGTTCCGCACAATGGCGTCGTCACGCGCAATGCCATCGCCGGGCTGGCAAGGCTCTACGATCCGGCGCTGGCCGATTGGGTCATGGCGAGCGTTGCCTTTCCCAATGGCATGGTGGACCGCATTACGCCTGCCACCTCCGACCGCGAGCGCGAGATGACGCGCAGCATGTTTGGCATCGAGGATAACTGGCCGGTGTTCTGCGAGGAGTTCAAGCAATGGGTGGTGGAGGACCGTTTCTCCATGGGCCGCCCCCAGCTTGAAAAAGTTGGTGTCACCTTCGTGGATGACGTCACGCCTTATGAGCACATGAAGATCCGCATTCTCAATGGCGGCCACGCCATCATCGCCTATGCCGGCGGGCTGATGGACATTCACTTCGTGCATGAGGCGATGGAAAATCCGCTGATCCGCGCTTTCCTCGACAAGGTGGAGAAGGAAGAAGTCATCCCCACCGTGCCGCCGGTGCCAAACACGGATTTGGGCGATTATTACAAGCTCATCGTGCGGCGCTTCTCGAACCCGAAGATCGGCGACACCATCCGCCGCCTCTGCCTTGACGGGTCGAACCGCCAGCCCAAATTCATCGTGCCGCCGATTGCCGAGCAGTTGAAATCAGGCGGTAGCATCGCCGGGCTGGCGCTCGAGTCGGCACTCTGGTGCCGCTACTGCGCGGGCACGACCGATAGCGGCAAGGTGATCGAGCCCAACGATCCCAACTGGGCCAAGCTGCAGGAACTGGCGAAAGCCGCCAGGGGCAATCCCGATGTCTGGCTGGGCATGCAGGATATCTACGGCCATGTCGGCAAGGACCCGCGCTTCCGCGATGCCTTCCACAAGGCGCTCAGTGCCGTGTGGAAGAACGGCGCTGCGGCCACGATTGAGGCTTATCTGAAGGGGTAGCTTTCTTCTTCTCCCGCAGGGAGAGAAGCTTTTTACACCGTCAGGAATGCCTTAACCTCTTGGCCTTCCAGTGCCACGCGTTCGCCTTCCAGCACGGTCTTGCCGCGGTTGAGAATGATGAAGTTGTCGGCCAGCCGTTTGGCGAATTCGAAATATTGCTCGACCAGCACGATGGCCATGGTGCCGCGGTCGCGCAGCAGGGCGATGATGCGCTCGATGTCCTTGATGATCGAAGGCTGGATGCCTTCGGTCGGCTCATCCAGCAGCAATAC
This sequence comes from Aestuariivirga sp., assembly GCF_047602625.1. GTDB lineage: Bacteria > Pseudomonadota > Alphaproteobacteria > Rhizobiales > Aestuariivirgaceae > Aestuariivirga. The sequence continues at coordinate 899,719 of NZ_JASGGV010000002.1, read as the reverse complement.
GCGCGGGCGCGTCACCAGCGCGCGGCCGATTGCCAATTGCTGCTGCTGCCCGCCGGAGAGGTCGCCGCCGCGCCGGTGCAGCATGTCCTTCAGCACCGGAAACAGCTCATAGATTTCGAGTGGAATGCTGCGGTGTTCGCGCGGCAGGCAGGCGAAACCCGTCTTGAGATTTTCTTCCACCGTCAATTGCGTGAAAATCTCGCGGCCCTGCGGCACCAGCGCGATGCCGCTCCGCGCGCGTTCGGCGGAGGGCAGCTTCGTGATGTCCTTGCCGTCGAAGGTGAGCGTGCCCTTCCGCACCGGCGTGAGCCCGGCAATGGCGCGGATGAGGCTGGTCTTGCCCACCCCGTTGCGGCCCAAGATGCAGGTGACCTTTCCGGCTTCAGCCACAAGGCTCACGTCCGAGAGTGCGCGGCTGGCGCCGTAGTAGAGATCGATCGCATCAACCTTCAGCATCTCAGCGCCCCAGATAGACTTCGATGACGCGCTGGTTGTTCTGCACGCTGTCGAGGCTGCCTTCGGCCAGCACAGAACCCTCATGCAGAACTGTCACGCGCACACCGAGCGCCCGCACGAATTCCATGTCGTGTTCCACAACGACCACCGAGCGTGTCTGTGCGATGTCGCGCAGCAGCATGGCGGTTTTTTCCGTTTCGGCATCGGTCATGCCGGCCACGGGTTCATCCACCAGCAGAAGATCGGGCTCCTGCATCAGCAGCATGCCGATTTCCAGCCATTGCTTCTGGCCGTGGGAGAGGCTGCCCGCCAGCGTGGCGAAGGCGGGCTTGAGGTTGATGCGCTCCAGCGTGGCGATGATGCGGTCGCGTTCTTCGGAGGTCATCTTCCAGGTGAGAGTGGCCAGCGGCGAGCGGTTGGCCTTCAGCGCCAGTTCGAGGTTGTCCCATGCCGTGTGGCTTTCAAACACCGTTGGCTTCTGGAACTTGCGGCCAATGCCGAGATTGGCGATCGCCGCCTCGTCATAGCGCGTGAGATCAAGATTGCGGAACACCACGCGGCCCGTATCAGGCTTGGTCTTGCCGGTGATGACATCCATCATCGTCGTCTTGCCCGCGCCATTGGGGCCGATGATGGCGCGCATTTCGCCCGCCCCCACGTCGAGGCTCAGATTGTTCAGCGCCTTGAAGCCATCGAATGACACCGTCACGTCGCCCAGATAGAGCAGCGTCTCGGCATGCTGGGGTTTTGCGCCGGCGCTCATTCCGCGGCCTCCGGTTCAGGAATGGCAGGCGTTTCCTTCTTCAGGCGGCTCCAGCCGGCGAAGACTCCGGCCAGCCCCTTCGGCATGAACAGCGTCACGAAGATGAAAAGCCCGCCGAGCAGGAACAACCAGGCATCGGGCAGAACGCCGGTGAACCAGCTCTTGGCGGCGTTCACAACAACGGCGCCCAAGGCCGCGCCCCACAGCGTTCCCCGCCCGCCGAAGGCCGTCCAGATCACCGTTTCGATAGAGTTTTCCGGCGAGAACTCGGACGGGTTGATGATGCCCACCTGCGGCACGTAAAGCGCGCCCGCAATGCCCGCCATGATGGCCGAAACGGTGAAGACGAAAAGCTTGTAGTGCTCGACGCGGTAGCCGAGGAAGCGGGTGCGCGATTCCGCATCGCGGATGCCGATCAGCACGCGGCCCAGCTTCGAGGCCACGATTATCCGTGCAAGGATGAAACATACGCCCAGCGCCAGTGCCGAGAGCGCGAAGAGCGCGGCGCGGGTTTCGGTGGCGGAGACGGGATAGCCGAGAATGTCCTTGAAATCGGTCAGGCCGTTGTTGCCGCCGAAGCCCATGTCATTGCGGAAAAAGGCGAGCAGCAGCGCGAAGGTCATGGCCTGGGTGATGATCGAGAGATAGACGCCGGTCACACGCGCCCGGAAGGCGAACCAGCCGAACACGAAAGCGAGGATGCCGGGCGCCAGAATAACCATCAGCACCGCGAAGGGAAAATGCGCGAAGCCATACCAGTACCACGGCAGCTCCTGCCAGTTCAGGAACACCATGAAATCCGGCAGGTCGGGGTTGCCATAGACGCCGCGGTCGCCGATCTGCCGCATCAGATACATGCCCATGGCATAGCCGCCGAGGGCGAAGAAGGCGCCATGCCCAAGGCTCAGGATGCCCGCAAATCCCCAGACGAGATCGACTGCCAGCGCCAGCAGCGCATAGCAGAGATATTTGCCGAGCAGGGTGACGAGATAGTTCGGCACGTAGAAGGGCGAGCTTTCGGGCACCAGCAGGTTCAGCGCCGGCACGGCGATCATGATGATGGCCAGCACGGCGAGGAAGATGCGCCCGGCCGGGGTGAGAAGCGGCGAAACCGGCGGCGAAATCATGCGTCGACCCAGCGGCCCTTGAGGGCGAAGAGGCCGCGCGGGCGTTTCTGGATGAAGAGGATGACGCAGATCAGAATAATGATCTTGCCCAGCACCGCGCCGGCGACGGGTTCAAGGAATTTGTTGGCGACGCCCAGCGTCATGGCGCCCGCCAGCGTGCCCCAGAGATTGCCGACGCCGCCGAACACCACGACGAGGAAGCTGTCGATGATATAGCCACGCCCAAGGTTCGGGCTCACATTGTCGATCTGCGACAGCGCCACGCCCGCCAGCCCGGCGATGCCGGAGCCGAGGCCGAAGGTCAGCGCGTCCACCATGTTGGAGCGGATGCCCATGGCATTGGCCATCTGGCGGTTCTGCGTCACGGCACGCATCTGCAGGCCGATCGGCGACTTGCGCATCAGCAGCATCAGCCCGGCGAATACGGCAAGCGAAAACAGGAGAATGACAAGGCGGTTGAGCGTCAGCGACAGGCCATCAACGATTTCAATGGAGCCGCTCATCCATGACGGCGTGCTCACTTCCTGATTGGTGGGGCCGAAGATGGTGCGCACCGCCTGTTGCAGGATCAGCGAAATGCCCCAGGTGGCGAGCAGCGTTTCCAGAGGCCTGCCATAGAGAAAGCGGATGATGCCGCGTTCGATGGCAACGCCCACGCCGCCTGAGATCAGGAAGGCCATGGGCAGCGCCATCAGAAGTGACCAGTCCATCAGGCCGGGGAAGGATGTGCGGCAGATGTCCTGGATCACATAGGTCGTATAGGCGCCCAGCATCACCATCTCGCCATGCGCCATGTTGATGACGCCCATCACGCCGAAGGTGACGGCAAGTCCGATGGCCGCAAGCAGCAGCACGGACCCCAGCGAAAGCCCGTACCAGACGTTCTGGATCACGGCGAACACCGCGAGGCTTTTCTCGATCGACGCCACGGCGGCGAGGGCGGCTGATTTCAGGGGCTCCGGCGCGGTACTTGCGAAATTCGAGAGCAGCGCCACGGTGTCCTGATCGCCGTGCTTGGAGAGCCGTTCGATGGCTGCCAGCTTGTCGGCATCGGGAAGCGCGCTGCCAAGCGTGGCGGCGGCCGCTGCATCGCGCATCAGTTCGGCGATGGCCGGATCGCTCTCGCGTTCAATCGCTTTGGTGAGCGCGGGGAGCGCTGAAGGGTCGCCGGATTTCAGGATGGTGAGCGCCGCGTCTCGCCGCACCTTGGGATCGGATGAAAATAGCGTGAGACCGCCCAGCGCATTGCTGATCTTTTCACGCAGCGCATTGTTGACCTTGATCTTCTCGAGATCGGTCTTGGCCGCCTGGCCTTCCTCGGCTTGCGTCAGCGGATTGAGCAGGATCAGCACATCGCCCGAAGGCTTGCCGATGAAAACCTTCTGGTCGGCCTTCCGCGCATAGAGATTGCCGTCGGAGAGCGCCTGAAGCACGGGCACCACGGCTGGATCGCCGGTTGCGGCCAGCGAAACGATCACCGCCTCGCGGTCCTTGAACTGGCCCTTGGGCAGTTGATCCACGAGCGCCGCCAGATCCTCTGCGGCCACGGCGATCGCGGGCAGGATCAACAGGGCAAGGAGAGTGACGAGCGAAGCCAGAAGCTGCCGCAGGCGCATGAACCATCCTGTTTGTGGAGGATGGGAAGCGGCACATGCCGCCTCCCTGTTATGTCAGCGTCAGCCCTTGCCGCCGCACTTTCCTGTCTTGACGTTGAAGTTGCCGCAGCTCAGCGGCTTCCGCCAGTCGGAGATCAGGTCCTTCGAGTCGGGCAGATAGTCGGACCATTCGTCGCCCATCACCAGGCCCGGCGTCTGCCACACCACGTCGAACTGGCCGTCGGCCTGGATTTCGCCAATGAACACCGGCTTGGTGATGTGGTGGTTCGGCATCATGGTGGCATAGCCGCCCGTCAGGTTCGGCACCGAGACGCCGATGATGGCGTCGGACATGGCGTCGGTATCGGTGGTGCCCGCCTTGGTCACCGCCTCGACCCACATGTTGAAGCCGATGAAATGAGCTTCCATCGGATCGTTGGTGACGCGCTTGTCGTTCTTGATGAAGGTCTTCCAGTCCTTGATGAAGGCCGCGTTGACGGGCGTATCGATGGACATGAAATAGTTCCAGGCGGCGAGATGGCCCACCAGCGGGGCGGTGTCGATGCCGGCCAGTTCTTCCTCGCCCACCGAGAAGGCGACGACGGGAATGTCGGTGGCCTTGATGCCCTGGTTGGCCAGCTCCTTGTAGAAGGGCACGTTGGCGTCGCCGTTGATGGTCGAGACCACGGCGGTCTTCTTGCCGGCGGAGCCGAATTTCTTGATGTCGGCGACGATCGACTGCCAGTCGGAATGGCCGAAGGGCGTGTAGTTGATCATGATGTCGTCGGCGGCGACGCCCAGCTTGTCCTTGAGGTACGTCTCGAGGATCTTGTTGGTGGTGCGCGGATAGACATAGTCGGTGCCCGCCAGCACCCAGCGCTTCACGCCGCCATCGGCCAGATAGTCGACGGCCGGAATGGCCTGCTGGTTCGGCGCGGCGCCGGTGTAGAACACGTTTTTCGAGCTTTCCTCGCCCTCATATTGCACGGGGTAGAAGAGCACGCCGTTCAGCTCCTCGAACACCGGCAGCACGGATTTGCGCGACACGGATGTCCAGCAGCCGAACACGGCGGCGCATTTGTCGGCGGAGATCAGCTGGCGGGCCTTTTCGGCGAAGAGCGGCCAGTTGGAGGCAGGGTCCACGACCACGGCTTCCAGCTTCTTGCCAAGCAGGCCGCCCTTGGCGTTCTGCTGTTCGATGAGCATCAGCATCACGTCTTTCAGCGTCGTTTCGCTGATTGCCATGGTGCCGGACAGTGAGTGAAGAATGCCGACCTTGATCGTCTCGCCCTCGGCAAAGGCGAATTGCGGATGGCCGCCCACCGCCGCCACCGCGGCCAGCGCCACGGCTGATTTCAAAAGTCCCCGCCTGCTTATCATTGGATCGTCCCTCTCCTGCGCTTTTGTTTTCTCGTGCTTTGTGCACCGGGGAAGAGAGGGAGCAAGACACATGCCAGTCACAATTAAATCTAAAGCGTTGAATCAATGCGCGGAATTACCTGCACATAAATAGTGCAATTGAGTTTTGCTTGAATCTTGGGCGGGATATGCGGGAACAGTCTGATTTTTGTGCGCTGCGGAAAATGGACGACATTGCAGCGTCACGCAGGCCGCCCTACTGTGCGCATCGCCCAATCCAGGAGTGACCCGACCGATGCGCCGCATTGCCAAACTCGAAACCTTTACAGACCCTTACGTGTGCTTCGTGCGGCTCACGGCAGACGATGGCAAGGTGGGATGGGGGCAGACCTCCACCTATTGCGCCGATATCACCGCGCAGGTGTTTCACCGCCAGGTGGCGCCGTGGGTTCTGGGGCAGGACACGGCGGATGTGCTGGCGCTCGTCCATCGCGTCGAGGAGAAGGAACATAAATTTCCCGGCTCCTATCGCTGCCGCGCGCTGGCGGGGCTCGATACGGCGCTGTGGGACATGAAGGGCAAGGCCGAGGGCAAGCCGGTGGTTGAATTGCTGGGCGGCAAGCCCGGCAAACTCCGCGCCTACGCCTCCTCCATGAAGCGCGATATCACGCCCGAGGATGAAGCGGCCCGCATGGTGCGCCTGCGCGATGAAAAGGGCTTCGATGCCTTCAAGTGGCGCGTGGGGGCCGAATGCGGGCACGATATCGACGAATGGCCGGGCCGCACTGAGGCGGTCATCCCAACTGTCTCGCGCGCGCTGGGCGATGGCGTGGCGAAGCTGGTTGACGGCAACAGCGGCTTTTCGCCGAAGAAGGCGATTGAAGTGGGCAAGCTGCTCGAGGCCAATGGCATCGGCCATTTCGAGGAGCCATGCCCCTATTGGCATCTCGATCAGACGAAGCAGGTGACCGACGCGCTTGACCTTGAGGTGACGGGCGGCGAGCAGGATTGCGAATTGCAGATCTGGCAGCAGATGATCGATGTGCGCGCCGTCGATGTGGTGCAGCCCGATGTCATGTATATGGGCGGCATGGCGCGCACGCTCGAGGTGGCAAGGATGGCGGCGAAGGCGGGCCTTCCCTGCACGCCGCACAGCGCCAACCTGTCACTCGTCACCATCTGCACCATGCATCTGCTGGCGGCCATTCCCAATGCCGGGAAATATCTGGAATTCTCCATCGAGGGGCTGGACTATTATCCGTGGCAGGATGGCCTGTTCCTCGGCGATCCCTTCGCCATCACCGACGGCAAGGCCACAATATCTGCCGAACCCGGCTGGGGTGTTGAGATCAACCCGCAATGGCTGGACCGTGCCACCTATCAGGTGAGCGAGCTCGTGTAAGGCTGTGACAGACTCCATCGAAACGCTGGTCATCGGCGCGGGCGCGGTGGGGCTTGCCATCGCGCGCGAACTTGCGTCGCATGGCCAGGAGGTGCTGGTGGCCGAGCGCAATCACGCCATCGGGCTTGAAACCTCGGCCCGCAATTCGGAGGTGATCCACGCCGGGCTTTATTATCCGCCGGGCAGCCTCAAGGCCGAACTCTGCGTGAAGGGCCGCCAGATGCTCTATGCCTTCTGCCGCGCGGCGTGGGTAGAGGCGCGTGCCATCGGCAAGCTGGTGGTGGCCGTAACGCCAGATGAAATTCCGAAGCTCCATGCCATCCGCGATACGGCGCGCGCCAATGGCGTGACGGATCTCGAATTGCTCTCCGCGTCAGAAGCCATGGCGCTGGAGCCCGCGCTCTCCTGCGTGGCGGCGCTGCTGTCGCCCTCCACCGGCATTGTCGATAGCAGCGCCTACATGCTGGCTCTGCAGGGGATGATCGAGGCGCAGGGCGGCGCTGTGGTGTTGCACACGTCCTTCGTCGGCGCGGAGGCGGAGGAAGAAGGCTTTCGCGCCGTCTTGCGGGATGCGGAAGGCGGAGAGACGGAGCTTCTTTGCCGCCGCCTCATCAATGCGGCGGGTCACGGGGCGCATCAGGCGGCGTTATCCGTCAAAGGCTATGACACGAAATTTCTACCGCCGCGCTTTCTCGCCAGGGGAAATTATTGCAGCGTCTCCGGCGCCTCGCCGTTCACCCGGCTCATCTATCCCGTGCCGGTGCCGGGCGGGCTTGGCATTCACCTGACTCTCGATCTCGGCGGTGCGGCGCGGCTGGGGCCGGATGTCGAATGGGTGGAGACGCTGGACTACACCGTCTCTCCCGATATTGCGCCGCGTTTCAAGGCGGCCTGTGCCAGCTATTGGCCGGGCATCGCCACCCGCGAACTCTCGCCCAGTTCCTGCGGCATCAGGCCCAAGGTGCATGGGCCAGACCGGGCCTCGGCGGATTTCATCATTCAGGGGCCAGACACGCACGGGCTTCCCGGACTCGTCAACCTGTTCGGCATCGAGTTGCCGGGGCTCACGTCATCATTGGCTCTGGCTGAGCGGGTTGCGGAACTGGCCGCGTGAGCGTCCATGCCAGATGGGTCAGCGCCGCGCCGATGATGATGGCGCCGCCGATCAGCGTCGCCGTGGGCGGCACTTCGCCCAGGAACAGGAACACCCAAAGCGGTGCGAAACCGGCATTGAGAATGCCCAGCAGTCCCGATTGCGCGGCGGGGATGCGCGGCACGGCATTGAAGATCAGCATGTTGCCCAGCGCCAATTGGAACGCGCCGAATACCGCGAAGCCGCCCCATGCGCCAAGCGTCAATTGCCCGAAATCGGCGAAGGGCAGGCCGATCAGGCAACTCGCCAGCGTGGTGGCGCAGATCATCGGCAGCACGTCGATGTTTCCACGCTTGCGGATGATGAGGACGATCGCCGCATAGCAGGCCACCGCCGCGCAGGCGAAGAGATCGCCCGGGAGCCCTCCGGCGCGGGCGCCCGAAAACATCATCACCGCGATGCCGATGAATCCTGCAAGCGCCGCCAGCAGCGTCGCACTGTCGAGCTTTTCACCCAGGATCAGCCACGCTGCCACCGCCGCCGCGAAGGGTGCGGTGGCGAAGATCATGAAGAAATTGGCCACCGCCGTATATTTGAGCGACAGCATGTTCAGCACCATGCCCGCCGCGTTGATGCCAACCACCGAAAAGCCCCACAGGCCAATCGCGGCGATGCTCGCGAAGGCGGAGCGCCTGTCGCGCCACAGGAGCACCAGGAAAAGCGTGAGAAATGCAAACAGCCCGCGTGCCGAGGCGGTGGTGAAGCCATCGGCGGCGATCAACCTTGTGAACAGGCCCGAAGTTGAATCGACAGCCGAGCCTGCGATGAGGAGAAGAAGGCCGGTGCGCTGCGCCTGCTGAGTGGACATGGCGCGCCGTTTAGCGTGACGTTCCCTGAGCCGCAACGGGGCTCAGGCGATGGTCACCCATGCGCCGTCCCTGGCCGAGCGGGCAAAGCCATGGATCACCTTCTCGATCTCAAGGCCCCGTTTGAAATCCACGGACTGCGACGGCTTGCCCTCAATGGCATAAAGCAGTTCCGCCAGCTCGATCACCTTCAGCTCATTGAAGCCAAGGCCATGGCCGGGGGCAGGGCAGAGCTTTCCATAGGCGGGATGCAGGGGGCCTGAAAGAATGCGGCGGAAGCCGCGCGCCGCCGGCTCACCCTCGGCAATATAAAGGTTCAGCTCATTCATCCGCTCATTGTCGAGCCAAAGTATGCCCTTTGATCCATGCACCTCGATCTTCAGGCCGTTCTTGCGGCCATGGGCAATGCGGCTGGAGGAGAGAACGCCGCGCGCGCCGGAGGCGAAGCGCACCAGCGCATGGGCAATGTCGTCGTTCTCCACCCGCGCCGTCTTGCCGGGCTGGCCGGGCAGCGGCCTCTCACCATGCACCACATCCACCATGGCGGAGAGGCTGGCGATATTTCCCATCAGCTCCTGCGCCAGCGACACCAGATGCACGGTCAGATCGCCCAGCGTTCCCAGCCCCGCATCTTTGGCCGTCAGCCGCCATGACCATGGCAGCGCCGGATCGGCCATATAGTCTTCATCCACACTGCCCCGGAAGTCGAACACCTCGCCGATGGCCCCGTTCCGGATAAGCTGCTTCGCATGCTGAAGCGCCGGGTTGCGCAGATAGCCATAGCCAAGCGCGGTGGCCTGACCTTTTGCTTTCGCCGCAGCCGCCGTCATCGCCTCGGCGTCGGCCAATGACAGCGCCATGGGCTTCTCGCACCACACATGCTTTCCCGCCTCGAGCGCCGCCACCGCCATCTCGCGGTGAAGGCCATTGGGCGAGGTGATGGAGATCAGCTGCACCGCAGGGTCTGTGAGCAGGCTTTTCCAGTCGGTGGTGTGGCGCGCGAAGCCGAATTCATCGGCGCATTTTTTCGTATGTGCGGCGTCCATGTCGCACAGCGTCACGCGGTCCACATGCGGCACGTCGCCGAAGACCGCCTTCACCGCGCCATAGGCCATGGCGTGGCACTTGCCCATGAAGCCGGTGCCGATCAGGGCAACGCCGATCCTGTCCATCCTCTATTCTCCCTGACGGCTCACGGGCTCGAAATGCCTGCCGCTTCCAGCGCCTTCAGCTCACGGCGGCCCGCCATGATGTCCAGCACTTCCATTTCGCTGATCTCGCCCTTGCGGAACGTGCCGACCGACCGGCCGCGGTTCAGCAGTGTGAACTTGTCGCCCACCGGATAGGCATGGTGGATGTTATGGGTGATGAAGATCACGCCCAGTCCGCTGGCCCGCGCCTGCGCCACATAGCGCAGCACGATTGAGGCCTGATGCACGCCCAATGCCGAGGTCGGTTCGTCGAGGATCAGCACCCGCGCGCCATGATAGACGGCGCGGGCAATCGCCACGCATTGCCGCTCGCCGCCCGAGAGCGTGCCCACCGCCTGCTGCGGGTCGCGCACATTGATGCCGATCTTCGCCAGCTCCTGCATCACCACGGCGTCGGCCTTGCGCATGTCGATGCGCTGGGTCAGCCATTTTCCCTTCACGGGCTCGCGCCCAAGGAAGAAATTGCGGGTGATGCTCATCAGCGGGATCATCGCCAGATCCTGGAACACCGTGGCGATGCCGCGGTCCAGCGCATCGCGGGGCGATGCCAGCACCACGCGCGTGCCATCCACCAGCACCTCGCCCACCGTCGGCTGATGCACGCCGGAGAGGATCTTGATCAGCGTCGATTTGCCGGCACCATTGTCGCCCAGCAGGCAATGCACTTCGCCCGGCTCCACGGCAATGTTGATATCGCCCAGCGCGTTGACCGAGCCGAAGCTCTTGCTGACGTTCCGCAGTTCAATGATCGGAGCGGCCATCAGCGCGCCTCCGTGGCCTTGCGGCGCACGAAATTGTTCACCAGCACGGCGATCAGCACCATGATGCCGAGAAAGACGTTGAACCAGTCGGAATCGATGCCGGTGAAGAAAATGCCCATTTCCACCGTGCCGAAAATCAGCGCGCCGAACACGGCGCCAATCGCCGAGCCATAGCCGCCGGTCAGCAGGCAGCCGCCGATCACCGCGCCGATGATCGCCTGGAATTCCTTCTGCGTGCCGCGCAGCGTATCAGCCGATCCGGTTTCAAGCACCTGGATGGTGGCCAGCAGCGTGCCCGCGCAGGCGGTGAAGATGAACAGGATGATCTTCACCCGGTTCACCGGCACGCCCACATTGCGCGCCGCATTGGCATCACCGCCCGAGGCGAAGATCCAGTTGCCGAAGCGTGTCTTGATCAACAGCCATGTGGCGAGAACGGCCAGCAGCATCCACCAGGCGACCGACATGGAAAGCCCCGGCACGACGGATGTTCCATCCGCCTTGGCTTCGACAAGGCCCATGCCCGCCATCCAGTTGTAGAAGCCGGTGAGGAATTTGCCGCCGAACAGCTGGACGATGAAGGAGTCCTCCATGCCGTCGGTGATATAGGGAATCTGCGTGCGGCCGGTGATCGACCGCGTCACGGCCAGCGTCAGGCCGCGCAGCACAAAAAGCCCGGCAAGCGTCACGATGAAGGACGGCAAGCCCGTGCGCACCACCAGAATGCCGTTTGCCGCGCCGACGATGATCGCGAAGCCAAAGGCGATCAGCACGGCGAGCCAGATCGGCAGGCCGAACTGCGCCACGCACAGGCCGATGGTCACGCTGGCGAAGCCGATCATCGAGCCGAGCGAGAGATCGAATTCGCCGCCGATCATCAGCAGCGCCACGGGAATGGCGAGGATGCCAATCTCCGCCGAGACCTGCATGAAATTGGCGACGCCCAGAGATGAAAAAAGTCCCGATCCGTTCGCGAAAATGCCGAAGATGGCGAAGACCAGAATGGTCCCGCTCAGGGCCCCCAGTTCAGGGCGGCGCAGGGCGCGCAGCAGCATCCGCCGCATGCGCCCTGCGGGCGGTTGTGTGAGGGGAGCATTCGGACTTCCAGTCCCCGTTGCTTGTGGCACGCTCATGAATGTTCCCCTCCAGCAAAATCAGCGGAAGCCGGCTTTGCTCAGGTCGCGCACGGAGGCGGCATCATCCTTGGTGATGAAGGCCGGGCCGGTGCGCACCGTGGCGGTGGGGAAGGTCTTGAACTGCGCCTTCGACGCCAGGAACACCACGGGCAGATAGCCCATGAGGAACTGCTGGTTGTCGATGCCGAACATCATCTTGCCCTTGTCAACCGCATCCAGAACTTCGGCCGAAAGGTCGAAGGTGCCCATCTTCACCTTGTCGATCATGCCATTGTCGGTCAGCATCTTGAGGATCGGCGAGGCCACCGTGGGTCCGAGGGTGAGAATGCCCGTGGTGTCCGGATTGGCCTTCAGGAAGGCTTCGAGACGGCGGGTGGCGTCGGTCGGGTCCATGGTGATGGTGAGCACCTGCGACTTGCCGCCGGTTTCGCCCAAGCCCTTGGCATAGCCTTCGCAGCGCTGGTCGAGGCTGACATTGCCCACTTCATGGTTGAGGCACACGCCGGCCTTGACGCCAGCCTTGCCCATCAACTCGCCGGCGTGAACGCCATTGTCATATTCCGAGCCGCCGCCGACATAGAGATCAAGTCCCCAAGGCGCCACTTGGTCTTCGCCGCTGTCGATCACCACCACCGGAATGCCCGCCGCCTTGGCGGCTTTCACCGGCGCTTCGAGAGCTGCGGCGTCGGGAATGGAAATCACTAGGCCATCGGGCTTGGAGGCAATCGCCGCTTCCATCATCTGGCGCATGCGCACCACGTCCCAGGTTTCCGGCGCCTGATAGTGCACCGTCACGCCCAATTGCTTAGCGGCGGCGAGCATGCCGTTCTTCACCACGGTCCAGTACACGTCATTGGCCTGACCGTGAGTCACGAACTCGATGCGGATGTCCTTCAGTTCCTTCACCTGCGCCTGGGCCTGGGGAACGGTTCCCAGAGCGAAGGCCGCCGCAGCGAAGGCAAAACCGGCGAGACTCCGCCGGGTAAAACTCATGAGAGACGTCATGGTCGTTTCCTTTCCTCCGAAGTAAGGCGGATTGTTTCCGCCGATTGTTGTCCGGTGTTTCAGGCGGGCACAGTCGTCCGCTTGAACTCTTGCCTATCCAGCCAATGCCCGAACTCATCACTGGCCAAGAACTGCAATTCCTGAATCCGCACCTGCGCTGATGTTTCGATGAACTCGATCTCGCCCGGCGCGTTGGCATGGAGCGCGAAGAAATTGAAGCCGGGGCCGATCTCGGAGAACAGCTTGGTGTAGCGCTCCTTCGCCGTGCCGTTGAGATGAAAGGGCGTTTCGAGAACCCGGTCGGCGGGTGTCTTGCCCTGTTCCCTCAGGCGCGCCGCGCGGCTCGTGTAAAATGCGTTGTCGACCGTGCCGAGATTGTGCCTCGGTCCATAGCTTTCGATCGAGGCCGGATAGAGCGCGGGAATTTTGTATTCGGCGGCCAGCTTCAGATAGATGTCATAGAATTCGGGCGACAGGATCGCGCCCATATGCCCATCCATGTGCATGGGCTTCAGGCCTGTGTCCTTGAAGGCATCGATCTGGGCGCGAAGCTCCGCCTCCACAGCCTCCGGCACGGCGTTCTTGCGCAGTTCCGGAACGCTCCGCCACATGAAGCCGTCATCGTCGATGAGGCCCGAAGCGCGGCTCGCCTTGGTGAGCGGGCGCCAGCGGTAATAGGTCTTCTCGGCATTGAGCGTGAGATGCACGCCGATCTTCAAATCCGGATTCTTGAGGCCGAGATCAACCATCTCGAGCATCCACGGGCACGGCATCATCAGCGAACCTGAATCAACGCGCCCCGCCTTGGCCAGCGACACAAAGGCCGTATTCGCCCCGTGGCACATGCCGATGTCGTCGATGTTGATGCAAACTGAACTTGCCATGACTCAAGCCTTTCCGGTGTTGACCGTGAATCCCGCCTCTTCCGCCATGCGCTTCAGATTGTTGAAGCCCATGGTGGCGTAAGTGAGGGGATGCGCCTTCTTGGGGTCCTGCTCGGCCTCGACGACAAGCCAGCCGGTGTAGTTGTTGTCGGCCAGCACGCGGAGGATCGACGGGTAATCGATGAAGCCGTCGCCCGGCACGGTGAAGATGCCTTCCATCACCGCGCCCATGAAGCTCATGTCCTCGCGCCGCGCCTTTTCCAGAATGGGCTTGCGCGCGTCCTTGCAATGCACATGCACGATGCGCTTCACATGGTCCTTGACGAGTTGCAGCGGATTGCCGCCGGAAAAAATCGAGTGGCCAGTGTCGTAGAGAAGCCCCACGGCTTCGCCGGTGTGCTTCATCATCAGCCCCACCTCGGTGTCGGTCTCGACGATGGTGCCCATGTGATGATGGAAGGCCATGCGCACGCCGAAATCGGCCATCTTCTCGGCGAGCTTTGTGAGCTTCTTGCCGTAAGCGGGCCATTCCCCGGCGGTCAGTGCCGGGCGCTGCGAGATCGGCCCCCAGATGGCGCCATGGCGGCCGCGCGATGTGTCGGCATAGACGACATGCCTGGCACCCATGTCCTTCAGAAGCTGGAGATGCGGCCCGATGGCCTCCATCTCGGCCTCCACCTCTTTCTCGTCGCAGCGGCCATCATACCAGCCGGAGATGACGGCCAGGCCATAGCTGTCCATGATCGGCTTCAGCACGGCGGACTGGCGCGGGAATTTCCCGCCAAGCTCGGTGCCCGCATAGCCTGCCTGTTTTGTTTCGGCGAGGCAGGTTTCGAGCGGCGTGTCGCCGCCCAGTTCCGGCACGTCGTCGTTGGTCCAGGTGATGGGGTTGATGCCGATGCGGACAGTGCTCAAGCGGATGCTCCGGAAACAATGGGTTCGGGGGAATGGGTGGCGTGCCAGCGCGTCAGCCCGGCCAGGAGCGCCATGTCGCGGCGCGCCTGCTCCGGCGTGTTGCGCACGGAAGCGCCTCTGGTGACCGCGGCGTGAAAGCCTTTCAGCTCCTCGATGAAAGCCTCTTCGTAGCCAGCCGTGATATCATCCGTGTGCAGATGATGCTTGTCGCCTTTTCGAATGGTCAGGCGCGTCGGCTGGTGGTTGAGGTAGGGCGAGGGGAATTCGAGTTCGAGCGACGCATCGTCGAAATAAAGCGTGATCCTCTCGCGGTAATGCGGCAGCTCCGGCACCGCCAGATGCGTCATGGTCCACAGCGCCTGCCCGTCGAGAAGGCTCACCACGCCATGGCCGCCATTCCCGCCGGCATAGATTTGCGCCCCGGCGATCCGCCCGTCCGGCACATGCAGCGCATCGAGAAGGCCATGCACGGCGTTCACATCATGGACGATGGATGAGCTATAGGCATTGCAGAAGCCCTTCAATGCCAGTTCATCCAGCGGCATTCCCACGGCCCGCGCCACCTGCTGCTTCTGCTTTTTCGTCACATCGGCGATCAATGCTTTGGGAACATCCCCGGCCTTCTTCCATGTGTGGTGGCGGATGAAGGGCCAGGCATCGGGATCATTCACCTCCACCGAGACATGGCGCAGCGTCTTGGCCGTGCCGGGCAGCTTTGCGAGCGCTGTTTCATAGGCGGGATCAAAGCGCTTCATGTAGCCCGCCTGCACGAGGCGGCCTTTGGCATCGCGGGCGGCGATCACCTCATCGATGTCGGCCACCGCATAGCACAGCGGCTTTTCGCAAAAGACATGTAGCCCGGCGTTCAGGCCCGCCAGAATGTGTTCCTTGTGCAGCGCATCGGGCGAGGCGATCAGCAGCGCGTCCAGCGGCAGCGAGAGAAGCTCGTCCAGGCTTTCACAGGCATTGACGCCGAAATGGTCGGAGACGAAGGCGCGGGTGGTGGCGGAGGGATCGCAGACGCATTGCAGCTGGAACAGATGGCGCAGCGCCAGCAGGTTCGGAATATGCTCGACCTGGGCCACGCCGCCCGCGCCGATCACGCCGATCCGCAACCGTTCCGTCATGCCATCGTCCTCCCTGTTGCCAAGGCTATCCCGATGGTGGTTCTATTCCAGAACCAGATTGCACCGATTTTAAGGAACCACCATGACGGCCCAGGTTGCGATCGAAAATCTCCTGCTCGACCGCGCCAGCGGCGAGGCGCTGAGCCGCCAGCTTTATCAGCAGCTTCGCGGGCTGGTGGATACGCGCGTGCTGCTTTCCGGCCAGGCGCTTCCCTCCACCCGCGCGCTGGCCAGCGATCTCGGCCTTGGCCGCAACACGGTGATCTCGGCTTATGAGCAACTGGCGCTCGAAGGCTATGTGAATCTCAGGCGTGGCGCTGCACCCGTGGTGAGCGATCTTCCGCATCGCCCCGCCATCGCGCCCAAGCGCGCCAAGGGCGGCGACAGCGATGTGTCGGCGCGCGGCCGCGTCATGATCGCCCAGCCCTATCATCATGGCAGCCCCGGCATGGTGAGTTTTCATCCCGGCCTGCCGGACCCCGGCAATTTTCCCTTCAACACATGGTCCAAACTCCTGACGCGCCGCGCCAAGCAGGCGAAGCGCGATCTCTTCGGCACCTATCACGTGACGGGCTATCCCGATCTCCGCGAGGCCATCGCACGCTATCTCGGCGCATCGCGCGGCGTCACCTGCACGGCGGAGCAGATCGTCGTCACCAACGGCGCGCAATCGGCCTTCGATGTGCTGGCCCGCCTGCTGCTCGATCCGGGCGATGCGCTATGGATGGAAGAGCCCGGCTATTATGGCGCCTGCGCCGCCTTTCTCTCGGCGGGCGCAAAATTATTGCCGCTGCATGTCGATGAAACGGGCTGGCGCATCGAGCCGCCGCCTGAGCGCCCGCGCGCCATCTTCGTTACGCCGTCCTGCCATCATCCGCTGGGCGTCACCATGCCGATGGAGCAGCGCCTCAATCTCCTGCGCCTTGCGGGCGAGTGGAACGCGTGGATCATCGAGGATGATTACGACAGCGAATACCGCTTTCATGGCCAGCCCATTCCGGCTTTGCAAAGCATCAGCACGGGCGGCCATGTTGTGTGCGTCGGCACCTTCGCCAAGATGCTGTTTCCGGCCATGCGGCTGGGCTTCATGGTGGTGCCGGATTCCTTGCGCGATGGCATTGCCGCGGCGCTCAGCACCACCGGGCAGTTCGCGCCGCTGCTTACGCAGGCCGCGCTCGCCGATTTCATCACCGAAGGCTATCTGTCGCGCCACCTCCGCCGCATGCGAAGGCTTTATACGGCAAGGCGTTCCCTGTTCATGGCGCTGTGCGAGGAGCATCTCTCGCCCTGGCTGTCGCTCAGGCCAACAGGCTCCGGCATCCAGCTCGTCGGGCATTTCCATGATGATCTCGATGACCGCGCCATCGCCGCCGCCGCCAAGGCGAAAGGCGTCAATGTCTCGCCGCTCTCCATTCAATACCGCCACGCCGGCGGCCATCGCGGCCTGCTCATGGGCTTCGCGGCGTCGGATGAAAGGATGATGGTTCAGGCAATGATCAAATTGCAGCAGGTCCTGAAGGATGTCGCAGGGCGCCAGCCTGCCCTTACCTGACTACCAAATAGCTGCTTTTACTAAAGAGCGATTTGGCCGGAGCGGAGGTTGTCATGACGCTTGCCGAATGGGCGTGGATTGCCTTGGCCGCCTATGCGATCCATATGCTCGAAGAATTCATGCTGAACTGGCGGGACTGGGCGCGCGCGGTGATCGGCCTGCCGGTCAGCTGGGCCGATTTCTACGTGACCAATGGCATCGTCGTCGTGCTGGGCATTGCGCAGGCGAATCTTGCGCCGTCACTTCCGTTCTTTCCGCTCGCTTTCGCGTCGCTGATGCTCGTCAACGCGGTGTTCTTCCACGTTTTGCCGGTCATCAGGATGCGCGGGCGCTACTCCCCCGGCGTGACGACGGCAATCCTGCTGTTCCTTCCGGTTGGGATTTCCGTGTTTTGCTCCGCCCATACCGCCGGGGGGCTCTCGTGGGCGACCGGGCTAGGTGCGTCTGCCGCCGGAGTGCTGCTGATGGCGACGCCGATCGTCTTCCTGAAAATCAGGGACAAGCCGTATTTCCGGCAGGCGGAAGGACCGCCCGCGGACGGCTAGGCGTTCACCGGAAAATGGCAGGCCACGGTGCGGTTGGCGCCGTGCGGCTTCAGCAGCGGGCGTTCAGCTTTGCAGATATCCTGCGCGATGGGGCAGCGGGGATGGAAGCGGCAGCCGGAGGGCGGATTGACGGGGGTCGGCACGTCACCCGTCAGCACGATCCGGTCACGAGAGCCCTGTTTGTCGACGTCGGGCACCGGCACGGCGGAGATCAGCGCCTCAGTGTAGGGATGCGCGGGCCGCTCGAAAATATCATCGGCCCGGCCAAGTTCCACGATCGAGCCCAGATACATGACGGCAATGCGCGACGACACCTGCCGCACCACGCTCAGATCATGGGCGATGAACACATAGGTGAGCGACAGGCGCTCCTGCAGATCGGCCAGCAGGTTCACGATCTGCGCCTGCACCGAAACATCGAGCGCGGAGACGGGCTCATCGAGCACGATCAGCTTGGGCTCAAGGGCAATGGCGCGGGCAATGCCGATGCGCTGGCGCTGCCCGCCGGAAAACTCATGCGGATAGCGCGTGGCGTGTTCGGCGTTGAGGCCGACGAGTTCGAGAAGTTCGATCACCCGCGCGGTGATCTGGCTGTTCGACAGCTTGGTGTGAACGCGCAGCGGCTCGGCGATCAGGTCGCGCACCCGGCGGCGCGGATTGAGCGAGGCATAGGGGTCCTGAAACACCATCTGCAATTCGCGGCGGATCGGCCGCATCCCGGGCTTCGAGAGATGCGAAATGTCCCGCCCGTGAAAATGGATCGACCCGTCGCTGATGTCGTAAAGCCTCACGATGGAGCGCCCGAGGGTGGATTTGCCGCAGCCCGATTCTCCAACGAGACCCACCGTTTCGCCGGTCATCACGGTGAGCGACACCTGATCGACAGCATGAACCGTGAGCAGCCCGCGTGCCGAGAAGCGGCTGCCCACGGTGAAGCGCTTGCTCACCTTGTCGAGTTCGAGAAGCGGCACCTCGCTCATGGTGCATTCACCCGGAAGCAGGCGGTGGCATGGGGATCGCCCACCAGCGGCGGCTGCTGGCTGCATGCCTCAAAGCGTTGCGGGCAGCGGGGGCCGAAGGCGCAGCCCTGCGGCCGGTTGCCGAGGCTCGGCGGCGCGCCCGGAATGGCGCGCAGGCGCTTCGGCCTTGCACCTTCGAGCGGCGGAATGGAATCAAGAAGGGCCCGCGTATAGGGATGGCGCGGGTCGAGAAACAGATCGCGCTTGCCGCCGCTTTCGACGATGCGGCCCGAATACATCACCATCACGCGATGGGCGATCTCGGCGATCACCCCCATGTCATGGGTGATGAAGACGACCGCCGATTTGTGATTGCGCTGCAGCTTGCGCACCAGATCGAGAATCTGCGCCTGCACCGTCACGTCGAGCGCCGTCGTCGGTTCGTCGGCGACCAGCAGTGTGGGATTGCAGGACAGCGCCATGGCGATCACCGCGCGCTGGCGCATGCCGCCGGAGAGTTGATGAGGATAGCGGTCCACGGCTTCCGCGGGATTGGGAATGTTCACTTCGGCCAGGAGATCGATGGCCCGCTGGCGCGCCGCCGCCTTGCCGATCTTTTCATGCGCCATGATCTGTTCGGCGATCTGCCAGCCGATGGTGTAGACAGGCGTCAGCGCCGTCATCGGGTCCTGAAAGATCATGGCGATCTCGCGCCCGCGCAGCTTCCGCATTTCGCGCGAGGGCAGGCCCACGAGTTCGCGGCCCTTGTATTTGATCGATCCTTCGATCACCGCATTGGGATCGGTGATGAGGCCCATGACAGCCAGCAGCGACACCGTCTTGCCGGAGCCCGATTCCCCCACCACGCCCAGGATTTCGCCTTCCGCCACGTCGAAGCTCACGCCGTCGATGGCTTTCAGCGTGCCCTGTTCGGTGCGGAAGGAGACGTTCAGATCGCGCACGCTCAGCATCAGGCCGTCCTCACGCGCGGGTCGAGCAGGATATAGACGACATCGACCAGCGCATTGGCGATGACGACGAAGAAGGAGGCATACATCACCGTCGCCATGATGATCGGCAGGTCAATGTTCTGGAGCGCATCATAGGTGAGCTTGCCCACGCCCTGCAGGCCGAACACCACTTCGGTGAGCAAAGCTGAACCGCCCACAAGGGCGCCGAAGTCGAGGCCGAACAGCGTCACGAAGGCAATGAGCGAGGTGCGGAGCGCGTGGCGCAGCATGATCCGCGTTTCCGACAGCCCCTTGGCGCGCGCCGTGCGGATATAATCCTCCTGCATCGCCTCGATCAGGCTGGCGCGCAGCACGCGGCCATAAAGCCCGATATAGAGAATGGAGAGGGTGATCCACGGGATCACAAGTGTCAGGAACCAGCCCTTGGGATCGTCGCTGAAATTCTTGTAGCCGAGTGGCGGCACCCAGCTGAACAGCCAGCTGTCGTGATAGCGGCTCTGGGTGATCAGGTTCATCACCTCGCCCAGCCAGTAGACGGGCATGGAAATGCCGATCAGCCCCAAAATCATCAGCACACGGTCAAGCAGCCGCCCGCGCGTCGCCGCCGCGAGGAGGCCGATAATCAGGCCGAAGATCACCCACAGGATTGCAGCGCCGATCACCAGCGACAGCGTCACGGGGATAGTGTCGATCACCGCCGGCACCACTTTCCAGCCGCGGTTGACGAAGGATTCGAGATCGCCGGTGATGAAGAGCTTCTTCATCATCAGGTAATATTGAACATAGAGCGGCCGGTCGAAGCCGAAGCTCTTGCGCACGGCTTCAAGCACCTCGGGCGATGCGTTGCGGCCGGCGATGCGGGCGGCGGGATCGACGCCGGGCGTTCCGAAGAAGATCAGGAACACCAGCACGCTGATGCCGAACATCACGAAGATCATCTGGCCGAGGCGGCGGAGCAGGGCGAGGAGCATCAGCCGCGTCCCAGCCTGATCTTGGAGCGGGGATCAAGCGCATCGCGCAAGCCATCGCCCAGCACATTCAGCGCCAGCACGGTGATGACGATGGCGATGCCGGGGGCCAGCGCCACCATGGGGCGCGTGTAGAGAAGGTTGAGGCCGTCCTGAATGATGGTGCCCCAGCTTGCATCGGGCGGCTGCACGCCGATCGACAGGAAGGAGAGCGCTGACTCGGTCAGCATGTTCAGCGCCATCATCAGCGGCACGAAGACGATGAGCGTGGTCGAGACATTGGGAAAAATATCGCGCAACAGAATGCGGTGGCTCGGCACGCCCAGCCCCACGGCGGCCATCACGAATTCGCTTTCGCGCAGCGCCAGCACCTGCCCGCGGATGGGCCTTGCCACGTAAGGCACATAAACGATGCCGATGATGAAGACGGGAAGCCACAGGCTGCCCGATTCAATGGTGATGGGACCGATGCTCAACCCCTGCTGGATCAGCACGATCGAAAGCGAGATGGCGAGGAGATAGACCGGGAAGGCCCACAGCACGTCGAGGATGCGCGACAAAACCGTATCGAGAATGCCGCCGAAAAACCCGGCGGCTAGGCCAATGATGGTGGCCAGCGCCAGCGTCAGGATGGTTGCGCCACTGGCGATCAGCAGCGAATTCAGGCCGCCATAGAGCAGGCGGGCCATCACGTCGCGGCCCTGGTTGTCGGCGCCGAGGAAGTAATTGTTGATGCGCCAGGTGGGGCCGATGGGCGTATAGCCAAGCCCCAGCCCTTCGGTTGACTGCTCCATCACCGGCACGTCTTGCCCGTCGATGCTCAACACCTTGTCGAGCGTCGAGGCGAAGGGATCGACATTGCACCAGCGCGCATAGGCGGGCGCCAGCAGGCAGGCGATGACGATGAGGATCAGCACGGCCAGCGCCAGCATGGCGGCATTGTCGCGCATCAGGCGGCGCATCGCCGTGGCCCAGGGGCCACGGCTTTTCCGCGTTGCAGTCAGTGCAGCATCAGTCACGTGGGTGTTACTTCACCCAGGACTGCGAGACCATCCAGTAATACTGGCTGTTGAACTGGAAGTTGCCGAGACGCTTAGACACGAAGTCGACATGCTTCGGCGTGAACAGCGGCACGGCGGCCGCCGAATCCACCACCGCCTTGTCGATCTCCGCCCACATCTTGTTGGCGCCATCGGGATCGGTCACGGCGAGAGCCAGCGCCGCATCCATCTTGGCCTGAATGCCCTTGTCGCAGAAGCCCGAGATATTGATCGAGGAATCCGAGCCCGGCGTGAAGGACGCGCAGCCGAAGAGGATGTTCAGGAAGTCCGACGCGGCCGGATAATCCTGATACCACTGGCTGATCGACATCTGCACCTTGTTGTTGGTGTTCTGGATGTAAGTAAACTGGATGTTCGGCGAGATGGGCTTCACTTCCGCATCATAGCCGATTTCCTTGAGCACGCTCTGCAGATAGACGCCGATCGCCTTCGACACGGCAGTGTCCTCGGCAATGATCGTCACCTTCTGGCCTTTGGTGCCGGACTCTTCGACAAGCTGCTTGGCCTTCTCCATGTCGGGGGCCGACCATTTGGTGCCCGGATTCTTCGTGTACGGACAATAATCTTCATGCCCGGGGAATCCCGGCGGCAGCACCTGGCACACCGGAGAAGCGAGAACCGGGCCGCCGAACAGGTTCACCAGCGTCTTGCGGTCAACGGCATAGTTTACCGCCTGCCTGGCCTTCAGATTGTCGAAGGGCGCAAGATTGGTGTTGAGCGGCGCATACCACCACGCCGTCAGCGTGTTGATATAGACTTGATCCTTGAACTTGGTTCCGATCTCGCCAAGGCGGTCGGTCGGCGGCTGGTCGAACATCCAGTCGGCCTCGCCGTTCTGCACGGCGGTCACCTCGGCCTCATCCGTCAGGCCGAAATCATACTGGATCACATCCGGATAGCCGTCGGGCTGCGCATCCTCGCTCCATACCTTGAAGTTGGGATTGCGGCTCATGGTCATGCCCTTGTTGGGGTCATAGGCCGAAATCATGTAGGGGCCGGTGCCGGGCAGGGGATTGGTGCCCGCATCCGCCATCGGCGAATCGGCAGGCAGTACCACCGCATGGGGCAGCGCCAGCTTCTGGAAGAGTTCGGGATCGGGCGCCTTCAGGTTGATGGTGATGGTGCCCGCCGCCTCATCGCCCACCACGCCGCCATCCAGCGTGCAGGTCTTGGCGTCTTTCAGGCAGGCGTCAGCGCCCACGAACACCGAATAGAAGCCGCCCGCTGTCGGGCTCGACACCTTGAAGATGCGCTGGAAGGAAGAGACGACATCCTTCACCGTTACGTCCTTGCCGTTCGAGAACTTGATGCCCTTGCGCAGCTTGAACACATAGGTCTTGCCGTCATTGGCGGGCGCGGGGATCGCTTCCGCCAGATCGGGAACCACGGTGAAGCCTTCAGCACCCGCCGCCTTCTTGAAGGTCACGAGGCCATCATAGAGGCCCTGATAGATCTGCCAGTATTGCAGCGTATAGTTGATCTGCGGGTCAACCGTGCCGCCGGCCGAGCGCGCCACGAGGCGCATGGTGCCGCCGCGATGTTCCGCCTTGTATGCGGCGGAGGCGGGGGCAACGGCCGCCGCCGAAAGCAGGGCCGCTGCGGCGCTTGCCAAAAGCCATTTCTTCATGAACGTCCACTCCTGTCTGTCATTTATTTATCGTTGGCGTCGAGGAAGTCCCCGACGGTCTTCATGCACTTTTCCTGTTCCTCCACATGCGGCATGTGGCTGGAATGCTCGAAGATCTCCCAGCGCGAGCCCTTGATATTGTCCTTGAAGGGCTGGACGCAGGCGGGCGTCGCCTCATCGTGGCGGCCCGAGATGATGAGGGTGGGCACGTTGATCTTGTGAAGCTCGGGGATGATGTTCCAGTTCTTCAGCGTGCCGACGACGAAGAACTCATTGGGCCCATTCATGGTGTGATAGACGGTCGGGTTGCGCGCCACCTGCTCGAAGGTCGCCGTCACTTCCGGCGGGAAGGGCACCACGCGGCACACGTGGCGCTCATACACCCACATGGTCGCCTTCTGGTATTCCTCGTTGGCGTAGTCGCCCAGCGCTTCATATTTGTTCAGCGTGTCCTGAATGTCCTTCGGCATTTCGCTCCGCTGGCGCATCGCTTCCGATGTCCACAGCGCCATCGAGGCCGGCGAATTGGCGATGGTGAGCGACTTCACGCCCTTCGGATTCCTCACCCCATATTCCGCCGCCAGCATGCCGCCCCAGGACTGGCCCAGCACGTGGAAGGCCTTGCGCTGGCCCAGATGGTCGACGAGGTTTTCAAGTTCATCCACGAAAAGCTGCGGCGTCCAAAAGCCCTTGCCCTTGTCTGGCAGCAGGGTGGAATTGCCGCAACCCAATTGATCGTAATGAATGACGGCGCGGCCCTGCAGCGCGATCAGCTTGTAGGCATCGACGTAATTATGCGCGGCGCCCGGGCCGCCGTGGAGAATGAAGAGAGGCTTCTTGGAGGAGGAGAGATCGCCGGAGATGCGATACCATGTTTCGTATGGGCCGAATTTTGCCCGGCCCTCGGTTTGTCTGATCGCCGCCACGAAACGCTCCCTCACCCCTTGAAGCGGTGAACGCTAGCGCCGCTTTCTCGCAGGTGCAACAGGGGAAGGGGCGTTGACAGGCTGCGATGTGGCGTCGCAACCTGATCGTCCCATGACATGCACGCACACCATTCATTCCCGGCATTGCCATCACGGCTGGGACAATAAAAACACGCCCGCGCTCAGGATCGCGCCCGGCGAAAGCATCTCGTTCGACACGGTCGATTCCTCCGGCGGCCAGCTCTCGGCGCGCTCCACCCTTGCGGATTTGGCGGTGCTCGACTTCAGCAAGGTCAATCCGGTCACCGGCCCGGTTTATATTGACGGCGCGGAACCGGGCGATGCGGTCAAGGTCACGCTGCTGGAATTCGGCCCCTCGGGCTGGGGCTGGACGGCGAATATTCCGGGCTTCGGATTGCTGGCCGACCAGTTCAAGGAGCCTGCGCTTCATATCTGGAGCTATGATGCCAAGGCGTTGACGCCCGCTCTCTATGGCCCGGGAGGCCGTGTGCCGCTCAAGCCCTTCTGCGGCACCATCGGGCTCGCCCCTGCGGAGCCCGGCCTTCATTCGGTGGTGCCGCCGCGCCGCATGGGCGGCAATCTCGACATCCGCGATCTCGCCGCAGGCGCTGAACTCTATCTCCCCGTTGAAGTGAAGGGTGCGTTGTTCAGCGTCGGCGATACGCACGCGGCGCAGGGCGATGGCGAGGTGTGCGGCACGGCGATCGAAAGCCCCTGCACGGTGGCAGCGAAATTCGATCTCATCAAGGGCGCCAATCTCGCTTTCCCGCGCTTCACCACGCCCGGCCCCGTCACGCGCCATCTCGATATGAAAGGCTATGAGGTGACGACCGGCGTGGGGCCAGACCTGATGGCCGGCGCCAGGGCCGCCGTCTCGGGCATGATCGAAGTGCTCGGAAAACGCTACAACATGGCGGCGGTTGACGCCTATATGCTCTGCTCGGTGTGCGGCGACCTGCGCATCAGCGAAATCGTCGACATGCCCAACTGGGTGGTGTCGTTCTACTTCCCCCGCATCGTTCTGGAATAGGTTTCATGTCCACCATCAAGCTGCCTGAAAACCCGGAAGCGAATCCGCGCGTGAAAGCGGTGTTCGACGATATCCGCGCCACCCGCAAAAGCGACTTCATCAATAATTTCTGGCTCTATCTCGCCTTCGATCCGGCGCTCCTGGAAGAGACATGGCAGGGCGTGAAATCCGTGATGGCCGTCCCTTCGGCGCTCGATCCGCTCACCAAGGAGCTTCTCTATATCGCCGTGTCGATCACCAATTCCTGCCGCTACTGTGTGCACTCCCACACAGCGGCGGCGCGCGCCAAGGGCATGACGGATGAAATCTATGCCGATCTCCTGCGGGTGGTTTCAACCGCAGGGCGCACCAACCAGATCCTGAACGCCATCCAGATTCCGGTCGATGAGAAATTTGAGGCCGACACTTGACGTAGCGCCGGGTTGACGCGCCCCCGTCCGGGGTTGCACAGTCGCCGCAACAAAAAATGCAGGAGCAGGGGATGGCGGGGAAGACCGGGCAATTTGCCTGGACGCAGGAGCGCATTGTTCTGGCGCTCGCCGTGCTGGTGTTCGCCGTTTCGGCCATCATGCTCCGGGGCTTTCTCGAGCCCAACAATCTGATCTCCATCGTGCGCAGCGTGTCGGTGCTGGGCATCCTCGCGGTGGGCATGTCCATCGTCATCATCGGCCGCGGAATCGATCTCGCCGCCGTCGCCATCATGGCCATGTCGGCGGCGTGGTATCTGCAGATGCTCAGCGATGGCTGGAGCGATGGCGCGGCGCTCGCCATCACCATCGGCGGCGTGCTGCTGATCGGTTTGGTGAATGGTTTTCTCATCGCCTATGCCGATGTGCCGGCGATTTTCGCCACGCTGGCCAGCGGCGCTTTCGTGTTCGGCTATGTGCGCTCGCAGCTGATCGCCCAGGACGCGGTGCCAGTGCCCAATGGCCACTGGCTGGAAAGCATTGGCCGCGCCCGCTTCCTCGACATTCCGGCGGAGGTTTTCATCTTCGCCGGCATCGTGTTCGCCGCCTATCTGTTCCTGCGCTTCTCGAAATGGGGGCGCTACGTCTATTACATGGGCGATAATTTTCTCGCCGCCCGCAACATGGGCATTCCGGTGCGGCCGATGATCATGCTGCGCTATGTGATCTCGGCGCTGATCGCACTCGCGGCGGGGCTTCTCACCGCATCGAGCCTGCACTCCATCAACACCCGCGTCGTCAATTCCACGCTGCTCTACGACATCATCCTCGTGGTGGTGATCGGCGGCATCGGGCTTTCGGGCGGCAAGGGCGGCATGCGCAATGTGGTGGTGGGGGCGCTGCTCATCGGCATCATGCTCAATGCCATGACCATTCTCGATATTCCCAATATCTACCAGAACCTCATCAAGGCGACGATTTTGCTCATCGCGATCATCGTCGACAGCCTCTTGAATCCGCGCGATGAACAAACGGCCCAGCAGGGCGATATCTAGACAGGGAGAACAACCATGAACTGGAAGACCATTCTGGCCTCGGCCGCCGCCGCTTCGTTGCTCGCTTTCGCAACGCCAGCCTTCGCGGAAGACTATGACGTGGGCGCAGGCCCCGCCACCTATGCCAAGGCGATGGCGGGCAAGCGCGTGGTGCTGATCCCCATGGCCATGGGCTTCGACCTGGCGCAGGGCTGGGCCGCCATCCTCAAGCGCGAGGTCACGGCCTTCGGCGGCACCTTTGAAACCCGCGATCCCAACTGGAGCATCGAGGCGGGCGCCCAGGCGATCACCGACGTGATTTCTTCCGACCAGAAGCCCGATGTGCTGGTCGTCATGTCCTTCGATCTCAACTCCTACACCAAGCTTCTGAAGAAGGCGCAGGAGCAGGGCATCTATGTCATCCTCATCGACAATCCGTCGAACTTCGCGGCGGATGCCTATGTGGGCGGCGACTGGTCGCGCCTTGGCCAGATGGAGGCGGAAGCCGTCATCAAGGGCTGCGGCGCCAATTCGTCCAAGAAGATCGGCCTCGTTCAGGGTGACGAGGTGAACGCCACCAGCCTCTATCAATATGCGGGCATTATGCAGGTGCTCGACAAGAACCCGGACTTCAAGGTCGTCGCCAAGCCCGACTCGAACTGGGATCCGAACACGGCGCGCAATGTCACCACCACCATGCTGCAGCAGAACCCCGACCTCTGCGGCATCATCGATTTCTGGGATGGTGACGCAACGGGCACCGCAGCGGCCATCGCTGACGCGGGCAAGAAGGACCAGATCTATCTCGTCACCACCGGCGGCGGCGAGGAAACCACGGATTGCAAGCTGCTCTCCGACGGCACCTTCGACGCCGTTGTTTCGACCGAGCTTTACAATGAAAGCGAGGCCATGGTGGCGATGATCAAGTATCTCCTTCAGAGCGGCCAGAAGCCCGGCACTTCTTCGCCTTACATCTACTCCCTGATGACGACCATCACCAAGGACACGATGAACCCGCGGAGCTGCTGGAACCTCAAGGCGCTGCAGGCCGCGGCGGAAGCCAAGTAAGCAAACCCCGCACACGCTCCATGGCCGGGCGCAACCGTCCGGCCATGGCTCATTTCAGGATTGCCGATGACGACCCGCGAAGACATCCAGCGCTGGCGCTATAATTTCATTCCCGATCATCTGATCGGTGAACTCCTCAGCAAGCGCTGGGCCGACAATGCCATTCCTTTCCTCGCCATGGTGGCGACGGTGGTGGGGTTCGGCATCGCCATTCCCGGCTTCTTCAAGCCGGAAGCGCTGGTTGGCTCGACGCGGCAGCTCGGTGAATTTTCCATCGTCGTCACCGGCCTCACGGTGGTCATGCTGGCGGGCGGCATCGATCTCTCCGTCAGTTCGATCTTCGCGCTCGCCGCCTTTTCGTCGGTGGCGTCGCTGTTCATCTTCGGTCTGCCGGTGTGGGTGGCGCTTCTGGCGGCGCTGGCGACGGGTGCGCTGTTTGGCGCGGTGAACGGCTATCTCATCGGTTTCCTGCGCCTGCGCGCCTTCCTCACCACGCTGGTCACGCTGGTCATCGGCCGCGCGGTCTATGACATCATGATCGTCAACTTCGCGTCCAAGGTGCAGCTCTCGGACGTCACCTCGGACATCTGGGATTACATTGGCGACGGCACCTTCCTGCATCTACCGATCAGTCTCATCACCGCCATCGTCATCGCCGTCATCGCCCATATTGCGCTCACACGCTCGCGTCCGGGCTGGCACATCCTGGCGGTCGGCGGGTCCAGGCGTTCCGCGCATAACAGCGGCATCCGCGTGCGCGAGACGGTGTTCATCTCCTATGTGATCTCCGGCATCTGCGCCGGTCTTGCGGGCTTCCTCATCGCCTGCCGCCTCAGCGGCGCGGGGCCGGGCACCGGGCAAAATCTTGAAATTCTCGCTCTCACCGCCGCCGTGGTGGGCGGCAACAGTCTGGGCGGCGGGCGCGGCTCCATCGTCAAGGCCATCATGGGCGCCATCATCGTGCTGGTGATGACCAATGGCCTGATCCGCCTTGGCTATGGCACCGGCACCAACCAGATGGTGCTGGGCCTCATGCTGGCCGCCGCCGTCACGCTCGACATCCGCTGGCTCAAAAACCGCCACAAGGTGCTGGACGAAGTCTATGTCGCGCCCATCTATCACCGCATGGGCGAAACGCAATCGGCGGTGCCGGGCTCGGGCTCGCCCTATGCGCTCAACAACAAGATCGCCAAGACGGATTACATCGGCCTTGGCGAACTTGAAGGCCCCGAGGACGTGATCCTCGACCGCGACGATCATCTCTATTGCGGCACAAGGCATGGCGAGATCGTCCGCTTCTTCGCGCCAGACTACACCCGTTCGGAAATCTTCGCCCATACCGGCGGCTTTCCCTTGGGCCTCGCCTTCGACAAGGAGGGCACGCTTCTCTCCTGCGTCGGAGCCATGGGGCTTTACGGCATTTCCAGAGCGGGCGAGGTGAAGCAGCTTTCGGCGGAAACCAACCGCTCCTATACGTCCATCGTCGATGATGCGCGGCTGCGCGATCCCAACGACCTTGACGTGGCGCCCGACGGCAAGATCTATTTCACCGATTCAACCACACGCTATGACGCCCATGACTGGGCGCTGGATTCAATCGAGAGCCGCCCCACCGCGCGGCTTCTGGTGTTCGATCCAAAAACCGGCGAAACCAAAACGCTGCTCGATGACTACCGCTATGCCAATGGCGTGTGCATGGCGCATGACGGAAAATCGCTGTTCTTCGCCGAAAGCTGGGCCTGCCGCGTGCACCGCTACTGGCTTGAAGGCCCCAAGGCCGGCACCGCCGAATGCGTCATCAAAGACATGCCCGGCTATCCCGACAACATCAATAGGGCGAGCGACGGCACTTACTGGATGGCGTGGCTCGGCATGCGCACGCCCAGCTTCGATCTGGCGCTCCGCCATCCCGGCTTCCGCAAGCGCATGACGCGCCGCCTGCCGCAGGATGAATGGCTGTTCCCCAACATCAACACTGGCGGCGTGGTGAAGTTCAACGAAGCCGGCCAGATCGTCGAGACGATGGGCGACATGACGGGGGTGAGCCATCCGATGGTCACCTCGATGCGCGAGCATAAAGGCTATCTCTATATCGGCGGCATCCTCAACAACCGCATCGGCCGCTATAAAATTCCGGGTGCCGATCCCAACTGGACGAGCAACGACTCCTATTGGGGGCCACGCCCATGATCCTCGATCCGCTGCTTGACCTCTTTCGCGGGCGTGCCATCACCATTCCGCCCATGGATGGGGCGCTCAAGCCCAACACGCTGCTCGATGAAGCCGATGCGCTGCGCGCCGCCGAAGCGCCAGACTCGCTGGCCGTGCGCGGCGATCAGGTGCTTTATTGCAGCGGCAACGAGGTGCGCTCGCTGGCCACTGGTGCCGTCATCGCGTCCTTCCCTGCCGCCATCACGGCGCTTGCCGTTTCGGCCTCCGGCGCTTTGGCGGCGGGGCTTGAATCGGGCGCGGTGCTGCTCGATGGCACTGAGGTGCAAGGTTTCAATTGCCCCGTCGCCATGGCCTTCGGCGGCGATGGCGCGCTTTATGTCTGCAATGGATCGGCCGATCTCGCGCCATCGCAATGGGCCACCGATCTCATGCGCCGCAACGCAGGCGGTTCCGTCTGGCGCGTCGATCCCAAGACGCGCGCGCGCAGTTCTCTCGCCACCGGCCTCGCTTTTCCCTTCGGCATCGCGGTTGACGAGGCGCAGCAGCGCCTCATCGTCAGCGAAAGCTGGCATTACCGCATCATCGCCATTCCGCTGGGCGGCGGAAAGCCGCAGGCCCTTCTCAGCACGCTCCCCGGCTATCCCGCCCGCCTCATGCCGTCAGGCGATGGCTATGTGCTGGCGCTCTTCGCGCCGCGCAACCGCCTCATCGAATTCGTGTTGCGCGAGGATCACTACCGTATGGACATGATGGCCGAAATCGACAGCCGCTACTGGATCGCGCCATCGCTTTCCGCCAGCCACAGCTTTCTCGAGCCGTTGCAGAATGGCGGCGTGCGCACCATGGGCATCCACAAGCCATGGTCGCCGTCGCGCTCCTACGGGCTGGTGGTGGAACTCGACAGCGCGCTGCAACCCCTTGCCAGCTATCACAGCCGCGCCAATGGCACGCGCCATGGCGTCACGAGCGCCATCCGCCATGAGGGGCGCATCATCGCGGCGTCGCGCGGCGGCAATGTCATTCTGGGCCTTGAGCCCCAGGGCGGAGGCGCGTGATGGCCCCGATCATCGAAATGCGGAAGATCACCAAATCCTATCGCGGCGTTCCCGCCGTGAAGGAGGTTGATTTCACGCTGGAGAAGGGCGAAATCCACGCGCTGCTGGGCGAAAACGGCGCGGGAAAATCCACCCTCACCAAGATAATGGCGGGCGTGGTGGAGGCGAGTTCCGGCGAGATGCTCTACCGCGGCAAGCCCGTCGCCTATGCCTCGCCCCATGCGGCGCTCGAAGACGGCATCGCCATGGTGTTTCAGGAGACGAGCCTCGTCCCCTCGATGACGGTGGCGCAGAACATCTATCTGGGCGAGGAAAAATTCCTCAACCGCCTGCGCGGCATCTACATTTCGGCCCAGCAGTTCCTGCAATCCCTCAACTTCACCGTCGATCCTTCAGCCACTGTCGCCACGCTGGGCGCCGCCAAGCGGCAGATGGTGGAGATCGCCCGCGCCGTCCATCACAAGGCCGAGGTCATCATCTTCG
The DNA here is from genome assembly GCF_047602625.1 of Aestuariivirga sp. Taxonomy (GTDB): domain Bacteria; phylum Pseudomonadota; class Alphaproteobacteria; order Rhizobiales; family Aestuariivirgaceae; genus Aestuariivirga. The sequence continues at coordinate 868,140 of NZ_JASGGV010000002.1, read as the reverse complement.
ATGAGCCGACCGCCACCCTCACGCCGGAGGAGAAGCGGCATTTCTTCGCGCTCATGAAGCGGCTCAAGAAAAGCGGCGTTTCCATCATCTTCATCACCCACGCGCTGGAAGAGGCGCTGGCCCAGGCCGACCGCATCACCATCCTCCGCGATGGCGAGCGCGTGGCGAGCGGGCCTGTCGCCGAATTCGACCGCGACAAGGTGGTGCGCGCCATGGTGGGCCGCGCTTTGTCCAACGAGATTTATAATTCCGTGCGGGGGCCGGAGCAGATCCGGCGGCGCGGCAAGAAGGTCCTGTCGGTGCAGGACATTTCCATGGGCAACATGGTGCGCAACAATTCCTTCTCGATCTTCGAAGGCCAGATCACCGGCATTTTCGGGCTCATCGGTTCGGGCCGCACCGAGACGTTCAAGATCGTGTCGGGCATCGCCAAGCGCGATTTCCTGCGCGGCGGCGACATCGAACTCGAAGGCCGGCGCGTGCGCTACAATGTGCCGGTCGAGGCGGTGAGGGACGGCATCGTCTACGTCACCGAGGACCGCAAGCTCGAAGGCTTCTTTGAAACCATGTCGATCGCCGAGAATTTCTACTCCGGCCTTCTGGCGGCGGGGCTGGAAAAATCCGCCATCATCAACTTCGCCGAAATGCGCGCGCTGTCGGCGGAATGGTCGAAGACGCTGAACGTCAAGGCCATCAACGACAATGCGCGCGTGGTGGAGCTGTCGGGCGGCAACCAGCAGAAGGTGGTGATTGGCAAGGGCCTCATCCAGAAGCCGCGCATCGTCATCTTCGACGAGCCGACGCGCGGTGTCGACGTGGGCGCCATCGCCGAAATTCACCAGATCATCAACCGCCTCGCCGACCAGGGCCTCGCGGTGGTGGTGATCTCTTCCTACCTGCCCGAAATCATGAACCTGTCAGACCGCATTCTGGTCTTCCGGCAAGGCCGCGTGGTGGAGGAAATCTCGCCCCTCGACGCGACGCAGGAAAAGATCATGTACGCCGCGGTGCATTGAGGGGTTTGACCGTGATGTCCTCGCCCCTCGATAGAGGGGAGAGGAAAGGGGCCCGCCGCGAAGCGGTGGGAGAGGAGAGGGGCCAACGGATGTTCTGGCAAAGAGACCGGGTGCCCCTCATCTCCCCCATCGCTAACGCGATGGGTCCCCTTCTTCTCCCCGCTCACGCGGGGCGAAGACGAAGTCCTCAAACCTCCGCCGCCGGCTCCAGCTCCTTCACCAGCCGCCGCACCTCATCCGGATAGGCCACGGTCGTCCCGCTCTTCTGGTCGAACAGCACCAGCACAAGTTCGGCCTCGAACGCCTGCTTGCCCTTGGTCCACACGCCATATTGCACGGTGGCGCTGGTGCGGCCGATGCGCAGCGTGCGGCAGCACACCAGCACATGATCGGCGAAGGAAATCTGGCCCAAATAGCGCGCGGTGATCTGGGCGATCATCGTGCTCGGCCTGTCATAGGAGGGCGTGCCAAGGCCGATCGCCTCGCAATAATGCACGCGCAATGTCTCGCACCACAGAAGCGAGGCGGTGTGGTTGGCGTGACCCAGCATGTCGCAGTCGCGCCATTCCACCACGCGTTCCTCGCCGAAGTTCCAGCCTTCGGGCGCGCCGTAACGCTGGCGCATCGCATCCGATATCCGCATCAGGGAACCTTCCGCACGGCGCCGGTGGCGGCGCTGGTGGCAAAGGCGGCATAGGCGCGAAGGGCGGTGGTCACCTTGCGTGGGCGCTTTTCATGCGGCGTCCAGGCATCCTTGCCGCGCGCCTCCTCGGCCTTGCGGCGCTTGGCGATCTCGGCGTCATCGACGGCCAGATGAATGGTGCGGTTGGGAATGTCGATGTCGATGCGGTCGCCCGCCTGCACGAGGCCGATCAATCCGCCTTCCTCTGCCTCGGGCGAGGCATGGCCGATCGAGAGGCCCGAGGTTCCGCCCGAGAAGCGGCCATCGGTGACGAGCGCGCAGGCCTTGCCCAGCCCTTTCGATTTCAGATAGCTGGTGGGATAAAGCATCTCCTGCATGCCGGGCCCGCCGCGCGGGCCTTCATAGCGGATCACCACCACGTCGCCCGCCTTCACCTTCCCCGTCAGGATGCCGCTCACCGCCGCGTCCTGGCTTTCAAACACCACGGCGGGGCCGGAGAATTTGAGGATCGATTCATCGACGCCCGCCGTCTTCACGATGCAGCCGTCGAGCGCCAGATTGCCCTTCAGCACGGCAAGTCCGCCATCCTTCGAGAACGGCGTCTTGGCGCTGCGGATCACGCCCTTCTCGCGGTCAAGATCAAGCTCGTCCCAGCGGCGAGACTGGCTAAAGGCCACCTGCGAGGGCACGCCGCCCGGTGCGGCGAGGAAGAAGTCGCGCACGCTCTGCGAATTGCTGCGCGAAATATCCCAGCGGTTGATCGCCTCTCCCAGCGTCGGCGTGTGGACGGTCGGCACATCGGTTTCGAGCAGCCCGGCGCGCTCAAGCTGGCCCAGGATCGCCATGATGCCGCCGGCCCGGTGCACGTCTTCCATGTGCACGTTGGATTTGGCGGGCGCCACCTTGCACAGCACCGGCACGCGGCGCGACAGCTTGTCGATATGTTCCAGCGTGAAATCGATTTCGCCTTCATGGGCAGCGGCGAGGATGTGTAGCACCGTATTGGTGGAGCCGCCCATGGCGATGTCGAGCGCCATGGCATTGTGAAACGCCTTCACGCCCGCCACGTTGCGCGGCAGCACGCTCTCGTCATTCTGCTCGTAATAGCGCCGCGCCAGATCGACGATCAGGTGTCCCGCCTCGAGGAACAGGCGCTTCCTGTCGGAATGGGTGGCCAGCGTGGAACCATTGCCGGGCAGCGAAAGGCCCAGCGCCTCGGTCAGGCAGTTCATGGAATTGGCGGTGAACATGCCGGAGCACGATCCGCAGGTGGGGCAGGCCGAGCGTTCGATGGTCTTCACGTCCTCGTCCGACACGCGGTCGTCGGCGGCGGCCACCATGGCGTCAATCAGGTCGAGCGTTTTCACCTCGCCGGTCGGGGCCAGGTATTTTCCCGCCTCCATCGGCCCGCCCGAGACGAACACGGCGGGAATGTTGAGGCGCAAGGCCGCCATCAGCATGCCGGGGGTGATCTTGTCGCAATTGGAGATGCACACCATCGCATCGGCGCAATGGGCGTTGACCATATATTCCACGCTGTCGGCGATCACCTCGCGCGAGGGCAGCGAATAGAGCATGCCGTCATGGCCCATGGCGATGCCGTCATCCACCGCGATGGTGTTGAACTCCTTGGCGACGCCGCCCGCCGCCTCGATCTCGCGGGCCACCATTTGGCCCAGATCCTTCAGGTGCACATGGCCCGGCACGAATTGCGTGAAGGAGTTGACGACGGCGATGATCGGCTTGCCGAAGTCGCCGTCCTTCATGCCGGTGGCGCGCCACAGGCCGCGGGCGCCGGCCATGTTGCGGCCATGGGTGGTGGTGCGTGAACGATAGGCGGGCATGTCTGGCCTCTTGGGAGACGGGGTTGCTGGCCGGGGTTTTAGCGAAAGCGGCGGGGCTGGCCAAGGAAAAGCGGCGCGGGGCTCGATTGAGCGGAATGCAGGCTCAGGCCGTGCTTCGCCGCGAAAGCCAGCTGTAATAGAGCGCCTTGGCGATCTCGGTGGTCAGCACATAGGCCACGGCGATCAGCACCAGAACGCCCAGCACCGAGAGGGGCAGGGGCACGAAGCCAAACAATCGCGCCACCAGCGGAATATAGGGAAGCCCCAGGGCCAGGCCCGCGACGGCGGCGGAGAGAAGCAGCAGCGCATTGCCTGGACGGCTTTGCCAGGCAGGCTTGCGGGTCCTGAGCACCAGCACGATCACCACCTCCGTCAAGAGCGATACGGTGAACCAGGCCGTCTGGAATTCGGCTTCGCGCGCGGTGAAGCCATAGAGCAGAACGGCAAAAGTGATCAAATCGAAGACCGAGCTCAACGGTCCGAACACCAGCATGAAGCGCTGCACGTCCCTGATGCTCCAGCGCTGCACGCCGGAAATGCGTTCGGCATCCACATTATCGCCGGCAATCGCCATGGAGGGCAGATCGGAGAGAAAATTGTTGAGCAGGATCTGTTTGGCAAGGAGCGGCAGGAAGGGCAGCAGGGGGGTTGCCAGCGCCATGCTCAGCATGTTGCCGAAATTGGCGCTGGTGGTCATGGAAATATATTTCATCGTGTTGGCGAAGGTGCGCCTGCCGCTTTCAACGCCCATGCGCAGCACGTTCAGATCGCGCTTCAAGAGAATGATATCAGCGGTCTGCCGCGCCACATCCACCGCCGTATCGACGGAAATGCCGATGTCGGCGGCGCGGAGCGCCGGCGCGTCATTGATGCCGTCGCCCATATAGCCCACCGCGTGCCCGCGCTTTTGAAGCGCGGTGATGATGCGCTCCTTCTGCTGCGGGTCGATCTCGGCAAAGAGCGTCGCCTTCTCCACCATCACCGGCAGCGCGTCGGGCGGGGCGGCGGCGATTTCGGGGCCGGTCAGCAACTGGCCGGAGGGAATGCCCAGCGCGTCCGCCACATGGCGCGTCACCGGCGCATTGTCGCCGCTGATCACTTTCAGCGAAATGCCAAGCGCAGCGAGGGACGCGATGGCGGCGCGGGCTTCCGCCTTGGGCGGATCGGCGAAGAGCAGGAAGCCCTCCAGCACCATATCATTTTCATCGGCCAGCGTGTAATCGGGCTTGATCTCTGCTTCTTTGGTGGCCAGCGCCAGCAGGCGGAAGCCTTGCCCGCATTGCTGGTCGAGATAGGCTGAAAGCGCGGCGCGCCCGGCCTTATCGAGTGGCACCACGGTCTTGCCATCGCGCCATGATCCGCATACGGCGAGAATGGTGGCGAAGGAGCCCTTGGTGATCATCAGCGCCTTGCCCGGTGTGGCTGGGCTTTCGATCACGATCGTCAGCCGCTTGCGAGTAAAGTCATAGGGGATTTCATCCAGCTTTTTTGCGCCTTCGCCGCTGATGCCGCGCGCCTTGCCCGCCTCCAGCAGAGCCTGATCCATGGGATTGTCGATGCCGGTTTCGAGCGCCGCGTTGGTCACCGCCAGCCTCAGCACCGCGTCATCGGCAGCGCCCCGGCAATCGACGGCGGCGTCCACGCGCACCGCGCCTTCGGTCAGCGTGCCGGTTTTATCCGTACACAGAATATTTATGCTACCCAGATTCTCCAGCGCCTCGAGGCGGCGCACGATCACGCCTTCCTTCGCCATGGCGCGGGCGCCGGTCGAAAGCGTTACCGTTACGATGGCGGGCAGCAGTTCGGGCGTCATGCCGATCGCCAGCGCCACGGCGAAGAGCAGGGATTCGATCAGCGGCCGGTGCAGCAGCTGGCTGGTGATCAGCACGAACAGCACCATGACGATCATCACGCGGATCAGCAGATAGCCGAAATGCTTTATGCCGCGCGCGAACTCGGTTTCACCCTCGGCGCCGGTGATCATGCGGGCGACGTTGCCCACTTCCGTGGCCCTGCCCGTCGCCGTTATCAGCACCGAGGCCGTGCCGCTCCGCACCGAGGTGCCGCCGAACACGCAATTCAGCCGCTTGGCCAGCGGCGCTTCGGGCGCGGATGTGCCGGGGCGCTTTTCCACCGGCATGGATTCGCCCGTCAGCGTGGCCTCGCTCACCAGAAAATCGCTGGCCTTCAGCACCACGCCGTCGGCAGGCACCAGGTTTCCCGCCGCCAGCTCCACGATGTCGCCCTTGACGATGGTGACGGCGGGCACCGTTTCAACCGCGCCGCCGCGCCGCACCTTTGCCGAAAGCGCCAGCCGCTTCTTGAGTTCAAGCAGCGCCGTCGAGGCCTTGTATTCCTGGCTGAAGCCCAAAAGAGCGCTCGCCGCCACAACCGTCACGATGATGATCGCGTCCGACCATTCGCGGAGCGTCATGGCAAGGCCTGCGCCAAACAGCAGCACCAGTACCATCGGGCTTTCCACCTGCCGGAGCAGCAGCCGCAGCGCCCGGTGGCGGTTTTCGTCTTCGAGGCTGTTCGGCCCGTCCGCCGCCAGCCGCGATGCCGCCTCCGCATCGGACAATCCGTTTTCGGAACTGCCGAACGCCTTCAGCAGCGCCGGTTGGTCCAGCGCCCAGACGGGGGATGAAACAGGTTCAGCCATGCCTCATGTTAGGACGAAGGCCCGGCGCTGGGTCAATTCTTTATCCTGTCACAGCCCTCACTTGACGATGACGGGGCCTCCGGCTGAAATGGCGGCATGACCATCGCCTTCCGCACCGCCGATAATCTTGCCGCCCATGCCGTGTGCGCCGCCGCAGGGCTCCGTGACAGCCTGCGCGCCGCGCAGTTCTATGTCCGCGACCTTGCCCACGCCGATGGGCAAACGGCGGGCCAGCAGACCAGCGCCACGTTTCTCTCGCGCAGCGTGGCGGGCTTGGCGCGGCTGGCCGACCGCTTCATGACCTGGGGCGCCAACACCTCGATCCGGCTCATCCTGCCGTCGTGGCGGAAGCTCCCGTCGCCCTTCACGCCGGGGCTGATGGATGAAGTGTCATCTGCCGTGCGCGAGAACAGCCTGCTGCACAATCCGCTGTTCAATTCCTATTTCTTCCGCGCCGCCATCCATATTGTCGAGCATTATTCGAAGCCGCCCTATCTGGTGCTGGAGCATCGCGTCGATGCGGCGCGGCGGCAACTCGCGCAGGATGCCCAGCCGAAGCAGTCGGAGACGGAATTCCTGGCGCGTGTGCTCTTGGCGCTGTCGGAGGCGCATCTGATCGCCAAGACCGGCCCGTCGCGGCTGGGGCGCAGGCTGTTCGAGACGGTTGATCCCAATGTGGCGGTGCCGGCCATCGCCTGCGTCAGCCTGCTCTTCGCGGGCGAGGGCCAGCCCATCGAGCAGCTCGACGACGACCAGTTCTTCGCCATCGTCGGCGCGCTGATCCTGCCAAGGCTTGAAACGCTCGCCGCCCTCATCGACACCCGCGACACACAAGCCATCGCCCAAGAGCTGGCCGCCATCAAGGCGATTTATTGAAAAAGGTCCTCGCCCCTCGTGAGAGGGGAGAGGGCGAGCCCTCGCGAGCGCCGCGCAGCGGCAGGGACGGGACCCGTTGCGAAGCAACGGGGAGGAGAGGGGCCAACGGATGTTTTAACAGAATCCGGGTGCCCATCATCTCCCCCATCGCTCGCGCGATGGGTCCCCTTCTTCTCCCCGCTCGCGCGAAGCGAAGACGAAGAGCTACTTCCCCACAAACTTTTCCACCGCCTTGCGCTCGGCCGCTGTCAGGTGCAGGCCGTGCTTGGTGCGGCGGTCGAGGATGTCGGCCGAGGTCTCGGCCCATTCGGCGCGCTTCAGGTAATCGATCTCGGCTTCATGGAGCGTTGCGCCGAAGTGCTGGCCCAGATCGGCAAGCCCCGTCGCCGGGCCGATCAGCTCCTGCGCTTTCGACCCATAAAGCCTCGCATAGTGATGGCGCACATCGGCGGGTAGCCACGGGTACTGGTTGGCGAGCGTTTTCACCAGCCCGTCGAAGCCTTGGGGCATGTCGCCGCCGGGCAGCTTGGCCTTGGCCGTCCAGTCGCCCTTCATGGCGGGGAAGAAGGGTTTCAGCTTCTGCAGCGCGTGTTCGGCGAGCTTGCGGTATGTCGTGATCTTGCCGCCGAACACCGAGAGCAGCGGCGGCGTGCCCGTCACGTCGAACACATAGTCGCGCGTCACGGCGGAAGGGTTTTCGGCATTGTCGTCGGAGAGCGGGCGCACGCCTGAAAAGCTGTAGCGCACGTCGGCTGGCGTCAGGGCCGTCTTCATATAGCGGTTCACGGCGGCGAGCAGGTAATCCACCTCCCCGCCGTCGATCGCCACATCCTCGGCGCGGCCGCCATAGGGAATGTCGGTGGTGCCGATCAGCGCCATGTCCCGTTCGTAAGGGTTGACGAAGATCACCCGCTTGTCGTGGTTCTGCAGCAGATAGGCCTGCGGGCCCTCCCAGAACTTCTTCACGACGATATGGCTGCCCTTCACCAGCCTCACCTTGCGCGCCGAGTTCGCCCCTACCACGCCGGTGATGACGTTCTCGACCCATGGCCCAGCGGCGTTCACCAGCGCCTTCGCGCGCGCCTTGCTGTTCACGCCGTCGGCCGAGGTGAAGACGATCTCCCAGTGATCGCCGGTGCGGCGGGCGGAGGTTGCTGCCGTGCGGGTGAGGATGGAGGCGCCCAGGTCGCGGGCGGCGATGGCGTTCAGCACCACGAGGCGGGCGTCATCGACCCAGCAGTCGGAATATTCAAAGGCGCGCCTGAACTCCGGCTTGATGGGCTTTCCCTCCGGGTCGCGCGCGAGGTCGAGTGTGCGGCAGCCGGGCAATTGCTCGCGGCCGCCCAGATGGTCGTAGAGAAAGAGACCCAGACGCACCAGCCAGGCCGGGCGCTGCTCGGGCGAATGCGGCAACACGAAGCGCATCGGCCACACGATATGGGGCGCGGCGCGCAGCAGCACCTCGCGCTCGATCAGCGCCTCGCGCACCAGCCGGAATTCATAATATTCGAGATAGCGGAGGCCGCCATGGATCAGCTTGCCGGAGCGCGAGGAGGTGCCTTCCGCCAGATCGCCCTTCTCGCAGAGGATCACCGACAGCCCGCGCCCCGCCGCATCGCGCGCGATGCCTGCGCCATTCACGCCGCCGCCGATGACGGCGAGGTCGACGGAGCCCAGGTCCTTCATCGCCTCCTCCCTCAGCAGCGGTTCAGCGCCGGTTCGCCGTCGAGATAGCGGCGCACTTCCTCCGCCGCGAGGCCGGCGGCGTATTTCACCGTCCGCACGGAGGCGCCGGCGATATGCGGCGTCAGCGTCACGTTGGGCAATTTCAGGAAGCGGGAATCGGCGGGCGCCGGCTCCACGTCGAAGGTCTCGAGCATGGCGCCCCGCAGATGCCCGCTCACCATCGCCTCATAGAGCGCATCGTAATCGACAAGAGGCCCGCGCGCCGTGTTGATGAAATAGGCGCCCTTCTTCATCTGCGCGAAGGTGTCCCTGTTCATCATCTTCGTCGTCTCGGCCGTCACGCGCGGATGCAGCGATACCACATCCGACTCCACCAGCACGCGTTCCAGCGACACCTGCTGCACGCCGTCACGCAGATCGTCGACGCTGAGCTGCACATAGGGATCGCTGACGAGGATGCGGCAGCCAAAGGCTTTGAGGAATTTCACGACGCGGCGGCCCACCTCGCCATAGCCGATCAGGCCCACCGTCATCTCGCACAATTCCTCGCCCGCCAGATCGGCGCGGTAAAGATCGCCCCGCCATTCGCCGCGCTTGAGCGCATCGTGGCCGCGCGTGATGTTGCGCGTCTCGGCGAGAATGGCGCCGATGGTGAACTCGGCCACAGCACTGGCATTGCGCCCCGGCGTGTTGACGACGGTGACGCCCCGCTCGCGCGCCGCCTTCATGTCGATGTTGACGGGCCCGCCGCGCGACACGGCCACGAATTTGAGCTTCGGCAGCCGGTCGAGAATGCCTGCCGAAAGCGGCGCCAGATGGGTCACCAGGATCTCGGAATTTCCAACAAGTTCAACGACTTGATCGGGTTTCCCCATATATTCCTTCAAGCCGTCCATGCCCTTCACGGCATAGCCGTGCTCCATCGGTTCGTCCGGCCACGGAAGATCGTATGCGCGGATGTTTAACTCATGCAGGCGGCAGCGTTCGCGCAGCGCCTCCTCGAACATTTTCGACAGCATGAACAGGTCGCCGATGACGGCGATATTATGCACCATTGCTGGCCTCTCTGCGGTGTTCTGCGAGCTTGCGCCACACCGGGCGCATCACCTCGCGGGTTTCCTTGTAGATGGGGAAAGCTGAATCATAGACGCGCGCCAGATGCGGGTCGGGCTCCGTCACGCCGCCAAGCTGCGGGTCCACCCATTGGGCGGCGCAAAACTCCATGTCGGGATAAAGCTTCTGCTGGATCGCCGCCATCATCGCCGCACCGGCAGCGCCTGCCTCTTCGCGGTTCACGCTCCTCACCCGCGCCTTCAGGGTGGAGGCCAGCATCAGGCGCAGCGCCTTCGAGCGCGCAGCACCTCCCGTCACGCGCACTTCGGCGGGAATGCTGCCCATCGCCGCATAGCAATCGCGCGAGGCGAAGCACAGGCCCTCGAACACGGCGCGCATCATGTGATCGGCGCCATGGCCCATCTCGAGGCCGGTGAACATGGCGCGGGCGGAAGGCTCCATCACCGGCCCGCGTTCGCCCGCCTTCGAGATATAGGGGTGATAGAGAATTTCGGCGGGCGCGCAGGCGAGCAGCCGCTCGTCCATGCCTTTCAGAAGATCGGCGCGCGTTCTCTCCACGCCTTGCTGCTCCAGAACGCCGCGCATCACATCCAGCAGCCAGTCGATGTTGAGGGTGGACGCCATGTTGGACTGGATCTGCACATACATGCCGGGCACCGGAAAGGCCATCGTATAGCCGGAGCGTTCGGCATTGAGCTTCACATCCGAGGCCGATGGTGAAATCCGCATGTGCATGCCGGTCGAGCCGACGATGGTGCAGCCGGTCTGGCCTTGAGGGTCAAACAGCCCGCCGCCCAGCCCGGTGCACACCACATCCACATAGCCCATCACGATGGGCGTTCCGGCTTTCAGGCCGGTGAGCGCCGCAGCTTCGCCGGTGAGCTTTCCCGCGCGCTCCGTTCCCTCGACGATGGGCGGCAGCAGGCGCTTTGAGTCGCTGGCGCCAAGCAGGTCGAGAATGGCCGGCGCATAGCTTCGCGATTTATACTGGCCGAAGGTGAAATTGGCTTCGGAAGGATCGGCGGCGCGGTCGCCCGTCAGCTTGAAATAGAGCCAGTCCTTGCAGTGAAAGGCCGTCGTGGCGCGGGCCAGCACTTCGGGGCGGTGGCGCGTCATCCATGCGAGTTGCATGCTCATCTGGCAGGCGTTCACGCCGGTGCCGGTGCGCTGGTAGTGTTCGGCATAGGCGGGGCTGGCGATGAAATCCTCGGCGATCGGCGCAGCGCGCGCGTCAAGCCACAGCCAGGCGGGGGCCACGGGATCTCCCGCCTTGTCCACCAGCCACATGCCGTCACCTTGCCCCGTCACCGCGATGGCGATGAGCTTCTCCGCAAGGCCGGGGATTTTCTCGGAAAGCTGTTTCAGCGTCTTTGCCGTGTCGGCCCAGGTGCGGGCCATGTCCTGTTCGGAACCGCCATCGGCCAGCATCTCGTAGGAATTCGGAATGGCCGCGCTGGCAATCTGCTCGCCCGCGGCGGTAAAGGCCACGGACTTGATGACAGAGGTGCCGGCGTCAATGCCGATCAGAATCCCGTCCGTCATGCGGGCTCGCTTCCATGGGCAAGGGCGTTTCCGGATTTGGGATCGAACACATGCAGGTCAGCCGCCGCCACGTCGAGTGACACATCGCTGCCTGGCTTCGCCGTCACGCGGTCCTGCGCCACCGAAACGGCGGTGCGGCCGGAAACGTCAATCGCCACATGCGTCTGGTCGCCCAGCCATTGCACCGTCACCACGCGGCCCTTGAGCGGCCCCTTGCCCACATGCAGCGCATGCGGGCGGATGCCCAGCGAAACATCAGGCGTGCTGGAGAGAATCTTGCGGACGGCAGGCGACATGGCGGAGGCGGGATAGGAGAGTTCAGCCCCGCCCTGAAGCGCGAAGGTGATGTGCTTGTCCGTCACCTTCGCCGAGGCGGGAAACACATTCATCGGCGGCTCGCCAATGAAGGTGCCGGTGAAGAGATTGGCGGGGCGGGCTTTGAGTTCCGCAGGCGTTGCATATTGCTGCAAGACGCCTCCTTCCATCACGGCGATGCGGTCGGCCAGCGCGTTGGCCTCCGTCTGGTCGTGCGTCACCAAAATGGTGGTGCAATTGTGCTCGCGCAGATAATGCTTGATGCGGCCCCGCAGCACGGCGCGCAGCTGCGGCTCAAGCTGGCCCATCGGTTCGTCGAGAAGATAGAGCCCGGCATTCCTCACCAGCGCGCGGCCAAGGCTGGCGCGCTGCTGCTGGCCGCCCGAGACGGAGCTTGGGTATTTGTCGAGGATGTCGGAAATCTCCAGCATCTCGGCCATCGCCTTCACGCGCTGATCGGTTTCGGCGGCGGAGAGCTTCTGCGCCTTCAATGCAAAGGCCATGTTCTCGCGGATGGTGAGCGGCGGATAGAGCGAATAGGCCTCGAACGCCATGGCGACGCCGCGCTGGGCGGGGGGAAGGGTGTGGATGGGCCTGCCGTCCAGCGTGATCGCCCCACGGCTCACATCCTCGAATCCTGCGATCATCCGCAGCGTTGAGGTCTTGCCGCAGCCGGAGGAGCCCAGCAGCGCCACGATCTCGCCGGGCTTCACGTTGAGGTCGATGTCGCGCACCGCATGCACCGGCGCCTTGCGCCGCGACTGGTAGATCTTGTCGACGTGGGAGAGAACGAGTTCAGCCATGGAGACGCTCACCGGTGGTCTTGTCGAAGAGATGCGTGCCCGAGGCGGCGAAATGCGCCTTCACCTTGTCGCCGGGCGCGGGGATTTTCTCGGCGGTCGAAGGGAGCGATGCGAGGAATTCCCATCCGCCCGGCGATTGCAGCAGCAGCACCGTACGCTCGTTGAGCGGCGTCACCGCCATCACCTCGGCGGGAATGCCGGTTGCCCCAAGCTCAACCGCTTCCGGCCTCACGCCCAGCGTCACCTCGCGGCCCGCGAAGGCCTTGAAGGCCGATGGCAGCGGCACGGCATTGCCGGAGATCGGCGCCGTCACGGCCGTGCCGCTCACCGTTACCGTGGTGTCCACCGTGTTGATGGCGGGATCGCCGAACAGCCGCGCCACGCCCAGCGTCGCGGGGGTCATGTAGATATCCTCGGGCGTCGCCGTCTGGATGAATTTTCCGCCCGCCAGCACGGCGATGCGGTCGGCCAGCGCCATGGCTTCCTTGTAGTCCTGCGTTACGTAGAGAACCGTGGCGCCGGACTGGCGGAGCAGGCGCGGCAGTTCCAGCCGCATTTCAAAGCGCAGCTTGGCGTCCACGTTGCGCAACGGGTCATCGAGCAGCAGAATGCGCGGCTCGGCGGCCAGCGCCCTTGCCAATGCGGTTCTCTGCTTCTGGCCGTTCGACAATTCGCGCGGCGCATGGCCCAGCACATGATCGATCTTGAGCAGTTTCGCCACCCGCGCCACGCCGGACTTGATGTTTTCAGGCGAGGCATTCTGGGCCTTCAGCGGCGTTGCGATATTTTCCTCCGCCGACATGTGCGGGAACAGTGCAAAGTTCTGGAAGGCCATGCCGATGTGGCGATGCTCGGGCGGAATATCCGCCACGTCCCGCCCCTCCAGCGCGATGGTGCCGGAGGTCGGCTCTTCTACACCGGCGATCAGCCGCAGCAGGATCGTCTTGCCGGTGCCGGAACCGCCGAAGATCACCACGATCTCGCCGGGATCGGCGGCAAGGTTCAGCCCGTCGAAAACCTTGAAGGCGCCATAGCTCTTGGCGAGCGATTTCAGTTCAAGCTGGCTCATCCCTTCACCGCTCCCATGGACAGGCCTTCAACCAGATAGCGTTGCGCATAAAGGGCCAGCGCCAGCGTGGGCGTCACCGACAGCACGATGGCGGCGGCGATCTGTCCGTACTGGATGCCCGATGCCGTCACGAAGGCGAGCGCGCCCACCGTCACCGGCTGCTTGTCGGCGGAGGCGAGGATCAGCGCGAAGACGAAATTGTTCCAGGCGAAGATGAAGGCCAGAAGCCCCGCCGCGGCGATGCCGGGCTTGGCCAGCGGCACGGCGATCTTCGTGAAGGTTTTCCACCAGCTATTCCCGGCAATGCGATAGGCATGTTCGATGTCGGGGCTGATGTCCTCGAAATAGCCGCGCACGATCCACAGGATGAGCGGCAGGCAGATCAGCTGATAGACCCAGATCAAGCCGATGTAGGTGTTGGTGAGCCCCATGGACTTGAAATAGAGGCTCAAGGGCAGCAGCACGAGCAGCGGCGGCGCGAAGCGGAAGGACAGCAGCGTGAAGGCAATATCCTCCCCCAGCCTGAACTTGAAGCGCGCGAAGGCGTAAGCCGCGGGGATGCCCAAGATCAGCGACAGGATCACCGAGGTGACCGAGAGCAGGATCGAGTTCCACAGGTTCTGCATGAAGTTCAGCTGCAGGCTGCCCGCCGCGGTGCGCAATTGCCCGGTGATGAGGGCGGTATAATTGTCGAAGATCGGTGTGAAGACGATCGACGGCGGAATGCGCAGGATCGTTTCATTCGTCTGGAACGACATCAGGAAGATCCAGAAGATCGGAAACAGGAAGAAGATCAGCACCAGCGTGATCAGTGCCGCGCGGATGACGCGCTCGAGTGTGGAGGTGTGGTCCATGGTTCAGCCCGCCCCATGCGCGCGTTCGCGCAGTTTCAGCCATTGCTTGATGAAGATGTTGGAGAGCGTGTAGGTGATGGCCCACAGGATCACCATCAGCGCCGCCGAGCGCCCGACATTGGTGGACTGGAAGAAGTCCAGATAGGCCTGCACCTGGAACACCAGCAGCTTGTCGCCGGGCCCCCCTTGCGTCATCGCGTAGATGATGTCGAACTGCTGGATCGAATCCAGCATGCGGAACAGCGTGGCGGTGATGATATAGGGCATCAGCATCGGCAGCGTGATGCGGAAGAACACGAAGCTCCGTGGCACGCCGTCAAGGGCAGCCGCTTCGAAGGGCGCTTTCGGCAGCGAGCGCAGGCCCGCCAGCAGCAAAATCATGATGAAGGGCGTGTAGACCCACACATCAACGAGCACCACGGTGAACAGCGCCGTTCCGGGATCGGAAGCCCATTTGAAATCCTGAATGCCCAGCAGGCTCACGAAGTAACTTAAAATGCCGAAATTCGGATTGGTCATCAGCTTCCACATGAGGGCCGCCAGTGCCGGCGCCGTCATCAGGGGAAGCAGGAGAAGGATCGAGGCGATGTTGTTGAAGCGCGTCTGCTTTTGCAGCAGGAGGGCGATGGCGAGGCCCAGCACCAGCTCCACGCCCACCGTCAGCACGGCATAGACGATCGAGATATAGGCGGTGTTCCAGAAGGCGGGGTCGGTGAAGAAGTTGATGTAGTTCTGGAACCAGATGAAGCCTTTCATTTGTGGCAGGTTCAGCCGGTAGCGCAGCAGCGAATAATAAACCGCCGTGAAAAAGGGAATGAGGATGCCGATGCACACGAGGAGCGCCGGGAGGCTCAGCAGATAGGGAAGGGCGCGGCGCATGAAGCGGCTCTGCTTCACCTGCGGTGACGTCTCGGCTGCGGTCATCGGTTCAGGCTCTCTGGTTGTGGAGAGGAAGCGGGGCCGGACAGGGAGTGGCCGGCCCCGCGCTTTATGTCCTAGCCCAAACCGGCTTCGGACAGCTTCTTGTCGATTTCGGCGGCCATCTTGTCGAGGCCCTCGTCAACCGGGATTTCCTTCGCCACCATCTTCTGCAGGTTTTCGGCCCACAGCGTGGTCAGGTCGAAGAACAGCGGCTGGGCGGTGAAGTAGATCTTGGCGCCCGCCGCCGATGTTTCATACTGGTTGAGATAGCCCGGATAGCTGGAGTCGATGCGCTTGCGGAAGATTTCATCCTTCCACACGGAGGCGCGCACCGGGTTCACGAAGTCCATCTTCTGGGCGCCGAACAGGTCATGCTCGGTCGAGGTCGCCCACTGCATGAAATACCAGGTGGCGTCCTTCTGGGTGCCGGCATTGTTCATGGCCAGCGACCAGATCCAGACGTTGGGGGTCGGCGCCTTGGCGGCGGGGTTGGCGGCGAAGGGCGCATAGGCGAGGTTGCCCTTCTCCTTGTTGTCGCCGCCGTTCATGAAGTAGCCGAGAATGTCGGCGTCGTAGATCATGGCGGAGGCGCCGGCGCCCAGATCGGTGCCGACCTGATACCAGGTATAGGTCGACCAGTTCTTGGGGCCGGAATCCTGGATCATCTGCACCCAGGACTTGTGGAAGGACTTGGAGCCCGCGGTGTTCATCGCCGCCTTCAGCTTGCCGCCGTCGACGGTGAAGTCCTTTTCGCCGAAGTTGGAATAGCCCGACAGGAAGCCCGGGTGGATCGTCGCCCAGGAGCGCGAGCCGCGGACGCCGATGCCATAAGGCCCGCCCAGATCCTTGGTGAGCTTGGCGGAGACGGCAAGAAGCTCGTCAAGGTTCTTCGGCACTTCGACCTTGGCCTTGTCGAACATCTTCTGGTTATAGCTCAAGTTGTTCTGCTCGAAGCCCCAGGGGATGCACCACTGCTTGGCGTCGGCGGAGCCCAGTTCGCCGCCCGGCACGCCGTTCCAGGCGGTGGAGGCGCGAAGGCCCGGCAGCACGTCTTCCCAATTGTAGTTGGGGTTCGTCTTAGCCGGATCCTTGATGTACTCGTTGAGGTCGGTGATCCAGCCGGCGGGGCCATAGGTCCAAGTCATATAGGCGCCGGTCATGAAGGCATCATATTCGGTCGAGCCCGAGGAGAGCGCCGCCGTCACCTTGTCGAAATAGACGTCCTCCGGGAAAATATCCCAGGTCACGTCCATGCCGGTCATGGTCTTGAAGGCCTCGATGTCGGCGATCATCGCGTCGGCATAGGGGTGCTTGTTGAGCAGAAGCTTCAGCTTCGAGCCCTTGTATTTCATCCAGTCGAAGTCGGCGGCCATCGCCTTGGTCTGCGCCTGGTTCAGCAGCACGCCGGTGGCGGCGGCACCCAGGCCCAGCTTGCCGGTCGCGGCAATCAGTTCGCGGCGGTTCATCTTGCCTTTGACGAAAGCCTCGAAAAGTCCTTTTTCCTTATCGTACATATTCCCATTCCTCCATTTGATTGGGGTTCGGCACTTTCTGTTAGCCCGGTGCGGTTTTCCCGTTCTTCTTGCCGGGCACGCGACCCGGGGTTTTGGCGATGAGGCGGCGGGCGGTCGCCTCATCGGTAATCAGTCCAAAGAGCAATCCGCTCTCGAGAATGGCGCGCACCGCCTCGGTCTTGGACGAGCCTCCGGCCAGCGCCATGATGCGGTGCGATTTCAGATCCTCGAGCCTTGGCGCCATGGCGCGCTCGGAGACGGGGTTGGAGAGATGCCGCCCCTCGCCATTGAAGAAATGGCCGAGGATTTCGGCACTCGCCCCCGTCTTCATGGCCTCCGCCACGTCCTCGTCGTCGAGCATGCCTTCGGAAGCGATGAAGCTCTTGCGGTCCACTTCGCCGATCCCTGCGATATAAAGCTCGGCCTCGCGCGACATGGCGATCACGTCGGAAACGCCGAACTGCGCCTCCAGCACGCGGCGGTCTTTCGCCGAATTGGCGAAGAAGGGCACCGGCATGATATAGGCCTCGGCCCCCGTGCGCTCGGCCAGGCGGTGGATCACGTCAAAGGGGCTGGCGGCGAAGCGCCGCGTCAGGCCGCCCAGCAGGGACACGAATTTGGTTCCGCCCGCCGGCACGCCGGGCATCATGTCGATGGCGGCGGCAAGAGTCCGGCCATGGCCAATGCCGATCAGTTCGTGCTTGCCGCTTTCGATGAGGTTGCGGATATAGCGCGCGCCCGCCATGCCCAGCGTGCGCAGCGGCAGCGCGCCGTCATCGATATTGGGCACCACCTCGCACTGGATCAGGCCGAAGGCCTGCTTCATGCGCTCTTCAAGTTCGATGCAGCCGGCAATCGGGCCTTCGACGAAAACCTTGATCAGCCCTTCGCTCCTCGCCCTGGCGATCAGGCGGTGCGCCTTGGTGCTTTGCACGCCCAGAAGTTCCGCCACTTCGCCTTGCGTCTTGCCGCCGGCGAAATGCAGCCACGCGGCGCGGGCCGCAAGGGCCTGCTCCTCGTCAACCTGCGATATGGCAGAGGCGCGATCCAAATCCCATGTCCACCCTGAAAGGCGTCTTTGAATTTTTTTTCTTGTGATGCAATATTTTTCAAATATGCTCGATGAGTCAAACAAAATCGATGCTGCACTGCAGCGGCACGGGTGACGGCATGGGATTTTCCTTATCGATCAACACCAATCCGCTGGTGAACCGGTTCGCGGAGCCCGAGGACGTGATCGCCGTCCTCACCGATGAGATCGGAATCGGCCACATCCAGCTCGTGCATGAATTCATCAATCCGTCCTGGGCCGCCTCCACGGTGAAGCGGCTCACGGATCGCATGGCCAAGGCCTGTGCTGAGAAAAAAGCGCGCATCACCTCGATCATGACCGGCCCCTATGGCCGCCTCAATCATTTCACGCATCCCGACAAGGATGTGCGCGATTATTATGTGCAATGGTTCAAGGGCATGGCCGATATCGCAGCCGATCTTGGCGCCCCGGCAATCGGCACGCAGTTCGGCATCTTCACCTATCGCGATTATGATGATCCGAAGCGCCGCGCGGCGCTGATGGAGATTGCGCTCGCCTGCTGGCGCGATGTTGGCGAACATGCGCACAAGCGCGGCCTCACCTGGATGTTCTGGGAGCCGATGTCGGTGGGCCGCGAGCTCGGCCACACGCTGAAGGATACGCAGAACCTGCAGGACTGGATCAATGCGGCTGAGCTTCCGATACCACTCAAGCCGATGGTCGATATTGACCATGGCGATGTCTCCTCGCCAGACCCTGCGGATGTTAATCCCTTTCAGTGGGCGTCGCGCTTCGCCACCCAGTCGCCGATCATCCACATCAAGCAATCGACCATGAACAAGGGCGGCCACTGGCCGTTCACCGCGCAATACAATGAGAATGGCCGCATCACGCCGGATAATCTCCTGTCAGCCGTGCGCTCCGGCGGCGGTGTTGACAATGAGCTCTGCCTTGAGCTTGCCTTCCGCGAGCGTGAGCCAACAGACCGCAATGTGGTTTCGGCGCTGCGCGAGTCGGTGGCCTATTGGGCGCCTTATGCGGATACGGGGTTAGGCTGATGACGCTGTGGATCGGCACAAGCTGGAAGATGAACAAGCTCCGTGCCGATGCGCGGAGCTTCGCTGAATCACTCAAGACCTCGCCTGCCATCACGTCAGCCAAAGTGCAGCCCTTCGTCATTCCGCCCTTTCCTTACATTGCCGAAGTGGCGCACCTCCTCTCCGGCACGCGCGTCAAAATCGGCGCGCAGAACATGCACTGGGCAGAGCAGGGGGCGTGGACAGGCGAAGTCTCGCCACTGATGGTCAGGGATTGCGGGGCAACTCTCGTCGAACTCGGCCACAGCGAGCGCCGCACTTTTTTTGGCGAAACGGATGAGACGGTGGCGCTCAAGGTGGCAGCCGCCTTGAAGCACGGCCTCACGGCGCTGGTCTGCATCGGCGACACGCGGGCTGAATATGAAGCGGGCGCCACGGCGGATGTGCTGGCGAAGCAGACGCGCTATGCGCTGCGTGACGTGGGCAAAAAAGCAAAAGGCAATGTCATCATCGCCTATGAGCCGGTGTGGTCGATCGGCGAAGGCGGCATTCCGGCTGACCCTGATTTCGCCAACGCCCAGCAGGAAAAGCTGAAAATGCTCACCGCCGATCTCGTGGGCGAGGCGCTGCCGATCCTCTATGGCGGCAGCGTCAACCCGCAGAATTGCGTGGCGCTGTCGCGGCAATCGGCCATTGACGGGCTGTTCATTGGCCGTTCCGCCTGGGACGCGAAAGGCTATATAGGGATCATCGAATCCGTTCTGAGAGACATGGGAGAGAAGTCATGAAAATCGCCATCGGCGGCGACAGCGCCGGCAAGCCCCTCGTGGATGTGATCGAGGCGCATCTGAAAGCCAAGGGGCAGCACGCCGTCACCAATTTGAGCGAGGCCGGCTTCTATGCCGATCTTTCCGGCAATGTGGCGTCCAAGGTGATGGCCGGCGAATATGACCGCGCCATCCTGTGCTGCGGCACCGGCATCGGCGTGTGCATCGCCGCCAACAAGGTGCCGGGCATCCGCGCCGCGCTCACGCATGATACCTATTCCGCCGAGCGCGCCGCCCTTTCCAACAACGCGCAGATCATCACCATGGGCGCCCGCGTCATCGGCCCCGAACTCGCCAAAGCCATCACCGACGCGTGGCTCGCAAAAGAGTTCGACCCCAAAGGCTCCTCCGCCGCCAATGTGGACGCCATCAACAAACTCGACGCCGCGCATTCGAAATAGGCCTTCGTCCGCATATCCTCTTTCGTCTTTCCCGCGCAGGCGGGAACCCCGCTTTGCATGAAAGTTTTAGTGGAACCCTCGCCTTCGCGAGGGTGACGTGTGTTGGGGTTATGGAGCGCTTCATGGATGATTTTGAAAACCGGCTCGGCCAGCTTCTTGATCGTATCGATCTGAGTGACTGGAACTCCGTGCTGGCGCTTGCTGGCATTCAGCCCGACGGTGCGGAGCTGCGGAATTTTGAAACAAAAAAAGCAAGGGTCATCGAATCCCCTGCGACTCTCATGAACACGAAAGGCTCGATCGTCCTTTCCCAGGAGCTGGATGACACAAGCTGCAATGAACTTCTGTTTTTCATTTCCCCGGAAGATCAGCCACGCTTTGATCTGGGCAAGGCCTCCGGCGTGCTGCGGGACACTAAATTCATGAAGTCGAAAAAAGGCGGCGTCTCCTTTTCGGGGACGATCAGGCAAGTGGATTTTTCCGTCCTTTCGGATTCCGATGAGCAAGCCCCCTTCTTCAAAATATCCGGCATCATCGTGCGGTAGGCTGCATCCAAAAAATAGAAGCCGGTTCCTTCTTTCGTCCTTCCCGCGCAGACGGGAGAGCGGCTTCTCGCCTTCATCGTCCTCTCCCGCTTCGCAGAGGAAGACGAATGAACGCGCCCCCGCCTTCCTTTGGCTCGTCCAAAAGCCCGTGCCAGCGCCTGCCGCCTGTGTTTTACTGAATTTCTCACATCGTGGAGGAAGACATGGGACGTGCCGCGCTTCCACAGCAGGCCGGTCATCTGATGACCACCGCCGGTGGCTTTGAAACCTGGATGCAATATGTCGATGGCTTCAAGCTGCGGCATTTCTGCGGGTTTGAACTGCTGAACGATCCGCGCGGCGTCACCCGTCTCAGGGACTATCACCGCAAGGTGGTCGAGGCCGCGGTGGCCAACGGGTTCGGCGTCATCAACGAGGGCCTGCATTACCGCGCCAGCCGCGACTGGGGCGACCTCACCGGCTTCTCGCGCGAAGGGCTGGCGGAGATCAACATGCGCGGCATCGACTTATACAGGGATTTCGCGCGCGAATATCAGAGCCCCCAAACGCCGATGCTGGTGGGCGGCGTCATCGGCCCGCGCGGCGATGCCTATAATGTCGGGCGCACGCCCGATGCGGCGGAGTCGGAGGATTATCATTCCGAACAGATCCTCACCTTCCGCAAGGCGGGGGCCGATCATGTCACGGCCATGACCTTCTCGAGCGTCGAGGAGGCGATCGGCCTCGCGCGCGCCGCCAAGGCTCTCGATATGCCGGTGGTGATTTCCTTCTTCGTGGCCCCAGGCGGAAAGCTCAAGGGCGGCGAAACGCTGGACGAGGCGATCAGCCGCGTCGACGCGGCCACCGGCACTGCGCCGGCCTATTTCATGATCAATTGCACCCATCCCACCGAATTCACGCCGGGCCTGACGCCCGGGCCATGGAACAGCCGGCTCGGCGGTTTCATGCCCAATGCCGTCGCCATGGAAACGCTGGACCTGTGCAAGCTCGGGCATCTCGAAGACGGCGACCCGCAGGAACTCGGCGGCCAGATGGCGGAACTCGCCCAAAGGTTTCCGCATGTCAATGTGTGGGGCGGCTGCTGCGGCACCGACGGCCGCCACATCGGCCAGATCACCCGGCAGGTGGGCGAGGTGCGAAAGGGGCGGTAAAGACATTTCTCCCTCCTCGCGTTGCGGGGAGGGCCGGGGTGGGGCGGCGGGGTGTGAGATCATTCTGCCGGCAGCCCACCGAGACAAAGCCATCCCTCTTACGTCACCCTGATATCAATCAGGGTCCCCCTTGCTGGCGTCTGAAGCGGGATTCTGGCGTGCGCCAGAATGACGGATAGAAACGGCGCGCTACGCGATGGCGGAAATATTCCTTCCCTGTCATCCCGGCGTAACGCCGGGACCCAGACTTTCAACCGGTATACCGCTTGCCAAGTCTGGGCACCGGCGTTCGCCGGTGTGACAAGTCAGAGAGGTTTCTAAAGTTTCTCCCTCCCTACTCGCGCGGGGCGAGGACGAAGAGGAAATTGACAGAGTCAATCCAGGCACCTCCCTAACAGCTACGTTTTGGCAACCCAAATGCAACGCGGCAGCATCTATTTTCACGCCCGCGGCATCAAAAAGCATCGAAAATACAACGCCCCTTGCCGTCTTAGGAATATGTTCCACGTGAAACACCTCCTTAAAAATTCGGCATGCCGCATCGGCGATTATTGACCCCGGAAAGGCTTGACGGCAGGCCCCCATCCCGCAAAGAGACGGGCTGACGCTGACATTCCGGAGCCTTGCTGCCATGCCCTTTCCGAAGCGCCTGCTCGACGGCTATGCCAATTTCCGCGCCGGACGTTATGCCGCCGAGGCCAACCGTTATCAGGCGCTGGGCGAGGGGCAGCAGAAGCCCTCCGTGATGATGATCGCCTGCTGCGACTCGCGCGCCGCACCCGAGACGATCTTCGACGCGGGGCCAGGCGAAATCTTCTCCGTCCGCAATGTCGCCAACCTCGTGCCGCCCTATACGCCCGATGGCGGCCACCATTCGACGAGTGCGGCGCTGGAGTTCGCGGTGCTGTCATTGGGCGTGAAGCATATCGTCGTGATGGGCCATGGCCGCTGCGGTGGCATCCGCGCCATCATCAATCCGCAAGGCCCGCTCACGCATACGGATTTCATCGGCAGCTGGATGCGCGCCATCAATGACGTGGCGCGCGTGGTGCCGCACCAGCCGGGCCATGACGATCACATGCATGAGCGCGAGATCGAGCGCGCCTCGGTTGAACATTCACTCGCCAATCTCCGAACCTTCCCGTGGATCCGCATGAAGGAAAACCGCGGCGAGCTTTCCATCCACGGCGCATGGTTCGACATCGCCATGGGCGAACTGCACGTCTATGACGAGGACGGCGCGCGCTGGGCGCAGGTTTCGGCATAGCCCTTCACCCTTGATCGAAGCGGCGGTTCCCGTCCACAATGCCGCCTCACGAGGAGAGCGCTCAATGAACGTCGATGGAAAGCATCTGCGTACGATCTGGCTTGCGGAGGATGGATGGTCGGTGGTCATCATCGACCAGACGCGTTTTCCGCATGTGCTGGAGACCGTTACGCTCAAGACAGCGGCGGAAGCGGCGCATGCCATCCGCGAGATGCTGGTGCGCGGCGCGCCGCTGATCGGCGCCACCGCCGCCTATGGCATGGCGCTGGCCGCCCATCACGCCGTTGACGATACCAGCCTCAAGCGCGCTTACGAGCTGCTCGCCGCCACGCGCCCCACCGCCATCAATCTCCGCTGGGCGCTGGATCGCATGATGGCAAGGCTCCTGCCGCTGCCCGAAATGACGCGCATGGCCATCGCCTATCAGGAAGCCTCTGAAATCGCCGAAGAAGACGTGGCGATCAACCAAGCGATCGGCGAGTCCGGCCTGGCGCTCATCGAGTCCATTGCCGAAGCGAAACCGGGCCAGCCCGTCAACATCCTCACCCATTGCAATGCCGGCTGGCTCGCCACGGTGGATTGGGGCACCGCCACGGCCCCCATCTACAAGGCCTTCGACAAGGGCATCCCCGTCCATGTGTGGGTGGATGAAACGCGGCCGCGCAATCAGGGGGCCTCACTCACCGCCTGGGAACTGGGCAAGCATGGCGTGCCGCATACGGTGATCGCCGACAATGTCGGCGGCCATCTCATGCAGCACGGCATGGTGGATCTGTGCATCGTCGGCACCGACCGCACCACGGCCAGGGGTGACGTGTGCAACAAGATCGGCACCTATCTGAAAGCGCTGGCCGCGCACGACAATGGCGTGCCCTTCTACGTGGCGCTGCCGTCGCCCACCATCGATTTCACGCTCAAGGATGGGGTTGCGGAAATTCCCATCGAGCAGCGCAATGCCCGTGAGCTCACGCACATGACGGGCCGCACCGAAGATGGCCGCATCGAAACGGTGGAAATCGTGGCGCCGTGCTCCCCCGCCGCCAATTACGGCTTTGACGTCACCCCGGCCCGGCTGGTCACTGGCCTCATCACCGAGCGGGGCGTCATCGCCGCCAACAGCGAAGCGATCGCCGCCGCCTTCCCGGAGCGCGTGGCGTCATGAGCTATGTAGTTGGCGTCGATGGCGGCACCGAGAGCCTCCGCGCCTTCGTGTTCGATCTCGATGGCCGCATCGTCGCGTCCCATGCCACGCCCTACAAGACCGAGTTTCCGCAGCCCTCCTGGGCAGAGCAGAACCCGGAAGACTGGTGGCAGGCCATGGGCGCATCGGTCAGAGGCGCGGTGGCCAAGGCCGCCATCGATCCCAAGGCCATCATCGGCATGAGCGTCGACACCACCTGCTGCTCGGTGGTGGCGCTCCAGGCCGACGGCACGCCGCTTCGTCCCTGCATGATCTGGATGGATGTGCGCTCCTCGCGCGAAGCCAATGACGTGGCGGTGACGAAGGACCCGGCTCTCCGCGTCAATGGCGCGGGCGCTGGCCCTGTCTCTGCGGAATGGATGATCCCCAAGGCCTTGTGGATCAAGCGCCACCAGCCGGAGATTTTCGCCAGGGCCGCGAAGATCGGCGAATATCAGGACTATATCAACCTGCGCCTCACCGGCGAATGGGTGGGCTCGCTCGGCAATGTGTGCATCCGCTGGCATTACCAGACGCTGCATGGCGGCGTGCCGCGCTCGCTGCTGAAGGCGCTCGATCTTTCGGACCTTGAAGCCAAATGGCCGCAGAAGATGCTGGCGCCCGGCACGCCCATCGGTCCGCTCACCAAATCGGCCGCCGCCCATCTGGGCCTGCCCGAGGGGCTGCTGGTCGTTCAGGGTGGCTCCGATGCCTTCATCGGCGTGATTGGTCTTGGCGTGACCGAGCCCGGCGAGATGGCGCTCATCACCGGTTCCTCGCATCTCCACATCGGCATCGCCAATGGCACGGTGCACAAGCCCGGCGTCTGGGGCACCTATATGGATGGCGTCTATCCCGGAAAGCCCATTATCGAAGGGGGCCAGACCTCGACGGGCTCCGTCATCGCGTGGTTCAAGCGCCATTTTGCCGAGCACACCAGTTTCGAGACCTTGAATGAAGGTGCCGCCGCGCTGCCGCCAGGGGCGGAGGGGCTTCTGGTGCTGGATCATTTCCAGGGCAACCGCACACCCTATACAGATGCACTGTCGCGCGGCGCCATTACCGGGCTCACCCTCAAGCACACGCCGGCGCATGTGTTCCGCGCCATCATCGAAGGTATCTGCCTCGGCACACGGCTTATCGTCGATAATTTCGGCGATGCCTTTTCCGCCCGCCGCATCGTGCTGGCGGGAGGCGCCACCAATTCGCCGCTGTGGCTGCAAATCCACGCCGATACGCTGGGCGCGCCGATCGAACTCACGGAAGTGGCCGACGCCCCCGCATTGGGCTGTGCCATTCTCGCCGCTTATGGCGCGGGCAGGTTCTCCTCCATCGAGGACGGCTGCCGCGCCATGGTACGGCGGAAAAGCGTGATCGAGCCTGATCTGACGAAGACGCGCTTCTATGAGACTGACATGCTGGAGCGCTATGGCAGGCTTTACGGCGCGCTGAAATCGGTCAGGCCGTCAGAGGTTTGAGGCCCTTTTCGATCTGCTCCCGGCGGCCTTCCAGAAATGGTGGCAGGGACAGGGTTTTGCCGAGATTTTCCATGCTCTCGTCAGTGGCGAAGCCCGGCGCATCTGTGGCGATTTCGAACAGGATGCCGTTGGGCTCGCGGAAATAGAGGCTCTTGAACCAGAAGCGGTCCACGGGGCCTGAGTTCGGCACGCGCGTGGCCTGCAGGCGCTCCGCCCAGGCATCATAATCGGCATAGAGAATGTTGAAGGCCACATGATGCACTGCGCCCGCACCCTGCTGGGCGGCGGGGAGTTTCGGTTCCACCTTCACATGCAGTTCCGCCACTGTGCCGTCACCCGCCATCTTGTAAACATGGGTATCTCCGAACTGCCGCACCGGCTCCATGCCCATGAGGCGTGTGAGGATGATGTCGGTGTTCTTGATGTCGGGCACGCTGATGGTGATGGGGCCGAGCCCGCGAATCTGGTGCGCGGCATCGACGGGGCTTTCCGCATAGGGGTGGGCTTCACCGCTCCCATCCACCACAAGGCTCAGGCGCTGACCTTCCGGGTCTTCGAAATCCAGGGTGATCCGGCCATCACGCTCCACCGCCGCATCATGCTTCACTTTAAGATCGGCAAAGCGCTTTTCCCAGAAGGCCAAGGCCTTTTCATCGGCGATGCGAAAACCGGTGCGGCAGATCGAATGGGTCCCCCGCCGTTCACGCCCCACTGGCCAGTCGAAAAAGGTAATGTCGGTTCCCGGTGACCCCACGCCATCGGCATAGAAAAGATGATAGGCCGATGTATCGTCCTGATTTACGGTTTTCTTAACCATGCGAAGGCCGAGTGCCTGTGTGTAGAATTTGTAATTTACCGGCGCGTCGGCGGTGATGGCGGTCAGATGGTGGAAACCTTTGAGCTGCATGGCGCTATTCCTTGCGGTTCAGGAAACGGGTCGCGAGGGCGAGATCGGCCTGCGTCAAGTTATGGCCGGCGGGCAGGCCTTCGTGATCGACGCGCGCACCTCCTTGTGAGAGCTGATCAGCGAGGAGCTTTGCATTTGCGAGCGGCAGGATCGGGTCATGTTCGCCCGAAACCAACAAAACAGGCGTTCCCGAAAGACGGAACTCCGGAGGCGTTTTGAAGGGCGTCATGGCGCGCAGCAGCACGGCCCCGGAGAGAACATCCGGCCGCAGCATCAACAGCGCCGCAGCTATATTGGCCCCGTTGGAAAAGCCAAGCGCCACGGGCTTTTCGACGTTTTGCGCTCCGATGAAATCCGCCAGTTCATGGGTGCGAAACATGAGGTCTTGTTCGTCGAATACGCCCTCGGCCAACCGGCGGAAAAAGCGAGGCATGCCATTCTCAAGAACTTGCCCACGCGGCGACAGGACGGTGCGCCCCGGCGCCACCGCCTGCGCCAGCGGAATTAGATCATCTTCGTTGCCGCCTGTGCCGTGGAGGAGCAGCAACGGCGCTGCACCGGACGATCCTTCAAGGAAGCGGTAATGGAATGACTGCGGATCGGTGCTCATGCGCCAGATATGGCATGGTAAAGAAAAACTTCAACAGCGACCCCCCGCGTGAACCGTTCGGAGTTTCCTATCCCGCTTAACCAATCGGAAGGCCCATCATGCCATGGTTTGCCCCGTTTTGTTGGGGAACGCCGATACCATGGATATGCCTGCGTCTGTTGCTGTTGGCCAAGCCGCCAAGCCTGCTCGCCGCTTTATGCCTTTGCTGCGCAAAAGCATTTCGGCACATGGCATCTTTCTCGCCCTGATCACGGCCTATTATTCGGGCTTCGTGGTGTTGCTGCATCTGCGGCCAGATTTCCAGCCGTCCGACTTCCTGGTCATGGCCCTGGGCTTCACCGCCTTCTCGGTGCCTATCATGTTTGTTGGCCTCCTTTTCATGCGATTTCACTATGTCGCGACGGTGCTGAAACCGGAAAAGCCTATCAAGGCGCTAAAGAATGACCTGAAGGCCTATCTCACAAATCCCGGGCGGCTGGCTCACGGCTTGCCAATGGTTTTCATCATGGTCATGTTCATGTACGTGTTCGTGGAATTGAAAGCCAATATCCCGCTGCTCAATCCGTTTTCGTGGGACACAACGCTGTCCCATCTCGATTCCGCCCTCCATTTTGGCCGCCAACCCTGGGAATGGCTGCAGCCCGTCCTCGGCTATCCGCCCGTCACTTTCCTGCTGAATCTCAACTATAATTTCTGGTTTGCGGTGATGTGGATCGTCTGGGTTTACTTCGCATTCTCGGATGCAACCAGCATCACCCGGACTCGCTTTTTCCTGACCTTCTTCATCGCCTGGATTATTGGTGGCGGCGTGATGGCCATCTACTTTTCTTCCGTGGGGCCTGCCTTTTATGGCCGGCTCGGCCTTTCTCCAGACCCGTATGCGGGTTTGATGGCATATCTCCATAATATCAGCGGGACATGGTCAATCTGGGCTGTGCCGGTGCAGGATGAGTTGTGGAAAGGCTACCAGGGCCAATCGCTCATCGATGGAATCTCGGCCATGCCGTCGATGCACAATGGCACGGCCCTGCTGTTTGCCCTGGCGGTGTCAAAGGTGAACCGCACGGCGGGCTTGGCCCTGTTCGGCCATGCCTTTTTCATCTTCATCGGTTCGATCATGCTGGCCTGGCACTATGCCATCGATACTTACGCCGCATGGGCCCTCGTGCTGACCATTTGGTATCTGATGGAGCCCGTTTCGCGCTGGTGGCATTCGACGGCACAGCAGCGCCGTTTCGCGGCTGCACTGGAAGCGGCGCCTCTGCCTTAACGCGCCGCCACCGTTACTGTGGTTTGAAAGCGTCGGCGCGGAGTTTCGCTTCGGCCTGTTGCTGGGGCGTCAAGGAGGCGAGCTGACTATCAAGTTCAGCATCGTTTCTGCCGCCGCGCTTGGCCAGCATGTTCCACATCATCGCTGATACTGGATCAGGCGTGATGCCTCCGCCGCCAAACGCATAAATCCGCGCAATGCGGTTTTGCGCGACTGGATTTCCCTTTTGGGCGGCAACCAGAAGCCATTGGGTGCCAATTTTTTCATCCTTCTTCACGCCAACGCCCTGGAAAACCAACACACCGTAATCGAGAGCGGCATCGCTATTGCCTTGAGCAGCGGCTTTGCCAATCCAGCTTGCGGCTGTAACCGGATTTTTCTCAACGCCATTCCCCTGCATGTAAAGCAAGCCCAGGTAATACATGCCATCCCGGTTGCCTTGATTGGCCGAGGCGGTGAACCACTTGACCGCTTCGTCCCAGTTCGGCGGATTGTTGAAGGCGCCTGAATTGAGTACACCCAAATTGAACTGTGCGGCGGCATTTCCCTTTTCGGCCGCTTCGCGCACGAGCTTTTCGCCCGCCGGATAGTTGACGCCACCCATCGATCCATCAAGCTGCGCCACGCCGAGTTGAAGGATCGAATCCGTGTCACCGGCGGCCGCTCCTTTGGTGAACCAGTCCATCGCGATATCAAAATCCGGGAGCTGGCCCAGGCCCTTGCGGAAAATCATGCCCATCATAGTCATGGCCTTGGCATCGCCCGCATTGGCGAGAGGCTCGGCCAGTTTCTTTGCAGTGTCGTAATCCTGCTTGTCGTAAGCCGCCTGTGCATCGGCGAAGCCATCAGCAAAGGCCGGGGTGGCGGTGAGCAGGAAGGCGAGAAGGGCAAGGGTGCGTTTCATGGCTTGTTCAGGCGCTCGGTTAGGGCCGCGATGATCTGTTTCGCCAATGCTGGGCTTTCCCACATGCCATCGGCGGGGCGGATAAAGTCCGGATTCTGCGGCAGCAATGTGTCCAGCGCAATGGCATCGACGGGATTCCAGGCGACGCAGGGAATTTCAAAGAATTCGACCCACCATTTTACCAAGGGTTCACCGCCGACCGGTGCAGCCGCCTGGGACAACGCCACATAATCAGCGCCTGCCTCCGTAGCCTCCATGGCGGCATGGCGGGATTCACCCGCAAAAGCCCCGACAATGCCGGTTTTGCCGGTGATTTTCCGTGCATCGGCAATCACCCGCGCTTCGCCTGCAACCTGTGCGCCATCGGCGCCTGCAGACATGGCTTTGCGAGCGTCACCAAACAGGACGGCGACACCCAGCGATTGCGCGAAAGCAACCTGCTCATTGCTCAGGCCTTGAGGCACAAGAAGGCTCGCCACATCACCTGCATCACAGGCTGCCGTGAGGCAGTCTGTGAAATGAGGCGGCAGCGGGTCCGGAGCGACGAGGAACAGACGCGGGATCAGGCGGCCTTCTCCAAGCCTTGCGCCCATTTGCCGTTGGCGGCGAGAGCATTCATATGGGCGCGATGGGCGAAGGCCTTGCGTCCCGCATCCACATTCGCCGCCTTGCCGCCCCATGCCTTCAGCGCATCGGCCTGAAGAGCTCGGCCGTAAGAATAAGTGAGCTTCCAGGGCAGCGGGCCAGCGGCATTCATGAGGCTCAGATGGGCGGTTGCATCCTCGCTCGATTGTCCTCCAGAGAGGAAGGCGATGCCCGGAACAGCGGCCGGCACGCAGCGCTTCAGCACCATCAACGTCTTCTCAGCCACTTCCTCGCGGCTCGCCTGCTTCGGGCATTTCTTGCCGGAGATCACCATGTTGGGCTTGAGGATGATGCCCTCGAGCTTCACGCCCGCATAGTAAAGCTGCTGGAACTGCTCTTTCAGCGCCCATTCGGTGACTTCGGCGCATTTGTCGATGTCATGGTCGCCGTCCATCAGCACTTCCGGCTCGACCATCGGCACGATGCCGCCAACCTGGCAGATGGCAGCATAGCGCGCCAAGGCCTGCGCATTGGCGTTGATCGCATTGTAGGAGGTGCGGCCATTCACGATGTCGATCACGGCGCGCCATTTGGCGAATTCAGCGCCGAGCTTCGCATATTCAGCCACGCGGTCAGCCAGCCCGTCGAGGCCTTCGGTCACCGTCTCGCCGGGGAAGAAGGGCAGAGGCTTCGGGCCCTTGTCGAGCTTGATGCCGGGAACGGCCCCTGTGGCCTTGATCATGTCGACGAGCGGCGTGCCGTTCTTTGCCTTCTGGCGGATCGTCTCGTCAAACAGGATGACGCCGGAGATATAAGCCTTCATCGCATCGGTCGCTCCGAACAGCATCTCGCGATAGTCGCGCCGGTTGTCCTCGGTCGAATCCAGCTTGATCGATTCAAAACGCTTGGTGATCGAACCTGTGCTTTCATCCGCAGCGAGAATGCCCTTGCCGGGGGCGACCATGCGGTTGGCAATCCCATTCAGTTTGTCGATGTTCATTTTTCTGTCTCCTCCAGAGCCTTCACACCTGGCAGCGTCTTGCCCTCCAGCCATTCGAGGAAGGCTCCGCCTGCGGTTGAAACGTAAGTAAAATCATGCGCCACCTTGGCGTGATTGAGGGCGGCCACCGTATCGCCGCCGCCCGCCACGGAAATCAGTTTTTTCGCCTTGGTCCGCTCGGCGGCGTGAGCGGCCGCCGCGACGGTCGCGGCATCGAAAGGCTCCATTTCGAACGCGCCCAGCGGCCCGTTCCACACCAGCGTATGGGCATCATCGATGGCCGAGCGGATGCGGTCAATCGAGAGAGGGCCGAGATCGAGGATCATGCCATTGGCCGGTATGGCATCCACGCCATAGTCATGGCTTTGCGCATGGGCCTTGAATTCGTTTGCCACGATGGCATCAACCGGCAGGATAACGGCGCAGCCTGACTCTTCGGCGGTTTTCATAATGCTGCGTGCCGTGTCCGCCATATCTGTTTCGGCCAGCGATTTCCCAACGCCATGGCCCTGCGCATAGAGAAATGTATTCGCCATGGCCCCGCCGATGACCAGCGCATCTACCTTTTTCACAAGATTGCCAAGGAGATCGAGCTTGGTGGACACTTTCGCGCCGCCGACGATGGCGATCACCGGGCGCTTGGGTGCTTCAAGCGCTGCGCCGAGTGCTTTCAGTTCTGCTTCCATGGCGCGGCCGGCATAGGCGGGAATGAGTTTTGCAACGCCTTCCGTTGACGAATGGGCGCGGTGGGCGGCGGAGAAGGCATCATTCACATAGATGTCGCCCAAGCCCGCGAGCATCTTTGAAAATGCGGCATCGTTCTTTTCCTCGCCAGCGTGATAGCGGGTGTTTTCCATCAGCACGCATTCGCCGGGTTTCACGTCCACCTTGGGCTGTGACTGCCAGTCGGTGAAGACGAAGCGTACGGGATGGCCAAGTGCCTTTTCCAGTGCCGATGCGATTGGCTTCAGCGACATTTCCGGAATGACTTTGCCCTTGGGCCTATCGAAATGCGCGATGACGATGAGTGCTCCACCCTTGTTCAGGATTTCGCGCATGGTCGGCGCCACACGGTCGATGCGCGTCGTGTCCGTCACCACGCTATTGGCCACCGGCACATTGAGATCGACGCGGCAGACGACGCGTTTGCCCTTCAGGTTCACATCATCGAGTGTGCGGAAGGAGGCCATGGCCGTCTCCTATTTCAGTGCAGCGGCAACTGCGGCTTGGGCGGTGATGCCGAATTCCTTGTAGAGGATTTCCGCCGGGGCCGAGGCGCCAAAGCCCGTCATGCCGATGAACGTCCCGTCCACGCCGATGAACTGATCCCAACCGGTGCGCACGCCCGCCTCGATGGCGATGCGCGTCTTTTCGGTTCCAAGGATTTTGGCCTGATAGGCGTTGTCCTGCGCATGGAAACGCTCCATCGACGGCACGGAGACGACGCGCGTGGGCTTGCCCTTGGCGTCGAGCTGCTCTTTCGCCGCGATGGCGATTTCCACTTCCGAACCTGTGGCGAAAATCACCACTTCGGACTTCTTGTTGGACGGCGCGATGTCATAGGCGCCCAGCCCACAGAGATTTTCTGCAATATAGATGAGCCGCGCGGGTTTCAGTTTCTGGCGGGTGAGAACCAGAATGCTCGGGTGCGTAGTGTCTTTCAGTGCAAGCTGCCAGCACTCCGCCGCTTCCACAGCATCGCATGGGCGGTAGGTGATGAGATTGGGGATCACCCGCAGCGCCGCCAGATGCTCCACGGGCTGGTGCGTCGGGCCGTCTTCGCCAAGACCGATCGAGTCATGCGTCATCACATAGATCACGCGCTGGTGCATGAGAGCGGAAAGGCGGATCGAGGGACGGCAGTAGTCCGTGAAGCACAGGAAGGTGCCGCCATAGGGGATCACGCCGCCATGCAGCGCCATGCCGTTCATGGCCGCCGCCATGCCATGTTCGCGGATGCCGTAATAGATATAGCGCCCACCGTAGTCAGCGGCGTTGAGCGGCTTCAGATCTTTGGATTTGGTGTTGTTGGAGCCGGTGAGGTCGGCGGACCCGCCGATGGTTTCGGGAACGATAGGGTTGATGACGTCCAGCGCATTCTGCGAGGAATTGCGCGTGGCGATCCACGGCGGGTTCTTCGCCAGTTCCTGCTTGTAGCTGGCTATAACCTGATCGAAGTTGGCGGGCAGTTCGTCGTTATAAAGCCTTGTGAACTCGTCCTTGTGGCCGGATGCGGCGAGGCGCTTTTCCCATGCAGCGCGGTCTGCTCCGCCGCGTGAGCCTGCGGCCCGCCAGGGGTCCATCACGCTGTTCGGCACGACGAAGGGTGGATATTCCCAGCCCAGCGCCTTGCGCGCCACAGCGATTTCATCCGGTCCCAGCGGCGAACCATGCACGGCCGATGTGCCCTGCTTGTTGATGGCGCCGAAGCCGATGATGGTCTTGCAGGCGATGAGGGTAGGCTTGTCCGATGTCTGCGCCTTGGCCAAAGCCGCCGCGATCTCGGCGGCGTTCAGACCATCTACCATCATGGTGTTCCAGTTGGCGGAAGCGAAGCGGGCAAGCTGGTCCGTCGAATCGGACATCGAGAGCTTGCCGTCGATCGAGATGTTGTTGTCGTCCCACAAGACGATCAGGTTTTTGAGCTTGAGATGGCCCGCCAGGGTGATCGCTTCCTGCGAGATGCCCTCCATCAGGCAGCCGTCACCGGCCAGCACATAAGTCTTGTGGTTGACGAGATCGTCGCCGAACTTGGCGTTGAGGTGCCGTTCGGCAATGGCGAAGCCCACCGAATTCGCGATCCCCTGTCCGAGGGGGCCTGTCGTGGTTTCGATCCCTGAGGCATGGCCATATTCGGGATGGCCCGCCGTCTTTGATCCCCATTGCCGGAAATGCTCGATCTGGTCGATGGTCATGTCCTCGTAGCCGAGGAGATAAAGCAGCGAATAGAGCAGCATGGAGCCGTGGCCGGCGGAGAGGATGAAACGGTCACGGTCCGGCCATTTCGGATCGGCGGCGTCGAATTTGAGGAACTGGGTGAACAGGACGGTCGCCACGTCGGCGCAGCCCATGGGCAGGCCGGGATGGCCCGAATTGGCCTTCTGGACCGCATCCATCGACAGGGCGCGGATGGCATTGGCCATGGTACGGGTCTGTTCGGGTGAAATGCTGCTCATAATGGCTCGGTCCTCGGGACAGCGGTTCTGGGGTTGGCACCTGATAACACCCGCTGCCCGAGAGTCAATTGCAGACGGTGCAAAAGCCCGCCCCGCAATCCCCATGCCCTTGCTCCAGGATGCACATGTGTTATCAACGGCAAGACATGAGAGATTCTCGTGTTTTGCCAGGGGCATTGATGGCAGACACTGATAAACTGGTTGAAGCACTGCGGCGGTTCGATACGGCGTTGCAAAGGTTTGAGGCAGCGGCAGGCCGCCGCCACGATTCCGAGCAGCGTGCGGCCGCTCTGGCGGGCGAGGCGGATGCGCTCCGTCGCGACCGCTCCAAGCTTGCCAATGAACTTGACCTCGTGCGCCACAAGGCTTCGGAACTGGTGGATACCAGCAAGCAGGCAGCGGGCAAGATCGACGCCGCCATGTCGCGCATCCGCGCTGTTCTTCATTCGAACAGCGGAGACTGACGCATGGCCCATGTGATCGTCGAAGTGAATGGCCGCCCCTATACAATGCAGTGCCCGGACGGGGAGGAAGATCATCTCCGCGAGTTGGCCCGCCTGCTCGACAGCGAGGTGACCCGCATCAAGCAGAGCGTCGGCTCGGTGGGCGATATCCGCATCCTGGTGATGTCGGGCCTCATGGTCGCCGACCGGCTTTCGGAAGCCATCCGCCGCATCGAGGTTCTGGAAGAGGAAGCGCAGGCGCTGCGCGATGCCCACGCCGCGCTCGAGGACCAGGTGACCGACAAGCTCACCTCCGCCGCCATCCGTCTGGAAGCTGTGGCGCGGGATTTGGGCTAACCCCGGCAAGACTGGATTTCAGGCGGCAGAACCCTTAAGTAGATAAGTGGCGGGCTGCCCGGTTCGTTTGGGGATTTTATTCCCTGGGGCCTATGCGATTCTGATTGGGAGCTGTCCCTGTGCTTGGCTGTGGCCTCGCGTATACGGCGCCCACCTACGTAAGTAGGGACCCGGGATTGCACTTTCCCGACGGCCCATGGTGGCTCGCCGCTTTCATGTCCGGACGGTTCCATGGATATTGCAGAGATCAAGCGGAAGGCGCGGGGCGAGGCGTCGCGGCGCCGTGCGGTGGCCCATGAGGCGCAGCATGAGGTGGCCAAGCGTGTGCTCGCCGAGCGCGGGCTGCCGTTTCCCCGCCAGCCGCATCACAAGGTCGTTTCGGGGTTTTTCCCCTACAAGAGCGAGATTTCCACCCTGCCGCTGCTCAAGCGGTTGCAGGGCGAGGGGTGGCAGGTTGCCATGCCGGTGGTGATGGGCGAGGGACTGCCTCTTACTTTCCGCGCCTGGTCACCCGGTGAACCCACCGTGCCCGGCATGTGGAACATTCCCGTTCCGGCGGAAACCTCTCCTGAAGTTTTCCCTGATGTGCTGCTGGTGCCAATGCTGGCCTTTGACACGGAGGGCTACCGGCTTGGCTATGGCGGCGGCTTTTATGACCGCACGCTGGTGAAGCTGCGCGCACTCAAGCCTGTCACTGCCGTGGGCGTTGCCTATGCGGACCAGCAAGTGGATCGCGTGCCGCGCGCCCATTATGATCAGCCGCTAGACCACGTGATGACCGAGAAAGACTCGTTCTCGTGCGGTTGATCTTTCTGGGCGACATTGTCGGTAAGGCGGGACGGGACGCGGTACTGCGCGAACTGCCGCTGCTGCGGGAGCGCTATTCGCCTGACCTCGTGGTGGTGAATGGTGAAAACGCCG
Source organism: Aestuariivirga sp. (assembly GCF_047602625.1). Classification (GTDB taxonomy): domain Bacteria; phylum Pseudomonadota; class Alphaproteobacteria; order Rhizobiales; family Aestuariivirgaceae; genus Aestuariivirga. The sequence goes on along the minus strand of NZ_JASGGV010000002.1, from coordinate 832,229 downwards.
CGCACGGCTTTGGCATCAGCGAGGATATTTTTCTGAAGCTAATGGCCGCCGGGGCGGATGTGGTGACGCTCGGCAACCACGCTTTCGACCAGCGCGACACGCTGATCTATATTGAGCGCCATCCCGCCTTGCTGCGCCCTGCTAACTGGCCTGCCGGATGCCCGGGCCGGGGCAGTGCATTGGTCGACACGGCTTCGGGCCGCCGCGCGCTCGTCATCAACGCCATGGGGCGGGTGATGATCGATCCCATGCTGGACGACCCGTTCCCGGTGATCGCGCGTGAACTCGATGCCTGCCCGTTGAGGCAGGCGTGCGATGCCGTGTTGCTCGACTTCCATGCCGAGGTTTCATCGGAAAAAATGGCGATGGGGCACTTTTGTGATGGCCGCGCCAGCCTGGTCGTCGGCACCCATACGCATACGCCCTCCGCCGACCATCAGATCCTTCCCGGTGGCACGGCCTACATGACCGATGCCGGCATGTGCGGCGACTATGACTCGGTGATCGGCATGGACAAGCAGGAGCCGCTGACCCGCTTCCTGCGCAAGCTACCGATTGAGCGTTTCCGTCCCGCCGAAGGCCCTGCCACCGTCTGCGGGGTTGCCGTTGAAACGGACGATACATCCGGGTTTGCACTCAAGGTTGCGCCGATCCGGATCGGCGGCCGTCTTTCACAGGCCGAAGTTCCCTTTTGGTAAGGGATGATATTAATTCCTCTCATGAGATAGAAATTCTCAAGTGACAGCCTCTTCCAAGCCGCTAGTATATTGTGCAGCGCTTATAAAATAGGCCGCATGCGGTTTTGCCCACAGGGTTGAGGCGGAACTGACAGGGCAGACAAGCGTGAAAGGGGAGGACGTCCATCTTGTTGTGTACGCTGCTTTGCAGCATGCGCCGTCTGTCGATGTCCTCCAGAAATGAACATGGCCGGATGGTCCGGCTCATCAGGAGGACGTCTCAGGTATGAAGAAACTTTCAATCGTGCTCGGCGCAGCTTTGCTGGCGGGCACTGCACTTGCGGCCACCGCGCGGGCCGGTGATGACATCACCATCACCTCTTGGGGCGGCGCCTATCAGGAAAGCCAGCGCAAGGCGTTTTTCGATCCCTATACCACCGCTGGCAACAAGATCACCGAAGCCGAGTATAACGGCGAGATCGCCAAGCTGCGCGCCATGGTGGAAGCCAAGAACGTGACATGGGATGTGGTCGACGTCGACACGCAGACCGCTCTCGCCGCCTGCGCTGAAGGCACGCTCGAAACCATCGACTGGAACAAGCTGGGCCTTGACCGCTCGAAGTATATTGGCGCCGACATTCAGGATTGCGCCATTCCGAACATCATCTATTCGACGGTGATCGCCTACGACACCACGAAGCTCAATCCCGCCCCCACCAAGATGGAAGATCTCTTCGATCTCCAGAAGTTCCCGGGTAAGCGCGCGCTGCAGAAGAATCCCTTCGTCAATCTGGAATGGGCGCTGATCGCCGACGGCGTTGCCCCCGCCGACGTCTATAAAGTACTGGGCACGCCGGAAGGCGTGGACCGCGCCTTCAAGAAACTCGACACCATCAAGAAGGATGTCGTCTGGTGGGAATCGGGTGCCCAGCCGCCGCAGCTCCTCGCCGATGGCCAGGTCGCGATGGCGTCGGACTGGAACGGCCGCTTCTACGCGGCTGTCAAGACCGACAAGAAGCCTTTCAAGATCATCTGGGACCGTCAGGCTCCGGATTGGGACTGGTGGGCGATCCCGAAGGGCACGCCCAAGCTTGAGGCCTCCTATGCCTTCCTGAAATACGCCTCTGATGCGCAGCGCATGGCGGATCAGACCAAGTATATTTCCTATGGCCCGTCGAACAAGGATTCGAGCCCGCTGGTGGATGCCGCCATCCTTCCCGATCTGCCGACCGCGCCAGATAACATGAAGACGGTGCTGGCCGTCGACCCGCAGTTCTGGGCCGACCATGGCGACGAGCTGCGCGAGCGCTTCAACGCCTGGCTTGCCCAGTAATCAGAGACCTTGAGAGGAGACGGCCTTGGCCGTCTCCTCTTCTCGATTTGCGGTTTGTGAGGGAAAAACCGGATGACCATGGTGGCTGGCGCCGTTGCAAACGACGGCATCATGCGGGCGGCAGACGGCACGCCGCTCAAGACCAGATTGCGGCGCGCCGAGCGCCGGGAAAAAGTGAAAGCACTGGGCCTCGTGGCTCCGCTTTTCCTGTTTATCGTGTTGACCTTTCTCACCCCCATCGTGGTGATGCTCTATAATGCGATTTACGATCCCGACATTGCCGAAAATCTCCCGCAGACCGTCAGTATACTGAAGGACTGGGACGGCAAGGAACTGCCTGAGGAACCGGCGTTTGCCGCGCTCGCCTCCGATCTCAAGGCAGCGCAGAAAGACAAGACGGTTGCGTTGGTCGGCAAGCGCCTGAACTATGAAATTTCCGGCATACGGTCGAAAATCCTCACATCCGGCCGCAAGGCGGCCACTCTGGAAGCAGGGCCTTACAAGGACGCCATGATCGCCATCGACCCGATCTGGGGCGAAGTGGATACATGGTCCACCATCAAGCGCAGCGGCAGTTCATACACGCCGTTTTACATTCTGAGCATGCTGGACATGCGGCAGGGCGCAGATGGTTCGCTCGAGCATGTGCCGGCTGATCGCGCGATTTATGTGGACGTATTGTTGCGGACGCTTGGTATCGCGTTGCTGGTAACCATATGCACGCTGGTGCTCGGCTACCCCGTGGCTTACATGCTGGCGACCACGCCGCAGAAGACGGCCAGCATCCTGATGATCTTTGTGCTGCTGCCGTTCTGGACATCGCTGCTTGTGCGCACAACGGCGTGGACCATTCTGATGCAGGATGGCGGCGTCTTCGCGCAGATGCTGAACTTCACCGGTATCACCTGGCTTCTCGATACGCTGGGGCTCGCCGACGGCACGCCGCAATTGTTCAAGACCCGCTTCGCGACGGTGATCGCGATGACGCACATCCAGTTGCCGTTTACGCTTCTGCCGATCTACAGCGTGATGAAAACAATTTCGCCGACCTACATGCGCGCGGCGAAATCATTGGGCGGCACGCCGTTCTATTCCTTCATGCGTGTGTATGTGCCGCAAACGCTTCCGGGCGTGGCGGCCGGCTGCCTTCTCACCTTCATCCTGTGCCTGGGATATTACATCACGCCGGCACTGGTGGGCGGCCCTACGGACCAGATGGTATCCGGCTTCATCGCCGATGCCATCAATCGCGAAAACAACTGGGGCAAAGCGTCGGCCCTGGGCGTCATCCTGCTCATCGCCACGCTGATCCTCTATTACATCTACAACAAGCTGGTCGGCATCGACCGGATGAAGCTGGGATAATCGCCATGGCCGTTCCCTCCTATTTCACCACCGGCGAAAAAGTCGCTCATTACAGTGTGCGTGTTTACGTGGGCCTCGTCCTGCTGTTCTTGATCGCGCCGATCATTGCCATCATGCCGCTGTCGTTCAATTCGGAAAGTTTCTTCAGCTATCCGATGCCTGGCTATTCGCTGAAGTGGTACAACGACTTCTTTTTCAACGAGCGCTGGATCAGTGCCGTGAAGCTGAGCGTGATCGTGGCATTTGCCACGACCGTGCTGGCCACCACTTTAGGAACGCTGGCGGCGCTTGGTCTGTCGCGCGCTAACTTCCCGGCCCGCGCCTCTGTAATGGCAGTGCTGATTTCGCCGATGATCGTGCCCGTGATCATTTCCGCGGTGGGCATGTTCAAGTTCTATTCGAGCGTCGGCGTTGCCGGATCGTTGCCGGGAATCATTCTCGCTCATACCGCGCTGGCGACGCCCTTCGTGGTCATCACCGTGACCGCCACGCTGATGGGATTCGACCGCACCTTGATGCGGGCCGGAGCAAGTCTTGGCGCCGCGCCTCACACGGTGTTCTTCAAAGTTGTTCTGCCGCTCATCCTGCCGGGCATGATTTCGGGCGCGCTGTTTGCCTTTGCCACGTCTTTTGATGAAGTCGTGGTGGTGCTGTTTCTCGCCAGCCCCGAACAGCGCACGCTGCCGCTGCAAATGTTCTCCGGCATCCGCGAACAGATCAGCCCGACGATCACGGCGGCGGCGACCGTCCTCGTGCTGTTCTCGACAGCCCTGCTGGTGACGGTTGAATTGCTGCGCCGCCGGTCAGAGCGGTTGCGCGGTATTCGGAGCTGACATCAGCCGGCGGTTTTGCGGGCGAGCTGGGTGCTTGTCTTGCCCGGCCCCGCGACGACCGCCAACCGATCCATCGCCGAAAGGGCCTGCGTGAGGGCATTGGCGGCGTGAGCCTCCTTTCCCGCTCGCAGAGCGTCCGCACCTGCGGCCAGATTGCGCTCGGCTGACCGGGACAGGTCGCTCAATGTGCTGATGGCCCCAAACAGGCGTCCCGATGGCGCCGTATCGGCGAGGCTTCGGACACGCCGCAGTGCTGAAGATGCGGCGGTGCCCGCCATTCCTTCCGCTGTACAGGAAAGTTCTGTCACCAGACCGTGCCGAAACGTCATACGCATACTCCCAAACCAGATGCCCCGAAGCTTGAACCCGCCCGGCTTAAGGAGGGGTTAAGCGGCTTGTTTTGCAGGAGGCGCCCCGTCTATAAGGCCCAAAATCCGAACATCCCGAGGACGACATGGCAGGCCATTCGCAATTCAAGAACATCATGCACCGCAAGGGCAAGCAGGACAAAATGCGGTCCAAGATCTTCTCGAAGCTGGCGCGCGAAATCACTGTTGCCGCCAAGGCCGGGATCCCAGACCCGTCCGCCAATGCCCGCCTTCGCCTCGCCATCCAGAACGCACGCGCTGAAAACCTGCCCAAGGACAATATCGAGCGCGCCATCAAGAAAGCGCAAGGCGGTGACGCCGAGAATTATGACACGGTGCGCTATGAGGGTTACGGCCCGGGCGGTGTGGCGGTGATCGTTGAAGCCTTGACCGACAACCGGAACCGCACGGCCTCCAATGTGCGCGCGCAGTTCACCAAGTTCGGCGGCAATCTGGGCGAGTCAGGCTCAGTGGCGTTTATGTTTTCGCGCGCCGGAGAAATCGTCTATCCTGCCGCCAAGGCTTCCGCCGACGCCATGCTCGAGGCGGCGATCGACGCGGGCGCCGATGACGTCGAGTCCGATGAGGAAGGCCACACGATCACCTGCGCCTTTGAATCGATCGGCGACGTCTCCTCCGCCCTGGCCGCGAAGTTCGGCGATGCGGACAGCGTGAAAGCTGTGTGGAAGCCGCAGACCATGACACCCGTCGATCAGGAAAAGGCCGAAAGCCTCATGAAACTCGTCGACGCTCTGGATGAGGACGATGACGTGCAGGTGGTGTTCTCCAACGCCGATATCCCCGACGATGTGATGGCGAAGCTCAACGCCGCCTGATCTGTTACTCTTCGGCCATGGTGCGAATCATCGGCATCGATCCGGGCTTGCGCAACACCGGCTGGGGCATCATCGAGCAGGATGGCCAGCGGCTGTCTTATATTGCCGATGGCGCTTTGCATTCTGACCCCGCCGCAGATTTGGCCCAGCGCCTTCACCAGATTCATAGCCAGCTTCTGGCGATCCTCCGGGATTTCGCGCCTGATGAGGCGGCGGTTGAGGAAACCTTCGTCAACAAGGACGCGCGCGCCACGCTGAAGCTGGGGCAGGCGCGAGGCGTGGTGTTACTGGCGCCGGCCATCATCGGGATTGCCGTTGCCGAATATGCGCCGAACATGATCAAGAAATCCGTTGTCGGCGTCGGTCACGCTGAAAAAGACCAGGTGAAACACATGGTGCGCCTGCTGCTGCCACGCGCGCAGTTGAACACCGCCGATTCCACCGATGCACTGGCCATTGCCATTTGCCATGCCCATCACCGGCGTTCCTCTGCACTGGCTGCCGTCCTCGCGCGTTCTTGACTTGTTCACGTTTTGCGGATAGGTAATACCCAAGAGGTATTACCATGCGAATTACCAGCAAGGGCCAGGTGACCATCCCGAAAGAGGTGCGCGATCAGGCCGGAATTGACCAGAAATCTGATCTGGAAATCGCCTTTCGAAATGGAGAGGTGGTGATCCGCAAGCGGCCAGATGATGATAATGAGCGGGACAGGCGGAAGCGGCAATTTCGCGACTGGCTGGCGGGCGCTGCAGGTGTCGCCGACGGCGAGATGACCGCGGATGAAATTCTCGAGGACACGCGGGGACCTTTCAATGACCTCGACCCTCGTTGACTCGAATGTGCTCATTGATGTGTTTGAACGTGATCCCGTCTGGTTTGACTGGTCGGCGCGGATGCTCGAGACCGTTCGGGAGGATGGCCCGCTGATTGTCAATGTCGTCGTGGCGTCAGAAGTGGCGCGGGCCTTCAAATCGGAAAAGCTGTTTGAGGGGATTTTCTCGCAGCCAATGTTTACGCGCGAAGAGATGCCTTGGGATGTGGCGTTCCGTTCGAGTGTCGCCTATGCGGAATACAAGCGCAGGGGCGGCATGCGGGAGCGGACGTTGCCAGATTTTCTGATCGGCAGTCACGCTGCAACACGCGGGCATCGGCTGCTGACGCGCGATGCGGCGCGCTATCGCACATATTTTCCGGAAGTCGATGTTTTGGCGCCGGATACGCACCCATGATCGGAAAGCTCAAGGGCCGGATCGATTCCGCCGGCGTGGACTGGGTGATCGTCGATGTGGGCGGGGTGGGATATCATGTCTTCTGTTCCGCCAAGACGCTGGCCGCGCTGCCGCCGGGTGAATTTGCCGAGGTTCACACCGAAATGTTGGTGAGCCAGGACCTGATCCGCCTCATTGGGTTTGCGACGTTGCACGAGCGTGAATGGTTCAGGCTGCTGCTGTCCGTCCAGGGCGTGGGCACCAAGGTGGCGCTGGCCATTCTTTCCACGCTATCTGCCAGCGAAATCGGCAATGCCATCGCACTTCAGGACAAGGCGATGATCGGCCGCGCCAATGGCGTGGGCAAAAAGCTGGCGGAACGGATCGTGCTGGAATTGAAAGACAAGGTGCCCAGTTTCGCATCTTCCGATCCGGGTCTGGCGCGCGTGGCTGCTGATCTCGATTCGCCGAAATCATCAGCTGTCAGCGATACGATTTCCGCGCTCGTCAATCTGGGCTATGGTCAGGCGCAGGCGTCTGTCGCCGTTGCCTCGGCAATGCGGAAACTCGGCGATGATCAACCTGCAGAAAAACTGATCCGCGCCGCGCTGCGTGAACTGGCGGTGTCATGACGGCGCGGCTGATTGATCGCGAGAAGCGCGGCGAGGATGCGGCGGATGCGGCGATCCGCCCGCAGCGGCTTGATGAATTCATTGGGCAGTCCAAGGCCAAGCAGAATCTCCGCGTCTTCATTCAGGCGGCGAAGGCGCGCGGCGAAGCGCTGGACCATGTGCTGTTCGCAGGGCCTCCCGGCCTTGGCAAGACGACGTTGGCGCAGATCATGGCGCGGGAACTGGGCGTCAATTTCCGCGCCACGTCCGGCCCCGTCATCGCCAAGGCGGGCGATCTTGCGGCGCTGCTCACCAATCTGGAAGAGCGCGACGTGCTGTTCATTGACGAGATTCACCGCCTCAGCCCGGCGGTGGAAGAGGTGCTTTATCCGGCGATGGAGGATTTCCAGCTTGATCTCATCATCGGCGAGGGGCCAGCGGCTCGCTCGGTGCGGATCGATCTGGCGAAGTTCACGCTGGTGGGCGCCACCACGCGCACGGGGCTTCTGACGACGCCGTTGCGCGACCGTTTCGGCATTCCGGTGCGGCTTGATTTTTATTCCGATGACGAGTTGCTGGAGATCGTGAAGCGTGGCTCGCGGGTGATGCAGGTGGCAATCGCCGAAGAAGGAGCCGCCGAAATTGCCCGGCGCTCCCGCGGCACGCCCCGCATTGCCGGGCGGCTGTTGCGCCGCGTGCGCGACTTTGCCGAGGTGGCGGGGATCACGACCATCAACCGCAACGCAGCGGACAAGGCCCTGCGCAATCTCGATGTGGACGCGCGGGGGCTTGATGCGCTGGATCACCGCTATCTCACCTGCATTGCCGTCAACTTCGGCGGCGGGCCGGTGGGCATCGACACGATTGCCGCCTCTCTCTCCGAGGCGCGTGACGCGATTGAGGATATTGTTGAACCCTATCTGCTCCAGCAGGGTTTCCTCAATCGCACGCCGCGTGGGCGGCTTTTGACGCCGCATGCCTTCCGCCATCTGGGCCTCGCCGTGCCGCAGCGGCCGGATATCACCCAGGGCGTGCTGCCGCTGGGCGAAAATGATGACTGAGCGGTTGGCGGGTGAATTCCGCGATGGCGCGCACTGGCTGCCGCTCCGTGTTTATTACGAAGACACGGATGCGGGCGGCATCGTCTATCATTCCAACTATCTCAAATATTGCGAGCGGGGCCGCACCGATTGCCTGCGGCTGCGGGGCATCCATCACAGCCGTCTCGATGGACTGGCCTTCGTGGTGCGGCGGATGGCGTGCGATTTTCTTAAGCCCGCACGGCTAGACGATCTGCTGGATGTCGAAACCCGCATGATCGAGGTGGGCGGCGCGCGCGTCGTTCTGGCGCAGCGTGTGCTGAAGGGACTGGAGGCGCTGTTCACCGCTGAGGTGACGGTTGCGCTCGTCGATGGCGCGGGGCGGCCGCGCCGGCTGCCTAAAGAGATGGCAGGCCATCTCAAATTGCCCCTCTGAATCAGAGATTTAACCCCAGCTTAACCATAAACCGCGCAAACAGGGATGGCATGGGCTGAATGTGGCCCGGCATTGCGTCGATCGCGGGCCAAAAGGCCCGAATCGCCGCAGTTTCGACAGATTTGCCCTGTTTCTCGGCCCCTTCTCCTCGGGATGGGTGCCGCGACTGACGCCGAAGGCTTCGGCACAGGCTTCGGCGTGGAGTAAGGAAAGCATGGATCCGGTTACAACAGACACCGTCGCGCAAGGCGGCCATATCTCCATCTGGCATTTGGTGTGGCAGGCGAGTTTTCCGGTTCAGCTGGTGATGCTGGGGCTGGCGCTGGCCTCCATCTGGGGCTGGGCAATCATCATCGAAAAGTTTTTCGCCTTCCGCCGCATGAACGCGGCCAATGACCGGTTTGAGCAGAGCTTCTGGTCGGGGCAGTCGCTGGAAGATCTCTATCTGGCGCTCGGCAACCGCACCAACATTGGCCTCGCGGCGATCTTCATGGCGGCGATGCGTGAATGGAAGCGCAGCCAGGATGCGGCGATGCGAGCCGGCTTCCAAGGCGTGCAGAAGCGCATCGAGAAAGTCATGGACGTGCAGATCCAGAAGGAGATGCACGATGTGGAATCGCGGCTGCTGTTCCTCGCCACGACCGGTTCGGCGGCGCCCTTCATCGGCCTGTTCGGCACGGTGTGGGGCATCATGACGTCCTTCCAGGCCATCGCCAATTCGCAGAATACCAATCTGGCCGTCGTGGCGCCGGGCATCGCGGAGGCGCTTTTCGCCACCGCCATCGGCCTTGTTGCCGCCATACCGGCGACAATCTTCTACAATATGTACACCGCCGATGCAGGGCGGATCGGGGCGCGGCTGGAAAACTTCGCCGATGAATTTTCCGCGATTATTTCGCGCCAGCTTGATGAGCGGGTCTGAGGATGGGTGCAGCAGCAGGGGGAGCGAAGGGCGGTTATACCGGGCGCAATTCGCGCCGCAGGTCCGGCGGCCGGGTGATGAGCGATATCAACGTCACTCCGATGGTGGACGTGATGCTGGTGCTGCTGATCGTCTTCATGGTGGCCGCGCCTTTGATGACGGTGGGTGTTCCCATCGAACTTCCCAAGACGCAGGCCAAGCAACTCGACAGCCATGACGAGCCGATCGCCATTACGGTGAAGGCCGACCGCACGCTGTTCCTGCAGGAAAGCCCGATCACCCTCGATGCGCTGTCTCCCAAGCTTCTGGCCATCGCCAAGCAGGGCTATGATGAACAGATCCTGGTGCGCGCCGACACCAACGTGCCCTATGGTGCGGTGATGGAAGTGATGGGCGTTCTCAATTCCGCCGGCTATCACAAGATCGGCCTCGTCACCGGCAATGGCCAGGACAAGCCCAAGACAACGGACGGGGCAAGCGGCAACTGACGATGCGCTGGAGCCTCACGACATCTTTTCTTCTGCATGCGGCGATTCTGATTGCCGCGCTTGTCGTTTTGCCCAGCCCCAATAATTTCGTCACCAACACCCAGCCGGTGCAGGTGGATATCAGCAAGATTGGCGACGTTTCGAAGACCATGGCGACCGCCAAGGATGCGCCGGTGCCGAAGGACAAGCCTGCGGCCAAGAAGGCTGACCAGGTTGTGAAGGCCGCGCCCGCCGACAAGGTGGCGCCCAAGGAAGTGAAGGCGGTGAAGGAAGCGGCAGCGGAGCCTCCGCCGCCGCCCGAGGTGAAGAAGCCCGATCCCGCGCCGCCCAAGCCTGCGAAGACGGAACCTCCGCCTCCCGATGCGGCGGCGCTGAAAGATTTGATCAAGGACACGGTGGACGACACGCCGGCGCCCAAGCCGCCTGATACCAAGCCGCCGGAAAAGAAGCCCGATCCGAAACCTGTCGAGAAGCCGAAGAAGGTGGCGGACAAGGCCAACAAGAAAAAGGCGGAGTTCAATACGGATGAGATTGAGAACCTTCTGAACAAGGTGCCTGATTCAAAAGCCCCGGATGCGACCTCCGCCATTGACTCGAGCGCCGCGAAAGGCACGAAGACAGCGGATGGCTCGGACAACGAAATCTCGGCCACCATTCTTGATGCCTTCATCCAGAAGGTGAAGAGCTGCTGGGCCGTGCCGCCGGGCGCCATCGAGGCCAATGTCTCGGTGCAGATTCATTTTCAATTGAATCTCGATGGCAGCATCAATGGCGTGCCTGAGATTGCCAGTGCGGGTTCCGATGGCCTGAGCCAGGCCACGGCGCGCTCGGCGATTGCGGCGCTGATGGATTGCCAGAACTACGACTTCCTTCCCAAGGACCGCTATGAGTTGTGGAAGGACAACACCCTCACCTTCAATCCGAACATGATGGCGAATGGCTGATATGGCCCCAACGATGATTTCCAATTTGATCCGTACAAAGGCTCTTCTCGCGATGGTCTGCGCGCTGTTTTGCGCGGTCTCATTCTCAATTCCGGCATACGCCATTCAGGGCGTGATTGATGGCGGAAAAGTCAGCCCTATGCCGATTGCAATTTCCCCGTTCATTGCGGGCGGGGGGGCGGAGGATGCGGCCAACACAATTACCAGTGTTGTCACCAATGATCTTGGGCATTCCGGCTATTTCAACCCAATCGATCCCGCCTCTTTCATCGAACAGATTCGCAATTTCGATCAGGAGCCCCGCTTTGCGGATTGGCGGCAAATTCAGGCAAAGGCGCTTGTGACAGGTCAGGTCTTCATCGATGGCGGCAAGGTGCGCGCAGAGTTCCGCTTGTGGGACGTGAACGGCCAAGGGCAGCTTGAGGCACAGCAATTTACCGCTTCAGCCAAAAGTACGCGCCGCATCGGCCATCTCATCGCAGATGTGATCTACAAGAAACTTACAGGCATCGACGGCTATTTTGATACGCGCGTGGTGTTTGTCGATGAGTCCGGCCCCAAGAACCAGCGCGTGAAGCGGTTGATGATCATGGATCAGGATGGCTTCAATCCGAGGCCCTTGACCGATGGCCGCGACCTGGTGCTGACGCCGCGCTTCTCGCCCAACTCTCAGGAAATCACCTACATGTCGTTCGGCAACAATTCGCCGCGCGTCTATCTCATGAACATCGACACCAAGCAGCGCGAGATTGTGGGCGAGTTTTCCAACATGAGCTTCGCGCCGCGCTTTTCGCCCGACGGGCAGAAGGTGATCATGAGCCTTCAGGATGGCGGCAATGCCAATATCTTCGAGCTCGACCTGCGCTCCAAGAGCACGCGCCAACTCACCAATGTGCCCGCCATCAACACCGCGCCCAGCTATTCGCCGGATGGCAGCCAGATCACGTTTGAATCGGATCGCGGCGGCACGCAGCAGGTCTATGTGATGAATGCCGATGGCTCCAACCAGACGCGCATCAGCTTTGGCGATGGCCGCTATTCAACGCCGGTATGGTCGCCTGCCGGAGACTATATCGCCTTCACCAAGCAGACAGCGACGGGCTTTGGCATCGGCGTGATGAAGCCCGATGGTTCGGGCGAACGCATCCTCACCGAAGGCTTCCACAATGAGGGGCCGACATGGGCACCTAACGGCCGCGTGGTGATGTTCTTCCGCGATACGCAAGGCGAGAACGGCGGCCCGCAACTCTGGTCCGTCGATATCACCGGCTACAACGAACAGAAAATTCCGACGCCGGAGTTCGCATCCGATCCGGCGTGGTCGCCGAAACTGAACTGAGAGTTTGAAATGGGCCGGGGGGCCCGCCGCCGGATGGACGCGGGGATGCGTCAGCCGGTCAAGACAATGACCAAAGGGGATAAGTAAATGAAGAGTTCCGTGAGTTTCAAGATTGCCGTTGCTTTCTGCTGCGCTCTGTCGCTTGCAGCCTGCTCCAAGAAGACCACCGCCAATCTCGATGATCCGTCGAGCCATAGCAGCGTCATTCCGGGTTCGGCGCAGGACCTGGCGCTGAACGCTGGTGACCGTGTGTTCTTTGCGCAGGATCAGACGACGCTGTCGCCGGACGCGCAGGAGACGCTGCGCAAGCAGGCGGCGTGGCTTTCGAAATATTCAGATGTGGCCATCCAGATCGAGGGTCATGCCGATGAGCGCGGAACGCGCGAGTACAATATTTCCCTTTCGGCCAGGCGGGCCACGGTAACGCGTGATTTCCTGATCGCCCAAGGCATCGATGCGAAGCGCATTTCGTCCATCGCCTATGGCAAGGAACGTCCGGTGGCCTTGTGTGATGCCGAACAGTGCTGGTCACAAAATCGCCGCGCTGTCACCGTTATCACCTCCGGCGCCAGGACGAGCTGAGTCTGGCGCACGGTCCTTTCCCGCGAGGGAGAGGAATTGTTAACCCTGTTTCAGCAAAATATGGCAGGGCCAGATTTCGTTCTCCGGCCGCCGCTGACCTTTGCGGCGGTTGGGGCGGGATCATTCAATTTTAAGACCGGGCGGGGGTCCGGGATGAGGAGTGGGTTGCCATGATGTCACGTTTGGCCAGCTACAAGCTGGCAGCTGTCTGCTGCTGTTTTCTGGCGCTGGCGGCGTGTTCCAAGAAAACGACGCCGGATTTGAACGACGGCGGCACGGTTGGCAATGCCCGCCCCGGTTCACAGCAGGATTTCACGCTCAACGTCGGAGACCGTGTCTATTTCCAGCAGGACCAGTCGACCCTCACGCCCGAGGCGCAGGAGACGCTGCGCAAGCAGGCATCCTGGCTGCAGCAATATGGTTCGGTGACCGTTCAGGTCGAGGGCCATGCCGACGAGCGCGGCACACGCGAATACAATATCGCTCTTTCGGCCCGCCGCGCCACGGCCACACGCGAATTCCTGATTGCCCAGGGCGTTCAGGGCAATCGCATCTCCTCGATCGCCTATGGCAAGGAACGCCCGGTGGCGCTGTGCGATGCCGAGCAATGCTGGTCGCAGAACCGCCGCGCCGTGACGGTGATCACCGGCGGCGCCAAGTGATGATCGGGCTGGGCGGGTGCGGCATTTGCCGTCCCGCCCAGCCTCATTTTCACCCTCTTTACGGTTCATCTGCGGGAGACTTGGACTGGCTGCCGTTGGCCGTCCAGCCTGATGGTGTCGGACATGCTGAAATCCCTGCGCTCCTCGGCCGCCGTGGCCGTTCTTCTCTGTTTCGGCCTGTCCGGCCAGAGTTTTGCGCAGTCCGCTTCCGACAATGAAGTCCGCCTCCAGCAGCTTGAAGAGCAGATGCGCTCGCTCGTGGGGCAGGTGGAGCAACTTACCTTCGAGGTGAAGCAGCTCAAGGCGCAGATCGCCAAGACCAACACCGGCGAAGCTGCCCCGATGCCGGCCGTTCCGAAGCCCGCTTCCAAGCTTGCTGCCACCCAAAATTCCGGTTCGAGCAGCGAGGGGATCGAACAGATTGATGGTGGTTCTCTCTCCGATTCCGTTGTGTCCAATTCTCCGGACGGTAACGACACCGGGCAAACCGGCCAGCCCGGCGTTCTGAAAGCCCCTGGCCCCAAGGTGCTCGGCGCGCTGGGCAACGGCTCAGCGGCGCAGGTGGGGGATGGCGGTTTTCAGGGGCAGGTTCTCGTCGCCCCCGCGCAACAGGATGTGGGTGACGACTCCGGGGTTCTGCAGGGCAATGTCCAGCAACCGGATGCCAATGGCAATGGCGGCGATTCGGTCCAGAATGTTGCGCTCGCGCCGGATTCACCCGAGTCGCTCTATGAGCGCTCCAACGAAAGTCTGCTGCGCCGCCAGTTCGGCGATGCCGAATCGGGTTTCCGCACCTTCCTGCAGAAATACCCCGACCACAGCCTTGCCGGCAGCGCGCAATACTGGCTGGGCGAGACTTATTATGCACAGCGTGACTACAAGCAGGCCGCGCAGGCGTTCCTCGCCGGATACAAGCAATATCCGAACAGCCGCCGGGCGCCTGACAGCCTGGTAAAACTTGGCATTTCACTCGGCCAGCTTGGGCAGACGCAGCAAGCCTGTGCCGCCTATGGCGCTGTCGACACCGAATTCCCGAAGGCTGTTGAAGCGCGCAAACGCGCGCAGGCGGAAGCGAAGCGTGCCGGCTGCTCCGGCTGATCTTTTTCAGGCGATCAAGGGCGAGCCCCATGCCGCGCTCGCTGTCTCCGGCGGGTCGGACTCCATGGCGATGCTGCGTCTGGCGCAGGCGTGGAGCGGAACGGCTTTCACTGTCCTGACTGTTGATCATGGCTTGAGAGCAACTTCGGCTGATGAGGCCTTGAAGGTTGCGGCGTGTTGCAGGGCGATTGGACTTTCTCACGTGACGCTTCGCTGGCATGGGCTTCATCCGATTACGGGCATTCAGGCCAAGGCGCGGCAGGCGCGATATGATCTCATGGGCCAATGGTGCCGCGATAATGGCGCCACCGTGCTGCTGACCGCGCACACAATGGACGATCAGGCCGAGACGGTGCTGATGCGCATGGCCCGCACCTCAAGCATCGATAGTCTGGCCGGCATTTTGCGGGAGAGTCAATGGAAGGGTCTCCGCGTGTTCCGCCCCTTGCTGGGCGAGCGGCGGCAGGCGTTGCGGGATTATTTGACGGCACTGGGCCAACCTTGGATCGACGATCCCAGCAATGACGATGAACGGTTCGAGCGTGTTCGAATTCGGAAAGCCATGGCGGGGGTGAACGCCGCCGGTATCCCGCCTGAGCGGCTGGCCGATTTGGCGGCGGAGTTTCAAGCCCTCGTCAGCTGGCAGGACGAACAGGCGGCGGCCTTCATCGGCAATTCGGTGTGGAGCCGCGCGGAAGGCTATGCGCAGATTCGTTCGTATGGCCGTTCAGAGCTGTCCCGGCCCGTGTGGCTGCGAGTTTTGCGCAAGGTGGTCCAGCATGTTGGCGTTGGCTCTGACCCCGAGCGGGCCGAGATCGAGCGGATGGCAGATGCCATTGCCACACGCGGCGTGCGCCGGACATTGGGGGGCACGATCTTCTGGAACCGGGGCCGTGAAATCCTGGTGTGCCGGGAGCCTGCGCGGGTTCCGGCTTTGCCTGTTACCGTTCCTGACAGCGGGTCGGTGCGCTGGGACGATCGTTTTCTTATCGGGGCTCCGCCCGGATCGGTGGTTCAGGGGGCCCGGCATGTTCCCGGCATCATGCATGACCGGGGCGGCCCCAAGATCGTTCTGGAAAGCCAGCCGGTGGTGCGTCTTCCCGATGCCGGCTGGGTTTGGCCCGGATATGATCCCGCAATCACGCCGTTTCTGGATTTCCGCCCCCGTTATGACCTATAGGGCGCGTTAACATTGATGTTGAGCTTGGAAATGGGTTGGTCTCCCCTTATGTTAGGCTGAAATCTCGGGAATTGGGCGGGCCCCTGAGCGGTTCGCCCGGAGTTGAGGAAAAACAGGGTGAATCAGTTCCGTAATTTTGCCGTCTGGATCGTCATCGCGCTGCTTCTGTTCGCGCTGTTCAGCCTGTTCCAAGGACAGGTGGGCCGCAGCAGCAGTTCGGACATTGCCTATTCGGATTTTCTCAATCAGGCGAACAACGGGTCGATCAAGTCGATCATGATCTCAGGCGAATCCATCGTCGCCAAGAAGACCGACGACACTGTGGTTCAGACCACCGGGCCGCTTTATCTTTCGGAAAACCAGATCAACGACCTGCGCGCCAAGAATGTGCAGATTTCGTTCCGTCCCGCCCAGAGCGACAGTTTCCTGAGCAATGCGCTGGTCTATTGGCTGCCCATGGTGCTGCTGGTGGGGGTGTGGATTTTCTTCATCCGCCAAATGCAGCAGGGCTCCGGCAAGGCCATGGGGTTCGGCAAGTCCAAGGCGAAGCTGCTCACCGAGCGGCAGGGCCGCGTGACCTTTGAAGATGTGGCGGGTGTTGACGAAGCCAAGGATGATCTTGTCGAGATCGTCGACTTCCTGAAAGACCCGCACAAGTTCCAGCGCCTTGGCGGCAAAATTCCCAAGGGCGCTTTGCTCGTTGGCCCTCCGGGTACCGGCAAGACGCTTCTGGCGCGCGCCATCGCGGGCGAGGCCAATGTGCCTTTCTTCACGATTTCCGGTTCCGACTTCGTGGAAATGTTCGTGGGTGTCGGCGCATCGCGCGTGCGCGACATGTTCGAGCAGGCGAAGAAGAATGCCCCCTGCATCATCTTCATCGATGAAATCGATGCCGTGGGCCGCCATCGTGGCGCGGGCCTTGGCGGCGGCAACGACGAACGCGAGCAGACGCTGAACCAGCTTCTCGTAGAGATGGATGGATTCGAGGCCAATGAGGGCGTGATCCTCGTGGCCGCCACCAACCGCCCTGACGTGCTGGATCCGGCTCTGCTGCGTCCCGGCCGTTTCGACCGGCAGATCGTGGTGCCCAACCCGGATGTGGCGGGCCGTGAGAAGATTCTGAAAGTGCACATGAAGAACGTGCCGCTGGCGCCGGACATTGACGCAAAAACGCTGGCGCGCGGAACGCCGGGATTTTCTGGCGCCGATCTTGCCAACCTCGTCAATGAAGCTGCCCTTCTCGCCGCGCGCCGCAACAAGCGCATGGTGACGCAGCATGATTTCGAGGAGGCCAAGGACAAGGTGATGATGGGCGCCGAGCGCCGCTCCCTCGCCATGAGCGAGGACGAGAAGAAGCTCACCGCCTATCACGAAGCAGGCCATGCGCTTCTGGCGCTGAACGTGCCGAAGGCCGATCCCGTGCACAAGGCCACCATCATCCCGCGCGGACGTGCGCTGGGCATGGTGATGCAACTGCCAGAAGGTGACCGGCTGTCGATGAGCTTCACGCAGATGACCTCTCGCCTTGCCATCATGATGGGTGGGCGCATCGCGGAGGAACTGACCTTCGGCCGCGATAATGTGACCTCGGGCGCGCAATCCGACATCGAGCAGGCGACGCGCCTTGCCCGGGCGATGGTAACGCGCTGGGGTTATTCCGATGAGCTTGGTACGGTTGCCTATGGCGAAAACCAGGAAGAGGTGTTCCTCGGCCATTCCGTCTCGCGGACGCAAAACATCTCGGAAATGACGGCGCAGAAGATCGATGACGAGGTGAAGCGCCTAGTCAGCGAAGGCTTCGAAACGGCGCGCCGTATCCTGACCAAGAAGAAGAAGGACCTTGAGACCCTCGCCAAGGGCTTGCTGGAATATGAAACCCTGAGCGGCGAGGAAATCACCGACCTGCTGAAAGGCATTCCGCCCAAGCGAGACGACGGCGGCAATGGCAGGCCCTCGGGCCGCGCGACCTCCTCCGTTCCGTCTTCAGGCCCGGCGCGCGGTGCGGATGGCATGGAGCCGCAGACACAGTCGTAACGGCAGATGTCCAAGGTCTATTACCGGCCCATCGGATTGAGCCATGGCGCGGCGGCTGTCCGCGCCATGAGCCGGGGGCAGGCAGGCCGGCTTGGCGGCCATATGACCATCGCCTTTCATGCGGTGGAGCTGATCGAGCGGCGCGAGGGAACTGTCTATCGCGAGATCATTCCCTACACTGACCTTCCCAAATCCGATCTTCTGGGCCGCATCGAAGAGAAGCGTTATCTCGGCAATCTGCCGATTGGGGGATCGCCGTTCATCATGGGCATCGTGAATGTGACGCCCGACAGTTTTTCGGATGGCGGAAAACATGATCAGGCGGCCACGGCCATTGCTCATGGCCTGACGCTGGCCGAAGATGGCGCACAAATCCTTGATGTCGGCGGGGAGTCGACGCGGCCGGGATCGGATGCGGTTCCAGATGACGTGGAACGGGATCGGATCGTTCCGGTGATCCGGGCCTTGGCGGGGAAGGGCCACTGCATTTCCTGTGACACCCGCAAGGCTTCGGTAATGCGTGAAGCCGTCACGGCTGGAGCTGCCGTCATCAACGATGTCTCGGCGTTGAATTTTGATCCGGGAGCCCTCGCGGTGGCGGGGGAATTGGATCGGCCTGTGGTGCTGATGCATGCGCAGGGCGACCCCAAGACCATGCAGCTGGCGCCCAAGTATGATGATGTGGCGCTGGATGTTTACGATTACCTCGAAGCCCGGATCGCCGCTGCGCGGGAGGCCGGGGTTTCGATGATCGCCGCCGACCCCGGCTTGGGATTTGGCAAGACCTTCGCCCACAACATCGAGATCATGAGCCAGTTGACGCTGTTTCACGGGTTGGGTGTGCCGTTGCTGGTGGGGCTTTCCCGCAAGGGTTTCGTGGGGGCGCTGACGGGCGTGAAAGCGGCAGGCGAGCGCGTTCATGGTTCGGTTGGCGGTGCAGTCCAGGCGGCGCTTAACGGAGCGCAAATCATCCGCGTGCATGATGTGAAGGCAACCCATGACGCGCTGGCCGTGGCGCTGGCCGCGGCTGACCCCGCGCACAGCGGTCTCTAGACCGGGAGAAGACGATGTCTCGCAAGTATTTCGGCACCGATGGCGTACGCGGCACGGCGAATACCGGGGCCATGACAGCCGACATGGTGCTGAAGATCGGGCAGGCGGCGGGAAATCTCTACCGGCGCGGCGCGCACCGGCACCGCGTGGTGATCGGCAAGGACACCCGGCTTTCCGGCTATATGATCGAGCAGGCGCTGACGGCGGGGCTGCTCTCGGCCGGCATGGACGTGTTTCTGTTTGGGCCGGTGCCGACACCGGCGGTGGCCATGCTGACCCGCTCCATGCGGGCCGATCTGGGGGTGATGATTTCCGCCTCGCACAATCCCTTCGCGGACAATGGCATCAAGATTTTTGGGCCGGATGGCTACAAGCTTTCGGACGATCAGGAAAGCGAGATCGAGCGGCTGCTGGACAATCCTTCGCTTCTTGAAGTGGCGGCGCCTGCCGAAATCGGCCGGGCCAAACGGATTGAAGATGCGCAGGCCCGCTACATCGAATTCGCCAAGCACGCATTCCCGCGTGACTTGAGGCTCGAAGGCCTGCGCGTGGTAATCGATACCGCGAATGGCGCGGCTTACAAGGTTGCGCCGACCGCTCTTTGGGAACTTGGAGCCGAGATCATCCAGATCGGAAATACGCCGGATGGCCTCAACATCAATGAGAAGTGCGGCTCGACCGCACCCGACGCGATGCGCGAGAAGGTGCGCGAAACACGGGCCGACATCGGCATCGCACTTGATGGTGATGCCGACCGGGTGATCATCGTCGACGAGCGCGGCAATGTCATCGATGGCGACCAGGTGATGGCGCTGATCGCCACATCCTGGGCGGCGCGCGGTGAGTTGAAGGGCGGCGGGCTTGTGGCCACCGTCATGTCCAACCTTGGCCTTGAGCGCCATCTTGCGGAAAAGAAGCTGACGCTCACGCGCACCAAGGTGGGTGACCGCTATGTGGTGGAGCACATGCGCGCGCATGGCTTCAATGTGGGCGGCGAACAATCCGGCCATATCGTTCTTTCGGATTTTTCGACCACGGGCGATGGGCTGCTGGCGGCGTTTCAGGTGTTGGCGGAAGTGAAGCGTCAGGGGAAGCCGGTAAGCGAGGTGTGCCGGCAGTTCGTGCCGCTGCCGCAAGTCCTGAAGAACGTGAAATTCAAGCAGGGCAAGCCGCTGGAAGAACCTCAGGTGAAGTCCGCCGTTGCCGATGCGGAGGCCATGCTGGGCAATTCAGGCCGCCTCGTCATCCGCCCCTCGGGCACCGAGCCCTTGATCCGCGTGATGGCGGAAGGCGATGATGAGGGGCTGGTACGGCGGATCGTCGATGATCTCTGCGGGGTGATCGCCAAGGCTGCCGC
Organism: Aestuariivirga sp.; assembly: GCF_047602625.1. Taxonomy (GTDB): domain Bacteria; phylum Pseudomonadota; class Alphaproteobacteria; order Rhizobiales; family Aestuariivirgaceae; genus Aestuariivirga. Next base: position 811,860 of record NZ_JASGGV010000002.1, on the reverse strand, counting down.
CTGATCAGCGCGCGAGACCCTTGGTGAACTCGGCGATATCCTTGCTGCCGAGGAAGATGGCGCGGGCTTCCGCCGCCGCCTTGGGATAGGCGTCCGGATCGACCACGCTCCATTGCGGGTCGGCCATGTAGAGCTTGCCGCCGCAGAAGAAGTAATAATCCGTAGCCTGACGAATATTGGCGAAGGGGCCTTCACCATAGACATGGCGGATATAATCCGTCTGCATGCGGGCGATGCCATAGGTTTCACGGTTGACGATGCTGAGCCGCGTATCCACCCGGCCCCCTTCGCCGCCATCAATGCGGATGATGGTGTTCACGCGCCCATCCTTCTCGCGATAGATGGTCCATGTTCCGCCTTCGGTTGACTGCGCCTCGGAGGCGTCACGGTCAAGTTTCCGCAAGCCCTCAAGGGGAGCCTTGAGTGCCGTTTCGATCTTCCCCAACGCGCACTCCGCAGCTTCCGCGGACGATGAGATAAAAAACAGTGCGAGGAATGCGATTGAACGCTTCATGTGTTCTCCACGGAACATTGCCGGTTTGTCACTATCGGCATGGTTTGCGCGCCGTCAATCCGTCATCCCGTTTTGGCGCAAAACGCTGTGGCATTGCAGCAACATGCGGGAACCGTCACGGGTTTGCCGCATTCATGCCTGTGTTGGGCCATTTGGCCCTCCTAAGTTCAGACTCAGGGATGAGCTTGTGTGGAGGTAAGTATGAAAGCGTTGAAACTCTCTCTTCTGGCTGGGGCGTTCGCGATGATCGCAGGCAGTGTGGCGCAGGCCGCCGATGCCACGCCGCCGGTGACGGCTGATGAATATGCGGCCCTGGGCTTCTATCTGCGCGCCGACGCGGGCTGGAGCTTCCTGAACTGGAATGGCGGAAAAGACGATAGCAACTGGGCGATTGGCGGCGGCGCCGGCTATCGTTTCAATGACAATCTGCGCACCGATTTGCGCGTTGATTATTCCGGCAAGTATTCCATCGCGCCGGGCTCGGACATGAGCCTGACAACGGTGTTGGGGAACATGTATTTCGACATTCCCACCGGCACTGTCTTTACGCCCTACCTGGGCGCTGGCGCGGGTTATGGCTGGGGCAATGTGAAGAACGGACGCGATAAAAACGGCTTCACCTATGCTCTCATGGCCGGCACGACGGTGGATCTGACGCAGAATGTCGCGCTCGACGTTGGCTACCGCTTCCGTGAAGTGATGGCGAAGGGCGCCGATCCGATGGATCATTCCATCCTGGCTGGCGTACAGTTCAAGTTCTGAGACTCGATCGAGAGTTCTCGGTGTGTGAGGAGTGGCGGCAGAGTGATCCGCCGCCGCTTCATTTTGTAAGTTGCTCTTTCCTCCGGATTGCGGCATATGCGTCGCCGGGCTAGCCCTCCCCACCGAGGGCCAGTCCATCTGCAAGGATGGAGCACAAGATGACGACTGAAAAACCGGCATTGCGGCCGGTCAATCCGCAATTCTCTTCCGGCCCCTGCGCGAAATTTCCGGGCTGGTCCCCTGAACTCCTCATTGGCGCACTGGTTGGCCGCTCGCATCGGTCCGGCCCCGGCAAGGCGCGGCTGAAGAAGGCCATCACGCTGACGCGCGAGGTGCTTGAGGTGCCCGCCACTCACCTGATCGGCATCGTGCCCGCTTCGGATACGGGCGCGGTTGAAATGGCGCTATGGTCGATGCTCGGCCAGCGCGGCGTGGATATGGTTGCGTGGGAAAGCTTTGGCGAAGGCTGGGTGACTGACGTCATCAAGCAGCTCAAGCTCAAGGATACGCGCACGATCAAGGCGCCTTATGGCGAATTGCCCGATCTCACGCAGATCGATTTCACCCGCGATGTAGTCTTCACGTGGAATGGCACGACCTCGGGCGTGCGCGTACCGGATGCAAGCTGGATCCCGGCGGAGCGCGAGGGCCTGACGATTTGCGATGCCACGTCCGCCGCCTTCGCGCAAAATCTCGATTTCGCAAAGCTCGATGTCGTGACCTTCTCCTGGCAGAAGGTGTTGGGCGGCGAGGGCGCGCATGGCGTGATCGTGCTGGGCCCCCGCGCGGTTGCACGGCTGGAAAGCTACGCTCCGGCCTGGCCGCTGCCGAAAATTTTCCGCATGACCAGCGGCGGCAAGCTGAGTGCTGGTATTTTCGAGGGCGAGACGATCAACACGCCCTCCATGTTGTGCGTCGAGGATTATATCCTGGCGCTGGAATGGGCGCAGAAGCTGGGCGGTCTCTCCGCGCTGCGCGCGCGGGCCGATGCCAATGCGGCGGCGATTGAAGCGTGGGTCAAGAAAACGCCATGGGCGCACAATCTGGCCAAGGTTCCGGCGACGCAGTCTAATACATCGGTATGCCTGACGCTCGATGCCGATGAAGCCGTCTCCAAGAAAATGGTGAAGCTGCTGGAGGCGGAGGGCGTGGCTCTGGATATCGGCGCTTATCGCGATGCGCCGCCGGGGCTTCGGATCTGGTGCGGCGCCACCGTCGAGACTTCCGACGTGAAGGCGCTGCTGCCATGGCTGGACTGGGCTCATGCCCAGGCCGCAGCCTGATTCATCCGCCGTCTGATCATTTCTTTCAAGGAGGCCCATGATGGCTCCCCGCGTACTCGTTTCCGACAAGCTCTCCGAAACCGCCGTACAGATTTTCCGCGACCGTGGCGTGGACGTCGATTACCAGCCCGATCTCGGCAAGGACAAGGATGCGCTGCTGGCCGCCATCCCGAACTATGATGGCCTGGCGATCCGCTCGGCCAGCAAGGTGACGCCGAAGATCATCGCTGCCGCATCGAAACTGAAAGTGATCGGCCGCGCCGGAATCGGCGTCGACAATGTGGATATTCCCGCCTCCACGGCGCGCGGCATCGTGGTGATGAACACGCCTTTCGGCAACGCCATTACAACTGCCGAACATGCGATCTCGATGATGATGGCGCTAGCGCGGCAAATCCCCGAAGCCAACGCCTCCACCCATGCGGGCAAGTGGGAGAAAAACCGCTTCATGGGTGTGGAACTGTTCAACAAGACGCTGGGCGTGATCGGCTGCGGGAACATCGGCTCCATCGTGGCGGACCGCGGGCTCGGCCTTAAAATGAAGGTGATCGCCTTCGATCCCTTCCTTTCGCCCGAGCGTGCCATCGAGATTGGCGTGGAAAAAGTTGAACTGGACGAGATTTTCCGCCGCTCCGATTTCATCACGCTGCATACGCCGCTGACCGACAAGACGCGCGGCATCATCGACGCGGCGGCGCTGGCAAAATGCCGGAAAGGTGTTCGCATCATCAATTGCGCGCGCGGCGGGCTTGTGGCCGAGGATGCACTTTATGATGCGCTGAAATCCGGGCACGTTGCCGGTGCGGCGCTTGATGTGTTCGAAGTGGAGCCGGCGACCAGCCACAAGCTGTTCGAGCTTGAGAATGTCGTCGCCACGCCGCATCTCGGCGCGTCAACCGGTGAGGCGCAGGAGAACGTGGCGCTGCAGGTGGCGGAGCAAATGTCGGACTATCTCTTGACCGGCGCTGTCTCGAATGCGCTCAACATGCCGTCCATCACTGCGGATGAAGCGCCGCGCCTCAAGCCTTTCGTGGCGCTGGCGGAGAAGCTGGGGTCCTTCGCAGGCCAGCTCACCGATACGCCGATCAAGGGCGTGGTGATCGAATATGCGGGCGAGGTGGGCGAGATGAACACCCGCGCGCTTACCTCCGCCGCGTTATCGGGCGTGCTGCAGCCGATGCTTGGCACCGTCAACATGGTGTCGGCGCCAGTTGTCGCGAAAGAGCGCGGCATCAAGGTGGATGAGGTGCGGCAGAGCCAGCGCGGTGCTTACGAGACCTATATCCGCCTGACTGTGAAAGCCGAGGGGTTGGAGCGTTCAGTGGCCGGCACCACCTTCTCGGATGGCAAGCCGCGCATCATCCAGATCAAGGGCATCGATTTCGAAGCCGATTTCGGCCACGACATGCTCTATGTGACCAATCTCGACAAGCCGGGCTTTGTGGGTTCGCTGGGCATGCTGCTGGGCAATTCCGGCATCAACATCGCTACCTTCAACATGGGCCGCAAGGCGCAAGGCGATGAGGCGATCTGCATCGTGCAGCTTGACGAGCCGCTGCCGGACAACGTGCTCGAAAAGGTGCGCGGCCTCACCCATGTGAAACAGGCGAAGCCGCTGAAGTTCTGAAGCAGAAGCATTTCAGGCGGCGGCCCGGTTCACGGCAGGACGCGCGAAGGGCTCGTTCCAATCCGTCTGGCGCGACCATCGCTCCCACGCTAAGATCGCCGATCATCAGGAGCGCGGCGATGGACGGCACGGAGCAGCAATCCGGTATCTGGGAAGAGAGTTCTTGAGGTGATCAAGGCCAATGGCTGGATGGCGCTCGTCTATGCGCTGGTCATCACCGGCTTCGCGCTGCTGTCGGAACTCTGGAAGGGCAGCAGCGGCTCGGGCGTGGCGCAATTGTTCGCCGCCGTCTATCTCGCCATCCCCGCCCATCTCACGGTCTTGCGCAACATCAGTGGCAAGCAGGCGATGGAAGTGCTGGGCAAACGCTCGTCAGGAACCGGCAACATCATGAGTCCGTTTCTCTGGCGCGCCTTCGGCATGAGCTTGTTATCGATTCTGATCGCGGCCCCCTTTTTCATTATCGCCCTGATGTTTGGCGCACCGGAATATGTGGCCTACGGATGCGGCGGCATTGGCCTTCTCGCCGGATCGGTCTTCGCCTTCGCCAAATGGGGCACCATGTTTCCGGCCATCGTCGCGGGCGATAATCCCTCAATGGCCGCCGCCTCCGGACGCGGCAAACAGATTTTCGGTTACGCCGCGCCCCGCCTGCTGCTTTGCTTTGGATTGCTCTCGGTGTTGATTTTCATCATTGCTTATACGGGCGCGCTTCTGTCAGATGGCAAAGGCGAATTTTTTTGCGCTGATGGGCGTTTTAATTTCATTTTCTTGATTGGCATGTTTCTCGCCGGCCTCATCAACGCCTATCAGGTGGTGACGACGGCGGTGATCCTGTCGCGCGCCTATCTCAAGGCAGGCGGCTCTGTGGCCGCCATCGCATGAAAAAAGGCGGCGGCCCTGCAGCCACCGCCTTTCCATTCCGGTGTAATTTTACTTAGTGCAGGCTCACCACCTTGGGGTCAACGGGTTCGCCGCCCACCGCCAGGCCATTGAAGGTCAGCACGCCGCCCTTGGTGTCGATCTCCACAGTCTCGCCGTCCTTGATGCGGCCGGCGAGGATTTCCTCGGCCAGCGGATCCTGCACGTTCTTCTGGATCACGCGCTTCAAGGGCCTCGCGCCATAGGCGGGATCATAGCCCTTCTCGGCCAGCCAGTTGCGCGCCGCGTCGGAGACGCTGATCTCGATCTTGCGGTCGGCCAAGAGCTTCCTGAGGCGTCCCAGCTGGATGTCGACGATCGAGCCCATGTTGGCGCGCTTGAGCCTGTGGAACAGCACGATCTCGTCGAGGCGGTTCAGGAACTCGGGGCGGAAATGCCCGCGCACCACCTTCATCACCTCATCCTCGACCTCGTCCACATCCTGCGTCTCGCCGAGGTTCACGAGATATTCGGAGCCTAAGTTCGACGTCATGATGATCAGCGTGTTCTTGAAGTCCACGGTGCGGCCCTGGCCATCGGTCAGGCGGCCGTCATCCAGCACCTGCAAAAGCACGTTGAAGACATCGGGGTGCGCCTTCTCGATCTCGTCGAACAGCACGACCTGATAGGGTCTGCGCCGCACGGCTTCGGTCAGCGCACCGCCCTCATCATAGCCGACATAGCCCGGAGGGGCGCCGATCAGCCGCGAGACGGAGTGCTTCTCCATATATTCCGACATGTCGAGGCGAACCATGGCGTGCTCGTCATCGAAGAGATAGCTCGCCAGCGCCTTGGTTAGTTCGGTCTTGCCGACGCCCGTCGGCCCTAAGAACATGAACGAGCCGATGGGCCGGTTCGGGTCCTGAAGGCCCGCGCGCGCACGGCGCACGGCGGTTGAAACGGCCAGCACGGCGGGCGACTGGCCGACGACGCGCTTCGCCAGTTCCTTCTCCATCTGGAGAAGTTTCTCGCGCTCGCCTTCCAGCATCTTGTCGACGGGAATGCCGGTCCAGCGCGAGACGACCTGGGCCACGTGCGAATCGGTCACCGCCTCCTCGAGCATGCGCGAGTTGCCGGCCTCCTCCGCCTCCTTGAGCCTCTTCTCAAGCCCCGGGATGGTGGAATAGGTGAGTTCACCGGCCTTGGCGAAATCGCCCTTCCGCTGCGCCTGGTCGAGCTGCAGCTTCGCCTTCTCCAATTCCTCCTTCACCTTGGAGGCGGATGCGAGCTTTTCCTTCTCATCCTGCCAGCGCCTCGTAAGCGTTGCGGATTTCTCCTCCACGTCGGCCAGCTCTTTCTCAAGCTTGCCGAGGCGGTCCTTGGACGCGCTATCGGTTTCCTTCTTCAGCGCCTCGCGCTCGATCTGGAGCTGCATCACGCGGCGGTCCAGTTCGTCGAGCTCCTCGGGCTTCGAATCGACCTGCATGCGCAGGCGCGAGGCCGCCTCGTCCATCAGGTCGATGGCCTTGTCGGGCAGGAAGCGGTCGGAGATATAGCGGTTGGAGAGCACCGCCGCGGCGACGAGCGCCGAATCGGTGATCCTCACGCCATGGTGAAGCTCATACTTCTCCTTGATGCCGCGCAGGATCGAGATCGAATCCTCAACCGTGGGCTCGGGCACGAAGATGGGCTGGAAGCGCCGCGCCAGCGCCGCGTCCTTCTCCACATGCTTCCTGTATTCATCAAGGGTCGTTGCGCCCACGCAGTGCAGTTCGCCGCGCGCCAAGGCGGGCTTCAGCAGGTTGGAGGCGTCCATGGCGCCATCGGCCTTGCCGGCGCCGATCAGCGTGTGCATCTCGTCGATGAACAGGATGACGCCGCCCTCGGCACTCGTCACTTCCGAGAGCACCGCCTTCAGGCGCTCCTCGAACTCGCCGCGATATTTCGCACCGGCGATCAGCGCGCCCATATCGAGGGCCAGAAGCTTCTTGTCCTTCAGGCTCTCGGGCACGTCGCCCTTGACGATGCGCAGCGCCAGGCCTTCGGCAATGGCCGTCTTGCCCACGCCCGGTTCGCCGATCAGCACCGGATTGTTCTTGGTACGCCGCGACAGCACCTGGATGGTGCGGCGGATTTCCTCGTCGCGGCCGATCACCGGATCGAGCTTGCCCTCGCGCGCCGCTTCCGTCAGGTCGCGGGCATATTTCTTCAGTGCGTCATAGCCCTGCTCGGCCGACGCCGTATCGGCGGTGCGGCCCTTGCGGATGGCATTGATCGCCTCGTTCAGCCCCTGCGCCGTAACACCCCCCGCCTTCAGCGCCTTTGCGGCTTCCGAAGGTTCGATGGCCAGCGCCTGCAACAGGCGCTCGGCGGTCACATAGCTGTCCTTGGTCTTCTCGGCCATCTTCTCGGCCGCCTCGAAGACGCGGGCCAATTCCGGCGACAGGTACACCTGCCCGGCACCGCCGCCCGACACTTTCGGCAATTTCTTGAGCGCCGCCTCGACATCCCTCAGCGCCACGCGCGAATCGCCGCCTGCCGCCTTGATCAAGCCAGCGGCGAGGCCCTCCTCGTCGTCGAGCAAAACCTTCAACAGATGTTCGGGGGTGAAACGCTGATGCCCTTCACGAAGGGCGAGGGACTGGGCGGACTGGATAAAGCCGCGCGACCGCTCGGTATATTTCTCGAGATCCATGTATTTACTCCTCCTGCGCGCTTTCGGAATCCCATGCGGGCCTTCCCAAAACGCCTCTCAACGCCTGATTGACCTTACCCGTTCCTCCTGGACCCTCAAAGGCATCCGGACCGGCCAAGGCCTCGCGTTGAAAAGGATATGGGAATGCGGAGAAGGGAACACAAGGCGGAGTCCTCGCCCCGATTTATCGGGGAGAGGAAAGGGGCCTATCGCAACGCGATGGGATAGGAGAGGGGCCAACGGATGTTCTCACAACGCCCGGGTGCCCCTCATCTCCCCCATCGCTTACGCGATGGGTCCCCTTCTTCTCCCCGCTGACGCTGGGCGAAGACGAGAAAGAATCAATCCGCCGCCGTCTCGGGTGCGGGTGTCTCGGCCGGAGCTTTTTCCTTGCGGGTGCGGCGGGGCTTCTTTTCCTCGGCCGGGGCTTCGCTCACGGCTTCCGCAACGGGTGCGGCTTCAGCGACCGGCAAGGGCGCGGGGCGGCGGAGGAAGGACGGGGCCTCCCACTGGGTGTCGGGCTGCTCGTCGCGCTGCGCCACCGGGGCCGGGGCCTGCTCGCGCGGCTGCTCGTCCATCCGCGGCTGGGCCTGGTTGCCGCGATTGTCGTCCTGGAAATTCTGCTGCTCGCCGCGGCGGTCCTGCCAGCGGTTGCGGTTCCTGTCGCGGTTGCTGTTGTAGCTCCGCTCGCCCTGCTGCTCGCCGTTGCGGTCATTGCGGTTATAGGTGTCGTTGCGCTGGTAGCGGTCCTCGCGCGGGCGGAAATTCTGCTGCCTGGGCTCGCCCTCATAGGGCTGCTCGCCATCGGGCTGCGGCTGCTCAGGCCCCCGCGCCTCTGCCTGGCCCTCCTGCACCGGCTGGCCGTCGCCCTCCTCGTCGTCCATGTCGTCGGGGCGGCGATACTGCTGCGGCTGCATCTGCTGCTGATAGGCCTGCGCCGCCGCGACGATCCTGAGATAATGCTCGGCATACTGGAAATAGCTCTCCGCCATCACGCTGTCGCCCGAGGACTGGGCATCGCGGCCAAGCTGGAGATATTTGTCGGCCACCGTCTGGGCGGTGCCGCGCACCTTTACGTCCGGGCCGTTGCTGTCATAGACCCTCGTCAGCGGATTGCCGTTGTTGTTATTATTGCCGCCGCCGCCGCCGCCGCTCCGGTGGCGGTTGCGGTTGCGCTTGTTGTTGTTGTGCTGGTTGGGTCTCATATGCTGTCCATCTGAAGGGGCTGCCGGAGCGCGTGCCAAAGGCGCCGCAGACTGGTCTGCGGTTGCACGAAGGGACTCAAGCCGTGAGCCGTTTCAATCAATTACCCGTTGGTTCCGATCGCCATCTTCCACCACCGGCCTGAACCCAAAGGGCCAAGCCGACCCTGAACTGCGCCGGGCCTGAAATGGGCTTTCTGCCATCACGGCAAGCCCGGCGCCCCGGCGCCATCGCAAAGGGTGGAAGGAAATCTCTGCCCCCGTATCTAGCGGAGCGGCGGCTGATTTCCAACGCTTATTTTGGGAGGCTGTGCACAGGGTTGATAAATGGCGCATATCTGGTGGAAGCATCAAGACGTGCTTCGCCCTACGGCCCGTTTTCCGCCCGATGTGTACTCACCAGTGCCTTCGTCTACATTTTTGAAGGGTCAATGCCGTTGATCGTGACGCCCGCAGGCAGCTTGGACTCGATTTTCCAGGTCAGCAAATCTCCCTCTGGCTTTGCCATGCCCTTGGCGGCGATCAGCATGGCGACTCCTTGCTGAAGCCCCATCTCGGGGGGTGCCGATTGAATGGCCTGCATCAAAGCGTCAAAGCCCTTCAGCTTGACCAAAGCAGAACCCATTGGCGGTGACATGGGACCAGCGGTCATGCTGCCATCCGCCGAAAGCACGGCGGCATCGCTGGTGATGTCGCTGGGGCCGAGGGTTACTGTCACTGTGCCCTTGGGCAGAAGCGCTTGCAGAAGCGGCTGCTGAAGATCGGGTGAGAGCGGCTTGTCTTTCGTGAGGTCCATCTTGTCGATAATCATGCGCGCGGGCGCTTCGAGATTGAAGTCCGTGACCTTTGCATCGATCGTAAAGGATTTCGGCGTGATGGAGGTTGCAAAGGGCGGCACGATACCGGGGGGGAGCTGCAGGCCCGAGAAACTCAGCTTCTCGCGCAGCAGGCCCTCGGCAACGATGCCGTTCATGTCAACGTCCGCTTTGATTTCGGCGAAGGACACCGGGCCGATTGGGGTTGCCACATTCACATTGCTGACCGTGGCATTGCCCGTCAGTGAGGTGAAGATGGGCATCGCTGCCGTTAGGAGCGGTTTCAATTCGGCCTGATTTGCTTTCATTGCCTCGGGATCAGGATGCGCTACGGCCCAGGCAAGCAAGTCCAGCATCGGCTTGGTCAACAGGCCCTTGCCTGCCGTCACCTGAGTTGCACTGTCAGCTGTGATCTTGACATCAGCAGGCGGCATGCCTTCCTGCGGCGGGATACTGATCGTTTCGGTGATGCCGCTCGCGGTGTATTTTGAATCGACGTCAACCCCCGCAGCACCCGCCACAGATGTGGCTTCGGCGTGAAGTGTCTTGATCTCATAGGCAACATGGCCCGGCGGCTTTCCCGGCTCGGTGACCGTTTGCTGCATCGTCAAGCCGGAGGTATCGGATGTCGAGGATATGAAAGCCTGCAAGGCCTCATCATAGATGCCCGAGCCTTTCATTTTTTCCGCCTTCACGGCGAGTTGAAAGGCGCCGGGAACATCCATATTGAAGTTGAACGGCTGGTCCTGTTCCACCAGCCACTTCCCACCGCCCTGATCGGTCAGCTTCATGTTCATCGGAGAAATTTCGATCTTTCCGTCTTTCTGCGGAATTTTCGAGATCAGCGGGCCGACATCCAATTTCACCGCGTAAGCGTCGCCTGATGGCATTACCGACACCACGCCGGGCGTTTTGCCGAGATAAGACTGGAACACATCCGTCAGATGTTTCGCGCCATCGGGGGTTGCCTCTGCGGCCAAGGCGAGCGGGCTCGATGAGGCGAGAAGCAGGCAGGCAAGGGCGGCGCGCAGGTTCATGGGGAGACCTCTTTCTGGTTGAGGGCGGAGGCAAGCATTGCGGGCGCGCCCGGTCAATAGTTTCGGCGCAGTTCGGCCCTGAATTTGCCGTGACACGGTTTCTCTATTGGGTGGGGCCGGGGGGCATAACCGGAGGAACCATCCATGCGTTTGCGTCTCGCCGTGGTGCTGCTGGCAGCCACCGCCATCAATCCCGCTTTTGCCGGGGATATCGCCGCCAATTCCCATATCGATGCCGTGACTATCTATCCGTTCGGCGCGGAGGTTGAACGGGTAGCAGATGCCACCCTTTCGGCTGGAGAAACGACGCTGATTTTCGATGGGTTGCCCGGCGAACTCGATCCGGCCACCTTGCGGGTCGAGGGCGTAGGCGGCGCGGGGATCGAGATCGGCTCGGTCGATTCGAAGCTCGTGGCCGTGCCTTCGACCGCGACAGAGGCGGACCGCAAGGCCGTTGAAGATAAGATCGAGGCGCTTCGTGATGAGCGCGGCCGGCTGGATCAAGTCATTACCGACGCTGAATATCAGAGGACGCTGCTGCAACAATTGGCCGGCAATGCCTTCGCCCCGCCGTCGAAGCCCGCCGATGCGCGGCCCTTCAACCCACAGGACCTCACAAATCTCGTCGACCTTGTGGGAGGCAAGCTGCAGGACGTGTCAAAGTTGACGTTTGAGTCAAAAATCCGCCAGCGGTCGATCGACAAGCAGATCGCCGATGTTCAGGCCCAGCTTGACCAGATGGCGCCGCGCGACGAGCAGCGTTTTCGGGTAAGCGTGCACCTGGCGTCTTCTGCCACTGCCTCCGGCTCGTTCCATCTCAAATACCGGATCGCCAATGCACGGTGGCAGCCTGTCTATGACGCCCGCCTTACATCGCCAGCCATGGATGGCAAGGCGCGGATCGATCTGGTGCAGCGCGCCGAGGTGATGCAGTCGACAACCGAAAGCTGGGACGGGGTGAAGCTCACTCTCTCGACCGCACGGCCGCTGGGAGCCACCACCGCTCCCGATCTCAACCCATATGCGATCATTGCCTATGGCGGCGGCGATGCCGAAAGCAGCACGGCAGCCCGCGACGTGGCCGGCATGCTGGCCAAAAAATCAGCGGCCCCCGTGGCGTCTCCACCCTCGCTTTCTGAGAGCGGCGGGGAAGCCGATGCCCCGGCGCCCGAACAGCAAGCGATTGCCGGGATGGCAGGTTTTCAGGCGCTCTATGCCATTCCCGGTGCGGTGACGGTTGATAACACCGGCACGGCCAAGGCGGTGCAGATCGGCAAGGTCACCCTGGACGCTGCGCTTTCTGCCAAAGCCGTGCCGAAGCTCGATCCATCCGCCTATCTCACCGCCAGTTTCACGCTTGGCGGCGATACGCCATTGCTGCCGGGGCAGGTGATGCTTTATCGCGATGGCGTGTTCATGGGGCAGGGCGTGTTGCCGCTGCTGGCGCCGGGCGAAGACACGAAACTCGGTTTCGGCGTGGATGACCTGATCAAGGTGAAGCGCGCCGAGGTGAAGCGCCTGGCTGGGGAGGAGGGGTTCCTCACCACCTCCAACGTTGAAACGCGGGCCTATGACATCACGGTCAAGAATCTCCATGACTTCGCCGTGCCGGTGACGATCCTCGACCAGATGCCGTTCTCGACGGATGAAAAGGTGACCGTGGACATTCTCCCGGGCATGACGCCCGCCAGCGAAACAGATTTCGAAAAGAAGCGTGGCGTTCTTGCCTGGAACATCGCCCTGCCGCCCACGGGCGAGGACACCGTGAAGCACGGCTTCAAGGTGACGTGGCCCAAGGAGGCCACCATGTCGCCGCTTGTGAACTAATTCCACGCTGCGTTTGCAGCGCCGGATCGAACCGTGTATGGACTGCCAACGGCTTCGGGGCTTTGCGGCTCCGGAGCCGTTTTCCTGTTCGAGAGGGATCGGCGATGGCGAATGTGGCAGTGGTCGGCGCCCAGTGGGGCGACGAAGGCAAGGGCAAGCTGGTGGACTGGCTGTCGGAGCGCGCCGATGTGGTGGTGCGCTTCCAGGGCGGACACAATGCCGGCCACACGCTGGTGATCGACGGCGTCACCTACAAGCTTTCGCTTCTGCCATCGGGCATTGTCAGGCCGGGCAAGCTGTCGGTGATCGGCAATGGCGTGGTGATCGATCCTTGGGCGCTGATTGCCGAGATCGACAAGCTGTCATCACAGGGCGTGACCATTTCGCGCGAAAACCTGCGCATCGCCGGCAATGCCACGCTGATTCTGCCGCTGCACCGCGAGCTTGACCAGTTGCGCGAGGCGGCCGCGGGATCGAACAAGATCGGCACCACGGGGCGCGGCATTGGCCCTGCCTATGAAGACAAGGTAGGCCGCCGCTCCATCCGCGTGAACGATCTGAATGACATCTCAACGCTTGGCCCCAAGATCGAGCGGCTGCTGGCGCATCACAATGCGCTGCGGCGCGGCCTTGCACAGCCGGAAGTGAAAGCCAGCGATCTGCTTGAACAGCTTGCCGAAGTGGCGCCCAAGGTGCTGCTCTATTCCGATGCCGTGTGGTCGCTACTGGACGACATGAAGCGCGAGGGCAAGCGCATCCTGTTTGAGGGCGCACAGGGGATATTGCTTGATATCGACCATGGCACCTATCCCTATGTGACGTCATCCAACACGGTGGCGGGACAGGCGGCCTCTGGCTCGGGACTTGGGCCTTCCTCGATCGGCTATGTGCTGGGAATTGCCAAGGCCTATACGACGCGCGTGGGTTCTGGTCCGTTTCCCACTGAACAGGACAATGAGGTGGGCGAATATATCGGCCAGCGCGGACGGGAGTTCGGCACCGTCACAGGCCGCAAGCGGCGCTGCGGCTGGTTTGACGCGGTGCTGGTGCGGCAAGCCATCAAGACTTCCGGCATCCACGGCATCGCACTGACCAAGCTCGACGTGCTGGATGGGCTCAAGGAAATCAAGGTGGGCGTTGGCTATATGCTCGACGGCAAGCGCATGGACCGCTTTCCGGCGGCGGAAGAGGCGCAGAAGCGCGTCGTTCCCATTTATGAAAGCTTCGAGGGCTGGGACGATACGACGGCGGGCGCGCGCTCCTGGGCACAGCTTCCCGCGCAGGCTATCAAATATGTAAAGTATCTCGAAGAGCTGATCGAATGCCCGGTGGCTTTGCTTTCCACATCGCCCGAGCGTGACGATACAATTCTCATGCGGGATCCGTTCGAGGATTGACGCCTGTCAGGCGGCGATCCAGCGGGAAGGATTGCTGGTTGGCGATCGCGAGCTGGCTGATTTCCGGGTGAACCGGGTTGATCAGCATATTCCAGGCCTCAGGCAGGATGACGGATGGCACGCGTAGCAGCAGGCTTGAGCGCGCCGCCAGCCATGCATCGCCAAGCCTGCGTGTGAAAGCCTCATCGCTGCTCCAGCCCGGGCGAAGCAGATCCTCAGAGATCGTCTGTATGCTGATCGTTTCGGGTGCCTCAATGGTGATGAGCTGGCATTGATCGGGCAGCAGGTCGCGGTCGAGATGCACGAGAATTTCGACAAGCGCGCCGGTGGGGTGTTCCGCCGCATAGATGATGGGCCGCCCGCGGCTATGCCAGCGGCCTGCGGCGCGCCTGCCGCCCTCGCCGCTGAGATCGGCATGGTTCGAGATGCGCCAGAGCTTCATGGGCAGATGTCAGGCGAAGATGCCGTGATCGATCTGGGCCAGCAGTTCTTCAACCGCCTTCGCGCCGGTTTCCGTTTTCAGCAGTTCGATGGGTGCGCGTCCGGCCAGCGCCGTGGTGGGCCGCCTCAGCCAGCGGCCGGATTTTTCGGGATTTCCGAAAACCCGCTCGGCTTCCACCGTGATGCGCGCCACACGCAGCGCCTTGTCGGATTCATCGACGGTGAGATTTTTCTTTCCCGCCGTGCGGCGCGCCAGCGTGCGCTTGGGAATGATGAGATCGTTGAGTTCGGCCACACTGTAGAATTGCTGGAGCACCTTAAACTGGGCCGGCTTCATCTCGACAGGGGCACCGTTCAGCGCATGTTGCAAGGCATCCTGCAGTATGCCGTCCAGCCGTTCGACTGCGTCCAAGGGTTGCGCGGACTGTTCGGCGAAGCCCGCATACTCCTGTTCTGGTGCGACAGGCAATTTGATATCACTTTTCATTTTGTGCCACTTTGTATATTTCTCGAGCAATATGGCACCGATTGGGTCAAAAGTCCAGCCCCACCGGAAACCGACGGGGCTGGAGAATTCAGTGGCAGGTAATGAAGGTAAACCCGTCGCAGAAGGGCCCGTTGCAGACCTGGCCTGTGCCCATCACCTTGGTCGAGGTGAAATTGCCGATGTCCTGGGCCTCACCGAACGACATAGCGCTGCTGAACCCACGATACTGGCAATAGGCATTGGCTGCCGGGGCGCCACACTGGTTGCCCCAGACAAAACACCAGTCCAGGCGCATGCCCTGGTATTTGGGGTCTGTGAAGGTTTGCTGCGCGGGCGGGCCACCGCCGCCCGAATCGCCCGTGCAGGAGGCGAGCTGGTTGACGCGCGCCTGGGTTTCCGCATCGGCCACAGCGGGCGGCACCCCAAGGCACCACGCGAAATGCGCGTCATAATTCATCTGCCAGCGCGGACCATGGAAGCCGCAATCCATATTGATGTTTTTCTTCTGCTGTTTCACGGCTTTCTGGGCATAAAGGGCACAAAAGGCGGGATTGGCGCTCAAAGCGGGCTGAGCAAGCAGAGTTATTCCCACGCCAGCCAAGGCGGCTGCGCTGAAGAGCATTCGAAACATTGGTTCCTCCGAAGTCTGGCCCGCCTCTCAAGGCGATGCTACGCGAACGCCGGTCAAACGCAATGGGGCGTCAGCCTTGCGCCAAATCCTTTGCCGCGCTCACGGCCGACTTTGGTTGGCGGCGTGTCAATCCATTGGCGAAATTGCGCAGGATGATGGCGGCCAGATCGGTGACGCGCGCCGGCCGGTCCAGGAGGAAGCCCTGCGCCAGATCACAGCCCAGTTCGCGGAGCGTCGACATCTGCTTCGTGGTCTCGATGCCTTCGGCTGTTACCGAAAGCCCCAGACCATGGCCGAGCTTGATAATCGACCGCAGGATTCCGCGCGCGCTTGAGCTTTCATCGAGTGCGGAAATGAAGCTCCGGTCGATCTTCAATTTCGAGAACGGGAATTTCCAGAGATAGCTGAGGCTGGAGAAGCCAGTACCGAAGTCGTCGAGTGCCACTGCCACGCCCATGTCGCGCAGGGCGCGGAGCTGGTGAAGGACGAGCTCGGAATCCTTGAGCAGCGTTCCTTCAGTGATCTCAACTTCGAGACGATATGAGGGAAAGCGGCTCTGTTCCAGCGCCTGACGCACATCGCCAATGAGGGTGCCGGAATAGAACTGATATGGAGAAAGGTTCACGGCCACGATGATATGGGCGGGCCATTGCGAGGCAATCCGGCAGGCCTCCGACAGACACCAGCCGCCCATACGGTTGATGATTCCCATCTGTTCGGCAACAGGGATGAATTCGGCTGGTGAAATGTTTCCGAGCTCCGGATCGTGCAGGCGAAGCAACGCCTCAAAGCCGCTGAGTTCTCCCGTGCGAATGGCATAGACGGGCTGGAAATCAAGACGGAATGTTTCATTCGCGAGGGCTTCAGTCAGGGCGCGCTGGACGGCGCTCCGGCGGCGGGCGGTTTGGGCAATGTCCGGGTTGAAGAACCCGTAACCCGGTGTTTCCTGTTCTTCTGCCGCTTGCAAGGCGAGTTCACCGCTCCGCAGCAGTTCGGCGGCCGTATGCCCGTCGGACGCCGACAGGGCGATGCCTGCATAGACCGGCGCTGTGACAGGGCTGCCCAGTGATTGCTGCGCTTCGCCGATTTTCACCGTCAGATCACGTGCGGAGACTCAGAACGGTCATGGGATCGTTCACCTCTTTCAAGAACAGGGCAAAGCGTCCCTGTCCGAGATAGGCGGCATAACTTTCAGCAGGCTGAAGGACGTGCAAAATCCGGGATGCGTTCAGCACAACACTGTCGGAATCAAGCCGCCCGTTGGCGCTGAGCTCCGCAATTTCACAAACGACCAGGGCGCACTGGCTTCTGGCGGCTTCGGAGGCTGCAAAAGTCTTTTCAATATGATCCAGCATGCTGGACATATTGGGAAGACCGGTCAGCTGGTCGTGGGCGGAAAAGGTTTCGATCTGCTTCTCAACAAAAGCACGCTGACGGGCGCGGTACCAAAAGCCGAAGCCCGATGCGATCATCAGCAAACATCCAACGCCCAGTGAAATATGGAGCGCCATGTCGAAGAATAGGGCTTCGCGGGTGGTCTGATCGATATTGGCGGCCAGCCAACCCGTGACTTTTCCATCATTGGCTGTGATCGGGATAATGCTGATCGCGTAATAGGCCGGTTCTTCGGGCCGAACGCCAGTGTGAACGAATGTTTCAGGTTCCCCTGATGCCAACGCATCCGCAACTGCGGTGTCGAGCTGATCCCGTGCGGGGCCGCGGTCGAGCGGGCGGTCGCGCGGGTCTGAGCGCAGCATGGCATTGCCAGCATTGTCATAGATGCGGAAGGAATAGAGCCGTCCAGCGTCACGCGCCTGGGCGATAAAGCGCAATGTCTGTTCCGATGGGGCCGAACCGTTGGCAACAGCGGAGATATCGCTGATGTTGCGCGAGAGGTATGCGGCCCAGCGTTCGGCTTCGAGACGGGCTTCATTTTCGAGAAGCTTCCCCGTTACCTTCTGCACAAAGGCGGCGCCAGCCACGCCAATCAGGAGGGTGAGCAGCAGAAATGCAGCTACTGGCAGATAGCGCCACCCCCTGAATTTTTCCAATGTGCCGGCCACCGGTCGTGCCTTGTTCACAAATTTCCCCAAATCAGAAGTTTAAAGCGCCGTTAGGGAAATAAGAGTAAATCTTCCTGTCCCGGGACTGGATTACGCTAGGTTTGGTTGATTTTTGATGACTATCAAGGAGGTGACATGACGCAAGGGCACTCGCGCCGCGGGTTCATATATTTCGGAGGTTGTGCTGCTGCATCATTTCTCGTTCCGCGGCTTGCAGAAGCAGGTACTTATCTGAGTTTTGCAAAGTCACTGGCGGCCAATCCGCCTGCGGGATCGCGCTACCGGCCCGACCTCGAGACGGAGTTGTTCGGACTCGCCAATGGCTATCGCGCCCAGAAAGGGAAGGGGCCGCTTACAGCCTCACAGGATTTCCTGATCCCCGCCCGGGCGCATGCCGCCGACATGATGCTGCATAATTTTATCGGGCACCGGGCGAGCACGGGACAAGACTTCGACAGCCGCATGCGGGCCTTTGTAGGTGATATAACGAAATACCCGTCAATGGCGGAAAACGCGGCCCACGATACGCTTGGCGGGCCGGCTGACCAGGCAAAAGGGCAACGGCTTTTCCAGCAATGGGTGAACAGCCCAGGCCACGCAAAGACCTTACGCAGCCTGGACTATTTCTTTGTATCGACCGGTGTCATCGAACGTCAGGGCAATATCTGGGCGGTGCAGATTTTCTGGGGGAAGCCCCGCGCGAAAGGCCTGTACGGGACGTGGGGATTACAGGGCGGGTGATGCCGAGATTTGCGCAGTGCGCGGCGCCAGAGCCTTCTGAGCCGCGTTTTTCACAGCTTTCTGTACCTTCTCGAAAGCCCTGACCTCGATCTGCCGGATGCGCTCGCGCGACACGCTGAACTCCTGCGACAGGTCTTCCAGCGTCGCGGGATCGTCCTGCAGCCTGCGGGCTTCGAACACCCGGCGCTCGCGGTCGGTGAGCTTGTCCAGCGCCTCGGTCAAAAGACCGTGGCGGAGGCTTGCTTCCTCGTTGTTGGCCAGCATCTGCTCCTGGTTGTCGCTTTCATCGACAAGCCAATCCTGCCATTCGCCTTCACCATCCTCGCGGACATGGGCATTGAGTGACGTATCGCCCGACAGGCGGCGGTTCATCGACACCACGTCTTCCTCGGTAACGCCGAGGCGATGGGCGATGGTCTTCACCTGATCGGGCCTGAGATCGCCGTCCTCCAGCGCCTGAATCTGGCTCTTCACCTTGCGCAGGTTGAAGAACAGCTTCTTCTGGTTGGCGGTGGTGCCCATTTTCACAAGCGACCATGAGCGAAGAACAAACTCCTGAATGGAGGCCTTGATCCACCACATGGCATAGGTCGCGAGTTCGAAACCCTTTGTCCGGCTCGAATTTCTTGACTGCCTGCATCAGGCCGACGTTGCCTTCGGAAATGACTTCGCCAATGGGAAGGCCATAGCCGCGGTAGCCCATGGCGATCTTCGCCACGAGGCGCAAATGGCTGGTGATGAGCTTGTGCGCGGCTTCGGCGTCGCCGTGCTCTTTCCAGCGTTTGCCCAACATGAATTCTTCTTCCGGCTGCAACATCGGGAATTGCCGGATTTCCTGCAGATAACGATTCAGCCCGCCTTCACCCGAAGCAAGCGCGGGAAGCGATGTGGTTTTTGCCATGTCTTATCCTCTCCCTGTCCTAGGGCACCTATATATGTGGGGATAACGCCGAAAATAAGACACTGGTTCGGTTACAGATAATCACGACCGCGTGAGGGGGATGCCAAAGCCGAAATGAGCTGGCTCAGATCATCTGGGGGGGCACTTTCAAAATGCAAGGGCTTATCCGTCCGGGGATGTTCAAATCCCAGCACCGCAGCATGAAGAGCCTGCCGGTTCAATGATTTAAGCGCCTCCTGCGCCAGCTTTGGCAATTTGTGCAGTCCAGTCTTGAAGCCGCCGCCATAGGTTCCGTCGCCCAGCAGGGGATGGCCGATATGCGCCATGTGCACGCGGATCTGGTGGGTGCGCCCGGTTTCCAACTCGCACCTGACCAAACTGGCAACTGGAGGATCGCCAAACCGCTCAAGCACCTCATAATGGGTTACCGCTTCCCGCGCGAGGGCAGAGCGAGACACGGCCATTTTCTGCCGGTTGGCGGAACTGCGGTCGATTGCGGCTGAAATGGTGCCCTGGTTCCGTTCTGGCGAACCCCAGACCACGGCGAGATAGGCGCGCTCAAGCCTGCCATCCCGTCCGTGGGCCGCAAATTGCTCCGAAAGCCCCTTATGGGCGGCGTCATTCTTGGCCACCACCAGAAGGCCGCTGGTGTCCTTATCGAGCCGGTGAACGATGCCTGGCCGCTTGACGCCGCCGATGCCGGAAAGGCTCTCACCGCAATGGGCGATCAGAGCGTTGACCAGCGTGCCGGTTTCATTGCCGGCACCGGGGTGGACGACCAAACCCGCGGGCTTATCGAGCACGATCAGGTCGGCATCCTCGTAAACGATGGCGAGCGGAATGTTTTCGGCTTGAGGGTCTGCCGGGGTGGCTTCCGGGATCATGACGGAGACGGCCGCTCCGCCTTTCAGTTTCAGGCGGCCCTCGGTTGCGACGCGGCCCTCGACACGCACAAGGCCTTCCGCAATAAGGCTCTGAAAGCGGGAACGGCTGATTTCGGGAAAAGCCTGGGCGAGAAAGCGGTCTAGCCGTTCGCCCGCGCTGGCGGTGGCTTCAAGGGTTCGGGAAGGTGAGGCGGACATGACGGAGACAGATAACCCTCAGACGGCCGGACTTCCGCCCGGCGCGCGCATGCTGTTGCGGGCCGTCTATATCATGGGCGTGATCCTCGTGCTGCTGGTTCTGGCGCTTATCATCGGCATTGTGTGGAAAGCCTCGCATGTCAGCGAGAAAGCCCCTACGCCAGCGGAAGCGGCGATCAACCTCGGGCTGCCAGCAGGCGAAAGTGTTTCTCAGGTGGCCCTGGATGGTGACAGGCTGGCGGTGACAACGTCAAACCAGATCATCATCGTCGATATACGCAAGAACCAGATCATCTCGCGCCTCAAGCTGAAGACGCCATGACGGCTTGCGCCGCCGGAACAGGCCCGCTATAGACGCGGGCCTCCGGCGCGGCTCCCTTCGTCTATCGGTTAGGACGGCAGCCTCTCACGTTGCAAAGGCGGGTTCGATTCCCGCAGGGAGCGCCAAAATTGAGCCTTTTCAATGGCTTACGTGCTGGTGTGGCAATCTCAAGCGTCATAGTATTTCAATGGCTTGCACAGAGCCCTGCCACACCTATTTGCAAACCAAATTTTCGTCGCGCTCGACTCCACTTCGGAGTGATGGGTTGTCTCGCCACACTGTCACGTGGGAGATTCCTGATGAGCCGCCACCCAGAAAAATTGCCACACCTAGAAAATTATATAGTTATATCAGTATGTTAAGAGAGAAATTTATTCCCAATGGATTCCGCAGGGAGCGCCACTTTGTGGGCGTTGAAAAGGCACCACGTTTTGCTTGATTCAACGCCATAGAAAATGGGCGGTGGTCATTTTGACCTAGTCAGCCGAACCAACTATATGCAAGTAAAATCCGGCAAGGCGGGCAAAGCTTGGCGCGCATCAATCGCTAGCTGGCTGGCTGGAGTGCCGCCGCCCGTAGCGAAAGGAGAACGGCCAAGGCGGCATCGGCGCGGATTCTGAGCTGCTGCATAAGCGTTTCCGGATCGGTGTCGAGAATGAGCGCCTGAAGATGCAATTGTCCGAGGGTAGCGCCAAGAAATATGTCGACGATCAGTTTCCGGGCGTCCTCTTGGGCATGTAGCGGAAACAGATCCACCGACTGCAGCCGCTCGGCCACCAGCGTCTGTGCCCGGTCGATGCACTCGCGATAAAAGAGATCGGCAAGTTCAGGTGATTTTCGCGCTTCCGATATCACAAGGCGTGTCAGAGTGACTTGCCGGCGCGACAGAATGAACGAGGCGAGGCCGAACAGAAGGCTTCGCAATTTTTCATGTGAACCTGCCGTGTTGTCGGCGTGCTCCAGCCAACCCTCGACTGAGTCGTAACTTTGGATCAAGGCGCGGAACAGCGCCGATTTGTCGGGAAAGAGCCGGTAGACTGACTTCTTGGCCATGCCGCAGGCCCGGGCGACCTCCTCCATGGTCGCATCGCCGTAGCCCATTGATGCGAAAACATTCTCCGCAGCCTTCAGGATCAGATCCATGCGCGCGGCTTTTTCCAAAACCGGAGGGCGGCCGGGGGGTGAGGGAGTGCTTTTCGGCATTTTTCGCCACTTTCCCATTGACAAATGGAAACGAATACGTTTCCTTTCCTTTTTAGGAAACGTATTCGTTTCTTATGCCTGTCAGCTGACGAAGGAAATACCCCATGGAAAAAGGCTCGACCCGGATGGGTATTGCGCTCGGCATACTGTGCGGCGTCGGCCCCATGGCGACGGACATGTATCTCGGTGCGATGCCCGGCATCGCCGCTTCGCTGAACGGTTCAGCCGCGGCAGTGCAACTCAGCGTCATGGCGTTCTTCCTGGGCTTCACGATTGGCCAGTTGTTCTACGGTCCGATTTCGGACCGGGTGGGGCGCAAGCCGATGATCTATCTGGCGCTGATGATTTTCACCGCCGCCTCGATCGGCTGCGCCTTCGCTGGCGATGCCTGGCAATTGCTGGCATGGCGGCTGCTGCAGGGCATTGGCGGCTCGATCGGCATGGTGATGGCCACCGCCGTGATCCGGGATCTCTACACAGGCATGCAGGCAACGGCGCTGATGTCGATTGTCGTGCTTGTCAATGGTGCCGCTCCAATCATCGCCCCGCTCATTGGAAGCATCCTGCTCGGAGCCGGGTCTTGGCGCTTGATTTTCGGGGCTCTCGCGATCCTCGGTCTTGGGGCTGCAGCAGTGACATGGATACTTCTCCCGGAAACGCGGATGCGGGAGCTGCGCGAGATCAGCAGGCCGCGCGAAGCGTTCAAATGGTACAGACATCTGCTGCTGCGCGCCGACTTCATTCCCTATGCCGGCACCCTCGCTCTCGCCCAAGGCGGTTTCTTTGCCTATATCGCGGGATCGTCGTTCATCTTCATCGATCTCTATGGTCTTTCGCCGCTTGCCTACTCGCTCGTCTTCAGCCTGAATGCGATCGGACTGGGGATAGGCTCGCAGATCGCTACGCGCCAGGTGCCTCACCACGGTCTGCGGGCGGTCGCCCGTGTCTCCACTGCAGTGTACGCAGCCGCCGCTCTGCTCCTGCTCGTCATCCAGATCGCGGGCGCCGGCGGGGTTATTCCGACATCGGTGCTGCTGTTCCTGATGGTTTCGTCGCTCGGCGGCATCATGCCGACCTGCAGCGTGCTTAGCGTCGAAGGTCACGGCGCCATCTCGGGCGTAGCGGCCGCGCTGATGGGAGCGCTGGGTTTCGGCGCGGGAGCGTTGACCAGCTTTTTGCTCGGCGCTTTCGAGAACGGAACCGCGACTCCGATGATCACGATCACGGCGATCTGCGCGGTTGCCGCCGCCATGACCAGCCATCTGACGTTTCCACGCATCAACGAGCAATCGCGAGCGGCCCTTCAAGGCCATTGAGATACACCCAACGACGGTTCGACGTTTTCGCATACCGGAAAATCTATGATAAAATCAGGAAAGGCATGGAATTTTGAAACATCCCTTCAATGAAACGAGACGCATGATCATAACTGCACTCGCCGCTTTGCCATTCGCACTGGCCACCAGCGAGTCTCAAGCGGAAGGACAAACAAAGCCCACGACAGCCGAGAAGACGGCAACCGTCAAGACCTATGTCGAATCCTTCAATAGGGGTGATGCCGAAGGCATGATTTCCCTCTTCGCCACAGATGGCAGCATCGAGGATCCCGCCGGGAGCCAGCCTCGAAAGGGGAGGCAGGCATTGGAGGAGTTTTACGCGTCCTCCTTCAAGGTTGGCGTGAAGATCGGACTCGATGGAGATATCCGCAGCAGCGGCGACTACGTCGCCTTTCCGCTATAGGTGAAGCTGGCGGAAAACGGCAAAGACATTGTCAACCATGTCATCGACACGCTCCGCTTCGACGAGGACGGCAAGATCAAGGAGATGCGGGCGTTCTGGGGACCGGAGAACATAACGCCAGCCGAGTAAAGAACCATCGTCAAAAGCCAGTGCTGGTGGTGAATCCACCACAGCCTCCTTACGGCACGTCATTTTCCGATGCCATGAACTGTGTCCAATAAACGGTTATGAAGCCGGCAGGCATCACGGACAGATTGCTGCCACAGACCAGGAGTGGCTCGGGCGGAATGATGGCGTCCTTTTTGGCGTTTGCAGCGGCGCCCCAGGCCGAACAGTCTCGCAATGCATGGAAAACTTGCCGGGCGAAGCGCACATAATCGTTCCGCGCGATTTGCCGGCCCTATAGCGGCTGATACCGCGCGGCGGGCGGAAGTGCGTGCGGGCCCATATTGGTGTCGACGATCACCGGCTGCGAGGAGTCGACCTCTCCGCTCCAGCCGCCGCCGAGCGCCTTGTTGAGGGCGATGTAATCCGTTGCGATCGATACCTGGCTCTGGATGAGCGCTTCTTCGGCCGTATAGAGGGAGCGCTGCGCCTCGAGCAGGTCGAGGAAGCTTTGCGTTCCCGTGCGGTAGAGGGACTGGGCCAGCGATGCGGCATCGCGATAGTGCTTTGCGGACTGCGCGAGCTTTGCCGCGCGGATGCGTTCCTGCGACAGCGAGACGATGGCATTCTCCACATCTTCAAGCGCCGTCAGCACCGCGGACCTGTAGGCAATGAAGTACTGGTCACGCTCGGCCTGCGCCACCTCGACGGCCGCCTTGAGCTGACCGCCGTTGAAAATCGGGATCGTCAGGGAAGGGCCAAAAGACCAGCTGATGGTGGATGATTTGCCAAGATCGCCGAGCCTGGTGCCAGAGGTGTATATATCCCCCGTTAGGCTGATGCTGGGATAGCGCGCCGCTTCCGCCTGGCCGATGCGCGCGGTGGACTGCGCATAGTCCCATTCGGCGACGCGCACATCGGGGCGCGACAGGAGGATATTGGCGGGAACGCCCACGGCCACCGGCCAGCCGGGACGGGGAATGGGCGCTGGCCGGTCCAGCCTTGCGGCAAGATCGCCAGGCGCACGGCCCAGCAGGATGGAAAGGCGGTGAACGGCTGCGGCGCGTTCGGCTTCGAGCTGTGGAATATCGGCTTCGGTGCTGGCGGCCTGGCCCGACGCGTTCGCGACGTCGACGGCGGAAGAAGCGCCGGCCTTGAACTTGTTGTTTGTCAGGGCCGCCGTCTCGCGCTGGGAAGAGGCGGTGCGCCGGGCCAATGCAAGTTGCGCCTGATAGCCCCGCAGCTCGACATAATTGGCCGCGACATCGCCCACCAGCGTCAGGAGGGTCGAGCGCAGTTCCTGATCGGCCGCCTTCACCCCATAGCGCGCCGCTTCAACGGAGCGGCGGTTGGCGCCGAAGAGATCAAGCTCCCAGCTTGCGTCGAGGCCCGACTGAAACTGTGAATTGGTATTTGCGTCGCTGCCATTGGTCGCGCCGGTCCTGACGCGCGCGCCCGTTCCCGATCCGCTGACCGAGGGAAGAAGCGCGCCGCCGGCCTGCTTGTAGCTGGCGCGGGCCTCGCGGATCTTGGCCTTGGCCGCGGCAACATCGAGGTTTCCCGCCACGGCCTCTTCGATCAGATCGTTCAGTAGCGGATCATTGAGCCTTCGCCACCACTGCGCCAGCTGCGGCTGCTGCGCGGGATTTTGCTTTCCGGCGCTGCTCCACGTGGATGGCACTGCGGCAAATGGCTTCTCATAATCCGGCCCGACAGCGCAGCCCGTCAGCACGCCCGATGCAAGGAGAAGGGTCACGAAGGACGCGATTGGCCCTGAAGGTTTACTGTGCCGTATGTGCTGCGCCATCTGACCCCTCCTGTGGCGAAGCGGGATGCTCCGCCCCGGGCGGCGCTGCCACCCGGCTTTTCCCCTTGAATATTTTTCTCACTGTCACGAACAGCAGCGGCACGAAGAAGATGCCCAACATGGTCGCCGCGATCATGCCGCCCATCACGCCTACGCCAATAGCATTCTGGGCGCCGGAGCCCGCGCCGCTGGCGATGGCGAGCGGCGTTACGCCGAGGATGAAAGCAAAGGACGTCATCAGGATCGGCCGCAGGCGCTGCTTGGCCGCTTCCAGCGTGGCTTCGATGAGCCCCATGCCGCGTTCCTGCCGTTCCAGCGCAAACTCGACAATCAGAATGGCGTTCTTCGCGGCGAGGCCGATGGTGGTCAGCAATCCCACCTTGAAATAGACGTCGTTGGACTGGCCGAACAGAAGCGCCGCCAGCAGCGCGCCGAACACACCGATCGGCACCGACAGCATGACGGCCAGCGGAATGGACCAGCTCTCATAGAGTGCCACCAGGCACAGGAACACTACCAGCACCGAGATGGCATAGAGCGAGGCTGCCTGATTGCCGGAAAGCTTTTCCTGATAGGAGAGCCCCGTCCATTCATGCGCGTAGCCCTGCGGCAGCTGCGCCATGAGCTTGTCGATTTCATCCATGGCGGTGCCGGAACTGACGCCTGAAGCCGCTTCGCCCTGAATTTCGACAGCCGACGACCCGTTATAGCGTTCAAGGCGCGGTGAGCCGAAGGTCCAGCGGTTGGATGCGAAGGACGAGAACGGCACCATCGTGCCGGAGGCATTGCGCACCTGCCACTTCCACAAATCTTCGGGCTGCATGCGGAACTGTGCATCGGACTGCAGATAGACCGGCTTGACGCGGCCGCGGTCGATGAAATCGTTGACGTAGTCGCTTCCCCACGCCGTCGAGAGCGTGGTGTTGATATCGCCAAGCCCGACGCCCAGGGCGCTTGCCTTTTCTTCATCGATATCGATGGTGAATTGCGGCGTGTCCTCCTGGCCGTTGGGGCGCGTGTTGGCCAGTTGCTTACTCTGCGCGGCGAGCGCCAGAAGCTTGTTGCGCGTCTCGATCAGCTTCGCATGGCCCGCGCCATTTACATCCTGAAGATAGAAGTCAAAGCCGCTCGAACTTCCCATGCCCTGAATGGCGGGCGGGGCCAGGGCAAACACCTGTCCGTCACTGATCTTGCTAAAGGCGCCCATGGCCCGGCGCGCCACCGCACTGGCCGAAAGGTTTTCGTCCTTCCGCAGCGAAAAATCCTTCAGTCGCACGAAGGCGAGGCCGACGTTCTGGCCTTGTCCGCCGAAGCCGAAGCCCGCGACCGCCATCACGCCTTCAACTGCGTCCTTCTCGTCATTCAGATAATGATCGGTGACCTGCTTCAGAACCCTGAGCGTCCTGTCCTGCGTGGCGCCCACCGGAAGCTGCACGCTGGTGAGAAGAATGCCCTGATCCTCCTGCGGCAGGAAGGAACTGGGCAGCCGATAGAACATCCACCCCACCGCGACAGCAATAAGTGCAAATATTACCAGGAACCGCATGCTCCGGCGCAGAATGCCCTGCGTGCCATTGCGATAGGCGGACGCGGTCCGGTCGAAGCCGCGGTTAAACCAGCCGGACAGGCCGCGCGATGCGCCGTGATTTTTCGGCGCGCGGAGAATGGTGGCGCACAGAGCCGGCGTGAGGATCAGTGCGACCATCACGGACAGTATCATGGCGGACACAATGGTGACCGAGAACTGCCGGTAGATCACGCCCACGGACCCGCCGAAAAAGGCCATGGGAATGAAAACCGCAGAAAGCACCGTGGCGATGCCCACCAGCGCGCCGGTGATTTCCGACATGGACTTGAGGGTGGCCTCCTTGGGAGGAAGGCCTTCCTCCTGCATCACGCGTTCGACGTTTTCCACCACCACGATGGCGTCGTCGACAAGAAGGCCGATGGCCAGCACCATGGCGAACATGGTGAGGGTGTTGACCGAATAGCCGAAGACGGCGAGCACGCCGAAAGTGCCCAGCAGCACGACGGGAACGGCAAGGGTTGGAATGAACGTGGCGCGGATGTTCTGCAGGAACACCAGCATCACGATGAACACAAGGACGATGGCCTCGCCCAGCGTTTTCACCACATCCTCGATCGAGAGCTTGACGAAGGGCGTGGTGTCATAGGGATAGACCACCTCGACGCCTTCCGGAAATGTGCCCGACAGGCCTGCAATGGCCTTCTGCACGGCTTCCGCCGTATTGATGGCGTTGGCGCCCGTCGCCAGATTGATGGCCAGGCCCGCTGCGGGCTTGCCGTTGTAGGTCGAACTGTTGGTGTAGCTTTCCGAGCCGAGTTCAACGCGCGCCACGTCGTTGATGCGCACGAGCGATCCATCGGTTGTGCTTTTTAGGATGATGTTGCGGAACTGCTCGGCCGTTTGCAGCCGGCTTCGCGCCGTGACGGTGGCATTCAGCTGCTGGCCGGGCCGAGCGGGAAGCGCGCCAAGCTGGCCGGCGGAGACCTGCGTATTTTGCGCCTCGATGGCCGTCGAGACGTCGCTGGGCATCAGCGCATATTTCGCCAGCTTGTCGGGATCGAGCCAGATGCGCATGGCGTAGCTCGAGCCGAAGAGTTGCGTGCCGCCGACGCCATCGACGCGCTTGATGGTGTCATTGAGCGAACTGTCGATATAGTCTGCGAGGTCGGTGGCGCTCAGCTTGCCGTCGCTCGACACGAAGCCGATCACCATCAGGAAACTGTCCGATGATTTGTTGACGGTGATGCCGGTTGACTGCACGATCTGCGGCAATTGCGAGGTGACGAGTTGCAGTTTGTTCTGCACCTGCATCTGCGCCACATCGGGATCGGCGGCGCTGGTGAAGGTGATGCTGATGGAGGCGGCGCCTGTCGAGGTGGACGTGGCCGTCATGTAGTCGAGATTGTCGATCCCCGTCAGACCCTGCTCGATGATCTTCGTCACAGAATTCTCAACCGTGTCGGCGTCGGCACCCGGATAGGTGGCGCTGATCCGGATGGTGGTGGGGGCGATCTGTGGATATTGCGAGATCGACAGCTGATTGAGCGCCAGAAGTCCTCCCAGCATGGTGACGATGGCGATGACCCATGCGAAGTTTGGCCGGTTTATGAAGAACCGCGACATTCCGCCCTCAGCCATGCCCGCCAGTGGCGGCCGGAATGTTTGAAGGCAAGCCGAGCGCGGCGAAATCACGCTGCCGCTTTTCTGGCAGCAGGAAACCCTGTTTCCGCTCTTTCACCTCGCCGGTCGTGTCGTCGATCGTTGCTTCGACAGCTTCAACCTCTTGGCCTGCGCGCACGAACTGCGAGCCTTCGATGACCACGCGGTCCCCATCGGCAACGCCTGCGCTCACCAGCCAGTTGTTGCCGACGCTTTGCCCCACGGTGAGCGTTCGCTGCTCAATCTTGTTGTCCTTGTCAACGAACAGCGCCACCGGCTCGCCCTTGGCGTTGCGCGTCACCGCCCGCTGCGGCACGAGGAAACTGTTGGGCGCCACACCTTCTTCCACCAATGCGCGCACATACATTCCGGGCAGCAGAAGCCTTTCAGGGTTGGGAAACTCCGCCCGAACCGAAAAGGTACCGGTGGTTTCGCTCACCGCTGAATCCGCAAATTCAAGTTTGCCGTTCTGGGTATAGAGCGCGCCATTTTCCAGTTTCAGCTTGACGCTGATATTGCCGCCGGAAATGCGGATGCGCCCATCCGCCACCGCCTGCCTGAAATTGAGAAGGTTGGTGCTTGACTGCGTGACGTCCACATTGATGGGGTCGAGCGTGCGGATGGTGGTGAGGGCCGTATCCTGATTGGCGGTGACCAGTGCGCCCTCCGTCAGGGTGGACTTGTCCACCCGCCCGGCGATCGGCGCGCGGATCATCGTGAAATCGAGATTGATCCTGGCGCTTTCAAGCGCGGCCTGGGCCGAAGCTACGTCGGCTTTCGCCTGCGCCAGCGAAGCCAGCGCATCATCGAGATCCTGCTTGCTCACGGCATTCTGCTTGATGAGGTCCTGATAGCGGTCGACCTTGGCCTGGGCCGAAGGCAGGACTGCCTGCGCCTTCTGCAAGTCGGCGGCGGCGCTGTCATAGGCGGCACGATAGGTGGCGGGATCGATCTGATAGAGGCTGTCTCCCGCATTCACTTCGCTGCCCTCGCGGAACAACCGCTTCTGGATAATGCCGCCCACCTGCGGCCTCACTTCCGCAACAAGCGAAGCAACGGTCCGGCCCGGCAATTCGGCGGTGATCGCCACGGATTGAGGATGCAGTGTCATCACGCTCACCTGCGGCTTCTGCGCTGGTCCCGCAGCGGGCGTCTGCTGCTGCTCGTTACAGGACATCAGCAGGCAACTGAGGATAACCGCCGCGAATATCTTTGAGCCGGAGGACGGAACACGCATCATAGGCTTCCTGTGATTCCATCGGGCGAGCCATTGCGGCAAAATCTCACGATGGGGAATATTTACAGTACTGTTGAGTTCGTATATTCATCCCGGCCAATCTCTGTCAATCGGCAAATCCTTCACGCGCAAAATGTCTGGGGAATATACGGAAGTAGTTGCGACGGACCGCCGGGGGCCAGGCCGGCCAAAGCGGGTTCCGGACAAGGAATTGGCCGCCTTCATTGTCCGGCAAGCCCGTGCGCTCTTTCTTGAGCGGGGTTATGCCCGCACGACGATGGACGATCTTGCTGCGTACTGCCGCATGTCAAAAAGTACGCTCTATCGATTGTTTGATCGTAAAGCCGATGTTTTTGCCGCCATCGTCGAGGATCATCGCCACAGCATGCTGGCGCTGCCAGGAAACTATAAGGGCATGCCGCTGGAAGAGGCGTTGGCGCGCATCTTTTATGTCGGGATCAGCGACGAGGATGACCGCAAGCGGCTTGCACTGATCCGTCTGGTGGTGGTGGAAGCGCGCGAACTGCCCGAACTCCACGATATTCTGGTGCAGCATGGCGTCGAACGGGATCGCCATGACCTTGCGCAGTGGCTGGAAGGGAGAATAGCGGCTGGCGAGATCACCGCCTGCGACACCGCCGACTGCGCCAAGGCGCTGATGGACCTGATGTTCGGCGCAGTGGTCATGAAACCTCATGAGCCGCCGAAATGGCCGGACCGGCAGGAGCGCATCCGCTATCAGCTGAGCTGCCTGCGGATGTTCGTGTCGGGCCTTCTGCCGCGCTGACCGCAGGAAGCAGATGGGGTTCAGACCGCGTTGCGCGGTCCGTTTTCATGTCAGAACTTCAATCACATGGAAGTTCTCATCTTTATCCCCTATGGCGCGCTAAAATTAAACGATGTCAGTAATTTATACTGAGTTGTAGCAGTCTCGGCAATGTCCGCGGTTTACGTCTTGGCAATGTGAGGCTTGAGTTTCTTGATGCGTTTGGCGAGCGAGACAACATTGGCCGTGCCCGGCTTTGCGGGAGAGCCGCTAGCGGACAGCTCCGACAATTTCTCGTTCCATGCAGCATCGAGTCTTGCGAGTTCGCGCTGAATGTCTTCGGTTTCACGCTCTGCCGCAGCGAGCGGATCAAGCGGATCAGGCGGGATTTCTTCCGAGGGAGCAGGTGCGGGCTGTTCGTAAGATTCGAGCCGGGACGGGATCACGTCGAGCAGGCGGGGCGGGGACGCGAATGGCGCATCGCCGATTTCGATTGGGCCAGACGCTTCGCGGAGGCGCTGCTCGAGCCTGGTGATCAGCGAGGCCTGTTCCGAGGTCTCTTTCCGAAGGCTGGTGACCTCCGCCTCGGCTGATGCCGTTTTTTCGACCAACGCGTCTTTCTCGGACTGGAGCGCCGCGAGCGCTGCATCCCTCGCGTTCAATTCCACCGTCATTGCTTCGATGCGATTGCGGGTGCGGGACACTTCGGCCATCTGCTCCGCCATGTGACCCTTGACGCTTTCGAGGCGCGCACCGAGTTTTTGCGAAATCAGCGCATATTCGGCCCGTAACCTGTCACGCTCGGTATGGAGTTCGGCCATCGTTGTGGGGGCCTGCCGCTGCATCCGGCGAGCGCCGATACGCACAGCCCATTTCCAAAGATAACGGCCCGCGAACAGCGCGATCAGGGCTGCAAGGGAAAAGCCGAGAACGACGAGAAGCAGCGTTTCGGTTTGAGACATGAAACCTCCGGAGATGCGCCGATCTTAACGCAATCTTGCCCGGCCTTGCAAAAGGGCAGCCATAGGTTTGGCCGCCCGCGCTAGTTTATTTTCGCGAAAACATTGGTTTTGCAAAGGAACCCCGCAACGCAGCCCTTCACCTTCATCACATTGCCGTCCATCGTTACGGTGGCGTTGTAGGTGTTTCCGTCATCGGGGTTATAGATCGTGCCTTTCCACTGGCCATCACCCGTGGGTTTCATGCCGCCCAAAACGGGAAGGCCCATGAGAGGACGGGCACGCTTTGACGGGTCCGGGTTCTCGCGATCCACCTTGGGCTTGCCGTCGATCTTGCTGATCGGCTCCTTGAGGCCGGCGATGCTCCCGCAAATGGTGCCGCCGCAATCGGTCACCCGCACGGTAACCTTGCCATTCTGCATGCGCCACAATCCTGCTGCGTCAGAAGCGAGGGCGGGGGAAAGCGCAGAACCTGCCACAACCACTGACATTGCGATGGCGGTAATGGACATTCTGATCATGGGCCTTCCTTTCAGCAGACAGCGTTTGTCCCGCGTCTTGCAGCGACATTCAGGCCATATCAAGGCTTCAGATCAGAATGGGTTCCATGTGGAACGGCCGGAATATTTGAGGTAGCCAACATTGGCGCCGAGCCGTGCGCCAACGCCAGTGCGGATGGGGGCCAGCACGATATCGCCGCGCTTCTGGAAATTCACGCCAAGGCCGCCAATGAAATAGGCCGATCCTTCAACGCCGCCGAAGCGGGCATAGAGATCGCTGGGCGATTCCGAATTATAGACCAGCACCATGGAGCGCGAGCCGTTACCGCCGAAGTCAAAGCCAACCGAAGGGCCCTGCCAGAAGATATGCTGCTTTTCGCCGTTCTTGTAATAGATCGTGCCTTCGCCATAGCGCAGGCCGCCGACGAAAGCGCCTGAGCCTTCCTCACCTATAATATAGGCAGTTGGCTCTCCCTGACTTTGGAAAACATACTCCACCGCCTCTGCCAGCCCGCGCGTGGTCTTGCCGAAGAATTGATGGCCGGCGGTCATGATTTCTTCTGTCGTGTATGTCGAATGTTTTGGCTTTGTCGAACTGGAAATGGAGCCCGTCTGCTGGGCGGCGGCGGGCAGTGCAAGCGCCAGCGCGAGACCCAGCGATGCTGCGGCGAGAAGCTTCTTCATCATTGACATCACCTCGTCAGTTCATGGGCCTGGGCCAATAAATGGCGCAAGCCTGTGGCGGCCCCAAGGCAGCCCTCCGTCCTGCCAGAACCCTAACAAAGGGGGCTTACGGGATGGTTAATGGTTTCTCAAAGCCGCTCAGGCGCTGGCGATGAAGCCCGGATTGTCATAGCCCCTGGCGCGCTTGCCATAGGCCAACGGGTCGCCCTCGGTGGTGAGCACCTTGCCGCCCGCTGCAAGAAGCACAGCGTGGCCTGCTGCCGTGTCCCACTCCATGGTGCGACCGAAACGGGGATAAAGGTCTGCCTCACCCGCC
This sequence comes from Aestuariivirga sp., assembly GCF_047602625.1. Lineage (GTDB taxonomy): Bacteria > Pseudomonadota > Alphaproteobacteria > Rhizobiales > Aestuariivirgaceae > Aestuariivirga. Next base: position 778,668 of record NZ_JASGGV010000002.1, on the reverse strand, counting down.
GCGATCAGGCAGAATTTGAGCGATGAGCCTGCCGAACACAGCGATTTGACCTGAACCTTCTTCAGGAAATCATCGGTTGCGGCATCGCGATGCGACCGGCTGGCGACAACAGTCGCGCCATCGGATGGGCAGGGCCTGACATGCATGGCCTGCCATTTGCCGGGCTGGTCATTGTCTACCCGGCCCTCGGCCGCGCCTGTGCCGCATTCGCCCCAGAACAGGCGGCCAAGGGCAGGCGCGAACACCACGCCCGCGACCGGCACGCCGTTTTCCACCCGCGCGATGTTCACGGTGAACTCGCCATTCCGGGAAATGAATTCCTTGGTGCCATCAAGCGGATCGACGAGGAAGAACCTTTCCGCCACCTCCGGAATACGGCCTGCGGAGGCGGCCTCCTCGGAAATCACCGGGGTGGCGGGATCCATTTTGGCAAGCCCGGCCAGGATGACCTTTTCAGCCGCTTCGTCGGCTTCCGTGACGGGCGTTAGATCGCTCTTGGCCTTGGCCGAAAAATCGCCGGCATAGATTGCCATGATTTCACGGCCGGCGGAGATTGAAAGGCGGATCAGGCCGCTCATGGCAGCGGAAGGCGAGGGGGTCATCGGCACTACCCGGTTGGTGAAAATCAGGCGCTCTATGGGCGGCATGCCTGCTTCCGTCAATGCGGAAAATCATGGCGTCAGATGCTAGAAGGAAAGTTCCGAATCACTTGCCGGAGTTGCCATGAGCGAGCCCCGCCTTTCCGATCTTGACCTTGCCGCGCTGCTGTGCAGCCGCGTGTGCCACGACATCATTTCGCCGGTGGGCGCGATTGCCAATGGCCTGGAGCTTTATGACGACCCGGAGGTGGATGCCGAAACGCGGGCTACGGCGCTGGACATGGTGCGCACCTCCGCCCGCACGGCGGCGGCAAAACTCAAGTTCTGCCGCATCGCCTTTGGCGCGGCGGGATCGGCTGGCGCCATCATCGACATGGGCGAGGCGGGTGAAATGGCGAAAGGTTTCGTCGCTTCGGAAAAGGTGAAACTCGACTGGCAGATGCCGCGCGAGAACCGCCCCAAGCAGGAAGTGAAACTCGCTCTCAACATGCTGCTGATGGCGATGGCGGGCGTGCCGCGCGGCGGCACCGTGACGATGGCCCTGGATGGAGGCACATTTACAGCCCGCGCCCAGGGCGATCGTGCCAAGGTGCCGGAGGCGATCTCGCAGGTGGTAACCGGCACGGCTGATCTGGCAACGCTCGATGCGCGTCTTGTCCAGCCCTACTATGCCCGCCTGCTGGCGCAATCGGCGGGTCTCAAGCTTTCCATGGATATGGATGGGGCCGACGTTCTGGTAAAAGCCGAGCCTTCGCTCTCATAGAAAATTAACCCTGCCATGATGGACTGCCGCCGATTGGACGGCAAAACATCATGACTCGCCGCGTGCTGGCATTGGGCTATGGAGCAATCGCGGCAACCGCCGCGGCGGCTTTGCTTGCCGCACAGCATGGACTGGCGAGTGTTGTCCAAAAACTCTCCGCTTTGCCTGCACTTACCCTGCAGATGGGTTTTGGCGGCTGTGTGCTGGCGCTTGCTCTTGCTGCGGGACTGGCGTGGTTCTTCATCGCCCGCGGCGTGCAACGCGCAGAATTGGCCAAACTTGCGCTTCTGAAGGCGCGCGACGATGCCATTCGCGCCGAATCCGAAGCCAATGAGATGGCCATTCTTTTTCGTGATCTCAATGATGACGTGACGCGGCTCAACATCGAACTGGCCGGAAAGATGCGCCAGCTTGGCGAGGCGCAAGAGGATATTCTGCGCAAAGGCAAGATGGCGCAGCTGGGCGCGCTGATCACCACCGTCGGACACGAGCTGCGCAATCCCATGGCTGGCGTGCGCACAACGCTGTTCGCCATGCGGCGCAAGTTCAAATCCACATCCCTCGATCTCGACTCCTATCTCAACCGGATCGATGGCGGCATTACCCGCTGCGACCTGATCATCACGAAACTGCTGGATTTTGCCTACGAAAAAGAGCCGGATCTGGCGCCTGGCGATGTCGACGGTTGGCTCGCCGGGGTCATCGAAGAGGAAGCCAAGAGCCTTCCGGAACAGATCTGCATCGAATGCGAGCTTGGCCTTGATGGCCTGGTGACGGGATTTGACCGCGCGCGGATGCGGCGGGTAATCCACAATCTGTTGAGCAATGCCGCGGATGCGCTGTGGGGATTGCATGCGCCGGTGCGCGATGATCCCTGTATCCGTGTCACGACCAGCCTCGCGGCGCGCGGGGTCGAAATTTCCATTGCCGACAATGGGCCGGGTATCAGCGCCGAAGTGATGGTGAAGGTCAGGGAGCCATTGTTCACCACCAAGGAATTCGCGACCGGGCTTGGTATTCCGTCTACGGAGAAAATTCTCGCGCTGCATGGCGGCGGACTCGATATCGAGTCGGCTCCCAACAAGGGGGCAACATTCACGGCGTGGTTTCCGCTCTCCCGCGCCGTTTTACAGGCTGCCTGACGGCTCTGCCGGAATCGAAAGGATGGCGCGGATGCCGCCTCCGGCCCGATTTTCCAGCCTGAGACTTCCCTTGTGCGCGCGGGCAATCGTTTCCGCAATCGTGAGGCCAAGCCCCGTGCCACCGAAAGCCTGATTCCGCGACGCATCAAGGCGGTTAAACGGTTTCAGCACATTGGTGAGTTCGCTCTCCGGAATGCCGGGTCCCTGGTCTTCGATCCAGATGTCGATCATGGGGCCCTTGTCATGCACGGACCCAACGGCTGAGCCACCGTAACGAACGGCGTTGCCGACCAGATTTGTGATGCAGCGCCCCAACGCCACAGGCTGCGCCACCACGACGCGACGGCCGAGTGCCTCGGTTTCCGGCGCCACCTTCGCCTTGCGATAGTTGGAACATACGGTTTGCAACAGGGAGATTACGTCGACTTTCGACATCGCTTCCGCTTCGTGTGTCATGCTGGCGAAGTCGATGACGGAGGCGATGATGTTTTCCAAATCCTGCACGTCCGCCTGCAGCTGATTCTTCTGGCGGCCATCCTTCATCAACTCACAGCGCAGTTTCAGGCGGGTGAGGGGCGTTCGCAGATCGTGCGCCAATGCCGCGGCCAGATGTTCGCGGTCGGCCACGTAATCCTGCAGGCGCTCCTGCATGGCGTTTATGGCACGGATGGCGGCGCGCGCTTCGCTGCTGCCCTTCTCGGAAATCGGCGGCGCGTTCAGGTCATCGCCGATTTTGGCCGCCGCGCGTTCCATCTGACGGTAGGGCGCCACCAGCGCCAGGACTCCCCAGATGCACAGGGCGATGATGGCGGCCAAAAGCCCCAGAAATAAGGGAAGGCTGCTGACATTGATGATCGAAGGTTCGGGCGTTGTCGGCACCGAGACATTGAGCCACGCACCGTCCGCCAATTGCATCGACACGAGATGGCGGCTTGATGCTGCGAATTTTGAATTCACTTCCGAGAGTTCCTGTTCCACCACGCCATCGCCTGATGCCGGAGCCGTGCGGGCTTCGGGCGGCAAGGTGCCGGGGCTCAGTTCGTCAAGCCTCAGATCGAGAATTCCTTCCTTCGACAGGCGCGCCATCAGAAGATCTTCGAGTTCGGCCAATTCGTCGTCGGGCGCCACCACCGCGCTCACAGCCGGTTCGCGGCTGATGTTGGCCCGCAGGCCGACGCCGTCGATGTTCTCAAGAAACGCGTTGCGCTGGGCAGTTGGCGTGTCGGCGATTTCGCGTGCAATCACCATCATGCGCTCGCCGAGGCGGAAAAGATCCTGCATACGGTTGGTGCGGGTGATTTCGCGCGACACGGTGATCAAGGTCAAAGCCTGCGTTGCTGCAAGCGTCAGCACCAGCAGAATCAGAATCCAGCTTGGCAGCGAACGGGGCCAGAAGCGCATCATGCCTTTTGAACCGAGGCTGAAAAGAAATAGCCGGTGCCGCGAATGGTCTGGATGGGGGAAGGAGCGGTTGCGTTGCGCTCCAGCTTTTTTCGCAAGCGGCTTACCAGAATATCGATGCTGCGGTCGAAGGCCAGAACCTCGCGGCCGGTTGTGAGTTCCAGAAGCTGGTCGCGGGTGAGCGTGCGGCGTGGATTTTGCACGAAGGCTGCGAGCAAATCGAATTCCGCGGCTGTCAGGGGAACGACCACGCCATCGGGCGCCTTGACCTCACGCGTGGCGAGGCTGATCGAAAAGCCATCGAAGGTGAAGCCGCGCAACTCTTCATCCGGCCTGGCGGCCATGGCCCCGGACTTGCGGCGGATCACGGCGCGCGCACGCGCCAGAAGTTCGCGCGGCTCAAACGGTTTGGGCACATAATCGTCAGCGCCGATTTCCAGGCCCACCACGCGATCCGTCAGATCATTGACGGCCGTGAGCATGATGACGGGCACATCGGAGGCAGCGCGGATGTCGCGGCAGAGATCAAAGCCATTCTTGCCCGGAAGCATCACATCCAGAATGACCAGCGCGGGCTTGGCGCGCTCCAGTTCGCGCATCAGCCCCTGGCCGTCATGTGCGACTGAAACTGCGAAGTCATGACGCTCGAAATACTGGCGCACCAATGCGCAAGTTTCGCGGTCATCATCGACGATCAGAATCGGTGTGTGCGTGCCGTGCATGAGAGCTTGAGTTGCCTGCGGTAACTGCGTCCGTCAACGGGCGGGGCGGGTGGAAACACTTTGTTACAGAAACCGGGTGCGCCAGACAAACGGCAGAAAAACGGCGGGGCTAGAACGGTACACGGTTGATTTGGAGACGATCCATGAAACGCAAGGCAGCTCCGGTGATCCTATCCGGCCTCTGCCTGCTCCTCACGGTGTGTACCGCCGTTGCGGCGCCGGTGGCGCAGCAGGCGGTTCCCCGGCCCACAAAGCCGGTGGAGCGCTGTCAGGCCCTGGAAACCCAGGCCTCTGCCCTTCTCAAGGCCCATCCGGACCTTGGGGGAGACAGAGCCCAGGCCGATCTTGGCAAAGCCAGAAGCCTCTGCGCTTCCGGCAAGCCGGCTCAGGGACTGCGCTACTACGTGAAGGGCCTGCATCTCATGGGCGCCCAGCCGAACCTGCCGAAACCCTGACCGGCTTCGCCGGCAAACCCTTGAAAGGAACGACCATGACCAAGCTCTCCGCTCTCGCTCTCGCCGCTTCGCTGGCTCTCGCTCCGATGGTTGGCTATGCCTCTGCCGCCACGACTCCCGCCAAGCCCGCGACCACGACCCATCACGTTGTGAAGAAGCCCACCAAGACCGCCCAGTCCTGCAAGATGGAAAAGGGCAAGGATGGCAAGAGCCACAAGGTGTGCACCCCGGTGAAGCCGGTTGCCCACAAGACCACGACCAAGAAGCCGGTCAAGAAGGTCTAATGCCAAACGCCTGAGGGGGCGTTGAGAGCGGGGCGGTTCCTGGAGAAATCCGGGTGCCGCCCTCTCCTTTTTCTGGATGCACATATAAAAAGCCGGCCCCCTGCGAGGCCGGCTTCTATCAATCCGTATACGGAGAAATTACGCGCTTTCGCGGATGTCCTCGTCGTCGTGCATCGGCGGCGCGCCCTCGCGCAGCACGTAGCCGCGGCCCCAAACCGTTTCGATGAAATTCTTGCCGCCCGCCGCGCTGGCGAGCTTCTTGCGCAACTTGCAGATGAACACGTCGATGATCTTGAGTTCGGGCTCGTCCATGCCGCCATAGAGGTGGTTGAGGAACATTTCCTTGGTGAGCGTTGTGCCCTTGCGGAGCGAGAGAAGCTCCAGCATCTGATATTCCTTGCCGGTGAGATGCACGCGCTGGCCGCCCACTTCCACCGTCTTGGTGTCGAGATTGACCAGCAGCTCTCCGGTGTGGATGACCGACTGCGCGTGGCCCTTGGAGCGGCGGACCACGGCGTGGATGCGCGCCACCAGCTCATCCTTGTGGAAGGGCTTGGTCATGTAATCGTCGGCGCCGAAGCCCAGGCCCCGCACCTTGTCTTCAATGCCGGCCAGGCCGGAGAGAATGAGAATCGGCGTGTTCACCTTGGCAACACGCAGCGTTTTCAGAACTTCATAACCCGACATGTCGGGCAGGTTGAGGTCGAGAAGAATGATATCGTAGTCGTAGAGCTTGCCGAGATCGACGCCTTCTTCACCCAGATCGGTGGTGTAGACGTTGAACCCTTCCGACTTCAGCATCAACTCGATGCTTTGGGCCGTCGCGGTATCGTCCTCGATCAGCAGTACCCTCATCTCGAATCCCCTATCCGTCCCGGACCCCGCCCGGAGTTCCATCTGTCTTGTCCGGCGCCGAAGAGTTGCCGTCCCCGCCGCCAGGAACCGTTAATCGTAATGCTTAAGATACGCCGGGAAAGGTTAACAAAACCTAATCCCCTTACCGCCAATTCTTACGACGGAACCACAAGATGCAGGGGCTGTTTCACCAAACATACCAAATGCAGTATGCTCTGGTGGCATCTCTGCAATAAGTCGCCTCATCCCGCCGCTTTGCTCCGGTTTACCCCACTTTAAGCTTACCCGTTCATCATGTCTCTGCGACGACCGGAATCTTCTGCGTAGTTGATTCGGAGAATTGTGAAAAGGGGAGGCGTATTCTCCCCGCAGTTCGTTTGTATGAGTGAGGATACCATGCGTTCACGCGATACGCTGCTCAGGCTTCATCGCTTCCGCACCCAGGAAAAACGCCGCCAGGCGGCCGATATCGACAGCATGATTCAGGATTTCATGCGCAAATATGACGATCTGGATGCCCAGGTGAAGCTCGAAGAAGGACGCAACGGCGTGTCCGACCCCAATCATTTCAACTATTCGCTCTCCGCCAAGGCGGCGCGTGGCCGCCGTGACAATCTCATGCGTTCGATCGCCGAATTGCGCGATCAATTGGCCGATGCGCAGGGGCAGCTTGCCGAGGAAGAGCAGGAATTGCGCCGCGTCGAGCTTCTGGTCGAAAAAGAAACGGGAACCGCTGCGCTCCCGCCGCAATCCGTGCAACCCGCAACGGGCGCGCACGCGCGCTGATCTTTTTCAGACAATCCGGTGCGGCCGCATCTTCTCATAATAGGGAAGGGCCGCATCGGCGATTTTTTGTAAATGCGCCGGAAGGTCCACCGTGGCAGCCGGCGGCTTCGCAAAACCCGTCGACGTCCAGACCGCATTGTACCAATGGGGCGCCCATACGCCATCAAAAGGTTTCGGGCCCTGGGGCCATGACAGCATCGCGTCATCGAAGGGAATGCCGCAGGCGGCGCAGAGTTTTTCCAGCACGCCGCGCGGATCATTGAGAACGTCATCACCGTCGATCACAGGCGGCGGGCTTCCGCGCTTCTGCGCCACCATGTCGAAAATTTCCGCCTGTTCGACAAAACCGATATCGCGCAGGGAAACATCCGACCATTTCTTGGTATAGCTTGCGAGCACGCGCACAGGATCGCGGATCAGGAATGCGTTAACGAGTTTGAGGATCCAGGAGCGGTCATATCCCCCCAGCATGTGGTGGGTCATGTGCTTCTGGTAGAAGACCGGCTTTGCGGCGGGCGACGTGCAGCGCGCGACGAGATCGCTCCAGTCGCTGGAATTCGCCGCGATGATGTCGTCCCGCATCGGATGGTCGTTGCCGTGATGGATCAGCGAGAAGGCATAGAAGGGTTCATCCCACGCCACGCAGTCGGCCCGGTTGCCGAAGGAGTACATCATGGCGGTGGAGATGTTGCGTGGGCCGGACCACATGGCGATGTTGGTCATGCGAGCGCTCTCCGCGCATCGGCGGCAGCGAGGCTCTTGTAAAGCGCCGACAACCGAAGTGAGATTGGCCCGGCGCCCTGCCATTCCTCCGTGGACAGAGGATTTCGCACCGGCCTTCCGTCGATGACGCGCACCGGGATCAGCCCTGCGAAGGTTCCGGTGACGAAGGCTTCATCGGCGCCATAGACATCATAGAGCGAGAAGGGCTTTTCATAGACGGGAATGCCGTTCTCTTTCGCCAGCCGGATCATGTTGCCGCGCGTGATGCCGGGAATGCAGTATTGACCGGTGGAGGTCCAGAGCTCGCCGCGCCTGACGATGAAAAAATGGGTGGAATTACAGGTGGCGACGAAGCCGTGCGGATCGAGCATCAGGGCCTCATCCGCACCGGAATTTGCAGCCTGAATACAAGCGGTTATGCAATTAAGCTTGGAATGTGAATTAAGCTTCTGGTCCTGCACATCGGGATAGCCACGGCGGACATTGACGGTGAACAGCGACAGGCCGCGCTCGAACTTTTCCGGCGACGCCATCTTGTATTCGGGAATAATGACGATGGTGGGCGGCGAGACGGTGACACGCGGATCCTGATAGGGCGTGGCCTTGACACCACGCGTGACCATCAGGCGCACATGCACGCCGTCGGTCATGCCGTTGGCGTCGATGCAGGCGATGAGACGCGACACCAGTTCATCCGGCGTCAGGCCGATGTCCATGAAAATCGCCTTGGCGCCTTCATAGAGGCGTTCGATGTGTTCACGCAGGAAAGGCACGCCGCCATTCACGACGCGGAGGCCTTCCCATACGCCGTCTCCCAAAATGAAGCCGGAATCGAATACCGAGACCATCGCTCTGGCGCGCGGCACCAGTTCACCGTTGACGGAAATCAGGATGTCGAGATTGCGCGGATCGATCTTGATGTCGTGGCTGGAATTGCTCATGCGTTTTTCCGTGAGGTTATTCAGAGGGCGTTTCGCCGCTTGAGTCGGCTTGCAGCACGTTGCTGATTTCAGCGCGCGCCGTCCGGGCGATGTCGATCAGCCTGTCAACGTCGTCGGCGTGCTTGGCAGATTTCAGAACCATCTTTTCATCGTGTTTTTTGAATAGTGCGGCGGTCCGTTCGGCATCGTGGGCGCTGCGCCCGAGGAGCTCCAGCACCTTTTCGCCCATGTCGATGGAGGAGGCGAAGACCTCGCGGAAAACATGGGGCACGCCGGCGTTCAATAGCCGGTAAGCGTGCATGCGGTCAAAGGCGCGGGCGAGAATCTTGAGTTGCGGGAAGTGAAGCTTCGCGGCCTCGACGATTTCCAGCGCCTTGTCCGGGTTATCGATGGCGATCACCAGAATTTCTGCTTCACGCGCGCCCGCTGCTTCCAGAAGATCAACCCGCGTTGCGTCACCGTAATAAACTTTGAAGCCGAATTTGCGCAGCGCGTCGATCTGCTCGGCATCATGGTCCAGCACCACGGCGCGGCAGCCGCTGGCGGCGAGCAGGCGGCCCACCGTCATGCCATAGCGGCCATGGCCCGCGATAATCACACGCACGCCATCCTCGCGTTCAATCTGGTCGGCTTCGCGTTCGTCTCCACCTTCAAAGCGCGGCTGCACCAGTTTTTCGTCTGCAATCATCAACAGCGGCGCGAGCGCCATGGAAATGGCGACAACCGCCACCAGGAGGGATGATTGCTGCGCCGCCAGCAGACCCAATCCGGCGGCGAAGGAAATCAGCACGAAGGCAAATTCGCCGCCCTGCGCCAATGACAAGCCAAAGCGCCATGAATCGGGAAGCGACATGCGAAACAGTTTTGCCACCCCGAATAGGGTGGCAAATTTCAGCAGCATGAATCCGGCGACCAGGCTGAACAACAGGGCTGGCTGGCTGGCGACCAGTCTGAAATCAATGCCGGCGCCGACAGCGATGAAGAAGACCGCCAGCAACAGGCCCCTGAAGGGATCGAGATCCATTTCGAGTTCGTGGCGGTATTCGCTTTCCGCCAGCATCACGCCGGCAAGAAAGGTTCCGAGTGCCGCGGAAAGCCCGACGAACTGCATGAGAAGCGTGATGCCAATCACCAGCACGAGGGCAAGCCCGACAAAGATTTCGCGGATGCCACTCTTCGCCACGAACCGGAAGAGTGGCCGCATCAGATATCGCCCGGCGAGCATGATGGCGGCCACGGCCGCAAAGACGGCCAGCGCCTGGCCCCAGGCGGGCAAGGTGGCGATGAGGGTGGCGGTTTCCCCCTCATGTGCCGTTGCAGCGGCAGAGGTTGCGGCGAGCGGCAGCAGGGCGAGGATCGGGATGATCGAGACGTCCTGAAACAGCAGCACGGAGAAGCAGGCCTGCCCGGCGGTCGATTTCAGCAATCCGCGTTCACCCAGGCTTTGGAGGACGATGGCTGTGGAGGACATGGCAAGAATCAAGCCCGCCGCCAGCGCCGCGCGCCAATCCGCACCCAACGCATAGGCCGCAAAGCCAACCACCAGGGCGGTTCCAGCCACCTGCAGCCCGCCCATGCCCAGGATGGGCTTTCGCAGCGACCAAAGCTTCGAGGGCTGAAGTTCGAGCCCCACGAGGAACAGCATGACGATGACGCCGAATTCGGCGAAATGCATCACGTCCTGACCCTCGCTTCCCACCAGCCCCAGAACGGCAGGGCCGATCATGATGCCAGCGATCAGATAGCCCAGAACAGAGCCCAGCCCCGCCCGGGCGGCCAGCGGTGCAGCAATAACAGCGGCGGCGAGATAGACAAAAGCGCCAACGAGGAGGTCTTCAAGATGCATTCGCATACTGTGGCGGAAGGCTTGGGGGAGGTAAAGCCGATCCTCGCATCCGCACAACGCAAAAGGCCGGACATTTCGCCCGGCCTTTCGGAATTCGATGAACGCAACGCCTACTGACGGTATTTCTGGATTCGCGTGGTGCGGAGGCCAGCAAGGCCGTGACGGTCGATGGAGCGCTGCCAGCTCAGATATTCCTCAACGGACAGCACATAGCGCTCGCAGGCCTCTTCAAGGCTCAACAGGCCGCCGCGCACGGCCGCCACGACTTCAGCCTTGCGGCGGATCACCCATCGGTGACTGCCGGGCGGGGGAAGATCGGCGATCGTAAGGGGGCTGCCATCGGGCCCGATGACGTAATTTACGCGGGGACGCAACTGACCGTTCATTGACTGAACCAACCTAATACGCAGGTACTCACTGACACCGACCCTAACCCGCCGGGTTTAAAATTCGGATAAGCCGATGTGAAGGATTGGCAAATTTGCCCATGGGGCCTGCCTCATTTCAGGACAAGTTGGCCTGCAAAAGCGGTTTACTTCCCGGTTCCGCTGTCCCATCTAGTCTCCCCATGACCATCAATTCCGCCATTCTTGATCGTGTGCGCGAGAGCGTGGGGTTGCCCGGAGACCCCGCGCAGCACCGGATCGTCTGCGCCATGTCGGGCGGGGTAGACAGTTCGGTCGTGGCGGGCCTTCTTAAGGCGGCGGGCTATGACGTCGTGGGGATTACCCTTCAGCTTTACGATCACGGCGCGGCTGTGGCGCGCAAGGGAGCCTGCTGCGCGGGGCAGGATATTCACGATGCACGGCGCGTGGCGGCAGCGCTCGGCATTCCGCATTATGTGCTCGATTTCGAATCGCGGTTTCGCGAGGCCGTGATCGATGAGTTCGTCGGCAGCTATCTCGCCGGTGAGACGCCCGTGCCCTGCATCACCTGCAATCGCACGGTGAAGTTTGCCGACCTGTTGGCAAGGGCGCGGGACCTTGATGCGATGGCGCTGGCGACAGGGCATTACATCGAAAGCAGGCCGCGCGGTGATGGCTCTCCTCGCCGTGATCTCTTCACCCCCGCCGACATGGCGCGTGACCAGAGTTATTTCCTGTTCGCCACCACGCAGACGCAAGTCGACTATCTGCGTTTTCCGCTGGGGTCGCTGTCCAAGGCCGAAACCCGCGTCATCGCGGCGGAGATGGGCCTAGGCGTGGCGCAGAAGCCCGATAGCCAGGACATCTGTTTCGTGCCCGAAGGCCGCTATGCCGATTTGATCCTCAAGCTCAGGCCCGATGCGGCGGAGCAGGGCGACATCGTCCATGTCGATGGCCGGGTGCTGGGGCGGCATGACGGCATCATTCATTACACTATCGGCCAGCGCCGGGGCCTGGGCGTTTCGGGCGGCGAACCGCTTTATGTGGTGCGGCTTGATGCGGCGGGAAAGCGGGTGATCGTTGGCCCGCGCGAGGCGCTCTTGCAGCATGATGTGCCTTTGACCGGGCTGAACTGGCTTGGCGACCAGCCGCTCACAGCATTACCGCTGGCCGTTCATGCCAAAATCAGGTCGGCACGGCAGCCGCTCCCGGCATCCATCCGCACGGTTTCAGGGCAGCCGGTCGTGACGATCTCAGCGGGCGAATATGGCGTTTCTCCGGGGCAGGCGTGCGTGCTTTACGAAGAGAGCGGAAGCGGGGCAAAGGTTCTGGGTGGTGGCTTCATCGCGCGCCGACCCGTTGCGGCGGGAGAAGCGGCATGAGCGCGGTCGCCCCACATCTCGCGCCGATGGATGCGCCCGCCGTCACGCGCGCCTATCGCCGGCTGGCGCCTTTCTATGACAAGACATTTGGCAAGGTGGCCGATGCGGCGCTGAAACAGACGATGGCGCGGGCCAATGATTTCAGCGGCAATCTGCTGGAAGTGGGTGTGGGCACCGGCCTGGCGCTGCCGCATTACGGCCCGCAGCTTTCAGTGACGGGCATTGACCTATCGCCCGACATGCTGGAGCGGGCGCGTGAGCGCATGGAGAAACTGGGACTGCCCAATATCGCTGCCCTTGCGCAGATGGATGCTTCGCACACGAATTTCGCCGACGCTTCTTTCGACGTGGTCGTGGCACTCTATGTGATGACCGTGGTGCCCGATCCCGCGGCGGTCATTCACGAAATCGCCCGCGTGGTGAAGCCCGGCGGCCGTGTGCTGATCTGCAATCATTTCAGTGTGGAGAAAGGCATACGATCCCATCTGGAGCGGCGGCTTTCGCCTTATGCAGACGTTCTGGGATTTCGCTCAGAATTCCCGCCACGCACGCTGATGGTGAGCCCGCATCTGAAATTGCAGCAAACCCGGCCTTTGAAGCCCTTTGGCTTTTTTACCCTCATGGAATTCAAGCGGGCACCCTGACGGCGATTTGCCCTTATGCTTCAGGTTTCCTATAGTCGGCAAAAACAACGACATGGGAACCGCTCCGCCGTGGCCAAGCTAAATCTTCACCCGAACATCGACCGCGACGTGAAGCGGGGCATCGCCTGGGCCGTCCACGCTTTCACCACCTGTGGGATCGTTCTTGGTTTCCTGGCCGTTGTGGCGGTTCTGAAACATGACCCGGTGGCCGCCTTCATGTGGCTGGGCTTGGCACTGTTCGTGGATGGTATCGACGGCACGCTGGCGCGCAAGGCCAGGGTTCTTGAATACACCCCTAATGTGGATGGCCGCACGCTGGACAACGTCATCGACTTCTTCACCTATGTCGCCGTTCCGGCCTTGATGGTCTACTGGTTCAACATGGTGCCGCTGCCGTGGCTCTTGCCCACCGAGACATGGAGCCTGATCGCCGCCGCCGCCATCATGGCGGTATCCTGCTACACCTTCGCAAATACCGGCATGAAATCCGACGATTATTATTTCGTCGGCTTTCCGGCGATCTGGAACGTGGTGGTGCTGTATTTCTTCGTGCTGGGATCAGGACCCGCCGCCAATGCGATCACCATCGTGATCCTGTCGGTGATGACGTTTATCCCCATCAAGTTCGTTCATCCGCTGCGGGTGACCGACTGGCGCGAGGTGACGATCCTGATGACGGTGCTGTGGGCGGCCATGTCGCTTGCCCTCGTGCTCAGCGCCAAGGACCGCAGCGAATGGGGCGTTGTGGAGCGGGTGGAACTGGCTGCCTGGATCGTGACATCGGTTTATTTCTGCGCCATTTCCCTGTGGCGCACCTTTTTCAAGCATCCCGAGGACGAGGACGGCGGCGAGCCCCACGCGGCTTGACTTTATCGCCACCCATTCCCTATAAGCGCGCCCACATGGCGGGGTAGCTCAGTTGGTTAGAGCACGGGAATCATAATCCTGGGGTCGGGGGTTCAACTCCCTCCCCCGCTACCATCCAAACTGCTGGAACTAAACAGCTCGAGGCTCTGCTTATGGGGGCTGGATGGTGTGCTTGCGCCGGTGCTGCTTTGCCGCAAGAGTAGCCATAGCACGAAACCGGTCATCGTGAGTACGATGAGAAGCGATAGCAAACTTGGCAGATGATGGGGCACATCCGCCCAATGCGGGCGGATCACCTCTCCAGTGCTGAACTTTTCGCCGCTGAACTGGCAGAGCACCCACGCGGCATTGTTGCGATACATGTCATCATTGATGACGGCCATCAGGCGGTTGGCATCGGCAGTGGCGGCGGGCATTGTGCGCATATGGTCCAGCAAGGCCTTGAGGGCGGCCAGATAGGCATGGCTGCATTCATTGAACGGGCTTGCCTCGTCCGTGATGCTGCCCGGCACTGCTCCCCAGAGGCAATAGGTGAACTGAATGCGCTCGTAATTCAGGATGCGGCGGAAAGTGAGATCGGTCCGGAACTGCCGGTCTGCGAGATCGAGGATGTCTGACCTGTATCTGGCGATCACCGCCATCTGGCCATGGGTGAGTCCGGGAATTTCGATGCCAGGAGGCAAGGGGCCAATGCGGGCGCTGTGGGCAAAGGCCGGGATCATGCTCACGAAAAGCATCACGCAGGGCAGCAGCATCCGAAGTGGAAGTCGAACCATTTTATCTCCGGCGATCGTGCGTTCCCTACCCTTCCGGACTTTAGGCCTAGGGCGGGGGCGAAACTGTGTCAAACCCGCCCTATCATCGTGATGCGACGCCATGTATCATCGTGCTGGGACAGGAAGCGTGATCATTTCCGGCCATGAAGGGTAGTTCATCACCGCATGTCTCGGCTTGGCGGCGCGCCATGGCGCGGTTGCTTGCGGTTGCCCTTTTGCTGCCCACGCTGCTGGGTGTGCTGCCCCAGACGCTACTGTCGCCCGAAGAGGCGCTGGCGCAGGCGGCGCTGCAATCGCTTTGCACCGAATCCGGCCTCCGCGAACCGGGAAAAGTGCCAGCACAGCATGACCAGAGCTGCGTGCTGTGCACCGTGGGATGCTGCCTTTCCCACATGGGCGATCTGCCGAAGCCGCACGCGATGATCGCATGGCGGGCGGCGGCGTCCGCCGTGCTCTCTATTGACCGTACCGTTGCAAAAGTCCGCGCGCCCAATTGGCGCTCGGCCAATATTCCCCGCGCGCCACCCCAGGCTTGAGTTTCTGAACTGCTGATTGCCGGCAAGCAGGCTGTCCGCCCGCTGCCGGAGGCAACTCAATTCTGGAGATTCAAGATGTCTGTATCCGCACTTGGCGCGGAGAGGGCTGCAAGCGCAGCCTCATCATCCCGCCTCTACCGCGCCGTCTGGCGATGGCATTTCTATGCAGGGCTCTATGTGGCGCCATTCCTGTTCATGCTGGCGCTTTCGGGCCTCATCATGGTCTATGGCAATTCGATCGAGACGTTTCTGGGCAAGAAGTATTACGTAACGCCCGGCGGCGAACGCGCATTGATCACGGACCAGGCCAGCCTGGCCGAACAATCCGTTCCCGGCGGCAAGCTGACCCTGTTCGTCAATCCGGCCACCGATGACCGCGCCAATATCTTCATCGTGACGGGTGAGGATGGCAAGGAAAGGGTGGTCGCCGTCGATCCCCATGGCCCAAAGGTCATGGGTTCCATCGTCAAGGATGATACGTGGTTCTATTGGGCCGACCGGCTGCATGGCAGCCTGTTCATCGCCCCCACAACCAATGGGCTGGGTGACCGGCTGATCGAGGTGGCGGCAGGGCTTGGCATCCTTCTCATCCTCACCGGCCTTTATATGTGGTGGCCCGGCAGCGCACAGGAATGGCGCGCGACGCTGCTGCCCAACCTGTCTCTGCGTGGCCGGGCATTGTGGAAGGAACTGCACGGATCGATCGGGTTCTACATCTCAATCGTGCTGCTGTTCTTCTTCATTTCCGGGCTCTCCTGGGCTGGAATATGGGGCGGAAAATATGTGCAGGCGTGGAGCACCTTCCCGGCCGAGAAGTGGGACAATGTTCCGCTGGCGGAACTCGAAGCACGCCGGCATGAACCATGGCGCGCTGAAGGAAGTGCCCTGGACGCTTGAACAGACGCCAATGCCGGAATCGGGTTCGCCGGCGGGCGTGACCGGACTCCCCGCGGGCTCTCCCGTCAATCTCGATACGGTGGCGGCCTTTGCCCGGAGCTTCGGCTTCACCGAGCAGTTCCGCATCAATGTCCCGCAGGATGACAAGGGCGTCTACACCGTTTCGGCCGACTCGATGGATGCGGACACCACGTCTCCCACCGGAGATCACACCGTTCACATCGACCGGTATACTGGCAAGATCCTCGCCGATGTCCGCTTCGCGGATTATCCGCTGGCCGGCAAGGCGATGGCTGTGGGCATTGCGCTTCACGAAGCGACAATGGGCTGGTGGAACACGCTGCTCAACACTCTGATGTGCCTGAGCGTGATGTTCATCAGCATCTCCGGCATCGTCATGTGGTGGAAGCGGAGGCCCGCTGGCTCGCTCGGCGCTCCGCTTTACCCGCGCGATTACCGGGTTCCGGTGGCGATCATGGTGCTGGGCCTGGCGCTCATCATCCTGTTCCCGCTGTCGGGCGCGGTGATCGCCCTCTTTGCAATCATCGACTTCCTCTTGCCGAAACGGCTGAAGGAAGCCGGATTCCAGTCAGCCTGAACGAAAGGAGAATAAGATGAACATGTGGAAAGAAGTCGCCTTCGCCGCGTCGCTCACGGCAGCATCGCTGCTGAGTATCGGCAAGGGATATGCGCATGAAATCAAAATTGGCGAGATCGTGATCGAGCATCCATGGGCGCGCGAAGCGCCCATGGCCGCAGGCGTGATGGCCGGCTTCATGAAGATCAAAAATGAAGGCAAGACCGACGACCGCCTGATCAAGGCGACACTCGAGCTTGCGCCCAAAGTGCAGCTTCACGACATGAAGATGGAAGGTGACGTGATGAAGATGTTCGAGCTTCCGGGTGGGATAGCCATTCCCGCCGGAAAGACGGTGGAGCTCAAGCCCAAATCGCTGCACGTCATGTTCATGGACATGACGGAGCATCCGAAGCAGGGCGCAGAGATCAAGGGCACCCTGGTCTTTGAAAAGGCAGGCACCGTGTCCATCGACTATGAGGTCAAGGCGCCTGATGCCGGCATGAACATGAACTGACGTCAAAGGGAGGGCGCTATCGCGCCCTCCCGATCCAGGAGACCATCATGGCAACTCTCTCCCGCATGTCACTCGTCCGCATCCTGATGATTGTCACGGCTTCGGCCCTGATCACCGGCCTCGTCCTCTTTCTGCAATTGGCGGGAAACCGGCCTGACGGCGCCGGGATTGCCGATATTGGCGGCCCTTTCCGCCTTGCCTCGTCAAGAGGCGGTGACGTCGACAGCAAGGATTTGCACGGCAAGCCCTATGGAATTTTCTTTGGCTTTACCCACTGTCCGGAAGTGTGCCCCACCACGCTCTATGAGATGAGCCATGTGCTGGGCGTCCTCGGCAGTGACGCGAAGGACTTCCGCCTGTTCTTTGTGACCGTCGATCCGGAGCGCGACACCGCGCCGATTCTCAAGGATTATCTTTCAAATTTCGATCCGCGCATCGAGGCGCTTGTGCCGACGCCCGAACAATTGCCCAGGATTGCCAGGGATTTTCGCATTTTCTACCAGAAAGTTCCTGACAGCGATGGCGGATACACCATGGACCACACGGCGACCCTGTTCCTGATGGGGCGGGATGGCAAGCTGGTCTCCACGATTGCCTACGGCGAGGAAGAACAGAGCCGTATTACCAAGATCAGAAAATTGATGGCGGGTTCCTGAGGAACGGGCGGCGGAACAAGCCAGCAACGGCGGCGGCGGGGCGCCCTCCCTGCAGCCTCCATCAGCAACAGGGCAGCACCGAGGTGCAAAAGGAGAACGACATGACATCCAGGACTTTCTTGAAACTTGCCTGCGCAGCAGCGCTCGCTCTCTCGCCGCTCGCCGCGGGCGGCGCAATGGCCCATGCGAAACTGACCCACTCGACGCCTGCCGATGGGGCGACTGTCAAGAGTGGCCTCAAATCCATTGCCATGACATTCGCCGAGGCGCTTTCGGCTGATCTGTCAAAGTTCGAGCTCGACGACGCGGCCGGCAAGGCCGTCGTTTCGACAACGGGCAAGGACATTTGCGCCAAGACAAAGTGCAAGCTCGCGGTGCCCGCACTGGCAGACGGAAAATACACGCTGAAATATCATTCCGTATCGTCCGATGACGGGCACGTCATGGATGGCGCTTTCAGCTTCACCATCAAGAGCTGATCTATTGGGAGCAGGGCCTACGCTCTGCTCCCCCCAGCTTTAATCCCAGCTCAGCGCGCCGCCATTCTGATATTCGATGACGCGGGTTTCGAAGAAGTTCTTTTCCTTCTTCAGATCCATCGCTTCGCTCATCCAGGGGAAGGGATTTTCGGTTTCCGGATAAACCGGCTGAAGCCCCAACTGCGCGCAGCGGCGATTGGCGATGAAGCGCATGTATTGTTCGCACAGCGCCGCGTTTAGGCCCAGGAAGCCGCGCGGCATGGTATCGCGGCCATAGGCGGATTCGAGTTCCGCCGCTTCGGCCAGCATGCTGCGAGCCTCTTCCTGAAATGCCTTCGTCCAGAGATGCGGATTTTCCAGCTTGATCTGATTGATGACGTCGATGCCGAAATTCAGGTGAATGCTCTCGTCGCGCAGGATGTATTGATACTGCTCGGCGATGCCCACCATTTTGTTGCGCCGCCCCAGCGAGAGAATCTGCGCAAAGCCGGTGTAGAACCACATGCCTTCGAATACGACATAGAAGGCGATGAGATCGCGCAGGAAATCCTGGTCGGCCTCTGGCGTTCCGGTGCGGAATGAGCCGTCATCGAGGCTGCGGGTATGGCGCAGCGCCCACGCCGCCTTGTCGGTGATCGACGGCACCTCGCGATACATGTTGAAGAGCTCGCCCTCGTTCAGCCCCAGGCTTTCCACAATATATTGGAAAGTGTGGGTATGAACGGCCTCTTCGAAGGCCTGCCGCAGGAGATATTGGCGGCATTCGGGATTACTGAGGTGACGGTAGATCGCCAGCACGATGTTGTTGGCGACGAGGCTTTCGGAAGCGGCGAAAAAGCCGAGATTGCGCTTCAGCATCCGCCGCTCGTCTTCCGTCAGCCCGCCGGGTGATTTCCACAGCGCGATATCCGCCTGCATGGAGACTTCGGTGGGCATCCAGTGATTGTTGCAGGCGGAGAGATATTTCTCCCACGCCCATTTGTATTTGAGCGGCAGGATCTGGTTCACATCGGCGCGCGCATTGATCATGCGCTTGTCGTCGACGGTAACGCGGGCGCCGCCGCGCTTGATGACGCCGAGGCCAGTCGCGTCGTGGGTTTCCGGGAGAGGCATGGTGAAACCGGGTGTGAGGGTATTGAGCTGTGTCATGGTCATCTTCTGTTACTGGCAGGCTTCGCAGGTGGGGTCATTGATGGCGCAGGCCTTGCCCCAGGAGTCGGCACTCTCTCCCGACACTGGAACGGCGTTCAGCTTGCCATCGGTGCCGATGAGCGTGGATTTTTCCACATGCGTGGCGGAACGGGCACGGAGATAGTAGGTGGTCTTGAGGCCAAGTTTCCACGCCAGCCTGTAGGTTTCATCGAGCTTGCGGCCGGACGGATTGGCGACATAGAGATTGAGCGATTGCGACTGGTCGATCCATTTCTGCCGCCGTGCCGCCGCTTCGATCAGCCAGCGTGGCTCGATTTCGAAGGCTGTGGCGTAGAGCGCCTTGAGATCATCAGGCACGCGGTCGATCGAGCCAACGCTGCCGTCGAAATATTTGAGATCGGAGATCATCACCTCGTCCCACAGGCGGCGATCCTTGAGGTCTCGGACCAGCGCGGCGTTGAGAACGGTGAAATCTCCCGACATGTTCGATTTGACGTAGAGGTTCTGATAGGCAGGCTCCACGGATTGCGACACGCCGCAGATGTTGGAGATGGTCGCCGTGGGGGCAATCGCCATGCAGTTGGAATTGCGCATGCCGTGCTTTGTAACGCGCTGTCGGAGGCTTTCCCAGTCAAGCGTGACGGACTGCTCGAAGTCCGCACCGCTGCGTTCTTCGGAGAGCAACTTAATGCTATCCGCCGGGAGAACGCCTTTTGACCACAGTGAGCCCTTGAAGCTCGGATAACTCCCGCGTTCGATCGCGAGATCGCTCGATGCGGAAATCGCCTCGAAGCTAACGGCCTCCATGCTTTCGTCGGCAAAGCGCACGGCGCCGTCTGAAGCATAGGCTATCCGCTGCGCATGCAGCGCATCCTGAAAGCCCATGATTCCCAGCCCCACTGGACGGTGCTGGAAATTGGAGCGCCTTGCCTCCGGGATCGTGTAGAAATTGATGTCGATTACATTGTCGAGCATGCGCATCGCCGTCTTGACGGTGCGGGCCAGATGGGCGCGGTCCAGGCCGTCAGCCGTTACATGGGCGGCGAGATTGACGGAACCGAGATTGCAAACGGCCACCTCATCATCGGAGGTGTTCAGCGTGATTTCGGTGCAGAGATTCGATGAATGCACCACACCCATGTGCCGCTGCGGCGAGCGGATGTTGCAGGGATCCTTGAAGGTGATCCACGGATGGCCGGTTTCGAACAGCATGGTCAGCATGCGGCGCCAGAGATCGAGAGCCCGCACGCTGCGGAACACTTTCATCTCGCCGCGAGCGGCTTTCTGTTCGTAGGCTTCGTAGGCGATCTTGAAGGCGCGGCCATAGAGATCGTGAAGATCAGGCGTTTCATCCGGGGAGAAGAGCGTCCATGCACCGTTTGCCTCCACCCGCTCCATGAAAAGATCGGGAATCCAGTTGGCGGTGTTCATGTCATGGGTGCGGCGGCGGTCGTCTCCCGTGTTCTTGCGGAGATCGAGGAACTCCTCGATGTCGATGTGCCATGTTTCGAGATAGGCGCACACCGCTCCCTTGCGCTTGCCGCCTTGGTTCACCGCGATGGCCGTGTCATTGGCGACTTTCAGGAAAGGCACCACGCCCTGGCTTTCGCCGTTGGTGCCTTTGATGTGAGCGCCGAGGCCGCGCACCCGCGTCCAGTCATTGCCGAGGCCGCCTGAGTATTTGGCCAGCAGGGCATTGTCGCGCACCGATTTGAAGATGCCGTCCAGATCGTCTGGCACGCTGGTGAGAAAGCAAGAAGACAGCTGCGGGCGCAGCGTTCCCGAATTGAACAGCGTCGGCGTTGAAGCCATGAAATCGAAAGACGAGAGCAGGTTGTAGAATTCGATGGCGCGCGCCTCGCGGTCCACTTCGCGGAGGGCAAGGCCCATAGCCACGCGCATGAAGAAGGCTTGCGGCAGTTCAAACCGCGTGCCCCGCTCCTGCAAGAAGTAGCGGTCGTAAAGCGTCTGCAAGCCGAGATAATCGAATTGCAAGTCGCGGTCCGGCAGCAGGGCAGCGGAAATCCGGGTGATGTCGAAGCGGCCGAGCTCCGGATCGATCAATTCCGCCGCAATGCCTGCTTTGAGATAGTTTCGGAAATAGTCTGCATAGAGGTCAGCCATTTCGCCGTGCGTGGCTTGCGCGCCGTGTCCTGCGAGATGGGTGAGGGCTTCGGCGCGCAGCTTGTCGAGCAGCAGGCGGGCGCTGACTTTCGCATAGTTGGGTTCGGTCTCAATCAGGGTGCGCGCGGCGAGGATCGGCGTCTGCGCCAGTTCGTCCACCGAGATTCCATCATAGAGGTTGCGCCTGGACTCTTCGAGCACGGCCACGGCGGAAACGCCTTCCAGTCCATGAACAGCTTCGTGCACAAGCCTTTCGAGGCGCGCGACATCGAGCGGCACGCGCGTCCCATCGGATTGCGTCATGTACAATTCGGGCTTAGCGGGCGCGGCTGTGCGCGTTTCGCTCCGTTCCCTGGCGCGGGCTTCGCGATAGAGCACATAGGCGCGCGCCACCTTGTGGTGCTCGCCGCGCATCAGCGCCAGTTCCACCTGATCCTGGATATCCTCGATATGGAAGGTGCGGCCGGTGTCACTCCGCCGCTTGAGACTCGTCACCACCTGCTGAGTGAGATCGGCCACGATGTCATGAATGCGGCGTGAGGCGGCGGCGGTGCCGCCTTCGACAGCGAGAAAGGCCTTGGTGAGCGCAATGGCAATCTTGGCTGGATCGAACGGCGTGACTAACCCGTTGCGGCGGATCACCTGGTAGAGCGGTTCTGCCGGGATGCGCTCCTCAGCGTGCAAGGAGGACGGTGTGGCTATGCTTTCCGCACGGCCGGTTTCGATCAGCAAGGACATTGGCTCCAACCCCAGATGTTGAGGGCAAAGGCCAAGCGGACGCATGGAGGAGGTCAGCGCGAAGGCTGAAGACCCGGCAACCAAGCAGACCACCGGGACACCCCGCCCGAGGACGATTCACTTCCTGTCACGGCAGGTCTCCTGGCTCGCGGGTCGCTGTCTTTCCCAACCTTCCCGAAGTTTCCTTCAGTGGTTTTTCTGGGGAGACTTGCCGCTCACAGTTGCGGGGGCAGCTCCGGCATTTGATCCGGATTCCCTATTATCTCCAAATCTTGCGATTCGAGAGACCGTGACTACTAGATAAAGTATGGAAGGATTATGACACCGTCAATTGGCGTGATGAAATATCAAAAACATAATCACATATAGATTTCGTTATATAGATATTGACAGCGGCGGACGCTTGCCGCAAAAGAGTCGGGCCATGGTTTTCAGACACCGCAAGGCGCGCTGAAACCAAAGAGGGAAGCCGGTGAAAGACCGGCGCTGCCCCCGCAACTGTCAGCGGAAAGCCGCGTCCACCCATGCCACTGGAGGGTTCATCTCCGGGAAGGCGGACAAGGCGATGACCCGCGAGCCAGGAGACCTGCCATGGCAACAACACGTCCACGGGCGGGGTGTCCCGGTGTGGCGCGGCAACCGGCCGTGTCCCGCGGCTGGGTATTGCAGGCGTCCGCTCGCACCATGCCCCCAACATTTGGGGTATGTCATGACTTCACCGAAAATTCCGACAGCAACGCTTGGCGTGCCGCGCATCGGCCCGCACCGCGAGTTGAAGACCGCGCTCGAATCCTTCTGGAGCGGCAAGACGGCCGAAGCGCAATTGCAGGATAGCGCCAAGGCCCTGCGCGCGGCGGCCTGGAAGGACCAGCAGGCCCGGGGGATCACGAAGATTCCATCCAACACCTTCTCGCTCTACGATCATGTGCTCGACACCGCCGTGATGGTGGGAGCGATTCCTGAAACCTATGCCTGGACTGGTGGTGGAACGGTGCCGCTCGATACCTATTTCGCCATGGCGCGCGGCACGCAAGGGACGGCGCGGTCTGGCTGCGGTCATTCCCATGAGGAAGGTAACGGCCTCCCGGCTCTTGAGATGACCAAGTGGTTCGACACCAACTATCACTACATGGTGCCGGAATTTTCCGGGGAGCAGTCCTTCTCACTCGCCTCGCTGAAACCGGTGGAGGAGTTTCTTGAAGCCAAGGCACTTGGCATTCACACGCGGCCCGTCATCCTTGGGCCTGTTACCTTTCTCAAGCTCGGCAAGCCCCACCGGGTTTACACCGACACGCTTTCGCTCCTGCCAAAGCTGTTGCCGGTTTATGCCGAACTGCTATCGCGGCTCAAATCCGCCGGCGCCGACTGGGTGCAGATCGATGAGCCCGCATTGGCGCTCGACCTTTCGCCGCTTGAAAAGGCGGCATTCCGCACTGCCTATGCTGAACTCGCGAAAGCGGCTCCGGGATTGCAAATGATGCTGGCCAGTTATTTTGGCGGTCTTGGCGACAATCTGGAGACGGCGCTGTCGCTTCCTGTGGCGGGCCTTCACCTCGATCTCGTGCGCGCTCCGGAACAGCTCAGGGACGTGGTCACGAAGGCGCGCAAAGACCTTGTTCTCTCTGTTGGCGTGATTGATGGCCGGAACGTCTGGCGGGCCGATCTGAAGGCCATTTGTGATCGCCTGACCGGTGACCTTGGGGATTGGCCGCGCGCGCAGATCGAACTTGCGCCATCATGCTCGCTTCTCCATGTGCCGGTCGATCTTGACCTCGAAACGGCACTCGATCCGGAGGTAAAGCCCTGGCTCGCTTTCGCGGCGCAGAAGATGGATGAACTTGTGGCGCTGGCCGATGCGCTGTCCGGTGGAAGCAGATTTTCGGAAAAGCTGGTCGCGCAATCCTCTGCCGCCATCGCGGCACGGAAGGCTTCCACCAAAGTGCATGACACAAACGTGGCGGAGCGCCTGCGGGGTGTCACGCCATGGATGGCGGCGCGCGCCAATAGCTTTGCCGACCGTCAGAAAGCCCAGCACAAGCGATTTGATTTGCCACTGTTTCCCACCACCACGATTGGTTCCTTTCCGCAGACCGCCGATGTGCGCAAGGCGCGCGCCGCCTTGGCAAAGGGCGAAATGACGAAAGAAGCCTATGAGGCGTTCCTGCGCCAGCAGACAGCGGATGCCGTGCGGTGGCAAGAGGAGATTGGCCTCGATGTGCTTGTGCATGGCGAGTTCGAGCGCAATGACATGGTGCAGTATTTTGGCGAACAGCTGGCGGGTTTCGCCTTCACCCACAATGGATGGGTGCAAAGCTATGGCTCCCGCTGCGTGAGGCCGCCGATCATTTATGGGGACGTATCGCGGCCCCATCCGATGACGGTTTCGACCTGGGCCTATGCGCAGTCGCTGACGGCCAAGCCCATGAAAGGCATGCTGACGGGGCCGGTGACCATCCTCAACTGGTCTTTCGTGCGGGACGACATTCCGCGCGCGGATGTCTGCCGCCAGATCGCCCTGGCGATCCGGGACGAAGTTGGCGATCTGGAAAAGGCAGGTGCTGCCATGATCCAGATTGACGAGGCGGCTCTGCGCGAGGGCCTGCCGCTGCGCAGGTCTGACTGGAAAGTCTATCTGGACTGGGCGGTCGAGTGCTTCCGGCTGGCGTCTTCGCCGGTCACGGATCAAACCCAGATTCACACCCATATGTGCTATTCCGAGTTTAACGATATCTTCGAGGCGATCACGGCCATGGATGCCGATGTGATCTCCATTGAAACGTCGCGCTCGCGGATGGAGCTTCTCGATGTCTTCGAGGACAACAGCTATCCCAATGAAATCGGGCCGGGTGTCTATGACATCCACTCACCGCGTGTTCCTGACGTTGCGCAGATCGTCGAACTGGTGAAGCTGGCGCAGCAGCACCTGTCTGACAGCCAGATCTGGATCAACCCGGATTGCGGTCTCAAGACCCGGAGATGGGAAGAGGTGCGCCCGGCGCTTGTGAATATGGTGGCTGCCGCGCGGCAGCTCCGTCAATCACCGGTGCGCCGCAGGGCGTGATGTGGAAACTGCCGGCAAACATGCCGGCAGTTCATTCTTCAGGGGCGCGCGAGCTCGGCGAGATACCAATTGATGTAGCGAAGCTCGTTCTGCTCCATCGGCGCGATGGGGCCGGGTTCGTAGAAATGCGAGCGGACACCGCGTGAGGTGTGCTCGATAATTTTCTTGTCTTCATCGGTTGTCACGCGCCAGAGCCAGGTCAGGCATTCGAGATCATAATCCCGGCCTTCGACGGCATCGCCCTTGACCAGCCACAGCAACTCCATTTCGCAGCTATCGGCCGTTTTGGGGATGAAGCGGTAGACCATGCCGTGATCAGGGTAGCACACGAGGAAGCTGGTGCCGCCGAGATGAACGGACGTGACGCCGCCATCATAATCGGTGAAACGGCCCATCAGCGGCGCGACAGGTGAGCCATCCTGGCTGCCGGTCCGCACGCCCTCATAAAGCGCATAACGGAACACGTGGATGGCCTCCTGGCCGTTCTCCGACGTTTGCCAGCGGTCACCGCTTCCAACCTCAATGCCAAGCGCGCAGGTGCGCGCTTCCATGGACTGGTTGAGTTCCTCGATCATGTGGAGCGGCTGCTCCAGCGCATGGGTCTGCGAATATTCGGGATGCGCCGGCCCGCAGTGATAGCACTCGACATAGTTCTCGACAGCGAGTTTCCAGTTGGCGTCGATCGCATAGGTCTCGCGGTGCGCGATCTTGGCATTGCCCCAGCCATATTGGCCGCAGCTTGCCTGCAGCGCACGGTCCACCGGATCGAAATCGAGCGGCGTATCCGCGAAACTCACGAAAACGAGGCCAGCGGACATGCGTAGCTTTACCTGTTTCAGGCCATAGAGAGAGCGGTCAAATTCCTTGGGCATCAGGCGCGCGGCCCGGAGGGCGCCATCATTGCCATAGGTCCATGCGTGATAGGGGCAAACAAACGCCTTCGCGTTGCCTTTCTGCCGTGTGCAGACTTCCGCACCACGATGGCGGCACACGTTCAAAAGAGCATGAAGATTTCCATCGGCGCCGCGTGTGAGGATAATCTGCTCGTCACCCAGTTTGAAGAGTTCGAAATCGCCTGCATTCGGGACCGCACTTTCATGCGTGAGGCAATGCCAGTGGCGGCGGAACACGCGCTCCATGTCACGCGTGAAAATGTCCGGCGCGGTATAGAATGGCCTCGTTAGTGCGAAACCCGGGCGCTGCTGTGCAATCAACGCATCGATTGCATCCAGCGGCTGGGTCGTGGCTGACAGGTCATGGGCCAGCGCGGTTCCGGCGTGAAGCTTTGTCATGGTGTTTGTCCGTGAATCTCTAGAGATTGCCCTGGCGGACAGGCCGGGCCTGTTCTCCCGCCATGGCGCAGAGGAGCGTGCGCAGCACCTCCACATCGGGATGCTGCACGTCTTTCCTGTCGATCATGGCGATCTGCGCGCGGGCGGCGCTCTCGACATCGGCTTCGGGCGGCAGCGCCAACAGCCATTGGGCGAGCACATCTTCCGGGCGCGGCAGTTCCGATTTTGCCTGATCCACTTCTTCAAGAGCAGGGCGGACTTCGAGGATAAGATGGGGAACAGAATTGGTCATGCGTCGATCTCCAGATCAGATTGCGGTTTGGAGCAGCAGGCGAGGATGAAGCCTTCGGCAATCTCGTCATCGAGAATGCCGCCGTTGTGATCCATCAGCACATCGCCCGAGCGTTTGGTGATCTTGCAGGTGCCGCACAGGCCTGCCTCGCAGGCGGCGGGAATGCGCACACGAGCCTTCCTTGCAGTTTCCAGAATGGTCTTGCCCGGCGCGCATTGCGCTTCGATGCCGGATTTGAGGAAGCGGATGGTGTGGCTGACGTCCGGCTGTATGGACGGCACCGCGGCGGCAGGCTCTTCCTGTTTCGGGGCTGTGCCAAAGCTCTCCTGATGGTAATGCGCCATGGCGAAGCCGTTCTGCTCCAGAATGGTCCGCACGGACGACATGAAGGGATCAGGACCGCAGCAGAAGACTTCACGGCCCCGGAAATCGGGGGCCAGCATGGTGAGCCGCGCCGAATCGATACGGCCTGAAGCACCCGCCCAGCCATGGAGCGGTGGCCGCTCTTCAACCAGAAGCCCCAGCGAGAGCCCTGGCATGCGCGAGGCCAGAAATTCCAGTTCACGCCGGAAGATCAGCTCGTCTGGCCGCCGCGCGCAGTTCAGGAACATGACATCAGCATTTGGTTCGCAGTCGGCCATCCAGCGCAGCATCGACATCATTGGTGTGATGCCAGAACCTGCCGAGATGAAGAGGTATCTGGATGCGATATGGCGGTGATGGGTGAAGTCGCCAGCCGGCCCATAGGCACGCAGATGGCTTCCAGGCTTCAGATTGTTGAACATCCAGCGCGTGCCGAGGCTATCCTTCTGTGCCTTAACAGTGACTGAAATGGCGTGCGGGCGAGAAGGCGAAGACGATAGCGTATAGGTCCGCATCAGGGGTTCTCCCGGGACGGGAAGTTCCAGCGTGATGAACTGACCCGGCAGATAGCGGAACCATCCCGGCCGTTCCGGGCGGAAAGTAAATGTCTTTACATCCGGCGCTTCATCCATGATGCCCGTCACTACGAGACGCTGCGTTGCCGCGTCCCAATGGGCTGTTGCATCGAAGGGCTGAAACGCATCCGCCCGGGCCATTGTGTTCATCACGTCCTCAGGCGACGCTTTTCAGGGAGGTTGTGGCACCGCCCGCCAGGCGCGGCTCGATGAAGCCGGCATACCAGTCGACAAACTGGATCACGCCATCTTCATGCACAGCAGAATAGGGGCCGGGCTCATAGGCTGGCGAGTGAATGCCGCGCGCATTTTCTTCCACGATGCGGCGGTCCTGGTCGTTTGTCTCCGTCCACACATGGATGAGCTCCTGCAGATCGTAATCGACCCCCTCGACCGCATCCTTGTGCACTAGCCATTTGGTGGTGACCGCCGTTTCGGTGGCGCTGATGGGAAACACGCGGAAAGTGACCGCATGATCGCCCAGCACATGGTTCCAGATTGTCGGATAGTGATAGAGAAGCAGCGAGCCGATCTCGGGCGTTATCACAACGTCTGACAGGCCGCGCTTCACAGCCGGTTGCCCCGATATCGTATAGCTCGACATGCCTGGAAGGAGCGGCGTGCGTGTCACGCGGAATTGGCCGGCCTCGTCGATGCGGAAGGCGGAAGGCAATCCTGCGGCTTCGCACTTCTTCCAGTGATCCTGCATTTCCGCGTCATCACCCACCTGATCCACACCGGTCACAACGGGCTTTTCCGGGAAGGTTATGCAGAGTTCGGGATGGTTTCCGGCGCAGTGGTAGCACTCGCGGTTGTTCTCCCACACCAGCTTCCAGTTACCCTTCTCGATGATGGTGCTTTCATAGGCGACTTTCGCTTCCGTCATGCGGTGCGGCGCGAAATAAGGCTCCATCATGGCGCGGAATGGCGCGAAATCAGCGGGATGGTCAGCGAGGCAAATGAAGATGTAACCGGCAACGCTTTCGCAGGCGACGGGCTTGAGCCCAAAGCTGCTCTTGTCAAAGCCCTCCGCCATCTGGCGCGCGAACAGGAGTTTGCCGTCGAGGTCATAGGTCCATTGATGGTAGGGACAAACCAGCCGGGCGGAGGTGCCTTTTTCAGCGGCGCAGACACGGCTGCCGCGATGGCGGCAGGAATTATGGAAGGCGCGGATGTTGCCTTGCTTGTCTCGCAGGATGATGACGGCATAGTCCGCGACCTGCACTGTCATGTAACTGCCGGGCTTCGGCAGTTCGCAATCATGCCCGGCAAAGAGCCAGTCGCGATACCAGATCAATTCGAGATCGAGCTTGAAGAAATCAGGGTCGAGATAGAAGGGTTGCTCAAGCGAAAAGCCGCTTTTGCGGTTCCGGATGAGCTTCAGCATTTTCGCGCGCGTGTCCATGTCCAATCCTCGCAATGTCATCGCATCAGGATCAGCTGGAAGCGGGAGAGGAGGGCAAACGCGGCGGCTCGTCTATCAAGCCGGCGATACACCTCTTGACCGCCCGCCGCGATCAGCCGAGTCCATCATTCAGGGCTGGTTTCCGGACTTCGAAGCCGTCCCTTTCAGGACCATTCCGGCACCTTCCCAGATCTGTGGATCCAGTGGTCGCTGGCCGGAATTCAAGCTCCGCTACCGTTGCGGGGGCAGTGCCGGTTTTCGACCGGCTTCCCAATTATCCGTCCGCTGGTTTTTGTGCGGACGGCACCTTGAATGTTTCTAAAATGCACTCTCTCCGCAAATCTTGCCGGATGTTTGCGACATCGCACCGTTGAAACACGACCGGCGAAATGGGGCCGCTGATGTCCGCGCCGTTGCCGTGAGTGTCGCTTTTTCTCACCTCCCGCGAGGGACGTTGTGTTAATGATGAACGCGCAGGGTGCCGCCGATAAGGCGGAGAATTGGGAAGCTGGTTCAAATCCAGCGCTGCCCCCGCAACGGTCAGTGAGTTCTGAACTGCGGCATGTGCCACCGGGCTTTTTGCTTTGGGAAGGCGCCGCAGCGGCCCGAAAAGGGCAGCTCACAAGCCCGGAAACCAGCCTTGCAGGATGGAACGCGCTGCGGTGGGCGGCGAAGCGACTGGCATTCAATGAACGCCTCCGCTCTCTCACCGTAGCCTCAATGAAGCCTGTGCGGGGACGCGCGGGGATGTGAGGATATATGCGGCAAGTAGCGGCACTGAAGGCAGCAGCGGATGGCTTTCCGCCGTCACCCATTGCACTGGAGAATTATATGCTCTTGCAGGAGGCATTGGCTGATCGGCGATCAGGCTGGAGCATGGGATCGTTCGGTGCAATCGCCGAATTTCACTTTGTCGAAGGCGATGCGTTGCCTGAAACTGCCGGGGAGCTGGGTGTCGCAACACCGCGCGGGGCGATCGCCTTCAATACGGCCAGTTTGAACATGTTGACACCCGTTGCCTATGAAGGGCTGTCGTCCAATCCCCGCCGCTGGACCCACACCATCGCTCTCTGTCAGGAGCGTGACGCGGCATGCCGCAGCGCCCGGACGGTGTTGACCGAACTTGGCAGCGACGAGGACGCGGTGCTGACCAAACACCGCGGCGGTCTTCTCTTCGACCTCGGGCTGGGATTGCCGCAGGCTGATTTCTGCATCCGCACCGATGATGGCGAATTGATCGACATCCTCTGCGCACATGAAGGCCTATCGATTTTCGATCCTGCAAATCCGGCCATCGGAGAGGTGCTAAGCCGCCATCCTCATCGCGTCGTCGTCACCAATATCGGACGCATCGAGGTGTTCCAGAAGATTGGCGGACCGGAAACCGGCGGCGTCTCCCCAGAGGGACCACATACGCATCTGCTGCCGAAACTGCTGCGCAGCGGGCGAACCCATGCAGCGACGGCTCCCATTCCTCCGGGACTTACGCCATGCGGCTATCTGCACCCACCCCTCCCTTTTTCCGGGAGCGATGAAAAAGACATGCTGGATGAGGACGCGGAAACAGCGTTTCAATCCAATCTCGCTGCATTCGGCATCGAGGGGCTTGCCGAAGCCAAGGCGCATCTGAGAGCCAGGATCGAAGATGGCACGCCACCGAGCGCTTCAGCGTTCAGCGGGGGACGGCACGCACGGATGGCATGCCGGGTGTTGCTGCGGCAGCTTCGCTGGAAATTCGAGCGAAAGAACGATGTTCAGGCACTCGCGCGGCTGGCGGAATGGGAGGCGACCGCTGGCGCTCACAGCACGGATCAGCCGGAGGAGGCCGAACAGGCGGGTTGAAATAAATGCATGCTGCTCCAGCCGTGAATGATGTGGACAAGTACCGCGAGGCCGTCAGTAAGGGCCGCCGGACCCGGCTGAAGGATCAACGGGGATTTCACCTCATGGATCGCGTTTGTCCGGAGAGCAGGCAGATTCTCAAATCCCGGACGCGCTTTCAACTTCTCTGGCCGGAACTTCTTGCCACACCATGATGCGATGATGATATCGGGGGCTGCTGCAATCACATCACCCAGTGTCACAATCCTGTCTGTGGCGGATTGACAAATCGCCTTGTGGGCGAACACGTCGATGCCACCCGCGATTGCGATCAACTCCGAGACCCAGCCAATGCCGCTGATCATCGGATCGTCTCACTCTTCGAAATAGACCTTCGGGCGATGCAGCGGTGCCCGGGCTGCAGTATCGTCCAGCGCACGGAGATAGCTGTCAATCAGCCGTTGTGCCTGGCCAGGCGTGCCAGTGAACGCACCCAACGCCGCGATCATGTCCATGATCCCGGAAATGCTGCGCTGATTGAAAATATGCACCGCAATGCCGCGCCGGATCAGATCCGCCGCAATCTCTGCCTGCAAGTCGGAAAAGGCCAGCACGAGATCCGGCTTCAGCTTGAGGATTTTCTCCGTGTCGGCGGAGGTGAAGGCCGAAACGCGTGGCTTTTCGCGCCTCGCCTCGGGCGGCCTTACGGTATATCCCGAAATTCCAACGATGCGATCCTGCTGGCCGAGAAGATAAAGCGTTTCGACAGTTTCTTCCGTGAGGCAGACAATGCGCTCAGGCGGGAACATGCCGTGCTGTCACCGCGTGGTGATCTGCGGACGAGGCGCCAATATGCCGCCAAAGTTCATCGCGAGGTGCTGGGCAGCAAGCAGGCCCACGTAGGCAACGGCATTCACAATCAGTATCCGGCTCACTGTCTGAATGGAAAATGCGTCGCTTCCACTCGGCAAAGCAAAAGCCGCTGCAAACAGCACCAACTCATAAGTCACAAAGGCTGCGGCGAAGGGCGCCAGCCAGCGGATGACAATCATGGTTTTGCTCAGAAAGAATGTCTTTGCCGCACCATAGCCCGCCAGTGCCGCGATGCCGATTGCCGCTCCCCAACCGAAACTGTCCCAAGCCATCGGATAGCCGAGCAGCCCAAATCCGACGGCTTGATTGATCAGCCAAACGCCCAGCACGAGCACGGCGCCTTCTGCCCGCCGGAAATACGTTGCTGCCAGTGCAGCGAAGGCCGCAAAGGGCGTGGCGCAGGCGAAGGCCAAGCTGAACACGAGGCTGGCCGGAATCAGGAGCGCGATCCAGACCCATCGCGCGGATGTAGCGGAATTACCCATAGAGTGCCTCCGAAAGAAGACCACCATGATCATAGCCTTCAGGACGGCACTTGTGAATGAGGGTCAAATTCGTTTTGCCGCTCGTCCTCCAGGCTGCGGAACCTGAGCAGAGCGCCGCCGTCCAAGGGATCGACGATCTTTCTCACGCCAACCTGAAACACGGTTTCCAGCCGTTCGGGTGTCAAAACGTCGTCAGGTCGCCCGCAGGCCGCAAGCCGGCCATCCGCCATAACTCCCAATCGATCGCAGCCCATCGCCTGGTTGAGGTCATGGATCGCCATCACCACGGTGATCGGCAACCGGCTGATCAGCCGCATGAGCGCAAGCTGGTGATGAATATCGAGGTGGTTGGTTGGCTCGTCCAGCAGCAGGAGGCTGGGGCTTTGCGCCAGCGCGCGGGCAATGTGAACCCGCTGCCGTTCGCCGGCTGAGAGCGTGGCCCAGTTGCGCTCCGCCATCGCCGTCATGCCGACCAGCCGCAAAGCCTCATCGACGGCTTCAGCATCGGCATGTGATGAAACAGAGAATGCCGAAAGCCACGGCGTGCGGCCCAGTTCCACAGCGTCTCTCACCGTGAGTGCCTCGGCGGGTTCAGCCTGCTGCTCGACGAGTGCGATGCGCCGGGCGATGTCACGGCGCGGAAGGCTGGCCAAGGGGGTTCCATCCAACTCCACGGTTCCTTGCGGATGGGGCAGCAGCCCCGCGAGCAGGCGGAGCAGCGTGGATTTGCCGGAGCCATTGGGTCCGACAATGCCGAATGTTTCACCGGATTCAACTGCCAATGTGACGCCCAAAACGATGGACTTGCCCTTGACCGACCAACCCGCCTTGTCCGCCAAGAGCTTCATCTGCTTTTCCGGCTGTGGATGAGGATCATGGCAAAGCCCGGCGCACCAACGAGGGCTGTTACGACTCCGATGGGAACGACTTGCCCCTTGATGAGGAGGCGGGACACCACATCCGCCGCGACCATGAACAGTGCACCTGCCAGTGCGGAAGCGGGAATGAGCCGCAGCTGCCTGACACCAACCATGAATCGCATGGCATGAGGAATGACGAGACCGACAAATCCGATCGAGCCCACAAGGCTCACCATGATCGAGGTCATCAACGTCACCGCCGCAATGAGCGCCGCCTGCACGCGCCGGACAGGAATGCCCAGGGCGGCGGCGGAATCAGCGCCGAACGTGAACGCATCCAGAGCGCGCGCATGGAACAGGCAAACACTGAATCCCAGCACTGCGGCTGGAATCGCGAGCATCACATCCGGCCAGCGCACGCCAGAAAGATTGCCCAACAGCCAGAACATGATACCGCGTGCCTGCTCCGCATTGGCGGATTTGGCGATGAAGAAGGATGTGAGCGCGTTGAACAGCTGCGATCCGGCAATACCCGCAAGGACGAGTTGCGTCGGGCCTCCGCCTGCGGCCTTCGCCAGGAGAGCCACCAGAAGAAACGCCAGAGCCGCGCCCGCGAAAGCGCCGGTTGAAATGCCGATCAGCCCTCCGCCCAGCCCGAGCAGGGCAACTGCAACCGCACCCGTCGAGGCACCGGCCGATACGCCGAGGAGGTAGGGATCGGCAAGGGCATTACGCACGAGGGATTGCAGCACCACCCCCGATAGCGCCAGCCCTGCGCCGCAGGATGCCGCAACCACGGTGCGCGGCAGCCGGTAATTCCAGATAATGCCGGCGTCGATGGGATCGAGGTTGTTTCCGGCATTCCAGAAATGATTGGCAAAGACGGCGATGACTGTCCGCAAAGACAGCGGTGTTTCCCCGATTACCACCCCTGCAAATATCGCGATCAAAAGAAGGGCAAGCCCCGGCAGCCCAAAGGCCAAAACAGGCCGGGACAAAGTGCCGAGACCCGCCCTTGCTGTCATTTCAGCCCAAACGCGGGAAGTGCGTTGGCCAGGGTTTCAAGCGCCATGACATTGCGGATCGATGGATCCATGGCATGAGCATCCATGATGACGATGCGGTTGTTCTTCACCGCGTCCATCTGGCTGGCAACCGGATCGGTTTTCAGGAACTCGAGCTTTTTCTGGTAGTCATCCGCCGGGAAGCGGCGGCGCTCCATCTTGGCGATGACGATTACCGATGGATTGGCGCGGGCAATTGTCTCCCAACTCACCTGCGGCCATTCCTCGTTGCTGTCGACAATATTCTTCAGGCCCAGCGTGTCCATCATGTAGCCCGGTGCGCCCTGACGGCCGGCGACGAACGGGTCGGCCTTCATGTCGGGCGATGAGAACCAGAAGACAGCCGACGCATCGTGCAGGTTGAGCGCTTTCGCCTTAGCGACAGCCTGTGCTTCGCGTACCTTTAAATCCGCGACAAGTTTTTCACCGCGATCCTGCACGTCGAAAATCTCGGCCAGTCCCGTCACGCCGGCATAGACGCTGTCCATGGTGAAGAGCGCCGAGCGGGTTCCATCGGAGCCCGTGGCATTGTCCTTGTTCCAGCAATCCGCAGGCAGGATGTAGGTGGGAATGCCGACATCACGGAACTGCTCGCGCGTGCCGACAATGCCTTTCGGCCCCACATGCCATTCATATTCCACCGCCACCACGCCGGGTCTTTTGGCAACGACGCTTTCAAAGCTGGGGTCGTTATCTGCAAGCCGCTCAATCTTGGCATTGATATCCTTGTATTCTGGCAGGACTTCGGTGAACCACACGGAGGTGCCTTTCACCTTGTCAGCCAGGCCGAGGGCATAGAGAATTTCCGTGGCTGCCTGGCCAACGGTCACCACGCTTTCCGGCGCCTTGCCGAAGGTGACATCCACGCCGCAATTCTTGACCGTGAGCGGATATTGGGTGGGGTGGGCATGAGCTACGGAGGAGAGCGCAAAGAGCGCCAATGTGGCCGCGAACGACGTTCGCATGATTGCTGTCTTGATCATCTGATTTCCTTGCTGTTGGGGAAGATGGACGGCATCGCGCAGGCTTTTGCGAGTAGGCCTGTGGGGTTGCATTGCGTCTCGAGACTAACGCCCGCGCGGGCAATTCATCCGATGCAAGGGAAATGTAGATCGTTCAGCACAGGAGAAGACGTGCGTCATAACCGTTTCCTTCCGGGCAACCCCGCCCGTTCAATGGACTGCGATGATGACGGCAGGTCTCCTGGCTCGCGGATCATTGTGGACCATCTGCCTTCCCGGGCTGCCGTTTCAGGCTTCCCAGTGGCCTGCTGCCCGAAAGCAGCAGACGATGATCCACGATCCGCATACAGTTGCGGGGGCAGCCACGGATTCGGCCCCTGTTGGGTCGTCCTTACCGTGTTCCCTATTATCCTTCCGGGCCTTTTCGGCCCGGATGGACCGTCTGAGGCGAACATATAGACTTACGGTTGAGGGTCAATACAGTGTCTTGAATTCCGAACTCCCTCGACCATCGTGCCGGATGATGTTGTGGGATTTTGCGATCAAAGTTTCACCCCCGAAATGGGGCACGGCTCGAGTCTTAGGGATTGGCCGAATGCGGGCTATGTATAGAAGTCCTAAAAGGCTTCGATGTCTCTCAGGGGAATGCCGCCTGTATGAACACTATCTGGTGCCTCCTCCTTCAACCACACAACCGCAAGACATTCGGCTTGACCAGGTTACTCCATGATGCTGTGGAGTTCTCATAGTCTAGACAAAAGGGCGAATTTACTAGTCTTCGAGTTGCGATCTAGACATTCTGAAACTCTATAAGCTATTGAACATGTTTGAGTAATACAGATATCATAATCCTGGGGTCGGGGGTTCAACTCCCTCTCCCGCTACCATATCAAATACGCAAGAACCTCCCGTCTTTTGGATCGATTTTTTCCGTAGCGCCGCGTCGGTCTCGGGCGGAATTGACTTGATCATCTGTTCCACAAGAAACTGTCTGCAAGGTGATTCCGGCGGGAGGCGCATATGGCGCGTATTGCGAAGAAAAAGGCTCCAGCGAAGCCCAGGCCAAAGAAAAAGACTATTGCACTGTTTCCCGAGGCGGCCTTCGGCCCGGCGCTGAACTCCGTTGGAATCGGACAGGCACTGAAGAAGCTGGGACACAAGGTAGTGTTCCTGTCCGATCCGGGCTTTGCCGATGTCTATCGCGGATATGGCTTCGAGGTTCATCCCGTCAATCTTTCGGAGCCCTTGCCGCCGGAAGACATGGCGAAATTCTGGGGCGAATTCATCAACGGCCATATCGCCAACTTCCGCAAGACGCCCTACGAGCAGATCGACAATTATGTGAAAGACTGCTGGGGCATGATCGTTGAGACTGCCAAGTGGGCGGAAAAGGATCTCCCCGCCGTTCTCGCCAAGATCAGGCCGGACGTGGTGTGCGTCGACAATGTGATCCTGTTTCCAGCCATCAAGCGTTACGCCAAGGAAAACAAAAAGCCGTGGATTCGCATCATCTCGTGTTCAGAGAATGAGATCGAAGATCCTGATATTCCGCCGCATCTTTCAGGCGCAGGCGCCAATGACAAGAAGGCCCAGGCGCGTTACCGCAAGCATTTCAAAGAGGTCATCAGGCCAATCCATGACGGATTCAACGAATTCCTGAAATCCGTTGGCGAAAAGAAATATCCTCTCGGCCAGTTCTTTGAATCTTCGCCGCACATGAATATCCTGCTTTATCCGAGCGCCGTGAAATTCAAGCGCCGCCACAAGTTGCCGGCCAGCCAGTATCAATATCTTGAAGGCTGCGTGCGCAAGGAAAAGCCCTATGTGGTCCCGGCATTTTTCAATCAGAAAGACCCGCTGCTCTATGTCTCGTTCGGCTCGCTTGGCTCGGGCGATACGGATCTTCTCAAGCGGTTGATCTCTGCCTTCGGCAAGATGCCTGTGCGCGCCATCGTCAATGTCGGTGACTATCTCGATCAGTACACGGATATTCCGCCGAACGTCGTGATCGATAGATGGTTTCCGCAGCCTTCCGTGATTCCGAAAGTGGATGGCGTGATCCATCATGGCGGCAACAATTCCTTCACCGAATGCCTCTATTTCGGCAAGCCCGCTATCGTCATGCCCTATGTCTGGGACGGGCACGACAATGCGACGCGCGTTGAAGAGACGGGCCACGGGTTTAAGCTTGACCGCTACAACTGGACGGATGCAGAACTTGCGGCGAAGATCATGCACATGGTCAGCGACAGGAAGATGAAGGCAAAACTGAAAAAGACTTCAAAAGCCATGCACGCCAAGCACGGGCCGACCAAAGCAGCCACCGTAATTGACAAGGTCAGCCGCCGGAAAATTGCCTGATGCCAAACAATCTCAACTCAACCGCGCCTCACATCGAGGCCCCTGCTACCTATGCAGGTCCGCTGAAGGACTGGGGCCATCAGCCCGATCCCATCTCCGGCAACTCAAAAAGCGATGGCGTTCTGCTGTGGAAAGGGCCCGGCGGGCAGCCGGAATCCGGCCTCTGGCAATGTACGCCGGGAACGTGGCCGCTCTCGATTCCTCGCGATGAACTCTGTCACTTCGTCTCCGGCCATGCCACTTACACCCACGAGAGCGGCGAGGTGATCGAAGTAACGGCCGGCACAGTGGTGCTCTTTCCGTCGGGATGGACAGGCATCTGCACCGTTCACGAAACCATGCGCAACGTCTATATGCTGGCCTGATCATGACATCATCAGCCCCGCATCTGCGCAATCCCGCCGCCTATCCTGGCCCCTTCAAGGACTGGGGTGTCATCCCCACCATGATCGAAGGCCAGTCCCACACATCCGGAATCCTGCTCTCCAAGGGACCGAATGGCGAAAGTGAAACCGGCATCTGGATCTGCACGCCGGGCTACTGGAATTGCCACGTCACCCGTGACGAATTCTGTCATTTCCTGCTTGGCCGTTCGACCTATACGCATGAAAGCGGCGAGGTGATCGAGATCGTGCCCGATACGGTCGCCTTTTTTCCTAAGGACTGGCGCGGCACTTGTAAGGTGCACGAAACGATCCGCAAGGTGTATATGATCCGTTGAAGGAACATTTTTCCGATGGAGAAAACCATGCTGAACCGCCGCGCTATCCTGGCCGGGCTGGGGAGTTGCCTGATCGCCCGCCCCGCATTTGCCGATGCTGCGGATGATCCCTATCCGTTGCCGCCGTTCGACTATAGCAAATTAAAACCCCAGTTCCGGCCCTCTGTCGTGCAATACACGGGCCGGCAATTTCCGGGCACGGTGATTGTCGATACTGCAGCGCGGCAGATTTATCTGGTGGTGGAAGGTGGCAGCGCCATCCGCTGGGGCTGCGCCGTGGGCAAGGATGGTTTCCGCTGGGCGGGGCAGGCCGATGTCGGCCGCAAGGTAATGTGGCCGCGCTGGACGCCGCCCAAGGAAATGATCGAGCGTCATCCCGAAAAGGCGAAATGGGCCAATGGCATGCCCGGCGGCTACGACAATCCTCTCGGCGCCCGGGCGCTTTATCTGTTCCAGAACGGTAATGACACGCTTTATCGCATCCATGGCACCACGGAGCCAATGTCGATCGGCACCAATGCGTCTTCAGGCTGCATCCGCATGATCAGTCAGGATGTGATTGAACTCTACCGGCGCGTGCCGGTGGGATCAAAGGTGATCGTGCTGGCAGAGGGAACCTGACGGGCTCAGCCCGGCAAAACCACCACGCGCGTGCCGATCTGCACCCGGTCATAGAGATAGATCACGTCGACATTGATGAGGCTGATGCAGCCGGCAGTGGCGTATTTGCCGATAAAGGACAAATCGCTGGTGCCGTGAATGCGGAACACCGTGTCCACGTCGCCCTGATAGAGATACATGGCGCGTGCGCCCATGGGGTTTTGCGGGCCGCCGGGCATGCCGTGAATCCATTTGGCGAGCGCGGGGTGCGCCGCCAGATGTTCCGGCGTGGGCACCCAAACCGGCCACTTCACCATCTTCTTGATCACCGCCTCGCCGGACCACGCCTTGCCTTCCTTGCCCACCGAAACGCCAAAGCGCGTGGCCTTGCCATTGCCGAGGATCAGATAGAGGAAGCGGTCCTTGGGATCGACGACTATGGTTCCAGCCGGTTCGCTGCTGGGATAATCCACATCGCGGCGCCGGTATTTGTAGGGGATTTTCTGCTCGTCGGAATCAAAGACGGGGAAAGGTTCGCCCGTGAGCGCCATGGCGCGCGATGGCAGAGATGCCAGAGCAACCAGAGATGCGACCAACCCGCGACGTGAGAGCAACATGAAGTCCCCCGATTCCTGCAACGGCAGCTTTCCTACCGCCGCTGTGGACGCTGATCAATGGGGGCGTAGCAGTGTGCTCAGATCAATTCCATGAGCGCCATGGCAGCGGCGGGATTCTTTTCCTTGTGGCCGCTGATGACATACAAAAACACGTCGCGGCCTTCCGGGCTTGCGGAATGAGGGCTCACGGTCTTGAGCGGCGTTTCACCTTTTGCCCATTCCGTTGCTCTGGCGGCCCATGTTTTCAGTGCTGCGCCTGAATAGCCTTTCGGCTCGCTTTCCGTTGTTCCCATGATGCGCACATAGACGAAGGGCGCAGTGACATCGGCGATCTGCGGATAGTCTGAATCCGCAGCGATGATGATGGCAGCGCCATAGTGCTTTGCCATGGCGACGAATTCGGGATTGCGGAAACTTTCGTGGCGCACTTCGACGGCGTGGCGGAGTTTCTGGCCTTCAACCGATTTCGGCAGCAGCTTGAGAAACTTCTCGAAATCGGCGGCGTCGAATTTTTTCGTGCCCATGAACTGCCAGTTGATAGGCCCCAGCTTTTCTTTCAGGTTCATCACGCCGCTGGAAAAGAAACGTTCGATGGAGGAACCGGCCTCGCCCAAATCCTTTCGGTTGGTGGCAAAGCGCGGGCCCTTGACGGCGAAGATGAAACCCTCCGGTGTTTCGGCATGCCATTTGGCGAAGCTCTCGGGCTTCTGAGAGCCGTAATAAGTGCCATTGATCTCGATCGAGGTGAGCTTGCGGCTGGCATATTCAAGCTCGCGCTTCTGGGCCAGGCCTTCCGGGTAGAAGGGGCCGCGCCATGGCTCGAAGGTCCATCCGCCGATGCCGATATGAATGCGGGAGGCAACATCATTCGCCATGGCGGACTCCGGTTTCAGGCTTTGGCGGGGAGCTTCGTCAGGCGCGATTGCAGGATGACGACGATCAGCAGGAATAGCCCGCGCACCACAGACTGCCAATAGGCGGAGAGCGAAATCCATCCCATCCCATTTTCAAAGTTGAGGATGGTGAAGATGAGCCCGAGCAGCAACGCACCGGCCAGTGTGCCCCCAATCGAGCCGCGGCCACCCGCCAGCAGCGTTCCGCCCACCACCACGGAGGCGATGGCGAAGAGTTCCCAGCCGATGCCCTCAATGGGTTGCCCGGCGCCGAATTGCGAGGCGAGGATGACGCCCGCCATGCCGGCGCAGGCGCCTGATATGACGTAGACCGAGAAGATGGTGCGGTCGACGGGCAGGCCCATCAGGCGCGAGGCTTCCGTGCCGCCGCCAACGGCCAGAACGTGACGGCCGAAGGATGTGTGGTTCAGCACTACACCGCCGGCGATGTAAGCGGCGAGTGCGATCCAAGCCGGGGTTGGGAAGCCAAGGAAGAAGCCCCAAGCTTGCGCCAGAATCCCCGCATCGTCGGCGTCGACCCAGTCCGGGCGCATGAAGCTCAGCAGTTCGCCTTGCCCTAGCGTGGTGAAGGCTGTGTCATAAGACACTGACACCGACTGGTTGTTGGCGAGCAGAAGCCCGGTGCCCGACGCTGCCAGCATGGTGGCGAGGGTGGCGATGAAGGGAAGGATTTTCAGCCGGGTGATCAGTGTGGCGTTGAGGATGCCGGCCAGCATGCCTGCGCCCAACCCGCCCAAAACGCCGGGGATCAGGCCATAGGGACTCAAGAGGGCCGCGACAACGCTCGACATGGCCGAGACCGAACCCACCGAAAGATCAATGCCGCCCGTCATGATCACGAAGCACATGCCCAGTGCGACGAGCGCGAACATGGAATTATAGCGCAGCACCGTCTGCACATTATAGGCGCCGAGGAAACCATCGTAGCGGAATGCACCGAAGGCAACGAGAAGCAGCAGCACGAGAACGACAGCCAGCGTTGGCGTGATGTGGAGGCGTTTCAGCATCAGGCCTGCTCCTGCCGTTGTAGCCAGACGGCGAGAACGATCAGGCCCGCCTTCACGACCAGGGCCGCTGCATCCGGAACGCCGTTGGCCAGAAGCGAATAACGCACGAGTTGGATGACGAGCGCGCCAAGCAATGTGCCGATGATGGTGGCGCGGCCGCCGGTTAGGAGCGTGCCACCTACGACGACGGCGGCGATGGCATCAAGCTCCATGCCCTGTCCGACGAGATTGGCGTCCGCCGCCGAATTCATGGCAATTACGATAAGCCCTGCGATGCCGCTGAGCAGGCCGCAGATGCCATAGACAAAATATTTGACGCGAGCGACGGGAACGCCCGTGAGGCGGGCCGCCACCTCGTTGCCACCCACCGCCAAAATCTGACGGCCCAGCACGGTGCGCCGCAAGACAAAGGCTGCGACAATCACCACCGCCAGCATGATCCACACCTGGAAGGGGATTCCCAAGACCCGGCCCAGCGCCACGGCCTGGAACTGTGGGACGACAAACACCTGCAAATTTCCGTTGGTTGACACCTGCGCGATGCCGCGCCCGGCGATGAAAAGAACGAGCGTCGCCACGATGGGCTGGATCGAGAATCGAGTGATGAGCCAGGCGTTGAACAGGCCGAAGATGCCCGCCACCACAATGGGAATGGCAATGCCCAATGCCACCGCGAGATAAATGTTTGAGATGGGGAACAGCGTACTCATGAAAATCATCGGCGACAGGGCACCGGCGATCGCCATCAGCGATCCGACGGAGAGATCAATGCCGCCAGTGGCGATCACCAGCGTCATACCAGTACCGACGATGACGATGGTGCAGACCTGCGTGAGGTTCACCGAAAGCGTCTGCAGCGTGGCGAAGTTCGGCGTCACGATGAGATTGAAGATGATGAGAAGAATGAGGGCGGCCAGAACGCCGTAGCGCTGGAGCAATTTCGTCCGGTCAGGCATGGGGCGCTGTTTCTCCGCCATGCGCCATGGCATGCATCACATTCGCCTCGCTGATCCGGTCTTTCGGCAATTCGGCAACGCTCCGGCCATCGCGCAGCACGAAGACGCGGTCGGCGCCTTCGATGATTTCCTCAAGTTCGGAAGAAATCATCAGAACGCCCAGCCCCTGATTGGCCAGCCTGCGGATCAGCGACTGGATTTCCGCCTTGGCGCCGACGTCGATACCGCGCGTCGGCTCGTCGAGAATGAGAAGGCGGGGATTCATGCAAATCCAGCGGGCCAGAAGCACCTTCTGCTGATTGCCGCCGGAGAGTTCGCGGATGCGCTGGTCTGGGCCTGAACATTTGATACCCAGTTCCTTGATGAAGCGCAGCACCACCTCACGCTGGCGCTGTTCGTTGACGATGCCCGAGCGGGCAAGCGCCGGCATCAGCGCCATGGTGAGATTGTCGCCCACCGACATTTCCGGGATGATGCCCTGAAGCTTCCGGTCTTCCGTGCACAGGCCGATGCCGGCTTCTATTGCGTCTGGCGGCGTGTGGAAATGTTCCTTGGCGCCTGCCATTTTCACTGTACCGCCGGTCTTGCGATCCGCGGCAAAAATCAGCCGCGCGGCTTCGGTGCGGCCAGATCCCAGCAATCCCGCGAGGCCGACGATTTCACCGGTTTTGACGGAAAGCGAAACGTCCCGCACGCGGCGGCCTTCGGCGAGGTGCGCGGCTTCCAGCAAGGTATTGCCGATCTTGCCGTGTTCATCCGTGAAGGCTGTGGCGCCAGACGCCCGCACTTCCGCGAGATCGCGGCCCAGCATGGCGGCGACGAGTTGTAGCTTGGTCATGTCCTTCATGGCGGCGACAGCAACGGTGCGGCCATCGCGCATGACCGTCACACGGTCGCAGATTTCATAAAGCTCGTCGAGCTTGTGGCTGACATAGATCACCGCCACGCCATCCGCCTTGAGTTGGCGGATGGTGCGAAGCAGGATTTCCACTTCCGCTTCATCGAGCGAAGAGGTCGGCTCGTCCATGATGACGAGGCGGGCGTCGAACGAGAGGGCCCGGGCGATGGCCACCATCTGCTGGATGGCCGTTGAATAATTGCCAAGCGGCGCGCTGACGTCGATCTCCACATCGAAGCGCTTCAGAAGGGTGGCGGCGCCCTGGTTCATCTTGTGCCAGTCGAGAAAGCCCCCAGCCTTTTTGATCTCGCGGCCGAGATAGATATTCTCCGCCACTGAGCGGAGGTGGATGAGGTTGATCTCCTGAAAGATCGTGCTGATGCCGTGACGCTGCGCCTGTTGCGGCGAGCGCGCATTCCATGGAGCGCCCGCGAAGGTGATTGTGCCGGAATCCTTCTGATACGCGCCGTTGAGGATCTTGATCATGGTAGATTTGCCGGCACCGTTTTGGCCGATCAGCCCCATGACTTCGGCGGGCTGCACCACCAGTGAAGCCTCAATCAGCGCTGGCATGCCGCCGAAGCTTTTCGAAATCCTGTCCATTGCGAGGAGGGGAGCAGTTTCCGTCATCACGTCATCCTTAGATGAAACTGGCGGGGCACAGAAGGCCCCGCCAGCCAAGAGAACTATGCAAAAGCCTCAGAAGGCTTCCGGCAGATAGGCTGCCACGTTTTCCTTGGTGAACACGCGATCGGTGTTCACGAGGCGCGGGGCAAGCTTCTCGCCGTCTGCCATTTTCGCGATGGCAGCGAAGGCGGCGGGGCCGAACTTCGGGTTACACTCAACGCACACCAGCACTTTGCCATCGAGAATGGCCTGGGCGGCGTCCTTCGTGCCGTCGATGGTGGCGATGATGAGATCCTTGCCCGGCACCTTGCCCGCCGCTTCCATGGCGGCGATGGCGCCCATGGTCATCTCGTCGTTGTGCGAATAGAGCGCGGTGGCTTCGGGATGCGCCTGATAGAGTGTCTCGAAGACCTGGCGGCCCTTGTCGCGCGCGAAGTCGCCGGACTGCGAGGCGATGATCTCCATGCCGGGATAGGCCTTGATGTAGTCCATGAAGCCTGTCTTGCGGTCATTGGCGGGAGAAGACCCCGTGGTGCCCTGCAGTTCGATGAGCTTGGCCTTTCCGCCCATGGCCTTGG
Source organism: Aestuariivirga sp. (assembly GCF_047602625.1). Classification (GTDB taxonomy): domain Bacteria; phylum Pseudomonadota; class Alphaproteobacteria; order Rhizobiales; family Aestuariivirgaceae; genus Aestuariivirga. The sequence continues at coordinate 734,109 of NZ_JASGGV010000002.1, read as the reverse complement.
TCAGAACCTCCGCCGCCATGTTGCCTTCCTTGATGAAGTCCGAGCCGATGAAGGCAGCGTAGTCTTCGCCAGCCTTGGCGAGGGACTGGTCGACGTTGCGGTCGACGAGGATCATCGGGATGCCAGCCTTCTTGGCCTCCATGACCGCCGGGATGAGGGGCTTTTCCTCGCGCGGAGAGAGGAGAATCACGTCCACCTTCTGGGCGATCATCGAGCGCACGTCGGCAACCTGCTTGGCGGCAGAACCGGCGGCGTCGGTGTAGACGAGCTGCCAGCCGCGCTTGGCCGCTTCATCTTTCATGCTCTGCGTCTGTGCCAGGCGCCACGGGTTGTTGCTTTCCGTCTGCGCGAAGCCAACCTTGTAGCTATCCTTCTTCTTCAGCGTGGGAAGGGCGGCATAGGCAGCCCGGAAACCGAATCCGCCGATCAGGGCCGCGCCGGCGCCGATCTGCAGGATGTTGCGGCGTGAATAGGTCATTCTGTCCTCCACATTCTCATTTGTATGACAAAAGTTTTTGGGGCGTTCAGCGCCGTTGCGGCCCGGACGCAAAGTGCCTCTTGCCGGGCGCTTCTGCCCGCCAATAAGCACGTGGGCATTATTGTCCGTCAAGCGATAATGATATTTGCGCCGCAGCATTCCGATGCTGCATTTGCACAATCGGCTCTTCGCGCAGGCATGGCCAGCTTGCAATACCAGGCTCCTTTGCATCTGCGGTTTCCGCATCTGGGAAAATGGCGCATAGTACAATCCGCGGAGTCGCTGTAATCCGGCGAAACGTCCGTCCGGCATGATGCGCGCCGGTAATGGCTGAACACCGAGGAGGAATGGAATGGCATTGAAAGCAGCACGGAAGCCAGGCGCGAAACGCCCGGGCAAAAAGGGTCCTGCAAAAAAAGGCCCGGCAGCAAGAAAAGCTGCTGGTGCCCGAAAGGGCCCGGCGAAGAAAGGCCCCGCCGCACGCAAGGCCGCACTGGCGCGCCGGGCTGGCAGCCCGCCCGTTTCGCTGCATCCGATGATTGACCGCGGCGTGTTCCGCCGCGCTGCGCCGAATTTTGCCGGCGGCACGCTTGCCTGCCATTGCGCGGAAGACAAGGTTATCGTCTCCATCGCGGCGCAATCCGCTCACAATCACGCCTGCGGCTGCACCAAATGCTGGAAGCCCGCCGGCGCGGTGTTCTCCGTGGTGGCGGTCGTGCCACGCGACAAGCTTGAAGTGACGGCAAATGGCCACAAGCTGCAGATTGTGGACTCCAACGCGACGATCCAGCGCCATGCCTGCTCCGGCTGCGGCACGCATATGTATGGCCGCGTGGAGAAGGTGGGTCATCCGTTCCATGGGCTTGATTTTGTCCATACGGAGTTGTCCGAGGATAAAGGCTGGTCGCCGCCCACATTCGCGGCTTTCGTGTCATCGATCATCGAGGGTGGGTTTGATCCCGCCAAGATGGGCGCCGTTCGTGCGAGGCTGAGGCAGGTCGGATTGCCGCCCTTCGATTGCCTGTCGCCGCCATTGATGGATTATCTAGCGACCGCGGCGGCCAAGGCTTCGGGCGTCATCAAGGAATAGGCAGCAGAGTGCCGGCGCGCGGTGTCGCGCGCCGGACCTTCGAGCGGTAGCAAGATGGCCGATTCAGCAAAGCTCAGCATTCGCATCGATTTCGGGCCGGACTCGCGGGTGGGGCCGGGCAAGATCCAACTTCTCGAACAGATCGCTGCGCTGGGTTCGATTTCGGCTGGCGGCCGGGCGCTTGATATGTCCTACCGGCGGGCATGGGAACTGATTGAAGAGCTCAACGGTATTTTTGGCCAGCCGGTGGTAATTTCCAAGACCGGCGGCGCAAAGGGTGGCGGCGCTACACTGACGCCCTTTGGCTTAGGCCTCGTCACGCGCTATCGCGCCATGGAGCGGGCGGCGGCGCAGGCGGTCGAAACCCATCTCAGCGCCCTGAGCCGGGAAGTGCCGCGCCCCTAGACGCGCGTGGCTGAGGCCACGGAAACGGCTTTGACAATCGCATAGGCTTTGCACCCCATCGCCAGTTTCAACGCCGCCGCAGAGGCGCGGGTGATGCGGGAGAGGATGATATCGCCGCCACAATCGATTTTTACGGCGACACCAGAGGTTCCGACATTGTCCATCCCGGCGACGGTGCCGGAAAAGATGTTCAGTGCACTGATGTGTTTCGGCTTTTCGGTTGCCAGCATGACATCGCGTGACCGGATGCGGATGCGCACCGAGTCGCCGGATTTTCCAATGTGGCCAGGCACGCGCGCGGAACCATTGGCGGATTTCAGTTCGGTCATGTCAAATTCGGCATCGTAAGATACAACCTGCATGGTGAGCAGGGTGCCGCCCTCATCGCCGTCTTCCGATTGCAAGAGGTCAAGACGCTGCGCCACTTCCGCTGCGGGGCCGAACGCCACGAGCTTCCCGGCATTCAGCACTGCCACCGTATTGGCAAGCCGCATCACTTCATTGATGGAGTGGCTGACATAGAGGATCGGAATGTGCAATTCATCGCGAAGGCGTTCGATGAAGGGCATGATCTCGGCCTTGCGCGGCTGGTCGAGTGAGGCCAGTGGCTCATCCATGAGCAAAAGGCGCGGTGAGGCGAGAAGTGCGCGGCCGATGGCCACGCGCTGTTTCTCGCCACCCGACAGGCGGGCGGGCTTGCGCTGAAGAAGGCTGCCGATCCCCAGCAGGTCAATCACCTGATCGCGCTTGGCATAGCGCCCGGCCTCGGGGCTGAACCAGCGGCCAAAAGCCAGGTTCTGCGCCACCGTGAGATGCGGAAACAGCCGGGCTTCCTGAAACACATAACCAATGCGGCGCTTGTGAACGGGAATCGATATGTTCCTTTCGGTATCCTCCAGCACCAGATCATCCATCACGATGCGGGCAAAGCCGGGGTAAATCAACCCGGCGATGACATTGATGACGGAGGTTTTGCCTGAACCCGATGATCCGAAGATGGCGGTCAGGCCGCCTTCGCTCTCAAACGCCACGTCCATCGCCAAAGCGCCGAGCTGGTGCCTGATGGCGACCGAGAGCGTCATGCCGGCGAAATCTGGCTGCTCACGCGGCGCGCAAAAATTTCAGACGCAATCAGTGCCAGCAATGAAATCGCCACCGAGATGGCCGTCAGCCGAAGCGCACCGGCATCGCCGCCCGGCACCTGCGTATAGGTATAGATGGCGGAGGGCAGCGTTTGCGTTTCACCGGGAATGTTTGATACGAAGGTGATGGTGGCGCCAAACTCTCCCATGGCCTTGGCGAAACAAAGGATCATGCCCGCCACAACGCCCGGCAGCGCCAGTGGCAGGGTGATGGTGATGAACACCCAGAGAGGATTTGCGCCCAGGGTCGCCGCCGCCGATTCAAGCCGCATGTCGACCGCCTCAATCGAAAGCCGGATGGCGCGCACCATGAGCGGAAAGCCCATCACCGCGCAGGCCAATGCAGCGCCCGTCCAGCGGAAAGAAAAGACAAGGCCGAACGTATGTTCAAGGAACTGGCCGAGCGGGGCGCGGCGGCCGAGGGACAGCAGCAGGAGATAGCCCGTGACCACGGGCGGCAGGACGAGCGGCAAATGCACAATGCCGTTCAGTGCGCTTTTGCCCCAGAAATTGCCCCGCGCCAGCAGCAACGCCACGGCAATGCCGAAGGGCAGGCTGGCCGCCATGGCGACCAGTGCAACCCTCACGCTCAGCTCGACGGCATTCCATTCGTCGGGGCTGAGCGTGAACCAGGTCATGCCTTAGTTGCTAGCAGCGGGCACCAGAATGGTGAAGCCCTGATCTTTGAAAAGGGCTTGCGCCTTGGCGCCCTGCAGGTATTTCACGAACTCCGCCGCATCGGGATTCTTGGAGGCGGCAATCACCGCAACGGGATAGACGATGGGGGGATGTGAATCCTCGGGGAAGGTGCCGATGATCTTCACGCCTTTTTCGGCATGCGCATCCGTCGTGTAGACGATGCCGAGTGCCGCTTCACCCGTGGCGACGAGCTTCAGCGCGGCGCGTACGTTTTCGGCCATGGCCACGTCCTTTTCGACGGAACCCCAGACGCCCAGATATTCCAGCGCGGCCTTGCCATATTTCCCGGCGGGAACGGCCTTCACATCGCCCATGGCGAGCTTGCCGCCGTTCAGCAGCTTGGCGAGGTCAAAGCCCTTATCGATCTTGGCTTCGGCGGTTGAATCCTTCGGCGCGACGAGAACGATCTGGTTGCCGAGCAATTTGATCTCGGTGCCCGGCGTGACAAGATTCTTGTCGGTCAAATACTTCATCCAGTCGAGGTCGGCGGAGATGAACACATCAGCCGGGGCGCCGCTTTCCACCTGCTTGGCCAGTGCGGAGCTTGCGGCGTAGGAGATTGCGGTTTCCTTCGAGGTGTCGGCTTTCCACTGGGCGCTGATCGCATCGAGCGCGTTCTTCAGGCTGGCGGCGGCGAAAACTGTTACCTTGTCTGCCGCGCTGGCGGTGGAGAAGGTGAGGGCAAGGGCGGTGATGGCGCCTGCCAGTTTCAATCCAAAATGCCTGCGGTTCATGATGTCCGTCCTCTCCCATTTTCCTGTTCGCTATATCCAATCAGCTATAGCAGAGTGGGACGGAACTCAAGGGGGCGGCTTAGCGCATCACGAAGGGGTCGGGGATCGGATCGTCAGAGGTGCGCAGCCAGACGGATTTGGTGCGAGTATAGTCCAGCACTGACTCCAGCCCTCCTTCGCGGCCCGTGCCCGACATGCCGAAGCCGCCAAAAGGAACGATGGGCGATACGGCGCGATAGGTGTTCACCCACACGATGCCGGCATGAATATCGCGCACCATGCGATGGGCGCGCGACAGGTTGGAGGTAAATACGCCAGAGGCCAGGCCGAAGGGCGTATCATTGGCGATGCGGATGGCTTCCTGCTCACCGTCGAAGCTCAGCACGGACAGAACAGGGCCGAATAATTCCTTCTCGGCGGAAGGCGAATTCACGCCGTCGCAATCGAGAATGGTGGGGGAATAGTAAAAGCCTTTGGCGAAGCCTTCGGGCCGCGCGCCGCCGCAGACGAGCTTTGCCCCCGCGCTCAGGCTTTGTGCGACAACCGCTTCAATGTGATCGCGCTGGCGGGCGGTTGCGAGGGGGCCGACTTCGGTAGCGCGGTCCTGCGGATCGCCGATGCGGATGGCCTTCGCCTTGGCGGCGAGCTTCTGCACCATCTGGTCCTTCACGCGCCGTTCGACGATGAGGCGCGATCCCGCCACGCAGGATTGCCCGGTGGCGGCGAAGATGCCGGCCACCACGGCGTTGGCGGTGCTGTCGAGATCGGCATCACCGAAGACGACGACCGGCGATTTGCCGCCCAGTTCCAGCGTGACATGGGCGAGATTATTGGCCGCGTTGCGCATGACATGGCGCGCCGTTTCAGGCCCGCCGGTGAAAGCGATGCGCGACACGAGAGGATGCGACGTCAGCACCGATCCGCAATCCGGGCCGAAGCCGGTGATGATGTTCACAACGCCTGGCGGAAAGCCAGCCTCCTGTACGAGTTTCGCGAAGGCGAGCAGCGGAGCGGGGCCATCTTCGCTTGCTTTCAGAACCACGCTGCACCCCGCCGCGAGCGCAGGTCCGAGCTTTACGGCGGCGAGGAACAACTGCGAATTCCACGGCACGATGGCTGCCACGACGCCGATCGGTTCGCGCCTGAGCCAAACCTCCATGTCCGGCTTGTCGATGGGAAGGTGCGCGCCCTGCAGCTTGTCGGCAAGGCCTGCATAGTAGCGGTAGTATTCCGCCACATAGGCAATCTGCGCCGAGGTTTCGCGGATGATCTTGCCTGTGTCGGCTGTTTCGAGTTCCGCGAGCGTCTGAGCATTGGCGGCAACAAGGTCGGCCAGCTTGTAGAGAAGCTTGCCGCGCTGTGTTGCGGTCAGGTTGCGCCACGCGGGGTCGGAGAGCGCCCGGTGTGCTGCCTTCACGGTGCGGTCCACATCTTCGGCTCCGGCACGCGGCATCAGCGCCCAGGTCTCGCCCGTTGCTGGGTTCACGCTTTCAAACTGCTGCGTGCCCGCGCTGAATGTTCCATCGATATAATGTTCGAAGCTGCGCATGACTCAGGCAAAGGCCGGCATGACATGATCGATGAAGCGGCGAAGAGAGGCTTTCTTGCGCTCCGTGGTCATGCCGGAGTCGATCCACAAAGAAAACTCGTCATAGCCCATGGCCTCATAGGTCTTCAGCCTGCGGATCACCTCTTCCGGTGTTCCGGTTACGGTGTTCTCCAGCATCTTGTCCGCAGCGTAGTGCGGCATGGCCGCCATGTCGGCATCCGAAAGCTCCTGAATGAGCGCCTGCTTCACCGGCAGCTCATTCTTGAACCACGCCGCGAAGTAGCAATAGAAACGCCGCAGGTCTTCCGCGGCTTTGCGGCAGTCCGCGGCATCGGCGCCGACAAATCCATGCATCAGCAGCATGATCTTGCGCTTTTCGATTTCCGGATGGGCGGCAGAGGCCGTCTTGAAGCGCTCCATCAGCACCGCCACTTCCGGGTCGCCCAGATGCAGCGGCGTCACCTGCACGTGGCAATTGTTGGAGATGGCGAAATCATGCGACATGGGATCGCGCGCCGCCACCCAGATGGGGATGCCGCCATGCTGCAAAGGCTTGGGCGAGGAGGTGGTGGAGGGGAAGTTCCAGTGCTTTCCTTCATGCGCGTAGTCACCGGCCCAGAGTTTCGGCAGGATGGGCACCATTTCGCGCAGATGCGAGCCCGCCGTCATCGCATCCATGTTGTTGGCGAGGCGCTGGTATTCATAATTATAGGCGCCCCGCGCGATGCCAATGTCCAGCCTGCCGCCGGTGATGATGTCGGTCATCGCCGCTTCGCCGGCGAGCTTGATCGGGTTCCAGAACGGTGCCACCACCGTGCCGGTCCCCAGCCTCGCATGTTTCACGCGGTGGGCCAGATCGGCGATGGTGATGAAGGGGTTGGGGGCAATGGTGAAGTCCATGCCGTGATGCTCGCCCGTCCAGATGGCGTGCATGCCGCCCTTGTCCGCCATTTCGCAGAGATCGATCATCTCGTGATAAAGTTCGAGATGCGATTGCTGCGCGTTCAGCCGTTCCATGTGAACGAAGAGCGAGAATTTCATTGTTCGACGTGCCTCACCTGTCCGCGCTCGTGGCTGCCGGAATAGATTTTGAAACGGCCCTGCAGGCGCTCGTCGGCATAGCGTTTCAGCATGATGCGCGTCGCCTCGTCGGGAAGCTGCTCCCACGGAATGCGATCGAAGGGCACCAGCGCGCAGCTGTGATCGCCGCGCAGCGTGGCATCGCCCCGGTAGTAGATGGATTGCACCTTGGTCTGCGGGTTCTCGAAGACGGCGAAGAGGAATCCCAGATCGGTGTCGATGCCGTTGCGGCGCAGATATTCATGGAGCAGCGAGGCGCTGCCGGAGTGGCCGGTGCGCCCCACTTCGGGAAGCCTCAGCGTTTTACCATCCTGATCGCGCGTGAGGATGAGCTGGCCTTCGCTTTCAAGGATCGCGCCGACGATGGTGTGGCCGCCGGTGGCCGCATTCACAGCCGCCTGTTCAAGGCCTAGCGCCACATAACCGCCGCGTGCGTAGCCCAGCGGATTGGCGTCGGAATGCGAGAAGGCGCGGACCGCGCCCAGCACGATGATGTGATCGCCTGCATCCACCACCTCATGCCGGGTGCAGTCGAACCACGCCACGCTGCCGTCGATCAGCGGATTGCCGGAGGGCGCCTGCCGCCATGCGACATCGGCGAATTTGTCAGGGCGCTTGGAGGCGAAGATGCCGGAGGTGATCTTCTGCTTTTCCGACAGGATGTTTACCACAAAGCCGGGAGAGGCAGAAAATGTGTCGCGGCTGGCGGCGTTCTTGCCAATGCAGATCAGCAGTAGCGGCGGATTAAGTGAAACGGAGGTAAAGGAGTTGGCGGTGAAGCCTCTGGGGTTACCGTTCTGGTCGATGGTCGTCACGATGGTGACGCCGGTCATGAAAGAGCCGAAAGCGGAACGAAGCTCGCGAGTATCAAAGGGTTTCAGCGGCTCGGCGAGAAGATTGCGCAGCGCATGGTTGACGGCGCCGGGCGCCGTCATCGGCATCATGTGGCGCTCGCCGTCGATCACCAGCCATTTGCCGCGTGGCGCTAATGTTGCCATCGCTTCCGCCATGGCGGGTGACGAGTTCTGGTCACCCGATGCAGTGGCGAAGAGGGCGGGCATGGCGAGGCCATCGAGCTTGCTGGAAAATACGCGGTCGCTGCTGGCGAAGACGCGATAGGCAGCGGCGTAGCCTTGCGGATCGACCGTTTTCAGCCAATGCCGCACCTTGCGTCTGGCTTCAGTCTCGTCCTCGCCGAACCAGCGGGTGAGCGGATTTTCCACATCGGCGGCCATCGTGCCCAGAGATGCGGCGCGCGCTTCAACCGCCGCGCGCGCTTCGCCGCCCCGTTCGTAAACGGAGTTCAACACGCCCAGGCGCAGCACCATGGCGGGATGTTTCAGCGCCAGTCCGATAGCCACAAGCCCGCCCATGGAATGGCCGATGACATTCGCTGCCGGAATGTTCAGCTCGCGGAGCAATTGCGCGGCCTGGTCGACATAGTCGTCAAGGCTGGCATTGGGCGGGGGAGGCGCGCTGCCGCCATGCCCCAGCATGTTCATCGCAATCACCCGGTTGGTGTCGGAGAGCGCCGCGATCTGCGCCTCCCAGGCTTCGGCGCGAAGCCCCACGCCATGGATCAGCAGGATTGATTCGCCCGCTCCTTTCTCGATCCAGGTGGTGCGACCGGGCGCGTCAGACATTGTTGGTGTCGCCCAGCTCTTTCAGATCCTCGTAGCGGTTGCCGATCCGGTGATGCGGCCTGCCGCCGATCGAGGCGCCGAGCGCCACCACGATCTCATCGGGCGCTGGTGCATCGGGGATCGCGAAATGCACGGTCAGATAGTGCGAGCGCATGCCCTCATCCATCTTGTGCATGAGAGGGATCATGATGGGCGTGTTGGCGGGCCCCCTCACATTGGTGAAGGCGAGATAGCTCTTGGCGCCCACGGCTTTGCGGTAGTGATTGCCGAAGCGCAGCGTGTGAATCAGCGCCGAGGCGTGTTCCACCTCGCCGCCGGTGCCCACAATCGCCGCCTTGCCATAGCCCTCAATGGCTTCGCCGGAGCCTGCCATCCCGATCATCATCTTCGTCAGCATCTCGCCGAGGACAGGGGCGATGGCGCGGATTTCCGGCTTCAAATCCTCCACAAAACCTTTGCCGGCCCACGGGTTTTTCAGCACTGCCGCAGCGGCGAAGAGTTTAAGCGGAGTGGGGGCGGCCTTGCCGCCTTCAATATAGGCGGTTTCGGTGAAGGTCACGGTCTTGCGCAGGGAAGGGAGCATCAGTAATTTCCTTGATTGTCTTCTGGTATACCATAAGACAATTTGAGTTCAAGAGGGAATATCAGCCAAGAGGCGCGCGGCGATGGCGGCGGCGCTTTCTACATGTTCGCGGCAGGCGAGGGCAGCGGCTTGGGAATCGCGGGCGCGGATGGCGTCGACGATCTTGCGCATCTGGGCAGGGCCGGAGCGGTTGCGCTCACGCGATGAAATGGTCATGGCGCGAAGCTGGCTGATCCGACCGTTGAGGCGCTGCACCATGTCCCACGCCACCGTCTTGCCGCCGGAGAGAAACATGGCTTCGTAGAATCGCGTCGTGGCGGCCAGAACGCCGCGATGGTCGCCCGTGGCATAGGCCGCGGAAATGTCGGCCAGTGCCCTGTCCATGCGTGCAATGTCGAGATCACTGGCTTTTTCAGCGGCAGCGAAAGCAGCGGCAAACTCCAGCGCGGCGCGGATTTCATAAATCTGCGCGGCCGTGGCGGCATCGAGCGTCGCCACCACCGGACCCTGGTGCGGCACACTGTAGACCAGTCCTTCTGACTCCAGATGGCGGATCACCTCGCGCACCACCGAGCGGCTGACGCCCAGTTTCTGGCCGACATCGCGCTCCACCAGCCGGGTGCCCGGCGGGAAATGCAGATCGAGAATGGCGGCGCGCATTTTTTCCAGCGCCAGTTCGCGCAGGGTGCGCGGCGGTTCGCTGATACGGAGATCGGGTGCAGCAGTCATGCTGCGCTCATATCGCATCCGGCTCTAAGGCGCAAGAAGATGGTATACCAAAACCATCTAGGGTTCCTTGGGTTCAGCAGGCTTGAACATCTGCTGCCAGTAATTGCGCTGCATATCGAGGCCCTGCATGGCCGGGCCGAACCAGGCTTTCATCGCCGTCTCGGGATCGGTAGACATTTGCTGGCGCAGCTGGTCCTGAACCTGCGAGACAAATTGCTGCTGGATGGCGCTGAAATCAGGAAGTCCCAGAAAGGCGCGCGCTTCCTCAGGGGTACAGTCCACAGTCATGGTGATCTTCATCGGCGGTCCTCCGGCTGATGCTGAAACCATAGACCATTGGCGGCGGGCTTACCAAATCACCCTGCCGCCCGGTTGCGGCCCTGCCGCTTGGCCTCATAGAGGCGCTCATCGGTGCGGGTTAGCAGGGCCTCAATGTTCTCGCCATCCTGCAATTCCGCAACTCCGAACGAAGCCGTCAGCTTCAGGATGGCGGCGCCGGTGCCAGCCGCCTTCCAGGACGTCTGTTCGATCTGGGCGCGGATTTGCCCGGCCAGCGTCACCGCGTCCGCCAGCCTGGTTTGCGGCAGGATGATCGCGAACTCCTCGCCGCCATAACGCGCCACGGTATCGCGGCCTTTCATATTGGAGGCGAGGATGCGGGCGAAACCTTTGAGCACTTCATCTCCGGCGAGATGGCCAAACCTGTCATTCACCGCCTTGAAGTGATCAATATCACCCATCACGAGGCTCAGCGGCTTGCTACCATGCCGTGCTTCGCTCACGGCGCTGGCCAATGCGAAATCGAAGGCGCGGCGGTTGCGCAAGCCTGTGAGACTGTCGCTCAGCACTTCTGCCTTGGTGACGGCAAGGCTCGAGCGCAGGTGTTCGACTTGCCTGCGCGACTGTTCGAGATTTACTTGAAGCGCGCTGGCCTTGGCCCGCATGTTTTCATTTTCGACCATCAGGTAGCTGACGATGACTTTCAGCTGTTCGGGCGTGGTGGCGGTGGGCAGCTGCGTATTGGCCTTTGACAGGACGGTTGCATAAAGCCCGTTGGCTTCAAGATGGCTGCGCAACTGGTTGGCCACCTTGGCGATCTCCGCGGTCACCACTTCATCCGCGACGATCACTGGCGGTGCAGGAGGGGACGCAGCCATTTCCGGCATCAGAATGCTGAGAAAGGTCGAGAACAGGGTGAGCGCCAGCAGAACCGTCACAAGCCCCAGCAGCAACGGTGGGGCGGATGCGGAGCCAAGGGTTTCAGTCCCGGCGGGGTGGATGATGACGGCAAATGCCAGCGCCGCCGACCCGCAGGCAAAAACGGCGATCACCAATCTCAACGTGTGTCTCATGCCGGCGCGATTCGCTCCCGTTTGAAGTTTCCGCGCCGGGGCTTGCGGCAGGCTGATCGGGGCCGCTAACGTCTGCCGGCCTTCAGGAGTGAATCATGCGGAAGAAGTCGAAAGCTATCATCACCTGCGCCATCACCGGGTCGATCCACACGCCGTCCATGTCGCCCTATCTGCCGGTGACGCCGGATGAGATCGCCACGCAGGCGGTCGATGCGGCAAAGGCTGGCGCTTCCATCCTGCATCTCCACGCGCGCAATCCGGAAACGGGAAAGCCTGAAGCCTCCCCCGACGTCTACAATGCATTCCTGCCACGTATCAAACAGGCCTGTGACGCCATCATCAATATCACCACCGGCGGCGGGCAGGGGATGAGCATCGACGACCGCATCGCAGCGGCGGAAAAATTCTCTCCCGAGATGACATCCCTCAACATGGGAACCATGAATTTCGGCCTGTTCCCGATGCTGAACCGCTACAGCGACTTCAAGCATGAATGGGAACGCCAGCATCTTGAGTTCTCAAAGGATTTTATCTTCCGCAACACCTTTGGCGACATCGAGAAGATTCTCGAGAGGCTGGGCAAGGGCCACGGCGTCCGTTTCGAATTCGAATGCTATGACGTGGGGCACCTCTACACGCTGGCGCATTTTCTTGACCGCAAGCTGGTGACGCCTCCGCTCTTCGTGCAGACCATCTTCGGCATCCTCGGCGGCATCGGTCCTGATCCGCAGAATGTCATGGTCATGCGCGAAACGGCTGAACGGCTATTTGGCGACCAGTATCACTGGTCGGTGCTTGCCGCCGGGCGTTTCCAGCTTCCGTTCTGCACCATGGCTGCCACCATGGGCGCCAACGTGCGCGTGGGGCTTGAAGACAACCTCTACATCGGCAAAGGCAAGCTGGCGGAATCCAATGCGGCGCTGGTCGCCAAGATCAAACACATTCTGGAAGAGCTTTCGATCGATGTCGCCAACGCCGAGGAAGCCCGCGCAATGCTGGGAACGAAAGGCGCGGACAAGGTCGGCTTTTAGCCGCTAATGGTCTGACAGCGATTCCATATTCTTGTCGGCACGGCGGATGGCGGCCTCCATCCGCGCTTCCGCTGTTTCGAGGTTACGCTTCGGCTCCTGGTAGAACGCCGTGAATTTCATGGCGCGCAGGAAGGCGTTGTTCAGGGTGCGGCCCCAGAAATTCATGGGTCGGTCGAAGTCGAACAGCAGGATCACCCGCTCCTCGTCCGTGTTGTTGTAGACCTCGTGCTCATAGGTATCGTCGAACACGAAGATTTCACCGGGACGCCAGACGTTGATCGTGTTGTCAACGCGCAACCAGCATTTCTCCGCCTCGCGCGGAATGATGAGGCCGAGATGGGCGCGCAGGATGCCTTTGGTTACGCCGCGATGCGCGGGAATATGATAGCCGGGGCTGAGGATCGAGAACCACGCGGTCTGAAGGTTCGGCACCTGCTCCAGAAGTTTCGTGGTGACGGGCGCTAGCCGGCAGTTCTTCTCCATCTTCAGCCCGAAGCCGTAGAGGATGTACGTGCGCCAGTTCTTGCCGGTGGCGATCCGGTATTGGTCAGGCGAAATTTCCTGAAAAGTCGGAATATCGTCGCGGTGCTTCAGTATTTCTTTCGTCTCGCCGAGGATGACTTGCCAGTTGTCGGTGAACGGTTTGAGGAAAGGAAAATTTGCGTTGTCGAGAACTGGCGTGTCACCCACCAGAGACTGACGCCCGAGAAAATTTGCCAATGACCGGCTGAGCTTTTTGCCCCGTGTCTTGATGAAACGGCGGCGTGCCTTCTTGAGTTTTTGCGTCCAGCTTTCTGTTTCAGATGCTGATGTCATTGGACCGCCCCTTACGTAAAATACAGGTTTCAAAGGTCTGTCGTCCGAAACTCTGTCAAGAACGTGGCGGCCTTGCTAAGAGGTGCGGCGATTTGAAAGGTGAGACATTGGCGAAGCGTGTGATTGTGGCCGGTTCGGGGGTGATTGGCGCCTCCATTGCCTATCGTCTGGCCTCGCGCGGTGCCACTGTGACCGTTCTTGACGCGGCGGCTGAGGCCGGTGGCCTAGCGACGCGGGCCTCATGGGGCTGGATCAATGCAAGTTGGGGAAATCCTGAGCCTTATTACAGGTTGCGCGTCCGCTCCATGGTGGAATGGGACAGACTGGCACGCGACATTTCCGGCATTCCCTTTCAGCGTTGTGGCGGACTGATCTGGGATCTGGAGCCTGAAGCGCTCGATGCTTTCGCGCGCGAACAGGCAAGTTGGGGTTATGATCTCTCGCCCCTCGCGCGTGAAGCCATCCTGAAGTACGAACCCAATCTTAAGGTGGTGCCGGATCGCGCCTATTTCGCGCCGTCCGAGGGGGTTGCGGAACCCTTGGGCACAGCGAAAGCCCTGTTGGCCGCCGCTTGCGACCTTGGCGCCACGGTAGTTTGCAACACTCCTGTTGCGGATTTGCTGATCGAGAGCGGGCGCGTTGCCGGCGTCATTCTGGCTGGCGGGGGGATTGCCCGGTCTGATGAGGTGGTGGTTGCAGCCGGGGTAAAATCACCAGACATTCTCAAACGCGCCGGCATTTCCCTGAAAATAACCGCGCCTGCCGGTCTTCTCGCCCATTCCAAGCCCTTGCCGAAGCTGTTGAACGGTCTGGTCATGACGCCGGGGTTGCATGTGCGGCAAACCGGCGAGGGCCGCCTGGTGGCCGGTACCGATTTTGCGGGAGCCGAGCCGGAAGACCGTCCGGTCGATATGGCTCATGCACTGATTGCCGGCATGCGCGCGCTGGTGCGCGGGGCCGAAGGTGTGGAGCTTGATTTTCATACCATCGGATACAGGCCCACGCCCGCGGACGGGTTTTCCGCAATCGGGCGCCCCAGGCAAACCCAGGGGCTTTATGCCGCCGTTACCCATTCGGGGATCACCCTTGCGCCCGCGATAGGCCTGTTTGCCGCGCAGGAAATTCTCGACGGGCGGCGTGATCCGTTGCTCCTTCCTTTTTCACCCGACCGTCCGGAGATTACATGAGCCTTCTTCCCCTTTCTCACGCGCCGCGCGAAACCCTTGCTGGCTTTACCGCCGTTCTCAGCGATATCGACGACACGCTGACGCTGCATGGCCGCCTGCCTGCGGTGGCATACGGCGCGCTGGAGCGTTTGCACCGCGCCGGGCTCAAGATCATTGCGGTGACAGGCCGCCCTGCGGGGTGGTGTGATCTCATTGCGCGGCAATGGCCGGTGGATGGCGTTGTCGGCGAGAATGGCGCATTTTATTTCCGCTACGACGATCAGGCGAAGAAGATGTTCCGCGTTTATTCTCAAAGCGCAGAGGTGAGGGCCGCGAATGCGCAACGCCTCAAGGCCATATCACTCCGTATACTGAAGGAATTTCCCGGCACCGCCATAGCATCGGATCAGGCTTACCGCGAGATCGATGTGGCGATCGATTTCTGCGAAGACGTGCCGCCTTTGCCGCTCGCCACGGCGCAAAAAATCGCTGACGCGTTTGCGGAGGAGGGCGCCACGGCAAAGGTCAGTTCAATTCATGTGAATGCCTGGTTTGGCGACCATGACAAGCTCTCAATGTCGAAGAAGTTATTGTCGGAAGCCTTTGATATCAGAGTCGAAGACGACATTGAAAAGATCGCCTATTGCGGCGACTCCCCCAATGATTCCCCAATGTTCGGCTTTTTCCCCAATGGCATCGGAATGGCGAACGTCATGCCCCTGATCAAGCTGATGCCGCATCTGCCGCGTTATGTGACGCAAGCCGAGGGCGGCACGGGCTTTGCTGAATTTGCGGACGCCGTGCTTCACGCCAGAGGATGATCGTTTGTCTCCACTGGCATTGCTCCTGCAGGGATTGCGAGCAGAAGAATCTTTGTGGAGCGTTCTGTGCCTATTTGGCACAGGCATTCCCTGTTGGGCGCAGTTGATTGGGACAGGCACTGACCAGCGAGAGTGATGGATTTGCGGCGGCGCTGGAGCAGGCGCGGGTGCTGGAAGCCGCACACCGTGATTCTATCTATGCGTTTGCCGATGCAAAGACGCTGCGGCTCGGCATTCTGAAGGACGAGATTGAGGCCGTCATTGCAGGCAATGACGATGCACGCCGGGCGTTTGATATTGCTGCTTACAAAGGGCCGCCGCCCCGTCTGTTTCTCGATCTGACGGCATCCGTGGTGATGGAGCCTGATCCCAAGACGTATCGCCTTCTCTCCGACACCGCGCAGGGATCACAAATTCTGTTGGAAACGGAAGACTGTGCAGCCATGGTCAAAAAGGTCCAGGAAATTCTGGCGATATCGCTCATCGAGAAGCGGCGAAACTCCGCCTTTCTCCCGCCCGTAAACTCGCAGGGCGGCAATGCTTCACCGGCCGCGTTAACCATGGCATGGTTAACGGGTGCCGTCATCGGTGCGCTGGCGCTGGCGAGCGCCGTCATCTATTTGAATATGCTAAGATTTTAACTGACCGGCTGGACGTTACAATCTGAAACAGGTTTTGATTTAAGTTCAGTGCTTTGGCCTGTTACCCAATCGTCATGGCGTCACCACATGTCCACTCGTGTTGATGAAACAGGAAGCGCTAGGAATGGCATTCGAAATGACGGGAATTGCGAAGCGTGGCCACGCCGGTGAACATGAATTGGCCCGCACTCCGCGCGCGAACCGCAGCCTTGCCCAGCGGCTGGGCGATTTTGCGACGCTCGCCGATGCCCTCGATTATGCGGCGCGCGGACAGACCGGCTTCAATTTCTATTCCGCACGCGGCGCTCTTGCTTCGGTTATGACTTATGCGCAACTCCGCCGCGAGGCGCTGGTGGCGGCCCGCAAGCTGTTGTCGCTTGGCCTCAAGCGGGGCGACCGCGTGGCCGTTGTTGCGGAAACCGGCCCCGAATTCATGGTGGTGTTCTTCGCCTGCCAGTATGCCGGCCTACTGCCCTGCCCGATGCCCTACACGATGTATATCGGCGGCAAGGAGTCCTATGTCGAGCGTGTGGCCGGGATGCTGCGCGCCGCCAGCGCGTGTGCCGTGATCACCTCGGATGATCTTTTGGGCCACATGCAGGAAGGCGCGGCGCGGGCTGGCAATGTGCGCGTGTTGACGCATGCCGATTTGCAGTCTCAGCCGGAGGCTGCCGCCAAACTTGAACCATTTCGAGCGGAAGAAGACTCCTATATCCAGTATTCTTCGGGTTCGACCTCAAATCCCAAGGGCGTACTGATCAGCCAGAAGGCAATCACGGCGAACACACGCGGCATCTTGTGTGACGGAATGGCGATCCGCCCCGGTGACCGCGGATTTTCCTGGCTACCGCTTTATCACGATATGGGCCTCGTCGGTTTCTGCCTGGCGCCGATGATGGGGCAAGTGACCGTTGACTATCTTCCCACATCGGCATTCGCGCGGCGGCCCGCGCTGTGGCTGAAGCTGATGTCTGAAAACGGCTCGACCGTCACATTCGCTCCGAGTTTTGGCTATGATCTCGCAGCACGCCGCATCAACGGCGATGCCGCCAGTCTCGATCTGTCGGCTCTCCGCATTGCCGGCATTGGCGGCGACATGGTGCGGGCCGATGTGCTGACCCAATTTGCCGGGACGCTTGCGGTTGCGGGTTTTGATCCACGGTCATTCACGCCTTGCTATGGCATGGCGGAGACGACGCTGGCGATTTCCTTCACCCAGCCGGGCAAGCCTATTCGCGTCGATACCGTGGACCGGCATGCGCTGAAGGTCGAAGGCCGGGCCGTTGCCGCCGAAGCCTCGCCTGCCGCTCGCAGTTTCGTGGTGTGCGGAAAGCCCATGGCGGGCACGGCGGTGGAAATCCGCGATGAACAGGGAAACCCTCTTGGCGCGCGCGCCGTTGGACGGCTGTTCGTCCATACGCCCAGCCTGATGACTGGCTATTTCCGCAATCTTGAGGCGACCGATGCGGTGGTTGGGACCGATGGCTTCCTCGACACGGGCGACATGGGATACTGGCTCGATGGCGAGATCGTCATCACCGGCCGCGCCAAGGACCTGATCCTGCACAATGGCCGTAATATCTGGCCGCAGGACATCGAGTGGGCTGCCGAGCAGGTTGAGCCTTTGCGTGGCGATGACGTGGCCGCCTTTGCCGTTGAAGGCGATGATGG
This sequence comes from Aestuariivirga sp., assembly GCF_047602625.1. GTDB lineage: Bacteria > Pseudomonadota > Alphaproteobacteria > Rhizobiales > Aestuariivirgaceae > Aestuariivirga. Next base: position 716,479 of record NZ_JASGGV010000002.1, on the reverse strand, counting down.
CGATGATGACGTGGTGGTGCTCGTGCAGTGCCGCCTTCAGGACGCCGATGAGATCGATAAACTGCGGCGGAACGTGGCGGCGGTGGTTCACCGCAGCGCTGGCATCGAATGCCGCGTGGTGATGGTGCCGCCGAAGAGTTTGCCTTTCACCTCGTCGGGAAAATTGTCGCGTGCGGGCGCCAAGCAGAAATTCCTTTCCGGTGAGATCGGAGAAGTGGCGCCGGTGCGCTTTCTTGAGGCTGCGCAGTAACCATCTGCTCTCGTTCAACTGGATTTTTGCCCCGTGTTGACCGCCATGACGGGCGCCACCGGCTTTGCCGGGCGCCATGCCGTTTCCGAATTTCTGTCGCGCGAACATTCGCTGCGGGTGCTGGTGCGTGATCCGGCACGGGCGGATTTGCCTGCTGCCGTTCAGGTGGTGCCGGGAGGCCTGGAATCTGCGGAAGCGTTGCGCAGTCTGGTGGCCGGTGCGGATGCCGTAGTGCATCTGGCGGGATCAATTTCTGCCGTGCGGCGGGAAGATTATTTCCGCGTGAATGAAGCAGGCACCGCAGCCGTGGCAGAGGCAGCGCGCGATGCGGGCATGAAGCGCTTCGTCCACATTTCCTCTCTGGCGGCGCGGGAACCTGAACTCTCGGATTATGGCGCGAGCAAGTGGGCGGGTGAGGAGGCCGTGAAGCGTGCAGCTTCGCAAATGCCTCTGCTGATCATCCGGCCGCCGGCGGTTTATGGGCCCGGCGACCGTGCCACGCTGCCGCTTCTGAAATCCCTGATCAGCAATCCGGCCATCATTCCATCCTCTCCCCACTCGCGCTTTTCCCTGATCCATGTGCATGACCTGGCGCGGCTGATTGCCGATGCGGCTGAAAGCCCGGTTACCGGCCTTGCCGAGCTGAGCGATGGCACGGTTGGCGGCTATACCTGGAGCGATCTCATCAGAATTTCCTCGGAAGTCGAGGGCCGCGCGATCCAGCCTCTCTTCCTGCCGCGCGGTTTTGTGCAGATGGTGGCATTGGCTGCGGATGGCGTGGCGCGGATTACCGGCAAGCCCGGCATGGTGAGCCGCAGCAAGGTAGGCGAACTCTATCATCACGATTGGGTTTCAGCGCCCGGGCCACTGGCACTTTCGGATCCCATCACCTTCGCCAGAGGATTTCCGGAAACGCTCAAATGGTACCGCGACGCGGGGTGGTTGCCTCGCCGTGCCGCTGCCGATAGAAGCAGGCCAAAACCCCGCTCCGAGGCGTCCCCATGACCGATACTGTTACCCAGATCATCAAGCTGCTGGCCCCCTTCAACACGGCAGGCATTCCGCTTTCAGCCGACACGGACATTTCCTCAGACCTCAATATCGACTCGGTGACGGTCATGGATTTCGTGATGGAGGTGGAAGATCACTTCGACATCGAAATCCCGCTCAACGTGCTCTCGGAAACCCGCACCGTTGCCGACCTTGCAAAGGTTGTCGAGGCGCGCAGCAAGAAGGCGTAGCCATGATCGATCTGTTCGACAAGCACCGGCCCATTCTCGAGAGGCTTTCGCGCGTCGGGCCGGATGACGTCAACCCGGTTGGCGTGACGAATGAGCGGATGCTGTCGCCGACGCGCGCCATCATCAATGGGCGCGAGACCATTCTCGCCGGAACCAACAACTACATGGGCATTACCTTCGATCCCGATTGCATCGCGGCGGGTGAGGAGGCAATGGCGAAATTCGGCACCGGCACCACGGGATCGCGCGTGGCGAATGGCACCTATTCGCTCCATACGGCGCTGGAAACCGAACTGGCGCATTTCCTCAACCGCCGCCACTGTATTGTTTTCACCACCGGTTATCAGGCCAATCTGGGCATGATGTCGGGCCTTGCGGGTCCGCGCGACACGATCTTCCTCGATGCCGATTCCCATTCCTCGATCTATGATGGCTGCACACTGTCTGGCGCCAAGCTCGTCCGCTTCCGGCATAATGACGCCACCGATCTCGACAAGCGCCTTGCCCGCTCGGAGGGCGAGGAGGGCGGCAAGCTGGTGGTGCTTGAGGGCATCTATTCCATGCTGGGCGATCGCGCGCCGCTGGCCGATTTCGTGGAGGTGAAGAAGAAGCGCGGCTTCCAGCTGCTGGCTGACGAAGCGCATTCTTTCGGCGTGCTGGGGCCGCATGGCCGTGGGCTGGCCGATGAAGCGGGCCTTGAAGACGAGGTTGATTTCGTTGTCGGCACGTTCTCGAAAAGCGTCGGCGCCATCGGTGGTTTTGGCGCCGGCAATCATCCGATGTTTGAAGTGCTGCGCTACGCGATGCGGCCCTACATGTTCACGGCGTCGTCTTCGCCGGCCTCGATTGCCACATCTCTTGCGGCGGTCAAGAAACTCGCCGCCGAGCCATGGCGGCGCGACCGGCTGCGGGAAAATTCCACGCGGCTGTTCAACGGTTTCAAAGGCCTTGGCCTTGACATGGGGTGCGATGCCGTCAGCCCGGTCATTGCCGTGAAATGCCCGGATGAGGCCAGCACCATCCGCATGTGGAATGCGCTTCTGGCTGCGGGTGTGTACGTGAACATCGCCCTGCCTCCGGGCACGCCCAACAAGCTGTGCCTGCTGCGCTGCTCGGTTTCCGCCGCTCATAGCAATGAAGAGATCGACCGCATTATCGAACTGTTCGGCCAGGTGGTTGCGGCGCATCACGGCAAGAAGGCCGTGAACGCCTGATCAGCGGATTGCCCCGCGTTTCAGGAGTTGCGGCAGCAGCGTGAGGCTGGCGACGATGGGGTGTCGGCGCTGAAAGGCAGTGAGGGTGATTTTCTGCCCGGAATGGCGCTCGATTTTCCACGCAAGATAATCCGCGCCGCCCGTGAAGGTGAAAGCGGCCTTCAGCAAACGGGCGGCAGACCAGAGTTTTCCGGCGGCCCGGCGCAGCGGCCAATTGGCCATTACGGGCGCGAGACCGCGCAATCCTCCGCCGATGTGCTCGTAATAATCGCTGTTACTTTCGACAACATGGCGCGCGCGGTCCTTGCCGCTTTCGGCGCGGAGTTCGGTGCCATAAGTCATGGCAAAGATGCGCGTGCAGACATCGAGCGGTTCGGGGCTGCCGGGAAGCCCCAGCCCCAGCCCATACATTGTTTTTGCCGCGGTTGTAATCGCCTCGATGACGGATGCCTTCGCCTGCTGGCTTGCAGAGAATAAAAGGGCCGACGGTTGTGAAAAACGCGCCCAGAAATAGGGGTTGCGCGCGGTCATCCAGGTTTGGAACGCAGTACGCGGCATCACCGCATATTTGGCACGGTAGCGGCGTCCGCCGAAATCCATTTCTGTGTAATAGACATTGGGCGGCGCGATCCAGCAGCCAAGGCGGCTGATGGGATTTTTGCTGACGCCTGAATAGTCCGCCGTCAAGACATAGAGATCAATCAGGGAGTCTGAGGTCGAGACGCCGCGCAGGCATGAGCCATAGGCCAATACCGCCTGCACGTCCTGATGCTGTTTGCGCGCATGATCCGCCATCGCCGAAATCTCCGGCGGCACGCTCTTTGAAACAGTTTCGGCGATCAGCTTATCGAGGGTAGTCATTCACCCGCGAACATAGGTGAAGACGGGGCCGGTTTCGACCCTCAAGGGCTCGCCTTCCGGCGCGTCGAAAAATTCACCGTCAATGACATAGCTTACCGGGCTGGAGATGCTGAGCGCGCTGGCGGCGACACTGGCGGAGCCCGGCGGGCCTTTGCGTGTTTCGCTGCCATACATGATCGGAATGAGCCAGCGGGGGATCGATGGCACGGGATAGGGGATGACCGTGGTGCGGATCGCCCCGCCCGTGCCGCCCCAGAACGGCTTTGTGCCGAGGATCAGTTTTTCCAGCGTGGTGGCGAGCATCAACAACTGCTGACCCTGCGATATGAGGCGGCCATCAGCCTCGATGCCGATGGAAAACGGGCGGTCGAAGCGGGTGGTGTCAGCAGGGTTGGCTGGCGTGAACAGCGATCGGCCGACGGCGCCTGCAAGGGTGGAAAATGTGGCCCAGCTCCCCTTCACGCCCTTGGCATTGAAGGCGCGCTGACAGAAGAGGGTCGCTTCCGATACGGCGCCCGTGCCCAGGAACATCCCATGGCGGGGATTGCCGTCTTTCGGGTTCACGGCGCGGAGGGTCGGGCGGGCCTGCAAGTCTTCCGGATCGAGCGTAGAGATAAACCGTGCCTGAGCGTCAATACTGCGGTGGCGGAAGCCCAGATCGGCGGCGGTCATGTTGGTGGTGCCATGCGGCAGTAGCGACAGGCGCGGAAGCTTGGCAAAGGGGCGTTTCTCCGCCAGTTCCGTCTGGATGGCCTGAACGGTGCCATCGCCGGAACTGATGAACAGATCGGTCACGCCGTCTTTCGCCATGTCGGCGATGAAGTGCGGCAGCTGATCGAAGCGCTCCAGCACTTTCACAGAGACCGAGCTCGAATTGCGGAGCTTGTCCGCCAGCGCCAATCCCTTGCCGGAAGATTGGCCTGAGCGGGGGTTGACCAGCAGGCCGGCGCGCATCAGGCTTTTGTCATCCACGAACTGAGGGGTCCAGCGCGGCGCGCGGCCAGCGCCTGCATCAGCTGAATCCCATGCAGCACGAGGCAAACCACCGTCCAGATGGCGACCGCCAGCAGACCCCAGTCGGGCCTGCCGATGATCGCCCCACACGTAAGCAAGATGAGATTGGGATTGCGCCTCGCCGTCACCTGCCGGAACAGCGTGTCGACCTTCCGCCAGATATGTATCTCGAGACCAAGCCATGCGATGGAGACGCCTTCCATAAGCCGCTGAACGACATAGCCGCCGAGAATAGCAAGGATCACCCACCAGAAGGTTACCGGAGACAGTGCAAGTCCAACTGTTTTGAGCCCGAGCGCCCAGGCCACATACCAGAACGGAGGATGCACGAGATCGATCCCGTGATCGAAGATATCGCCCCATTTGCTGGAGGTGAGCGTGGTACGGGCCAGCTTGCCATCCACCGTGTCGAGAAAGGTCATGGCCCAGGCAGCGATGAGGCCGGTGATGAAATGGCCTTCCAGAAACAGCCAGAAGGCCAGAGCCGTCAGGATGGCGGCCACCGTGGTGACCATATTCGGCGTGACGCCGCGCGCCGCCAGCCAGCGGGTGGCATGAAAGGCGGGCACCGGCCAGAGATGCTTGGTGACAATATCCGTGGCGCCCTTGTAGGTGCCCATGAACATCCGCCATTCAACGGCAGCGAGGTTCTGGCCCGACACGGCATAGGCATAGGGTGTCTCGCGCTTGCGGAGCGCCTTCCAGAATGTGACATCGAGCTGCGCGGGGGTCCGCCCGTCGAGATTAAGGGCAGGCGCCGCTTCTCCAGACAGCAGCCGTGCTGCGTCTTCCGCCTGGGAGGCTGGCACATTGGCAGCCAAGGGCACGGGATGAGATGCGCTTTCTCCCATCAGCAGAAGACCTGGCGTGGCGATCAACACTGGGATCAGCGGCTGATCGAGAGCCGCATCTCCACGCACGACCACCACATTGCCATCGGTACCGGCGCTTTGCACTGAGACTTCAGCCGTTACGCCGGCGCGCGCAAACTGCCGCCGCGTGCGTTCGGACGTGCTGCGGCCGAACAGAACCGGTCCATTTTCGCCGGTGATGCAGAGCACGGTGGCGGTAGGGTGAGTTTGGTTTTTCACGGTGACGCTTCTATGGGGAGCCGGTGGGCGAAGGTCAACCTCAGACGGTTTCTGCCCGGAATGACATGGCGGCGGCGATCATTCCGAAGGCAACCACGGGGAGCCAGGCGGCGATCCATGGCGTGACGAAGCCCAGTTCGCCCATGGTCATGGAGATTCCATCGACGATGAAATAGCTGAAGCCCAGCCCGATCCCCAAAACGAACAATACGCCCAGGCCGCCGCCCCGGCGGAAGCGCGTGGCCAACGGCAGGCAAAGGGCGATCATCACAAGGCCTGAGAAAAATAGGGACAGCCGCTTGTGCCACCAGGTTTCATAAACCCACACAGGCCGGATACCGAAGCCGCCGTTCTGGATGAAATAGGACAAATCCGAGATGGACATGCTTTCCGGGTTGCCGGACCGGACACCTGCTTCTGCCGGCTTAAGGCCACCGGAATAAACCATTGTCGAGAGCTTGTTGGGCTCCTGGTTGCCGCGGTAGTAAATGATGACATTTGAAAGCGTCCACCGGGCGTCCTCAAGTTTTGCGGACTGGGCAAAGATTTGCTCGCGCAGCAGGCCGTCGGGATCACGGCGGAAGATAATGAGGTTTTTCAATTCCGTCGAATTGGCATTGGCTGTTTCGGCGCGCAGAATATCGGTACCAGCGCGCATCCAGAGCGGATCGTTCTCATTCACCTTAAGCTTGGCCTTGCTGTAGTCACCGATTGCCCATTCCCTGAGCGTGGGATCAGCCGCGGGAACGGCCATGTTGTTCAACAGGAAATTGGCGCCGCCGACGATGAACGCCAGCGGCAGCAGAAGAACCAGCACGCGGAAGGGTGAAAGCCCGGCGGACCACAGGGCGGGTATTTCGTTGCGATAACTCAGCTCCGTCAAGGCCAGGAGCATGGCGATCAGCATGCTGATGGGCAGGAAGGTCGCAAGCACTTGCGGCGAGCGATACATCACATAGCGCAGCAGGATCGAGGGATGGCCGGGATCGAGTTTCAGAATATCGGGCGCATAACTCACAGCTTCCAGCGACAGGACAAACAGCGAGATGCCGATGAGCACCGCCAGAAAGCGCGTGGCAATCATCTGGATCAGCATCCACGAGACGATTTTCAAGGCTGCGCTCCGAGGCCTGCACGCCTGAGGAGGTGATCGCGGATGTTGCTGAGCGCATCCCCTGCATTGTCGATGGCGGCGTCGATGACATCGCGATTCACGGTGAAGCAGGCCGCGTAGTAGCGCCAGGCCGTGAAAAGCACGAGGAGGGCGAAAGGTGCCCACATGGCCACCCATGGAGAGGCTTTCCCGTCGCCTGCCATGACGCTGCCCCGTTCCACCACCTCATGATAGACCAGCACGAGAACGAGCGCTGTGGCAAAGCGGTAGGCGCGCCTGGAGCGGCGGCTTCCGATGGTGAAAGGAAGCGCCAGAAACGGAAGGATCAGCGGATTTATGGAACTGACGATGCGGTGATGGATTTCCGCCACCATGCTGTTGACGGTCGTGCCCTGCGGAGGCGTTTTCCACTGCGCGAAGAGTTCGGGCAGCGTGAGTTCCCGCTCGTCCTCGCCCCGCGGCCGGAACGCGTCCTTTGAGAGTCTGCCCAGCGGCGTGTCCGCAACCTCGAATTCGGACGCCTGGGGGTGAATTGTCGCTGGCGAATTGTAGTCCGGCTGCGTGTCAAAGATGAAGCGATGCCCATGTTCAAGATGCAGAACAGGCCTTGGCTGCCCCGCCACATCGACCAAGGTTCCCTTTGTCGCGGTTACGGTTTCGGAGCCCTTGCCGTCCTTGCCGGCGCTTTGGTCATAGACAAACACGTGATCAAAGGCGTTCGTGCTGCGGTTGAGCGTATCGAGAATGAAGGTGCGGTTGTTTGACTGCATGAAAACGCCTTCTTCGGCGAGATAGAAGAATTCGACATTCTGCACTTCAAAAACCACCGACCTGTAAGCATAGCGCGTATAGGGCTGGGCCCAGCCGAAGACGAAGAACGATGCCGCGCTCAGCAGGATCGACACCACGATCACCGGGCGCGCCAGCCGGTTGAGGCCAACGCCCGCCGCCATGAATGCATCCGTCTCGGAATTGGCGGCCATGCGGCTGAAGCCGAACAGAAGCCCGAGGAACAACGCTGCCGGGATTGCGGTGCCGAGATAATTCGGCACCAGATAGGCCAGCATCTCAAAGACCACGGCGAAGGAGTTCTTCTTTCCCAGCGTGGTATCGAGCAGACGCACCATGCGTTCGGCCAGCAGCATGAGCAGGCCGATGCTGAACGCCGCGATCAGCGGCGTGGCAATCTGCTTCAGCACATGGCGGTCAACAATGGGGAGCAAGGGGCCTCAGGCTTTCGGCCAGGCCTGCTGCAGGGCCTGCAGCATCCGGGCGCGCGTGTCTTCCGGGACCGCCGTGGCAAATTTGAGATCGGGAACGCCGGGCCAGCCGGGGTCAACAAAGCTCACGCCCTGGAAATCCTGCGGTTCTGCATAGCGCGGCAGAACGTGAAAGTGAACATGGGGGTCGACCATCATCAGCATGAGGTAGTTGATGCGCTGGTAGGTGCGCAAGGCAGACAGGCCGGCTTCGATATCCTTGGTCACAAGGGCAAGTTCGGCAAACGCTTCCGGAGGAAGGCTCGAAAAGGCTGTGACTTGACTCTTGGCGCCAAGGATCAGGGCGCCGAGCGTCGCCTGCGCCGGGCGCAGCAGGACGCTCCAATGCGCATAATCCCGCACCAGCGTTGCGGGATAGCCGAATTTCACGAGGGTTGCATTCATCGCCGGCACTCTACCCGGAGAGTGTTTCAGGTGGAAAGGCTGAACTGTGTCTTTGTGAAGATTGTGCGGGTTTCGGGATCGAAGCTCCTCACCGTCACATCGGTCAGCCAGCGGCCGTCCTGCCGGGTGATGCTGTAGAGATTCCAGCCCGCCGGGGTATGCGGGCTTCCAGCCTGCATGGAGGCCGAGGGGACACCGAAAACATGGCTGCGGCCAAAGCGCGTCTCGAGGAGGGTGAGCATTTCCAGATGGTTGTGGCCGTGCAGCACGAGTTCTGCCCCTTCCGCCACGAGAACATCCTGCAACTGAGCGGCATCGGTCAATTCCTTGCGGAGATGCGCCAGGCCCGGCAGCGGCGGATGATGGATCATCACCACGCGCGCGTAGCCCCGCTCGCGAAGATCGCGCAACACGCGGGCGAGGCTTTCAAGCTGCTCTTCCCCCACTGTTCCACCGGCCTTGCGCAGTGATTGCGGAACGCCGGAGTTGACACCGATCAGCGCCACACTCTTCCGCAGGCGGACGAACGGAAAAGGTGCGGCGACGCGGTCATCCGTAACGACCTGCCGGACTCGCATTTCGCCTTCCATCCAGGGCGCGAAATGGCGCAGGCCCTCATCCCAGGCGAAGGGCACATAGGTGTCGTGATTGCCGGGCACGAAGCTCATGTGCTCAGGGCCTGAGAGGCGCTCCATCCAGCGGGCGCCGCGCGGAAATTCCGCCGGGCTCGCGATGTTCACCAAGTCACCGGTGAGCGCGATATGATCGGGGTTCTGCGCCACAATATCGCGGGCAATCAGACCGGCCACGGCTGGGTCGTGCAGGCGCTTGCGGCGAAGCTCCCAGGACAGCCAGCCGATGATCCGCTTGGTGGCGAAATCCGTCCACAGCGCGCCCTTGGGCATGGGGCCCAGATGGACGTCGGAAAGATGCGCGAGGGTGAAGGGAGCGGCCATGCCAGACGTCGTTGACTTCAAGGGATTCGGGTGCAATGGAGTGCGTTCCTTACGTTCCCAGCCATTGAGGTTCAAGTATCGTGCGCGTCATCATCCTTGCGGCGGGGCAGGGCAAGCGCCTGTTGCCGCTCACGGCGGAAGTTCCCAAGGCCTTGCTCGATATTGGCGGCCGCTCGCTGATCGGGCGGCAGATCGATGCCTTTGCCGCCTGCGGTCTCAAGGATTTCGTGGTCGTCACGGGCTATAACGCGAACCGCATGGACGAGGCGCTGGCGGTGATCGCCAGGCAGCGCGGCGTCAACATCGGGACAGTCTATAACCCCTTCTATGCCGTGGCAGACAATCTGGCGAGCTGCTGGATGGCGCGCGGCGAAATGACTTCCGATTTCATCCAGGTGAACGGCGACAATGTGTTCCGCGCCGATCTCGTGGAGAAGTTGCTCAAGGGGCCGGATGTGCCGGTGGCGGTCGCGGTGAACCTCAAGGACAGCTATGACCCCGACGACATGAAAGTGATGCTCGACGGCGGCCGCCTGACGGAGATCGGCAAGACGTTGCCGGTTGATACGGTGGATGCGGAAGCCATCGGCTTCTATGTTTTCAAGCGTGAAGGCGTTTCGGCTTACGTGAGAATTCTTGAAAAGGCGATGCGCGAGCCTTCCGGCCTGAAACAATGGTTCCCGGCTGCCATCGGCATGCTGGCCAAGACCATGGACATCGCCACCATTCCGGTAACGGGCACGCGCTGGGGCGAGGTGGATTTTCCGGTGGACCTGCAGCAGGCCCGGCAGCTCGCGGCCAGTTGGGGCTGATCAGCCGCGCCTGGCCAGGATTTCTTCCGCTAACTCCTTGTCGGCGGGCTTGTCGACGTCAATGGCCGCTTCGGCAAAGGGCATGAGGATCGCCTGCACCTTGCAGCCCAGCCGCTTTGAGAGAAGCCGCATGGCGGTTGCAAGGTCGAGCGTGCCGGTGAGGTAGCGCAGCAGCGGCGGCAGCCCGAAAGCGGCCACCAGCCGCCATGGCTTTTTGCGCACCTGTTCGAGATATTGCCAGCGTTCAAGAAGCTTCAGCCCTGCGGCATTGCGCAGGATGAAGAGATTGCAGCCCGACACGCGATCCTTTCCCAATCGAAAGAAGGTCCGCACTGATTGCGGATAGGCGGCGAGAATGGTTTCGGCGGTGGCGAGGCCCACGGCGAAATCGGCGCCGGTTTTCTCCGTGGACTGACAAAAATAACGCACCATGTCCGGCGTCAGCAGCGCGTGATCTCCGGTGGTGATGAGAAGCGGATAGGGAAGGCCGTCCTGCACCGCCTTTATGACCGAGGCGGGCGCGCTTCCGGCGGGCACGAGCGTCGTGGCGTGTGCCCCTACGACTCCTTTTGCAAGCTCTGGCCGCTCGATGGAGATCGCGATGCTGCGGGCGCATCCCGAATCTTCAAGCGCCGTCACCACGCGCTTCAGCATGGGGATGCCACCCACCGGGATTGTCGATTTATTGGCAACACCATAGGCCTTGGCCATTGGATCGTCAGGCCCACGGCCTGCCGCAAGCACCAATGCGCTATAGGCCGCCATCAGGCGATGGCTTTCTCATAGATGCGATAGGTCTTGTAAGGCTTGCCGCCGAGCTGCTCGATGAGGCGGCGCATCGGCATGTTGTCCTCAAGGATCCATGACAGTTCGCCATGCGCGGTGCCACGGCCCTGGTGGAATTTCTTGACCGTGTCGATGACGCCGATGGCCAGCGCCGATCCCACCAGCGTGCCGTGATATTCCTTGCGCACGCCCATCAGCGGCATGCGCACGGATTTGGGCGGCTTAGCGAGAAGGCCCCATGCCAGTTGGGCCCAACCGAAAGGCAAGAGGCGGCCATTCAGCCCGGTGATCCAGTCATTGAGATTGGGCAATGACACCGCCATGGCGGCGGGCGCGCCCTTCCACGTGGCGATGGCAATGTAGTTGTTGGAGACCAGCATCTTCAGGTCATTGCCGAGCTTGGTCAGCTCCTCGCGAGTAAAGGGCACGAAGCCCCAGTTGTCCGACCAGGCGTCGTTGAAGATCGAGATCACGATGTCGAGATCGCGCGCCATGTGCTTCTTCTCGAAGGGGCGGATCACCAGATCGGAGGAGTCGAGCGCCTTTTCATACATCGCCTGCATGGCGCGCGGCAGCGGTTTGGCGATCTCATAGTCATAGGCGATGACATCCTTCGCCTTCACAAAGCCCAGCGCATCCATGCGGGCGGGATAATAGCGGCGGCCATGGCCCATCAGCATATTGGGCGGCGTATCGAAGCCATCGATGAGCATGCCCATCTCGTCATTGATCGAGAAATTGAAAGGCCCCTGCAGGCGCGTGTAACCGCGCGTCTTCAGCCAGGCCGCAGCAGCTTCGAGAAGCGCCCTGAACACCTCCGGATCATCGGGTGCTTCGAGAAATCCGAACTGGCCCACGCCGTCATTGTATCGCTCCTTGCGCAGGCGGCAGGCCTGCGCGGTGATGCGCCCCACGGGCTTCCCATCGCGCTCGGCAATGAACATCTGCACATCGGCGTGCAGAAAGTAGGGATTCTTCTTCGGATTGAAATGATCGAAACGCTCGAGGTAGAGCGGCGCCACCCAGTTTGGATCATCGCGGTAAATCGGGAACGGTACATCAAGGAAGGCCCGCACATCGGGCTTCTCGAAAGAAATGGAGCGGATGGTGACGGGGCTGGCCATGGGCTGTGCTTATCAAGCTTGGCGTGCGCGCCGCAAGCCATTAACAGGAGCCATGGCGCGTTCGCTTCTCACTTCTTCGCTGGCATTCATCCTCAGGCCCTATCACCGGCAGATGCGGGGCATGACGCTTGGCACGCGGACGGCGGCGATCCGTGATGACAAATTTGTCATGCTGGTGCGCCATGGCTATGCGCCGGGCTGGATGCTGCCGGGCGGTGGCGTCGAGCGCGGCGAAACGCTTTCAGAAGCGGCGGTGCGCGAGTTGCGCGAGGAAACGGGGATCGAAGCGCAGGAGGAGCTCCGCCTGCACGGGATATTCCTCAATCCGCAGTTTCCGGGCGACCATGTGGCCGTGTTCGTGATGCGGCGGATGACGATGAGCGACTTCAAACCATCGCTGGAAATCCGCGAGGCCCGCTTCTTTCCGCTCGATGCGCTGCCCGAGGGCACAACGGCGGGCACGCGGCGGCGGCTTGCCGAAATCACCAGTGGGTCTGTGCCCGACCGGCACTGGTAAGAGACTTGACGTTAAGATTTTCTCCCTATAATGCGCGGCTCATGACCGGATTGAACAGCCTCAGCCTGCGACGACGCGCCCGCGACATGCGCGTGATGACGCGCGCCTGAGCCTGCCCGGTCTTTTTCGCTCCCGCTGTTTGTGCGTGCCCGAGGCCGGGCTTTCCCGCCCCGCCTGAAACGAGACGCGCCATGAACGACACCCTTGCCATCACAGAAGCCCGGCCCGGCGATCATTATCTGGTCGAAGGCCTGCTGGACCTGAGCTTCGGGACGGACCGCCGCACCAAAAGCTCATACCGTCTGCGTGAGGGAAACCGCGCCATTTCAGGCCTGTCCCTTGTGGTGCGGGACGAGAAGGTGGGGCTGGCTGGCACCATCAGTTTCTGGCCGGTGAAGATCGGCGCGGATGGGCAAGACGCGCTGCTGCTTGGGCCGCTGGCGGTGCATCCCCGGCGGCAGGGGCTGGGCATCGGCCTCGCCCTCATGCATGCAGGCCTCGCCCGGGCGAAGGCGGAAGGGCATCCGCTCATCATTCTGGTGGGTGATGCGCCCTATTATGCCAAGGTCGGCTTCCAGAAGGTGCCGCATGGCCGGATCATCATGCCCGGCCCAACCGATCCTGACCGTATTCTCTTTCTTGAACTGACGCCGCATGCCTTTGATGGCGTGGCGGGCGAGGTGAGGTCGCCGCAGCAGTTCGCAAGCCTACCGGCTTTCGCGCCGCCACATGGCGCCGAGGCCCAGGAGCAGCACGCCCAGGCTTAGCAGCGTGGCAAAGAGCGGATATTCCGCCACCGATGTCACGCGGTAAGCGCCATTGGCGCGCAGGCCAAGCCAGCTTCCGCCCGCCATGCTGCGGCCTTTCTCGATCTTGATGAGGCGGGGCATGCCATCGGCCATCCAGGCAATGCCGCCGCCGGTGGCTTCAGTGACGGGCGCCAGGATCTTGTCCGTCGCCAGCAAGTCCGCGGCCTCGCGGGCGTCGGCGTTGCCCGCGGCAGCCACGGCCTCCAGCTTGCCGTCGTTCAGCCGGTGAAGCCCCGCCTCGGTGATGGGCAGCAGGCCCGTCCACAGGCCGGGCGCGCTTTCAGCGAGGGTGACGGTTTCCGTCTTGCCCGAGGGAAGCGTGACGGTCACGGGATCGGTCTTGTCCGCCATGGTGCGGCGTTCAATCACCAGATTGCCGCCCTGTTGCGCAGCCTTGAGAGCTTCCTCTTCAAGGTCGGGCTCCTTCATCAGCCAGTGGGCGATGCGGCGCAGCAGTTCGGTCTGGGGCCCGCCGCCATCATAGCCTCTGGCCCACAGCCAGCCCTGATCGGACAGCATCTGCGCCACGCGGCCCTGTCCTTCATGGGCCAGCACCAGCAACGGCCGGTCATCCCTGCCTGCCATCACCACGGTGCCCTGGCCTGCATCCGTATCGACCATGCGGAACCAGCGGCCCCATGTGGGGGGATCGGTTTCCCCGCCCGAGAGATCGCGCGTCACCGGATGCTTGCGGCCATCGGCGGTGATCGCCGGGCGGAACGCGCCTTCCAGAACCCGGCCCGTGGGGGCGGCGGGGATCACCGCGTCGAGCGGCGTATCATAGAGTCCGTCCTCTCCGGTGAAATCCGGGCCTGACGAAATCAGCAGCGCGCCGCCCTTCTCGACATATTGGGCGATGTTGTCGAGATAGGCCATCGGCAGCACCGTCTGGCGCTGGTAGCGGTCGAAGATGATGAGATCGAACTGGTCGAGCTTGTCGACGAAGAGTTCGCGCGTCGGGAAGGCGATGAGCGCCAGTTCCTTGATCGGCGTGCCGTCCTGCTTCTCTGGCGGGCGGAGAATGGTGAAGTGAACGAGGTCCACCGAGGCATCTGCCTTGAGCAGATTGCGCCAGCTCCGTTCGCCGGGATGGGGCGAGCCGGACACGAGCAGCACGCGCAGCCGGTCGCGGATGCCTTCGATCACCGTGATGGCGCGATTGTTGGCGGCGGACACTTCGCCCTGCATCGGTGGCACAGTGAGCTCGGCAATGTTCTGCCCGGCATGGTCGATCATCACAGGAAGGTCGACAGGTTCGCCGGGCGTGGCCTGGATGATGGTTGGGTCCTTACCCTGCAGCGTTACGGTCACATCGACAGGTGCGCCGTCGCCATTCGCTTCCTCGACGTGGAAACGGATCACCTGTTCCTTGCCGACGATGCCGAAGCGCGGGGCCTTGTCGATCACAACCTTGCGGTCGCGCTCGCTGCGCGAGCCGGTGATGATGCCGTGCACGGGGCCCGGCAGATTGGCTTTCGCGGAATCGGCTGGCGCATCGTGGATTTCGCCATCGGTGATCATCACGGCGCCGGCGAAGCGGTCCGGCGGTATATCTGACATGGCGCGGTTCAGCGCCTCGAAGGCCCGCGTGCCGAAAGTGTCCTTACCGGTGCCGGAGTGAACATCGATGACGCGCAATTCGGTGTTGGGAAGGGCTGTGGTCTGTGCCTTTAAGTCACGTTCGGCGGCTTCCACCTGCGGCATGCGCCCGGCGGATTCCTGGCTCAATGTGCGGTCGATTACCGCGACGGCGATATCGGGCAGCGGCTGGCGCCCTTCCTGACGCAGCGAGGGATCAAGCAGCGAGAAGAACAGAAGAGCGAGGGCAAGGCTCCTTAGCAGCGCGCCGCGTGCACGCGCGTAGGCTTGCAAGGCAATCAGCAAAAGCCCGATGACGCCCAGCGTGATCAGCACCGGCCACGGCAGCAGCGGATTGAAGGCGAGATCGAAGCCCGTCATTGCCCCAGCCTTTCCAGGAGCGCCGGGACATGCACCTGATCGGCCTTGTAGTTGCCGGTCAGCGCATACATCACGATGTTGATGCCGGTGCGGAACGCCATTTCGCGCTGCCGGTCGCCGCCGGGGATCGTGGCATAGATGCCATCGCCATTGTCATCGAGCGCCCAGGCGGCGGCATAATCATTGGAACCGATGATGATCGAACTCACACCATCGAATGTGCTGACGGCTGCATCGGCATCCGACCGCTCCACCCACAATTGCCCCTGATCGTAGCGGCCCGGGAAATTTTGCAGGAGATAGAATGATTTCGTGAGAACATGCTCGGGCGGCACGGGCTCCAGCGGCGGAATGTCGAGCTTGGCCAGCATGCGGCGGAGCGCGGCGCTGGCCGGTGACACGCCGCCCGCCAGCGCATCGGCGCCATCCTCGCGCAGGTCGAAGAAAATGGTGCCGCCATTCTTCATGTAGGTTGAGACCTTGGCCAGCGTGGCATCGGAGAGGTCGGGCGCGTCGGGGCGTATGGGCCAGTAGAGAAGCGGGAAGAACACCAGCTCATCGCTATCGACGTTGACGCCGATGGGGTCGGCTGCATCGACCGAGGTTCGGTCGCGCAAAATGGCGCTCAAGCCTTTCAGCCCCTGTTCGCTGACCTGATCGATCGCGCTGTCGCCGGTGACGACATAGGCGAGATGCGTGTCGAGCACACTCTTGAGCGCGAAATCCTCCGCCGGATCGGCATGGGCGGGTGGCGGCAGATTGGTCAGTGCAAGGAGCATTATGGCGGGAAGCGCGTGCCGGGCGCGGAGCCGGGTAAGGCCGTTGCTCACCCACAGTGCCGCGAGGCAATCGAGCAGGAAGAGGATGAAGGCGGCGGCGAAGAGATAGGGTGCCAGCGGCATGGGCCGGTCAGGCGTCAGGCCGTGGACGGTGACGCCTTGCGGCCATTCGGTGATTGCCGTCAGGGCATTGCCCGATTGCGAGATATTCAACGCGCGTTCGGCGCCGCCACGGCGATAGAGACCGGGCGGCGTTTCCGGCGTGGCGGTTGCCGTATCAATGGCGGCGGCGGAAATGGGCTGGATGTCGGGCGGAGGATCGGCAAGTTCGCCCGCGCCATTCAAGAGGCGGGAAGGCACGAAGGCCTGGCCTTCACCGCCCGCCAGCGCTGCGTTGCCGCCGCCTGCGGCAGGGGCAAGGTCAAGCACGCGCCTGAGCATTTCCACGAAGAGACCAGAGAGCGGCAAATTCGACCAGTCGGCATTGGCGGTGACGTGAAAGAGGACGATCAGACCCTTGCCTTCATGCTTCGCGGTGACGAGCGGCGTGCCATCGGCCAGCGCCGCCCACACGCGGTCGGGCAAATCCACATCGGGCTCGGCCAGCACTTGGCGCGAAATCCTTACCGTGGGATCAAGCGCAAGCCCGGTGAAGGGGCTTTTTACCGCGAAGTCCTGCATGGGCTGCGGCTCTTCCCATGAGAGGGCACTGTCAAGCGAGCGGCCGCCTTCGCGCAGCGTCACCGGCAAGAGCGTATCGTCGCCCGTGGCAGCACCGGCAAGGCGGGGGCCTGCAAAGCGCAGGAGCAGCCCGCCGCGATCCACCCAGTCTTTCACCATCGCCTGCGTTTCGGTCGGCAGCACGCCGATATCGGCCAGAACCAGCATGGACAGGCCCTGATCGAGGGACTGTTTCAGTGCTGCCGGATCGGCTGGCTGCGACTGCTCCACGAAGGGTTCGATGGCGCGCGAGACATAGTAAAGCGGTGAGAGGAGCGGCTGGGCGCTGTCCAGCGTGGCGCCCGTCTGCAGCGCCACGGATTTGCGCCGCCAGCGGTCGTCGAGCAGGAACACGGCGGCGGCATTATGCTGGCGCTCTAGCGCGATGCTCTGGATCTCGTTGCGCAACTCCACTGGCATGTCGAAGGCGGCTTCGGCCTTGCCTTGTCCGGGCGCAAAGGTGAGCGCCGCTTCGCCCAATGTCCGGCCATTGGCGGCGCGCGCCACGGCGGTGACGGTTTCAGCCGAGGCTTCAGGAACACGCAATGCCGTAACGGTGATGCGGCCGGAGGTGATGGCAGGCCGCGCCAGCCTCACCGGGAAATCCTCCGCAGGCGGAACAATGGCTTCGACCGAAGCCTTGCCCTTCGCCAGCGTCTGGAGCCCTTCCGCGAAGGCCTTGGCGTCGCCCGTGTCGAGGCCGTCGGTGATCCACACCACGTGAAGCTCCGGGGCATCCGCGAACTGCGTTTTCAACCGCGCCAGCAGCGCCGTTCTGTCGGGCGCCAGGGCTCTGGGTTCCAGCGCCACGGCGCGGGTGGCGGCGCTGGCCGCATCACGGGCGACAAGATCGGGTGCATGGAGCGCCGGAGCGGTGGTGGCGAGTGTCACGGGCGCACCGGCGCTGCGGGCTGTGTCGATCACATCCAGCATCATGGCGCGGCGGGTATCCCAGCGATCCGCGGAGGCCCACCCATCATCGGTGATCAACAAGAGCGGCGTCTTGCCGAAGTTTTGCAAATGGGCCGGCGCATAGAATGGATGCGCCACGGCGACGGTCACCAGCGCCGCCAAAGCGAGGCGCAGCAACAAGAGCCACCACGGCGTTCGTTCCGGCTGTTCCTCGCGGTTGACGAGTTTGAGCAGCAGGCGCAGCGGCGGAAACTTCACCGTCTGCGGGCGGGGCGGCGTGGCGCGCAGCAGCCACCAGATGACAGGCAGCAGCAGAAGTGCCGCCAGCGCCCATGGCGTGGTGAAGCCGATGTTGGCGAGCCAGCTCATTTTGCCCGCACCCGCAAGGCTCCGCCGGCGAGGCTGTGCATCTGCATCAGCAGCGGCGCCACCGCATCGCTGGTGCGGTGAATGGTGAAGCTCCAGCCCAGCTTGCGGCAGAGATCGCGCAGCGCCGCGCGGTGCAGCGCCAGTTGCTCCTGATAGGGCGTGCGCAGCCTTTCGCTGCGGCTGGCCAGAAATTTGAGCGGCCCTGCCACATCCTGAAATTCAACCCGGCCCTGCCAGGGGAGCGTTTCTTCGGCGGGATCGGCTATCTGCACCAAATGACCGTTCACACCCGCCTCGGCGATGGGCGTCAAAGCGGCGGCGATCTCCTCGACGGGTTCAAAAAAATCGCCTGCCAGCACGGCGCTGGACAGCCGTGTCACCCGGCCCTGCGGCGGCAGGGACGGGCCTTCCGGCGTCATCAGCCGTTCGGCGATGCGGATGAGAATGGCGCGCGAATGGCCGGGCGGCTGGTCGCTCCCCAAAAGCCCCACGCGTTCATCGGCACGGATGGCGAGGCTGCCCAATGCCAGGGTCAGCAGATTGGCGCGCTCGCGCTTGCTGACGGAAGAAAGATGCGAGCGGAAATCCATGCCCGGGCCGGGCGAGGCCCAGAGCCACAGCGTGTTCGCCGCCTCCCATTCATTCTCACGGATGAAGATGCGGTCCGAGCGCGCCGATTTATGCCAGTCCACGCGCGCCGTTGAATCGCCCGGCGAATAGGGGCGGTATTGCCAGAAGCTTTCGCCGGGGCCGGCACGTTTTCGCCCATGTTCACCGAGGATCACGGTCGCGGCAATGCGATCCGCCTCCACCAGCAGCGGCGGCAGGGCCCGCGCGGCCTGTTCGGCGCGGTCGTTCAGTGCATAGGCTGACGTGTTGGCCATCAATCAGGCCAGCATGTCCCGGAAGCGGGCAATCACGCTGCTGACGGTATGCCCATCGGCACGGGCCGTGAAATTCAGCGCCATGCGGTGGCGGAACACCGGCTCGACAAGCGCTGATACGTCATCGATCGAGGGAGAGAGGCGGCCGTGCAGGAGTGCCCGCGCGCGTGCGCAGAGCATCAGGGCCTGGCTGGCGCGCGGCGATGGGCCCCAGGCGATGTTACGATTCACGAATTCGTCCGCATCGGGACCGGGGCGGGCGGCGCGCACGATCTTCAAGATGGCCTCTGCCACCTGTTCGCCCACCGGGATCAGCCGAGTGAGGCGCTGGGCGTTCATCAATTCGGTGGTGGAGAGCACCGGCTCGGCCTCGACTTCTTCCGTTCCGGTGGTTGAAAACAGCATCCGCCGCTCGGCTTCGAGCGAAGGATAGGCGACATCGATCTCGACGAGGAAACGGTCGAGCTGCGCCTCGGGAAGCGGATAGGTGCCTTCCTGTTCGATGGGGTTCTGCGTCGCCAGCACATGGAAAGGGCGGGGCAGGTCATGGCGCACGCCCGCTATCGTCACATGATGCTCCTGCATAGCCTGCAGAAGGGCGGACTGGGTGCGCGGGCTGGCGCGGTTGATCTCGTCCGCCATCATGAGCTGGCAGAATACGGGGCCTGGCACGAAGCGGAACTGGCGCTTGCCGGTTTCGCTTTCCTCCAGCACTTCGGAGCCCAGAATGTCGGCGGGCATCAGGTCGGGCGTGAACTGCACCCGCTTTTCATTGAGGCCCAGCACACGGCCCAAGGTCGTCGCCAGTTTCGTCTTGGCAAGGCCGGGGGCGCCCACCAAAAGCGCATGGCCGCCGCCCAGGATCGCCGTCAGCGCCAGTTCCACCACATCGGACTGGCCGAAGATCACCCGCCCGATGGACTGGCGGACTTTCTCCAGCCGTGCGCTCACCGCCTCGAGGTCGTTGACGATCTGCCGGTCCGCTTCATTGATGCTTGCCATGTCTCTCACTATAGTTTGGGAGGAGCTTCCGGGGGCAGCCCTGAAAGCCCGAATGTTTAACGGCATCCTCGGGAAGGAGCGTGGCCCAAAAAAGGCGGGGCCAACTCATTCCGAAAGGTGTCCAAGGGTTCATGATGACGGCAGATCAAAGGGATGCAAGCAATCCGTTGCGCGGCCTTAGCGCTGTGCAAAAGCAGGCCAGGGGCCTGCCGCCGGTGCATCTGTGGAATCCGCCCTTTTGCGGCGACATCGACATGCGGATCGCCCGCGACGGCACCTGGTACTACATGAACTCGCCCATCGGACGGAAGCCGCTGATGCAGCTTTTTGCCTCCGTGCTGCGTTATGACGACGACGGGAAATATTATCTCGTCACGCCGGTGGAGAAATGTGGCATCCGGGTGGAGGACGCGCCCTTCACCGCCATCCGCATGCGCGTGGAAGGGGCTGGCGACGCGCAATCCATCAGTTTCGAGACAAACACCGATGATGCCGTGACAGTGGATGCCGCGCACCCCTTGCGCTTTGCGGTGGAAGAGGGGACGGATGGCCTCAAGCCCTATGTGCTGGTGCGCGCCAATCTCGAGGCGCTGGTGTCCCGCGCGCTGTTCTATGATCTGGTGGCAGCGGGCGCGGTGAAGGACGGCTGGTTCGGCGTGTGGTCGGGCGGGCAGTTCTGGCCGATGCAGAAGGCGGATGAGATCGGCTTTTCCGCATGAGTTTCCGTTATGACGAACGGGAAGTGCGCGCGCTGTGCGCCGAACGCCTGCATCACGCGCCGCCCGATGTGGCGCGCTTCAGCGACGATGACTTGAACCCGGAGGCGCGGGTGATCCCCGAAGGTGTGACGCCCAAGCCCGCCGCCGTGCTGGTGCCGCTTATTGCCGATCCCGATGGCATCAAGGTGCTGCTCACCCAGCGCACCGCTCATCTTTCACGCCATGCGGGGCAGGTGGCGTTTCCCGGCGGGCGGATGGATGCGGAGGACGACGGGCCGGTTTCGGCCGCCCTGCGCGAAACGGAAGAAGAGACCGGCATCGCCCGCAGCTTCGTGGAGCCGTTGGGCTTTCTCGACACCTATCTGACGGGAACCTCCTACCGCGTGGTGCCGGTGGTGGGGCTGGTGCGGCGCGGTTTTGATCTTGTGCCGCATGCGGGCGAGGTAGCGGAGATTTTCGAGGTGCCGCTCGCCTTCCTGATGAATCCGGCGCATCATCTCAAGCATTCGCGGGAATGGCAGGGGCGGGAGCGTTTCTATTATGCCATGCCATTTGGCGAGCGTTACATCTGGGGAGCGACGGCGGGGATGATCCGCAATCTCTACAGCCTGCTCTACGCGCCGCGATGAAGAAGCTGCCTTCCCTCGCGCGCGCCCGCTGGCTGAAGGAGCCGGGTCTGCAACGCATCTTCGCGGTCATTGCCGAAGCGGGCGGCGAGGCGCGCGTGGCGGGTGGTGCGGTTCGGAACGCGCTGCTCGGCGTTCCCATTGCCGATATCGACGTGGCGGTGACGCTGCCACCGGAACGCGTGGCGGAGGTGTGCGGGGCGGCAGGCTTCGCTGTTCACCCTACGGGGATCGATCACGGCACGGTCACGGTGGTGGCGCTGCACAAACCATACGAGGTGACGACGCTTCGCCATGATGTGGAGACCGATGGACGCCGGGCGCGCGTTGAATTCCATGACGACTGGGAGAAAGACGCGCTCCGCCGCGACTTCACGATGAATGCGCTTTATTGCGATGCGCGTGGAAAAATAACAGACTTTACAGATGGTTATCGGGATATTCTGCGAAAGAGAATCATCTTCGTGGGAGACCCTTCGCAGCGCATCCACGAAGACTATCTGCGCATCCTCCGGTTCTTCCGCTTTCATGCGCGCTTCGGCAAAGGCGCACCTGACAAGGCTGGACTCGCCGCATGCCGCCGCCTCGCCAAGGGCATTGACGGGCTTTCGGCGGAGCGCATCCGGCAAGAGATGCTAAAACTTCTCGAAGCGCCGCGCGCCATTCCCACCCTCAAGGTGATGGCGCGGGAGAAAATCCTCAAGTGTATTCTTCCGTACACGGAGGAGTGGCGCGTGCTGGAGCGTTTGCCGGCCGATGGCGTGCTGCGCCTCGCGATGCTGGCTGAAGAGCCGCGTGCCCTCGCGCATCGCCTGCGCCTCTCTAATGCGGAAGCGAAACGCATTGCCCGGCTGCTCTCCGCCACGCCGCCAACGCCCTCTCTCCGTCCACGCGAGCAGCGGATGATCCTCTATCATCTCGGGCCTGAGACCTGGCGCGATGCCGTGCATCTTGCCTGGGCCAGATCGCGCGCGCCGCTGACTGATCCCGGCTGGAAGCGGCTGTTGCGGCTTCCACATCGCTGGCCCATTCCGCAGCTTCCGGTCGACGGGCGTGACCTGATCGCCCATGGCCTTGCGCCGGGGCCGCTGATCGGGGAAACCCTGAAGCGGCTCGAAGACTGGTGGATCGCCTCCGATTTCAAGCCAACCCGCAGCGAACTTCTCGCCCGCATCTGAAGGACACTCCATGACCGATCTCATCGTGATGAAGACCACCGGCAAAAGCGCGCCGAAGATGGAGGAGGGATCGCCCGATCCCGCTAAGCTCATAAAGGGCAAATACAAGACCAAGACGTGGAATCATTTCACCGGCGAGGATGACCGGCTTTATTGCGGTATCTGGGAATCGACACCCGGCAAGGTGCCTGTTGCCTATGCGGAATGGGAGTTCTGCCACTTCATCTCCGGCAGGGCGGTGCTGACCAATGAGGACGGCAAGAAATGGACGCTCAAGGACGGTGACGCCTTTATCATCCCCGCGGGCTTCAAGGGCACTTGGGAAACGGTTGAAAAGGTGCGCAAGCACTACGTGATCCTGATGCCCAAGGCATGAGCGGCGGGCCAAAATCGGTTTTGGTGACGGGCTCGGCGCGGCGGATCGGGCGGCAGATCGCGCTCGATCTCGCGGCATCGGGCTGGGATGTCGCGGTTCACTGCAACACCTCGATTGGCGCGGCGGAGGAGGTGGCGGCGCTGGTGCGCAAGGCGGGCCGAAAAGCCGCCATCGTGCGCGGCGATCTTGCCGACCCGCAGGTGCCCGGACGGCTGATTGCCGAAGCTTCGGCGGCGCTGGGCGGGCTTACCTGCCTTGTCAACAATGCCTCGGTCTTCGATCCCGACGAGGTGGGTTCGATCACTCAGGAAAGCTGGGCGCAGCATCTCGATACCAATCTCCGGGCGCCGGTGTTCCTCTCGCAAGGTTTCGCGCAGCAATTGCCGGATGGAGCGCAAGGCAACATTGTGAGCATCATCGACCAGCGGGTGTGGAAGCTGAACCCGAAGTTCTTTTCCTATACCGCTTCCAAGGCGGCGCTGTGGAATGTCACGCGCACGCTGGCGCAGGCGCTGGCGCCGCGCATCCGCGTCAATGCCATCGGCCCCGGGCCTGCGCTTCCCAGCGTGCGGATGGATGAGGAAGAATTCGCCAAACAGTCGCGGCTGACGCTTCTGGGCCGCGGCACGTCGCCGGCGGAAATATCCGCCGCGCTCAAATTCATACTCTCCGCCCCGGCGCTCACCGGCCAGATGATTGCGCTGGATGGCGGCCAGCATCTGGTCTGGCAAACCCCCGATGTGGTGGAGGTCCGGGAATGAGCAAGAAGCCGATGATTTCCCATCACGTCGCCAGCGGAGCGGCGGGATTGCGGCATGTGTTCGTGCGCGATCTGGAGCTTCAGGCGCTGATCGGGATTTACGATCATGAGAAGGTTCAGCCGCAGCGCATCATCGTCAACATCGACCTGTCGGTGAATGAGGGCGCAGGCCCCAAGGACGACGACATCGGCCATGTCGTGTCCTATGAAATCGTGGTGAAGAAGGTCGAGGCGATCATCGCCGCGGGGCACATCAATCTCGTGGAAACGCTGTGCGAGAAAATCGCCGCCTCCTGCCTCACCGACAGGCGCGTGGCGGCGGCGCGCGTGCGGGTGGAGAAGCCCGACATCATCCCCAATGCGCGCAGCGTGGGCGTGGAGATCGAGCGGCTGCGGTGATTACCCACCCTGTATCCTCGGCAGCAGATAAATCTCCGCGCCTTCGGGCAGCTTCTCGCTCCAGCTGTCACGGAAAATCTTGCCGTTGATTGACACGGCGATGCCGCGCGCGATGTGCGGCGACATGCCGGGATAGCGCTCTTCGAGCTTGCGGAACAGTTCGCGGATGGTATCGGCTTCGACCTGAATGACATGCGCCCCGTCCGCAGCCGGACGGAGCGCACCCCAGAGATGGATATCCGCCATTAGCGGCCGATCTTGTCGCCCTCCAGCGCCTTGAGGATGCGCGGCGGCGAGATGGGAATGTGCGTCATGCGCACGCCCACCGCGTTCGACACCGCGTTGGCGATGGCGGCGAGCGGCGGCACGATCGAGGTTTCGCCCACGCCGCGCACGCCGTAGGGGTGGTTGGGGTTGGGGATTTCCAGGATCTGCGTATCGATCATCGGCAGGTCGGAGCAGACGGGAATGCGGTAATCGAGGAAACCCGCATTCTGCAGGCGTCCGTCCTTGCCGTAGATATATTCCTCGTTCAGCGCCCAGCCGATGCCCTGCGCGGCGCCGCCCTGATACTGGCCTTCCACATAGGTGGGATGGACGGCCTTGCCGGCATCCTGGATCACCGTGTAGCGGATCACCTTGGTCTTGCCGGTTTCGGGATCGACTTCCACGTCGCAGATATGGGTGGCGAAGGACACGCCCGCGCCATCGGCGACGATCTCATTGTGACCGGCGATGGGGCCGCCGGTATTGGCCGCGCCCGCCGCGATCTCCTTGATGGAAAGCGGCGCGAGGTTGCCATGGCTTTCGCCGGTGGCCTTGGCGTGGCCGTCTTCCCACACGACATCGGCGAGCGGGACATCCCACATCTTGGCGGCACGTTCCTTCAGCACGCGGATGGCGTTGCGGGCCGCGAAGACCGTGGCCATCGAGGAAGAGAAGGTGCCGCGGCTGCCGTCGGTCATGTCGTTGTGGCCGAGAGATGACGTATCCGCCACGATGACGCGCACCTGGTCGTAGGAGATGCCCAACTCTTCCGCCGCGCAGAGCGCCAGGGAGGCACGGGAACCGCCCACGTCCACCGTCCCGACCGCGACGTTCACCGAGCCATCGGGCTGCACGTTGAGGTCCACGCAGGTCTGGCCGCCGAAGTTGAACCAGAAGCCGCAGGCCATGCCGCGCCCCTGATTTTTCTCAAGCGGTGCGGACATATGCGGATGCTTCATCGACGCCTTCAGCGTGGGGCCGATGCCGATCGGGCCATAAACCGGGCCATAGGAAGACTTGGTGCCTTCCTTGGCCGCGTTCTTGATGCGGAACTCCACCGTATTCATGCCGATCTTCGCGGCGAGTTCGTCGACCACGCTCTCGACAGCAAAGGCCGCCATGGGAGCGGAGGGGGCGCGATAGGCCGCCGTCTTTGGCCGGTTTACCGCCACCTCATAGCCCACGGTGCGGACGTTCTTGAGGTCGTAGCAGGCGAAGGCCGTCATGCAGCCCAGTTCCGCCCACATGCCGTAGAAAGGGCCGCCGGAATAGCGGAGCTTCGCATCGGCGGCGACGATGGTGCCGTCGTTCTTGATGCCGATCTTGACATCAATCGAGGTGGCGCTGGTGGGGCCGGAGGCGCGGAACACTTCGTCACGCGTCATCACCAGCTTCACCGGTCGGTTGGCCTTGCGCGACAGGGCGAGCGCAACAGGCTCGGCCCACACATGGGTCTTGCCGCCGAAACCGCCGCCGATCTCCGATGACGTGACGCGCAGCTTCGACACATCCATGCCGAGAAGCTGGGCGCACTGGTTGCGGTAAACGAAGTGGCCCTGCGTACAGACCCAGAGTTCACCTTGCCCATCGGGGCCGACATTGGCGAGGCAGGCATGGGGCTCGATATAGCCCTGGTGCGTCTGCTCGGTCTTGAAGCTGCGCTCGATCACATGGTCGGCTTCGGCAAAACCGGCGTCCACGTCGCCATGGCCATATTCAACGCGCTTGAACACGTTGGAGGGCTTTGTGGGCTTGGGCTCGATGCCATCGGTGAACACGTCATCGCGGATGACGGGCGCGCCGGGCTTCATCGCCTCATCCACATCGGTCACGTGGGGCAGGATTTCGTAATCGACCTTGATGAGCTTCAAGGCCTCGCGTGCCGTCTTGGCATCGACGGCGGCGACGGCCGCCACGGCATGGCCGTCATAAAAGACCTTCTCGCGCGCCATGCAGTTGACGAGAATGTCATACATGCCGGAATCGCCGTTGGTCTTGTCCGGCAGATCGGCGGAGGTGATGACCGCCTTCACACCTTTGAGCTTTTCGGCCTTTGAGGTGTCGATCTTCTTGATCTTCGCATGAGCATGCGGGCTGCGGAGAATGCGGCCCACAAGCTGGCCGGGCGCAAAGGCGTCAGCGCCGTATTTCGCGCGGCCCGTCACCTTGTCGATGCCGTCAGGGCGCAGCACACGCTTGCCGACGGACTTGAATTCCCTGTTCACCAGCAGCGGGCTGTGGTGATGGCTCTCGCTTGTGGTGGGAGGGGCAGCTTCGGTGGCGTTATAATCGTCGTTGGCCATGGCTCAAGCTCCTCTCATTTCTTTCGCGGCGGACTGCACGGCCCGCACGATCTTGTCATAGCCGGTGCACCGGCACAGGTTCCCGGCGAGGCCGAAACGGATTTCTTCCTCATCCGGATCGGGGTTCTTGGCCAGCAGCGCCTTGGCAGCGATCAGGAAGCCCGGCGTGCAGATGCCGCATTGAAGGGCGGCATTCTCGAGGAAGTGGCGCTGCAGCGGATGCAGCACATCGCCATCGGCCATGCCTTCCACGGTCTCAATGGTGCGGCCTTCGGCTTCCGCGCCCAGCACGAGGCAGGAGCAGACGAGGCGGCCATCCACGGTCACGCTGCAGGCCCCGCAATCGCCGGTGCCGCAGCCTTCCTTGGCGCCGGTGAGGCCCAACCGATTGCGCAGCACGTCGAGCAGCGGTTCATCGGCCTCGCAGGCGAAGCTCACGGCATCGCCGTTGATGGTGGTGTTGACGAGTACGGACATTATTTTTTCCCTCCCGCGCGGGCATAGGCAATTTCCGCCGCGCGCTTGCCGAGAACGGCAGCGACCTTGGTTCTGAATTCGATGGTGCCGCGCTTGTCGTCGATGGGACGGCAGGCGGCGGAGCAGGCAGCGCCCAGTTTTTCCAGTGCCTGATCATCAAGCTTCGAGCCGATGATGGCCTTGGCGGCATCGGCCACCAGAAGCACGGTGGGGGCCACTGCACCCAGCGATACGCGGGCATCCTTCACCACGCCCTTGGCGTCGAGCGTCAGGTTCACGCCCGCGCTCACCACCGCGATATCCATTTCGGTGCGGGGAATGAAGCGCAGATAGGCATCGCCAGACTTGGGCGGGCGCTTGGGCAGCATGATCGCTTCCACCAGCTCGCCCTTCTTGAGCGAGTTCCTGCCGGGGCCAACGGGAATCTGTTCCACCGGAATGGTGCGCTTGCCCTTGGGACCCTGGATTACCGCCTTGGCGCCGGCGGCCACCATGGCGGGCACGCTGTCGGCGGCGGGGCCGGCGTTGCAGAGATTGCCGGTCACGGTGCAGCGGCCCTGCACCTGCTTCGAGCCGATGAGGTTTGCCGCTTCCACGACGCCGGGCCAGGCTTTCTTCAGCGCGGCATTCTCGCCCATGGCGGCGCAGGAGACGGCAGCGCCAATCGAGAAGCCGCCGCCTGCGAGTTTCTTCACTTCCCGCATTGGCTTGATGCGCTTGATATCGACCACGAGGTCGGGTTCGATGAAGCCGCCTTTCATGCGCACCAGAAGGTCGGATCCTCCGGCGAGGACGTAGGCGCTCCCCTTGGCCTTTGCGAGCAAAGCCACAGCAGCCCGGGTTGAGTCGGGGGCTTGGTATTCCATTATGATGTCACCTTGTCACCAGTGTTGGAGTTCACGGGCTGTCATGTCGGGCCCGCGTTGAATTCCACTGGCTACTTTGGGCCACGAGGCCCCATCTGGTCAACCCGCCCGCCCATGCCATCTCAGCGCAGGCGGTTGCGCGCTATGCGATGTCGATTGCAGCGCCACCGGATGCCAGCGCCGCAGCGAGGGCGGGCGGCGGCGGGGCCTCGCAGACAAGCCGGTCAATCTCCTCGAAACCGCAGACGCGGATCAGAGCGGTGCGGCCGAATTTGCTGGAGTCAGAGAGAATCAGCCGCCGCTCGCCGCGCGACAGAACCATGCGGGCAAATTCCGCCTCCGCCAGATCGTGGTCGCTGGCGCCGAAGGCCGCATCGAGTGCGGCAATCGAGATGACCGCATGTTTCACACGGAAGCTCGCCGCGAAGGCAATGGCCGAAGGGCCGTAGGCGCCGCCATTGCTGCCGTTCAATTCGCCGCCCGCCATATACACGCGGTTGCCGTTCACAGTGGCGAGCGTGCGGGCGATGTCGGAGGAGTTGGTCACCACGGTCAGGTTGCGCTTCTTCAAAAGTTCGCGCGCGAAGATCGAGGTGGTGGCGCCATTGTCGATCATCAGGCTGTCGCCATCACTCACGGATTTGGCGGCGTGCCGTGCGATGGCCCGCTTGGCCTCGGCATTCTAGCGCATGCGGCGTTCCATTGGCGCTTCGCCAAGTTCATAGGGCATGGACACGGAGCCATGGCGCTTCAGGATTTCGCGTGACGCCGCCAGCGGTTTCAGATCACGCCGGATGGTTTCAAAGGAGACGTTCAGCGTGTCGGCCAGGGTGGCGACAGTGCAGGAGCCCTGTTCGCGGACGAGGCGGAGGATATCGGACTGGCGGGGCGACAATTGCGCCATGTGGGAATGTCCTGCGATTGGGCGTTTATTGCCGTTAAACTTTGGTATAAGTCACAAAATGCAACAGATCATTGCATTATTTCCAACATAAAACAACATTCCGCTTTGAAATCATCCTGTTATGCCCCATGCTCCGGCCATGCCGAAAGCCATGTCCGACCCTGAAACCCGTGTGCGCAGCCTGCCGATCTGGCGCGGTCTGAAAGCGGTCACGCCGCTGAAAGGCGGGGTGAGCAATGCCAGCTTCACGGTGGAAGATGCGGGCGGGAAATATGTGGCCCGGGTAGGAGAGGATTATCCCTTCCATCAGGTGTCACGGGCGCGCGAGGCGATTGCCAGCCGCGCCGCCTTCGAGGCAGGGCTTTCGCCGGAGGTCGTGCATCTCGAGCCGGGCCTGATGGTGGTGCGCCATCTCGATGCCCGGACGTATGCGGAAGCCGATGTGCGCGCCAATGCGCAGCGCTGCGTGGAGATCGTGCAGCGCTGCCATCGCGAGATGGGCAAGCGCGTTTCAGGGCAGGGCGCCATCTTCTGGGTGTTCCAGATCATCCGCGACTATGGCTTCACGCTCAAGGCGGGCAAGCACGCCCATGTGAAAGACCTGCCGCGCTGGATGGCGATTGTCGATGAACTTGAAGCCTCGCAAGCGCCGCTGCCCATCATCTTCGGCCACCACGATCTGCTGCCCTCGAATTTTATGGACGATGGCAAGCGCCTGTGGCTGATCGACTGGGAATATGGCGCCTTCGGCACCGCCATGTTCGATCTCGCCAACATCGCCGCCAACAATTCCTTCGATGCAGCGGGCGAGGCGCTGATCCTCGATACCTATTTCGGCAAGACGCCCCCCGAAGCCATCGTCCGCGCCTTCCACGCCATGAAGGCGGCCAGCGCGCTGCGCGAGGCGACATGGGGCATGGTGTCGGAACTTCATCTCAACGCGCCGGGCGTCGATTACGTCGCCTATGCCGCCGAATATCTCGGCCGCTTCGAGCGCGTCTATGCGGATTACAAGAAGGCGTTTGGGTAATGAGATATCCCGCGTACCTGCTTTCCGCAGTTTTGGTGTTACTCGCGATGGTGCCGACTGCGCTGGGCATCGTTGCCTACAACGATTGGGGTTTTCGCGATTGCCCGCATGCCGATGGCCAGTGTGACGACGCGATGATGTCGATGCTGCTCTATGGATTGATCGCTCTGGGCCTTCTCGTGGTCGCGATCTTTTGGCCTGCAATTCTGGCGCGCAAACGGTGATGCCGATCTGTTTGTCTTTTCACCACACCCGTCATCCCCGCGCAGGCGGGGATCCCGCTTTTTCGACAGCATCGGGACGCCAGCCTTCCCTGGCATGACGCGCTTATGGAGCATTCCTGAATGAACCTTCCCATGCAGGCGCAATTCGTCGTCATTGGCGGCGGCATTATCGGCTGTTCGACAGCCTATCATCTGGCGCGTGACCACAAGGCCGATGTCATTCTGCTGGAGCAGAACAAGCTCACCTCCGGCTCCACCTGGCATGCGGCGGGGCTGGTGGGGCAGTTGCGCTCCTCCGCCTCGATCACCCAGGTGCTCAAATACTCCGTCGAGCTTTACAAGAACCTCGACAAGGAAACCGGCCTCGAGACCGGCTGGAAGATGACGGGCTGCCTGAGGCTCGCCACCAACCAAGACCGCTGGACGGAATACAAGCGCCTCGCCACCACGGCGCAGAGCTTCGGCATGGAGATGCATCTGATCTCTCCGACCGAGGTGAAAAAGATGTGGCCGCTGATGGACGTGAATGATCTCGTCGGCGCGTCGTGGCTTCCCACCGACGGGCAGGCCTCGCCCTCCGACATCACGCAGTCGCTCGCCAAGGGTGCGCGGATGCACGGCGCTAAAATCATCGAAGGCTGCCGCGTCGAAGGCTTCGACATGAAGGATGGCCGAGTCACGGCGGTGCGCACCAATCTCGGCGTCATCGCCTGCGAAACAGTGATCAACTGCGGCGGCCAATGGGCACGGCAGATCGGCGCCATGGCGGGCGTCTCCGTGCCGCTGCAGCCGGTGAAGCACCAATATATCATCACCGAGAAGGTGGACGGGCTGGCGGCGGATGCCGCGACGCTCCGCGATCCGGACCGGCGCACCTATTTCAAGGAGGAAGTGGGCGGACTCGTGTTCGGCGGTTATGAGCCAAATCCGATTCCCTGGACGCAAGGCGATGTGCCGGGCAATTTCGAGTTCCAGCTGTTTGAGGATGACTGGGATCATTTCGAGCAGCACATGACGCAGGCGCTGGCCCGCGTGCCCGCGCTTGAGAAGACCGGCATCAAGAAGATGATCAACGGGCCGGAGAGCTTCACGCCCGATGGCAACTTTATTCTGGGTGCTACACCCGAACTCAAGAATTTCTATGTCGGTGCGGGGTTCAATGCTTTCGGCATCGCCTCGGGCGGCGGCGCGGGTTGGGTGCTGGCGGAGTGGGCGGCGAAGGGCGAAGCGCCGATGGATTTGTGGGTGGTGGATATCCGCCGCTTCTCCGATCTTCACAAGGACCGGCAATGGACCTCCGACCGCACGCTTGAAGCCTATGGCAAGCATTACACCATCGGTTTTCCGCATGAAGAATATCAGAGCGGGCGGCCGCGCATCGTGTCGCCGCTCTATGAGCGGCTGAAGCAGCGCAACGCCTGTTTCGGCTCAAAGCTCGGCTGGGAAAGGCCCAACTGGTTCGCGCCTCAAGGCGTTGAGCCCAAAGACATCTATTCCATGGGGCGGCAGAACTGGTTCAGCGCCGTGGGCGAGGAACATAAGGCGGTGCGCGAGCGGGTGGGCGTGTTCGACCAGTCGTCCTTCGCCAAATATGACTTGAGGGGCCGTGACGCGGCAGAAGCACTGTCGTGGATCATGGCCAACCGTGTGCCGCAAGTCGGAAAGCTCGCGTATACACAAATGCTCAATTCGCGCGGCGGCATCGAATGCGATCTCACCGTGGCGCGCCCGGCGGAAGATCATTTCTACATCGTCACCGGCACGGGCTTCCGCACGCATGATTTTGCGTGGATCAGCGATCACATCTGGCCCGGCCTCGATGCGCGGCTCACCGACATCACGGAACAGTGGGGCACGCTGTCGGTCATGGGGCCGCAGGCGCGGGCGGTGATCCAGAAGGTGGCGGATCAGGATTTCTCCCATGCCGCCTTCCCCTTCGGCGCGGCGCGCGAAGTGAAGATCGCCGGGCACAAGACAATCGCCCTCCGCGTCACCTATGTTGGCGAACTCGGCTGGGAATTGCATATCTCCATCGCGGCCATCGGCGAAGTGTTCGATGCGCTGATGAAGGCGGGTGCGCCGGACGGAATCGTGCCCGCCGGTTACCGCGCCATTGAATCGCTGCGTCTCGAAAAAGGCTACCGCGCCTGGGGCAGCGACATCACGCCGAATGACACGCCGTTCCATGCCGGGCTCGGCTGGGCCGTGAAGCTCAAATCCAATCAGCCCTTCCTTGGCCGTGACGCATGCGAGGCCGTCTCATCCAAACCGCTTGTCAAAATGCTGGCGGGCTTCACAACCGCGCGCGAGGACATCGTTCTCGTCGGCCGTGAGACGATCCTGCGCGACGGCAAATTCGCGGGCTATCTGGCGAGCGGCGGCTATGGCTACACGGTGGGCCTGCCGATTGGTTATGGCTATGTGCGGAATGCCGAGGGCGTTTCCGAAGACTACGTGCGGAGCGGCACGTATGAATTGGTGGTGGCGAAGGACATTGTGAAAGCCAAGGTCCATCTCGAACCGCTCTATGATCCCACGAATGCGAAGGTGAAGTCATGAGTTTCCGCGCCGACCGGCACGTCCATATTCTCATCATCGGCGGCGGCGCCATCGGCACGTCGCTGGCCTATCATCTGGCGCGCGATGGGGCGAAAGATGTGCTGCTGGTGGAGAAGGCGCTGCTCACCCATGGCTGCACCTGGCACGCTGCGGGCCTTGTCGGCCAGCTTCGGGGCAAGAAGAACCTCACGCGACTCATGCAGAATTCCGTCGCTGTGTTCGACCGGCTGGAACAGGAGACGGAGCAGGCGATCTCGTGGAAGAAGGTCGGTTCGCTGCGTCTTGCGTCCAGCAAGGACCGGTGGAGCGAAATCCGCCGTTCGATGACGCAGGCCAAGAGCTTCGGCGTCGAATGCCATTCGCTTTCCGCCAATGAGGCGAAGACGCGCTTTCCCTATATCGCCACGGATGGCATCGAGGGCGCGACCTTCATTCCCGGCGACGGCTATATCGA
The DNA here is from genome assembly GCF_047602625.1 of Aestuariivirga sp. Classification (GTDB taxonomy): domain Bacteria; phylum Pseudomonadota; class Alphaproteobacteria; order Rhizobiales; family Aestuariivirgaceae; genus Aestuariivirga. The sequence goes on along the minus strand of NZ_JASGGV010000002.1, from coordinate 683,259 downwards.
TCCCTATTCGCTTACCATAGCCTATGCCAAGGGCGCGCGCATGCATGGCGCCAGGATCGAGGAGGGCGTGTGCGTCGAGGAGATCGCACTTGAGGGCCGGCGCGCGCTGGGCGTCGTCACCAATGCGGGGAATATTTCCTGCGACATTCTTGTGAACTGCGCGGGTCTGTGGGCCAAGCGGGTGGGCAACATGGCGGGTGTGCCGCTGGCCGCAGGCATCGTCGAGCATCAGTATTTCCTCACGGAGAAAACGCTTTCCTTCGATCCCGGCCTCACCACGCTGCGCGATCCCGACAATAATTTCTATCTGAAGCCCGATACCGGCTCCTTCGCGATCGGCGGCTGGGAAGATGGATCACGCGGCTTCCATCGCGGCCTGCCACCGTTTTCCTTTGGCCGAGAATTGTTCCCGCCCAACATGGAGCGGCTGGAACTCTTTGCCCTGCCTGCCGCCACGCGGCTTCCCGTGCTCAACGACGTCGGCATCCAGACGGTGATCAACGGCCCCATTCCGGTCTCTGCCGATGGTGAGCCGATCATGGGGCTGGCGCCGGAACTCGATAATTTCTATGTCGCCTGTGGCTTCACGGCGGGCATTGCGGCCTCGGGCGGTGCTGGACTCGCCATGTCGAACATGATCCTGCATGGCGATGCCGGCATGGATCTCTGGCCGTTTGACGTCAGGCGTTTCTCGAAGGTCCACGCCCAGCCGCGCTACCTCGAGGACAGGGCGATCGAGGCCTATGGCGCCTATTACAAAATCCACTGGCCGGCGGAGGAAAGCTACGCAGGCCGCGGACTCAGGCGCTCCGGCGTCTATGATCAGCTGAAGACGGCAGGCGCGGTGTTCGGCTCGCGCGGGGGATGGGAGCGCGCCAACTGGTTCGCGCCTCCGGGCGTTTCCGACGTCTCGTCTTTTGAAGGCAAGCCCAACTGGTTTGACGCCGTGGGCGCGGAACACCGCGCCATCCGCGAACGGGCGGCGCTGATCGACCAGACATCCTTCTCGAAGTTTGAGATTTCAGGCGAGGGTGCGGAAAAGGCATTGCAGCATATCGCCGCCAATGATCTGTCAGGCCCGCCCGGCAAGGCCGTCTATACGCAGCTTTGCAACGAGAAGGGCGGCATCGAAGCGGATGTGACCTTCGTGCATCTGACCAATGACAGGTTCCTGATGGTCACCGGCTCGGCCTTCGGCCTGCATGATTCAGGCTGGGTGGCGAAACATCTGCCCAAGAGTGTTTCGATCCGTGATGTGACCAACACTTATGCGGTGCTAAACATCGTCGGGCCGCGCTCGCGCGAGATTCTGGCCAGCGTCACGGATGATGATGTGTCAGACGGGGCGTTGCCGTTCTTCGGCGCGAAAGAGATCGCGCTCGGCCATGCCACGGTGCTGGCAGTGCGTGTGGGGTATGTGGGTGAACTGGGCTTTGAACTTTATATCCCGCAAGAATTTGCCGCCCATGCGTATGAAACGCTGTGGGCGGCAGGCCAGCCCTTCGGCATCGCCAATGCCGGTTATCGCGCCATCGAGGCCTGCCGGCTCGAGAAGGGCTATCTCTATTGGTCGGGCGACATCACGCCGGACTATAATCCCTATGAAGCGGGCCTCGGCTTCTGCGTGGCGCTGGAGAAGGGCGACTTCATCGGGCGTGAGGCGCTGAAAGCAATCAAGGCCAAAGGTGTTGAGCGGAAGCTCTGCGCCTTCACTGTGGAAGGTTTCGCGCCCTTCCTGGGGGGCGAGGCCATCTTTCACAATGGCAAGGTGGCCGGCTCCACCTCCAGCACGGGCTATGGCTATTCCCTCGGCAAGACCATTGCCTTTGGCTATCTTCCGGCGGACATTGCGGGCGAAAAGGAATTCGGCATCGAGGCCTTCGGGAAAAACTATCGCGCCACGCGCGGCCCCCGCTGCCTCTATGACGCGAAGATGGAGCGCCTGAAAGGATGAATGTCCGCGCCGAGCCTGACATGGCGCCGCTCGTGCCGGAACTTCTCGTGCGCGACTTTCAAGCGAGCCTTGCCTTTTATACCAGTGTGCTTGGGTTTTCGGTTCTCTATTCGCGGCCGGAAGAGCACTTTGCCTTTCTGGATCTCGGTGGCGCCCAGTTGATGCTGGATCAACGCCACCCCGGCGGCTCGCGCGATTGGGTGGCGGCTGAAACCGAGTATCCCTATGGAAGAGGCATCAATTTTGAAATTGCCGTTTCTGATATCTCGCCTCTCTTCAAGAGCTGCGTCGCCGCCAATGCAAAGATTTTTCTCCAACCGGAAGAGAAATGGTACCGGCGCGGCGGCACTGAACTTGGCGTGAGGCAATTCATTGTTCTCGATCCCGATGGCTATATGTTGCGTCTTTCGCAATCCATCGGAGAACGCCCCTTTAAGGAGAATCCGGCATGAAAGAGGGTGATGATATCGCGCAGGCCCGCAAGGTTCTCGAGGGGCTGGAAATGTTCTGGTGCCTCGAAGAGCATGACCTTAAGATTCATCGTCTTGGCGGCCTTACCAATCTCGTCTTCCGCGTCGACATGAACGGCGAGCAATATGTGTTGCGCATTCCCGGCAAGGGTACCGAGGAATATATTAACCGCGCCAATGAAATCCAGGCGGCGCAGGAGGCGGCCAAGGCTGGCGTCAGCCCGGATGTCGTCTATGCCGATGCCAAAACCGGCGTGATGGTGACGCGGCTTGTGGATGATGCCGTCACCATGTCGCCTGAGAATTTCAAGTCGATCAAGGGCACGCCGGGCCGTGCGGGCGCTGTGCTGAAGAAGCTGCACAGCTCCGGCGCCAAGTTCAATTTCCGTTTTGAACTCTTCGCCATGATCGATGAATACCTGAAGGTGCTTTCCACCAAGGATGTGGAGTTGCCCGAGGGCTATCACGACGTGCTGAAGCAGGCGGAAACGGTGCGCAAGGCGCTTGCCGCGCACAGGCTGCCGCTGGTGGCCTGCCATTGCGATCCGCTGTGCGAGAATTTCCTCGATACGGGAAAGCGCATGTGGGTGGTGGACTGGGAATATTCCGGCATGAATGACCCGATGTGGGATCTGGGCGATCTGTCGGTGGAGGGCCAGTTCACCCCTGCGCAGGAAGAGGAAATGATCCAGGCCTATTTCGGCGGCGAGCCCACGCCCGCCGAGCGGGGCCGCATCGTCATCTACAAGGCGATGTGCGATTTGTTGTGGACGCTGTGGGGCCTGATCCAGCACGCCAACAAGAATCCGGTGGATGATTTCTGGGCCTATGCCACCAACCGCTTTTCCCGCTGCAAGGCGCTGATGGCGACGGCGGAGTTTCCCACCCATGTGGTGGCGGTCAAGAAAGGCTGAGCTACTTCACCGCCATGCAGGCGTTGTAGCGGCGCGTCACGCGCTCGGCGAAATCGCGCGTCGTCATCTTGTGGCTGATCTTGGCGCTCTTCAGCGTGATCTCGGGGATCATCGCGAAGGCGGGGGGCTTGCCGGTTTTGGCCTGCCAGGCCGCGCGGAGGGATATGAAGGTTTGCGTCGAGGTGAAGTCCGGCGATTTTTCTTTGAGAAGATCGCTGCGGATTTGTTCCTTCGTGAAAGTCAGTTTCGCTTTCTCCACAGCATGCCGCACAGCCTTTTCGCTGGCTGTCACGGTGGAGGCCGCCTTGCCATCTTTTCCATAGGACAGGAAATCGCCGTCGAAGGCCAGCGTCTCGCCGCTCAAATCGCTCACGGCTTTCTGCAGCGCGGCGTTGCGGCTGGCATAGCGTCCGGCATTGTAATCGGCGAAGCGGAACACCTTGCGGTCATAGCCGGTCTCAAAGCCCAGAAGCTGGCCCACGCCATAATGAAGCCCGCCGGGCCGCGTATAGAGGCGGTCGCGCACCGCATAGACATCGGCCAGCGACATGGGGAGGATGCGGCCGCGCCGTTCCTCCTTCAGCGCATAGGCCACCGATACCTGCATGGAGCCGATGGTCGTCACCTCATTGCGGTCCTCGATGAAGCCATTCACCAGCCCTGCGTTAACGAGGGTGCCGAGGCCGCTCTCCGCGCTCACCGCCGCCACCATGGCGCGGTAGGTGAGATCGAGATCGCGCTCCGTCTTTGCGGCGCGGATGCGGGCCATGAAAGTAGGGCCGGGGGAGGGGATTCGTGTCCAGCCATTCCGCCACCTTGGCGCCGATGACGGGATAGCCCGCGAGCTTATCCCGTAGAGCTTTTTCAGACAGCCGACCGAGACCCGGCACGGCAGGATTTGCAACGAAGCTTGATTCCTGATCGATCACCGCGATGGCCGCGCAGGCGTTTTCGCGCGTCACGGCAAGATCATTGGATTGCAGCGCCACGGAGAGGTCAACCGCCCAGCCATTGGCGTCCTTCCGTCCAGGCTCGGCAGCATGAATCAGCCGCGTGATGGTGGCCGTGCTCACATCATCGGCATGCGATGGCGCGGCAGTGGCGAGACCTATTAGGGAAAAGACGGCGAGGCGCTTCCACATCGTGCGGGTGGTTCCTGTGAGAAGTGACTTGGGGAACAAATCTGGCGGGACTTTGGCGCGAGGTCCAGCGCCGGAGACGACGTCGCAAGCACGATTTTTAATAGAATGACGTTCCAGAAACTGGCGTATCGTATCCGACGAGGTGAATGCATGGTCAAGCAGAGCGGCCGGTCAATTTCTGAACTTATCGAACTGGCACTGGAAGAATTGGCGGATCAAGAGGATCAGCCCCTTAATGCGGTGGTCGAGTTACAGGAACGCGGTGACGTTTCTGTCCTCGACGCGGCGCGCCGTCTCGCGCAAGAAGATGATCCTGCACGGCGGGCATTGGCTGCCCGAGTGCTGGGTGAGCTTGGAAGTCCCGGCCGTACTTTCCCCGAGGAATGCGGCTCCATACTGTCACGTCTTGCGCTGAGTGACACCGACCTTTCAGTAAAGCGAAGTGCGCTATTTGCACTGGGTCATCTCGGCTATCGGAAAAATGAATCCGGCCTCCTCTCGCTCGAAACGCATTCCGACGAAGGAATCAGATATGGACTGGCCTTTGCGCTTAATGGCTCAACCGATCCTTCAACTGTTGCCGTTCAACTCCGATTGATGGACGACAGCTATGAAATGGTGCGGGATTGGGCGACAACAAGTATTGGATGCACGCTTGCGCTTGATGGCGATTCAATACGCGATGCGTTATTAAAACGGATCGATGACGAAGACGAAATCGTACGGGCAGAGGCTTTGCATGGGCTTGCCCGGCGTACTGACCGGCGAGCCATTCCAGCTCTCATTAATGAGATCGGAATGGAAGGCGAGCGTTCTCACCCCGATCTTTTTATGGACGCCGCGCGTTGTCTGCTGCAGATCCCGGAACAAGATAACCTGACAAAAAGCGAGATTTTGTCCAGGTTGGCTGCGCTTGGCCGGGTGAACTAGCTTAGGCGACTACGGCATCAGCTTGCGTCTTGGCCATAGTCGTCGCGCGCCGCTGTTTCGGTGACGAGGCCTGCGGCGATGTCGGCGGCAAGAAGATCGCGCGCGCGTTTCGATGGATCGCCGAAGCCGCCGCCGCCCGGCAGTTCCACCACAAGGCTGTCGCCCGGCGGGATCACATGGATGCCCTTGTCGGGAATGGCCTTGCCGGAGCCCAGCCGCGCTACCCCTTTCGCGCCGGGCTTGCCGCCGTCGCGGCCCTGGGCGGGGTTGTGAATGCGGTCGAAGGTGGCGGCTGAAATGGTGAAGGGCGCGTCCTCGCGGTTGGCAATCTCGATCACCTGCGAAAGGCCGCCGCGCCATTCGCCTGCGCCGCCAGAATTCGCGAGATAGTGCTTGCGCCTGAACCACAGCGGGCACTGGGTTTCCGTCACCTCGACGGGAATGGTGCCAATGCCTGATGGGAAGGCCGTGGTGGCAAGTCCGTCCTTGCCGGGCCTGCCGCCGATGCCGCCCAGGCCAATGTTGATGACGCCGAACATCTTCGCGTTTGCCGTCTGCTCCGGCGGCACGCGGCCATGGGCGCTGTTGAGGCCGAGAATCCAGATCGAGCCCGCACTTTCCGCCTGCACCTTTCCGGGCAGCGCCTGCGCCAGGCAGCCGAACACGCAATCGGCCAGCATCTGGCCGATGACATGGCGCGCCGTGACGGGCGAGGGGCGGATCGGATCGACGCAGGTGTGCGGCTCCGTCACCAGATCGAAGCAGGAGAGGGAACCGATGTTGTTCGGCACATGGGGCGCAATCACCGCCTTCAGGCCGAACACCGAATAGGCGTGGGTATAGGTGCGCGGCGAATTGATGCCGTGGATCGAGGCGGGAGACGATCCCGAAAAATCGATGGTGATCTTGCCCTTCCTGATCGTCAGCCTGGACTTGATGGTGATCGGCCGCTCATAGCCATCGAGCGGCATTTCGTAACTCCACTCGCCTTCGGGCAGCGCCCTGATTGCCTCGCGTGCGCCCTTCTCCGACTGGGTAAGGATGTGTTTCGCCAGAGGCTCGATGGAGGCGAGTTTGAATTCCTCCATCATCTCCATCAGGCGGCGCGCGCCTGTGTCATTGGCGCTGATCAGCGACAAAAGATCGCCACGCACTTCAACGGGGTTGCGCGAATTGGCGAGGATGACGGCCAACAGCTCCTCGTTCAGGACGCCTTCCTTGCGGATGCGCGAATGCGGAATGAGCGTTCCTTCCTCGAAGGAGGAATTGGCCTTGGCCGACATGCCCACGCCGCCCACGTCGATGACGTGGCAGGTGGACGCGAAGAAGGCGACGAGCTTCTTCTTCAGGAACACCGGCGTCATCATCACATAGTCGAACAGGTGCCCGGTGCCGAGCCAAGGGTCATTGGTGATGAACACATCTCCCGGCTTCATGGCGGCCTGGGGAAAGTGCCTGAAGAAATGCGCAACCGCCGTGGCCATGGTGTTCACATGGCCGGGCGTGCCGGTCATCGCCTGGGCGATCATGTTGCCATGCGGGTCATAGACGCCGGCGGAAAGATCTCCCGCCTCGCGGGTGATGGTGCCGAAGGCGGTGCGCAGCAGCGATTGCGCCTGTTCCTCGACAACGGCGATCAGCCTGTTCCACATCACCTGCGTGCGGATGGCGGCGAGGGCGTCCTTGCTCATGACACGCGCTCCAGAACGATATAGCCAAGGCTGTTGATCGAGGCCGAGAAATTTGCCCCCACGATGGTCGAGGTTTCATCCTCGGCGATGATGGCAGGCCCCTTGATGCGGCTGCCCGGCGTCATGTCGAAGCGCCAGTAGACGGGGGCCGACACCTGCTTGCCGAGTGCCGGATCATAGATCGTGCGTCTGGAGCGCGACTTCGGCGCTAATTTGGCAGCCAGTTTGCGGGCGGGATGCGCTTTCACCGGCCTTGACGACACGGTGACCGACCAGGTGATCGCTTCCGCCTCCTGATTGGGAATGCGGAGGCCATAGACCTGTTCATAAAGCCGCTCGAACTCGGCCTTCACCTTCACGCCATCCCGGTTCGTCAGTGTACGGAGGGGAACGGCGACACGGATTTCATGGCCCTGGCCGACATAGCGGCAATCGGCGATGATGTGGATCAGAGGCTTGGCGCCGCCCAGCGCGGGCTCGACAACCGCGCGCGCATCCCGCGTCATGCCTTCAAGCAGCGTGTTGACGCGCGCCGCATCGAAAGTTTCGAGCGAGACGACGGCGCTTTTGGTGATTTCATAGGCGACGGGCGCGCGCAGGAAGCCGATGGCCGAGCCCACGCCGGCACCCCTTGGCACGATGATGCGCGAGACGCCCACTTTTTCCGCCAGGCGGCAGGCATGCAGCGGCGCGCCGCCGCCGAAGGCGATCATGGTGCAGGCGGCAATGTCGCGGCCACGCTCGATGGCGTGCACGCGCGCCGCATTGGCCATATTCTCCTCGACGATTTCGGTGACGCCCGCGGCGGGCCAGAAGTCCTTGAGGCCCAGCCTGTCGCCGATATTCTTTTGCAGCGCCGCCTTGGCGCCTGCTTCATCCAGCGCAATCTTGCCGCCCGCGAAATAAGCGGGATCAATTTTCCCTAGCGCCAGATTGGCGTCGGTCACGGCGGGTTCAACACCGCCACGCCCATAGCATACAGGGCCGGGCGTCGAGCCCGCACTGTCCGGCCCCACGGTGATGCGGGACAATCTGTCGACGCGGGCGATCGAGCCGCCGCCTGCGCCGATTTCCACCATCTCGATCACCGGAATGCGCACCGGGATGCCCGAGCCCTTCATGTCACGGTAGGCGCGGGCAATCTCGAATTTGCGCGAGCGTTCGGGTTCGCCATCGGTGAGCAGGCAAATCTTTGCCGTGGTGCCGCCCATGTCGAAAGACAAAACTTCGGGCAGCGCGCATTCCCCGGCGATCTCGCTGGCGAGAATTGCGCCACCGGCCGGGCCTGATTCCACAAGACGAATGGGGAAGCGCGCGGCGGTTTCCAGCGTCGTCAGCCCGCCGCCCGACATCATGAGGAAAAGAGGAGCCGAGAGCTTCATCGCCTTCAGCTCATCGCGCAGGCGGTGCAGATAACCCGCCATCAATGGCCGCACATAGGCATTGGCGGCGGTCGTTGAGAAACGCTCGAACTCGCGGATTTCCGGCGCCACCTCGCTGGAGATGCAGATGGTGACGTCCTTGGGCAGCGCTGCCTCAAGCACTTCGCGCACCCGGCGTTCATGCGCGTCATGGGCATAGGCATGGAGAAAGCCAATGGCCACGGCCTTCACATTCTCGGCGATCAGCCTTTCCGCCAGCCCGGCAAGTGCGAACTCATCAAGCGGCACCAGTACATCACCATCGGCGGAGAGACGTTCCTTCACCTCATAACGCCTGGTGCGGGGGACAAGCGGCAGGGAGCGGTCGATCATCAGGTCATAATGGTCGAAGCGTTTTTCGTAGCCCTGCTCGAGAATGTCACGGAAGCCTTCGGTGGTGATGAAGGCCGTCACCGCGCCCTTGCGCTCGATCAGCGCATTGGTGGCAAGCGTGGTGCCGTGGATGAAAACATCGACGTCTTCCGGTCTGATACCCGATTGGCCGAGCACCAGCCTGATCCCTTCGATCACGCCCAGTTCGGGTGCTGCGGTGGTGGTGAGTACCTTGCCGCTCCAGCGTTTCTCGCCGGATTCGAGCACGATGTCGGTGAAGGTGCCGCCAATATCGGCGGCCAGTTTGATGCGCTTGGCCATGGGGCGAGTATCACCAACGCTGGGGCAGTTGCAAGCGCCGTGCGGCGTTGAAACAGCGGCCCAGCCGTGGTTAGCTGGCGGGAGAAAATCCAATGGGGAGCGTGGCTTGGCCAAGGTGACGATTCAGGACGTGGCGCGCACGGCGGGGGTGAGCGTCGCCACGGTCGACAGGGTGCTGAATCATCGGCCCGGCGTGCGCGGCGTCACCGTCAACAAAGTCGAATCGGCGATCCGGGAACTCAATTATCAGCCGGACCGCATTGCCGCGCGGCTGGCGCGCTCGCGGGAATACCGCTTCTGTTTCGTGCTGCCCGAGCGCAGCGGCGATTTCTTCCAGCGCATCGCGGAAGAGGTGCGCCTCATCGCCGACCGCATGGCGGGCGAACGGGTGGCGATCTCCGCCAGGCAGGCGGATGTGTTCGATGGCGAGGCGCTGGCCAGATGCCTTGATGCCATCGGCGATGTCTATGACGGTGTGGCCGTGGTGGCGCTGGATCACCCGGCGGTGCGTGAGGCGATCAATGCGCTGCAGGCGCGCGGCGTCACGGTGGTCACGCTGGTGTCGGATGTGCCGGGATCAAAGCGGGTTCATTATGCGGGGATCGATAATTCCTCGGCGGGGCGCACGGCGGCGAGCCTGATGGGCCGCTTCCTGCGCGGAGTTACCGGCAAGGTGGGGCTGATCGCCGGGTCACTGGCGCTGCGCGATCATATCGAGCGGCAGTTCGGTTTTGAGCAAGTGATGGCGCATGAGTTTCCGCATCTCGAAGTGCTGCCGGTGCGCGAATCCCGCGACGATTGGCGGAAGCTCGAGGAAATGACGGCGCAGCTCGTGGCCGAACACAGCGATCTGGTGGGCATTTACAACGTGGGCGGCGGCACGCGCGGCGTTGTTTCGGGACTTGAAGCCTGCGGCAAAGGGCGGGACATCACCTTCATCGCCCATGAACTGACAGATCCCACGCGCCGGGCGCTGATCCGCGGCACCATTGACGCGATCATCAATCAGGATCCCGGCCACGAGGTGCGGAGCGCCGTGCGCGTGCTGATGGCCAAGGCCGACAATGTGCCGCTGATCGAATCGCAGGAGCGGATCAGGATCGACATTTTCCTGAGGGACAACCTGCCCTGATCAGTTCGTCTTGGGCTCCGGCTGGCCGAGGACGAAGCCGGTGCCGTCAAGGCCATAGACATCGGGACGGAAGTTCACCGCGCCATCTTCGGTGGCCCAGGCGGTCAGATACATGAAGCGCACGCCGATGGGCGCGTCGACCTTCACCACGGAATTTTCGTGGCTGGCGATGTTTGCGTCATAGGTGGCGCTGTCGAAGCCGTTCTGGCCGTCCAGTACCCAATCCACCACCGTCTTCACCTGATCGATGCGCACGCAGCCCGAGCTTTCCAGCCGCGCATTGCCGCCGAACAATTCGCGGTGCGGCGTGTCGTGCATGTAGACCATGAACTCGTTGGGGAAGTTGATCTTGACGAGGCCCAGCGAATTGAAATCGCCAGGGTCCTGCCGGAAGAAATAGCGCTCGGGCGGCGTCGATGACCAATCGATGGTGGAAGGGTCGATTTCAGGGCCGTCCACGCCGTCAAAGACTCGAATGTGCATCTGCGCGAGATAGCTGGAATCGGCCAGATATTTCGGAACAATATCTTTCTCGACGATGGAGGCCGGAATTTTCCAGTAGGGATTGAAGTTGACGTCGCTCACCTTGCTCATCAGGGCGGGCGAGGGGCGGTCGAGCTTTCCGACCACCACATTGTGGCGGCTGTAGACGCGGTCGAGATGCGAAGTCTCGAGTTGCATCGAGGGGATGTTCACAAGAATCATCCGCTCCATGATGCCCTTGGAATAAATCTGTACACGGATCAGATTTTCCTGAAGCGCCGCAAGCCGCGCTTCGGCTGGTACGTTCAGTTCCGCAAGGGTCTTGTCGCCCACGGTTCCGGTTTGCGCCACGCCATGATTGATCTGGAAGGCGGTGATGGCCTGGCTCATTTCGTCGTCAAAGACTTCGGGCGTGGCGACGGTCAGCGCGTCGAAGGGCAGATAGCCTTCGGCGACGAGGCGCTGGCGCAGCAGCACGATCTGCGGGCCCTTCGTGGTCTTGCCGACCTTCTTGTTCGGCAGGGTGGGCCAGCCGCCGCCCGCCACGATTTCCTGATAATGGGCGATGGCGCCGGTCAGCGCTTCCTCGGAACCCAGCGTGAGCATGGCCGCCTCGCCCTTGTCGGCAACGATGCCGGTGTGGGTGGCAAGCGTTGAATTGAGCTTCGGCTTGGGCGCGGGCGTTGAAATGGACGAGGTCGTTTCCGTGGTCTGCGCGTGGGCCTGAGATGCAAGGCCTGCCGCCCAGGCGGCTCCCAGAAGGAGGATCGAACGGCGGTGCAACTTCAACTCGGACACGGCAAACCCCTGGCGCAAAAACCCGATTGTCTCCGGGCGTGGTAAAATCTGTCTTAATTCAGGCCGCTGTAACAGGGGTCCGCGTCATCATTGCGGCAAATTCCGCTGCAGCGCCGTGAATTCCCGGCCGAAATAGGCTTCCGTGGTGTCCGGCGCAAGGTCTCCAAAGGTTTCGGCAAACAGCCGCCCCGCGTAGGTAGCGGCGGCGATGGTGGAGGGGGACAGGCAATCTCCGGCGCGGGTGGCGGCGATTCCGCGATCGGCGAGTGCCTGATACAGGCTGTCCTCGGGGCTGCGCGCCGTCACCAGCACCACGCTACCTGCGGCGATCCGGCTTTCGCGGCCGGTGAACACGCAGGCTGCCGTCACGCCGTCCGGGCCGATGGCAGAGACGGACTGGTGCGGCACGATGGCGATGCCGAGATTGAGCAAGTGGGCCTGAATGCGCTCCTGCTCCAGCGTCCACTTCGTATAGGCGGAGGCGATGGCGGCTGGGGTCACCAGTGTGACCGCGAAACCATCCTTCACAAGGCGCTCGGCCAGAACGCCGCCCATGTAATAATGGTCGTCATCGAACAGCACGACGTTGCGATCCTTCGGGCGCAGCCCGGCCATCAGGTCGTCTGGGGTCAGAACATCGGCTGCGGCATCAATGGCGATGGGGCGAAGGTGATAGGCGCCGGTGCCATCGCGCCGCCAGCGGGCGCCGGTTGCCACCAGCACATGATTGGCCCCCAGTTCGGCGATGCTGTCCGGCGTCATATCGCTTTCGAGATAGAGTGAGACGTTGGTCATCTTGTTGATCTGGCCCATGCGCCAGTCGCGCACGCGGCCCCAGGCGGCAAGGCCGGGCAGGCGGCATTCCCGCGCCACGCGGCCACCCGGTTCCCGCGCCCTGTCGGCAATCGTTACCTGATAACCGCGCTTGCCCAGTGCCCGCCCGGCTTCAAGCCCGGCAGGGCCCGCGCCAATGATCAGCACATGCGCATCGGAAGATTTTGAACGGATGTTCTCGGGGTGCCAGCCGCGCCGCCATTCCTCACCCATCGACGTGTTCTGCGTGCAGCGAAGCGGCGACATGGCGAAATCGCCGGTGATGCAGATGTTGCAGCCGATGCATTCGCGGATGTCGTCGAGACGTCCTTCCTCAATCTTCTTCGGCAGGAAGGGATCGGCAATCGAAGGCCGCGCCGCGCCGATCATGTCGAGAATGCCGGACTTGATGGCCCGCACCATCGCATCGGGCGAGGTATAGCGGCCCACGCCCACCACCGGCTTGGTGGTGAGCTTTTTCACGCCCTTGATATAGGGCTCCTGAAAGCCCTCCTCGGAAAAACGCGAGGTCTGTGAATCGTTTTTCCATTCGGAAAGGGAAAGGTCCCAGAGGTCGGGCAGTTCGGCCATCATGGCAATGGCGTCCTCCACCTCGGCGGGTTCAAGCCCGGCATCGCCCAGAAACTCGTTCATGGCGATGCGCACCGGCACGGCGCAAGTGTCGCCCACCGCGTCCTTTGTGTCCTCGATCGCCTCGCGCAGAAGTCTCGCGCGGTTTTCCAGCGAACCGCCATATTCATCGCTCCGCACATTGGTGGCGCGCGACAGGAAGTGCTGGAAAATTCCCAGCCCGTGCCCGGCATAGACATAGACCAGATCATAGCCCGCCGCCTTGGCGCGCAGCGCTGCCTTGCGGTGCATGCGGCGGAGTTCGCGGATGTCCGACAGGTCCATGGCGCGGGCCTGCACGGGATCATAGTAGCCGCTGGCGACCGGCGTGGCGCTCGGCCCCATCGGCACAGCGCGCGACCAGCGGTTGGGCGCGGTATAGCTGGAATGGCAAAGTTCCAGCCCTGCCAGAGACCCATGCTCGTGAAATCTTCTCGGCGATGCGGGCGAGTCCGGGAATATCCCGGTCATCCCAGATGCGGAGTTCGACATAAGGCCCGACATCCGCCGTGGGGTGGATTTCCGTCATCTCGGTGCAGACAACGGCCCAGCCGCCTTCCGCCTTCATGCCGCGCATGTTGGCCAGCATCTCGATGTCGCGGTGGCCCATGCCGTTGCAATGCGGCACCTGGAAGAACCGGTTGCGCGCCGTGACGGGGCCGATGCGCACGGGTTCGAACAGGATATCGTAACGGGGATCGCGGGACATGGGTGGCACCTTTGCTGATGGCGGTTCCTGTAGCAGACGCAGGGGCTTGGGGGCTATGGTGGAAGCGGCAAGGAGTTTTTCATGAGCGTCGGGATCAGGGATATCGAGCAGGCGGCGGAACGGCTGAAGGGCATGGCGGTAAAAACGCCGGTGCTGGAGTCGCCGCGCCTCAACCAGCGACTGGGCGGCCGGGTGCTGTTCAAGGCGGAAGGATTGCAGCGCACCGGCTCCTTCAAGTTCCGCGGCGCCTGGAACATGATCTCGCAGATCGACCCCGCAAAGACGCCGGGCGGCGTGGTGGCTTTTTCCTCCGGCAACCATGCGCAGGGTGTGGCGGCGGCTGCGCAGATCCGGGGCCTCAGGGCAGTGATCGTGATGCCCGCCGATACGCCCACGATCAAGCAGGAGAATACCAAAGGCTACGGTGCAGAAGTCGTCACCTATGACCGCGCCACCCAGGACCGCGAGGCGATTGCGGGTGCACTGGTGAAGGAGCGCGGTGCGGTGCTGGTTCCGCCGTTCGAGCATGAGCATATCATTGCAGGCCAGGGCACGGCGGGGCTGGAACTGGCGGAAGAGGCGGCACAGCGTGGCGTGGTGCTGGATGATGTGCTGGTGAATTGTTCCGGCGGCGGGCTGGTGGCCGGGGTTGCCACGGCCTTCGCGGCGCGCTCGCCATCAACGAAGGTCTATGCCGTTGAACCAGAAGGCTTCGATGACACCGCGCGGAGTCTCAGGAGCGGGGCGCGCGAAAAGAATGCCCGCGCTTCGGGCTCTCTTCTCGATGCGCTGATGTCGGTGTCACCGGGCGAACTGACCTTTGCCATCAACAAGAAGCTTTTGGCGGGAGCCTTTGCGGTGAGCGATGCGGAGGCCTGCGCGGCGATGCGCTTTGCCTTTGATGATCTCAAGCTGGTTGTGGAGCCTGGCGGTGCGGCAGGGCTGGCGGCGCTGCTTCACGGGCGTCTGCCGGTTGAGGGCCGCGCCATCGGCGTAATACTATCAGGCGGCAATGTGGATGCGGCGCTTTATGCCCGCATCCTGCGCGGCGAGCTTTAGGCGCTTTCGCGCAACTCGTCCTGCAGCGGCACGTCAATCTCCTCGCCTGCCTTGTGGCGGATGATGACGATGCGGTTCTTGGGCTGCGCCTCGGTGATGGATTCGGCGTCAGGGCTTGCAGCGGAGGGGGCTGCCTCAGATGGCTGTTCCCCTTCGTTGCGGCGGCGGATGACGAGGGTGGCGCCCTTTGACGTTTCGATTTTCGGTTCAGCCCGGGCTGGCGCGGGCACGGCGGGCAGCGGCTCGAACAATTCCTCGTCCTGCTCAAAATAATTCGCATGCTGCGGTTGCGCGTCGGCAGCCGGCCTTGCCTGCGGCGGGGCGCCGGGCGTCTGCACCATCTTGGCGTCCATGGTGGTGATGAGGCCCATGGCCTTGGTCAGGCGCTCGGCAATCATGTCTTGATTGCTTTTGACGGCGGCTTCGAGGCGCGACAGGGCAGAGAGGAGCGCCTGCGTCTCCTGGGCGCGCTGCCGCTTCGCATATTCTTGCAGAAACCAGCGGCCGCGCTCGGATTCCATCACCGCTTCCTCGATTTCCTCAAAGGTCGCCGATGAGGGACCGCTTCCGCGGGCCAATTCCGAACCGGACATACGCAACTCCAACACACAAGCCCCGTGATGACGCACGGGCGCGTTCATTCCCGATTATCGGCGGGAAGGGTGAAGGTTTGGTTTAGAGAGACGCTCTAACCCCACAGGTCCGGCGGGGCGGGATACATCACGCTGCCGTCGAAACGGATGCCGGGGTTGCGGTCTTCTTTCAGCAGTAGGGGGCCATCGAGATCGACGACCGAGGCAAACTGCGCCACCAGCAAGGCAGGGGCCATGGCCAGAGACGTGGCCAGCATGCAGCCGGTCATCACTTTCAAACCCTTTGATTGCGCGGCGCGCGCCAGGGCCAGCGCCTCGGTCAGGCCGCCGGTCTTGTCGAGCTTGATGTTGATGGCGTCATATTTGCCGACCAGCGCATCAAGGCCGGCGCGGTCATGCGCCGATTCATCAGCGCAGATCGTCACGGCGCGCTGAAGGCCTTTCAGAGCATCGTCGTTTCCGGCAGGCAGCGGCTGCTCCACCAGTTCCACGCCCACCTCGGCGCAAACGGCGAACAGGGGGGTAAGCTGATCGGGCTGCCAGCCTTCATTGGCATCGACGATCAGGCGGCTCTTGGGCGCTGCCTTGCGGATCAGCCGAAGCCGTTCCGCATCGCCATCACGGCCCAGCTTGAGTTTGAGCAATGGGCGGTGGGCGGATTTGGCTGCGGCTTCGGCCATCGCTTCGGGCGTGTCGAGGCTCAGCGTGAAGGCGGTGACCAGCGGGCGAGGCTCCGACAGCCCCGCCAATTGCCATGTCGGCTGGCCGCTGCGCTTGGCTTCGAGATCCCACAGCGCGCAGTCGAGCGCATTCTGCGCCGCGTGGGGCGCAGCGAGGTTCGGCACTTGCTCGCGCGTGCAGCCTGCTTCAATAGCGGCGCGCGCGGCTTCCAGTGCTTCCGCCACCTGCGGCACGGTTTCATTATAGCGCGGATAGGGCACGCATTCGCCGCGCCCCACATGCGCGCCATCGCGCAGCGTGACAACCACGACATCGGCGGAGGTTTTGCTGCCGCGTGAAATGGTGAAGCTGCCGGCGATGGGCCAGCTCTCGCGGGCGATTTCAAGCTGCAACGGCATCAGGCCCCGAAGCGCTGCACCAGCGCATCGACGATGGGGCCAACGCCGGTGCGGATCGGATCGACGCAGGGCAGGCCATGCGACTTCGCGGTTTCCTCCAGCGTCTTCAGCGCCACCGCTTCCGAAAGATGTTCGGTGTTGATGGCGATGCCCACGCACTGGATGGCTGGATTGGTGAGGCGGCCCTCGACGATGGTGCGGTCGATCACCTGCTGGATTGACGGCAGGGGATGCTGAACGCCGCGCATCGTGGTGCGTGTCGGCTCATGGCAGACGACGAAGGCATCGGGCTGCGCGCCATGCAGAAGGCCCAGCGTCACGCCCGAGAAGGACGGGTGAAAGAGCGAACCCTGGCCCTCGATCACGTCCCAATGGTCGGGATCATTGGCGGGTGAAATCCATTCTGCGGCGCCGGAAATGAAATCCGCCACCACGGCATCAATGGCAACGCCCCGGCCAGAGATCAGCACGCCGGTTTGGCCGGTGGCGCGGAAATCGGATTTCATGCCGCGCGCCCGCATCTCCTTGTCGAGGGCGAGGGCGGTGTATTTCTTGCCCACCGAACAATCGGTGCCAACCGCCAGCAGCCGCAATCCCGGCCTCTTGTTGCCCTTGCCGGTGGCGAAGGCCACATCGGAAAAGCGCACGTCATGCAGCTTGCGGCCGTTCTTCTTCGCCGCCTCGGCGATTTCGGGAATCGAAGAGAGGCGCTTGTGCAGGCCTGTTGCCACGTCAAGCCCGGCATTGAGCGCGGCGACGATTTCCTTCACCCAGTGCGGCGGCAGCACGCCGCCGGCATTGGCGACGCCGACGATCATTGTCCTGGCGCCCTTGGCCTTCGCCTGTTCCAGCGTCAGGTCGGCAAGGCCTGTATCGGCCTTGCAGCCGGGCAGGCGCATCTGGCCAACACACCATTCCGGCCGCCAGTCGACGACGCCTTGCGCCGTCTTGGCCGCCAACTGGTCATGCACGTCACCTAGAAAAAGAAGGTAGGGCTTTTCGATATCCATGTCTGTCCATCACTGCGGGGGAATGCGGCCGGTGCTTTCTCCCAAGAGGACATAAAGGCGGCCCTGTTCCGAGGCAAGCGAGGCATCCACCATCGCATCGCCGCCCGGCGTTGCGCTCAGCGCATCGAGCAGGCGCTCGAACAGGCGGAGATAGGCGTCGGTGCGGCCGCGCAGCAGCCGTTCCTTCGCGTAGCGATCTGCCACCTGCTTGCCCAGCTTCTTGCGGCCTTCATAAAGCCGGTGCGTGAACACGCCGCGGTCACCCGCCGCATAGGCCTTTTCGAGATCGCGCGGCAGGCTTCCGTCAAGCGCCTCGACGAGATCGCGGGACGCCACGTTCAACTTGTCGGCCAGCGTCTCCATCTCGCGCGACAGGCTCTCGCGGGAAGCCGCCTTGGCCTTCGGCTTGTCGGTGATCTTCTCCGAGCTCTTGGCGAGTTCGGCCAGAAGCCTATCGCGAAGCGCGGCGGTTTCCTCGGTCTGCGAGGGGGTAGAGCTCCGGGGGCTGGTTTTTTCCGGGGCGCTCACGGTTCCGAACGTCGGAGCCTGGACCGTGGCGCCCTCAGATTTTCCCGGCGGCGACTCCCTCAATCCGCGTTGCAGCGTGATGCCGGGGCCCGCCATGTCGAGCGAGCCGGTCTGGCGGCGCACCACTTCGGCCAGCGCGTTGAGCGCCGAGATCTGGTCGGCCACCACGCGGCGCATGGCGTCGGCGTTGCTTCTGGTTTCCTCCGGCAGTTCGAGGATGGAGCGCTTCAGTTCGGCGCGCGCCACATCGATGTCCTTCACCACCTGCTGGGCGGTGACGCGCATGTCCTGCGCCGTCTGCTGGAAGTCGCTGGCGGTCGACGCCAGCATCTCGTTCATGGCCGACATCGCGCGCTCATGCTGGTCGCGCAGGATGCGCGAGGCCTGGGTGATCTGGCCGCCCGAATTGGTTTCAAGCTTGCGCAATTCGCTGTCGAGGAGCGACATCGCCTGCGCCGTCTGGTCGGCGATGATGCGGCTCATCTCTTTCGAACGCGCTTCCGATGCCGCGAGCGAATCCTCGATGAGGTTCATGTAGCTGGTCATCACCGCGTCGATCTCGGTGGCGCGCTTGGCGGCGTCGGAGACGAGGCCGTCCAACGCCTCGCGGCGGTTGACCAGCACGCGCTCCATCTCGCCGTTGAACTTCTCGAGCGAGCGCTCGACCAGTTCGGTCACGTCATCAAGACGCTCGGAGACGCGGGTGCCCGTCACTTCGAGCTTGCCGGTGAGGTTCATCGAAATGCCCTCAAGCCGCTCGTCGATGGCGCCCGCCGCAGCGGAGAGCTGATCGGCCAGATAGGTGTTGGCGGTTTCTACATGCTTGGAGAACTTGCGGTGCGCCTCGTCCAGCTTGCCGGAGGTCAGGGCCGAGGCCTGGTCCAGTTCCTTCGACGCGCGGTCGATGCGGTTCACCACCAGGCCCGTCACATTGTCGAGCTTGCCAGTGATGGCGAGCGATGTCGTGTCGAGGCCCGAACTGAAGGCATCCGACACCTTGTCGAGGCTGGTGTAGATGTGATCGGTGGCGGTGTTGACGATATCGGCAAAGCGCGAGGAGCTTCCCGCCAGCTTGCTGGTCGCCTCGCCGCTTACGCGCTCCAGAAGGCCGGTCGCCACTTCGAAGCGGTTGCCCAAGTCGCGCGCCGTCTGGTCGATCTTGGTGAACATGCTGACGCCAGCCTGTTCAAGCTGCGCCGTGATGGTGGCGGAGGTGCGCTCCATCCGCGTGCCGAGATCGCGCGCGGTATGGTCGATGCGCGCGAACATGCTGCTGCCCGCCGTGTCGAGCTGCTGGGTGACTTCGGCGGAGGTCTGCTCCAGCCGTTCCGCCATGCCGGTGTTGGCGTCGATCACCTGGCGCGTCACGCGCTCCGCCGTATCGGTGAAGGCGTTGGTCACGTCGCCTGCCGTTGCATCGAGCTGTTCGATCATCATCCGCGTGTTGGCGGTGAAGAGGGCGTTCAGGTCGTTCGAGGTCTTGTCGAGGGTTGCGCCGATGGTCTTCGACGATTCCTCGAGCTGGGTGGACAGGCTGCTGGTGATGGTCATCACCTTGCCCGCTACATTGCCCGTGGTGGCGGTGATGTGGCTGGTGATGCGCGAGGCCGTCTGCTCGAGTTCGTCGGACATCATGGCCGAGGTTTCGTCGAGGCGGCTGTAGAGTTTCTGCGCCGTCTCCTCGAGCTGGCCGGTCATGCCGCTCGCCGTATCCTCGAGGCGGGCGTGAACCTGCAGCGTCGTGTCCTGCAGGCGCGTCGTCACCTCTTCCGCCGATTTGTTGAGAATGGCGATCAGTTCCTCGCGCGCCGTGCCGACGTTCTGCACGAAGCTGCCGGAGACCGAGATCAGCTTGTCGGTGACGATGCCGCCGGTGCTCTCGATATTGCCGGCGAGAGCCAAGCCAGAATCCTGCATCTGGCGGTTGACGATTTCGGCGGTTTCCTTGAGGTGGGCGGTGATCGTTCCGCTGGTCGTCACCATCATGTCGTTGACGGCGCTGGAGGCCTCCTTCAACTGGCTGGTGATGCCGGAAGAGGTCTGTTCCAAACGGCCATAGACATTGCCGGTCACGTCATCGATCTTGCCGGTGACGGCGTTGATCGTCGCATTCATGTGGCCATAGAGGCGTTCCGCCGCGCCATCGATGCGGGCTTCCAGATCCTCGGACGATCCGCCGATCATCGCATTGAAGCGGCTGTGCGTGTCGTCAAACTTGGCGGCGGCAAGGCTCACCGCGCTGTCCAACTGGCCTATGACGCTGGCCGATGTGGTGTCGATGCGGCTGACCAGGGCCTCGGCAACATCGCCAATCGTTTGATGCGCGCGATCCGCTGCACCGCCGATCGCCTGTTCGGCGCGCATCGCCTGATCGGCAAGGCGCTGGGCTGAGGAATCGTTCTGCCGGTCGATGGCATCGAGCACGCCATTGGCCGTGGCGTCGAGCAGGCCGGTGGCCTGGGTGACGACGCCCTCCAGGCGGGCCACGAGATCTCCGGAAGTTTCGTTGATGTGCAGGGTGAGCAGATTGCTCGCCTCGCCGATCGCCTGCTGCATCTTCTGGGCGCTGTCGGTGATGCGGGCGGAGGAGGTGGCCCCCTGCCGTTCCAGCGCGCCCAGCAGGCGGTTGGAGGTTTCATCCATGGTTGCGCTGGCCGAGGTGACAGCGCCTTCGAGGCGGCCCATCAGCGTATGCGCGGTTTCACCAAGATGGTTGGTGAGGATGCCGGTCGCTTCGCCGATCACATCCTGAACCTTGGTGGTGGAGGTGGTGATCTGCGCCGCCGCATCTTCATTGTGGCGGGCCATGCGGGCCAGCATCTGGGTGGTGGTTTCGTCGAGAAGGCCCGCCGCCGCGTTCACAGCACCTTCAAGCCGCGCGGTGACGAGGGCCGAGGTTTCATCGAAACGGACGGTCAGAAGATTTGAGGTATCGCCGATCAGCGAATGCATCTGGGCAGCGGTATCGCCAATGCGCTGAGCGGCGGTTATGTTCTGCTCCTCAAGGGCGGCCAGAACTTCCGTGGCCGTATCGCTCACCTTGCTGGCGGCGGAGGAGGTGCGGTCCTCGATCGAATTGAGAATGCGGTTGGCGGCTTCTTCCACGCGGTTGGAGACGAGGCCCGCCTGATCGTCGAGGCGGCCGAACACCAGCCCTGCGGAATCATCGAGCTTGTTGATGATGTGCTCGGCGCGGCTACCGATTTCGGTGAAGAGCTTGCTGGTGGTCTGGTCCACGCGGCCGGCAAGGCCGGAGCCTGTTGAGTTCAACTGCTGCAGCAGGCCATTGGCCGTCTGGTCAAAGCCGGCGATGAACTGCACGCTGGCAGCATTGATCTGCTCGGCGATCTGCTCGATGGCGCTGTTGATGTTGCCGGAAATGGCATCGGAGGAATTGTCGAGATAGCCCACGAGCTCGGCGCGCGACTTCGCCACCTTGTCGAGGAAATCGCCGGCCACCACCTGAAGGCCTTGCGTGACGAGCACGCGGCTCTGCTCCACCTGCTGGGCGGCATCCATGCCGGCGCGCTCGATGTTCGCCGTCACATCATTGCTGGTGGCCTTGAGGTGATAGGTAATGTTGGTGCCGGATTGGCCGATCAGCTCGGTGAGGTCGGAGGAGGCCTGCTTCATTTGGTCGGCGGCGGTGACGGAGGCGCGCTCGACGGTGCGCGAAATGTCCTGATGGATCGTCGTCAGGTGATCGACGCTGTCGCGGATCGCCTGCACCACATTGGATTCAAGCCCCTGCACATTGCGGCCGAAATCGGCGGACTCATGGCCCAGCACGGAGGTGGTCTGCGAGAGCTGGTCGATCTGCTGGGCGAGAGCACGGGAAAAGTCCTGCAGCTCGCTGACGATCAGTCCCGTCATGCGCTCCATCTGCGAAGTCTGGTTGCCGATTTCCTGCCCGGCGGCGCTGGCGCGGTCGGACACTTCCTCGATGCTGCGGGCGAGGCTTACGGAGGTTTCACGCAGGCCCTGTTCAAGCCTCGCGAGTGTGGCATGAGCATTGCCAACCACGGAATCGAGATTCTGCGTATTGGCCTCTAGGCGGGTGAGCAGGGGATTGGCGTCGTTGTTGATGATGAGGCCCGCCTGATGAAGGGCGTTGCGCTGGTTCTCGATGCCGCTCACCAGCGTGCGGATGCGGTCTTCATTGCCGCCGAAAGCGCGCTCGATGGCGGCGATTTCCTTGTGGACGATTTCTTCCAGAACCGAGGCGCGCTGAACGGCGTGTTCAACGCCGCCCACCAGCAGGTCGACTTCCGAGCGCACCGCCTGGGCGATGGTGGTGAGGCCTTCCGTAGCGATATCCTGCGGGCGGATCAGGCGCATGGCGGATTGCATCAGCACTTCCGAAACATGGCGCATTTGGGCGGCGCGCCACAGGAAGAAGGCGGCCACGAACACCAGCATGACGGGCAGAATGAGAAGGGCCAGCGCCTTTACTGTTTCGCCAGCCCCCTGAGCGCCAGAACCAGCGCTGAAGAGGGAATTGGAATAGATGAAGAACCAGCCGGCGATCCACGGCAGCAGGAGACCGAAGGCGGCGCCGAAATAGGGCGCGAAACCGGGCTGGCGGCGGAGCCTCGCCAGCATTTGCGAAGTGCCGGGATCGTTTTCATTGGCCGGGCGGCCGCGCAAGGGGCCATCGAGGCGCGGCGCCTGATCCCTGCGCTGGGCTTCCGGTTCCGCCCCGCGCTTGTCCTGGCGACGCTGCTCTGTGGTGTTGCTTGCCATGTCTTTACCCGCACCCCTTTTACGCGAGGGTTCCTTCGCAGCCATTCCCCCTGGCCTTGAGGCAGAACCCCTTGATTTACCATACCCTATCGGGAGTCCGGCTTGAACCCACCGATTGGCGAACCCGGCCGTCTAATTTAATATTTGGTTAAAATTATGGATCGGATTGAAATGATTCAGGAAAGGCTCTGTTGGCGGTGTTTCTTTAGGACTTTCTAGGCCGCAGCCCCTAGGCTTGGCCAGTGTGAGCGTGATTTTTTGACGTTGAGGAAGCGACCCTATGGCAACCCGGGATAGAGGCTCGCGGAAGGCAGCCAGCGCTGGAGATGCCGAGGTGCTGAACCGCGCCCATCTCGCCCATTACACCCTCGACAATGCCGAGCTGGAGCGGGAAATCGTGGCGCTGTTCCTGGAACAGTTGCCGGTGACCATTGCCGCCATGGAGAACGCCAAGACGGCGACGGACTGGAAAATGGCCGCCCATACGGTCAAGGGATCGGCGGCAGCTGTCGGCGCTACGCGGATCAATGCCATTGCCGATGAACTCGAAGCCCATGCCGCCAATCGCCGCTCTAGTACCGCCCAGGCCCTCATGATGGACATGCAGGAGGCTGCGGAACAATTCAGGGCTGTGGCAAAGCGCATCTTCGGCTGAAAAGCCCCGGCGATTGAATTCAGCCATCCAATCCCCTAGAAGGCGCGTTCGGCAAAACCCAGAGTTCGGATCGGACGCCCCCATGCCCAAGATTACCTTCATCCAGCACAATGGCACCGAGCAGACCGTGAACGGGCTGCCCGGCATGTCGGTCATGGAGGTGGCGGTCAAGAACCTTGTGCCGGGGATCGATGCTGATTGCGGCGGCGCCTGCGCCTGCGCGACGTGCCATGTCTATATTGAGCCCGAATGGCGAGAGAAGGTAGGCAAGCGCAATCCGATGGAAGAAGACATGCTGGACTTCGCCTTCGACGTGAAGGAGGAAAGCCGCCTCTCCTGCCAGATCAAGGTGAACGACACGCTGGACGGCCTCCGCGTGCGGGTTCCGGAAAAGCAGTTCTAGCTTTGCCGCCGGGCATGCGCTGGCTTGAGCCTCCGTATACGGAGGAATTGTCCGGGAAGCTGCTCGCTTTGAATAACGCCCATGCCGAGGAACTTTCCTTCAAGACGGCGGAGGGCTTCGCCAAATTGATCGTGTCCGCTTCCTTTGTCCGCGCGGCGGCGGACGGATTGGCCTTCCTGATCGGCTTTCACGAGGGGTGCCATTACGACAGCCCGAATTTCCAGTGGCTGAAACGGCGGTTTCCCCGTTTCAACTACATTGACCGCGTGGCGGTGAGCGCCGAAGCGCGTGGCCGGGGGCTGGCGCGGGCGCTCTACGGCGAGTTTGAGAAAGATACGCGGGCGCAAGGGCGCGAGCGGCTGGTGTGCGAGATCAACAGCGTTCCGCCCAATCCGCAATCGGATGCCTTTCACCGCGCGCTGGGATTTTCGCCGGTGGGCGAGCAGCATCTTGGCGACAGGGACAAGACAGTCCGCTACTGGGCGAAAGAACTTTAGCTCATCGTCTGCTTGCGGCGTAGGCGCTTGCGCTCGATTTCCAGCGTCTCGCGCCGGTTGGGCCTGCCCAGCAGTTTGCGGAAGCCGTCGCGCCGCTCATGCACTGAGGCGATGGCGAGGCCCATGGGAACGCCGGTTTCCACCAGCAGCGCCTCGCCCAGTTGGAGGCTCGACTCGATGGTTTCGGGCACCGCTTCGGTGACGCCCAGCGTATAAAGCTTCATGGCATGTTTTTCATCACGCGCGCGGGCGATGATCTTGAGGTCCTCGCGCTCGGCGCGCGCGGTGCGCGTTACATCGTCCACACGGACCGGGGAATCCATGGTGATGGCCAGCGCAGGGGCTTCCGCCAGCCCGCATTTCTTGAGAAACTCCGGATTGGCGGCGTCGCCGTAATAGACGGGAAGACCACTCCGCCGTTCACGCGACACCAGTTCGGCGTCATTGTCGATGGCGAGATAGGGAATCTTGTGTTCATCCAGCATGGCGGCCACGAGATGGCCCACGCGGCCAAAGCCCGCGACGATCACACGCGGCTGATTGTACTCAGGCACAGGGTCTGCCGCCGCAAGCGCCACGTTGGATTTCTTGCGCAGCGTGCCGGCGATGCGGCTGCCGATCTTGGCGAGGAAGGGCAGCGCAACCATTGTGAGCGTCACGATCAGCAGCGCATCGTGGTTGGCATCATCCGGCATCAGCTTGAGGGCGAGTGCCTGGCCCAGAATTACAAAGGCAAATTCGCCGCAGGGCGACAGCAGGAAGGCGCTTTCGATGGAGGCGCCGCGGCTCAGGCGGAAAACGCGAGCCAGCACGTAGACGATGATCCATTTGATCAGCAGGAGGCCTGCGGCGATGCCCAGAATATGCGCCGGGCTCATCACCAGGCCGTGCAGGTCGATGCCGAGGCCGACCACGAGGAAGAACGCGCCGAGCAGCAGGCCCTTGAACGGCTCGATGATCGCTTCGATGGCGCGGCGGTATTCGGTTTCGGCCAGCATCAATCCGGCAATGAAAGCGCCGAGCGCCATAGAGAGTCCGGCCAGATTGGCCAAAACGCCGGTGCCCACGGCGATCAGCAGCGTGGCCGCCATGAAGAGATCGGAACTGTTGGTTCCCGCGACGAGGCGCAGCAGCGGGCGCAGCGCGAAGCGGCCCACCAGCACGATCAGCACAATCGCCAGCCCGGCCTGCAGCAGCGCGTAGAAAATCCCTTGAAGCACCGGGCCATCGTCATCGTGCCCCAGGATGCCGACGAGCAGCAGCATGGGGATGACAGCGAGGTCCTGAAACAGCAGCACGGAGAAACTGGCGCGGCCGGTTTGCGAGCCCATGCGCTTGGCATCGGACAGAAGCTGCACCACGATGGCCGTGGAAGAGAGCGACAGGGCGGCACCCGCGATCAGTGCCGTATTGACGGGAAAGCCCATCAGCCGTGCGCCGAGGAAAATCGCCGCTGTGGTGAGAACCACCTGCAACCCGCCGAAGCCAAATACCAGGCGGCGCATGGTGTTGAGGCGCTCGAAGGAAAGCTCGAGTCCGATCAGGAACAGTAGGAAGACGACACCCAGTTCGCCCAGCGATTCCAGATTGTGCGGATCGGCGATCGAGAGAAACCGGAAGGCCGGAAATTGCTCCGCCGCCTTGCCCAGAATGTCGTGGCTGAGGATCACGCCGACGACGAGAAAACTCAGCACGGCATTCAGGCCAACGCGGATGAACAGCGGCACCACGAGGCCCGCCGTGCCCAGCACGATCAGAAATTCCTTGTATTCCGTGAATCCTTCCGCCGCCATGGCGCCAGTGTGTGGGATGGGCGGATGAAATGGAAGGTTTAATTTCGGGTCTTCATGGGCTGGCAGCCATTACGAGAAAGATGACGAAGATCGCCAGATGCACGTAGCCCTGCAGGATTGTGGTGCGGCCGGTGCCCAGCGTCGTGATGCTCACGAAAAGCGCCAGTGCCAGCAGGGAGGTTTTCATCGGCGAAACGCCAAGCGCCAGTTGCTGGCCGGAGAAAGCGGTGAAAAGTGTTACGATGGGAATGGTGAGGCCGATGCTGGCGATGGTTGAGCCGAGCGCCAGATTGATGCTCACCTGCGGGCGGTTGCTGAGCGAGGCGCGCACCGCCGCGATGCTTTCCGGCGCAAGCACCAATCCGGCGATGATCACGCCCGCGAATTCATAGGGAAGATGCGCGGCAGAGATCAGCGTGTTCAATTGCGGCGACAGGGTTTTTGCCAGCAACACGACGCCGGTGAGGGCGATCAGCAGCAGAATCATGCTGGCGCCCGCCATCTGTTTCGTCACTGTGGCATGGCCATCGGACGCCTCATCGCCGGATGCAAGAAAGTAATCGCGGTGCCGCACGGTCTGCACGAACAGGAAGGCGCAATAAAGCGCCAGAGACACCAGCGCCACGGCGGTCAATTGCACCTTGCTGTAGAAAGGGCCTTCCGCCGCCACGGTGTAATTGGGAAGGATCAGCGAGATCGCCGCCAGCGTGCCCAGCACCGAAAGATAGGACGTTGCACCGCTCACGGTGATGGTTTGCTCATAATGTTTCTGCCCGCCCGCGAGGAGGCAGAGGCCAATCAGTCCGGTGAGGACGATCATCACGGCGGAATAAACCGTATCGCGGGCGATGGTGGGGCCGCCATCGGGGGCGGAGAGCATCAGCGCCACGATCAGCCCCACCTCGATCACCGTCACCGCCACGGCGAGAACGATCGAGCCAAAAGGTTCACCCACCAGCGCCGCCACGATTTCAGCGTGATGAACCGACGAAAAGACGGCGCCGATCAGCAAGATGATTGAAATGACGACCACCGCCCAATGCGCGGAGGGAACGAACTCGCCCAGCTTGACGGCCACCATGATCACCGCGAGAACGGGAAAGATCACCGTCCAGAGGGGATTGCCCGCGCCGTGATGGTCCGCCGATGCCATTGTCCGTTCTCCGCTGTTGCTTCAGAAGCTATGGCAAGCCGGTTGGCGATTCCAACCGAAAACGAAGAGGGTACCCATGACACTCATCCGCGGGCGTGATCTGAGCCTGCCATTTCCGGGCGAGACCGGCCCTTTCAACGCCATCACCGATGTGGCGGGGGTGGAGGTGGGCGTCACCACGCTGATTTCCGGCGATGGGCCCCTGATCGTGGGGCAAGGGCCGGTGCGAACGGGCGTGACGGCCATCCTGCCGCGCGGGCGGGCGGGTGCGGGCACGCCCTGTGCGGCGGGCTACCACTCCTTCAACGGCAATGGCGAGATGACGGGCACCATCTGGATCGAGGAAGCGGGTGAACTCCAGTCGCCCATCACCATTACCAACACGCATTCCTGCGGCGTGACGCGCGATGCGACCATTCAGTGGCAGGTGAAAAACCGTTTCGGTACGGGCCAGGACTGGGGCCTTCCCGTGGCCGCTGAAACCTATGATGGCGAATTGAACGACCTCAACGGGTTTCACGTCAAACCCGAACATGTCTTCGCGGCGCTCGATGGCGCGCGGAGTGGGCCGGTGCCGCTGGGCAGCCAGGGCGGCGGCACGGGCATGATCTGTTATGATTTCAAGGGCGGCAACGGCTCATCGTCGCGCAAGGCGATGGGCTATACCGTGGGCGTGTTCGTGCAATCGAATTTCGGCCAACGCGAACAGTTGATGGTGCTGGGCGTGCCGGTGGGCCGCGCTGTCACCCATGACAAGCTGCGCTGGAAGGACCAAGGCTCGATCATTGTGATCGTGGCGACGGACGCGCCGCTGCTGCCGCATCAGTTGAAGCGCATTGCCCGCCGCGTACCCATGGGCATGGCGCGCACCGGTGCCGTGGGATCGAACGGTTCCGGCGATATTTTCCTCGCCTTCTCCACCGCCAATGCGGGCGCTTTCGGCATGAGCAAGGATAAGCGGGCGATGGAATTCCTGCCCAATGGCGCGCTGGACCCGCTGTTCTCGGCCACGGTTGAGGCGGTGGAAGAAGCGATCATCGACAGCATGATCTGTAACCAAACGATGGTGGGCCGCGACGGCAATACGTCGATTGCCCTGCCGCATGATTTGCTTCTGGAACAGATGCACCGCTATGGCAGGGCCGTGTGAAGTTGCCTGGCCAGATCGGCCAGTGTTTCAATGTGAGTTCAGCAGGCTCGCTTTATCCATCGCGCGCTGCATGCGGGTTGTGTAGCCGTAGCTGGCTATCAGGGCATCGCAGTAGGCTAGGTCTTCCGGGTTCAGCTCGTCGGTGTTGCCCGCCACGGAGCCCCGCCTGACGATCCTCTGGTCATCGCCTGCGGCGGTTTTGGTGAACCTGTCGCCAAACCGCGCGTGCAGTTCGCCGCTTTGCTCCTGCCGCTTCATCGCATCGAATGTGTGGCCGGCAACAGCCTGGGCGATCTGCGCGCTGTCCGCGCGGCCACATCCGAAGAACCTGATGATCGCCGCAAGGTGTTCTTCAGGCGCCTGCCGCATGTCATCGTAGCGAACGGCCTTGAAATTCCGGAACTTCGGATAGGATTCAATCCAGCCCAGATTGAATGCGAGGATGCGTTCCAATCCGGTTGCCGGCGCCCGCAGGAAGGAAGAAATCCCCCCCGGGAACGCGCCACCGTGTTTGTGGAGAACATGATGGTAGTAGGAAACCAACGTGTCCTTGGGATCGCGAAACAGGAACAGCACCCGGCGGGAATAATATCTCTCAATGCCGTTGCACATCCGCTCGGGGGGCGAGGCAAGGCGGGGTCTCGCCTTGACATGGACAAATTTCGGATCGAGCGCCAGCTCATGCAACATCATGCGCAGCCAGGTGCGGCCGGACCGCGGAAAGGACACAATGCGTGCGCGGCGCACCGTCAGCCGCAACTGATTGAGCGTCCGCTCCGGGCTGGGGTCTACAAGCCAGATTATCCTGTTGCCCCGGCTATCCTTCATGGCAAGGATTTTCCCGTTTTGCGCGATGAAGACCTGCTGGAAACGAGTTTCGCACGCCCATGCGAAATTTCGTATAGCGTGTCTGCGATCTCTGTCCACGCGGGCCTGTGCGTAATGGCGACGATCGTGTATTTCCCGCGAAGATCGGCGATATTGCGGACGATTTCCTGCTCCGTAGCGGGATCGAGCGCGCTGGTTACCTCGTCAAGAATGAGGACCTCCGGCTTCATGACCAAGGCTCTTGCCAATGAAATGCGCTGCCGCTGGCCGCCTGAAAGCTTGCCGCCCATCTCGCCTACGCTGGTGTCGAGGCCGGCGGGCAGGGTAGGCAAAAGGGAATCGGCACCGGCGAGGCGCAGCGCTTCGAGCACATCGGCGTCGGGGATCGAGGTGTCTCCCATGGTGATGTTCTCGCGCACCGTCGAGTGAAGCAGGCTGAGTTCCTGCGGAACATAGCCGATTTTCTTGCGCCAGGCATGAATATCAATCTGGTCCAGCGGCACGCCGTCGAGCGTTATCCTTCCTTTGTCCGGCACATGCAGGCCGATCAGCATATCGATGATGGTGGTTTTTCCCGCGCCGGAAGGCCCCATCAATACATTGATGCCATTCGCCGCGAGGACGAGATCGACAGCCTGCAACACCCTGATTTTCCCGTGCGCAAAACTGACCTTTTCAAACTGGCAGGCCTTCGCCAGGCGAGGCTGCTGTTTGCCTGCATGGACCTCGCGGTGCGCTTCCGCCTGAGCGATCAGATCCTGCGTGCGGAGATAGGCGCTTTCCACCTGGACCGATTGCTGAAGGTTCTTCTGCAGTTTGGACATTATGTCGATGATCTTGAAAAAGATCACGCCGCTGACCACAAGTTCCGCCAGCGGCACCTGCCACCATGTGTAGGCAAAATAGACAGCCGCCGTCACCAGCACGGCCACAATGCCATCGCTGCCCTGATTGAGACCCTGTTTGGCGAATTCCCGCGTGACGAGCGACCGGCGCAGCCGTTTCAGCGTTTGATCCAGATGCTTCTGCATCGGAGCATAGCGGTTCATGCTTTTCAGCGCCTTGATATTGGCGAGCATGTCGACGACGAAGACGGTCAGTTCGGATGTCCGGTCGGTTTGCTTGTATCCGGATGTCTTCGTGATGCGGATCAGCCGCCGCATGCTGAACGACAGAACGATGCCGGCGATTAGACCCATGGTGGCAAGGCGCCAGTTCATGATAAGGCCAATCGCGACATAGCAGATTGCCTGCACAACGAACGACACGGTTTGCGCAGCGAGAAGATAGGCTTCCCCGGCCCTTGTGGCATCGTTGCTCACCGCATTGGCGAAGCGGCCGCCGTGCTGGTCCGCATAGAATTGCCATTGCGCCCCGAAGACGGCCGCCAGCAGGCGCTGGCGGAGGCGCACCGACACTTTTGCCGCGGAGATACCGGCATATGACAGCACGGCGAAGCCGATTAGGGATTTCAGAAACAGGGTTACGGCAATCACTAGCAGCAATGGGCCAAGGGTGGGCTGCACGCCGAATTTCTCGAACAGGGTATGGATCCAGGTCGTCAGTACCGAAGGCTTTCCTTCCGTTCCGGCGATCAGCGTCGTGGCCGGGAGAAGCGTGCTGATGCCGATCGCCTCTATCAGCGCGGCGATCAGGAGGCTGGCAAGAACAAGAAGCGGCCGCGTGCCTTCCGCGCGCCAGAACACCTGGAAAACCTGTTTCATCAAAAAATGTCTAAAGCCTGCTGGCGGATTGAACGGGCACGTTCAATACAGGGGATGGAAAAGCTACTCAAGGTCGGCTCATTCCATGGGCTCATATGTCCGCGATCGATAATGCAGCCGGAACGGGAATGAGAGCTGTCCCATCACGCGCTGTAAGGATGGCGCAAGCTCGATCCGCCAGCGCTCGGCGGTGGAAATCCTCAAATCCTGGACCCAGTTTCCAGCCACCTGATGTTGCACGAAGCCCGGGGGAGGGCCGTTTTCAAGTATTTGCAAGACCCGCTGCGCACCAGCTTCCCCCAGCAGGGCTTCGAGATACCAGTGTTGCGAGCGGGTGAAATCTTCGTACAGCAGCCGCGTTCCACCCAGCCGTTTCATCGCACGGGCGGCCAGCGCATTCCGCATCGCCCATTTTATCAGGATACGGAAGATGCGCGGCCTGCCATAACCCCTTGCCTCTGGCTTCAAACTGCCATCTCGATAGCGGGCGCGCTGCATGCGCGAGAACATGATGCCGCGCGGGTCGCGGATCAGATTGGTGAGGCGGACGCTGACGCCGGGTGCGGACGCAAGCAGCGCCGCGTAGCGCATGGTCTTCGAACTGTCGACGATGACGCGGGCACCTGATACGTCGCGGATTGCCTGATACAGGCTGATAAGCGGCGCGGCATAGGCTCCGTCTAGTCTTTTCCGGGTGGGAAAGAAAAATGCGGTTGGAAGAAGACGCAGCATTTCCCGCCGGTGATCGAGACGTGAAAAAGTTTGCGCTGCCTGCTTTGCAGGCTCGGTATCGAACCCGCCGAAGGCACGCTGGAAAACCTGTGTCCAGAAGGGGCAATCGCGAAAGGGCTGGCCGCACCCGCAATTCTCATTACGAAGCAGACCGTCGCGCCACACGTCCCGCACCTCTCCCACATAAACATGACCATCGGCCAGCCCGAGGACGGAACCGACGAGGGTCGATCCCGAGCGGGGATGACTGACGATGTAAAGAATGGGAATGGCTGCTTCTGTCATCTCCGGCGGCCTCCGTTCAGGTGGCCAGTCCCTTCTCGACCAGGAAATTGGCCCAGAGAATATCGAGTTCGGTGTCGATGTTGGGAAGATTGCCTTCGACGATCACCGCGCCAGGATTGGCGCCCATGATGGATTTCTGCTCCACCAGGCATTGCCGGGTGATGGCGTAGGCAATGCCGTTGCGGTGATAGACGGGCTTCAACTGCTGGCGGGCGATGATGTGCGCGCCGGCGGGGTCGTAATAGGCAAGCGCGCCATCGCCGCCCACGGTGAGCTGCTTCAGGGGATGCGCCTTGGAATCGGTTTCGCTCACCGTCCACACGGCGTCGAAGCCGCCTTTCGCGAGATGTTCCATCGTGGCGGTCACATGCTCAGGCTTGCGGCCCGGCGAAGTGGGCTGGAGCATGAGGATCACATCATAGGCCACGCCGTCCCGCGCTTCCATTTCGGTGAGCGCGTGGATGAGCACCTGCCAGTCGCTGATGATCGAGCCTGAAATATCTTCGGGGCGGCGGAAGGGCGCTGCGAGCCCCGCCTGTTCCGCCACCGTGGCGATGCCGTCATGATCGGTGGAGACGATGGCGCGGTCGATCCAGGGCAGGGCCTTCGTCACGCGCCCCGCCAGCGCCACCAGTGGCACGCCGCCGACCTCCCGCAAGTTCTTGAGCTTCACGCCCTTGGAGCCGCCGCGCGCGGGAACCACAGCCAAAACCCTTCGGCCTTCAAACATGCCGTTCTCCCGCGATGATGCGCCCTGCTGTTTCGAGATCCTCCGGAGCGCGGATGGGAATGAAAATGGCGGCGTTGGCGCTTGCCGCAAGCTCATCCGAAATGCCGTCGCCTACCACCACGACGCGCGCCGGATCATGGCGGCCATCGCGAATGATCTCCGCAACCTTGGCGGTTTTTTCGGTGGGATATCCATCGACGCTTTTGAAAAAGGCTCTCCATCCGCGCCGTGCAATTTGCGCGCGCACGGCATCTTCCGGCGTATTGGAGCAGAGATGCAGCGGAATCTGTTTTGACAGTGCCTCAAGAAGCCGCGACGCGCCCGGCAGTTCGGGCGCTGCCGCAACGGCCGCCGCCGATACTTCGCCATAACGCGCGACAAGCGCGTCATCCGAAAAACCGCCGGTGCCGATCTTCTCGTCCCGCATGCGCCGCGCCATTTCCGGGATCACGCGATGGCGCGAGCCGTCAGGATCTTCCAGCAATACATTTCCCACGATGGCGCGGTGCGCGGCGTCATCGGGGAAGATGGCGAAAAATGAGTCGCGTTTGGCTCCCGCGGAGTCGACCAGCGTGCCGTCGAAATCGAAGACCGCCGCGTCAAATCGCATGCTTGGAGCGGAAATAGGCGAGCCAGTTGTCCACCTTCGTCTTGCGTTCGTCGCGCGGCATGCTGGCGATTGACGGATCCTCGTAGAAGGAATCGTTCTGATAGGCGGTGGTGGACACTTCCTCGAAGATACAGCCGTCGAGCGTGGCGAATTTGTGCCACTGGTTGGGCTCGACAAGGAACGTGTCGCCGGGGCTCATCCTGATCTTGGCTCCTTCCTTCACGATCTCAAGATCGCCGTCGAGAAGCTGGAACGTCTCTTCCTTCAGCTTGTGAAAATGATAGGGGTGTTTCTGGCGGGGAAGCTGGATCACCAGCTTCTTGGCATAGCTGCGGTTGATGCAGGTGATGAGCACCGCGCCGAACTCGCGGAAGCGCCTCAGCCCATAATGGTGGGAAATCTCGATCGATGCGTCTTCGTTGATGTGGATGTTCGCCTTGCTCAGCATGCCGCGCACCTGCAGCATGATCTGGTAGACCAGCGTTTCATCGCTCACACCCTGGCCGCTGAGATTGGCGTCGAGCGGCGCGTTGGCGGCATAGTCCTTGTCGGCGGTGAGGCCCTGGCGCCAGTGGCCGGAGACCAGTTGCCCATCTTGCACGGGCATGGCGAAGAACACATCCTGCCGCTTGATCGTCTCGCCCTTGGCGATGGCGCGTTTCGCATAGGTTCCACGCTTCAACTCCACCAGCGTCTGGCGTTCGGCGGGCGAGGTGGGCGGGCGCTCCTCATTGCCCAGCATGGCGCGCGCCTGATGGAAGGCGGCAATCCATTTCTCAAGCTGTTCGGGCGTCGAGGAATAGGCGTTGAGCTTGTGCTTGTCGGTGTTGAGGCCGACGTGGCGCTCGAACATGCGGGCGCCCAGCGCATAGGCGATCTGCACGGGCGCCGTGGCGTTCTGGTCTTCGTGAGTAGACCAGCCGATGGTGGTATCGCGATAGCGCTCGCGCATGGCGGTGATCTGGTTGAGTTGCAGCTTGTCGTCGGGCGTCGGGTAAAGCGCCACGCAATGCATCAGCGCGAATTCGGCCCGCTCGCTCTCGAAGAAGTTCACCAGCCAGTCGATTTCATCGGTGCGGAGCCCTGCGGTAGACACCACAACGGGCTTGTTGACGCGCGCCACTTTCTCCAGCAGCGGCCGGTCATCGGCGGAACAGCTGGCGATCTTGATGATGTCGAGGCCCATGTCGCAGATGATGTCCACCGACTCCTCGTCGAAGGGCGTGCACATGGTGAGCAGCCCTTCAGCGCGCACATGTTCCGCGAGCTTGGCGAAGGCATCCATCTCGAGGCGCGTCTCGGAGAAGCGCTTCACATATTTATGGTCGCTCTTGCCTTTAAAATCCGGGTGGATGAAGCTGTCGAGCTGGCGGAACTGGAACTTCAGCGCACCCTTCACTTTGCCGGCGCGATTCACCCGGCCCACTTCGGTGACGATGTTGCGGGCATGCGCGATGTCGCCCTGATGATTGTTGGCAAGATCGTAAACGAAGAGATTTTCAAAATCGAAAGTCTTGGACATGGAAACTCCGGGTTACTGCAGGGCCTCGGGCGTATAGCCCTTGCTCCAGTCGATGCGGACACGGCGGCCAGAGGCGTGGGATTTGAACGCGGCGGCAATCACCATCATGGTGTCGAGGCCGCATTCGAGCGCGATGGGGGAGGCTTTCACCTTGCCCGCCATCACCTGTTCGAGATGGGCGATCTCGGCCTTGAAATCATCGGCGCGGGTCTTGGCGATCAGCGTTTCCTCCGCCTGATCGCCGATGCCGCTGATGATGCCGTCATGGCCGGGCTTGGCGCCGACCAGCCAGTTCACATAGCCGTCGCGGCCCTGTATGCGGCATGATTTTTCGGCCGGCTGCGTCACCACGTCCTGGATGACGTCGCCGACGAGGCCCTGATCCGTCTTGAGGGAAATGTAGCAGAGGCGGTCATAGTCGGTGCCATTCTCCTGCACCATGTCGAGCATCGCCTGCACCTCGGCCACGCGGCCGCCGCCGATGAGATTGGCGAAATGCTGCCAGATGTTGATGCCGTGGGAATGTTCGCCTGCCGAGCCGCCGCCGCGTGACGAAAATCCCAAGTAAGATGCGGCAGGTCCCGGAAGCCAGGGATGCGCCTTGAAGATGCCGCCCCAATGCTCGCGCGTGCGGGCGGAGATGGTTGCGATGGGGCCGAGTTTGCCACTGGCGATCACCGCTTCGGCCGCCACCGTATTCTTGCCCAGCGTGTGATTATAGCCCACGGCGCCAAAGACGCCCGCCTTCTTCAGGCGGTCATTGAGGGCGGCGCAGCCTGCGAGGTCAGGCCCGGCCAGCGGCTTTTCGATGAGCAGCACCTTGGGCGTCACCCGGTCGAGGACAGCATTGGCCAGCGCGATGTGGCTGTCGGGCGGCGTGCCCACAAACACCACGTCGGCCTCGTCTCCCATGGCGTCGCGCGAATCCTTGAGCACGATCTCCTTGTCCCATGCGCCATAGCGCTGGGGATAGATGCTGGTCTTCGTGCGCTCGAGCGCAGCCGGGTCGATATCGGTCAGCGTCACCCGCCAGCCGTGGGCACGGGCGGCGTTGGCGAGATGATTGCCGATGGAGCCTGCGCCGATAATCCTGATAGAATGCATAAACGTCCTGATCCTGAAACCGGGGGCCTTCTAGCGCGAAAAACCTGGCGATGGAATGACCGGTTTACAACCCGCTGGCGGGGCCGATTTCGTAGATATCCCGATGGATTTGCCGCCAGCGCACATCGGGCAGGGCCGGAACGGCGGCGCGCAGGCGGGCAACGGTTTCAGACATCAGGGCGTCGCCGATGCCGGGGAACTTGTGCGCCGTGTAGCGGCGGCTGCTCGGGGAACCGGGCAGGCGGGTGGTGATGGCGCGCAGGGCGTGGCGCTTGTAGTGGCCGTACAAACCCTTCATCCGGTTTGACAGGCCGAAGGCACTGGGCGCCAGCCGGGCCGCGTGATCATCCAGGGCCGACAGGATGCGCTCACAGCTCAAGGGGCCGTCCACAGAGGCGATATGGTGCCTCAAAATCTCCCGTTGCGTGCCGTCGAGCGAAGCCGCCGCCTCCGTTGGCCTCGCAAGGAACCTGCGCGCCGTGGCGATGACATCCTCAACCGTCCTGCAATCGGTGCTGACCGCGTCCGAAAGCTCGACCTCGAACAGGTTTGACACGACTGGATGATAGGCGAGGGCAGGTGTTCCGATTACAGCGGCTTCCACAGCGCTGGTGCAGCCATTCTGAACAAGGCCGCGTGCCGCGATGAGCCATGGCGCCATGGGGCCTTCATGGATCACCTGCACATTCTTGAGGCCTTGCGCGGCGGCTTGCCATGCTGCTGCATTTTCGGAAGGATGCGGGCGCACAATCAGCGTTGCAGGGGCAATGGCCTGCGCCAATTCCGGCACCATGAGGCGAAAGGCGTCGAACACCACCTGCTTGTGATCGATGAGGCCCTGTTTCAACGCATCGCGGCGCACTGTGTCGGCGGTTTCGGAGGTGCGGAAGCGCACATGGTCGGCGATATAGTGATTGACCATGCTGAAATTGCTCGAGAGCAGGATGAAATCGCCAAAGCGCTGGCGGATGATGTCCGCCGCTGGGCGATAAAAGTCACGCAATTCCGGCCGCAGCAGGTCCATGCGCGGGTTGCCGACCGGCAGGATGGGGGCATCCTGATAGCCCTCAAAGCTCCGCCACACTTCGGCATTGTTCTCTCCCCATGCGAAGAGCAGGCGTGGGCGGTTGAAGGTTTCGGCATCGAGCATCATCAGATGCGCCTCATCGGATTGCCGGATGAGCGATTCCTCATCCAGCGCCACGATCACATGGCCAAGCTGCTCCAGCAGCCTGAGAATGCGGCGATTGCCGATCCGCACGCCTTTCGACAAATAGATGCTCTGGGGGATGCGCGGCAGGTTCTGATGAATGGCGGTGCGGCCGCCGAAGATCACCCGCCAGCCGCGGCCCGCGGCGCGCAAGGCAAGATGCAGCTTGGCGTCGAACTCGCGGTTCAGCGTCTCGACGGGAATGGTCAGTGTCTGCGGGCGCTGGGGGTGAAGGGCGGTGGGGTTCGCCATGACGGCGGCGGTGGTAGCACCCGTCAATTCCCCTTGCAAGGCTGGCGGCACTGGCAATCAGGCGCTCTCCATCCTATTATCCATGGGGTATTGAAAAGAGAGATTGTCATGAAGAACACCGTGTTCATCCATACCAATGGCAAGCAGATTGCGGGGGCGATCGCGTCGGCCCATTCGCTCAAGCGGAATTCCAAAAATCCGGATGCCTTCGACGTGAAGATCATCCGCCAGGAGGACTTTCCCTTCTTCAAGGAATTCGAGGGCAAGCAGTTTCTGCGCGCGGGCGGCTGGCGCACCTGGAAGAATGACGACCTGCAATCCTTCACGCCCACCCGCTTCATGCCGCCGGAGCTCATGGGCTATCAGGGCCGCGCCGTGGTGATCGATCCGGATGTGTTCGCGGTGGGCGATGTGAACGAACTTCTCACGCGCGACATGGGCGGCAAGGCCATCATGGCCAAGCGCCGCGCGGGCCACAATGGCCGCGATGATTATATCGCCTCCAGCGTGATGCTGCTCGATTGCGCAAAGCTCACGCACTGGAATGTGAAAAAGCAATTCGAGGACATGTTCGCGGGCAAGCTCGATTATGAGAACTGGATCATCCTCGCCAACGAGCCGCGCGAGAATATCGGTTATCTCGAATCCTATTGGAATGATTTCGATCGCCTGGCGCCGGATACCAAGCTGATTCATAACACCAAGCGGCGTACCCAGCCCTGGAAAACGGGACTGCCCATCGATTTCACCAACCGCGTGCCGCTGATCGGGCGTTTCCTGCCGGAAAACGGCATCAAGCTGTGGGGCAAATACAAGAAGCATCCCGATCCGCGGCAGGAGGCATTCTTCTTCGGTTTGCTCAAGGAATGCCTGGACAGTGGCGAGATCACCCGGGCGCAGATCGAAGCGGAGATGCGCGACAATCATGTCCGCCATGACGCCTTCGAGGTGATGAAGCGGGTGCCGCCGCTGGATGAGCTTCTGGGCGAGGTGCGGATGGCGGCCTGAGCCGCCGTCTGTGGGGGAACCGGCGAAAGTCTGGGTGCTGCACGGCCCGCGCACTGGCGACAATGCGCAGACGCGCCATCTCGCCGATGCGCTGGGACTGCCTTACGAGATCAAGCAGCTTGGCTATAATGCGCTGCACCATCTGCCATCGGCCTTGCGTGGGGCAAGCCTTGCCAGTCTTGATGATGCCTCGCGCGCACTGATCGTTCCGCCATGGCCCCGGCTGGTGATTGCGGTGGGCAAACGCTCGGTGCCGGTGGCGCGCTTCATCAAGAAGGCTTCGGGCGGAGCGGCGAAACTCGTTCACATCGGGCGCCCGCGCGCACCGCTTGATCTCTTCGATCTGGTCGTCACCACGCCGCAATATCAATTGCCGCGCGCGCCCAATGTGGTGGAACTGGCGTTGCCGTTTTCGGCCATGTCACCGGTTTCAGATGCCGAGCGTGAGCGCTGGTCCGCGGAATGGAAAGATTTGCCGCGCCCGTTGTTTGCGGTGTCTCTCGGGGCCGGCCGCTTTCCGCAACGGCTGGGCGCGATGGAGGTATTGGAACTGTCGGAGCAGTTGAAAATGCTGGCTAGGACAGGGCATATCCTGTTGCTGGCGTCGCCCCGCACGAAACCAGAGGTCCTGAAAAATCTGGCGGAGCGTCTGGGGCCGGGGGCCTCTGCCTATCCTTTCAACCGCCAGGACAATCCCTATCGCGCGGCGCTTGATCTGGCTGATCGCGTGGTCGTCACCTCCGACAGCATGTCGATGCTGGGCGAGGCGATTGCATCGGGAAAGCCGGTCAGCATTTTTGAACTGCCGGAATCGCGCGCGGCTCTCTCGTGGTCGGCGACCCATGGCCCCATGGCCTTCGTGGCGCGGAAGGGTTTACTCACGCCACCGCGCAGCATGGGGGCGGTGGCGCGGCGCTTGATCGCCGAAGGCGTTGCCGACCGGCTGGGCGAGGAGACGCATCGCCGCGTTCCCTTCTCCGTCGACTATGAGAGCGTTCTCGCCCGCATACGCGCGCTGGTCGGCTGATCCTCACGCGTCCTTCATGAAGCGCAACCCATCATAGATGGCGGCGTGCACATTGCGGCTGGCCACCGCATCGCCAATGCGGAACAGGCGGAATGTACCATCCTTGTTGGTGTTCACCGTTTGCGGCTCTCCTGCCACCAACGCCTCGTAATCGACAGCGCCCAGATTCACCGACTGCGGCTTCAACGCGAAATAAAGATCGTCCAGCGGCGCGGTGCCGTGTTCCAGCACCACCTGATCGACAAGACGTTCGCCGCAATCGGCCATCGTATAAGGGCTCCACAGCGTAGCCTTGATCTTGTTGCCCTCGCGTTTCAAGGCGCGCACGCGCGTCATGGTGGTGATGGCAACATTGTGCTTCGTGAAGTGGCGCATGTAGGGCACGAGGTTAAGGCCGCCCATGTCTGCCGCGAAATTGCGCTCCGGGCTGATGATTTCCAGCCTGGAACCTTGGGCGGAAATCAGCTCTGCCGCCGCCATGCCAGGGTGGTTTCCGTTGTCGTCGAACAGCAGCACATCCTCGGCCGGCTTCACGTCACCCGACACGATATCCCATGACGAGACCGCAAGATCAGCACCCTCGGCGATGGCTTGCGACTGCGGCAGGCCGCCGGTGGCGATCACCACCAGATCGGGCTCAAGCGCCGTCACATCGTCCGCTTCCGCCATGGTATTGTAGTTTACCGTCACGCCCAGGCGCTCGAGCTGTGACAGCCGCCAGTCGATGATGCCGATCAGTTCCTTGCGGCGGGCGATCTGCGTAGCAAGGCGAAGCTGCCCGCCAGCCTGAGGCGCTGCTTCCAGCACCGTTACCTTGTGTCCGCGCTCTCCCGCCACGCGCGCCGCCTCAAGCCCACCAGGCCCAGCGCCAACAATAACGATGTTCTTCTTCGCCTTTGCCTTGCCGATTACATGCGGCATGGTGGCTTCGCGGCTGGTGGCGGGATTGTGGATGCACAGCGTATCCTGCCCCTCGTAGAGCCGGTCGAGGCAATAGGTGGCGCCCACGCAGGGGCGGATGTCGTCCTCGCGCCCTTCCATGATCTTCTTCACGATATGCGGATCGGCGATGTGGGCGCGCGTCATGCCCACCATGTCGAGCTTGCCCTCGGCGATGGCGTGACGGGCGGTTGCCACGTCATTGATGCGCGCGGCGTGGAAGACCGGGAATTTTGTGGCGGCGCGCACTTCGCCCGCGAAATCAAGATGGGGAGCGGACTTTGCGCCCGCCACCGGAATCACATCCTGCAGCGGCGCGTCGTGGTCGATATGGCCCTTGATGATGTTGAGGAAGTCGACGAGGCCGGAATTTTTCAGGCGCTGGCAGATTTCAATGCCATCGGTCTTCGACAATCCGATGTCCCAGTCCTCATCCGCCGTGAGACGGCAGCCGACGAGGAAATCCTGCCCCACCGCTTTTCGCACCGCTTCAAGCACGCGCATGGTGAAGCGCAGGCGGTTGTCGATCGAGCCGTTATATTCATCCGTACGCAGATTGGTTGCGGGCGACCAGAAGTTGTCCATCAAATGGCCGTAGCATTCGAACTCGAAGCCATCGAGGCCCGCCTCCTTCATGCGCTGTGCGCCCGCCGCATAGTCGGCCACGATGCGGTCGATGTCCCAGTCTTCAATCACCTTGGGGAACGCGCGGTGTGCTGGTTCACGTACGCAGGAGGGGGCAAGGACGGGCAGCCAGTCTGCCTTGTTCCACACCGAGCGGCGGCCCAGATGCGTCAACTGGATCATCACGGCCGTGCCATGTTCGTGGCACTCATCCGCGAGCTTGCGCATCCACGGCACGATCTCGTCCTTATAAGCGAGGAGATTGCCGAAGACCGGTGGCGAGTCACGCGAGACAACGGCGGAGCCCGCCGTCATGGTCATGGCGATGCCGCCCTTCGCCTTCTCCACATGATAGAGGCGGTAGCGCTCGGTCGGCATGCCGTCTTCGGAATAGTTCGGCTCATGCGAGGTCGACATGAGGCGGTTTTTGAGCGTGAGATGCTTGAGCTGATAGGGCTGCAGCAGCGGATCGGAAGAACGGAGAACAGTGGCCATGGGCTGACGTTAACAGACCCGCTCCGCCTGTCACCGCGACATTGTTGCAGGGTTCGATGGCGTTTGAGGAAAGCTCAGTGGCCGGTAAAAGGCTTGAGGCGGCGCAGCCATTCCGCGGGCAAGCGGTAATAGGTGTCGCGGAGCAGGGGACGCAGGGTTTCGAGATAGACCGTACCATAGAGCCAGCCACGGGCGCTCAGTGGAA
Organism: Aestuariivirga sp.; assembly: GCF_047602625.1. Lineage (GTDB taxonomy): Bacteria > Pseudomonadota > Alphaproteobacteria > Rhizobiales > Aestuariivirgaceae > Aestuariivirga. Next base: position 641,560 of record NZ_JASGGV010000002.1, on the reverse strand, counting down.
GATGATAGTCTCGCGTTTCGGTGGCGGCGCTGCTCCATGATTCCTTATGGGGATCATGCGGCACCATCAGGTCGAACACCGTCATGCCGTCGGCCAGGGCCCGGCGCTGGGAAAAATCCATGTGCAGGCGGGCGGGGGAATAGTCGGTCAGTTCATTGATGTGCGAGGTGATGAAGCCGAAATGGCTGGCGCCGAAGCGCAGGCCGATTTCCCATGACAGAGTTTTGCTGCCCGCCTTCATCTGGCTGGTGATGAGCCGTACATTGCCGGAATTGTTGCGCGAGAAATCCTTGAGGAACTCCAGCAGCGCCGCATCATTCAGGATCTGGTTCTGGCGGCCACGCTCGTCGATCCAGCGGCATTTCTCGGCCACGGCCTGCGCCATGGCCGCATCGTTCGCGGGGCTGTTTTCAAGCACCTCGAAGACAACCGGCCCGAATTCATCCTCAAGCGCTTTCCTGATCTTCTTGCGGCGGCGGCGCTGGTTGGAATTATAGCGGGCGTCATAGGCCGCGTCATCGGCGTAGGCGGACAGGTCCAGCCACGGCGCCTGTTCAACCAGCCGCGCATCGCGGAAGGCTTCCTGGAGGAAAGGCTGACAATTGGCATCCTGCCGCACATGTCGGAGGCGGATTGAGTGCAGGCCCGCCGTGTGGCGGATGAAATCCGTGGCAGCGGCCATCCAGCTTTTGGCACACTCGCCCCGCGCCAGCAGGATGTCACCATATTGGGACAGGGGTTCGGCAGCCCAGCGCAGCACGGTGACCGGCCCAACCCGGGTTTTCATGAGCGGCCAGAGAAATTTCAGCTCATCGCCCTGATAGCCGCTGATGATGAAGGGTTCATCGCCGGATTTGCCGCCGCAGAATGTCTTGGCCCAGCTCGCGACCCAGTCATAAGTCTGGAAAACACCATGCGATTTGATGCCGGTGCACTCGAGCATACGCCAGTCAGCCTTCAGAAGTTCAAGGCCATGGACGGTTGATGCAAGCCCGAAATGGGCGTCTCTTGGGGGCACGTAAGCGCCGGTATTGAGACGCGCCGCGGCGGTGCGGCGCGTCAGAGTGACAGGAGAAATGTCCAATCCGGCACTGGTCATGGCAGCGATGATCCAAAAGTCATGCCACTGTGTCAGCCCAGCCGCTTTGCCGCGGTTAACGCCGCCGGATTGGTTAAATTTCCGCGCGGTGTGGTTACTGAGCCGTGCCGCCGTCCTCACCAGAGCCACCGCCCTGATCCATGTTGTGCTTCCAGCGCCTGCCCGGCCCGCCGGGTCCGCCCGGCCCGCGCATGTCGTCGCGGCTCAGCGCCCCGTCGCCATTCCGGTCGCGGTCGGCAACGATCTGGGCGAGGGGGGCTTCATATTCCTGCAGCGTCACCTGCGCGTTGCCATCCGTGTCGAAGAACTGGAACTCGCGCACCATGCGTTCCTGATTGGCCTTCATCCACAGGTTCTTGAACTCGTCCAGGGACAGTGAACCGTCCTTGTTTGTGTCGAATTCGGCCAGCCAGTCCGCCCGGTTCTTGGTGATTTCGTCCTGGGTGATCTTGCCGTCATGGTTTGTATCATAACGCTCCAGCAGAGCGCGAAGGCCCATGCCGCCGTGCATCATGCCGAAGTGGCGGCCCCAGCCGCCGCCCATGCCGCCCATTCCGGCCTGGGCGAGACCCCCAGCCACCAGAACCGCCGCAAGGCCCGCGCCAATCGTCACAATCCATTTCCGTTGCATCGTCGTCTCCTCTTGAGATGCCGCTCCGGTTCTCAAGACGGGCAACTCCAGCCATTCCGTCGCCGCGAAAAGTTAAGATTGCGGCGGTTCGCCCTTGTCCATTGACACGAGTTCGCGGAGAAGGCTGCCCAGCGTTTCCCTGGCCTTGGGCTCCTGCGGGAATGGGCGGCAGACATCGCGCGCCGCAATGCCGATGCGGGCCGTCATGATGCCGTTCACCGCGCCTTCGCCGAACCGCGCAGAGAGCCGTCCCAGCACGCCCTTGCCGACAACGTGCTGCAGGAGATTGTCCGACAGCGCGAGGCCGCCCGTCACCGCGAGGTGGCCCAACACCATGCGGGCGAGGCGGAAAGTCGAGAGCGTTGAAGGCCTGCCGCCATAGAGGGTGGCGATTTCGCGCATCATGCGCAGGTTCTGCGAGGCGACGATCAACATGTCGAGCGCCGCCGTGGGCGTCACGGTGGTGATGAGAGTGACGCGCCGCGCCGTGCGGGCGATCAGGCGGTGCGCTTCCTCATCGCGCGGCGTCACCAGATAGCGCTCCGCCAGGCGGATGCGGTCACGCGCATCCATCACATCGCCGTCATGCTGTTTCAGCGATTGCAGGCCCCACAGGCTATCGGCACGGCTGCCCAGCACGGCGGAAAGGTTGGCGATGGCGCGCGTGGCGGAGGCCGGGTCGTCGTGGTTCAAGGCCTTCGCGGCATCGTCCTGAATGTGCTCGATGCGGGCGAGGCGGGCAAGCGACCAGATTTCACGCACAATGATGGCGGCCAGCGCGAACGCGGCCAGTCCCGCCGCCACGGCGGCAAGCCAGCCGAGTGTTTCGGAATGCGCGAAGGACTGCTCGATCAACTGCGTGATGGACAACCCCGCCCAGAGCGCGGCGAGGCTGGCGAGCGAGCCTGCGAGCAGCGCCCCCCAATGCCAGCCGCGTCTGCGGCGCGGCAACGCAGGCGGCAGCACCAGAAGCTCGCCCTGCGAATCCTCCGGCGGAAATTCGATATCGGTGATGGCGCGCGGCTTGCGGCGCGTTGGCGGCTTGGCCTCTTCCTCTTCCGCAATCACGAAGGCTTTGGGGCTGCGGCTGTGGTCGCTCATGCCAGGCGGTCTCCGATCAGGAATTCGGCGGCGCGGTCCATGCGGATATGGGGGAAGGTTTCAAGCCGTTTGAGCGGCGGCCGGAAGCGCACGAATTTCAAATGGCCTTCAAGGCTGCCATCCAGCGCGGCACGGGGATTTTCGGGCAGGTCACCTGGAAAGATCGCGGCTTCGGTGTTGCCGTCAAAAACCTGATTGCCGATGGCTTCGCCCTTCTCCGGTGTTCCGGCGATGCAATCCAGCGTCTCGCCCTTCTGGGTCACGCGAGCCTCGCGCGTGGCGCGGATGGCGGCCAGCGCCACCACGTCAATCACAGCGCCCGAATATTCCGCCCGGTTTGCCGCATCATTCACGATAAGGCGCAGGATGTTTTCCAGCCGGTCATGGCTTGTCTGGTGCAGCAGGTCTGCTTTTGTCGCCGCAAAGAGAATGCGATCGATGCGGCGGCCGAACAGCGAAGAAACGATGGAGTTCGATCCTTGCCGGAAACAGGCGAGGATTCCCGCCAGCGCCGTTTGAAGATCGCTCACCGCTGCCGCCCCGGCATTGAGCGCGGAGAGTGCATCGACCAGCACGATCTGCCTATCGAGCCTGGCGAAGTGGCCAAAGAAAAACGGCTTCACGATGCGCGCGACATAGGAGTCATAGCGCCGCTCCATCAGTGCACCGAGAGAACCCGAGGAAAATACCGCGTCCTCGTTCACATCCAGCGGCGCGAAGGCGAGGAGAGGGGAACCAGCAAAATCGCCGGGCATCAGGAAGCGCCCCGGCGGCAGGGCGGAAAGCGAGGCATCATCATCGCGGCAGCTTGCGAGATAGGCGGTGAAAAGCTGCGCCGCGCGGATGGCTTTCGTTTCATCCGCGCTGGCCATGGCGTCCAGCGTAGCGAGATGGGCGTGCCAGTCCCCGGCGCGGGAAAGGCGGGGCCCCGAGCGGCTGGCGGCGATGGTGAGCGCCGACCAGCGGGCGTAGCTCATGCCCATCAGCGGCAGGTCCAGAAGCCATTCACCGGGATAATCCACGATGTCGAGATGCAGCTTGCCGCTGCCGACGGTGCGCGCCACCAGCCCGCGCGGCTCATATTCAATGGTGAGCCTGAGCTGGCTGATTTGCCGCGTGCCTTCCGGCCAATGACGGGTTTCGCCCTGCGAGAGGGCTTCCAGATGATCCTCATAGGGAAATCGCGGCAAGCCATCATCGGGTTGCGGCTCGAGATAGACGCGGGAAATGCGCCCGCCCGCATAGGCTTCAAAAGCTGGAAACCTGCCGCCTTTCAGCAAGGCCTGGATCAGCGAAGTGATGAACACCGTCTTTCCCGCCCGCGAGAGGCCGGTGACGCCAAGACGAAGCGAGGGGTGCGCAAGGCCCACCGCAAAATCCTTGAGGCCTCCTGCCGCCAGCCGCCCGCCATCGATGAGATCGGAAAATTTCACAGCGAATGCCAGCCTCCGCGCGCGCGCCCCGCAATCTGGGGGCGAAGTGTGGCAAACACAAGCTGTCAGTCTTCCTCGCCGTCAAGAATATCCCGTGGCCGGACAAAGGCTTCCAGCACCCCAGTGTGGTCGATCACGTGCTCCCATGAGGACAAGGTGAAGGTGATGACGGCGAGGGCGGCGGTTGGGTATTTCTTTTCGATCCGCTGGCGGAGCTTCTCATCGCCCCTGTCGATCAGCCGCTGCGCCAATTCCTCAAGTGAAGGATTGTGGCCGACCAGCAGGAGCCGCCTAGCCTTGCGCCCGTTGCGCTGGATGAGGGTGAGAAGGGCGGAACCATCGCCGAAATCATAGGCGGCGTTTTCGATGCTGCATTCTGGCGGTTTGGTAAACGCGCTCTGAGCTGTTGCCCATGTCTCCCTGGCCCTGCGGGCGGGCGAACACAGAACGGCATCCGGAACCCATCCTTGCGCCTGCATATGTTCACCCATCGCCTTCGCGGCGCGCTTTCCACGCCCATTCAGCGGACGTTCGAGATCGGTCAACCCCTTTTCCGACCAGCTCGATTTGGCGTGGCGGAGCAGCATGAGTGTGAGCATCGTGAATCATCCAATAGCGTGGCGTTTCAAAGCCATGGCCGCATGACGGATGCATGACAGCTCATGGATTCCCTTCAATTTTAGAGGATTTTGAAAAGGTCTGGAAATCGCCTTCATCTATAAAACTTTCCAAACATTTGCAGGAAATGGTCATGCGCTTCAGCCTTCGGGGCTTTCGGGCCGCCCGCTATCTTTCGAATACGGCAGGCAACATGGGCGTGATATTCGCGCTGTCCGTTTTGCCGGTGCTTGTCGCCTCGGGAAGCGCCATCGATTATGTTCGCGCTTCACGCGCGCAGACGCAGTTACAAGCGGCTGTCGACGCCGCGGCGCTCGCGGTGGCCACGGCGATGTCAACCACCAACTCGACCAATGCCCAACTCAGGACGATTGGTCTCAACTATTTCCACGACAATCTCCGCGATGCCGCCCTGGCTGATCTCCAGCCTGTCTTCAGTATTGGCAAGGCGTCGCTCAGCGGCTCGGTGGAGTATGACTATCCCACCTCTTTCATGGCGCTGGTCGGCATCAACTCCATGCACATCGGCGCGAGCGCGCAGGTGGAAGGCGGCAAGGGCAGCAACGCCGAGGTGGCGCTTGTTCTTGACTATTCCCTTTCGATGGTCACCAACAACAAATACATCCGCATGCGCGATGCCGTCACGAAAATGATCGACGATCTCGACGCCAACGCCAAGTCCAGCGACGGCGGCGGCACACTGAAAGTCGGGCTGGCGCCATTTTCCGCCATGGTCCGCACGACGATGCCAGCGTCCTATGTCACCCAGGCTGCCGCCGGACCGACCTGGACGGGGTGTACCCAGGACCGCAAGAACCCGTGGAATGTAGGCGTCGCAACCCCTGACGGCAGCAATGATTCGAAGTGGGGCTTCATTGACAGCGGGAACGGCAAAGAGAACGCCGCCCCCAGATACGACTGCGCCAAATATAGCACCAACAAGCTGGATGTTGTCCCGCTTACGGACGATCTCGATGGCTTAAAGTCCGCCATTGCGGCGATGTATCCTGTTGGGAACACCAACATTCCGCTGGGTTTCGAGTTCGGGTGGAACCTGCTTGATCCAGCCGCGCCTTATACGGAAGGCGCTCCCTATACCGACGCAGATACGAAAAAATTCATCGTGCTTTTGACCGACGGTGCTCAGACGTCAGGCGAGTTCGACGTGGATGGAAACCGCAGCAAATATATTGGAAACGACAACCTCAAAACACTTTGCAAGGCGGCAGCGGCAAAAAACATCACCATTTTCACGATTGCCTATGACATCACCGATCCCGCCATTACCACTCTCTTGAAAGCTTGTGCGCCCGCAAATTATTTCGAGGCGAGCGTGAGTGGTGGCGAAATCGACGCCGTGTTCACCGCGATCACCACCCGTATCAAGAAGTCGACGCTGCGCATCTCGCGCTGATCACCGGCCGATATCCGCGAGGTCGAACGGCGTCGTCTGGTAGACCTGGTTGATCCAGTTGCCGAACAGCAGATGCGCGTGGCTGCGCCATCGGTTCTCGGGCGGCGCCTTGGGATTGTTGCCGGGGAAATAATTGGCCGGCATGGCAATGGGTTTTCCCGCCGAGACGTCGCGCGTGTATTCCTCGCCGAGCGAGCTCGTCTCGTATTCGATGTGGTTGAACATGTAGAGCGCGCGGTGCTTTTCGTCGTCGATCATGCACAGGCCCGCCTCATCGGATTCCATGAGGACTTCAAGACCCTTTCCCGATGGAAGATCGGCGCGGCGGTTTTCCGTCCAGCGTGAAACGGGAATTGAGAAATCATCGGAGAAGCCGCGGAGATAGGGCGAGGCGGGGCTCAGGTTCCGGTGCGTGTAGACACCGAAGGCCTTGTTCGGCAGCGCGTGCTTGGGAACGCCGTGGAAATGATAAAGCGCCGCCTGCGCTCCCCAGCAGATGTTCATCGACGAATGCACGTTGGTCTGCGTCCAGTCGAAGATGCGGGAAAGCTCCTGCCAGTAGGTGACCTTCTCGAAATCGAGCAGTTCCACCGGCGCGCCAGTGACGATGAAGCCATCGAACTTCTGCGCTGCCACGTCTTCCCAGTTTTCATAGAAGGCGAGCATGTGTTCGGCGGAGGTGTTCTTCGGCGTGTGGCTGGTGATCTTCACCAGCGTCAGCTCCACCTGCAGCGGGGTTGCGCCCAGAAGCCGGGCAAATTGCGTTTCCGTCCTGATCTTGTTCGGCATCAGGTTGAGAAGGCCGATGCGCAGGGGGCGGATGTCCTGGCGGAGGGCTGTGTCCTCGGTCATCACCATCACGCCTTCTTTTTCAAGCGTGCGGCGGGCGGGCAGATCGTTGGGGATACGGATGGGCATGAAACTGTCTACTGTTCGATGGTGCGGGCGAGGAGGCTTACGAAATTGGCCTCGGTGGCAATCGAGGGAATGTCCCGCATTCGGACGGTATAGCCGTAGGTCTTGGCAATCTTTTCATAAAGCGGAATGCGATGCAGCAGAAGCTGCTCGAAGCCCCAGACGGCAAAGCCATCGGGATCGACGTCATCATCGGCGGCGATGCCGTTCAGCTTTTTATACTCAGCCCATTTCGCATCGAGAAAGGCGGGCTGATAATACATGGGCTTGGGGTTCTTGCGGAACCTGTCCACCAGCATCTTCGTGTGCTCGGGCGTGCCTTCGATGTAGAGCATGAGCGTGTTGGCGACGAGAGTCTTCAGTACCTCGTCATTGGGATCATCGGGGTTCACCACCTCGCAGAGGCTGCCTCCGGAATCGCAGACGAAATGCGTGTACTGATAAATCTCATGCGCCCGGCCAATGAATTCCGGCACGTCCATCAGCGCGTGAATCTCCGCCTCGCGGTGCTGGTTCTGGCGGCGCTTGTATTCGGCGAAGGAAATGCCGCCCCTGGCCGGATTGCCGGGCTTGCCGAGATAGGTGGAAAGCGGGCTCAGATTCTCGAAGGTGATGTTCGAGCAGATATAGATTGAATCCGACAGCAGCAGGTCGCGCAGGAAGGGAACGTTCATCGCCTCGCGCTTGAAATTATCGACGATATGCTCGCCCATGTAGCGCGTGCCGATGCGGTAATCGACGGAATACTGGAACCAGCCGGAATGATAGAGCAGCTTGGCCAGCGTGGTCTTGCCCACGCCGGACATGCCGAATATGGTCACGGCCTTCGAGGGCCAGTCACGGAATTCTTTGCCTGATGAGAAGCGCATGGCGCTCCTTAGCGCGGCGGCGGGGGCGACGGCAACTGGGCCTCTTTTCGCCGGAGTGATGATGCCGTCCGCCCATGACAAGACCTGGTATGAAGCAACCGCGGATCGCGGGCCTGTAAGGCCGGCACTTTCGGGCACTGAGGAGGCCGAGGCTTGCGTGATCGGCGGCGGCCTCGCGGGCCTCACCGCGGCGCTGGAACTGGCGCGGCGCGGCAAGAAAGTTATCCTTCTGGAGTCGCAGCGGGTGGCCTGGGCGGCGTCGGGGCGCAATGGCGGCTTCGTGTCAAACGGCTTTGCCGAGGGGTTGGATGAAATCACAAAGAAGGTGGGGCTGGAGGCGGCGCGGCATCTCTATCGCCTCTCCTGCTTCGGCACGGAATTCGTGCGGCGCGAAATTGCCGAAACCGACCCCACGATCAAGATGGGCGAGGGATGGATCGGCGCGCGGCGCTTCAACGATGCCGATGGCCTCAAGGCCTATCGCGATCATCTGGCCCGCGACTTTGGCGAAGAGCGGCAGTTCTGGACGACGGAAGAGACGCGCGCGAAGCTCGCCAGCACGCGCTATTATCAAAGTCTCGTCGACGCTACCGCCTTTCACATGCATCCGCTTCGTTATGCGTTGATGATCGCCGCGAAGGCGGAAAAGTCCGGCGCGGTGCTGCATGAGGAGGCCCCTGCCGTCAGCGTTGCTGGCGGCAAGGGAAGGTGGGAGGTGCGCACGGCCAAAGGCGCGGTGCGAACGCCCCATGTGATCTATACCGTCTCATCACTTGACCGCGCGCTTCATCCCGTAACGGCGCGCGCGGTGCTGCCGGTGGCCACCTATGTCGCCGTCACCGAACCGCTGCAGCAAGAACTCGATCCGTACACGGAGCGCCGCGTCGGACCAGCGGCGGGCCGGAAATTATTATCGGCTTGTGGACGAAGGCCGCATCCTGTGGGGCGGGGCCATCACCACGCGCGTGTCGGAGCCTTCGCGCCTCGCCGAACGCATGAAGCGCGACATGCTCTCGGTCTATCCCCGGCTCGGAAACCCCCGCATCGATTATGCCTGGGCGGGCCTCATGGGCTATGCGCGGCACTTCATGCCGCTGATCGGCGGCGACGGGCAGGGGCAATGGTGGGCCACGGCCTTCGGCGGCCATGGCATGAACACAACCGCCATGGGCGGCCTTCTTCTGGCGCGCGCCATTGCGGCGGGCGATGACGAATACCGGCGGTTTGAACCTTATGCGCCGGTGTGGGCGGGCGGGCCGTTCGGCCGCGTTGGCGTTCAGGCCGGCTATTGGTGGATGCAGGCGCGCGACCTGATCGATGAAACGAAATCACGGAGGGCGGCATGACGCCGGACAAACTCGACACGGTGGCGGTGATTGGCAATGGCATCATCGGCCATGGCATCGCGCAGATTTTCGCCAGCGCGGGAAAGCGCGTCATCATGGTGGGCCGCAATGAGGCGTCGCTTGCCGCGGCGATGGAGAAGATCAGGGCCAGCCTCGGCGATTTTGCGCAACATGGGCTGGTGAAGGAGGCTGATATTCCCACTATCGCCGCCCGCATCACGCCGACCACGCGGCTCGAAGATGCAGCGCCCGCGCAACTGGTGATCGAGGCTGTGACTGAGGATCTGGCGCTCAAGCATGAGCTGTTCGGGAAGCTCGATGCCATCTGCCCGCCGCCTGCGGTGCTGGGCTCGTCCAGCGGCCAGCCGGCAAGCGTGCTGGTGCAGAACGTGAAGCACCGCGCGCGGGTGATCGCCACGCATTTCTGGTATCCGCCGCAGCTCATTCCGCTGGTAGAAGTATGTGCCGGGCCGGAAACCTCGCCCGATGTTACGCGCTGGGTGTGCGATCAGTTGAAAGCGGCGGGGAAAGCGCCAGCGGTGATCGACCGCGAAATTCCGGGCTTCATCGGCAACCGCCTGCAATTCGCCATGCTGCGCGAGGCGTGGGCGCTCTGGGCTTCAGGCGCCGCCAGCGCCGAGGCCATCGACACGGTGGTGAAGAACAGCTTCGGCCGCCGGGTGGGCATCACCGGCCCACTCGAGTCAGCGGACGCCGGTGGCCTCTTCACCATGTATCACTTCGGCGCCTCGCTGATGCCGCATCTTGATCGCGAGCCGCTGCCTTCACCGGCCATCAGGACAATGGTGGAGGAGGGGGCCAATGGCCTCGCCAGCGGGCGTGGCGTCTATGACTGGTCGAAACGCGACGGCAAGGCACTGATCGCCGAACGCATGGACGAATTGTTCCGCTGGCTGAAGGCCGACAGGGCGAAAGGTGAGATGTGATGGCGTTCGGCAGTTCCATTCTTTCACCAGATTGCTCCTTCGATCCCTTCTGGTGGCGCGCCGCGCCGCATGAGACATCGTCTTCGGTTCAGGCTCCGCCGAAGAGCGATGTGGCGATCGTCGGTTCCGGCATCACCGGACTGGTGGCGGCGATCGAATTGGCGCGGGCCGGGCGCAGCGTCACGGTGTTTGACGCGCAGGAGCCGGGGCACGGTGCTTCGACGCGCAATGCCGGATATGTGGGCCGCACGCTGAAGCACGGCTTCGGTGAATTGATCGACAGCCACGGGCTGGATTTTGCCAAGGCCATCTACAGCGAATTGATGGAGGCCTTTCTCGCGGTGAAGGACACGGTGGCGCGCGAGAACATCCAATGTGATTTCCGCCAGCAGGGCCGCTTTCTCATGGCCACCGGCCCCGCCATGTATGAGGCGATGGCGCGCGAGTTTTCATTGCGTGAAAAACATCTGGGCGAACCCTTCGCCACGGTGAGCCGCGCTGAACAGAAGAACGAAATTGCCACGGCGCATTATTTCGGCGGCGTGCGGATTGACGATCATGCGGGGCTGCATCCCGGCCTCTATCACAAGGGGCTGCTCGATGCGGCGCGCGCGGCAGGCGTCACCATCGCGGGCTTCACGCCGGTGAGCCGCGTGGGGAAGACGGAAAACGGATTTGCGCTTCTCACCCCCAAGGGAAAAGCCGAGGCGCGCGACCTGATCTTCGCCACCAATGGCTATTCCGGCGATGCGCTGCCGTGGCTGAAGCGCCGGGTCATGCCCTTCGATGCCTACCAGACGGTATCAGCCCCCATGGATGCGGCGCGGCTCAGATCATTGCTGCCGGGTGACCGCACCTTCATCGACTGGAACTTCAACGTCGACTGGATGCGGATCGCGCCGACGGACCCCACGCGGCTGATCTTCGGCGGGCTGACGGGGGCCAGGAATGCCGATCTCCGCATCATGGCGGAGCGGCTGCATGCGCGCATCCTCCGCATCTTTCCGGAATTGTCCGATCTCCGCTTCGACAATGTGTGGACGGGCAAATGCGGCGGCACCTTCGATCTTTATCCGCATATCGGCCAGCATGAGGGGCTGCATTATGCGGTGGGCTATTGCTTCGCCGGGGTGCCGATGGGCACGCTGTTCGGCCGCAAGCTGGCGCGCCGCATCCTCGGGCAACCCGGCGGCGAGAGCGCCTTCGACCGGCCCATGCCCTCCACGCCGCTCTACTGGGGCAACCCGTGGTTCGTGCCCTACGCCATTAACTGGATGAGCCGGAAGGACAGGTAGGCGTTGTCAATGCCCGCCACCATCATGTCCTCCACCATCATGCCCGCCGCCGAAATGGCCGGATGAGAAGTTTCCGCTACTTGCCCCATCGCGAACGGGCGGGTCATCGCCATGAGGATCTGGCGGGCTCCTGAATATCCGATGGACGACATAGGATGCCACTGCGGAAGCCAAAATCAGAACGGCGAATCTGGCGGCGAGACTCATGGATTACCTCTGCCTTATTCCCGCAGGATATTTGCCGGGTGTTCACAGTTCCCTGCTAGCAGTCGGAAAATTCAATCCGAATCAAGCCGCTAGCGGCTGTTCATAAGCCCTGGCAGCGGCTTTGATGGGCTATTGCGGCAGTGCATCAGCGCCGCTATAAGCCCGCGCCACGAGAGAGGGTGAATTGAGAGTTCGAGATGGCTGTTGAAGTCGACGAAGACTACAAACCCCAAGACGACGAGCCGTTCATGAATGAGCGGCAGCGGGTTTATTTCCGTGCCAAGCTTTTGGCCTGGAAGGATGACATTCTCAAGGAAAGCAAGGAAACCATCCTGCACCTGCAGGATGAGAACCACGTGCTTCCCGATCTGGCCGACCGGGCTTCCTCCGAAACCGACCGGTCGCTGGAACTGCGCACCCGCGACCGCCAGCGCAAGCTGATCTCCAAGATCGAGGCGGCGCTGAAGCGGCTGGATGACGGGTCCTATGGCTATTGCGAGGAAACCGGCGATCCCATCAGCCTGAAGCGGCTGGATGCCCGCCCCATCGCCACGCTGTCCATCGAGGCGCAGGAACGCCACGAACGGCGCGAAAGAGTCTACCGGGACGATTGATCTCCGCGCCAAGGCTCCCTACATGCTCCCGGAGGTTTAACATAAAGCGGGAGCGGGGATGTTCGAGTGGCTGTTTACGGTGGAAGGCTGGCTGAGCCTTGCCACGCTGACATTGCTTGAAATCGTCCTCGGCATCGACAACCTCGTCTTTCTCTCGATCGTCACCCAGAAGCTGCCTGCGAAGCAGCGGCCTCTTGCGCAGCGGATCGGCCTCGGCGGCGCGCTGGTGCTGCGCATCCTCATGCTGTCCATGCTGGTTTGGCTTACCAAGCTGACCACGCCGGTGTTCAGCGCCATGGGCCTCGATTTTTCGTGGCGCGATATCATCCTCATCCTCGGCGGCGTCTTCCTGCTCTACAAAGGCACGATGGAAATCCACAATGAGGTGGAGGGCGCCCATGACGGCCCGCGCGCAAGCAAGGCCGCGAGTTTCTTCGGCGTGATCGTCATGGTGATGGTGATCGATTTCGTGTTCGCGCTCGAACTCGATCATCACCGCCGTCGGCATGACCACGCATCTTCCGGTGATGATCGCCGCCAATGTGGTGGCCATCGTGCTGATGATGGTTGCGGCACAGCCGATCAGCAAATTCATCGACGCGCATCCCACGGTAAAGATGCTGGCGCTGGCCTTCATCATCCTCATCGGCGTGGCGCTGGTGGCCGATGGTTTCCACCAGCACATTCCGCGCGAATATATCTATTTTGCCATCGCCTTCTCGGTGGGCGTGGAGGCGCTGAACATGGTGACGCGCACCAGAAGGCTGAAGCGGCACCCCCCGGAACTCAGCGGCAAAGACTGAGTCTCATCAAACGGATAGGGTGCGCTGTTCAAGCGCTTCCTCAAGCAGCTTGTGCGAGCTGGCGGTGAGGATGTTGCCGCCCTTCACTGGGTCCTTGCCGGTCCACTCGCAGGTGGCGCCGCCGGCCCCTGTGATGATCGGCAGCAGCGCTGCGATGTCATAGGCCTGAAGGCCTGCATCCATGGCGATGTCGACATGGCCCGCGGCGAGAAGCGCGAAGAAATAGGAATCGCCGCCATAGCGCGTTAGCGTTGCCTTAGCACGCAGGCGCTGGAAGAAGGCCTGGTCTTCGCCCTTGTAAAGTTCGGGTGCCGTGGTGCCGATGGTGGCGGCGGCAAGGGCGATGCCTTTTCGTGTGGCGAGTTTCTCCGTGTGGCTGCCGCGCCGGTGCCATGCGCCTTCCGGGTTGCCGTAGAACATCTCACCCACGAAGGGCTGGTTCATCAGCCCAAGCACGGGCTTGCCTTCGAAGGTGAGGCCGATGAGCGTGGCCCAGGTGGGCAGGCCGCACACGAAAGCCCGCGTGCCGTCCACGGGATCCAGAATCCAGGTGAAGGGCGAGCGGCCTTCCTTGATGCCATATTCCTCGCCGTGGATGCCATGGTCTGGAAAACGCTTCTCGATCACCGCGCGGATGGCGCGTTCGCCGGATTTGTCGCCTTCCGTCACCGGGTCCCACACCGCCCCGGCCTTCACCTCGATCGCCGCGTTGCGCCGGAACCAGGGAAGGATCGCATCGGCGGAAGCTTCGGCGAGCAGGAACGCGAAGCGGGTGAGGTCTTGCCAGTCTGGTGTCATGGGCGGGCTCTAAAGCGGTTTTTCGGGCGGCTCAAGTGCTGCCATTTCATGTTGCGATGCAAAAATATTGCGCATGCACGGGACGCATAGCGGCATGAGGAGGGCATGGTTGTTTTACGGGGCTCTTGAAAATTACTTGTTTTCCAATGTCTTAGAAAGACCAAGTCAGGCTTGGGCGGGTGAAAAATTTTACCGGACAGACAAAACTGTTCAATTTGCACTTGAAATAGCCATGTTGCGCTGCCAATTAGAGCGCGCACGGCAGCGATGCCGCGCAGCCCTTCCTGGGCGTTTCCTCCCTAGACTTGGGCCGGTCCACCTTGGTGCATCGGCCCTTTTTCTTGCGCGCTATTCAGCCGCCAGCCGCTTGGGCACCAGGCGATTTTCGATCTCGGCCAGCAGTTCGGCGATGACGCCCGTCAACACCGCCTTGAGAGGCCCGAAATTGGCGGTCTTTTCCAACGTCGCTTCATTCAGATAGAGCGCGCGGTTCACCTCGATCTGCAGCGCGTGGCGGCCGCGCAGCGGCGCGCCATGGCTGTGGGTGATGAAGCCGCCCGCATAGGGCTTGTTGCGGGTGACGCGCAGGCCCTTCGCCTGCAGCAGCCCTTCCACCAGTTCCATCAGCTCCTCGCCGCAGGATGAGCCGAAGCGGTCACCCAGCACCACATCCACATGGCGGGGCTGCTGCGGCGGCAAATGGCCCAAGGCGGAGGAGGGCATGGAATGGCAATCGATCAGCAGCACCTCGCCGTTCTTGCGGTAGACCTCATCCACCAGCGCGGTGAGCGTCCGGTGATAGGGGAGATACACGCCGTCGATCCGTGCCTGCGCTTCGGCGAAGCTCAGGCGGCCGCGATAGATTTCCTCGCCCTCCGCCACCACGCGGGGAATGGTGCCAAGGCCGCCCGCCACGCGGGGGCTCGCCGAGTTCACATGGCCCGGCAGGTCGCCCATGAACATGCGGGGATCAAGCTCGTAGGGTTCGCGGTTCAGGTCAATGAAGCTGCGGGGCACATGGGCGCGCAGCATGGGCGCGCCATGATCGAGGCAGGCCATGAACAGTTCATCGACATAGCAATCCTCGGATTTCCGCAGGCACAGCGGCGCCAGGCGTGACTGCTTCAAAAACTGCTCATCGAACATCCGGCCGGAATGGGGGGAATTGAACACCACCGGCGCCGACCACTGGGCCGGGGCGAGAATCTCGAAGGCGCGGTTTTGCGGGCTCGTCATCATGCTCCGGTGGGCGGCGGATCAGGTGCTTCGCCAGTATCATCCATGGGATATCCTGTGTCCAGAGTCCCTCAGCCTTCATATCCTGTTTACGCTCGGCCCCGTAACTGTGCGAATCCTTGCAGCGCCGGGGTTCACAAGCCCCGCAAAACGCGATTATGATCATGCCCACAGCCATGGCCAGAATACTCCTCGCAGAAGATGATGAAGACATGCGGCGCTTTCTCGTGAAGGCGCTGGAGAAGGCTGGCCATCAGGTGACGTCGTTCGGCGAAGGCCTCTCCGCCTTCGAGGAGATCAAGCAGACGGCCTTCGACCTGCTGCTCACCGACATCGTGATGCCCGAGATGGACGGCATCGAGCTGGCCCGCCGCGCGGCGGAACTCGATCCGGCGCTGAAGATCATGTTCATCACCGGCTTTGCCGCCGTGGCGCTGCATCCCGATTCGAAGGCCCCCAAGGATGCGAAAGTGCTGTCCAAGCCCTTCCACCTCCGCGATCTCGTGGCTGAGGTGGACCGCATGATGGCGGCCTGACGCTCAAGGGCATTGAGGGCTTGCGCGCCCCGCCAGCCCCCGCTATAGGGGCGCTCGTCTTGTCAGGTGTGGGCGGTTAGCTCAGCGGTAGAGCACTACCTTGACATGGTAGGGGTCACAGGTTCGATCCCTGTACCGCCCACCATTTTCTTCCTGATTTTTCAGTCGCAGGCTCGTCTCGCTGTAATCCGTTCCGGATACCCGCCCATGATTGCCCATGTTATAGCGCCTTGTGGAAGCCAACATGCGTAGCACCATTGGGCGAGCGGGACAGGCATCGACAAGCAAGATCATTTTTGGCTTGATGATCTTGTTCTGTCCCATCGTCTTCTCAAGTGCCGTATCCCAAGCCCGTGCCAGTGACAGCCTTGTTGTGGCTGATCAGGGTGCCGAGATAAATTTTTGCGGCACTATTCTAGACGAGATGTTCTGGGGGCCTCCGGGCTTTGGTGAAACGCCTGCCGTTGATATCAAGTGGCGCGCGTGGATGCTTGCTCTCGACAAGCCGCTGAAAGTCCAATTTACAAATGCCTATAAAAAGACTGTGGCGGGCGAGTTTGTAAAAATTCAGGTGAGGCCGGATGACCTCTTGGACCGGAAAGCCGCTCAGCTTTTGCATCATCGGGTGCACATCATCGGAAAACTATGGTCGGCGAGCGTCGCAAGTGACGAAACACCGGTCACGCTCTGGCCCCGGCAGATTGATCAGTCATCGCAAGGCTGTGACCGCTAGACATTCGACTGCAACTTATTGGCTGCGAAGGGAAAGTGCGTGACCATACCCGGGCGTTTTGGACTTGTGGTGATCGTGTTACTTGCCTGTGGAGTTCCAGCCTTTGGCGCTTCCATACCGAATGAATGGACCGAGTATATTCAAGATGTGCAAAGTCGTGAAAGTCCGATGTTTGTTTCCCGGTGCAGGCTCGGAAGCAGAGACCTTGCAATTATGGTTTTCTCTTCAGGCAGCAAAGGCGGGCGGTTCTTCGAGTTGCAAACCGATGGACGCGGGCAAGCATTTGTTCTGAATTTTGCTCCTGTCAGCTTTTCTCACGGAAAGCTCGAGCCGCCGCAGATCGCATTTGGCGGGGAATATGTTCTGGGCCATCTTGATCGGGTGGTCCGCTTTTTGGTGAAGTCGGAATTCAGATTGCTCATGCCAGCAGAGATGAAAGCTGGCTTGGACGCTGATGGCGCCGGCCATTGCCCGCCTTGAAAGGCGGCGCGCCTCACGAGGGAAAATCCACGATGCGCAAAATTGCTCTGGTCATCGGTGCGGTGATATTCACGGCAAGTCTGGAGATCATGTCCAGAACCTCATTCGCGGCGCAATGCCTTGACGGGCGCGAGGCCGCACTCAGGGCAGGCGGCTTTTCCGGCCTTATATCCTGCGATGAAAACGCTTCATTCAACCCGATAGGCACCATTCACACTGGAATGCAGGATTTTCTCGTCTGCGATTACACTTATCGCTTCATGCCTGAAGACGGAAGCGTCATGCATGGGCAGCAGCGGGTGGTGATCTTCAATATGCAAGGCGGCTATGTGGGCCAATATTCTTTAACGCCACCGCCGAAACGGGATGTTCGTATCGACGGTGCGACCCTCATTATCAGTGCCGATGGAAATACTCTCGGTGTGATCGATTTCCGCACTGGCCCATCGCCGTCCGCATTGGTGGATGGTGAGGTCATTTCATTTTTCAGATGAGCGCGAACGGGGGGAATTGGCCTGCCGCGCCAGCACTTTTTTTGCCCTCTCAAGCACGGGGAGATCGATCATTTCGCCCGCCACGCGCTGGGCGCTGCCTTGGCTGGCGGCGGCGATGATTTTTTGGGCCCAGGCGATTTCTTTTTCCGAAGGCGCGAAAGCGGCACGGATGGGGGCGATCTGCTTGGGATGAATGGCCAGCTTGCCGCCGAAGCCCAGGTCCGCGGCGTGGCGCGCTTCGCTTTCGATCCGCGCGGCGTCATCGAGAGACGTTGAAACGCCATCGAGCGGCGCTGGCCTGCTTGCGGCGCGGCAGCGCCAGACGATTTCGCTCCGGGCATGAAGCAGGGCGCGGTCATTTTCCGCGCAGCCCAAATCAAGCGCGTAGTCGACAGAGCCGAACGCCGCCGTCCATGCGCCGCCATCCAGAACGCGGGGAAGTCCGGCGAGGCCTTTTGCCGTTTCGATCAGCGGCAGGATATGGACCTTGCCGGAAAACCGTTCAATCAGTGAGCGGACGATCTCCGCGTCATCCGCCTTGGGCAGCATGAGGGCGGAGGGATTGATTTTCTCGCAGGCACGAAGATCGTCTTCAAACCACGGCGTTCCGGCGGCGTTGACGCGGATGAAGAGCGGCGACGAAAACGCGCCATGGTTCACCAGCGCGGCGCGCGCGGCGTCTTTGTCCTGCGGCGCAACGGCGTCTTCGAGATCGGCGATCACCGCATCGGCGCCCGCGCCATCCGCCTTGGAAAACCGCTCGGGCCGCGAGGCGGGCACGAAGAGCGGAACCTGTGGAACGTCTGTGATCATGCGATTTTCTCCGCGCCGCTCCATTTTCCGCGCGCCACCAGATCCAGCAATGTCTCGCGCGCAAGGTCATGGATCGCCGTCACCGCATTGCCGCGCGGCCGGTCCGATGCGTGCACGAGATGGATGGAGCGCTTGAGTTCGGGCCGCGAGATGCGCCAGGTGAGAAGCCGCCCCGCCTTCACCTCGCGGGCGATGGAATTGAAGGGCAGGGTGGAGAAGCCCAACCCCGCCTCCACCAGTTCCTTGATGCTGCCATAGGAGTCGATCTCGATGACCGGCTTGAGCGCAAGGCTGTGCTTTTCCGCCTGCTCCTCCAGCATGCTGCGGAGCCCGTGGTTGGCGCTCGGCAGGATGAGCGGCAGGGCGGCGACCGTCTTGAAGGTGATGGACCGGCCGGTGGGAAGCTCCACACCCTCCACCGGCTTGGCAGGCCCCAGCAGCCACAGTTCCTCATCGAGCACCGGCACCGAAACAAGCGAGCGGTCGGGCGGCGGATTATAGAGAACCGCGACATCCACGCGGGACTCGCGGATCCATTCCAGCACAAAGCCGCTCATCGCCTCGGCGATGCGGAGGTTGATTTTGGGATAGCGCGTGCGGGCGGCGATGATGAGCGGCACCGAGAGGTTCTGGCTGATGGTGCCGGGAAGACCGAGCCTCACATCTCCCGAAGGTTCTGATTCATGGCCGCGGATTTCTTCCTCCGCCACCGCGAACTGGCCGATGATGAGCCTGGCATTGCGCAGCAGGATTTCACCGGCTTCCGTTGGCACCACACCGCGCGCGGTGCGGAACAGCAGCGCCGCACCCAGATCGGCTTCCATGTTGCGCACATGCAGGCTCAGCGCGGGCTGGGCGACATTCAAAACCTCCGCCGCGCCGGAGAAGGAACCCTGCTCGGCGATCGCCACGAAATACCGGAGTTGCCGGAGATCCATCCGCCACCTTGGATTATGCCTTGCCGCAAGGCGATCTCATTTTTCTATGGGAGGATGAAACCGCCTTCAAGCCCCGTCCGCGAATTCCGTGCGCAGCCTCGCCGTGTCAGCGCCCAATGCCGGCACGGGGCCGAGATCGGGAAACTCGCCATCCACCATGAAACCAGGCGCGATCATGCGCACGGGACCCGAGGGCGCATCGACAACCACATATTTGTTCTGTGGATGTTTCGCGACATCCTGCATGCTGCTCACCCGCCCAAACGCAATGCCCGCCGCATCCAGTTTTTCGCAAGCCTCCTCGCGGGTGAAGCCCAGCAGGATCGGCACGATCACCGCATCCAGCGCCTCGCGGTTCTCAACGCGTTTGGAATTGCTGGCAAAGCGCGGATCGGCGGCGAGATCGGCTTTGCGGAACACTTCGCCGCACAGGGCTTTCCATTCCCGCTCGTTCTGGATGGCGAAGAGGAGCGACTGCCCGCCCGCGCAGGCATAGGCGCCATAGGGCGCGATGGTGGGATGGTTGAGCCCCATGCGCTGCGGCGATTTTCCGCCGTAGGCGAATTGCAGATAGGGCACGTTCATCCAGTCGGACAGCGCTTGGAAGAGAGAGACGGAGATATGCCGCCCCTTGCCGGTTCTTTCGCGCGCGTAGAGCGCCTGCATCACCGCCTGCGCCGCCGTGATGCCCGCCGCGATATCGCAGACCGAAACGCCAACGCGCGACGGCCCGCCATCCGTGCCGGTGATGGCGGACAGCCCGCTCTCCGCCTGCACCAGCATGTCATAGGCTTTCTGCTCGCGCAGCGGCCCGTCCTCGCCATAGCCGGAGATGGCGCAGGTGATGAGGGCGGGATATTTCTTGCGCAGCTGCTTCATGTCGAAGCCGAGGCGGGACAGGGCGCCGGGCGCCAGGTTCTGGATGAACACATCGGCCTGCGCCAGCATGGCGTGCAGCACGGCCTGATCGTCCTTCTTCTTCAGGTCGAGGCAGATCGATTCCTTGCCGCGGTTCAGCCACACGAAATAGGCGCTCTCGCCGTGCACGAGATGATCATATTCGCGGGCGAAATCGCCTTCGGGCCGTTCCACCTTGATGACCCGCGCCCCGGCATCGGCCAGTTTGCAGGAGACAAAGGGGGCCGCCACGGCCTGCTCGATCGACACCACGAGAATGCCGTCCAGATCCGCGTCCTTGCGCCTTGCCATGCCGGGCCTCCGTTTGCGGGATCAATTTTGCTGATTTCGCGCCGCCCGCCAAATAACAGTCTCCTGTGGTTGCCATAACGGATTGATATGCCGTTCTAGCCGCCATAGGCTGCCTGTATATGCGGCGAAATAAAACGCTATTGGCGAAGCGCCGCCGCTCCGGTGCAATCTGCGCATCACTTGAAGGACGAATGCAATGGCCAACGAAACCCTGACCCTTGCCGGATATGTGGCAGGCCTTGATGCGCGCGATATTCCGTCAGAGGTTTTGTTGCGCGCCCGCGATCTCGCGACCGACCTGATCGGCTCAATCGTGCGGGCCTCCCGGGAAAGCGAATCCACGCCCTCCATTCTGGCAGCGCTTCATGATCTCGCGCTGGATGGCGAAGGCGGCTGCACAGTGTTCGGCCTTTCGCGGGGCTATGGCCCGGCGGCTGCGGCGCTGCTCAATGGCGCCTTCGGACACTCCCTTGATTTTGACGATACCCATGCCGACTCGTCGCTGCATCCGAGCGCCCCCGTGGTTCCGGCGGCGCTTGCGGCGGCGGAGATGACGGGCGCTTCCGGCCGCGACCTGCTGCTGGCGATTGTGGCTGGATATGAAGTCTGCTGCCGGCTGGGCAATGCGCTTGATCCCACCTCGCATTATGCGCGGGGCTTTCATCCCACCGCCACGGCGGGCACCTTCGGGGCGGCGGCGGCGGCGGGAAAGCTGTTCGGCCTCAGCACGGAAAGCATTGCCTCGGCGTTTGGCGTGGCGGCCAGCCAGGCGGCGGGCTCGCTGCAGTTCCTCGTCAACGGCGGGTGGAACAAGCGCTGGCAGGTGGGGCAGGCGGCGATGAATGGCCTGATGGCCGCGAGCCTGGCGAGTAACGGCTTTCGCGGCGCATCCGAGGCACTGGAAGGCAAGCATGGATTTCTTCACGGCTACAGCGACAAGGCGCGGGTTGAGTTTGCGGTTGCCGGTCTGGGCCGCGTCTACGAAACCATGAAGATCGCCGTGAAGCCATTTCCAAGCTGCCGCTACACCCATGCGGCGATTGACGGCATTCTGGCGCTGAGGCGGGAGAAAAACTGGAGCGCCGCCGATGTTCTTGAAGCAAGGATCGGCCTGCACAAGAACGGCATCGTGCTGACCGGCGATCCGCTGGAGGAAAAACGCCATCCCAAAAGCATCGTGGACGGCCAGTTCTCCATGCCGTTCACGGCGGCGGTGGCGCTTTCCCAGGGGCGCTTCGGCTGGGATGATTACAGCCTGCTGGGCAACGCCGGTATCGAGGCGATTGCGGCCCGCGTGGATGTGCAGCGCGACCCGCGGCTGGAGGGCCTTCGCCATCCCTTTGGCGCGCATATCGCACTTCGCACGAAAGCCGGATGGGTGGAGCGCAGCATTCCTGATCCCTCGGGCGAACCCGAAACATTCCCCGATGCCCGGCAGCGCGGCGAGAAGTTCATGACGCTTGCCACGCCGGTTCTTCACAACGGTGCGGCTTCGCTTCTGTCGCGGCTCGAGTTCGGTCATGGACATTGAGAATTTGCACAGCACGCCGCTGCAGGCGGCCTGACATTCAAGGGATATTCACGTGACGCAGCAGGACTATGCCGAGATACGCCAGGAAGTGGCGAAGCTGTGCGCCAATTTTCCCGGCTCATACTGGCAGGAGATGGACCGCGACGGCGCTTATCCTGAAGCGTTTGTGAAAGCCCTCACCGAAGCGGGCTATCTCGCTGCCCTCGTTCCCGAAGAATATGGCGGCGCGGGCCTGCCGCTTTCCGCCGCCGCGGCGATCCTTGAGGAAATCCAGCGTGCCGGGTGCAATGGCGGGGCGTGCCATGCGCAAATGTATATCATGGGTGCCATCCTCCGCCACGGGAACGCGGAGCAGAAGCAGCGTTATCTCCCGGGCATCGCCAATGGCACGCTGAGGCTTCAGGCCTTCGGCGTGACGGAGCCCGGCAGCGGCACCGACACAACATCGATCAAGACCTTCGCCACCCGAGACGGCGATCACTATGTCATCAAGGGCCAGAAGATCTGGACCTCGCGGGCGCTCTATTCCGATCTCATGCTGCTGCTTGCCCGCACCACGCCCAAGGACCAGGCGGCCAAGCGCACCGATGGAATGTCGGTGTTCATCGTCGACATGCGCGAGGCGCTGAAAGGCGGCATGACCATCCGCCCCATCCGCACCATGATGAACCATTCCACCACGGAAGTGTTCTTCGACAATGTGCGCGTGCCCGCTGAAAATCTCGTGGGCGAGGAGGGCAAGGGCTTCCGCTACATTCTCTCGGGCATGAATGCCGAACGCATCCTCATTGCTGCGGAATGCGTCGGCGATGCCAAGTGGTTCATCGCCAAATCCAGCCATTACGCGAATGAGCGCGTGGTGTTCGGCCGCCCAATCGGGCAGAATCAGGGCGTGCAGTTCCCGATCGCCCGCGCTCATGTGCAGATGCGCGCTGCCGATCTCATGGTGAAGGAAGCCGCGCGCCGCTATGAGGCGGGCGAGAATTGCGGCGAGGAAGCCAATATGGCGAAGATGCTGGCGGCTGAAGCCTCTTGGGCGGCGGGCGAGGCCTGCATCCAGACGCATGGCGGCTTCGGCTTCGCGGCGGAATATGACATCGAGCGCAAATTCCGCGAGACGCGGCTTTATCAGGTGGCGCCCATCTCCACCAATTTGATCCTGAGCTTCATTGCCGAGCATGTGCTTGGCATGCCGCGCTCTTATTAATACCCACATGAGCGATCTCAGGGACTGGATCGGGCGGGAACGGGAGGCGGGAGACGAAATTTCGCCGCGTCTTGCCGAATGTTTTGCATCGATCTTCGGCGGCGAAGGCGATCTGTCACTTGGAGCACCCGCACCGCTCGGCATTCACTGGTGCCTGGCGCCTGACATTGTGCCGATCTCCGAAACGGGGCCTGACGGGCATCCGGCACGCGGCGGGTTTCTGCCGCCCGTGCCACTGCCGCGCCGCATGTGGGCGGGCGGGCAGCTTGCCTTCCACGGCGGTCTCCGCGTGGGCGACAGGGTGCGCCGCCACTCGCGCATCGACGATGTGGTGATGAAGGAAGGGCGGAGCGGGCGTTTGTGCTTTGTCACCGTCACGCATCGCTATCTCACCGCGCGGGGAGAGGCCCTCAGCGAGCGGCACGATATTGTCTATCGCGGGCTCGACGCTGCCGCTTCTCCCGCTCCTGCCGCACAGGATGTTCCCGAGGTGAGCGAGACGATTGCCGCCACGCCGCTGCTGCTGTTCCGCTATTCCGCCGTCACTTTCAACAGCCACCGCATTCACTATGACCGGCCCTATTGCCTGAACGAGGAACATTATCCCGGGCTTCTGGTGCATGGGCCGTTGCAGGCCACCTGCCTGCTGCGGCTGGCGGCGCGGCGCAACACTGGCGAAGCGCCGCGGCTCTTCACCTATCGCGGCGTCTCGCCCCTGTTCGATGGCGGAGCTTTCAGCGTGAATGCGCGCGGTAGCGATTACTGGATTTCCGGGCCAGAAGGCAACGTCACCATGAAGGCCAGCACGGCTCAGGCTTAAGCGGCGCGCGCCGTGTTGGCGCGGGTGGCATAGGCGAAGGCAAGCTGGGCGATGACACTGGCAGCGGCCAACACCAAGGCTGCGGCAAAGGCGGGATCGGACCCAAATCCCGCCAGAGCGGTGCAGAGCGCACCAACCGCCATCTGGATCGCTCCATAGAGGCCCGAGGCCGAACCTGCCACGCGCGGGTTGACGCTGATCGCCTCGGTGAGCGCCGCCGGTGCCGCGGTGCCGACGCCCACCGTGAAAATAAACATGGTGATGACCGCCAGCGCCACCGACAATTGCCCCAGCAGAACGGCGCCCAGCAGGGCAAAGGAGGCGAGTGCCCCCGCCGCATTGGAGACAACCAGCAGCCTCCGCATCGACACCCGCCCAATGAGACGGCTGGCCAGCATGCTGCCGCACCACACGCCGAGGATTAGGATGGCGAGATAGATGCCGACCTCGAAGGCAGGCCTGTGAAGTTCGTTGGTGAAGATGAACGGAGCGGCAGCGACAAAGGCATACATCGAGGTGGTGGCGCAGCCGCCGCCAATGGCATAGCACCAGAACACCGGCGAGCGGATGAGCGCGCCGTAATTTTCAATCAGCCCGGCAAGTCCCTCTTCGGATTTGCCGCCGGTTTCCGGCAGCAGCCGCCAGGTGAAAAACAGGTTGGCGATGCCAAGCGCCACCAGCAGCAGGAAGATCGAGCGCCAGCCCGCCCAATCGGCCAGGGCGCCGCCGATGATCGGCGCAACGCCAGGGCCAACAGTGATCATCAGGTTCATCAGCGCCAGGCGGCGCGCCGTATCGGCGGGGGCGGATGTATCGCGCACGATGGCGCGGGCCAGCGCCAGCCCCGCGCAGCCGCCCAGCGCCTGGAACAGCCGTGCGGCAATCAGCGCATGAACGGAAGGCGCGAGGAGCGCTGCGATCCCCGCAGCGGTATAGAGCGCCAATCCGCCCATCAACGTGGGCCTGCGCCCGAAGCGGTCGGCCAGCGGGCCATAGACCAACTGGCCGCCCGCCAAACCCAGAATATAGAGGCTGATGGTCATCTGCATGGCGGGAATGCCCGCCTGCAAATCTTTCGCCGCGACAGGAAGGGCCGGCACGAAAATATGCATGGCCAGCGTGCCGCTGAAGGCCAGCAAGGCCAGCAGCCACAAGGGCACGAAGATCGAGGACGCGGTCTCGCCGTCGCCTGTTTTTCTGTCTGAAATCATCACCGTGACGGATAGTCCTCGAGCTAAAGCCCGGCAAGCCGCGGCTAACTCAGAGAGTATTCCGCACGCTGCATATCTCGGGCGAGGTCACCGCCAGAACCCAAGAGCATATGTGCAATATGGAACATTCCGGCGGGTTTTCCGTTTTTCCTTCATCGTGCATGGGGTGAGGAACCGCTGAACAATAAATCTTGAAGCAGGGCGGCGTTTTTTCGCAGGCATTGTTCCCAAGCCCCAAAGCCGGGATGTGTCGGCGGATTGGGCGGTCCGCTCGGAAAAATTCAATTCATACCGCCTTGCCGGTCATGCGCGGGCGCTGGCGGAAGCCCAGGTTCCGGCGCCACGCGATTTTCCGGCACGCAGCATCGCGGCGCGCCTCACAGAAGAGTGGACGTCGCTGTTGCAAAGCCAGGCGGCGTTAAGGAACGCGGCGGAGGATGGCGAGCAGCTCGTGCCCGCTGCGGAATGGCTGATCGACAATTTTCATGTTCTTGAACAGCAGTACCGCCAGATCCAGGCCGACCTGCCGCCCAGCTATTATCGCCAGCTGCCCAAGATCGGGCCGAACCTTCATCTCAGCGGCTATCCGCTCGTGTTCGGCATGGCATGGGCCTATGTGGCACATACGGACTCGCTGTTTGACACCGCGACATTCATCGAATTCGTGAACGCCTATCAGGAGGTGAGGCCGCTGGCGATCGGCGAGCTATGGGCGCTGCCTATTCACCTTCGCATCACATTGCTGGAAAACGCGGCGCGGGTGGCCCGCCGCACGGTGATTTCGCGTCAGGCGCGCGCAGCGGCGGATGCGCTGGTGGGCGAGGTGACGGAAGATGAATCCGCGCTCACGCGCTTCGCCGCCATCATGCGGCCCTTTCCCGAGCATGCCCGGCTGTCGTTTCTGGTGCAGGTCATCCGCAGGCTTCGCGATGACCGCGGCGTGAGTGCGCCCGCGCTCGCTCTCATCAACCGGCATGTGCATCAGATGGGGCATGATTTCGACAGCGCCATTCACGATGAACACGCCCGCCTCGCCGCCAACAACGTGACGATGCAAAACCTGTTCACCAGCCTGAAGAGCATCGGCGACCAGGATTGGGAGCAGTGGTTCCGCGCCGTAAGCCATGTGGATCACATTCTTGGCGGGGAAGCCGAATATGCGGCACTCGATCCCGCCACGCGCTCATCCTACCGGCGGCAGGTGGAAGACCTCGCGCGCCATTCGCGCATGAGCGAAGAGGATATTGCCAAGGCCAGCCTGTCGATCGCCGGGACATCTGCCGGAGACGCGCTGATGGGTTCGGCGCGCCGCGATCTCGAGCGGCGCGCCGGATATCACGCGCCGACCAGCCGCAAGCTGCGGGATGCCGTGCGGGCGTCAGGTGTCGCGGGATATGGCGGCGCGATCATCCTGCTGGCGCTGGCGGCAACGGTACTCGGCCTTTCCGCGGTGCTACCATTCAGCCATTCCGCGGCGGCGATCATCATTCTGGCTGTTCTCACCTTCGTGCCTGCCTGTGAAGCGGCGGCGGCCATGGTGAACTACGCCATCACGCGGCTGATGAAGCCGGTGACGCTTCCGGCGCTGTCCTTCGAGACGGGCATACCGGAGGCCTTCCGCACCATGATCGCGGTGCCGGTTCTGCTCGACAGCTTTCATGCTGTCGACGGGCTGGTGCAGAAGATCGAAAGCCACGCGCTGTCCAATCCGGACGATCAGCTTTTTTATGCGCTGGTCAGCGACTGGAAAGACGCCGGCCTTGCCGAAAGCGAGGATGACCGGCGCTTGCTGCGCGCCGCTGTCGATGGCATCGCCGCTCTGAACGCGAAGCACGGCCATCGGCGCTTCATGCTGTTCCACCGGGCCAGGCGGTGGAACCCCGGCCAGCGCAAATGGATGGGATGGGAGCGCAAGCGCGGCAAGCTGCATGAACTCAATACGCTGCTGCGCGGAAACAAAGACACAAGTTTCATCCACACGCCGGAGCACGTTCCGGATGATGTCCGCCTTATCATCGTGCTGGACGCCGATACCGTTCTGCCGCGCGGCGCGGCGCGCAAGCTGGTGGGCAAGATGGCGCATCCGCTCAATCGCCCGGTGTTGGACGAAGCGAAACAGCGGGTCGTCAGCGGCTATGGAATCATGCAGCCGCGCGTGACCATCTCGGTTCCCGAGCGCGGGCCTGGCACGATCTTCCAGCGCATCTTTTCCAGCCGCCCTGGCATTGATCCTTACGTGTTTGCCGTCTCCGATGTGTATCAGGACCTGTTCGGCGAAGGCACTTTCACGGGCAAGGGCATCTACGACATCGACGCCTTCGAGGCGGCGATCAGGGGCCGTGTTCCAGACAACACAATGCTGAGCCATGATCTCTTCGAGGGCAGCTTTGCCCGCGCCGCGCTGGTGAGCGACGTTGAGGTGGTGGAAGATTTCCCTGAACGCTATCTCGCGGATGCGGCCCGCCATCACCGGTGGGCGCGCGGGGACTGGCAGCTTTTGCCGTGGATGTGGGCGTCGCTGTTCAAGCGTGACGGGCTTTCGGCATTGGGATTGTGGAAGACGGCTGACAATCTGCGGCGCAGCCTCACGCCGCCCTTCACGCTGGCGGCGCTGGTGGCGGGATGTATCACTCTTCCTCCGTCAACCGCCGTTGGCTTCACGCTGTTTCTGATGGCCGTGATGCTGGTGCCGTCGTTCCTGCCCATCCTCGCTAGCGGCAGCTTCCGGTCGGAGGCGATCACCGTGGAAAGCCAGGCGCTGACGCTTCTTGACGATCTTGGCAGCGCCCTGCGCCTCACGGGCGCGCGGCTGCTGCTTCTGGCGCATCAGGCGTGGCTCATGGCCGATGCGGCGGTGCGCACGCTGTTCCGCCTGTTCATCTCGCGCCGAAATTTGCTGGAATGGACCACGGCAGCGCAGGCGGGCGCCGGCCCTTCGCCAAGCCTCGCTGCCACCTACAGGCGCATGGCCGCTGCGCCTGTCACAGGCGTGCTGATCCTGTTGGCTTATACATCACACATTGTTCCGGTGGCGCCGGTGGCAATTCCATTTGCCATCGCGTGGATGTTGTCACCCGCTTTCGCGTGGTGGATCAGCCAACCGCCCGAGCCTTTCGCGGAGGCGACAGCCACGGCATCAGACATTGCCATGCTGCGGCAGATTGCGCGGCGCACCTGGCGCTATTTTGAAATCTTTGTCACGCCGGGCGAAAACATGCTGCCGCCCGATAATTTTCAGGAAGACCCCAATCCTGTCGTGGCGCATCGCACGTCACCTACCAACATCGGGCTTTATCTCATCTCCACCGTGTCAGCCCATGAGATGGGCTGGATTGGCCGGGACGAGGCGGTCTACCGCATCTCCGCCACGCTCGACACCATGAAGCGGATGGAGATGCACCGGGGGCACCTGTTCAACTGGTATGACACGCGCACGCTCGCGCCGCTTGAGCCGCGCTATGTGTCAACGGTCGACAGCGGCAACCTCTCCGGCCATCTGATCGCCCTCGCCAATGCCTGCGCGCAATGGCAGGGGCGGACTGCCGTTTCCGCCAGCCGCATAGATGGCATTGCCGATGCCGCGCGGATCGTCGCGGAGGAGTGGCGGCATCTGGCAAAAACGCATCGCCGCATTGAGGAGGAATGCAAGGCGGCGATCGGCCTTGCCGATGGCCTTCTTGCGAGCCTGGCGGAGCTGCGCGGCGCGCCTGATCTCATCGCCATGCGGCTGGTCATGGCGTCGGTGCAGATCACCGGCATTGAACAGGCGGCGGGCCGCGCCGCCACTGCGCTGACGCCGGCGGACATGGAAGACCTGCTGTTCTGGACACAGCGCCTCAGGGCGTCATCCGAAGCCATGTCACGCGATGCCACGGCTTCAGTCGACGACATCACGAAAATGAATGCGCGCCTTGGCGAGGCCGCCGCCACGGCGCGGGTGCTCGCCTATGGCATGGATTTCGCATTCCTGATGAACACGCAGCGCGAGCTCCTGTCGATCGGCTATCAGGTGCGTGAGGAGTCGCTCGACCAGAGCTGTTACGATCTTCTCGCATCGGAAGCGGCACTCACCAGTTTTCTCGCCGTGGCCAAGGGCGATGCGCGGCTGCAGCACTGGTTCAGGCTAGGGCGGCCGGTGGTGGCCATCGATCACGCGGCGGCACTCGTCTCATGGTCGGGCTCGATGTTCGAATATCTGATGCCCAACCTGGTTCTCAACTATCCGCATGGCACCTTGCTCAGGCAGACCCTCAAGCTGATTGTGCGAAAGCAGATCGCCTATGGGCGGCGCAAGAAAACGCCGTGGGGCATATCGGAAGCCGGCTATGCGGCGCGTGACCTGCAATTCACCTATCAGTACCTGAATTTCGGCGTGCCGGGCCTCGGCCTCAAGCGCGGGCTGGAAGACAATCACGTGATCGCGCCCTATGCCACTGGTCTTGCCAGCATGGTGTTGCCCGCCGAGGCGGCGGAAAACTATGCGGCGCTCGAGAAGCTTGGCGCACGCGGACGCTTCGGCTTCTACGAGTTCGGTCGACTTCACGCCGTCGCGGCTGCGCGAGGGCGAGCTCTATGTCATCGTACGCGCCTTTTTCGCCCATCATCAGGGCATGACGATCACCGCGATCTTCAACGCGGTGACGGATGGCGCGCTGAGAGAGCTGTTTCACGCTGAAAATACTGTCCGTGCGACAGAACTGGTGTTGCAGGAGCGGACGCCCCATCACGTGCCGTCCAAGACGCTGAACCTCACCGATGGCGCACCGCGCGGCGGGCAGGCGAAAATCATCGGCGCTGCGGCGCGTCTGGTTGATCCGCGCAAGCTCGATGCGCCCGTCACCCATCTTCTGTCAAACGGACGCTACAGCGTCATGCTTACCGGCACGGGCGGCGGCTACAGCCGGTGGAACGGCATCGCCATCAACCGCTGGCGCGAAGACCCGGTTCTCGATGACTGGGGCATGCATATTTTCCTGCGTGATACCGGGTCGCATGAGCGCTGGACGCTTGGGCTTGCCGCTGACAAGGGTGCGCCATCCAGCTATCTCGCCATCTTCAGCCAGGAGAAGGCCGAGATTCACAGGACGGACGGAGACATCCGCACCGAGTTCGAGTGCATCGTCTCGACGGAAGAAAATGCCGAGGCGCGCGTGCTGGGGCTCGTCAACATGGCGGGTGAGGCGCGCAGCATCGAAATTACCACCTACATGGAACTGGCGCTGGCGGAGCCTGCGGCGGACGATGCGCATCCCGCCTTTTCCAAGATGTTCATCGCTACGGAACATTTGCCGGAGTTCAATGCGATCATCGCCACGCGGCGGAAGCGCGCTGAAAACGATCCGGACATCTGGGCGGCGCAGTTCATCGTGGCGGATGAGGAAGCTTCGCCGTCGGGCCGTGAATTCGAGACATCGCGCCTGGCTTTTCTTGGGCGCAGCACGGCACTGTCAGATGCGCAGGCGCTGCAGCCCGGCGTGCAACTTCCGGGCAACGTTGGATATACGCTCGACCCCGTGTTTGCGTTGCGGCTCAGGCTCACGCTTCCCGCCCATCGCAAGGTCCGTTGCGTTCTTTGGACGATTGCAGCGGCAACCCGCGACGCGCTCATCGAAGCGATTTCGGCTCATCATCAGATGGCCGCCATTGACCGCATACAGGTTCTGGCCTGGACGCAATCACGCGTGCTGCTGCGTCATCTCTCCTGCGATGTGACCAAAGCCAATGCCTTTCAGGACATTGCCTCGAACCTTGTCTATTCCAGCCCCTCCTATCGCCCCGATGCGCGGGCGGTGGCGGCTGGCATGCAAAAGCAGTCTACGCTCTGGCCGCTGTCGATTTCCGGCACAAGGCCCATTCTTCTCATGCACATCCGCAATGCCGAGGACATCGGGGCTGTGGAAGATGCGTTGCTGGGCCGCCGCTACTGGCAGGAGAAGGGGCTCTTCGTTGACATCGTCATCATCAATGAGCGCCCGGTTTCCTATCTCGAGGAGTTGCAGGAACGGCTGGATGCGCTGGCGGCGCGTGAACGCGCTCATGGCTCGCCCCAGTCCTGGCAGGGCGAAATCTTCGTGCTGCGCGCCGACCGTCTCACCACCGAGCAGGCTGATGCGCTTGCCGCCGCGGCGCGCGTCATCCTCTGGGCCGCCAAAGGCCGCATCGAAGACCAGCTCGTGGAATCCGCCTCCCGGCCGGACGCAGCTCTGGTTGCGCGAAAACCTTCGCCGGCGCTTCCCGGCGCGCCGCGGGAGGGCGGCCATCTCGCCTTTTTCAACGGCTTCGGCGGATTTGATCCAGACACCAATGAGTATGTGATCCTGCACGACCCGCAGAAATCGCTTCCCGCACCGTGGGTGAATGTGATCGCCAACCCGCGCTTCGGTACGCAGCGCGGCGCGGAGGGGGGCGGCTACACATGGTATGGCAACAGCCGGGAGTTCCAGATCACCTCCTGGTCCAATGATCCGGTCGCCGATCGGCCGGGAGAGGCCTTCTATATCATGGACAGTGACAGCGGGCGTCTGCTGTCGCCCACGATCCAGCCCTTGGGAAAGCGGCCCGGCACCTTCACCACCCGGCACGGCTTCGGCTTAACGCGCCAGATTGCGGAGCAGCAGGGGCTGGGCATGGAGTTGGTGGAGATCGTGGACCCCGATGATCCGGTGAAGCGCATGCGGCTGACGCTCACCAATCATCGCACGCAAGACCGCGCGCTGGCTGTTACTTTCTACGCCGATCTGGTGATGGGCCAGCGCCGCAGCATTGCCGCGCATTACGTCACAACCGATACCGACCGGCAGACCAATGCCTGCTTCGCACAGAACCGGTGGAACAATGATTTCGGCCATGTCACCGTCTTCGCGGACATGAACGGCCGCCAGACGAGCATGACCGGAAATCGCCGCTCCGTGCTGGAAGGCCCGGATGGGCTGATGTGGCCGCACGGCTTGGCGGAATCGAAGCCGCTCTCCGGTGAGTTCGGCGGTGGCCTTGATCCATGCCTCGCGTTGCAGCAGCTTGTGCGCCTTCCGGCCAATGGCTCCGCTGATGTCATTCTCACCTTCGGCGCGGCGGAGTCGGTGCAGCAGGCGCGCGAGCTGGTGGCAAAATACCGCGCCATTCCATTTGAAGACACGCTGAACCGCGTGCGCATGTCATGGGACAGTATGCTGGGCGCCATTCGCGTAAAAACGCCTGATCCCGCCTTCGATGTGATGATGAATGGCTGGCTGCTCTATCAGACGATCGGCTGCCGCCTTTTCGCCCGGGCCGGCTTTTATCAGGCGAGCGGCGCATTCGGATTCCGCGACCAGTTGCAGGATGGCATGACGGCCGCGCATGTGCGGCCAGATCTGACGCGCGCCCATCTGCTGAATGCCGCATCGCGCCAGTTCACCGAAGGCGATGTGCAGCACTGGTGGCTGCCAAGGACAGGCGCGGGCATCCGCACGCGCATCAGCGACGATACGGCGTGGCTTGCCTATTGCACGGCCTATTATGTGACGCTCACCGGCGATGATGGCGTGCTGGATGAGCGTGTTTCGTTCCTGGAGGCGCCGCCACTTGCCGCGGATCAGCACGATGCCTTCACGACGCCGGCGCGCGCCCCCGAAGATGCAACGCTTTATGAGCATTGCGTGAGGGCGCTTGCCCGCAGCATGGCCAATGGCGCGCATGGCCTGCCGTTGATGGGCACAGGTGACTGGAACGACGGCATGAACAAGGTGGGCGAGCATGGCAAAGGCGAAAGCATCTGGCTGGGTTGGTTCGTGTGCGCGACGTTCAGCATGTTCGAGAAAATTGCCGCCGCGCGCGGCGACAGGGCCAATGCGGCGAAATGGTCCGCGCACAGAGCATCTCTCGCGAAGGCGCTGGATCACAGCGGATGGGACGGCGCATGGTATCGCCGTGCCTATTTCGATGACGGCACGCCGCTCGGCACGGCCGGGGCCAGGGAATGCCAGATCGATGCCATCGCGCAATCATGGGCGGTGCTGTCGGGTGTTGCCGATCCTGAGAAAGCGCGTTCGGCCATGGCGCAACTGGAACAGCGCCTTATCGATCCAAAAGTGAAAATAGCCATGCTGTTCACGCCGCCGTTCCAGTCCACCGTTCCGGATCCCGGCTATATTCAAAGCTATCCGCCGGGAATCCGCGAGAACGGCGGGCAATATACGCATGGCGCGCTGTGGGCCATCTATGCCTTTGCGAAACTGCGAGAGGCGGACAAGGCCAATGCGCTGATGGCGTTGATCAACCCGGTCAATCACGCGCGGACGCGGGAAGATGCATCGCATTACCGGATCGAACCCTATGTCATCGCGGGCGATGTCTATTCCGGCGAACGCGCAGGACAGGGCGGGTGGAGCTGGTACACGGGCGCGGCGGGCTGGATGTACCGCGCCGGGCTCGAAGCCATTCTCGGTTTCAGGCGGGAAGGCAGCATGCTGTTCATCGAGCCCTGCATTCCAGAAGCGTGGAACGGCAGCACCGTGTCTTATCGTTTTGAGAACAAGAGCCTGACCTTCCGCCTGAACAGTGTCAACGGCGCAACATCGCGGCCTGTGTTCAGTTTTGATCTTTCAAAATTGAAAGATGGCGAAACAGTCGACGTGAATTGAATAAAAAACGCGCGGGCCGAAAGGTCCGCGCGCTTTTTAAAGCGATGTTCCGCCGTCAGGTCATGGCGCGCTTGATTTCCGCGGCAAGCGAAACCGCGCCTGCAAAGCCGCCCACCAGTGCCGCCAAAGCGGCAACCGCAATGAAACTCGTGCCTGCGGCAATGATGACGGCGGCAGCCGACACCAGCATGAATACCAATAATCCAATGGCTCTGATCATGAAAAACTCCGGGATGATGCCGGAGACAACGCAGAACCGCCATATTTGTTCCGCCGCTGCTACGTCAGCAGATATTCCACGGGATGAAGCTGAGGCGGCGCGGTTTCGCCAATCATGTCGCAGAGGTTGATCTCGATGGTGCGGGTGATGGCGGCGAGTGGCAGGGCGTTGTCGCCGGTTCCAAAGGGCTGCGAAAGCTGGTCGCCCAGCGCATCAAGCCCGAAAAATGTATAGGCGAGGATGGCGGAAAGAAGAGGCGTCCACAGACCCGTCGTTTCGGCAAGGCCAAAGGGTAGCAGCAGGCAGAACATATAGGCCGTGCGATGAAGCAGGAGGGAATAGGCATAGGGAAGCGGCGTGAACTTGATGCGTTCGGCGCCTGCCAGAACGCCGGACAGGCTGACGATGCGCTCTTCCATCACCTGCGCGATGGGGGCAGTGACCTTTCCGCTCTGCAGCGCATCCGCCACCTCCTTGCTCATCAGGCCAAGCAGGCGGTCGGGCACATGTGATGTGGCGGGCGGCATGGCGCAGCCGGCGTTTTCAACATATTGCGCCACATCCGCACCCTGCGGATTGCCGCGCAGATGATCGCGGAGCGCCGCGACGAAGGCGATGGTGAGCAAGACGAGGCGCCGCGCGGCTGCTTCATCGAGATAGGAGGCTGCCTCGCGCGCCAGGCTTCGCGCATCGATCACATGCTGGCCGAGAAGTTTGCGCGCCTCCCACCAACGCTCATAGCTGGCGGAATTGCGGAAGCCCGAAAAAATCGACAGCGCAATGCCGATCAGCGAGAAAGGCAAAGCTGCAATCGGCTGGATGTGCAGGATGCCGGAGAGATCGAGAAAGGTCGTGAGCGCCGAGATGGCGACGACAACAGCGACCTGCGGCCAGATATCGGGAACGATGGAGCCGCGCATGATGAACAGCAGTTCCCACGGCCTCGGGCTTTCACGGACGATCATGGCGTGAGAGTGAACGCCCCGCGCGCCAGCGTCAATTGCCGCCTTCCAGTTCGTTCACCTCGTCATCGGTGAACACGCGGCTGCGGGTAAGGAAGCGGATGCCTTCGGGCGATTCCAGCGAGAAGCCGGCCCCGCGCCCCGGCACGGCATCGATGATCAGTTGCGTGTGCTTCCAGTAATCGAACTGCGCCGCGCCCATGTAGAAGGGCGCGCCGCCGATCGATCCCAGAAGCACATCGCTTGCTCCGGTGCGGAATTCGTTTCGCGGATAGCACATGGGGGCCGAGCCATCGCAGCAGCCGCCCGACTGGTGGAACATCAATGGGCCATGTTTGGCGTTGAGCTTTTCAATCCAGCCCAGCGCCACATCAGTGGCCGTGACGCGGTCAACCATATTTGACCCACACCGTCTTGAGGTTGGTGTATTTGTCGAAAGCGTGCAGCGACAGGTCGCGCCCGATGCCGGACTGCTTGAAGCCGCCGAAGGGCACCGTGTTGCCGCCCGCGTCCACGCAATTCACCGACACGGTGCCCGCCTGGATCACGTCGGTGAGGCGGTGCACGCGCTTCAGGTTGTTTGACCAGATCGATGCGGCGAGGCCATAGATCGTGTCATTGGCGATCTTCACCGCCTCTTCTTCCGTCTTGAAGGAAATGACGGACAGCACGGGCCCGAAGATTTCTTCCTGGGCGATCACCATGTTGTTCTTCACATTGTCGAAGATCGTCGGCGTCACGAAATTGTCGGAGCCGTTGAGGGTGAGGCGCTTGCCGCCTTCCACCAGCGAGGCGATGGCCTTGCCCTTCTCGATATAGCTCATGATCTTCTCGGTCTGCCGCGCCTCGACAATCGAGCCCATGTTGGTCGCGGGATCGAG
The DNA here is from genome assembly GCF_047602625.1 of Aestuariivirga sp. Taxonomy (GTDB): domain Bacteria; phylum Pseudomonadota; class Alphaproteobacteria; order Rhizobiales; family Aestuariivirgaceae; genus Aestuariivirga. Next base: position 605,578 of record NZ_JASGGV010000002.1, on the reverse strand, counting down.
CGGATCGCCGGGCTGGAAGCCTTTGGCGCGCTCGCGCAGCAGGGCAATGAACTTGTCCTTGATGCTTTCCTCGACGAGGAGGCGCGAATTGGCGGAGCACACCTCGCCCTGGTTGCCCCAGATCCCGAAGGCCGAGGCATCAGCCGCCGCTTCGAGGTCGTCGCAATCGGCGAAGATGAGGTTGGGGCTTTTTCCGCCGCACTCCAGCCACACCTGCTTCATGTTGCTTTCCGCGGAATAGCGCAGGAAATATTTGCCCACTTCCGTCGAACCGGTGAAACCCACGCAATCGACATCCATGTGGCGGCCAATCAACTCGCCCGCCGTTTCGCCAAAGCCCGGCAGCACGTTGAACACGCCTGCGGGAATGCCCGCTTCCGCCGCGAGTTCGGCGAGCTTCAGCGCCGAGAGCGGCGACTGTTCGGCGGGCTTGAGGATGACGGAGTTGCCACACGCCAGGGCGGGGGCGATCTTCCACACCGCCATCTGGAAGGGATAATTCCACGGCACCACGCAGCCGATAACGCCCAGCGCCTCGCGGCGGATCATCGCCAGATTGCCGTGGCCAGCGGGGGCGATCTCGTCATAGACCTTGTCGATGGCTTCCGCATACCAGCGGATGGTATCGGAAGAGCCGGGAATGTCGCCGGTCGTGGTCAGCGTGATGGGCTTGCCCATGTCGAGCGTATCGGTGAGCGCCAGTTCATCCTGATGCTCAAGGATGAGATCGGCGAGCTTCGAGAGGATCGCCTTGCGTTCGCCCGGCGGGCGCTTCGACCAGACGCCGGAATTGAAGGCTTTGCGGGCGGCTTTCACCGCGCGGTCCACGTCTTCCTTGTCACAGGCCGCAACCTTGGCCAGCACCTTGTTGGTGGCCGGGTTGATCACGTCGAAGGTCTTGCCCGAGGCCGCATCCGCCCATTTGCCATCGATGAAGGCCTGCGTGTGGAACTTCAGCTTCTTGGCCTGTTCCGCCCAGGACGTGACTGCGCCGCGATCCATGTAAACACCTGCTGTTTGATGTATTTTCAGAAAAGTAAAGAGTGGCGGGAAGGCGGGGTGACGGCCGCCTTCCCGCATGCCGGCGGTTAGAAGAAGCCCAAAGCCTTGGGGCTATAGCTCACCAGCATATTCTTGGTCTGTTGATAGTGATCGAGCATCATCTTGTGCGTCTCGCGCCCGATGCCCGACTGCTTGTAGCCACCGAATGCCGCGTGAGCGGGATAGAGGTGGTAGCAGTTGGTCCACACACGGCCCGCCTGGATGGAACGGCCGAAGTTGTAGGCGCGGTTGATGTCGCGCGTCCAAACGCCGGCGCCCAGGCCATAGAGCGTGTCATTGGCGATGGCGAGCGCTTCCTCGGGCGTGTCGAAGGTGGTGACAGACACCACGGGCCCGAAGATTTCTTCCTGGAAGATGCGCATCTTGTTGTTGCCTTCCAGCACCGTCGGATGAACGTAGTAGCCATCCTTCAGTTCGCCTTCGAGCATGTTGCGTGAGCCGCCGGCCAGCACCTTCGCCCCTTCCTTCCTGCCGATGTCGAAGTAGGAGAGGATCTTCTCGAGCTGGTCGTTGGAAGCCTGGGCGCCGATCATCGTCGAAGGATCGAGCGGATGGCCCTGCTTGATCTTCTTCACGCGCGCCAGCGCCTTCTCCATGAACTTGTCATAGATCGACTTCTGCACCAATGCTCGGCTGGGGCAGGTGCACACCTCGCCCTGGTTCAGCGCGAACATGGTGAAGCCTTCCAGCGCCTTGTCGAAGAAGTCATCGTTCTCCGCCATCACGTCGGCGAAGAAGATGTTGGGCGATTTGCCACCGAGTTCCAGCGTCAGCGGAATGATGTTCTCCGACGCATATTGCATGATCAGGCGGCCGGTCGTGGTTTCGCCTGTGAAAGCGATCTTGGCGATGCGCTTGTTCTGGGCGAGAGGCTTGCCGGCCTCGATGCCGAAGCCGTTGACGACGTTGATGACGCCGGGCGGCAGCAGGTCGCCGATCAGTTCCATCAGTACCATGATGGCCATGGGGGTCTGCTCGGCGGGCTTCAGCACCACGCAGTTGCCGGCGGCAAGGGCAGGGGCCAGCTTCCACACCGCCATCAGCAGCGGGAAGTTCCACGGGATGATCTGGCCGACGACGCCCAGCGGCTCATGGAAGTGATAGGCGATGGTGGTGTGGTCGACTTCCGAGAGCGAGCCTTCCTGGGCGCGGATGCAGGAGGCGAAATAGCGGAAGTGATCGACGGCAAGCGGCAGGTCGGCGGCGGTCGTCTCGCAAATCGGCTTGCCGTTGTCGATGGTCTCGACGAGGGCGAGAAGGCTCAGGCGCTTTTCGATCACGTCGGCGATTTTGAGAAGCACGGCGGCGCGTTCGGCGGCCGGCGTCTTGCCCCAGGCGTCTTTGGCCTTGTGGGCGGCGTCGATGGCCAGATCGATGTCTTCGGCGGTGGAGCGGGCGACTTCGCAGAATTTCTGGCCGGTGATCGGGCTGATATTATCGAAATACTGGCCCTTTACGGGGGCCACCCATTTGCCGCCGATGAAATTGTCATAGCGGGGGCGGATGGCGACGGATTTCTTGATCTCTTCAATGGCTTTGGACAGCATGGTGATCCTCCCAGGTTCAACGCCATCGCTATATCCCTAACAGCATATCGAATCCAGCAAAGAGTCTGAAACCCTGAGTTTAGAACTGGAATAAGAATAATTCTAAGCCATTCGCCGCTTGATCCGGTTCTTTCGATATGCTTTTATGAAGATAACGAAATGCACGACAGGGGCGATCCTCTTTCGCACCTCCCTGAACAGAACCTCCGAGCATTCGTCTTCGCCAAAGCCGAGCTCGACGGTGGGGGTCCGCACCATGTGCGGACCCCTCATTTCTGATTGAGAATGGCTGATGAAGAAGGAACTTCTCCACCTGCGTGCGCTGATTGACGATGTCGACCGGCAGTTGCTGGCGCTTCTGGCGCGCCGCTACGAGATCGTCGAGAAGGTGGCGGCGCACAAGGTGGAAAACGGCCTGCCCGCCCGCATTCCCGGCCGCATCAAGACGGTCATCCAGCGGCGCGAGGCTGCCGCGCAAAGGCTGGGGTTGCCCCGCCGCGCCGCCGCCCATATCTGGGAAACCATCGTCGAGGAGACCTGCCGCTACGAAGAGCGGCTGATGGACAATCTGCTCAAGGACAACCGGCTCTAAACATCAACGGGAGAACTGACCATGAAGAACGCTCTGAAATTTTATATTGACGGCAAGTGGGTGGAACCTTCCACTACGGCCACCGTCGATGTCATCAACCCCTCCAATGAAGAGCCCTGCGCAAAGATCGCCATGGGCACGGCGGCGGACGTGGACAAAGCCGTCAAGGCGGCGCGCAAGGCGTTCCCCGGCTTCATGGCGATGAGCAAGAAAGACCGGCTCGACCTTCTCAACGCCGTCATCGCGCAATATGAAAAGCGCATCGACGATCTGGCGGATGCCATCTCGCAGGAAATGGGAGCGCCGCTGCCTTTCGCGAAGGACTCGCAGGTTGGCATCGGCATGGCGCATCTGAAGAAGATGGCCGAAACGCTGAAGAACTTTGAATTCGAGAAGGCCAAGGGCACGGCAATGATCCGCCGCGAGCCGATCGGCGTCGTGGGCCTCATCACGCCGTGGAACTGGCCGCTCAACCAGATCACCTGCAAGGTGGCTCCCGCCCTTGCCGCTGGCTGCACCATGGTGCTGAAGCCCAGCGAAGTGGCACCGCTCAACGCCATCATCTTCGCCGAGATCATGGACGCGGCGGGCGTTCCGGCCGGCGTCTTCAATCTCGTCAACGGCGATGGCCCGACGGTGGGGCAGGCGATGTCGAGCCATCCGGACATCGACATGATGTCCTTCACCGGTTCGACGCGGGCCGGCATTCTCGTTGCGAAAGCTGCCGCCGATACGGTGAAGCGCGTGTGCCAGGAGCTGGGCGGCAAATCCGCCAACATCCTGTTCCCGGATGTCGACCTTGAAATGGCCGTCACCAAGGGTGTCGCTGGCTGCTATGGCAACAGCGGCCAGTCCTGCAACGCACCCACACGCATGTTCGTGCCGCGCGAGCACATGAGTGCGGCCGCCAAATACGCCAAGGCGGCGGCGGAGAAGTTCGTCGTGGGCGCTGCCGATGCAAAAGGCACGATGCTTGGGCCGGTGGTCAGCCAGGTGCAGTTCGACAAGATCCAGAACCTGATCGAGAGCGGCATCAAGGAAGGCGCCGATCTGGTGACAGGCGGGCCGGGCCGTCCGTCCGGCCTCAACCGCGGCTATTATGTAAAGCCCACGGTGTTCGCCAATGTGCAGCCGCACATGCGCATTGCCCAGGAAGAGATCTTCGGCCCCGTGCTGTCGATCATCGGCTATGACGCGCTGGATGACGCTATCTCGGAAGCCAACAACACCGTCTATGGCCTTGCGTCCTATCTGCAGGCCAAGGACCGAGCCAAGGCGCGCGAGGTGGCGAAGCTGATGCGCTCCGGCAACGTCTACATCAACTATCCCACCTGGGATGCGGGGCTGCCCTTCGGCGGCTACAAGCAATCCGGCAACGGGCGCGAATATGCCGAATATGGCCTTGAGGACTTCACGGAAATCAAGGGAATCGCCGGCTACGAAGCTGCCTGAGCAAGGGCTTTCTCGGATGCGCCGGTTCCTTTATAGGGCTGGCGCATCTGCAACCCTTAACGCTGGAGCAATCCCATGAAGATCAGTGCGCGCAATGTGCTCAAAGGCAAGATCGTCGAACTCGTGAAGGGCGCCACCACCGCCCATGTGCGGATCGATGTCGGCAATGCCGTGGTTACATCCTCCATCACCAATCAGGCGGTGGATGATCTCAAGCTCGAAGTGGGCAAGACCGCCTATGCGGTCATCAAGGCGTCGGACGTGATGGTCGGCGTCGACTGAGATTATGGTGCGGGAGAACGAGGTTCGCCGCAACGAAGTGATGGTCAAGCGCGCATCGGCTGAACATGCCGATGCGCAGCTTGAATTTATCGGTGTCATTCATACGCCATGGACGTCCAGGCTTGAATGCCCGCGCCAGGGCCGCGCCGATGGCCCGGTTTGCGAGATCGAGATTTTTGAACCGTGGATTCCCGCGCTCGCGGGTATCGAAAAATACGCGCGCTATGAAGTGCTGTATTGGCTGCATCAGTCGCGGCGCGATCTGGTGCTGCAAAGCCCCGCCAATGACGGCCAGGTGCGCGGCACCTTTGCGCTGAGAAGTCCGGTGCGTCCCAATCCCATCGGCACGTCGATTGCGGAGCTGGTGTCCGCGACGGGCGGCATTTTGAAAGTGCGCGGCCTTGATTGCCTCGATGGCACGCCGCTCGTTGACCTCAAGCCAGACCGCACGATTTTCGTGCCCATCGCCCCGCCGCAGAAGGGCGATTTCCAGACGGGCTAAGGTTTCTCACAAAAAATGACGTTTACGTTAGAGTCGTCCAAATTGCATGATATTCGCCAAAAACAAGCCGCTATTTGAATGGTTAACACTTGATTAAATTTTAGAAAATCTTTAGACGCATTTTTGGGGCTTCTCAACGCGGGCGTGCGGCTCACGTTCAATTTGGAACAGGGAGTTACGAAATGCGTTTGAAATCCACGTTGCTTGGATTGCTGGCCTTGGCCGCCATCAGCGGCACGGCTCACGCAGAATCTGATCTCGAACGGCAGCTTTGAGGATGTGGGCGGCACGCCGCTGGCGCCGGGTGCCTGGGGTCTGTTTGATTCAATCCCGTCCTGGGTGTCGGATCCCAAGCTGCGGGACATCGAAGTGCAAAGCAGCACCATCATTGCGGCGCAGGATGGCGCAAATTATATCGAGCTCGAAAGCGACCCCGGCAATTCAAGCTACAGCGTCGTGGCGCAAAGCTTCACGGTTGCGGCGGCTGGCGATTATCTGCTGAGCTTCTTCTATGCGCCGCGCACCGGCGTAGAAGGCGACAATCTGGTCAATGCCTCGATTGACGGTATCGTCCTGACATCCCCCAGCGGCGTCACGCCCGCCGGATGGACGATGATCACCGCCATTGTCACGCTGAGCGCCGGCGACCACATCCTGGCCTTCGATGCCTTCGGTTCAATCGACAACACGCTGGGCGGCTTCGTGGACAATGTGGATATATCAGCCGTTCCGCTGCCGCCGGGCCTGATTCTGCTCGGAACCGGCGTGGCTGGCATCGGCTACATGGGCCGCCGCCGCGCGAAGAAGGCCAAGGCCTGATCCCATCCATCTTCTTGAGATTGCAAATCCCGGGTCGTTCATGCGATCCGGGATTTTCGTTGTGATAGAGAGCATCGTTCATGCCCAGGCGCACCATTTCCTCAAACAAGATTCACAAGGTTGACTTGCCCTTCGCGCAGGCGACGATCGCCGGCGATTTCATGTTCGTGTGCTGCATGGGGATGGACCGCGCAGGCAAATTCGCGCTGGGTAACGCGCGGGCGCAGACGCAACAGGCCATCGACAACATCAAGGCGCTGCTGGCTGAGGCGGGGGCGACGCTTGAGGACGTGGTGAAATGCACCGTCTATGTCACCGACCGCGCCTATTGGCAGCCGATGAACGATGTCTATTTCGCCAATTTCGACAAGAGCCCGCCGCATCGCGTCTCCTGTATCGTCAGCGGCCTCGGCTCTCCCGATGGCATCGTCGAGATCGACGCGACGGCCTATCTGGGCAAGGATTGAAGACGGAAACACAAAGGCCGTTGCGTTTGCCTCATTTTGTACGTACAATACGGACAATAAACCATCCGCATTGAAATCATGGGAGAATCCAGCATGGCCAACCGCTATTCCACCAATTACCGCATGAACCGCGTGCTAAGGGACGACCGCGCAGCGCTGATCGTGCCGATTGACCACGGGCTGGTGTGGGGGCGGGTGAAAGCGCTGGAAGCGCCGGTTGAGGTGATGCGCCGCTTCATCCCGGAAGATATCACCGGCTTTATGGTGTCGACCGGCATCGTCAAGCAGTCGGAGGTGGAACTTGCCAAGGCCTCCACGCTCGCCCGTGTGCTGGCCATCGACGCGTTCTGGCCCACCAGTGCGGCGGACAAGGGCACCGGCACGCTGGTCGCCAGCGTCGAAGATGCGGCGCGGATGGGCGTTGACTGCGTGAAGCTGCTCTTGCCGTGGAACGTGAACGATGAAGAGAAGGTGCTCTATTGCAAGCGCATCGGCACGGTGGTGTCGGAGGCATCGAAGTGGCACATTCCGGTGATGGTGGAGCCGGTGTTCCTGGCAGCGCCCCGCAGCAAGGAGATCATCGAGGCCGAAATGGAAGTGGCGCGCGTCGGCTATGACCTCGGCGCCGACATCATCAAGATCACCTTCCCGGGCCCTGATGCCACGGCCAAGCTGTGTGCCGAACTCGATATTCCCATCGTGGTGGCGGGCGGCCCCTTGAGCGGCGACAAGGCCTCCACCATCAAGGACATCCACGATGCCATTCAGGCGGGTGCGCAGGGTGTGGTGGTGGGCCGCAAGATCTGGCAGCGGCCGCCGCAGGAGGCGCACGAGATGATGCAGGAGATCGCCGCCATCACCCGCACGCACTTCACCCGGCGCTGGTAAGCGCGTCCACCCATGGCAGGGCTCGACTGCGGCATCGATATCGGCAGCACAAATCTGAAAGTCGTGCTGGCGGGTGACGATGGCCGCGCGCGCGCGACCCACACCGTGCCCACGCCGCGCGTGAGCGATGGCGTGGCGTCCGCCTCGGACGCCATGGCGCTGGTGCGCCTGCTCGAAGACATGATCATCGCAAGCTGGCGCGACGCGGGGCAGGGCGTTCCGCTGCGCAGCATCGCGGTGGCGGGCATCGGCGAGGATGGGATTGGCGTAACAGCCGATCTCACGCCCACCGGACTGGCGATCCCGTGGTTCGACAAGCGCGCCGCGGAGGACGCGAAGGCGCTGGCGGCGTCGTCCGATGCCGTGGAGCGCACCGGCATGGCGATCACCGCCGACACCACCGCCGCCAAATGGGCGTGGATTCATGCGCATCGCCCGCACGAACTTGGCACGGCGAAATGGTGGATCGCGCTCACCGATTTTCCTTCCGTGTGGTGGACGGGCCAGCCTTTCATGAGCGCCAGCCTCGCGGCGCGCACGGGATGCTTCGATCTTCTGCAGCGCCATTGGGCGGATGACTTTTTGCAGGCCGTGCATGCACCGCCTTTGCCGCCGCTGAAAGGTGCCGGAACCGTGATCGGCACGGTGCGCGGCGGGCCGTTGCGCTCATCTGGTGCCGTATCCGCCCGCACCATCGTGGCAGCGGGCGGCCATGATCATCCGGTGGCGGCGGCAATCATCCGGCGTTTCGATGGCTTGGCCATTGTCGATTCCCTCGGCACCGCCAATCTGCTCTATGGCGAGATGGCTTGTCCGCCAACGCTTCCGCGCGAGGCATCTCTCGCCTTTTCCCTGCCACCCGGAGGGGAAGAGAAAGTCTCATGCCTCGGCGTTCTGGAATTCAGCGCCGCGCTGGACTCGGCGCAGCAGGACCGTGACGGCTTCATGCAGTTTCTCGCGCAGAAAGCATTGCCCGGTGCTCCGGCGCTCGCTCCCGCTGATCTGCAAGGCGGTGACACGCGGCGGCTCCTCGAGCGCGAAAGCCTCAAGGCCCGCCACGCGATCATCCGTATGCAGAGCATCGGCGTCAGGCCGGGGCCAGTCTATACCAATGGCGGCTGGTCGCGCTCGCCGGGCTTCATGCAGTTGCGCGCCAGCGTCTTCGGACAGCCGCTGCATGTGATCGGCGACATGGAGGTGACGGCGCTGGGGGCCGCCATGTTTGGCGCGGATGCCGCCACGGGACACAAGGCATCGCCGCTCAAGGCGGAAGACATCACGATGGTGCATCCCGTTCCCGAATGGGCGGCGCAATATGATGCGCTGTATCGTCAGTGGGCTTCCGCATGAGCACGCCGCGCCACGCCATCGACCGCAATTCGCCGGAACCTTTCTATCTCCAGCTTGCGGCGCTCATCGAAGCGGGCATCGACAACGGCACTTACCGCGAGGGAACACGGCTTCCCGGCGAAAGCGAATTGTGCCGCACCCATGATCTGGCGCGCTCCACGGTGCGTGAAACGCTGCGCACGCTGGAAGAGCGCAGGCGTATCCGCCTGGTGCCGCGCCGGGGGGCTTTCGTCACCGGGCCGGGCGAGGGCGGCTGGGGCCTGCAAGTCGCCGCAGGCTTTTTCGAGGGCGAGGTGGATCACAACCAGCGGCAGGTTGAAACCCGCGTGCTGGAAGCCGCACTCGCCCCCGCATCACCCGAGGCCGCGCAGGCGCTGGGCCTGAAACCGGATGAACCCGCTTTCGTGTTCCGGCGTCTGCGGCGGCTGGATGGGCGTATCGCTGTCTATTCGATCAATCACCTGCCTGCGGCGCTGGAGCCTGTCATCTTGAACAGCAGAGCCATGGCATCGGATGGCTCACTGAACCTCGTTTTGCAGTCTGCGGGCTATGCCATCCATGGCGCCAGGCGCAGTGTCGAGGCGGTGGCCGCACCCCCCGAAATCGCGGCGATGCTCGAGGTCGCGCCGCAATCGCCCCTGCTTCTCATCACGTCCGTCTCGTGGGCCCGGGGCGGGCAGGCCTTCGATTATTATACCTCCTGGGTCAGGACCGATGTGGTCAAGGTGACAGTGGAAGCCAGCGCCGGACCGGAGTAGGAAGCGCCTGAAAATTGGGCATTCGGGGCGCTGGGCGTGGCTGGTTTCAAATTCTTCTCTCCCATTCTGAGCGGCGCGACATTCGGCGAGCGCCTGCTGGCCTGCCTCGGCGCGCTGATCGGCATTGGCCTCACGGGGCTGATCTGCGGGCTGTCCTTCGGCAATCACGCGCAACTGCCGCTGATCGTGGCACCGATGGGGGCATCCGCCGTGCTGCTGTTCGCCGTGCCCGCCAGCCCGCTGGCGCAGCCCTGGCCGGTCATCGGCGGCAACACCATTTCAGCGTTGGTGGGCGTGAGCGTGCTGCATCTGGTGAAGGATCCGCTTTATGCGGCGGGCCTCGCGGTCGGGCTTGCCATTCTCATCATGTCGCTCACCCGTTCGCTGCATCCGCCGGGGGGTGCGGCGGCGCTCACCGCCGTCGTGGGAGGCGCCGTGGTGAAGGATGCGGGCTTCTGGTTTCCCTTCGTGCCGGTGGCCATCAACTCCATCGTGCTGGTGATTTTCGGCATGCTGTTTCACCGCGCGATGCGAAGGCCCTATCCGCACCGCCCGCAGGCGCAGCCTGTCAATGTTCACAAAACAGCCGACGCGGCGCCGGTGATGCGCGCGGGCTTTCAGGCAGCGGACATTGATGCGGCGCTGGCCGGCATGCACGAAACCTTCGACATCGACCGCGCCGATCTCGACGCGCTGTTGCGCGGCGTCGAGCAGAAGGCGCTGGAGCGCGCCCATGGCAGTGTCACCTGCGGCGATATCATGTCGCGGGACATCATTTCAGCGCCGTCCTCAACGAGTCCTGACGCCGCGCGGACGCTGCTGCTGGCGCATGATATCCGTACCTTGCCGGTGACCGGCGGGAACGGCGAACTGCTCGGCACCGTGGGTCTGCGTGAACTCGCGGGCCTGCCCGACAGCGCCACGCTGCCCATGTCGCGCGCCCGCACGGCCCGCGCGGATGATCCCGCCATCAGCCTGCTTCCCGCGCTCACCGATGGCCTGTCGCACGCCGTGGTCATCACCGACGCGGCGGGCGCGGTTGAAGGCATCGTCTCGCAAACCGATCTCCTCGCCGCGCTGGGCAAGAGCCTGCTGCGCAAGTAAGAACATAGGGAGGCAAGAAAATTTAAGTGTCACGCACGTTGACGATCAATTTCGATCCCGATCAGGCTGAAATTTACACGCTTATTCACAGTGTGCGGAATTTCGGCGAGAGCGTCTGGCGCAATTTAAAGACAACAGGACTCGGCGAAATGAACTTGGGTGATGTTGACGCCGCGACGACGCAGTTGACGGTTTATCGCATCAAGGCAAGAAACGTGCGCCGCTTACAAAGCTGGATCGAGGATGAGATGAAGCTTCATCATCTGACGGGAACGCTATCCATTGAATCGCAGCCGGAATGAGAATTGGGAGCCGATGCAATGCTTTTGGAGAGCGTCGAGATTTATTCGGGCAAGACGAACATTGCCGTGATGCGGCATCCCGGGCGCAAATTTCCCGGCTTTGCGGAAGCCAACAGCCTCCGTAACGCGCTTCAAGCCTTTGAGGGGTGAGCAGACATGCCATATTTTGTGGGAACGAGAGATCCGGATGAGGTCTCCTATGGTTACACGTTCCTGGACGGCGACTACTCAAAGGTTACGACGCTCGACCCGGACATGGCAAAGCGGCCTCCACCCGATAGCGGCCTGTTTTTTTCTTACAATCGGGCATCGGGCTTTGCGATTGATAGCACTTACCTGAGCAAGCGGTTGCAGAAGAATGGCCCCCGAAGAGCCGTTCCGGACGTGACGATGGCGAAACTCCTGCTGGTCAGCGAGGCATTCAAGGAGGTCATCGAGCGTTTCGATCCCGGCCTACATCAGTTCTTCCCAGTCGACGTGCTCTGGGAGGATGGGCAACTCGCTGCCCGGCAATATTTCTTTAATGTCTGCACCAGGCTGGACACAGTCGACCGCACCGCCACCACAGCGAGGTTCGAGCATATCTGGCGGACTTGGGAAGCGGGTGCGAAACTTGTCTTCAACTTGGCGGCTATCGGCCCGCATCACGTGTGGTGCGACAAATTCCTGTCGGCGAACCCCTTCGTCTCCGATGCATTGGGCCAAGCGCTCATCGAAAGGAACTTCAGCGGACTCGGATTGCCGCACTTCGAAGCAGTTTAGGCTTCACGATCCACTCCTGCCGAGGCCGCTTGACGAACCAGTCCCTGCCGCGCCAAGGTTCCGCAAAACGATAAAACAGTCTGGAAATACTCGGGAGGGAGTATGACCGCGATCAGGCTCTTCAAGGGCGGGTTCGGCCATGTGTCGCTGCTCCGCGCGGCGGGCGATCTGGTGACGCATGCGCATCCGGAATGCCACATCATCCTGTGGCTCGCCGGCAATCCCGGCGCCATTCAGGTGGGACCGGAGCGGGTGGTGCCCGATTCCAATATCGCGGTGGGCGTCAATTCGCTCCAGCCGCACGGCCATTGCTTCGCGAATGATGGCGCGCCCGGAAACTTCCTCGCCTTCTATATCGATCCGCGCTGGATCGAGACGCATCTGGGGATCGAGGCGGGTACGCCTGTCTTCCCATCCGCCGCCATTCCGCTCACCGATGAGTTGCGCGGCATGATCCGCAGCATCATCGATCACGTGTTCCGGGGCGAGGGGCATCAGGTGCTGCGCGAGGCCGACATCGAATATCTGATCGAGACGATCGTGCGCGGCTCCGCCGGTGAAACACCGTCGCGCGCCATGCGGCCGGTGGTGGACTGGCGCATCCGCAAGGCCATCGCCTTCATGTCCGCGCATGTGGAAGACCGCGTGTGCTTCGACGCGCTGGCGCAATCGGTGGGCCTGTCGCGGCCGCATTTCTTCGCGCTGTTCAAGGAACAGACGAACCTCACGCCCAATCTCTACTGGAATACGCTTCGCATGGAGGAGGCGCTCCGGCAGGTGGAGGAACATTCGCTGCCGCTCACGGCGGTGGCCTGCAACCTCGGCTTCACGTCCCAGGGCAATTTCACCCGCTTCTTCCGCGACCATACCGGTGTTCCGCCGACCCTCTACCGCGACGCCACGCGCCCCGCCGCCTGATTTTCAGACGCTGTGATAAGCCCGCCAGACCGGGTGATAAGCGCGGCGTGCCGGACGCGGCCATGGTGATGGCCTGACAGGTTCAAGGAGACACCATGCCGACGATCACCATTTCCAGCGTCATCGACGCGCCGATTGATGCCGTGTGGGCGCGCATCCGCGATTTCAACGGTCTGCCCTCCTGGCACCCGCGCATGGTGGAAAGCCGCATCGAGGACGGCAAGGCGGCAAGCGACATCGGCTGCGTGCGCAATTTCAAGGTGGTGAGCGGCGCCACCATCCGCGAGAAGCTGCTGGCCTTTTCCGACACCGATCATCTCGTCTCCTATTCGATCATCGAGACGCCGCAGCCGATCAGCAACCACACGGCGACGCTTCAGCTTCGCCCGGTAACCGACGGCAACAAGACCTTCGCGGAATGGACAGCCACCTTCGATTCGCCCGCCGACCAGGCGGAGGCGGTGGCCAAAGGCATGGGCGAGAATGTGTTTCAGGGCGGCTTCACGGCGCTCAAGAAACATTTCGCGGGCTGAGCGGAGCTGATCATGCCGGTGGCCGTCAAAACCGTTCGGAATGCAAGCGAAGCAAAGGCGGCGCTCTCGTCGCCGGACAGCGTCTATCTCGGTGGCGGCACCCTGGTGCTGCGCAATTTCAACGACGGTGACGTGTCGAAGTCGCTGATCGTGCGTCTCGCCGATGGGCTGTCCGACATCATTATCGCCGATGGCGCTGTCACGCTCGGCGCGTCGGTGACGATGGCGGAGGTCATCGCACGGCATGAGCTTCACGATCTCGCCGCCGCTGCGAAAGCGGTGGGCGGCCCTGCCGTGCGCAACATGGCGACGGTGGGCGGCAATCTGTTCGCGCCAGTCCCTTACGGTGATTTCGCGGCGGCGCTGCTGGCGCTCGATGCCGTGGTTGTCATGTGCGACGGCGAATTGCCGATCGGCGATTTTCTGGCACGGCGCGCCACGCTCCGCGATGTGGTGACGGCGGTGCGTTTTCACCTTCCGCCTGCGGGTGCATTCAAATTCCTCAAGGTCACGCGCGTCAAGCCGAAGGGCACATCGGTCATCACCATCGCTGCCGTAGCGCCGCGCGATGCGAAGAACATCGTACGCGGGGCGCGCATCGCGCTCACCTGCATGGGCGATGCGCCGATGCGCGCTATCGCGGCGGAGGCGGCGTTTGAAGGCCAGCTTCTGAGTTCGGCCACCGTCGGCAAGGCAGCGGAGGCGATTGGCGATGGCACGTCGCCCATCACCGATCCTGTCGCTTCCGCCTGGTACCGCAAGGAAGTGCTGCCGGTGCATTTCCGCCGCCTGATGACAAGCTATCTCTGAGAGGCACACACAATGGCCAAGAAGGTTCCTCTCGAGATCATCCTCAATGGCGAGGAGCGCGCCGAATTCATCGAGTCCGGCGCGTCGCTCCTCAAGGTGCTTAGGCAGGAGTTTGGCGATACCTCGCCCAAGGAAGGCTGCTCGCAGGGCACCTGCGGCGGCTGCTCCGTCATCATCGACGGGAAGCTCAAGCTCTCCTGCCTCACGCTGGCGGAAAGCTGCAATGGCGCGGAGATCGAAACCGTGGCCGGCCTCCGCTCCCCGGACGGGCTGCATCCCATTCAGGAGGCTTTCCTCAACGGTTTCGCCGCGCAATGCGGCTTCTGCACGCCGGGCATGATCATAGCCGCCAAGGCGCTGCTCGACGCCAATCCCACGCCAACGCGCGAGGAGATCGTCGAGGCGGTGGGGGGCAATGTTTGCCGCTGCACCGGCTATGCGCCGATCATCGATGCCGTGATGGCGGCCTCGGGGCAGGCAGGCAAGATCCGCTCGGGGAGCGCATCATGATCCGCCTCGCCAAAAGCTATTTCGCCGACGAGCGCGACGACAACCTGCACCAGATCGGGCAGGGGCTGCAGCGCTCCGATGTGCCGGGCCATGTGAGCGGCAAGACGGCCTATTTCGCCGACCGCAATTTTCCCGGCATGCTGCATCTCAAGATGGTGCGGAGCCCGCATCATCACGCGCGCATCAAAAGCATCGACACCTCCGCCGCGGACAAATATCCGGGCGTCATCCGCACACTCACCCACAAGGATGTGCCGCACAATGTCTATACCATTCTCATCCTCATTCAGGTGGGGCCGGAGGATGAGCAGGTGCTGGCTGCCGACAAGGTGCGCTGGAAGGGCGAGGCCGTCGTGGCCGTGCTCGCCACCTCCGAGCGCGCCGCGCATGAGGCGGCGGAACTGGTGAAGATCGATTACGAGGTGCTGCCGCCCGTCCTCACCATCGAGGAGGCGCTGGCGCCCGGCGCTCCCATCGTCAACGAATATCACGGGCAGAACTATTACAAGTATGACAGCGGCGCATCGCGCAAGGTGCGCTTCGGCGACGTTGAAAAGGGCTTTGCCCAATCCGATCACATTCTCGAACAGACCTACTGGTCATCGCCCATCGAGCAGGCGCCGCTCGAAACCACGGGCTGCATCGTCAATCCGGAAGGCAATGACCGCTTCACCTGCTACACCAACACACAGGCGATGTTCTTCACGCTCGATAACACCTCGATCATTCTGCAGATGCCCGGCCACAAGCTGCATTTCGTCGGCGGCACGGTGGGCGGCGGGTTCGGCGGCAAGGTTGACGTGACGCTAGAGCCCATCGCCATTCTCGCCGCCAAGCTCACCGGCAGGCCGGTGCGTTTCGTCTATTCGCGCGAGGAGGAAATGCAGATTTCCTCGCCGCGCGCGGCGGAGAAGATCGTGCTCAAGGACGGCGTCACCAAAGATGGCCGCATCCTCGCCCGGCAGGTCACGGGCTATACCGATGCTGGCGCCTATTCGCGCCATTCGCCGTATGGCGCGCAGAAGGGTGCGGCGCATTATCCGGGGCCTTACACCATTCCCAACGTGTCGGTTGATACCTACTGCGTTTACACCACGCGCACGCCGTCCTCCGCCATGCGCGGCTTCGGCGTGACCATCGCCGATTTCGCGCTGGAAGTGCAGATGGACAAGCTGGCGCGGCTCATCGGCATGGATCCGCTGGAATTCCGCTTCATCAACGCCTACCGCGACGGCGACATGAAAGCCCATCGCCAGAAGACGGAAGGCGCGGCCTTGATCGAATGCATGCAGGAGGCGGCGCGCGCCACCAATTGGCCCGTCGCCGAGCGTTTCTTCAAGATGTCCTCTTACAAGAAGGAGGCCTGAGCCATGGCCATCCGGCGCGGGCGGGGCGTGGCCGCCGTCAATTATCCAACCGGCATGAATCTGGGTGGCGATCCCAGCCAGGCGCTGGTGCATGCCACGCCCACCGGCAATTTCATGGTCACGCTGTCCTCCGTCGATCTGGGGCAGGGGCTGAAGCAGGTGATGGCGCAGATCTGCGCCGAGACGCTGGGCGTTCTCGCCGAGCAGGTGACGATCGACACTGCCGACACCGACACCGGCCCCCATTGCATGGGCACCTTCGCCTCGCGCGGCACGCACCGCATCGGCAATGCCGTGCTGCGCGCCGCCACGGAGGCGCGGCAGGTGATGCTGGAAGCGGCGGCGCAGGAACTCGAGGTCAACGCCTCAGATCTCGAGACGGATGGCAAGGGCAATATCCAGGTGAAAGGCGCGCCCTCCAAATCCATCTCGATCTTTGACACGGCGCTGGCGGCGCATTTCAAGCAGGGCCGCTCCATTTCGGGGCGCGGCATTTTTCTGGTGCCCCGCTCCTATCCGGAAGTCGAAACCGGCGCCATGAAGCCGGCCACCTGCTATGCCCACGCCTGCACGGTCGCGGATGTGGATGTGGATGACGAGACGGGCGAGGTCACGGTCGTTGCGGTCAAGAACGTGTTCGAGATTGGCCGGGCGCTCAACCCCCGCATGGTGGAGCAGCAGCTCGTCGGCGGCTCATGGATGGGCATCAGCCACGCGCTTTATGAAACGACTGAGCCCTATTATCCCAACCGCGAGCATGGCGGGCGCGACTTCAACGAATATCTGATGCCGGGGCCGGGTGACATCGCCGAAACCGAGATCATCGTGCTGGAGCGCCCGGCGGCGGATGGCCCCTATGGCGCAAAAGGCCCCGGCGAAATGTGCGCCAATCCGCAAATCCCGGCCATCGCCAACGCCATCTATGACGCGGTGGGCGTCCGCATCGACCACATGCCGATCACGCCGGAGCGTATCCTCCGTGCACTGAAGGAAAAAGCTGCGTGACGGAGATCGCATCCTCGCCCGAGGCCGTCACTGCGGCGATGCTGCGGCATGACTATCTCTGCGACGATGACCTTGCGGCGGCGGTGTTCCTGGCGCTCAGGATGGGAAAGCCGCTGCTGCTCGAAGGGGCGCCCGGCGTCGGCAAGACGGAAGCCGCGAAAGTCATCTCAGCCATGCTGGGCAGCCGCCTTGTGAGGCTGCAATGCTATGAGGGCATCGACGCCGCGCATGCGCTTTATGAGTGGAATTACCAGCGGCAGCTTCTCGCCATCCGCCGCGCCGGGGAAGCCGAGGTTGATATCTATGGCGATCAATTCCTGATCCCGCGCCCTTTGTTGCAGGTGCTGCGCGAGCCCGGCGATTGCGTGCTGCTGATCGACGAGGTGGACCGCAGCGACCACGAGTTCGAGGCGCTGCTGCTGGAGTTTCTCTCCGATTTCCAGATCACCATTCCGGAGCGCGGCACGCTCAAGGCCGCGAAGCCGCCGGTCGTCGTGCTCACCTCAAACCGTACGCGCGAACTCGCGGAAGCGCTCCGGCGGCGCTGCATCTATCACTGGATCGACTATCCCGATCCCGAGCGCGAGGCGGAGGCGATCCGGCTGCGCGCGCCGCATGTGGTGAAGCAAACGGCGGAGGCTATCGCGCGCGCCGTGCAGGCGGTCAGGGCGCTTCCCATCGCCAAGCCGCCGGGCATTGCCGAAACGCTGGAATGGGCCAATGCGGCGATGATGCTGGAGAAGACCGGCAGCCCATGGCCCGAGGCATTGCGGCGTTCCGTTGGCGCGCTGGTGAAGGATGCCGATGACCTGGCATTCGTCTCGCCAAAACTGCCCGCCATCATCGAAGAGGCCGCGCGGTGAACGCGGTGCCGCCCGCTGTCACGCTGTTCATCGGCTTTGCCGATGTGCTGCGGCAGGCGGGCTTCGCGGTGGCGCAGGAGCAGGTGGTGTCCTTCCTCGATGCCGTGCGGCTGCTCGGCCCCCGCTCCATGAAGGACATCGAGCAGGCGGCGGCGGCCACGCTGGCCCCGCCCCGCGACCGACGGGGTGAATTCAACGCGCTGTTCCGCCAGTGGTTCTGGGGCGATCTGGCCGATGCGGCGGGCGCTGCTCAGAATGATGAAACGCAGATCCGCGATGCGGGTGGCGCGGTGCCATCGCTGCAGGAGGAAAACCCCGAAGAGTTCTCCAAGCGGCGAAGAGGCGACGGACGCCGAAATTCTCCACGTCAGGCATTTCCAGAACCGCAAGCCGCCGCTCCGCGCCTTTGCCGATGCGCTGAATAATACTGTGCCGAAGCGTCTCTCGTTCCGCAGCCTGCGCACGCGGCATGGCGGCGCGCCCGATCTCCGGCGGTCGCTCCGCGCTACGGTGGCAGCAGATGGCGATGTGCCGCGCCCTTCCTTTGCCAAACGCCAACCGCTTCTCCGCCCGGTGCTGATCCTCATCGACATTTCGGGATCGATGAAGGCGCACACGGCGGACTATCTCAAGGCCGCGCACACCGCCGTGCAGACGCTGGAGCGCGTCGAAGCCTTCACGCTTGGCACGCGGCTCACACGCATCACTACGGCGCTCAAACCCGCCCGCCTCGATCAGGCGCTGGCGCGCGTGGCTGAAGCCGTTGACGACTGGGACGGCGGCACGCGCATCGGCCCCACGCTGCTGGCGCTGCTCGCCGTGCCGCGCTTTCTCACCTTCGCGCGCGGCGCCGTGACGCTGCTGTTGAGCGACGGGCTTGAGACGGGCCCCCCCGATGATTTCGTGAAGGCCATGCGGCGGCTCTCCGCGCTGTCGCATCGCCTGTCGCTGCTGACGCCGCTGGCTGCCGATCCGCGCTTCGCGCCGCGCACCGAGGCGCTGCAAGCCGTGCTGCCGCATCTCGATGATCTGGCCGATGGCTCCTCCCTCGCGCGCCTCACGGATTTCATCACGGGCTTGAAACACAACGCGCCGGCCGCGCACCACATCTGGAACAGGATGGCATCATGACAGGCATCGTCGACGCGCATTTCCATGTCTGGCGGCAGGCGGACCAGCCCTGGCTGGTGGGGCCGATGGTGCCGCGCATCTTCGGCCCTTACGAGGCGATCCGCCGGGATTATCCGATCGAGGAATATCTCGCCGACAATGCGGGGTTGGGCGTCAGCAAGGGCGTCTATGTGCAGACCAACTGGGCGAAGGAAAATTTCGAGGTCGAGGCGCGCTTCGTGAGCGAGATCGCCGCCCGCACGGGTTGGCCCAAGGCCATCGTCGCCTATGCCGATGTCTCGGTTGACGACGTGCGCCCGCAGCTTGACCGGCTGAAGACATATCCGCTGGTGTGCGGCGTGCGCATGCAGCTTCACTGGCACGAAAACGCCACCTTCCGCTTCGCACCCTCGGCGCAGCAGGTGATCGATCCCAAGGTGCGCAAGAATGTGCAGCGCCTCAACGACTATGGCTATTCCTTCGATCTCCAGCTTTTTCCCTCGCAGATGGAAGATGGTTTGCAACTCGTGGGCGAAAACCCGGACACCGATTTCATCCTCACCCATTGCGGCATGCTGACGTCGATGGATCAGCGCGCCGTGGAGGAGTGGCAGCAGGGCCTCCGCACGCTGGCGAAAGCGACGAATTTATACGCCAAGCTCTCGGGCCTCGGCACCTTCGAGCACCGCAATGATCCCAAGGTGATCGCCTTCATCTACGACGCGGCGATCAGAATTCTTGGCAGCGACAGGCTGATGTTCGGATCGAACTTTCCCATCGAAAAGCTGTGGTCCAGCTATGCGGATGTGCTGGCCGCCCACCGCGCCGCTGCTGCCACTCACGGCAAGGAAGCAGAAGACAATATCTTCCGCCGCACGGCGGAGCGTGTCTATCGCGTCTAAGGCTGCGTCACGATGGGAATGCGCGGATCGTGGGCGCGCTGGAGTTTGGAGGCGAGCGCCAGCGTTAGCGCCTGGGCGAGGCACATGGGCGCGGCGAGCGAGCGCGAGAAGCTGTATTGCCGCTCCGGCACCGAAAAGAGTGCGGCGGCATTCTTGGCCAGCGGGGAGAGCGTTGAATCGGTAATGGCGATCACCGGCACCTGCCGCGCGCCCGCCTGTTCCACGATGTTCACCACCTCATTGGCATAGAAGCGGAAAGCCACCGCGAGCAGCGCGTCATTCGCGCGGATGGTCTTCGCCATATGGGTGGCAAGACCGCCGCCCGCATCCAGCAACACGGCGCGCTTTCCCAGCATGGTCAGCACATAGCGCAGGAACTCCACGATGGGGCCGGAGCGCAACTGGCCGATCAGATACACCGTGTCGGCCTTCTCGAGAATATTCACCGCCGCATCGAGCGATGCCGCATCAATGTCGCTCAGCAATTCCTGCAGCGAGGCGATGTCCTTCAGCACGAGATCATGCAGGAAGCCCTTGCTGCCCTGCTGGCCATGCGCGCTCAGCTCCGACTCCAGCGCCTTCACGCGCGCCTCGAAGCCGGGGGCGGCGGTCGAGAGCCGCTTCTGGAACAGGCTCTGCATCTCCTTGAAGCCGTCATAGCCAAGGCTTTGCGCAAAGCGCACGAAGCTCGAGGCGTGGATGCCGCAGGCCTCGGCAATCGCATTCAGCGGTTTCACCGCCACGTCATTGGGGTTCTGCGTAATGAAGAGCGCGATCTGCTGATGCGCCTTGCTCATGCCGCCATATTGATCGTGGACGGTGCGGATCAGCTCCTCATAGTCCTGTGGCGCCAAGCCCATGCCTATTCGGCCCACACCATGGGGGCTGAGGGCGTTGGCGGTCCCGACTGATAAGCACCCCACACGGACTGATCGTAGTTGACGACCGATCCCGTCATCAGGCCTGAATCGGTGGAGGCAAGGAAGGCCACGGCGCGCGCCACTTCCTCCGGTGAAATCAGCCTGCCGAACGGCAGCTTGGCGGAAGCCTTGGACAGCCAGTCATCGGCTGCGCCATGATATTCGCGCTGGATGCGGTCCTCGCCGTCGGAGGCCATCCAGCCGATGTCGAGCTGGTTCACGCGGATGCGGTTGCGCATCAGCGAGAAGGCGGCGTTGCGGGTGAGGGTGGCAAGCGCCCCCTTCGACGCGCAATAGGCGGCGATGAAAGGCTGCCCGGCGCGCTCCGACATCGAGCCGATGTTGACGACCGCGCCTTCGATGCCGTCGCGGATCATGATCTTTGCCGCGTCCTGAATAAGGAAGAAGGGTGCCCGCACATTCACGGCGAACATCGCGTCAAACAATTCGGGCGAGGTGTCGAGCAGATTGCCGCGATCGGTCTTTCCTGCTGCATTTACCAGTATGTCAACGCGGCCAAACGTCTTGTCGGTTTCCGCCACGATGGAACGGCATTCATCCACATCACCCAGATCGGCGGAGATGAACAGTACCTTCGCCTTGGATGATTTTTCGATCTCCGCCGCCACGGCCTTGCCCCTGGCCTCATTGCGCCCGCAGATGACGAGGCCCTTTGCCCCGGCCTCCGCGAAGTTCCGCGCGATGGCGGCGCCCAGCCCTTGCGTGCCGCCGGTGATGATGGCGATTTTTCCAGTGAGACTGTTCATTGCGTGCTCCCATAAAGGCCCGGTCTTTTTTCCGGCGTGATTGCTTTACTCTTCCGTTCAGTGAAGGACTGGCAAGCCGTCTCGGCGATGAAAGTCGCGAGATAGCCGTCCCAGGCGCTGGCTCCCGTATGTGTTGCGCCCGCAATCGCGCGCACCCAGCTTTGCAGTTCGATGCGATAGGCATCGGCAAAACGGCCGCGCCAGTCCGGCGGATAGCTGTGGCTTGCGGCGAGTGCCGCCTTGCGCGCGATGAGGGCGTGCTGCGCCAGTTCGAGCGTGCCGTGCTCGCACACCGCCTCGCCCTTCACCTCATAGCCATAGGCGGCATTGTTGGTGACCTCGACGGTGACAAGCGTGCCCTTCGCCGTGTCGAAGGTGAGGAAGACCGGCGCGCCTTCGGGCGTTGCGCTCAACTTCGGCATGCGGGCATCCACGGTGATAAGTTCATCGTCCAGCAGCCAGCGCGCAATATCCATTTCATGCACGGCGGAATTGCTGATCGCCATGTCAGCGGTGAACCATGAAGGCGCCGCAACATTGCGGTGATGGCAATGCAGCATCAGCGTCCGGCCCAGCGCGCCGCTTGAGAGAACGCCTTTCATCTCCACATAGGCCGGGTCGAACCGGCGCTGATAGCCTACGGTCACCAGCCGCTGTCCCGCCTTTGCTTCGGCCTCCACGATGTCAAGACATGCGGCGCTGGTGGTGGCGAGGGGCTTTTCGCACAGCACGGGCTTTCCCGCTTTCACGGCGGCCAGCACGAAGCCATGATGCGTGGCGTCGGGCGAGGCGACGATCACCGCGTCAATCCTGGGCGACGCGATCACCGCCAGCGGATCGGCGGATGACTCCGCCGCGTCAAGTTCCTGCGCCAGTGCTTTGGCGCGCGCCGGGTCGGCATCGGCGATCACGGCAAGGGTTGCGCCCGGCACATTGCCTGCAAAGGTGCGGGCGTGGTCGCCGCCCATCACGCCGCAGCCGATCACTGCGATGTTCAGCGTCATGCGTTCACCACCAACCGCCTGTCGAGCGTGCCCGCGAAATGATCGAGAATGTTCTGCGCGGATGAAATCGCCATGCGGGCCGCGCATTCTTCGGTGAGCCCGGCGTTGTGCGGGCTGATGGTCACGTTGGCGTTGGCGAGCAGGGGATGATCGGCAGGCGGCGGCTCCTGCGCCAGCACGTCGAGCGCTGCATGGCGCAAATGGCCATCGCGCAAGGCCACGTCGAGCGCCTTTTCGTCAACCAGTTCGCCGCGCGCCGCATTCACCAGAATGGCGGTGGGCTTCATGGCGGCCAGTTCTTTCGCACCGATCACCGGCGCCCTGGTGGCGGGGAGATGCAGCGACACATAATCGGCCTGCGCAAGCGCGCTCAACAGATCAACCGCAGGCGTGCAGTTCAACGCCGTTACCGTTTCCGCCGCGACGAAGGGATCATAGACCGCAACCGTCATACCGAAGGCCTGCGCCAGTTCAGCCACGCGGCGGCCGATGCGCCCGAAGCCGAGGATCAGCAGCGTCTTGCCGTCCAGTTCCCCGGCATTGAACTGATTGCGTTCGTTCCAGTTGCCGCAGCGCGCCGCGTGGTCATGCGCCACGGTGCGCCGCGCGGCGGCCAGCATCAGCATCAGCGTATGTTCGGCCACGGCGCGCGAGTTCACATCGCCAACGATACAGAGCGGAATCTTGCGCGCAGTCAGCGCCGCCACATCCACCGCATCATAGCCCACGCCATGGCGCGAGACGATCTGCAAGCGCGGGGCCGAGGCGATCACCTCCGCCGTCATCGGCTGGGTGCGGATCAGGATGGCATCGGCCTTGGGGGCCAGCGGCGCGTAGGAGGCAAGCGACACCTCGGGCACCATCTCCCACGTCAGGCCCTGCGCATGGTCCAGCACGTCAAGCCCGGCCTGATGGATTTTCCCGGCAATCAGCACATGCGGCATGCTCAGTATCCTGACTTTGCAGGGGCGGGAGCTACGGCAGCCTGTTCGCCCAGCAGCGCCCGCACGGCTGAAACGCTCTGCTGCGCCGCCCCCGCCAGCAGGCGCACATCGTTCGAGATCGTCACGAAGTCGAAGCCCCAGCCGATGGCTTTCGCGGCATAGGCTGGCGTTCCGCAATGGATCGCCGCCTTGATGCCTGCGTTGTGCGCCTCCTTCAGGATGGTCTTGATGGCGCCCACCATCTCTGGCTCCTCGCGGTCGAAGCCGGTTGGATATTTGCGGCCCGTCAGTCCCAGCGTCAGATCGGCGGGGCCGATATAGACGCCGTCGATGCCGGGCGTCTTCACGATGCTCTTGAGATTCTTCATCGCCTCCGCCGTCTCGATCATGGCGAGGCCGAAGACCTGTTCATTGGCCGTCTTGCCATAATCCGCACCCGCCGCAATCGACACGCGCGTCGGCCCGAAGGAACGAACACCTTGCGGGGGATAGCGAAGATACGAAGCGAAGCGCGCCGCTTCCTCCGCATTGTTGATCATCGGGCAGATGATGCCGAAGGCGCCGGCGTCCAACGCCTTCATGATGTCGGCGGGGTCGAGCCATGGCACGCGCACCATCGGCGTCACATTGCTGGCCCGCATCGCCTGCAGCATGGCGGTGGCCTGCTCATAGCCCACGAAGCCATGCTGCAGGTCAATCGTCACGCTGTCATAGCCCTGCGCTGCCATGATCTCGGCCACAAAGCTCGACGAGGTTGAAAGCCAGCCATTGATGACCGGCTTGCCGGAACTCCAAAGTTCACGCACGCGCTGAAACTGCATGATCACACCGCCATCTGTGCGAGTTTGACGTTGAGATAATCATGGATGCCTTCACTGCCGCCCTCGCGCCCCATGCCGGAGGCCTTGATGCCGCCGAAGGGTGCTTCCGCTGCGGCGAGCGCGAAGCTGTTGATGCCCACCATGCCCGCTTCGAGCCGTGCCGAGGCTTCGCGCATGCGCTTCGCATCCTTTGTGAAGGCGTAAGCCGCAAGGCCCATCTCGGTCGCGTTGGCGCGGGTGAAGGCTTCTTCATCCGTCGTGAAAGGCGTGATAGCGGCGATGGGGCCGAAGTTTTCCTCGGCGATCGCTCTCGCATCATCGGGCAGGCCGGTGATCACTGTCGGCGCGAAGAAGAAACCTGTGTTCTGCCCCTTGGGCCGCCCGCCGCCGGTGAGGATATTACCGCCCCGCGCTTTCGCATCGGCCACGATGCCTTCGATGGCGTCAACACGGCGCTGGTTGATGAGGGGCCCCATCTGGCTAGTCTCATCCAGTCCGTGGCCCAGCTTCAATGCAGCGGCGCGGGCCGCGAAGCCCCTGGCGAAGTCATCATGCAGGCGCTCATGCACATAGAAGCGGTCGGCGGTGACGCAGACCTGCCCGGCATTGGCGAATTTCACCGGCACGCAGAGGTCCAGCGTCTTCTCAAGATCGGCGTCATCGAAGACCAGCACCGGCGCATTGCCGCCCAGTTCCATCGACACGCGCTTCATGGTCGCGGCGGAATCGCGGATCATCTGCTGGCCCACGGCGGTGGAGCCGGTGAGCGAGATCTTGCGCACGATCTTCGAATCCATGATCGGCCGGTAGGTGGTTTCGGTGGAACCTGTCACGAGGTTCACAACGCCCGCCGGAAGCCCTGCCTCGCGCAAGCAGTCGATCAGAAGCATGGAGATGCCCGGCACCTCGCGCGAGGGGCGCACGATGGCGGTGCAGCCGGCGGCAAGGGCAGGGGCCACCTTTCGGGCAATCAGGAAGGCGGGGAAGTTCCAAGCCGTGAAGGCGGCGATCACCCCCACCGGCTCGTGATGCACCTCGATCCGCCCGCCGGGCGCCCGGCTTTCGACGATGCGGCCATAGATGCGGCGCGCCTCCTCGGCCTGCCAACGGAACTGATCGTAAGAGAGGCCCCATTCGCGCTTCGCCTGCGCCAGGGGCTTTCCGGTTTCCAGCGTCATCACCCACGCGGCTTCCTCGGTGCGGGCGATCATCACATCCGCCGCCTTGTGCAGAAGCTCGGCCCGCGTCCAGGCGGGCACATGCCGCCAGCTGGTGAAGGCCCGGGCGGCGGAGGCGATGGCGCGGTTCACATCCTCAACGGTTGCGGCAGGGGCCTCGCCCAGCTTCTCGCCGGTGGCCGGGTCATGCACCGCCAGAACGCTTCCCGATCCTTTTTCCCATTTCCCGTCGATAAACAGGCCGTATCTGTCGTATTGCATTCTTCTGTCCTTGCGTGTCTTGCAATTTTTATTGCAGGAATTTCAAAAATGCAATAGACGATGCGCAAACGAAGGCATTGAGTTCAGGGAGGATCGCAAATGTCCACGATACGGCTGACCATGGCGCAGGCGCTGGTGCGCTATCTCATCAACCAGTTCACGGTGGTGGATGGCAAGGAAGTGCCGCTGTTTCCGGGCATGTTCGCCATCTTCGGGCATGGCAATGTCACCTGCCTCTCGGAAGCGCTGGAGGCGGTGAAGGACACGTTCCCCACCTGGCGCGGCCAGAACGAGCAGTCGATGGCACTGGCGGCCATCGCCTTCACAAAAGCGAAGAAGCGCCGCCAGATCATGGTGTGCACCTCCTCCATCGGGCCGGGCGCGCTCAACATGGTGACAGCCGCAGGTGCCGCGCATGCCAACCGTCTGCCCATCCTCATTCTCTCCGGCGATACGTTCGTGAACCGCAGGCCCGATCCCGTCATGCAACAGGTCGAGCATTTCAACAACCCGACCATCAATGTGAACGACGCCTTCAAGGCGGTGACGCGCTATTGGGACAGGATCGTTCATCCCGAGCAGATCATCTCCTCGCTGCCGCAGGCGGTGGCTGTGATGCTCGATCCCGCCGATTGCGGCCCCGCTTTCATCGCGCTGCCGCAGGATATTCAGGAAGTGGCGTGGGATTACCCGGCCAAATTCTTCGAGAAGACGGTGCATAATATTCCGCGCGCCAGGCCAGACCGCACGCGCGTCGCCGAGGCGATCACGCTGCTCAAATCCGCCAAGCGCCCGCTCATCATCGCGGGCGGCGGTACGCGCTATTCGGGCGCGGAGGAGGCGGTGGCACAGTTCGCGCTCGAGCATGGCATTCCGTTGACAGAGACCATCGCCGGCAAAAGCACCGTGCCGCATGATCATCCAGCTTACGCGGGGCCGCTCGGCATCGTCGGCTCAACCTCCGCCAATGCGCTGGCGGCGGAAGCGGATGTGATTGTCGCCATCGGCACGCGTCTCATGGATTTCACCACCGGGTCGTGGACGGTGTTCGCCCCCGATTCCAAATTCATCTCCCTCAATGCGGCGCGCTGGGATGCCACCAAGCACCGCGCTCTCGCCGTGGTCGGCGATGCGAAGGAGTCGATTGAGGAACTCGAGGCCGCGTTGAAAGGCTGGAAGGCCGATCAGACGTGGACGAAAAAGGCCAGGACGCTGATGGCCGAATGGAACAAGGCGCTCGATGGCTATCAGAAGCCCACCAATGCGCCCGTTCCCACCTATGCGCAGGTGGTCGGCGTCGTGAACAAAAAGGCCGCGCCCCGCGATTACATGATCACCGCGGCGGGCGGCCTTCCCGGCGAGACGATGAAGAACTGGCGCTGCCAGACCACCAATTCCTACGATCTCGAATTCGGCTTCTCCTGCATGGGCTATGAGATCGCCGGCGGCTGGGGCGCCAAGATGGCAGACCCGTCGCGCGACGTGATCGTCATGGTGGGTGACGGCAGCTACATGCTGATGAACTCCGACATTTATTCAACCGTCCTCACCGGCCACAAGCTCATCATCGTGGTGTGCGACAATGGCGGCTTCGCCGTCATCAACCGCTTGCAGAATTTCAAGGGCACGCCCGGCTTCAACAATCTCCTCAAGGATTGCAAGACGGCGATTGCGCCCTTCAGCGTCGATTTCGTGAAACACGCCGAAGCCATGGGGGCAAAGGCCCGCAAGGTGGAAAGCCTGGCCGAACTCGAGCAGGCGATGGACTGGGCCAAGGCGCAGGACCGCACCGCCGTGATCTCGATTGTCTCCGATGCGTTTGAATGGACGCCGGGTGACGCGCTGTGGGATGTCGGCGTGCCGCAAGTCTCCACCCGTGATGCGGTGAAGGAGCAGGTGAAGTATCAGGCGGATGTGCGCGCCAAGCAGCGCGTGGGCGTGTGATGCAGAAGCGCGAGCTTGGCATCGGCCTCATCGGCACCGGCTTCATGGGCAAGGCCCATGCCTTTGCCTATCGCATGGCGCTGGCGGCCTTTCCGGATATCCCGACGCCCCGCCTCGTCGCTATCGCGGACGTGAATGCCACATCCGCCGCCGAAGCGGCCCACCAGTATGGCTTTGAATCCTCCTCCGGCAACTGGCGCGACCTGATCGCCAATCCGGCCATCGACGTCATCTCGATCACCACGCCCAATTCCTTCCACAAGGAGATGACGCTTGCCGCGCTTTCCGCCGGCAAGCATGTGCATTGCGAGAAGCCGCTGTCGCCGTCGCTTGCGGACTCGCTGGAGATGGTCGAAGCGGCGGAGGCCAAGGGCCTCATCACGCAGGTGGGCTTCAACTACATCAAGAACCCGATGCTGAAGCTGGCGCGCGAGATGATCGAGGCGGGCGAGCTTGGCGAGATCACCGGCTTTCGCGGCATTCACGCCGAAGACTACATGCACGATCCGGCGTCGCCGTGGACGTGGCGCATCGATCCCAAGGGCGGCCCCGGCGTGGTGGCCGATCTCGGCTCGCACATCATCTGCATGGCGCGCTATCTCCTGGGCGGCATCGCGGAGATAAATGCCGATCTCCGCACCATCGTGAAACAGCGCCCGATTGCCGTGGGCTCATCGGACATGAAGCCCGTCGAGGTGGATGACATGGCGCGCATGCTCGTCACCTTTGAACGCGGCTGCGCGGGCACGCTCGAGGCGACATGGGTGAACACGGGGCGCAAGATGCATCTGGCCTTCGAGGTCACGGGAGTCAAAGGCAGCCTGGTGTTCAATCAGGAACATCTCAACGAACTGCATTTCTACAAGGCCGGCGGCGATCCGCGCACGTCGGGCTTCGCAAAGATCGAGTCAGGCCCTGTGCATCCGCCCTATGGCCAGTTCTGCGTGGCGAGCGGCCATCAGCTTGGCTTCAATGACCTCAAGACCATCGAGATGGGCGAATTCCTGCGCGGCATCGCTCTGGGCAAGGCAACGGGGCCGGATTTCCGCGAGGCCTATAACATCCAGAAGGTGGTCGAAGCGGCAGTCGCGTCGTCCAAAACCCGCGCGTGGGAGCGTGTGGGCAAATAAAAAACACCTGTCACCCCAGCGAAAGCCGGGGCCCATGGTTCAACCGCACCGCAAGTGGAAAGTCTGGGTTCCGGCGTGCGCCGGAATGACAGAGAGAGCTTTCACCCACCCCGCGATTTGAAACTGGATTGCACAGCGAACTGGCCCTGCGGAGGGCCGGGCACATCGTTCCACACGGCGCTTAGCGTCCGGCCATAGACGCAGCCGCTGTCGGCATTGCACCGTGTACGGAGCAGTTCTAGCCCCCAAGGCGAATGGCCGTGATAGAGATAGACGCCGGGATAGTCCTGCTCGCCGCCTTTGTGGTAGCGCTTCCACATCAGCGTCTCGGGGCCTTGCTGTGAAAGTGGTGCGCGCTCGTCTAGCCCCGCATGGGCATAGGCCGCGCCGCCCTCCACAAAAAGCAGCCGCGTCCGCTCCAGCCAGTCCAGAACGCCAAGCGGAATGTGCCCGCCGAAGCTCCTGATCGTCTCGCCCGCGAAGCTCAGTTCGCCGTCGAGGATCATCTGGTCGTGATTGCCGCGGATGAGCACAAGACGTTCGCCCATCGCCTTGCCCTGCGCGCGCAGAAACTCATAGACGCCTTTGGAATCCGGCCCGCGATCAAAATAGTCGCCCAGCATCACCACGCGAAACATGCGCTCCCCGGCGTGATCGCGGATCATGCCGAAGAGATGCCTCAACTCATCGGCACAGCCATGCACATCGCCGACGGCATAGGTTCTCACCCGAGCAGCGCTTCCGTTTCGGCGCGGGTGGGCATGGCGGGGGCGGTGCCGGGGCGCGTCACGGAAATCCCCGCCGCCGCCGAGCCATAGCGCGCCGCCGCCAGCGGTTCGAGGCCGCGCGCCAGGGCGGCGGCAAACGCGCCGACGAAGGCATCGCCCGCGCCTGCCGTCTCCACCACCGGCCCCGCCTTGAAGGGCGGGATCAGTTCGGATCTGGATTTGGTGTGAAACAGCGCGCCTTTATCCCCAAGCGTGATCAGCGCCGTGCGCGCACCCTTGGCCAGCAACGCATCGCCCGCTTTGCGCGCCTCATCGGCAGTAGTGACGGGAAGCCCGGTCAGGCCGGCCGCCTCGCTCTCATTGGGTATCACGTAATCGCAGAGCGGATAGATCGCTTCGTCAAGCGGCGCTGCAGGCGCGGGGTTGAACAGCGTCGTCACGCCTGCTTTGTGCGCGATCTCAAGGCCCCGCCGCGCGGCGGCGATCGGCTGCTCCAATTGCGTGACGAAGACCTTGGCCGAGGTGATCGCGTCCACCGCGGCCTCCACATCCGCCGCACTGATGTTGCCTGCCGCACCCGGCACCACGATGATGGCGTTTTCGCCGGTGCGGTCATTCACGAAGATATAGGCGGCGCCGGTTGGCGCA
Source organism: Aestuariivirga sp. (assembly GCF_047602625.1). Taxonomy (GTDB): domain Bacteria; phylum Pseudomonadota; class Alphaproteobacteria; order Rhizobiales; family Aestuariivirgaceae; genus Aestuariivirga. The sequence goes on along the minus strand of NZ_JASGGV010000002.1, from coordinate 575,328 downwards.
TCCGCCGTCTGCACGACGCGCGGCGTGATGCCTTCTTTTGCCCAGGCGGCCAGCGCGATGTCGCCGAAGGCATCCTTGCCGAGCCTTGAGATGAAGCTCACCGGCGCACCGGCGCGCGCCGCCGCCACCGCCTGGTTCGAGCCCTTGCCGCCCGGCCCCATGGCGAAGCCCGAGCCGATCAGCGTTTCGCCGATGGCCGGCGGCCTGCTGGCGCGGAAGGCAAGGTCGGCCACGAAGATGCCGAGGATGGCGACGCCCGATGTCATCTTTACTTGGCCTTGGGCGGGATCACGCCCTTCTTCAGCACGAAGCAGCCATAGAAGCGCGGCTCGCCCGTCACGATCACCGCATAGGCCTTTTTGGCGCGCTCATAAAAGGCGAAGCGCTCGATCGACCCCATGGGCCATGATTTGCCTTCCGCCTTGTCGATGGCCTTCTGCACTTCCGCCTGAACGGCGGGAATTTCCTTCGGGCTGCCCGAGACTTCCATGCGCTCGGCGGGATGATCCACGAAGCTGTCGAGCGGCATGACAGACAGCACCGCCTCCACCACCTCGGCGGCGGAGAGATTGTCCATCCGCAACAGCTTGCCCAGCACCGTTTGCCTGGCCACCGAATCAGAGGGGAAATTGAGATCGGAAATGATCAGGTCATCGCCATGGCCCATGGCGCGCAGCGCATGGATCACATCGGCATTGAGGCGGTTGTCAAAATTCCTGAGCATTCAAGGTCCTCCCAAAACGTCACATTTTTCTGTGAGGCGGACCTTGGAGGAGTGATGATGGAAAAGTCAAGTTTGCCCAAGCCTTCAATAATTGCCGCCGTACGAAAGGTAAATCGCAATCCATAATCCAGTCATGACAACGATCATCGCAACAGTGAGCATTGCTGCCCAATATCCAATATTTGATGTGTAATGCTCTCTTTTGGTTTCGAACGTGCGCCACCGTGCCCGGAAGTAATCTCCAACGGTTCCGCTGAAGAAAAGAAACGCCAGGCATTCCGACACGACGCTGATTGTGAGGCAAGCAATCCAGAGTGCGATGAGAATTGTGGTCATCACTGCCGCCCAGTATGAATCCCCTCAAGGTTCAGAAGATGCACCAGCGCCAGCAGGGCGATGACCGCGCCGATGAACAGGAAGGGCGTGGTCGGGAACATCCGGGGCGAAAAATCCTTGCGGGGGCGGCGTTCCAGCCAGGCCATCAGGGCGGTCAGCGCCGCGCCGAATCCCAGGGCGGAAAGGGTGAGCCAGAGTTCGGTTGGATCGAGGTTGGCGGGCATGGCAAGGTCTGGTTGACAGGGCAGGGCTGGCCCCCTATAGACCGGCCTTCAAATCTCCGGGCGGCTGCGGGGCTTCGCACCCATCTGCCTGAAATAACAGGTGAAGTCCATGAAAGTCCGCAATTCGCTCAAGGCGCTGATCAAGCGGCACCGCGACAACAAGCTGGTGCGCCGCAAGGGCCGCGTCTACATCATCAACAAGACAAATCCGCGCTTCAAGGCGCGGCAGGGCTAAGCTTTACCTTTTGACAAGGTTTTGAACGCCGTGAGCGGGCGCCGCGCACGGCGCTCATTTTGTTGCCATGGTCATTGGTGTAGTCTCACGCCATGCGCCATGTGCTTCTCGCCGGATTGATCCTTCTTGCCGTTCCCGCGGCGGCGTTCGCCGATGATGCGAAGCCCGCACCCACGCCTTCCGAAGTGCGCGCCGACCGGCTCGATTCCCTGTTCGCAAGGCTTCACGTCTCCACCGATGCGCAAAGCGCGCAGAAGATCGAAGCCGATATCTGGGCGATCTGGGCGTCCTCCGATTCGCCCACGGCGGAGGTGCTGCTGCGCCAGGCCTCGCGCGCCATGGGCGACGGCGCGCCGGAACAGGCGCTCGATATCCTTAACACGCTGATCGGCGCCTATCCGGATTTCGCCGAAGCCTGGAACCGCCGCGCCACGCTCTATTACGAAATGAAGCGCGACGATCTGGCGCTGAAGGACATCGACAAGGTGCTGGAACTCGAGCCCCGCCATTTCGGCGCGCTGGCGGGCCGGGGCCTCATCTACCAGCGCGAAAAGAACTACAGCGCCGCACTCTCAGCCTTCAACGAGGCGCTGGCCATCAACCCCGGCATGGACGCGATCAGGGACGCGGTGAAGGCGATCATGAAACAGGAACGGGCGATCTGACCGGATCGCCGCGTGACTGTTTGAATCTACAACCCCAACATCCCGTCACCTCCGCGAAGGCGGAGGCCCCGCTTCATGCTGAAAAATGCGCAGTGTAGCAGCGGGTTTCCCGCCGCCGCGGGAATGACGGATTTTGGGATCCGGGCGCAATTGGGATGTAAGCTATCATTCGCGTTTTTCTGGGTCCGGCGGAACAGGCCTTCTGCCGACAATCGAATACCAAATCGGCATGAATACCAGAAAGAACCACGCCCAAAACAGCAACCCCAAAAGCATTCCGGAAACAAACCCCGTTCCCGCAAGCAAGGCCAGGGATAGCAGGAGAATGGCGATTTGCCTGACGCGCGGCATTTTCCCGATCACACTGTGCTTCTCCCTGCGGTTTGAGGCGTAGTCTAATTCCCCGCAGCACCATTCTTGCCCACATAGGCGATGCGCATCATGTTGGTGGCGCCGGGGGTGCCTAGGGGAACGCCGGCGGTGATGATGATGCGCTGGCCCGCCTGCGCGAAGCCTTCCTGGAAGGCGATGCCGGTGGCCTTGGCCACCATGTCGTCGAGATCGCGGGCGTCGTCGCTCAGCACGCAATGCAGGCCCCAGGCCAGCGCCAGCCGCCTGGCGGTCGAGGGAATGGGCGTCAGGCAGATCACCGGCGTGTCGGGCCGCTCGCGCGAGACGCGAAGGCCGGTCGAGCCCGAGCCCGTATAGCAGACGATGGCCGCCAGTTTGAGCGTTTCGGAAATGGTGCGGGCGGCGGCGGAGATGGCATCGGCGCTGGTCGCCTGCGGCTCGTAACGCTGGGCGGTGATGATGCCGCGATAGAAGGTGTCACGCTCCACCGACTGGGCGATGTGGTCCATGGTCGCCACGGCACGCTCGGGCCAGGCGCCGCTGGCGCTTTCGGCGGAGAGCATCACGGCGTCCGCACCTTCATAGACGGCGGTGGCGACGTCGGAGACTTCGGCGCGTGTCGGCACCGGCTCGACGATCATCGATTCCAGCATCTGGGTGGCGACGATCACCGGCTTTCCGGCTTTGCGCGCCGCGCGGGTGATCTGCTTCTGCTTGGCGGGCACGGTTTCGAGCGGCAGTTCGACGCCAAGATCGCCGCGCGCCACCATGATGCCATCGGCCAACTCAAGAATTTCCTCAAGGCAGCCGAGTGCCGAAGGCTTTTCAATCTTGGCCATCACCCCGGCGCGGCCCGCCACGAGCTTCCGCGCTTCGGCCACGTCATCGGGGCGCTGCACGAAGGAGAGGGCAATCCAGTCCACCCCCAGCGTCGCCGCCGCTTCGAGATCGGCGCGGTCCTTGTCGGTGAGGGCCGGAATGGGGATCACCGTGTCGGGCAGGTTCACGCCCTTGCGGTTGGAGAGCACGCCGCCGAAGATCACGCGGGTTTCAAGGCGCGTGGGTTCGGCGCGGGTGATCTCGACACGCAGCCGCCCGTCGTTCAGCAGCAGATTGTCGCCCTCGCGTGCCGAGGCAAAGATCTCCGGATGCGGCAGGAACACGCGCGTGGCATCGCCCGGCGTCTGGTCGGTGTCGAAAACAAAGGTATCGCCTGCTTTGATCTTCGCCTCTTTTTCCGCGAAGGTGCCGATGCGGATCTTGGGGCCCTGCAGATCGGCGAGAATGCCGATGGGGCGGCCGAGCTTTGCTTCAACGCCACGGATCGCCCCATGCAGCTCGTTCAGGAGCTGATGGTTGGTGTGGCTCATGTTGATGCGGAACACATCGACGCCGGCGAGAAACAGCTTCTCGATCATCTCCGCCGTCGATGAGGCAGGGCCGAGTGTTGCGACGATTTTGACGTTGCGATTGCGCCGCACGATTACTGACCCTGCTGGCCCTGTGTCGTCTTCTCGCCGGAGAGCGAAACGGTCCAGTCAGTTTCCTCGTTGGTGTCGACCTCGAAGAAGCCGACCTTCTGATAGCCGCGGCCGGCGCAATCCTCGATGCCGCGGATGGTGAACACTTTTTCGCGGATGCACATCATGGATTTGCCGCCCCATGAGCCGCCCTTCTCGAAGTCCACCGCATAGACGTAATAATAGCGGGCGATCAGGTTGCCCTTGAGGAGGGCGGTGCATTTCTGCGCGTCGATGGTCCACCAGCCTTCGCTCGCCCAGCCATCCTTGTCCTTGTAGCCGATGGCCACGCCCACGCGGCTGGCCGTGTTGTTGCACATCTTGAGATCGGCGCGGGCCGGCATGGACATCGCGGCAAAGCCCGCGCACAGTGCCGCGGCGAACGCCAGTTTCCGCACCATTCGGCCATCTCCCCCATGCGTCTGCGAATCGGTCATAAACATTCCTCTTGTGCTTCGTGCCGTCAACTGCCCCCGGCCCCGCTGCAATCCCGCCGCGCAATGGTGGCGGCAGGATGGCGCAGGCTTTAGCGGCATCCGGGAGACCCGTCCATGGCGAAGATTGTAACGAATGAGGCGTTTGAGCATGTGGCGGGCGAGGGGCCGCTGCTCCTGATCTGCGACCATGCCAGCAATCATGTGCCGCCCGAATATGGCCGGCTTGGCCTCCCCGAGGCTGAGTTCCAGCGCCACATCGCCTATGACATCGGCGCCAGGGACGTGACGCTGGGGCTGGCCGACAGGCTCACGTCGGAGGCCCTGCTGACCCGCCATTCCCGCCTGCTGATCGACCCCAACCGGGGGATGGATGATCCCACCCTCATCATGAAGCTCTCGGATGGCGCTGTGGTGCCGGGCAACCGCCATGTGGACGAGGCGGAGCGTGACAGGCGGATCGCTCGCTACTTCACGCCCTACCACCAGGCCATCACGGCGGCGCTTGATGCGAAGGTGGCCCAAGGCCTCACCCCCATCATCTTCTCCATGCACAGTTTCACGCCTTTCTGGCGGGGCTGGCCAAGGCCCTGGCATGTGGGCGTCTTGTGGGACAGGGATGCCAGGCTCGCCGTCCCGATGATCCACGCGCTGGCAAAAGAACCGGGCATGATCGTGGGCGACAATGAGCCTTATTCCGGCGCTCTGGAGGGCGACACGCTCTGGCAGCATGGCACCGAGCGCGGCATCGCCCATGTGCTGATCGAGGTCCGGCAAGACCTTATTGCCGCCAAATCAGGTGTGGATGAATGGGTGGAACGGCTGGCGCGGGTGCTTGAACCCTTTATGTAGGAGGGTCCGGCAGGGCGGGCCGGAGCATTCGAGGACGCCATGGACATGGACGACAGGACCAGGACAGAGCTTGAGGCCTCGGTGTTCCGCCGCCTCGTGGCGCATCTGCGCCAGCGCACGGATGTTCAGAACATCGACCTCATGAACCTCGCAGGCTTCTGCCGCAACTGTCTCTCCAACTGGTTTGAAGAGGCGGCGAAGGACAAGGGCGAGCCGGTGAGCCGCGCCGAAGCGCGCGAGATGGTCTACGGCATGCCCTATGAAGACTGGAAGGCGCTCCACCAGAAAGACGCCACGCCCGCCCAGCAGCAGGCGTTCGAGAAATCCCACAAACACTAAGGACGATCATCATGGCGGACACCAAGACCACTTTCGCGCAGGGCCAGCTTCGCTCCCTCGTCGAGCGCATCGAGCGGCTCGAGGAGGAAAAGAAGACTATCGCGGGCGACATCAAGGAAGTCTATGCCGAGGCCAAGGCCAACGGCTTCGACACCAAGATCCTCCGCAAGGTGATTTCGCTCCGCAAGAAGGAAGCCAACGAACGCGAGGAAGAACAATCGATGCTCGATCTCTACATGGAAGCCTTGGGGATGATCCCGGCGGAGCGGGACGCGGCGTAACATCCTTTTTACTTCCGTCATTCCCGCGACGGCGGGAATCCCGCTTTGAACATTGGGAGTGGGGTAAAAAATTGAGGGCCGGAAATTCTGTCCGGCCCTCTTGCGTTCAATTCGCATCACACCAGAATATTGAAATCTCCCGCTGCCATGGAGTTCACGCCGGTGAAGGTGGCCACGGCGATCCCGGAGAAGGCGCTGCCGCTGCCGTCCTGATCGTAATAGAGCTTGTGATCGGCGGCGTTGAAATAGAAGGCGGGGCCTCCCAGCGTCGAGTGATTGTTGTTCTCGAATCGCACCACGCCGTCCTGGCCCTCCAGCCCTTCAAAATCCAGAATGTCGGTGCCTGACTTGAAGTTGGTCACGGTGTCGCCGAATTCGTTGATCAAATCCCACTCGAACGTATCCACGCCTGCGCCGCCGCTCAGCGTGTCGGCGCCGAGGCCCGCCCACACATAGCCGCCCACGCCGGAAAGCCGGATGGTATCCGCAAACATCGTGCCTTGCACGCTTTCAAAATTGGTTGCCGTTTCGGTGTTGCCATAGCCATCGTCGATGATCTGCGCGCTGGCCTTGTTGAGATTGACATTCACGCCATTCAGGCCGCCGTGCCCGTCATTGGCGGAAAAGTTCAGCACATCGTTGCCGCCGCCGCCGTTGAAACTGTCGACGCCATCAAGGCCCATGAACTGGTTGTTTGCGGCGTCGCCGGTGAACTTGTCGTTATACATGGTGCCGATGACGCGCTGGATGTTGGAGACGTGATCGGTCTGGCCGAAACCGTCGCGGATCGTCCCGGCCGGCAGGTTGGCGATGATGCCTCTGATGCCGCCATACTCCGCATCCCGGTCATAGGCGGCGATTTCCTTGCCGCCGCCGCCGCCGTTGATGGTGTCTGCGCCGCGCAGGCCGTAAAATCTTTCGCGCGCCGCATCGCTGCCTGTCATCACGTCGGCAAAGCGCGAGCCTTCATAGGCTTCGAACCCGCTGATCGTATCGGTGCCGCCCCAGCAATCCTGAACGGTGCCGGCCGCCACATCCAGGTTGATGCCCTTGTAGGCGTAAGGGTCGTAAAAGCTCTCTGTATAGCTCAGCGTGTCAAAGTCGGCGCCGCCATTCAGCGTGTCATTGCCCGCATCACCCTTGATATAATCGTCGCCGCCATTGCCGTTGATGGTGTCATTGCCGGGATTGCGCCCTGCAACAAGGTCGTCGGAATTGGCGGACCCGTTGATGGTGTCGTTGCCATGCAGCAGCCAGGTGAACATGCTGCTCAAATCCGGCGTGGCGCTGCTGCTGGTATTGAAGAGATTGAAATAGAGTTCCGTCAGATCTGGCCGGTCGCCGGCGGCAAAGCCGTTGATGGTCAGAACCGCGTGGCCCGCGGCATCCTTGATGATGATGGAGGTGATGTTGCCTGCTGTCGGTTCAAGCACCGAGCCGTTGGTGAGATAGGTGAAGCCGGTTCCGGTAACATTGAAAGTCCAGTTTGCGAAATCCCCGCTGGTGGTCATCGTAAACCGGAACGCTGTCGCGGTTCGCGTTGTGATCAGGCTCGGGTCTCCGAAATCGGAACCCTGGATATGACCCCAATAGAGCCAGTCGGGCGCAAAATTGCTGACAGTCACGTTTGCCATGAGAAATCCTCAAGTTGCTGAATTGGATGCTGGCCGCAGGGTTCTGGGCAAAGCGGGAAGGCCGCAAGCCTTGAAGCCAGGCTTGGCGCAGCAATGGGTTGCAGAGTTTTTGCCTTCCCGCGAAGAAGGCGGCTGCAGTTAGAATTCAATTATTACAAATCGTCAATAGTCGGCTAAACGCGCTTCTCCGGGGAAAAGCGCGTTTGCTGTTTTCAAAGCTGCCTTAATTGCTCTCGAGCGTTCCCACCGTCTGGCGGCGGAAGATCGGCACGGTGGCATCGGCGGGGAGGCTGCCCTTGCCGGTGCGGTCGACGACCTGCAGGTCGCCCTTGCCGGAGGCGGAAATGGTGGCCACTGCCAGTTTCGGCATGGTGGAGACGTCCGCCGCTTCGGCGTTGCCGCCCGGCAGGATGCCCGCGAGGCCCTGCGCCGCCGTATTCTTGCCCGCAGGCTTGGTGGCCTGCTGCGGCCACCAGAACAGGTCGCTGCCGCTGGCCGAAGCCGTGGTGATGGTCTTGGGCGCGGGCGCCTTCTTGCCGCCAAAAATATCGTCGGTCAGGCTGCCCTTGCCGGAGAGGTTTGAGACGGGCGGCTGCTCGTCATCAGCCGATGCCACGACCACAGCGGCGTTCTTGAGCGGCGCGTTCTGCTTGATGATGACGGGAGGCAGCGCCGAGGCCGGCTCAATCTTCATGTCATAGGCAGCGGCGACGGCGGCGGCCATCAGCACGGAATCAGGCTTGGGGCGGGGCTTCGGAACAACCGGGGCCGCATCGGCCACCTGGTCGCTCAGGGCCGCCAGCTTGCCCGAAATCGGCGTCGGCGATGGCGGCATCAGCGGGCTGTTCCTTGGCGCGCGGCTTGGGCGGCGTCTTGCTGGCTTCGGCGCTCAGGCTGGCCATGGCGGCGCCGTTCGCATTCTCATCATCAGCGGAATCATCGCCATCATCCACTGGCGCTTTCTTGGCCTTGGCGGCGATCTGCTTGTCCTGCTGGGAGGGCGAGTTGGAGCTTAAATCGGCCACCATGATCTGGTCGCCGTGGTTCAGGCGGGCGCCCACCGTCTTGCGATAGTCGCGGAAGATCTGCGCCATTTCGCGCGCGCTGATGCCCGGGCCCCAATGGCGCACGTGACCGGAGTCGACATGCAGGAAGCCCGTCGGGCCGCCGGCGCTGCGATAATAACCCACGCCGCCCACCTGGCGGACGAGGGCGCTGTTGCGCATCTTGATCGTTGGAACGTCGGGGAAATAGATGTCGATGGCCTTGCCGAGAATATGCTGGCTCTGCTTCGCCACATTGCGGCCGATCGACTTCAGGAAGGAATTGGTGCGGGCGGAGCGGTAGCCGCAGACGATATGCACGGGAGCCTTGGAACCAAGGTCGGCGTGCAGTTCCCACACGAGGTCGATGGTCTTGGGATCGATGGTGATCACTTCGTTGCGGCGCCAGTCGCGCAGCAGATAGTTGATCTTCTTCATGGCGGAGGGAACATAGCGCCCGTTCACCATGTAGGTGACGGTCAGGCTTTCACCCGTGTGCACATGATAGAGCGAAATTGTCCGGGTTTCGCCGCCCGACATGGCTGTGGACACGGGAATCAGGAAGGTACCGGCGACAATGGCACCAGCGATCGCTGTTGTAGCGAGTGCTTTCCTGAAACGCGACATCAATGACGACTGTTCGGCTTCCCTGCAGACCAAACTCATTACCCCACACACAACCGGCGGTGTTACCCCGATCCCCTCTGGCTTCCCCGCCATGGGAACCTGGCAGCCCCTCGGGCCCCGGTTACACCAATTGCGGGTTTCGAACAAGAATATGGCGTCCGTGAGGCATTGCTCACGTGACGCCAGAGTGAAGGATTATGTTTAACGGCGCCTTAACCCAGATCAATTGCTGGGAAATTTCATCTTAACCGGCGTTAACGCTGTGCCACGGTTGTGGCGTTCAGGGCCTTCAGCATGGTGTCGTCGCGGCCATAGATGTCGCCATAATAGTGCACCGCACCAGAATCGTCGGGCCACGCCGTGAAGTAGGTAATGTAGATCGGCACCTTCTTCGGCAGCTTGACGGTGTGGCTCTCGCGGCTGTCGGTGTTGGCATCCACCTTCTCGCGGTTCCAGCCCAGAAGCACGCTGGCGAAGTCGCGCGGGTTCTGCACGCGCACGCAGCCGTGGCTGAAGGCCCTGGAATCGGCGTCAAACAGTTCCCGGTTGGGCGTGTCGTGCATGTAGATGTTGTGCGAATTGGGGAACAGGAACTTGAGTTCGCCCAGTGAATTCTTGGCCCCCGGCGGCTGCTGCACGTTGAGCGGCTGACGGCTGCTGTAGGCGGCCCAGTTCACGTCGCTCGAGGCGATCTGCTGGCCCTTGGCATTGGTCACCTTGAAGCCGATGCGGTCGAGATAGGAGGGGTCGCGGCGCAGCTTCGGCAGGTATTCGTTGGTGATGATCGACTGCGGAATGCCCCAGGAGGGGTTGAACACCACGAGCTGGATATCGTTGTTGAACACCACCGTCTGGGTCATCGGCTTGCCGACGATCACCCGGCTCTGCCAGATTTGCTTGCCCTGGTCGCGCACCGTCACTTCAAAGGCTGCCTGGTTCACGAACACGTTGCGGCTGCCCATGTCCTTCGGCAGCCAGCGGATGCGCTCGAGGTTGATCACCAGCCGGTCGAGGTCGCGCTGGCCGCTGTGGCTGTTCAGCGCCTTGACGGTTGCATCGTCGAGGCCGCCCGTGGCCTTCAGCTTGGACGTCTTCTGGAAGGCCTTGAGGGCTTTCGATAAATCGGCGTCGAGCACATATTCGTCAGCCGCCTCGGCCACCGGGCTTCCCAGTTCTTCCAGCCGGTCACGCACGGCGGGCAGGCGGTCATCGGTTGCGCCCGGCTTCACGCGGGGGCCAGTGGCAATGGGCGCGAAGGTTTTTCCCGCCATTTCCTTGCGCACGTCGGCCAGCGCTTTTTTCAAAACGGCATAGGCGGGATGCTTCGGCTCAAGGCTTTTCAGATAGGCGTCGGGGTAGGGGGAATAGGCCAGCACCTTCAGCGCCGTCTCGGGTTTCACCCACTCAGGCGTGATGTCGTAATATTTCGACAGGCGGCGCGGATCGAACTGTCCGCCTGAAATATCATGCGCATAGTTCACCGCACCTGCGGTCAGCGCCAGATCCCGCACGGCGGGATCAAGCCCCGCTTCGGGCACATAGGCTGCGGGCTTCAGGCCGTCCTCGTCTGCTGCCTGCAACAGCTTGAGCATGGCTTCGGCGCGCGGCGTCAGCGCGTCCTTGTCCGTCCACAGCGGCTTGAAGCCTTGCGCCTGATAGGCGGCGATGATCGCCTGCTTCACCTCCGGCCTCACGCGCAGATCGAGGTCGGCATTGGAGAGCGCGTCATAAACAGCCGCCGCAGCCGGATCGGCGGGGCGGTCACCGGTCAGCTTGCCGCCGCCCAGGCTCACCAGCTTGTCCGGCACATAGGTGAGATTGCCCATGCCATAGCCCTGGTCGCCGTCGCCCAAATCGGCGCCGCCGCTGGCCATCAGCGATTTGCTGGGTTTCTTTCCCTGATCCGGCTGGCCGGTTCCATAGATGATGCGGACGGTGCTGTCGGGCTCCTTGCGGCCAAACAGGGTGGGGCGGCGCGGCCTGTCGCCGTTTGAGGAAAAGAGGCTCTCGAAAAACCCGAGCTTTTTCTTCTTCACCGTGGCGAAATCATCAGCGGCGGCGATGCCTGCTGCAAGTCCCAGAGCCAGCGCGGCCACGCTGATACGCATAACAAACGTTTTCATCATCCACCAATCTTCCGCCACGCCCGGCGCAGAGTCTAAAGGGGCGATTGTGGCAATTCAACTGCGGGTTGGCGAAAGACCGGGCAAATTCACGGGGGTGTTACCCGATTGCCTCGTCCAGCCCCAAATCCTTCATCTTGCGATAGAGCGTCGAGCGGCCGATGCCCAGCTTGCGCGCCACTTCCGACATCTGGCCGCGATAGCGGTTCAACGCCAGGCGGATCATGTCGGCTTCCACTTCCTCGAGCTTGCGGATATGCCCGCCGTCGGTCACCACGGGAATGCCCAGCGCCATGCCATCGCTCACCGCTGCTCCGGTGGACCGCGGCATTGGCGAATAGCCCGATATCGCCGCCTGGCCCTGCGGCAGCGCGGGCTTGGGCGGCAGCGCGGGGGCCGCCGGAATCTTCACCTCATAGCCTTCGACCAGCGAGGCGATCTGCGGGAAATCCTGAATTTCCAGCGTATCACCCTCACACAGCACGATGGCGCGGAACACGGTGTTCTCAAGCTGGCGCACATTGCCCGGCCAGCCGTAGGCGCGCAGCAGGTTCAGCGCATTGGGGTCGATGCCGCGCACCTTGCGGCCTTCTTCCGCCGCGAAGCGGGTTATGAAATGATCGACGAGTGCCGGAATGTCCTCCTTGCGGTCGCGCAGGGGCGGCACCATGATCGGAAACACGTTCAGGCGGTAATAGAGGTCCTCGCGGAACTGCCCCGCCTTCACCATCTCGATCATGTTGCGGTTGGTGGCCGAGACGAGGCGGATGTTCACTTTCACGGGCTTCCGCGCTCCCACCGGGTCCACTTCGCCTTCCTGGATGGCGCGCAGCAGCTTCACCTGGATGTCGAGCGGCAGTTCCGCCACCTCATCGAGGAACAGCGTGCCGCCATCGGCCTCCTGGAACTTGCCAATGTGCTTGCCGGTGGCGCCGGTAAAGGCGCCCTTCTCGTGGCCGAACAGAATCGACTCGACAAGGTTCTCGGGGATCGCCCCGCAGTTCACCGCCACGAAGGGCTTGCCCACCCGCTCGCTCTCGCCCTGGATGGCGCGGGCGATCATTTCCTTGCCCACGCCCAATTCGCCTTCGATCAGGATCGGGATGTTCGACTGCGCGCCGCGGCGGCCAAGGCGCATCACATTGGCCATGGCGGGGGATGAGGCGATCAGGTCGCCAAACGTCAGCGCGCCGCCCACCTTCTTGTTCAGCCGCTTCACCTCCTCGGTGAGGGCGTTCACTTTCAGAAGGTTCTGAATCGATACTTTCAGGCGCTCCGGCGAAACCGGCTTCACTACGAAATCATCGGCCCCGGCGCGCATGGCCTTGATGACGGTTTCAATCGAGCCCTGAGCCGTTTGCACGATGACCGGCAGATCGCCACGCACGCCCTGCATGCGTTCGAGGAATTCAAGCCCGTCCATGCCGGGCATGTTGAGGTCGAGAATCACCAGTTCGATGGTGCCGCCGGAGGCCGCCTTCAGCGTATCCAGCGCCCGCTGGCCGCCATCCACGGCCACGGGATCGAAGCCGAAGCGTTTGACCAGTTCTTCAAGAATGCGGCGCTGCGCCGGATCGTCTTCGACAATGAGAACGCGGGAAGCCATGCTGGACTGACAACTCTCAGAATTTCGAAAAACCCGGGCATGAGGCCCGGTCTGGTGTTGCCCGGCAGTCTCGCAGGCAAGGGTAAAGGGGGGCTTAACCGGATGGCGGGTTTGGAGACAGGCATTGCATGAGTTGTTGGCGATGTGTATATTATACACATCAAAGGAATTGCGCTTTGAACGCCACACGGAAAACCGAGACAGCCCGGGAGGTCATGAAGCGTCTCGAGGCTGACGGATGGACAGTTCGCGGCGGCAAGGGCGATCATGTGAACTATACCAAACCGGGTGTGCGGGAGCTCATTACCATCGACACAGGCCGCCGGGAGATCGGGTTTGGCATTCTCAGGCGCATTTACAAAATCGCCGGGTGGAAATGGTAACCGATACAAGGAAAACAGTCATGGCCGTAATGCGCTATCTGGTTCTCGTCGAGCGTGACGACACCGGTTTCTCGGTGATTTTCCCGGATTTTCCGGGAGCGGGAACAAGCGGCGATACGGTGGAGGAAGCGCTTGCCCGCGCCGAGGACAATCTTGCGGTTCACATTGAGGGATTGATGGCCGAAAATCTGGCCGTGCCTGAACCGCGCGCGCTCGAAGCTCTTAAAGCCGACGCGGAGCTTGCCGAAGACTGGGCTGCCGATCCACTGGTTGCTGTCATTCCGGCTGTCCTTCCAGAGAAGGCCGAACGCATCAACATCACCATCGACAGCGGCCTGCTTCGCCGCGTTGACAGGGCGGCGGAAATCTCGGGCGAAACCCGCTCCGGTTATGTCGCGCAGGCGCTTCGGGAGCGGCTGGCGCATTGAGGGTGTTACAAGTCTTGTAAAGACCAAACAATAGAGCTATTTCTAGCCCTCATTCGAGGGCTATTCATGGCACACCAAATCCACGCATCGGTCAGCGCTAGCATTACCGAACTGAAGAAAAACCCGATGCGCACCATCGCGGCGGGGGAGGGGTTTCCGGTCGCCATCCTCAACCACAATGAGCCGGCATTCTATTGCGTCCCGGCCAAGGCCTATGAGGCGATGCTGGAGCGGCTGGAAGATTTGGAGCTCAATGCCATCGCCGATGGGCGGGAAGGGCAGGCCATCCATAAAGTGAAGCTGGATGAGCTATGAACTCGCCTTTCTCGACGAAGCGCTGAAAGAGTGGCGCAAGCTCAATTCCGTCACGCGCGAGCAGTTCAAGGTAAAGCTCGCTGAGAGGCTGCTAAATCCCAAAATTCCCGCCGCGCGCCTTCATGGCGCAAAGGAGCGCTACAAGATCAAGTTGCGCAACGCTGGCTACAGGCTGGTCTATGAGGTGAGAGACCGGCAGTTGCTGGTGCTCGTCGTCGCGGTCGGCAAGCGCGAGCGGAATGAAGTCTACAAAGCTGCCGCGCGCCGCTGATGACAGCTTTGTCAGGAAGGCCTCCCTGCCATTGCCGCTGCGCGGGCGATCCGCCATATGAAGCCATCATTGCAAAGGACCCGATATGACCGCTGCCGCGCTGAAAAACCTGCCCGAATGGAATCTCGCCGATCTCTATGCCTCGCCCGAGGATCCGAAATTCGCCGCTGACATGGCGAAAGGCGAGGCCGAGGCAAAGACCTTCGCGGAAAAATATAAGGGCAAGCTCTCAGGGCTTTCCGGCGCCGAACTGGCGGATGCGCTCAAGGCCTATGAGGCGATGTCCGATCTGCTGGGCCGCGCCGGCTCCTATGCGCAGCTTTATTATGTCGGCGACACCACCGATCCCAAGCGCGGCAAGTTCTATGGCGATGCTTCCGCCAAGCTCACCGAAATTTCCACGCTGCTGCTGTTCTTCGAGCTTGAGCTGAACCGCATCGACGATGCCGCGCTGGCGGAAAAAATGAAGGTCCCGGCGCTCGCCCACTACAGGCCGTGGATCGACAATCTGCGCATGGAGAAGCCCTATCAGCTTGACGACAGGATCGAAGAACTGTTCCTCGAAAAATCGCAGACCGGGGCCGCCGCCTTCAACCGCCTCTTCGATGAAACCATGGCGGGCTTGCGCTTCAGTGTGAACGGCGAGCAGCTCACGCTTGAGCCGACGCTGAACCTCATGCAGGACCCGGACCGCGCCAGGCGCAAGGCGGCAGCGGAGGCGCTGTCAAAAACCTTCGGCGAAAACAGCAAGCTCTTCGCCCTCATCACCAACACGCTCGCCAAGGACAAGGAGATTTCCGACCGCTGGCACGGCTTCAAGGACATTGCCGACGCGCGCCATCTCTCCAACCGCGTCGAGCCGGAAGTGGTGGGCGCTCTCGTTGAAGCGGCGCGCGCCGCTTACCCTAAGCTTTCGCATCGCTATTATAAAATGAAAGCAAAATGGCTCGGCCTCGAAAAGCTGGAGCATTACGACCGCAATGCGCCGCTCCCCAATGAAGACACGCGCGAAGTCCCGTGGAGCGATGCCGAGAAGATCGTGCTCAAGGCCTATGGCGATTTCGCGCCGGAGATGGCCTCAATCGCCAGGACCTTCTTTGACCAGCGGTGGATCGATGCGCCGTCGCGGCCCGGCAAGGCGCCCGGCGCCTTCGCGCATCCCACCGTTCCCTCGGCGCATCCTTATGTGCTGCTCAACTATCTCGGCAAGACGCGCGATGTGATGACGCTGGCCCATGAGCTGGGCCACGGCGTGCATCAGGTGCTGGCGGCCAAGCAGGGCGCGCTCATGGCCTCAACGCCCCTGACGCTTGCCGAGACGGCCAGCGTGTTCGGCGAAATGCTCACCTTCCAGGCGCTGCTGAAAGAGACGACCGATCCCAAAAAGCGCAAGGCGCTGCTCGCCTCCAAGGTGGAGGATATGATCAACACCGTGGTGCGGCAGATCGCCTTCTACACCTTCGAGCGCAAGGTGCATGCGGCGCGGAAAGAGGGCGAACTCACGCCCGACCAGATCAATGCCATCTGGATGGATGTGCAGCATGAAAGCCTGGGCGACGGCATCACGCTGGGCGAAGGCTATGAAACCTACTGGATGTATATTCCGCATTTCATCCACTCGCCCTTCTATGTCTATGCCTATGCCTTCGGCGATTGCCTGGTGAACTCGCTCTATGCGCGCTACCGCGAGAGCGAGAAGGGCTTCCAGGATAAATATTTCACCATGCTCAAAGCCGGCGGCACCAAGCATCACAAGGAGCTGCTGCAGCCCTTCGGCCTCGACGCCAGCGATCCCAAATTCTGGGACAAGGGCCTGTCGGTGATCTCCGGCATGATCGACGAGTTGGAGGCGATGTGACGATCCTCTTCCGCACGCCGCAATTCGCGGAGGCGGAGGAGATGGCGCGGCTGCATATCGCCTGCTGGCGCGAGGCCTATCGGGGCATCGTGCCTGAAGATGCGCTCGAGAAAGCGAATGTGTCTGAACGAACATCCATGTGGTTGCAGCGGCTTGCCGATAGCGCCGTCTTTGTATTGGCGGCTTACGATGATGACATTCCTGTTGGCTTTATCATGGCGGGGCCGAACCGCGATCCCGCCGTGCCGCTGGCGGATGGACAGATTGGTGTTCTCTACATTCTCAAAAGCCATTACCGGCTGGGTCTGGGCCGCGCGCTGATGGGCAAGGCGGCAGGCTGGTGGCTGGGGCAGGGCGGCACATCGCTGGGCCTTGGCGTCTTGTCGGAGAATGCCCGCGCCATGGCCTTCTACACCCGCATGGGCGGCAGGATCATCAGGACCGGGACCTTCAATTGGGACGGGCACGCGCTGTCAGATGCCATCTTCCTGTTCGATGATCTCGAAGCGCTCACATCCAGTTCCCCATCAAAATGAAGGCCGCCCAGTAATAGGGATGCCTCGCCGTCACCTGCGGCAGGGCGGGCTCGGTGGACGCCTCATCGATTGCCGTCACGCCGCGTTCGCCACGCGCCGTTGCCACCTGAATGGCCGGAACGCCCCGCAGCATGGCAATCTGCGCGCGCTGCAGGGCGGTGGCCTTGTCCAATCCCTCGCGCACCCGGCCTTCGTAAAAATCGCTCATCAGTTTCGCAGTTGATTCATCGGCGATCTGCCACAGCGTCGCCATCACGGCGGAGGCGCCGTTCGCCTGCGCCAGCGCGCCGAAGCTTTCGACCTCCTCGCCTTCCGCCCCACCGCCCCGCGCCGTTTCGCAAGCCGAAAGCGTGAGCAGGTCGACGCCGCGGAATTGCAGGCCCTTGTCCTTGCGCAGCGCCGTCATCGAAAGCCCGTCGCCATTGCCCAGCAGCAGGAAGGAATTGTTTTCGCGCCCCGGCACGAATTTGAAATGGCTGGCGATGTGCACGTAACGCGGATGCGCCTTCAGCGCATCGCGCAGGGATTGCTCGGTGAAGGCCTGATCGGTTTCGGACGTACCCTCCAGCGTGCCACCGCCGCTGGCGAAGATCGCCGACAGTTCATGCCCCACGCCGGGGAGTGCGGGAAAATCGCCATGTGCCTCTGTCACACCGAAGCCTGCGGCGGTGGGCGGTTCAGAACCGGGGTTCACAAATCTGGTTTTCGCGGCGGGCGTATAAAGCGCCAGCGCATAGTCCTCAATGAGATAACGGCCATCATGGCGCAGCGCGGCATAGGGCACGTAGCGCAGGAAACCCGAGAGATCGAGCATCACCACGCCCGGTGTTGCCTGTTTCAGATCAGCAGCCACAGGCGTGATCAGCGTGGCGTAGAGATCAGTCAGCTTCTGATCGGCGTCAGGGGAGCGCTGCTCCACGGCATTGGTGGCGTCGAACACCTTGCGCGCCAGATCGGCGCGGGCGATCTTCACTTCCCGATGCACGGTCTCGCGGCCTGCGGCGCTGATGAAGAGATGCAGCGTGTCGTCGGTAGCAATCGCCTGATAGAGCGCCACGCGCGGGCCCAATACAGCAAGCTGCTTCTGCATCTGGGCCGCCTGCTGCTGGTTTTGCGTTACAAGTTCCGCCTGCCATTTGCCGTGATCGGCTTCCGCCTCCGTGAACAGTTGAGCGAGCGTCGCGGCCAGTTTTTCCGCTGCGCCGTCATAGGCTGCGGTGGCATCGGCTGGCAGCACCTGGCCTTCGCCCTTCACGGCGGCGAACTGCTGGCGCAGCGCTTCAGCCAGTTTGCGAACTGGCTGCACAGACGTATTGATATCGCTCAGTAATTTCTGTTCGATTTTGGTCAATGGAACGGCGGGGCCGCTGCCGCCCGCCGCTGCTGCAATCTCGCTGCTCTTGATCAGCGTGCCGACATATTGGGATTGTGAGAAGGCGCCATCGGCGATCTGCTGGTCGACGAGAAGATCGTAAGCTGGCGCCAGGCTCACCGCGAGGGATTTGCCGAGGTCGGAGGAGAGCGCGGCATTGCGGCTGCGCAAATCCTCATGCGCGTTGATGGCGAGTTTTGCGAACAGCACCGCCGCATGGGGCTTGGCCGTCTTGTTCAAAAGCTCCGCCATGTTGAAATAGAGCTTGCGGATGGTGTCGTCATTGCCCTGGCCACTGGTGGCGTAAACCGGCAGCGCGCGTGCCAGCAAGACCAGCGCCGCATCGGTGCGGCCCTGCTTGACCATCGAGGACGCGCTGTTCACATAGCCGCTTGCCACCTGAATGCTGGCCGGGCCATAGACCGCCGCCGAAATCTTGAGCGACTTCTGCTGCGCGGCGAGCGCGTTGTCATAGTCTTTCAAAATCCCATAGGCGAAGGCGAGGTTGTTGAGGAGGATCGCCACGCGGTCGGAATTTTGCCCCAGCCCCTGTTCCATCACCGGCAGCGCCGCGTTGAAATCCTCAATCGCCTCACGCTCGCGCCCCTGCACCAGCGCCTTGGCGCCCGCCATGTCGGCGCGCACCGTGGCAACGGTCAGTGAATCCGCGCCATAGATCGCACTGAAGCCGGCAATCGCCTGCTCATATTCGGGGATCGCCTCGGCGCTCTTCTCCAGCCCGTTCAGGATATTGCCGATGGCATAATGCGCGCCTGCGATGTAGCTGCCATTGGGCGTTTTCTGTTTTTCGAGAATGGCCAGGGCGGTGCGTTCGGCCGCCAGTGCCTCGGCATATTTCCCCGTCGAGACGAGCACGGTTCCCATGTCGCCCAGATTGTGGGCGTAAAGCTCGGACCCGGTTCCCTCGGAAGCGCCAATCGCCGCCACCGCCTCGCGGTAGAGTTTTTCGGCTTCGTCCGAATGGCCCGCACGATCAAGTACCGAGGCGAGATTGGCCTTCTGGAGCGCCACCTCCGTCTCGCTGTCCCTGTGGCTGCGCCGGGCCAGCGCCAGCGCCTTGCGATAGGCATCCGCCGCGTCCCCGAAGCGCGACATCTCCTCATAGGCCATGCCGAGATTGTTGTAGATATTGAGAACGCGCGGATCATTGCCGCCATGCACGCGTTTGAAAATCGCCAGCGCGTCCAGCAATTGCCGCGCCGCCTCATCCGCCCGGTCCAGCCGCATGAGGGTGATCGCCATGTTGGATTTGACGAAAGCCACCGTGGCCGAGCGCGGATCGAAATACTGGTCCGCATGATCGAGGCTTTCCTGATCCAGCGCCAGCGCTTCCCTGTATTTCTCGACGCCCCGCGCCGCCCGCGCATAGAGCATCAGATAATTGCCCATCGCCACGCCATCGCCCTGCGTTGCAACCTCGAAAGCCGGGCGGGATTGCTTCAGAAGGTCATAGGCCGCCTGCGGGTCGGTATCGGCTTCGATCAGCGCCACCTTGTAGGCAGCGCGGATCACGCCCAGCGTCAGCGCCCGCTGGTAGAAGGCCAGCGCCTTCGCAGGATCATAAGGGCGGAGCTTTCCCTCGTTGTAGACCTCGCCCAGCACATAGGCGGCATTGCCGTCCCCGGCATTGGCGCGGGCGATCAACTGTTCTTCAGTCAGAGGCTCCTGCGCGAAAGCCGGGGCAAAGAGGGCGAGAAAAGCCAGCAAAGCCCAGACCGAAAGTCTTGAACCGAACTTCATGGAATGCCGTCCCGTCTTGCCGGAAGCCCAGTTGAAGCGGCCAGTATGGCAGAGTTTTGGCTCCGCCGTGACGGATCGCCGCGCATCCGGGGGCTTCTTGCGGGCGGCTCCGGGCTTGGCTAAAACGGCTCCTGACTCACGGGGTTTGGGAAGAGGCGCTTCATGGCCGATCACGGCGGTTCAGGTTCATATTCGGGCGATATCCAGTCGCATGAAGCCACCTATGAGGGCTTCATCAAGGGCTCGATTTCCGTTGCCATCATGTGCGGCTTCGTCCTCGTGGCGCTCTGTTCCTTCGCCTTCGGCCATGCGTGGGCGGTGTTCCTGGGCTTCGCCGGCCTGATCGTCGGCGCCGCGGCTCTCGTGGTCGAAGCCAAAGCCAGCGGCAAGTTTTACGCCTCGGTGGCGCTTCTCGTCCTCTTCGGGCTCATCACGGCCATCAACGTTTCCTAGCAGGTTCATTCCATGAAACTCGCGATCCCCACGGAAAGCCAGCCGGGGGAGTCGCGCGTTGCGGCCAGCCCCGATACGGTCAAGGGCTATGTGAAGAAGGGGCTTGAGGTCGCCGTCGAGGCAGGGGCCGGAGCCGGGGCCTTCATTTCCGATGATGCCTTCTCGGCCGCGGGCGCCAAGGTCGGCAAGGCAGTCCTGAAAGACGCCGACATCATTCTGGGCGTCAGGCGCCCGTCCGTCGCACAGATCAAGCAGATGAAATCGGGCGCGGTTCTGGCGGCGGGTCTTGATCCCTATGGCGACAGGCCGGGGCTTGAGGCGCTGGCGAAACAGGGCGTCACCGCCTTCGCCATGGAACTGATGCCGCGCATCACCCGCGCGCAGTCGATGGACATTCTCTCCTCGCAGGCCAATCTGGCGGGCTACAAGGCGGTGATCGATGCCGCCGCCCAGTTCAGCCGTGCCTTCCCGATGATGATGACGGCGGCGGGCACGGTGCCCCCCGCCAAAGTGTTCGTGATGGGCGTGGGCGTCGCTGGCCTTCAGGCCATCGCCACCGCCAGGCGTCTGGGCGCCATCGTCTCGGCCACCGATGTGCGCAAGGCCACCGAAGAACAGGTGAAAAGCCTCGGCGCGAAATTCGTGTTCGCCGATGTGGCCGATGCCGCAACCTCGGGCGGCTATGCCAAGGAACTGTCGGCGGAAGACAAGGCCAAGCAGGCGGCATTGGTCGCCGAGCATGTGAAGGGGCAGGATGTGGTGATCACCACCGCGCTCATTCCCGGCAGGCCCGCGCCGGTCCTCATCACCAAAGAGATGGTCGAGACCATGAAACCCGGCTCGGTCATCGTCGATCTCGCGGTGGAGCGCGGCGGCAACTGCCCGCTGTCGAAGCCCGATGAAATCGTCATGCACAAGGGCGTCACGATCATCGGCACGCTGAACCTTGCGGGCAAGCTCGCCGGCAATACCTCGCCGCTGTTCGCGAAAAACCTTGCCAATTTCCTCGACCTCATGGTGCAAAAGGACGGCAGCCTGAAGATCGATTTCGACGATGACGTCATCAAGGGCACGCTGGTCGCCCGCGACGGCGCGCTGGTGCATCCGATGTTCCAGGGGGCGAAGTGATGCTTGGTTCATTGTCTTCGCCCCGCGCCAGCGGGGAGAAGAAGGGGCCCCATCGCGAAGCGATGGGGGAGATGAGGGGCACCCGGACCCTGTCTCAGGCAATATCCGGGTGCCCCTCACCTTTCCCAAGCTGCGCTTGGGCCCCTGTCCTCTCCCCTCTGCCGAGGGGCGAGGACATTCACGGAGCTCTGTGATGGAAACGGTCGATCCCTTTGTCCTGCTGTTCGGCATTTTCGTGCTGGCGGTGTTCGTGGGCTATTATGTGGTGTGGAATGTCACGCCCGCGCTGCACACGCCGCTGATGTCGGTCACCAATGCGATTTCGTCCGTCATCATCGTCGGCGCGCTGCTGGCGGTGGGGGCGGGGGTGATGGAAACGGCGGGGTCGATCACCGCCATGATCTTCGGCTTCCTCGCGGTGATCCTGGCGAGCGTCAATATCTTCGGCGGCTTCATGGTCACCAGCCGCATGCTGGCGATGTACAAGAAGAAGGACAAGTGAGGCGATGAGCGTCAATCTCGCGGCCCTTCTCTATCTCGTCGCCGGCGCTTTGTTCATCATGGCGCTGCGCGGCCTCTCTTCGCCCGCCACATCGCGGCAGGGCAATCTCTACGGCATGACCGGCATGACGATCGCCGTCCTGACGACGCTGGCCCTCATGCCGCTGTCGCCGCTCGTCCTTGTGCTGATCATCGTGGGCATCGCCATCGGCGGCGGCATCGGCGCCTATGCGGCGAAGAACATCGCCATGACGGCCATGCCGCAGCTCGTCGCCGCCTTCCATTCGCTCGTCGGCCTTGCCGCCGTGTTCGTGGCAGCCGCCGCCTTCTATGCGCCGGATGCCTTCGGCATCGCCACCAGCGGCCTCATCCATTCGCAGAGCCGCATTGAAATGTCGCTGGGCGCGGCCATCGGCGCCATCACCTTCACCGGCTCGATCATTGCCTTCCTGAAGCTTGATGGCCGCATGTCGGGCGCGCCGATCATGCTTCCCGGACGGCACATCATCAACATCGCCCTGGCGCTGGCGCTCGTCTTCTTCATCTATGGCTTCTTCGACAGCCAGAGCCCCATCGATTTCTGGCTGATCATCGCCATCAGCCTGGCGCTCGGATTTTTGCTCATCATCCCCATCGGCGGCGCTGATATGCCGGTCGTCGTGTCGATGCTCAACTCCTATTCGGGCTGGGCCGCGGCGGGCATCGGCTTCACGCTTCACAATATGGCGCTCATCATCACCGGCGCGCTGGTGGGCTCGTCGGGCGCCATCCTCTCCTACATCATGTGCAAGGGCATGAACCGCAGTTTCATCTCGGTGATCCTCGGCGGCTTCGGCGGCGAGTCCGCGGGGCCAGCGGCAAAAGGCGAGGCCAAGCCTGTAAAACAGGGCTCGGCCGAGGATGCGGCCTTCATCATGAAGAACGCCGGGTCGGTCATCATCGTGCCGGGCTATGGCATGGCGGTGGCGCAGGCCCAGCACGCGCTCCGCGAAATGGCTGATCATCTCAAGAAAGAGGGCGTCTCGGTCAAATATGCCATCCACCCGGTGGCGGGCCGCATGCCCGGCCACATGAACGTGCTGCTTGCCGAAGCGAACGTGCCCTATGACGAGGTGTTCGAGCTCGAGGACATCAACTCGGAATTCGGCCAGACCGATGTCGCTTTCGTGATCGGCGCCAATGACGTGACCAACCCCTCCGCCAAAGACGATCCCAAATCGCCGATCTACGGCATGCCGGTGCTCGAGGTGTGGAAGGCCAAGACGGTGATGTTCATCAAGCGCGGCATGTCGTCGGGCTACGCCGGCGTCGACAACCCGCTGTTCTGGCGCGACAACACGATGATGCTGTTCGGCGACGCCAAGAAAATGACGGAAGAAATCAACAAGGCGCTGGGGTAGTGGGATTAGGCAGCGCGCTTTACCGAGGGCCGGATCAGGATTTCGGCGGGAATGCCGAGTTGCGCATGCAGGCGGCGGATCATCGCGATTGAAAGCGCACGCTTGCGGTCAAGCACTTCAGCGATCCTGGCGCGCGTGCCGATGATCCCTTCCAGATCCTTGCGTGTCAGCCCCTGCTGCTCCATGCGGAATTTGATGGCTTCGACCGGATCAGGAGGGTCCATCGGATACTGTGCCGCTTCCCACGCATCAACAAGCGTCGCCAGCACGTCGAGACGGTCTCCTTCAACCGTACCTGAGGCGCTTCCCCAAAGCGTTTCGATTTCCGCCATGGCCTTCTCGTAATCAGCCTCGCTGCGGATCGGTTTCACATCATCTTTCATGTTCGATGCTCCTGGCATTGATGCGGTCGTAGTCCTTGTGTGTTCCAATCCATTTGATCCACACGATTTGCTTTTCGATGTCGACGGAAGTGATGAGCCTGAAATCATTTCCCTTGATGTTGAATACGATGCGATCGGATGACACGATGCTGGCGGTCGCATAAAGGCGTTTTACATCAGCCATGCTGCGCCAGCTTGAGTGCGAGACTTCTGAAAACCACGCATCAAGCGCGGCCTTCAATGCGGAATGGTCTTTCCGGCCTTGGTGCTGTCCAACGAATTCGCGCAATGTTCGTCGGGCAATGATCCGCATCAAAGCATAATAACACGCTCCCGTTTTGGGAGCAATAGTTTTGAGCGCGTAGAGGTCGTCTTTGAAAATCTACAAGCCAACCCCCGCCACCGATCCTCTCGATTCCGGCCTTTCATTCGTCTAGATTTCACGCCACACAGCCTCACGTCCCGGAGCGACAGGACCCTATGGCCGACAGCAGCACGTCACCCGCGCTTGAACCGCCGCGCGTTTATCTCGTTCACATGATGGTGTTCACCCTGGCGGTGGCCGTGCTGGCGGCGGTGCTGCTGCCGGGGCTGCAGAAAGCCTTCATGGCCAATGTGGGCCTCAATTCGGTGATCGTCGTGGCGCTGGTCATCGGCATGCTGCAGTCCTACCGTATGGTGTGGCGGCTGTTCCCGGAAATCCGCTGGGTGAACCGTTTCCGCGAATCCGAAGCCGCCGCCGACATGGTGAAGCCGCCGCGCCTCCTCGCTCCCATGGCGTCCATGCTGCGCAACCGGCAGAGCACCACGCTGTCGCCCGTCTCGATGCGCTCGCTGCTCGATTCACTCGCCTCCCGCCTTGATGAGGCGCGCGACCTGTCGCGCTATCTCGTCGGGTTGCTGATCTTCTTAGGCTTGCTCGGCACTTTCTGGGGCCTGCTCACTACGGTGAGTTCGATCGGTGACGCCATCAACGCGCTGGATGTGGGTTCGGCGCAATCCTCGACCGTGTTCGAGAGCCTGAAAGAGGGGCTGAAAGGCCCGCTGGCCGGCATGGGGCTTTCCTTCTCGTCCTCGATGTTCGGCCTCGCGGGCTCGCTGATCCTGGGGTTTCTCGATCTTCGCGCCTCTGCCGCGCAGAACCGCTTTTACAACGATCTTGAAGACTGGCTCTCCACCATCACCGACATTGCAGGTGCGGATGGCGTTGCGGCCAGTGCGCCGCCCGCACCGCAATTCGTGAGGCTGGAAATGCAGGCCTTGCAGCGGAGTGTTGAGCGTCTCACCCAGGCCATCGAGCAAGGCAAGGGCCTGCCCGCCCGTGGCGCAGCGGCCGCGCCCAACAATGCCAATGCGGAATCGATCGAGCAGCTGGCCGATGCGGTGGGCAGCCTCGTCAGCCAGATGCGCGATGAGCAGAAGGTGATGCGCCAGTGGGCGCAATCGCAGCAGGTGCAGCAGAACGAAATCCAGCGCCTTCTCCTGCGCGGCTCTGGCAGCACCACGCCATCGCGAGGGCCGGCGCGCGCGCGGGCGGATGAGGAATAGGAATGGCGGGCTCGCTCTCACGCCGCCGCCGCGCCGAAGAAGCGCCCTATTGGCCGGGCTTCGTCGATGCCATGGGCCAGCTGCTGCTGGTCATCACCTTTCTTTTGTCTGTCTTCATGGTGGCGCAGTTCCTGTTGGCCCGGCAGATCTCGGGTCAGGATTCGGCATTGGGCCAACTCCGCTCGCAGATCGCCGAACTCACGCAGCTTCTGGCGCTGGAAAAGGGCGCCAAGGCCGATGCCGATTCGATGCTTTCAGCCCTTCAGGACGATCTCGCCACCGAAAAGGCCAAGAGCGCCAGCCTCTCCGCCGAGCTTGATGCGGCGGGGCTGAAAGGCACCTCCGCCAGCACCGCCATCACGGGCCTGCAGACCGAACTCGACAAGCAGAAATCGCTCTCCAGCGATGCGCTGGCGAAAGTGGAATTGCTGAACCAGCAGATCGCCGCCATGCGCCGGCAGTTGGCGCAGCTCAACCAGCTTCTCTCGGATTCCGAGGCGCGCAACACGGCGTCCGACGCGCAGATCGCCGATCTCGGCAAGCGCCTCAATTCGGCGCTGGCGCAAAAGGTGCAGGAGCTCACGCGCTACCGCTCGGAATTCTTTGGCAGGCTGCGGCAGATCCTCGCCCAACGCTCCGACATTCTGGTGGTGGGCGACCGCTTCGTGTTCCAGGCGGAAGTGCTGTTCCCCAAGGGCCAGGCTGACCTCAACCCCGAAGGCCAGTCGGAAATGCTGAAACTGGCGGATGCGCTGAAGCAGCTTGAGGCCGAAATCCCGCCCGACATCGCCTGGGTCATGCGCGTCGACGGCCACACCGATTCCGATCCCATGCAGTCGGCGCAGTTCAAGTCGAACTGGGAATTGTCATCGGCGCGCGCCATCGCGGTGGTCAAGTTTCTGATCGCCAACGGCGTCCAGCCGCAGCATCTGGTGGCGGCGGGCTTCGGCGAGTTCCAGCCCATCGACCCCGGCTCCACCGAAGAAGCCAAATCCCGCAACCGCCGCATCGAGCTGAAGCTGACGGAGCGCTGAAACCACCTGTCACCCCGGCGGAAGCCGGCGCCCAGTCTTGGCCAGCGGCCTGCGGGTTGAAAGCCTGGGTTCCGGCGTTCGCCGGAATGACAAGTAAAAATAGAGATTGCAAAGTAAATTTGCTTTTCCCTCATCCTTCTCCCGCACGGGGAGAAGGCGGCAACCTCAATAGCCCGGCGTCGTGCAGATCACCCGCCACTTGTCATATTCAACGCGATAGACATTCGAGGTCGCGCCATACTTCTTGACGCAGATCTTGCGTGCATCTGCGAGGATTTTTTCCCGCTGGGCAGGGGTAAAATCGCTCCGGCTCTTGGACACTTTTTTCTTCACCGGGCATTTGCCATGCGGTTGGCCCGGGCAAGAGCCTGAAGCCTCAACCGCCGGTGCCATCACCAACCCAGCAAGCACAAGGCTTGCCGCCACTGCAATCGATGTAAATCTCATTCTGCTGTCCTCTCTGACTTGCCGCCTAAAGTGGCAGATTATGGCGTTTGGTCAAGTTGGGCCGAGAGGCACCGAAAATTGCAGCTTGGCCAGCCGTGCATAGAGTGGGCTGGTGGTCATCAGCGCCTCATGCGTTCCCTGCGCCACGAGCTTGCCGTCCTCCAGCACCAGAATGCGGTCGGCGTTGCGCACGGTCGCAAGCCGGTGGGCGATCACCAGCGTGGTGCGGTTGGCGGTCAGGCCTTCGATGGCCTCCTGGATGAAGGCCTCGCTCTCGGCGTCAAGGGCGCTTGTGGCTTCATCGAGCAGCAGGATCGGCGCATTCCTTAAAATGGCGCGGGCGATGGCGATCCGCTGGCGCTGGCCGCCCGAGAGCGTCACGCCGCGCTCGCCCACTTCGGTTCCATAGCCCGAGGGCAGCTTCCCGGCGAATTCATCGACGCGCGCCGCTTTTGCCGCCGCCAGCACCTGCGCCTCCGCCGCATCGGGCTTGCCGAAGCGGATATTGTCCAGAACGGAGCCCGAGAAGATCACCGTTTCCTGCGGCACCACGGCGATGCGGCTTCTCACCACCTGCGGATCGGCCTGGCGGATGTCCACGCCATCCACCGTCACGCTGCCCGCCTGCGGGTCGAAGAAGCGCTGGATCAGCGTGAAGACGGTGCTCTTGCCCGCCCCCGAAGGGCCGACGATGGCCACCGTCTCGCCGGGCTTCACCTGAAAGCTCAAGCCGTGCAAAGCCGGGGCATCGGGCCGCGTGGGATAGGTGAAGCTCACCTCCGCCAGCGCCACCTCGCCTCTGGGCGGCGAGGGAAGGGCGATGGGTGCGGCGGGCGCGGCGATTTCCGGCGTCTCGTTCATCAGTTCGGAAATGCGTTCGGCGGCGCCTGCGGCAAGCTGGATTTCGCCCCACACCTCCGAAAGTTGCCCCAGCGAGCTGGCGGCGAGGATGGCGTAGATCAGGAACTGGCTCAGCGTGCCCGCCGTCATGCCCTGCGTCATCACCTCGCGCGCGCCATACCAGAGCAGGCAGACGATGGCGCCGGTGGCGGCGAAGATGATCGCCGCCGTCATGATGGCGCGGGCGGTGGTGCGTTTGGCGGCGGCATCGAAGGCCACTTCCGTCACATCGCGGAAGGCGTGTTCGGTATAGGCCTCCTGCACATTGGCCTGGACTGCGGGCATGGCGGAAAGCCGCTCCTGCGCGAAGGCGGCGGAGGAGGCGAGCTTGTCCTGCGCGAGCCGCGAGAGGGCGCGCACCTTCCGCCCCACCGTCACCAAGGGCAGCACGACAAGCGGAATGGCCAGCAGCGACAGCCCCGCCAGCTTGGGGCTGGTATAGATCATCAGCGCCGCGGCGCCGATCAGCATCACGAGGTTCCTGAGCAGGATCGAGGCGGTGCTGGAAAAGGCGGATTTGATCTGCGTCGTATCGGCGGTGAGGCGCGAGACCACTTCACCGGTGCGCTGCGTCTCATAGAAGCCGGGGCTGAGTTTCAGCAAATGGGCGAAGAGGGCGTTCCGCACATCGGCCACCACCCGCTCGCCCAGCCATGTCACATAGTAGAAGCGGAATGCCGAGCCTGCGGCAAGCGCCGCCACCACCGCCAGCATGGCGAAGAAATACTGGTTCACGAGGGCGGCGTTGGCCTCGTTGAAACCATTGTCAATGACGCGCCGCACGGCGATCGGCACGACCAGCGTGGCACCTGCGGCAACCAGCAATGCGATGGTCGCCAGCACCACCCGGCCCCGGTAGCGGAAGAGGTAGGGCAGGAGGCCCGCCAGCGGTCTCAGGTTGCTGCTTTTGGGCCTGCGGCGGGCTTCCGCCTCGTAGGAATTGCTCATGGGCTGGCTACTTGCCTCCTCGGAACCCTTCCTGTATAGACGCCGCCGAACCCAGACAACCCCGTGATCCACCCGCGCGGCATTTCGCGCCATGACAAGAGTTTAACGATGAAGAACGGCATCCATCCCGACTATCACATGATCAATGTGGTCATGACCGACGGCACCAAGTTCCAGACGCGCTCCACCTATGGCAAGTCCGGCGATACGCTGTCGCTCGACATCGATCCGCGCACCCATCCCGCGTGGACGGGCGGCCAGCAGACCCTCCTCGACCGCGGCGGCCGCGTGTCGAAGTTCAATCAGAAGTTCGGCTTCCTCAAGAAGTAAGTTTCATCCCCCGGCGGATGCAAAAGCCCGGCCCCGAGGCCGGGCTTTTTGTTTGTGTCACAGCAGCGTGCCGGTCAGGATCGCGGCGGCCACGGCGAAGTAGATCACCAGCCCCGTCACGTCCACCAGCGTGGCCACGAAGGGGGCGGAGGCGCTGGCCGGGTCGAAGCCCAGCCGCTGCAGGATGAAGGGCAGCATCGATCCCGCCATCGAGCCGAAGGTGACGATGCCCACCAGCGCCGCCCCAACCGTCAGGGCGATCAGCATCCAGTGTTCGCCGTAGTCGTAGAATCCGAGATGCTGCCACAGGAAAATGCGGCACATGCCGATCACGCCCAATATGGCGCCCAGCATCAGGCCGGTTGGAAGTTCGCGCAGCGCCACGCGCCACCAGTCGCGCAATTGCACCTCGCCCAGCGCCAGGGCGCGGATCAGGAGCGATGTCGCCTGCGATCCCGAATTGCCGCCCGAGCTCATGATGAGCGGAATGAACAGCGTCAGCACGATCGCCTTTTCCAGCTCCGCCTCGAAATACTGCATGGCGCTGGCGGTCAGCATCTCGCTGAGGAACAGCACCGACAGCCAGCCGGCGCGCTTGCGGATCATCTCGCCGAAGCCGGTGCGCAGATAGGGCTCCTCGAGCGCCTCGACGCCGCCGAAGCGCTGCGCGTCCTCGGTGCCGGATTTGACGATCTCGTCGATCACGTCGTCCACCGTGACGATGCCCAGCACATGGCCGGACCGGCTCACCACCGGAATGGCGAGCAGATCATATTTGGAAATGAGCCGCGCCGCCTCCTCGCGGCTGGCCAGCGGCGAGATGGTGATAGGCGTGCGCCGCGCCGCCACACTGAGGATCGGGGCCCCGGGATCGCCGGCGATCAGCCTGCGGAGCGTCACGGCCTGCTGCAGCGTCTTGCGGACGGGGTGAAGAACATAGATCGAATAGACGGTTTCCCGCGTGCTCTCCACCTTGCGGATGTGATCCAGCGTCTGCCCGACTGTCCAGTTCCCCGGCACGCTCACGAACTCAACCGTCATGATGCTGCCCGCGCTCTGCTCGGGATAGGAGAGAAGGCGGTTCAGCGAGTCGCGCGTGTCGGCGTCCAGCCGGTCGATCAGGCTGTCGCGTGCCGAAGCATCGAGATCGTGAAAAATGTCCGTCAGCCGGTCCGCCGAAAGGCCTTGCAGCAGCGTCACGGCCTTGGCGGGCGGAAGATGCTGGACGATGTCCGCCGCATCATCGAGCCCCGGCAGGTCAAGCACCTCGATTGCCCGTTCGGCCGTGAAGCCATCCAGGATTCCGGCGGCCTTTTCGGCCGGGAGCGTGTTCAGGGTTTCGACGATGTCGGCCGGGCGTTCATCGACCGGAAACGCGATGCCGGCCTGCGCCAGCGCCTCGTCGGGATGAAGAAGAGTGTTTTCCATGGTTCACCTGTGCATGATCAGCCGTCGCGGCTGATGGCGGTGAACCGGTGTCCCGGTTGTCAGGCCATGGCCCGCGGCGGCATTGTTCTGGGACTGCTACTGTCGCTGGGCATGAGGGGTCTCTGTGATGCGAAGGCCATGATGCCTTCCCCTGCTGCAATGGCCCCGGACCTGAGCCCGGTCAACCAAATTCGCCGGGGCTTACGACGAATTCATCGTGAACGCCGGTGCAGAATCCCGATTCAAATGCGGGCGGTCACGTCCGGCCGTTAAGACCTACGCCCGTGCCGCCTTGAACTCGGCGGCGATGCGGTCGAGGTGCTGGCTGATGGGGCTCAAGCCCTTGGCCTGCACGTTCAGCATCGCGCCGAGCTACTGGAGGTGGAGGCGCTGCATGACGCGGCGCTTGGTTCCCCGGAGCAACAGTTTAAAGATACATTCAATGCCTCGCGGTGCCTTGGCTTGCAAACCGCAGGGCGTGGCGCGAGTGATATCCAAACTGCTGTGGGTTCGGCCCGGACCGAACGGACATCGAAGATGCGCATCGCCTCATCCGGGCGACCCACCTCGAATGTCATCCGCGATGCCATGTCCAGTTCAAGCATTGAGGCGGCCTTTGCCAAAATCGCTTTGAACCGGCGCGCCGTCATTGGGCGGCCGGATGCTTCGAGCGGTAAATCCTCGACCTGCAGGACTGTTTCGTTCCAGCCATCAGGAGCGCCACCGCAATCGAGGGTAACGAACGATCCGGCTTTGACTTCTGTCACGTGATAGCCGGGCTGGATGGTCCTTCCCGCATACTCGATCAGCAATGGCCTCTCACCATCATGGCCAAGCGTGTCAAGAACCGCGGCCACCGACGCGCCGCCGCGAAAATCCACTGAGACAGGACTTGCAGTCTCAAACACGATGCGATACCTCATTATCTCAATAAGTCTTTAGATATTGAGGCAAGAATGGACGAAAAGCAAGCCCTCGGCGTGTTTGCCGCTCTCGCGCAGGAGACGCGGCTACGGATTGTGCGCCTTCTGGTTCAGGCGGGGCCGGATGGCCTGGCGGCCGGCGCCATCGGCGAGGCAATGAATGGTGCATCCTCGTCCCTTATGTCGTTTCATCTTGGCCATCTTGAACAGGCGGGGCTTATCGCGTCGCGTCGCACTGGCCGGTCCATTCTTTACACGGCTGATTATGCCGCGCTCTCGGATGTCATCGCATTCTTGATGCGGGATTGCTGCCAGGGCCATCCGGAGGTCTGTGCGCCCGCGCTGGCGGCCATTTCTTGTTGCGGGCCTGGCGGAAAAGGCATGCGCCATGCAAAATGCTGACGTTGGCCTCACCATCTACCATAACCCCGGCTGCGGTACTTCGCGCAACACGCTGGCGCTGATCCGAAGCACCGGCGCTGCGCCGCGTGTTGTCGAGTATCTCAAGACGCCTCCGCCGCGCGGTGCAGTGCTGGGCCTTGCGGAACGCATCGGCGTGCCCTTGCGCGGCATCATGCGCAGAAAGGGAACGCCTTATGAAGAGTTGGGGCTGGATGATCCGTCGGTGACGGAAAGCGAATTGCTCGATGCGATTGAATCCCACCCCATTCTGCTCAACCGTCCCATCGTAACCGGCCCAGTGGGCGCTCAACTCTGCCGTCCGTCCGACGCCGTGCTTGATCTTCTGCCCGTCCGCCCGAAAGAGCGCGTGATGAAAGAGGAGGGCGCGCCGTTTCTTGAGGATGTTGCCATATCCGGCGGCCATGAACCGTTCCGCGCCGCGCTTGAGGAAGCGGGCCTGCCCGTCGACGATTTGCAGGAACCGGGGAGAGTCTTTTTTCTTTATCGCGCGCTGGACGGTGAAGTTCTCGGCTATGGCGGATATGAGCTCCACGGCAGCGATGTTCTTCTCCGGTCCATCCTCGTCATGCCCCGGCACCGCAAATCGGGAATCGGGCGCAACATCCTGCCGCTTCTGCTGTTCCGCACCTTGAAGGCGGGCGCGCACCGGGCCTATCTCCTCACCCAATCCGCCGTGCGGTTCTTTGAACACGCGGGTTTCCGGCCGCTCGCCCGGGATATGGCTCCGCCCGCTATTCGTGAAACGCGGCAAGCCGCCGCCCTGTGCCCCGCGTCCGCCGTGCTCATGGCGCGCAAAATCGAGTTCTGATTCATGTCCATTTTTGAACGATATCTGACTCTGTGGGTGCTCCTTTGCATTGCCGCTGGCATTGCGCTTGGCCATGCGATGCCCGGCCTTTTTCAGGCTGTTGCGTCTCTTGAGATCGCGCGGGTGAACCTCGTGGTGGCCGTGATGATTTGGCTTATGATCGTGCCCATGTTGCTCAGGATCGATTTCGCGGCCCTTGGAGAAGTGGGCCGTCACTGGCGGGGAATTGGCGTGACGCTCTTGGTCAATTGGGCCATTAAGCCGTTCTCTATGGCGCTGCTCGGATGGTTTTTCATTGGCTGGCTGTTTCGCGCTCTCCTGCCGCCGGATCAGATCGACGGCTATATCGCGGGCCTCATTATTCTCGCTGCCGCGCCCTGCACGGCGATGGTGTTCGTGTGGTCCAATCTCACAAAGGGTGAGCCGCATTTCACCTTGAGCCAGGTGGCGCTCAACGATGTCATCATGATCGTGGCTTTCGCGCCAATTGTCGGTCTACTTCTCGGACTGTCCGCCATCACCGTGCCGTGGGAAACGCTGGCGCTTTCGGTTGTCCTCTATATCGTGGTCCCGGTGATCGCCGCGCAGATCGTCCGCCGTTGGGCCCTTTCCAAAGGCGGCCCGGCAGCTCTCGCAGCGCTTCTGGAGAAACTGGGGCGCGTGTCGCTCGTGGCACTGCTGGCAACGCTTGTCCTGCTGTTCGGCTTTCAGGGTGAACAGATCATCGCACAGCCGCTCGTTATCGCGTTGCTGGCGGTACCGATCCTCATTCAGGTTTATTTCAACGCGGGCGCCGCCTATCTGCTCAACCGGCTTTCCGGCGAACAGCATTGTGTCGCGGGCCCCTCGGCGCTGATAGGCGCGTCGAACTTTTTTGAGCTTGCCGTTGCCGCGGCGATCAGCCTGTTCGGCTTTCACTCTGGCGCAGCACTTGCCACCGTTGTCGGCGTCCTGATTGAAGTGCCGGTGATGCTGTCGATTGTATGGATCGTGAACCGGTCGAAAGCCTGGTACGAATCCGCTACGCCCGCGCCGCCTTGAACTCGGTGGCGATGCGGTCGAGGTGCTGGCTGATGGGGCTCGCGGCGGGGCTCAAGGCCTTGGCCTGCACGTTCAGCATCACGTCCAGCTTCTGGACGCGGGTGTGGAGCTTGAGGGAGCGTTCGATGAGCTTGAGCAGGTCTTCCGGCAACTGGTTGCCGCCCTGCAGCGGATTGCCGCGGCCGATGTCGGAGAGGCTGATTCGGTGCTTTTCCTTGCGGGCATCCTCATGGCTCAATTCACCGGCGCCGATGGCGCGCTGGAGCAGCAGCCAGGAGGCAAGCTGCATGAGCCTGGTCGTCAGCCGCATGCTTTCGGTGGCATAGGCCACGGCGCCGTGGCGGTCGAGGGCGCGGGCATCCTGGCGGCCGGGGCCATCGAGGTAATTGGCCGTCTCCTCGACCAGCCCCATGCCTTCCTTGAACACTTTCTCGAACTGTTCGGACGCGGTGAAGCGCTGCAGGAAATCGACGGTGGAGGCCAAGGCTTCGGTTCCGGACATACTTAACAACCCTCTACTGTCTTACCTTAAATTGCGCGGACCCGATAGCCGGATGATGAGACGTGGCCCATTTCCGGTCAATGACTTCCCCGCAGTCATGCACAGCAATCTTGGTAGCAAGAGCGGGGCCAAAGCAAAAAAAGCCGCGCAACGGGGCGCGGCTTTAAGTTCAAACAGGGAGGCGTCAAACAGAGTGGACAGGAGCCACTCGGAGAACCCAGAAGGTCTGGATTACAGTTAACACGGTAACCGAGAATACTTACCTAAAAGTTAACGCCATAGGTCTTAACTGCGGAAAAATACGTCAGCGGCGCTCTTGCTGGCCCGTTTTGCCGCAAGAACGGCCTTAACCCGGGCGATCTCGGAGTCCAAAACCTCAAGCCGCTGTTCCAGTTCGGCAACCGAATGGTTCTCCAGCGGCTCGCCAACCATAACGGAACGTGTCGTTTTTTGGGGCAGGTCATCGGGGTCCATGGGGGTGCTCCGCGTTTTGCGGGTGCAGTTTGTCATTGCGGCCGCTCCTTCCGCAACCCATTCTGCGCCCAAAACGGAGAATGCCATGGGAGAGATGACCGCAATCGCCATCACCGCAGCCGGGGGGCCGGAGGTGCTGGTGCCCGCCCGCATGGCCGTGCCAGTGCCGGGGCAGGGTGAAATCCTCGTCAAGGTAAAGGCGGCAGGCGTGAACCGGCCCGATCTCATGCAGCGGCAGGGGCTTTACCCGCCGCCGCCGGGTGCTCCCCTGACTCCCGGTCTTGAGATCGCGGGCGAGGTGGCGGCACTGGGGACCGGTGTCCAGCGGTACGAGACCGGCGATCGCGTCTGTGCGCTGGTGCAGGGCGGGGGCTATGCCGAATATGCGGTTGTGCATGAAGACAACGCGCTCCCCATCCCGCCGGGCTTTTCCTTCGAGGAGGCGGCGGCGATCCCCGAAACCTTCTTCACCGTCTGGACCAATGTGTTTGACCGCGGCGGCTTGCAGGAGGGTCAGACGCTTCTGGTGCACGGCGGCTCCAGCGGCATCGGCACCACCGCCATCATGCTGGCCAAGGCGCTGGGCAGCACGGTTGTTGTCACCGCCGGGTCGGACGAGAAGTGCCAGGCCTGCCGCGATCTCGGCGCCGATCTCGCCATCAACTACCGCACGCAGGATTTCGTGGCGGTGATGAAGGAGGCCAAGCTCGAAGCCCATGTCATCCTCGACATGGTGGGCGGAGACTATGTGGCGCGCAATTTCCGCGTGGCGGCAATGAATGCGCGTATCGTGCAGATCGCTTTCCAGAAGGGCTCGAAGATCGACATCGATCTCATGCCCCTCATGCTCAAGCGGCTCTATCTCACCGGCTCGACGCTCCGCCCACGGAGCGTTGCCGAGAAGGCCGAGATCGCCCGCGCGCTGGAAGACACAGTGTGGCCGCTGTTCGCCGGCGGACAGATCAGGCCCAAGATCTTCCGCACCTTCCCCCTCGCCAAAGCCTGTGACGCACACGCGCTGCTGGAGCAGAGCGAGCATATCGGCAAGGTGGTGCTGAAGGTGTAAGAAGTCTTCCTTCTCCCGCAGGGGAGAAAGCGAAAATTCAGGGAGTCCCACCATGCGTGACGATGTCCTGATTGCGGGAGCAGGCCCCACGGGCCTCGTGCTGGCGCTCTGGCTGGTGAAGCAGGGTGTCAAGATCCGCATCATCGACAAGGCTCCGGGGCCGGGCACGGCGTCGCGGGCCATGGCGGTGCAGGCGCGCACGCTCGAACTCTACCGCCAGCTTGATCTGGCCGAAGCGGTTGTCGCGGCCGGGCACAAGACGCCCGCCGTCAATCTGTGGGTCAAGGGCAAGCGGCAGGCCCATGTGCCGTTGAGCGATGCGGGCAAGGACTTGACGCCCTATCCCTTCCTCCTCGCCTATCCGCAGGACGTGCATGAGCGGCTGCTGGTTGAAAAACTCGCATCACTGGGCGTCATGGTGGAGCGCAACACCGAACTCACGGGCTTCACAGACAAGGGCGATCACATCGAAGCGCGCCTCCGCGATGCGCGCGGGCAGGAGACAGTCGCCGAAGCTTCTTATCTCGCGGGCTGCGATGGCGCGCGCTCGGCAGTCCGGCATTTGCTGGGCTCGGGCTTTCCCGGCGACACCTACAGCAAGATTTTCTATGTCGCCGATACCGAGATCGCCGGGCCATCGGCGGATGGCGAGGTGCATATCGCGCTCGACACCTCGGACTTTCTTGCCGTCATGGCCTATAATGACCACGGCAATGTGCGCCTCATCGGCACCGTCAACGAGGATCACGATGATGCCGCGGGCAAACTCACCTTCGAGGATGTCTCGCACCGCGCCATTGACGGGCTTGGCGTTCAGGTAAAGTCGGTCAAGTGGTTCTCAACCTACCGCGTGCATCACCGCGTCACCGATCATTACCGCATGGGCCGCGCTTTTCTACTGGGCGATGCCGCGCATGTGCACAGCCCGGCGGGCGGGCAGGGCATGAACACCGGCATCGGCGACGCCATCAACCTGGCGTGGAAGCTCGCCGCCGTGCTGAAGGCGCGCGCGCCCGATGCGCTTCTCGACAGCTACGAGGCGGAGCGCAAGGCGTTTGCGGAAAAGCTCGTTCACACCACCGACCGGGTGTTCAGCTTCGTCACGGCGGAAGGATCCTTCGCCGATTTCGTCCGCACACGGATCGCCCCGCTCTTCATGCCCTTCGCCTACCGCGCCGAGACCGTGCGGGAGTTCATGTTCCGCATCATTTCGCAGACGATGATCAGCTATCACGGCAGCGCCGTCAGCGAGGGATTGGCGGGTGAGGTGAGGGGCGGCGACCGCCTGCCGTGGGTCCCCACGCGAAGCTGCGACAATTATGCGCCGCTGTCGGTCATCGGCTGGCAGGCGCATGTCTACGGCGCGGCGCATGAGGATGTCGTGGACTGGTGCAGCGCCCGGGGCGTTCCGCTTTACGCCTTCACGTGGACGAAGGCCCACGGCAAGGCAGGCCTCGCCCGCAACGCCCTCTATCTCATCCGCCCCGACAGCTACGTGGCCTTCGCCTCAGCCGAACCCCGCGCCCGGGCGCTGGAACACTATACGCAGAGCAGGGGGATGTCGTTTTCCTAGACTTCCTTCTCCCCTTGCGGGAGAAGGATCACTAATGCGTCAGCACCGGCGCCGGTGGTTCCGCTCCCAGCGCGTCATCCAGTTTCACGAAGCGGAAGCCCCTGGCCTTGAGGGCGAGGATGCCTTGCACGACTCCCGCGCCTGCAGGGCGCTTGGGCTGGTTCACATGGGCGATGATCACGTCGCCGTCCTTGGCGGCGGCGATGTGTTTCTCAGTCACGGCGGTGCTAAAGGCCGCGCCGCCGTCGCCGATCACCGAATAGCCGGCGGTGCGGTAGCCCATGGACTGGATCAGCGCCAGCGCGGACGAATTATAAAGCCCCGTGGCGCCGCGATACCAGCGCGGCTTCACGCCAAACGTTTTTTCCACCGCCGAAGCGCCGCCGCTGATCTCGGCGCGCAGCGCCTCTGGGGATCCCGCCGTGGCGATGCCATAGACCTTGGCCGGAACATCGATTGCAGGCAGGTGCTTCGCGCCATGGTTCTCGATCTCGAAGAGGTCGGGATGCGCCTTCAGTTCGGCGATGGCGGCGGGGTTTTTCGCCAGCCAGCGCGCCGTCACGAAGATGGTGGCGGGTACGCGGTTGCTGATCAGGGTTGAGAGAATGCGCTCATCCGCCTGGCCCGTGCAGGCATCGAAGGTCAGCGCCACGCGGGGGCCATGATGCGTGCCCGGCGGAATGGTGAGCTTCGGCTCGATGAACGCCGAGGCGTGAGCGGAGGAGATGGCGAACAGGGCGGCGAGGCAGGCGAGGGAGAGGCGCATGGTGAGAGAATCCGGCACGTGACTGGGCGCACTCATACCCCAATTGCGGTGGAATTGGGATTGAAGCTGCTGGAAGCCGTTCTGTGTGTCGCTATATGATCGCGCGGCTTGGCCCACACACCCTGAGAATTTTTTCTGTATGACACACGATCATTGGCATTGCCGCTGTAACATCACCCGCTGGGTTGATGATCATTTTCCCGGCGTGGTCGAGTGCCGATTGAGCGACAGGTTTGGCCGTGAATGGATATTCGTCGAAAAGGTCGCCGTGGTGACAACGGCACCGATCGATCCCGACGGAGCCTTTCCTCAACCCGCATTCATCGCCTGCGAGGTTATCAGTTGGGGACATGACGAATCGGGACGGCGCACCGCCCGGATCAACACAGAAAAACCTTGGGATATTAAATCATTGGACGAAGTTTCTGAGTTTCAGGTGTATGCGGAGCAATTGATCCATCCGCGCGGCATTGAAGACTCAAATTCCGGCTGACGTTGTTACTGACCTTGGGCAATTCCGGCGATTCCCAACCCCGTTGCACTTGGCTCCGGACCCCTCTATATAGCCCCCATCCCCAACATTTTGTTGAGATAGCCGAGAGCCTGAGCCGGTTCTCAAGGAGCGAAAAAACCATGTCCCGCGCACCATTGATGCCCAAGGCCACCGCCGTGTGGCTGGTCGAGAACACCGCCCTGTCGTTCAAGCAGATCGCCGATTTCTGCAATCTGCATGAGCTGGAGATCAAGGGCATCGCCGATGGCGACGTGGCGGCGGGCATCAAGGGGCTTGATCCCGTCACCGGCGGCCAGCTCACGCGCAGCGAAATCGAAAAAGGCGAGGCCGATCCGGACTACCGCCTCAAGGTGTTCGAATCGAAAGTGAACATTCCCGTCCAGCGTTCGACGGCAGGCCCCCGCTACACGCCGGTGTCGCGCCGGGGCGACCGGCCGGATGCCATCGTCTGGCTGCTCCGCTATCATCCCGAACTCCCCGAATCGGCCATCATGAAGCTGGTCGGCACCACAAAGTCGACGATCGCCGCCATCCGCGACCGTACGCACTGGAACGCCGCCAACATCAAGCCGGTCGATCCCGTGTCGCTCGGGCTCTGCTCGCAGCTTGATCTTGATTTCGCCGTGCAGAAGGCAGCGCGCAAGGCCGGCAAGCCGCAGGCGCCTGACGCGGAACCGGCGCGCACGCTCATCCCCGCCGCCGAAGTCGCAGGCACCGCCGCCTATCAGGCCGCCGCTGCCGCCGCCGAACAGGCCGCGCCCGCGTCGGATGTGCGCGACAATGACAAGGAATATGACGCCGACTCGGTCTTCGCCAAGCTGAAGACGCTGAAGCGCGACGACGATCAGGAGTAACCCCATGCGCATCCTGCTGATTGGCGCTGAAGGCACGGTGGGCAAGGCTGCCATGGGTGAGCTTGGCTCCCGCCACGAAATCATCAAGGCCGGGCGTTCCTCGGGCGACGTGCGCGTCGACGTGATGGACGAGGCGTCGATCCGCGCCATGTTCGCGCAGGTGGGCAAGGTCGATGCCATCGTCACCACCGTGGGCCACACGCATTTCGGCCCCGTCGCCGCGATGACGGCCAAGGATTTCCGCAAGGGCCTTGATGACAAGCTGATGGGCCAGATCAATGTGGCGCTGATCGGCCAGACCTTCCTCAATGACGGCGGCTCGATCACGCTCACCTCCGGCGTGCTCAACCGCGATCCCATCCGCCAGGGGGCCAATGCGGCGGCGGTCAATGGCGCGCTCGATGGCTTCGTCAAGTCGGCGGCGGTGGAATTGCCGCGCGGCCTCCGCATCAATGTGGTGAGCCCCGGCCTGCTCGAAGAATCGGCCAAGAAATACGAAGGCTTTTTCCCCGGCCATGAGCCCGTCTCCTCGGCCCGCGTCGGCCTCGCCTATGCGAAGGCGGTGGAAGGAGCACTCACCGGCCAGGTCATCATCGTCGGCTGATGCGCATCCTGCTCATTGGCGCGGAAGGGCCGGTGGGCCGCGCGGCGGCCTCCGCGCTCGCCGCGCATGAGATCGTCACGGCGGGGCGGAAAAGCGGTGACCTGCGGGTGGATATTTCCGACAGCGCCTCGATTGAAGCGCTGTATCAGCAGGCAGGCCAGCTTGACGCGGTCATCTGCTGCGCCGGTTCCGCCCGCTTCGCACCCATCAGCGAAATGACGGAAGAGGCCTTCGCGGCGGGCCTTGCCAACAAGCTCATGGGGCAGGTGAACCTTGTGCTGAAAGGTTTGGCCCATGTGGCGGAGGGCGGCTCCTTCACCCTCACCAGCGGCAGCCTCGACCGGTATCCGATCCGGAAAGGCAGCAATGCCGCCACCATCAATGCGGCACTTTCGGGCTTTGTGCGCGGCGCGGCGCTCGACATGCCGCGCGGCATCCGCATCAATGTGGTGAGCCCGACATTGCTTGAGGAATCCGCCGAAAAACTCCGCCCGATGATCCCCGGCCACGTCCCCGTCTCCGCCCACCGCGTCGGCCTCGCCTATGTCAAAGCCGTCGAAGGTGCCGTGAACGGCGAGACGATACTGGTGGGTTAGTGTCCTCGCCCCTCGACAGAGGGGAGAGGAAGCAACGGGGAGGAGAGGGGCCAACGGATGTTCTGGCAATATCCGGGTGCCCCTCTTCTCCCCCATAGCTTGCGCGATGGGTCCCCTTCTTCCCCCCGCTCGCGCAGGGGGAAGACGCAAGGCATCCGCGCGCTTTGCAACTTTCCCAACTCTCTCATAAGCTGCCCCGATGAAGCGCTCTGATATTCTCCCAGAAGCCAAACTCCCCGATGCAGCGGAACTGATCGCCACAGGCCGGGCGCGGGCGAAGATCATCAGGGTTGGCGGGTGCGCCTTTCTGTCTCACTACGCCATGCCCAGCGAAGCGGCCTACAAGCGCGAGGCGGCATCTGCCCGCCGCATCATGCAGCATGCGCAGATCGGCTACCGCGACTTGGCCAAATCCCGCCGCGCCTGGTTCGAAATCTGGAACGACTGCCAGCAGAAGAACGCCCGCGTCGACCGCTATGGCATCTGCCTTGACTGGACGATGGGCCTGCCGCGCGATCTCAGGTCCAAGGCCCCGGCAGGCACCGGCCTCATTCTTCAGCGCACGGAGGATTTTGCTGAACTCGCATCGGAAGCGCCGGTTGCTCCGCATTTCGGCGATTTCATCTTAGGGTTCCCGGCCTCGCTGGAAAACACGGAAGCCGCGCTCCTCGCGGGCGCGACGTCGATCGGCAATCTCGGGCAGTTCTTCATGTTCCGCCTGCCCCATTGGGATGATGACGTCGCCTCCACCGCCGCCACGCTCACCTCGCTGGCGCTCATCGCCGCGCAGGAGCGGGAGGTATTGATCCATTCCAACCTCGATGACGGCTTCGCGGCGATCTTCACCGATCTCTCGAGCGTCCTCGGCATGGTGCTGGTCGAGCAGCAGGTGATCGAGAGGCTTCTGGGCGGCAGGCTCTCGCATTGCTGGGGCCATCACTTCTCCGATCCGCTCACCAGGCTTGCCTTCCATCTGGCGCTCACGCGCGTGTCGCGCAATCCCGGCACCATGGTCTATGGCAACACGGTGCAATATCAGGGCACGGAGGCCGAGAACTACGCCAGCCTCGCCAGCTATCTCCTGACTGACATTCAGGGCCAGCACATCGCGCCCTCGGGCCACGCCATCAATCCGGTGCCGGTCACCGAGAACAGCCGCATCCCGGATATTGACGAGGTGATCGCGGCGCAATTGTTCGCGGGCCGCCTCGTGCATCATGGCGAAGGCCATGCCGCGCTGCTCGATCCCACGCGCGCGTCCACCATCGCCGATGAGATCATCGCGGGCGGGCAGCAGTTCCGCGACAATCTGCTCTCGGGCTTCACGGCGGCGGGCATTGATACGAACAACGCCTTCGAGATGCTGCTCACGCTCCGCCGCCTGGGGCCGAAGCGGTTGGAGCAGCTTTACGGCGCGGGCGCGCCCGATATATCGGCCCCGCGCGGGCGGCGGCCCAAGGTTGCCGCCTCGCTCACGGCGGAACTCGCCGAAGTGTCGAAGAAAGCCATGGCCCGTGCCGGGGCGGAGCAGGTGAAGACGCTGAGGGGCCGCCGCCCGCGCATCATCGTCGCCTCCACCGATGTGCATGAGCACGGCAAGCTGGCGCTGGAACAGGCGCTCAAGGACATGGGGGCGGACATCGTGGACGGCGGCATTTCCGTCGACGCCGATGATCTCGCCTCTGCCGCGCTGGCACAAGGCGCGGAAGCCGTGATGGTCTCGACCTACAATGGCATCGCGCTCGATTTCTTCCGTGCCCTGAAGATGCACCTCGCGGATGGCGGCCAGCCTCTCCCCATCCTCATCGGCGGGCGTCTCAACCAGGTGCCGGAAAATTCCAACTCCTCGCTCCCCGTCGATGTCACGGCGGAACTGAAAGCCGAGGGCGCCATCGTCTGCGCCTCCATCGAAGCGGCGGTGCCTGTACTGGCGAAGCTTGAGCGGCGCGCATGAGCATCGGCGTCATCGGCACCGGCCATCTGATCGCCCATTGCTTGCCCGCGCTGGTCAAAAGCGGCGAACATTTCATCCTGTCGAAGCGCAATGCCGAAACATCGGCCCGCCTCGCCGCGCAGTTCGGCTGCGCGGTTGAAGAGAACACGGCGAAGATCGTTGCCGCCTGCGATATGGTGATCCTCGCCGTCCGCCCTTATGATGCGAAGGCGGTGGCGGGGGCACTCAGATGGCGCGACGGCCAGACGGTGATCTCCTTCGTGGCCGGCGTTGGCCTCGCGGAACTTGCACCGCTCGTCGCCCCGGCGAAGCTCATCATGGCCATGCCGATCATCGCGGGCGAATGGGGCGAAAGCCCCACCTGCATCTATCCCCGCGATGAAGGTGCGGAGAAGCTGCTCGCAACGCTCGGGCCTCTGGTGATCCTTCCCCGCGAAGAGGATTTCGCAGCAGCTTCCGTCTATGCCTGCCTCTTCACCTCGCTGCATGCGATCGCGGGCGAGCTTGCGTCATGGGGCGAGGCGGCAGGCCTGCCGCCCACTCTCGCGCGCCTGCTGGCCTCGCAATCTCTGCGCGCGGCGGGCACCGAGGTGCGCGAGCGCAATTCACAAAGTGTCAGTGATCTCGTGAACAGCCTCGCCACGCCGCGCAGCTTCTCGCTCTTGGGCCTGCAATCGCTCGAAGCGGACAATGCCTTCGCGCCCTGGGCGAAAGCGGCGGAGAAAATCCTCGCCGCCCTCAAAGCCCCGCGCTGAGCTATTCCTTCACCGGCACGGTGTAGTTCAGCGGCATGCGGCCGCCGTCCACATAGATCGTCTCGCCCGTCACATAGCTCGCGTCATCGGAGGCGAGAAAGGCGGCGATCGAGGCTACTTCCTCGGGCTCTCCCGGACGGCCAATCGGGGTGCGCGACATGGTGCGGGCATAGGCCTGCTTGTCGGCCACCACGGATTTCAGCATGTCCGTCATGATCGAGCCGGGGCCGATGGCGTTCACGCGGATGCCGAAGGGCGCCAGATAGAGCGAGGTCGAGCGCGTCAATTGCGAGACGCCGCCTTTCGACACGCAGTAGGAGACGATCGAGGGGATGGCCAGCGTGTCGTTCACCGACGACATGTTGACGATGGCTCCCGGTTTCCGCCCCGCCTTCGCCTGCTTCACCATCTCGCGCGCGCAAGCTTGCGACATGAGGAAGGAGCCTTTCAGGTTGATGTTCAGCACACGGTCGAAATCGCCTTCCGTCATCTCGAGGAAATCGCCGGGCAGCGCGATGCCGGCATTATTCATCAGAATGTCCACGGCCCCATGCTGCTTCACCACGGCTGAGACGAGCGCATTCACGTCAGCAGCTTTCGCCACGTCGCAATGGATGTAAGCCGCGCCGATGGATTTTGCCGAAGCCTCGCCCGCCTTGTCCTCGATGTCGGACATGACGACGGTTGCGCCTTCGGCAGCGAAGCGCGTGGCGATGGAAAAGCCAATGCCGCGCGCGGCCCCGGTCACGATGGCGATGCGGTTTGCAAGTCTCAACGGACGTCTCCTGTTCAAATCAGTTTATTTACCTGTCACCCCGGCGAAGTCCAGGGCCCAGACTTTCTGCATGTGTTATGTTGAAACACTGGGTCCCGGTTTTCGCCGGGATGACAGGTGGTGAACTGTCATACTCTAATCCGCGAAGATCCCGCCCTGATCGGAATCCATCACGATCGAGGCCAGCGTCACATGGCGCGGGCGGGAGAGCGCGAAGAGCGAGGCTTCCACTACATCGCGACTGGTGGTGCGCGATCCCTGATCGCGCCCGGCATGCCACGCCACATCGTCGAAGGGCGAGACATCATCAAGCCATGGCGGATAGACGCCGATCACCCGCACCGGGTTGCCGCGCAATTCCTGCCTGAGG
Organism: Aestuariivirga sp.; assembly: GCF_047602625.1. Lineage (GTDB taxonomy): Bacteria > Pseudomonadota > Alphaproteobacteria > Rhizobiales > Aestuariivirgaceae > Aestuariivirga. Next base: position 530,912 of record NZ_JASGGV010000002.1, on the reverse strand, counting down.
CCATCGGTGATCCCCGCCTGCGCATGCTTGGCGGCGGAGAAGGCAATCGCCGCATTGCCCAGCCGCGCGTTGGGAAGCCCGGTGATCGACACGATGTTGAGAATGTCGCCCGCACCCGATTTTTCCAGCAGCGGCAGCAGCCCCCGCGTGAACAGCAGCGTGCCCGTCACCCCGCTGGTGATGGTGGAGGCGATCGCCAGTGCGTCATTGTCGTTGAGGCCGCCCGAAAGCCATTGCGCGCCGTTGTTGATCAGGATGTCGAGCGGTGTTCCCTCGTCGCGCATCTTCTTGGCGGTGAGCGTCACCTGGCTCACGTCGGCCAGATCCAGCACCAGCGTTTCGGGGCGCACGCCGGTGCGGAGCCTGATCGACTCGGCGGTGGCGTTGAGGTTTTCAGGGTTGCGCGCCGCCATGATGACATGCGCGCCTTCGCCTGCCAGCACAGCCGCGAAGGCCGCCCCCAATCCCCGGCCCGCGCCGGTGATCATCACCCGTTTGCCCCTGAAGCTCATGGAGGCGATGTATTCAGAAGGTGTCGGCGGCGTCAACCGTCCTCGCGAAGCCTGCGATGATCAGGCAGGCGATCACGGTGAGGCTCAACCCCACGCCCAGCCCGCCGATTTCCGCCGTGAAGCCGATCAGCGGCGGTCCGGCCATGAAGCCTGCATAGCCGAGCGTCGTGACAGCCGCGATGCCGCGCCCGGGGGCCGATGGCTCCAGCCTGCCGCCTCCCGCAAACAGCACCGGTGCGATATTGCCGATCCCCAGGCCTGCGAAGATGAAGGCCAGGATGGCGAGGGTGGGCGAGGGGGCGACCAGCGCCGCTGTGGTGCCCGCCGCCGCGAGCACGGCGCTCACCGTCACCAGCCGCACCGCGCCGAATTTTTGCCGCAGCCAATCGCCCGTGAAGCGCGCCACCGCCATGCCGCCCTGATAGGTGCCGAAGGCCAAGGCCGCGGTCGAAGCCTCGATCAGGAATTTGGCGCGCATGAAGATCGCCCCCCAGTCGAGGATCGAGCCTTCCACCATCAGCGCCAGGAAGCCCAGCAGGCCCAGCCCCAGCGTGGCGCGCGTCGGCCAGGCGAAATGGCTGCCGGACAATCCCTTGTCGGCGGAGGCGGGCAGCAGGAAAGGCAGCGAGACGGAGAGCAGCAGCAGTCCGCCCACCGCGAAGATCAGCGATTGCGCCATCTCGCCCGCTTCCCGCAGCAGATAGGCGCCGATGAAGGCGCCGGCCATGCCCCCTAAGCTGAACGCCCCATGGAAACTTGACATGACGGGCCGCTTCACCGCCTTCTCCACCGCGATGCCATGGGCATTCATCGCCACGTCGAGGCTGCCGATCGCCGCGCCGAACACCAGCCCCGCCGCCACGAAGGCCCAGAAATCCGGCGCATGGATGGGGCCGAGAAAAGCCACGCAGAGCAGCACGCCGATAAAGGCCATCAGCCGTGCCGAGCCGAAGCGGTTGATCAACACCCCCGCCAGCGGCATCGACAGCACGGCCCCTGCGGCCAGCGACAGCAGCGCCAGCCCGAACACGCCCGCCCCCACATCCAGCCGCTCCTTGGCCAGCGGAATATGCGGCACCCACGCGCCGGTGATCAGGCCAAGCACAAGGAAAACCAAAAACACCGCGTGGCGCGCGGCGGAAGGAGAAGACTGCATCGGGACTCACGGCTGGTTGCTGCGGGAGGCGTGATAGCGGGCCAGGCCGGGAAATGCCACCTTTCGTCTTCCCCTGCGAAGCGGGGGAAGACGGGACCCGCTGCAAAGCAGCGGGGAGATGAGGGCCCTTCGCTGCCGGCGTCCGCCCTCACCTCCCCATCGCTGCGCGACGGGTCCCTTCCTCTCCCGTCGCGCGGGAGAGGACCGTCAAGCCAGATCTCTCGTATTGACATCGTATATACACTCCTCCACAATGCCCTGCATGTCAAAAGCCCTCGCATCCCCCCCTCCGGCAGCCGATCCGAAAGGCAGCATCAACCTCCGCATTGAAACGGCCACTCGCCAGCTCATCGACGATGCGGCGGCGGTGCTGGGGAAGACGCGCACGGAATTCATGGTCGAAAGCGCCCGGCGGCAGGCCATAGATGTGCTGCTCGACCAGAAGCTCTTCGTGCTGGAGCCGAAGCGTTACGATGCCTTCCTGCGGGCGCTCGATCATCCTCCCGCGCCGGGGCCGAAGCTCAAGTCGCTGCTGCGCCGCGTGCCGGCATGGCGGAAATAGGCAGGAGGCCGAAGCGCACCGGCAGCGGCCTTTCGGCGCCCGTTCCGCTTGCCGCCGGTCATAACGTGTCGGGTTTCGATTGCGGTGATCCGGCGCTGAACGATTGGCTCCGCCACCGGGCGCTCAAGAACGAAAGCCGCTTCTCGCGCAGCTATCCGGTGTGCGCGGGCAATAGGGTTGTGGGATTTTTCTGCATTTCCGCCGGAGCCGTCGAGCGCGGCGCGGCCCCGTCCAAACTCCGGCGAAACGCGCCCGATACGATTCCGGTTTCGGTGATCGGACGCCTCGCGGTTGACCGCCAATATGCGGGGCAGGGCCTGGGCGCCGACCTCCTGTCGGATGCGCTCAGACGCATCGCCATTGCCTCGCAAAGCATCGGCATCGGCGCGGTGCTTGTCCACGCCAAGAATGACGCCGCCAAACGCTTCTATCTCCGCTCAGCGGAATTCATCGAATACCCCCAAGACAGCCGCATGCTATTCCTCCCCATGGAAACGGTGATCGCGGCGTTTGGGTGATGTTGCTATGAGCAAGAGAATGAAACCGGTGCATCGGTGTTCATGTCCCAGCTTCGATGCCGTTCAATTTTGAATTCGCCACGGATCACATAGCCTTGGGGCCCATTGGGAAGAGCGATGTGCGGGATAATGAGCGGCTTGGTGTCCACGCAATCCAGAACCGGAACCTTGTCGCCCGGAATCAGGGTTGCGATTTTTTCCATGCCTTCAATATCCGCAAACACATCGATCTGCTTTTCGGCAACAAGAATGATTCGGTTGCCCAGGTAAAGAAACGCGGACAGGCCTGCCAGCAAGACGGCGGCGACGGCAGATTTCCGGCCGGAGATTTTTCTGCTCATGGAATGAACCCACTTCCTTTGCATGAAATATAGCTCGGCCAAGACTCGCCAGTCATGATCTTGTTCGCTGCTTCCGGCAAAACTTTATCTGTCACTCCGACGGTAAGCCGGAGCCCAGACTGTCCGTATTTCGGCTATTGAAAGTCTGGTTCCCGGCATCCGCCGGGATGACAGGTGAGGGGAGGAGAAGCACCACCCACACGTCACCCCGGTGAAGGCCGGGGCCCCGCTTACTGGCGGGTGAAGCGGGATTCTGGCGTGTTCCAGAAAGACGGAAAGGGGTGGTGGAAACTCACGCGCGCGGTGGCTCAGGTGCAGTTGTCCATAACCCGCATGGCCCGTTCATGCGCTGCAGTGAGTGCCTCATATGGCGTGTTCAGAATGCGCTCGATATGCTCGAATTGTTCCATGCCGCGCACGATGAAGGGATGATCGCCCGGCCCATCTTCATCGCCCATGAGCCATGGGTAATCGGCGAAAAGATTTGCAATGAAGGTGTTGTATGGGATTTTGGCAAGCGTGTTGGCAGGAAGCCAGAATTCCAGCGGGTAAACGGCATCATCGGCAATCTTGGTTGTCAGTACACAGACGTTTGCCCCGTCAGGACTTACCCACCCAAGGTGATCTTTGCGCCCGAAATCGAAGGGAGTGTTTCGGTCGAAATACACGACCATTCCGTATTTGCCGCCATAATCCTGCAAGCCCCTGAAATCGGGATCGCTCCAATAATGTTCGGGAATGCTGCCGAGGATCACGAGATCGAGTGGCTGGAGCAGCCTGCCGTTCCGGTCCAGAGGCCGGAGTGTGGTATGAAAGTGCTTATTGAAGTCGGTCATCTCAATCCTGCTTCCGGTCTCATCTGATGTCTCGGAGGTTAGACCAGTTTCGCGTCCCGGCCATGGGCTTTCCGCCCACCCTCACCTCCCATCGCTGTGCGACGGGTCCCTTCCTTTCCCGCTCTGCGTGAGAGGACTTTGCGTTATCCCTCACACGTCACCCCGGCAAAGGCCGGGGCCCCGCTTGCGGGCGGGTGAAGCGGGATTCTGACTTTCGTCAGAATGACGGAGCGGAGGTGGCCGCTTCGCTGTCTTCCCCTGCGAAGCGGGGGAAGAAGGGACCCGCTGCAAAGCAGCGGGGAGATGAGGGCTTGTCGCGTCCGACGCCAAACCCTCACCATGCGCTCAATCCGCATTTTCTTTTTCCCGCCTGGCCCACCATTCGACAGATGTGTTCCCGTAATCTAAAAGGCCCACATGCCAAACGGCGTAACCACACACGGAATGGACTGGAAGCGGTTCTTCAGGCTTCTCGTTTCCCCTGCCAGCGATGGCAACCGGCGGGCGCACTATGCTCTCGCCACGTTCCTGACAGTTTTTATCGCGGTATTCCTGCTTTTCGTCATGGACAGGCAGTGGCAGTTTTGGCGCCAAGTATTGTTTTTCCTGTTTTGCGGAGGCCTATTTTTTTGCTGGAGAACGCGGTCACCGCTTTCCAAAGGGCTGACCTTCGGCTTGGTGCTGTGGATTTTCGTGCCTCTCTTTTTTCCGTCGGCGTTCACCTATCCCGACGAGCGGACATTCGCTGAACGCCTTGCAACCAAGCCCTTTGAGTGGTTTTTGGAATTCGTCGATTTTCGAGACCGCTGATCCCCCTCCCGTTCCGCCGCCGGGCGTCCTAAATATCTCCCATGTCCGACTCGACCGAGCCCCTGTCCGGCGCTGATGTCATCCGGGATGCGGTGAAGCGCCTTCCGGGGAAGCCCGGCGTCTATCGCATGTATGATGCGAAGGGCGATGTGATCTATGTCGGCAAGGCGCGCAATCTGCGGAACCGCGTCTCGAACTACACGCGCCTTGGCGGCCACACCAACCGCATCGCCACGATGATCCAGCTCACCTCGGCCATGGAATTCGTGACCACCGCCACGGAAGCGGAAGCCCTGCTGCTCGAAGCCAATCTCATCAAGAAGCTGAAGCCGCGCTTCAACGTCACGCTCAGGGACGACAAGTCCTTCCCCTATATCCTGATCGCCCGCGATCACCCGATCGCCCAGCTTGCCAAGCATCGCGGCAGCCGCAGCCGGAAGGGCAATTACTACGGGCCTTTCGCATCGGCGGGCGCGGTGAACCGCGCCATCAACACGCTGCAGAAGGCCTTCCTGCTGCGCTCCTGCACCGACAGCTATTATGAGAACCGCACCAGGCCGTGCCTGCTCTACCAGATCAAGCGCTGCTCGGCGCCCTGCGTGGGCTATATCGCGCCCGGGGCTTATGAAGAGCTGGCGCTTGAGGCGGAAGCCTTTCTCGACGGCAAGAGCCAGACGGTGAAGGCCGAACTCGCGAAGCAGATGGAAGACGCGTCGGAGCGGCTCGACTTCGAGCAGGCGGCGCGCATCCGCGACCGCATCCAGGCCATGAGCTTCGTCACCGCCCAGCAGGGCATCAACCCCGAAACGGTGGAAGAGGCGGACGTGTTCGCCATCGCGCAGGAGGGCGGGCAGACCTGCATCCAGGTATTCTTCTTCCGCTCCAGCCAGAACTGGGGCACCCGCGCCTATTTCCCGCGCGCCGACAGATCGCTGGAAAAGGCTGAGATTCTCGGCCTCCTTCCTGGCCCAGTTCTATGATGACAAGCCGGTGCCGAAGCTGGTTCTTCTCTCGCAGGAAATCGAGGACCGCGAGGTTCTGGAAGAGGCGCTCTCCACGCTGGCCGGCCATCGCATCGAGGTGGCGGTGCCGCAGCGGGGCGAGAAAAAGATGCTGGTCGATCATGCGGAGACCAATGCGCGGGAAGCCCTGGGCCGCAAGCTTGCGGAGTCTTCCTCGCAGGCGAAACTGCTGGAAGGGGTGGCCAAGGTGTTCGGCCTCGCCGAACCGCCGCGCCGCATCGAGGTTTATGACAACTCGCACATCCAGGGCACAAACCCGGTGGGCGGCATGATCGTCGCCGGGCCGGACGGATTCATCAAGCCGCAATACCGCAAGTTCAACATCCGCTCGGAAGAACTTGCGGGGGATGATTTCGGCATGATGCGCGAGGTGCTGACGCGCCGCTTCTCGCGGCTCCTCAAGGAGGAGTTGCAGCGGCCGGAGGATGAGGAAACCGATTCCTCCTGGCCCGATCTGGTGCTGATCGACGGCGGCCAGGGCCAGCTCACCGCCGCCAAGGCCGTGCTGGATGAGCTGGGCCTGTCCGATCTTCCCGTGGCGGGCGTTGCCAAGGGGCCGGACCGTGACGCGGGGCGCGAGCATTTCTACATGACCGGCAAGTCCTCCTTCATGCTGGAGGGGCGCGATCCGGTGCTCTATTATATCCAGCGGCTGCGTGACGAAGCGCACCGCTTCGCCATCGGCTCGCACCGGGCCAGGCGGTCGAAGGCCATCGGCGTCAACCCGCTGGACGAGATTGCCGGCATCGGCCCCACCCGCAAGAAGGCCTTGCTCATGGCCTTCGGATCGGCGAAATCGGTGTCGCGGGCAAGCGTGACTGATTTGCAGGCGGTCGATGGCGTGAGCCGGGCCATGGCGCAGGCCATATACGATCATTTCCACGAAGGTGCAGAATGAGCATCGCAGGAGCGCCGAAAGTGGCGGGTTATTCAAAGGTCTGGAACGTCCCCAATCTTCTCACCTACGGGCGCATCGTGGCGGTGCCCGTGGTGGCGGGCCTCATCATGTATGGCGGCACCAATGCGCGCTGGGCGGCGCTGATCATCTATGTGGTGGCGGCCATCACCGATTTCTTCGACGGCTATCTGGCCCGGCGCTGGCAGCAGCAGTCCTCGCTTGGCCGCATGCTCGATCCCATTGCCGACAAGGTGCTGGTGGCCGTCGTACTTTTGGTGCTGTCGGCCGATGGCATCATGAACGGCGGGCATATCTGGGCCGCCATCATCATCCTGTCCCGCGAGGTGCTGGTGTCGGGCCTCCGCGAATATCTGGGCGAACTGCAGGTGTCGGTGCCGGTCACCAAGATCGCCAAGTGGAAGACCACCGTGCAGTTGCTGGCCATCGGCTTCCTCATCGCCGGCCCCGCAGGCGAGCAGCTTGTGCCGCATTTCACCGGCTTCGGCCTGTTCCTGCTGTGGATCGCCGCAGCCCTCACGCTCTACACCGGCTATGATTATTTCCGCGCCGGACTCCGGCATGTGGTGGATTGATGAAGGTGCTTTACTTCGCCCGCATCCGGCAAATCGTCGGGCGGAGTTCCGATGACATTCAGCCGCCGGAAAGCGTCAAGACCGTCAGCGCCCTCATCGACTATCTTGCCGCCCGCGATCCCGGCTGCGCCGCCGCTTTCGCTGATCGCCGCACGCTGAAGGCGGCGGTGAACAAGTCGCACGTCTCCCTCGATGCGCCGCTGGGCGGGGCGGATGAGGTGGCCTTCTTTCCCCCTGTCACGGGCGGCTAGCGCCATGCGCCTCAATGTGTTCCTGCAGCGCGCCGGGGTTGGCAGCCGCCGCGAGGCCGAGCGGCTGGTGGCGGAAGGCCGGGTCAGCGTCAATGGCATGAAGGCAGAGGCCACCACGCCGGTAGAGGAGGGCGACAACGTCACCCTCAATGGCAAGCCGGTGGCGCCCGCCATGCGGCCGCTGCCGCGCCTGTTCCTGCTGCACAAGCCTGTTGATTTCCTGGTCACTCACCGCGACCCGCAGGGGCGGCCTACGGTCTTCGATCTCGATGCGCTGAAGCCGCCGCGCTATCCCTCCACCATGCCGCGCCTGATGACGGTGGGCCGGCTCGACGTGAACAGCGAGGGATTGCTGGTTCTTTCAAGCGACGGCCCGCTGGCGCAGGCGATGATGAGCCCGGCCATGGCGCTCTCGCGTGTCTATCGCGTCCGTCTCTATGGCCGCCTGTCGGATGAGAACATCACCGCTCTGGCCGAGGGGGCGACGGTGGACGGCGTTCACTACCGCGGCGCTGAATTCGTGCGCGAACTGGAAAAGGGCGGGCGCACCAACACCTGGTACCGTGTGCGCCTCACCGAAGGCAAGAACCGCGAAATCCGCAAGCTGGTGGAGCATTTTGGCGGCCGGGTGAACCGGCTCATCCGCGAGCAATATGGCCCCTTCACGCTCGACGGGCTCAACACCGGCGACATGAAGGAAGTGGCCCCCGCAAAAGTGCGGGAGCTGATGGCGTTTCTGAAAAAGAAGGGCGCGAAGCTTTAAGCCGCCTTCTTCTTGGGCCGCACGGCGCTGGAATAGGCATCCATCAGCACGCGCGACATGTTGCCGGGCGTGAAGCGGTAGGGGCCGACCTCGGCCACCGGCGTCACTTCCGCAGCGCTGCCAACGATGAAGCATTCGTTGAAGCTCGACAGCTCCTCCGGCATGATCCGGCGTTCGATCACTTCAATGCCTTCCTTTTTCGCGATCTCCAGCACCGACTGGCGCGTCAGGCCGTTCAGGAAGCAATCGGCGATCGGCGTATGCAGCACGCCATCTTTGATGAAGAAGATGTTGGCGCCCGTGCATTCCGCCACGCGGCCCTGCCAGTCCAGCATCATGGCATCGGCATAGCCCTTCTTCTCCGCGCGGTGCTTGGAGATGGTGCAGATCATGTAAAGGCCTGCGGCCTTGGCATGAACCGGCGCGCACACGGGATCGGGGCGGCGGTAATCGGCGATGTCGAGCTTGATGCCCTTCATCTTGGTTTCGGGATCGAACATCGATGGCCAGCCCCAGGTGGCAATCGCCACGTGAATGGTGCTGTGCTGTGCCGCCACCGCCATCATTTCCGAGCCGCGCCACGCCACCGGGCGCACATACTGGTCACCGCCGCCGTTCAATTCCACGACCTTGGCCTTGGCGGCATCCAGCTCATCGAGAGAGTAGGGGATTGTGAAGTCCATGATCTCCGCCGATTTGTGAAGGCGGATGGAATGCTCGCGGGACTTGAAGATCACGCCATCATAGGCGCGCTCACCCTCGAACACGCAGGAGCCATAATGGAGGCCGTGCGTGAGGACGTGAATCTTGGCATCCTTCCAGTTGACGATCTTGCCATCGAACCAGATCACGCCATCGCGCTGGTCGAACGGGATAAGGGCTGCCATGGGAAGAACTCCTTCGGGGTCAAGTCAGGTTTTTTGCAACACGCGCGTGCTTCGTCTTATATGTCATTGGAGAACAGGCGTTTGCAGCGTCTGCGCAACAACATGTCGTGTTGGCGGGTTTGAACGTAACAAAATCGGAAAAATATGTCAATATGGCTGACATAATTTCTGCCCAAGATTTGGGCGAGACTGACACTCTGGCGCTCATCGAGTTGTTATTCTTCGCCTATCGCGATTTTGTGTCCGATCCGGATGAGATTCTGGAGGAGATCGGATTTGGCCGGGCGCATCACCGCGTCATCCATTTCGTTGGGCGCGATCCCGGCATGACGGTGGCCAGCCTGCTCGACACCCTGCGCATCACCAAGCAGAGCCTGGGCCGGGTTCTCAAGGATCTGATCGATCAGGGATTCGTATTCCAGAAGGAAGGCGAGACAGACCGGCGGCAAAGACTGCTCTATCTGACAGAGCATGGCGAAGCCCTCCGGCAGCGGCTGCTGGCCCCGCAGCTTCTGCGTTTCAGGCGGGCCATCGCCGAGTGTCCGAAGGGATCGGGACATAATTACCGCGCCATGCTGTATCATCTCGTCAGCCCGGAAAACCGCGAAAGCGTGCGCGACTGGATCGAGAAGGCGAGCGAGATCGGAGGCTCTGGCGAATCCCGTGAGTGAGCAACCGCATATCCTGGTGGTCGATGACGATCGGCGCATCCGCCAGTTGCTGCAGTCCTTTCTTGCGGACAATGGCTATCGCGTCACGGTTGCAGCTTCGGCGCAGGAGGCGCGCGAGCGCCGCCGCGGCATCACCTTCGATCTGATCGTGCTCGACATCATGATGCCCGGCGAAAGCGGCCTCGATCTCACGCGCGCGTTGCGTCAGGGCAGCGATGATATTCCTGTGCTGATGCTCTCGGCGCTGGCTGAAACCGGCGACAGGATTGCAGGCCTTGCAACTGGCAGCGACGATTATCTGAGCAAGCCGTTTGAACCGCAGGAGCTCTTGCTGCGCATCGGCAATCTGCTCCGGCGCTCTGCGCGGCCGCAGGCCGTTGCAAGCGAAGCGCGCTTCGGCCCCTACAGTTTCAACATCGGCAAGGGCGAATTGAAGCGCGAGGGCGATATCGTCCGGCTCACCTCGCGGGAGAAGGATTTTCTCCGCGCGCTTTCGGCAAGCGCCGGCGTGCCCGTCCCACGCTCCGCGCTGGCGCAGCCCGGCTCGGAAGACAGTGCGCGGAGCGTCGATGTGCAAATCAACCGGCTCCGGCAAAAGATCGAGATCGATCCGTCCAATCCCATCTACCTGCAGACGGTGCGTGGCTCAGGCTATGTGCTGCATCTCGACTGAGGTGCGAGGATGAATTCGCTTTATTTCACCTTCAGCCGTTTCCTCGAGCGGCATCTGCCGGCGGGCCTGTTCCAGCGCGCGCTCATCATTCTGGTGGCGCCGGTCGTACTGATCCAGACCATCATGACGGGTCTGATCCTCGACCGGCACTGGGACAACGTCACCAAGGTTCTGGCGCGCTCGCTGTCACGCGACATTGCGGCGCTCATCGAAATCTATGAGGAATCGGACAAGACGGACGCCGATCTCCAGAGCATCGAAAACCTTGCGAACCGGCAATTGTCCCTGGGCCTTGAAATCCAGCGTGGCGCGGCGCTGCCGGCGCCGGTGCAGCCGCCGCTCTTCTCCGCCGTGGATCGCCGCCTGACCACCTATCTGACCCGCTTCACCGGCAGGCCCTTCTGGATCGACAGTACCAGCCAGCCGGACTCGGTGGACATCCGCGTCGAAGTCGAGCGCGGGCTGATCTTCCGCCTCCTGACCAGCAATGACCGCGCCTATGCGGCCGGAACCGACACGCTGCTTTACTGGATGCTGTTTTCCTCACTCATTCTCATGGGCATCGCGGGTGTTTTCCTGCGCAAGCAGATCAGCCCCATTCTGGATCTCGCCAAGGCGGCCAAGAGTTTCGGCACGGGCCGCGACACCGGAGATTTCCGCCCGCGCGGCGCCACGGAAGTGAGGCAGGCCGGCGAGGCGTTTCTCGACATGCGTGACCGCATCGCCCGGCAGGTGGAGCAAAGAACGGTGATGCTGGCCGGCGTCAGCCATGATCTTCGCACCGTGCTCACGCGGTTCCGGCTCGGGCTCGCTGTCCTCGGCAATGGGCCGAAAGTGCAGCCGCTGAAAGAAGACGTGGCGGAGATGCAGCGCATGCTCGAGGCCTATATCGCTTTCGTGCGGGGAGATGGCGGTGAAACGCCAGAATCCGTGTCGCTGTTTGATGTGGTCGGCTCGGCCGCGCGGGCCGCCGAGCGGAGCGGCGCGCAGGTGACGATGGATGTTGCGCCGGACCTTCGTGCGCGCGTCAAGCCTGATGCCTTTTCGCGGCTTCTCGCCAATGTCATCGGCAATGCGGCGCGTTATGCCGCCAAGGTGAAGGTGAGTGCCGAGTCCGAACCTGAGCAGGTTACCATTATCGTTGATGATGACGGCCCCGGCATTCCGCCGGACAAGCGCGCCGATGCCTTCCGGCCTTTCGTCAGGCTGGATGATGCCCGCAATCTCGATGAAACGGGCACCGGCCTTGGCCTTGCCATTGCGATGGACATTGCCCGCGCGCATGGCGGCGACATCGTGATGGGCGACAGCCCGATGGGCGGCTTGCGCGTGAAGATCATCCTGCCTGTGTGAGTTCACACCGGCTCAAAATCGGTGACGCCGCGCACATAGTCATTGAGGCCAGCCGGGCGGGTTGCGGACGGGGCCGTGCGCCGGGCGCAATGGCGCACTTCGCAGAGCCGGCACCCCGAACCTACCGGGCGGGGTGTCAGCCGTTGTGCATAAATCGTTGCCTCGAAATCGCCTTGCGGGAGGAAAAGACAAACGGAAGCGTTCGCCGTTTTGAAGGCAATCGCCGCGAATGATTTTCCATCCGATGGCTTCAGCGCGGCAACGTGAAACCCGCTGCCCTCATCAAAAACCGGAAGCTGGCCACAGGGAAAATCGTCATTCGTGAGATAGAAGGGCAGCACGCCAGTCCGTACCGCAACGGCGCCCGTCGGATAAAAGGCGATCGCCGAGGTGCTGTCTTTCAAAGATGCAATCCGCAGCATGATGTTTGCGGCTGACAACGAAAAACGGCTCGAGAGCAAATTGATATCGAGTTTCGAATCGTCCGCCGCCGCCGTGAATTTTCCGCGCGGTGCCAGGATTGCGTGAGCGAGATGATCCACAAGGCAGGCCCGGGCCCCGCGCAAAACATCGGGTCTGTTGGCGAAGGAGCTCGCGGCAAGCGCCGCATCGATGACCGGCTTTCCGTCCAGCCGCGCCAGCAGATGCGCGGTTTCCCGGATGCGGTCTTCAAAGCCCAGAACTTCGGAAAGAAAAAGCCTCTGTGAATGGCGGTCATAGCGCGAGCGGTCATGGTCCATGATCTCGCGCGGCAGGATGCGCACATCGATGCCGAAGCCCGAGCGCAGCCTTGCCTTCAATCCTGCGAAGATATCGTCCTTGGGCGATAACTCGCTCCAGATCTCTTCAGCCAGATTTTCGAGATCGTCATTGTTGCGCGACTGGAACCAGTCCGCAGCCCCGGGTTCTGAGGAGGCGACGGGGAAACCCCGCGCGGCATGGGCAAGCCGCTTCTGCATTTCGCGATAGGCGCCGTAAAGTTTCAATGCGGCGGCGGCAAAATTGGGCGCTGCCTGCGCCGCCTCGCTCAACTCCCCGCCCGGCGGCACTTCGCCTGCCAGCAGGGGGTCGGCCAGCATTTCGCGCAAGGGCGGCAGCAGCGCGTGGGCGGTTTCGCCTGCCGCCAGTTCGGAGACATCCACGCCCTCCATGCCCGACAGCTTCAACACCACTTGGGCGGTCAGCGGGCGCTGGTCGCGTTCCATGAGGTTGAGATAGCTGGCTGACAGCCCGAGGGTTTGCGCCATGGCTGCCTGGGTAAGCCCAAGCTTCATCCGCAGGCGGCGGAGCCGGGGCCCTGCGAAAATCTTGGCATTGGCGGTTGTGTTCACATGATTTACAATCGTGTAGGTGAATATTTACAAGATATAACACAATTACCGGAAATCCGGCCCTCGCACCAGCGAAATCGCGCTCCAATGTTGTATGAATTTGTCATCAACCTTGGAGAATTGCCGTGACCAGCTTTGAAAGCCTCGTTCCCTCCGCGCCCCGCCGTTTTGACGGCATCGAACGTCCCTACACGCCTGCCGAGGTGGAAAAGCTGCGCGGCTCCGTCACCCAGCGCCATACGCTGGCGGAAATGGGGTCGAAGCGGCTGTGGGAGATGCTGCACGGCGAACCCTTCGTGAATGCCCTGGGCGCGCTCTCCGGCAACCAGGCCATGCAGATGGTGCGCGCCGGCCTCAAGGCGATCTATCTTTCCGGCTGGCAGGTGGCGGCCGATGCCAATGTGGCGGGCGCCATGTATCCCGACCAGTCGCTCTATCCCGCCAACTCCGGGCCGGAGCTTGCGCGGAAGATCAACAAGACGCTGCAACGTGCTGATCAGATTGAACATTGCGAAGGCCGCAAGACCGTCCAGAACTGGTATGCCCCGATCGTCGCGGACGCGGAAGCGGGCTTTGGTGGGCCACTCAATGCCTTCGAGATCATGAAGGCCTATATCGAGGCGGGCGTCGCCGGCGTTCACTTCGAGGATCAGCTGGCATCGGAAAAGAAATGCGGCCACCTCGGCGGCAAGGTGCTGATCCCTACCTCGGCCCATATCCGCAACCTCATTGCGGCGCGGCTGGCGGCGGACGTGATGGGAGTTCCCACCCTCATCGTGGCGCGCACCGATGCGGAAGCTGCAAAGCTCATCACCTCCGACATTGACGAGCGCGACAAGCCCTTTGTTCTCTCGCAGGAGCGCACGCCGGAAGGCTTCTATCATGTGCGGAACGGCATGGAGCCCTGCATCGCCCGCGCCATTGCCTATGCGCCCTATTGCGACCTGATCTGGATGGAAACATCCACGCCCGATCTCGGGCAGGCGCGGAAGTTCGCCGAGGCCGTCCACAAGGCGCATCCCGGCAAGATGCTCGCCTATAACTGCTCGCCCAGCTTCAACTGGAAAAAGAAGCTCGACGAAACGACCATCGCGCGCTTCCAGAAGGAGCTGGGGGCGATGGGTTACAAGTTCCAGTTCATCACGCTCGCGGGCTTCCATCAGCTCAACCACGGCATGTTCGAACTGGCGCGCGGCTATGCCGCCACGCAGATGGCCGCCTATTCGAAGCTGCAGGAGGCGGAGTTCGCATCGGAAGCCCATGGCTACACCGCCACGCGCCACCAGCGCGAAGTGGGCACGGGCTATTTCGATCTCGTTTCCACCACCATCACCGGGGGCAAGTCGTCAACAACGGCCATGAACGACTCAACAGAACACCATCAATTCCAGGCCGCGGAATAGGGAGGACCCACCATGCTGCAAACTCATGTGAGAGACCGGGCGGAAGCCCAGACGTCATCGATGACCGACAAGCAGGCCGAGGCCATCCGCCGCCTGGCGAATGATCTTCACCGCCTCAACACGGCGATGATCGCCGCGGTGGAAAGCGGGCTGTCGGTCGAATTGCAAAGGGGCGCGCGTCATCACGCCAATGGCGGCTGGGGCGATCTGATGATCCCGGTGGTCGTGAAAACCGCTTAAAACAGCCGGCCGCCGTTGGGTACCTTGCGCTCGATGGCGGCCAGCACCACGTCGCCCTGTTCGTCGGGGAAACCCAACGTCAGCACTTCCGACATGAAGGGGCCGATCTGGCGCGGCGGGAAATTCACCACTGCCGCCACCTGCCGTCCCATCAGCGTCTCCGGCGTATAATATTTGGTGATCTGGGCGGATGATTTCTTGACGCCGATCGAGCCGCCGAAATCGATCTTCAATTTGAAGGCGGGCTTGCGCGCTTCGGGAAACGGATCGACGCCCACAATGGTGCCGACGCGGATGTCGACCTTCTGAAAATCATCATAGCTGATGGTCATGGTTCTCTACTTTGCAAGTTCGCGGGCGCGCAGGGTGGCGGCTTCGATGGCCTTGTCGAACAAGGGCTGCATGCCGTTTTCCGCCATCAGGATTTGAAGCGCCGCGTAAGTGGTGCCCTTGGGCGAGGTTACATTCTGCCGCAAGGTGGCGGCAGGCTGACCCGAGACGCGCATCAGTTCACCGGAGCCCGCCACGGTGGCGCGCGCCAGTTGCATCGCGAGATCGGATGGCAAGCCCATTTTCTCGCCAGCCGAAGCCAGGCATTCGGTGAGATAGAACACGTAAGCGGGGCCCGAACCCGAGACGGCCGTCACGGCATCGATCATTGCCTCGTCATCCACGGTGACGACCTCTCCGATCGAGGAGAGCAGGGCGCGGGCCAGTTCAAGCTGCGCCGGTTTCACATTCGGATTGGCCGCCATGGCGGTAATGCCACGTCCCACGGCGGCGGGCGTATTGGGAATGGTGCGGATCACGGCGGCATCACCGCCGAAAAATTTCTGGAAGGTGGCGATGGTTTTTCCCGCCACCACCGAGAGGATCAGCGGTTTTGAGCGCCCAACCGGCACGACATCCGGCAGCACCTCTTCCATCACCTGCGGCTTCACCGCCACCAGCACGACCTCAGCGTCAGTAATCGAGGAGACGGGCGGATTGAGGCGCACGCCATGGCGGTCCAGCAACGCCTTCACTTCCTCCGGCGGGCCCGGATCGAAGGCGGCAATCTTCTTCGGATCAGCACCGCCCTTCAACCAGCCTTCCAGCATGGCGCCGCCCATCTTGCCGGCACCCACGAGCACCAATGTGCCCTTCAGTGAAATCGTCATGCTTCGCCCATGGTTTCAAACAAACTCGATTCCAGCGCATCCTCAGCCGAGCGGCCCGCCCAGAGAACGAACTGGAAGGCCGGAAAATAGCGCTGGCAGTTCTCCACCGCCAGACGGATCAGCATTTCGCACTGGGCGTCATTGGCTTCGGCACCGCCGCTCAACAGCAGGCTGTTGCGGAACATCAGGCTGCCGTCCACCGCCCACATGTCGAAGTGGCCGCTCAGCATCTGCTCGTTGATGAGGCCGACGAGCCTCGCGGTTTCGCCGCGCTTGGCCTGCGTCACCTTCACGTCGAAGGTGCAGGCGACGTGCAGGGTCTCGACATCGTCGCGCCAGTTCATCGCCACGTGGAGATCGCTCCACGGCGCTTCGATGCGCATCGTCACTTCATGCGGATTGGTGCGGTCGAAATGCCATTGCAGGCTCTCGGCCACCCGTTCCACCCGGTCAAGGGGGTTGGGCAGTTCCGCCTCGTATGCCTGCGCCAAAGCCATCCGAAAATTCCTCCGCTGGCTGACGAATCAAACATCAGCCGCAGAGGACCATGCCCAAGGCTTTAAGTCGCAACAAGTGCAGTAGCGGAAGCGGAGGTGATTCCCCCACAGCTTAATCAGCGCGGCTGTCCGATGATGATTCGGGCGCAGCCTTAAATTCGAGGGCGGAAATGCGCGCCGCCAGCGCGTCGTTTTCCTCGCGCGCTTTCGCCGCCATGGCCTTCACGGCCTCGAACTCCTCGCGCTTCACGATGTCGAGGCGGTTCATGATCCGCTCGACCTGTGCTTGCACCAGCGTGTCGATTTCGCGGCGGAGGCCCTGTGCCGCACCCGCGGCGTTGGTCATCAGCTTGGCCACTTCGTCAAAGAAGCGGGTGGAGGTGGTGGTCATGTGCGAACCCTCGTTTGCTTCTAGATATTGCGTCGCGCCGCCGCATTCAAGCCAAGGGTCATTTGCCACCTGAACGCGAGGCGCGTAGACACTCGCCCAGCATGTTCGCCGTCATTCCCTATCCGCAGATTGATCCCGTCCTGTTTTCGGTGGGGCCATTTTCCGTGCGCTGGTATGCGCTGGCCTATATCGCCGGGCTGCTCTTCGCGCAGTGGTACATGAAGCGGCTGGTCAGCAACCCGGCACTCTGGGGCGGATCAAGGCCTTCGATGACGCCGGAGCAGGTGGACAGCTTTTTCATCTGGTCGCTATTGGGCGTGGTGCTGGGCGGGCGGATCGGTTATGTGCTGTTCTACAATCCCTTGCACTATCTCTCGCATCCCCTTGATATCGTTAAGATGTGGGATGGCGGCATGTCGTTCCACGGCGGCTTTCTGGGGGTGGTCGTGGCGTGCCTTCTGTATGGGCGCAGTATCGGCACCGGGCTTGACCGCATGCTGGATCTGGGTGCTGCGTCAGTGCCCGTTGGCCTCGGGCTGGGGCGGCTGGCGAACTTCATCAATGGCGAACTTTACGGACGGCCCAGCGATGTGCCGTGGGCGATGATTTTCCCGAATGATCCGCAGCAGGTGCCGCGCCATCCCAGCCAGCTTTATGAAGCCGCACTCGAAGGTCTGGTGCTGTTTCTTGCCGTGCGGATCGCCACGCACCGCTTTCAGGCGCTGGCGCATCCGGGCCGCGCGTCGGGCATTTTCGCATTAGGCTATGGGCTGTCGCGCATCCTCGTTGAAACGGCGCGGGAGCCCGATGTGCAGTTGGGCTATTTCGCGGGCCTCCTCACCATGGGTATGATCCTGTCGCTGCCCCTCTGCGCCATCGGCATCTGGCTTTTGTGGCGGTCCAGCCGTGACGCCGCTTGAAACGCTGATCCGTGAACTGATCGTTCAGGAAGGCCCGATGCGGCTCGACCGCTACATGGAGCTGTGCCTGGGCCATCCGCAGCACGGTTATTACATGGCGCAACAGCCGTTCGGCGCGGATGGCGATTTCATCACCGCGCCGGAAGTCTCGCAATTCTTCGGCGAATTGATCGGCATCTGGTGCATCGGCGCGTGGCAGGCGATGGGAAGCCCCAATGAGTTTGTCCTCGCAGAACTGGGGCCGGGCAGGGGCACGCTGATGGCCGATGTGCTGCGCGCGGCGCGCGTGGTGCCCGCTTTCACGCAGGCGGCCCGCGTTCATCTGGTCGAAACATCGCCGCGCCTCACCGCCATCCAGCGCAACACCCTTGCCGGAGACGTGCACTGGCATGCGCGGATCGAGGAGTTGCCGCAAGCGCCGATGATTCTTCTCGCCAATGAATTCTTCGATGCTCTGCCCATTCGGCAATTCGAGCGCCGAGAGGGTCAGTGGTTCGAGCGCACCATCGGCTTTGAAAACGATGCGCTGTCCTTGGGTCTCGTGCCCAGCGATGCGCGTTTTCAAGGAAACGATGGCGATGTCATCGAAGCGTCACCCGCGCGTGCCGAGATTGCTGCGCTCATCGGGAAAAGACTCAAGGCGAATCACGGCGCGGCGCTCATCATTGATTACGGGCATCTGCGCTCCGCCCCTGGCGACACGCTGCAGGCGCTGCGCAAGCACAAGTTTGTGCCCGTCACCAAATCACCCGGCGCATGCGATGTCACTTCGCATGTTGATTTTTCATCGCTTGAAAAGAGTTTCGCGCAAGAGGGTGCGCAAGTTTTTCCACCGCTCACGCAAAGAAACTTCCTGCTCGCCATGGGGCTTGAGCAGCGCATGGCTGCGTTGAGCGCAAAATCATTGCCTGCCCAGCAAAGCCTGTTGAAACGTGGGGCATCGAGGCTTGTGGACGAGGACCAGATGGGTAACCTGTTCAAGGTTCTGGCCGTGGTGAGTCCCGGCCTTGATGTGCCCTATCCGTTTGGCGGGTGATGATCACGTCTGATGCCCTGTCTCTGCCCGGCATATCCCACGGCTTCTTCACGCGGGAAGGCGGGCGCTCGGGCGGCATTTTCGCGTCGCTCAACTGCGGCATGGGATCGGGCGACGACAAGGAGACCGTGCGCGAGAACCGCACCATCGCCGCCGGAAAACTTGGCGTCAGCGAAAATCATCTGCTCACGGCCTGGCAAATTCATTCGCCCAACGTGCATGTGGCGACGGGGCCTTGGGCTCAAGGTCCGGAGCGGCCGCGCGCCGATGCCATGGTCACGCGCGAAAAGGGCCTCGCCATCGGTATCCTCACGGCGGATTGCGGGCCGGTGCTGTTCGCCGACAGCAAGGCGGGCGTCGTCGGTTGCGCCCATGCGGGATGGAAGGGCGCGCTCGGCGGCGTCACCGATGCCACCCTTGAAGCGATGGAAAGGCTGGGCGCAAGCCGTGCCGATACGGTCGCTGTCATCGGCCCGATGATTTCCGGTGCGGCTTACGAGGTCGGGCCGGAGTTTCCCGCCCATTTCCTCGCGCAGGACGAACGCAATCAGCGCTATTTCACACCATCCGCAAGGCCCGGCCACGCGATGTTCGATCTCCCCGCCTATCTCAAAAGCCGGTTGTATCGGGAAGGCGTTGGCACGGTCATCAATCTCGGCCTCTGCACCTTTGCGGATGAAGCACGATTTTACAGCTACCGCCGCGCCACGCATCGCGGCGAGAGCGATTATGGCCGCCAGATTTCGGCCATCGCACTGAAAGAGGAATGACGCATGGCGCTTCACTTCAAGCGGTCCGAATATGATCAGCGCATCGCCCGCGTCACGGCGGAGATGGCGGCGCGCGGCCTTGATGGCCTGCTGATGTTCCAGCAGGAGAGCATGTATTATCTCACCGGCTACGACACCTTCGGCTTCTGCTTCTTCCAGTGCCTTTATCTGGGGGCCGACGGCAAGCTGGCGCTGCTCACCCGCTCCGCCGATCTCCGGCAGGCGCAGCACACCTCGATCATCGAAGACATCCGCATCTGGACCGATGCCGCGGGTGCAAAGCCCGCCGCGCAGTTGAAGGACATGCTGGAAAGCCTCGGCTGCCGGGGAAAGCGCCTTGGCATCGAAACCGAGAGCTATGGCCTCACCCATTTCAACGGCAAGGCGGTTGATGCGGCGCTCGACGGGTTCTGCGCGCTGGTGGAAGCCAATGACCTTGTGAACCGCGTCCGCGTGGTGAAGTCGAAGGCCGAGCTCAAATATGTGCGGAAAGCCGGTGAACTCGGCGATGCGGCGCTGAAGGCCGCCATCCGCAAGACAAAGGCAGGTGCTGACGAGGGCGATATCCTTGCCGCCCAGCAGGGCGCCATTTTTGCGGGCGGCGGCGATTATCCGGCCAACGAGTTCATCATCGGCTCGGGCCGCGATGCGTTGCTGTGCCGCTACAAGTCAGGCCGCCGCGTGCTAAAGGCGCGCGACCAGCTCACCCTCGAATGGGCGGGCGTCTACCGGCACTATCACGCCGCTTTCATGCGTACACTGATCATCGGCAAGCCGTCGAAGCAGCATCTCGCCATGGACAGGGCGGCGCGGGAGGCGCTGGCCGCCGTCGAGGAACAGCTCCGCCCCGGCCACACGGCGGGCGATGTGTTCGCCGCCCACGCGCGGGTGATGGATGATCACGGCATGCAGAAGCACCGGCTCAATGCCTGCGGCTATTCGCTGGGGGCGAAGTTCACGCCCAGCTGGATGGATTCTCCCATGTTCTATGCCAACAACCCGCACCCCATCGGGCCGGGCATGGTGTTTTTCTGCCACATGATCCTGATGAATTCGGATGCAGGCGCTGCCTTCTGCCTGGGCCGCACCTATATCATCGGCGACAAGAAGCCCGAGCCCGTCTCAACCCATTCGCTGGATATGATCACGCGATAAGCCATGCTGCCCGCCCCCCTCAAAGCGCTGCTCTCCGTCCTGCTCCTGCTGGTTCTCGCGGGCTGCGCCAGCACGGCGAAAATCGGCGATGCGGGCAATACCAATCCCAAGGGCAAGACGCCGCCGCCGGTTGTGCTGCAGGTGTTCACCGGAATTCCACCCGACAAGGCCAAGTCCTTCACGGCGGCGCTGGCGGCTTCGGGCGGCCAGCATGATATCGGCATCCTGCAGGGCCAGGCGCTGGCGGGCAGCTATTCGCTGGGCGGCACGTTCAGGTCGGCCTCGGGCGCCATTTCCTACAGCTTTGAATTCCGCGATGCCGATGGCGTGCTGGTCGACACGATCACCGGCAGCGCGCCCTCCAGCGGCGCGGACTGGAGCGGCGTCACGCCGGATACGCTTCAGCAGATTGCCTCCGATACCACGCAGCGCATGGCGGCAACGCTGGGGCGCATGGGCTTTGCCACCCGGCAGGCCTCGCTCATCATGCCGCCGGCCAATGTGTTCATGGCGGCGCAGCCAGGCACTCACTATGAAGTCGATCTTGAAACGCTGAATGGCCCCAATGCCATCGAGGCGGCGGGCATCCCGTCTGAGATTGCCGCCGCCGAACCTCCCGTGCCGGAGCCTGAGGTTCCGCCGCCGCCCAAGGCCAGCGACATCATTCCCGGCCATGCGGTCATCAAGGTGGTGGCCGTGGTGCCGGTGGAAGGTTCGCCCGGAAAAGGCAATGGCGAACTCACCGAAGCCATGCGGCGCACCCTCAAGGCGGCGGGCTGGCCGGTGGTGGAGGAGCCGCGCGCCGATGCGCTGGTGGTGCGGGGCAAGGTCGATCTCGCCAAGGCGCAGGGCGGCAACCAGAAGGTCGCCGTCCACTGGGTGGTGGAAACGCCGCAGGGGAAATCGCTGGGCGACGTGAAGCAGGACAACAGCGTGCCCGCCGGGTCGCTGGACCAGGGCTGGGGACCTGCCGCCACGGCGGTGGCGGATGCCGCATCTTCAGGCATTTTCGATATCATCAAGGCCTACCGCTAACCCGATTTGGGCCATTCCGCCGCGCCCCTCAGACTCACTTTGCACCGTCACGAAAGCGTTGTTATAGACGCCGGGCAGCAGGGCTTCCGGGGATCGAAATGATGAAGATGGTGTGCGGCAACAGCAATCGCCCGCTGGCGGAAGCGATCTGCTCCTACCTCAACATGCCGATGACGAAGGCCGTGGTCCGGCGCTTCAACGACATGGAAATCTTCGTCGAGATTCAGGAGAACGTGCGCGGGCAGGACATGTTCGTGATCCAGTCCACCTCATTCCCCGCCAACGACCATCTGATGGAACTGCTCATCATCATCGACGCGCTGAAACGCGCCTCGGCGCGGCGCGTCACGGCGGTGCTCCCTTACTTCGGTTATGCCCGGCAGGACAGGAAACCTGGCCCCCGCACGCCCATCTCCGCCAAGCTGGTGGCCAACCTCATCACCCGAGCGGGCGCTGACCGCGTGCTGACGCTCGATCTCCATGCCGGGCAGATCCAGGGCTTCTTCGACATTCCCACCGACAATCTCTTCGCAGGCCCCGTGATGGTGCGGGACATCAAGCAGCATGGCGATGTGGCGAACACCGTCGTCGTGTCGCCGGACGTGGGCGGCGTGGTGCGCGCCCGCGCCCTGGCCAAGCGCCTCGGTTCCCCGCTGGCCATCGTCGACAAGCGCCGCGACAGGCCGGGCGAATCGGAGGTCATGAACATCATTGGCGATGTTCAGGGCAAATCCTGCATCCTCATTGACGACATCGTCGATTCGGGCGGCACGCTTGTGAACGCCGCCGAGGCGCTTCTTGAAACCGGTGCGCGGGACGTGACGGCCTATATCACCCATGGCGTTCTCTCAGGGGGTGCCGTGTCGCGCATCACCTCGTCCAAGCTGAAAGAATTGGTGATCACCGATTCGATCCAGCCCACGGAAGCGGTGAAAATCGCCCGCAACATCCGCGTCATCCCCATCGCCGCGCTGCTGGGCGAAGCCATCGGCCGCACCAGCCGCGAGGAAAGCGTCTCCAGCCTGTTCGAATAGCTCACGCAGCCGTCATTTCCGTTCTTCAGGCTTTCCTCTATAGAGGCCCGCCATGGCCTCCATCATTTCCATCAAGAACGTCTCCAAGACCTACAAGGGCGGGTTCACCGCCCTCAAGAATGTGAACCTCGAGATCGAACAGGGCGAAATCCTGGCGTTGCTCGGCCCCAATGGTGCCGGCAAGACCACGCTTATCAGCATCATCTGCGGCATCGTCACCAAAAGCTCCGGCGCCATTCTGGTGGACGGGCATGACTCGGTGACGGAGTTTCGCAAGGCCCGCGCGCTGATCGGGCTGGTGCCGCAGGAATTGACGCTCAGCATCTTTGAAACCGTGTGGGACACGGTGAGCTTCAGCCGCAAGCTCTACGGCAAGCCGGCAAATCCTCAATATGTCGAAACGCTGCTCAAGCGCCTCATGCTGTGGGACAAAGCGCGCAACAAGATCGTCACGCTGTCGGGCGGCATGAAGCGGCGCGTGCTGATCGCCAAGGCGCTGGCGCATGAGCCGCGCATTCTCTTCCTCGATGAGCCGACGGCGGGCGTTGACGTCGAACTCCGCAAGGAAATGTGGAACGTGGTGCGCGACCTGCGCGACACCGGCGTCACCATCATCCTCACCACGCACTATATCGACGAGGCCGAGGAGATGGCCGACCGCGTGGGCGTCATCAACAAGGGCCAGCTTGTGCTGGTGGAGGAAAAGGCGTCCCTCATGCGGAAGCTCGGCCAGAAGAGCCTCACGCTGCAGCTTGCCAAACCCATGAAGACTATTCCGAAAACCCTGGCACGCCCCGGCCTTTCGCTCGCCCAGGATGGCCTGTCGCTATCCTATGCCTATGGCGCTACGGGCGAGAAGGGTGTTGTGCCGCAACTGCTTTACGATCTGGCGGCGAAGAAGATCGCCTTCACCGATCTTTCAACCGAGCAGAAATCGCTGGAAGACATTTTCATCGGCCTGGTGCACGCATGAACCCGCAATCCGTTCTCGCCATCTATATTTTCGAGATGAAGCGGTTTTTCCGCACGCTGTTCCAGAGCCTCATTTCCCCGGTCATCTCGACGGTTCTCTATTTCGTGGTGTTCGGCGCGGCCATCGGCTCACGTATCCAGAACATCGAAGGCGTGAGCTATGGCGCGTTCATCGTGCCGGGGCTCATCATGCTGTCGCTGCTCACCCAGTCGATCTCCAATGCGTCGATCGCCATCTATTTCCCGCGCTTCACCGGCACGATCTATGAATATCTGGCCGCCCCGATTTCGGCGGTTGAAATGGTGATCGGCTTCGTGGGGGCCGCATCAACCAAATCGGTCATTATCGGGCTGGTGATCCTTGCCACCTCGGCCTTCTTTGTGCCGCTGTCGATTGCCCACCCGTTCTGGATGGTGCTGTTCCTGCTGCTCACCGCCATCACTTTCAGCCTGTTCGGCTTTATCATCGGCATGTGGGCCGACAGTTTCGAGAAGCTGCAGCTCATACCGCTCCTGGTCATCACGCCGCTGACCTTTCTGGGCGGCAGCTTCTATTCGATCAAGGTGCTGCCGCCGGTCTGGCACACCATCTCGCTGTTCAACCCGGTCGTCTACCTGATCTCGGGCTTCCGCTGGAGCTTCAACGAGGTGGCGGACGTGAATGTCGGGGTCAGCCTCGGCATGACCTTCGTGTTCCTGCTGCTCTGCCTCGCGGTGATCGGCTGGATGTTCAAGACGGGCTACCGGCTCAAGAGCTGATCTGCCAAATTGACAGAGTCAATTTGCCTGGCATCCCGGCAGCAACTTTACAGTATGTAAAATGCTATGATTTTGCACGTTGCAGCGGGCAAAATTACGCGAAAAGCATCGTAAATGCTGCGTTTTTCGACGCCTAGGAATATGTTCCACGTGAAACATCTCGTTGCAAAAAACGAGTGGGGCAGGGGAGCGATTTCTGGACAAAACGCAACCGCCCGCCGTTGAAGGCGGCGGGCGGTTTCGAGATCTGCCTTTCCCGGTGAGGGGTTAGGCGCGGTTCTTGGAAATGATGCCCCAGACGAAGAGCAGGATCACCGCGCCGACGATGGCGCCGATGAAGCCGGCACCCTGTCCCGCCTGATACCAGCCGATGGCCTGGCCCAGATAGGTTGCCACGAAAGCGCCGACGATGCCGAGAATGGTCGTCAGGATGAAGCCCTGCGGCTCATTCTTGCCGGGCATCAGGAACTTGGCGATCAGACCCGCCACGAACCCGATGATGATGGTCCAGATAATGCCCATGAGGTTTCCTCCCTTTGAATGGTCCCTCAAGGCGGGATGATAGCCGGGAGAGGCATGTTCAACAATCGGGAACATTTCATCTTGCCGCATATTCCACAACGGCATGGGGCGCACTATGTTAGGTGCCCCGAAACCGGAGGTATCCTCATGAGCAAGAACACCATGCCGTCTCTCGCAGCTCTTCTCGGCCTTCTGGCCATTGCGGGCTATCAGAATCGCGACAAGATCGGAGAACTCCTCAAGGGCGCGACAGGCGGCGCCCAGCCGGGCGGTTCTGAAGGCGGCCTTCTGGGAAGTGCTGTGAAAAGCGTCACCGACATGTTCGGCGGCCAGGCCCCGGACGTTAAAGGCGGCATTTCGGATGTGGTGGACAAGTTCCGCAACGCCGGCCACGGCAGCGCCGCCGACAGCTGGGTCGGCACCGGCGCCAATGCGGATGTCACCCCCGACCAGACCGCTTCGGCACTCGGCCCCGACATCATCGACGCGCTCGTCAAGCAGACGGGCCTGACCCGCGATGAGCTGCTGAAGCGCCTGTCGCAGATCCTGCCGCAGGCCGTCGACACCATGACGCCGGGCGGAAAATTCGCCAGCTAGAATACCGGAGCGCCGGATCCGTCCGGCGCTCCGCTTTTCCAATCCGGACTTGGCAATTTGAATCCGGAACAAACTCTAAAATATTGAAGTCAGAAGATTATTCTGGCGCGGCTTCGGCTTTGCTTGCCTTTTCACCCCAAATCTCCTAAGAGCCGCCCGCCCGTTCCGGCATCGTTCACCCCTGGAGGAAGGCCGGGCAGGCTCACACTAACAGGAGACTATCATGTCCAAGATCGTTCAGCTCAAGGCCGCGTCGCGCGCCCGGGCAGGCAAGGGGGCCTCTCGCGCAGTCCGCCGTGAAGGCCTCATTCCCGGCGTCGTTTATGGCGACAAGAAAGACCCGCAGCTCGTGTCGCTCAAATATGGCGACGTGCTTCCCCATTTGCAGACCGGCCGCTTCATGTCGACCCTGATCGACCTTGAGGTCGAGGGCCAGACCATCCGCGCCATTCCGCGTGACGTGCAGTTCGAGCCGGTGCGCGATTTCATCGTGCATGTCGATTTCCTGCGCCTCGGCAAGGATGCCCGCGTGGCGGTGGACGTGCCGGTTCATTTCAAGAACCAGGAAGCCTCGCCCGGCATCAAAGCCGGTGGCGCGCTCAATATTGTCTCGCACGACGTGGCGCTCTACTGCTCCGCCGATTTCATCCCCGACGAGATCGTGGTTGACCTCGCGGGCATGCAGATCGGCCAGTCCGTCCACCTGTCCAGTATCGAGCTGCCGAAGGGCGTGGTGCCGGTCAGCCGTGATGACGTGACATTGTGCGCCATCACCGCGCAGGCCAAGGAAGAGGCTCCGGCGGAAGCTGCTGTCTCGGCTGAAGTTCCGGCTACGGCGCAGAAGGCTCCGGCGGCTGGTGCTGCCGCTCCCGCTGCGGGCGGCAAGGCTGCTCCCGCTGCCAAGGGCGCTGCCCCGGCCAAGGGTGCCGCGCCCGCTGCCGCGGCTCCTGCACCCAAGAAGAAGTAACCGGGCTTCCCCTCCCGGCCTTTGGAGGGCGGCATGAAACTTCTCGTGGGGCTTGGCAATCCGGGCCCCAAATATGCGGGCAACCGGCACAACATCGGTTTCATGGCGGTGGACGAGATTGTCCGCCGCCATGGCTTTTCGCCGTGGCGCAAGCGCTTTCAGGGCGAAACCGCCGAAGTCACGCTTGGCGGCGAAAAGGTGTTGGCGCTGAAGCCCATGATCTACATGAACGAAAGTGGGCGCTCCGTCGGCGAGGCAATGCGTTTCTTCGGCATCGATCCGGCTGACGTAATCGTGCTCTATGACGAACTCGATCTGGAGCCTGCCAAGGTGCGGGTCAGGCTCGGGGGCGGAGCAGCGGGCCATAATGGCATCCGCTCGATCATCGCCCATGCCGGGCCGCATTTCCAGCGTGTGCGTCTGGGGATCGGCCATCCCGGTGACAGGGCGCTGGTGCATCCTCATGTGCTGAGCGATTTCGCCAACGCCGAGAAGGCGTGGCTCGACCCGCTGATCGACGCCGTGGCCGAGCATATCCCGCTGATGATCCGGGGCGAAGACGGATCATTCCAGAACAAGGTGCACCTCGCACTCAATCCCCCGCCGGAAAAACCGGCGAAGAAGGCAGAAAACTGATGGGTTTCAAATGTGGCATCGTCGGGCTTCCGAATGTCGGCAAGTCCACGCTCTTCAACGCGCTCACGCAGACGGCGGCGGCGCAGGCGGCGAATTATCCCTTCTGCACCATTGAGCCCAATGTGGGCGACGTAGGCGTGCCTGATCCGCGCCTTGCGGTGCTGGCCGGCATTGCTGGCTCGCAGCAGATTATCCCCACGCGCTTGACCTTCGTGGACATCGCTGGGCTGGTGCGCGGCGCATCGAAGGGCGAAGGGCTGGGCAACCAGTTCCTCGCCAATATCCGCGAGGTGGATGCCATTGCCCATGTGGTGCGCTGCTTCGAGGATGGCGACATTACCCATGTCGAAGGCAAGATCGATCCCATCGCCGACATCGAAACCATCGAGACGGAATTGATGCTGGCCGATCTCGACTCACTGGAAAAGCGCATCGTCGGACTCGAGAAAAAAGCCAAGACTGGCGACAAGGAAGCCAAGGAACTCGTTGACCTGATGGGCCGCGCGCTTGTCCTGCTGCGCGAAGGAAAGCCTGCCCGCCTCGTCGAACGCACGGCGGAAGAGGAAAAGGCCTTCCGCGGCCTTGGCCTTCTCTCGTCCAAGCCCGTGCTTTACGTGTGTAATGTGGAAGAAAGCGCCGCTGACAAGGGCAATGATTTTTCGGCGCGGGTTTTCGCGCGCGCCAGGGAAGAGGATGCGGTGGCCTGCGTCGTCTCGGCCAAGATCGAGAGCGAGATCGCCGTTCTGCCCGAGGCCGACCAGAAGGATTATCTGGAAGCCGTGGGGCTTTCGGAGCCGGGCCTCAACCGGGTGATCCGCGCGGGATATGATCTTCTGCATCTCGTCACCTATTTCACCGTTGGGCCTAAGGAAGCCCGCGCCTGGACCATCACCAAAGGCACCCGGGGGCCTGCGGCTGCAGGCGTGATCCATACGGATTTTGAAAAGGGCTTCATCCGCGCCGAAACCATTGCCTATGACGATTATGTTGCGGGCAAGGGCGAAGCAGGCGCCCGTGAGGCGGGCAAGTTCCGTCTGGAAGGCAAGGAGTATGTGGTGCAGGATGGCGACGTCATGCACTTCCGCTTTGCCAATTGATGTCCGGTCTCCTCCATTTTGAGGATTTTCCGGTTGGCCGCATTTTTGAACTGGGGCCTTATCCCGTCACCCGCGAAGAGGTGATTGCCTTCGCGCGGGAATTCGATCCGCAGCCGTTTCATCTCGATGAGGATGCTGCGAATTCGTCCGTGCTTGGCGGTTTGAGCGCCTCAGGCTGGCACAATTGCGCCATGCTGATGCGGATGATGTGCGACGGCTTCCTCAACCGGTCCGCCGGCATGGGCTCGAACGGGCTGTCCGAGGTCAAATGGCTCAAGCCTGTCTATGTGGGTGAAACCCTGCGCGGCGCGATGACGGTTCTCGGCGCGCGCATATCATCGAAGCGCCCGGAAATGGGCATTCTCGAATGCCGCTGGGATTTGCGGAACGAGGCGGGCGAATTGAAAGTCGAGGAAACCGGCGTTCTCTTCATGCGGGTGCGGGCGCCGTGATCGGGCTGTGGCTGGACGAGATTGAAGACGGCCATGTGGTGGAACTCGGCAGTTTCACCTTCACGCGCGAGACTGTGCTCGACTATGCGCGCAAGTTCGATCCGCAGCCGTTTCATGTCGATGATGAGGCGGCGGCAAAAGGTCCATTTGGCAAGCTGGCGGCCAGCGGTTGGCACACGGCGGCGGCATGGATGAAATGCTATGTCGCCACCAACCAGCGCGAAGCGGCGGCGCGTGACAATCCAGCCCCTTCCGGCCCATCGCCCGGCTTCACCAATCTCAAATGGCTGAAGCCGGTGTTTCCCGGCGACACCATCCACTATCGCTCAACAGTGACGGGCAAGCGCGAACTGGCGTCACGCCCAGAATGGGGCCTCGTATTCTCGCGGAACGAAGGCTTCAATCAGCAGGGCGAACTGGTTTTCAGCTTTGACGGCAAAGTGCTGACGGCGCGGCGTCCGGCGCAATGAAACAACCTTGGTCCAAGAGTGAAATTGAAGCACTGCTGGCGCGCGAAACCTATTCCTATCAGCGCATAGAATTGCCGCATGGGCTCATCACGCCGGGCAAGGAGCGCGCTTCTTCGGCCGGCTTGATTTTTCCGGCCGACCTCACGGGAAAGTCGGTTCTCGATCTTGGCTGCAATCATGGAGCGCTCTGTTTCGAGGCGGTGAAGCGTGGGGCTGTGCGTGTTGTCGGGCTTGATAACAGCCCCGACATTATCCGACGGGCTCGTCTGCTCGCCGACGCCATGGGAGTGTCCGTCGAGTTCGAGGTGCGTGATCTCAACGCGCGGCATGTCGATGAGGCGTTCGACTATGTTCTCTGCCTCAATCTTCTTCATCATCTTGACGATCCCCTGTTGCAGCTTGAGACGATGAGGAAGGCCGCGCGCGAGCGGCTGGTGATCGAGGCTGCGGGGTTGAGTCTCCTCGACTACCTTCGGCGGCTCGACGTGGTGCCGCTCTATGCATTTCTTCTCTCGATTTTTCCGGTGATTTTCGTGGCGCGGACACCGGCGCGCAAGAAGGTGCCCGCCAAGCTCAAGTATTATTTCACTCGCGGTGCGCTGAAACGCATTTTAGGGAACCGGGAGGGGCTCTTCAGAACCATCCGCACAATCTCCTCGCCACACAAGGGCCGTTTTCTGCTTATTGCGGACAAACCATGAAGAGCAAGCTTCTTCCTGACCTGTTCGAACGAGGGAAGCAAAATCAATGCCCCTCGAAGCTCACCAGCGTGTGGACCTTCACACCCTTGTCCTTGAGCTTTTGCGCGCCGCCCAGGTCGGGGAGGTCGATGACGAAGGCGGCGGAGACGACCTCGCCGCCTGACTTGCGGATGAGATCGATGGCAGCGCCTGCCGTACCGCCTGTGGCGATCAGGTCATCAATCAGCAGGATGCGATCGCGCGGCTTGATGGCATCGGCATGCATCTCGATGGTGTCCACGCCATATTCCAGCGCATAGTCCTGGCCGATCACCTTGTGGGGCAGCTTGCCTTTCTTGCGGATGGGAATGAAGCCGCGGCCCAGTGTGTGTGCCACCGCTCCACCCAGAATGAATCCCCGCGCTTCTATCCCCGCCACGTAATCAATGCGGCCTTTGAGGAAAGGCCACGCCAGTTCATCCACGGTGGCGCGGAAGCCATGCAGATCAGCCAAGAGCGTGGTGATATCGCGGAACAGGATGCCGGGCTTGGGATAATCCGGAATGGTGCGGATATAGCGCTTGATGTCAAAGCCGTTGCGAAGGTCCATTGCCTGTCCTGCTGTCAGGGCCATTTCACCAGTGGCGGCATGGAGGAGAGGATGGACTCCACGTTGCCCCCGGTTTTCAGGCCGAACAAAGTGCCGCGATCATAGAGAAGATTGTATTCTACGTAACGCCCGCGACGCACCAGTTGCTCTTCGCGGTCTGCCTCCGTCCACGGTTCATCCATGTTGCGGCGGACGAGGGCGGGATAAGTCTTCAGGAAAGCTCGGCCCACATCCTGAGTGAAGGCGAAATCGGCCTCCCAGTCGCCCGAATTGTGGTGGTCATAGAAAATGCCGCCGATGCCGCGCGGCTCGTTTCGATGCGGCAGGAAAAAATACTCGTCGCACCAGGCTTTGAATTTCCGGTAGTCGGCAACGGCATGGGCATCACAGGCCGCTTGCATCGCAGCGTGAAAGTCTTGCGTGTCGGGATGCTGCTGGATGCGCCTGCGATCCAGCACTGGTGTTAAATCCGCGCCGCCGCCGAACCACCATTTCGACGTGACAATGAAGCGGGTGTTCATGTGCACGGCCGGCACATGCGGGTTCAGCGGATGAATGATGAGCGAGATGCCTGAAGCCCAGAAGCGCGGATCATCCTCCGCCCCCGGAATCTGCTTGCGAAACTCCGGCGTGAATTCGCCATGCACGGTGGAACAATGAACGCCCGCCTTCTCGAACACCTTGCCGTGCAGCATGGACATGACGCCGCCGCCCCCTTGCGGGCGCTCCCACGCCTTGCGCTCGAAGCGGGCGCCGCCTTCGATCGCTTCCAGTTCGGCGCAAATCCGGTCGCGCAGGGTTTCAAACCATTGGCTGGCGCGGGCCTTGCGGGAGTCGAGATCGGTCATTGTGGAAACATCCTGAGCTGCCGCAATGCCTCACCCGTCACCATCGCGCAAGCCATGGCGACATTGAGCGAGCGCAGGCCTTTGCGCATGGGGATCAGCAGGCGGGCATCCGCAGCATCATGCACATGATCCGGCACCCCGGCACTTTCCCGGCCCATGAGGATGATGTCGTCAGGGGCGAATGCGAAATCGGTAAAGGGCAGGGCGGCCCTGGTGCTCATCAGCACCAGCCTGCGGCCTGCCGTGGCGGTGCGGAAAGCCTCCCACGAGGCATCGCGGATCACCTCGGCCTGCGCCAGATAGTCCATTCCGGCCCGCCGAAGCATAGAATCATTCCAGGTGAAGCCCGCCGGTTCGATCACCCTGACCTTCAGCCCGAAACAGGCGCACATGCGCATGACGGTTGCCGCATTGGGCGCGATGTCCGGCTGGAAGAGGGCAATTTCAATCATGTTTGCAGAGGCTTAGGCCAAGGGATGAAGCAGCCGGTTTTCAACATGGCTGCGACACTTCATAGCTAGACTTCCTTTCGCCGCAATGTCAAAAACGCCAGCATTTAGCGCCGGATGGGAAAATACATGCCCTCACCCGGTGCCGGGGCTGCAGTACAAGGGGAAAAAGACGTGTCCACAGCGGAACATGCGGAAGTCAACCGGCGTGATTTTCTCTATATCGCGACCGGCGCCGTCGGCGCGGTGGGCGCTGCCCTCGCGGCGTGGCCCTTTATCAGCCAGATGAATCCTGATGCCTCGGTGCTGGCTTTGGCCACCATCGAAGTTGACCTGTCGCCCATCGCCGAGGGCCAGGCGGTGACGCTGAAGTGGCAGGGCAACCCGGTGTTCGTGCGCCACCGCACGGCGCCCGAGATCGAGGCTGCGAAATCCGTCAAGCTCGAAGACCTGAAAGACCCGATTTCGCGCAACGCCAACCTCAAGGATGGCTCGCCCGCGACGGATGAAAACCGCGTGGTGGGCGGCAAGGAAGCCTATCTCGTGCAGATGGGCGTGTGCACGCACCTCGGCTGCGTTCCCATTGGGGATGAAGGCGAGTTCGCGGTGGTCGAAGGCAACAACAAGGTGGGCGGCTGGTTCTGCCCCTGCCATGGCTCAATGTATGATACGGCTGGGCGCATCCGCAAAGGTCCCGCGCCGGAGAACCTGCATATTCCCAAGTATGCCTATCTCTCCGACACCAAGATCCGCATCGGCTAATTCAGGGACAGTTTCATGAGCGGACATTCTTCCTACGAACCCAAAACGGCCTTTGGAAAGTGGTTCCATGAGCGCCTGCCGGTAATGGACCTCGTCAAGGGCCAGGCCCTTGATTTCCCCACGCCGAAAAACCTCAATTACTGGTGGACCTTCGGCGGCATCCTCGCGGTGATGCTGGTGGTGCAGATCGTCACCGGCGTCGTGCTGGTCATGCACTATACCCCCAACACCGATCTCGCCTTCTCCTCCGTCGAGCACATCATGCGCGACGTGAACTACGGCTGGCTGCTGCGCTACATGCACGCCAACGGCGCGTCGATGTTCTTCATTGCTGTCTATATCCACATCTTCCGCGGCATGTATTACGGCTCCTACAAGGCGCCGCGTGAAATCCTCTGGATGATCGGCGTCATCATCTATCTCATCATGATGGCCACGGCCTTCATGGGCTATGTGCTGCCATGGGGCCAGATGAGTTTCTGGGGCGCCAAGGTCATCACCAACCTGTTCTCGGCCATTCCGTTCTTCGGCGATGCCATCACGCACTGGCTGTGGGGCGGCTTCGCGGTGGACAATCCGACGCTCAACCGCTTCTTCTCGCTGCACTACCTGCTGCCCTTCGTGCTGGCGGGCGTGGTGGGCCTGCACATCTGGGCGCTGCATATTCCCGGCAACAACAACCCGACCGGCGTTTCGGTAAAGGGCGCGCAGGATACGGTGCCGTTCCATCCTTATTACACGATGAAGGATGGCTTCGCGATCGTGGTGTTCCTGCTGTTCTATGCGGGCTGGGTGTTCTTCGCGCCCAACTTCCTGGGCCACGCCATCAACTATGCGGAAGCCAACCCGCTTTCGACGCCGGCGCATATCGTGCCGGAATGGTATTACCTGCCATTCTACGCCATCCTGCGCGCCATCACCTTCAACATCGGGCCGCTGGATGCGAAGCTGCTGGGCGTGATCGCCATGTTCGGGTCGATCATCATTCTGTTCTTCCTGCCCTGGCTTGATACGTCGAAGGTGCGGTCCGGCACCTACCGTCCGATCTTCAAGCAGTTTTTCTGGCTGTTCGTGATCAACTGCGTGCTCCTTGGTTTTGCGGGATCGGGCGCGCCCGACAATTACTTCCTCAGCCATGAGGCGGCTGATCCTACAAAATGGGCGTTGACCTACAATGTGGTCGGCAAGATCTGCACTGCCTTTTACTTCCTGTATTTCCTGGTGATCCTGCCGGTGGTGGGCCTTCTGGAAAGCCCGAAGCCGCTGCCGCCATCAATCTCCGATGCCGTGCTTGCCAAAAATAACAAAGCCTCTGCCGTGCCTGCCGAGTGATCTGGGGGAAATGAGAATGAAACTCTTCACAACACTCGGCACGGCGGTACTCGGTCTTGCCATGCTTGCTGGCGGCGCAGCCGCCGAAGGCCAGCGTGACGCCAAGAATATCTCCTTCTCCTTCGAAGGGCCGTTCGGCCATTTCGACAAGGCGCAGCTGCAGCGGGGCTATAAGGTTTACAAGCAGGTCTGTTCCAACTGCCATTCCATGCGCTTCGTCGCCTTCCGTAACCTCGCCGATCCCGGCGGGCCCGGCTTCACGGAAGAGGAAGTGAAGGCGCTGGCCGCCACTTTCCAGGTGCAGGATGGACCGGGCTCGGACGGCCAGATGTTCGAGCGCCCGGGCCTGCCGTCCGACCATTTTCCGTCACCGTTCCCCAATGAAGAGGCGGCCAAGAACGCCAATGGCGGCGCGCTGCCGCCAGACCTCTCGCTCATCACCAAGGCGCGCGCCGGCTGGTATGGCACCATCAACCAGTTCCTGTTCGGCATTGGCGGCCCGCAATATGTCTATTCCGTCCTGACGGGCTATGAGGACAAGCCGGCGGACGTCTCAATCCCCGAAGGCAAATATTACAATCCCTATTTTGCTTCCGGTCCCGCCATCGGCATGCCGCCGCATGGCACGCTGGCGGATGGCGCGGTGGAATTCGACGACGGCTCGCCCAACACCATTAACGATATGGCGCGCGATGTGTCGGCCTTCCTCGCCTGGACGGCCGAACCCAAGATGGAAGAACGCAAGAGCACCGGCTTCGCGGTGATGATCTACCTCGCCATCCTCGCCGGGCTTCTCTATCTGGTGAAGAAGAAGATCTGGTCCGACGTTCCGCATTGAGGAAATCAATCTGATTGAAAAGGCCCGGCAATTTTTCCGGGCCTTTTTGTTTGCGGCAAGTAGTTGGTGCTTTGCTATGTTGCAATCTCTGGACATGGAATGAGAGGATTCCCGATGCAGCGTGCATTGCCGTTCGTCTTGTTTATAACGCTGCTCTTGCCTGCTTCATCCTCCACCGCGAGCTGTCTCGCTACAGCCCAAACACAAGCTGCCATGAATGAATGTGCAAATTCCGATTTCGAGAGCGCCGACAGACAGCTTAATCTCGACTACAAGAAGATTATTGGACGGTTGGATGCTCCGGGCCAGACGTCTTTTCGCAAAGCGCAAGAAGCCTGGATCAAATTTCGCGATAGCGAATGCGAGTTCCGAAGTTCGGGCGTCCAAGGGGGATCGGTTTATCCGATGGTGTACGGCGAATGCCTCGCGGAGCTCACCACAAAGCGCCTTGCCGACTTCAAATATTACCTCACATGCGAGGAAGGCGACTTATCCTGCGTGACACATCCGTGACTCGCTCCGTTCTCGGCATCATCGGCGGCTCGGGCGTTTATGACATTGAGATGGACCATCCCCGGTGGGAGACGGTTGCGTCTCCTTGGGGAGCGCCTTCCGATCAGGTCAGGCGCGGCGAGATCAACGGGCTTCCTGTCGTGTTCCTGCCGCGCCATGGGCGCGGGCATGTGCAATCGCCCACTTCCATCAATTACCGCGCCAATATCGATGTGATGAAGCGGGCCGGGGTGACGGACCTCATCTCGCTTTCCGCTGTCGGCTCATTGAAAGAAGAATTGCCGCCCGGCACCTTCGTGCTGGTGGACCAGTTCATCGACCGCACCTTCGCGCGCGAGAAAAGTTTCTTTGGCGCCGGTTGCGTGGGGCATGTGCCCTTTGCACACCCCGTTTCCCCCGGCCTGCAGGCGATTGCGGCCAAGGCGCTCTCGGACGAACATATCGCCCATGCGGTGGGCGGTACCTATATGGTGATGGAAGGCCCGCAGTTTTCGACGCTGGCGGAATCCCGGCTTTACCGTTCATGGGGTGCATCGGTCATCGGCATGACGAACATGCCCGAGGCCAAGCTGGCGCGCGAGGCGGAGCTTTGTTACTGCACCGTTGCGATGGTGACGGACTATGACTCATGGCACGAAGACCATGGCGAAGTGGATGTTGCCAAGGTGATCGCGGTGATGAAGGCCAACGCAGGCAATGCCAAGCGTCTCGTTCACCGCCTTGCCGCGGATTTTCCGCGCGAGCATCAGCCGTGCCCGGCAGGGTCAGACCGCGCGCTGGAACATGCACTGATGACAGCGCCTGAGAAACGCGATCCGGCCCTGATCGCCAAGCTCGATGCCGTGGCGGGACGCGTGCTCAACCGTTAGGGCACGCGCGCCGCGCTGACCACCCTGGATTTGCGGCTGAAGACATATTGCACGAAAGGATTTTTCAGCAGGCGGCGCGCTTCGGCTGCATCGAAGGCATCATGTTTGGCGGAGCATTGGGCGCGCATCTGGTTCCAGAGCTGCTCCGCCCGCCTGTCGGCTTCGCCACAGGTCTTGGCGTGAATGGCGCGGATCTGCGCTTCCAGCCGGCTGGCGCAGCCCATCCAGATCGATCGATGGGTTTCCTCGTGGCGGCGCACGAAGCCTTCGAACTGCCGCCAGCGCGCCAGATCGGTTTGGGGAATGCCCGCCGTGCTTTGCAGCTTCGGCAGCTTGATGGTGAAATTGATCTTGAGGCGGTAATTCTGGATTTGGCACGATTTGCCCTGGATCAGCCTGCCGTCCTGTGCGGTGGTGGCGGTGGTGGCCGCGTAAGCCTTCTCACCCTTCACATGCGGACCCGAGCGGATCATGGCGCTGTAAATCTCCGCTGCGCTTTTCCCGCGCACCGGGTAATAGACGTATTTCGTGGTGATGATCGGCCGCGCTGCGGCGGAGGTCGCGAGCAGCGCACAACAGAGCAGTCCGAAAACCGGGCGGCGGATCATTCAGCAGGTCCCCTTGTTTGGCTGGTCAACTATTCGCGAGGAGCATGGCACGGTCAAGTTAAAGCGGGGGAAAGAGGCCAAGCACAAGCCGAATCGGGGCCTCTTGATCCCGTTCGCCGACTGGATCATAGTTCATCTTCGTGCAGGGCAGCCATGTCCTGTGCGCAGGCAGAGCTATTCGAACCCGGTCACGACCGGGAATGGCGCCCAGCCGTCCCCGCCGTGCTTTTTCCGCCGTTTTGAAATCCGCTGTGCCGACCCCGCATTTCCGGTGCTGGAACCGCCGGGAAGCGGACAACACACTGGAGGAGGGGCGTTCTCCATGCGCCAGAACGGCACGGTCAAGTTTTTCAATCAGGCGAAGGGCTATGGCTTTGTTTCGCCGGAAGACGGGGGCAAGGATGTGTTCGTGCATGTCACGGCCGTGCAGCGGTCCGGCATTCCCGAACTCAACGAGGGCATGCGCATCAGCTTTGAAGTGCAGCCAGACAAGCGGGGCCGGGGCCCTCAAGCCGTCGAACTGCAATTGCTCTAGCCGTGTCACGGCAGGAATGGCCGTGCATTGGAGGCACGCATGAGGCCAGTGTGGCTTAGAATGAGTGCGGCGGTCTTCTTGGGCTGCACAGTTTTCATCACGACGGGCCGGGCTGATAGCAATTGCTCCTGCCGGGTTGACGGAGCAAAATTTGAAGTCGGCGTTCTTCGCTGCGTGCGTGGCAAGCTGTCCCGCTGCATCATGTTCCTCAACAATCCTTCCTGGAAGGTCATTGACGATCAATGCCCAGAGGCGAGCCTCCCGCCGGAGAAAGCAGGGCTTCCTTTCTGCCGGGCATAGCTCAATCCGCTAAAGCCGTGCTAAGCACAGCGCCATGAAGCGCGCCCTTGTCCTGCAGCATATGGATCATGATTTTCCAGGCCGCTTTCTCGATTTTTTTGCTGAAGACAGCATCATTCCCGAATTCGTGCGTATCTGGGAAGGCGCAGAAATTCCCGCGCTCAAGGATTACGACTTCATGTTCGTGCTGGGCGGCAAGCAGGACACATGGGAAGAGGCTGAATATCCGTGGCTGGTGGGAGAGAAGCAGGCGATCCGCGAGTGGGTGAGTGATCGCGCCAAACCCTATTTCGGCGTGTGCCTGGGGCATCAATTGCTTTGCAGCGCGTTGGGTGGCGAGGTGGCGCCCGCAGAGGCCGGAGAAGTGGGCGTTCATGACGTGACTCTTACGGAGGAGGGGAAGCGCCACCGTCTGTTCAAGGGCCTTCCAGAGAGCAGCAAGGTGATGCAGTGGCACTTCGCCGAGGTGAAGCG
The DNA here is from genome assembly GCF_047602625.1 of Aestuariivirga sp. Classification (GTDB taxonomy): domain Bacteria; phylum Pseudomonadota; class Alphaproteobacteria; order Rhizobiales; family Aestuariivirgaceae; genus Aestuariivirga. Next base: position 492,804 of record NZ_JASGGV010000002.1, on the reverse strand, counting down.
GCCCCCGGACGGATCTGCCGTTCTGGCCTCTTCCGGCCGTGCCGCCGTGCAGGCGGTCGCCATTGGCGATCATGCCGTTGGCACGCAGTTCCATTGCGAATTCACCCCGCAATCCATGGCAGCGTGGTCATCGTTGCCCGATTACATTTCGGTTCTTGAGAAAAGCAAGGGAGAGGGAGCTTATCCGCGCCTTCTCGCGGAGGCCTATCCGCTGATGCCGGACATGCATGCGCAGACGCGCATCATCTATGAGAATCTGGCGCGGGCCAACGGCCTCAGGCGATAAGCTGCTCGCGGGTGAGCCAGAACACTTCGCCCTCGCTTTCCTCCGTATCAAGCCAGAAGAAATCGAGCTGCGGATATTGCTCCTCCAGAATATCCCGCCCCGTGCCGATCTCGCAGATGAGCCCGCCGCCGGGATTGAGATAATCGGCGGCCTCCTCGATGATACGCCGGACGATGTCCAGCCCGTCCTCGCCGCCCAGATGCGCCATGATGGGCTCATGGCCATATTCATGCGGAAAGGCGTTGACTTCCGCACCCGCCACATAGGGCGGGTTGGTGATGATCAGATCATAGGTCTGGCCTTCAACCGGATCGAAAAGATCACCGTGCAAGAGGTTGATCCGGTTCTCCAAATCATGTTCCGAGACATTGATCTTCGCAACTTCGAGGGCGGCTTCGGAGAGGTCCACGGCGTCGATGTCGGCATTGGGAAAAATGCCAGCGGCCAGAATGGCGAGGCAGCCCGAGCCGGTGCAGAGATCGAGCACCGTGCCAACGCCTTCGGTGTTTTCGATGAGGTTGAAACCCTCTCCGCCGAACAGGCCGCTGAACATCAGTTCGCCGATGAAGGAGCGCGGCACAATCACCCGCTCATCGACATAGAAGGGCACGCCATGAATGTAGCTGCGCTTCACCAGATAGGCGGCAGGCTTGCGCGTCTCGATCCGTGTACGGATGATGTCCGATACCGCCTTGCGTTCACTGTCGAGAAGGCGCGCGTCGAGCCAGGGATTGATGTCATCCACCGGCAGATGCAGCGTTTCGAGGATCAGGAAGGCCGCTTCATCAAGCGGCGTCGAGGCTCCATGGCCATGGGCGAGCTTGGCGGCGGAGAAGGCGCTTACCGCATGGCGCAGAAAATCGCGGATGGTCAGCAGTTCGGTAGCGGGATCATCGGACATGGCCCAACCATCACCGCTTGGGCGCGGAAAGTCCAGATGGGCGCGCCAGAAGGCCTACGCCCAGCACCATCAGCAGGACCACGGCGAAGATCGCCGCCAGCGTATAGGGCAGGCCATCCGGCCCGAAGGCGCTGATCGACCATCCCGCCGTCAATGCCCCCATCAGGGCCCCAACGCCCCATGTGGTGGAGAAGGAAGCGGTGCCGGTCACCAGTTCGTGGCCGGAAAAGCGGTCCCCCAGTTCCGAAAGCGCGACGGTGTAGATGCCCGCCGAGGCCGCTCCGGCGACGGTGAGCACGGGCCAGAGCCAGACTGTTCCGAAGGTAAGCGGTATCAGCGCGCAGGCGGCCATAGTTGTTACGGCGCAGCCCGCCATCACCAGCCGTTTCGGCATGTGATCGGCCAGCCAGCCAACGGGAAATTGCAGGAACGTGTTGCCGAGCACGAAGGCGGTGAGCGCCAGCGCCGCGCCATCCTGGTCCATGCCTTTCTTCACGGCGTAGACAGGCAGGAAGCCGAGATTGGCGGCATCCATGATGGCGAACAGCCCCACGGCCAGCAGAAGGATGGGAGCCTTGCGGATGAAACCGAGCACCGAGAGCGGGTCTTCGTCTTCGCTATCCACCGCCTCGTCATGCACGAAGAAAATGGGAATGGTGGCGATCAGCAGGATGATGGCGCCGATCACGAAGGGCGCATGGCCCTCAATTCCGGTCAGGGTAATCAGAACGGGCCCTCCGCCGAAACTCGCGGCGAGAATGCTGGCATAGAGCGCCAGAAGCCGCGAACGGTATTGGCCTTCTGCAAAGCGCACGACCCAAGCTTCGCTGATAGCAAAAATGGTTGAAACGAAGAAGCCGTGCAGAATGCGGATGCCGAACCACCACCAGAACACCGGAAAGAACGGATAGGCGACGATGACGGTGGCCGTCGCAAAGGCCGCGCCGATCACCGTGGCCTTGGCGCCCAGGCGGCGCACAACGGGCGGGATGGCGAAGATCGACAGCACGATCCCCAAAGGCTGCATCGCCGCGTTGTAGCCGATCACATCGGCGCTGATGCCCTGCGCTTCCATGATGAGCGACAGCAACGGGAACATCAACCCCAGCGTGAAGCCGAAGACTGTGATGGCCGAAATCGCGGCGAACAGGTTTACGGCGTTGCGCCTATCCATCGCGGCGCACCAGTTTTCCGCCGTTGAGCGCAAGGCCGAGAAGCAGGATCGCGTAAAACACCGCAAGCGTCACCGGCATGGCGTTGATGCCGAACATGTCGATGGCGGTGCCGGCAATGGGCGGCCCGATCAGCCCGCCAATGCCCCACATGGCGGCGAAGGCCGCAGAGGCCGCGATCACATCAGGCCCCTTGAACGTGTCGCCGACAATGGCGAGTGACACGACATAGACACCGAAGGCGCAGGCCGAAAGCAGCAGGGTGATCGGCCAGATTGACCAGTGGGTGATGAGTGGAATCATCAGCAGGCTAAGAACCACGGTGGCGGCGGCGGTGAGGATCACCACGCCATTGCGTGACCAGTGATCGGCCAGCCAGCCGATGGGCACGAACAGGAAGACGTTGCCGATGATCCCTAGCCCCAGAATGCGGCTCGCCACATCAAGTTCAAGGCCGTGGCGCAGTCCGAAAATGGTGAAGAAGGAGATGAACACATTGTCGAACAGTGTCGCGGCACAGACGGCGAACAGCAGCAACGGCGCGCGCTTCATGAAACGGAAGAAACCACGCTTGTCTTCCTGCCTGAAGGCGTCATCGCTCACTTTTACGAAGGCGAGCGGCAGAATGCTGGCGCTGATGCAGGCCATGCAGATCAGCCACGGCGTCCAGCCGTCGATGCCGACAATGGGAATAATGAGTGGGCCAATGGAAAAGGTCACAGCCATTACGCTGGTGTAGAAGCCCATGATGCGCCCGCGGTTCTTCTCGCCGCCGAAGGTCATCACCCAGGCTTCGCTGATGGCAAAGAGGGTGCCGGTGGCGATGCCGAAGATGAAGCGGATGGGAAACCACCACCAGATCGACGGCGACAGCTTGAAGCCGATCAGCCCGGCAATGAGGATCGCCACCACGATCATGACCACGCGGCGCGATCCCAGATGGCCAATCACCCATGGCAGCAGCGGCCCCGCCAGAAGTATGCCGATGGGGCCCATGGCGGCGACTGCCCCCATGATCCGCGCGTGGATATGCTGGCGCTCCATCAACAGGGGCAAGAGCTGCAAGGTCAGCCCCATGGCAATGTCGCAGCAGGCGACGGTCGCAATGGCGGCGACAAGATTCCCATAGCGCGGGCCCTGCGCGCTGTCCGCCATCACGGTTTGCATGGGCGTCCGTGTAGCTGCTGGCTAAATTTTCAGCAAGAGACGCCGGGTTGCGGGCGGGGGCAGGGGCGGCTAATCACCGGTCATGCCGCAGCTCAAAGTCATGATCGTTCCCGTCACGCCGTTCCAGCAGAACTGCTCCATTGTCTATGATGATGAGACAAAGGTGGGAGCGGTGGTCGATCCGGGCGGCGACGTGCCGCGCATCCTGTCGGCAATCAAGCAGAGTGGCGTCAAGGTCGAGAAGATTCTCATCACCCATGGCCATATCGATCATGCCGGGGGTGCGGCAGAGCTTGCCGAGGCGCTGAAGGTGCCCATCGAAGGCCCGAACGCGGAAGACCAGTTCCTGCTCGACAATCTCCCCGCCAGCGGCCTCCGCTTCGGCATCACCGATGCGCGGGTGGTAACGCCCGGGCGCTGGCTGAAAGAGGGCGATGAGGTTCAGGTGGGCGGCCTCACCTTCAAGGTGCTGGAAGCGCCAGGCCATTCACCGGGTTCGGTGGTGCTGTTCAACGATGAAAACCGTTTCGCGCTGATGGGGGATGTCCTGTTCAAGGGCTCGGTTGGCCGCACCGACCTGCCGCGCGCCAGCCATGAAGTCGCTGATTTCGTCGATCCGAAACAAGGTGCTGCCGCTGGGCGACGACGTGATGTTCCTGCCCGGCCATGGCGAGCCCAGTTCCATCGGCCAAGAACGCGAGACCAATCCGTTCCTGAACGAATAGGGAGTTGACCCATGCGCCTTGCCTGTTCCGCCGCTGCCTTGCTGATCATCCTGGGCGCGCAAGCGAGGGCAGATTCGGGTGATGCGTGTTCCTGCAAGAACCTCACGAGCCTTCAGCAGGAAGTGGAGAATGCCGATTATGAAAAGCAGTTCTTCACAACTCTCTCCGAACGGCTGAAGGCCATCGAGGCCAAGCAGGTTGAGGTCAACAAGGATCCAACAAATCCCGACAGCGGGCGTTCGGTTCTCGCGGTGTCGGGCAATGCGCGGAAGGAGATCATGGCGAAGGAATTCCGCCTACCGCATGATCCGCCGGATGGCTATACCGGCCCCAAGAGTGTCGACCTCGATGCGCCGGCTTGCGAACAGGATCCGGAACAGTTGAAGGCCATGCGGAACGGATCGGCCTGCAAGGCCATCGCCGACATCACCCTGTCGCATGAGGCGGCGCATACGGCCAAATGCAAGGCCGATACGCCCGCCGTCTATTGGGACCGCCTGCCCAGCGCGCTCGCGGCAGAAGAAGCCGAACGCTACACCGAACAGGCAAAAGCCATGCGGGCGGAATTGAAGCGCGTGGTGGATGGCAGCACGGTGCGCGTCTCCGCCATCATGGAGCCGCACATGACGGGGCCGCGCTTCGACGTAACCTATTCCTATGTGATGTATCCGTTTGAACTCTCATCGGCTGGAAGCGGGGGCGGCGGCCTTTCCATCTTCAAGGGGGATGGCAAGCAGGCAGGTACCATCAAGCGGGTGAAGCTTGCCGGGATGAGCTGCACGCCAAGCGGCCAGTTGAACGACGATATTTCCATGACGATGGAAACCGACGGCTTCACCATGGGGATGAAACAATCAAGCCATGCGCGGCCCGGCGATGTGCGGCTCAAATGCAAGCATGGCAGCGGCATGTCGCTGCGGCCGCAATCCGATTCCGGCAGCGGGCCGGTGTTTCAGGGCGAGCCGCTGCAACTCAGCAGCACCATCACGCGGAACGTGGCGGATATGTCTTTTGCAAAGCTACTGCGCCAGGGAGGCTTTTCCGTAGATGGAAAGCAAGTGGTGACGGTCGATCTGGTTTGCCCGGGGCAGTAAGCGTCAGGTCTTCATTTCCACGAGGCGGGACTTGGCGGCGAAATAGGCATCGCCTGTGGACTTGAACTCGCCGCAGGTCATCGGCGCGCCGTTGTAGCTTTCGCAGAACTGGTTGCCGGAGGCGGACCACGTGCCCTTGCCCGCACCCTTGGTATCGTCCGTGAAATTGAAGGTGCCGTCGGCATTGTAGGTGATGAAGCCGTTGCCATCGGGACGGGTATACTGGAACGTCTTGCCGACAATGGCCGACTTCATATCGGCATCACCCAGATCATGGATGGCCTGCGGCTGCGGCTTGCTGGAGCCGCTGGTGATGCGGATGCCCTGTGGCCCGTGGCTGCAGGCAGTGAGGGTGAGGAGGGCGGCTGCCGCCATGAGCGCCGCCAAATTCGAGTGCCGGATCAACGTCTTCGTCCTTATTGTCAAACGCGCATGTGCCACAGGTGCCGGGCCGCTTCAAGAGATTTGCCCCAGCAGCCGACTGAGCTCTCCTAGATGGGGAATGCGGCGGAAGCGCGGATTTTCCTCTGGTGCGTCAGCATGTTCCAGCGCCCATGTGAGTTCGTGCGGGATATGCACCGCGAAACTTCCCGCCTTCAGCGCCGGGAGGATGTCGGATTTGAGCGAATTGCCCACCATCAGCGCCTCCGCCGCGTTTCCGGCATGGGCCTTGAAGATGCGGGTATAGGTGGCGGGCGTCTTGTCGCTGACGATCTCGATGCCGTTGAAAAATTCTCCAAGACCGGAAGCGGCAAGTTTCCGCTCCTGATCGAAGAGATCGCCCTTGGTGATGAGGACGAGGCGGTAACGGCCCGCCAGTTCCTCCAGAGTGTCCCGCGCGTGGGGCAGGGTTTCCACGGGGTGCCGCAGCATTTCGCGCCCGAAGTCCAGAATGCGGCTGATCGCGCCTTCGGGGGGCTTGCCGTTCGTCACTTCCACCGCCGTCTCGATCATCGACAGCATGAAACCCTTGATGCCGAAGCCGTAGAAGGAAAGATTTCGGCGCTCCGCTTCGAGCAGGCGGGCGGACACGTGCGCGGCTTCCCCATGGTCGGCCATCAATTCGGCGAAGCGCTGTTCTGTGAATTTGAAATGGGTTTCGTTCTGCCACAGCGTATCGTCGGCATCGAAGCCGATAACTTTCACGGTGGCAGGCATGGCGGCTCTCCGGATTATTGCGGCGTGCCGATGTCTTGCCCCTGACCTGCGGAAGAATCAATCTTGGCTGAGGATGAATCGATCAGCGAGATCGCGCTGCCATCGGATGGACGCACCACCACCTGCGTTCCCTTGGGCACCTGCAGGTAAAGCTCGGCGATGTCCTGGTTCAGCATGCGGATACAGCCTGAGGACATGGATTTGCCGATCGAGTCCGGCGCGTTGGTGCCGTGGATGCGATAGAATGTGTCCTGACCGTTGGCATAAAGATAAAGCGCGCGGGCGCCCAGAGGATTATCCGGGCCGCCGGGCTGGCCGTTGATCCACTTCCGCGCATTGGGGTCGCGCTCCACCATTTCCTTGGGCGGCAGCCAGCGCGGCCAGCGGCGTTTCAGTCCCACCTTGGCAAGGCCAGCCCATGCGAAACCGGCGCGGCCAACACCCACGCCATAGCGGATGGCCTGATGGCCTTCCTGCACGTGATACAAAAAATGGTTTGCCGGATCGACGACGATGGTGCCCGGCCATTCCGGCCCGCTGTAATTGACGAGCTGGCGGTGAAACTGCGCGGGTATCTTGTTGAGGTTTACCTGCGGGATGGGAAAGTCTTCGGGCGACTCCGCAGGCGGCAACTGCGCCGGATCATACCACAGGCCACCCGTGCCATCATTGGTGCCTGAATCCATTGCGCCGCCATAAAGGTCATTGGTCTGCGCAAAGGCACGCGTGGCGGTCAGGGCTGCGGCGGCAGATCCCAAAAGAAAGATGCGGCGTGAAAAGCGGTCAGACATCCCAATCCCCAATTTGTTTTCCGCAGTCTCAGCCCGTGCAGGGGCGAGACTTTGGAAACGCTGTGGCGGGATTGTGGTTGCGTCAGCGCATCGTCACCCCGCGCATGGCGGAGTCTCAAAAACGCATGATTGTCGGGGAAGTTCCGAAGCTCAGGCGGGTGTGAACGTGGCCTTGCCCACCTGATAGCTATTGGGCGCTGTTCCCGGCGCGAAGGGATAGCAGCTCATCGGCACGCCCTGCGGCAGGAAGGGGGCAGGGTCGAAGCTCTCGCAAAGCTGTCCGTCCTGTGTTTGCCAATGGCCGCGCGTCTTGCCCTTGCCATCCACCTCGACGAGTGACGAGCCATCCGCTGCATAAAGCGTGGTGCCGGTGTTGTTCGGCCCCGTGAAACGCCAGCTGCGGCCTGAAAGTATACTTTTGATCTCAGCCGAGGCCATGGGCTTGGGGCCGGTATTGACGTCCACCGGGCCATTGTCCGACGAGGCACAGGCAGCCAGTGCGAGCGCGGTGAACGCGAGTGCGGCGGCCTTGTGGCTGGTTTTCGGACGAATCGGCATGGATCGGCTACTCCCCTGTTGCGCCGGTTTGCTTAGCACAGGCTGATTCGCGGCTAAAGGGCTGAAACATCCGGGGCTTGCGCGGGGAACACAAGCTGGCCAACTTGGCCAATTCAAGGCGGCGGGAGATGGGCATGGTGCGTTGGCTGGCGGCTTTGGCCGCAATGATCGTCCTGGCGCTGCCGGCATGGGCTGCGGAGGAGATCACCCGCTTCGGCAGCGAGATCGCTACCAACCGCGATTCCAGCCTTGATGTCATCGAGCATATCACCGTGAATGTTGAAGGCATGATGATCCAGCGCGGCATCTTCCGCGATTTCCCAACCCGCTACAAAGACCGCATGGGCAATCCCGTGCGCATCAATTTCGATGTGACCTCGGTGAAGCGCGACGGGAAGCCGGAAAACTATGCGCTGGAGAGCATCGCCAACGGCACGCGCATCCGCATCGGCAACCGTGATGTGATGTTGCGGCCCGGAGTCCACGTCTACGACATCGCCTATCATGTGGATCAGGAGCTGGGCTTCTTCGGCCAGTTCGATGAACTCTACTGGAATGTCACCGGCAATAGCTGGAACTCTGCCCATCGCCGCTGCGTCGGTGACCATCAAGCTGCCAGCCGGCGCAACAATTGTTCAGCATGCGGAATATACCGGGCCGCAAGGCGCCCGGGGCAGGGATTTCCGCGTCACCTCCGGCAGCGGGTCTACCTATGCGGCGGAAACCACGCGGCGGCTGATGCCGGGCGAAGGCTTCACCGTGGCGGTGGCCTTTCCCAAAGGGGCCGTCACGCCGCCGCCTCCGCCGCCCGATACGCGGCTCGAAAGTTATGAATGGCTGGGCGGCGGGCTTCTTGCCCTCTTCGCATACTATCTGACGGCGTGGTTCCGCGTGGGCCGCGATCCCAAGCGCGGCGCGATCATTCCGCTTTACGATGCGCCTGCGGGGCTGGGGCCCGCCGGCGTGCGCTTCATCTGGAAGCGGGTGTTCGATGCCAAATCCTTCGCGGCCGGGGTGATCGGGCTTGCCGCCAAGGGCCGTCTCACCATTGCGCAGAAAGATGGTACCTATTCGCTCACCCGCCTCAAGGCCAGCACGCCGCCCCTCACCGTCAGCGAGCAGGCCATGTATGGCGCGCTTCCGGCCGAGGTTGATGTGGAGCGCGGCAATGCCGCGTCGCTCTCTTCCATGCGGCAGAAGCTGGAGAGTTCGCTGGAGCGCGATTATGAAGAGCGCACCTACCGGCGCAATCGCGGCTGGTTCTGGGGCGGGCTGGCGCTTTCGGCCTTCCTTGCCGTGCCGCTGCTGATGTTCGTCGATGCTGATGATTTCGCCACGGCATTGCTACTCACGGTGGTGTGCGGCGGCATCTGGATTGCGGTGCTGCTGCTTGGCCGCCTCAATGCGCGGTTTTTCCTCAAGACGGGGTTTATCGGCAAGCTGGCGTCACTGGCAGGGTTTGCCGCGCTGGCGATATTGGCGCTGTTTGGATTTGCCATCGCGCTGGGTTTCGTGGGCGATGGCGCCGGCGAGGCCGTCTGGTTTTACACGGCCGGACTTGCCGCCTTCGCGCTGCTGCACATCACCTTCTTCCGGCTACTGCCCGCCGAAACGTCACTGGGGCGGAAGCTGATGGATCAGGTGGAAGGCTTGCGGCTCTACATGACCACGGCGGGAGAGAAGCGCCTCGACGCGCTGAACCCGCCGGAAAAGACGCCTGCCCTGTTCGAGAAGCTGCTGCCCTATGCGATCGCACTCGATTGCGAGAATGCGTGGAGCGAAAAATTCGCCGATGTGCTGAAGGCCGCAAGCTATGTGGCGCCTGCCTGGTATGCCGCCAGCATGAGTGATGGCTTCGGAAATTTCACCTCGAACCTCAACCGCAGCAGCTATGCCCCGCCCAGCCCGTCAAATTATTCCACGTCTTCTTCCTCATGGTCGCCGGGATCATTCTCAGGCTCCGGCGGCGGCGGCTCTTCGGGAGGCGGCGGCGGAGGGGGCGGCGGAGGCGGCTGGTGATCAGTCCCAGTTGATGTGGCGCGGCCATGTGAAGGCCTGATCGGGATTGGGCGCAGCCGAACCGCCCAGTGACAATGTGCGCCGCCGCAATTCGCGGAGGAGATCGTCGCGGTTCGCGGCATCGTTCAGATCGTCTGACGTGATCGGACTGCCCACCGACACCTTCATGACCGTTCGCGCGCGCCGTGCCGTTTCGCGGAACAACAGGGCGATCCGAAGCGCGTAATGCGTGTGGCTCATGATCTGAAACAGGCGCGAATTCTGCCCATGAAAATAAACCGGCACGATGGTCACACCCGGTATGCGCGCCAGCTTGGCGACGAAAGGATGCCAGGCGCAATCGAGGGCCGGGCCGGTAAACGGGCTTTGTGCGGTCGAGACGCTGCCTGCCGGAAACACCGCCACGGCATGGCCTGATTTCAGCCAGTCGATGGTGCGGCGGCGCGTGAGGAGGGACGTGGCCTGTGCTTCCGGTGTACCGCCAAAATCAACAGGCAGCAGATAGTCGCGTGCCTCTGGCGGCTGGCACAGCAGGCTGTGAGTCATGATCTTGGTGTCCGGCCTGATGCGCGTGGTGAGGTGGCCCATCATCAGGCCATCGACAACGCCGAAAGGATGATTGGCGATGAACAGCACCGGCCCTTCTGCCGGCACGCGCGCCCATGCGATTTCATCCGTCTCGACTGTGATGCCCAGCAGCCGAAGGCCGGCGGTGAAGATGTTTTCATGCGGACGCGGCGCTGCGGACCACGTACGATAGAGGCGCTCCAGCTTCTTCTGGCCGCTCAGCCGCTCGATCAGGCGGATCACCGCGCGGTTCAGCGCCCTCTGTTCGGGCCTTGAATAGCTGAAGCGGATATCCTCCGTTTCAGTCTGCTGGCCCTCGCCATGAAGGCGTTCGGCGATATCAATCATACAAAGACCCGTCATGTTTCATCACGTGACGGGTGTGTGGGAGTTCTGTGACGCGCTGATGAAGGGCGCTATGCCTTGCGGCCGCTGCCGGATTTCTTGCCGCCGCCGTCCTGCTTGTTCACGGTGGCCCACGCCCGCGCCTCGGCTTCCTTCTGCGGCACGCCACGCTCCTCGTAGCTGTCCTCGATGTGCTTCGCTTCCCGCTTCTGCTTGTCCGTATAGGCCGATTTATCTCCGCGCGGCATGATGGGCCTCTTTTGATGCCTGTTCAGGCCAATCAACGCCGAAGAAGATGCGCGGTTCCGATGCTCGATGCTGCCGGGGAAGGCATTGAAGTTGGCATCATTCGATGCTAAGCTTATGCCGAGAACAGGAATTGCCATGCGCACAACCCTTGCCCTTGACGATGATCTTCTGGCCGAAGCCCAGAAACTGACCGGCGTTCGGGAGCGCGCGCCGCTGATCCGCGAGGCGCTCAAGGCGCTGATCGCGCGGGAGAGCGCAAGGCGGCTCGCCCGCCTCGGCGGTAGCGAAGCTGGCGCCAAGGCACCCCCTCGGCGGCGGCCGCGCGTGGCATGATTCTCGCCGACACGTCGGTCTGGATCGATCATTTCCGGAAAGGCGACGCACGGCTCGCAAGCCTGCTATTGGCGTCCGAGGTTCTCGTCCATCCCCTTATCATTGGCGAAATCGCACTTGGACAACTCAAAGCGAGAACCACCATCCTTGCCAGCTTGGGAAACCTGCAAAGCGCCACCGTGGCGACGGACCGGGAAGTACTGGACTTTATCTCCAGCGCCAGTCTCGGCGGCTCAGGCATCGGCTATCTCGATGCCCATCTTCTAGCTTCAGTCGTTCTCACTTCCGGCGCAAAATTCTGGACCCGTGACCGAAAGTTGGCCAGCGCGGCGGCAAGGCTGGGGTTGGCGGCGTAAACGTGCGTTTCCTTTCAAGAAGGCTTCGCAGAGGTTTGTGACAAACATTTATTTATTACTTTGGCGATTTCTACAGGAAAATCGGCGAATTGTTCCGCAAGGCCGTGAATTTTGTAGAATCGGTCAATGCCGTGAAGAAGGCCTACGCCCCCAATCACTGTGCCACTTTCCGACTCCAGTGACGCAACAACGTCTACGAGATGCGCCGTCAAGATCGAGTCTTCCCCTGCCGTGGGATTCGCCTGCAATGTTGAATCATCAACGGGTGCTCCATCACTTACGACCACACACACCCAGTTCTCATACTTGCGGGCCCGTGCCTGTGCCCAGAGAACTGCCTCGCCATCGACATTTTCCTTGAGGATCGCATTTGCGGTCATCAGGGGGAGTGTAACCTTTAATTCCGAGGTGGGCTCATCGAAGGACTTGTAGACAATATGGCGGAGATCGCACAGCCTTCCCGGAGCGTTCGGGCGTCCCTGCTTGATCCAGTCTTGCCGGGATCGCCCTCCTTTCCAGCTTACCGTTGTAAAGCCCAGCATCTCGTACCTTATGCGCGCAGCTTCCAGTTTGCTGCCCACAATCAGAAGCGCTGAAGCCAATTCCTTCGCGGCGCCATTGTCACGCAACGATCCGGACTGATCCACAAGAAGCGTCAAATACGGATCGCTTGCTGCATGAATTTGAAGATCATCCAGACGGTCGGCATTGGAGCGACGCCATTGTTCCGCATGCTCGAAAACGATAGTTTGGCTTTTTATCGGTGATGCTTCGTAATGTGCGACAAGGTCCCGTGCGTGAACTTCTTCGTCATGTCTTGTGGTGAAAACCCGATAGGGCCGCGGCGGTGCGGGTGCGGGCTTTTTTATAGTAACCGGATTGGGTATCGAGCGGTATGCAACATAAACTGCTATTGCAATGAAGGCCGCCCAAATCGCCACAACAATGATCGCCCAGAAGTGTTGTCCGCCCGTCATCGCGGAAGGATGACCAATTTTGTAACTCCATTCAAGTACGCTGGAAGTGCTTCTACCCCTTCCTCCCCCTATACGTCCTCGTCCCCGGCTTGCCACCTTTTGAACCGGCGCGGCGATTGGGTTTGGGATTTGGCCAACTGGCGGTGGCGTCCTCGATGGCGCTCTGGCGCGCCGTTGGGTCTTCCATGACGGCGAGTTCGACGCTTTTGAGGCGCTTCACCTCGTCGCGCAACCGCGCGGCTTCCTCGAACTCGAGATTGGCGGCGGCTTCGCGCATGCGTTTCTCCATGTCGGCCAGAACCTTTTCGAGGTTGTGGCCCACCAGCGGCGCATCCTCGCCGAAGCCCGCATCCGCCGTCACATGGTCCTGCTCATAGACGCTCTTCAGAATGTCGTTGATGTTCTTCTTCACGCTCTGCGGCGTGATGCCGTTGGCCTCGTTCCACGCCACCTGCTTTTCGCGGCGGCGGTTGGTTTCTGCGATGGCGCGCTCCATCGAGCCGGTCATGTGATCCGCATACAGAATAACCTTGCCGTCGACATTGCGGGCGGCGCGGCCGATGGTCTGGATCAGCGAGGTTTCGGAGCGCAGGAACCCCTCCTTGTCGGCATCGAGAATGGCGACCAGCGCGCATTCGGGAATGTCCAGCCCCTCGCGCAGCAGGTTGATGCCGATCAGCACGTCGAAGGCGCCGAGCCGCAAATCGCGGATGATCTCGATCCTCTCCAGCGTGTCGATGTCGGAATGCATGTAGCGCACGCGGATGCCCTGTTCGTGCATGTATTCCGTCAGGTCTTCCGCCATGCGCTTGGTGAGCACGGTGACGAGCGTGCGGTACCCGGCCTTGGCTACCTCGCGGCATTCGGCGATCAGATCATCAACTTGAGTTCTAACCGGGCGGATGATCACCGGCGGATCAATGAGGCCCGTGGGGCGGATCACCTGTTCGGCGAACACGCCGCCGGTCTGGTTCATCTCCCATGAGCCGGGGGTGGCGGAGACGCACACCGTCTGCGGCCGCATCGCGTTCCATTCCTCGAAGCGCAACGGCCTGTTGTCGATGGCCGAGGGCAGACGGAAGCCATATTCGGCCAGCGTCGCCTTGCGGTTGAAGTCGCCGCGGAACATGCCGCCGATCTGCGGAATGGTGACGTGGCTTTCGTCGATGAACACCAGCGCATTGTCGGGCAGATATTCAAAAAGCGTCGGCGGCGGCTCGCCGGGTTTGCGGCCGGTGAGATAGCGCGAATAGTTCTCGATGCCGGCGCAGCTTCCCGTCGCCATCATCATCTCGATGTCGAACAGCGTGCGCTGCTCCAGCCGCTGCGCCTCCAAAAGGCGGCCCGCCGCATTGAATTCTGCGAGGCGGATGCGCAGATCGTTCTTGATGCGGCTCACCGCCTGTTCCAGCGTCGGCTTGGGCGTCACATAGTGCGAGTTGGAATAGACCTTCACCTGGTCCAACTCGGCCATCTTCTGCCCGGTGAGCGGATCGAATTCAGCGATGCTTTCGATTTCGTCGCCGAACAGCGAGATACGCCAGGCGCGATCCTCGAAATGCGAGGGGAAAAGTTCGATCACGTCGCCGCGCACGCGGAAGGAGCCGCGGGTGAAGTTCTGGTCGTTGCGGCGGTAATGCAGCGCCACCAGATCGGCGATAAGCTGGCGCTGCGGCACGCGCGTGCCGCGCTTTATGGCAAAGGCCATGGCGGAATAGGTCTCGACGTCGCCAATGCCATAGATGCAGGAGACCGAGGCGACGACGACCACATCATCGCGCTCCAGCAGCGCCCGCGTGGCCGAGTGGCGCATGCGATCGATCTGCTCGTTGATGGCGCTTTCTTTCTCGATATAGGTGTCGCTGCGCGGCACATAGGCTTCCGGCGTGTAGTAGTCGTAATAGGAGACGAAATATTCCACGGCGTTTTCGGGGAAGAAGCTCTGAAACTCGCCATAGAGCTGCGCGGCCAGCGTCTTGTTGGGCGCGAGGATCAGGGCAGGGCGCTGGGTCCGTTCGATCACCTGCGCCATGGTGAAGGTCTTGCCGGAGCCGGTGACGCCGAGCAGCACCTGGTCACGCTCATGCTGGTTCACGCCTGCGACGAGTTCGGCGATCGCCGTCGGCTGGTCGCCGCGCGGTTCAAACGGCGACGAGATGGTGAGGCGTTTGCCGCCTTCGGACTTTTCCTGCTTGATGGTTTTGATTGGCGTAAAAGATTGCAGCGGAACGAATTCCGGCCGCAGCGTTTCCAGCCCGGCGCGCGGCGCCACGGGAATCTCCGGATAGCCCTCCAGCTTGGTGAGCGGCGCTTCGGCGAATCCGCCTTCCTGACGTGAATGTCCCATGTCCCCAATATAGGGCGCGCTGCTGCTGAGGCAAAGCGGGGCTGCTGCCATCTCCTGTCAGCAGGCAAAATTCATGGAACCTCACTCCCGCTCTCCCGTTTTCCCACCGACGGCCATCAACGAAGGAGACAGTGATGTCGAATATTCGTGACACCGAAAAGAGCGGCAACCAGCAGAAGCCGAACCAGCCGCAGCACGGCGGCGATCATCGCAATCAGGGCCAGCAGGGCCAGGATCTTGGCAAGCGCGGCCAGGAGCAACAGGGCGGCCAGCGCGATACGCGCGAAGATACACGGCGGGACGGCGGCCAGCGTTAAGCCGCACATCGTCTCGCGCGGCGGGAGGCACCATGTGCCTTCCGCCGCTTTTATTTCAAGCCCGGGCTACGATCACGTCGTGCAGCACATTAGCTTCCAGTTCCATATCCTGAAGCCGGTTCTGCACTACGTCGCCAATCGACACGATTCCCAGCATGACGCTGTTTTCGGCCACCGGAAGATGGCGGATGCGGTGCGATGTCATCAGCCGCATCACCTCACGCATTTCGGTGTCGGGGCGGCAGGTATAGACCTTGTGCGACATGAGCGCCGAAACCGGCATCTCGGTCACGGCGCTGCCGTGTTCGGTCAAGCCATGAACAATGTCGCGCTCGGACAGAATGCCCTCGATCTGCTTGCCGTCACTTGAGACGACAACGGCACCGATGCGCTCCAGCCGCAGCCGCTGCGCGGCCATGCCGATGGTGGTGGATGGCGTCACCGTCACCACCTTGCCGCCCTTGCCCTTAAGGATGCTGCGAATGCTCATGCGGAAAACCTCCTGCGATGTTCGATGCACAGGAGAAGGCTAGGCCCTTACCACTGGCAGGATCATGGCCAGTTCATTAAAATTTGTTTATGCGCAAACGAAAAGGGCGGCCCTGAAGCCGCCCTTGATGCCGGTCCGTCAGGCGATCACACTGTTTTCTTGCGCAGGCGCGACAGGCCGCCGACGCCCACGAGGGCTGCGCCCAGCAGCGGCAAAGACGCGGGAAGCGGAACGGGAGACACCTCGCCCGTCACGCTGACATTGTCGAGCCCCCAGGCTTCGTCGTCATAGGACTGAAGGTTGGAATAGCTGAAGGTTATCGTGTTGGAACCCAACAGGATTGCGAAGGGGATCGTAATGGTGCGGGTGCCGCCATCACGGCCAATATCGGTGCTGCCCGTGCCGCCGGTTACCGTCGTGCCCACAGGGCCGGAATAGCTGTCGCTGCCGCCGCCGCCGAGATTGAAGGTGCCGGTGAAGATGTCCACGCCGTTGATGGAAACCGTGAATGTGTCGGTATAGCCGTTGGCGGCACCGTCGAGGGTACGGAAGCCAAGAAGGTCAAAGCTCAGCGTGCCTGTTCCGGCGCCGGGCGAAACGCCGGCTACCGTGGCGCTGGTCCCGTCGCCGTAGAGCTGGCCCAAAATGCCGGTGTCGCCCGTGTTTCCGCCCGTCGTCGACCATTCCGAGCCAATCGTATCAAAATTGGTCGAGTAGGTGAGCGTCAGCGCGTGAGCGGGAGAGATTGTGGCAAAAGCTGCAACCAATGCGGCAAGTGCGGAGAGTTTCTTGGTCATATTTCTACCCTGCATTGTAGTTGTTAACACACTATCAAGGTTAACGCTGCGTCGCAACAAATTTGCGACACCGCAACAAAAGAGAATGTTTCGTAGAGCGGTCTTGTCTTTGGCGCTGCGAATCAGGCCCGTTGCCTGTTCCGCATCCTTGAAAGCCCGCCAATTCCCAGCAGCGCGCCGCCCAGCAGGGGAAGCGATGCAGGCAGGGGAACGGCGGTTATGGACAAGTTGTCCAGGCCCCACTGTTCATTGCTGAAGCTTTCAAGATTGGCATACACGAATTTGAGCGTGTTCGTGCCGGCGACGAGGTTGATGAACATTGTGATGGTGCGGGTGCCTGATCCTGATGAATCATGCGTGCCGGTCAGAGCGCTAACAATGGCGCCTGATGTGTTGAGCGTGATGTTGTCCGTTCCTGCCCAGCCCGTGTCGAGCGCGCCCTGAAAAATCGTCGTTCCTGCGCTCGATACAGAGAAAATATCAGTATAGGCCGACCGGGATGCGGAGTCGGTGAAATAGCCGTCAAGCGTTCCAAAACCAATGAGGTCAAACTTCAGAACAGCCACCGTTGCGGTGGCGGAATTGAATGTCAGTGTCGCGCTGCTGGTGCCGCCCGATGTGTTGTTGATGCCGCCGAGAACGCCCGTCTGGTTGGTGCTTGACCCGCTCACCGTCCACCCCGTGTAAGGCGTGGTGCTGAAGTCCGTGGAGTAGACCGGCACTGCATGCGCGGGGGCCTGCGCCAGCACAAATGCTGCGACGGAAAGCGCGATCAGTCTGATTTTCTTCATTTTATGCAACCAGTTTCGACTTGATTTTTGCCTGTTAACAATAACAGCCGTGCGCCGCAACATCGGGCTGGAATGACGCTGAAGACGGGGTGTACCGCGAGGCCGTTCCGTCTGGCTTGAAGGCCTTTTCCGTTAACCATGCTCGCCCCTCGTTTCCTCAGGGCGCGTGCCCGGGTACCGCTTATGGGAGCCAATGCTGCGCCGCAACCAAAATGGAGAATGGTATGGAATTTGTCATGAAATTCAATTTTTGATTGTATGCAAATACAATTTATCGGAGCTGCGATAGCCAAGCCGCCGCGACTCTGGCAAGAAGACGGGATGAAAACCGCCCTGTCAGTGATGCTTCTCTTCGCCGCCACGCCTGCTTTTGCGGATGATGTGAAACTCATCCCGTTTGACGATGCTGGCGTTTATTTTCCTGCCGCCCTCGGCAAGCAGTTGAACATTCGGCTTTCGGCGGATTTCGCGAAAGCCAATAGCCTCGCGGGGGATATCGATGGCGTCATCCTCAGCGAGTTACAGGCGCAAAAGGCATGTTTTTTCGGCAAGGACAAGGGGTTGGACCCTGACGATCCCAAGCTGAAAGCGATTGCCCGCCCCGACATGGGAGACGTGTGCATCCCCTTGGCCGATGTGTCGGTGCGTTATGTGCCGGTGGCGCAGCCCGACGCGCCGCCGTCACCCTTTTATGCGACAGATCAGAAGGCCTGTTCGTGGGTATGGAAAAAGGGCACGGGCATTGCGCTCTGGGCCGAGGATTGCGCCTTCGACACCGGCAAGTGGGCCATTACCTATGATGCGGGGACAGACACTTTTACCCTCAATACGGATGGCGGCGATCCCTACACGGTGGTGCGCCAGTTCCGCAAAAAGCCGGATGAAAAACTGGATGCGCTGCTGCCTTCCCTGCGCAAATCAGGGTTAATTCCGGACGATAATGAATGCCAATTCGCCGCCGACACCGATATCAAGGCGCCGCCGGGGTGGACCCTGTGGCAGGTCGTGCCGACGGGCGAGCGCAAAAAGGCCTTTGATGCCGAGCCGCAGGACGAAGTGCCGGATCCGCCCTGCGGAGAGGTTGGTTACGCTGTCGATTCTGTCGGCTTTTTCATGGTTCCCGACGCCCATCCCGACCGGGTGATCCATGTCGATCTGGGGCAAGATGGCACGATGTTCGATCCGTTCACAATCACCCTGTTCTGACATCTTGCTGCGGCCGTCATGAACTACCGCCACGCCTATCACGCGGGGAACCATGCCGATGTGCTGAAGCATGTGGTTCTGGCGCGGGTCATCGAACATCTCAAAATCAAGGACAAGCCGTTCCGGGTGATTGATGCGCATGCCGGGATCGGCATTTATGATCTTGCGGGACTTGAGGCAGGAAAAACCGGGGAATGGGAAGGCGGCATTGGCCGCATGGGCGCAGTCTTTCCTCCGCATGTTGAGGAATTGCTGAAGCCTTATCGCCGGGTGCTCGCAGAGCTAAATGGAGATGGCCCGGTGATCCGCTATCCGGGGTCGCCCTGGCTGGCGGCCGCGTTGATGCGCCTGCAAGACCGGCTCATTGCCAATGAACTTCATCCAGCGGACAGGACCTTGCTGGCAGACTGTTTCCGTCCCGACGGGCGGGTGATGGTCCAGGGGCTGGATGCCGCGGCCTGCGTCAAAGCCAGCCTGCCGCCGCCAGAGCGCCGGGGCCTCATCCTGATCGACCCGCCTTATGAGGTGAAGGACGAAGCCGAGCGTGCGATCCAGATGCTGGCTGATGGGGTCAGGCGCTTTGCGACAGGGTGTTTTCTGCTGTGGTATCCCGTCAAGGCAGATGGCCTGGAAGGCCAAATCTCTGATGCCGCAGCGGCGATGGAAATTCCCGGCACGCTGCGGATCGAACTCAGGGTTCGCGAAAGTTTCAAGGGGGGCGGACTGGCAGGATCAGGCCTCATCATCATCAACCCGCCATGGCGGATTGATGAAGAGCTGGGTGTCCTTGTCCCGGCTCTGGCGGGCCGCCTTGGCAAGGGCGATTGGGGGCAGGGAACCATAAGCTGGCTCCTGCCGCCCCGCTGATCATTCCGCTTTGCCGGCAATCGCCAGTGACAGGTCGCGGTATTCTTCACAGGTCACGCCACAGCGCTGGGCAATTTCCGCCAGCTCTGCTTTCGCGAGATCGTTGCGGCCCGCGGCAACGTAGCCTTCGCCCAGGTATTCGCGGGCGAGCACGAAGTTTGGGTTGATGGCGAGCGCCTTGCGGTAATAGGAAATGCCAACCTCGAGCCTGCCCGCCTTGCGATTGCTGTAGCCCATGTAGTTCAGCACACGCGGATCATTCTGGTTCTGAACCAGGGCCAGCACCTCAAGGGCCCAGTCATACTGGCCTTCCTTGGCCAGCGCGCGGCCTTGCTGGTAGAGATCCTCATCCGGCAACACGCCGGATTGCTGCTTCATGCACTTCTTGGTCTTCTTGTTCCAGACCTCGCCTTTCTTGCAATCATGATCCTGCGGGGAGCCGCCGCCGCCCGAAGAACTGCTGCCGCCTCCTGAACCTCCGCCGCCTGCGGCCAGAGCGGTTGCTGATGCAAGACAGAAAGCTGCAAGACTGAATGTCACAAGCTTGTGCATGGCGAGGCTCCTTGAGTAAGTGATGCGTGAGTTACGCATTCAGCATGGTCTTTATTCCACAATGCCGCCAACATGAACGGCAGTTAAACACGGCATTCAAGCTGGGCTCATCCACTGTGCGCCATAGTTGCGCCATCGATCAACACCGATCGCAACACAATTGGAGGATAACACAATGACCAATATCCGCTTTGCCGCATTCACCGGCTCAACCGTCTTCGCTCTCGGCATGCTGGCGCTGAGCCAGGGCGCTGGCGCATCCATCACATCGAAACTGAACAAGTGCGTTGCCGACAACGCCGGCGCGGTCGTCTCCTGTTGCGAGACCGTAACCGCTGACCGCCGCCCAGTCTGGATGGTTCAGGCCAATGCGAATTGCGGCGACATTGTTGTTTGCAAAGAACGCCGCTGCTACGTGCGCCAGCTCGTCACGGTGAATGACAAGAAGACCCACGACAACGGTGGCCGCAAGCGCTAGGCGACGGTTTGCGGCGAGCGCCAGCTGTAAATCCAGTCGTTGCGCCGCAGCGCATAGTTTTTGCCCATCAACTTCAGGGCCATGGCGCGTGCTTTGGCCCTGAAGCCTGTTGCATGGTAAATGCCGCCAAGCTTTCGTGATTCAAGCATGATTTTTGATGTCCTTGCCCGCCGTTCAGCCGCATAGGCGATGAAGGCCTCGGCAGAGTTTTCGTAGCGCATCAGACTCGACCCCAGCACGCAGGCATCTTCAAGAGACATGGCGGCACCTTGGGCCAGATAGGGCAGGGTGGCGTGGGCTGCATCGCCGATCAGGGTGAAATTCCCTTGCGACCATTCCGGCAATGGATCGATGTCGGCGCCCGTCCAGATACGCCATGCCGAGGGGGCGGAGAGGATCGATTGCAACGGGCCTGCAGCGTTTGCAAAGGCCTTGCGGATATCATTGCTTTCGCCGCGCGTGCGATAGCCTTGCGCAAAGCCGGGCGTTTCAATGGTGGCAACGATATTGAAGCGCTTCCAGTTGCTCACCGCATAGTGGACGACATGCGCACCAGGATAGAGCCACAGCGTCACGCATTCCGGTTCGACACCGAACGGGACCCGGGAAAAGGGAATAAGTGTCCGGTACAGCATGTGGCCGCGTGGCTTTGGCTCGCTGCCGGGATAGTGCTGTTGGCGGAGTGCCGAATGAACCCCATCCGCGGCGATGATGCCGGTTCCTGACGCCGATGTCCCGTCCGCGAAAACAAGTCCGTTGCCTTCGGTGGAGATGGCGCGATGGCGGGTTTCCAGCGTGATGCCGGGGGCCTGCTTCACCGCGCCCAGCAGAGCCGCCAGCAGATCGGCGCGGTGAGCCACGCGATAGGGCGCGCGATATCGGGACTCGAAGCGTTTCCCAAGCTTGATGCGCTGCATGATTTTGCCGGTCAATCCGTCCCTCACGTGGATTTCCACGGGGATGACGCAGGTCCGCTCCAACTCTTCCCATGCGCCAAGCCAGCGGAGTGCTGCCACGGCATTGGGGGAAATCTGCAGGCCGGCGCCAACTTCGCTGAAACTGTCGTGCTGTTCAAAAATACGTGCAGGCTTACCGGCGCGCGCCAGTGCCAGCCCCGAAGCGAGACCGGCGATGCCGCCGCCAGCGATCAGATAATGTCCATCAGTCATGGGAGAAAAGGCGAGGCGCGCAGGGCTGCCAAGACAAGATGATTGAGTCTTGCAAGCAGGCCTGCCTTGGCTCTAGGAGTGCGCCACCCCGGCATGCAAGAAGGTTTTCCACCAATGGGTTTCATCTCTGATTCACTTAACCGCATCCAGCCCTCGGCGACCATAGCCATCTCGAATAAAGCAATGGTTATGAAGGCGGAAGGCAAGGACGTGATTGGCCTTGCCGCTGGGGAGCCTGATTTCGATACGCCGGACAATATCAAGGAGGCGGCGATTGCCGCCATCCGGGCTGGCAAGACGAAATATACCGCCGTCGACGGCATTCCCGAGTTGAAGAAGGCGATCTGCGCCAAGTTCAAGCGCGAGAACGGGCTGGACTATAAGCCGTCCCAGGTGTCGGTCGGCACAGGCGGCAAGCAGGTGCTGTTCAACGCACTGATGGCGACCGTCAATCCCGGTGACGAGGTGATTGTGCCCGCGCCATATTGGGTCAGCTATCCTGACATTGTAATGCTGGCGGGCGGCACGCCGGTGTTCGTCGACTGCACAGTAGAGCACGGCTTCAAGCTGCAGGCGGCTGATCTTGAGAAGGCCATCACGCCCAAAACCAAATGGCTTATCCTGAACTCGCCGTCGAACCCGAGCGGTGCTGCCTATGCGCGAGCCGAGTTGAAGGCCATCACCGATGTGCTGGTGAAGCACCCGCACGTCTGGCTGCTGACCGACGATATGTATGAGCATCTCGTCTATGACGATTTTGAATTCACCACCGCGGCCCAGGTGGAGCCGAAGCTCTATGACCGCACCCTGACGATGAACGGCGTGTCGAAATCCTATTGCATGACAGGCTGGCGCATCGGCTATGGCGCAGGGCCGGAAATGCTGATCAAGGCGATGTCGAAGCTGCAATCGCAATCGACCTCCAACCCGTCATCGATCGCCCAATGGGCGGCTGTCGAGGCGCTAAATGGCCCGCAGGATTTCATCCCCGCCAACAACACGGTGTTCAAGAAGCGGCGCGATCTCGTCGTGTCGATGCTGAACCAGGCGAAGGGCATTTCCTGCCCGGTGCCGGAGGGCGCGTTTTATGTCTATCCCTCCTGTGCGGGCACCATCGGCAAGACCGCGCCCTCGGGCAATGCGATCAGGAGCGATGAGGATTTCGTCACCGAGCTTCTGGCGGCGGAAGGCGTTGCGGCGGTGCATGGCGCGGCCTTCGGCATGTCGCCCTTCTTCCGCATTTCCTATGCAACTGGGACCGATGTTCTTGAAGATGCATGCAAGCGCATCCAGCGGTTCTGCGGCAATCTCAGGTAAGGACAGGTAAGGAAACGCTGAATCATGTTCGAGACTTCCGTTCCCGTTCTCATTCATCACATGAAGGCGCTGACTGCCATTCTGGAAAAGGCCGAGGCGCATTGCGAGGCGAAGAAGATCGATCCTTCCGCGCTTCTCAATTTCCGCCTGTTTCCGGATATGTACCCGCTCATCCGGCAGGTGACGCTGGTGAGCGATTTTGCCAAGGGCGCAGGCGCGCGTCTCGCCGGCATCGCGGTACCAAGCTATGCCGATGAGGAAAAGAGCTTCGCCGACCTCAAGGCGCGGCTGGCGAAGACCATTGATTTTCTCGGTACGCTGAAACCGGATCAACTCGCGGATGCCGCAACCCGTCAGGTCGTGCTGAAGGTGGGCGACGGGGAGATGACATTCAGCGGCGCGTCCTATTTCTCCTACTTTGCGCTGCCCAATTTCTATTTCCATGCCGCCACGGCCTACGGCATTCTGCGCCACAATGGCGTGGAACTGGGCAAACGCGATTTCATGGGCCGCGCCTGAATTCAGGCGTGCGCATCCGGCTTGCGGATCGCCCATGAGATTGCCAGCACCAGCGCCGCACCGGCTATGGCTGCAGCGTAACCCATGGCCGTTGTCGGCGTGATGCCGAGCGCCTTGATGAGCGCCGAGTCTTCATAGAGCATCCGGCCCGCCACCCAGCCCAGCAATCCCGCCCCCGCCCACACGAGCAGCGGCACTCTTTCAAGCAGCGCGGCGATGAAGTTGGCTCCCACGACGATCAGCGGAATCGACAGGATGAGCCCGATGATGAACAGCTTGTAGTCGCCATCGGCGATGGCGGCGATGGCGACGACATTGTCGAGGCTCATGGCGGCATCGGCGATGGCGATGGTGGCGACCGCGCCCCAAAGCCCGTTTGAGGCCTTCACGTCGTGATCACCAGAGCCGTTACGCGTCAGGCTGACGGCGATCCAGATCAGCAGCAGGGCGCCAGCCGCCTGCAAGTACGGGATGTCCAGCAGGCGTGTGACGAGGAAGGCAAACACGATGCGCAGTGCGATCGCCGCGCCAGAGCCTATCAGGATGCCGAGGCTGCGCCGGTTCGCAGGGAGGCTGCGGCAGGCCATTGCAATGACGACCGCATTGTCCCCCGACAGCAGGACATTGATCCAGGCGATTTCGAGAATGCTCAGAAAATAGTCAGTTGTAAAAGGCATCAATATCCGTAGCCGTTAACCGTGGCGTGTATCCGTTCTGGAACAATCGCGGCACCTTGTAATTATAAAAGTGCACGGATGTCCACATGGGCATGCGGTAAGCCGCAATCTCGCCTTAATCGGGGTCAACACAGCCCGCCGACGGCTATCAAAGGATTCACAAATGAAGAAAATTCTCGCAGTTTCTCTGTCGCTTCTGGCACTTGGCCTTGGTGTGACGCAGGCGGAAGCCAAGGGCGGCGTCAAGGTCGGTGTTCTGAACTGCACCATCGACGGTGGCGTTGGCTACATCATTGGTTCGTCGAAGGGCGTCAAGTGCACCTACAAGTCGAACAGCGGCCGTGTTGAGGCTTATAAGGGTTCGATCGGCAAACTCGGCGTGGATATCGGCGTAACGGGCAAGGCCAAGGTGGCATGGCTTGTGTTTGCGCCGGGCAAGATCAATTCCGGCGCTTTGGCCGGCACCTATACCGGTGCATCTGCGCAGGCCACCGTGATTGCAGGCCTCGGCGCCAATGTTCTGGTTGGCGGATTTAAGAAAACGATCAACCTGCAGCCGATCAGCATTCAGGGCCAGACGGGCCTGAATGTGGCTGCTGGCGTTGCCAGCCTGCATCTCAAGGCTGTCAAGTAATCACGCGTCTTTTCGATGCTACGGCCCGGCCTCGCGCCGGGCCGTTTTTGTTGTGCGAATTTTTCTTGCTGAGGCTCTGAAAGAGAGTCAAGCTTGATCCGTCGGAACCGCCCCCGGTGGTTTCAGAAGAAGGGCGGTCCTTCGATGTGCACATGCAGTCAAAGGAGGATTGGCCATGGATTCGAACACCGGTAGACGAGCCCAGGGCTCGCGGTGCATTGCGCTTGTGGGCCCCTATCTCGGCGGTAAGACCACGCTTCTTGAAGCAATATTGTTCCGGACCGGCGCCATCGCGCGGCAGGGCAAGGTTTCCGAAAAATCAACGGTTGGCGACGGCGCGCCGGAAGCGCGCGCCCATGGCATGAGCGTCGAACTCAATGCCGCCACCACGCAATTCATGGGCGACAGCTACACGTTTCTTGATTGCCCAGGCTCCATTGAATTTTCACAGGAACAGCGCGCGGCGCTGGCGGGATGCGACGCGGCAATCGTCGTGTGTGAGGCGGATGACAAGAAAGCCGCGGCGCTGCAGCTCATTCTCAAGCAACTCGATGAACTGGATGTTCCGAGGCTGCTGTTCATCAACAAGATCGACAAATCCACCGTCAGCCCGCGTGACGTATTGGAATGGCTGCAACCTGCAAGTTCGAAGCCCCTGATCCTCCGGCAATTGCCGATCTGGACGAACGGCGTTGTCACCGGCTTTGTCGATCTCGCGCTGGAGCGGGCCTTCGTTTACCGCGAACACGCCGAGAGCACGGTCGTTGACATGCCTGTCGATGTCGCGGCACTCGAAAAGAGCGAGCGGTTCGCCATGCTGGAACGGCTGGCTGATCATGACGATGAGTTGATGGAGCAATTGCTGTCTGATCTTGAGCCACCGCGCGACCGGGTGTTTGCCGACCTATCGCGCGAATTGGCGGACGGGCTGATCACGCCGGTGCTTTTCGGCTCAGCCGAACACGGAAACGGAGTGGGGCGCCTTTTGAAGGCGCTGCGCCATGAAGCGCCGGGTGTGGCCGATACCGCGAAGCGCCTTGGCCTCAAGGCCAATAGCGGTGCGGTGGCGCAGGTGCTGAAGACATTTCACACCGCGCATGGCGGCAAGCTGTCGCTTGCCCGCCTGCTGCAGGGCGAGATTGCCGATGGAGCAGTGTTCTACGGCGGGCAAGGGCAGGATGCGCGCGCCGCCGGACTGTTCACGCTGATGGGGCAAACTCCGAATAAAACGGCCAGGGCGCAGGCTGGCGACACGGTGGCGATTGGCCGCCTGGAAGGTATCGCAACCGGCGAGACCATTTCGACAGTCAAAGGCTCCACGCTGCAGCTCATGGATATTTCGCGTGCGCCTGCTGTTTATGGCCTGGCGCTTTCGGTGGCTGACCGCAAGGATGAGGTGAAGCTCACCAGTGCCATCGCCAAGCTGATCGAGGAAGATCCTTCTCTCTGGCTGGAAAACAATATCGATACGCATGAGATGGTGCTGTGGGGGCAGGGTGAAATGCACCTGCGCGTGGCGCTTGAACGGCTGGAAGGAAAGTTCGGTGTAAAGGCGCAGGCGAGGCCGCGGCGCATCGCCTACAAGGAGACGATCCGCAAATCCACCCAGGTGCGCGGGCGGCACAAGAAGCAGTCCGGCGGCCATGGCCAGTTCGGCGACATCGTGGTGGAAATCAAACCGTTGCCACGTGGCGAAGGATTTGTGTTCAGCGACACGATCACCGGTGGCGTGGTGCCGAAGCAATACATTCCGGCAGTCGAATCCGGCATCCGCGAATGGATACCGCATGGGCCGCTGGGTTTCAGCGTGGTCGATTTCGCGGTGAACCTGTCAGACGGGTCGTATCACGACGTCGATTCATCCGAGATGGCCTTCAAGACGGCGGCACGCATTGCCATGAGCGAAGGCATGCCCGCCTGTTCGCCCGTGCTGCTGGAGCCGATCGTGGCCGCTGACATTCACGTGCCGAGCGAGGCGACATCGCGCGTCAACCAGATCGTTACCGGGCACCGGGGGCAGCTTTTGGGCTTCGACGGCCGCGATGGCTGGCCCGGCTGGGATACGGTGAAGGCCCACATGCCGGAATCGGAGATGGAATCGCTGATCGTGGAATTGCGCTCCGCCACATCCGGCGTCGGCACCTTTACCTATGTGCACGACCATATGGCTGAGTTGACGGGGCGCGCCGCCGATCAGGTGGTGCAAGCGCGGAAGTCCGAAGCGGCATAAGGCAAAAACAAAGGGCCGCTTTGCGGCCCTTTTCATCTTACAGTGAAAAAGCGATTCCTACGGGATCAGCGGTCCATTGCCGGGTACTACAGGACCGATGGTTGGTGGAACAACCGGCCCAATTCCGGGCGGCGGCACAACCGGACCGTCGAACTCCGGCAAAATCCAGTCGAATGGCACAGGCACAACAGGTCCAATGTTCATCGCATATTTCCCTGATTTTATAATTATGGAGGAAGACTAACATTCCCGGTTTCGCAATCAAGGGGGTCGCGGGTAGAAACAGTGCGGTTTCGCGCTACCGTTGCATTGCTGCCACGGTCAGCGGTAATCAGAAGCTGATTGATGAAGTGAGCGGCAGATTTTCAGCGTGAGTCCAGCGTCCGGACATGAAGGCAAGCGGTTGCTCGTTCTCGTGCAGGCGGCCGGGCGGCAGTCCTTCGAGGATTTCCTTGAAATTGCACGGGAAATTGTAAAACTCGACCCCGGCATCCTGGTTCACATCGTGACGCCGCAGGATACGGCGGATATTGTCCCGGCCTATAAGTGGCGTCTTCCCAGCCTGACGGTGAGTTTTTCCGATACCAAACGGTTCGTGCCTCCGCGCGGCCCACTGCTGGCCAATCGCCCGATCAAAAAACAGGATCAGCATGCCCGCTTTGCTGCGCTGGGCATCGCCACCCCATTCACGGAACGATTTTCGTTCGGAACGGCCTATCGCGAGGATTGTTTTGGCCCGCTGGCGGTGTTGAAGACGCTGCCGCTTGGCAAATCCTCCTTTGCCAACTCGCTGCAACTTTTCCGCACCCGGAAGCTGGCTGAGTTGCGGCCGCCAGATTTTCCGGAAACCCACTTCCTGCGGCAGGCTCCCGCGCTGGTGCAGCAGTTTATCGATACCGGCCCCAACCCCGCCTATTACCGCGTGCTGGCTTTGTTTGGCGAACCGCTGCTGTGGATGAAGGTGTTCAGCCCCATCCCGCGCGTGAGTCTGGAAGCGTCCGATGAGGATATTGAGCGCATCGCCGTCGATCCCCGCATGGGGGCGGTGGCGCGGGCCTTCGATGCGGCGGACGGCATTTCTTATGATGTGCCGGATGATGTGATTGCGTTTGCGCGGCGCATGACGACCGCCTTTCCGTCCATCCCGCTTCAGGCCTGCGATATCCTGACAGAGCACGGAACCGGCAAGCATTACGCCATCGAGATCAATGCCGGCGGCAACACATGGGATTTCTCATCCCAGCGCGTGGCGGCGGGAATCGGAATTTTTGGCGGGCGAGAAGGGTTAATCGCGCGATATGATCCATGGCCCAGGGCTGCGCGGGCGCTCGTGACGCAGGTGCGCGAGCGCGCGTTCTGATCACCGCATCGCCATCGTCATGCCGGGGTTCAGCCAGAAGGGTGGCAGCCAGCCCGCGATATTGCTGAAGGGAAGCACTTCCGGTTTCAGCCTGATGCCCAGCGTCTCGATCATGAAGGCGCGGCGGCCTTCGATTCTGCGCCAGGCTTCCGGGTAACGCACCGCAAAGTCCCGCCGCCCTGCATCATCCAGAAGCGCAATGCCATCCTCGATGTTGCTGGTGAAGTAGTCTGTGCCGGTGGCGGGAATGATGTCGCACTGGATCGCCATGCCGGAGGCAAGCTTGCGGGTGCTGCCTTTGCGGATGGGGGAATGCATCCATTCATCGAGATGGATGAGATGGCCGGGATTGAGGCCGATGCCAAAGAACGGATCGCCTAGGCGCGACATGACGGCATCATGGATCGCGCCGCCTGTGACGCCGATGCCCACCGTTTCATACCACGCCACGGCGGCCTCGAAGTATGGCGCAACCAGTTTCTTCACATAGTCATGGATGGCTGGCGGCAACTCACTTTCGTCACGCACCATGAAGCCTGCCCGGCAGTTCAACGCGCCCATCAGCCCGAAGCCGACGACGATCGGGTCGCCCGGTTCGATCACCCGCATGGAGGGGCTGGGCAGGCCATATCTGGCGCGCGGCCCTGCGCACATGTTGATGTGCGTGGAGTGCGGAAAGCCGTTGAGCTTCATGAGACTCACGCTCTCGTATTCTGTCATCCCCGGCCTGGTGCCGTTGATCACGCGGGAGATCGCAGAGGAGGTGAGGGTGGCCGCATGTTCAAAGCAGGCGAGCTGATCCACCTCATTGATGGCGCGCAGGCCCGTGGACGGATCCATGAATAGAAGCGCCGCATTGGAGACAGGCCCAAAGGCACGCAGCGCCTCCACGAGATAAGCCGGTGTTTCAAACCACTGCGGATCGAACACCCCATCCTCGCTCTCAAAACCCTTCCACCCGGCAAGGCCGATGCGCTGGCCCTTCTTCACTCCTGCTTCCGCCAGAAGATCGCTCAGTACACGGAATTTATCGCGCGGCTGGCTCATCAGGCTGAGAGGCTGCCACAACACGCGCTCAAAGACGCCATTGGCGCATTCGGCGTAAGGGTAACCCTCGTTGCCGGCGAACAGCGTGGGCTTCCGCCCCGGCACGATAACGCAGATCGCTTCTTCAAAGCGGGGATCATAGCCGGTGGACCATGCAATATTGGCCACATGCTCGCGGTCGCCATAGATCACAAGCGCGTCATAACCTGCGGCTGCCATAGCCTTTTCAAGACGTTCGAGCCGCGCGGCGTAAATCTCGCGCGAAAGTGCCGGCTCTGTTTTGGGGTTGCCGAAATCGGGAAGATGGATCGCGGTCAATGCGGCGTGGCGCATGGTGGTCTCCTGCCTGCTTTTGACGCGAGCATAGCGAAGCGGGAAACAGCGTCAAAGCTGCGCGGGCAAAGAAAAAGGCCGGAGAGTTTCCGGCCTTGAGTTACGTGGCCCCATCGGGGGCACCTCGGCGCGGACAAGCGCTTCGGCTGATGCGGAGGTACAAGGGGAGAGAGTAGCTGCCGCACCATCGCGTTCGAAAAAAACGCTTGGCGACAATGCGTGGTCTGCCCGAGTCCGGCAACCGGCCCCGCCTCATGGGAGCCATGAGAGGCGGGCATGACGCGCGATGATTTGCCAAGCGTGCGGGCAATTCTTCGATTTTATTTAGGTGCGCCGCAACAATCGCAGTCTAGAAACTCCATTCCTTCGCCTTGGAGACGATGAAGTCGCGGAATACGGTCACACGCTTGGTTTCCTTCAGCTCCTCGGGATAAACAAAGTAAGTATCCCATTCCGGCGTCTCGAGCGGCAGGTCGATCTGCACCAGCCCCATATCGGGCGCCACCAGATAGTCGGCCAGCGAGGCAATGCCGACGCCAGCCTGCACGGCGCGGCGGAGCCCATAGGCATTGTTCACGCGCAGCGCCACCGGGCGGGGTTCGCCTTCGGGCCTGCCGGCGTTCTCAAGCCAGTTGATCGGCTCGAGATAGGTGGGCGACTGGCCGAAGGTCACGATCTTGTGACGGTCCAAATCCTCAAGCGATTTGGGAATGCCATGCGTTTTCACATATTCGACCGAGGCGTAGATGTGGTGGTGCACGGTGAAGAGCTTGCGCTGGATGAGGTCAGGCTGGGTCGGCCGCCGCAGCCGGATCGCCACATCGGCCTCGCGCATGGCGAGGTCGAGTTCGCGGTCGTCCAGCATCAGCGTCACGTTGATCTGCGGGTAGAGTTCGGTGAATTCCTTGAGGCGCGGCGTAAGCCACACGGATCCCAGGCCCACCGTGGTGGTGATGCGGAGTTCGCCCGATGGCTTTTCCTTGGAATCCATCAGCCGCGTCTGCGCGGCGGTGAGCTTGGTGAACACTTCATGCGCGGTGCGGTAGAGCACCTCGCCCTGTTCGGTGAGGATCAGGCCGCGCGCATGGCGATGGAAGAGGGGGACGTTCAGCCCATCCTCCAGCGCGCTGATCTGGCGGCTCACGGCGGATTGCGAGAGGCCGAGCTCGTGGCCCGCATGGGTGAAACTTCCGGCATCCGCCACGGCGTGGAAGATGCGCAGCTTGTCCCAGTCCATGATGTTACTGAGCGGCATGGCGCACCTCCTCAGCGGAATGCAGCCATCTCTCGGTTTCAAGCCCCGCCATGCAGCCCATGCCAGCCGCCGTGACGGCCTGGCGATAGACGTCATCCGTCACATCGCCTGCCGCGAACACGCCTTCAATGGCGGTGGCGGTGGAGCGTGGCTCGGTGATGAGATAGCCGCCCTGCTTGAACGGAAGCTGGCCTTCAAACAGTTCGGTCGCCGGCTTGTGGCCGATGGCGACGAAGATGCCGTCGGCGGTGACATCCTGCACGGCGCCGGTCTTCACATTGCGCAGCCGCGCGCCGGTTACGCCCTTGGGCTCATGGGTGCCCAGCACATCGTCAACCGCCGTGTCCCACATGATCTTGATCTTGGGATGATCGAACAGCCGTTGCTGCAGGATGCGTTCGGCGCGAAGCTCGTTGCGGCGGTGAACCAACACGACCTCGCTGGCGAAATTGGTGAGGAACAGCGCTTCCTCCACAGCGGTATTGCCGCCGCCGATCACCAGCACCTTCTTGCCGCGATAGAAGAAGCCATCGCAGGTGGCGCAGGCGGAGACGCCAAAGCCCTTGAATTGATGCTCGGAGGGCAGGTCCAGCCACTTGGCCTGCGCACCGGTGCAGATGATCAGCGCATCGCAGGTGTATTCCTGCCCGGAGTCGCCCTTCAGCCAGATCGGCTTGTTATGCAGCTTCACTTCTGTGATGGTGTCGGACACGATTTCGGTGCCCATGTGTTCGGCCTGCGCCTTCATTTCCTCCATCAGCCACGGCCCCTGGATAGCCTTGGCGAAACCGGGGTAGTTTTCCACATCCGTCGTGATGGTCAGCTGGCCGCCCGGCTGAACGCCTTGAATCAGCACCGGCTTCAGCATGGCGCGGGCAGCGTAGATGGCGGCAGTGTATCCCGCTGGGCCTGACCCGAGGATCAGGACGCGGTTATGACGGGGCGGCATGGAAGACTCCTGAGCGGTATGAGAAAATAACATAGCTCATTTCCGAAGCATCACAAGGCCAGAGCACCTGATTGTGAACAGTCCGCTTGGGGTTTGCGCAATAATATTGCTAGGATCAACTCCATGGATTCGCGCAGCCACTTGGACCAGACTGACTGGAAAATCCTGCGGGAATTGCAGCAGAACGGCAGGCTCACCAATGTGGAACTGGCCTCACGCGTAGGGCTTTCGCCGCCGCCCTGCTTGAGGCGGGTGCAGGCGCTGGAGCGGAGCGGCATCATTTCCGGCTATCGCGCCAGCCTCAATGCGGCGGCGCTGGGGTTCAATGTCAGCGTCATCGCCTTCGTGGGCTTGAAGAGCCAGGCCGAGAATGAACTCCGCGCCTTTGAGACCCGTGTGGTGGGATGGCCCCTGGTGCGCGAGGCTTATGCGGTGTCGGGCGAGGCGGATTTCCTGCTGAAACTGGTGGCGCGCGATCTGCCGGAATTGCAGAATTTCATCATCCGCGACCTGACGGGTGCTCCCAATGTGGACAGCGTCAAGACCACGCTCGTCCTGCGCGTTTCCAAATATGATCCCGGAGTGCCTTTGCCATGAGTGATGCCGCCATCAAGCGGGACGGGGGATGGTTCAGCATCATCTCCGCCACCACCACGGCTGTCGTTGTGCGGATTCGCCTCCACCATCCTTGTCATCATGGAGGCGGCGCGCGCCGTGGGCGCCTCGCCCTCGCAGCAGGCGTCATGGGCGGCGGCGCTGTGCTTCGGCATGGCGATCACGTCGTTCATTCTCTCGGTGCGTTACCGCATGCCGATCATTACGGCCTGGTCCACGCCGGGTGCGGCGCTCATCGCCACCAGCACCAGCGGCGCCAGCTACGCCAACGCGCTCGGCGCGTTCGTGGTGGCGGGGGTGCTGATGGCGATCTGCGAACTCATCAAGCCGTTTGAAAAGGCGATCGAGAAAATCCCCGCCTCGATTGCGGCGGCCATGCTGGCGGGCGTGCTGTTTCACTATTGCCTTGGCGTGCCGGGCGCGGCGCTTGCCATGCCGCAGTTCGTGCTGCCGCTGATCGTGGTGTTTTTCGCGCTCAGGCTGCTGATCCCGCTTTACGCCGTGCCGGTGATTGTTGTCCTCGGCGTGGCGCTGGCGGCCTTCTCCGGCTCCTTCGCCGGGAATTGCTGCAGCCTTGGCCTGACAGCGATGGAATGGACGACGCCCACATTTGACGAGCGCACCATCATCGGCATCGGCGTGCCGCTGTTTCTCGTCACCATGGCCTCGCAAAATCTTCCCGGTTTCGCGGTGCTCAGGGCTTCCGGCTATCAGCCGCCCGTGGCACCCTGCCTGCTGGTGACGGGGATTGGCTCCGTGCTTCTGGCGCCTTTCGGCAGCCACGCGGTGAACATGGCGGCGATCACGGCATCCATCGTGACGGGGCCTGACTGCCATCCCGATCCCAAGAAGCGCTGGCTGGTGGCTTGGCCCTATCTGATCCTCTATGGACTGATCGGCCTTGCCGCTGCGAGCTTCGTGCAAATTCTGGGCGCGCTGCCTTCGCCGCTCATCACCGCGATTGCCGGGCTGGCGCTGTTTTCACCGCTGATGGGCGGACTTTCGGCGATGATGAAGGAACCGCGCGACATCGAGACGGCGCTGGTCACCTTCCTCGTCACGGCATCCGGAATCTCGATTGCCGGGATTGGCGCGGCCTTCTGGGGGCTGATGGCGGGAATCGTATTGTTCGCCGCCCGCCATGTCAGGGATGTGCGGCGGGCTTAGCGTCTTTCTGCGGCCAGTACATGGGGATCATGGCCAGAAACATGAGCAGGATGCCGATTTCTGCTTCGGCGGTGGGCATGTATTCGGCGATCCAGTGAGGGGTATAGGCCGCCCAATTGATGAAGGCGGGGTGGCCGCCGACAAAATAGCCATAGGCCCAAAGGGCTATGCCGATCAATGTAATCACCCAGCCCCAGATCATCCCCCGCGTCATGCCGCCTCCCTGTGGTTGTAGTTTTTACTTTCATGACACGGCATGTTGAACGGGTCAAATTCCTGCTATCTCTTGTCAACTTCTTTGCGATCCGGACATGCATCATGACAACCGCCTATGATTTCTCCTTCACCGCCATCGATGGCGCGCCGCTGCCGCTGTCCAGCTTCAGGGGCAAGGTGCTTCTGGTGGTGAACACCGCTTCGGAATGCGGGTTCACGCCGCAATATGAAGGGCTTGAACAGCTCTGGCAGGCGCGCAAGGGGCAGGGCCTCGTGGTGCTGGGCGTGCCCTGCAATGATTTCGGCGCGCAGGAGCCCGGCACATCCGGCGAAATCGCCCAGTTCTGCAAGGTGAATTACGGTGTCACCTTTCCGCTCACCACGCGCAGCGTGGTGAAAGGCGCGGAGGCTCATCCCTTCTACAAATGGGCGGGCGAACAGGCCGGGCTGATCGGCAGGCCGAAATGGAATTTCCACAAATATCTGATTGGGCGGCAGGGTGAATTCATCACCTGGTTTTCTTCCGTCGCAAAGCCCACAGGCCCCAAGATCGGGAAAGCGCTGGATCAGGCGCTCGCCACATCATGATGGATTATTCCGATGTCGGGCGGCTGGCGCTGGCGCTGCTTCTGGGCGGTGCCATCGGGTTTGAGCGGCGCTGGCACGGCCATGCGGCGGGGCCGCACACCAATGCGCTGGTGGCGTTCGGCGCCGCACTTTTCGTTTTGATGGGGCATGATCTGGGCGGCGACGCCACGGCGAGAATTGCCGCGCAAGTGGCCACGGGCATCGGCTTCCTGGCAGCGGGCGTCATTATGCGGGATGGCTTCCGCGTGCGCGGCCTCAACACCGCCGCCACCATCTGGTGCGTTGCTGCAATGGGTTGCTTCGTGGGCTTGCGCTATATCTGGCTGCCGCTCGCCGCGACCATTCTGATCCTCGCGGCCAATACAGTATTCCACATCATCGAGCACCGGATACCGCAACTTGCCGATGTGGAGGAGGGCGGCGAACACTGATCGCGGAACATTGCGGTCCTCCCGGCGTTTAATCTGCCACACAAGGAGGACAACCCATGGCAACCGCGAAACGTCAGCAGCCTGAATCTCTTTCTTCGTTTGCAGAAGCGGCTCGGGAAGAAAAAGTATCGGAGCGCAAGCCGGGGCTTACCGCCGACAGCGAAACTAAGCCCATTCCCACCGATCCGAAATTGAAGCACGATGCCGCGACGAAGGTCCTTCGCGAAGGCGTGCTGCACAAGGATCAGGGCGCTGATGAAGCAATTGACAAACTGCCGGACCGTATCATGCGGGAATAAGTCTTATTTTCCTGTAATGTCCGTTCTGCCGGGAGGATCCGTGATAGGATTTCCCGGCAGAACTACAGGAAAACAAGATGGCGATTCAGGTTGTGGAGATTGCCGATCTCCGGCCTACGCAAATGAGCGTGGGATATGCGCTTGTGAAGTTCAAGCGCGCCGGTCTTGAAAGTTTGCGCGGCCGGCCATCGGAACTTGTGAATTTCATTCTCGAGCATCCCATCCGTGCCGTGCTGGGCCCAAAGAAGCGCGTCTATGTGATTGACCACCACCATCTCGGACTCGCTCTTGAACGCGAGAAGTTTCTCTCGGCTCCCGTCGATGTGTCGGATGATTTTTCTGCGCATTCTATGGCCGACTTCTGGGGCATCATGGCCAAGCGTGGTTTCATGATGCTGACCGATGCGGAGGGCCAGCGCCATCCCGTGTCATCGTTGCCAAAGAGGCTTGGTGATCTTGCCGATGATCCTTATCGCAGCCTGGCCGGTTTCGTGCGGCTGAAGGGCGGGTTTCTCAAGACGCAGCAGCCCTATATGGAATTTCAGTGGGCTGATTATTTCCGCCCGCTCATTCTGGAAAAAGACATCAGCCGGAATATGGACGCTGCAATAAAGAAAGCGATGGCACTGGTGCATCTTCCCGCCGCCGCCCATCTTCCCGGCTATATCCCGCCACCAGCCGGAACCCGCTGAACCCGTCTGCGTTTGCCCTCCTGAAACTGGAGGACACGCGCATGAGCAAGGAAGCCGATCTGAAGCACAAGCTCTGGAAAGAGCTTAAGAGCGAGATGACCATCATGGTGGGGCTGGTGAGCGAGCATGGCCGTTCGCGCCCGCTCACGGCGCAGATCGAGGAAGAGGGAGGCCCTATCTGGTTCTTCACCGCCAAGGATACCGAGCTTGTGAAGAAAATGGGCCGCTCCGCACCCGCTGCTGCGCATTTTGTGTCGAAAGGGCATGACCTCTTCGCCTGCATCGACGGCACCATGACGCTCGACAATGACAAGGCCGTCATCGACAGGCTGTGGAACAAATTCATCGCCGCCTGGTATCCCGGCGGCAAGACCGATCCCAATCTCGCATTGGTGCGTTTCGATGCCGCTAATGCCGAAATCTGGCTGAATGACTCAAGCCTGCTCGCCGGCATCAAGATGCTGCTCGGGAGTGATCCCAAGGAAGACTACAAGGACAAGGTGGCGGTGGTGAACCTGCGCTGAGGCGCAGGTTACTTCCACTTCACTTTCAGGATTTCGTAGCTCTTGCCGCCGCCCGGCGTGTTGACCTCGACACTGTCGCCGGTCTTTTTGCCAATGATGGCGCGGGCGATGGGGGAGGTGACGGAGATCTTGCCCTTCTTCACATCCGCCTCGAACTCGCCGACGATCTGGTAAGAGGCCTCGTCGTCGGTTTCTTCGTCAACGAGCGTGACCTTGGCGCCGAATTTCACGGTGTCGCCCGAGAGTTTGGAAATGTCGATGACGTCGGCGCGGCTGATCTTGTCCTCAAGCTCTGCCACGCGCGCTTCCGTCCAGCCCTGCTGCTCCTTCGCGGCATGGTATTCGGCATTCTCTGAAAGGTCGCCGTGCGAGCGCGCCTCTTCGATGGCCTTGATGATGCGCGGGCGCTCCACCGATTTCAGATGCTTGATCTCATCCATCATCGCGGTGTGGCCTTCGGCCGTCATTGGCACTTTTTCCATCGGTCTCGTCCAGAATATGTCAGTTCGTCTCAGCCCGCCCGGAACACCCGCGCGGCGCGGTTTGAAGCCATCATCAGAAAAAACGGCACCCGGCCTACGCGTGAACGTAGCAGCCGGGCGAGGGCAGAAGATGGCCTAAATCGGCGTGGATTTCAAGGGGATCGGTTTCCCGTGGGTAAACCCTGCTTTGTCCCGGCATTTTTGGCGCAGAGAGACGGGCTGGCAAAAAATGCCCGGCCTCACGGTTTGACATGAGGCCGGGCGCTGGTCATGCGGCGCCTGTCGGCTCATCCACGGTGTTTGCCGGTGTGAGGAAACGCCCGGCGTTCACGTCTTCAATCGCCTGGCGGATTTCCGCATCGGTGTTCATGACGAAAGGCCCATAGCCCACCACCGGCTCACCCAGGGGCTTGCCTGTGAGAATCAGCAGTTTGGCGTCACCGTCAGCCATCACCGTGAAGCTGTCACCCTCCCGGCTGAGACGCAGAACCTCCGCCTCGGTTGCGGCCTGGCCGTCGATGGTCACGCGGCCGCCGAGCACCACAACCATCGCCGTGTGCCCTTCGGGCACCGTGAAGGTGGCGGCATGGCCCGCCTTCATCTGCGCATCCCACACATTGAGAGGCGAGAAGGTTCGCGCGGCACCCCTGGTCCCGCCGAAGTCACCGGCGATCACCCGCAGGCTGCCGGCCCCATCGGGCAACTCAGCCACCGGGATCGACGCCGAACCGATGGCCTGATAGCCGGGTTTGGACATCTTGTGTTTGGCAGGCAGGTTCACCCACAATTGCACCATGCGGAACGGCCCGCCGGATTTGGTGAACCCGTCGGAATGATATTCCTCATGGAAGATGCCGCTGGCCGCCGTCATCCACTGCACGTCGCCCGGGCCGATGGTGCCACCCTTGCCGGTGGAATCGCTGTGCGAGACCTCGCCGTCATAGACGATCGTCACCGTCTCGAAGCCGCGATGGGGATGGGCGCCCACGCCGCGCCGGTGCATGGAGGGGCCGAACATGAAGGGCCCCGCATAATCGAGGAGGAGGAAGGGGCTCACCGCGTCGCCCTCGCCGTATGAGAACAACGAGCGGACGGGAAAGCCATCGCCCACCCAGTGCTGGCCCTGCGCATGAGACACGTCAACAACTTGCTTTTTCATGATTTTCTCCGATTGCCGAAGGGAATTTTCAACTTCGGGCTGGCATTTGGGTGGGTATGTACCTATCTGCAAGTACGGTCATTGAAGATACCGCTGGAGGCTGCGTCCATGAAAATCGTGAGTTGCCCGACAGAGCGTACGCTGGGCCTCATTGCCGGGCGCTGGAAGGTGATGGTGATTTACTGGCTCCTGCAAGGCGAGCGCCGCTTCAATCAATTGCAGCGCGATCTGGGCGGCATCACCCACCGCTCGCTCACCCGCCAGCTCCGTGAGCTGGAGCAGGACGGGCTGATCGAGCGTCACGACTTCCGCGAAATCCCGCCCCGAGTCGAATACCGCCTCACCCCGCGCGGACGGTCGCTGGAACCGGTTCTGCTGGCGATGGATGAATGGTCACAGCGGAATTTATTGCCTGTGCCGGATTTGCAGGGCGCTTTACTGTCGTCTGAGTGATTGTTAGACAAAACACGGTTCGGCGGCCTGTCATTTCAATTCGGCCTCAGCAGAAGCAATTTATCTTTGGCGTCCCCGATCACAATGAAATGGGGACAGGAGTCGCGCTGATAGGCATAGCCCTCGATCAATGGAATAATGGACGCTTTGGAGTCGAACTGAAGAAAATAGGGGATTACGCGCTTTTCGACGTCGGAAATGATCTTGTCGACAACACCGGGCACGTCGGCGGGGTGCCGCACATACAAGTATGGCGATTGCCAGTCTTCTAGGATTCCGGGAAATTGTTA
The DNA here is from genome assembly GCF_047602625.1 of Aestuariivirga sp. Taxonomy (GTDB): domain Bacteria; phylum Pseudomonadota; class Alphaproteobacteria; order Rhizobiales; family Aestuariivirgaceae; genus Aestuariivirga. Next base: position 453,855 of record NZ_JASGGV010000002.1, on the reverse strand, counting down.
CAGAAAAAACTGCGCAAACCGCTCGCTTATCCTGGTGCCGGGGATATTTGAAAGAAGCTCGCGAAGCGACGTGCTCATCATTGCGATGAAAGGATCGGCCGTCAGAATCCCATCGCGCGTTCTGATCTCGGGGAACAGGTAGAGCTCCGCCTCGGCATTGATGCGAATGGCAAGTGCGCCCGGAAATCCCCGTGCCGGCCCAAAGCCCGCCGCGCGGAGCCGCTCTTTCATCATCTTCCGGAGTTCTTTGGTGGCCGCGGATGTGGCCATGAGGATTGATCTACCGTTGGTGCCGGAGGCCTTCCTAAAAATAATCCTGCAGCGGCCGCACGTTCAGCGTGTCGGCGCGCTGGGCGGCGATGGCTTTGGTGACGGCGAGGATGCCGGGCAGGGTGGTGTAATAGGGCACCTTCTGCATCAGCGCCGTCTGGCGGATGGGCTTCGAGTTGGATTGCGAGGAGCGGGTTTCCGTGGTGTTCAGCACCAGCTGGATTTCGCCGTTCTTGATCGCATCCACCACATGCGGGCGGCCTTCCAGCACCTTGTTGATCTTGGTGGAGGGAACGCCTTTCTCCTCGAAGAAGCGCTGGGTGCCGCCGGTGGCCACGAGGTTGAAGCCCATCTCCACAAGCTGGCGCATGGCGGGGAGGATTTTCGTTTTGTCGGCATCCTTCACCGAAATGAACACCGTGCCGGCTTGCGGCATCCGCATGCCAGCGCCAAGCTGGCTCTTGGCGAAGGCCATGTCATAGCTCTTGTCGAGGCCCATGACTTCGCCCGTCGAGCGCATCTCGGGGCCGAGCAGCACGTCCACGCCGGGGAAACGGTTGAAGGGGAAAACCGCTTCCTTTACAGCCACATGATTCAGTTTCTTCGATTTGAGCTTGAAGCTTTCGAGCTTTTCGCCCGCCATCACCCGGGCGGCGATCTTGGCGACGGGAATGCCCACCACCTTAGCCACGAAGGGCACGGTGCGCGAGGCGCGGGGGTTCACTTCAAGCACGTAGATTTTTTCGTCCTTGATGGCGAACTGCACATTCATCAGCCCCACCACCTTGAGGGCCAGCGCCATTTCTTTCGCCTGCCGCTCCAGCTCGGCGATGACGGGCGCTTTCAACGAATAGGGGGGCAGCGAGCAGGCGGAGTCACCGGAATGGATGCCCGCTTCCTCGATATGCTCCATGACGCCCGCCACGAACACATCCTTGCCGTCGGCGATGCAGTCCACGTCCACCTCGGTGGCGTTGGAGAGATAGCTGTCGATCAGCACCGGCGAGTCGCCCGAAACCACCACGGCTTCGGTGATGTAACGATCCAGCTGCGCGTTATCCCGGACGATCTCCATGGCGCGCCCGCCCAGCACATAAGAGGGGCGGATCACCACCGGGAAGCCGATGCGTTTGGCGATCTTCTTCGCCTCCGCGCCCGAATGGGCGATGCCGTTTTCGGGCTGCCGCAGCTTCAGCTTCTTCAAGAGCTTCGAGAAGCGGTCGCGGTCTTCGGCAAGGTCGATGGCGTCGGGCGTGGTGCCGAGGATCGGCACGCCGGCGGCCTCAAGCGCTGCCGCGAGTTTCAGCGGCGTCTGGCCGCCGAACTGCACGATCACGCCCTTCAGCGTGCCCTTCGATTGTTCGGTGTGGATGATCTCAAGAACGTCTTCCGCCGTCAGCGGCTCGAAATAGAGCCGGTCGGACGTGTCATAGTCGGTCGAGACGGTCTCGGGGTTGCAGTTGACCATGATCGATTTATAGCCCGCGTCATGCAGCGCGAAGCAGGCATGGCAGCAGCAATAGTCGAACTCGATGCCCTGGCCGATGCGGTTCGGCCCGCCGCCGAGGATGATGATTTTCTGCCGGTCGGAGGGTTCGGCCTCATCGCCCTGTTCGTAGGTCGAATACATGTAGGCGGTGGGCGAGGCGAATTCGGCGGCGCAGGTGTCGATGCGCTTGAACACCGGCCGCACCCCCAGCTTGTGGCGGTGGTTCCTCACCTTGTCTTCGGAGGTCTTCACCAGTTCGCCCAGCCGCTTGTCGGAGAAGCCCATTGATTTGAGGCGGCGCAGGTTCACCGCGTCTTTCGGCAGGCCCCTGGCACGGATGGTCTCCTCCGTCCTCACGATCTCCTCGATCTGGCGCAGGAACCACGGCTCATATTTGCAGGACTGGAACACCTGGTCAACCGTGGCCCCCATGCGGAAGGCCTGGGCGATCTTGAGGATGCGGTCGGGCGTAGGGGTACCCAAGGCGGCGCGGATGGCGTTCTTGTCATCGTCTTCGCCAGAGCCTTCAATCTCGATTTCATTGAAGCCGGTTAGCCCCGTCTCGAGGCCCCGCAATGCCTTCTGCATCGATTCCTGGAAGGTGCGGCCAATGGCCATGACTTCGCCCACCGATTTCATGGCTGTCGTGAGGGTAGGAGAAGCGCCGGGGAATTTCTCGAAGGCGAAACGCGGGATCTTGGTGACGACGTAATCGATCGTCGGCTCGAAGGCGGCAGGCGTTGCGCCGCCGGTGATGTCGTTCGCCAGTTCGTCCAGCGTGTAGCCAACCGCGAGGCGTGCCGCCACCTTGGCGATGGGGAAGCCCGTGGCCTTGGAGGCGAGCGCCGAAGAGCGCGAGACGCGCGGATTCATTTCGATCACCACAAGGCGGCCGTCCGCCGGGTTCACGCCGAACTGCACGTTGGAGCCGCCGGTTTCGATGCCGATCTCGCGCAGCACCGCAATCGAGGCGTTGCGCATGATCTGGTATTCCTTGTCGGTCAGCGTCAGCGCCGGGGCGACGGTGATCGAATCGCCGGTATGAACGCCCATCGGATCGACGTTCTCGATCGAGCAGATGATGATGCAGTTGTCGTCCTTGTCGCGGACGACCTCCATCTCATACTCTTTCCAGCCCAGCACCGACTCTTCGATCAGCACTTCGGCGGTGGGCGAGGCGTCGAGGCCCTTTTCCACGATGTCGAAGAATTCCTCGCGATTATAGGCAATGCCGCCGCCGGTGCCGCCCAGCGTGAAGGAGGGGCGGATGATACAGGGAAGCCCCACTTCCAGCATGGCCTCGAAGGCCTCGACCATGGCGCGGTTGCGGTATTTCTTGAAGCGCTCAGGCTCCTGCGCGGCCCATTTCTTCTCGAAGCCCGCCACGTCGCCGTCTTCCGATCTCAGGCGCGCCACTTCGGCGGCATAGAAATCGCGGTCCAGCTCCTTGGCGGCGGAGGCATTGGCCAGCATGGATTTGGGCGTTTCGAGGCCGATCTTCTTCATGGCCTCGCGGAACAGCTCGCGGTCCTCGGCCTTGTCGATGGCTTCGGCCTTGGCGCCGATCAGCTCGACATTGAACTTCTCCAGCACGCCCATGCGGTTGAGGGAGAGGGCGGTGTTCAGCGCCGTCTGCCCGCCCATGGTGGGGAGGATGGCGTCAGGCCGTTCCTTTTCGATGATCTTCGCCACCACTTCGGGGGTGATTGGCTCGATATATGTGGCGTCCGCCAGATCGGGATCGGTCATGATCGTGGCGGGGTTGGAATTGACGAGGATGATCCGATAGCCCTCGGCCTTAAGCGCCTTGCAGGCTTGCGTGCCGGAATAGTCGAATTCGCAGGCCTGACCGATGATGATCGGTCCCGCCCCGATGATGAGGATGGATTTGATGTCTGTCCGTTTTGGCATTTCTGGGGAACCCGAATTTGGGGTTCCCTACACGCTGCCGCCTGCGATTCCAAGGCGAATCGGCTGATCGTCGGGAGATGGCTGGGGATGGACAAGGGCGGCGGATGGCAGCGCCCGAAGCCGCCTGAAAATCAGGCGGGAGAATTTTACACGCCCTTGTCGGCGGCCACGATGTCGGCGGCGGAAAGCGTCTGGTTCTTTTCGATTACGGTGATGTTGGCGTTGATGCCGTTGACGCCCGCCACGGAATGCGACCGGTTGTTGTTCGCGAATGCGCCGGCCGAGAGAAGCACGGCGGCGAGGGCGAGGCTGGCGATGGTCGTTCTGGCTTTCATGTTCATCTCCTCCCAGGAGGGTCCCTGATCGTGAGCGCAGTTCTGCGCTTCCGGGCTGGAACCTGCCCTGAATGGTCCGTTCATCTGCGGTTTAGAAATTGTCTTCCTATAAAAAGGAAAAGGCCCCGGATTTGTTCCGGGGCCTCAAGTTTAGGCGGCGTTTTGCAGGGGATGGGGGAAGTGCCGCCTTTGGGAGAATTGGTTTCGCCGAGTAAACAGGCAAGCCAGCTAAAAAGTTCCTTACTGTATTTGACGACCTTGAGTTGTGCTTTTCAGCCGGTTTCCGCGATCTGCACGTTTGTTGATGTCCTGTTAATCCATATGTGCGGACGCCGCTGTAATGCAAATCACAGTGCGGGACAGGTTTGTAACGATTTTTACAAAATCCCGTGATCATGGAAAAAAGGCCCCGGGCTGAGCCGGGGCCTTCCAGGTGCAGGCAGCGTTTGCAGGGGATGGGGGGAAGTACTGCCTGGGGAAACTTAAAGATCGGAACCGGAACGCGAAGTTTCAAGTTTCACGAGAGGGGGCGTTGATGAAAATCGTCACCCCACGTTCCGGATTGTCAGGCGTCGCCGCCCGGCAAACTCAGGATTGAACGTCGGAACAGTCCTCCACGGCGCAGGGTTGCCAGACATTCACTTCCGGAAATGAAGCGGATGCATTCTTGTAAATCACCGTGACATTGCCGGTTTTGGCGGCCGGAGGGGCGCTGTGGGCGGCAATCGCCGTGGCGGCGGTAGCCAGCACGCCAAGGATGATGATGGTGTTGCGGATCATGGTGTTTCGTCCCTCTCGCCAATCTCAGTGTTGAACGGAACCTAGCGGGGGCTTGCGGAACCCGGCCTGAATGCGCCGTTCATCTGGCGTTTATTTAGGTGCCGATTGGTGCAACCTTTGGGCAGGTCTGTTACGTAATCGTGTCATGACAGCCGTTTCACCCGCGCCTGCCACATTGGCGCCACTTCTTGTTCTGGTTTCCAAGGGCGACCGCGAAGCCTTTGGCAGGCTTTATGACCTGACGGCCAGCCGGCTGTTTGCCGTGGTACGGAGTGTGCTGCCGCGTAGCGACCTTGCCGAGGAAGCATTGCAGGAAGCCTTTGTGCGGATCTGGCAGAAGGCGGGGCTTTACGATCAGGCGCAGGCGCAGCCCATGGCATGGCTGGCGGCCATCGCCCGCAACCAGGCAATCGATCTGCGCCGGAGGGCGTCGGAGCGGCCCACCGCCGATCTGGACGATGCAGCCGAAGCACAGGCTCCTGTCATGCCGGAAGCCGAATTTGCGCTGGAGTTGAAGCACCTGCGCGAGTGTCTGTCCGGCCTGCCGGAAGACCGGCAGGACATGGTGCTGCTGGCCTATTATCGCGGCTGGTCGCGCGAGGAACTGGCGGCACAATACCGGCGGCCGGTCACCACCATCAAGACGCTGCTCCGGCGCAGCCTGATTGCCCTCCGGGAGTGTCTCGATGGCCGTTGATGACGAAATCGAAGGCCTCGCCGCCGAATATGCGCTGGGCACGCTGGACGCCGCCGAACGGTCTGCAGTTGATCAGGAAATGACCGGCAATCCTGCGCTTGCTTCTGCCGTGGCACAGTGGGAGCGGCGGCTGTTTCCGCTCTCCGAGGCATTGCTCTCCGTTCCGGTGCCCGCGCATCTGAAAGCCCGCGTCATGGCGGCCATCGGCTGTGGTGACACATCGGCAACCGTCATCGACCTCACGCGCCGCGTGAACTGCTGGCGCAGCATTGCCGTGGGCGCAATGGCGCTGGCGGCGGCGCTTACCGGTTTGATGATCCTGAAGCCCCAGCCGGAGCCACAGGGGCAGCGCTTCGTCGCGGTGCTGCAGGCCGATGGGCCGGGACCAGCGTTTCTCGCGTCCGTCGATACGGCGCGTGGCACCATCACGGTCAGGCCCGTCACGGCGCAATTGCCGGAGGGCAAATCCTATGAGCTCTGGGCGCTGGGGGCAGGGCGCGAGAAGCCGCAATCGCTTGGCGTTCTCAACGCCGATTTCCGCATTCCCTCATCGCAACTCGGAAAGGCCGACAGCGCGGCGCTAGGCGCCACCGTGTTTGCCGTCAGCCTGGAGCCGGAAGGGGGATCTCCCACCGGCCAGCCCACGGGGCCTGTTGTGTTCACCGGCAAGCTGGTGGCGGCGGAGTAAGCCTATTCAGCCCGGCAATTCGCCACGGACGGGTTGAGCCATGTGGCGCGGATGCGGGCGTGCAGCACGATATTGGCGCGGAAGCAATTGCCGGCGCCGCTCCGGCCCACGGCGCGCAGGCCGATGGCTCCGGTGTTCCTGAGATCGATCAGATTGCCGATGATCCGGTTGTTGCGTGAGCCAAAAGCCGCGCCGGGTGCCGACATCAGCCCGATGCCGAAGGCCGGGTGGCCTGCCCAGGCATGGTCGGGATCGATGCCTGAAATTACATTGCCGGTGATGACATTGCCCAGCGTATCCTGCGGGCTCTTTGCCGAAACCGCGAGCACGATGCCGCCCAGCCCGGCGCCACTGATCTGGTTGCCGCGCACGAAATTGAAGCGCGCGCCGTGGATCAGCTTGATGCAGAAATTATAACAGCGCGAGAGGCGGTTGCCAGTGATGCTACTGCTGTTGCCGAAATGATCGATGGCCTCGCCCACATGGTTGATGCGGTTGTTTACGATCACCAGATGCGATGTGCCCTGCCGCACGGTGTTTATGCCGTCGGTCTGGTATCCAAACATCTTGAGGAATTGCGGCCCCACCGTGAGATCGTGAATGTCATTGCCCTCGACGCGAATTTGCGAAGAAGGTTTGTCGTCATTGTCGAACTCGATGCCGGTGATCTGGCCGAAGGTAAAAGAATTGGTGGTGCTGTCGCGGATGGTATTGAAGCTCACGCTGCCGCCGGTGCTGCCGCCGATGTAGAGAATTCCCCAGGACTTGGTGAAATTCCACGCCTCGTTGTGGTCGAGAACGATATTGGTGCAATCGCGGAAGGCGATGGCCTTCACATAGCGGTCATCGATGCCGCCCGCATAGGTAATCCGCACCCCCTGCACGATGGGCCGGTCGATTCCGCGCGCGATGATGCCCACGGCGTTCGGCCCATAGCGGTCGCGCGCGGAAGCCGAGGCGTTGTCGAAGGCCCCGGCGTCCGAATCCATCACAAGCGTTGCGGTGCCATCACCAATGATGCCCGTTCCGGCGTGGCGGATCGCCAGGCTGCGGCGGATGTGATAGGTGCGGTCGGGCTCCAGCGTGACGGTTTTTCCGGCGTCGAGCGTGGCCTGAAGCGCGGCCGTGTCATCAGCCCGCGCGGGAAGGGCGAAGAGAATCAGCAGCAACAGGAGCAGGGCGCGCGGCATGGCCCGACCATGTACCTGCCTTATGAAACAATTGGGGCCGCGCCTTTCATCAAGGGCGGCCCCGGAAACCTGAATGGCCGAATGCTTATTGCGGGCCGCGGGGGCCACGGGCGGGCATTTCTACCTTCTTCGGCATGGGCAGCAGGCCTTCGCGCTGCAGCTTCTTGCGCTGCAGCTTGCGGGCGCGGCGCACGGCTTCCGCCTTTTCGCGGGCCTTCTTCTCGGAGGGCTTCTCGTAATGGCCGCGCAGCTTCATCTCGCGGAAAATGCCCTCGCGCTGCATCTTTTTCTTGAGCGCCTTGAGGGCCTGATCGACATTGTTGTCACGGACGACGACTTGCAAGCGATAACCTCGAATTTCGTGTTGAACGGGCAAAAGGGCCCTCTAGGGGCCCCGGAAGTGGCGGCGGCATAGCATAGGCTATCTGCCCTGTCGAGGGGTCAGGCGGTTGACATGACCCATTTTCCGGCCGGGCCGCGCCTCGGCCTTTCCATAGAGGTGAAGGGCCAAGTTTGGCTCGGCGGCAAGGGCCTGCCACTGGTGCGCGTCATCGCCCAGAAGATTGGTCATCACCACGTTGGAATGGCGGGCGGGATTGCCCAGCGGCCAGCCGCAGATGGCGCGCACATGCTGCTCAAATTGCGAGACCATGCAGGCATCCATGGTCCAGTGGCCTGAGTTGTGAACGCGCGGCGCAATCTCATTCACCGTCAGGCCGCCTTCGCCCGCAAACAGCTCGATGCCGATGACACCCACATAATCCAGCGCCGCGATGATGCGGCCACCGATCTCCCGCGCCTCATCGGCAAGGGCAGGCGGAATCGCGGCGGGAACAGTCGAGGTGTGGAGAATGGCATTGCGGTGCACGTTCTCGGGCACGTCATAGACCGCAATCCCGCCGTCCCAGCCGCGGGCGGCGATCACCGAGATTTCGCGGTCAAAGGAAATGAAGCCCTCGAGAATTGCCGGCTGCCGCCCGATGGCGTCAAAAGCTTCGAGAATGCCGTCGCCCTCGCGGATCACCACCTGCCCCTTGCCGTCATAGCCGAAGCGGCGGGTTTTCAGGATCGACGGCCGTCCGGTGCGGGCAATGGCGGCACCCAGCGAGGTTTCATCATCGACGGCGGCGAAGGGCGCCACGGGAATGCCGAGGGAGGCGATGAAGGTCTTTTCATCCACCCGGTCCTGCGCCGTCTTGAGCGCGAGAGAGCCGGGGGCCAAGGGCTTGCGGTCTTCGAGAAACGCCGCCGTCTCGCCCGGCACGTTCTCGAATTCATAGGTGATGACATCGACAGCGCGGGCAAAGGCATCCAGCGCATCCAGATCTTCATAAGGCGCGATGGTGCGGGCATCCGAAACCTGAAACGCCGGGCTGTCAGCTTCGGGGGCGTAAATATGCGTCTTGAGGCCAAGCGGGGCTGCGGCCAGGGCGATCATCCGCCCAAGCTGGCCGCCGCCCAGAATGCCGATGGTGGAGCCGGGCGGAAGAGGCGTCTCCAGCCGCATCAGGAGGCGTCCACCGGCGCATGGGCCACGGCGGCAGTCTGCTTGGCGCGCCAGGCTTCGAGCCGCGCCGCCAGCCTGTCATCCGAAAGCGCCAGCACGGCTGCCGCGAGGAGGGCGGCATTCACCGCGCCAGATTTGCCGATGGCCAGCGTTCCAACCGGAATCCCCGCCGGCATCTGTACGATTGAAAGAAGCGAATCCTTGCCCGACAGCGCCTTCGATTCAATGGGCACGCCGAACACCGGCAGCGGCGTCATGGAGGCGGTCATGCCGGGCAGATGCGCCGCGCCGCCAGCACCCGCAATGATCACCTTGAAGCCCGCCGCCTTGGCGGATTTCGCGAACTCCACCATGCGGTCGGGCGTGCGGTGGGCCGAGACGATGCGCGTGTCATGGGCTACGCCCAACTCGCTCAGTGTGTCGGCGGCGTGCTTCATGGTCGGCCAGTCGGACTGGCTGCCCATGATGATGGCGACGTCAGAAACGGGTTTTGCCACGCGAAATCCTGTCAGGCGATGATATCGGGAATGAGCATGTTTTCAATGACTTGAATCTTGTCCTTCAACTCAAGCTTCATCTTCTTGAGGCGGCGGAGCTGCAGCTGGTCGCCGGTGCCGGTCTGCTCCAGCGAGAAGATGGCGGTGTCGAGATCGCGGTGCTGCTGCAGCAGGACCTGCAGCTTCGCCCGCATCGCAACTTCCTGCAACGTGTCGAGTTTTACCACGATTTCCCCGCCCTGTTCGGGATCATGAACTATGCCCTTGTCAAGGGTTCGACAAGCCCCCACGTCTGTGTCATCATCCTGTTGTCGAAGCATGAGTGGAGGAAGATCTATGAGCCTTCAATCCCACCTCGGTGAACTCGCCGCCAAGCACAAGGCCCTTGAGGCCCAACTTGCAGACGCGATCACCCACCCGGCCTCTTCGGATGAAGAAATCGCCGAACTCAAGCGGCGCAAGCTCAAGATCAAAGACGAAATCACCCGCCTCGAACAGAATCAGGCCGCTTAAGACACAAGCGCCGGTTTCTTCTTCAGCCAGTCCGTCGCCACCTGATAGGCGTGTGACGCGCGCAGCACCGTCATATCGTCGAACATGCGTCCGACGAGGTGCAGGCCTGCGGGGAGCCCGGCTTTTGTGAAGCCGCAGGGCACGCTTGAGGCTGGCTGCTGGGTGAGGTTGAAGGGATAGGAGAAGGGGGTCCAGTTCACCCACTTCGACGTATTGTCCTTCTGTGGCGCGAGCAAGCCGGCCTCGAAAGCTGGAATCGGCAGGGTGGGAGTCACCAAAAGGTCGTAGCGTTCCATGAACTGGCGCATTTGGCTGCCCAATTCGCCGCGCGCCTTCAAAGCGTCCTGGTAATCGTCGAGCGAGATCGCCATGGATTGCTCCACCACACTGGCGAGATCAGGATCGAGCAGCGCCTTTTTCTCCGGCGGCAACCTGCCAAGCAGGGCGCGGGCGCCCGACCACCAGAGTGTGCGGAAGCAGGCCGCCGGATCGGCGAAGCCCGGATCGGTTTCCTCCACCTCCGCGCCAAGCTCTTCCAGAACCGTCACGGCCTTTTTCACCAGCGCGGCAATTTCGGGATCGACCTCGGCATGGCCCAGCGCGGGGCTGTAGGCGATGCGCAGGCCCTTGATGCCCTTGCCCAGCTTGGCGAGATAGTCGCGGCCATCATAGGGAAGCGATGTCCAGTCGCGCGCATCGGGCTGGGCGATGACATTCATCATCAGCGCCGAATCCTCCACCGTGCGGGTCATCGGCCCCACATGGGCGACGGTGCCGAATGGCGAGAGCGGGAAGGCCGGCACGCGGCCAAAGGAGGGCTTGTGCCCGAAGATTCCGGCAAAGCCGGCGGGAATGCGGATCGAGCCGCCGCCATCGGTGCCGAGCGTCAACGGCGCATAGCCTGCCGCTGCCGCAGTCGAGGCGCCGCCGGAGGAGCCCCCTGAGGTTTTGCTCACATCCCAGGGATTGCGCGTAATGCCGGTCAAGGGGGAATCGGTGACACCTTTCCACCCGAATTCCGGTGTGGTGGTCTGGCCGATCAGGATGGCGCCCGATTCGCGCAGCCTTGCCACACAAGGGGCATCGGCATCCCATGCCTGGTTGGGATCGACGGTGCGCGAGCCGCGCAGCGTCTTCCAGCCGCGCACCAGCAGCAGGTCCTTCACCAGCGTGGGTACGCCATCGACGGGGCCGATGGGCTCTCCTTTCAGCCAGCGCGACTCGCTGGCCTTCGCCGCCGCCAGCGCCTCATCGGCATGGATGCCGCACATGGCGTTGAGTGCCGGTTCATGCCGCTCGATCTGGGCGAGAGACGCCTTGACCACCTCGACGGGCGAAAACTTCTTTTTCCGGTAGCCCCGCACCAGCGACGTGGCGCTCTTCCAGTTCAGCTCTTTAGACATGATGCTCCAATTTCTCCATCACCAGCTTTGGAGAGAAGGGGGAAGCGTGCGCCATGTCAAGGCGGCGGGTGTGTAAAACGTGGCAATTCTCGCGGTATCTCACAAGGCCCGCGTTTACTTCATCCGATTGGGCTATGCTGGATTTACGGGCCCGCCTGCGCCCTTCATTGGAAAGTGATCAATGCGGATATCCGGCTGGAACATTCTGTTTTTTGTAGTCTCAAGCGCGATGGCGCTCGTCTCTTGGAGCCTTTATTCAATTTGCAACGACCCTGACAATGAACTCGCAAACTACCATGAATGGTCTGTTCTTCAGTCAACCGGTTCAAGGTACCAAGGCCAGCTCGTTGAGCCGATTGTTCTCGTCAAGGCGGCCGATGACGAGGGTTATGATTTGGTTGGCGTGCTGTCCAGCGGCGGAAAATCCCGCGTATGGATTATGGCGAATCCACGCATCAGGCCGTTTGTAAAAACGATGCCGCCAGACGGCAAAGTCAGAATCACGCACCAGGACTTTGATGCCATTCGCTCGGCGACGAAACTCAACAAAGAAACAGAACAGTTTCTCGCCAATTCCATTCAGGACTGATGAGCGGCCACTCTGAACGACTGGATTAAAACTTCGATGACTCCGCCAGCGCCGCCTTCATCTGCGGCAGCAGTTCGGCATTGGCGGCGAGGATGTGGCCGGACTCCATGGGGTTCGCCTCAGTCGAGGGATCGGCCACGAAGCCGCCCGCTTCGCGCACCAGGAGAATGCCGGGCGCCATGTCCCACGGGTTGATGTTGCGGCACACGAAGGCATCGAAACGGCCGGCCGCCACATAGGCCAGCGCCAGCGCGGCGGAGCCGATGGAGCGGATGCCCACCACTTTCGCCTGCAATGCGCCCGCTTCGGCGCGCGACAGCGGCAGATCCTTGCCGCCGCGGTGCGGCATCTCATAGGAGACCACGGCCTCGTGAATGTCCTTCCGCGCCGAGACGCGCAGGCGCTTGTTGTTGAGGAAGCAGCCTTGGCCCTTTTCGGCGTGGTATAATTCATCCGTGACCGGATTATAGGTGACGGCGGCAATCAGCTCGCCCTTGCGTTCCAGCGCCACGTTGATGGCGAACATGGGGATGGCGTGCATGAAGTTCGAGGTACCGTCGATCGGGTCGATGATGAAGCGGTGTTCGGGATCGCTGCCCGCCACGACGCCGGTTTCCTCGGTGAGGAAGGAATAGTTGGGCCTTGCCTTCGCCAGTTCCTCGCGCAGCGTCTTGTCGGCGCGCTTGTCGGCGGCGGTCACGAAATCGCCCGGGCCTTTCACCGACACCTGCAGATTGGCCAGTTCGCCATAATCGCGCTGGACGCCGCGCGCCGCCTTGCGGACGGCGGCGATCATGACGGTGAGAGCGGGAGACGTGGACACGGGGCAAAATCCTCACTGCGTTGAGGGCGCGGGGGATAGCAGGTCCGGCAGGCCAAGGGAAGCGATAGACCGGCGACGCCTGCGCACGGTATATTCCGGCGGGAATAACGCAAGGCGGAGGTTTCGGCATGGCGGGGCGAATGATGCAGGCTTTCCTGGCGGGTGTGTTCTTGCTGGCGCTGGGCAGCAGGGCCCTGGCGGCGGGCGAGGGCTGCGCCGCCTTCAAATGGCCGCTGGCGCAGGAAAGCCAGTGGTTCACGGCGGCGAATATTCCGGCGGTGGAGACGGGCGCATCGTTCACGGAATTGCCAGCCTCGGCACTCGCGGTCACGCTGGTGGACGGCGCCAAGGCCGGTTTCGTGCTGCCGCCTGAACGGAAGCCCAAGGACGTCGCGCCCAACGGCGCGGTGCTGCAATTCAATCTGCCGGAAGCCGCGGCCTATCAGATCACGCTCTCGGAAGAGGCGTGGCTCGACGTGGTGCAGAACGGGGCGTTCAAGCCGTCCGCCGATTTCAGCGGCGCCAAAGGCTGCCCCAACCTGCGCAAGAGCGTCCGCTTCGCGCTTGATGCAGGGCCGGCCACCGTGCAGATCAGCGGCGCGTCGGCGACGCATGTGCTGGTGGCGGTGCGGAAGGCGGAGTGACACGCCGTTCGTGCTTCAGTGCTCACCACTCAAGAAAAAGCCGGGACATGCGCAATGCCCCGGCCATCAAAATTAAACCGCCTTCGGGAATTCAGAAGCGGAATGAGAGAGTTCCTTGCGCAACAACCATATCAAGCTTGTCCTTGAATGGGTCATTGCTACCGTCGAACTTCAGGTCTGATTTCTTGTTTCCAAGATCGACATACAGAAGCTGGGCGCCCACGCTTACATTATCGGTGATCATGTATTCGGCGCCGCCGCCGATCGTCCAGCCAAGCGAGGTCTGTGAGCCCTTGTAGGTGTTGCTGGCGCTCGGCGCTTTTGAGTGAACATCCCCAATCGCAAGACCGCCCGTTGCGTAAATGAGCAGGCCGTCGGCCGGCGTCACGCCGATCCGGGCACGGATCGTGCTGAGGAAATCGACCGAGGTCTTGCAGGTATAGTCTTCATTGGGGCAAGTCGAAGACCCGTTCACATCGCCAAAGTTCACGTCGCCGACGAGGCCCATGACAATCGAGTCATGCTGGAAGTCATATCCGAGATGAGCGCCACCCACGAAGCCGTCTATATCGTGCTTCGTCGCTGTGCCCCCGTCCAGAAAGCTCCAGTCAGACTTCCCCCAGCCATATCCGGCTTGAATGCCAACATAGGGGCCTGTCCAATCACGGACCGGCATCGTCACATCAGCAGCCATCGCCGATGAAGACACCAGCAGCGCCGCAAGAAAACCCACACCCAAACGCACCATGATGCTCACTCTCACAACCAATGGCTTTATTCTTATTCAAAATTTCAGGGGCTGGCTGTAACCCCGGCGCAACAGTGGCGGGGGATTTTAGAGCTAACAAAGTGCTGATAAGGGCTATTTGCCAGTAAAGATCGGCCGCGACATCACCTCCGCGATGTTGCGGCTTTGCAGCCAGAGCAGCACGAAGCCGAACAGCGGAATGAGAATGTCCATATAGAACACCACGCCCGCATTTCCGGGCGCGAAATTGTTTTCCGTCACCATCTGGTAGATATGGCCTGCGGCCGCGCCCAGCGTGAAGATGGCGGGGCCGATGATCGCCGCGAGCCTCAGGTCAAAGCTGCGGAAGGCGGCGAGAAAGCCAACGACAGAAAAGCCCAGGCTGGCGGTGGCCACTTCCAGCTGGAACGGGCTGTCGGCCCAGCCGATGAAGGCGGCGGATATTTTGCCGAAATAGCTGTGCATCACGAAATTGTAGAGAAAGCACACGCCGATGGCCCAGAAGATGTGCCACGAGATCAGCTTTTCCACCACGAGCGCCCGCGGCACCGGCTTCGCCGCGCGCGCGATGGCCGCCAGCGAGAACAGCAGGCCGATCACCACGAAGGTGAGAGAATAGTTCGAGAGGACGAAGGTGATCAGGCTTTTGATGAGATCGGCCATTATGGTCTCCGTCAATTGCCTAATGAGTTCACGCTTAGCCTGGCGAACCGGACGCGGCCCGGGCCGGATACCACTTGGTGAACTTCACCGCCGCAACGAGCGCCGCGATGGTGATGAGAATGCCGACTTTGGGTGGCCATTGCGGCACATAGAGAAGGATCAGGTCGGCGAACACCATGGCGGCGAAAGCCAGCGCCCACACAGCGGTGATGACGTCGTTTGTCCGCAAGAATTCCGGCCTGTCCCAAAATTCCTTTGGCACTCCTTCGCGGGCATATTGCAGCGTGAAGGGTTGGCGCAGCACCAGTGTTGCCAGCACGATCAGCAGCAGGCCCCCGTCGACGAGCAGCCTCACTTTGAAGATCGACCATTGGGGATTGCCGAGCAGGGCATAAAGCGCCAATCCGGCAAACAGAATGAAAGTGCCGATTTCGAGAATCTTGGGGGTCTGGTTCTTCGCGAACCAGTCGCGCAGTAAAAACACGGCGGAAACCAGCGCCCCTGCGAGCAAGCCTTCCACCGAGCCAAACAGGCGATCAATCACCGCAAAAGCAAGAAACGGCGCGAATGCGAGAATAATGCCCATGAAGCTTGCCCCGGAAATTTGAAGGAGTGGATCTGCAACTGGTTCGGCGAAAACCGTTGGCTGGGGGACTAGGATTCGAACCTAGACTGGCGGAGTCAGAGTCCGCTGTCCTACCGTTAGACGATCCCCCAAGCTGAACGGGCTCGCCGGTGGGCGTCCTTCTAGCGGCGGGCTTTCCGCTCCGCAAGAGGGGTTTTCAGGGCGATTCCGGGGCGGGGCTGGCGCGGCTGGCGCTCATCCGGTGGCCCTGCCATTCAAAGCCGTTGCCGGTGAATCCGGCGATCCACACCATGGGGATCATCACGTCGCGCACGGCGATGGCAAGCGCCATGCGGAAGCCTCCGGGCCAGTTCAGCGTGCGGGCGAGCGCCAGCTCGGTGACGATCCAGATGGAGACGAAGGCCAGCGCGGCGAGCCACGGGCTGCTGCCGAGGAGGGCGGCACCTGCCGCGAAGGCCAGGACGGGCAAGGCACCGCCCGCCAATATTTCCGGAAGATAGAGTGCGGGGAACGTGGCGCGCCTGAGCTTGGCCCAACGCACCTGGCGGCTCCAGAATTGCCGTGACGATCGTTTCCCCAGCGGCTGCGGAAACGGCACGGGGGCGAGGCGGATGTGATAGCCGGCATTGCGCAACGCCCGCGTGGCGGCGGCGTCCTCTGCCGGTTCGCGCGCCAAGGCCTCGATGCCGCCCAGCGGATCGAGGATCGATTTCCGGAACATCAGGTTCTTGCCCTGCGCGAAGCCCATTCCGATCTCATCGGCAAACATCTGCCAGCGCGCCTGATGGGTGTTGAGAAAGGCGCATTCGACCGTGGCCCAGAAGTTTTCCGGACGCTCGCCCGCGGGCGGCGAGGTGACCATGCCGCAGCCATCGTCCCATGCGCCCAGCATGCGGGAGAGATAATCCTCCGGCAGCATCACGTTGGAATCGACGAACACCACCACATCATGTTTCGCCGCATGCCAGCCTTTGACGCAATTGTTGAGCTTGGGGTTCTGGCTGATGGGCGCATCGCCGGTCAGCAGCCGTGCCTGCGGGTGATGGGCGATGAGGGCGCGCGCCACCGTCACAGCCGGATCGCTCTCGCGTGCCGCGCAGAAGATGATTTCGGTGTCGCCGCGCACGGCGAAGCTGCTGGCCAGCGTCTGGAGCAGATAGGGATCGGCCTGCGAAATGGGCCGCACGATGGTAACTGGCGGCAGATCATCCGTTGGCAGATCGGCTTTCAACGCCCGCCGCCCCACCATCAGGCATGACACGAGATGAGCCGCGAAGGCGATGATGGCATAGGCGAGAAACAGAAACGCGAGAGTCATGTCAGGCTGGCTTTCACGCCATCTTCCGTGACTGCGCCGCGTGACGGCTGTGTGACGGTTCAGATTTTCTGGTTGTAGGCGCCCACTTCCGGATAGGCGGAGAGTTCCCCATCCAGCGCCTTGAACACGGCGCGCATGCGGGCTTCGGAAACGGGGCTTTCGCACACGACAACCAGTTCCGGCTTGTTCGATGAGGCGCGCACCAGCCCCCATGATCCGGACTCGAGCGTCACCCGCACGCCGTTGATGATGGAAACGCCGGCGATCGATTCTCCCGCCAGTGTGCCGCCGGCGCGGTGAAGCTGCTCCATATGCGCGGTCAGCCTTGCGATGACGCCATATTTCGCGTCATCGGCGCAATGCGGCGACATGGTGGGCGTGCTCCACGTCTTGGGAAGCCCGCGGTGAAGATCGGCAATGGATTTGCCGGGATTGCGGTCAAGCATGCGGCAGATGGCGATGGCCGAGAGAAGCCCGTCGTCATAGCCGCGCCCCAGCGGCGCGCGCAGGAAATAGTGCCCAGATTTCTCGAAGCCCGCCAGCGCGCCCATCTCATGCGTGCGTCGCTTCATGTGGGAATGACCGGTTTTCCAGTATTCTGTTGTGGCGCCCAGGCTCTTCAAAACCGGATCGGTGGTGAACAGCCCGGTTGATTTCACATCCACGACGAAGCGCGCGTTGGGATGTTCCGCCGCCATATCCCGGGCCAGAAGCACGCCCAACTTGTCGGCGAAGATCTCATGGCCCTCATTGTCGACGACGCCGCAGCGGTCGCCATCGCCGTCAAAGCCCAGCGCCAGATCGGCGCCGCGCTCGCGCACCGCTTGCGCCATGGCATGCAGCATGGCGAGATCTTCGGGGTTGGGATTGTAGCGCGGGAAGGTCCAGTCGGGCGTGCAGTCGAGCGGGATCACGTCGCAGCCAAGCCGGGCCAGCACCTCCAGCGCGAAAGGCCCCGCCGTGCCATTGCCGCAGGCCACGACCGTGCGGAGATGGCGCTTGAGCTTGGGCCCGCTGCACAGGTCATCCATGTAGCGCGCCTGCAGGCCTTCCACGTCGATCAGCGCGCCGCCGCTCCGGCGCTCCACATCGCCTGCCGCCACCATGGCTTTGAGCATTGCCATGTCTTCCGGGCCGAAGGTGAGCGGGCGGTCCAGCCCCATCTTTACGCCGGTCCAGCCGTTTTCATTGTGCGAGGCCGTGACCATGGCGACGGCGGGCACATCGAGATCGAATTGCGCGAAATAGGCCATGGGCGTGATGCAGAGGCCAATGTCATGCACCTCGCAGCCCGAGGCCAGAAGCCCCACGATCAGCGCATCCTTCACGCTTGCGGAATAGCTCCGGTAATCATGGCCCGTCACGATGCGCGGCTCGATGCCCCGGCGGTTGAGCAGCGTGCCCAGCGCCAGCCCCAGCAGCCGCACGCCGAGCAGGTTGAGATCAGATCCGAACAGCCAGCGCGCGTCATATTCCCGAAAGCCCGATGGGGCGATCACGGGGTGGCGCTCATAGGCCACGCTATTGGGTTTGAGGCCGCTTTTGGGAATCATGGCTGGTCCGGCATAGGGTGGCGCGCGCGGTGCATCAAGGCCACAGGCCGTTGATGGTCAAGCAATGCTCAAGAGCGGGCGCGACGTTTTGCATAAGCAGGGATGGCCCCATGCGCCGTTTCAGTTCGGCGATCTGGCCAAGGTCACCGGTGGAAAGCCTCCCGAGCCCTGTGCAATCCAGCATGCCGCTCGTCAGCGCGGCACGGATCCGGTCTGGCAATGCATCATTGTCGCGGGGGCGGGAAAGAAATCCCGGCAGGCTGCGGGTGGTGAACAGGCGGGCGAGGGTCAAGGCATCGTCGCGATAGCGGGCGGCAAGACGCGGTTCTTGTCTGATGCGCCACAGCCATTCCAGCGCCAGCTTGCGGTAAAGCGCCGGCGCCCGCGCCACGGTGCCTGCCTCGAAATTGACGACGGCGCCCAGATGGGTGCGGACCGGAACGGTAAGGCGCCCGGCATTGTGCATCAGCCACGCCTGCCCCTTCTGCGCACCGAGGGCGATGACCAGCATATCGGCGCCCGAGGCGTTGATCTTTGAGAGGATCGCATCCGTGCTCATCTCGGCAATGGTGCCGAAGCCAGGCGAAGCCCAGCCCACGCAGATGACACCCTTGGCCGATGCATTCAGCGCCGCTGCCGCCTTCTCCGCAGCACCTTGCGGTCCGCCGAAGAGATAAACCTTGATGGGTGCCGCCGTGCGCCTGTCCCGCAGGGCTTCAAACAGGTCAGAGCCTGCCACGCGGCCGGGCAGCGGCACACCCGCCAGCCGCGCCAGCGCCACCACCGGCGCGCCATCGGCCAGGCAAAGCCCGCTGGCGAACAGCGATTGCCGGAAGGCCGCGTCATGCTGTGCCAGCGTGTAAAAGTTCATGTTCGGGGTGGAGAGCAGCAGGGGCTTCCGCGCGGCGATGGCGCGGTCGATCACCGCCATCGCGCCTTCAAGGCCCACGCTATCCAGCGGAATGCCGTGCACGACGTGGAGCGGGCGGTCAAAGGCCTTCTGGTCCATCACTCTTTTCACGGATCATTTGCGGAATGGCTGTATACAGCGGGCGGGATTCCAATGGGTAAAGATGCAGACGGGACTTGTGGTCATCGGCCGGAACGAGGGGCAGCGGCTGGTGGCCTGCCTCGGATCTGCCGTGGGGCAGGGCCGGCCGGCGGTCTATGTCGATTCAGGCTCGAGCGACGGCAGCGTTGAGGCGGCGCTCAGGCTGGGCGCGGAGGTGGTGGCGCTCGACATGGCCCGTCCCTTCACCGCCGCACGGGCGCGCAATGAAGGTTTCGCAAGGCTGAACCAGCATCATCCCGGTCTTGATGCCGTGCAATTCATCGACGGCGACTGCGTGATGGATCAGGGCTGGCTGCCCGCCGCCGAGCGTTTTCTGGCGGAGCATCCTGACGTGGCAGCCGTGGCAGGCCGCTTGCGGGAGCGCCATCCCGAAGCGTCGGTCTACAACGCCATGGCCGATCTCGAATGGAACATTCCCGAAGGCGAGACGCAGGCGGTGGGCGGCATCGCGCTGATGCGGGTTAAGGCTTTCACGGCCTGCGGCGGCTTTGACGAGGCGCTGATCGCCGGCGAGGAGCCGGAGCTTTGCGTCAGGCTGCGCGCCCATGGCTGGCGCATCTGGCGGCTGGCAGAGAGCATGGCGATGCATGACATGGCGATGACGCGCTTTTCGCAATGGATGCGCCGCTCGCGGCGGGCGGGCTTCGCCTTTGCATCGGTGGCCGCGAAGCACTGGTCCTCGCCACAGGCCATCTGGAAGCGCGAGGTGCTGCGGGCTTTGTTCTGGGGGCTGGCGCTGCCGGTGACGATCATTGTTCTGGGCTACATCTGGCCTGAGCTGTTCGCCTTGCTTCTGATCTACCCTTTGCAAATGACCCGGCTGGCGTTGCGCCGTGGCTGGTCCTACGGGTTTCTGATCACCACAGCCAAATTTGCCGAAGCGGCGGGCGTTCTCTCCTATGCCGTGGAGCACATCGGCGGGCGCAAACGGGAGATCATCGAGCATAAGTGATGTTCAGTGGCGGAACAGCGCCTTGACGAGCGGCAGCACCCAAGCGGCGGCGTAACCTGCGGCAAGGCCCGGAATATAAGCGGGCAGAAACCGCAATTCGTGGCGATAGGCCGCCCAGCCCTTGGCGCGGGCGCGCATGATGAGTTGAACGGCGGGCAGGAAGCCCTGCAGCGCGATGCCCCAGATCATGCCTTTCCACCCGTTCAGCCAGTAGCCCAACCCCATGCACACCAGCAGCGACAGGGACTGCATGATCGAAAGGATGCCATAGCCGCGCCAGTTCTGGTTGGCGATATAGGCTTGGTTCACCATCATGAACGGGATGGGAATGAGAGACAGGCTCAGCACCTGCAACACCCACCCCGCATCCGCATAGCGCTGGTCATAGAGAAACGCCACGATGGCGCTGCCTGCGGCAAGAAAGAAACCGGCTGAGAAGAAGGTAAGCAGATCGATGGGAATGCGATAGCGATAATAGATCGAGCGCGCATCGGCGGCTTCCCGCGTCCGGTAGGCCTCCGACAGAACGGGCAAGGTCACCTGGAAATGCAACTTTTGCACCAGCGCCTTCACAACGTCGGCCAGCGTCGCGGCAATCGAATAGATGCCCATCTGGTGCGCCGAGAGGATGAGCGACAGGAACAGCTTGTCTCCCTGAAGCGCTATGATGCCGGATGTCGACGACACGAAGATCCACTTCGCATTGTGCAGCAGGGTGCGGGCATGGCGCGCATTCCAGCGGAAGGCCATGCGGGGGCCCGGCAGCATGTGCGTGTAGACCAGCATGAAAATCTGCGGCACCACGATGCCGGCAATCAGCGCCCAGACGGTTGGCGAGATCAGCGCCCATGTCAGCGTCACGGTGAAGCCGATGATCTTGACGATCAGGTCCGACCACACGAGACGCTTGAGCTGGATGCCGCGCTCAAGAACGAACAGATTGACCGAATTGAACCCTGGGATCAGCACGCTGAAGGCGTACACAGCCATCAGCGGCGGCATCAGGGGATCGCGCAAGAGGCTATTCGCCGGGAAGATATCCGGGAACGCCGTGAACCGCAGCAGCGCCGCGAAGCCCTCGATCAGCAGGAAGAACAGGATATGGCGCAGCACATAAATGGTCCACGCGGTGCGCAGGAATGTTTCGTCATCGGTGCTGGGGCTGGCGATGATCGTGTCGCGCACGCCGATGTCCGACAGCAAAGCCATGGTGGCGGCAATCGCGATGATCGTGGCGACGAGGCCAAACGCATCGGGTGCGAGAAGGCGCGACAGCAGGATGGTGCTGACAAGGCGGATCGCCAGCGTTCCGCCATGGCTCACAAGCGTCAGCCATCCCGCCTGGATAACCCGCCGTTTAAGGCCTGATGCCTGTGCCGTGCCGCTCATGCCGCTCCCAAGTGCCACTGGCAGATCAGCAGGTAAACAGGAAAAACCTTAAGAAAAACCGGCGATGCGGGTGGCAGGCGGATGGTCTGCTTTTTTTCCTGACAACACGCGGCCAATCTGCCAATGCTGCTTGCGGCGATCACATTCAAGATTCTCCATGCCTGAACATCTTCGCTCCCTCGTTGTCATTACGGTTCTCGGCGGCGGCGTCCTGTACATGCTGTTCAGGACGGGTTCGAAACAACTCGTCACGCCAGAGCTTTTCAAGTCATGGGCGCAGCAATGGGCGGGAATCACGCTCGGCGCGTTCCTGTCTTTCAATGCCATCATCTATTTCATTTTTCTGGCGCTCATCGGGCTTCTGTGGGTCGTGCGCGCCGTCAATCCCATCGCGTCCTGGCTGCTGGTGGTCTTTGCCATTCCCTGGGGCGGCCTGACGATTTCGGGCGGCGGCATCCTCAACCAGCTGATGACGGTCGATCCGCAGCGCGTTCTTGCACTGACGGTACTGCTGCCGCTGCTGCTCGGCCTTGGCAGACAGATCATCGGCCGGCCGGGTGACAGAGCCGCTGGCCGCACGGCCGATGTTCTGTTTCTTCTGTACGTCATCATCGTTGTGTTCGGGCTGATCCGCGATACGACGCCCACCAACGCGCTTCGCAATTCCGTCTATCTGGTTCTGGAGGCAATTCTTCCGTATTTCGTCCTCAGCCGCCGGGTGACGACGCCGCTGCAATTCCGCCAGTGTGTCTATGCTTTCGTCGTGGGCTGTTCCATACAAGGGCTGATCGGGCTGTTCGAAATGGGCAAGGGGTGGCTTCTCTACAGCGCGCTTATGCAGCAACTGGGCCTTGACTGGCCATGGAACTATCTCGGACGGGCGGGCGCGCTACGTGCCACGGCGACGTTCGGACAGCCCATTGCGCTGGGATTTGTGATGGCTGTGGCGGCCGGGTTGATCTTTGCGATCCGTGAGCAGCTTCCACGCAATACATTCCTCGTTCTGTTTGGCCTGGTGCTGGCAGGTTCCCTGGCCTCACTGTCGCGCGGGCCGTGGATCGGCCTCGCGGCGCTGTTCATCGTATATTCGCTGTTGTCCGCCAAAGCGATGCAGCGGCTGCTCATGGGTACGATTGCCGCGGCAGTCGTGTTTTCATCCGCCGCGGTGCTGCCGGGAGGCGAACGCATCATCAACCTGCTGCCTTATGTGGGCAACACGGAGCAGGATAACGTGGATTACCGCACGCGGCTCTTCAACAACTCGATCATCGTGATCAGCCGCCACCCGTGGTTCGGATCCGAAAACTTCCTGGACGAGCCTGAGATGCAGGAGATGAGGCAGGGGCAGGGCATCATTGATCTCGTCAACACCTACCTTGGCATCGCCCTGTCTCGTGGACTCGTCGGGCTTTCCGTCTATTGCCTGTTCTGGGTCGCTATTTTGTTCGGCCTGTTTGCACGCTATTGGTCGGCGCGGCAGAGGCGGCAACCCGATGTCGTCATATACCGCGCATTTTTCGCAGCGATTTCCGCCGCGCTGATCATCATTGCCACGGTCAGCAGTATTACAGCCATCCCGCTTGTGCTCTGGATGCTCGCGGGCCTTTCCGTCGCGTCATTCCGCATCGCGTGGAATGAAGACGCGCGGGAGAAAACACCGGATCGCATGGCGGCTTCAAAATTCCGCTTCAAGGAAAGCGTAAAGCAGCGCAACGCCGCCCGCGCCGGAAAACCGGTGCCGGAAAACGCCAGCATGGCCGTGAAACCGCGTTAAAGTACGCTACTGCGCCTGAACGCCCGCCTGGGTCATCGCCGTCTTGATCAATTCCGTCAGGGCCGGGGTCTTGCTCAGCGACAGCGCCTTCTGCAGATATTTGGCGGCATCGTCCTTGCGCCCCGCCGCCGCATAGGTGGCGCCGAGGTGATAGTTGACCTCGGGAACGCCGTCGAGCTTGGCGATCGCCTGTTCAAGCAGCGGGATCGCGCCCTGAACGTCGCCGGAGCGGAACAGCGCCCAGCCCAGCGTATCCTGGAACTGCGGAACAGGAGAACTGCGGAGAATCTGCGCCGCATCCACCGCGCGGTCGAGGCTTGCCTTGTCGGAGCGGTGATCGGTGAGCAGGCTTGCGAGGTTGTTGGCGATCATCATGGAATCGGGACGCAGCTTGTAGAGCGAGTCGAATTCCGCGATCGCGCCGTCAATGTCGCCATTCCTTTCCATCCAGCTCGCATAGTCAACGCGGGTTTCGATGTCGTTGGGAAATTTGGCGCTGGCATCCTTGAGAATGGCCACAGCGTCGGCAAGGCGGCCCTGGGCGCCAACCATGTCGGCCAGTGAACGATGTGCCAGAGGGTTGTCGGGAGCCGCCGCGACGCCGTCCTTAAGGACGGCCTCTGCATCGGCGGGCTTCTTCTGCGTCATGAGTACGGAGGCCAGAATGATGCGGGCGGGGATATTGGCCGCATTCGCCGTGATGGCCGAGCGCGCCAGTGCTTCAGCCTCGTCGGTCTTGCCCGCCGCCACCAATGTGCGCGCCAGCATATAAAGCGGCTGCGCCTCGGTTGGCGCCTGGCTTTGCGCATTGCGCAGCAGTTCCACGCTGTCGCTCAACTGGTTCTGGCCAGCCTTCGAGGCACCCAGGATCTGATCGGTCACGGTCGCCTTTTCGCCCAGTTGCGCCAGTTGCGCGGCGATTTTCTCGGCACCGGCCCAATCCTGCTTTTGCAGCTTGAAGCTGGCCAGCGCTTTCAGGATGTCGATATTCTGAGGGTTGGCCGCGCTGGCCGTGGTCAGCACGTCTTCGGCCTTGTCGGGCTTGCCGTGGCGGCCCAGGAAAGCCACGTATTCCATGACGGCGTCAGGCCGGTAGGACAGGATTTTGAGCGCCGAGGTATATTCCTGATCGGCAAGTTCGATGGCGCCGGTGCGTTCGTAAAGGGCGGCAAGCTGGCGCTTCAGGCCGGCGTCCTGCGAGGCGTTGTTCAGCGCCTCGCGCAGGTCGAGGATAGCGCCCTCGGCATCGCCGCGCTGCGCCTTGATCATCGAGCGCAGCTGAAGCCCGCCGGTGTTGTGGCTGTCGTTGTCGAGGATTTCCTTCGTCAGCGCGTCGGCCTCATCGAGCCGCTTCAGCGTGAACAGCTTGCCCGCCAAATTCACGCGCGCCATCAGCCCGTCGGGGGTCACGCCCTTGTCGGCGATGACCTGCTTCAGAAGGTCGATCGACTGGTCCTTCTGGCCCATCTGGAACTGCAGTTCGGCCATACTGATGCGGAAAATCGCATTCTTCGGATCGGCGGCGATCAGCTTGGTCAGTTCCGCGATGCCGGCTTCGGCGCCCTTGCTGTTCACCAGGAAGCTGACAACGTCGAGCTTGGCCTGCACGTCGTCAGGCTTGATCGCCGAGATGCCGCGCAGCGCCGCTTCGGCATCGTCGGGGCGCTTGGCGTTCATGTAAAACGCCACCAGCCCCTTGCGGTAGATCGGCTCGTTGGGATAGGCGGCGATCAGCTCGTTGATGGCCTTTTCCTCGCCCGCCGAGTCCTTCATGGTTTCCAGAAGCTCGATGCGGAAGAGGCTGAGGCCTACCGACTTCGGATTGGCCTTCAACCCGTCGGTGACGATGGCCAGCGCGCCCGGAATGTCCTGCACTTCACGGCGCGCCGCCGCGAGGATCAGGAGCGCCTCTTCCGAGCCCGGCTTTTTCGCCTGCAGGATCTTGGCGGTCGCGACGGCGCCGTCGCGGTCGCCCATTTTCAGGAGCGACGTCGCCTTGAGCGCCAGCACATCGGGATCGTCCGGCGCCTGCGCGGTGGCCAGATTGATCTGGTCCATGGCATCCTTGTAGTTGCCGGCCACCAGCAGCACCTTGGACAAGGCGATGCGGGCCTGCAGATGCTTGGGATCGAGGTCCAGCGTCTTGCGAAGGTCGCCGACCACGCGGGGCCAGTTCTTGCTGGCCTCTTCCACCTGCGCCATGCCGTACCAGGCATCGGCATAGTTCTCGTCGAGCTTCAGCGCCGAACGGAATTCGATGGCCGCTTTCTGCACCTCGTTCTTGGCCAGATACTCGTTGCCGCTCTTGTAATAGGCTTCCGCACGTTGCCGCGGATCGGAACAGGCGGAAACGGCGACCATGAGCGCCAAGGCAGCGGCTGAGGAGAAGGCCGCGCGGCGAAGGGCGTTTTTCCGGATAGTGATGAAGGTCTTTGGCATGTTGGAATCCTCAAGAGGCGGATGTTGTCGGCGCAGGCGTGGAACGCTGTTGCATCACGGAGGCACGAAACGCGGAATCACCGGCAATGTGCCGGAAATGAATGTGCGGATGCGCGCGTCGGCGGCATCAAGGCCGTCGGGGCCAACTGTCGTGACGTAGCGGATCAGCGCGCCGTCAGAACGCCCGCGCATCAGCGAGTCATAGATAAGATAGGCTTTCGACTCATATTCCCCTGCCACTTTGCGGCCCTGCTGTTCGAACCAGTAGTAAACGAGCTGCTTGTTGAAGCCCTTTTGCACGATGGCGCGGTTGATGTGCAGCATGCCGTCGGGCGCGCCTTCGATCGGAATATCCTCAGGCCCCCATTTCACGATCTCCCAGCCAGAGCCTGGAATGCAGACTTCCGGAGAATGCGCGCTTTTGCCGGCGTTCTGCGATGCGTAGTAGGCGACGAGAAAGTTCACCGACTGACTCTTGTCCGGCCCATCGACATAATCCGCGAGAACGTAATCGCGGGCGTTCAGGACGTTTTCGATCGAAGGATCAAGCCGCGTCTCGGTGCCGCTCCACGGCCCGATCTGCATGGGAAATGTTGTAAGAGGCTCGCGCGAGACGACCACCTCGGCGCGCTGGAATGCAAAATGCCAGAGACCGGCGGCCAGGGCGATGACGATCGCCGCAGGCATCATGGCGCGCGACACGGGCGCGGAGGCGAGGCTGCGGGCGCCGGATACAAAGCCGCGCGTGTCGATGTCGAGCATTTCGAGAACCGGACGCGGCTTGGCACTGAAGCGCTGCAGCACCCACGCCAGCAGATAGAGCAGGGCGATGCAGACGATGAAGATCACCCAGCCTTCAAAGAAATGCAGGAAACCTTCGGCCTGTCCGATGCCGTAGCGGTCCACCAGAAATCCGATGATCGAGATGCGGAAACTGTTCATCGCGATGGTGATCGGGATGGTGCTGAAAAAAATCAGCAGCCGGTGCCACCATGGGCCCTGGTAGAGCGCCGCGAACAGGAAGCCGAAGCTCATCAGCGGAAAGAGATAGCGCAGGCCGCTGCAGGCTTCCGCCACCTGCAACTGATAGGTGCCCAGATCGATGATGTTGCCGTCAAGGAAAACCGGAATGGACATGGCCCGGATGCCCATGACCCCGATCTGCGAAGACAGGAATTGCAGCTTCAGGGATAGCGGCCAGTACAATGCATTCGGCAGCGGCAGGAGAAAGAGCAGGAAGGCCCAGGCGGGCCAGTAGCGCAGGCCGCGCCGCCAACCTGCGGCGGTGAGGATCAATCCGCCCACCGCGAGAACGAAACCATAAAGCGAGAGATAGGGGATCAGGGCAAGATTGCCGAGCATCAGCACGGCCGTGCCAAGCGCCAGCACAATCAGGCCGGGCCAAGCCGAAGAGGGCTGTTGCGCCGGCGGCAAAGAATGGTGGATGCGGAGGAACAGGAAAGCGGAAATGGGCAGGATCAGCCAGCCGTGGCTGTATTCTGGCCGCGACCATGCCTCGTAAAGGGCGGGAAAGCTTCCGAGATTCAGGGCTGCGAGAGCTGCCAGGGCCACGAGAACCCAGAGAAATCCCGAATTTTGCCGCCCGTCAGTCCGGGGGGCCGTAGACGTAACTGTCGCGTCAGTCAAATATCCGCTCCGTCGCCCGGCGCTGTTTCCGGTCTGCAAAACCGCGCCGCTGTGTCCACCAACATACTGGCAAATTTGCCCAAATTTGGGTCATTTATGCTGCGATAACAGATTGGCAGTATATCTCAAGCAAGAGCTTGCGGGATGGTTCTTTTTGCATTGCAACGTAATGCGGCCAAAGAGCCATATGATGTGGCTCGCAGCGGCGGGGAATGATGTTCGATAAAGACAGCAGGGAACAGGCCAAAAGCTTCGGATTTGTGACCAGGCTGGTCCCCGGCCTTGCCATGATTACCGACAGCGTCGTGCTCATCCTCGCAGGCGCTCTCACCTATTATTTTCTCGTGGGCTATTCGGAGGCGACCTACGGCCTCTACTGGACTGCTATTGTCTTCAACTGGCTGGTGACCATCGCGCTGCTCTATTTCGGCGGTCTTTACCGCCTTGATCCGCTCTGCCAGCCGATTTCCGTCATCGACCGGCTTATCCTGGCGCCGGTAACCACATTCCTGCTGCTGCTGGCTGCTGCGTTTTCCATCAAGCAGTCCGAGCCGCTGTCGCGCATCTGGGGCGCATCGCTCTTGCCCACCACGCTTCTTCTGCTGTTCCTGTCGCGCAGCCTGCTGTCGCTGGCGCTCCGCCGGGTGGCGAATGCGCGAACCTTCATGCGCTCCATGGTGATCGTGGGCGAGGGCGAACAGCTCTCGGCTCTCTTGCATTATTTCGCCGAAACGCGCCCGCGCTTCGTCAAAATTTCCGGGCTGTTCCTGACCGGCGGTGACAAGCCTGAAACCGATATTGCCGTGCTTGGCCGTGGCGAAGACGTGGTGGGCTTCCTGCGCCGGCAACTCGTTGACGATGTTGTGATCGCCATGCCGTGGTCGGAGGACAAGCGCATCAAGGTGCTAGTCGACAAGCTGCGCGAATTGCCGGTCAGCGTCTATCTCGGCGCCGATATTATCGGCTTCAGCGTCAGCCTTCGGCCGCCGCCCAATTTTTACGAATCGATGCCGATGTCACAGGTCACCGGCGATCCGCTGGGCGGCTGGGATATCGTGATCAAGACGGTGGAAGACTATGTTCTCGGCGTGGCGGCGATTGTCCTGCTGTCGCCCGTCATGCTCGCGGCGGCCATCGCGGTCCGCCTCAGCGGGCCGGGGCCGATCCTGTTCCGGCAGGAAAGGCTCGGCTTCAACAACAAGCGGTTCTTCGTCTACAAATTCCGCAGCATGACGCATCGCCCCCGTGAGACGGGCCCAACGGTGCAGGCACAGGCGGGCGATGCCCGGGTCACGCCGGTCGGGCGGTTCCTCCGGCGCACCAGCATCGATGAGCTGCCGCAGTTGCTCAACGTCATGAACGGCACCATGTCGCTGGTCGGGCCGCGCCCGCATGCCGTCGATCACAACGAGGAATATGGCGAGAAAATCCGCGGCTATTTCGCCCGCCACCGGGTGAAGCCCGGCATCACCGGGCTGGCGCAGGTCAAGGGTTACAGGGGGCCAACCGATACCGTCGACAAGATGGCGATGCGGGTGAAGTACGATATCGAATACACTGACAACTGGTCGCCGACGCTGGATCTGAAGATCCTCATCCGCACCGCCTATGCCTGCATCCGCGGCGAGAACGCGGTTTAGCCGCCGGGCGCCGGTCAATAATAGTAATAATAGTCGCCGCCTGCCTCATCCGATTTGGTGAGGACCATGCCGAGGAACTTGTCTTCCGGCAGGTTGCGCTGGCAACTTTCGATTTCATGCGCCTTGGTCTGCCCGGCCGCGACGATCATGATCATCGCATCGACGAACGGCAGGAAGGCCAGCACGTCGTCGGCCACCATCATGGGCGGCATGTCGAAAATCACCGTGGCGTTGCTGCCATCGGATTTCAGGCGCTCCACCAGTTCCTGCACCAGCGGCGAGGACAGCACCTCGGAGGGATGCGCAATGGGGGCGCGGCAGGGCATCACCGCCATGCGCGGGCCCGCGAGGTCGGTGGTCAGCATCGCTTCCTCGATGGAGACGTTTCCGGCCACCACGTCGTTCACGCCAATAGCCGGCTTGATGCCGAGGTCTGCGGCAATCTGCGGCCGGCGAAAATCGAAATCGATCAGGATCGAACGGTTGTCCTGCTGGCGCGCCATGCTCATCGCGAGGTTGATGGAGGTCACGGTCTTGCCGCAGCCGGCGGTCGGCGAGGTCACCAGTACGGTGCGCATGTTGTTGTCGCGCATGTCCTGCTGCACCTTGGTGCGCAGCATGTCGAAGCCGACCGACATCGGGTTGCCGCCCTGATAGGCAATGATCCGCTGCGATTCCAGATAGGCCTCATCGAGCCGGAAATACTGAAAGCGGCTCTCGTCAAGCTGCGTGGCGGAAGCCAGGGGCTGCTGGACGGCGGTGGGGCGGGCTGAGCGGGCAGCCGCCAGCGGAAGCGGCGCCGCCCCCTCGGAGGAACCGCGAAGGCCGGTTGTCTCGCGGATATCCCTAGCCCTTGCGATGGCTTTCTTGATCTGTTCCATTCGGCTCTCAATGCCCCAAGCGGGTCAGAATTTTGTACCAGACGACATCCAGCGGCAGGTAGAGGAAGTGAATGGCCGCCAGCGCCGCGCCAATCGCCAACAGTATCGCCAGAATGATAAGCAAAACCTTGCGGCGCCGGGAGCGGCCTTCGCGCTCCGTCCTGATATAGGGAATGACGACGAAGGGACGGAGGCCGAAGCGGCTTTCCAGATCGGCGGCCGTGCGGATGGTGGTGTCCAGCGTTTCAGCCGCGAACGCAAGGCCTGCGCCTGCCGCCATGGCGGTGCCGAGCGCCAGCACGATGAGCTTGGCGCGGGCAGGGCGGGATGGGATCTGCGGCACCACGGGCTGTTCGATCACCTCGAAGCGTTCGGCCTGCTGGTCTTCTTCCAGCCGCTCACCCAGCTTGGCCTGGGAATATTTCGTGTTGATGTCGTCCAGGGTCTTCTGCGTGGCGTCGCGCTTGCGCTCCAGCGTGCCGAGGCCGGAGCCGACCTCCGGCGTCTTGACGATGATGGCCCGCAGGTCTTCCGCCGCCTTCACCCGGGCATCGCGTTCCTTTTGCAGAAACGCCATGCGGTCCTTGAGCGTCTTGATCTTTTCCATGTTGACGCGCGCTTCGAGGCTCAGCGGCGCATCGCCCTGGTCTGTTCCGTCGCCGTCCTTGTCGCCATTGGCGGCGTCGAGATTGGTGTCCTTGTAGTTCGCAAGCTGGACTTCCAGCGCCTTCAATTGGCCGCGAAGGGTCCGCATCTCGGGATGGCTGTCGGCCATGGTCGCCGACTTGGTGGCGATGTCCGACTTCATGGCGTCGACCTGCTTCTGCAGCAGGGCGCGGCCGCTCAGCGACACGTCGCCGCCCGTGGTGGCGTCACGCACCTTGGCTTCGAAGGTCATCAGGCGGATGTCTTCCGACAGCCCGGCGATGTCGCGGTCACTGTCGCTCACATCTTTTTCGGCCTTGTCGAGAAGCTGCATGTTGAATTGCAGCTTTTCGGGCAGGGCGTCGGAGTTCGCGAGCTTGAACTTGGCCACCTCCGCCTCATTCGCCGCCAGTTCATCGTTGAGACGCTCGGCCTCCTTTTCGAGGAAGCGGCTGGTTTCACTGGCGCGGCTGGTGCGGTTGCGCACGTCTTCATTGAGAACCGAGGTCACCAGTTCGTTGGCAACTTTAGCTGCCTGCTCGGGGCTTTCGTCCTCGTATGAAACCGTGAAGGAAATGGCGAACTTGTCATTGCCCGAGCTGTGGTTGATCTTGACGTCACCCTGCTCGATGTCGATCCGCTGCTTCATCGTGTCGGCGATGTCGGATTTGGACATCGTCGGGCGGTCCTGGAAAAGATGGAACTTGTCGGCAATGGCGAGGAGATTGTCTCGCGTGGTCACGCGCTGTTCAATGACCTGGATGCGTTCGCTGGCCACGCTGGTAACGGTCGATTTGACGAGATCTTCCGGAATTTTCTGAGATTCCACCAGAATGGTCGCCTGAGACTGGTAGATCGACGGCAGCGACATGATCACCGCAATGCCGGCTCCGGCGATCAGCACGAAGGGGATGATCACATAGAGCGCGCGGCGGCGGGCGATTGCCAGATATTGGCCGAATTCTCGGAAACTGTTCATTCTCGCTGTCTTCTGGCCTCTCTCATGCCCCCGGAACGCGGTCTTGCCTATACATTTGGATGGATTTGCGCCGCAACCCCGGCATTCCCATGACTAAATCGGAGCATGACTATTTGACTTGGCATAATATGGTGAATATTCTCTGTACGCACAGGGTTTGATTTGCGGTGCAAGCGCTACGAACCCTTCCCCAAGCTCTTCGCGCCGGGGTGTCACATCCGCCGGGGGATGGCAGAAAGAGCCACATGAGTTCCAGCCGCCATGTATGAAGCGCATTTTCGCCTGCGTGAGAAGCCGTTTTCCATGCTTCCCGATCCTTCCTTCATTTTCTGGGGGGAGCGCTATTCGCTGGCCTATACGATGCTGGAATATGGCGTCATGCATCAGGCCGGATTCACTGTCATCACCGGCGAAGTGGGATGCGGCAAGACCACGCTGATCCGCCACCTTCTCGCGCAAGTCAGCGACAGGCTCACCATCGGGCTGTTGTCGAACACCCAGTTTCCGCCCGGCGAACTGATGCGCTGGGTGCTGATGGCGTTTGACCAGAATTTCGACCAGTCCAGCAATATCGGCGTCTTCCGGGATTTCCAGAATTTCCTCATCGCCCAATATGCCAAGGGCAAGCAGACGGTGCTGATCGTCGACGAGGCGCAGAACCTCTCGCCGCAGGCGCTGGAAGAACTGCGCATGCTCTCGAATATCAATGCCGACAAGGACAGCCTGCTGCAGATCGTACTGGCCGGGCAGCCCGAGTTGCGCGCCACGCTTCAAAAGCCGGAGCTCCGCCAGTTCGTGCAGCGCGTGGCGTCGGAGTTCCATGTCGATCCGCTCGATCCCGCCGACGTCCATCACTATATCAGCCACCGGCTGCAGGTGGCCGGGTGCCCCATCGCGCTCTTTTCGCGCAAGGCCAGCGCGTTGGTCGCCGAGGCGACGGGCGGCGTGCCGCGCCGCATCAATCTCCTGTGCGATACCGCGCTGGTCTATGGCTTTGCGAAGGGTGCCCAATATATTTCCAGCAAGCTTCTCGAGAGCGTTCTCGCTGACAAGCAGAAGTTCGGCGTCTTCAGGCAGGGAGAAGACAAGATTGCCGCCGGTGCCGGCGTGGCCGGTTCGTGATGCGGAACGCGCGGGCCCTGTCTGGCGATGTCTGATGCAGCCGGGGGCCGCGCGATCAGGCTTGCCTATCTCGTCAATCAGTATCCCAAAACCAGCCACAGCTTCATCCGGCGCGAAATCGTAGCACTTGAGGCACTCGGCGCGGACGTCACGCGCTACACCGTCAGGGCTACATCCGAGCCCTTGCCCGAACCGGCCGACGAGGCGGAGAAGGGCAAGACAACCGCCATTCTAGGCGGCGGCCTGATCTCGCGTGCGGGTGATGCGCTGGCCACTTTCCTCGCGCATCCCGGCCGCAGTTTCAAAGCCCTCTGTGCCGCCCTCAAACTGGCGCGCCATGGTGACCGCCCGTGGCTGGCCCACATCGCCTATTGGGTCGAAGCCGCCATTCTGGCGCGCTGGCTGGTGCGGGATAAAGCCCGGCATCTGCATGTGCATTTCGGCACCAATTCCGCCGCCGTGGGATTGCTGGCGCATGTGATGTCGGGCATTCCGTGGAGCTTCACCGTGCATGGGCCCGAGGAGTTCGACCGCTCCGCCGGGATCGGGCTTCCGGCCAAGATTGCAAGCGCCTCCTTCACCGCAGCCATTTCCTCCTTCGGGCGCTCGCAGCTCTGGCGCTGGGCCGCCTATGAGGATTGGCCCAAAATCAACATCGTGCATTGCGGGCTGGACCGGGATTTTCTCGGGGCGCCCTCAACGCCGGTGCCACCGGATGGGCAGCTTGTCTGCATTGGGCGCTTGAGCGAACAGAAAGGCCAGCTCGTGCTGCTCGAGGCGGCGGCGCTCCTGAAGGCCAAGGGGCTTTCGTTCCGCATTGTGCTGGCGGGTGACGGTCCGATGCGCGGCGAGATCGAAAAGAAGATTGGCCAACTCGGACTTCAAAATCACGTCTCGATCACCGGCTGGCTGTCCAATACCGAAGTGAGAACACAGTTGCAGGCCGCGCGCGCCATGGTGCTGCCGAGCTTCGCCGAAGGCCTGCCGGTGGTCATCATGGAGGCGATGGCGCTCAGCCGCCCAGTGGTCTCCACGTATGTGGCGGGCATTCCCGAACTCGTCGTGCCGGGCGAAACCGGCTGGCTGGTGCCGGCGGGTGACGCGACCGCATTGGCGGATGCGTTGCAGGATGTCTTGAAAAGCGATCAGGCGCATCTTGAAAGATTGGGAACGGTGGCACGGCAGCGCGTGGCGGCGCGCCATGATGTAGCGATCGAAGCGCAAAAACTGATGCACCTGTTTCAGTCATGAACACGCTGCTCGCGATCCTCTTCGCCATATTGTGCCTTCCCGCGATGCTTGTGATTGGCGAAGTGCTGCTGGGACTGTTTCACCGTCCCCGTGCCGAAATCCCGCCGCCGCCGGATGAGCGGTTTTCCTATGTGCTTCTGGTGCCCGCCCACAACGAGGTGGCGGGCATTGCGGATTCGGTGCGCGCCTTCGTTGCCCAATGCGGACCAAGGGGCCGCGTGGTGGTGGTGGCCGACAATTGCAGCGACGATACGGCGGAGCTTGCCGCGAAGGCTGGCGCCACCGTTGTTGTGCGTCATGATACAAACCGGCGCGGCAAGGGCTATGCGCTGGCGTTTGGCCGCGCCAGCCTTGCCGCTGATCCGCCTGACGTGGTGGTGATCGCCGATGCCGATTGCCGCTTCGCACCCGGAGCGTTGCGTGCTCTGGCCTGGCGAAGCGGCCACGAAAGCCGGCCTATCCAGATCGGCAATCATCTGGAGCTTCCCGATCATCCCGATCCCAAGCGCTGCGTGGCGGCCTTTGCATGGATGGTCAAGACGCGGCTGCGCCCGCTCGGCCTCGCATCGCTGGGCTTGCCCTGCCAGATCATGGGTACCGGTTTTGCCGTGCCGTGGCGGGCCTATGCCGCCGTGCCGCTGGCGTCAGGAAATATTGTTGAGGATGTGCAACTCGGACTTGACCTTGCGGCCCAAGGAGCCTTCGCGCGCTTTGCCCCGGACCTGCGAATCACCAGCCCGTTCCCCACCACCGACCGGGGCTTTGCCAGCCAGCGCCAGCGCTGGGAGGAGGGGGCCTTGCGGACAGCATTCTCGTCCGCGCCCCAAGCTCTGATGCGGAGTTTCGCGGGAGGAGACTGGTGCATGGCGGCGCTGGCAGCCGACCTGATGGTTCCGCCGCTGATGATGCTGCTGCTCTCCATGTGCGCCGCCATGGTGCTTTTGGCATTGCTTGGGGCATGTTCGGCGCTGCTGATTGTTGTGATTGTTTTTGCTGGGCTTTTTCTGGTTCTTCTGCTCGCGTGGGCCAGGGAAGGACGCGATGTGCTGCCACCGGGCATGCTGGCGCGGGTGCCGGGCGTCATCGTCAGAAAGGTTTTGTCCTATTGGACGATGTGGCGATCCCGGGGGGCTGGGTGGGTGCGCACGGACCGCGATGGCTGACTTTGTGACTCAACTGCAACGCCGCGCCGCATTCTAGCTGGATTACAGAGATTGAACAGTGACTTCGCCAATATTTCACTGTAACCATTGGAAAACACAAATCGGGGGATAATCATGTGGCGAGTGGTGTCGGTTTTGCTGGCGCTTGTCTGGGCTGTGGGCTTGGCGCAGGCCGCTCCATACCGGTTGAAGCCGGGCGACGTTATTGAAGTGAACGTCTGGCAGGAGCCGAAGCTCAACAAGCAGGTTGTCGTCGGCCCCGATGGCCGCATCGCCTTCCCGCTGGTCGGTCATTTGACGGCCGGTGGCATGACGGTGGAAGGCGTTGAAGCGGCGATCAAGGCCGGGCTCGCCAAGCAATATACCACCGATATCGACGTCAACGTGGCGCTCATCGGCGTGAAGGAAAAGCCCAAGTCGGCCGATGATGCCAAGGCAAAGGAATATCCGTTCATCTATGTCACCGGCGAGGTGAACAAGCCTGGCATGTTCGAAATCCGCAGGGCCACCGACATCGTTCAGGCCATCTCGATGTCCGGCGGGCTGGCGCCGTTTGCCGCGGGACGCCGCATCAAGGTGAAGCGTGACATCGACGGTCACGCCCAGTTCCACGATTTCGACTATGATGCCTTCGTCAGCGGGAAGGACGTTTCCAGCAATATCCGCCTGCGCGGCGGCGACGTCATTATTGTTCCGGAGCGCGGACTGTTCGAATGAACCTGGGCCGCCGAGGCCAGGGCGCGCGCGGGATCCTGTGCGCGTTGATTGTGTTGGCGGCCGCGGGGCCGGCAAGCGCAGCCGATTGGTCGATCAAGGGAAGCCTGAGCCAGCGGGTGTCGGGAGACGACAACCCGAACCTTGATCTGCATTCCCCGGGTTTTGTGTTCGGCTCGCTGACCGACGTCTCCGTCGATATCCAGGCGCTCACCCGCACCTCGCGCCTCAATCTCACGGGCGATCTGGGCTATCGCTACTATACGGGGAAGGGCTCGGACGAGCTCACCAACCGCTTCGTGCCGAACGCAGGCATCCGGTACGAAAAAGACTGGAAGCGGGATGTTTTGACCGCGGAAGTCAATTACGCCTTGGAAGACGCTTCAGATCTCAATTTCACCGAGATCGGACCCAACCTCGACAAGGGCGACCGGCAGACGATTTCCGGCAATGTATCTGTGCTTCACAAGGTGAATGCGCGCAATGATCTCACATTTGCGGTAGGCGCCAGTGACGTGACCTATAAGGGCGTCGACGACGCCGATCCCTACCGGCTGCTGTCCCCCTCGATTTCATGGCTGAACCGGCAGACGCGTCTGACCGATTTCCGCACCACGCTGGGCGTCGACATCTATGACTATGATGATCCGCCCGATACGCTGAACTACATGTATTATCTCCGCGAGGATGTGAACACGCGGCTCAGCAAGCGGCTGAGGGTGAATGCCGGCGCGGGCGTACGCCTGCTCGACACCTATGCCGATAACCTGCTGCTGCCCGGCACGCCGCGCGATCACAGTACCTCGATCGGCGGCCTTGCGAATGCGGGGTTCGAATACGCGCTCAAGGAAACCAATTTTTCCGGCGGCGTTGATTATGGCCTTAATCCGTCCACGGATGGAAAACTGGTCAACCAGCTGAATTTCTCGCTTGGCGTTCAGCACCGCATCAATGATTATTCCACCATCGGCCTGTCGACGTCCTACACGCTCAGCGGCGACCCGGACGGCCACGGCTTCAACGAGAAGACGCTGTCGATTTCACCGACCTATACTTATCGCTTTACCGAATACTGGCGCATGGTGGCGGGGTATCAATTCATCCTGCAGCGCGAGGATGGCCAGACCGCCAAGCGCAACTATGGCTATGTCACCATCGCGCGCGATTTCGTTCTGCTGCCATAAGTTCTGACGTCTGATCGATCCGGTTTAATGACTTGCGGGCGTGAGGCCTGCAAGTCCGTTTGACACATTCTCGACGGGGGAATGACATGCGGACGCTCTTGCCTTTGACCTGGCTGGCACTCAGCCTTGTTCTTGCGTGGCCCGCCGCCGCTTCAGCGCAACCCATTCCCGATCCGCCACTTTGCCCCGAGGTGGTTGATGAATGGCTGGCGCATGCCCAGGAGATCCAGAAATTGGGCGGCTGCGGTCTCGAGCCCGGCAACTCCTATCTTTCCACGGATCGCGCGCTTCTGAACGGGATTTGCCTGAATGGCGGCGATGACGCCACCGCATCGCGCACCGGCGCCATTCGCGATCTGGTAGAGCGCTGCACGGCCTGCACCGCTTATGCGAATGCGGCGACGATTGCCGCTGTGGACAATGTTCTCTATAATTGTGGAAACAGCGGCGACAGGTGGACTACCAACAATACCGCGCACTTTTCATGGTGCATGAATGTGAGGGACTGCAAGCCAATCTGCATCCTGTTCGTGTTCTGCCACGATGCGTGTCTCGATTGGCCATCGCTGCTGGAAACGAAGATTGCACCTGAAACGGCCGCCCGCACGCAGGCCATCGCGGAATGTAAAATCCGGAATCCGGAGCCGCATTCCTGCTCGCAATGCCACGCCGCGCAGCGTGGCCGTGAAAAACTCTGAGGTTCCGCGAGTTAGTTCCTGAACTGGCGGATCAGGCTGGCAAGGCTTTGCTGGTTGCTCGTTGTGCCCGACGCGGCGGGCGGTTGCTGCACGGGCGCGGGTTGGGGCGATTGACCAAAGCCGCTATTGCCCTGCGGGATTGTCCGCCGGAGAGAGGGCTGCGGCTGCGGCGCGGGAGCAGCGGTATAAATGGGCTGCGGCTGAGGCGGCATGGATTGTGGCGCGGGGGCGGGCGCCGCTTCAACGGCATAGCCAAGCCCGTCGGGATTGTGGCTCTGGGCGCGCCAGCGGCCCACCACCTCGTGCAGGAAACTGTCGTCGGGCAGATCCATCGCCCAGTTCTTGGTGAACGAGGCGGTGTTGCTGCGCGGCAGGCTGTCGGCCGGCAGCATGTCGAACTTGATGCGGGTAGGCAGCGCCACGCCTTCGCCGAAAGTCACCGCTTCGCCGGTGCCCATGGTGGGCATGAATGTCATGAGGCTCGCCGCCGCATCGGAAATGCCGGCGCGCAAAATGTCCTGGTCGCGCTCGTTAGTGAGGCGCATCGAGAAAATGGTGTTGCACTGGGAGAGGATCGTTGGGTCAAGTTCGGCCGGGCGCTGGGTGACCATGCAGAGCGACACGCCGTATTTGCGCCCTTCCTTGGCGATGCGGCTGATAGCGCGCTTGGTTGGCTCGAAGCCCAATGTCCTGTCGATGGGCACGTAGCGGTGGGCTTCCTCGCAGACGAAGGTGATGGGAATGCGCCCGCCGCCCCATACGGCGAAGTCGAAGGCGAGACGCGCCAGCACCGACACCACCACGTTGATGATTTCGCCCGGCAGGCCACCCAGTTCCAGAATGGCGATTGGCTTGCCATTGACGGGCACGCGGAACAGGCGGGCCAGAACCTGCGCCATGGTGTCCTGCACCGTCAGGCTGCCGAACATGAAGGCGTAGCGGGGATCGCGCGAGATGGTTTCAAGCCTGGCCTTCAGGCGCTTGTAGGGGGCGAGTTCGCCGCGCAGTTCCAGCTTGCCGATATATTCGTCGAGCACGCCCGTCAGGTCGGAGACGCGATAGGGAACAGGCGTATCCACGCCCACGGGAATGTTTTCGATCATGCCGCCAACGCGCTGCTGGCCGCGGTCGCGGCGCGCATTGTTCATATAGCGCTGCTTGGCCATCGGGATCAGTTCGCGCAGAACTTCCACATCGGTTTCGCGGTTGGGCTGCTGGCCGATCAGGATTTCAACGGCCTCGTCGAAATTCAGCAGCCAGAACGGCAGGTTCATGTTGTCTGGCGAGATGACCTCGGCCAGCTCCTTGAAGGACTGCGCATATTCGCGGTGCACGTCGAGAAGCAGGATGTGGGCCTGCGGGTTTTTCTCCAGGATGCGCCTGAGGATCAGCGCCACCGTGCAGCTTTTGCCGGTACCGGTGGTGCCCAATACGGCGAAATGCTTGCCCAGCATTTCGTCAATCTTGATCATGGCGGGAATGGAGGAATCCTGGGTGATGTGGCCGACGCGGATGGCGGTTTCGGTATCGGCGGCATAGGCCATGCCCAGTTCGGTCTTGTTGGCGCGGTAGACCGTGTCTCCAAGAGAGGGATAGCAGGAAATGCCGCGCCGGAATCCTGCGGGAATGCCGCGCTGGTCTTTCGGCAGTTCGCCCATGAATTCCACTTCCACGATGCGCAGCTCGCGCTCATCCGGGCTGTGGCTGGGCATCGGCGAACTCAAGGCCGACACCATGGCGAGCGAAACGGATTTCGCCGTATCGACTTTCAGCAGCGTGCCGATTTCGGGGCTCTTTTCGCGCTCGCCGGAAAGCTGCTTGGTTTCAGGATCGATCAGGATCACCGCATGGGCGCCTGTCACCGCGACGATCCGGCCCACGCGCTGGGGCTGTTCCTGCAACGCCACGGGCGCCACGGTAGTGGGGGTAGGGCGAAGCATCGGGCCGGGCTGGGTGCTCATGGGGTTTGCGCCGTTGGAGAAGTGTTGTCTTCGGTTGTGGGAAGAATGACGGTGACGCGGGTGCCCGCGCCTTTCTGGGATTCGATGCGCAGATCGCCGCCGTGCAAGCGCGCCAGCGCATGGGCGATGGGGAGGCCAAGGCCCGTTCCCTCATGTCGGCGGTTGAAGGCCGTGTCCACCTGGCCGAAGGGCCGCATGGCGGTATCCATTTCGCTGGGCGTCATGCCTGGGCCCGTGTCGGTTACGGCGACCGCCGCGAAACCCGGCTGGATCTGCATCGCCTCGACGCGGATGCGCCCCAGTTCGGGCGTGAACTTCACCGCGTTGCCGAGAAGGTTGATGAGAATCTGTTTTAGCCGCAGCGGGTCGGCCATCAGCGTGGGCAAATTCGAATCGATGGAGACTTCCATGTTGATCCGCTTTTCGCGCGCCTTGGTCTCGATGATGAGCAGGCAGGAATTCAGAACCGGCTTCAGTTCCATCGGCTCGCGGTCCACCGCCAGCTTGCCGGCCTGAATCTTGGAGACGTCGAGAATGCCGTTGATCAGTGACAGCAGGTGTTCCGCCGCCTGCTTGATGTAGCCTGAATATTGCTGAACCTTTTCGGGTGCCGGCACGTTCTGGTAGGTCAGCATGTCGGAAAAGCCGATGATGGCGTTGAGCGGCGTGCGCAGCTCGTGGCTCATGTTGGCGATGAAATCGGATTTGGCCTTGGACGCCAGCTCTGCATCCACCTTGGCGGCGGTGAGCGCTACCGCCTGCTTGCGCTGGGTAATGGCCACGCCAAGATGATCGGCGAATTCGCCAATCAGCGAATCCTTCTTGAACCAGCTTGAACCGTAGGTGCGCATCCGTCTCCCGCTCCAAAGCAAGTGTTAGGGTGGAACGTCTCAATGGCGGGTTAACGTAAGAGCACCATACGGAATGATCGGCGGCTGCCGGGGCTTTGAGATCAGCGCGTTAACTGTTACATTGGCGCCAACGCAAATGTTTTGGATGGCTGGCCCGCTCCGTTAACCCTCGAGGTTCGTCGAGCGCCGGCTGTCACTGGAAGGTTAATTTGGACGCGACCATTGAAGCGGGGCAATCCCGCTTCCGGCGCAGACCGAACGTAACGGGCGGCCATGGCCGCCCGCAGGACCAGCGGGGCGGGCAAAAGACCTTCCGTCCCGAGGATCTGTATGGCGCGCTCGATCTGGGCACCAACAATTGCCGGCTTCTGATCGCCACACCGGGCGAGAATGGCTTCACGGTCGTCGATGCGTTTTCGC
Organism: Aestuariivirga sp.; assembly: GCF_047602625.1. GTDB lineage: Bacteria > Pseudomonadota > Alphaproteobacteria > Rhizobiales > Aestuariivirgaceae > Aestuariivirga. The sequence continues at coordinate 412,869 of NZ_JASGGV010000002.1, read as the reverse complement.
GCATAGTGCGGCTGGGCGAACGGCTGACCCAGACGGGGCGGCTCCATGACCACGCCATGGCGCGCACCGTCGATGCGCTCCGGGTGTGCGCCAACAAGCTGAAATGGCGGAATGTCACCAAGGCCCGCCTCGTGGCCACCGAAGCCTGCCGCATGGCGGAGAACGGGGCGGAATTCATCGCCCGCGTTACCTCTGAAACGGGATTGAAGCTCGAAATCATCGACCGCGAGACGGAAGCTGGCCTCGCCGCCACGGGGGCCGAGCCGCTGATTGACCCCCAGGCCGAAACGGCGCTGGTGTTTGACATCGGCGGCGGCTCCACGGAAGTCATGTGGATGCAGAAGAGAGACCAGCGCTTCGAGATCGCCGCGTGGACATCGCTGGCGGCGGGCGTGGTCACCATTTCCGAGCGCTTCGGCGGCGGTGTCGATGTGACGGACCAGTCTTTTGCCGCCATGCGCGCCTATCTCCGGCCCATGGTCGCGGATTTCGCGGCGCGGGTGAAAACTGTCGCGGGCACGAACGAGCCGTCGCACCTTCTGGGCACCTCTGGCACCGTCACCACCATTGCGGGCGTGCAACTGGGGTTGCAGCGCTACGACCGCTCGCGCGTCGATGGCTGCTGGCTGGACAGCGGCGGCATCGGCGCGGTCACCGCCGATCTGCTGTCGATGGGCTATGACCAGCGCGCCGCCAATCCGTGCATCGGGCGCGAACGCGCCGATCTCGTGCTGGCGGGCTGCGCCATTCTGGAAGAAATCCGCGAGGCCTTTCCCGCCAAGCGTATCCGCGTGGCCGATCGCGGCCTGCGCGAAGGCATTCTCACCCAGCTCATGAAGCAGGACGGCGCTTACGGGAGGCGGGCATGAGCCGTCCCGGCAGCGGCAAGGGCAAGCCCACCTCAGGGCGCAGCCTCAAGGTGCGCGTCAAGACCGGCAAGGGCCGCACCGTCTCGCAGAAGATCTGGCTGGAGCGCCAGCTCAACGATCCTTATGTGCGCGAGGCGCGGAAGCTCGGCTACCGTTCGCGCGCCGCCTTCAAGCTGATCGAGATCGACGACAAATATAAATTCCTGAAACCCGGCGGGCGCATCGTGGACTTGGGCGCGGCCCCCGGCGGGTGGAGCCAGGTGGCGGCGCAGCGCGTGAAAGCGGAGGAGGGCCGGGGCAAGGTCGTCGCTATCGACATGCACGGCATGGACCCCATTCCGGCGGTGACGATCTTCCACAAGGATTTCTATGACGAGGACGCACCGAAACTGCTAATCGAGGCGCTGGGCGGCGAGAAGGCGGATTGCGTGCTCTCAGATATGGCCGCGCATGCGACAGGCCACCGCCAGACCGACCATATCCAGATCATGGGGCTTGCCGAAGCGGGGCTCGATTTCGCGCGGCAGGTGCTGAAACCCGGCGGCACCTATCTGGCCAAGGTTTTGCGCGGCGGCACGGAAGGCGACATCCTCAAGACCATGAAGACCGATTTTGCCACGGTGCGCCATGTGAAGCCGATGGCCAGCCGCGATGACTCAGCCGAGCTCTTCGTGCTGGCGATGGGATTCCGGGGGCAGCCTGGATAGGAACCTTCCACGCCGCTTAAGGGTTTTCCCCTTGATGCGATGCTGCTGACAGCTCCTGACATTTTAATCAGTTAGGCATTGCCCAATGTGAAAGGGAGAGATGCCATGACGAAGCCAATCATCTTCTACACCAACCCTATGTCGCGCGGCCGCACGGTCCGCTGGATGCTGGAGGAAATCGGCGTTCCCTACCGAACCGAGATCGTCCAATACGGCGCGGAGATGAAAGGCGCTGCTTATACGGCCATCAACCCGATGGGCAAGGTGCCTGCGATCCGCCACGGAGACGTGGTTGTCACTGAGCAGGCGGCAATCGTTGCCTATCTTGCGGATGCGTTTGCGGACAAGGGGCTCGTGCCGCCTTCGGGCAATCCCGCGCGCGGAGCTTATTACCGCTGGCTTTTCTTCACGGCAGCTCCGGCGGAATATGCTGCCGTCGACCGCTCGCTCGGCTTTATACCCGAAACGCAACAAGACCGCAGCCGGGTCGGATATGGCAGTTATGAAGATGTGCTGAACACGCTTGAACAGGCGCTTGCAGGTACCGTTTTTCTGGCTGGAAACAGCTTCAGCGCCGCTGATCTTTACATGACTGCCTTTCTCAATTTCGCGATGATGACGGGGGCAATCGAGAAGCGGCCGGCATTCGAGGCTTATACAGCGCGCCATATTGCCAGGCCCGCCTTCCAGCGCGCGCAGCAGATCGACAATGACTTGATGCCGAAGAAGGATTGAAGCCGTGAAATACTGGATCGGTGTCGCCGCCGCGAACCATGTGGCAATTGGCCGTGCGCAGGGCTTCATGCAGGTGAACCACGGCAAGGCCGCACCATTGAAGCGCATCTCGCGTGGAGACGTGATCGCCTATTACTCGCCCACTGAAACCTATGGCGGAAAGGACAGGCTGCAGGCCTTCACCGCCATTGGCCGGGTCAAGGCGGGAGAACCCTATCAGGGCGTGATGGCGGGAGATTTCAAACCGTTCCGCCGTGATGTGGCGTGGCTTAACGCAACGCCCGCGCCCATCCAGCCGCTGCTGCCGCATCTCTCCTTCGCAGGCGATAATCCGAACTGGGGCTACAAGCTGCGCTTCGGCCTGTTCGAGGTGGAGGAGGGCGACATGGCGCTGATCGCCAGGGCGATGGGGGTGAGGCTCTGATGGCAAAAGCTGCCGATCTCCAGCGCATTGCCCTGTCGCTTGAAGGCACGGAGGAACATCCGCATTTTGACCGTGCGGCCTACAAGGCGCGGATCATCTATGTGACCCTCGCGCCGGACGGAAAATCCGCCAATTTCCGTTTTACGCCGGAAGATCAAGCGCTCAAATGCACGGTCGCGCCGGAAGCGTTTTCGCCTGTCCCCGGCGGCTGGGGCCGCATGGGTTATACCACCGGCCTTTTGGCCAAGCTCACGCTTGCGGAACTCGAGGCTGCCCTCCGCCTTGCGTGGGAAGGGGCTCGCCAGAAGCCTGCAAAGCGGCGCGGCAAGAGTGCATAAGCCCCCACTTGCTCCCGCCGTCACCGGGGTGTTAAGGACAGCCGCCAACCAAGCGAGTCCCAAACATTTTCCGAGGTTGGCATATGGCCCCCCGTCACATCCCCGAATATCTCACCTTTGACGACGTGCTGATGAAGCCCGGCGCATCCTCCGTGCTGCCGGCACAGGTTTCCACCGCCACGCGCCTCACGCGCAGCATCCATCTGTCGATCCCCGTCATATCGGCCGCCATGGATACGGTCACCGAAGCGCGGCTCGCCATCGCCATGGCGCAGGCGGGCGGCCTCGGCGTCATCCACAAGAACCTCGACGCGGATATTCAGGCCGAGCATGTGCGGCAGGTGAAGCGGTTTGAAAGCGGCATGGTGGTGAATCCCATCACCATCGCCCCCGACGCCACGCTGGGCGATGTGCTGAAGCTCAAGGAGCGGCACAAAATCTCCGGCATTCCGGTGGTCGATCACAAGGGTACGCTGGTGGGCATCATCACCAACCGCGACGTGCGCTTCGCGACCGATCCCAATGCCAAGGTCGCCTCGCTGATGACCAACAAGAATCTCGTCACCGTGAAGGCGGGCGTGGACCGCGCCGAGGCACGGCGGCTTCTGCACCAGTACCGGATCGAGAAGCTGATCGTGGTGGACGATGAGTTCAAATGCGTGGGCCTCATCACCGTCAACGACATGGAGAAGGCGGCGGACCATCCCAATGCGGCGAAGGACGAGCATGAGCGCCTGCGCGTCGCCGCCGCCACCGGCACGGGGGATGCCGGATTCGCGCGCGCCGAAATGCTTGTTGATGCCGGGGCCGATGCCATCGTGGTCGATACCGCGCATGGCCATTCCATCCACGTCATCAACCAGGTGACGCGCATCAAGAAGCTCTCCAACAAGGTGCAGATCATTGCCGGAAACGTGGCCACAGCCGAAGCCGTCAAGGCGCTGGTGGGGGCGGGGGCGGACGCGGTGAAGATCGGCATTGGCCCCGGCTCCATCTGCACCACGCGCGTCGTTGCGGGCGTCGGCGTGCCGCAGCTTTCCGCCGTTCTCGAAAGTGCCGAAGAAGCCATGAAGAGCGATGTGCCGGTGATCGCCGATGGCGGCATCAAGCTGTCGGGCGATCTCGCCAAGGCGATCGCGGCGGGCGCTAGCGTGGTGATGATCGGATCGCTGCTGGCGGGCACGGACGAAAGCCCGGGCGAGGTCTATCTCTACAATGGCCGGAGCTACAAGGCCTATCGCGGCATGGGCTCGGTGGGGGCGATGGCGCGCGGCTCCGCCGACCGCTATTTCCAGCAGGAGGTGAAGGACAATCTCAAGCTGGTGCCGGAGGGCATCGAAGGCCAGGTCGCTTACAAGGGCCCGGTGGGCGCGGTGCTGCATCAGCTCGTTGGCGGCCTCCGTGCTGCCATGGGTTATGTGGGGGCGGCGTCGATCCCTGAATTGCAGCAGAAGGCGCAGTTCATCCGCATCACCAGTGCGGGCATGCGCGAAAGCCATGTGCATGACGTGATGATCACTCGCGAGGCGCCGAACTATCAGCGGCAGAACTAGGCGATGACGCCGGTTCAGCTTCTGATGGCGCCTATCTTCGTCCATGTGGCGCTGACAGCCTGGGTCGGCGCGAGAACCATCCGCGCACGGATTGCCGCCGTCCGCGCGGGCGAGGCGCGGATGAAGGAAATCGCCGTTGATACCAAAGCGTGGCCGGTTCCGGTGCGGCTGCTCGGCAATAATTTCGACAACCAGTTCGACGTGCCGATGATGTGGTACGGCTGCTGCGCGATGATCGTGGCCACGCGCTTGGCCGACTGGGCGCTCGGCATTCTTTCCTGCCTGTTTGTGCTGACGCGCATCGTTCACGCCGCCATCCACACCGGCAGCAATGACATTCCGATGCGCATGAGGTCTTTTCTCGCAGGTTTCGCCGTGCTGGCGGTGATGTGGGTGTGGTTTGGCATCCGGCTTTTTATGATTGGGTAGAACATGCGCCTTCCCGGCCGCGCGCAGGCGGCAATCGACATTCTCACCGATATTTTCGAGCGCCACCGCCCGGCCTCCGAGGCTTTGAAGGACTGGGGCAAGGCGCATCGCATCGCAGGCTCCACTGACCGGCACGCCATCGGCACGCTGGTGTTCGATTGCCTGCGCCATCGCAACATGCTCTCCGCCCGCATGGGCGACGGCAGGCCGCGGGCGCTGGTGCTGGCCGCCTTGCGCGACCAGTGGGGCATGGCGGTTGAAGACATCGCGGCGCTGGGCGGCGAGGCGCACGGCCCGACGGCGTTGAGCGACGCGGAAATAACGGCACTCACCCGCTCGCTTCGGGCTGATCTTCCGGACCATGTGAAAGGCGATCTGCCGGAATGGGTGATGCCGCTGTTCACGCAGGCTTTTGGAGAACGCGCGGCGGAGGAGGGGGCGGCGCTGGCGGGCCGCGCGCCCATCGATCTCCGCACCAATACACTCAAGGCCTCGCGAGAAGAGGTGCTGGCGGCGCTGGAAAAATTCGGCGCGGTGGCGGGGCCTCTGTCGCCCCTCTGCGTGCGGATCGCCCCGCCCGGGCACGACACGCGCAATGCCAATGTCGAGGCTGAGCCCGCCCACGGCCGCGGCTGGTATGAGGTGCAGGATGCTGCTTCGCAGGTCGCTGCACTTCTTTCGGGCGTGAAGCCGGGAGAGCAAGTGGCCGATATCTGCGCGGGTGCTGGCGGCAAGACGATGGCGCTGGCGGCGATGATGCAGAACGAAGGCCGCCTCGTCGCCCACGACACGGATCGCCACCGCCTGCGGCCGATCTTCGAACGCATCACCCGCTCCGGCGCCACCAACATCGAGGTCGTGGCGGCGGATGAGGGCGCGAAACTTGAGCCTCAGAGTTTCGATTGCGTGCTGATCGATGCGCCCTGTTCAGGCTCGGGCGCGTGGCGGCGGAAGCCCGACGCCAAATGGCGGCTCACCCGAAAGCAGCTCGACCAAAGGCTGAAGGACCAGCGGCAAGTGCTTGAAAAGGGACTCAAACTGGTGAAGCGCGGCGGGCGTCTCGTCTATATCACCTGCTCGGTTCTGCCGGAGGAAAATGGGGCGCAAGTGAAGGCGTTCCTCGCCGCGCACCCGGATGTGCAGCTCATTCCGTATGCGGAGCAATGGCGGCAGGCCATCGGAACCGAACCGCCGCAATCCGCCGATGGTTCACTGAACACGCTGCTGATGACCCCGGCCCGGCATGACACGGATGGATTCTTCGTCAGCGTGATGCGGAGGGGGTGATTTCCTTCCCCCCCTCGCGGGGGAAGGTGGATCGCGCGTCAGCGCGAGACGGATGAGGGGGTGGGCGGCAGATGTCAGTGCGACCCCTCATCCCCGGCTTCGCCGGACCTTCTCCCGCAAGGGGAGAAGGAAAGCGCCTACTTCTCCCTGTCGAACGGGTTTTTTCCGCCGCGCAGGCTGAAGCGGATGGGGATGCCCTTGAGGTCGAAGGTCTCGCGCAGGCCGTTCATGAGATATCGCTGGTAGCTCATCGGCATCTTGGACAGCTGATTGCCGAAGATCGCGAAGGTGGGTGGCCTGGCGTTGGGCTGCGTCATGTAGCGGATCTTGATGCGGCGGCCGCCGGGGGCGGGGGGCGGATTTCGCTCCAGCGTGCCTTCCAGCCAGCGGTTCAGCTGCGATGTGGGGATGCGGCTGTTCCAGCGCGCCACGGCGGCGAAGACGGCATTCATCATCTTGTCGATGCCGCGCTCCTGCTTGGCGGAGAGCGTCACCACGGGCACGCCGCGGATTTCCGGCAGTACGTCCTCGAGATCGCTTTCCACCTGCTTCAGCGTCTTCTGCTTGTCCTCGACGATGTCCCACTTGCTCAAGGCCAGCACGATGGCGCGGCCTTCCTGAGCCACGAGGTTGCACAGGGTGAGGTCCTGGCTTTCAATCGGCATCGAGGCGTCGATCAGCACCACGATGCAATCCGCGAAGCGGATGGCGCGCAGCGCATCGGAGACGGCGAGCTTCTCGATCTTGCCGGTCACCTTGGCCTTGCGGCGGATGCCCGCCGTGTCCCATAGTTTGATCTTCTCGCCCTGCCATTCAAAGTCGGAGGAGATAGCGTCGCGGGTGATCCCGGCTTCGGGGCCGGTCAGCATGCGCTCCTCGCCCAGCATGGCGTTGACGAGGGTGGATTTTCCGGCATTGGGCTGGCCGATGATGGCGAGGCGGAGCGGCCCCACGGCCCGCTCAGCGTCGGTCTCCTCATCGTCTTTGGATTGCGCTTCGGCATAGGGCAGCAGCGCATCATAAAGCTGGTCCAGCCCTTCGCCATGTTCGGCGGAGATGGCGATGGGGTCGCCGAAGCCCAGCGAGAAGGCCTCCATCACGCCCGCATCGGCGGCGCTCGCCTCCGCCTTGTTGGCGATGAGGAGCACGGGCTTGCCACGCTTCCTGATGCGCTCGGCGAATTCGCGGTCGATGGGCGTGACACCGGCGCGGGCGTCGATCACGAAGAGCACCACATCGGCATCGTTGACGGCGGTTTCAGCCTGGGCGCTCATCCGGGCCTCCAGCGTGTCACGCCTTGCCTCATCAAGGCCTGCCGTATCGAACAGCGTGAACTTCAAATCGCCGATCTTGGCATCACCCTCGCGGCGGTCGCGCGTGACGCCCGGCTGGTCATCGACAAGCGCGATCTTGCGGCCGACGAGCCGGTTGAACAGCGTGGACTTGCCGACATTGGGGCGCCCGAGAATGGCGGCGGTGAAACTCATTGCTGCGGGCTGGAGTCGCCGCCACCCGTGCCGTTCTTGCAGGCCGTGTCGTCGTCGGCGCAGCCGATGTTCTGGTTGGCGGTCACCGTGCCGCCGCCGGGCTGGTCGATCTGGCGTGCCTCACCCGGCGCGGGGAAGACGGGCTTGCCCGGAATGGCATCCTCGCGCTGGCCGGGAAGGATGGTGTCGTCGGTCTGGCCGGTGAGCTTGTTGATGCTGGAGCATCCCGCGATAGAAAGCGATGCGGCGATCAGGGTGAAGAGGACAATCTTGCGCATGTTATTTCGCCGCCAGCAGGGGAACGAGCAGATCGTGCAGCGCCGTCATGCGCTGACGCAGCGCGCCCGGCGTTTCCGGATCGGCGAGAATGGCCTCGACCTCAGTCGAAGCGAGCTTGTAGTCCGAGGTGCGCCAGGCGGCGATCGCCATAATTTCGCGCGCCGCATGCCGCCAGGGATTGCCCGCTGCATCAAAGCTGGCGACGCGGGATTTCAATTCATCGGGCTTGGCCGTGTCGGCCAGCACATAGGCGGCGCGCAAGCGGGCGGAATCGCGGAGCGACGCATCGACATTGGCATCGGCGGCCACTGCGTCATAGGCCGTTACCGCATCGGCGGCCTTGCCGCTGGCGGCGAGATTTGCCGCCTCGCGCATGCGGGCCAGCGGCGCATAGCCCGTCTGGGTGATGGTCTTGAACTCGGCGGCGGCATCGGCAGCCTTGCCGCCCTCCGCCAGCTTGGCGGCTGAAAAGAAGCTTTCGGCCACAGTTTCGGACTGCTTCACCTGCCAGTATTGCCAGCCCTTGAAGGCGGCGACGAGCCCCACGAGCACCACGCAGGCGGCGATGATGGCGTTGCCATAACGGTCCCACAGCTTCTTGTATTGATCCTGGCGGACTTCCTCATCCACCTCGCGAAACAGGGAATCGTCGCTCAAATTGAAGGCTCCTCAGCGGGCGCAGCGCCCGTCACGAAGAGGGGGCGTAAATCAGTGGCTAGGCCAAATCAAGGCATTTCCCGGCCGGCGCCTGGCGGGCTTCGCACCATAGACCTGGCCAATGGCGCGCCAGCGTTCGAGGCTGAGGAAGGCGGCGGCACCTCCCAGCACAACGGCAACTCCGGCAATGAAACCGACGATCTCGATCAGCATGATGGCCTCGCGCGTATCGGGCCATCAGGGCACCAAGAGGTTAAACTTTCGCTAAAGTTGTATTCAGCCGACGGTAAAACCTGTCAGGAGCCCGCCATCGGCGCGCTCGGCGATCAGGCTCTGAATGGCCCAGGTGCCGGGATTGTCGGCCAAGAAGGCCAAGGAGAGGGAGGATTGGGCGGGAATCACAGCCGTGTCGCGCCAGGGCGCTTCGCCGTCCTCGCGCACCAGCCGCCAGACGTGACCGTGAATATGAATGGGCTGCTCGAAGGTGGTGCGGTTCTCGACGTCGAGCACGATGGTTTCGCCGGTCTTCGCCGCCACGACGGCGGGGCCACCGGGGCCTGCCATGCCATTGAAGGCCCAGCCCATGCCGTTTTCCAGAAGGCCGCGCAGGTCCAGCGTCTGACCTTTGAACTCCGCTGATTTGAGCCCGCCCTTGATGCCGCCCTCGATCACCAGCGGCGCATGGCGGGCAGCGGCCATGTCGAGCTTCACCGAAATCGGGTTGGCGGGCAGGGCAAAGTTTTCGGCCAGGTCGACATGCGGCCCTTCTTTCACCGCATCGAGATAGGCGATCTCAGCCACGTCTTCGAACAGGTCGAGCGCCAGCGTCATGCTTTGCGATGGGCTCACCAGAAGGTCGGCCCGCTGGCCGGGCGCCAGCTTGAAGGCGCCTTCCGGAAGCTGGGCGGGCTTCACCGGCTGGCCGTCCAGCGCGATCAGCAGCGGATCGCCGCCTTTGAACAGAAGCCCCATGGTGCGCACATTGGCGGCGTTCAGAATGCGGAGGCGGCTGTATTTCCCGGGCTCGAGTGCAATATGCGGGCGGAAACGGCCATTGACGGTGAACCAGTTGCCCAGCCGCCCTTCGCCCACCATGGTTTCAACGTCACCGAAATTGGCCGAGATTACGCCGTCATCGCCGAGACGCCAGTCGTCCAGCACCAGCGGCACATCGGACAATTCCTTTGGCGCGTCGCGCTCGGCGACAATTACCATGGCATAAAGCCCCATGTCGCGGAGGCGCGACACATCCTGCAATGGCCCCAGCCAGAAGGTTCCCGCATCGGGCGGCGTGAACACGGCGTCATAGCCCGAGCCGCCCGCCGGCACGTTGAAGCTCATCTTGTCGAACGGGCCCCGGATGCCGAACCAGTGCAACCACATCTCGAAATCGAGCGTATTGTCGAAATGAAGTTTCAGCTCTTCCCCTTGCGTGGCGCGGATGATGCGCGGTGTCATGCCCTCGGCAAAGCTCCAGATCGCCGACTTTGGGCTGTCATTCGCCAGAAGCTGCGCATCGGTGCGCTGGGCGGTGATGGTGACGGGATCATCCGCTGCCAGCGCCAGCCGCGCCCATGGCAAAGCCGCCGCGCACAGCAAGGCGCGCCGCGTTAGCCGAGGGAGGGGGAGGTGATCCATGCCGCCATTCTCACCATCAGTTGTGGCGAATGCGTGATGGGCTAATCCTTCACGTCATAGGTATTGGCGGGCTCTGGGAAGCTCCGTGAACGGACATCCGCCGCATAGCTGCTGATGGCGCGTTCGATGGCCTTGCCCACTTCGCCGAATTCCTTGACGAATTTCGGCACGCGCGGCGATAGGCCCAGCATGTCTTCCATCACCAGGATCTGCCCGTCGCAGGCGGCGGATGCGCCGATGCCGATGGTGGGGATGGGAATGGTCTTGGTGATCTTGGCGGCCAAAGGCTCGGCCAAGGCCTCCAGCACCACCGAAAAGGCACCGGCCTCCGCCACCACGCGCGCGTCTTCCTCGATCGCCGCCCATTCGGCATGGGTGCGGCCTTGTGTCCTGAAGCCGCCCAGCGTGTTGATGGATTGCGGCGTCAGCCCGATATGCGCCATCACCGGAATGCCGCGCTCGGTGAGAAAGCGGATGGTTTCGCCCATGCGCCTTCCGCCTTCGAGCTTGATTGCCCCGCATTGCGTGTCCTTGATGACCTTCGCGGCGTTGTGAAAGGCCTGCGCGGGGCTTTCCTCGTAAGAGCCGAAGGGCATGTCGACAACCACAAGCGCATGTTTGGCGCCGCGCATCACGGCGCGGCCATGCATGATCATCAGGTCGAGCGGCACCGGCAGCGTCGTCTCGAAGCCGTGCATCACCATGCCGAGCGAGTCGCCCACCAGCAGGAAGTCTACATATTTGTCGGCGATGGCGGCGGTATGCGCGTGGTAGGCAGTGAGCGAGACGATCGGGTCGCCGCCTTTCCGTGCCGCGATGTCCGTAGCCGTGAGGCGCTTGGTTGACGCATGAACCGACATGGAAACTCCTAGAGCTTGAGAATGGGAACGCCCACCACGAAGGCGTGAAGCTGGGTGAGAATGCCGAACAGCGCCACGCCGATGACGATGGACAGAAGATCATGGCCGCTCCGCACCTCGGGCGAGGGTCGCACGCCATGTTTCGCTGCCATCATCATCTGCGCGATGGCGAGCGCACCCAATCCCCCGAACAGCAGCAGGCTGCGCGTATCGCCATTGGCAAGCAGATGGCCAAGAGCCCACAGCACCACGCCGATCCCCAGCGGAAAGCGCAGGCGCTGTCTCAGGCTGCCGCGGAAGATGAAGATGCTCACGCAGATCACGCCCAGCAGGCTCAGCGCGAAATTGGCGTAGCGCCCCCAATCACCCGGCACATAAGCAAAATCCGACGGTGCATTGCGCCACGCGGCAACGAGCAGGGCTAGACAGAAAAGCCCGGTCACACTCATCAGCGCGCCAAATGCCTTGCGGCCAAAGCGTGCAATTAGGCCATCCTTGATGCCGGGAAACACCGGCACGAGATGCACGGCGGCGAACACCACAAGCGCCAGAAACAGAAGGATCATCACACCACCGGAAGCCCGAGCACATAAGGATGGAAGCCGAACAGGAAGACGGCATAGAGCACCACGCCCGCCGCCACGGCGATGATATCGGAACGGAGGCGCGGCTCGTAGGAAGGCCGCTTGCCGCGCAGCATCGACACGATGATGTCAACCAAAGCGATCACCAGGATCGTGCCGAACACCGCCACGTCCCATGTCTTGCCGTTGGCCAGCAGATGGCCAACCGCCCACAGTACGAAGCCCACCGACATCGGGTTCTGCACCCACAGCCTGATATAGCCCTTGCCGTGCCCCGATCCCCACAGGATGAAGGCCAGTAGCGCCAGCGTCATGGTGATGTGCTTGGCGCCCGCGCCCGGGATATAGGCCATGGTGGTTTCGATATCGCCGTTGCGCAGGCGGATATAGCTCCAGATGATCAGCGCCAGCCCCGCCAGAGAGACGAGCGAGAAGAGGCCCTTCCACGGCCCTTCGCCCAGCCGCGCTTTCAATGCGGTGCGCGCGGCGGGGAAGAGCGCGATGAACAAATGTATTCCGCCAAACAGCAGAAGTCCGATCCAGAGCATGGCCATCAGGGGTACCCTTTCTTGCGGGCCTCTTATGCCGGAAATCGGGGACAGAACCAACAGCGGCGCTTTGAAGCGCGGCGGGAGGTGCTATATTTGCAGTGAGTGATTGGCCGAGGAGTTTTCCGATGAACCGTTTTGCCGCCGCAGTATTCACTGCATTGTTCCTGTTGTCCGCTGCGCCGCTCGCGGGCGTGGCTTCTGCTGATCCCGTTGGCGCCGAAAGCGCCATCATGAGCGCGGGAAGCGTTGCGGCTAAGGTGCGAAGCCTTCATCCTGTCAGGGGTATTGCGGTCAACAATCTTGTGCTTGAGCTTGGCCCCCGCATTCCCGGCAATGATCGTGCCTATGATGTGCGTATCATGGCGGATCGCAATGCCGGCGGCATCGCCAAGTTGCGTTCGGCTCTCAATGCGAATCCCGAGGCACGGCAAATTCTTGCGAAGAAGGGCATTCCGCTCAGCCGCATCGTGGGTGCGCGGCTGTTCAGTAATGGCTGGATCAGGATCTATATTCTCTAATCCCTCTGCGCCGGATTGGCGCAGGCCGGTGCTGTGTGGTGGACGCTGGCGGCGCGACAGCCTAAATAGTCTTTAATGTCACACGGCGCGGATGGTCTCTCATGGCAATGCCTGATGTGCTAACGCTGGCGCGATTGCAGTTCGCCTTCACGGTGAGCGCGCATATCATCTTTCCCGCCTTCACCATCGGCCTCGCCAGCTATCTCATGGTGCTGAACGGCCTGTTCCTGCGAACGAAGCGCCGGGTCTTTCTTGATCTCTTCAATTACTGGGTGAAGATCTTCGCCATCGTGTTCGGCATGGGCGTCGTGTCGGGCATCGTGATGAGCTACCAGTTCGGCACCAACTGGAGCGTCTTTTCCGACAAGGCAGGCCCGGTCATCGGGCCGCTGATGGGCTATGAGGTGCTCACCGCCTTCTTTCTCGAAGCGGGCTTTCTGGGCGTCATGCTGTTTGGCCGCGAGCGGGTGGGCCCCAAGCTGCATTTCCTTGCCACCGCATTTGTGGCATTCGGCACGTTCCTGTCGGCTTTCTGGATCCTGGCCGTGAACAGCTGGATGCAGACGCCAGCCGGTTACACCACCAACGCAGCGGGGCAATATATTCCGGCAGACTGGTGGGCGGTGATCTTCAATCCCTCGCTGCCTTATCGCCTCGTTCACATGGTGCTGGCGGCCTATCTCACGACGGCACTTGTGGTGGGCGCGGTCGCAGCGTGGCATTTCCTGCTGGGGCATCGCACGGAAGCAAGCCGCGTCATGTTCTCGATGGCCATGTGGATGCTGGTGTGCGTGGCGCCCATCCAGATTCTCGCCGGCGACCAGCATGGCCTCAACACGCTGGAGCATCAGTTGCCCAAGGTTCTCGCAATGGAGGGTGATTATGACAGCCACCCGGAAGGCGCGCCGCTGATCCTGTTCGGCATTCCCAATGCGGCCGAGAAGCGCATTGACTATGCGGTGGAGATTCCGCATCTGGGATCGCTCATCCTGAAGCACGGACTCTATGAGCCCTTGCCCGGCCTCGACACCATCCCCGATGATCAGGAGCCGCCGGTCGGCATCATCTTCTGGAGCTTCCGTGTGATGGTGGGGCTGGGCTTCGCCATGCTGGGCCTTGGCCTGTGGAGCCTTTGGGCGCGCTGGAGGGGCGAACTTTTCATGTCGCGCTGGCTGCACCGCGCGGCCCTCGTGATGGGGCCTGCCGGATTTGCTGCCGTGCTGGCGGGGTGGATCACCACGGAGGTGGGCCGCCAGCCCTATACGATCTATGGGCTTTTGCGCACCACTGACTCGCTGTCGCCTGTTGATGCGGCAGCGGTCGGCACGTCGCTGATCGTGTTCGTCATCGTTTATTTCGCGCTGTTCGGCTCCGGCACGTTTTACATCCTGCGCCTCATGGCGAAGCCGCCGCATGTGGATGAGGAAGAGCTGCAGGCCGATGCGCCATCGCACGCCCACGGCCTTTCGCCTGCGCCGGTCATGGAGCAGACCGGCGATCTGCCGTCTCAGGGAGGAACGCCATGATCGATCTTCCGCTGATCTGGGCGGCGATCATCGCCATCGCGGTTCTGGCCTATGTCATTCTCGATGGCTTCGATCTCGGCGTCGGCATCCTGTTCCCGTTCAACAAAACCGAAGCCGACCGAAATGACATGATGAACTCCGTCGCCCCCGTATGGGATGGCAACGAGACTTGGCTGGTTTTGGGTGGCGGCGGCTTGCTGGCGGTGTTTCCACTTGCCTATTCCATCATCATGCCCGCCCTTTATGCGCCGATCATCGCCATGCTCATCGCGCTGGCCTTTCGCGGTGTCGCCTTCGAGTTCCGGTGGAAGACCAGGCGCGGCAAGTTCCTGTGGGACTGGGCGTTTGCGTGGGGCTCGATCATCGCCAGCTTTGCGCAGGGCATCGCATTGGGGGCGCTGGTGCAGGGCATTCCGGTTGAAAACCGCGCCTATGCGGGCGGCTGGTGGAACTGGCTCACGCCTTTCAGCCTGCTCACCGGCGTGGCGCTGGTCGTCGGCTATGCGCTGCTGGGCGCCACGTGGCTCAACTACAAGACGGAAGGCGATCTGCAAAAGCGAATGCGCAATTCGGCGCTCATCCTTGCCCCCGCCACGCTGGCGCTGATCGGCCTTGTGAGTCTGTGGACGCCGTTCCTCAATGACATCTACCGCATGCACTGGTTCTCATGGCCCGCCATTCCTTTTGCGCTGCCCATTCCGCTGCTCACGCTTGGCCTTGCGCTATTGCTGATGCGCGGCCTCACGCAGGAGAAGGAGCTCACGCCCTTCCTCTGCGCGCTCGGCATTTTCGTGCTGTGCTTCATCGGGTTGGGGGTGAGCTTCTATCCCCATATCGTGCCCAACAGCGTCACCATTTGGGAGGCGGCGGGGCCAGACGTGAGCCTGGGCTTCCTGCTGGTCGGCGCTGTCGTGCTTGTACCGATCATTCTCATCTACACCGCCTATTCCTACTGGGTGTTCCGCGGCAAGGTGGGCCGCGGCGGCTATCACTGATGGCGGGCAGGCTCCTGTGGTTTGCCGGATTGTGGGTAGCGGGCGTCATCGCCACCGGCGCGGCGGCCATGCTCATCCATATGCTGATCAACTCTTGACGACACGTGCGTGATAGGCGGCGAAGAATTCGTCATATTTGCCGCTCGCTTCCGCGAAACGCTGCGGATAGACGCGCTGCACGAGAATTTCGCCATTGGCGGGCGGCTGTTCCAGCAGCGTCATCACTTCCGTGATGAAGGCGCCCAGCGGCATGGCGCGCTCATCCGTCAATTGATGCGCGCCGGTCAGTTCCGTCTGCACATAGGGCGGTGCCAGCTCCAGCACCCTCACGGACGTGTTGCGCAGTTGAAAGCGCAGCGACTGGCTCCAGGAATGGATCGCCGCTTTCGTCGCGCAATAGGCGGGATAATCGGCGCGCGGCACAAAGGCGAGGCCCGAACTCACGGTGATGATGGTGGCCTGCGGCTGCGCTTTCAGATGCGGCAGCAGCGCCGCGCTGAGGCGCATCGGCCCCAGCAAATTGGTGGCGACGGTCGCCTCCGCGATGCTCACGTCAACCTGATCGCTGGTGAGCAATTCATGCCGCATGATGCCGGCATTGTTGATGAGCACATTGAGCTTGGGGAATCTCGCCGTCACCTCGCGCGCGAAGGCGGCAATGGCTTTGGGATCCTCGACATCGAGTTCCATCGCCGTGATGCCGGGATGGGCGGCGGAGACCTCATTCAGCAGCGCCTTCCGCCTGCCGGTGATGATCACCTGATTGCCGTGCGCATGAAAGGCTTCCGCCAGCGCGCGGCCGATGCCGCTGGAGCCGCCGGTGATCAGGATTGTGTTGCCGGTCATCTGCATTTTTCTGTTCCTCTGTTGCTGAGCCTCAGCTAATACAGCCGCTATCGAATGGAAAGTAGGCACCCGGAAGTTCTATAGTATCCCGGAAGAGAGCGTATATGGATCAAAGGGTTGAATATCAAATCGGCGGTGATCCCGCACTTGATGCCCTGGTGCGTGAGATCATCGGCCGGGTGGCCGACAAATGGACCATGCTGGCGCTCGAATGCCTCGAAGAGCACGGCCGCCTGCGCTTCACGCAGCTTGCCGTGCTGATTGGCGGCGTGAGCCAGAAGATGCTCACCAAGACGTTGCGCCAGATGGAGGCCGATGGCCTTGTCGTCCGCACTGTCCATCCCGTCGTTCCGCCGCATGTCGACTATGAACTGACGCCGATGGGGGCCAGCCTCAGCGAGGCGTTTTGCGGCGTATGGCAATGGGCCGAGGCGCATCGCGCCGCCATTGTTGAATCCCGCGCGCGGTTCGCACGCCCGAAAACCTGATTCAATTTTCACAGAGGGGAATACCATGCCGCAGCCGATCAGCGTGATCGCCGTCATCACCGCGAAAGACGGGCAGGAGGCCGCCTTGCGCGCCAGGCAAGATGTGCTTGTCGCCGCGACGCTCAAGGAGGAGGGCTGCCTCCGCTACGAACTCAACCAGTCGCTCGATGATCCGCGTATCCTGATCTTCACCGAACTGTGGGCCAGCGAACCGGCATGGCGCGCCCATATGGAAGGCGCTGCGATCAAGGCCTTCCAGTCCTCCGGCGCCCGCGACCTGATCGCCGAGGCAAAAGTCCACCGCATGCAGGTGGTGGCGGGGAAGTAGCCCGTGCGTATCTTTCTCGCAGGGGCCACGGGGGTGATTGGCCGGTCGCTCATTCCGCTCTTGAAGGCGGATGGGCATGAGGTGGTCGGAACGACGCGCAATAGCGCCGGAGCGGAGCTTCTGGCAACACTGGGCGTTGCGCCCGCTGTTGTCGATGTCTTCGATGCGGAGGCCCTGCTGGGCATCGTCAAGCGGGCCGCGCCGGAGATTGTCATTCATCAGCTCACGGATCTTTCGGCGGGGCTTGATCCGGCCTCGCGGGAGAAGGTGCTGGCGGGCAACGCCAGGCTCAGGCGCGAAGGCACGGCCAATCTCGTGCGCGCGGCGCTGGCAGCAGGAGCAAGGCGGCTTATCGCGCAAAGCATCGCTTGGGCCTATGCGCCGAAACAGCCGCCCTACAGCGAAGCCGATCCGCTCGATTCCGCGGCCACCGGCCTTCGCGCCATCACGATTGCAGGCGGCGTCATTCCACTGGAAGAGGCGGTGCTGGGCCAGCCCGGTCTTGAAGGCATTGTCCTCCGTTATGGCGAACTTTATGGGCCGGGCACCTGGCGGATGAATCCCGAAGGCCTGTCGCCCGTGCATGTGGATGCGGCGGCGCTCGCGGCGTCCCTCGCCGTCACGCGTGGCAGCCCCGGCATGTATAATATCGCTGAGCCGGGCGGCTCCGCCGCCGTTGCCAAAGCAATGAGCGAACTGGGATGGAACCCGGCCTTCCGGCGCGCAGGGAGGCTTTGATGCATGCCATGGTCCTGAACGCAATCGGTGCGCCGCTGGTGTGGACCGAGCGCCCTGATCCCCAGCCGGGCGTGGGCGAAATCCGCGTCAGGGTGCTGGCCTGCGGCGTGTGCCGCACCGATCTTCATGTGGTGGATGGCGAGTTGCCGCAGCCGCATCTGCCCATCGTTCCCGGCCATGAGATCGTTGGCCGCATCGATGCGCTGGGGGCGGGCGTTGAACATCTGGCCATCGGCCAGCGCGTCGGCATTCCGTGGCTTGGCCACACCTGCGGCCACTGCCCCTATTGCGCCACCCAGCGCGAGAACCTGTGCGATGCGCCGCTGTTCACCGGCTTCAGCCGCGATGGCGGCTATGCCACGGCAGCCATCGCCGATGCGCGCTTTGCCTTTCCGCTGGGCGAGGAGGGGGATCACGTCTCGCTCGCCCCCTTGCTGTGCGCGGGGCTGATCGGCTGGCGGGCGCTCAGGATGGCGGGCGATGGCAAGCGCCTTGGCCTTTATGGCTTCGGCGCCGCCGCGCACATCATCGCGCAGGTGGCGCCGTGGCAGGGGCGCTCGGTCTATGCCTTCACGCAGAAGGGCGATCAGGCCACGCAAGTCTTCGCGCGCCAGCTTGGCGCTGCATGGGCGGGAGGCTCCGATGAAATGCCGCCAGATGCGCTTGATGCCGCCATCATTTTTGCGCCGGTGGGGGCGCTGGTTCCTGCCGCCTTGCGGGCCGTTCACAAGGGCGGCCGCGTGGTGTGCGCTGGGATACACATGAGCGACATTCCGGCTTTTCCCTATGCGATCCTGTGGGAGGAGCGGCAGAATTCTCTCCGTCGCCAATCTCACGCGGCAGGACGGGCTCGAGTTCCTCTCCCTCGCGCCGAAAATCGGCATCCGCACGCAGACGACGGTTTACCCCCTGCAACAGGCCAACGAGGCCCTGGCAGACCTCCGCGCCGGGCGTTTCGAGGGCGCTGCCGTGCTGGTGCCGTGAGGGGGCTTTTTCGATTGTTATGGCATTATAGACATTTCGTTGCTATATGACCATTTATATGGTCATGAGGATATCGTGGACAAGATCACACTGGCGGACGCAAAAACGCGTTTGAGCGAGCTTGTGGACCGCGTTGAAGCAGGGGATTCGATCGACATTACCCGGCGTGGAAAGCGCGTGGCACGGTTGGCTGCGGTCGCGCAAGCCCGCAAGCCTGTTGATGCTATCGCTTTGAGAGCCCTGACGGATGCCCAGCCGAAGCACGAGCAAGGTGCCGCGGAACTTGTCCGGGACATGCGTGACGGTGACCGTTACTGATGCTCTATCTCGACACGTCGCTCATTGTTACGGCCCTTTCGAACGAAGCAACGACAGCGCGCGTCCAAGCGTGGCTTGCCGGACAGGATCCGAACCAGCTTGCGATCAGCGGCTGGACGTTTACCGAAGTATCTTCAGCCTTTGCAATCAAGCTGCGTACGGGCCAAATCAGCCTTGAACACCGCGCTGCATCACTCGCAGCTTTCAGCAAGATGGCCGCCGAGAGCTTCACGACGCTGGATGTGAAGGGGTCGCATTTCCGCCTCGCCGCAAAATTCGCCGATCAATATGCGCTTGGCTTGCGTGGCGGTGATGCGCTTCATCTCGCGATTGCCTCGGACCATGGTGCTGTTATTCATACGCTTGACCAGCGGATCGCAGGAGCAGCACCTCAGCTCGGCATTCCGGTGAAACTACTGGCTTGATCAAAACCCGCGTTATGCGGACGGATAAACGTCGAAGGACAAATCAATCTGCAGGTCGCCCGCCAGAGCAAGGCATGCGTAGGGCAGGACGCCGCCGCTCTGCCTCTCGAAGAACCAGCCGATGAACAGTTCAATCTTGCCACCTTCAGCCCTGATCCGATGCAGGAAAGCGCGGTGACGAACGAGGTCTTGCAATACCTCCAGAAGCGCCGCGCCAAGTTCGGTCCCATGTTGCGTGCCGATCCTGGCCGACCAGTAGCTTTCAGCATAGAGTCCCGGCAGCTCCCCGCCCGGGGGCGAGCGGCGTGGTGTTCCGGCTTTCCAGAAATGATTGGGCAGCCGCCCGATTGCTATACTAATTTCTTCCGGCGCGATGCCCGGATGCCAGATACGAAGGCTGATGGCGAAGTGATAGGGCGATGACGGCTCCACCCTCACTCCCACTCGATCGTGCCCGGCGGCTTGCTGGTCACGTCATACACCACGCGGCTCACGTCTTTCACCTCGTTGATGATCCCGGTGGCGACGCGGGTGAGGAAGGCGTGGTCGAAGGGATAGCTTTCCGCCGCCATGGACGCCGGCCCTCGCTGGCGTGCGCACATAGAAAACTCCCTGAAGCGGATGCCCTTCACGATGAAAATCCTGAACAGCCTTTAGAGCGGCGTGCGTTTTGATGAAATCAAAACATCCGCTCTACCTTGTTGATGGCGAGACACTTATCCGACTCAATCCCACCAGAAGTACCACCAGTCGTTCGCGATCAAGTCGGCAGCGAGCGCGCTATAAGTTTCAGATCCCTGATCGATGATATCCGAACAATAGATGTATTGTTCGCGCGCGAGCGCGAGCGCTTCCTCACGGGTCTTGGGCTTGATTGCCACCCGCAAATTCATCGTATCGAAGCTCAAGCCGATGAGTTCGGCGCCATAGTTGTCACGCCACTTCCGCAACGCAGCGACATGATATTCGGCGGCAGGGCACGCATTCCAGCCGCCCCAGCGGAGAATCGCCGGAATGGTTGTCCAGTCGTCAGTTGGCGCAACACCGATATAGACTTTCGGGAAGGGCTTGCCTGAGAGAAGTTCGGAAGCAACTGTAAGCCCCATCGATGCATTTGGCGTGTCGGGCCAGTTGCCGAGCGGCGGCTCCTGATGCTCCTGCAGCATGGCGGCGATCGTTTCATCACGGCTCAGAGTTCGCGTTGCCACGCCATCCGACCGGGTAATGATCGGAAGTTTGGCCTTGGGATTGCCCGCAAGCTCGGCCTTCAGTATTGCGATGGACTCTTCTTCCTGAGCCCGTTGTTCCTTCAAGAGATCATCTGGAAACTTCATGCTGGCGGCCGCGCGAAGGATGTCGTCGACTGGCTGTGGCGGCTCCGGCGCGTCAGAGCCGAAGGGATCGAGAAGATTGCCCAGGCTCTCGCCCAAAACAACCGGAGACACTCCTCCAGCCGACTTCAGCTCCTGCCATCTTGCCAACGCAGCATCGCCCGTGGCCTCGACGATTTTCAGGGGAAAATGCTCGAGGGCCTTCCGCTGATATTCCTGCGCTCTCTCTGCAATCTCTTCTGAAGTCATCGCTCTTGCCTCACGTGCGATTGTCACACAAGCAGCGCTGGCAATAGCCGACTGCAAAAAGGCTCGACGCCGCATTGCCTCTTGCTCTCCTCACTCCCACTCGATCGTGCCCGGTGGCTTGCTGGTCACGTCATACACCACGCGGGAAACGCCTTTCACCTCGTTGATGATGCGGGTGGCCACGCGGGTGAGGAAGGCGTGGTCGAAGGGATAGCTTTCCGCAGTCATGCCGTCGGTCGAGGTCACGGCGCGGAGGCCCAGCACGCGGTCATAGGTGCGGCCATCACCCATCACGCCCACGGTGCGCACCGGCAGCAGCACGGCGAAGGCCTGCCAGATCGCGTCATACAATCCGGCTTTCCTGATCTCGTCGAGATAGACGGCATCGGCCTTGCGCAGGATGTCGAGCTTCTCCACCGTAATGTCGTCGCCGGGAATGCGGATGGCGAGGCCGGGGCCGGGGAAGGGGTGGCGGCCCACGAAATGCTCGGGCAGGCCGAGTTCGCGGCCCAGCAGGCGCACCTCGTCCTTGAAGAGTTCGCGCAGCGGCTCCACCAGCTTCATGTTCATGCGCTCAGGCAGCCCACCCACATTGTGGTGCGACTTGATGGTGACCGAAGGCCCGCCGGTGAAGGAGACGCTTTCGATCACATCGGGATAAAGCGTGCCCTGCGCCAGGAAGGCGGCGCCGCCCACCTTCTTCGCTTCCGCCTCGAACACGTCGATGAACAGCTTGCCGATGGTCTTGCGCTTCACCTCCGGGTCGGTCACGCCCGCCAGCGCGCCCAGGAAGGTCTTGGACGCATCCACATGGACGAGCGGGATGTTGTAGGATTCGCGGAACAGCCGCACCACCTCATCCGCCTCGTTCAGCCGCATCAGGCCGTGGTCGACGAAGATGCAGGTCAGCTGGTCGCCGATCGCCTCATGGATCAGCACCGCCGTCACGGCGGAATCAACACCGCCCGAAAGGCCGCAGATCACCCGCTCGAAGCCCACCTGCTTTTTGATCTTGGCGATCATCTCGGCCTTGAACGAGGCCATGGACCAGGAGCCCTTGCAGCCGCAGATCTCGCGCACGAAATTGGTGAGCAGTTTCGCGCCATCGGGCGTGTGCACCACTTCGGGGTGGAACTGCATGGCGTAGAATTGCCGCGTCTCATCGGCGATGGCGGCGAAGGGTGCCCCCTCGCTCACGGCGATCGCCTTGAAGCCTTTGGGCAGCGCCGTCACCCGGTCGCCATGGCTCATCCACACCTGGTGCCGCTCGCCCTCGCGCCACACGCCATCGAACAGCGCGTTGGGGGATTTCACCTCCACGAAGGCCTTGCCGAATTCGCGGTGGTCTGAGCCTTCCACCTTGCCGCCCAGCTGCGCGCACATGGTCTGCTCGCCATAGCAGATGCCGAGAACGGGAAGGCCGTGGGTGAAGACGCCCTCGGGCGCCCTCGGGCTTCCGCCCTCATGCACGGAGGCGGGGCCTCCTGAGAGGATGATGCCCTTGAGGCCCGGCCAGTCCAGCGCCTTGTGGGCGGACTGGAAGGGCACGATTTCCGAGTAAACCCCAGCTTCCCGCACCCGGCGGGCGATGAGCTGGGTGACCTGCGATCCGAAGTCGATGATGAGAATACGGTCCTGCATGGCGGGCGTTTAAGGGAGTTGGGGGCGGAGGGCAAGATGGGGCCGGAAAGAGGGTCAAACTGGTATGGATGAGGATTGCTGGGAATCCGCTTTTGGCTGAAGGTGTAATCCATGTTCAGTGCAACCGTCGCATACCGGGAATTCATGAGGCGATGGAGCGTGCCCGGTTGTCCGCTTGAGAAGGTCAAGGAACCCGATCTCAAATCTGTGGAGCGCGATTTTAACTGCTGGCTTCCGGCTGATTATCGTGAAGCCGTGTTGGAGTTTGGTGTGGGAAAGCTGAGTGCGGCGTTTCCCGCTGCTGTGCAATCGTTCAATGTAAATCTCGATTTGATCGCGGCGTTCCTTGACCCTTCGGAGATGCTTCAATTTTGTAAGCAGTATGCTTCCATCAATGATGTGTCGGGCTTCATTCCTATCGCAGCGGGAACTGGTGGAGAATTCTGGGGTTTCGCGCGAGATGATCTCGCACAGCCCAAAAGACCGGAGTCGGGCATGATCTGGTACAGCAATTTTGAAACGGGCGATTCCAAGTTTTGCGCCGGTGATTTCGAAAGCTGGATTATGCAGTACGACGGCGTACCATTGAACGGTGAATGACCAACCTCCGTCACCCTGGGGCAAGCCAAGGTCCCGCTTTCAACTTTTTGCGGTATGCGAGAAAGCAGCAGAAAGCCTCACCCCCTAAGCACATCCCACAGCAGCTTCACATTGAGGGCGATGATGAGGGCGGCGATGAGGGAGGCGATAAGGCTCAGCCACAGGGGTGAGACGAGTGCGCCCAGTTTGCGGCGGCTCATGGTGAACATCACCAGGGGCACGATGGCGAAGGGAAGCTGGAAGGCGAGGATCACCTGGCTGAAGATCAGCAGGAAGCCGGTGCCCTTGGCGCCATAAATGATGGTCACGGTGGCGGCGGGCACGATGGCGATGAGGCGCGTCACCAGCCGCCTCGCCCATGCGGCAAGTTTGATATCGAGAAAGCCCTCCATCACGATCTGCCCCGCCATGGTGGCCGTCACGGTGGAGTTGAGACCGCAGCAGAGCAGCGCAATGGCGAAGAGTTTGGGCGCGAGGAGGGAGCCGACCAGCGGCGCCAGCATGGCGTGGGCATCGCCGATTTCCGCCACGCTCGTTTCTCCGGCGGCGTGAAAGGTGGCGGCGGCGAGGATCAGGATCGCCGCGTTGATCAAGAGCGCGAACATCAGCGCCACGGTTGAATCCCAGGTGGCGAAACGCAGCGCCTCGCGCTTTTCGGGCAGGGTCGTGCCATAGGCGCGCGTCTGCACGATGCCGGAGTGAAAGTAGAGATTATGCGGCATCACCGTGGCGCCGATGATGCCCAGCGCCAGATAGAGCATGGCCGGGTTTTTCACGATCTCGACGGTGGGCGCGAAGCCCAGGATCACGCCGCGCCAATCGGGATGGGCCAGCGCGATCTGCACGATGAAGCAGGCGAAGATCAGCGCCAGAAGGGCAATCACGAAGGCCTCGATCCAGCGGAAGCCCAAGCGCTGCAGGGCGAGGATCAGGAACACGTCGAGGGCGGTGATGAGGACGCCCAGTTCCAGCGGAATGCCGAACAGCAGGTTGAGGCCGATGGCCGTGCCCACCACCTCCGCAATGTCGGTGGCGATGATGGCGATTTCGGCGAAGGCCCACAGCGCCCACGCCACGGGCCGGGGGAAGGCATCGCGGCAGGCCTGCGCCAGGTCGCGCCCCGAACCGATGGCGAGCCTTGAGCAGAGCGATTGCAGGATGATCGCCATGATGTTGGAGAGCAGCGCCACGAACAGCAGCGCGTAGCCAAATTGCGCGCCGCCGGCGATCGAGGTGGCCCAGTTGCCGGGGTCCATATAGCCCACGGCGACGAGATAGCCCGGCCCCACGAAGGCCAGCGCCCGCCGCCACAGGCTTCCGCCTGGTTCGACGCGCACGGTGCGGAACACATCGGCGAGGGAGGGCTCGCCGGGCGCGCGCCGCCAGGCACCTAGGCTTTCGTCTGACATAGGAAAAGTTTAGCATTGGCTAAACTATAGTCAACAGGCTAAGTTCGGGGCCATGACCATGGCGGCGCGCAAGAAGCATTCGGCCAAGATCCGCTCGGCGGCGTTCCGCCGCGTGCGCGCCGATCACCAGTCGGAGCTGGCGGAGGATTATGTCGAACTCATCGCCGATCTGATCGACGAGAAGGGCGAGGCGCGCGGCACCGATGTTGCCATGCGGCTAGGCGTCGCCAATGCCACGGTGGTGAAGACGCTGAAGCGCCTGCAGGATTCGGGGTTGGTCACGCAGGAGCCCTATCGCGCCATTTTCCTCACCGAAAAGGGCTGGGAGATGGCCGAGGACGGCCGCCGCAAGCACCGCATTGTCGAAGGCTTCCTGCTGGCGCTGGGGGTGAGTGCGGACACGGCGCGCATCGATTCAGAAGGGATCGAGCATCACGTCAGCGCCGAAACCCTGCGCGCCATGAGCCGCTTTCTCGCGCGCGGGGGATGAGTTTACTTCCCTCCCCCGAAGCGGGACGTTCTATTTGTAGATCGCATAGCTGCCGGTTGCGGCCGCTATGACCGGTGCCGGATAAGCTATATTTACCGGAAGAGCTCTAATGGTTTTGTAACAAATGGAGTTTCTAAGTTTATTGGAGCGTCAGTTTCTGGCGGAGGGGCCTATAAATGCCGTATGATCCCTCTGCCACGATCGGCGGTCGGAGAATGAGTGCCGTATTATGTTAAAAATGGCTCAGAGGATTTTTTTTAAAATTGTGGCATGGGCATTGATTGCCAGCGTGTGGTTCTATTTGTCCTTGGACAGTATATATTTCGGTTATACGAGAGTATAAGAATCCCGCATCAGGCAGCGTAATACCTTACGAAATAAAGGGAGTTGTTGTTTATCTTACAAATGAACAATACCGATTGGCCAATTTTGGCCTGTATAGTATTGGGGTTTGGCTTGTAGTGGCTTTCATCTGCCATTTGATCAATCTCAAATGGCCTTTACCTGAGAAGAAAAAACAAGGACTCAAGTTTTCGTCGTTGAATGAGCATCACCCTCCCCGCGAAAGGGGAGGGAAATCGTAGTCATACACCCGCGAACTGCTTGAACAGCCCTTCCGGCGCATATTTATACACAGCGCCATTGTCGGTAAAATCAGGCGCGCACATGGGAACGATCTGCGCCGCCACCTCTTCGGCGGTGGGCAGCGACATCGGGTCTTCGCCGGGCATGGCGGAGGCGCGCATGTCGGTGCGGGTGGCGCCGGGGCTGAAGCAGTTGGCGCGGGCGGGCGTGGTGGCGATTTCGCCGGCATAGGTTTTCACCATCGCCTCAAGTGCTGCCTTGGAGATCGAATAAGGCCCCCAATAGGGCCAGCATTTGTGCGCGAGGCCCGATGTCACGAACACCGCGCGGCCCGCGTCGGACAGGCGGAGCAGGGGATCGAGCGAGCGGATCAGCCGGTAATTGGCGGTCACGTTCACCGCCATCACCTCGTCCCACACCTTCTGGTCGAGATGCGCCATCGGCGTGAGCTTGCCCAGCACGCCGGCATTGCCGATGAAAATGTCGAGCTTTTTCCAGCGCTCGAAAATCGCCGCGCCCAGCCGGTCGAGGGCGGGGAGATCGGTCATGCTCACCGGCACCAGCGTGGCTTCGCCGCCGATGGCCTTGATCTCGTCGTCGAGGTCCTCAAGCCCGCCTTGCGTGCGGGCCACGGCGATCACATGCGCGCCCGCCTTCGCCAGATGAAAGGCGGCGGCGCGGCCAAGGCCCCGCGATGCGCCGGTGACGACGGCGACCCGTCCCTTGAGATCGGTCATGCCGGTTAGCCCGCTTCCGCCAGAAGGGCGAGTTTCTGCTTGCCACGCTCACCGTTCAGATCGGTGAGGGGTGTCGGATAATCGCCGGTGAAGCAGTGATCGGTGAATTGCGGGCGCACCGGATCGCGGCCCTCGAAGCCCACCGCCTTGTAGATGCCGTCGACGGAGAGGAAGGCCAGCGTGTCGACTCCGATATATTCGCGCATCTCCTCCAGCGTGTGGGTGGCGGCCAGCAGCGATTTCTGCTCCGGCGTGTCGATGCCGTAGAAATCGGGGTGCGCGATGGGCGGGCTGGAAATCCGCATGTGCACTTCTTTCGCCCCCGCCTCATACATCATGCGCACGATCTTGACGGAGGTAGTGCCGCGCACGATCGAGTCATCGAGCAGCACCACGCGCTTACCCGCCACCACGGCGCGGTTGGCATTGTGCTTGAGCTTGACGCCCAGCGAACGGATGGTCTGTGTCGGCTCGATGAAGGTGCGGCCCACATAATGGTTGCGGATGATGCCAAGCTCGAAGGGAATGCCGGTCGCCTGCGAGAACCCAAGCGCGGCGGGAACGCCCGAGTCGGGGATCGGCACGATCACATCGGCCTCTACAGGCGACTCGAGCGCAAGCTGGCGGCCCATGGCTTTACGCACTTCATAGATCGAGCGGCCGCCCAGCATGGAATCGGGGCGGGAGAAGTAAATATATTCGAAGATGCAGGGGCGCGCCTGCTGCTTGGGGAAGGGCCTGAGCGACTCGATGCCATCTTCGGAGATCACCACCACTTCGCCGTTCTCCACCTCGCGCACGAATTTGGCGCCGATGATGTCGAGCGCGCAGGTTTCGGAACAGAGAATGTAGGCGCCGTTCAATTCGCCGAGGATCAGCGGGCGGATACCCAGCGGATCGCGCGCGCCGATCAGCTTCTTGTTGGTGAGCGCAACGAGCGCATAGGCGCCTTCGAGATGGCGGATGGCGTCGATGTAGCGCTCCACCATGCGGTTCTTCTGCGAGCGCGCCACGAGATGCAGGATCACCTCGGTGTCGGAGGTGGACTGGCAGATCGCCCCCTGCGCGATCAGCTCCTTGCGAAGCGTCAGGCCGTTGGTGATGTTGCCGTTATGCGCCACGGCGAAACCGCCGGAGGCGAGTTCCGCGAACAGCGGCTGCACATTGCGGAGGATGGTTTCGCCGGTCGTCGAGTAGCGCACATGGCCGAGCGCGAGAGAACCTTGCAGCCGGTCGATGATCTTGCCGCTGGAAAAGTGATCGCCGACGAGGCCGAGGCGGCGCTCGGTCTGGAAGCGTTCGCCATCGAAGGAGACGATGCCCGCCGCTTCCTGCCCCCGGTGCTGCAGCGCGTGGAGGCCCAGCGCCGTCAGGGCCGCCGCGTCCGGGTGGCCGATGATTCCGAACACGCCGCACTCCTCGCGCAGGCGGTCGGCTTCCAGTTCAAGATCGATGCCGGTCATCATTGTGTGTCACCCTGGCCGTCGCTTTGACCCATTGCCGGTTGCTGCGCGGTGCCGTTGTTGGTCACACCGTTCGTCAGATTGTCGAGGCCCTGCTGCTCGCTCTTGCTGTAGCCCTCGGTATCGCTCTTGCCGTCGGTGGCGGGCGTCTGTTCGGGCGATTTGCTCAAGGCCGTGTTGGTCAGCGTCTCGGCGATGTCGGGCGGCATCAGGGCCAGAAGTTTTTCACCCGCATATTTGATCAGCGGCAGGCTCTTGGCATCGCGCACCCAGGGCTCCTGCCGGTCGACGGGCAGCAGCCAGCCGTAGAAGAGATAGGCGATGGCCACCAGCACGAAGCCGCGCGCCAGCCCGTAGATGAAGCCAACCGTGCGGTCGAAGCCGCCCACCGCCGAATCGACCACCCAGTCGGAAATCTTGACGCTGATGACCGAGACGACGATCAGCACGATCAGGAAGGCGATGCCCCCCACCGCGATCTGCGCCAGCACCGGCTTGTCGACATAGGGCATCGCCATGTCGATCAGATTCTGCTGCTTGATGGCGAAATAGGCGGCAATGGCCGCAAGGCCCCAGGCCACCAGCGACAGCACCTCGCGGGTGAAGCCGCGCATCAGCGCAAGAAGGCCCGAGACCAGCATAATGCCGATCAGGATGATGTCGAGAATCTGAAAACCCATGAGCCGGTCCCAAGCCGCCAATGAAACGCCCCATATAGGCGGGATTCTCCCGCCATGCCAGTGCTGGCGGAAAGCGTTTCAACAGGGGCGAAAGAGTTGTCTTCTCCCGCGCAGCGGGAGAAGAAGGGACCCGCTGCGTAGCAGCGGGGAGATGAGGGGCCTTGGAGTGTGCCGGGAAGACCCTCACCTCCACATCGCGTTGCGATGGGCCTCTTCCTCTCCCGCGCAGCGGGAGAGGACGATTTCGTGCCTCACGCGATCCGCCTGCTGCCCTTGTCCTGGGCGGCGCTCCAGGCCACGAGGTCCATGATGGTTTCGAGCTGTTTCACGCGGATGCCTTTCACCGAGGGTTGATCGGCGGTTGAGGCGATCACCGCGTCCTTGAGGCCGAGTTTCTGCGCCTCCTTCAGCCGCGCTTCCGTCTGGCCGACGGGGCGGATGGCGCCGGACAGGGCGATTTCGCCGAAGATGGCGGTGCCATGGGGGATTACCGTATCGGTGAGCGAGGAGAGAAGTGCCGCCGCCACGGCCAGATCGGCGGCAGGTTCGCGCACCTTCAGGCCACCCGCTACGTTGAGATAGACGTCATTGTTGCCGATGGTCACCCCGGCGCGCGCCTCCAGCACGGCGAGGATCATCGACAGACGGTTCGAATCCCAGCCCACCGTGGTGCGGCGCGGCGTGCCGA
Source organism: Aestuariivirga sp. (assembly GCF_047602625.1). Lineage (GTDB taxonomy): Bacteria > Pseudomonadota > Alphaproteobacteria > Rhizobiales > Aestuariivirgaceae > Aestuariivirga. Next base: position 383,432 of record NZ_JASGGV010000002.1, on the reverse strand, counting down.
GCGGCGAGGGCGAGACCAGCGCCTGCACCTCGATCAGCAGCGGCCTCGTGCCCTCCATCCCGGCGAACACGGCGGTGCCGGGGGTGGGCCGCTCGCCCGACCCCATGAACAGGCGTGAGGGGTTGGTGACCTCGCTCAGTCCGCCGTCTGACATTTCGAACACGCCGATCTCGTCGGTGGGGCCGAAGCGGTTTTTGACGGCGCGCAGGATGCGGAACTGGTGCCCCCGGTCGCCTTCGAAATAAAGCACCGTATCCACCATGTGCTCGATCACCTTGGGGCCGGCGATCTGGCCTTCCTTGGTCACATGGCCCACCAGCAGCATGGCGGTGCCCTTCTGCTTGGCAAAGCGCACCAGCGCTTCCGATCCCGCCTTCAGCTGCGACACGGTGCCGGGCGAGGCGTCGATATTGGGCGACCACAGCGTCTGGATCGAATTCGATCACCGCCACGGCGGGAGGTGCTCCCTCGGCCAGCGTCGCCACGATGTCGGAGACATTGGTTTCGGTGGCCAGCAGCACGGCGCTGTCATCAAGCCCCAGCCGCTCGGCCCGGAGCCTCACCTGGGCGATCGCCTCTTCGCCGGAAATATAGACGACGCGCTGGCCGCTGCGGGCCAGCGCCGCCATGGCCTGCAGCAGCAGCGTGGACTTGCCGATGCCGGGATCGCCGCCGATCAATACGCCCGAGCCCGGCACGAAGCCGCCCCCCGCCACGCGGTCAAGCTCGCCGATGCCGGTGATGATGCGGGGAGGCGCCGCGTTCTCGCCCTTCAGCCCCACGAGCCTTGTGGCGCGGCCTTTGGGCAGCGAGGCCCCGCGCGCGCCCGCGAGCGGCGTTCCCGCCTGTTCCTCGATGATGGTGTTCCAGGCCTCGCAGGCATCGCAGCGCCCCGACCATTTGGACGAGGTGGCCCCGCAGGACTGGCAGACATAGGTGATCGCTGATTTGGCCATGCCGCCCAGATATGACTGGAACGATTAGAGAACGCAAGCTGTTCGTGCATCCCTCTCTGCGCAGCGGGGACGGTGGACGCGGAGAGCGGACGGGTGGGGTGCCGGCATCACGCGAAGGCCCCATCCGTCTCGCGCGGAAGGCCGCGCGATCCACCTTCCCCGGGCGTTGGCCGGAGAAGGAGAAGAATTTCAGCAAGCCCTCAGCCCCACGGCAGCGTGAGGGTGGTGATAACGCCGGGGCGGGGTGCGCCGCGATGGGCGGCTGCCGTTTCGAGTGTGCCGCCGAGGGATCGGGTGAGAAGCTGCGTCACGCTGCTGCCCAGCCCGGTGCTTCCACCCTCCATGCCCTTGCCGTCATCCGCTACGCTGAGGCGCAGCTTGGGCGCGCCATCTTCTCCCACGATCCTGTGCAGCGAGACTTTTACCGTGCCGCCGCTGTCGGGGAAGGCGTGTTTCAGCGCGTTCACCACCAGTTCGTTGATGAGCAGCACATAGCTCACGGCGTCCTTGCCGGGCAGCCTGATGTCGCCCACCTCGGTTTCGATCCTGATGCCGCGCGTCTCGGCCAGCGGGCGGATGTCGGCGAGGAAATTGTCGATGTAAGGCCCTGCCGTCACCGTGTCGGAATCGGCATCCACCTGCAGCCGGCGCTGGCTGGCGGCGATGGCGCGGATGCGGCTCACGCTGTCCTCCAGCGCCTGCTTCACATTCTCGTCCGGTGAGCGGCGCGCCTGCAGATTGATGAGCGCCGAGGCCATGTTCAGCGTATTGCCGACGCGGTGGTTCACATCCGCGAGGAAAGCCTGCACGCGCAGCTTCTCGCGTTCGAGATCGCGGGTGCGTTCGGCAACCATGAGGTCGAGCCTGGCATTTTCATCGGCCAGTTCGCGCGTCAAATGGCGGGCATGCAGCGCCTCGCTTGCCACCAGCGCCGCCATGACGGCGAGCAGCGCGGCCATCGCCAAAAGTGAGAAGAACTGCTGGTTATCGAGATCGGTGCGGCGCACGGCCAGAAGCTGGTTTTCATCGGTTTCAAATGCCGCCACGCCGGCGCGCACCTGATCCATCTGCTGCTTGCCGGTGCCGAGCCGCAGGATGTCCACCGCATCGCCATGCTTGCCGGCTTTTTCAAGGCCAATGCCGGCTTCGAGCGTGGCCAACCTGTCGCTCGCCGAGGCGCGGATTTGCCCGAGCTTCGCCACCTGACCGGGATTATCGGCCACCAGCGCGTTCAATTGCGCGAAGGAAGCGTCGATGGTCTTGCGCGCGTCGTTGTAGGGCGCAAGAAACTTCTCATCGCCGGTCAAGAGGAAACCGCGCTGCCCCGTCTCGGCGTCCACCAGTTCGCGCAGCAGGCGCTCGGCCACATTCTGCGCCTCGATGGAATGGCTCACCCAGCCCGAACTGTGGAGCGCGCTATAGCCCAGCCAGCCGATGGCAATGATCGCCAATGCCAGAATGGTCATCAGCGCATAGCGCCAGCGCGGCAGAACGGCGGCGACGATGCGCTCAGGACTTCATGCGTCACGCGGCCGCCGCAGATGGTGACGGCGGGCTTCACCTCGCCTATCGCCCCGGGCGCGGTCTTTTCCAGATCATGGCCGAGCACCACTACGTCGGCCAGATACGTCTCGCGCAGCATGCCCTTGCGGTCCTCCATGAACTCGCAATAGGCGCCGCCCAGCGTGAAGGCGTTGAGCGCATCGGTGAGCGTTTGCGCCTGCGGCGGGCAGTCGGGCGTCAGCGGTTTCTGCGTCATTGCCGACTGCATGCCGAGAAACGGGTCGAGCGGTGACACCGGCCAGTCGGAGGAGAAGGCCACATGCGCGCCCGTGTTGCGTAGCGTCTGCCATGCGTAAGACCAGGGGAGCTTGGCTCCGATGCGCGTCAGGCAGGGTTCGAGAATGGCGCCCGGCACGCCAAGGCCGACGATGGGCTGCAGCGACGCGATCACGCCCAGTTCCTTCAGGCGCGGCACGTCGGCGGGGCTGATGACCTCGATGTGTTCGATGCGGTGGCGGGAATCGCGCGGGCCATTGGCCTTGCGCGCCGCCTCATAGCCATCGAGCGTGCGCCTCACGCCGCCATCGCCGATGGCGTGCGTCGAAATCTGCAGGCCGTATGAGTCGGCCTTCACCGCCACGGCGTTGAATTGCTCTGCGGTGAACAGCGGAGCGCCGCGCTCGCCGGGGAAGCCCGGATAATCGTCCAGCATCAGCGCCGTCAGCGATTCGAGCACGCCGTCCATGAACACTTTCACGCGGCCGGAATGCAGCATGTCGCCCTGATAGCGCGCCCGCATCTCCACCGCCTCGTCGATGCGGTCGAGGCCGAAGAAGTTCTTCTGGTGGAAAGGCACTTCCACGCGGGCAATCAGATCGCCCGCCTCCAGCAGACTATGCAGAAGTTCGAGCTGGTAGAAATTTCCGTCCATGTTGTGGATCGAGGTGATGCCCAGTGATGCGCAATATTTGAGGCCCTGTTTGATCACCTCGGCGTCCATGGCGCGTTCGGCCCGGGTCGCGGCGGGCTGGGGATCCTCGCCCGTCGTCATGCCCAGCCACTCGCGCCCGCCGGTGGGGGTGAGCGCCAGCACGGGATTGAAGGCGGCGGCTTCGCGCAGTTCTCCCGTCGCCAGCCCGTCTTTTCCCAGCACGATCTCATTGCCGGGCGGAAGGGCACGGCCCTTCATCAGCCCCGCCGCTTCCAGCGCCTTCGTATTCGCCCAGACGGTGTGATGATCGAAACAGATCATGATCAGCGGCCGGTCCGGAAGCACGCGGTCAAGATCGTGGCGGGTGATGCCGCCAGCCTCGCTCAGCATGGTGTGATAGCCGCCATTGGCGACGATCACCCGGTCATTCAGGCGTGCCGCCGCATATTCACGCACTGAATCCGTTAAGGCCTGCAAGCCCTTGATCTGATTGACATGCAGGCTGTCCAGCTCCACGCTTCCGCCAAACAGATGAATATGGCTTTCGATGATGCCGGGGATCACCGTCTTGCCCTGGGCGTCGATCACCCGCGTATGCTTCGCCTTGAAGGGAAGAACGTCCGCCATTGTCCCCACGCGCAGGATGCGATCCCCCGCAATGGCCAGGGATTCGGCGCGTGGCTGCTGCGGATCCACCGTCAGAATGCGCGCGTTGGTGATGAGAATGTCTGCTGTGGTCATGGCCCCTCCGTGAACCATGATGGAAGGCCGTGGCAATTCCCGCAAGACGCATCTTCGCCAAGCGTGCTATAGTGCACAGTGCTGGAAGGCCGTCTCAATTCCGGGGGCGGGTGGTGCGGGCTTTCCGGCAACGTCAACACCCGAAAGGAACCATCATATGATGAAGAAATTTATCGCGCGCGGCCTAATGGCTGCAAGCCTGGCCCTGTCGGCTGCGGTCATCGCGGCTCCCGCTGCTGAAGCCAAAGTCAAGGTATACATCGGCGTCGGCGGTTTTGGATATTGGAATGGCCCTGGATATTACGGCGGCAAATATTATGGCTACATGGGCTGCGGCCATGGCGCGGCCATCGTTGATCACAGCGGCTACGGCAAGGTCAGCGCGATTGACTGCAGCCCCCGTTACTATGCCTATCGCGCCAAGAATAATGGCATGTGGTACAAGGTGCGCCTCGATTCATGGACTGGCGCCATCGTCGGCGTGAAGCCCTGGTACTGATTAAGGCTTGCGATCACCGCCGGTCGTGACATACTGGCTTCAGTGTCAACAGCGAAAGGAGGTGATCCGATGTCGAGTGAGTTCACAGGTGAGGCTTCCGTCGCGCGGATCGTCAGGCTTGCGGGAGCGGGCGTCTGACGGACAGTGATCGGAGAGAGGCTTCGCCTTCATCTCACGGAGGGCCGCCCCACGGGGCGGCCCTTTTTGTTTCAACGAAACCTGTCACCCCTGCGCTTGCCGGGGGCAGATTTCATCTCGCAGGAATGCTAAAATTTACGTCCCGCCCAGAAACGGCGCAATCAATTCGCGCGTCTCGCTGGATTTCACTACGGGGATCACCTCGAAGGTGGCGCCGGTGCCGCGCCAATGCAGCACCCATTGCTGCATGAGGCGAAGATCATTGCATTCCATGATCTGGAAGCAGCGCGCGAAACTCGCCTCGATCCATGAATCGACATAGGTCACGCCCTCCGGCACGCCGCGCCCTCTCTCGAAGAAGCGCCGGTAGATCGGCACCATGTCGCCCTTTTCGAACGTTTCGATGACCATGAACAGCATGGTTGGAAAAGCCTCTCGCGTCAGTTGTCCGAACCGCCTTCATCATCCGGCGTGTCCACATCACAGCCGACGCCGTGGCAGCCAATATATCCGCCCTTGGTATCGAAGTTGGGCTCGCCGTTCTTGTCAAACTGCGGGCGGGTGTCGATCTCATCATCGCCCTGGCTTGGGCTGTCGACGCCGCAGCCATTGCCGTGGCAGCCGATGTAACGGCCCTTCTTGTCGAAGTTCGGCTCGCCGTTCTTGTCGAATTGCGGACGGGTGTCGATGCCGGGGTCCTTGTATTTCTTTCCGCATCCCGCGCCGAAGCAGCCGTTCAGCACGCCACTGTTGCGGTAATAGCGCGGGGGCACGGGCGGCGGCGGAGCGTAGACCTGTCCCACGTCGGCAAAAACACCCGAACACCCGCCCGCAACCCAGATTACGCCGGTGGCCGCATTGTAGCCCCACGATTGGTTCTGAATGCACCGGCCCGAATACTGTTTCTTGAGAACCGGCCAGCCCATCGCCCCAGCAAAGCATTCGGCATATTTCCCGTTCGGCGAAGAGCAGGTGATCTTGTGTTTCGCGCTCGCCTCGCCGCTGCCGCCGCAGAGAAAGGCCGCCAAAGCAAACGCGCACAGGAGGGCTTTCGCCTGTGACGAAGGGCTGAAGATACGCATCATTGATTTATGCCGGTAATAAGAACCGTGTTGCTGCTGCCGACGCCGGAAAACCACACCTCGCCATCGCCGATCATCACGCCCTGATCGCGCGCGAAGAGCGTCTCATAGGTTTGGTGTTCGACGGCGGATTTCACCTTGGCGGTGATGATCTGATCGTAGCTCGCCACGAAATGTGCGGCATCATGCAGCGTAACTTTCTTGCCGCCCACCATCGTCTGCAACGGATAGCTGATCATTTTTGAAACAGCGGTTTTGTTGTCGGCTTTCACCGCAGCTTGCAACGCATTGAAAAAATCATGATAGGGCTTGTGAGCGCCATAGAGCTGGTCAAGCGTCTGGTCCATCTGGGCGGCGGTCTGCGCCCACGCCGCGCTTTGGGAAAGGCAGAAAAAGGCAAAAATTAACGCCACAATGCGCGCGGCCATCATTATATTTATCCTTCCTTCTTGCAGGCGTTCTGTTCTGTGAATGGACGAGCCCATGTGCAATTGTGATGGCATCACACATGCCCGTCACAAAGCTTGTTCAACGCTCTTTGGCCGATCTAGCAAATTATTTTCCTGTGTCAACGGCGCTCCATATTGTGAAACCCCGAGGTAATCGGTAAAAAGCGGAAACTGGAAAAATTGCCGGGCATACCGTCTTGCTTTTGGGGGACAACATGCATTCACTCTGGCATTCTTTGCGGGCATTTCTCCTTGTCAGTCTCATTGCATGCGCCTCATCGATGGGCCTGTCAGGCATGGCGATTGCCAAGGACTTCAATGCTGGCCCCATCTGGAACAACGCCGACGCCAACAGCAAATGCCCGCAGGTCTGCGCCAGGAACAACCGTGTCTGGAACGGCAACTGGCACACAACGGTGCAAGGATCGATGTCGGTTTGCACGTGCAAGAAATCGGCCGGCGGTTTTTCAGGCAATGGAAGCCAGCCTGCCGCGGGCGGGGGTGCGGTAACATCCTGTTCCGCGCCCGCGACACAGGCTTGCGAAGGTTGCAGCGCCTCCTGCACGGGCGGCAAGCAGGCCTATTGCAGCGGCGGGCAGGACACCAGCGGCACCCCCATGTGCTGGACCCACCCGAAATGTGAATGCAGATAGGGAATAGCTTTCAGAACTCGCTAGGGGACCTCTAAGGTCTTCGTCAGGACTGCGGGTTGGCTTCCGCCCGGCAATAGATCCTTGGCGGTGCCGATGGAAAATACTTGAAAAGCGCCGGGCACAGCCAGCCTTCGGCGTTCAGCTCCGGCCAGCGATACCAATTCCCCTCATATTCTTCGCGCACCCATTCAAGTTCTGCCGTGTAGCCGGGAAATGGCTTGGCGGAAAAATAGAGCTTGAAACCATCGCGGGCGCCCGGGATGCCGCTCACGAAGTTATTAATCATTTCAGGCATACCGAAGACGAAAGGTTCTCGCTTCAATCCGGCTGCTTCGTCATCGAACACCCAGTCGCCGTGATCAAAATAGGGGTGAATAACGAACATGGCGTTCACGTTGCACGCTCCCATCTATGGCTTCAGCAAACCGATCACGTCTTGCAACTGAACAATGCTGTCGGCAATCGTGATGGGATCGAACATTTGTTGAAACCGGACGGCCATGCAACCTGTCGGATACTGAGCGAATTGATAGGCGCGCAGCTCGCCTTCAAACCTCAGATGCCCAAGCGGCTGTGCCAAAATATTGAGCGAAAAATCTTCCGTTTCAAGAGACGCGCGGCCGGAGAGCGTCTGACTGACAGCAGATAGTTCCGCTGAAAAATGCTTCAATGCATTGCGGCCGTCGGCGGTTGACGCTGTAAAGGACAGGTCCGTGTGGCGCAATTCCACGCGGAATTCGCGATGACTTGAAAGGCTCTCGTCGAATAGCAGGGCGAGTATGAAACCATCGCCGTTTGGACCGAACGCCACGCGCCGAGGCGCGGTCATGGCTTCAGCACGTCCATCTGGATCGGGCCTTCGGCGCTGCCGTGGATGAACTGCTCGACATAAGCATTGCCGCTTTCGTCGATATCCTTCGCAGCGCCTTCCCAGATGATCTGGCCCTTGTAGATCATTGCGATGCGGTCGGCGATCTTGCGGGCCGAGGCCATGTCATGGGTGATCGAGATGGTGGTGGCGCCCAGCCGCTTCACGCAATCGACGATCAGGTTGTTGATGACATCGGCCATGATGGGATCAAGGCCGGTGGTCGGCTCGTCGAAGAAGATGATTTCGGGATCGGCGGCGATGGCGCGGGCAAGGCCCACGCGCTTCTGCATGCCGCCTGAAAGTTCGGCCGGATAGAGCTTCGCCACATCCTCGCCCAGCCCCACCTGGCCCAGCTTCTCGATGGCGATGCCGCGCGCTTTGGCCCTCGCCATGCCGCGCCCTTGCGTGAGGCCGAAGGCGACATTCTCCCAGACGCTGAGAGAATCAAACAGGGCGGCGCCCTGGAACAGCATGCCGAAGCGCTGCAGATAGGCGTCGCGCGCCGGGCCTTCGAGGCCAAGCGCATTTTCGCCGCCCACGGTGATCGATCCGCTCTCGGGGTGCAAAATGCCGAGGATGCATTTCAGCATCACCGATTTGCCGGTGCCGGAGCCGCCGATCACCACCATGGACTGGCCCTTGGGCACCGAAAGGCTCAGGCCGTTCAGCACTTTCTTGGGGCCAAAGGCCTTGTGCACGTCTTTCAGGATGATGTGATCGTCCGCCATCGGATCAATTCTTGAACAGCAGCGAGGTCAAGGCGAAATTCGCCGCGAGGATGAGGATGGCGGAGGAGACGACCGCGTTGGTGGTGGCGCGGCCCACGCCTTGCGCGCCGCCTTTTGAGTTGAAGCCGTGATAACAGCCCATCACGGCGATGATGAAGCCGAACACCGCTGATTTGATGAGGCCCGAGGTGATGTCGGTCATCACAAGGAAGTCGGCGGTGTTGCGGATATAGGCCGCGCCATTGAAGCCCAATGAGCGCGTGCCCACGATATAGCCGCCCATGATGCCGATCACATCGGCGATGCCGACGAGAATAGGCAGCGTGACGACGGCGGCGATGATGCGCGGGCCGACGAGATATTTGAAGGGATTGGTTGCCAGCGTCACCAGCGCGTCGATCTGTTCCGTCACGCGCATGGTGCCAAGCTCGGCGGCAATCGATGCGCCCACGCGGCCCGCCACCATCAGCCCCGCCAGCACCGGCCCCAGTTCGCGGGTGATGCCCAGCGCCACGATCGAGGCCACGAGGCTTTCGGCGTTGAAGCGCGAGGATCCCAAGTAAATCTGCAGCGCCAGCGCGCCGCCGGTGAAGAAGGCGGTGAGGCCCACGACCGGCAGCGAGAAATAGCCGATCTTCAGCATCTGTTCGCCGATCTGGCGGGGATAGAATTTCGGCGCCAGGCCTTGCGAAAGACCGTCGCGCAGGAACATCGCCACGCGGCCCACCTCGGCGCAGAGGGCGATCACGGCGCGTCCGATATGTGCAAAAATGTTCAAACCTGCTGTTCCGATTCGATCCCGGCGTAGAGCCTTGCATAGCGGCTGCCGAGACGGGTGAGCAACTCATAGGAAATGGTGCCCGCCCATGAAGCCACGTCATCGATGGCAATATTGGGGCCGATCAGTTCGGCGCGCGTGCCGCGCACCACGGAATGCGGCGTGAGATCGGTGATGTCGATGGCCATCATGTCCATGGAGATGCGGCCGATCACTGGGCAGCGTTTGCCGCCAATGAACACCTGCGCCGGGCCATTCACGCTGCGGGAACTCAGCGCGCGCGGCACGCCGTCCTTGTAGCCCGCTCCCAAAATGGCGATGCGGCTCGGGCGCGGCGCGTCCCATGTCGCGCCATAGCCCACGGGCTCGCCCTGCTTCACATGGCGCACCTGCATGACGGCGCCTTCGAGATGCGCGACGGGCTTCATGGGATTTTCCGAGCCGGGCAGGGGATTGCCGCCGTAGAGCGCAATGCCCGGCCGCACGAGGTCGTGCGTGAAGTCTTCGCCTAAAAAAATCCCGGCCGAATTGGCGAGGCTTGCGGGGATGCCCGGCAGCAACGCGCGGGCTTGCGCGAAAGCCTCGCGCTGCCTTTCATTCAGCGGATGGCGTGGCTCATCGGCGCAGGCGAGATGGCTCATCAGAAGGGTGACGTTCAGCCCTTCCATGGTGAAATTGTCGGAGAGCAGCGTCTCGAGATCGGCGAGCGAGAAGCCCAGCCGGTTGATGCCGGTGTCCACATGCAGCGCGCAGGGCAGCTTGCGGCCATACACCCTGCCGAAGGCCGCCCATTCCTGCGCCTCTTCAATGGAGATCAGCGCCGGCCGCAAATCATGGATGGCGTAGAATTCCGCCTGGCCGGGGAACAGCCCGTCCAGCACATAGATGACAGCTTCAGGGAGAATGGCGCGCAATTCCTCGCCTTCAATAGGCCGCGCCACGAAGAAGCTGCGGCAGCCCGCATCCCACAGCGTGCGCGCCACGGGTGCGATGCCCAGCCCATAGGCATTGCCCTTCACCGCAGCGCCCGTTTCGGCGGGCCTGGCCTTCTCCGCCAGCAGTTTCCAATTAGATTTCAGCGCCTCAAGGTCGATGGTGAGGATGGCGCCTGCGAGATGTTCCGGAACCCGTGTCATGGCCGGGTTGAGTAACGGCAGAAGGGGGCGGGATCAAGATGAAGGATTTGTAATCCGGGCGAGACAGGCCCGGAAAAATCTGCCTATAGTCGGGATGGACGGGGGCGTCCCACGGCGCGGTGAAATTTCCGCGCCGCCATCGTGCATGCCCTTCCAATTCAGGAGCACGTCCATGCCCGTCATTTCCACCGCCACCACCACCGGCGTTACACTGGCCACCAATGATTTCCTCGCCGTCACGCCAAGCGGCAGCATCGTCGCACCATCGGCATCGATTGATGGCACCAGCGGCACCGGGCAGACGGTGTCGATCGCCGGATATGTGGAGGTTCTTTACCTGTGGATGGGCGGGGCCAACACCGTCAACATCAGCCAGTCCGGCGTTTTCTATGGCCACGGGCTGGGCACGGATCTTTTTATCGGCCGGGATTTGAACAATGTGATGACCGGCGGCTCGATGCTGAACAATGCAGGCATGATTGTGTCGGAGGCCAATGGCGTCAGGATGTTCGGCGATGGCAATCTGCTTCAGAACACCGGCACCATCACGGCGGAGCTTGGAACCGTCACGTTCTCCGACGGCATCAACTCTCAGATCATCAACGGCGGCAGCATCACGTCGCGCGCCAGCATTGCCGTGGGCCTTTATGGGGATGGCGACAGCATTCTCAACACGGGCCTCATCTCATCCTATAACGAGCGCGCGATCTTCGCGTCAGGCGTCAATGTCCGCGTCGAAAACGAGGGCACGGTGTCTGCCTCCGCCGGAACGCTGGCGGCCATATGGGAGCAGGGCGCGAATTTTTCACTGCGAAATGGCGGCCTCATCGATGGCGGCACGGCGCGCGGCGTCTATGCGGCAGGTCACGACGGTTTCGTCATCAACAGCGGGACCATCCGCGGCGAAGCCGAAGGCCTGGTGCTGGCCGGTTTTGACGGCGGCATCGCGCGGAATTCCGGCGAAATCACCTCCGCGCACGGCACGGGTGTCGTGTTCTCGGAGGATTCCTCGTCGGGCACGGTGACGTTTTTCAATTCCGGCACCGTCAGCGGCGCAACCGTCGCCATCTTCGGCAATGCCGGACTCGAGACGGTCACCAACACCGGCGCGATCCACGGCAATGTCGCACTCAATGCGGGCAACGATGTTTTCGACGGGCGCGGCGGCACGGTCATCGGCACCATCGACGGCGGCGACGGCAATGACACGCTCACCGGCGGCATCTCCGATGACGTGCTGCTCGGCGGCGTGGGCAATGACTTTCTGCGCGGCATGCTCGGCGAAGACACATTGCGCGGCGGCCTCGGCAAGGACCGGCTGGCCGGCGGTGCTGACGCCGACACGTTCGTGTACGGCACCATCGGCGAAGCCGGCAAGGGCACAGCCGGCGACATCATCCTGGATTTCCAGCGCGGCACGGACATCATCGACCTGAGCCTGATCGACGCCGACGCCACGCTTGCCGGAAACCAGGCCTTCACCTTCGTGACGGGCGCGTTCACGGCGGCGGGGCAAATCCACTTCATTGCCGGAACCCACATCCTCGAAGGCAACATCAACGGCAATCTCGCGGCGGATTTTCAGATCACCGTCAACTCCGTCAGTACACTGACGGCCACGGATTTCATCCTGTAAGCCGCGCCACCGATCAACGCCAAGACAAGGGAAAGGCAAGAGACGGCATATGACCAGCTATGCATATAACGGCAGCCTCATCACCACCGGCACAATTTATCCGCTGGCGAAGGACGACAGCCTCTATCTGGGCCCGCAGGGCACGCTCATTTCAACCGAGAACCCGGCGATCGTCGCCAATGGACAGAATTTCATCACCATCGCCGGCGCGGTGTCGGGCTCCGGCAATCCGTTCAGCGGTGAATATGGCATCCGGCTCGGCCCCACCGATTCCGAGGCGGAAAACCCCGGATACAATGTGGTCAACATTCTGGCGGGCGGCAGCGTCACCGGCTCCGGCGGCTATGCAGGCGGCATCGGCGTGTTCAGCGGTTACGCCATGATCAACAATGCCGGCGCCATCAGCGCCAACAACGGGATCATGGCGTATTATGATGGCTGCAGCGTTACCAACAGCGGATCGATCCTCGGAATCAACTACGGGATTTATGTCCAGGCCAACAGTTTCACGCTGTCCAACAGTGGATCGATTGCAGGTTCATCGCTGAGCGGCAGCGGCGTCTCTGCGCAGGGCACTGGCATCACCATCACCAACACCGGCACCATCTCGCACAATTCAGGCAGTTCATCCTATGCCGCCGTCGAACTGATCACGCTCCATGCCGCTGACAGGGCCTCGGTCACCAATGGCGTGACCGGCCATATCGTGTCGCCCGGCATCGCGATCAGCGGCGACATCGGCATCGAGACGGTGGTGAACCGCGGCGAGATCATCGGCAATGTCGTTCTCGCGGGCGGCAATGACAGTTTCGATGGCAAGGGCGGCACGGTGATCGGCACCATCGATGGCGGCGCCGGCAATGACGCGCTCACCGGCGGCATTTCCGATGACACACTGCTGGGCGGCGTGGGCAATGATTTTCTGCGCGGATCGCTGGGCGAGGACATTCTGCGCGGCGGAGCGGGCAGGGACCGCCTGGCGGGCGGCGCCGATGCCGATACCTTCGTCTATGGCAACATCGGCGAAGCGGGCATCGGCACGACGGGCGACATCATTCTGGACTTCCAGCGCGGTACCGACGTGATTGACCTTAGCCTCATCGATGCCAACGTGTCGCTGGCCGGCAATCAGGCCTTCACCTTCGTCACCGGAGCCTTCACGGCGGCGGGGCAAATCCACTTCATCGCCGGAACCCACATCCTCGAAGGCAACATCAACGGCAACCTCGCGGCGGATTTCCAGATCACGCTTAATGGCATCGGCGCGCTCGCCGCCACCGATTTCATTTTGTAGCGCCGCCCGGAATCGTTTGACAAAGAGAGCGGCATTCCCTGATTTGCGGGGCATGCCGCGCTGGTTCACACAAGGAGCCGCAGCCCGTCTGCTGCGGCGCTTCATCACCGAAAGCCGCCTGCTGGGTCTTATCCTCGCCTGCCTGACGGGTGCGGCAGGTGGCCTTATTGCATCTTACATGGGCCTTGCCGCCATGGCCTTGCACTGGTGGTTTTTCGGCGTGCCCTTCACCGAGCGCCTCAGCGGCGATTTCGTGCCCGATCTCGGGATGGTGGCGATTTGCCTCGTCGCTGGCGGCTTTCTGGTGGGCTTGAGTAACCGCATCTGGCGTCTCTATGTGAAACTCGACATTGCTGACCCCATCGAGGCCAATGCGCTCTATGGCGGGCGGATGACATTCCGCGGCTCGCTCTTCGTGGCGGGGCAGGCGATTGCCTCCAATGGCGTCGGCGCATCGGTGGGGCTCGAAGGCGGCTTCACGCAGTTGGGCTCCGCCGTCGGCTCATGGCTGGGCCGCGTCCTGAAGCGCCCGCGCGAGGATATGCGGCTGCTCGTCGCCTGTGGCGCGGCAGGGGCAATTGCCGGGGCATTCGATGCGCCCGTGGCGGGGCTGGCCTATGGATTCGAACTGGTGCTCGCCGCCTATTCGCCGCTGGTGCTGGCCCCGGTGGCGCTGGCCGCCATCTGCGGAAAATATGCCGCCGCCTTTTCGGCGGGCCATGGCTATCACATCATCATCAACAGCGGGCTCGTTGGGGCCAATGCCGCGCCCGCCGGGGCCTGGAGCATCGGCATCGGCATCGCCTGCGGGCTCCTCGCCATCGGGCTGATGCGCGGCGTCACCTGGCTCGAACATCTGATCCAGCTCACCCGCCTGCCGCGTTTCGTGGCCACCACCTTGGGCGGCGCTGCCATGGCGGGCATGGCGCTCATCTCCTCGCATGTGCTGGGGGCGGGGCACGGCGCCATCGACGTCATCTTCGCGGAGCCACAGACGGCCTCCGTGCTGGCAGGGCTGCTGCTGCTCAAGATCGCCGCCTGCGTGATTTCCATCGGCTGCGGATTCAGGGGCGGCCTGTTTTCGGCCTCGCTTTATCTCGGCGCATTGGCGGGCGGAGCGGCGGGCCTTCTCGTCACCGGGGCGGGCTTCATGCAGCCCGAGGCGCTGGCGATGATGATGGTGATCGCCATGGCGGCTTTTGGAGCGGCGGTGGTGGGAACGCCGCTTGCCATGGCCATTCTCGCCGCCGAGATGACGGGGCAGGTGGGCATCATTCCCGATGCGCTGCTGGCGGTCATCGCCGCCACCCTCGTTGTCAGGGCGCTGTTCGGTTACTCCTTCTCGATCTGGCGGTTGCATGTGCGGGGTTCGCCGGCGCGGAGTGCCGAGGACATTGCCTGGGCGCGCACTATCCAGATGAAGGAAATCATGCGCCCCGATGTGCACAAGGCACCCGATACCATCACCTGCGCGGAACTTCTGGCTCTTCACCCGCCGGGCTCCACCAAGCGCGTGGTGCTGACCGATGCAGCGGGCCGCTATCGCGGGCTGTGCGACCCGTCGGAGATCGCCTTCAGCGCCAAGGACATGAGCGCTCCCGCCGAAGGCTTCGCCAAGCAGAAGGATGAATTCCTCACCCTCGCGCAATCCCTCGACGACGCGCTGCACTGGCTGGAAAAACTGGGCCGCGAGTCGGTGATCGTCGTGCGCTCGGAGAGCGACCCGCAAGTGATGGGCGTGGTGACGGAATCCTACGTCCTCAAACGCTACGCGCAGGAACTGGAGCGGCGGAAGGCGGCTTGACTTCTCCCCCTCTTATGCCGCCCAAGTTGATATCCACATCGGCGTTTCAGCCCGATGGCCAATTTGTGAGTTTTCTCCGCGAAATCGATGAAGAATGGGCCGGCCGGAACCAGGCGGCGGAAATGAAACTGGCCTTTTGGAAGCAGCCGGAATTGCACCCATAGCTGGCCTCCTGCGACGTCATCCGCTGCCGTAGCGCGCGTGCGGTCTCGTTCGCCGCTATCTTCTATTCAGCGCCCAGAGCAGCAGCCACACGATGCCGGAGGAGAGCAGACAGAGCCCCAGCACCACCCAGAATCCGTGTGATTCCTCCGACCACGGAAGATCCTTCACATTCATGCCGAAGATTCCGGCCACGAGGGCGGGCGGCAGGAAGGCGGCGGTGAGGATCGACAGGATATAGAGCTGCCGGTTGGTTTCAGCGGCAAGCTTGGCGTCGATCTCGTCATGGAAGAAGCGCGCCCGCTGCTCCAGCGCATCGAAATCCTGGTCCAGTTGCGAGAGCCGGGTGGTGACGGCGGGAAGCCCCGCCGGAAAACTCTCCAGCGCCCGCTCGCCATTGGAAAGCGCACGGCGCAGCGCCCGCATGTGGCGGTGAAGCTGCGCCGTTTCGCGGCGCACCAGCATCAGCCGCCGCCGCTCATCGCGATGACGGTCATCGAGAATGTGATCCTCGATCAGTTCCAGTTCATCCATCAGCCGGTGCAGCACGCCGTCGAGCGTGTCCGGCGTGTTGGCGAGGAGGGCGGAGAGAAGCTGCGCCGGTTCGGCAAATGCCAGCCCACGCGCGAGATCGCGCCGCAGCCGCTCAGCGGACTGCACTGCCGCCGTGCGGCCCGTCACCAGCACGCGTGGCCCCATCAGCACGTGAAGCCATGCGAACTCGGTCGAGTCGGCATCGAAATCCTGACGGAGATCACCCATATGCCCCAGTAGATAGCCGCCCATATGGCCCAGGAATTGCCGCGTGGGCGGATCGGCGAAGGCCTGAGTTACGCCCCCCGGCAGGCCCAGCTTCGTCTCCAGCCAGCGGGCATTGCGCCGGTCGGTCAGATTGAGATGCAGCCAGAGCCATCCAGACCCGGTTTGCGCTCCCAGCACCTCGCGTTCCGCCAGAGCGCGGGGCTCTGCGCCGTTTTCAAACAGAAAGGCGCAGAGAAACCCCGGCACATCCATGGCGCGCAAGTCCTGCACAAACGGCTCCCGAACAGACATCCGCGAGCCGGTTATGACTATCGCATGACAGTCGCGTGACGAACCCGCGCGGCGTGTCTTATTTCAGGACCGGTTCCGAAAACGTGATACGGCGGATTTCGGTGGTGTCGCCTTCAATGCCGAAATCGGAATCGGCCAGCACGATCATTTCGGTTGGCGAGAGAACGGCCACGCCTTCAATCTTCTTGGGCAGGCCCTCGGTGTCATCCGAATCGAGCACCAGGGTCTTGGCCAACGGCTTGAGGCCTTTTGCTTCGAGATCGGCGAGGCTCGTCTGCTCGAAGGAGGGCGAGGTGGTCTTGTCGTCGTAAACGGCATCAACCGGCGTGCCGGACTGCAAATCCACGAGATAGAACTTCGTGCTCTTGCTGATGCGTTCCAGGACCAGCAGGCGATCGGGGCCGACGGCCACCATCTCGCTCATGCGCACGGCGTTCTGCTTCTGCGCTTCCTTCTTGTTGTCGGTGCGGAAGGTGTCGGGCTTGTCTTCCTCATAAAGATACTCGCCCAGCACCTTGCCGGTGGCGCGCTCGATCTTCCATAGCCTGGTGTTGGCGCTCTTCTTGTAAGCATCGATGTCGGGGTTGGCGAGCGGGCTCTGCATCAGCACGTACAGGTAGGCTGCGTCGGGCGAGAGCGCCACGTTTTCGATGCCGCGGTTCAGCATACGCTTGGCGATGATGGCGGGCAGGCCCGGCGTGACCTGATAATCCGCATCCTTCAATTCGCCTTCGAGGCCCACCGGCACGATGCGCTTCGTCACTGTGCCATCGGCGGCGATCTCCACCAGAGAGGAGCCATATTCCTCGCCGGCGATGAAGCTGCCATCGGGCAGGCGGGCCAGCGTTTCGGTGTCGAGGCCCGAGGGATTGCCGGCGATCGGCTTGCCGTTCGCATCATAAGCGGCTTCCAGCGCCAGCGCGCCGGAGGAGAAGGGCAGGCCCGTGACCGGCTTTCCGGACTTGCCTTTGAGCGGCAGGGTTTCCAGAACCCTGGCCTTGTTATCAGCGCCGATTTCCAGCTTGGTGATGGTGGGCGTGAAATCGGGCAGGGGGAAATTCTTGGCTGTCTTGTCGCCGCCGCAGGCCTTGTCGAGCGTCACGCCCGCAACATCCTCAATCTCCGAGCAATCGATGTTGGGGCCACGGTCGGTGATGGTCCAGATCACGCCCGGCGGGTCTTTCGGATCGCGCCATGCACCCGAGCCGATGCCGAGATTGAGGGTCAGCGTCTTGCCGCCGGGATAGGCCGCTGTGCCCAGCGGAAGATCGGGCACGCCGATCTTGGTGACGGTCACCACAGGATCGGCAAAGGCGGCAGAGGCCATCAGTGCAAAGGCGAACGGCAGCATGATGCGGCGCATGAAACACTCCTCTTTCTTTCAGAAGGAGTGAGCGGTTATGGCCCCGCCATTGCAGTTGTGTGACGGCCCGCCTGCTAGCCCTTCAGGTTCTGCATCTGCTCGACGAAGCGCTTGAACAGATAATGGCTGTCCTGCGGGCCGGGGGAGGCTTCGGGGTGATACTGCACCGAGAACACCGGGCGGCCTTCGAGCGCGATGCCGGCGTTGGAGCCGTCGAACAGCGAGACATGCGTTTCCACAACGCCGGGCGGCAGGCTGGCGCGGTCCACCGCGAAGCCGTGGTTCATCGAGGTGATCTCCACCTTGCCGGTCGTGAAGTCCTTCACCGGATGGTTGGCGCCATGGTGGCCCTGATGCATCTTGTGGGTTTGCGCGCCCAAAGCGATGGCCAGCATCTGGTGGCCGAGGCAAATGCCAAACACCGGCTTGCCCGAGTTGACGATCTTCCTGATCTCGGGCACCGCATATTCTCCTGTGGCCGCCGGGTCGCCGGGACCATTGGAGAGAAACACGCCATCAGGATTCATCGCCAGAATATCTTCAGCCGCCGTAGTGGCCGGCACCACCGTCACGTCGCAGCCCGCACTGGTGAGGCAGCGCAGAATGTTGCGCTTCAAACCATAGTCGACGGCCACCACCTTGAAGGTGCCGCCTTCGGCAGTGGTGTAACCGTCCTTCCAGTCCCACAGTTTCTCGTCCCACTCCATGCGCTGGGTGAGCGATACGTCCTTGGCAAGGTCCAGCCCGACGAGGCCGTGCCAGTCCGCGGCGAGTTTCTGCAGCTTCGGGATGTCGAACTTGCCTTTGGGATTATGGGCGATCACGCCATTGGGCATGCCCTTCTCGCGGATCAGCACGGTCAGGGCGCGGGTGTCGATGCCTGACAGCCCGATGATGCCGCGCGCCTTCAGCCATTTGTCGAAATGCCGGTGTGAGCGGTAGTTGGCGGGATCGGTGATCGGCGCCTTGACGATGCAGCCCACCACGCCCGCCGAAGCCGCGAGGTTCGTGGTCTCGATGTCATCGTCATTGGTGCCAACATTGCCGATGTGCGGGAAGGTGAAGGTGACGATCTGCCCGGCATAGGAGGGATCGGTCAGCACCTCCTGATAGCCCGTCATGGCGGTGTTGAAGCACACCTCCGCCACCGCTTCACCCTCGGCGCCGAAGCCATGGCCTTCGATCACCGTGCCATCGGCCAGCACCAGAAGGCCGGTGATGCGCGGCGTGTCCCAGTCTCCAAAGACGGGCGCGCGCGCGGGCGCTTTGGCCTTGGCAGGCTTTTTCGGGCTTTTCATCTCACGACTCTCCGGGAATTTGAGGTGAGTTAGGGGAGCAGGTCTGTTCCGTCAAGGCTCGGGACGCTGGTGCTGGAACGCGGCCTCTGCTGCCTGATCGATGGCTCTCCTGAAATCCTTGATGAGCCCTGATTTCAGATATTTTTCCGCTTCTCCTGATCCCAATTGCCGGGCCTTCAGAAAACAGGCCGACGCAAACAACAGATCGGACTCGGGCAGATAGCCCTGGCGGTTCCAGCTCCACCCGGCGGATATCCCGTCCGAGAACTGCTGATAGCGAAAGCGCGTATTGCACAGGAAGATTCCAAACCCCAGAAAAACTGCGGTCAGATCGGTCAGGAATTCCATCTCCTCCTGCGGAACGGGCCATTTGCTCTTGGACGAAAACAGCAGGTAGTGAGACAATTCGTGCGCAAAAGTCGCAACCAGCCCATGCGGGTCCTTCAGCAACTTGGCTGAATAGGTGATGATGACGGTTTTCGTCTCATCGACCGAAAATGTGCCGGCTGCCCCGGATTCGAAAACGGGACGGATGAGATTGGTGCCCTCATAGTCACCAAAGTCATTGTCGTGCGCGGCAATTGTCGCGGGCCATCCGGCGAGGCCTGCTTTCTCCTTGACCTGCTCGAACACATGGACGGCCAACTCATGGCCTTTCAGGCCGCCGGTCTGAAAACTGTCCGGCGTTGGCAAAATGAGCTGGCGCTGAAAAAATGCCGTGCGTTCGCCGAATTCCCCAATCAGCCAGCGAAAATTCTCAATGTGCCAATCCGCGGTTTCGGCATCGAGAAGGGGTTTTTTAGCGAATGGCCACATTGGGATTCCCGGGGAAAGGCTTGCTCGGTTTTGCCTCTTTCAAACACAATTTCCAGAGTGTAGGAACGCCTGAACTCTTGCAACTCTGGGTGAAATACAGTGAGCCTGCGCGCCAGCCTGACCGAAGCCATGAAGGACGCCATGAAGAGCGGCGACAAGCGCCGCCTCTCCACCATCCGCCTGATGAACGCGGCCATCAAGGACAAGGACATCAACAGCCGCACGGATGGTCATGACTCGGCCCTGACGCCGGATACAGGGCTCGTCGAACTGTTTGCCAAGATGGTGAAGCAGCGCCAGGAATCGATTGCCGTCTACGAGCAGGGCGGGCGGCCGGAACTCGCGCAGCAGGAGCGCGAGGAGATCGCCGTCATCCAGTCCTTCATGCCGAAGCAGATGACGGATGACGAAGCGAAGGCCGCCGTGGCCGAGGCCATCAAGAGCGTTGGCGCCGCAAGCGTGAAGGACATGGGCAAGGTCATGGCCGAGCTCAAGGCCAAATACGCGGGCCAGATGGATTTCGCCAAGGCGGGCGCGGTGGTGAAGGCGCTGCTGGGGTAACCGCGCTGCCATGGCCATGCTGCTGCTCGACCGCGCCATGCGCTCCGTCATCAAGACGGGCACGCTGCGCGTCATCGACGCCGATGGCCAGGCGCATGAGTATGGCGGAACGCCCGGCCCCCGCGCCACGGTGCGGCTGAAGGACAAAGCGCTGCATCGCGCGCTGGTGTTCAACCCCGAGCTTCGCGCTGGCGAAGCCTATATGGATGGCACGCTGGTGCTCGAAGAGGGCACCATCCGCGATCTGCTCACCCTTTATGCGGTGAACCGCACGCGGCTGCGCGGCCAGCCCTCGCAGCGGGTGCTGCGGGGCAGCCTAAAGAAAATGCGCGGGCTGTTCCAGCGCAATGTGGCGGCACGCTCGCGCAGCAATGTCGCGCATCACTACGATCTCTCGAACGATCTCTATAAATTGTTCCTCGATGACGGCCTCAATTATTCCTGCGCCTATTACCGCTCGCCGGATGACACGCTGGAAACCGCGCAGCGGAACAAGCTGCGCCACATCGCGGCGAAGCTTGATCTCAAGTCCGGCCAGCGCGTGCTGGATATCGGCTCGGGCTGGGGCAGCATGGCGATCTATCTGGCAGAAGCCGCGCAAGTTGATGTCACCGGCGTCACGCTGTCGGTCGAGCAGCATGCGCTGGCCACTCAGCGCGCGGCGGAGCGCGGCCTTTCCGACCGCGTCCGTTTTGAACTCAGAGATTACCGCGATGTGAAGGGGCCGTTTGATCGCATCGTGTCAGTCGGCATGTTCGAGCATGTGGGCATCAATCATTTCGATGCTTTCTTCGGCAAGGTGCGCGATCTCCTGACGGAGGACGGCGTGGCGCTGCTGCATTCGATCGGCCGCAAGGGTGGGCCGGGCGTCACCGGGGCATGGTTCCGCAAATATATTTTCCCCGGCGGCTATTCCCCCGCGCTGTCCGAGACGCTCTCATCCATCGAGCGCGCGGGCCTGTGGGTGACGGATATCGAAATCCTGAGACTCCACTATGCTAAAACGCTGCGTGAATGGGAGCGCCGCTTCCAGGCCAACCGCGCGAAGATCGCAAGCCGTCTCGATGAACGCTTCTGCCGCATGTGGGAGTTTTACCTGATCGCCAGCGAGCTGAGCTTCAGCTACGGCAAGCACATGAACTTCCAGATCCAGCTCACCCGCAAAGTCGATGCGCTGCCGCTGGAGCGGATTTACATGTGGGAGAGTGAGCAGCGCCTATCGTGAACCAAACCGCTGTTTGGCCGCCTCTGTCACGGGCGTGAACAACGACACAGCGGTGCCTTCCGGATCGCGGAACTGCGCGGTGCGATTGCCCCACGGCATGGTCTTCGGCTCGTGCACGATCGTAACCTTGTCCTTCAGCCGCGCGAATTCCGCATCGACGTCCGCCACCATGAATTCCAGAATGGCGGTGCGGTTGTGGCCCGCCTCGGCGCAGCCTTCCTTGAACATGGCAACAGTGTCCGTGCTGCCAAAAGCGAGGGTGGCTGATGGCGTCACGATTTCGGCAAACACCGGAGCCAGCCAGTCGGCGGTCTGGCCGGTCACCGTTTCGTAAAAGCTCGCCATGGATTTGATGTCGGCGGCGATCAGGCGGGTGGAGGCGAATTTCATCGGCGTAGTTTCCTGCTTTGCGATGAAATTCCATAACAAGCTCCCACTGACAGCATGATGTCAGGAACAGATCATTGCGCAGGCTTCGGTGTCCGGCTGGCAATCGCCACGCCAATCGCCGCCAGCGCGAAACCCAGCCAGCCCAAGGGTGGCATGGCCTCGCCCAGCAGCGGCCAGGCGATCAGCGCCGAAATGGGCGGCACCAGATAGAACAGCGATGACACGCGGCTCACCTCTCCCGCACGGATCATGGCGATCAGCAGCGACATGGCGATAATGGAATTGCCGATCACCAGATAGGCAAGCGCGCCCACGAAGGGCAGGTTCCACTCGAACGTGAACGGTTCCAGCGCCAGTGCAAAGGGGAGCGTGGTGAGAAGCCCCGCCGCATATTGCACCATGCTGGCGGGCACCGGATGTGTCTTGCTGCCGAAGCGCTTTTCCCACAGCGTCCCGGCGGTGATGCCGATCAGCCCGCCCACGGCAGCAATCAGGCCCCAATGGTTCTCGGCCTTCACTTCGGATTGCGCGAGGATCACCGTGGCGGCCCCCGCCAGCCCCAGCGCCAGCCCGATCCAGCGCATCACGCCCACGCGCTCACCTGCGAAATGGGGAGCGATCAGGCCAACGAGAATGGGCTGCAGGCAGACGATGATCGCCACCGCGCCCGCCGAGACGCCCAGCTTGAAGGCCACGTAGCAGAGGCCGAAATAGATCGTCTGGATGAGAACGCCGACGATGGCGAGATGCACATAGGCCATCGGCCGCTTCGGCCATTCCGGGCGCAGCGCCAGCACGAAGGGCGCCATCAGCACCAGCACCAGCGCATAGCGGAGCGCCAGAAAGCTCCACGGATCGGCATGGCGGATGCCCAGCTTCGCCACCGAGAATCCACCAGACCACAGGAGAAGGAAAATGACGGGCGCTGCGATGAGCCAAAGCGGCTTTGAAGAGGAAGACATGCCCACCCCTCTATGGGGTGAAGCTCATCGCAACCAGTGCATTTCCCGCATGGCGGGGCGTCAGGCGGCCTTGCGTTTCCGGCGGCGCAACAGGGCGAGACTGCCAAGGCCCGCCGCCATCAGGGGCAGCGCACCGGGCAGGGGCACGGGCGAGACATCGGAAATGACCACCTGGAAGCCTGTCGAGTCATACAAATAATTGCCGTCATTGTTGACGGCGAAACTCAGCTTGTCACCCGCCGCCAAAAGCACCGAACCCATGAACGTGATCATGCTTCCGGCGGTCAGCGTTGTTGCGTTTGCGGTTGTTCCGCCAAACTCCTGGGAAAACAGCTGGGTGCCGTTTTTATAGATCAGGCCGATCACGCCGTTTGATTGAACATAATCCAGCACTTCAAACAGGCCGGAGTAGCTGTAGGTGCCAGCCGTGGGGGCTGTAAATTGCACGATCACGTCACTGTTGGGGCCGGGGTGAATGTCCAGCACGTCATTCGGAAACACCACGGTGGGATAGGCAAAGCTGGACCCTGTTGTGTTCTTGATGACGGCGGGCGCGCCCAGGCTGGGGTTTGTCGTCTGCCAGTAGATCACCTGCGATGTGGTGACCTTGTTCACGAAAGGTGTGAAGGTGCTGCCGGCCGTTCCTTCGCCATAGGACCAGGCCCCGTTCGGGTTGGTGGCGATTGAGAAATCGTCGAATGCGTTCCAGGTTTCAGCTTGCGCGGAGGCCGCGCCAAGAAACAATGCAAGAGATGTTGAAAGCGCAAACAACTTGGGAGAAGTCACGGGCCGTCCTCCTCGATCAACAGTTGCAGATTTTAACGAATTTTTAATAAATTTGAAATTGCAGGACGTGTCAAGAGCAACCCTTGCTTTCAGGCGTCCAGCATCAGCACCATGTGGGTTTTATCGAATTCCAGCCTCTGGTGGATCACGGCGCGGGGCTCCGTGCCATAGGGTATGAACCCGCAGCGGAGATAGAGGTCTTCGGCGCGCCTGTTGCCTTCGGTCACCTCAAGATGGATTTGCAGCAGGCCATCGATCTTCCGCGCTTCGGCGATGAGGCCGCGCACGAGGGCTTCACCCACACCCCGCTGCTGATAGTCCGGGTCAACTGCCATGCCAAACAAGGTGGCCTTGTGACGGTCGCTTGCGCGGGTGAAACGCTCAAGCCCCGCCATGCCGCAGAGCGCCGCTTTATCAAACGCTCCCAGAATGAAATCGTCCGGCCGGGCCTTGTCAGCAATACGGTCCCGGTACCACGCCACATCCCGCGCCCCGGCCTCGGCGAGGGTGGTCGTGAAGGCGGCGGGGTAGAGCGCCAGCATTTTGAGGCGGAAGGCGCGATAGGCTGGAGCGTCTGCGGAGTTTAGCGCACGCAATCCCAAATTGTTTGCTTGCTCCATGAAAGTCTCCAGAACAGAGTTCCCGGCATAGGTTTTTCCAATGGCCTGACACCGCTTGTCGCTTCTGGGAAACAGAACTGTGACGGCTATTCATGTCGCGCCGAGAATGTATCAGTGCGCATTTGGCGGCTTCCCGACTGGCAGTCGCGATCAGAATAATGCTTTTGCAGGGAGATTTCCAATGCGCGGCCATTGTTTGTGTGGTGCCGTCACGTTCAAAATAGAAGGCCAGTTCCAGTCTTGCGTGACGTGCCATTGCGAGAGCTGCAGGAGGCAATGCTCTGCGCCGATGACAACTTATATCGGCGTACTGGATAGCCAGTGGAAATGGACGGGAAGGCGGCCAAAAATCTTCAAGTCCTCTCCGGGTGTTGAGCGCAGCTTCTGCGCCGAGTGTGGTTCGCCGATTTCATTCCGTTCACTAAAAATGTCCAATGTCATGCATTTCTTTGCGTCAGCAATGGATGATCCGGAACAATGCATACCGACGATGCACGTCGCGATCGAGGAAAAGCTTCCCTGGCTCAAGCTCGCCGATGGCCTGCCGGTTTTTGTGGGGCCGGACTACACGCAAACCAGCTGCGCTCCCTGATTGAACTTGGAGTAATGCAAGGTTCAATGAGCTGTTTGGATATCGCCGAAAAGCGGCCTAGATGGTGCCATGCGCTTCCCGCCCTCATTCCTGGACGATATCCGCGCCCGCGTACCGATTTCCTCGGTGGTCGGGCGGCGGGTGGCGTGGGACCGGCGCAAGACCAATGTGGGCAAGGGCGATTACTGGGCCTGCTGCCCCTTCCATGGCGAGAAGTCGCCGTCCTTCCATGTCGAGGACCGCAAAGGCCGCTATCACTGTTTCGGCTGCAAGGTCTCGGGCGACATCTTCACCTTCCTAGTCGAGAAGGAGGGACTGAGCTTCCCCGAGGCTGTGGAGCGTATGGCGCAGGAAGCGGGCCTCCCCATGCCGCGGGTCTCCGAGGCTGATCAAAAGCGCGAGGAACAACGCGCAAGCCTCTATGACATCATGGAAATCGCCGCGAAATTCTTCGAGCGTGAGCTGCAGTCAGCGAGAGGCGCAAAGGCACGCGGCTATCTGGCTGACCGGCAGCTTTCCCCCGCCATCCAGAAGGAATTCCGCTTGGGCTATGCGCCCGATGACAGGAGCGCGCTCCGACAGGAACTGGCCTCGGCCAATATCAAGCTGGAGGAGATGATCGAGGCGGGCCTCGTCATCAAGGGCGAAGACAATCCGGTCGCCTATGACCGCTTCCGCGACCGCGTGATGTTCCCGATCCGTGATCCGAGGGGCCGCGTCATCGCCTTCGGCGGCCGGGCGCTGTCGAAGGACGTTCCGGCCAAATACCTGAACTCGCCGGAAACGCCGCTCTTCCACAAGGGCCATGTGCTCTACAATCTGGATAAGGCGCGGGGGCCCGCGCATGATCTGGGCGCCATCATCGCGGTTGAAGGCTATGTCGATGTCATCGCCATGCACCGGGCGGGGCTGGCCCATGCGGTGGCGCCGCTCGGAACCGCGCTCACCGAAGACCAGCTGGCGCTTCTGTGGCGGGCCGCGCCCGAACCTGTCCTCTGTTTCGATGGCGACAGTGCGGGCCTCAAAGCCGCCTACCGGGCTCTGGACTTGGCTTTGCCGCTTCTCAAGCCCGGCCATTCCCTCAAATTCGCCCTATTGCCCGAAGGCCAGGACCCGGACGATCTGCTGAAGGCCGAAGGGCCGGAAGCGGTTAAAGCCGTGGTTACAGCCGCGCAGCCACTGTCAGAGGTGCTGTGGCAGCGGGCGCTGGCCGGAAATGACCGATCGACGCCCGAGCGCAAGGCCCAGTTCGAGCGCGATTTGCGGAATTTTATCAATACCATCGGCGATGATGCTGTGAAAAAGCATTATCAGGTTGATGTGGCGGAGCGGCTGAAGGCGTTGTGGGGAAGTAGCGGAAGCAGCGGCTGGCGCGCACCCGGCCGTAAGCCGCCCCGCGCCAAAACCCAATATGCGGGACGCTATTCGCCCAATATCCGCCCCTGGGATATTCCCGCCCCGCCATCCCCACAGCTCAAGGCGCTGGCCTCCGGCAACATTGCGCGGCAGGGCATCGAGCGGCGGGCGCGGATGATCATGCTGTCGCTCGTCAATCATCCCGGCCTGATTCACGAGTTTCTGGACGAGATCGCCCATCTCGAAATCGAATCGCGCGAGCTTGACTCGCTCAGGGCCCGCATCATAGATAGCGCCGCTTTGGGGGTGGACCTTGACGGGCCTGCCCTCCGGCACCATCTGGACCTTCAGGGTTTGGGGCCGGTTCTGAACCGGCTGGAAACCCAGGCGAGACGGCTGAACGAATGGTTTCTGGGGAGCGGGGCTGCGCAAAATGACGCCCGCACCGGCCTTCGTCAGATGATCGCCCTCCACCATAAAACCGTGACCCTCGAGCGGGAGCTGCGGGCGGCGGAAGCCGCCTTCGCTGCCGAACCGACGGAGGAGAATTTCACCGCCCTCAACGCGGTGCGCGCGCAATTGTCGTCGCATGCGGGATCGGAAGCCCTGATTGAAGGCTTCGGCCAGGCATCAAACCGGCAGGGCAGCGGCATCGCCTGAGCGCCTGCGGACGCGATGGGTTAAGCGGCAATTAACGCCGTTTTACCTAGTTTCGCCCGCGAATCACTGTAGACCGTGCGGGCGAATCACTTTCGCCCGCAGAACCCAAGGATCCCGCCATGGCCCGAGCCCAGGTGCGCGCACCGCAGACCGAAGACCAGGACAACCAGAACGCCGCCGACGAGCCGGATGCCCCCGAGGCTGCCGCCGAAGGCCAGGATTCACCTGTTCTCGACCTCTCCGATGCCGCCGTGAAGCGGATGATCAAGCTCGCCAAGGCGCGCGGCTATGTGACGCTGGACGAGCTGAACGCGGTCCTCCCCTCCGATGAAACCTCGCCCGAACAGATCGAGGACATCATGGCGATGCTCAGCGAGATGGGCATCAATGTGGTGGAGAGCGAGGAGGAGACCGAAAACCTCGCGGCCAAGGTGGAGCAGGAACAGGAGGAATCCTCCGAAACCGCTGTCATCAAGGTCGAAGCTGCCAAGACTCCCACTGACCGCACGGACGATCCGGTACGCATGTATCTGCGCGAGATGGGGCAGGTGGAGCTTCTGTCGCGCGAGGGCGAAATCGCCATCGCCAAGCGCATCGAGGCCGGCCGCGAGGCGATGATCTCCGGCCTCTGCGAAAGCCCGCTCACCTTCCAGGCCATCATCATCTGGCGCGACGAACTGAACGAGGGGAAGATTCTCCTCCGCGACATCATCGATCTCGAGGCCACCTATGCGGGGCCGGACGCCAAGAACAAGTCGATGGCGGTGGCAACGCCGGCCCCCTACGTGCCGCCCAAGGAAGAGGTGAAGAAGAAGGCCGAGGCCAAGCGGCCGGAGAACCGCCGCATGCAGGCGCGCCGCGCCGATGACGAATTCGGCGACGTGCTTTCGCCAGAGGATTTCGACAAGCCCACCGTCGAGGATGACGACGACGATGAGGGCGACGATCTTGGCGTTTCGCTCTCGGCCATGGAGGCGGAGCTCAAGCCCAAGGTTCTTGAGGTCTTCGATTCAATCGCACGCCAGTACAAGTCGCTGCGCAAGCTGCAGGACCAGGAAGTGGCTGAATCTACCGAGCTCTCGCCCTCGCAGGAGCGCCGCTACAAGAAGCTCAGGGACGACATCATCCATGAGGTGAAGTCGCTCTCGCTCAACAACGCCCGCATCGAGGCGTTGGTCGAGCAGCTTTACGACATCAACAAGCGCCTCAACTCGCTGGAAGGCCGCCTTATGCGGCTGGCCGAAACCTACAAGATTCCGCGCACCGAGTTCCTCAAGGAATATCAGGGCGAGGAGCTCAATACCGAATGGCTGAAGCGCGTGGCGCGTCTCGCCAAGTTCGGCTGGAAGAAGTGGGTGAACGACGAGAAGGAATTGATCAAGGTCATCCGCGACGAAATCTTCGAACTCGCCACCGCCACCGGACTGCAGATTCCGGAATACCGCCGTATCGTCGCCATGGTGCAGAAGGGCGAGCGGGAAGCCCGCATCGCCAAGAAGGAAATGGTGGAGGCGAACCTCCGCCTCGTCATCTCCATCGCCAAGAAATACACCAACCGCGGCCTGCAGTTCCTGGACCTCATCCAGGAAGGCAACATCGGCCTGATGAAGGCGGTGGACAAATTCGAATACCGCAGGGGCTACAAGTTCTCGACCTACGCCACATGGTGGATCCGGCAGGCGATCACCCGGTCGATTGCCGACCAGGCGCGCACCATCCGCATCCCCGTGCACATGATCGAGACGATCAACAAGATCGTGCGCACCTCGCGCCAGATGATGCACGAGATCGGCCGCGAGCCGACGCCGGAGGAACTGGCCGAAAAGCTCTCCATGCCGCTCGAAAAAGTGCGCAAGGTGATGAAGATCGCCAAGGAGCCGATCAGCCTCGAAACGCCGGTGGGCGACGAGGAGGATTCGCACTTCGGCGACTTCATCGAGGACAAGAACGCCATCCTGCCCATCGACGCGGCGATCCAGGCGAACCTGCGCGAAACGACGACGCGGGTTCTCGCCTCGCTCACGCCGCGCGAGGAGCGCGTGCTGCGCATGCGCTTCGGCATCGGCATGAACACCGATCACACGCTGGAGGAGGTGGGCCAGCAGTTCTCGGTCACCCGCGAACGCATCCGCCAGATCGAAGCCAAGGCGCTCCGCAAGCTGAAGCACCCGAGCCGGAGCAGGAAGCTCAGGAGCTTTTTGGATAATTAAGATGCAAGACGTACGGGGAGAATTTCCAATAACATCCCCATTCTTGAAGTGGGCTGGATCAAAACGACGCTTTCTGGACCAAATAAGAGAATACGTACCTGTAAAATTCGGAAAGTACTTCGAACCCTTTTTGGGCGGGGGATCGCTGTTCTTTGCGTTATCTCCAAGAACAGCAGAGATATCTGATGCGAGTTCGGCCCTCATCGAGACTTACAAGGCACTGAAGAAGGATCCTCGCGGCATTTCTCAATTTGTTATGCGGTTGACACCTACGCGAGAGGATTTTGACCGTGTCAAGCGGACTAATTATAGACAACCTACGAGCAGGGCCGGGGCATTCATCTATCTGAACAAAACTTGTTGGAACGGCCTATATAGAGTGAATTCAGAGGGAAAATTCAACGTCCCATTTGGTCAACCGAGATCGGACTACATTAGTGATATTGAAACATTAAATAAATGTTCGAGAGCTTTGAGGAGGCGCGGTGTTTCGATTAAACACCAAGATTTCGAAAGTATTGAATCACGCGTATGCGAGGGGGATTTTATATTTTTGATCCACCCTATGTGACGAGCCACAATACGAATGGCTTCGTTGACTGGAACGAAAAGCTCTTTTCATGGAAGGACCAAGAAAGGCTTGCGCGGCTTGCGAAAAGACTTGTAAAAAAAGGTGCAAATGTTCTAGTCACCAACGCCGATCATGAAAGCGTATATTCCCTCTTTGACGAATTTGGAAAGTCCAAAATCGAACGATTTTCGACGCTTGCCTCGGATAGCAGCAAGAGGAGAAAAACTTCGGAGGCAATCTTCTTTGCCGGACCTAGCTATTGACCTTAATCAACTCTAAGTTATTTTAGACATTTAAATATCGAGGAAATAAGCCAATCCACTTTGCGTGGTTGGCGTGGAGAATCGGAATGGAGTTGTTCGGTGTTTTATGGCTCAATACATAGAGCAATCCACATTCCCCGAATCCTTTCGGGTTTCTTTTGTCTGCAATTCTGCAATATGCGAGTATTCTTTCCTTTTCTTTCGAACTGAATATATCGCACCCGGCATCGAAAATATTTTTGTTATTTTTGATGACTTTTCCGACCACTATCTTCAGCCTTTTTATTTTTGAAACTCGATTTTTCGCCACTGTCGTCATCGCCGTTAGAATTAAATAGCACTTGGCTTCAGAAGCAATCAGCTCCTCAAGAACAGGCCAAACCTCTTGTATCTGCTTCCCGCTCCCGGAAAAGTCGTCCACAAAAATTACATTGTCAAATGCCGTGAGTAACTTTCCTGGAAGTTCGCTGGCTGCGCAAAAGAGGTGGTCGAATTTCTTATTAGAAAGACCATTGGCCTCTCTGAACAATCGAACCATCGCATCGCCGCTTTCTCCAGCTTTTCCGAAGCCGACAATGAACGTCCTGCTTCCATTGTTCTTCTTGATCGAACTCCAGCCCGGGATTTTGGAAGCGCAAGATTTGTAGGCCTTTTGGATTTCAATTTCCGAGACTACCTCAACGTGATCCAACATACGACACGCGACGTCTCGATCTTTTTTGCCGAAACGTAGAAGCCAGCTTGAAATTTCCCCGCTGTTTGGCGGATGACGATAATATCTAAACCGCTCAGCCCACCCAGAAAGTTGCGCTGCATCGCAACCGCAATCTTCCACGTCTTGATCGATCATTTTATACGCCGATCCGCCAGTCCAAGTGTGCGTGCCAAAGTTTTCTCAAGTTTTTCCAATGACACCCAGAGCTCTTCTTCACCGGCATAATTATCAACTTCAAGGTTTGTTAACGTCTCACTAAGTAGGTCTACCATCTTCGTTAGTTTTGATGCTTCTTTATGTATTTTCGCAAGATTTATATCAAGGTACTCAATTTCTTTTCTATCGCTAGAAACATACTCCTCGAATTTTTTTAGAACTTCTGCTTCATGGTCGCTCGCGCGCGCGGCAGTCAAAGATTGTTTAATTTTTCTGAAGTCCGTGACGGATTTTATGCCAGATTTTCTATGTTCGTATTTGTCAACAAACGTTTCTATTAATTCCGAAGTCTTCAACAGTTTCGACTTCTTAACAGTGCGATCATTTATTATGGGGTGAAGTTCAATAAAGAAGTCTGCTTTGATGCGATCTTCAGGTCTGGCATAGAGCATTTTCTCCTGCCAAGCCGTCGAGAATGACAATAGCTTCTTACAACGAACTACGACGGCAACATCCAAACCCGTGAGTTCAGCCAATTGCCGGTCCCTTCTTTCATCTAACTCATTCATCAAAACTTGAAGCTTCAAAGCCGTTGGCATTAGTTCCCAATCGAGCCGAAGCTTATGGATTTGAAACATC
Organism: Aestuariivirga sp.; assembly: GCF_047602625.1. Taxonomy (GTDB): domain Bacteria; phylum Pseudomonadota; class Alphaproteobacteria; order Rhizobiales; family Aestuariivirgaceae; genus Aestuariivirga. The sequence continues at coordinate 351,835 of NZ_JASGGV010000002.1, read as the reverse complement.
GTGACGATATTCTGGGCAACCGATGGCTCCCCTACCTCATTAATGGGTACTTCTCGCAACCCTATATTTCGGGCACACATCCATCGTCGTTGTCCGTCAAGAATAGTGTATTTGTCTGAACCGCTTGCGCGAAAAACTACAATGGGGACCAATATGCCCACGCGCCTTATGGACTCTTCAAGCGTCTTGAGGGGAAGCTTGTCAAACAACAGACGTGGGTTGTGTGGGTTCGGCTGAAGTGAATCGGTGCGAACTTTGGCTGGGCCAAGGATGCTTCGCGGAGTAGCCATGATTTCCCTTTAACCCCGCGGATCGGTCTGGATGGCGGGCAATAGTAGACATGTTATGCCAACATTTTCTATTTAATCAATAGACTGTCGGCTGCTCTTTTGATGCTATAATTTAGATGGATCGTTCGGCCTGATGAAGGCGCTGGACAAGTTCGAGTATCGCCGTGGCTACAAGTTTTCGACTTACGCCACGTGGTGGATCCGGCAGGCGATCACCCGTTCGATTGCCGACCAGGCGCGCACCATCCGCATCCCCGTGCACATGATCGAGACGATCAACAAGATCGTGCGCACCTCGCGCCAGATGATGCACGAGATCGGCCGCGAGCCGACGCCGGAGGAACTGGCCGAAAAGCTTTCCATGCCGCTCGAAAAAGTGCGCAAGGTGATGAAGATCGCCAAGGAGCCGATCAGCCTCGAAACGCCGGTGGGCGATGAGGAGGATTCACACTTGGGCGACTTCATCGAGGACAAGAACGCCATCCTGCCCATCGACGCGGCGATCCAGGCGAACCTGCGCGAAACGACGACGCGGGTTCTCGCCTCGCTCACGCCGCGCGAGGAGCGCGTGCTGCGCATGCGCTTCGGCATCGGCATGAACACCGATCACACGCTGGAGGAGGTGGGCCAGCAGTTCTCGGTCACCCGCGAACGCATCCGCCAGATCGAAGCCAAGGCGCTCCGCAAGCTGAAGCACCCGAGCCGGAGCAGGAAGCTCAGGAGCTTCCTCGACAACTGATCTTGCTGTTTCAGGGATTATCAAAAAAGCCCGGCAGGATTTGCCGGGCTTTTTTGTGGATGGTTCGTTACGCCGGATGCACAAGCGCCCGCACGATGCGGCGGGTGAGGGGAAGCGCCATCAGCAGGGTGGGAAAGGCAATCACCCACGACATGACCCAGGCTGACAGCCAATGGTAGGCAAAGCCGTCGTGGAGGCCGAGGTTTTTCACCGTGGCGACGGCGGAGACCACCAGCGTCATGATGATGGACAGGATGAGCGGCATGAGAAGGCCCGCGGCGCGCGCGGGCAGGCGTTTACGTGACATGGAATTTTCCTTGACCGGGACCGTGGCAGGCATTGGCATCCAAAACCCTTTCGAAATGTCCATGGCCGGACGATCCCGCAGGTTGAACGCGTTGCCTCACGTAAACGCTTACGGCCAACAAGGTCGGCGGCCGCCTCCTAGCCAAATGATAAGCCGGATGCAATCGAAATTCGCAGCGGCGCGTTGCACTTCCTGTTGCGGCTGCCGGGAGATAGGATTTGCCCATGATGCCCCGCCTCACCGTCTGGTACAACACGCTCTGCCCGGTGTGCGATGCAGGCATTCGCGGTCAGAAGCGGCGGCTGGTTGATCTCGTGAAATCAAAGCAGGTTGAATTCCGCGACATCAACCTTGAACCCGATGCGCTCGCGGATTTCGGCGTGGGCGTGAACGACGTGCGGCGCAGGCTTCATGCCACGGATCAGGATGGCAACCTGATCACCGGGGCCGATGTCGCCATTGCCCTGTGGCGCATCACCCCCGGCCAGCACTGGCTCGCTACATTGCTTGGCAACCGCGCCATGCTGCCACTCACGCGCTGGAGCTATGACCGCTTCGCCGGCATTCTATATGCTTGGAACCAGAGAAAAGGCAGATGGTGAGCAGCATGCGGCAGCACATTTCTGAGCTTCACATCGCTACGCGCGGGCAGGGGCTTTATGACATTACGGGCGAGGTGAAGAAGGCCGCGCGGGCCAGCGGGCTTTCGCAGGGGCTCGTCACCGTGTTCTGCCGCCACACCTCCTGCTCGCTGATCATCAACGAGAATGCCGATCCCGATGTGCGGCACGATCTCGAACATTTCCTGCGCCGCCTCGTGCCCGAGAACGATCCGGCTTACGTCCACACCATCGAAGGGCCGGACGACATGCCCGCCCACATCAAGACGGCGCTCACCTCAACCTCGCTCGGCATTCCGCTGATGGGCGGGGCGCTGGCGCTCGGCACATGGCAGGCGGTCTATCTCTTCGAGCACCGGAGCGCCCCCCACAGCCGCCACATCATCGTTCAGGCGATGGGAGAGTAGGCGCTTGTCCTCCCTCCCCAAAGCGCGCAGATTGCGGCGCGTTTGAGGGAGACTGACGATGGACAAGGCCCTGTCGCAATCAATCGAAGCCGATGCCGCCACGCTTTCCCGCGATGGCATCGTCGGAAAGCCGGGAGCCTTCTCGGCTGCCTTCGCGGATGCCATGCGGGCCGACATGATGACGGCGTTTTTCGCGGCGCTGCAAATCCCCGGCAATGCCATCGGGCGGGGGCCAAAGCGCTGGTATGTGGAAATCCATCCCGAGCAGTTTTCAGGCTTCATCGAATTGGCCACCCACCCTTGGGTCACCGCCGTGTGCGAGGCGGTGCTGGGGCCTCACTACAAGATCGTCGAACTCGGCCTCGACGTGCCCTTCGAGGGTGCGATGAACCAGCCGTGGCACCGCGATTTTCCGTCACCACCTGAAACATGGCGCGACCGGCGCATCACCTCGCTCGCCTTCAATCTCACCGGCGTTGACGTGACGCCCGACATGGGGCCGTTCGAGGTGGCGCCCGGCACGCAATATGAGGATGGCCGCGCGTGGAAGCATGAGATGTTTCCGGCGAAAGAGATATGGCCGGAGTTCGCGGGGCGGGGCGTGCGGAAGTTTCCCAAGCGCGGCGATATCTCCTGCCGCTCGGCGCTCACCCTTCACCGGGGCACCGCGCATGGTTCGATGATCCCGCGCCCGGTGCTGGTGCTCGGCGTCGATGCACCGGGTGCGGGCCATGACAAACTGCATGATCCGCAGGTGACTCAAAGCTATTACGACGCGATGCCGCAAACGCTTCGCGATCATTTCACCTGCCGCGTGGTGGAGAAGCCGCAGCCGGTGCTGCAGAAGCACGATATTGAAGGACTGGTGATGGGCGAGGCCTGAGGAGGGTTGAACATGAACCAGCAGCCGCAGATCGTTTTTGATGATGGCGCTGCCTATGATGATTTCATGGGCGTGTGGAGCCGCAGCGTCGGCGAGACATTTCTCGCGTGGACGCGCCCTGCAAAAGGTCTCGACTGGATTGATGTCGGCTGCGGCAATGGCGCGTTCACCGAACTCATTGTGCGCAGCGCCGCGCCAAAATCGATTCTGGGTGTCGATCCATCCGAAGGCCAGCTCTCTTTCGCGCGCGAACATCACACGGCTGGTATCGCGCGCTTCGAGAAGGCGGGCGCGGAATCCCTGCCGGCCGCCGATCATTCCTTCGACGCCGCCGTCATGGCGCTGGTGATTTTCTTTGTGCCCAATCCGGCTAAAGGCGTTGCCGAGATGCGGCGGGTGGTGAAGCCCGGCGGCCAGATTTCCGCCTATGCGTGGGACATTCTGGGCGGCGGCTTTCCGCTCGACGTGATCGGGGAAGAGTTGATCGCTCTCGGCATCCCGGCGCCGCTGCCGCCCAGCGTGGAAGTCGCACGCCTTGATGCGCTGAAAAAACTCTGGAGTGACGGCGGCCTCACCGATGTCGAAACCACCGCCATCACTGTCGAGCGCACCTTCCCGGATTTTGAAGCGCTGTGGCGCATCAATCTGAAAGGACCGCGCCTCGCGCAAACGACGAAGAGCGCAGCGCCTGATGTGCTGACAAAGGTGAAAGCCAATGTGAAGGCGAAGCTTTCGCCCGATGCCTCCGGACGCATCACATGTCAGGCACGGGCCAATGCCGTGAAGGGCTGGGCGCCTGCGCATTGAAACCGGCCATCCGGCTCCCTAATATCGCTAACTCATCATCAAGGAGTTCGCCGCATGTCATTTCTCAAAAAACTGTTTGGCGGCGGCAGCGGCGCTGCGGCAGAGAAGCCCGGCAAATCCGTGGAGCACAAGGGCTTCACCATCACCGCCGCGCCCTATGGCGAAGGCGGGCAGTTCCAGACCTGCGGCGTGATCTCGAAAGAGATCAATGGCGAGAAAAAGGAATACCGCTTCGTGCGCGCCGACCGTTTCACCTCGCAGGATGAGGCGGCGGAGTTTTCACTCTCGAAGGGACGCCAGATCGTTGATGAGCAGGGCGAGCGGGTATTCGGCTGAAGCCTATTCGCTCCCCAGACAATAATTGAAGCTCACGCTGATGCGGTTTCCCTCGGCGCGGTTCAAGGGCACTTCGTGGCGGAGCCAGCTTTCCCACAGCAACAGCGAACCGGGCTTCGGATATTCGCTCACATGCGCCTTGAATTCGCGCGGCGCATTGTCCTTGCGGGGCGGGGCGGCCATCATCATCGCGAGGCGCGGGTCTTCATAGACGATCGGCCCCGCGCCATCCGGCACCGCCACGTAGTACGTTCCGGAGATCACCGAATTGGGATGAATGTGCGAGGTGTGGGAGCCGCCCTCCGGCATCACATTCACCCACAGCGAGTCGCACATGGGCTTCGTGCCGCGCAGATCCCAGTGCAGCGCCCTCGCGAAAGCCAGCGCATGGCGGTCGATCACTTTTACGAGACGCGAGAATTCCGGGAAGCGCCATGCGAGATCGTTCAGCGAGGCGTAGGACGTATAGCCGGGATAGCCATGCTTTTCCGCCCAGCGGAGGCCCGCCCGGTCATCCATGGCGAGCGACATGGAGACGGCCTCAAGGTCGCGGTTCATCTGCCCGGCGCGCGGCACTTCGGCGCGGTACAGGAAAGTCGGGAAAAGTGTTGTGATAGTGGACATGATGGCCGTTCCTGTAGCAAATGCCGGGCGGCAAAGGAAACAGCCCTGTGAGACATCTCTTCGTATTTGAAAGCAAGTCCCAGCCGGTAGCCCCGCGCTCGGTCTTTTACCGGCGGCTCGGCCGCAACGGATTGTGGGCGGCGGGGTTCATCCTCATCGGGCTTGCCATCGGCATGGCCGGTTACATGTGGTTCGAGAGCATGAGCGCGATCGATGCCTTCGTGAATGCGGCCATGATCCTCGCAAGCATGGGCCCCATGGGCAATCTGTCGACCAGTGGCGGCAAAATCTTTGCGGGAATTTATGCCATTTTCAGCGGCCTGCTGATCTTTGCGATAGCCGGCATCGTGCTTGCGCCGCTGTTACACCGTTTCCTGCACCGTTTCCATGTGCAGGATGATACGCCGGAAAAAACGCCGGCTCGTCATCAAAACGTCACGCCAGCCGGGCAAAAGGACATCAAGTCAAAGAGAGCCCCCGGTTCGCGCAAGTAAGGTCGCGTGTCTCCGGGGGGCAGGTTTGAAATGCGCCGCGATTGCTTATGCAGTCCGGCGCATTTCCGTTTCGGGCGGCAGAAGCATACGCTCCGGCGGAAAAGCGGAGGCGAGCATGCGGCGCGCCTCCAGCCCCGCCTCAAGGCAGGTGGCGTTCACGATGCCGATGCGGAAGCCGCCGGGCGGCATGGCGTGATGCTCCGGATCTTTCCCTTCGTGAAAGCTGATCTGCAGGCTCTTCACGCCCGGCATGGCGCGGATCTGCTGCTGTAACGCCATTGGCGGATGGCGGAAGCCTTCGCCATGGGTGGCGAAGAGGGGCACGGAATAGCCGTCGCGGCGGTTGCGGTCGTCAAAATCCCAGGCGCCCTTCGCATAAAGGCCGATCAGCGCCTCCACCCAGCCCTCGCCATAGAGATCGCACCACTGGTCGGCGAAGCGCAGATGCGCCTCGATGATCCGGCCGCCGATGGTTTCAAAATTCAGCATGCCGCAATAGGTTCGGAGATGCCGGCCCACCCAGTTGGCCAGATAGTCTTCAAGCGCAGGCTTGGTGGCGGCCTCGATGGTCCAGTGGCGGAAAGTGCCGCCGTCGCCGCTCACCCCCGTGCAATGGCGCATCCATAAAATGTCTCCATGGCACACCGCGCAATCGGTGGAGACATGCGGGCCTTCCAGCAATTCCATCCAGAAATGTCCGGGCTCATAAAATTGCTCGAACTCCGCCCGCGAAAGAATAGCGCGGCTGCCCACGCCCATGCCCTTGAGGTTGATCATGGGCTTGGAGAAGACCGGAAAACGGTCCGGCGTCACGCCATGGGGTGCGGAGCGCAGCTTTTGGCTCTCGGCGATCTTCAGCTTGTCATAGACCCAGCGGTGGCGCGGATAGAGCTGCCAGGAATCTGGATCGTCCGTGGGGATCACCACGTCTTCCGGGCAATCATGGCCGGTGAAGAACTGGAAGCGCCACGGGTCTCGTTCAAGGATCGGCATGTGCTCACCGCTACCACAGCCCTGATGACAGGCAATGGCAGCAGCATCACAACCTGATCAGAACTATTTGATTTCCCACGTGATGCTAACATCGACGGCCAAGGTTTGTTCCCCCTCGGCGATGGGCGCGGGCGCTGCGTCGGCGCGCATCACCTTGGCCTGCATCATCACCACCGGCCGCGGGCGGAACACCGCCCCTTCCTCGATGGACAGGATATTGCCGATCGTCACATTGCTGGCCCCGGCATAGACCTTGGCCTTGCGCAGCGCGTCAGCCACCGCGTCTTTCCGTGCCTCGTCCATCGCCGCCTGCGGTGAGGAGGCATCGAAGGACACGCCCTGAATCTGGTTGGACCCGGCTTTCACAACGGCGTCGAGCACAGCGCCCAGCGTATCCAGCTTCTTTACGGTGATGGTGACATTGTTGGACACGTCATAGCCAACCAGCGTGGGAGCTGAGCCGTCATTGGGATAGTTATAGCGCGGCTGGACGCTGAAGTTGGATGTCTGCATGTCCTTCTCCGCGATGCCGGCGGCCTTCAATGCCGCGAACACCTGCTGCATGGCGGCGCTGTTGTCCTTCATGGCCTCGGCGGCGGTGTCCTTCTGGCTCGCCACGCCGATGGTCACGGTGGCGCGGTCGGGCGCCACGCGCACTTCGCCGTGGCCGGAAAGGGAAATGGTGCGGGGGGATGCCACAACGGTGTCAGCCATGGCGGGCGTCACCATCACGGCGGCCAGCGCAAGCGTGGAAGCGGCAAGAAGGGTGCGGAGCATTTTGGGTCGGGTTCCTTGATTGCATGGGCTCTCTTTGCTTTCAGATTGGGGCAGGGCAATGACTGGCCAGTGTCAGCGGAACGGCGGCTCGTCGAAACTCCGGAGCTTGCGGGAATGGAGCTGGGAAAGCTTGCCCCTGAGTGCCTCGACGGCGGCAAGGCCGATCATCAGATGCTCGCCCACCGCCCGGTCATAAAAGGCATTCGCCGCGCCGGGCAGCTTGATTTCGCCATGCAGCGGTTTGTCGGAAACACAAAGCAGCGTGCCATAGGGCACCCTGAGCCTGTACCCTTGCGCGGCCAGCGTTCCCGATTCCATGTCCACGGCGATGGCGCGCGAAAGATTGATGCGCTTCCTCTCCTGCGTCCAGCGCAGCTCCCAGTTCCGGTCGTCATTGGTCACCACGGTGCCGGTGCGCAGCCGCTGCTTCAATGCTTCACCCTGTTCGCCGGTCACGCTGGCCGCCGCTTCCTGCAAGGCCACCTGCACTTCGGCCAACGCGGGAATTGGAATTTCGGGCGGCACGATGGTATCGAGAATCCGGTCCTGCCGCAGATAGGCGTGGGCCAGCACATAATCGCCGATGCGCTGCGACTGGCGCAGGCCCCCGCAATGGCCGATCATCAGCCAGCAATGCGGGCGTAGAACGGCCAGATGATCGGTGATCGTCTTGGCGTTGGAAGGGCCGACGCCGATGTTCACCAGCGTCACGCCGCCCTGGCCGTCGCCCCGCGCGAGATGGTAGGCCGGCATCTGGAAGCGGTGCCAGGGCGAGCTTTCGGCAAGCCCCTTCATGTGCTCATGCTTGAGCGATGAGGTGATCACCTCGCCCCCCGGCAGGTACAGCGCCGTATAAGGACCGCCCGCCATCAGCTGCTCGATGCCCCAGGTCACGAACTGGTCGACATAGCGGTGATAGTTGGTGAGCAAAATCCACGGCTGCACCTTGCTCCAATGCGTGCCGGTGTAGTGCTGCAGGCGTTTGAGCGAATAATCCACGCGGATGGCGTCGAACAGCGCCAGCGGCATGTCGTGGCCGGGGCGGTGATCCCATTCGCCATCGGCGATTTCGTCCCCCACCTGCGCCAGCTTGGGCACCGGGAAATGCAGCGCCAGTTCGGCGGCGCTGATGCCTTCGCGGCCCAGGTCGTCGCCGCGGTCCAGCACGTAAGGGTAGGGGATCTGCTGCTCGGAGCGGTCCACCTCGATGGTGGCGCCATAGTCGCGCACCAGATAGGTCAACTGCTCCAGCAGATAGCGGCGAAAATGCGCGGGCTGGGTGATGGTGGTGGAATAGGTGCCCGGCCCCTGGAACTTCGCATAGGCGCGGGCCAGCGATGGCTGCAGCCCGCTCGCCTGGTATTTGACGATGAGCTCGGGATAGGTGAACAGCCGTGCCTCCTTGTCGGAAGGCGGCACGCGGGTGGTGAAATAGCGTTCGAGGCAGGCCTTGAGTGCCGCCACCGATTCTTCGTGAAGGGCAATCAGGGCATCGACGGCGGCTTCGGGCGTGAAAGGTTTTTTTGACATCGCAGGCGCTATAGCATGCCGCCGCGAATTGCTGTAGCCATCCCCGCCCATGGGGGCCCGTAGCTCAATGGTTAGAGCTGACGGCTCATAACCGTCTGGTTCCAGGTTCGAGTCCTGGCGGGCCCACCACGGCATTTCATTTTCCTCATGTTTTCAATCGTTTGCAGGATTTTTCCCCGCACCTTTCCGGGTGGTGCGGGCAAGTGAACGCGAAACTTCCTTCGCCATCCGGGCGCGATCCGCCTTCTGGATGTAGGTCGCGGACTCCCGGCTTCCGTGCGCCCAACCGAAGAAGGAATTCAACTCGGCTTCGGACTTGCCAAGCTCGGCGATTTCGCTCGCCAGCGCCTTCCGGATGCCGTGCGCCGATCCTGGTACGCCTGCCTCCACACATGCCGCCTTGAACCAGTTGCCGAACGCGGCCTTGCTCTTGAACGGGGTGCCGCGCGACGTCAGCAGAAACGTCATGTCGCCCACCTTCGTTGCGTCGATGGCGCGGCGGAGCTGGGGCAGGATGGTGCTTGTGACGGGCTGGCCGGTTTTCGACGTGCGCACCACATAGGTGTTCTTCCGGATATGCTGGCTGCCGAAGGCGTGTACGTCGCCACGGCGAAGGCCGGTGCAGCGGATGATTTCAAAGGCTAGCCGCTGCATGGTGCCGATGGGCCAGCGCTTCTCGAACGCCAGCATTTCATCCTCGGTCCATGTGTGGAAACCTTCTCCGGTGCCGGAGGTGGGCAGCTTCGCAATACCCTTGGCCGGGTTGCTGTCGGCCCATTCCTTGCTGATCGCAAATTCAAACAGCAGGTTTGTGGCGCGGACATATTTGTTGGCGTCGGACGGCGTCTTGTCGCGCGCATCCCGGCTTTCCAGTACGACGCGGCGTGTGATGTCGCTCAGCAGCTCATCGCCCGCGCGCTCCTTGATGCGCGTGAACTGATAACTCATCTGCTTGCGCGATTCCGCCGCCAGCCTGCGCCACGCCGGGGATTCCAGGTACTGGTCGATGGCCCAGCGCAGCGTGTAAGGCGTGCCGGACGCAGGCTTGGCGAGCGGCTGGCCGATGACGGCGGCGTGATACTCGGCCTTGAATTCCTCAGTGCCGAAAGTAGCGCGGATACGGATGCGCGGCCCCTTGCCGACGCGAACATACCAGACCCAAGCCCCGTGGCGGGTTTTCTCATGGAGCAGGCTGGGCCAGAGTTTCGGGGGCATGATGTCCATCACATGCGGATTTCCTTGCGCACGTCAACTGGACGCTTTTTCGGGGCCTGATCCGGGGTGTTCGGAACGACGCGCAACACACCGTCTGCCGTAACCTCGACAACCATATCGACGCCAGCCTGCTTCACGGCGCGAAGGGCGCGTGCCATGTCGGCCTGCGTGAACCTGGCTGGCGAGCGGGGCACTAGGAAACCCTCTCAAAGCTGATGGCGGCAACCCAAGGGTTTGCTTCCCATGCGCCGGGACCGTGAATGGACTCCCACAGCTTTCGGAACCCGCGACGGAATTTCTCCGTCGAACCGCCAACCCATTCTTCCATAAGCAGGACCATTTCCGCGCCCTCCGCCTTTGCATCCTCCTCGCCGATCTCCTGCAACCGCTGCACCCTGACTTCTGTCACCACGAGGGTAATGCGAGACGCCCAGCGCGGCATGTGGATGGAGGGTTTCCACTGCGGGATAGAGCGATCCCAGCCTTCAGCATAGATTGCGGCCCAATCTGGGTCGTTAGGATTGATCGTCTGCTGAACGCCTGCGCTCATCCGATAAGCCGTGGCGGGAACTATGGTGAATCTCTCGCGGACCCAAAGCCGGTCGCCGGTCCGGTATCGCACCGGCAGTTTTGCGTAGCGATGACCGGTCAAGGCATCTCCGGCGTACCAGACGCCGTCGTCGTTGAATATGGCGTCGAATGTCATCGGCGGCATATCGACCACGCGCCGCGTTTTCGTCTTGCGCCCTTCCAAGATGGCTCTGACCATCGGGCCGGAGAACAGGATTGGTTTCTCCGCCATATCACTCCCTCTCCGGGCTGGGGGCGGGGTCGCCGTTGCTGATCGGTTGACCGGCAAGCCGCCGTTCAGCCGCGCGTTGGCACCGATCAAGAATCCGCATCACTTCTTCCGATTTCAGATTAGCCCAAGCCACCTTGTGCGCTTTGTCGATAGCAACAATGGCGATGGGCCAGAGATCGTGTTCGTTTTCAGGGCAATCGATATTGTAAACACCTTGCCCATCTAGTTCGTGGATCACTGGCTTTTCACCGCGAACTAAAACTGCAACACACCCGCCATCTACAATGGTTATGCGTGCCCCATGGTGCGCGGTGGCTTTCGTAAGAATTGAGACGTTCGTCTTAAACCTTTTGGGCTGGCGCAGTTGTTTTACTTCACCCATCCTTCAGCACCTCATTGAGCCAGTCGCGCAGGCGGGTGGCTTCTTTGCGGGAGATGAAATTGTAAGCCGTGAAGCCCATTTCCTCGCGCGTAAAGCAAAAGCGGTACTCGTCAATTTCCTCAATGAGCATTGAGGACTGGCTTGGGCGGAAACATGCGCGCAGCTTGATCTTCTTCCTCATCCCCGCACCGCCTCTCCCAACGCCTCTGGCTTAAGCGGCACATGCTTGGCTGATGGGTTTCTGAGACCCATAACAGCGCCGATCCCTCCATCAAATTCAAAGTAATGAGCGTTCTCCACCCCAACCAAATCCATTTTTACATTTGGGAGGGCTGCGACGAGCGAGAGGTAGCCAGCGCGGACATAGGCGCGCGGAGCAATTTCGACGCTGATCGATTCAGTGATTAGCCCCGTTTCCTCGCAAGTTTCGCATGGCTCGTCATTATGACATGCCGGGCAAGTGTTTATGCCGGTGCCTCCGCATTCCCAGCACTCGATCTTGCTTTCTGCTGGAATGTCTTCGGGGAGAGAGCCAAGCGGGCCTGCTTCCGTCGCCGCCTTATCAAGCACCTTTTGAAGGTCTACCCTGAATTCCTCAGTTTCCGGTACATCCTGCCGCCGCGCCACGCGGATGCCAATATGCCCGTTGGTGACATAGGTATAATCACCCTTGCTCCAAGGGGCATTTAAGTAGGGACGTGTTTCGTCCTTTCCACAAAACGGCTTCAGGTCAATCATGTGCAGTCTCCGTTCATTGCCTCTTCCAGCGCGTCCACAGTCTTGAGCCACGATGTGCGGGCTGCGTCATAGGCAGCGCGGGCATCACGCTCCGCAGCGATGAGGGCGAAAATGTCGGGCTTGTCGTCGGTAGGCCATTCGGCGATGAGGTCGCACATCGGGTCGTTGAAACAATGCTGGCCGCTATTATCGTATAGACGCGATACTGCCATATCGATCCATCTCGTATGGGAATAGGGCTCCATCGGCCCCGCCTTCTTCCCGTCCCGCCTGCGGTAGTATTTCCCGGCCTCGATGATCATGACAAAAGCTCCTTGGCCCAATTCGTGACGGCCACGCGGCCCTGTGATGGGTAGTCAATCAGCCCCAATGTGCGCAGGCCGCCAAGCGCGTTTGCGAAGGATGAACTGTCGGGACTGTAGGCGGCACGAGCAGCAATCGTTGCGCGGTCAGCCTCGCCTTGAAGTGCACCATCCAGAATGCGCCGCTGCGGGCCAGTCAGCATGTTCCGCAATTGCATTGCAGCCTCTATGCCCATTGCAACAGGGTCGCTGGTGAATGTCCGCGCAGTCACGTTACCTGGGGATGGGTAGTCAATTGCTCCTGCAGTTTTCAGCGCGCCCAACGCATTCGCGAATGATGAACTGCTGGGGCTGTATTCCGCGATAAGGGCTACCTGTTCACGCGAAGGCGCTTCATGCCCGAGCGAGTGCCAGAACGCGAGCGAGTTGAGAATCCGACGCTGCGGCCCTGTCCATGCATTGTCTTCCGTCCGAACCGTGCGCACCGGCGCTGCGATTACCTTCGGCACCGGAGCCGCTGGCTTAGCTTTTTCGTCGGCCATGGCGCCCATGAACGTTCCAAAGCTGGCCAGCAAGCGCTTCGCACCTGCATGCGCTTCCTCTGCATCATGAAGCGACGCAGCGAGGCCGGATGACAGATTAGCAATGGCGCGAACCGCCTGCTGTTTTCCTTCCTCCCGCGCCGCATCAAGAGCCGCTGGATCGGGCACCGCCTGACGCTTGAGGGCTTCCTCCATCTGGCGTTTCAGCGAGGCGATCTCTGCCCTGAGCGCCTTCGGATCGTTCTGCTTGGCCTCCGTTTCAACCGTAGCCAGCCGGTCGCGCAACTTGCCAACGTCGAGCGGCACCAGTAAGGCCGCCTTGACCTTCTCGCCGCGCTTCGGCGTCCGTGAACTGTCAAACGTAATCTTGGGCGGGAACTGCGCGCTCGCCAGAACTCCGCGCCCCGGTATCCAGACAATCGCATTGCCGCGCTGCAATGTCGGCAGGCTGGCCCACATCCGCTTCCACTCGTCCTTGTCTGCCTGCCCCTGCACCCAATCGCCAATCGCGTCACGATCCTGCGAGGATGTGAGCTTGAACGCCACAAGTCCGTCAGCCTGGCTGAGAACGTCTTTCGACAGCACCGCTGGGCGCTGCGTGATGAGCCATGGAATAAAGCCCTTCACGCGGCCCCGTCGCACAATGGTTTCCATCATGCCTTGCAGTTTCGCGGCCTCGCCTTCCTTGTCGAGCAGGCGTTGCGGCGCCCACATATCGGCTTCATCAAAAATGATGTGGACCGGCTCGCCTTTTGTGGTGCGATAGAGCGCGGTGAGGAAAGCCAGCATGAAGCGGCGCTCCCCGGCCTTGGTGCCGATGCCGGAAAGATCGAGGATGCAGCTCTCCGAGATTCCGGCAACGGCCTCTCCGACGACCTGTCCCGCATGCTCGGTAATCGGCAAGTCGCCATGCGCTCCGCCGAAGATGACGGGTGCAATCTTGGCCGGGGCGCGCCCGTCTTCATAGAGGCGCAGGCCCCACCACACGCCGAGAGGGTCAATGACAATGACGCGATCTCCACGGCCGAGAATGGCTTCAACCGCCGTCCCCGCCGCATAGGTCTTGCCGCTGCCCGCCGTGCCGAGAATGGCAAGCCGGTCATCAAGCGCCGCAAATGGGATCGGATATGCCGTCATCCCGTCCTCCTGTTCCCTGTGGGGGTCATGGTTACATCACCGCCCTGATGAATTGCGCTGCCGGCCGCGGGTCGATGGCATTGCCAAAGGCGCGCAGCTTAGCCACACGGGCGGGTACGCCATGAGCCAGGAGACGAATTCCGGGTTCAACTGGCCGGGCTTTTCCATCGGCGCCGATGACCCATTCGAGATCGCCACCTCCAGCGCCTGGCGCGACAGTGGCCGACCTTTCGTCCCATAAATCTCGGTGCTGCTTTTCTGCGAGCGATCCGAGCGCCAATCCCTGCAAGCTGGCGTTGCCCAGGGCGACAAACCAGTATCGGTCCCGGAGGTGGAACGCACCCGCGCTCGCGGCTTGGACAGGCATTGCCCCCATGGCGTAACCCATGGCTTCCAGATCACTTCGCACAAGACGGAGCCAGTCAGTTGCGCTCGCAACCTGTTCTCCAAGGACCTTTGCAGGCTTTCGCTCGCGGACAAGTTCGCGCCAGACGGGCCAGAGGTGGCGTTCGTCATCGAAACCCTTGCGCTTGCCCGCGAGCGAGAACGGCTGGCAGGGGCATGATCCGGTCCAGACGGGCCGGTCATCCGGCCAGCCTGCGAGCCGGAGCGCATAGGGCCATCCGCCGATGCCTGCGAAGAAATGGCATTGCGTGAATCCTCGCAAGTCGTCTCCCCGAACATCGACAATTGACCGCTCATCGACTTCTCCATCTGGTATCAGTCCTGCGGCAATGAGGTTGCGCAGCCATTGGGCGGCGTAGGGATCAATCTCGTTGAAGTACGCCGCCACATCATTCCGCCGCGATCTGGAGGGGTTCGGCGGGGCCAAGCTGCAATGACTCAAGCTCCGTCACGTACCGGCGCCGGTTGGCGACAAGAAGATCAAACATCTCGTTCGCCTTTCCCGCATCGATGTCCGCCGTCTCATTGACGCGCTGGATAAGGGCCGTGCGGGAGTCCTCGATATTGTCGAGGGTCTGCTTGCGGGTGCGTTCCAGTGCGTCGATCTCGATCTGCTGCTGCGTACGCGCTTCGATGATCCGGCCTTCAAAGGCGGCGAGGTTGTTTCCAAGTGTTGCGATGTCGGTCATGGTGTGCGCTCCTATGCGGCTTCGATGAGACTGATGAGTTTGGTGGCCATGAGGACATAAGCCGACCCCGCCGACCACGCCGCCGACCTCGCCGACTCCGCCGCCGACCACGCCGCCGACCTCGCCGACCACGCCGCCGACCCCGCCGACCACGCCGCCGACCTCGCCAACTCCGCCGCCGACCACGCCGCCGACCTCGCCGACCACGCCGCCGACCTCGCCGACCACGCCGCCGACCACGCCGCCGACCTCGCCGACCACGCCGCCGACCTCGCCAACTCCGCCGCCGACACATCGACAGGCTCGCCTTTGGTCAGCGGCACCAACACATCGGCGCACTGCTTCACAGCGTCTTTAACAAGCGGAGCATTGATGCCGGGGTTGACCGTTTCATCCGTCAGCAGCCAGTGGAGGAACTGCCAGCCCACGCGCGACAAATCAGCCCCCGGTCTGATTGCATCCATGAACCTGACCGGCCATTCCTGCGCCTCAGCGTTCGGAAGCCCTTCAAAGATCGTATCTTCCAGCCGCGCCAGCATGACGGGAATCCCAAATCGCGGCTCGTATTCCATATGGTCCCGGCCATGGATGGTGCAGCCCACGGCGCACCCTTTGCCATTCTGCCAGTATTGGTCCTTGACGAGCTGATCTGCGGCGGCGTGACCGCGCAGTTGCGCAAGGATGCCGTCCTTGATCGATGGGTCGTTGTGATAAGCAATCAGTGTCATTCCCAATCCCCTAACTTGACATGCGTTGACGTGATGATGGTTCTGGCTAGCTCCGTGCCTTCTGTTTCGTCTGGCGGCGGCGCAAAGGCGGAGGGGCCAAACAGGTAGCGGAGAAGGCGGCGGAGAAAGGTCATGTCCGCGTCTCTGCCTCGGCAAAAACTTCCTTCGGATAGAACCAGTCGTCCTTGATGATGTGGCCGATGCCGTAGATCATGCCTTCGCGGATGTCGGCGCGCACAGTTTTCCCGGGAAGATCTTTCCACCGCGTGACGCCCGCTACTTCCATGACGCGCCAAATCCAGACCCCGGCGTAGTTGAATGACGCGCTCTGGGAGTTGTTCGAATATGATTTCGGCAGGTACAGGCAATATCCACCGAAGCCCTGATGGGCACCGCCGTAGTCAAGATCGATCATTGAGTTGAGAATGCCGCGATCTCCGTCATCAATGCTGGCAGAGCAGATGATCGCGTTGAGGATTTCCTTCTCCATCATTTCCAATCTCCCTTTGAAATCCTGCGCGGCCTCACCGCAGCATCTCCACACACCACAGCAGCGAGGAGGCAGAGGAGGGAGAGGAAGGTCATGGCTGGCGCTCTCGCATGACGTACTCAACAGCGTCCGCGTGCATTTTCTCCGCCTGTTCCCATGTGGCGCATCGCGTTTGATAATCATCCCTGTCGCCGTTGAAGATCATGGTTTCGAACAGGTGTTTTTCGCCGTTCTCGCCATGGTCCAAGCCAAGGAAGACGGTGCTGACGCGCGCCGTCCCAATGGTGGTTTTCGCCACGATGCGGTCTGCCGTTTCGAACCAACGCGCGGCCTTCATCAAGTCCGGCTCATAAACCGGCGTGTGTCCTTCCAGAATGTACCAGTCGCTCACGTCCATCTCTCCACTGTTCCATTCATGCGCTTCTCGAATCCGCGCGACTTGATGGGCCGCTTCGACTTCGGCCAAAGTCCCGCGTGTTTCAGCCTGATCCGCCGTTCCTTCGCCCCTGCCTGGTTCTCAAGCCGGGTCTTCTCCCGATGGCTCTGGCGCGTGATGATCTGGAGATTGCTCTCCCGGTTCTCGCCACCGTCCTTGAGGCGGATGATGTGGTCACAGTCCGCCATGCCCGCGAGGATCGGCTCGCCGGTGATGGCATCCTTGCCGCCCTGCCGCAGCAGCACGCGGTCCTGAACCGATTTCGGCGGCACGGAATCCGGCGTCCTGCCGATCCATTCCTTGACGGCGCGGCCATGCAGGCTGCCTGATGCAGCGATCTTCTTCACGCTGCTGCTTCCTTGGAAAGCTGTTCCCGGAACACGACGAGTCCGCGTTCGCGCATGTGGTTGAAGATCTTCACCGTCGCAGCGAGGTCAGCCTTTGCGTTGTGCGCATCGGGCAAGTCCTCATCGAGCAGGATCTTCAGGGCTTCAGCGAGTTTCATTCGCTTGCTTTGCCCGCAAGCCTTCGGGGCCTCGGTAAGAACGCAGAAGGTTGGGCGCTCGCCGTAGCGGTCGGGACGGCCCGCTATGCGCTGTTCGGCCCGGATCATCTTCTGGTCGAACGCCACGCCATAGGCCGCAATCCCGGTGCACTGATCCACCATGGCATCGTATTCCGCCAGCACATCCGCCACCGGCCTTCCTTCGGCGGTCAGGATGTCAATGGACAAGCCATTGACGGCAAATGCACCGCGCGCCTTTTCGATTACCTCGGGCAACCAGCCATCGGGGCGAACCAGACTGTAGAAGGACTGGACGATCTCGCCCGCGTCATTCACCAGCGCCGCAGCGATGGAGCAGAGCCGCGGCTGGCCCGGTGCATCGGCCGGCTTCTTGAAATCCGGCAGGCCGGTTGTCTCGCAATCAAAAATCAGGAACACGGGTTTCTCCCTTTTCGGTTCATGAGCCGGAGCGTCGTGGACGCGATCACTCCGGCCTTGTCCGGTTATTTCACCCGCTTCGCGGGCTTCTTGACCGGCTTCTTCGCTACCTTCTTGGCAGCGGCTTTCTTCGCCACGGATGATCACCCCCTTCCTGATTTGGCATTCGCAGCGATCTCGTCGTCACGCGACCGCCATCCTTCACCCCATGCATCAGCAAGGGGCAGGAAGTTCGGATTGTCCCGCCATTCCGGCGGCACGGCGCGGAGCGCCTTGTTGAGGTCGCGGTCCTTGCGCCCGCGTTCGTAAGCGTCGGCAGCGCCATAGGGGGCTTCATCCATTGATGTGCCGCCCTCGAGATCGCCGTTGGAAAGCTCGTCTTCCTGGACCGTCTCTGCTGACGGATTGTCGGAAGACGAGGCATCGTATTCCGCCGTATCTGACATCGCGGATGACGATGATTCTGGTGCTGACCTGAATTCCTCACGCGTCGGCCGCCTTGGCGTGACGTCGACCATTTCCGGACTGTCGAGATCACTGTTGAACGGCACGCCCATGAACAGGCCGGGCGCCGCCACGTTGGCGAAGGCGCGAACCGCGGTGTAGCAAATCTGCTGGCTCGGCCTCAGCGCCCAGAGCGTCGAGTTACGCGGAAAGCATTCGCGCATGTAGACCGTCAGTTCGCGAGGCTCCGGCTCGTTCTTGACCTTGGCCGAAACGACGACGCCCAGCCCTTCCTCGTCGGCATCTGTCCAGTCCTGAGCCGCGAAATCCCTGCCGCGGTCACCTTTCATTTTCTTCCACTTTCCGCGAATGCGATCCCAGTCACCGAAGTGGTTGAACTTGACGCCGCCCTCCAGATAGCCGCTGTTTTCAAGGATGGCCTGGACGAGCTTTCCCTCATATCCGATCTTGCCGCCCGGAGCGGCGTAGGTGCTCTGCCCCACCGCGAGCGGATCGAGCTTCCATGTGATGGCGCGCGTCACAACCGCGAAACATGCCTCGGTCTTTCCCAGCAGGTGTTCAGGTGTAAACCCCTGGGCGCGGGCCATGACTGTGGCGATCTGCTTGCAGCGCTCATAGAGCGCGTCGTTGAACATGATCGCCAGTCCCGGCGCCATGCCGGATGTTGAAATTCCGTAGCTCTTGCTTGCCTCGACAATTGCATTCATGGGCTTGATCTCCTCAGGCCACGCGGGTTTCGGTGATGGTGTAGAATTCAACGCCGCGCAGCAGGCCGTCGCGGTCGCGGCCCTTACCCAGTTCCGGGCGATGCGCATTCATGAATCGCGTCACGGCGGCGTCGATGGCGTCGGGATGCATGTAGGCGCGGAGGGCCTCGAGCGGCACGGCGTCACGATCCAGAATTCGATACGTCCAGCGCGTGGCGCGCGATCCGACGCTGCCGTATTCGCCTCTGCCGCGTGACAGGTCGGCTTCGCTCTGCTGGGCCGCGCCATCCAGCTTGTCGGCACGGCGCTCAAGGCGAACCGCGTCTTCAAGCTGCGTATTGGCTGTCTTCTCTGCGGTCTTCTCCTCCCGCTTCGCGAGGCGGGCGGCTTCCTCGGCGGCGCGGCGCTCTTCAAGAGCCTTGGCTGACGCTTCCCGTGCCACGCGGGCCTCTTCCTCGGCTTTCGCGCGCTCGGCGCGCGCTGCCTCGATGCGCTTGCGGGTATCTTCCTCCTCCGCCTTGCGGCGCGCATCGGCTTCGGCGTCGCGCTGGGCCTTGAGCTTTCGATCCTCCTCATCCCGCCTGGCGCGCTCGCGCCGTTCGGCTTCAAGACGGGCCGCTTCCTCGGCAGCGCGTTTGGCGCGCTCCTGCGCCTCGCGAGCGTCGCGCTCGGCTCGTTCGCGCTCTTCCTGGGCCTTGCGGGCGCGTTGCTCTTCGGCACGGCGCAGCGCTTCGGCCTCCTGCCGCTTGCGCTCCGCCTCCTGCGCCTGGCGCGCCAGTTCTTCGGCCCGTTCACGTTCAAGGCGTGCTTGTTCCTCGCGCCTGCGGCGTTCCTCGGCGGCCTTCTTTTCCTTGTAGACGTCGAGCCGCTCCATGATGGCCTTGGCGACCTTCTCCACTCGCTCCATGGGGATGGCGAAGGCGGCCTTGATTTCCTTCACCTTCTTGTCGAAGGGTTCCTTCTCGACGTCATGGACGCCCTTGGCCATCTTGATGACCTTCTTGCATTTCAGGGCCAGATCCTGTGCGGCGCCTTCGTCGTCGTCATTGGCGATGACGGCAGGCACCAGATCGAGCGCATCGGCGAGCGCGTCCATCTGCTGGAAAATCTCGGGGTTTCGCTCGCGCAATTCCTCCGCCATCGGAGGATTGTTGCCGCCGATCATTTCACGCGGATTCATGACGTTCATTGCTTTCGTCTCCTTTTGAGAATGTCGGCAGCGGGGCTGCGAGCCAGTCGACGGGACGGCGCGGGTTTGCTGCGGGATGATCGGGTTCGTTGGCCTGCGCGTGGGCGCGCAGGGCCGTCATGTAGAGAAACTCGTCCTCACTGATCGGCTCATTGCAGAGCCACTGCCATTCTTCCTGCGCATCGCGGCGCACGCCGTCGACCTCGCAGAGCATGACTTCCTGGCTGAGAAGTTCGCCCGTGCCGATATCAATGTCAGCGTCGATCCATATCCGCGCGGGGACGAAGACGCCGCCTTTGACAAGCTTGCGCTTGAACCAGCCGCACTCCGGCGTGTCAGGGTGGACGGGGGCGTCATTGCCCATGACGCCGCGCATGGCATTGTCATGCCAGCGGTAGAGCACATCGCGCGGTGTCGGCGTTCTCATGGCGCGTTGTCCTCGCCCGACACGGCCGCTGCAGCATGATCTTCGGCAAGCGCCGCAACGGCCGGCTCGGAGGACAACCGCTCCTGATGCGCAGGAGCCACGCCATCCGCCACCGCGGCGGAATTCTGCATGGTGCCCCGGATCACACGGGGCTGACGGCCGGTGACAGGCGCACCGTCTCGCGCGCTGAGGTATTCCAAAACTGGGTTTTGATCCGGTGCTGGCGCTACTTCATGGCAACCTCCTGTGTTGGCACGCCCCACGGCACGGCCATTCAGCGTGGCCAGACGCAAGCGGGGCGGGCTGGGAAATCGGTGCGGCGGCACGAGCGGCATGCGGCTGCGCAACGCGGCCAGTTCGAGGGCCAGTTCGCGCGCCGTGCCCTTGAACACGAGGTCGACGCCGGGGCTGGAAAGATTGATGCCGATGGTCACAGCGGCTTCCTCCAAGCAATCATGAAAAGACGGATGAGAACTCCGAACACTGTCAGCGGCCACAACAGGGCCAGAAGGCCGATGGAAATGGCCTGCACGTTGGTTTCCGGCTCACGCATTTCTGCGAGGACGTGCACGGCCAGCAGGAAACCCGAGGCGTAGGACATGAGGAGCAGGAAGGCGGTCATGCTCACACCTAGTGATGAATGATGGCCTGATCGACGCCGCGGCTGTTCTCCGCCCGAGCGGTGACATCAGCATCAAGGCTGACGTCATCCTCTGATGCTCGCGGCTTAGCCCGCCCATCGAAGCCGGGCTTGTTCGTGACAGCCTCCACGTAATCGCGGGTGTGGATGTAGCCGCTCTCGGCATAGGCCGCTGCAACATCGGGCATCGCCTTGGCCGCACGATCAACCACGCGAGCCGCGACAACGCCGATGGGCTCAAGGCTGGGGACCACTGCCCTGTCTGAACAAAGGGACTCAGGGCGACGGGCGACGGGCTTCTGTGGTGTGAATTTCGGCACCCGCGAGGACGGCACGCAACGCACCTCCTTGATCGAAAGGCTCCGCGTCGAGCCAGCGGCTTCGATCATCGCCAACACGTCATCCGCGTCGTCCTTGTTCTCGAAGGCGCAGATGACCACGGGATCGCCGTAGCCGGGCGCGGCGAACAGAAGGAACACCTTGTCCATTAGAGTGACTCCTTGCTGCCGACGTGCTTGGCTTCAGGCCCGCGACCTGCTGGTGAAGGCAGAGAGCCATCCGGCGGCGATTGCTCAGGTTGACGATGTGCTTGAGGCTCTGGACCCCACGCCGGGCTCCACCGGGCCATCTTCGCAGCGGCAGTAGCGCGCCGGTCCCACAATTCTTGAAGAGGAAGCATGTGCGTCTCCGTTGATGGAGATTATGAAAGCACAGCTTTCTTTTTAACGCAAGCAAAAAGAAAGACCAGCTTTCATATTTCTTGCGGACGATATATACCCCCTCCCAGCCAAGCCAAGCAGGAGGTTCGAAATGGACTACGCCGTTTTATGTCTGGAACTGTTCAGGGCGATTCTGGCCGCTGACCCGACGCTCACGCCCGAGGAGGCGGCAAAGAAGGCTGTCGCGGCGGCGAAGATTATTCTCACCTAGGGCGGGAGGGTGCGGGAGATGGGCGAGGTGGTTCAGGCTTTCAGGATGTTAGCCGGGGAGCTTGCAAAAGCTCGCTGGGGCCGCGACTGCGGCGACGGTGATGCGGAAACCGCATATTGCGCCGCCATGGATAATGTGCGCGAGGCGGTCAATACCGTTCTATTTATGATCGATGTTCATCCGCAGAACAATGCACTCGGGAAGATAGAACCCATTGAAGGTCGATCCGCTGATGTACACCGAGGCGATGCCATCGACGCGGGCGAAGGTTCCTAGCTGTTGAATTGCGGGGCTACTTGCTTGACGCAACTCTAGATCGCCAGCATCGAGTAGGGAAAAATCCTTTTGATTATCAATGATGATCGAAGATAGTTTGGCGTAAAATTGTTGTTTGTCCTCAAGAGGCTTGGGCGGAACAATCCACAAGCGCCATCCATCCGTTTCGGTGTTGCGGACAAGAACAGCGCCTAACGGAGCGACGCCCTTGGCGTCCATGAGCTTTATGAGCTGCTGCGCTTCGCTTACCAGTGCAGACGTATCCATCGCAAAACTCCTGAATTTGTGTCTCTCGTCGCCTGAACCATCAGTTGTGCCGTCGCGGCGTCCGTGGCGGTGTATCTGGCGGCCTCGTTCCATTCGCCAACAGCCCCCCAGTACGTGGCGAACAGACGGTCCCGCTTTTGTTCGTCCTGAAGTTCTTGCGCGAGCCCGGCGAGGCCAATCAGCGCCTTGAATTCGTGCGTGTATAGCTTGTCCACAAACTGTTTTGACGGAATCATCTGCGCTATTATTTGCTTTGAAATGCAGGCTTTAAGGCCAATCTCAATGGCGTAACCGGCGAGATAGAACGCATTGCCAAAGCGATTATTGGCCAGCAAGAGGGATGCATCCTCTATTTTCTGCTCCGCCAACTTTTGCAGATCAGCGCGCTTCATCCATCCCCTCCCAGGTGGTCAGTTGTCAGCCTTGCCGAAATGCCGGTCATCATCGTCAACCATCGCCATTGCCAGCCGGGCCAACATGGCATTGACCCGGTAGTGGCCGTCCTCGTTGCGCTGCATGACGATGGCCTTCAGGTTGCGGGAAATGCGGAGCCTGTCCTCTTCATCGCGGGCCATGCACTTGAGGGCGACGATGAGAAAGGCGGACAGGTCGCTGTCGGACAGAGTGCTGCTCATAGTGTCTCCTTCATGTCTTAGCGGCCGGCACAGAGATACCGGAGCGCCCAGCCCAGGGCGACCCAGAGAGACAGGCAGGCGGAGGCGAACGCCGCTATGCCGGGGTCAAAGCCGTTGGACGATGCCCCGTATCCCAGAACAAGAACCGCCAGACCGGCCACGACAAGAAACGTCCACCATATCACCTGCCCAAGCCTGACTGAAAAAGGCGGAGGAGGACGGGGTAGATTTTCCATAAATGCAGCCGATTCTTGCTGCCCTACCGTGTTGAGTGGCCCGGCGCTGCGGATGCGAAGAAGGTCACCTACGCATAATAGCAACCCGACGACTGCTCGGGGAAAGGCCATTTGGAAGTCCGGCGGGCCCCCGTTGGCGTTACCAAAAGCGTCGCCCAAAATTGATAGCAACGTGACAAACACCCCGACGGTCATTGCTTTTCGATATGGGGCATCGGTATTTCCCGTTCCCCAGTAAAGCAGCGAGGCGAGCAGTGCCTGCCCTAAGGCTGCTCCGATAAAAAAACCAAACATAATAGGAGGTGCCAATCGTCAATCCTCCGGTCCCAGATGCTCAAACGAGCGACACTAACGCCTCGCGATCACACCACAAACGCGGCCAATGATATGTATATCGGACAAAAAGTGCTCTTCAGGCTCATAGGCTGCATTGTCTGAAATGATGCGAACACGCTTCGGTGTAGAGCGAAAAACGTGATGAAGCCGTTTGATTTGCGGGGCAGACGTACCGTCGCTGATTGCGTAAACTGCATCTTGTAGAAACTCGTTCTGGGCAAGATCTACAAGCACTCGGTCCCCGTAATTGTAGCTTGGGAACATCGAATCGCCGACAACCGGCATAATGATTGTCCGGCTTTTGGTGGCTCGAGCTTCGGATGTGATGAATTGGTCAGGTATGAGCCACTCTGCTGTTACTCGATGACCAGAATAAGCACTATCGCCAATCGGAAATAGCACCATTTCACCAACCTGTCCCTCACCGGCGCCAAGTGCGCCATCAACCTCAGGACGGGCGCCGGGGACTTTTGCCTGATATTTCTCAACAAAAAACGCCGAGTCCTCGCCACCGTCTGACGTGTTGTTGTTGGCCGACTCCGGCACATAAAAGCGGCCGGGCACAACATCTCCAGGAACTGGCGCTTCGCCGGTCCCATTGGCCAGCCAATCCAGAGAAACCCTGAACGCCATGGCGATGCGCTGAAGGGCTTCACGGCCCACGCCCTGCCCAAGTTCCCAATTTCCCACTGCACCACGGCTCACGCCAACGGCGACTGCAAATTCAGTCTGGTTCATATCCAGCACATCGTTGCGCAAACGCTTGATGCGCTCGCCTATTAGCTTATCGAGATCAGTGGGTGCCTTTTTCATTCGCAAAAGTATGCTTTATGAAAGTGTGCCTTTCATCGAAAGAATTGCTTTCTTTTTTTGGCAAGCTATGCTTTCATGCGTCGCATGGAAAATGTGACTGCCAGAGCCAAGGGTCTTGCTGGGGGTGCGTCTGCGTTAGCGCAGGCTCTCGGCAACATTTCATCGCAAGCCGTTTCACAGTGGGAGAAAATCCCGGCCTCCCGCGTCCTCGACGTGGAACGCATCACTGGCATTTCCCGTCATGAGCTCCGCCCTGACATTTTCGGCGCCGCCCCCCACGACAAGGCGTCCGCGTGATGGGATCAGTTCGCCTTTTCGTTGGCCGGTGGAGAGAGGACCGCGAGGCCATGGTTCAGCGCGTCGCGGAGTATCTTCGCCATGTCGTTATCGAAGCGGAGGCGGGCGACGATTGCACATTGGCCCTGCAGTTTTCCGTCGGGACCGGCGCCGTAACGGTTGGTGCCCAGGAGAATGACGTGCTGGGAGCCGTAAAAGCCGCCCGAAACGATGCGGTTTATGACCAGTTCACGGCCTTCAGTCAGATCGATAAGGGGGTCTTGTTCTTCGGCCATGGTCAGGTTCCTTCTGGTTGGCATGGAAAGGTAACGGCGCGCCGGGCTACGGAGTCAACCCCGTGACCGCGCTAATCCTCCTCATCAAGATCGCCGCTGTTGTCGGCTACGTCGGGGGTTTCATCGCCTGCTGGCGCGACTTCGGCGATCAGCTCGGTGACGACCTTCTCTATCACCCCGCCGCGCATGTGCTCGTCGCTATGTTGTGGCCGCTGATCTCGCTCTACGCCCACGCCATGGCGCTGCGGGACATCCTGCTTCGGAGGGTTCTCTAATGGCATTCCATGTCGGGCAGATGGTGGTGTGTGTATTGGGCGGGAACCCCGATGGAGACGGATATGGCTGGGAAGAATACCCGGTTAAAGGGCGCTTCTATACGGTCCGGAGTGTCTTGACCGGGTTCACCGGAGAGGCGGTGCGTCTCGAGGAAATACGCAACAAAGAAGCCCTTTACGAGGTGCCGGGCGGCGTAGACCAGCATGAGATGGCGTTCTATTCCATGCGCTTCCGCCCTGTCCGCACGACTTCCATTGACCGGTTCACATCGCTCCTGAACCCCCAGCCTGACACGGTGAGTGCGTGATGGATATGGAGGTTTTGTCCTGGCTGGTGCTTTTCATCCCATTGGTGGTGGGGTGCCTTGTGATCATCATAGGCGCATGCGCCATTGTTGACGGGGCCCGCAAATGACAAGGGCCGAGACCACACGCACATATGGCCCCGGCCCCTCGACGCTGGGGGGGTCAGCGCCGTTTGATATTCATCACAATCCCATCCGCCACTTTTCCGACGGGCTGAAAGCCTGCGCGGCCTGTCCAGCGCCGCTTTCTCCGTTCCGCGTTCAGGTCGATCAGGCGTTCGCACATTTCCAAATCTCCAAAGCAAAATCCATTCGTCGCGGTTTGGAAAATAGTTTTGGAGCATTCCACCGTGCTGGAAAAATCTTCCTTCCCTACGTCAAGGCAGAAAGCCATGGCCGCGTTAGTTGAAAAGCTGAGTGTCATCGCTGGCCCTGGAAAGCTGGCAGAACGTGAGTGGCGTATCCGTTGCCGGTTGAACTGGCACACGAAACCCAAGTCGGCGGTTCGCCATCTTCTCTACGGAGAACGGCAGCCTTCGCTTGAAGAAGCAAAGCAAATCGAAGCGGCGCACATCAAGCACTGTGCGCAGAAGATCGAGGCCAACCGTGATGAAAACCGGCGACTTTACGACGCCATGCGAGAGGCTCTGTCAGCGATGGAGGCAACGGACCCGGATTTCTACCGCCCGCACATTGAAGCGGTTGGCGAGATGCTGCTTCGAGGCCGGAACGCGGCTGGTCAAGCTGGCACTGAAGATTGAGCGCCGCCCCGACTGATCCAGCTTATCGGACAGATGACCATAGAAAAGAGGAAAGCCGTCAATGGAAGCAATCAAGGCCAAGCCGTCATCGAAGAAAATCCTGCCGGACCAGACGCAGGAGCCGTTGCGCAACGATGACGCGCCGGACGGCGAGACGATTTTGTTCTTTGCCGGCCAAATCCGCCAGAAGCAGGCGCTGGTGAAGCTGGCGCAGAAAGCGTTGTCACGCACGCGCAAGCAGGCGCTGAACAGCGGCCTCGTGATGAAGGAACTTCTCGAGGTCATGGCGGACGCCGATATGGAGCCGGAAGCCGTGGCCGCGAAATACGCACGGCGCAAAGCCTATTCCGAAGCGCTGGCGGTGCCCATCGGCAAGCAGTTCTCGCTCTTCGATGCTCCGCCGCGCGGCGGCATTCCCACGTTCAAGGAGCGGGGTGAGAAGGCCTATCAGGACGGTTTGGCGCGCGGGATCATGGGCGAGAACCCCGACGATCAGGCTTATGGCGCGGGCCATGAGCACCACACCTCGCACAATGAGGGCTGGCGCGCGGGCCAGGACAAGCTTCTGGAAAAGATCGGCTGGCTCGATGCGCAGGAAGCCGCTGCGGAACAGGCCAAGGCCGACAAGGCCAAAGCAAAAACCAAACAGAGGGATGACGGCGATGACGACAGTGGTGACGGACGTAATGCCGGACACGGGGACGCCGACGGGGAAATGCCTCCAGTTCGACATTGAGGGCTGCCGCTCCTGCAATGTGGTGCATATCCGCATGAGCCAGGAGGGACAGGGCGAATATGCCTTCAGTCTTGCCGGAAATCAGGTCGATCAGCTTGTGGCCGATCTCACCGCCGAACGGCTGAAGCTGGGAGGCGTGGTGCGGAAATGGATCGTCTTTCCCCGGCCCGTCATTCTGGTGAAAGGGGGTGTCCGGCATGTGCCGGGCGCCATCGTGATCTGTCATGCGCCCGAAGCCATGACGGGCCGGGGAAAGACGATCCATTTCCGCACCAAGTTCCTCAATGAGAAGCCGCTCATGTTTCGCGTCGCCGCTCCCCTGATCGCATGCCGGGGATTGCCGGTGCACTACGACGACCTCATCATGCACTGTTACAGCGAAGACCGTGAGGAGCCTGAATTTGCCCAGCGCATTCTTCATGTCACAGTGTTCAAACTCCGGCGCGTCCTGCCCGACATCGGCGTCACGATCCAGACGCGCTGGGGATGGGGATTGCAGGCCGTCGCGCTCCCCATGGAAGCGAGGGCTGCGGCATGAGCGAGATCGCTACCGATACCGGCCTGCTCCGTGGCCCATTGCGCAAGAGGGAATCATCCCTGTGGGCGCGCCATCCCGAGGACTGGTACGTCGAACCGTCATGGTGCTCGGAACGCTTGTTCGACATTGAGCGATTCGAAGGCAATATCTGCGACCCCGCCATGGGGCAGGGGCACATCACATTGGCCGCCTTCAATCGCGGTCATGAGACCCACGGCCTCGACGTGGTGGCGCGCAATCCGCATTGGCCGCCGCTGCATGTCATGGACTGGCTCGCCTATGACGGCCAGCCCTTCGACAACATCGTGTCGAACCCGCCCTTCAAACTCTGCGATGACCGCAAGGCCGGGCGCTATCCCTTCGTCGAGCAGTGCCTGAAATATTCCCGGCGCAAGGTGGCGCTTCTCATGCCTGCCAATTGGGTGCAGGGCGATGATCGCTCTCGCTGGCTCGAAACCACGCCGCTCCGCAAGGTGCTGTTCATCACGCCCCGGCCCTCGATGCCGCCCGGTGATGCGCTCGCCGCAGGCATGAAGCCCGGCAACGGCACCACGGACTACGCCTGGTTCATCTGGCTGCACGGCTTCGACGGGCGCGCGGAAATCGGCTGGCTGAGGAGGAAGCCGTGACCTTCCGCACTGAAACCATCGGCGACTGCACGCTGTATCTCGGTGACTGCCGTGAGGTGCTGCCGACGCTTGGCAAGGTGGGCGCCGTGGTGACGGACCCGCCTTATGGGATCGCATATCAGAAGGGGGCTGGCGGCAAGGGCAAACACAAGCGCCGCAACACGGAGGCAATCCAAGGCGACACTGAACCTTTTGATCCTTCGCCGTGGCTTGCTTGGCCCTGCATCCTGTGGGGGGCCAACCACTATTCTTCCCGCCTCCCACATGGACGCTGGTTGGCGTGGAACAAGCTCGGAGAAAAGGAGCCATGGGCCGCGCGCGAAGTCGCGAAATGGAATGCGCTCAGTATTTTGAAGCCGCTGTGGCACGAGCGCAAACTTCGCAGGCATGCGTCACGGGTTTACGCCCTCGATATCGATCTGGTGTCGATGCGATCTATGTCGCTGGCGGCCCGCGTGGCTATCCAGAAGGAACGCAACTTCAGCCGCATGGAGGGTGAGACACGGCAAGACTACATCGACCAACATGCGGAGGGCGTGTTCAATGAAGCCTTCCATGGTTGACTGGGAGCATGGCGGGT
This sequence comes from Aestuariivirga sp., assembly GCF_047602625.1. GTDB lineage: Bacteria > Pseudomonadota > Alphaproteobacteria > Rhizobiales > Aestuariivirgaceae > Aestuariivirga. Next base: position 322,902 of record NZ_JASGGV010000002.1, on the reverse strand, counting down.
GCGGCTGCGCCACGTGCGCCTCATCGCGCATGCTTGAAGACGGAATTTCGGCGCCGCGCCTCATTTGTGGGGTGTTGGGCGCCATCTCATGCTGCTTCGCCCGCGATGACCGGGGCGCATGCGGTCCCGGCGGCAAACTCTATCGCAACAAGACAGGAGCGACGTCATGACCAGCATCAACGCCATCGAACGCGCCATGAAGAAGGCCCTGGACGGCACTTTCATGCGATACAATCGCAACTTCGATGTTTTCGTGCTCGAGGATGTGCCGAAGTCTTTCATGGGGGATTATTTCACCGGGACGGGCTCCGCAGAGGACAAGCATCTGGAATGCGTATCGCGCGACGATCCGGAAGGGCTGGCGCGGGTTGCACGTGTCGTCCAGGCCGTGACGGGCATCACCGTGGACCAGATGCGGGGCCGCACCTGCGATGGAACGGTCTCGTTCGCGCGCCGCCTGTTCTGCTACATGGCCCGGCGGCACGCCGCAGCCTCCAATCTCTCCATCGCACGCTACATCGACCGCTACTCCGACTTCGTGTCGAACGCCTGCACCTCCATGGATGCGCGGCACGCCAAGAGCGTGCCTGTTCTCAGGGCAGAGGAATTGCTCACGAAGGTCCTGGCATGAGCGAACCCGAATTGACCGTGCTGGCGCTCGACATCGCCAAGAACCGCTCCGGCTGGGCCGTGGGCGCCCCTTCCTGGCGCCGGCCGCTGTGGGGCTCGCATGAGTTGCCCGTCAAATGGGACGGCAACGAGGGCCGCTGCCTCCATGCCTGGCGGCGGTTTCTCTGCGACACCATGGACCGGCACGCCATCACCTATCTCGCTGTCGAGGCCCTGTTCGTCGACATGAAGGATTTCAATTTCAACGGCACGGTTCCGATTGCCCAGCTGCACGGCATCGCCATTGAACTGGCCGAGGAGCGCAGGATCCGCGTCGGCGACGCCGCCATCGCATCGTGGCGCAAGCATTTCGTGGGCACCGGCATTCCGCCGAAATTCATTGAGCGCAAGGACCGCACCGATTGGTGGAAGCGCACCGCCATCAAGGCCTGCGTCGACCGCAACTGGTTCGTGGAGTACCACGACGAGGCCGAAGCGCTGGGGATCATGGACTACACCTTGAGCTGCTTCGACGAGGACTACCGTCACCGCAACGTGCGGTTCACCAATCGGGCCGCGCAACGGATTTCTCTGGCCAATTTCCGGGGCGACGAATCCGAAACCGTCCCGACGCATCATTCTCACCTGAAACGCGTGGTGCGGCGATGAACAGCGTTGCGCACCACTACGAACCATCTGCGGACCATCTGCCGCAGAATCTGGAAGCCGAGCAGGGGCTTCTCGGCGCCATCCTGTGCAACAATGACGCCTTCAACACGGCCTGTGCCGAGCTTGAGCCGGAGCATTTCGCCGAACCGCTGCATGCCCGCCTCTATGAAGCGGCGCGGGCCGAAATCCTGGACGGAAAGCGGGTATCGCCCGTCACCCTGCACCATCGCTTTGCCGCCGACGAAGCGATGAAGGCTATCGGCGGCACGGTGTACATGGCGCGGCTCGCTGCTTCGGCCGTGACCATTCTCAACGCGCCATCCTATGCTGCGGCGATCCGCGAGTGCTGGCTGCGCCGGCAGATCATCATGCACGCCCAGGACGCCATTGCGCGGGCCTCCGGTGCCCTTGGCGCCACGCCGGATGACACCGGGACGTCCATCGCCACCGGCTTGGCTTCGGCCGTTCTGGAGATGACGACGGCGACACAGGGGAGTGGCAGAAAGGCCCAGACAGCGGCGCATATCGCCGACACCATCATTGCCGATCTTAACGACGCCTACCGCACAGGGGCTGAGCCTGCCGCTGTCATTCCGACGGGCTATACCGATCTGCAGCGCACCCTGGGCGGCTTCCGCCGCGCGTCGATGGTGATCATCGCGGCCCGCCCGTCGATGGGCAAGACCACATTCGCGACATCCACGCTGCGCCGCATTGCAGGCTCGCAAAAGCATGGCGTGGCGTTTTTCTCCCTCGAGATGGCGGCCCGCAACATTGAGGAAATGATGCTCACGGACCTGGCGTACAGCGCGAGCAACCGACTGGAATACCGCGACATTCAGCCCTCCGAGGCGCAACACCCCGACTTTGCCAAGAGGCTGGAGCAACTCATGGAGGTCCGCCCGCTGCTGGAACATATGCCGCTCATCATCGATGACAGGGGCGGGCTCACGCTGTCCCAGATCCGCATCGCCGCGATGCAATACAAGCAGCGATTCGAGGCGCAATTCGGCTGCCCGCTTTCGGTGATCGCCGTCGACCACATGGGCAAGGTCAAGCCCTCGCAACGCTATTATGGCGACTCCACCGCAGAGATGACAGAGGTGGCGCGCGGCCTCAAGGACATCGCCAAGGAACTGGATGTCTGCGTGCTGGCGCTGTGCCAGCTGAACCGCGGCGTCGAGGGCCGGGAGGACAAGCGCCCCATGCTCTCCGATCTCCGGCAGGCCGGAACCATCGAGGAAGAAGGCGACGTCATCGGGTTTGTCTACCGCGAGGCCTATTACCTCGAGCGCCGCAAGTATGACGATATCTCGCTCGAGGACCAGCGCATGGCGCGCCTCGACAAGAAACGCAACTGCATGGAGGTGTTGATCAGCAAGAACCGCTTCGGCCCGTGCCAGCCCGTCGAATTTTTCTGCGACATGGGCGCGGGACGTGTGCAGGACATGGAGCACTGGGACAGGTACCGGTGATCATCATGGCAGGCACGATCTGGACAAAATTTTTCTGGGCGGACTGGGAGAGCGATGCCTCTCTCCGGCTCTGCTCCCTCGCTGCGCATGGGCTGTGGATGAAAATGCTCTGCATCGCGGCAAAAGCCGACCCGACTGGCTACCTCACGATCAATGGCCGATCACTTGGAGTAACGGACATCGCCCGCCTGGCCGGTGTGACCGAAACCGAGTGTAAATCCCTGCTCGGCGAGTTGGACCGGAACGGCGTCTTTTCTCGCGACCGCAACGGCACGATCTTTTCCCGCCGCATGGTCCGCGACGAAAAACGGAGCCGCGAAGCCCAGAAAAACGGCAAGAAAGGAGGAAACCCAAGCCTTGGAAAAGTCACGGAAAAATCATCGACCCTTAACCCCCCGCTTAACCCTCATCTTAAGCCACCGGATAACGGGGGGGATAAAACCCATAAGCCAATAGCCAATAGCCATAAGCCAGAAGCAGCAGCCCCCTTACCCCCAAATCTGCACGAACAGGTCTCCGCTGCGCTGCGCCAAATCCCGGAGGTCAGAAAACACCCCATCTTCGCCGATGATTTCGTCTACCCCATCACCCAACTCATCCAGCAGGGCTACGATTTGCGATCCCAGATCATCCCCATCGTCGCCAAGCGCGCCGCGACGGCCAAATTCCCCATCAAGGGCTGGTCCTATTTCGTTTCCGCCATCCAGGAGGCAACGGGGCAAAACACCCCGCCGCCACCCGTACCGGAGGACGAAACCGTCTGGGACAATCGCCTCGATGTGGCCCGCCGCCGCCGCGCCTGGGACGTCCGATGGGGCCCCATGCCGCATGCCGAGGGGTGCAGGGTGCCGCCGCAACTGCTGCTCGACAGCGATGGCGTGGACTGGACAGCATGGAGGCCGGGCGATGCCCTCTCGGCGTAGATCGATCCGCACGCCGGAAAAGCGCTCGGCGATGGCGCCCTCGCGGCGGCCGCAGCCCGACGCCGGGCCAACGGATTTTGCCCTGCTGCGCAAGGCGGAACTGATCGGTGAAACCATCGTCTGCGACGTCAGTACACGGACGGTTCGCATGACGGGGCGCAACAACGGGCAGGCGGCATTCTCGGCCCTGTCGCGGTTGCACTGGCGCGACCGGATCACGCTGCCGCAGTTCAGGGCGGGGCTGCAGTACGCGCACCTCCGCGCCGTGCTGTGGGGCAGGGCACACCCCAAGCCGGCCAGCTTCTACCGGCTGATCCACGAGCACATTTCGAGCGACATGCACCTGCCGGACGAAGAGCTGGCGGAAGAGCGCGAGGAGCGGATGGATGCAATGCGCCTGGCCTACCGGCGCGGTGATGATCATCTTCGCCGCATGCCGCATTCGACCGGTGTTCGTGTGGCGCTGCGGGCCACATGCGTGGATGATTTGTACCCCGCGAATGACGGCTGGATGGCGCGGCTGCGGCACGGTCTGCATGCCCTCGCAGATGTTTGGGAGACGGACCAGTGGTGAGGAATTCACGGCGATGACGACGATTGCATGGGACGGCAAGGAACTGGCGGCCGATTCGCGGATGACGCAGGGCGACACCATGCGGCAGAGCGCGGCGCAAAAACTCTCGCTTTCGCCCGATGCCGCTATATCGGGACGAACACCGGATCCATCACGCAGGAGACGCAGAGGTTTATCTCCTGGGTGCGGGATGGATCGATCATCGAACGCATGGTGAAAGCCGACGGAACGCCGCTCAGGATCAACAAGGACGACGAGTCGCGATGCCTGTTGTTCGACGCCCGCGACATGGCCGTCTTCGAGATCGACCACTACGGTGCGATCAGCCTTCTGATGGACGCACCGCTCGCTTACGGCTCGGGACGAGAGCATGCCATGGGTGCCATGTTGGCCGGAGCAAGCGCCTCCGAAGCCGTTGCAATCTCGGCACGGCTGGACGTCTGGACCGGACTGCCGGTCATGAGATACCGGCGTAGCGCTGATGGGCTGTGGGCAGATACCCCCTTGACGGGTCCCCTTCACGGCGGGTAATCACAAATTCCATGGTGCCAGAAGGCCCCATCATTCCCGAACCCCGGATCGCTGCCCCCAGCTCCGGGGTTTTGCCGTTTCAGGGACATCTCTCGCCATGACAGACGAAACCCAGGCCACACCGGCCAAGCGCACCGGCCAGGCCTCGCATCTCGACGCCCGCGTCGATCTCCATCCCGACAACGCGTTTTCGATGTGGATGGAGATGGACTGCCCGTCCTACGCCATTTTCGAGGCGCATCTGCGCGGCAAGGGCTTCAGCGTCTCGCGCTCCACGCTGCGCCGCTGGGCCATCCGCTACCAGTGGATCGCGGTCAAGGGTACGCCCGAGGCTATCAATTCATCGTCGCGTGTCATGCGCATCTGCGAAACCCTCAAGCGTGAGTCCGAGCGTGCGGGGCCGGAGGTTTACAGCGGCCTGCAGGCGCGCATCCTGACCACGCTGGGCGAGGCCATCCCGCGCGTCCGCCTCGACACGCCGGACGACATTTCCCGCATGATCGAGGCCGCAGAGCGGCTGCGCTCGCTGATCCACAATATGCGGGGCGACAAGTTCACCGGCCCCGCGGAATCCGGAACGGGGGCCACGCGCGACACCGACAAGGTCGGCAAGGTGCATGGCACGCTCACCGACATGCTCAAGCGCGCCGGAGTGCCGGACGGAACGCCCGTGGTCGAGATCGGCTCGTTTCGCAAGCCCAATGGCGCCAATGGCGCCAATGGCTGAGGGATACACCCCCGCCGATGCGCGCCGCGTCGAGGCTGTTTTTGCCCGAGCGCTTCCCATCGGCGCCAGCCTCGAGGTTGAACGCTATTCCGATGGCGCGGCCATCGCAGTCCGGCTCTACCGCCCCGACAGCGCCGACGTCATGAGTTCCGTCATGTTCGGCTATCAGCCGGAGCGCGCCGCTACGCTGGGCGTCCAGCCCGTGCCGGCCGACGTGGAGCGCATCGCCGCGCGTTTCGCAGAAATCTGGCGGGACGCTGCCTGATGCCATGCGGGGCACGCGATACATCACGGGCGCGTCCCGTGTCCCCGATCTGCCGCACTACATCGCGGAGATTCTGCCGACATACGATCTTGAAGAAACGCTCACGTTCTACGACGCCCTGCGCGAGATGAACCCGGCGCCGGAGGACTACGCGCTTCTGGCCTGCAACGACCGGTTCTTTCTGCTCACCGCGCTCCTGAACCGGCGCGACATGATCCACCCTTGGCTGTTCTCGCGCTGCCGGGAAGTGGAGTCCGCACCCGATGGCTATCTCGATCTCTGGAGCCGCGGTCACTACAAGTCGAGCACGATCACTTATGGCGGCACGATCCAGGAGGTGCTTTGCAATCCCGAAATCACCGTCGGGATTTTTTCGTACTCGCGGCAGACGGCGCAGAAATTCCTGGCGCAGATCGCCCACGACCTCGAGCACAACGAAACGCTGAAGACCTGCTTTCCCGACGTGCTCTACTGGAAGCCATCGTCGGAGGCGCCGCGCTGGTCCATCGACAAGGGCCTTGTCGTCAAGCGGCTCGGCAACCCGAAGGAAGCAACCATCGAGGCATGGGGCCTCGTCGAAGGCCAGCCCACGGGCGTGCATTTCCAGTTGCTTGTGTTTGACGACATGATCGAACAGCGCAACGTCACCAACCCGGAGCAGATCCGCAAGGCGACGGAGGCATGGGAGCTCTCCGACAATCTCGGCGTCGGCGACGGGACGCGTAAGTGGTACATCGGCACGCGCTACCTCATCGGCGACACCTACGAAACGATGATTGACCGCAAGGCGGTGAAGCCCAGGCTCTATCCCGCCACGCACAATGGGAGACCGGAGGGCAAGCCGGTGTTCTGGTCGCCCGAAACATGGGCGAAGAAAAAGATCGAACAGCGCTCCACCATGGCGGCGCAGTTGCTGCAGAACCCCGCCGCAGGCAAGCAGGCGATGTTCGAGGCAGCATGGTTCCGGCCCTATGAAATCAGGCCCGCCACGCTCAACGTGTACATCATGGGCGATCCGTCACGCGGCCGCACGGCGCGCAGCGACCGCACCGCATTTGCCGTCATCGGCATCGACGCACAGGGCAACAAGTATCTTCTCGATGGCGCCAGGCACCGCATGAAGCTCTCGGAGCGCTGGCAGATGCTGCTGATGCTGCACCGGAAGTGGCGGCAGGCATTCGGCGTGCAGATGGTGCGCGTGGGCTATGAGCGCTTCGGCCAGCAGAGTGATGACGAGTATTTCGCCGAGCAGATGCTGCTCATGAAGGACGACGATGACCGCTTCGCCATCGAGGAACTGGCGTGGCCCAATGAGGGCAGGGCGTCAAAGGAAGACCGTGTGCAACGCCTGCAGCCCGATTTCGAGGGCGGCAAGTTCTTCCTGCCTTGCGTGCTGCGCCACCCCGACTTCGGCGACAGTTACTGGAAATACGCCGCAGAGGACTTCAAGCTCGACTACCAGCCCGTGCGCGGCCCGACGCGGCTGCAGCGCGCCATGGAAACGCAGGGCCAGAAATGGCGCATCCCGAACGCGCTCACCAGGCGCGACGAGAACGGCGACATCTACGACCTCACCAAGGCGCTCATGGACGAAATGCTGATCTTCCCGTTCGGCTCGCATGACGACATGGCCGACGTGACGAGCCGCATCTACGACATGCAGCCCATGCCCGCGATCTCGATTGATCGCGTGAAGCCCATCGAACAGCACTACTTCGACAGCTAGGACCCAATGGCAAAAGTTGACCAGTTCATATCGGAGCTTGACCAGGCTCCGATGGCGGCGGCTGACGCCTATGCCTTGCCTGTGGAGCAGGCGTCGCAGAAGGCCAACTATCAGGTCCCGCTCTCGGGATTCATGGCCGCGCTGCAGTCATCGGCAAATACCATCGACCTGATGACGCGCAATGGCGTCGACAGCATCGCTAACGCCGTGACTGACCTGGCCGAGGCCGTCGCGTCTAACCCAAACAACATCCTGCCCATCGTGCAGTCCGCGATGTCGGGCAGCAATGGTGTAGCGGTCAACGGCAATGGCGCCGTCATCAGCGTCACGGAAGGCCCAGTGCGGGCCAGCAGTGACCAGCCCTATCCGTCGACTTCGGGAAAAGCGTTCGGAGACCTGACGGCCAATCTTGGCCTGACTGGTGTGTTCAACGGTGCGACCGCTGTAGGCAACGCTGCCTGCGGAGCAAAGGGTATCTCCGCATTTGCCTATGCCGGGCAGGATTGCACTGCGCTGCCCATGACGTTTTCCTATGCCGTGATCTATGGTTCGAACAGCGGTGGCTTCAGCTTCGGGTCCGGCGCAACCGTCACCGCGACGATCTACGGCAAGAACGGCTCACCGCCTGCAAGTGCGACCGACGGAACGGCAATCGGATCGACGACGTTCACTGACACAGCAGACGAAAGCGGCGGCCGTCTCATCCGCAGCACCGATATTCTCTCCAAGTGGGACTATGTCTGGTGCCGGTGGTCTTCGAGTGTAAATACCGCATGGCGTGTCGCTGAACTATCGCTGTTCTACATCGACACCAGTACGCTCTCTCCGCGCCTCCCGTCGCTGCGCTACCGCGACAGCATGAGCGTCAGGGAAATCGACCGCCTCGCCTTCTCCGGCCTCATTGACGATACCGCCACGCTCTCGACGATGATCGATGACATCAACTCCGGGTTCCAGAAATCGTGGAGGCTACCGGCTGGGGCGTCCTCGCTGGTATCCGGTTCATTGCCAGTCATCACGGCGAGCTACTGGTCGATCCATGGCGGCGGCTATGACACTCGCATCATTATTCCGGCCTACGCCGGAGACCTCTCCAACATCCTGACGATTGGCAATAGTGCCTCCCAGATACAGGCATGGACTATCGACGGCCTTACGTTCGAGTTCTCGAACAGCAGCAGCATCGTTACACCAAATCCGACCATTGACGTGGTCGCCGCTTCCCGAGCGTCCATTCGCAACATCCGCATTTTCAACGGCGGCGGCGGCATCAAGATTGGCGACAGCATCAAGGCTGGCGTCGTCCAAATGTTGAACCTCTTCCGCAACAATATCGTTCTCGATGCATCGCGCGGAGGCCGCACAATCGACATGCAGTCTTGGGCCGGGCTGCACATGGGCTTCTGCAATTATGGAGCCTCTGGAGTTGCGACCGCTGATTTCCGGGGGCTTATAGCGCACCCGCTCGAAGCGGACACCACAGACGCGGTCAAGATCATCAACTGCGAGTGGAACTACCCCGGACCCAACCCGCCGCACAACATCGAACTGGACGCCACGCACAATCACATTTCGTCGTGGCAGGTAACAAACGCCGTGATGGATCAGGCGGTTGGCGGTGAGAACATCTGGATACACGCCGATGCGGGTGCCTATGTCGGCAGTTACATAAACAGCATCAACTTCACTAACCTGATCTCGAACGGTTCGACAAACTCGAAAACAATTCGCCTCGATAATACAGGCGGCATTTCGTTCGATGCGTCATTCATCGGTGGGCAGGTCAGCACAGTCGGTAACGGTGTGCTGCCTGCCGTGTACATCACCGGCGGCAAGGTCGAAGCGAATTTCCGTGGAATGGGCTTCATCCGCCGCTCCACCGCAAGCACTGCAACTTCTGCTGTCGCCATTGGCGATGGTGTGTCCGGGGTTCGCCTCGACGGATGCTACATCAAGACGCGCAAGAACGACGATGGAATCTCCGACTTCGTTCCCTACGACTACCTCGTAAACTTCGAGGGACAAGCGACGGACTGCTCGATCATCAACTGCAACGCCAAGTCGGCGCGTGTTGGTTTTGTGAACGAGGGATCGAATAGCGCCGCCAACAGGGCGACAATCCTCGTGGACAATAACATTGGTCCATCTGGCCTAATCAAAGGCCGCGGTCCCATCGCCGTTGCAAGCCTCCCGTCTCCGAGCGTGAAGGGGCAGCGCGAGTTCGTGACCGACGCCAATGCCACGACTTTCATGTCAACCGTTGCTGGCGGCGGAAGCAACAACGTCCCTGTCGTTGCTGACGGCACGAACTGGAAGATCGGCTAGGCTCGTGAGCGCCTATTTCATCCTCCGCAACGGCGGCCGCATTCTGCTGAACGACGCCAGCGGCGGCGCGCTGATCATCGCGGAGAACGTTATTCCGGAGCCGCCCGTCAAAGCGATCCCTGTCCGCGTCAGGCAGCGCCCGTTCCGCAGCCTCGTCACTGAAGCCGATCCCGACTTCACGACCGAAGACTCCAACCCCATCGAATACGAATTCGGCAAGCGCATCTTCAGGGGGCGCTACCGCCAGCGCTTCCCCTACAGCGAATAGGACAGATCACCACCATGGACCGCGCCTTCAAACTCGGCGAGATCGAACATGCCCGCAGCAGTTTCGATCCCGACGGCCGGCTGCGCGCCGCCAATGAGCGGCTGATGCGCCACGTCGCCGATGTCCTGCTGCGCCACTATCCCGGGCATCCATGGGGCGTCGCCAGCGAGATCGAGCATGGCATCGTCAAGGTGTCACTGATGGGTTTCGTTCAATGGCCCTATGTCATCCACATCGCCACGCTGAAATCTGATCCCGGCATGCGCTCCGTCATCGAGGCTGGGGGACATCTCCTGGAGCGATTCCGCATGCCGCGGCAAGGGTTCTCAATGGCCGACTGGCAGAGCGCGATGCAACGCACGCCGTGGCATTTCAACCGCAACAAGAAGGCTCCGGTGTAGCCCGATGCCAGGACCGGTCAACGAAATCTGGGACACCCGCAACAACATGGAGGCTGATCCTTCATGGGCGGGCGGTGGCCAGAAGCGCGCCATGGACGTGTCCTCGCTCTATGACACCGATCCGGATCAGAGCGAGGACATGCCCGGCGATGAGGCGGACGCGGATGACGCTCTTGAGCCGGGTGCCATGAGCCTCAGTGATGCGCAACTGAAGGCTCTGGCCGTTTCGTCCTTCAATCAGGGCAAGGAGTATCAGGACCGGCTTCGCTCGGTGTGGAAGGGCGCCTATGATGCCTTCAATTCCAAGCATCCCAGCGACTCGAAATACAGCGGCTCGCGCTTTCGTGGCCGATCTCGCCTTTACCGCCCCAAGACAAGAGCCACGGCGAGGAAGAAGCAGGCGGAAGCGGCGGCGGCGCTGTTCTCGACATCCGATGTCGTCATCGTCTCGGCGCAGAATGACTCGGTGAAGGAGCAGCAGGCTTCCGCTGCGATCATTCAGGAACTTCTTAACTTCCGCCTGACGCGCGGCAACGAAAACGCCTCCATCCCATGGTTTCAGATTTCCATGGGCGCGCACCACTCCGCGCTGATGACTGGCATTTGCGGGTCGAAGCAATATTGGGACTACGCCACGGAGGATTATCCCGTCCCGGCGCAGACCGTTTCGACGCCAAATCCCGTCGATCCCGCGGGCGAGCCGATCACAGTAACGATACCCGCCACTGTGGCGCAGAAGGTGAAGCGCGACCGGCCCCGCGTGCGTCTCTATCCACCGGAAGACATCATCCGCGACCCTGCGGGAGCATGGGAAGACCAGGCGCAGGACTCGTCATACGTCATCCTGCGCAACCCCATGTCGGTTGCGGATGCCTATGAGTTCGTGACGGCGAGCAACCCAAAATCCCCGGTGCAGTTTCACGACGGCCTGACGTTCAACATGATCTCGGCCCGCGCAGGGCAGGGAACGACAGACACCAATGCGCAAGGCACACGTGCCGCGCGTGAAAGTGATAGCAGGGACCGCTATAGCGACACTTCGGCGGCGAAGGAATTTCAGACCGTCTGGCTGCATGAGGTCTTCATGCGCATCGAAGGCCGGGACTGGGTGTTCTGGACCTTCTCGGACCACACCATCATTTCCAACTGCGTCCCTGTTTCGGATGCCTACCCCGAGCAGGGCGGCTCGCGTCCCATCGTCATCGGAACGGGCGCTCTGGAGCCGTTCAAGATTGATCCCATGTCGCCCGTTTCCGCGTGGCAACCGCTGCAGCAGGAAATCAACGACGTCGTCAATCTCCGCCTCGACGCGGTGAAGCAGACCATTGCGCCACTTGCAATCGTGCGACGCGGCCGGAGCGTCGACGTCAAGGCGATTCAGAACCGCACCGCCGACAGCGTGGTCTATGTCCAGGAGGACGGCGATCTCCGGTTCGACCGCCCCGGCGATGTGGGGCAGAGCGCCTATGTCGAAATGGAGCGGCTCAACGCCGATTTCGACGATCAGGCCGGGAATTTCTCTATCGGCTCGGTCCAGACCAACCGCCAGTTGGGTGACACCGTCGGCGGCATGAAGATGATGAGCGCCAACGCCAATGCGCTCGGAGAGTTCGACCTCCGCGTATGGATCGAGACATGGGTTGAGCCCGTGCTGCGACAGATCGTCAAGTTGGAGCAGTATTACGAAAACGATCAGAACGTCCTCGCCATCGCGGCGGATCGCGCCAAGCTGTTTCAGAAATTCGGACAGCAGCAGGTCACTGATGATCTGCTGCAGGAGCAGATCACCCTCACGGTGAACGTCGGCATCGGTGCCGCCGATCCGCTCCAGAGCCTGCAGAAGTTCGGCATGGCCACGGAAATGGTCCTCAAGACCTTGGGGCCGATGGCGGCGCAGCGCGCCAAGCAGGATGAGATCATCAACGAGGTCTTTGGCAAGGCGGGGTACAAGAACGCGGCAGAGCGGTTCTTCAATCCCGAAGCGCAGCAGGATCCGCGCCTGATGCAGGCGCAGAAAATCATCCAGCAGATGCAGCAGGCCATGGCCGAGATGAAGAAGCAACTCGACGACAAGAGCGCTGATCGCCAGGCGAAGATTGAGACGGCGAAGATCAGTGCGCTGACCACCTTGGCGGCAAAGGAAATGGATCACCAGCAGGGAACGACTGCGGCATTCCGTGACGCCGCGATTGGTGCCGTCGCTGCCGATGCGGATCGAAATTTCCAGCGCGAGCAGGACCAGACGGCCCAAGGGCAGGAACGCATGCGCCAGATGCGCGACATGCTTGGCATGCAGCGGCCGCCGATGGCGCCGCCCGTGCTGCAGTAAACACAGGAGAGCAGAGACATGGCCTATTCTGGATTGAGCGACGTTCTCGCGCGGTGGGGGTTTTCAAAGCCCTCTCCGGACAAGTTCGGTGGCGTCGGCAGGATCGTGCCGACGAGCGACAGCACAGACCTAACGGCACCTTATCCCAAGAGCGTCGTCACACTCGCGGCCGGCAATATCAGCGTCATTCCGGCGCGGCAGGCGGATGATACGCCCATTCCCTTTGTCGGCGTTGCTGCGGGCTACACCGTGCCCTACACCGTTCGCCGCGTGCTGGCGACAGGAACGTCCGTCGCAGTGGCGACAATCGAAGACTGATGAGCCTTTCGCTCGCGCTCGACCTTACGGTTGGTTCACGGACAGTGAACGCTGGAGGTGGGGCAGGCGGCGGCACTGCGCCTGACGCGCCGACATCGCTTGCGCTGGCCACGCCTACCTACAATCGCACTCCGGGCTTTGATGTCTGGTTGGCCCTGCCGCAGGTTGGTGACGTGCTTCGCTGGAAGCGTGTATCCGTGACCGACGGCACGGTCACAGTCGACCACACCATCACGCAAGACGAGATAGCCGCGAACGTTTTCGCCACCGGCTTCGGCACGCTTCCGAACGAAACCTATGACTTCAGCGTGGCGCATGGGCGAGGCGGAAACTTCTCGGCCTATTCTAATGTCGTCACCACCGTCATCACCGACGCGCAAGCCGCGTTCACCTTCGGCAGCACGAGCGGGACGCAGAGCGGAACAAACCCGGCCAGCCCCTACAGCGTGGCCGGGCGAGCACTGCCCAACGGGCACAAAGCCGTTGTCCCCGTCATCTTCTACAGCGTAACCGCCGCGAACGCCGCTGTGATGACGGTCGATGGTCGCCCCTGCACCAAGATCGTGGAGCACTTCTCTTCGCATCTTCTGGCCGTCTTCATTACCAATGACGTTTGCATCAGTTCCTCGGGCACAATTGCCCTCACCTACACCGGCACGCCCTTCGTCATCATCATAGGCGATCCCATCCAGGCGGACCACGTTGGCGGACTCGGCGGCTCGGTAAGTTATTTCGCGGGGTCCGGATCGAACGTCAGCAACATCACCACGCAGCCCTCCGGCGCAGGCATGATCCTGAGTCTCGTTGCCGGGGGTACGCCTTCCATCACATGGACTGGCTCGACGGCAGGCACGTTCACCAACGGACTCAAGGTCTCGATCAAGAACTCGGGCAACACCACGGATAGCGTCACGCTCAATCCCGGCGCCTACCACTTCGACTGGTTCGTTCCATGGAGTAACTGGCTATGAGCCGAGGCAACGCAGTCGTGGGCATGGACTGGGCCGATTTCGGCTCGTGTCCCTATCCCATCAACATCGCGAAGATGTCCTACAGCCATCAGGCTCCAGCAGCACCCGCGAGCTTTGCGTGGACGCAGGAGCTTGATCAGTACGGCTTCCCGAATGTCGCGCTGCCTACCTATCGCATTGATCGTTACCTTCAGACCTTCAACACCGAAAGCGGCTATGTCGGCAAGCATCGCCTGAAATGGGACAATCAGCTCGGTCAGACCACGGTCAGCTTTTCCGGGGGCATCACCAACCTTCAGGTTTTTTCCGGCACGATCACTCAGGCGGGTGGCGACCTTCAATGCTCCGGCTCGAATGGTTACGCCGAGTTCAACATCGGGCCCACACAGCAGGCCACGATCAAATTTGAAACCGCTGGTGCGACATGGAACGGCACAGCGAGAAATTTCCGCATTTTCCGCTCCGACGACGCGACGGATGAAGCGGCGGAAAAATTGGTTCGTCAGGAATTCATCGACAAGGCTGTCGCCTTGGGCATCACCGCCCTGCGTTTCATGGACGGCAACGGCGTGAATAACGGATGTCAGGCCCTGTGGAAATATCGTCGCAAGACCACGGACTTTGCTTGGTTTGGCGACAACCGCATTCCTGCAGGGGTCTATTCCGGCGCGGTCAGCGGCACGAACAATTACACCGCGAACCTTGCTCCGGACAACAATTCCACAACATGGACGGACGGCGAAAGCAACTTCGGCATCTACGCCAATCAGCAATCCAACAATACGCAGGCTACATTCAAAGAGGGCACCAAGTCTCAGAAGAACGTCGTCTCCATCGGCGGCGGCCTGATGAACAATGCATCCGGCGCCGCTTCCGATACCATCAAGGCCAACATCAACGGAATGCAGTATTGCGCCAAGCTCGACGCCTGCATCTGGCTTGCCACCAACTTTCAGCAGGGCTTCGGCATGGTGGAGAGCATGCCCTATGAGGTGTGCGCCGAAATCTGCATCCGCGCTGGGATTGACTGCTACATCTGCATTCCCACGCTTTACACCTCGGCCTCAATCCAATCTCTTGGCGCGCTCATGGGCGGCCTGTTCGCGGGCACGGGCATTCGTTGCTTCATCGAGTTGGGCAACGAACTGTGGAACGGTCTCTTCGGCCAAGCACAGCTTATGTACGCGATTGCGACAGCGCTGGGCTTCACCGCTGCAGCTCCGGCCAATGGCGATGTGAACCTCGCCCGCTTCTCGGCGCAGGGCCTCATGCACCGGCAGGCCATGGAAGCCTTTGCCACGGGCTGGGTCGGCGCAGGGGCGTCGATGAACTATCTCAAGCGTGTCCTCGGCGTGCAGAACGCCGGGTCTGTCTCTGCGCTCAAGACCTACTGCTTTGAGGGCGTGCAGCTCGGCAGCTATGGCTACAACACTGTCGGCAACCGCCCCATCGACTACACCGACATCGTGGCAACCGCTCCCTACGATTGGGGCGGCACCATGCTCGCAGACTACCATTGGACCGCCACCAACCTTAACTCCACCATGCTCACCGCCGTTTGCGCGGCGGCGGACGCTTATGCTGGTGGAGACACAACGACAGGCATCAGCTATGTCGATGGGCAGATGCGGAATGGCAACGCCATCGGCGGCAGCATCGATACCAACTCCCTCGATTACGTCATCCCCACGCAGATGAAACTTTGGGATGACCTCATCAAAACATACAATCCCACGCGGACGAGCCCGCTGCGGATTGGCTGCTACGAGGGCTTCACCCAAATCCGGTGGCCCAGTGTCGATCAGCTTTCCAACCTCGGCGTGGCCCCGGGCTACGGTACCGGCACGGGCACGGCGCAGACCATCTGGGAAACCGGGAAGGTTGTTGGGATCGGGGCCTATCGCACTAATGCCAGCAAGGTCTACATCTCCACCACCTCGGGCACCACGGGACCGACGGCCCCGACGCACACGAGTGGCACGGCCAATGACGGTGCGGTCACGTGGCAGTACATCGGCCCCGCCAACATCGGCACCGTGGGCGGAGACAAGATCAAAAACATGGTCTTGGGCTGGCGCGCTTCTTCCCTCGCAAAGGATTTTGCCAAAGCCTACTACGACCGCCTTATGGCGCTACCCAACATGGTGCTCCCCGGCCAGTACACCCACTTCATCGGCGTAGGCGGATCAAACTGGTACAATCAGGCCGGCTTTTATTCCGCCGTCAGTCCATTCACCCAAGCCCTCATGGACTTCAACGCGAAGCCCAAGCGGCTATTCCGCGCCAACGGATCATAGGAGACAGCGATGCGCTATCAGAATGAAGGCCACTTTGTCGAGGCGTGGAAAACCGGATCAACCCCGGACTATCCCGAGTGGATGGCACAGTTCCAAGAGGGCAAGCACTACATCATCGCCTCGGACGGCAGCATTGACTTGCTTGGCGGGCCGAACGTCACCGCCGCCGATCTCGATCCCGGCGACTGGCTCATCTACGACAACGGCTATCTCACATGGATGCCGGATGTGAAGTTCCGATCGGTGTACGTGCCGGTAGGTTGATGACCATGAAAATCGTCACCGAAGCCACGCACCTGCCGGAGGACTATGATCCTCTCATCGGGATGGTCGTGCTGGGCGACAATATTGAGCGCGCCCTCATGGACGAGACCAGCCCTCTTGCGGCTTTGCTCTCGCATGCGCGGGAACAGATGATTGCGGCCATTCATGGGCTGCTCTCCGCCGACTTCTCAAGTCAAAACGGAATTTCGGATGCGCGCCGCTGGCAAGCCGACGCGCTCCGCTATCGCGACACGTGCAACTGGCTCGGACAAGCCTTGGACAACCGTGACCGCGCGGAAGAAACCGCCGCCGATGATGAATTGGACGGCGAATCCTCCGTGCAGGAACTCAGGGAACAGATGAATGGTACTCAACGCCAGCAATACCCAGACGCCTGATCAGATCGTCGACGAGGCGCCGGACAGCCCCGTCGCGGAAGATACCACGGCGTCAATTGATCAGCAGTCCTCGTCCGGCGTCGACCTCCAACCCGCCAAGAAGGAGCTCGACCTTGAGGACGGCGAGGGGAAATCACAAGCGTGGCGCGACGACAAGCGCAACGCCATCTTTGCCAAGGCCAAGGCGAAGCGCGAGGAGTCGGTCATCCCGTTCGAGGGCAACAACAACGACCCAAACGTCCTTTATGGCTCGACGGCGGATCAGAGCGAACTGAGCGACCTTGAGCGCCAGGCCGTTGACCGCGCAAAGCAGGTGCGCCAGCGCGAGATCGACTCTGCCACGGGCCAGCAGTCGCGTGATGATCAACAGCAGGACAACACTGAACCCGCGCGCGCCAAGCGCCTCGCGGACATGGACCCCAATTTCGCACGCCAGCGCGTCACCGTCGTCATCGACGGGCAGGAGCGTGAGGCGACAATCGAGGAATTGGTTCGCAGCGCCCAGATGAATGGCGCAGCGGACAAAAGACTGACGGCCGCCGAGGAAGTTCTTCGGCGCGCCCAGGAACTCCGGCACGCAGCGGAAAACCAGCGCCGCGACGCCGGACAGCACGAGCAGCATCAGGATCAGGCCCAGCAGCAGTTGCAGGAGCGGCAAACCAGCGCCCCTGACTTCCGCACGCTGGCGGAGAAGATCCAGCTCGGAACCGCCGAAGAGGCGGCAGAGGCCATGGAGCAGTTCGCAACAGCGACGCGCGCCAGTGCCCAGCCGTCCCCGTCACATGGCGAGGACGACTCCCAGCGCTTGCGCCGCGTGCTTGAAGAGCAGGCTTCGGAAGAGGCCTTGATGAAATTCGGGAACGAAAACCCCGATGTCGCGCAAGACCCGATGTTCCAAAGTGTCGTCGCCAACTTTACCCACCGGGCGATGATCGAGGACCTGGCTCGCGCGGGAGTGCCGCAGGACACCTTGAGGACCATCGTTCAGGACCCCGTAACCCTGACCGATACCCACAAGAAGGCCCGTGCGATGCGCATCCCAGGCATCAGGGGAGCCGGAGAATTGCTGCAAGCGGGCCTTGCAGGCGCCCGCGACTGGCGCTCCGGCCAGAGAGGCCAGCCGCAGGCGCAAAACCAGCGCCCAGCGCCGCAGGCCCCGATGTCCCAGCCGTCGCGCGAAGAACGCCGCGCGGCGATCCAGACCCAGCCCGCGGCTCGCCGGATGATCCAGCCCCAGGGACAAGGCGCGGTCTCGCAGGAGCAGAACCGCTCCCGCTCCGTCGCCGAAATCCGCAAGGCGCGCGGACAGCCGGCTTAACCCCCAACCACCACTTTCTCAGGAGAAACGACAATGCCAGGCCAGATTTGGTCGGTGGCCGCCGAGGGCGGCTATCTGTGGAGCCCCGAACTGAGCGACTACCTGCGTATCCAGGTGCAGCCGCTCTGCAAGATGCGTCAGTTCTGCGATGCCGAGGACGGCACCGAAAAGGGAACCGGCGCGGGTGATACCTTCACGTGGGACATCATCTCGAACGTCCAGCGTCAGGGCCGCCGCCTTTCCGAAACCATGCCGATCCCCGAGACCAACTTCACGATCTCGCAGGGCTCGCTCACGGTTGTCGAATGGGGACAGTCCGTTCCCTACACCGGCAAGTTGGAGACGCTGGGCAAGCACAAGGTCCAGAACATCATCGACAAGGCTCTGAAGCATGACGCGCGCAAGAGCTACGACATCGAAGCGTGGATGCAGTTCAACACAACCCCGCTGCGTGTCGAACCCGCTGGCGGCAACTCCGCCACGGCGGTCAACCTTGATACCAACGGCACGGCCTCCGTCACCAACAATGCGGCGCTGGGCACGGGCCATATCAAGGCGGTGTCCGACACCATGAAGGAGCGCAATATCCCGCCATATGAGAACGATTCCTACTTCTCGATCTCTCATCCGTCGACCTATCGCACCTTCAAGAACAGCATGGAGTCGATTCATCAGTATACCCAGGAAGGGTTGCAGATGATCCGCTTCGGCGAAGTTGGCCGCTACGAGGACTTCCGGTTCATCGAGCAGAACAACATCCCGAAAGGCGGCGCCGCGAACTCCACCACCTTCGACCCCGTCGAAGGCGTGGCTTCGGCGTGGGCCAACGGCGTTTCCTCCTGGGCATTCTTCTTCGGCGCCGATACGGTGACGGAGGCGATCATCATCCCCGAGGAAATCCGCGCCAAACTGCCCGGCGACTACGGCCGCTCCAAGGGCATCGCGTGGTACGGGCTGGGCGGCTTCGGCGCCATCCACACCACTGCCGCCAATGCGCGCATCCTGAAGTGGGACAGCGCCACCTAGGCGCTGTTCTCTCAATCATCACCCTGAAACCCTGAACAGGAGAGCATTCCAATGCCCACCTATGACGATCCGGTCCTTGAGACCTATATCCAGCCGTCCTCGGCCTTCGGCGCGACGACGGAAATCCAGACCTATGTCGGGCCGAAAGGCAAGCGCGGCATGGTCCTCGACATCGATCTCGACATCACAGCGGACATGGTCGGCACCACGACCGTCCCCGAGATCGATGTCGGCACCGCGTCCGGCGACACCACCTATGGCCGTTTCCGTCTCGGAACCACAGCCACGGCGGGTTACACCGTAGCGCAGGGCGCGGCCCGGCGCGCATCGCAGGTCGGCGGCAATACTGTGACGGACGATACGCCGTCCTTCCAGGATTATGTCGGCCACGTGATGCTGCGCACCGCCTACATCCCGGCCGACACCCCGTTCGTGATCACGCGAAAGGCGGGCGTTGGCGGTACCCCGGCAGGCACGGCCCGCAGCCGTGTTGTCATCGGCTGGTTCTGATCTGATGCCGGGCAACTTCGACAACACGATCAAGTGCGAGCCGCAGAACGAGCGGCAGGCCAAGCGCACACCGTATGAACGGGCTGGATCCGGCGAGGAGGGTGCCCATGCGGGCTATACCACGCTCGATCTCGCCTCGACGTCTCCCTACGGAGACAAGGAGCGCAAGGGCCTCGCTCCCAACGCCAACTATCCCCGCCGCTACAGCTAACCCCCGGCGGGGTCCTCCCTTCACCCTGAACCCACGTTCCATTGAAAGGACTGACCCCCATGGAACTTTCCAAAAAGAACCACGGCGTCGTGAAGACGACCGTTGATGGCACCAAGTTTCTCGAGAGCTATGGCAAGGACGATTCCGACGTGACCGGATCGGCCCGCGACGAGCGCAAGATGAACATTGGCGGCGGCATCAACGACCTCTCCCGCTCCCTGATCGGCGCGACTGCCAATCAGAAGGGCGGCGAGTAAGCCGTTTCACATGAAACACAGGGCCCGGCTTCACCGCCGGGCCTTTTCCATTTCAACAGGAGAACAGAGCCATGGCATTGGCACCGCGATTCAACCGCCAGAAATATTTCTCGACCGTCCACGGCATGCCGGGCGCCGAGTTCTACCAGAACGACACGTTCTACAACTCCGAAGGGCTTGCCGTTTCGGAGCATGGACAATTACTCGAAATGGAGCCTGATACCGCACCGAAGAAATCGAAGCCAGCGCCGACGCCCGCGGCTCCGCAGCCGGACGATGACGCGCTCGATGCCCAGGCCGACGCATCCGATGATGTCGATCTCCGGGCCTATGCCGACGGGGCCAAGTCATACCCGTTCCAGGCGGTTGTGGCCGCCATCGCGCGCCAGTTCGATGAGCAGGTGACGTCGAAGAAACAGGCCATCGACATCATCAACGCCAAGATCCCCGCTGCACCGGCGCAGTGATCAAGAAAGAGCCGGGATAAAGCGCGATGGCGATGTCCTTCACCACCCTCATGGGCGACAAGTCCACCGAGGGGTCGATCAAGTATTATGTCCGCCATTCCGAGGTGCCCTCGGCGTCCATTCTCGAATCTGCGCAGGGGTATATCTATTCCAAGCTGCGCACCCGAGAGATGAAGAAGCTGCTTGCGGGTGTGACCATTGCCTCCGGCGATACCGCCATCGCGCTTCCCGCCGATTTCCAGGACCCGATCTCGCTCTGGCTCGACAGGGATTACAAGCAAGCGCTTTCAATCCTGGACGAAGAGCATTTCGAAGAGCGCGTCGACAGGGACAGCAGCGGCAATCTCTATCAGGGGACGCCATGCCAATGCACCATGGACGCCACCACCATCTATCTCGATGTCGCGGCTGACCAGACCTACTACTATCGCATGTGGTACTACGCCACGCCTGCAGCGCTCTCGGTGAGCAACGAGACCAACTGGCTCACGGCGCGCTATCCCCAGCTTCTGGAAGCGATCTGCAAGGCATACGCCTATCGCCACCGCGAGGACGATGCCAGCGCCGATAAATGGCTGCAGATCGGCGTCGCCACGATTGAAGACGCCAATGCGCAATACGACCAATTCCAGCAGACCATCCGGCAAGAAGCCTATTGGAGCCGTCCATGACGACGACAAGCTATCTCGAACTCGAAGATCAGGCCACGGGCGCCAACAACAATACGTGGGGCGACGTGGCCGATGCCAATTTCGCGGCGCTGGAAGAGGCCATTGCGCGGTTCGTCGCCATCTCGACCACCGGCGGAACGACGGTCCTGACATCCTCTCAGAACCGCCGCGCCATCGTCATCGTATCAGGAGCGCTGACGTCTAATGCCATCATTCAGGTCCGCACGGCGGAAAAGAACTGGGTCTTCATCAATCAGACCACAGGCGCTTTCTCCGTCACTGTGAAGCCTGCCAGCGGCAGCGGCAAGACGATCCCGCGCGGCCTTGCGGTGCAGCTTTATTGCGACGGAACCAACGTCCTGACCGCCCGGCGCGGCGTTCCGCATGCCACGGCGACGGGGACCGCCGATGTGATGGTGGCGGCCTTCGACCCCGCCTTCACCGCCTCCGATCTGATTGACGGAACGCTCTTCATTGTCGAGGCCATGGGTGCCAATACCATCACTGGCGTCACCTTGGCCATCGATGGCATGGCGGCCAAGACAGTGACCAAGGGCGGCGGGCAGGCGCTGGCCGTGGGCGATATCCGCGCTGCGGGGCAGAAACTGCTCATGAGCTACGACGCCGACAACAGTCGCGTCGAATTGCTGACGCCATACATCAATTTTTCGACCCTTGCCGTCCTTGCCACGAGCAACGTCTTCACAGCACTTCAAACCGTGGCGGTCACGGATGCGGTGACAAATGCCCTTACCAACCTGATGATCCTCCGGCACCTTTCTTCGGCAACAGTGGCTGCGGGATTCGGACTTTCCATCCTGGGCCAGTTGCACAACGCAGCCGGCACGCAGAAGAACGCCGCGTCCATCGACATGGACTGGGTGACAGCGACGGACGCCGCCGAGGATTCCCGGGTCACGTTCCGCACCATGATTGCGGGCGCCGCAAAGGCCATCCGGGGGTACTTCGCCAAGGGATTTGTCGTCGGCGCGCCAACCGGAGGCGACAAGGGCACCGGGACCATCAATGCCGAAGCCCTCTTTACGAATGGAAATGGCGTGCCGCCCGGGACAAGGCTCCAGCGCAATTCCACAAACAACATCACGTCAAACACGACACTCACATCAGACAGTACGCTCACCTTTGCCATGGCGGCGAACACCAATTACGCCATTCGGGCCAAGATCATCGCCCGCGCTACCAGCGCGGGCGGCCTCAAGATGGCCATTGATGGCCCGGCATCGCCTGGACTTGTCGTGGGATCAACCATCGGCCCCCAACTGTGGGGCAGCAACAATGAATCGCTAGACAACAGCATCACGGCCTATGGCTCCGTGGTGTCTTTCACTCCCGGCAGTTCCGGTACGGCGGTCATCACGCTCGACCTTGTCATTCAGAACGGGGCCACGGCCGGAGCATTTGCGCTGCAATTCGCGCAGGCCACGTCTTCCGCGACGCCGACACCGATTTATCTCGGATCCTATCTCGACTACTGGACGTTCTAGCGATGGCGTCGCAGGCAAGAAAAATCCCCATTCCCCTGGCCAGCGGCGTTACGCTGGCTGCGACGGAATATGAGGCCCAGGGACGGTATATCAGCACGGACAAGGTGCGTTTCGTGCAGGGCAAGCCCGAGAAGATCGGCGGCTGGCAGCAATGGAACTTGAGCGGAGACGATCTTGACCGCATCTGCAGGTCAATCCTGTGCTGGCAGGATTTCAACTACAATTTCTGGCACGCCTTCGGCACATCGGGGCGCCTGTGGGTCTTCAATCAGGAGAAGGTGAAGACCAACATCACACCATGGGAGACGACGGGCACGATCTCAAATCCGTTCTCGACTACGAGCGGAAGCGCCGTCGTGACAGTGTCCCACACCGCGCATGGCGTTGTTGTGGGGCAGTATGTGAATTTCTCTGGGGCCACCGTAGTAGGCGGCGTCACGATCAACGGCGAATACGCCGTCGCCGCTGTCATTGATGCCAATAGTTACACCATCGTTCATTCCGCCCCTGCGGCTTCGACAGCAGGGCCAGGCGGCGGCGCTTCGGTGGCATTTTCCTATGAGCTCGAGGAAGGCTTTGTCAATCTCACCCTTGGCGGAGGTTGGGGCATCGGCACATGGGGCACCGGAACATGGGGCACGATCCGCTCCTCGCCGACCTATGCCCAGTTCCCGCGCCTCTGGAGCCTTGATACCTACGGCCAGTATCTTCTCACCATGCCGTCGGGCGGCAAGCTTTACCAATGGGCGCTAAATCCCGCCAATCGGGCCGAAGCCGTTGCCAATGCGCCCTACGGCAACTTCATGTTCGTCACATCGGAGCGCATGGTCGTGGTGCTCGGTGCCAATGGCGCTCTCATGGATGTAGCGTGGTGCGACGATGATGACCCGACGGACTGGACCCCCACGGCGCTCAACACCGCCAACCTGCGCCGACTCCAGGAAGGCGCGCGCCTCGTCGCCGGAGCACGTCTCGCGCAGCAGGTTAACCTGATCTGGACCGATACCGCCGTCTATCTCATGCAGTTTCTCGGGACCAATGAAGTTTATTCCACACGTGTTGTGGGAACCAATTGCGGCCTGATTGCTCCCACTGCCTTCATCACCGTTGACGGCGCGGCCTTCTGGATGGGGCCAACCGCATTCTATATGTACAACGGCGCGGTGCAGAAGGCGCCGAACATGGATGACATCGCGGATGTATTCCTTGATCTGTCGCCCACTCAGCGCGTCAAGGTTCAGGCGACATACAATTCGATCTTCCGTGAGGTGTGGTGGTTCTATCCCTCACTCAATGCCGAGGAATGTGACCGCTATGTCATCCTCAATCTGGATGATCTCCGGTGGACACCAGGAAGCATGGCGCGCACGGCGTGGGGCGGTCGCACGCTCACCGGAATTACCAGCCTGTTCGCCACTGGACTTGATGGTATCATCTATGAACACGAAACCGGGAAAGATGCTGATGGCGCCGCGCTGGATTGGCACATCGAGAGCGGTTACTTCGACATCGACAGCGGCAATGAAGGCGTCAATGTCGATGGATACATCCCGGACTTCAAGCGGCAGACGGGCGAGATCAGCCTGACATTTGTCTCACGGGATTACCCCGAAGACGACGCGGCAATTGACACCGTGATCAAGAGCATCGCCGAACGCCAGTCTATGGTTGATGTGCGCCACTTTGGCAGGCAGTCCAAATTCCGGCTCTCGCAGGAAGGTGTTCTCGGCGGAGATTTCCGCGCCGGGGCGCAGCGTCTTGAGGTCGGCACCACGGGCAAGCGGCGGTAAAGACATGCGCCCGGTCTCTCTTGGCCAGCCGCCGCTCAATGACAAGGCGGCGATGAACAGATGGATGCTGGCTGCTCTGCAGGAGATCGAGCGTTCGTCGCACGACGATATCCCGCAAATGTTCAGCGGATATGCCGTCACCAATTACACCGAAACGCGCACTCTCGATGCAGGTTCAGCCACTACGGCGGATATCGCAAACGTGCTTTGCACCCTGATCACCGATCTCAAGGCCCGCGGGCCGAAACGCACACGATAGGAGGACAGACATGGCAGCGACCTATGAGCAGATCGCTTCGCTTTGGAACCAGATTTTCCCGGGCCAGAACGTGCCGACGAGTGGAACGGGAACGGACGCCATCAAGGCGCTGCTCGAGGGTCTGAAGGACTACTCAAAGAACAAGAAGAACAGCGACACCGTAGGCAACCCATTGCCGACATGGGCGACGCGTCAGCCCGTCGATACGACTGAGCTGTTGCGGCAGTTGTCGGGAAACGTGGGGCAGTCCGCGATGCCGGGTGGATACGTGGGCGCGGTCCAGATTCCGGCATGGAATTCCGGTGGCGTCGCCTCTCAGGGCATAGATCCGCTCACATATGGCCAGACAGGAACGGGGCAGCCTAACGGAGCGGCCACGTTCTTCCAGCAGACCGTGAATGGAGGCATGGCGCCGGTCTCTGCGCTGTCGCCGCTTGGCGTCACCAAGGGCTGGAACCCCTTTGGCCTATCCACTGAGAAGACCAAAGACAAGGACGATGGCAAAAACTCGAATTCAACAACTCATGCTAATCTACGGTAAGGAGGCTTAGCCATGGGAATTCTTGACAGCCTGTTCGGCTCTGGCAGCAGCAAGAGCACGACGGAGGTCAAATATCCGGACTGGGTAAACTCGGCTGCGCAGGGAAACTATGATCTCGCCTCGCAGATCGCATCACGCCCCTATACGCCATATCCTTATGCGCGCATCGCCGGATTCACAAATGACCAGGACAGCGCGCGCGACCTGCTGCGCGGCTACATGCCAAATGTCGAGGCCAACACCTCCGACATATCCCTGCCGCGCCTGATCGACAATATCGGCGGATCGGGCGGTGGCATCAGCGACTATATGAGCCCGTATCTGGACGATGTGCTGGGGTCGACGCAGAAGCAGATCGGCCGCGCCTCCGACATGGCCAAGCAGTGGCAATCGAACATGGGCGCGCATAGCGCGGGTGCTTTCGGCGACAGCAGGCATGGCGTAGCCGACTCCGAGATCGACAAGTCGGCCACCGATGCGATGAGCAGTGCCGCGTCGACCCTCACCAACCAGGCCTATAGCACGGCAATGTCGGAGCGGGATTCGGATATCAACCGCCTTTTCGACACGGCGCAATTCAACAGGGAAGGGCTGAATAGCCTTTTGAGCTATGCTGACAGCCTCTATCGCTCCGGATCGAATGAACAGAACCTCAATCAGCAGAGTGCCAATCTCGGATATCAGGATTTCCTCGACCAGCTGAATTATCCGATCACGCAATACAACCTGCTGACGTCGGCTTTGACGCAATCTCCGTATGGAAACTCCACGACGTCTTCGCAGCCCACGTCATCAACTGCCGGGTCTATTCTTGGCTCGCTAGGAAGCCTCGCTTCCCTGTTCATCTAAAAGGAGGACACCATGCCAGATACCGATATGGGCGGGGGCAACAACAACAACGGCGCCGGCACAGGCGGCACCAAGTCGAACTCGACATCGACATCGAACGCCGGAGGCGAGGGCCGTGGTGGGAAAGGCAGCGGCAGCGGCGGTTCGCAAACCTCGAATGCAGCGGGCAAGAGCGATCTGGGCGGATCGTCGGCTTCGAAATCCACCGCGTCGGCATCGTCCCAGACATCGAATTCTGCGGGGAAAAGCTCTGCTCCTGCTGGATCAATCACCGGCGGCAGTGCCAAGGCCACGACGCCACAGGGAACGAGCGCGGGCGTCGCACGTGCCGCTGCCAGCAAGGCGCAGACATCAAATACCGCAGCCAAGGGCGATTTGGGAGCCCAGCAGTCGTCCACCCAGCAGACCGTCAACGCGGTTGGAAAAACCTCTCTGCCAATGGGTGGCATGGCACAGAAAAGCCTGCAATCCGACGTTAATGCAGCATCAGCGCCTGGCCTCGCATCCGGTGTGAACTCCTCTCCGATCCGGAGTGCGATGTCAGATCCTCTTGGCAGCACACCCGGCACTTCGTCACTTGCTGGAATCGTTGGAGGCACTTCGCCGTATGCCTCATCCGTCGACAGCATTGCAGCGGTAAATCAGGCTCTCAGCAACCTTGCGGGACCTGCCGCGCCTGTCGGCAAAACAGAGACGGCTCGCCTGGGCCACCCGAAGGATCAATCCTCCATATCCGGCGTCGGTTCACCCATGGCAGGTCAGGGCACGATAAGCCCCGCCGCAGCTGCCGCGACCGTCGCTTCGCTCAGTCCTCTTCGCTCCGTTCTTGGCGCGCCTACACCCCCGAATATGACAATAGGGGCGGGTCAGGACGATGCCTTTCAGGCGTTGCCGAGCGCTCCGCCTGTACGCACAGCGTCCTTGCCGAATACGAACATCAGCGACCAGCCTGAAGGTGGAATTGTTACCAATGGCGGCAGCACATATAGCAGCCCGTCGAGCGGCGTCGGGACGGGAACCAGCCAGTCTCCCTCTCAAGTCGCAGGCCAGCCCGATTCGCTGCGCTCCCTCGCCAACCGGGTCAGCTATGAGGCCAATCAGGCAAAACTCGGCCTCAAGGGCCTTGGCGGCCGTCTCGCCGATGCTGTGGCCAATGGAGACTTTCGCTCCCCGACGGGCCGATCCGAAAGCCATAACGACGACAATTCGCGTTACCAGCGGCAGCAGCAGCAACAGCAGGAGCAGGCCGATGCGCTTCTGGCCCAGATCAAGTTGATGCAGGCCTTGGGGCAGGCCGACCCGAGCGGCGATCAGCTGCGTCTTATCTTGTCCACCTTCGTTTGAGGACCGCGCCATGGCTATAAATTTGCAACCGCTCTACCAGGCCCTGATCGGTACGCAGGGCGGCGGCGCGTCTCCCGATGCTGCGCCGTCACAGGCAACGCCCTCGTGGCAGGACGAGCTTCTGAAATCCGTCAATCCGCAGGAGCAGCGCCGCCAGAACATCCGCACCGCCCTTGCAAAGGCGAGCGCGGCTCTCGCAACCACACCTGGGAATTTCCTGCAAGGCATCGCCGCCGCATCTTCCACGGGCGCGAATTCTTACCTCACCGGACAGCAGCAGGGGCAGGATGACCGCGTGAAGGTGCTACAGGCCATCCAGCAGGCGAACCAGCTTCAGCAGGACAACCGCATGAAGCAATTGTCCATGCTGATCGGTGCCGGCCGCGACATCAATGCCGATGAGCGGCAGGTGTCACTCGACAAGCAGAACCAGTCGAATGCGGATCGCACCTACGCGCTGCAGAAGCAGATCGCCGACCAGAAGGCCGAGACCGTTGGCGATGCCGTGCGCCAGCGTCAAGATGCTGCGGCGCAGATGGGTTTGAAGCCTGATGATCCTGCATATCGCTCCTACGTCCTCACCGGGAAAATGCCGCGCGAGGATCAGGCCCCCCTTACCGCCATCGACAAAAAGGCAATTCTGGAGGCCGAGGAAAACGCCCAAGCGGCCGAGATTTCCGCGCAGCAGCTCCAGTCTCTCATCACACCAGATGAGAGCGGAAAGTCTTTGAATGACAAGGCCGGGTATGGCGCGACTGCCGGGGTGCAGGCCTTTGCCGCGCGCAACGACCCATTCGGCGTCTTCGATGACGCAAAGGGCGAGGCTACCACGAATTTCCAGAACGTCGTCTTGGGGCAGGCGCTCGCCAATCTGAAGGCGACGTTCGGCGCCGCGCCGACGGAAGGCGAGCGGCAAATCCTTCTCGAAATGCAGGCATCAGTCGACAAGACACCTAAAGAACGGGAAGACATTATCAAGCGGGCCATTAAACTGGCCCAAGCGCGTGTGAAATTCAATCAGTCGCGCGCCGATGAATTGCGCGGTGGCGACTACTACAAGCCTGGAGGCGGCGCGGCAGGAAGTGCTGCGAATTCATTGTCGGGCGTTCCACAGGCCGCAATCGACTTCCTCAAGGCCAATCCCGACGCTGCTGCCCAGTTCGATCAGAAATATGGCGCCGGTCTTTCGCAAAGTGTTCTCGGAGGCCAGTAATGGCAAATGTGTTTGACCAGTTTGACGCCCCGCCGACGCGAAGCGCGACGCAGCCCGCAGCAAACAGCGGAAACGTTTTCGATCAGTTCGATTCGCATCAGACCACTGATGTTGCTTCGCCCAAGCCCAACGTCTCGCAGTTTGATCTCATGTCCTCACCGGAGGCCAAGGTCGAAGCTCCAACCCAAGGCATTTCGGCCTTTCCAGACAGGCTGGCGCACGCCGAGGCGCAGGTGAACACGGACCCCACCCCGGCGCAGAAAGAAGATGGCAACTACCGCAAGGGCCACGTTTCATGGAACGGCATCGACCTCTCGATTGAAAACCCCAAGGGTTCGGTGCGCAGCGGCACCAATGCCGATGGCACGGCCTGGCAGAGCGAAATGCCCGCGACATACGGCTATGTTCGCCGCACACAAGGCGCTGACGGCGATCAGGTCGATTTCTACATGGGCGGCAACCCGGACAGCAAGCGGGTCTATGTCATCGACCAACAAGATCCGAAAACTGGCAAGTTCGATGAGCACAAGATCGTTGCGGGCGTGAACTCGAAGGAGGAAGCCGAGGCAATCTATAACGCATCGTTCTCCGACGGCAGCGGCTCTGATCGCCGCCGCTCCGTCAAGGAAATGGACGTCGGGCAGTTGAAGCAGTGGCTTGCTGACGGGGATAAGTCAAAGCCTGCATCGTTCCGCCGCTCTGCCTTGAATGCCGGAGAGACTGCGCCGCAGATGATGGATCGCCTTCAACAGGCGCATGACCAATTCGGCGAGGCCCGCGAATATCAGGACGCGGATGCTCTGCATCAGGAGGTGAAGGCGGATCGCCGCGTCGCCGATGAATCCGGCGTTGTCCAGTCCGTGGATGACCGGGTGCGCGCCGTCGCGCGCGGCGTGCCAGTCATCGGTCCCTACATGGACGAACTCGCCGCCAATGTGAACACGCTGGGCGGCCTTGCCGGGGACTATGATCAGGCGCTCGCTTATGAGCGTGCCCGCGACCGTAACTATGACAAGAACCACCCCACGGAATCGACTGTGGAACAGATCGGCGGCGGTGTTGCCGGTGCCGTCGCGGCGACGCCCGCGAAAGTCGTTCAGGCATTCGGTGCCATGGGGCCGGTCGCCAAGGTTCTGACAGGCGCAGCCACGGGCGGCGCGCTTGGCGCGGTCGAGGGCTATGGGCGTGGCGAAGGGGGGGCTGATCAGAGGCTGCAGCAGGCCGCTTCGGACGCCAAGTTCGGCGGGGCCATTGGTGGTGCAGCCCCCGTGCTCGCCCCGGTCGTTGGCGCTGCGGGCCGCAAGGTTGCCGATTTTATCAATCTCAGGAGCGCGATTTCCGAACTTGGAATCTCAAAGCCTGCTGCAAAGCGGCTTCTGACCGCCATTCAGGACGATATGTCGACGGGTCAACTGGCGGACGCCACGCCAGGAGACATGCTGTTGAACAGGGGGCCGCGGCTCAATGCAGCGGCTGAGGTCATCGCCAATTCGCCAGGACCGGCCGGAAATGTGATCTCAAGCGCCGTGCGGTCTCAGAGTGAGGCAGAGGGCGGTCGCATCAAAAGTGTCATCAACTCCGTACTGGGGCGCGATGCTGGCCGCGTTCAGAACTCGGCTCTGATCGACGGAGAGAAGAAGGCCGTCGGCCGTATGTATGAGGCAGCCAAGAAGTTCGACGGCCGCTTCGATGTTTCTCCGGTCAAGGCAGAACTCGACGCCATGGTGGCGGATGCCGATGGGCCGGTGCAGTCCGCCCTGAAACAGGTTGCCGATCTTCGTGTTTTTCGTGGCGGCCCGGTCACAGCGTCTCAACTGCATGCCTCCCGCATGGCGCTGGATGACATGATCGAAAAATCCGGGATGCCTGGCACATCGGCGGGCAGAAATGCCATCGGCGCCATGCGTGACGTGCGATCCATGCTCGACGATATGCTCAAAAAAGACGTGCCGGGATGGAAAGATGCCGATGCTGCATTCAAGATTGTGGCGCAGAAAAAGGATGCTCTGATCGAGGGCCGCGCTGTGTTCCAGCGATCCTACGGCTCTCCGGATGAACTTGCGGCTGAGGTGAAGGCCATGGACCCCGAAGTGCGCAAGGCGTTTCTGTTCGGGGCCCGAGATGCGATTTCCCAATTGATGGGGACGGCGCGCAAGGAATCATCCGCCGTCACGCGCGAACTGCTCGATAAGGGCTGGAACCGTGAAAAGCTGCAAGTCCTCTTGGGCAATGAGAAGGCGTCTCAGATCGGTGCCGCTCTGGAGGCGGCCTCACGGCGCAATGCGCAGGCGGATCGTGTCCTGCAAAACTCGCGCACGGCCAAGCGCACCGCCGAAATGAAGTCTTATCCCATCGGGGAGTCGACGGACGTAAAACTGGATCGTATCGCGCAACGAGGTCTTGCTGGAAACGCCATTCATCTCCTCGGCCGCATCGTCAATTCGGTGACGGGAGACGCCCTGACAAAGCGCCAGCAGAAAGTCGCACTTGACGCGGCGCGCATGCTGACGCGCTCCGGTATCGATCAGCAAAAGCTTCTGGACATTCTGGGGGCTGAGGCAAAGAGGCGGGGAAGGGCGCTGAACGCCAAAGAGGAGGTGAAGGCGATTATCTCAGGCGTGTCCGCCCTCGCAGCCACGCGAGGGCGCGCCGCGCTTGAGCAAAGGTAGGCCAGCCAATGCGGCTCTCTTGGTAGATGGCAACGACGAGGCAGGACGCGAATACCAGAACCAGCGTGGCGTCGCCGAATGAAGACACGGCGCGGTGCAGCAGAAAGCTTAAAACCTTCATGACCAAGAGGAATGCAACGACCACGCTGATCATTTCGAGGAGGCTGGGGCGGCGAGACGTCACGGGGTAATCCTGTCGCTGATTTCCTTCACCGAACCAGGCGCCAGTCTTTCGTGTATTTCCTTCACGGAATATGGCGGGATCTGATCGTAGAATGTCTTTGTCTGCGCTGCCCTTGGCCCAAGGTGTGTCTCTCCGGATTCCCATTGCCGGATCACTTTCATGGCGTCGTCGCCGGCTGGCAGGGCGGGGTCAATGACGACAGAAGGAAGGGCCGGGTATCTTATCGCTTCCATAGGCGCAGGAGGCGTTGTGCCGATATCCCAGTATGTCTGTTCTCCACGCGTCGAGAGCATTTGACCCGGTTCGACCAAGATAATGACAGTTTCACGATGGCCATAGTTGTACGTGCCGGACGGCCACCAAAAATATGGGTCGCCGGGGACGCGGAGATTTGTTTTGGATTGAGGTGAGAAAAGGTCCGACTTTTGAGTGATTATGTCATGCAGATGTTTGTTTTCCGTCGGAACGGCTGGGTCTTGTTCGGTCTTCATGTCCATGGCGGCTGCATTGGCCGCAGCCATCAAGACGGCATCTGGTTTCTGTCGTGGACGAGGAATGATCTCTTGCCCGCGCGGTGGTGCCTCAAAAGAAACGGCTATACCAAGTCGTAGAGTATTTTGTTTCGTCAGGTAAAACAGGCGCTTGGGCGGCTCGGATGTCAGAGCAATGACCGCATCGTAGTTGAGGCCGAGACCGGCATAGTAGGCCCCGACAATTGCATTGGCGACGCCGCTTTCGGGCCTCCCGCGTGTCGCATTGTATGCGGCGTGAAAACCAACGCTGCCACCTGGCTCAATGTAGCGCTCAATACCGCCAAGCCACGCTATGGCGCACGCAGAGAAACATTTGCTGCGGCGGGCAACGACGGATTTGAGTCCGTGTTTGCGAATTGATTGGCCGATCAAGACGGCATCACCGACGGTGCCGCCTTCACTGTTGAGGCTAACAATTCCGTTTTCAACGCCCCATGTCGCGGATTCGAACCGGGACGCATCACCAGGGGTTATCTCGCCGGTGAGGGTGATAGACCATAATCCCGTCGAGGAATCTCGAGAGGCAAAAATATGGGCAGCACGGGCTTCGGAGTCCGAGAGCAAGGCCCCGCCGCACACCGCCGCCACTATCGCCCAGAACCGCCATCCGCGCATGGGGGCACCCTACGCCTGCCGCCGTATCGCCGTCCAGACCCGTCCCAACCCGCCCGCCGCAAGGCGGGTTTTTTATTGGAGTGCCGCCTGATGAACCCGCCGCGGAAGCATCGCTACGAGGACGACGAAGAAGATTCCCATGCGCCTCGCCCCCAGACCATGGGGGAATTCATCCGCGAAATGGTTTCCCTGAAAAGCCTCGTCGAGCAAGGAGTGAGCATCGTGGTTGCCCTGGGCGCGATTGTCAGTTTTGCATGGATTTTCGCCGATCCCGTCATCGAGAAGTACGTCGACAAGGTGATCGAGCAACATCAGCTCTCGACGCGGCGGGAAACACAGGACCTCAAGGACGACACCGTAGCGGCGACGGCGGCGCTGGAGCGCCGTGTCAACCGCGTCGAGGACGTGACGGAGCGGGACAACGCCGCGATCATCAAGCTGCAGAGCCAGATGGAGACGCTTGAGGATCTGGCCCGCGAGCAGCGGCAGGACACCAAGATCATCCTCCAGCGCCTTCCCCCGTCGAAATAGGAGCGCACACCGTGAGCCGCCATGCCGCCGTCCTGGCTCTGCTGATCGCGGGCGCCGCGCTCTGCCTTGTCGTCATTTTTGCCCTGACCACACCGTGAAAGGACCGAACCCATGAAAGTGAATGCTGCAGGCCTTGCCATCATCAAGACGTACGAGGGCTGCGAAGTGAACGCCTATCCCGATCCCGCAACAGATGGCGATCCATGGACCATCGGCTACGGCCACACCAGCGAGGCAGGGCCGCCCAACGTCAGGAAGGGCATGAAGATCAGCAAGGCCCGCGCCGATGAGATCCTGACTGCCGATATCGGGACTTTCTCGCGCAGCGTGATGCGTTATGTCGGCCGCGAACTGACGGACAACCAGTTTTCGGCGCTCGTGTCTTTCGCCTTCAATGTCGGGACGGGGAATTTCGCCAAGTCATCCGTTCTCAAAGCGGTGAACAGGGGGGATTTCAAGTCGGTTCCGTGGCGCATCCAGTTGTGGACCAAGGCCAATGGGCGCACCTTGCCCGGCCTGGTGAAGCGCCGCGCCGCTGAATCTCACCTCTTCGAAAGCATGGAGGACGCCCATACGCTGTTCGCCGCGCCGCCGGCACAGCCAACGCAGGCGGAATTGCTCGAGATGCGCGAGGCGCGCGGGCTGATTGGCCCCGATCTCGGAAAGCCCATTGCGAAGACCGGGACCTTCTGGGGCGGGCTCGCTGCGGGCGCAGCTGGCATCTTCGGCGCCATGAAGGACACGCTTTACCAGATTGGCGATCTCCGCGCCTATCTGCCGTTCGATGACCCGACATGGCTCTCCATCACCCTTGCGGCCATTGTCGGCACGGCGGTGGTCTGGATCATCCATGCGCGCATGAAGCGGAGCCGGGAAGATGGCGTTTAGCTTTCTCGCCTTCGCATGGGAGTGGCGGAAGCCGTTGGCCGTCCTGGCGCTCGCCATTGCGATCTGGAGCCACGGCTACCACACCGCATCCCGCCACTGCCACGACGCCGAACTGCGGGTGGAGATTGCAAGCCTGAAACGCGATCTCGCCGCGGCGGAGGCCGCGAAGGACGTGGCGGACGTCATGATCAAAAACATCAATGCGGAAAATGAACAGTTGGAGCGCGAGAATGCCGACGCCGAAAAAGCACGTCCTGCCGATCCTCAGTGCCGTTACGATCCTGCTGATCTTGAATGGCTGCACAAGCACGGGCGCTAGATTGCAACCCGTGAACCTTCCTGCGGCGCCCGCCTGCATGGATCCAGTGCCGTTGCCGCCCGTCAAGACCGACCCGCGCGATGATGCGCGAGCCGTGACGGCCGCGCTCATCCACGCCAACGGCAATCTCAAATGCTCCGCTGCCTGGTACGCCAAGGTGCGGGCGGGATATGCGAAGCGATGACCACAAAGCCCGCCGACACGGACAGGGATCATTCAAGAGAGGGGCATCGGTAGTGGCCAAGATCGAAGGCATGATCGAACAGACCGTGGGCTGGCTTCGGGAGCATCGCGCGGAACGCCGCCGGGAAGAAATGTTCGCCTGCGGAATTCGTCTCCATGCCCTGTGTGACGCCTATGTCGCCGTTGGTGGCAACGACAAGCGCTGGCGCAAAGACTGCAAGGTGCTTCGAAAGGATTTGTGAGTTTCCTGATCCTCAGGAAAGCGTCCCGGCGCTTCCGGGCTTTCTCCATGTGTCAACTGGCCCTGCCTTAACCGGCGGGGCCTTTTTGCGTTATACCGTTCAGCATGGACGACGATCTCATCAGCTTCCGGGACATGTTTGCGCAAGGCAACAAGTGGGCGTGGCTCTATTGCATAGGATGCAATCGTGGCGTTCCGGTAGCGTTTGCTCCGTTTGCGATCCGCTGGGGCATGGATGCTTCGGCGGGGCTGCTACAGCGGAATTTCAGATGCACGGCCTGCGGGCGCAAGCGGGGAATGCTGAGGCTCCCAACGAACCACCATATTGACGGGCCTCCTGGGTGGCCGAAATAGGGTCAGGAGGGAGAGGAAGGGCTGGCCGGAAACTCCGCGCCGAACAGGCCCAGCAACTGGTTCACCGTCAATTCGGGATAACCGTGCACGTTGAACAGGCCCGGAATGTCGGCGTGGCTCGCGGGAATGCCCTTGGCATTAAGACCACGGAGTATTCTGTTGATTGCTTCCATCTTGCTCATATCGTCTCCGTGAAGGGCTGGCGGGCCGGGCTCCGGTTTTCTCCAGATCGTCGCACGTGCACATGCGATGGAACCAGATAGCGGCCTTGCACCGCTGAAACCGGAAAATCTTGCCAGCGAGTGGGGCCTGCCTGTGAACCCCACAATGCGGACCGCCTTTCGGCGACCTACGGCAGGCAGAATTTCACCGTGTCATCGCCAGCATCCCCTTCTACCACAGATCAGGGTAGAGGGGGAGTTCTTTGCACTTTTTACAAACAAGTCACTCCTTCTGTTCGGGGAGTGCGGGGAGGGGACGCCAGTGGGTGGGACGGTTGTAGCCGTCGGGTTCGTTGTCATGGTCATCAAGGGTGTATCGGGTTGTGTTCCAAGCTCCGACACTCTTGTTGTAAGAGGCAATGTCAATTTCGACGCCGAGGCCGCCTCCTACTGCCAGAAACCATTCCCCATCCCTCGGCGCGCTCTCCATCGTCTGCCATCCCGGCTCGATGCTATACCCCGCCTTCTCAAGGGCGGTGAGGACGTTGGCCACGTCTTTCCGGGCGGCATTGCGCACGTGGTCTGTTGTCGCGCCCCATGCGCTGGAGCCAAAAGCACCGTTGATAGAGGCTTCTGCCATCACCTCCACGATCTCATCCCTTGTCATCGGTGATCTCCTTCAAGGTGGCGGCGGCGTTGAGAACGGGAATGCGATCCCGCGATTTACGAAAATTGCCCAAGCTGAATGCTGCCGAGTTGAGCAATGCGGTGGCGTGGCCATCCTTCATTCCGGCGGCGTATTCGTGCAGCCAAGTGATGGCGTCCTTCCATGCCATGGAATAACCCTGCTTGAATGGCTCGCTCCTATCCATTCGCTGCGCTTTCCAGCCGGGCACGGAACAAGGTCCGGAAGGCTTCCGGCGGGAATGCCCCGCCCGTGCGTTTCATTGCCTGTGCTGTGAACCATTCGAGCATCTGCGGCTTGGCAATTACCTGTTGCCACTTATCGCCGTGATCTTCGATCAGGCTGGCCACTACCGCCTCCACCGCTTTCGCAAGCTGCGCGCGGAGAGCGGTTTCAATTTCCGCCCTCGTGGCGTGGACTCCTTCTTTAGAGATTTTCTTCGGGCCTTCTTCGTAATGTTTGTGATTAAATACCTTGGTGTTTTTTCTAGTTTCACACATCTTTAGTCCTCCAGTTTGATGATGAGGGCGTTAGAGTATGGCTTGCCGATCTGCTGCGCGCCCCAGCAGCCAGTTTGTGATTGGATCAGCGCAGCTTCCCGCGCCGCCCCGCTATCCAGAAGCGCGGAGAGGAAGCCAGAATAGCTTCGACAAGCATCTTCGATGATGCTTTCCTGTGTCATGCGATCCAGTGTGTTCCACTGAGCTTCGGCAGGGAAATGAAAATTCCAATCAGCCATCGCCGCTTTTTCCGCCGCTTCGCGCATGGCCTTGGTTAAGTGGATGGTCATTAGTTAGTGATCTTCGTTGGCTGAAGCATGTTCGGGTCCAGTAGGTGAACTGGCAGTGCCCCGTGCTTGTTCAAGTGCTCCGCGAGGGCCTCCGCTGTCAGGTCGCGGATAATGACAAGACCATCACGGAGCGAAACGAGGGCCAGATTGCCGTCCGCTGCGTCTCGGATCAAATCATAGCCGATGATACTGCGTTCGGTTCGATTGCTAGTATCTACCAAGCGACCCACAATAATGTCATCGCGTTCCCACGTATATTTCATCATTTCTCTCCTTCCGGCAGCGTAGGTTTCATGATCTTGACAATTTCCCGCTCGGCCTCGAAACCAATGCTGCGCACGGTGTCGTGCATCTTGTGGGCCGTGGCATAAAGCCCGCACTCGACAAGCCGGTGATGGATCATCGGAAGTTCAACGCACAGGGCTTGAATAGCGGCCAATCGGGCTTTGGGCGTTAGCTTCATCTTCCCTCTCCTTCCGGCAGCAGATACTTGAGGCAGTTGTCGCGGGGCGGATTCATCGGTGGATCATCCTTTGTCACCTGTAATGTTCCGTAGGGCATCGAGCGCAAGTTGACGTGGGTCGTTATGCCCGCGCGAGATTTTCAAGAGCGCTTCAAAGAACTTCTCGCCCTGCCATTTCAGGTCAGAGAAATGGCGCTCTTGAGCGTAATCCAACTGCTGGCGCTTGCATTCCTCGGCCCGCCGGTCCGGAGAGTGCTGCTTGCAGTAACCCTTGCCTTCGATGGTAAGGACGGCCTTTCGGGCGCACTGGTGGGACTGCCAGTAGCCGCGCGTGGATACCTCAACGCTGCAACGCTCCATCCTCACGCCCCTCCCTGTGCGGTGGGGGAGATGTTCGGGTGGCAACTTTTGAAGGCGGAGTAGTCGTCGCCGTTGTGTGCCGGTTCCAACCGCCTCAGCCAGTCAAGGCACTCATCCAGGCATTGAGCGGCCATGTCCGGCGTAACGGGAATATTGCTTGACGTGCCGCGCCCGCAATGCTTGTACCAGCTGATCCGCAAATCCCGCCAAGCGAAGTTATAGGGCTGCTCATCATCGTTCCATGAATAGGCGCAGACCTCGAAGATCGGGCTTTTGAAGTTGGCGCGTGACCCGCTGTTGCTGAATGGCGAGGGACATTCTCCCTGCATGCAGTTCCACCATATCCGGTCATGTTCCTCCCGGATGGCTGCAAGCGCCGCCTCCATGATTGCGGGGACGGCGTGGGCCTGCCACGGCTGGCCGAACGCCGCCTGTCCGATTTCTGGCTGATATGCTTCCATCATCCCCTCCCACAGGCGGGGCGGGGGAGGGTGCGGGGAGCGCTGAAAATTCCCTTTACTTTCCAAAGGTGCGTATTTGCCCGCACCTTTGGGCAAGGTATTGATTTAACGATTATTTCGCAGAACTGGCGGGCCCACCAACATATTTCTTGGGCTGGCGGTCAGCCCATGCACGGATTGCAGGTTATGACGAAAGATGGCCGCCCTTCCCGGATTCAGGACATCCGGTACTTTCATGGGGATATAGATAGCTATCTCAAAGGCAATGAAGAGGCCGTCGCATTTGGCAGACGCCTCGCATTGTATTTGAATGGAGATGGATTCAGCCTGGGCGCATATACGGCTCTCTATATTTTCCTCACGCCATCATTGGAGCCTGGAGCGATCAGGATCACCGATACAGGCGGAGACTGGTGGCAACGTTACGCGCATGTCGGAGTTTCTAAGGACTTTCCAAACCTGAGCAACGCATTCGAACTTGTGATGGATGCGACGGTCGCAGTTTTGAAAACAATCCGCCCTGATCTGGCGGCAACGGTTGAGGCTGCCGACCGCATTGTAAGAGCCCATGGCGAAGAGTTGAGATTTCTCCTCAAGTCTCGCAAAACGAGGCGTTTTAACGTCGAAGTCTCTTTCAACGTTGCGGTCTGGCCGCAAACCTCAAGTGTTATTACGTCCCTGACCGATCTTTCCAGCGGAGAATTTTTCGACGCCCCGCCGCTACCGGTAGGCTCCCACTATGACGCCTTCCATTATAACGGCCCGATCAGAACTCTCAGACATAGAAGACAGGCCGGATTTTGTCAGCAAAGCGAGACCTCCAATGTCAAAATTGATAAAGCGGCGTGGTTGATCTGCGAAGGTCTCTTCAATCCGGGCGATTTAAAACCCTGCCTTAGGGTTCACCATTTTCTCTGTGGACTGAAAGATCACTCCAGCCAGTTTTCGAGGCGGAGTTTGGGAATACGCGAAAATTCGTTGATATTCGCAGTGACCAACACTGCACCCATGGCGCGGGCGTGCGCGGCAATCAGGAGATCATTCGGTCCGATTGGCTTTCCTGCCCTTTCCAGTTCGGCGCGGATGCTGGCATATTCGGTGTCGGCTGGAACATCCAGCGCAAGAATCTCAAGACCTTCAAGAATCGCATCAATTTGACGGCGCAGCTTTTCCGATCCGCGCTTGGCGCAACCGTAGCGCAGCTCGGTAGCCGTGATGATGCTGACACATACGGCTTCCGCTCCGGTCCTGCCTATTCCGTCGAACACTTTTCCTTGTGGATTCCGAACAAGGTCCGACACGATGTTCGTGTCGAGCATGTAACGGATGGTCAAAGTTCGGCATCCCTAAGCGGGAGCAGGCCCGCGTCGATATCTTCAGGAAAGGAGTCTTCCGGTCCCAGTGGCTTCAGGCCGGACAGGATTTCGAGAAGGCCTTTCCGTCGGACAGGTTCGATGATCAGACGGTCGCCTTCACGATGGATCAGCACACGGTCGCCCGGAAACTCGAATTCGACGGGAATACGCACAGCCTGACTTCGATTGTTTCGAAACAGCTTGGCTTCTTTCGCCTGAACAATGCCTTGTTTTGGGGCCATGACTACCTCTTGTATATGCCATTGTATATGTCAAACAAGAGGGAAAGTCAATTGCCTGTGATTCCTACTCATCCTTCTCAATCGCCGTCACATTCACCTTCGGCTTTTTGCGCTCCTTGGCGCGGTGCTTGCCTGCGAGTGTCACGAAGGTCTTGCGGATTTCGTCCAGTTCGCCCTCGGGCAGGCTTTCGAGGTCGAGCATGCTGTTCCTCGCGCCGGAGACGGCGCGGATCAGTTCGTCGAGCTTGATCTGCAGCGCCGCGCCATCGCGGTTCTGGCTGTTCTGAATGATGAACACCATGAGGAACGTG
Organism: Aestuariivirga sp.; assembly: GCF_047602625.1. GTDB lineage: Bacteria > Pseudomonadota > Alphaproteobacteria > Rhizobiales > Aestuariivirgaceae > Aestuariivirga. The sequence continues at coordinate 282,526 of NZ_JASGGV010000002.1, read as the reverse complement.
CAGATCGTGGTGCCGGTGTTGATCACCATCTGCCAGGTGTCGGAGAAGTGAAACATCGGGCCTGTCACGGCCCAGACGATGACCGAGAGCGTGGCGATCGCGAAAGCCGCCGGGCTGCCGCACAGCCTCGCGACTTCGGATGCGAAACTTGAGAACCAGCCCGATATGCCGCCGCTTTTGCCCATAACCATCCTCCCTGAGACGTTTGCGGCTCAACGCAAAGTCACGTGTGATGTTCCACTTTTCGACATTACATCGGAACTTTCAGCCCAAGCCCGCATTGCATCTACAGAAAACCGCGAGGGCACATGGTTCAAACCCGCTTGATCTATACGCTGATTTGCCTCGGCCTGTCGGCGGCAACGGCGATCGCGGCGAGCGAGACGGCCAATGCGGCGCTCGTCGTTTATAAAATACTCTGACGTAAAGGAGGGAACAAACATGGCGGCGGCGTTCCCATCGGTCAGCCCGGCAATAGGGATGTCAGATCACAGGCCTGCTTTCTCCAATAATCTGCTGAATTACCTGCGTATGGACGACGCGGAGCTGTTACAGCCCTATCTCAAGCCATTCACCGCCAAGCCTAATGCGGTGCTCTATCATCACGGTGATCATGTGGGCACCGTCTATTTTCCTTGTGGTGCGACGCTTGTTTCATTCCTCATTTCCATGGAAGACGGTGGCGCAGTCGAAACCACCATGGTTGGCCGCGAAGGTGCGGTGGGCGGCATCGTCAGCCAGGGCAAGCTTCCAGCATTTTCGCAGATCATGGTTCAGTTCGGCGGGGAGTTCCTGGCGATGCCGGTTGATGCGCTGGATGCCGCCAAGGCGAAATCGCGCTCGCTCGACAATCTGTTCTCGCGCTACGCCGATTGCCTGATGGCGCAAATGTTCCAGTCCACCGCCTGCAATGCCGCGCATGGCATCGAGCAGCGCGCCGCGAAATGGATTTTGGCGGCGGTTGACCGCACGGGCGAACTCGAAGTGCCGCTCACCCAGGAGCGCCTCGCCTCCATGCTGGGCGTCGGGCGCAGCTACATCAGCCGCATCATCCAGCGCATGAAACGCGACGGCATTCTGAGCGTCAGGCGCGGCAAGCTGAAGATCCATGATCCCAAGCTGCTGGCCGGCAAATCATGCGGCTGCAACGATGCGGTCAAGGCGCATTTCGAATCGATCCTGCAAGGCATTTATCCGGCGGAGCTGGAGCAGGTTCCGCATCGCGTAACAGGTGGAACCTGAATCTCCTGCCGGCGTTATCGCAACGCCAATCAAACGAAAGGGCACATCCATGAAGTCATTCCTCGCAGCAGCCGCATTGGCTTTGCCTTTGGCTTTCACATCTGTTGTCGCGACCGCTCCCGCAGCAGATGCAAAGACGAAGGTCAGAATCTATCTGGGCGTTCCCTATTACGCCTATAATCCCGGCCCCGGCTATTATTACCGCCATGGCTATGGCTGGTATCGCCCGGGGAAGCCGAAGCCCGGCCCGGTTTATGGTAAGATGTCATGCGGGCAGGCGGCGAGTGTGGTGCGCAGCAAGGGCTACCGCAATGTGCAGGCCAGGAACTGCAACGGCTCGACCTACGTGTTTCGCGCCACCCGCAATGGCAACGTCGTGCAGGTGCTGGTGAACTCCAGGACCGGTGCCGTGTGGCGCGGCTAAAAACACAACATCATTCAGGAGGAAAATATGCGAGGCGTTTTACTTTGGCTGATCGGCCTTCCAATCCCGGTCATCATCCTCTTGTATGTGTTCCACGTCATCTGACGAAACATCAAAATAAAAGGCCGGGAAATCCCCGGCCTTTTATTTTGCGTGGAAGAGAAAGATCATGCCGCCTTGCGCGACCGCATGTCGAAGAACAGGGCCTGCGCGATAAGCGCCTTCACCATGTCGGGGGAGAACGGCTTGGTGATGAGGAAGGCAGGTTCGGGGCGTTCGCCGGTCAGCAGGCGTTCCGGGAAAGCGGTGATGAAAATGACGGGCACGTCGATTTGCTTCAGGATGTCGTTTACCGCCTCAATCCCCGAGCTACCGTCGGCAAGCTGGATATCGGAGAGAACGAGCTGCGGCGCGTGCTCACGCACCATTTTCACGGCTTCCTGATGGGTGCGGGCAACGCCAATGGGGCGATGGCCCAGAGATGAAACAATGTCTTCCAGATCGATGGCGATCAGCGGCTCATCCTCGATGATCAGGATGTCGCTGGAGATCATCTCGGAAATCTGGCGGCTCGCTTCATCATGAAGGGTCGCGACATCAACTTCCGACCGATCGAGGATTTCGGCGGTTTCCTGCCGGTTGAACCCTTCAACGGCCTGAAGCAGGAAGACCTGACGGGCAGGACCGGGAATGCTGCTCAGCCGGCCCTGCACGGTCGTTTCCCAGCCGGGCTGGGCGGTTTCCCCATGCCGGTTGATGCCGATCGAGCCCCACAGCTTGCTCAGGGACCGGTAGAGGGCAATGCGCGGGTTAGCATTGTCGCGGATGGCAGCAGGATCGGCAATCAACGCCTCCAGAACCGCCGCGACATAGCTGTCGCCGCTCGCCTGGGACCCGGTGAGGGCTCTCGCATAGCGGCGGAGAAAGGGAAGATAAGGCGCAACGTTCTTGGAAAGACTCATATAAATCAATGGCCTGGCTTTAACCCGGCCTCTCCCTGCAGCTACAATTTGGTCAATAAACGTCTAATGCTCATTGCAGTTCCAAAGTTTCGAAAAATTTTTTGGAACAAAGCCTTTCCGGGCACGTTACCAAGGCGCGGCAGGGGTAGCAGATGAGCGAAGCGAAGAATGATTAGTCACCACGACAAGGGCAAGCGCCCGATACCGGCAACACGAAAATCCACAAAAATCGTCGAAGCCGCGGTCAGCGGAAAGCTGAAAGCCTATTATGACGACATCAGCAGTCAAGACGTGCCGGACCGGTTTCTCGACCTGCTGAAGCAGCTTGATGAAAGCGCCACGCAGGACAATGTGTAATGGGCCAGGCGCAGCAGCCCGACACATCGCACGCGGATGACCGGCAATTCAAAAGCGATCTGGTCGCTTCGATTCAGTCGCTCCGCGCCTTTGCCATTTCGCTGGTGGGGCGTACTGACCGTGCCGATGATCTCGTGCAGGAAACGCTCACCAAGGCGTGGCAGCACCGGCGCAGCTACCAGATGGGCACCAACATGGCGGCCTGGCTGTTCACCATCCTCCGCAATGAATTCTATACGCAAATCCGCAAGCGCAAGCGCGAAGTGGAAGACGCGGATGGCGCCATCGCCGCCAAGGTCGCCTCGCATCCCGAACAGCACGGTCACATGGATCTGACCGACATGCAGACGGCATTGCAAAAACTCCCCGTCGATCAGCGTGAAGCCGTGCTCCTCGTCAGCGCGTCGGACATGTCCTACGAAGAAGCTGCGGCGATCTGCGGCGTGGCGGTGGGCACCATCAAGAGCAGGGTCAATCGCGGCCGGTCGAAGCTGGCGGAACTTTTGAAACTGGGATCGGGCGGCGAGTTCGGCCCGGACGCCGATTTTCAGGCGGCAGTCGCGGCCAGCGCCGCGGAATAGAATTTGATGCCGCGCCGGAACCGGGCCGGGGGACCGCCGTTTCCCCTGTGCTTTACATTTCTGGAAGGATATCATCATGCGCAGCAATACCGTTTCCAATATCTCCGATACCGCTCACCGCGCGGCATCCGTCTCTGTCGAACATCTCCGCGCGGCAGGGCAATCTGCTCTCGATGGGTTCCGTGATGTGCGAGACCAGGCCGCCGAAGCGGCACAGGGCAAGTTCGATGATGCCAGCCGGGCAGGGAAGGCCGCATATCGGCAGGCCGTCGCTGCGAAAGACCAGTCTCTCTCATCCCTTGAAGATACGGTGACCCGCAATCCAGTCGGCTCCGTTGTCGCAGCTTTTGGCCTCGGCATTGTGCTGGGCTTCATGGCGCGCCGGTAACGCCGCCCCACCCTAAGTAAAATTTTTTTATTGTAAGCAAGGCGGCAGGAACCATTGGGTTTCTGCCGCATTGTTGACACAGGGGTGGTCATCGCCCTGTTTCAAGGGAGTGTGAAATGAACTTCTCGAATCTGCTGCACTGGGCGGTGATTTTTCTGATCGTCGCAATCGTTGCCGCGCTGCTGGGCTTCGGCGGCGTTGCGGGCACGGCGATGGCCGGCGCCAAGATCGTTTTCTGGGTCGCCATTGTCCTGGCGGTGCTGGGCTTCATTTTCGGCGCCATGCGGCGCGCGTGAACGCAAACGCCTGAAAACAAAAAGAGCGGGCATGGCCCGCTCTTTTTTTATTTTGTATTTCTCAACCGCCTTACATCCGCTCTTCCAGCTTGTCGATCGCCTTGCGCACATCCTCGAGGCGGGAGGGTTCGCCGCCCGACATGCTTTCTTCGGTGGCGGTTTGGAGTTGATGCGCTTCGTCTTCCCAGCTTTTCAGGATCGACAGCTTTTCCGCGTCGGTCAGATCGGCGCGCAAAACGTCAGCGGGCGAATCGAAAGTCCTGGTGGGATTAGCCTGCACTTTCTTCACTTCCGAAATGGTCGCCATTGCTCTCTCCATTGCACATGAAAACCGGGCGGCGAGGGGAGCGCCGCCCGGGCTGGCTTCAGCTCTTTCAGAACCCGTTCAGCCAGGTATCCACCTCGGCCTTCGCCTTGTCCTTGCCGTAGCCGTAATTCTTCTGGAGACGGCCTTCCAATTCCTCACGCCGCCCCTTGATGACCGTCAGGTCGTCATCGGTCAGCTTGCCCCACTGGGCCTTGGCCTTGCCGCTGAATTCCTTCCAGTTACCTTCGATGCGATCCCAGTTCATGATTCACCTCTTTGGCATTGATAAAGCGAGGGATTTCCCGCTCTTTTTAGAAGCCATAACGGGCCGGAAAGTTCCCCGGTTTCATGCTGCGGAAATCGCTTCAGGCTGTGCCGCGGCCGCTTCTTCCGCAGCAGGTTTGGGAGGCATGGGGAAACGCGCCGCCGCCTCTGGCGCCGAGAGGATGTGCTCGTGTTCGGACGATCCGCTCCACGACATGGTGTAGAATTTTCCCTGTCCGGCCTGCGCCAGAATGCGGCGCTTCAGATAGGCATGCTGCGCTTCGCTTGGAACGGAGAGATAGCACAGGCACAGCGCGGCATCGGGGGCATCCGGCACATCATGGAGCTTACCCGGCTGGATGGCGTCTTCCGGCAGCAGCCGGTGCGCGATGCCCATGTCCGTCAGATAGGCGGAGAATGCCAGCGCCGCCGCAAAATTGAGAGCGCCGTTGCCGGCGATCAGCGTCACTTTGGGTGCGGCGGCAGTTTCGGGCTGTTCATCCCAGATTTCATCGAGGGTTTCCGAGAAGGTGTGCGCAATGGCGGTCTGGTTTTCTTTCGTCAGAACGCCGCGCCGCTGGTCATGCTGCGCCAGCAGCAGGGCAGGCACCGCCACATCGGTCAGGAATGTGCCCAGCGTTCCGGCCTTTTCGTCCTCATGCGCCTGTTCTGCCGCCTCCAGCGGATCGCCCGCCAGCATGCGCTGGTAGAACACATGATCGGGCGTTAGCACGGGCTCGCTGCCCAGCATGACTTCGAGGAACTGAAGCTGTTCGATATGCCGCCCCACCACAAGCACGGCGATGGTCAGCGGCGTTGCCAGCACCAGCCCGATAGGCCCCCAAAGCGCCGTCCAGAAGGTGGCGGCGGCCACCACGGCAACAGGCGACAGGCCGCTCGATTTCCCGAAGAACAGCGGCTCCAGCACCTGGCCGACGATCAGCTCCGTCGTCAGCACCACCGCAATGGTGGCGATGGCCAGTGTCCAGCCGTCGCCCACCGCGGCGGCGATGATCAACGGCACCACCGACGACATGAGCGTGCCGATATAGGGCACGAAGCGCAGCACGGCTGTGAGCGCGCCCCACAATATGCCGCCCGGCACACCGATCAGCGTCAGCGCCGTGCCGATGAAGGCGCCGGTCAGCACATTGATCATCAATTGCGTGGTGAAGAGCTTACTCAGGCGGCGCACCGCCTCATCGATGGCAATCGTCGTGCGGTGAATGTCGCTCGTCCCCGCCAGGCGCAAGAACCGGTTCCGCAAATCCTCGCGGTTGAACAGGATGAAAAACACCATGATGATCACGATGCCAAGCTGCGCTACCGGAAAGGCCAGAATGCCCAGCACCGAAATGATCGGCTCCAGCGGCCCGAAGGACGAGTCCCGCATTTCCACCAGAATGGGCTTCTGCTCCGCGGACTGGGGTGTTGCCACGGCCGGCTTGTCGGCAAGTTCGATCTGCAGGTCCTTCAGCACATTGGCGGCCTTTTCCATGGTGCCGCCGCCTGACGTGAAGACCCGCAGCGTCTTGGCCTTCTCGCGCAGGTTGGTTTCATATTGCGGAAGATCGGCCGCCAGCCGCGTCAGCGCGGTGGCGATCATGGCGGCACCCGCCAGCAGCAGCACCAGCGTCAAGCCGACCACCATGCTGATAGCGAGCGATTTCGGTATGCTCCAGCGTTGCAGCGCGCGTACGCCAGGGGCAAGCAGGAGCGACAGGAGGACAGCCAGCACCACCGGAATGATGATTTCCCGGCCAAAATAAAGGATGACGCAGATGGCCAGAAAGACCACCAGCCCCACCATCAATTGCTGGCCGGGCACAGGCCTCAGCACGTTTTCCCCGAATACCTTGGGTGGCAATGGCCGCATCGAACAACTCCCTTGGGTTTCCGCGCCTGGCAACACCATGGCATTTGCGGCTTGTGCAAACGTCCCGGACAAGCCCGGGTTCCGCCATTTTCCGCGGGGATTGCAAATTATGCCGATTTGAAGGGAACTTACCGGGTTGGCGGGTGTTCTCCGCTCGCCTGTATCAGGTGCAGTGACGTTTTTCGTTTGTGGGCATGAATGCTTGTCTCGCTTTATAAAACCGCATGGACGGCAGGCGCGGGCCTTGCGGCCACCGTATTTTTGGCGGGCGCTGCCTATTATCTCGAAGCGCGGGACCTCGAAATGGCCTCCCGGCAGGCTGCTGACCAGCAGATTGACCTTGTTGAGCGCTCCCTGCGCGGGGCCCGGACCGAAAGCTATGCCGCCGGCGCTTTGATTGGCGGCGGGTCGCCCACCATTTCCGTCGTCAGCGACTTCCTCACCCGCCTCGCCGGGCCACGGGAAACGGATGCGCGGTGGATCTGGGCGCGCGTCATACCGGCGGGCGATGTCATGTCGCTTGAAAAGGATATCCAGGCCGAAAGTGGAAACGCCGATTATCGTGTCCATGGCCTTCCGGCTGAAAGCCCCTTTGCAGCCCCGGTCATTTTCATGTCCGGCAAGCAGCCTCCGGGCGTCCTCGGCCTCGACCTTGGCGGGATCACCAGCATGTCCGGCGTCCTGAAAGAGGAAGGCAAACAGAGCGAGTTTGTGATCTCCGCCAAGGATGGCCCGTTGGACGAGCCAGCCCTGCTGATCGGCGTCCGCACGGCAAATCTCACGCCCGGCACTGAAACCGTGTCGCGCAACCTGCTGTTCAAGGCGATCCCCTACAGCGACTTGCTGCGCGGCGCATCGCTGATGCCGGATCAGAGTTTTGTGCTGTCGGAGATCAATAATGGGCAAAGCACATCGCTCTACACGGCAGGCCCGCAGCTGACCGCAGACCCGTCTCTGGTGCAGCGGCGAAGCATGTCCATCGGGCCTTACGCGCTGGGGGTATCTCTCACCCCGTCAAACGATGGGCCAGGCCCCCGCAGCTGGCTGATCGTGGCGCTGGCCGGCATTCTGGCTACCGGTCTTGCCTGGGTGGCGCGCGCATGGGCAAATCTCGGAGGCCGGGCCAATACGCTCTCGCATGAACTGTCCTACACCGCCGCCGAACTCAGCACCGTGCGCGTCAGGCAGGAGGCGTTCTTTGAAAATTCCGGCACGGCCAATTGCGAGGCTGACGTAACGAACGGGCGCATCCTGCGGGCCAATGACGAAATGGCCTCGCTCCTCGGATACACGCCGGAAGAGCTGGAAACGAAGACCGTCGCTGGCCTTACCCATCCCGATGATATCGCCAGAAGCGCCGCACTCCTGCGCGGTGGTGACGGCACGCCGCGCGAACAGGTGCAGTTTGAAACGCGTTTCATCCGCAAGGATGGCAAGCCGGTGTGGTGTCTTGTCAATGGCAAGCTGATCGAGAGCCAGCCCGGGGAACCGGCAGCCTATGCCATCGTGGTGATCGACATCTCCAAGCGCAAGCAGGATGAGGAAACGCAGTCCATGCTTTTGTCGGAACTCGCGCACCGGGTGCGCAACTCCGTGCAGCTCACCTCAAGCCTGGCGCGGCAGAGCGCCAGCACCGCGCGCAGCGTGGAGGATTACGAGCGGAAATTCCACGGACGGCTGATGGCGCTCAAGGCCGCGCAGGATTTGCTGTTCGATACCGGCTGGACGTTTGCGTCCCTCCAGGCCCTCGCACAAAGCACGCTCCGGCCCTACATGCCGCTGCAGGATGATCTGGCGCGCATCCGCATCGACCTGCCGCATGTGGAACTGCCAACCCAGCATGCCCAGACGCTCGGCATTGCCTTTAATGAACTTGGCGCCAATTCGGCGCGCCATGGCGCGCTTGCGCATGGCGGCACCGTCAGTCTGAGCGGCAGGCTCGAGCGGGAGGATGCGGGTGCCTTGCTTTATCTGCGGTGGGAAGAAAGCGGGCTTCGCAATGTGCGGCCGCCGCGGCGGTCGGGATTTGGCCTGACCATGCTGGAAAAAGCGGTCCCCGACCAGTTTCAGGGGCGGGCAAAACTCTCCTGGCAGCGCACCGGCCTGATTTACGAGGCATGGCTGCCGATAAACGCCATTACATCCTGAAAGCTGTTCCATGAATGTGCTGTTGTGGACAGACATAAGCGCCCGTGTGTGTCACGGTGCACATATTCCCGGCTGGATGCTTGCGTGATTTATGCCGGTCGCTGCGGGCCATCCGGCTGCAGGTAACTGGTCTTGCCCGGCCTTGGCCGGGCTAAGACCACATTCTTGGCGGTATGCGGATCATGGCGGGGCAAAGGCTTTCTGACGAGATTCTCGAACGGCTTCAGCCTTGCCTGGTTCTCGAAGACAATTCGATCGTGCTTCTCGACCTTGAACAGTCGCTGATCGAGTCCGGTTTTACGCGCTTGCATACGGTATCCACCATCGCTCAGGCAGAGCGGACCGTTGCGGCGCATCCCATCCGGTCGGCCATTCTGGATTTCCGCATCAATACAGCAACCAGTGTGGAGATCGCTCTGCGGCTGGCGGAAACGGGTGCGGTGCTGGTGTTTCTCACGGGATATGGAGCTCATCTCAATGTGCCGAAAGCTCTGGCGCATGTGCAGATCCTCTCCAAGCCTGCCGATGCGGCCGCCGTCATCCAGGCGCTCGCGGCGGCCCTCGGAGACTGAGCTTCGTCTCTTGCTTGATTGTGACAATCGAACTCCCCAATCTGCCCGGGGAGCAAGGGCATGGCAGCCCCGGGGGGCGTCGAAACAGAGGTGAAGTTCAGGGCCAGCGCGCAAAGCTTGCGCGATCTTCTGGCCTTGCCTCTCTTCGCGGGGCTTGCAGCCGGCCCCTCAGCGCTGCTCAAAACCACTTACTACGATACGGCGGACGGCGATCTCATCGCCCGCAAGATCGTCCTCAGGGTGCGCCGCGAGGGGCGGGGCAGGCCGGTGCTGTGCGTGAAGCTGCCGCCCAAGGACAATCCGTTCAAGCGCGGCGAGATCGAAGTGCCGTCGCCCAAGGGCCTGGCCGACATCCTGTTGTTTGACGATGAGGTTTCGCAGAAGCTGGCGGACATCCTCAACGGCAAGCCGCTTGTCAGCCAGTTCGACACGGTGGTGCGGCGCCAGCTTCTGCATGCCGGAACGGACGCCGCCGCCATCGAAATGGCGCTGGACGAGGGCGAGGTGGTGGCAGGGCGGAAACGCCAGCCGCTGGCCGAAGTGGAACTCGAGCTGAAGTCGGGTGAAGAGGCCAGCCTCTATGCGTTGGCAATCCAGCTCGCCCGCGAAGCGCCGCTCCGCCTCGAATTCTTGAGCAAGTCGCAGCGTGGCTTCCTGCTGGCGCAGGGAAAGGTTCCCAGCCCCGTCAAAGCGAGTCCACTCAGGCTTGAAGCTGGCGCAGTGGATGATGGCATTGCGGCCATTCTCGGCAACGGCCTTGCGCATTTCACCGCCAACTGGGCGGCGCTGCGGGCGGGCGAAGACGTGGAATCGGTTCACCAGTTGCGCGTCGCCCTGCGGCGCACGCGCTCGGCGCTTGGAGTCTTCAGTAAATTCATTCCGTGTGCGGAGTTTTTATCCTTCCGCGAACGGGCTGGCGGAATTGCCGCGCAATTCGGCCCGGCGCGCGATTGCGATGTGTTTGAGGAGCGCCTGCGGGCCGGGCCTTTGAGCAGCGGCGACCGTCCATCATCCGCCGATGCGGTGATGGCCCGCCTCAAGCTGGCGCGCGAAAAGGCCTATGCGGATGCCCGCGCGGTGATCGAGGGCGAGGAGGCGACCTGTTTCGTCCTCGACATACAGGCGTTTCTGGCGCGGCGCGGCTGGGCTTCCGCGCGTGAGGAATCGCTGGGCGGCATCACAGCGGAAGGCTTCGCCGCATCGGCCCTGGAAAAACTCCACAAGCGGGTGAGGAAGCGCGGCAAGGGCTTCGCGCAGCTTGATGACCATGCCCGCCACCGCCTGCGCATCGCGCTCAAGAATCTCCGCTACGGCATCGAGTTTTTCGGCGGGCTGTTCGGCCATGCCAAGCGCCAGCAATCATGGCTTGCGGTGATTTCCGATCTGCAGGACAGGCTGGGCGCGCACAATGATGTGGTCACCGCGCGCCGCCTGCTCGGGGAGTTGACAGCGGGCGGCGGGGCGGAGATGTCTGAGGCCGCCGGATTCATTCTCGGCTGGGAGGCGCGCGAGGCCATTCTGGCGGAGAAGGAACTGGGCGAGGCGTGGGACACTCTCAAGGCGCAGGAGCCATTCTGGACAAAACCCAAAGACTGAATGCCGTGCTCGCCGCCATTGATGTGGTGAATGCGGCTGATCCCGTGAAGGACGCGGACGGTCAGCCGCGCGCGCTGCTTTATGGCCAGCGCATGTCGAAGGCTTTGGCAGCGTTCCGGCCCGGCGCATCGGAAGCCTTGCAGATTGCATCCCGCGCCCAGCATATCGAGCGCTGGATCAGTCCCCGCGAAAGCTATGACGAAGGCCGCATCGGCTATCTCAAATGGCGCAAGGATTTGCAGCAGCATCACGCCAGCCGCACCGGCCGCCTGATGCGCGATGCAGGCTACAGCGAAGATGAGATCGCCCGCGTCGGTTCGCTTCTGAAAAAGGAGCGCCTCAAGATGGATGAAGAGGCGCAGGCGCTGGAGGATGTGATTTGTCTTGTCTTCCTCGCCCACGAAGCGCCGGAATTCATCGCCAAGCATCCCGACGACAAGGTACGCGACATTCTCGCCAAGACAGCCCGCAAGATGTCGGCCGAGGGCTTGGCGGCCGCAAGCCAACTCACCCTCGATCCGCGCCTGTCGCGCTTGCTTGGAGAGGCGTTGCAGTAGCTGCATCACCTGTCATTCCGGCGCATGCCAGGACCCAGACTTTTACATTCGCAGCTGTTGATCCATGCGCCCCGGCTTTCGCCGGGGTAACAGGCAAGGGAATGTCACTGTATCCGCACCATCGCCGTCGCCGTGGCCCCCGTGGCGTCGATCACCGAGAGGCGCGAGAAGCCGTGGCCCGGCTGGTCCCAGTAGGATTCACGCCGCTGGTCCTTGGTCACCACAGGCACGCCATCGACGAGCCATGTGAAGGGCGGCACGCCGCCCAAGGCCTTCAGCACCAGCATCGCATCCTCGCCCGCGCCGTCGAGATCAATCTTCGCGCCATCGGGCGGAAAGGCGATGGCGAGCGGCGGATTGCCCGGCCCCGCATCGGCCACCTGCGGCAGGCCGTTGGGGCGGAAGCGCTGGAGATTGGCTGGCAATTCGCTGGTGCGCGCGAAGATCACGCCCTCGGGCGGCGGCGGCAGCTTGGCGCGCGTGGCGCTCACCCTCTGGAAGGCGTCGAACAAGATGGGTGCTGCCGCGATGCGGCCCACCAGCCCCGGCACCGCCGCGCCATCGGGCCTTCCCACCCACACGGCAATGGTGTTCGCCCCGTCATAGCCCACCGACCACGCATCGCGGTAGCCGTAGGAGGTGCCGGTCTTGAAGGCGATGCGCCCCGACATGGCGTTGAGCGGCGCTGGCGAGCCCAGCAGCACATCGCTCACCATCCACGCCGCCTGCGGCTCCATCAGGCGGCGGAGGTGCGGCATGTCAGGCGTTGCTCCCGGCGGCTGCCATGACAGGCGCAACGGCTCGCCGCCGCGCGCAAGGGCGGCATAAAGCGTCGCCAGATCGGTGAGCCGCGTTCCAGCGCCTCCCAGCCCCACGGCCAGGCCCGGCGCTGTGCCCGAGGGGAGTACCAGATCGACGCCGGCATTCTTCAGCCGCGCCACCAGCCTGTCCGGCCCCACCGCATCCAGAACCTGCAGGGCCGGCACGTTGAGCGATTGCTGGAGCGCCGTCCGCACCGTCACCGTGCCATGAAAACTGTCATCGAAATTCTGCGGCGCGTAAGCCCCGTAGCGCACGGCGCGGTCATCCACCAATGTCTCGGTGTGAACGATGCCATCCTCGAAGGCGAGCCCATAGATGAAGGGCTTGAGCGTCGAGCCCGGTGAGCGGATGGCATTGGCCAAATCCAGCATGCCGCCGCGTGAATCGAGAAAGCCGACGCCGCCCACATGGGCGATCACTTCGCCGGTGTCGTTCTTCACCACGATGATCGCCGCCGAAACGCCGCCGCCGATGGCGGTCGCCTTCTCGCGCGCCAGATCTTCCAGTTGCGATTGCAGGGAGCGGAGCAGGGTGGTCTTCACCACGCGGCCATCGGCCAAAGGTTTCGCGAGTTTCTCCGCCAGTTGCGCGGCCAGCATCGGGAAGGTCTGCCGCCCGCCCGGTGCCGCTTCGGCCTCGGCGGCTTCAGCCTGATCGCTGTTGATGATGTGCGCCGCCGCAAGCCTTGCCACCACGCGGTTGCGCGCCGCCTTGGCCGCTTCGGGGAAGCGGTCGGGCCTCCGCGTTTCCGGCGATTGCGGCAGCGCCACCAGAAGGGCTGACTCGGCGGTGGAGAGATGTTTCGGCTCCTTGCCGAAATAGGCCAAGGACGCGGCGCGGATTCCCTCCACATTGCCGCCCGCAGGCGCAAGCGCCAGATAAAGGTCAAGGATTTGCGCCTTGCTCAAGCGCCGCTCGATCTGAACGGCGCGGATCATTTCCGCCAGCTTGTCGGAGAACGTGCGGGCGGGGCGCGGCTCCAGCAGGCGTGCCACCTGCATGGTGAGTGTCGATCCGCCGGAGACGATATGCCCATGCCACAGCGCCTGCCCCATGGCGCGCAGCATCGCATAAGGGTCAACGCCCCTGTGTTCGTAGAAGCGCTTGTCCTCATAGGCGAGCAGCATGGCGAGATAGCGCGGGTCCACATCCCTGGCGCTCAATGGCAATCGCCAATAGCCATCGCTGGTGGTGAAGGGGCGCAGCAGCTTGCCGTCGCGGTCCACAACCAGCGAGGAATAGGTCACGCGCTCGCCCAGAGGCGGCGGGCCCAGGCGGCGGATGAATTCGCTGAGCGGAAAGCCCACCGCATTCACCAGCAGGAAGGCCCCCAGCACGCACGCATAAAGCGCATGCGCCGGGGGCCGTTTCAGCGTGAGCCGCATGTTTAAGGTTCCGTCACCACCACCGTGGAGGTGCCCGTGCTGGCGTTGATCTCGGGCCGGTACATGTCTTCCACCGTCACACCGGGATGCGCGTAGGTTCCGGGCGAAACGGCGCGAACCATATAAGCGACTTTCAGCGGCGTGCTGCCAAAGGCGGCGGTGAAGCGGTCATCGCGGAACTCGGTATAGGTCGGCGATCCCGATGTTTCGAGCCAGCTCAGGCTCGCCGTGCTGCCCGAGGCGACGAGCGAGGGATTCTCGATCTCGAAGCCCGCAGGCAGACGGTCGGAGACGAGGAAGCGCCCGTCCATGCTGCCATTCCCGGCGGAGTCCACCGTGATGACGGCCACGAGCCGGGTGTTCTGCGCCACGCTGGCCGGATCAACGGGCTTCCCGTCGGGCGTGAAATAGGCGCGCGTCACCTTGAGGCCGTTGGACGCCGCAGGATCCGCTACCTTGGGCGATCCCGAGACGGCGACCACAGCGCGGAGTGCCGAAGGCCCGGTGTTGGCCACCCGGTAATTGCCGGTGAAGTCGCCTTCGCCGAACAGCTTGTAGAGCGCACCCTGTTGCGGCGCGCCGTTCACATCGAGGCGGATGGTCTTGGCATCGTTCTCGATGGCCCTGGCCGCCAGCACCATCCACGACATTTCCTGCGTCGAGGCATAGCGGCTGCGGGTGCGTTCGGTGCTGATCGCTTTGGCCGCCACGCGGATCACCTTGTCGCTGGCCTTGCCGTCAATGCCCAGCGCCAGAAGGGCCGAGGCATCGCGGAGATTGCTGCCGTAATCCTCGCGATATTCCGTGGACGGATTATCCTCGTTCTCGCCCAGTTCGTCGGCGGCGGAGGAGAAGGCCGTTTCGGCGCGCTGGCGGTCGCCGAGGATCGCCAGCGCCGCGCCGATATGGGCGCGCCCCATCACCGTGCCGAAGCTCTCGAGCTTGGTGTCGGCGAGATATTTGAGATCGCCCACCGGCGCCCGGCCCGCGCGCGCCAGCACATACAGCGCATAGGCCATGTCCTCGCCCTTGCCGTCCTCGATGTCCGGCGCATTGCCCACGCTGTTGCGCAGGTAATTGATCGCGTCGGTCAGATTGTTCTCCGGCACGTCGAAGCCTTTTTCGCGGGCCCTGAGCAGGAAGTCGGTGACGAAGGAGGAGAGCCACAGATTGGCGTCACCATCGCCCGCTGACCACAGCCCGAAGGAGCCATTGGCGCTCTGCCGGTTCAAAAGCCTTGCCACGGAATCGGCGAGGCGGCGTTTCAGCTCGTCATCGGCGAAATCCTTGCCCGCCTTGAGATCGCTTAAATAGAGCAGGGGAAGGGCGCGGCTCACCGTCTGTTCGGAGCAGCCATAGGGATAGCGGTCGAGATCGCGGATCAGCCCCGCCGCGTCGAGTTCCGGAATGGTCGAAACCGACAGCGACACGGCGCTGGTGCCCGGCACCATTTCGGAAATGAGATCGGGGCTGAGTGTGATCGACCCGCCATTGGCCGCAAGGTCCATGGTGGTGCGGCGCGTCACCAGCGGGTTGGCGGGCACCACATGCAGCGTATAGTCCTGCTCGATCACGATGTCGGGGCCGACGAGCCTGGCGGTGATGTGAGAGTCACCCGGAGCCGTGGCGGTGATCGGCACGAAGGCCGCCACGCGCGCACCCGCCGCACCGATCGTCACTTTCTGCGTCAGCTTGGCGGCGTCTCCCGTCACCGGGCCATCCACCGTCACGCCCAGCGAATAGTCGCCGGCCGGGGCTTCGGTGTTGATGATGTCGAGCCTCAGGCGCGACTGGTCGCCCGCCGCCATGAAGCGCGGCAGCGTGCCCGCCACCACAATTGGGTCGCGCACGATCACATCGGCCTGGGCATGGCCCACCTTGCTCGCGGTCCAAGCTACGGCCATCACGCGCACCGTGCCGTTGAAGCCGGGGATCGCGAAGGACACATCCGCCGTGCCGTCATCCTTCACCTTCACGAGGCCGGAGAATAGCGCCAGCGGCGGCTGGGTTGGCGGCGGCGAGGTGAAGGCCGCGCCCGCATCACCGCCCGAGCGGATGGCGCCAGCCGCGCCCTGCATGCCGTCGATCAGCGAGCCATAGAGATCGCGGAACTCGGCGGTCAGGCGCGTCTGGTCGTAATAATAGGATTCAGGTGCCGGGGCCTTGTAGCGGGTGAGGTTGAGGATGCCCACATCCACCGCCGCCACGGTCACATAGGCCTCTTCGCCGGGGGGGAGATTGGAAATCTTCACCGGCACGTCGAGGTTCTGGCGCGGCTTCATCACTCCCGTGGTGCTGAGCTTCACATCAAGCGTGCGTGCTGCACGATCGATGCCAAACCACGCCACGCCAATGGCGCGGGCGGGCATGCGCTTGGCCTTCACGTCC
Organism: Aestuariivirga sp.; assembly: GCF_047602625.1. Lineage (GTDB taxonomy): Bacteria > Pseudomonadota > Alphaproteobacteria > Rhizobiales > Aestuariivirgaceae > Aestuariivirga. Next base: position 266,361 of record NZ_JASGGV010000002.1, on the reverse strand, counting down.
ATCGGGCGATAGAGCGTGGCCACCGCATAGGCGCCAGCCCCCCAGTCCTTGCCGATGGTCACCGGCACGCTGATGCCGCCCGCCGGAACGTCCACCATCTGCATCGCCAGCAGCCGGTCGCCGACGATCTGGATCGACGCCTTGCCGGCATTCTTCGAGTCGATCTTCACGTTCAGCGTGTCGCCGGTCGCGGCTGTGGTCTTGTCCAGCGCCACGCTCAGCGTGTCGGGCGTGTCGGATTTGGAGGTATCGCTCCAGTAATATCCGGCGGAGAAATCGATGCTGGCCGGCGTCATGCCGTCCGCGCCAATTTCGAGGCGGTAAAGGCCCCAGTCGAGCGTGCGTGTCAGATGGGCAGGCGTCTTGCCGTCGAGGTCGAGCGTACCGCCCGCCAGCTTGGAGGAGCGCGTCACTTCCTCATAGCGCCAGTCGCCATCGACGTTGAACCACTGGTAGTCATAGGAAAGCTTCTTCAGCGTCCATGCCGCATGTTTCACGGCAACCGGATTGCCTTTGGGGTCAAGCGCCACGATGTCGAAGCCGGAGGATTGTCCCTGCGGCGCATAGTCGGCGTCGAAATCGGTCTTGATGCCGAACATGGCCTGCGTCGCTTCCACGGGAAGCGTCGCATCGTTTTCCACGGCACGTCCGCCGGGCTCGCGCATACGGATCGAGATATCGGCCTTGAGAGGCCGCGTGGTGGAGGGCAGTTCCGGCAGGCGCACCACGAGATCGGCATGGCCGTTGATGTCGGTCTGCGGCAGCGGCGTAATGGTGTTTTGCACCGTGTCCACGCGCTCATCCGTCAGGCCGAAGCTGTAGTCCTTCCATTGCGGGAAGGGCGTGTCATTGGCTGTAACGGAAATATCGCCTTCGAGATCAAGCCCGGCACCCGGTGCGCCGAAGAGATAGCGGCCATCCACCGTGAACGGCGCGCCATTGCCGGTGGTGATCACCGTGGCCTGAGTTTTCAGATCAAACTCGATGCGGTCCGGCACATAGTCTTCGACGAGGAAGGACGTCTGCCCCACCGGGTCGGATTTGGGATCGGTATAGGCCTTGATCGACCAGGTGCCGCCCTGCGCCGCCGCATTGATGGTGAAGTCATAGGCGCGGCCGCCCGCACCCTGATCGGCCAGCTGGGTGCGGCTGTATTCAACGCCGTCCGGGCGCTCGACGATCAGCGTGATCGGCAGGCCGGTGATGGCATTGGCCTTGCCGTCCCGCAGCAGCACGGCGGAATGCACCGTCTCGCCTCGGCGGTAGACGCCGCGTTCGGCATAGACGAAGGCATCGATGGCGCCCGGCGGATCGCGGCCTTCAACGCCACGGTCGGTCAGGTCGAAGGCGGGTTGGGTAATGTCGATGAAATCATAGTCGCCGTCTTTCGTGCTGGCGACGAGAAGGGCGGGGGCGAGGCCGCCCGTTCCCTTCACAAGGCCGGGCGCGAACAGGGCGGCACCGCTGTCATCGGTCGTGGCTGTGCCGAGGATTTCATTGTTATGCGCGACGAGGCGCAACTCCACATCCTTCAGCGGATCGGCGGAAGCGATGGAGCGCACGAAGGCGCGCATCCCGTCCTTGCCGTTCATGGTGGTGAGGCCCAGGTCGGAAATCACAAACCATTGCGTGGCGACGTTCTCATACGTCTCGCCCTCTGGCTGCGACGCGGCGCGCGCCGTCATCACGTAAAGGCCGGGGTCGAGCTTGCCCAACGCGGCATCGACGGGGAAGCCGGTCGTCACTTCCTCGTTCAGCGGCGAAGGCGTGTCGAGCGTGCCCTCCCACACCTTCGCGCCCTTTTCATCGGCGATCGAATTGGCGGCATAGCCGTCGATCTGCGACAGGAAATTGGAATCGAGCACGCTGTTGACGAGCCCACGGTCGCCAATGCGATAGAGCGCCAGCTTCACGCCCTTGGTGTTGACGGTGAGAACGGGAATGCCGGATTGCCCGGTGCGCGGCAGCACATAGGCCTTGCCCGCGAAGCGCACGCCGGCCGCCCGGTCCCTCACATAGAAGGTGAAATCATAATCCTTGGGCAAATCCTCATCGACGGCGGAAGGCAGTCCCTTCCTCACCGTGATGGTGTAATTGCCGCCATGCTTCAGCCCTTCGACGCACAGCTTGCTGCCATCTGCGGTCACCGCCGAGACGGGGCCGGGGTCCTGCTTGAAATAGGGCGAGAAGTCGGTGACGGTGCGCGACAGCGGATCGCTCAGCGTGAAGCAGGCGCGGGGCGGCGTTGCATCATTCTCCACCTGATAGTCGGTGACGCGGAAGCCGTGGTCCTCGCGCATCTGCTCGTACGTGGTGCGGATATCGGCATTCTCCACCAGCCTCAGGCTTTCCTTGTAGGCCTGGAGGGCCGGCCGCCAGTCTTCGCGGCTGGCAAATCCGCCCGCCGCCAGTGACAGCGCCTTCGCTTCGTCCTCGCGCGTGGTCACGAGTTGATAGGCTTTGAGACTTCGCGCCGATCACCTTGGAGGGCAGGCGGTATTTGTCCTCATCGTTGATGGGTTGCGCCACGGCGAGGCGCTCGGCCAGTTTCAGCCACAGGGCGGCGTCCTTGGGCTGAAGGGTAATCATCTTCTCCAGCGTCACGGCGGAAAGCCGGGGATTGTTGGCGGCGTCGGAGGCGGCAAGCTCGGTGGCGAGATCGGCCATCGGCTTGTTCACCAGCTTGGCGACGCCCTTCAGGTCGTTCTCGTAATCGCTGATGTAATAGGAGAAGGAATTGAGCGGAAACAGCTTCGCCGCCTGCGCCGCATGCGCCGCAAACAATGCGCAGAACAGCGCGAGAAGAAGCTGGAAGGTGCCGGAATGGGGGATGACACGCCTGACATTCGCCGATGCCATAGCAAACTCCTGAATCGCCGCGTTGTGCCCCCGCGACTTCAACATGCCGTGGCCCCAAGAGGAGTCAAGCGGCACGCATCAGTTCTCAAACGGAGTCGTCCGCCAACATTGCGGCGAATTCAGGTTCAGCGCCCGCGAATTCCGTTGATGGCGAGATAAATTGTATAGATCGACGTGGTGCCGCAGATGAACAGGCGGTTGAGCTTGGGCCCCCCGAAGCAGACATTGGCCACGAGTTCGGGAATCACGATCTTGCCCAAGAGCGTGCCATCGGGATCATAACAGTGAACGCCATCGCCTGCGCTGGTCCAGATGCGGCCGTCGCGGTCGAACCGGAAGCCATCGAACAGGCCTGCCGTGCAGTTGGCAAATCCCGTTGATGCGCCCAGCGATTTTCCATCCGGCTTCACCGCCACGCGGCGGATGTGCTTCGGCCCGTCCTTGGTGTGGGTGATGCCGGTGTCGGCGATGTATAAAAACGTCTCATCGGGTGAGAACGCCAGGCCATTGGGCTTTTCGAAATCATCGGCCACGATGGTGATGGCGCCAGTCTGGGGATCGACGCGGTAGACGTTGCAGCGGCCGATCTCGCTGTCGGCCTTTCCGCCTTCATAATCCGCAAGGATGCCGTAGGAGGGATCGGTGAACCAGATCGAGCCATCGGATTTCACCACCACGTCATTGGGCGAGTTGAAGCGCTTGCCCTCGAAGCGGTCGGCGATCACGGTGATCGATCCGTCATGCTCGGTGCGGGTCACCCGGCGCGCGCCATGCTCGCAGGTCACGAGCCGGTATTCCCGGTCCACCGTATTGCCGTTGGAATTGTTGGCGGGCTGGCGGAACACCGAGACGGAGCCGTCGCATTCGTCCAGCCGCAGCATGCGGTTGTTGGGAATGTCGGAGCAGATCCAGTAGCGCCCGGCGGGAAACCATGCCGGCCCCTCCAGCCAGCGCGCCCCCGTCCACAGCCTTTCGACGCGGGCGTGGCCGATCAGGCAGGCTTCAAAGCGGGGGTCGAGGGTTTCAAAACCGGTCCCCTCCGGCGTGCCGTAAAACATTGCCGTCTCCCATTTTCTTGTTTCTTATGTCCCGATCCGCGCGGCGGGCGGCGGCTGGTCCAGCCGCTCCATGGCGGAGGTGAAGCTCTTGCGCATCCACGGCACGTCAGGCGCATCCCAGTTGGGCTCCTGGCCGCAGACGATATCGAAGAAGGCGATGGCCGCCGCCGGGCTTTCCAGCGCGTTCTCGCGGAAGCTGTCCCAGAATTTGGGGTCATCGGCGGCGCGCGAGGCTTCAGGCCCGGCATCGCCCATTTCGGCCAGCACGGCGCCCGCCACGGAAAGGCAGAAGCTCGTATAGGCATAGCCTTCGGGCCAGCGGGCCAGCCGGTGGTCGAGCGTTGCGGGCAGGCGCGGCAGATCATTATCGGCGTCGGGCACGGCCTTGAGGGGGGCCGCCGCCACCAGTTCCTTCAGCATCAGCCCCGCCGCATAGATCACGAAATCATGCCGGTCGGCGCTGGCGAAATGCTTGGATTCGTCAAAAACCCGCCGCCAGCGCGAAAAGGCGGTGGCCAGCGCTTCATGGTCGACGCGGGGCGCAAGGCCCGTATCGCGGAACAGGAGATCGAGATTGCGCTCGAAGGACCAGAGAATGGTGCGGAACCGCCGCGCCTCATGGGCGAGATCGTCCACCTTCAACACTTCCGGCTTCAACGGCGTCAGCATGCGCCAAATGTAACAGATGGCCTCACGGATGCAATCTTACCTGTCATCCCGGCGAACGCCGGGACCCAGACTTTCAACCTGCACGCTGGCGGCCAGGACTGGGCCCCGGCGTCCGCCGAGGTGACAAGCGGAAGGCGGCCCCCCACCATTCACCTTGATTTTTCGCGGCAAATCATCCTCATGGCGGCCAGTCTCGAAGGAATTTGCCATGGCCGCACCGATTCATGCCGATCTCAAGGCGGGCGCACTTGCCTACCATGCCGAACCGACGCCGGGAAAACTCGAGGTCACGGCCACCAAGCCGCTCGCCAACCAGCGCGACATGGCGCTGGCCTATTCGCCGGGGGTTGCCGCCGTGTCGCAGGCCATTCACGCCAACCCGGCTGATGTCGCCCGCTATACCTCACGCGCCAATCTGGTGGGCGTGGTCAGCAATGGCACCGCCGTCCTGGGCCTGGGCAATATCGGTCCGCTGGCGGCGAAGCCCGTCATGGAAGGCAAAGCCGTTCTCTTCAAGAAATTCGCCGGCATCGACGTCTTCGACATCGAGGTGGCGGAAAATGACGTGGACCGCCTGGTCGACGTGGTGGCGGCGCTCGAGCCCACCTTCGGCGGCATCAATCTGGAAGACATCAAGGCGCCTGAATGTTTCGAGGTGGAAGAGCGTCTGCGCCAGCGCATGCAGATTCCGGTCTTCCATGATGACCAGCACGGCACGGCGGTGATCGTCGCGGCGGCGGTGCTGAACGCGCTGAAGCTGGCGGGGAAAGACATCGGGGCCATCAAGATCGTGGCGTCCGGCGCGGGGGCCGCCGCATTGGCCTGCCTCAACCAGCTCGTGGCGCTGGGGGCGAAGCGCGAGAACATCTGGGTCAGCGATCTCGAAGGAGTCGTCTACAAGGGCCGGGAAAAGCTGATGGACCGCTGGAAAGACGCCTTCGCGCAGGAGACGCCAGCGCGCAAGCTGCCGGACATCATTGCCGGCGCGGACGTGTTCCTCGGCCTCTCGGCGGGCGGCGTGCTGAAGCCGGAGATGCTCAAATCCATGGCGGCCGATCCGCTGATCCTGGCGCTTGCCAATCCAAACCCCGAAATCATGCCGGAAGAGGCGGTTGCCGCGCGACCCGATGCGATGATCTGCACCGGGCGCTCCGATTATCCCAACCAGGTCAACAACGTCCTGTGCTTTCCCTATATCTTCCGGGGCGCGCTGGACGTGGGCGCCTCCACCATCAATGAGGAGATGAAGCGCGCGGCGGTCGAGGCCATCGCCCAGCTTGCCCGTGAAGCGCCGTCGGACGTGGCGGCGCGTGCCTATGGCGAGGAGACGCGGCTGTTCGGCAAGCAGTCGCTCATTCCGGCACCCTTCGATCCGCGCCTCATCCTGCGCGTTGCGCCTGCCGTGGCGAAGGCGGCGATCGAGACCGGCGTCGCCACGCGCCCCATCGCCGATCTCGCGGCCTACGCCGAAAGTCTGCAGCGCTTTGTGTTCCGCTCGGGCTATATCATGCGGCAGATTTTCGCCGCCGCGAAACGCGCGCCGAAGCGCGTCATCTATGCCGATGGCGAGGACGAGCGGGTGTTGCGCGCCGCGCAAGTGGTGCTGGAGGAGGGGATCGCGGTACCCATCCTCATCGGCCGCCCGCAGGTGGTGGAAACGCGTCTCGCGCGCTATGGCCTGTCGATCCGGCCGGGCAAGGACTTCGACATCATCAACCCCGAGGATGACCCGCGCTACCGCGACTATGTGGCGACCTATGCGGACGTGGCGGGCCGCCGGGGCATCACGCCCGATTCCGCCCGCACGCTGGTGCGCACCTCCGCGACAGTCATCGCGGCCGTGGCCGTGCGCCGCAACGAGGCGGATGCGATGATCTGCGGGCTGGAAGGCCGCTTCCGCTCCAAGCTCCGCCACATCCTCGATGTCATCGGCCTCGCGCCCGGCGTCACCCAGCTTGCGGCCATGAGCCTGCTCATCACCTCGCGCGGCATCGTGTTCCTCAGCGACACGCATGTGCAGTCCTCGCCCAGCGCCAGGGCCATTGCCGAAACGGTCGTCATGTGCGCCAAGCATGTCGAGCGCTTCGGCATCACGCCAAAGGTGGCGCTGGTGAGCCACTCGGATTTCGGCCAGTTCGATACGCCGTCATCTACGAAGATGCGCGAGGCGCTGGCGCTGGTGCGCGCCATGGCTCCTGAACTCGAAGTCGACGGCGAGATGCAGGCAGATACGGCGCTGGTCGAGGCGGTGCGGCTGCGCAAGCTCCCCTCGACATCGCTGAAAGGCGAAGCGAACCTGCTGGTGATGCCCGATCTCAACTCCGCCAACACGGCGCTGCAATTCGCTAAGGTGTTCGGTGATGCGCTGCCGGTCGGCCCCATCCTGCTCGGCACGGCGAAGCCCGCCCATGTGCTCACCGGCTCCGTCACCTCGCGCGGCGTCGTCAACATGACGGCCATCGCGGTTGCGGAGTTTTCGGCATGAGCCAGGCCAATTACCTGATCGGCGTCGATACCGGCGGCACCTATACGGATGCGGCGGTGATCGAGGCGAAGGGCCATCGCGTCATCGCCTCCGCCAAGTCGATCACCACCAAGGGCGATCTGGCGATCGGCGTCACCGGAGCCATCACGGCGGCCATCGCCTCGCTGCCCGAAGGGTTGAAGCCCGAAGACATTTCGCTGGTCTCCGTGTCAACCACGCTTGCCACCAATGCGGTGGTGGAAGGCCATGGCAGCGCCGTGGGCGTAATCCTCATTGGTTTTGACGATGGCATGGCTGAGCGCACCGGCATCGCCAGGGCCTTTCCCGGCATGCCCATCGCGCGCATCGGCGGCGGCCACAATCACAATGGCGAGGAGGTGCAGAAGCTCGATGTAGCGGCTCTTCAGGCTGCGGTGACAGCCATGCCGGTTGACGCCTTCGCCATTGCGTCCGCCTTCGCGGTGCGCAATCCCGCCCATGAGCATCAGGCGCGCGAGCTGATCGCCGGGTTCACCGGCAAGCCCGTGACGCTCTCCACCGAACTCACCTCGTCGCTCGATGCGCCGCGCCGGGCGCTCACGGCGGTGTTGAATGCCCGCCTCATCTCGCGCGTCTCCATGCTGATCGAGGCGGTGCGCCGCGCCATGGCGGGATTGGGAATCGTCTGCCCGCTGATGATCGTCAAGGGCGATGGCACGCTGGCGCTGGCCGAGAAGGTGGCGCTCCGCCCCATTGAAACCGTGCTCTCCGGCCCCGCCGCCAGCATGGTCGGCGCGTCATGGCTGAGCGGCCTTGAGAGCTTCATCATGTCCGACATGGGCGGCACCACCACCGATCTCGGCGTGCTCGAACAGGGTCGCCCGCGCGTTGCGGAGCAGGGGGCGGAGGTGGGCGGCTGGCGCACCATGGTCAAGGCCATCGACGTCAAGACGGTGGGCCTTGGCGGCGACAGCGAAATCGGCGTTGGCCTCAATGGCGTCTTGTCCATCGGCCCGCAGCGGGTCGCTCCCATTTCATTGCTGGCTTCGCGCTACCCGGAAGTCATCGCCATGCTGGAGGCCGATCTTGCCGATACGGAGGGCGGATCACTTCAGGGCAAATTCGTGCTGCGCCCCTTCGGTGCGGCGCAATCTCTCTCCGCCGAACTCAATCCCCGCGAACGCGAGATGCTGGACATGGTGGGCGAGCGGCCAGTCTCCATCCGCCGCATCGCCGTCTCATCCGCCGCCCAGCGCGCCGTGGCCTCGCTCAAGCGGAAAGGACTGGTGCAGACCGGCGGCTTCACGCCGTCGGACGCCGCGCATGTGCTGGGCTTGCAGGCCAACTGGCCGGGCGAGGCGGCGCGATTGGCCGCGAAACTCATGGTGCGCTTCCGCGACATGAAAGCGGGCGATGATGCCCGCATCGAAGCCTTCTGCCGCGATGTGTGGAGCCTCACGGTGGACCGCACCTGCCGCGTCATCCTCGATACGGCCTTTGGATCGCCCGTGCCGCCCAGCGCACTGATCGACAGCGTTTGTTCGGGCGCCGGCATCCTGGGCCTTGCGCGCGTGGCGATCTCGCCGATTGTGCCGGTCGTCGCGGTGGGCGGGCCGGTGCGCGTCTATTATTCCGAAGTGGCGAAAAGGCTGTCCTGCGAGATGGTGTTTCCGCCCTTCTTTGATGTGGCGAATGCGGTGGGGGCGGCCACCGGCGTGGTGGCGCAGACCGTCACCGTCACGGTTGAGGGCGATGGCAGCGGGCTGTTCCGTGTGCATGGGCCTGATGGCGTCAGCCAGTTCACCGATGGCGGCAAGGCGCTCCTCGCCGCGCGGGAGATGGCGGAAGCCCATGCGCTCACCGCCATCGCCGGCATGGGCGCCGAAGCTCCGCAGGTCACGCTCACCGTCGAGAAGAAATTTCTTCCCGACGCGCTGGACGACAATGGCCTGCTTGGCGCCACGGTGAAGGCCGAAGCCATCGGCCGACCCAACGCGGCGCGCTAAGCAAGATACTTACACGCACTCCAGACTCTGCTATAAGCCTGCCGCCCGCAAGAGGCAGCAACCATAAAAGGCAGCAACCGGGAGGGAAGACATGACAGGGGCGGCGCGTTTGTTTTTCGGGCTGGCGATCATTTATGCCATTTGCGGCATGGCGCTCGGCATCCACATGGCGGCCAGCCATGACCACATTGAAATGCCCGCCCATGCCCACATCATGGTGGCGGGCTGGGTGATGTCGGCGATCTTCGCCTTCTTCTATCACCTCTTTCCAACGATCAATGCCAGCCGCATGGCGATGGTGCATTTCTGGGTGCAGGCGGTGAGCGGCATCGTGCTGGTGGTCAGCCTCTATATTCTTTTGCAGGGCAATGACGGCGTCGAGCCTGTCACCGCCCTGGCCTCCATCGGCTTCCTTGTGGGCATGCTGATCTTCGCCTGGAACGCCTTGCCAGTCCTGCGCAGCAAGGTTTGATTGCGCGGCCTCTCTGCTCTACGGTCCGGCACGTGAACAGAGAGGCGTGAGGCATGGACCGCGCGGAATTCTGGTGCCGGATACTGGGCTGGCTGCAAATGGCGGGCGGCTTTGTTGTCGCGCTGACGATCATTCTCGTCTGGAAGCTCCTGTTCGCCTGGATGGAGCAGGACAATGGCGCGCTGTTCGCCATCCTGATCTCGATGCTGGTGTTCGTCTTCGCGGCGCCCGCCTTCCTGTCGGGCCTTTTCACGGTGATCTTCGCGCGCAGGGTGGAGCAGGCACGGAATGGCGCGAACGGCGGCAGCAACGTGGTGCTGCGGGTGCTGATGGTGTTCGCAGGCCTGTGGGCGGCGGGCGTCATCGGCATCGGCGCGGTGACGCTGCCGCATCTCGGCTTCTTTGCCGTCATGGGATTGATCACTGCCTTCCTCGGCCTCATGGGGGCGGAGTGGCTGGCGGGGCAGGGCTGATGACTTTCCTGAAGCGCATAGCGGGCGTCCTGCTGGTGCTGTTTGCCGCAGCCATCACGTTATTTTTTATTCCCATGGCGTGGCTGCAATCGCCCGGAACCTTCAGCGTGATGGACACTGGCCTGCCGATGTTCGCCAAGTTCGCGGTGATCCCGTTCATCGCCGGTGTCTATCTCCTGCGCAGCGCCAAACGGGGGAGTGCGGCGTAAGTGGAAGTTCCGCTCATCCTTGGCATCCTGTTTCTCTGGGCCGTGCTCTGGGTGCTGCTCGACCGGCATGAAAAGCGCCGCGCCCGCAATGGCAAGCCGCGTCATTCCCGCGTCCGGCTTATCGCCGCCTCCGCCGCGCTGTTGGTCATGCTGTTCGCATGTGGCCTCGCGTTTCTCATCGTGGCCCATGCGGGTACGGCGCAATCGCCGTGGAAGGCCATCGGCCTCTCCTGCGCGCCGCCTTTTATCGGGGCGCTCTTGATCTGGCGGCTGGCGATGCGGCGCAAGGCGGGCTAAGCAGGCTCGAGGCACAATTCCGGGGCGGGCATGGCCGATCTTTTCACCGTTGAAAACCTGATGACCTTTCTGGTGCTGACGGCACTCGAAACCGTGCTGGGCTTCGACAACCTTCTCTATATCTCCATCGAATTCGAAGCGGGTGGCCCCCGAGCTGCAGAAATACGTGCGGCGGCTGGGCACCTTCCTCGCCATCGGCCTCCGCATCCTGCTGCTCTTTGTGGTGCTGGAACTGATCGAGATGTTTCAGGAGCCCCTGTTCGGCTTCAGCCTTTCCTTCATGCACGGCAGCTTCAACGGCCACAGCCTCATCGTGCTGGCGGGCGGCGCGTTTCTCATCCACACGGCGATGAAAGAAATCTTCCACATGCTGGTGGTGGAGCAATTGGGCGAGGGCCATGGCGCGGACGTCACGCACCGCAGCGCCGGATCGGCGATCTTCTGGATCCTCGTGATGAACATCGTCTTCTCGTTCGACACGGTGCTGTCGGCGGTGGCGCTCACCCATAATTTCATCGTCATGACGGCGGCGATCATCGTGTCAGGCATGCTCATGGTGTTCCTCGCCGAACACGTGGCGCGCTTCCTGCAGCGGAACCGCATGTATGAGGTGCTGGGCCTGTTCGTGCTTCTGCTGGTGGGCGTGATGCTGCTCGCCGAAGGCGGCCACATCGCGCAACTGGGCTTCTTCGGCTATGATGTCGAGCCGATGGCCAAGACCACCTTCTACTTCGTGGTCGGCATTCTCCTCTGCGTCGACATCGTGCAGGGCCGCTATCAGAAAAAGATCATGCTCGAACAGCGCACCGCCCAGCCCACGGCAACAGACGCGCCGGGGCATTCATAGCTCCTCGCCTGTCACCCCGCCTTCTTCGCCAGCCATTCGCGCAATGCGGCGTTGATTCGTGATTGCCAGCGGGGGCCGCGCGCCTGAAACTTCGCCAGCACATCGGCATCGAGGCGGATGGTGGTGGATATTTTCGGATTGGCAAGCCTGGGCCGCCCGCGCTTCACCGCTGTGGTCGCGAGTTTCTTCTGCCACTTCGCCGCCGAGAGATCGGGGGCATCATCAGGATCATGCCAGTCTTTTGCCATAGAGAACCTACTCCCTGTCATTCGCCTTGCGCAAGCTGATGATGCGGCGCGTTCCGTTCCGCACCGTCCACACCGTTACCACCATCCTGCCTGTCGTCCTGCGTGGTCAGCGTATTGCCTGCGAAAATCATCGCCGCATCCGCCATGTCGAGTCCGCGATGTTCAAGTGTCGCGGCGCGTTTCACCGGATCGAACGTGATCTTCATAATTATTGTTACTACAATAAATTGGCGCCGTCAATGCCGGACAAACCCCAAGCCAATTGAACTCCCCCCTCAAAGCCACTAGAAGCCCAGCCCGAAACATTCCAAATTCATCAGGATTTCCAGCGCACATGGCACGCCAGTTCATCTATCACATGCAAGGCCTTTCCAAGTCCTATGCCGGCGGCAAGAAGGTTCTCGACAACATCCACCTCTCTTTCTACCCCGATGCCAAGATCGGCGTGCTGGGGCCGAACGGTTCGGGCAAATCCACGCTGCTGCGCATCATGGCGGGGATCGACAAGGAGTGGAACGGCGAGGCGTGGCTGGCCGATGGCGCAACCTGCGGCTATCTCCAGCAGGAGCCGGAGCTTGATCCCGCCCTCGATGTCATGGGCAATGTGATGGAGGGCGTGGCCGCCAAGAAGGCCATCCTCGATGAATACAATGCGCTGATGGCCGACTACAGCGACGAGAACGCCGAGAAGGCCGGCAAGCTGCAGGATGTGATCGACGCGCAGAATCTGTGGGATCTGGAATCGCAGGTCGAACAGGCGATGGATGCGCTGCGCTGCCCGCCGGGCGACGCCTCGATCGACAATCTCTCGGGCGGTGAAAAGCGCCGCGTGGCGCTCACCCAGCTTCTGCTGCGCAAGCCCGACCTGCTGCTGCTCGACGAGCCCACCAACCATCTCGACGCCGAGTCGGTGAACTGGCTCGAGCATCACTTGCGCGATTATCCCGGCGCCATCCTCATCGTCACCCACGACCGCTACTTCCTCGACAATGTGACGGGCTGGATTCTCGAGCTCGACCGCGGCCGCGGCATTCCCTACGAGGGCAATTACTCGGCTTATTTGAAAGCCAAGGCCAAGCGGTTCGCGCAGGAGCAGCGCGAAGATGCGGCGCGCCAGAAGGTCATCGAGCGCGAGCAGGAGTGGATTTCATCGAGCCCCAAGGCGCGGCAGGCCAAGTCCAAGGCGCGCTTCAAGGCCTATGACGAGCTCATCACCGCCAACGAGAACCGCCTCAAGTCAACCACGGCGCAGATCATCATTCCGCCCGGCGAGCGGCTGGGCTCCAATGTCATCACCGTCGAGGGCCTGTCCAAGGCCTATGGCGAGCGGCTGTTGATCGACGATCTCTCCTTCAAGCTGCCGCCCGGCGGCATCGTCGGCATCATCGGGCCGAACGGCGCCGGCAAGACGACATTGTTCCGGATGCTGACGGGTCAGGAAAAGCCCGATGGCGGCACAGTGACGATCGGCGAGAGCGTGCAGCTTGGCTATGTCGACCAGAGCCGCGACTCGCTCGATCCGGAGAAGACGGTGTGGCAGGAAATCTCCGGCGGCAATGACGTGCTATATCTTGGCAAGCGCGAGATGAACTCGAGGGCCTATACCGGCGCCTTCAACTTCAAGGGCGCGGACCAGCAGCAGAAGGTGGGCACGCTGTCGGGCGGCCAGCGGAACCGCGTGCATCTCGCCAAGATGCTGAAGAGCGGGGCCAACGTGCTGCTCCTCGACGAGCCCACCAACGACCTCGACACCGAAACCCTGGCGGCGCTGGAAGAGGCGCTCGAAGATTTCGCCGGCTGCGCCGTCATCATCAGCCACGACCGCATGTTCCTCGACCGCCTCGCCACCCACATCCTGGCCTTCGAGGGCGACAGCCACGTGGAATGGTTCGAGGGCAACTTCCAGGACTATGAGGAAGACAAGAAGCGCAGGCTGGGCGAGGACAGCGTGATGCCAAAACGGATCAAGTACAAGCAGTTTGCGCGCTAGCCGTCCTCGCACCGCGTGAGCGGAGAGAGGAAGAGACCCGTTGCGAAGCAACGGGGAGCTGAGGGCTAACGGATGTTCTGGCAATGACCTAACGGACCGCTTCTCCACCATCCGAGAGGAAGTGGCGCGTTTGAATTCGATTTGATAGGCTTTTGCGGAGATTGGAGGTTTCATGGGTCTCGGCATAAGCCTTATTGCGAAAAAGCCTTCACGTAGATTTTTCGGCGTATTTGCCCGCGAAACCGACTGGAAGCAGGTTTTTGAAAAATCGCTGCGCGAAGCTGCACAGGAGTCCGGCGTGGCGATTGTGGTACCGCCATCCGTGGACTCTCCGGACCGGATTGCCGCGCATTACTGTGAGGAATGGCTCGATTTCATCCAGCGGGACGATGCAATCATCCTTCAGGCAAGGACGTCGAGTTGCGGACCGGGATATCATGCGTTTCTGGTCGATGCTGTCGACCGTTTGAAGTCACAAGCCCTGATCGAATTTGGAGAGGATGAAGATTACTTCGACGAGACGGGTTATTTTTCCAGCCGTGATTATGAGGCGTTGCGGGGCCATCACGCCAGTTGGCTTCAGGCTGTCGCAAAGCAGGTTTCGGGCCACGCGGTTTCAGAGGGAAGCATTCAGATGGTATCGCTTTCCCTCGACGGCATTTATCCAAACTCCAGCGACGATTTCGTACTTACTCCGCGTGGGCCTGTGGCACGGGAGCAATTTGAAAAGATAGCCAGCGCAGGCGATAAGACACTTCTTGAGTTTGCATCCAATTGGTTTCCATGGTGGGACAGAACACCAAGCGCGGAAGATTGGATTAGAACAGCCCGGACACTGCTGTGGGTTGATGTTCCTTGGCATGTCCCCGCAGGCGACAATGAACGGAGGGTCATGGAAGCTGCCGTCGAATGTTGCAATCGCGCACATAAAGCAAGCACATCGACAGATTTTCCAGCTACGGAAATCCGTGAGATTACCGCACTTCTTGCGGAGGGTGCGGCATGGGAAACGGTGCCTTCGCCGAAGGGCATTGGCTATCGCCGGGCGTTATGTAACCGGCATCTCGGTTACGGGTGGAGCATCGCGTTGCCCGGGTATTGGTACGAGATGCAGGATGGAGATAGCAGCGGATTTACTTTCGCGGGGCAAGAAGTCTGGTATTCGTCATTCACCGTGAAGAAAAAGCCGGAATTCGCCGGGTCCGATGCGCCGCTTGACCTTCCCGCCATGAAAGAAAATGAAGTCGTTCAGTTCGAATTCACCCGCGACAAGTTGAATATCCGTTTGGAAAAGTTGCGCGATCAACCACAAGGGCAGCAGTTTGGCTATCGCCTTGTGGCATCCAGGTCTGATGGTTTGCTGGTTGTTACATTTTCCGGCTATTTAGCGGATTGGGAAAAGACGATCCCCGAAATCTCCCGAAGCGTACGCTCGCCACCCACGGGCTGAGCGAGGGAATCCTCCCATAAAGAAACCGTAACGCGCTGCCTTGAGATTGCCGGGAATGCGCTGCACGTTCGGCGCATAACCTTGGGGGGATAGGCCCATGAACAGGCGGCGGTTTGGGGTTGGTTTGTTTTCGGCGCTGGTGCTGCCGCAGGGCGCGGCCTTGGCGGATGACGAGCCGTTCCCGATCTTTGCCTCCGACGCGCAGCAGGTTGAGTACCGGTTCCGCAAGCGCACCGTTGCCTATGACACGGCTGAAACGCCGGGCACCATCATCGTCGATAGCCGGCAGCGCTTTCTCTACTTCGTGTTGGGCCAGGCCCATGCCATTCGCTATGGCGTAGGCGTGGGGCGGGAGGAGTTCGGCTGGTCGGGCGAGGCGGTGATCGGCCGCAAGGCCAAATGGCCAAGCTGGTCTCCCAGGCCGGAACAGAAGGCCCGCAGCAAGGTCTCGGCCTCATGGGCGCAAGGCATGCCGGGCGGGCTGGGCAATCCGCTGGGCGCGCGGGCGCTCTATCTCTACCAGGGCGGCCGCGACACCTATTACCGCATCCACGGCACCGACAGCCCGGCGACGATCGGGCATAAATCGTCAACCGGATGCATTCGCATGCTGAACATGGATGTGGCCGATCTTTATGACCGCGTGGCGGTGGGCACCCGCGTGGTGGTGCTGCCGGGCGCGAAGATGGGCTTGTTCTGAGAAGCGGCGGACGCCGTGCCCGCCTGCTGCAGCAGATGCATGAAACCGCGCGCCGTTACGCGCGGTTGACGCGGGGGGCGCGGCGTTCGGTGGGCTGGAACTTCTCCACCACCAGCGAGAGGTTGGCGGCGGCGGCGTCCAGCTCCTTGGCGGCAGTCACGCGGGCCTCGATGGCGGCGGGCACGCCGCTGTCGGGGCTGAAGCGGCGGATCGACACTTCATGCTTCTGGGCGTCGGTCTCGCATTCGGTGATCATGGCGCCGAAGATTTCCGAGATCGCCGTCTTCTGCGCCTCGGCCCAGCGCTCGACGCGGCGCAGTTCCTCGTCGCGCTTCACATGCAGTTCGCGGGCGCGGGCGCTGGCCACGTCGCGCATCATCACGCGCTCGATCATGAGCTGCTCGTTTTCGTCGGCCAGGCGGCCGCGGAGCTCTTCGTACTGCTTGAGAATATCGCGCATGCTATACTTCCTTTCCTGAACTCTGCACACTGATCAAAACCAGTGCAACTAACCGTGGAGATTGCACAGTATACGGATCAATACAATTCGAGCGATTTGTCGTAATGAATATTTAACTTTAACGGATGTGGTTACCGCGGGAGAAGAGATACATGGCAAGCGACTGGAATCCCGGGCTTTATCTGAAATTTGGCGATGAGCGAAGCCGCCCGGCGAGGGATCTCCTGGCCCAGGCTCCGTTAACCAACCCGCGCATTATTTATGATCTGGGGTGTGGGCCGGGCAATTCCACGGAATTGCTGGCGCGGCGCTTTCCCGAAGCCCGGATCACCGGCGTCGACAATTCCCCGGCCATGCTGAAGGAGGCGCGGGCGGCGCTGCCGGCTGCGCGTTTCGTGGAAGCCGATCTCGCCCACTGGATGCCGGAGGAGAGGCCGGATCTTCTCTTTTCCAACGCCACCTTCCAGTGGGTGCCGGATCATCTGAAGGTTCTCACCCGCCTCATGGGTACGCTGGCGCCCGAGGGCGTTTTCGCCGTGCAGATGCCGGACAACATGGGAGAGCCCAGCCATGCGCTGATGCGCGAGACGTCCAAGGATGGTCCGTGGGCGGAGAAACTGGCCAAGGCCGCGCGCCCGCCGCTGCCGCCGGTGCGTGACTACTACAACGCGCTGAAGCCGCTTGCCGCGCGCGTGGACATCTGGCGCACCGCCTACAATCATCCGCTGAAAGGCGCTGAAGGCATCGTCGAGATGGTGTCGTCCACGGGCCTCAGGCCCTTCCTGGCGCCCCTCACAGAAGCCGAGCAGGCGGCCTTCCGCGCCCAATACACGGCGCGCATCGCCAAGGCCTATCCGCCGAATGTGGATGGCACGGTGCTGCTCAGCTTCCCGCGCCTCTTCATCGTGGCTCAGCTATAGGTTTTGAGATAGCGGAACAGCGCCCCCAAATCACCGTCGGCGCGTTTCAGCGTGCCCACGAAGTTGGAGCGCAACTGCTGCGCCAGCCAGATCGAGGAGACGTTGAGGTCGCGCACCTTGAAGCCGCCGCGCGTGCGGCTGAGGCGGAAGATCACCTTCTGCCCGCCGGAGAGCTTCGCGGTGACGGTCATGTTCGCGCCATCGCCGGTGCAGGAGATCACCGTCAGTCCGTTGCCGTTGAAACGCCCGGCGTGGTTGGCCATGAAGCGGCCAATGAAGCTTAAGGTGAGAGACACATATTCGCCTTCCTGCGCCTTGGGCAGCTTGCCGCGATAGGGGCCAAGCGCAAAGAAGGCGAGACCGCGCACATCGGCATAGCGCTGCACCATGCCGGAGAAACTGGCGGGCGAATTGGAGCGCGCGGCGCGCATCAGCACGGCGCCGGCACTTTTCACGAATGGTTCGGCGGGGCAGGTGGCGGCATCCGCCGCAGCGGCGCCAAACAGCAATGAAACAGCCACGACGGCAATGCGCAAATGTGCACGCATGATGATCTCCCAAGTCGCCCGATATTTGGGCACGCTCTCAGAGATTCGCAATCGCTCAGTCCTGGTCCTTGTGTTTCACGCCCTTGATGCGGGCTTCGCGGAGATGCAGGTCGGTCGAGACGCCATCGATGTCGTCGGGTTGGGCCAGTGCAAAGGTGCGCTTGCGCAATTCCTTCACCAGTTCGCCCCTGTCTTCGATATGGGCGATTTCGGAGAAGGGGATGGGCTTGCCCACCCGCACCTTCACCTTGGTGCCGATGCGCCTGGCCGTTTCGCGGAACACCAGCGACAGCCTCAGCGTAAGACTCAGGTGACTCGCCAGTTGAAACAGCCGGCTGTTCTGCCCCACGAAGAAGATCGGTACCACGGTGGCTTTCGACATGCGCAGAAGCTTCGCGGTGAAGGGCGCCCAGGGCAAGTCCACGGCGGGGCCCTTCAATGGCCGCTCGGACGTTGAAACACCGCCGCCCGGAAAAATCCCCACCGCATGTCCGTCGCGCAACCAGCTTTGCGCGGAGAGGCGCGACTGCACATTGGTCTCGCGCGCCTCGCGGGTGGGCGCAAAGGCCACCGGCAGAAGATTGGCCGCAGCTTCCGGCGCCTGGCACAGCACGTCATTGGCCAGCACCTTGGTGTCGGGGCGCACATGCGTCGCCAGCCAAGTGAGGGTAATGCCGTCCAGCACGCCATAGGGGTGGTTGGAGATGAACAGCACCGGGCCAGACGCTGGGGTGAGCGCCAGTTCCGCCTGGTCGAACTCCACATTCATGCGCAGCAGGCGCAAAGCGGCGGCAAAGAAATTCTCGCCCGCCGCCACGCTTTTCTGGTGCTGGAAATAGAGCTTCTTCAGCTTGCGCTGGCCGCCGATCCGCTCGATCGCCTGGATCACCGCGCGCTGCAGCACCGGCTGGTCGGGCGTCGAATAGGAAAAGCGCACCCGCTTTTTCTTGCCGGGAAGGGGCGGCGCGCTGCTGGAATGGGTGGGCATGGCCTGAGGCGAAGGGTGAAGACTGCTCACCGGATGGCTTTCCATGGCTTGTCCCACAATGCAAGGGGCTTCTCAAACGGGCTCAAGGGCGGGTAGGAAGGCGCATCAACCGGGAGGAAAGAATGTATAAGCTCATGGGCCGCAAAGGCACGGGTTCCGCGGCCGTCGAGGCGCTGCTGGCGCTGGTCGGCGCGGAATACAAGGTCGAAGACGTGGAACGCGACGCCCAAGGCGCAATCCCTGCCATTTACCGGCGCATCAATCCGCGCGGCGAAGTGCCCAGCCTGATTCTCGGTGATGACAGTGTGATGACGGAGAGCGCCGCCATCATGATCTATCTCGCCGACCTGCATCCCAAGGCCGGCATGGCGCCCGCCATCGCGTCACCCGAACGCGCCCGCTATCTGCGCTGGATGACCTATCTGGCGACGACGCTCTACATGAGCGACCTCCGCTATTTCTATCCCGAGCGTTATTCGGTGGACGAAAGCGCTGCCCCCGGCATCAAGGCGAAAGCCGTGGCCGACATGGAGAGCGAATTCGCCGTGCTGTCGGAAGGGCTGGGCAAAGGCCCATGGTTCGTCGAAAACCGCATGACCGCCCTCGATATCTACGCCGCCATGCTTTTGAGCTGGGCGCCCGACCAGAAGGCGCTGTTCGCGAAGCACCCCAATCTGGGCGCGCTGTCGCAAGCCGTCGCCGCCAATCCGGCGGTGGCCAAGGTGTGGGCGCGGCACGGGATGTAACATTCTCGACAGCGGAAGACCAAACGCCAACTCTACATTATCCGTCATGCCTGCGCAGGCAGGCATCCCGCTCCTTATTTTATTTGACAAATAAACTGCGGTACCAGCTCTCGTTGGCGGGGCATTTTGTTTTTATGCACGGTGTTACGCCGCCGCCTCATCCGGTCTGGCATTGAGGTCCAGCACGCGGCAGATGGCGTAGACGAGGTCGGCGCGGTTCAGGGTGTAGAAGTGGAAGTGCTTCACGCCCTCGCGCCGCAGCGCCGCCACCTGTTCCGCCGCCACCATGGCGGCAACCAGGTTTCGCGTTTCGGGCTCCTGATCGAGGCCGTCGAACCGCCGCGCCAGGGCAGGGGGAATATGGGCGCCGCATTTGCCTGCGAATTCCGCCACGCGCGCGAAGGAGGTGATGGGCAAAATGCCCGGCACCAGATCGATGTCGATGCCGCGCGCGAAGATACGGTCACGCAGCCTGAGAAAAAACGGGTTGTGGAAGAAGAATTGCGAGATGGCCCGCGTCGCCCCGTGGTCGGCCTTGTCGGCCATGAAGGCCAGATCCTCCTCGATCGATACCGATTCGGGGTGCCGCTCGGGATAGGCTGACACGGAAATCTCGAAGCCGCCGATCTCGCGGATGCCGCGCACCAGATCGGCGGCGTTGCGATAGCCTTGCGGATGCGGCTCGAAGCGCGTGCCAACGCCCCCCGGCGGATCGCCACGGAGCGCCACGATGTGGTTCACGCCCGCCTGCCCGTATTGCCGGATCACCGCGTTCACTTCATCCTTGGATTTGCCCACGCAGGTGAGGTGGCCTGCCGGTTTCAGCGTGGTTTCACCGGCGATGCGCGCCAGCGTCTGGATGGTGCGGTCCTGCGTAGTGCCGCCCGCGCCATAGGTGACAGACACGAATTCGGGATGCACGGTTTCAAGCTTGGCGATGGTTGACCAGAACGTCGCTTCCGCCTCGCCAGCCTTCGGCGGAAAGAACTCGAACGACACGGTGATCGGATCGGCGTCGCGGGTGGAGAGGGTCATTCGGCCTGTTCCAGTCGTGCGGGTGAATCCTGGTGCGTGGGGCCGGGCTTCTGCGCCAGCCACAGCGAGACGGTGAGCCCGGTTTCGCCCTTCCGCCATGGCGGCGGCAGAACGTCATGGCGCAGCAGGGCCAGCCCGGTGCGCTGCAGCCAGGCGGCCATGTGTTCGGCGGCGATTCCAAGCCTCCGGTGGGCATGGCCGGTGCGCAACTGCTCCAGCTCATGGGGGGCGAAATCGGCGATCAGCAGGCGGCCCTGCGGCGAGAGAATGCGCGCCGCTTCCATCAGCGCCCGTTGCGGATCGTCGAGGAAGTGCAGCACCTGATGCAGGGTCACGAAATCCGCCACGCCGTCGCCAAAGGGCAGGGCATAGATATCGCCATGGCGCACCTGCACGGCGCGGAGGCCTGCGGTCTCCAGATTGGTGCGGGCCAGGGCCAGCATGTCGCGGCTCGAATCAAGGCCAATGGCCTGCCTTGCCTGCGGCGCGAAGAGGCGAAGCAGGCTGCCGGTGCCGGTGCCGAGGTCGATATGGAGCTTCACGGCCTCGGGGCCTGCCAGCCGCAGCATCGCCTGTTCCACATCCTCCTCGCGGATGTGAAGCTTTCGCAATTCCTCCCAACGGGTTGCATTTTCACGGAAATATTCACTTGCGGCTTCGGCGCGGCGGGTGCGGATATCCTCCAGCCGGGCAAGGTCGCGGGCGAGTTCGGGATCGTTTCCCGGCAGCAGGTCGACGATGGCGCGGGCCAAAGCGCCGCCTGCATCCTCATCCCGCAGGCGGAACAGCACCCAGTTGCCTTCCTTGTGGCGGGTGATCAGCCCGGCCTCGCTCATCAGTTTCAGGTGGCGGCTGACACGCGGCTGGCTCTGGCCCAGAATCTGCGTCAGTTCGCTGACATTGCATTCGCCATGCGACAGCGCGAACAGGATGCGCAGCCTTGTCTCTTCCCCCGCCGCGCGCAGGCCTTCCAGCAATTCATCCACGGCATCGCACCTCTATAATCATATAAACAAATCTTTATGTGATTGGCAACCATTGATCGCATTTGGCCCCCACTTTGACCTTTGGCCTTGTTTTCTACATACTCTCCCCATCTATTGCGCTGCTTCGCAGCACTCTTGAGTTGTGGGTTGGAGGAACGATGTCGGAACAGAAAGCGGGCGGTTTTGGCCGCCGCAGGTTCATGCAGATTCTGCTCGGCGGGGCGCTGGCACCCGCGCTTGGGCATATTCCGGCGGCTTTTGCAGCGTCCGGCCCTGAAGATTACGTCAACGGCATTGCCGATCAGGTGATGGCGCTGGCCAACAGCGGCTCCACCGGCAATGCGCTGCGCGGCAAGTTTGCGGCTTTGCTCAACCGCTACATCAACCTGCGCGCCATCGCCAATTATGCGCTGGGGCCGTACCAGAGCAAGCTTCCGGCCGGAAAGCGCGACGAGTTCTACCGTCTCGTCAGCAATTACGCGGCGGCGCTCTTCGTCTATTACGTCGATGACTTCAAGGGCTCCGACCTTGAGATCACCTCGAGCAGCACGCAGGGCAATTTCGTCACCATTCTCAGCGCCATCAAGCAAAAGAGCGGCGGGCGCGAGCAGGTCCGCTGGCGGCTCACGCCGGCGGGCGGCAGCTACCGGGTGAGCGACGTCAACATCAAAGGCGTGTGGCTCACCATTTCGATGAAGGACCGCTTCAGCAAGGTGCTGAAGAAATCGAATGGCGATTTCGGCCCGCTGTTTGATGAGTTGCGTTCCGCCGATACGTGGTGATAAGGCGGGTTTGATTTTCAACTTCTGACGGTGCCGCAGCGCATGACGGACAGTTCCGCCCTTTCAAAACTGACCCGGCGCGGACTGCTGGGCTTGGGCCTTGCGGCTGCGGTGGCAACGCCCGCCCATGCCGAGCATCCGGCACTCACCTATATGCGCAAGGTGGCGCGCGATCTTTTGAACGCCAGCCGCCAGGGCACCATCGGCAGTTTCAAGGCATCGATCGAGAAATATGCCGATGTGGCGCAGATCGGCGATTATTCGCTGGGGCAATACAAGGCCAAGCTCCAACCTTCGCAAAAGGGCGTCTATTACAGCGGCGTCGTGCAGTTCATGGCGCGCTATCTCGCCGAACAGTCGCGGCAGTTTCCGATCGCCAAATACGAGATCGGCGACGCCACGCAGGACGGCAAGGATGTGGTGATCGCCAGCAAGGTCTACCTGATGAACGGCCAGACCTATAATGTCGGCTGGCGGCTGGGCTGGCGGCGCGGTTCCTACAAGGTGACGGACGTCAAAGTCCTCGGCTTCTCGCTGATCTTCATGCAGCGTGGGCTCTTTACCTCCTACATCACCAAAAAGAACGGCGACGTGAGCCAGCTCGTCCTGGCGCTCAACCGCTAAGTTTGCCTTAACCCCCGCGCGCCTAATCTGCCCGGTGGACGGCCGGTGGAGTAGCGTCATGCGTAAGGTATCGGGTGCGCTCGCCCTGATGGGGGCGGCAGGGCTTTTGGCCGCCTGTTCGTTTTCCGGCCACACGAATTTTGAAACCGAAGGGCTGATCGCCCCGCCGCAGCAATGCGCCGTGCCGCCCTCCACGCTCGGGCAGGCGGAGAAAATTTCTCGCATCGATGAGGGCAATGGCTGCGAGGTTCCCAATCCGTGGCGCGTCTATTCGCTGTCAACCGTGCAATTCAGCCAGCCCGCCACGCTCAATTGCAGCATGGCCAATCCGCTCAATGACTGGCTGAACAACATCGTGCAGCCCGCAGCAAAGACGAGCTTCGGAGAGCGGGTGGTGGCGGTGGATGTCCTCGCCTCCTATTCCTGCCGCCCGCGCAACAATGTCAGCGGCGCCAAGATGAGCGAGCATGGTTTCGGCAATGCCATCGACATCGGCGCCTTCACGCTGGAGGATGGCCGCAAGGTGACGGTGCTGGATGGCTGGTATGGGCGGTCCGACGAGCAGGCTTTCCTGCGGGAGGTGCGGAAGGATGCCTGCGGCGAGTTCATGACGGTGCTGGGGCCGGGGTCTGATTCAGAACACCGCAATCACATTCATCTCGATCTCCAGCAGCGCCGCAACCACAGCACCTATTGCCATTGAAAACAGGGGCTTGGCCGAGGGGCCTGAGACTTTGAATCAGCACCAAACGGGGCTGGCGTTGCAATGCCGCCCCTGAACGGGCATATGAGAGGCATGGATCAGGAAATCTTGAAGCCCGACCCCAACCCGCCGCAGGGCAAGCATGCCTTCGGCACCTTCGGCTGTTTTCTCGCGGCATCGGGCGTCACGCTGCTGGCCTTCTGCAAGCTGGGGGCGGCGATGGTCGCCACCGTCTGGGCCTTCTGCAAGCTGTTCGGCCTGCCGGATATGGTGATGTATGGGCTGATGGTGCTGGGCGCTTTGCCGGTGCTGTGGGCCACGATCTGGACGGCGGGGCGCGCCTGGCATGTGGAGCGGCGGCTGGCCGAACATCTCGACATTGACCGCCCGGTCTTCAGCCTCGGCTATTATTTCAAGCGCGGCTGAGTTCCGAATCCGCTAGGCTTTTCCGGCCATGTCAATCTGGACACGCATCGCGGACACGGTGTCCGCCATCGGCGATTCCGTTTCGGCCTTCCTGCAGAAGGTCACGCGGGCGCGCGCCACGCCGCCCGAGCGTTCCCTCGCCTTCACCATCGGCATGATCGCGCTGGGCGCCAAGATGGCGAAGGCCGATGGCATCGTCACCGAACAGGAAGTGCGCGCCTTCAAGCAGGTGTTCCAGGTGCCGGAGGGCGAGCTTTCGGCGGTGGCGCGGGTGTTCAACCTCGCCAAGCAGGATGTGGCCGGTTACGACACTTACGCGAAACAGATCGCCCGGCTCTTCCACGCCAAGGCGGCGGTGCTGGAAGACGTGCTGGACGGGCTGTTCCACATCGCAAAGGCCGATGACGCCGTGCATCCCGCGGAGCTCGAATTCCTCCGCTCGGTGTCGGAGATTTTCGGATTTTCCGCGCAGGATTTCGCGCGCATTTCATCGCGCCACGTCATGCAGGCGAAGGACGATCCCTATCTGGTGCTGGGGCTCAACCCGGCGGCGACGCCGGAGCAGGTGAAACAGGCCTATCGCCGCCTGGTGCGCGAGAACCATCCGGACCGCCACATCGCCGCCGGCGTGCCGCAGGAAATGGTGAAGCTCGCCACCGAGCGGCTGCAACGCATCAATGAGGCCTATGGCCGGATCATGAGCGGGGCGGCAGCGTGATCCGCTCGCCGCTGACCAGGCATTTCGTGCTGTCGCCCAACATCGGCGTGCGGGTGAATGAGGCCAAGCCGGACATGGTGATCCTTCACTACACTGGCATGAAGAGCGCCGAAGCCGCCCGCGCGTGGCTGTGCAATCCGGAGTCGGGCGTTTCCTGCCATTACCTCGTCGATGAAGACGGTTACATCACCCAGATGGTGGGCGAGGAGATGCGGGCGTGGCATGCCGGTGCCTCGTCATGGGAGGGCGAGACGGACATCAACTCGCGCTCGATCGGCATCGAGATCCAGAACCCCGGCCACACGTTGGGCTATCGCGCCTTTCCGGAAGAGCAGATGAAGGCGGTGATCGCCCTCGTGCATGACATCATGGCGCGCAACGATATTTCCTCCTCGCGGGTGCTGGCGCATTCCGATGTTGCGCCGGGCCGCAAGATCGATCCCGGTGAATTGTTCGACTGGGCGTGGCTTCACCGCGAAGGCATCGGCGACTGGATTGAGCCCGCGCCGCCGGACGACACGCCTGCGGAGATCACGCCGCTGCAAGCTGCTCTCGAACGCTTCGGTTATGGAATTGAGGTGACGGGCATTGCCGATGCGCGGACGGAAGCCGTCGTCTCAGCCTTCCAGCGCCATTACCGCCCGGCGCGCTTTGATGGTGTGGCGGATATGTCCACGCTGCAAACGCTTCAGCGCCTGCTCAGGGCTTCCGGCAAAGATCGAGAAGGCCGCTAAGGTCGGCGTCACCCAGCGGAAACACGTAATTCTGCTTTCCCACATGCACCTTGAAGCGGTCCGCCGCCAGAAGTGCGGGGAAGATCTTGCTGGTGGCGGGCATCGAGGCTTCGATGCTGGTGGTGGCGCCTTCCTCATTGTCCGACACCTTGCCCGAGAGCGTCACCGTGGTCTTGCCCGCCGTCACCGTGATCGGAGCGTTGCGGCCCACCTTCAGATGCGGATCGGCTTCGGCCAGCATGATCTGCACTTCGTTGGTGCGGATGGTGCACCAGAAGCTCACTCCCACATCGTCGGTCTCCGGCACGCCGAACACCAGATAGGCGTCGCTGTCGCCGGCATCGAGCGACCATTGGCGCTCCTGCGCCACAGCCGTTGCGGCGGGGGCGGCAGCCAGAAACAGGGCCAGGGCGAGGCGGGGAAACATCATGCGGGGAAGGTCCATGAGGGCCAGCCTTCTATCGCCTCGCCGCGCAAGGGGGAAGGGCTAATATGGCGCAGCGCCCCTCATTTCAAATGCCGCGCGGCTCTGCTACCTCACGTGCCAACCGGAGTGCACACATGACCGCCGATCTCATCATCATCAATGGCAAATTCCTCACGCAGGACGAGGCAAACCCGAAGGCCGAGGCCATGGCCATCCGGGGCAATGCCATCCTGTCGGTCGGCACCGTGGCGGAGGCCAAAGCGCTGGCGGGGCCTGAGACGCAGGTGATCGACGCCCAGGGCAAGACGGTGCTGCCGGGTTTCGTCGAAAGCCACATGCACCTCTTCGGCGGCGCCTCGGAACTCGACCACATGCAGTTCTTCGGCGTGCATGGCCTCGAGAACATGCAGAAGGTGGCCAAGGCCTATCTCGCCACCCATCCCGGCGATGACATCGTGTTCGGCCAGCAGTGCGACTATATCATCATCGGCGAGCATGAGCCGCTCACCCGCCATCACCTCGACACGCTCTCGAAGGACAGGCCGCTCCTCGTCTTCTCGCCCGATCATCACACGGCATGGGCGAACACCATCGCCCTTGAGCGGGCGGGCATTCTCAAGGGACGCAAGCTCGGCCCCGGCAATGAGATCGTGATGGCGGCGGATGGTCTCGCCAGCGGCGAATTGCGCGAGGGGCAGGCCATCGATCCGGTGCGCGAGCTTTCCAGGGTGGGCGACCGCAGCCATCTCGGAATCGTCACCGGCGGTGAGCCCGATCCCTATCCCACGGCGGAAGAATTCGAGCATGACCTGGGCGTCATCAAACAGGGCCTCGCCCATTGCGCCCGCCACGGCATCACCTCCATCCACAACATGGACGGCAACATCTACCAGCTCGAACTTCTGGAGGAACTCGAACTGCGGGGCGAGCTCACCGCCCGCGTGCGCGTACCCTTCCACTTCAAGAATTTCATGAAGATCGCCGACCTCGAAAAGGCCAGCGCCATGGCGCAGCGCTGGCGCTCGGAGATGCTGAGCGCGGGCTTCGTGAAAGTCTTCGTCGATGGCGTCATCGACAGCGCCACCGGCGTGATGGTCGAGCCTTATTCCGATAATCCATCATGGCGCGGCGAGCCGCTGTTCACGGCGGAGCATTTTGCCGAAGTCGCCGTTGAGGCGGACAGGCGGGGCCTGCAGATCGCCGTTCACGCCATTGGCGATGGCGCTGTCAGGATCGTGCTCGATGGCTATGAGAAGGCGCTCAAGGCGAATGGCAAACGCGACAGCCGCCACCGCGTCGAGCATATCGAGGTGATCCACCCCGATGACATTCCGCGCTTCAGGGAGATGGGCGTCATCGCCTCCATGCAGCCGCCGCATCCGCCGGGCAATCACGGCCTGCCGCTCGAGCCCTATCTCTCGCGTATCGGGGAGAACCGCTGGCAATATGCCTTCGCCTGGAACACGCTCCGCGATGCCGGCGCCCGCATCGCCTTCGCCACCGACTGGCCGGTGTCGGACATCGATCCGCTGTGGTCCATCCAGTCGGCGATGACGCGGCCGATGTGGAAGCCCGGCCTTCCCGACCAGCGCCAGACGCTCACCCAGTCGCTCCGCTCCTACACCCATGACGGCGCCTATACGGAATTCATGGAACACCGAAAGGGCATGCTGAAACCGGGCCTTCTGGCCGACGTGGTGATCCTCGACGCCGACATCGAGAAGACCGATCCCGCCAAGCTCAAATCAGTCAAACCCGCTGCCACCATCTGCGATGGAAGGGTGGTTTACCGCGCCCACAGTTGACGTCCCCCCCTTGAACGCCTAGGTCCGGTCGGCCAGCTGGCCGGATGACCGCTGCCGCAAGTCCCGAAAGGGCGCGGGGGAGGAAAGTCCGGGCTCCACGGAAATACGGTGCCGGGTAACACCCGGCGGGGGCGACCCCAGGGACAGTGCCACAGAAATGATACCGCCCGCGTCCGCTTCGGCTGATGCGCGGGCAAGGGTGAAATGGTGCGGCAAGAGCGCACCGCGCTTCCGGCAACGGCGGCGGCAAGGCAAACCCCACCGGGAGCAAGACCGAATAGGGGCAACGCGAACCTTCGGGTTCAGGGCCGTTTCCGGCCCGGTTGCCCGGGTAGGTCGCGCGAAGCCGCCAGCAATGGCGGCTCCAGATGAATGGTCATCCCGCTTTCGGGCGGACAAAACCCGGCTTACAGGCCGGCTGGCATTTTCGCCGCTCCGGAGTGCGGCAATGAATCAAATTTGAAACGATTTGTTAAGCCTCGGCGCGGCATTGTCGGCATGAGTCTTAACCCCTTGTTCACCCTGATTTTGCCGTGACGCAGCCTGCCACATCGAGAGCCCAGCCGCCGCATGTGCCCGTCATGCTGGGCGAGGTGCTGGCTGCATTAAAGCCGTCCGATGGCGAGGTGCATGTGGATGGCACCTTTGGCGCGGGCGGCTATACGCGGGCCATTCTGGGGGCCGCCGATTGCCGCGTCATCGCCATCGACCGCGACCCGCAAGCCATCCGCAACGGGCAATCGCTGGTCTCCGAGTCGGAAGGCCGCCTGACGCTCATCGAAGGCCGCTTCGGCGACATGGAGAGGCTTCTGGGGCAGGCGGGCGTTTCGCATGTCGATGGCGTTGTATTGGATATCGGCGTCTCCTCCATGCAGATCGACGAGGCGGCGCGCGGCTTTTCCTTCATGAAGGATGGCCCGCTCGACATGCGCATGGCGCAGTCCGGCCTTTCCGCCGCCGATGCCGTCAACACCATGGATGCCGAAGACCTGTCGCGCATCATCCATATCTTCGGCGAGGAGCCCCGCGCCCGCGCCATCGCCCGCGCCATCGTCCGTGCACGGAGCGAGGAGCCGATCAATACGACGCTCGGCCTCGTTAGGGCGGTGGAGCGTGCCACCGGCCGCCAGCGCCCGCAGGACCGCACGCATCCCGCCACCCGCACCTTCCAGGCGCTGCGCATCCATGTGAACGGCGAACTCGATGAACTGGTGCAGGCCCTTCACGCCGCGGAGGCGCTGCTGGCGCCGGGCGGCAGGCTGGTCGTGGTGACGTTCCATTCGCTCGAAGACCGCATCGTCAAGCGCTTCTTCACCTCGCGGGCGGGAAAGCTGCCGCATGGCTCCAGGCATCTGCCGATGGCGGGCGAGGGGCCCAAAGCCTCCTTCACGCTGCCCTTCAAGGGCCACCTCGAAGCCACTGAAGCAGAATCGAAAAACAATCCGCGCGCCCGCTCGGCGAAACTCCGCTGCGGCATCCGCACGTCCGCACCACCGCTTCCATCCATCGCCGCCGACATCGGCGTTTCCGCCTCGAGGGCCTGATGCACAAGCTGTTCAATGCTTTTCTCGTTCTCACGGTTCTGGTCTCGGGCTTCCTGCTCTATTCGATGGAGCATGAAACGCGGGGGCTCGAACGGCAGATCGCCAAATATGAGCGCAGCATGGCGGTGGACCGCGAGGACATGAAGCTGCTCAGCGCCGAATGGAGCAGCCTCACGCGGCCAGACCGCATCGAGCAGCTGGCGGAGCAGCATCTGAAGCTCCAGACGATGCAGGCGATCCAGATCGTTCCCATGACCGAAGTCGCGTCAAAGGTTCCCGCCGAGCCGGTCATCAAGCTCGAGGCGCAGGACAAGGATCCGATCGGCGACATTCTCCAGAAGATGCAGTAGGCCCATGAGCGAACCCGCCCCCTCTGAAACAGACAGCGCCGTTCCGGCCACCCCGCGCAGGCTCGCGGGGCAGAATCGCATCCGGCTCATCAGCCTGTGCTTCGGCGCGGCCTTCCTCGCCATCGCCGGGCAGCTTGCGCATCTGACGATGCTGTCGCCCAAGGCCGACACAGGCCCCGTGGTGCAGGACGACAGCATCCCGCGCCCCGACATCGTGGACCGCAACGGCGTGCTGCTGGCCACCGATGTGGCCGTGGCCTCGCTCTATGCCGATCCGCGCAAGATCATCGACGTGGACGAGGCGATTGAGTCGCTCACCGCCACGGTGCCCGATCTCGACGCCAAGTCGCTGCGCCAGAAGCTCACGGCACCGGGCCGTGCCTTCGTGTGGCTGAAGCGGCAGGTGACGCCGCAGGAGCGCGATGCGGTTTACAATCTCGGCCTTCCCGGCATCGGCTTCGTGAACGAGCGCCGCCGCGTCTATCCGATGGGAAGACTTGCCGCCCATACGGTTGGCTATGTCGATCTCGACACCAAGGGCATCGCCGGCATCGAGAAATATCTCGACGATCAGGGCGCTCTCTATACCGCCTCGCTGGCGGGCTCGAAGGACGAAAACCCGGCGCCCGCGCAAATGTCGATCGACATCCGCGTGCAGGCGGCGATCTACGACGAACTCAGCAAGGCCATGGACAAGTTCAAGGCGCTGGCGGCGGGCGGCATCCTTCTCGACATCAACACGGGCGAGGTGATCTCGCTCGTTTCGCTGCCCGATTTCAATCCCAACCAGGAAGACAAGCGCTTCCGCTCCGACCAGCAGAACCGCATGATGAGCGGCGTCTATGAGCTGGGCTCGGTCATCAAGGCGGTCACCTTCGCCATGGCCTTCGACTATGGCGTGGCCAATCTTTCCTCAAGTTACGACGCGCGCTTTCCGCTGATCATCGGCAATGCGCGCATCACCGATTTTCACGCCGAACGGCGCGTGCTCACCGTGCCCGAAATCTTCAAGGTGTCGTCCAACATCGGCACGGCGCGCATGGCGCTGGATGTGGGGCTGGAGCGCCATCTCGAATTCCTGCGCCGCGTCGGCCTGTTTGATCGTCTGGTGACCGAGCTTCCCGAAAGCGCCAAGCCCATCCTGCCGAAACGCTGGAGCAAGCTCACGGAAGCCACCGCCGCCTTCGGCCATGGTTTTGCCGTACAGCCTCTGCAAGGAGCGGCGGTGGTTGCAGGACTGATCAATGGCGGCAGGCTCATCGAGCCGACCTTCATCAAGCGCGACAGGGCGGAAGCGGATGTCGTGGCGCGGCGGATCGTCAAGCCCGAAACCAGCCAGATGCTGCGTACGCTGTTCCGGCTCAATGTCGTCGACGGCACGGCCAGCAAGGCTGACGTGATCGGCTACCGCATCGGCGGCAAGACGGGCACCGCCGAAAAGGTCGAGAACGGCCGCTATTCCAAGACAAAGAATCTCACCTCCTTCATCGGCGCCTTCCCGATGGAGAATCCGCAATATCTCCTGCTCATCATGCTGGACGAGCCGAAGGCGACGCCCGAAACCTATGGCTTTGCCACCTCGGGCTGGAACGCCGTTCCGACCGGCGGCAAGGTTCTGGAGCGCATCGCGCCGATGCTCGGCGTCGAACCCAAATTCACGGCGGATGATCTCGACAAGCTTGCCAAGCAGGCGAAGAAAAACAAGGCGGGGTGAGGCTTGTCCATTCCGTTGCTGCGATTGATCCACACCGATGCGGCGCTCCCGGAGGGCGCAGGGACCATCGCCGTGTCGGGCCTCACCGCCGACAGCCGCGAGGTGAAGCCCGGCTATGTCTTCGCCGCCTTGCCCGGCACAAAAGTTGATGGCAGCAGCTTCATCGGAAAAGCCATTGAAGCGGGCGCCGTGGCCGTCATCGCGCAGCACGGGGAGTCCGCCTCCGTGCCCGTCATCACAACGGATAATCCGCGTCGCCTGTTTTCGCTCATGGCGGCGCGCTTCTTTGGCCGCCAGCCCGACACCATCGTCGCCGTCACGGGAACGAGCGGCAAGACATCGGTTGCCACCTTCGTGCGCGAAATCTGGACGGAGCTGGGTTTCCGCGCCGCCAGCCTCGGCACGGTCGGCGTCGTCTCGCCATCGGGCGTCATCGAACTCGATCACACGACGCCCGATCCGGTGCGCCTGCATCAGGTGGTGGCTCAGATCGCCGATGACCACGTCAAGCATCTGGCCATCGAAGCCTCGAGCCACGGGCTCGACCAGTACCGCCTCGATGGGTTGCACATCGCGGCGGCGGCGTTCACCAACCTGTCGCATGACCATCTCGACTATCACCCCACGGAAGACGCCTATTTCAACGCCAAGATGCGGCTGTTTGAAGAACTGCTGCCGAAGGGCAGCCCCGCCGTCATCAATGCCGATACGCCGCGCGGCAAGCTGGCGGCTGAGCGCTGCAAGGTGCTGGGCCTCGATCTGTGGACGGTGGGCCGCGACGGCGAAACCATTCAGGTGCGCGATGTAAAGCGCGAAGGCTCGGGCCAGCATGTCACGCTCGAGGTGAAGGGGCGGGCCTATGCCATCGACCTGCCGCTGGTCGGCGATTTCCAGGTGTCGAACGCACTGGTGGCGGCGGGCCTGGTGCTGGCCACCGGGGGCGATGAGAAGATCGTCATGCACGCGCTCGAAATCGCTGAAAGGCGCCAAGGGCCGGCTGGAGCTTGTGGGGCGCAGCAATAAGGGCGCCGCCATTTTCGTCGATTACGCGCACAAGCCCGATGCGCTGGAGAATGCCATCGCGGCGCTCAGGCCCTATACGACCCACAGGCTTTCCGTGGTGTTCGGCTGCGGTGGCGACCGTGACCGCGCCAAGCGGCCGATCATGGGCGAGATCGCCACACGGCTCGCGGATGCGGTTTACGTCACCGACGATAATCCGCGCACGGAGGATGCCGCGTCGATCCGCGCCGCCATCATGGCTGCGGCTCCGGGCGCCACTGAGATCGGCGACAGGGCCAAGGCCATCCGTACGGCGGTTGATGCGCTTAAAGCGGGCGACGTGCTGGTGGTGGCCGGCAAGGGCCATGAGGAAGGGCAGAAGGTGGGCAAGACCGTGCATCCGTTCAGCGACCATGAGGCCGTGCGCGCGGCGATTGCCGGAAAGGATTATCATGGCTGATCTGCCGCTGTGGAGCCCTCAAGAATTGATCGCCGCCACCGGCGGGCGCATCGAAGGCGTGGTGAGCAAGCCGCTGAACGGCGTCGCCATCGACAACCGCGCCATCGCGCCCGGCGATATTTTCGTCGCCATCAAGGGCGAGAACCATGACGCGCATGATTTCGCGGCCTCGGCGCTCAAGGCGGGTGCCGGCATTGCCATGGTCTCGCGCACCACGGAGGATATGAAAGACGCGGGGGCCTTGCTGATCGTCGCCGACGATCCGCTGCGCGGGCTTGAGAATCTCGGCATCGCCGGGCGGCAGCGCAGCCACGCGCAGATCATCGGCGTCACCGGCAGCGTCGGCAAGACCAGCAGCAAGGAAATGCTGAAGGTGGCGCTCTCGGCGTCGGGCCTCACCCATGCCTCCGCCGCCTCGCTCAACAATCACTGGGGCGTGCCGCTCACGCTCGCCCGCATGCCGCGCGAAACCGCCTATGCGGTGATCGAGATCGGCATGAATCACGCCGGCGAAATCACGCCTTTGGTCGGCATGGCGAAACCGCACACCGCACTTGTTACGTCGATTGCCGCCAGCCATCTCGGGCATTTCGCGTCACTTGGCGAGATCGCCGATGCGAAGGCGGAAATCTTTTCCGGCGTCGAGCCTGATGGCAACGCCGTCATCAACCGCGACACGCCTTATTTCGATCAGCTTGCCGCCGCGGCGAAGAGCTTCGGCATCCGCAACATCGTCAGCTTCGGCCGCCATGCCGATGCCGATGTGCGCCTTGAAAGACTCGTGCTGCACACCGAATGCTGCTGTGTCACCGCGAAGGTGATGGGCGAGGATGTGATCTACAAGCTGGGCCTTCCGGGCGAGCACATGGCGCTGAACAGCTTAGGGGTCTTGGCCGCCGTCAAAGTGATGGGCGCCGATCTCGCCCGCGCGGCGCTTGCATTGGCCACCGCCAAGCCCGCCAAGGGCCGTGGCGTGCGCGAGCATCTTGCCGTTCCGGGCGGCGACATTCTGCTGATCGATGAAAGCTACAACGCCAACCCCGCCTCGGTGCGCGCCGCCCTTTCTCTGCTGGCGCAGGCGCAGCCGAAAAAAACCGGCCGCCGCATCGCCATCCTGGGCGACATGCTGGAGCTCGGCACGCAAGGCCCCACGCTTCACGCCGAGCTCGCACCTGTGCTCGACGAGGCGAAAGTCGATCTCGTCTATGCCGCAGGGCCGTTGATGGCGAATCTGTGGGCGAAGATTCCGGCGGCCAAGCGCGGCAATCACGCGCCCACCATTGCCGAGCTCCGCGACGAGATCGTCAATGCGATGCGGCCCAATGATGTGGTGATGGTGAAGGGGTCGCTCGGCTCCAAGATGGGGCCATTGACCGACGCGCTGCGCCGCGCCTATCCGCCTGTCAGCAAGGATGTTTGAGCAATGCTTTATTACCTTCTGACCAGCCTCACCGACGAATTTTCGCCCTTCAACGTGTTCCGCTACCAGACGACGCGCACCGGCGCTGCCATCCTCACGGCACTGGTGTTCGTGTTCCTGTTCGGCCAGCGCATCATCGCGCTCCTCAAAGTGAAGCAGGGGCGCGGCCAGCCGATCCGCAGCGATGGGCCGCAGCGCCATATCGTGGAGAAGGCGGGCACGCCCACCATGGGCGGTCTGATGATGCTGTTCGGCATCTGCTTCGCCACGCTGCTGTGGGCGGATCTGTGCAATCTCTATGTCTGGGCGGTGCTGTTCGTGACCCTCGGCTTCGGGGCCATCGGCTTCTATGATGATTTCCTGAAGGTCACCAAATCGACGACGCGCGGCTTTTCCGGCAAGCTCAGGCTCGGCGCGGAATTCCTGATCGCCGGCATTGCGGTTGCCTGTTTCATGTGGATCGGCGAGCGTCCGCTTTCTACCTCGCTCGCCGTTCCCTTCTTCAAGGATGTGCTCATTCCCTTCGGCATCTTCTTCGTGTTCGTTGGCATGTTCGTGGTGGTGGGGGCGGGCAATGCGGTGAACATGACGGATGGGCTCGACGGCCTCGCCATCGTGCCGGTGATGATCGCCGCCGCGAGCTTCGGCCTCATCGCCTATCTGGTCGGCAACTTCAATTTCTCGGAATATCTGCAGCTGCATTTCGTGAAGGGCACGGGCGAGCTGGCGATCATCTGCGGCGCCATCGTTGGGGCGGGCCTGGGCTTCTTGTGGTTCAACGCGCCGCCCGCCATGATCTTCATGGGCGATACGGGTTCGCTGTCGCTCGGCGGCGCGCTGGGGGCCATCGCGGTCGCGGTCAAGCATGAGATCGTGCTGGGCATCATCGGCGGCCTGTTCGTTCTCGAAACGGCCTCGGTCATCATCCAGGTCGCCTCCTTCAAGATGACGGGCAAGCGCGTCTTCGCCATGGCGCCGCTGCACCATCATTTTGAGCAGAAGGGCTGGAAAGAACCAACCATCGTCATCCGCTTCTGGATCATCGCCTTCGTCTTGGCGCTGCTCGGCCTCTCGACGCTGAAGCTGAGGTAGGCGCATGTTTCCCGCCGCCAGTTTCAAGGACAAGAGGGTCGCCGTCTTCGGGCTCGCGCGCTCGGGCACGGCGATGATCGAGGCCCTGCGTCTCGGCGGCGCTCACGTTTTTGCGTGGGATGATTCCGAGCCCGCCGTGGAAAAGGCGAAGGCGGCGGGGCTTCCCATCGCCAATCTGCATGAACTCGATTTCTCGACGCTCGATGCGCTGGTGTTGAGCCCCGGCGTGCCGCTCACCCATCCGGAACCCCACTGGACGGTGAAGAAGGCCCGGCACGCGAAGATCGAGATTATCGGCGACACGGAAATTTTCGCGCGCGAGGCGAAGCGGGCGGGCGCCAAGACCGTCGCCATCACCGGCACCAATGGCAAATCGACAACCACCGCGCTCACCGGCCATGTGCTGAAAGCGGCGGGGCGCGACGTTGATGTGGGCGGCAACATCGGCACCGCCGTGTTCCTCATGCGCCAGCCGGTGAAGGACCGCATCTATGTGCTGGAACTCTCCTCGTTCCAGATCGATCTCATGCCGGGGCTTTCGCCCGATGTTGGCATTCTCACCAACCTCACGCCCGATCATCTCGACCGCCACGGCAGCATGGAACATTATGCCGATGTGAAAGCGCGCATGTTCGCGCAGCAGACCACAGGGCAGACAGCGCTATGCGGCGTTGACGATGACTGGTCGCACGCCATCGCGGAGAAGA
Source organism: Aestuariivirga sp. (assembly GCF_047602625.1). Taxonomy (GTDB): domain Bacteria; phylum Pseudomonadota; class Alphaproteobacteria; order Rhizobiales; family Aestuariivirgaceae; genus Aestuariivirga. Next base: position 230,428 of record NZ_JASGGV010000002.1, on the reverse strand, counting down.
TTTCAACCGGCGCGGATGTGCGGCGCGTTTCCGTCCTGCACCCGCTCGAAGATGGCATCTCGGCTCCCGATGGCATCCTGCGCGACAGGCGCAACGGCAGCGAAGCGGCGCGTATCGATCTCCGCGCCATGCCGTCGCTCAAGGGCGCGCATAACTGGCAGAACGCCTGCATGGCCTATGGCGCGGCGGCAGCACTTGGCGTTCCGGTGTCCGCCATCGAAGCGGCGATGAAAAGCTTTCCCGGCCTCGCGCACCGCATGCAGGAGGTGGCGCGGCTCGGCAGCGTCGCCTTCATCAATGACTCCAAGGCCACCAATGCCGATGCGGCGGAGAAGGCGCTGTCCTCCTTCGAGAACATTTACTGGATCGCCGGCGGCATCGCCAAGGCGGGCGGCATCGAACCGTTGAGGCCGCTGTTTCCCCGCATCGCGCGGGCGTATCTGATCGGTCAGTCGGCGGGCGAGTTCGCGCAAACGCTCAACACTGTGCCCCATACCGTGTGCCGCACACTGGACTACGCTGTCAGGCTTGCGGCGTCTGATTCAAAAGTAAGGCCCGGCTCCGTCGTGCTGCTTTCCCCGGCCTGCGCGTCGTTCGACCAATATCCCAATTTCGAGGTGCGCGGCGATGCCTTCGTCAAGGCCGTCTCGGCACTTCCCGGCATCACCATGAAACACGAGGATCAAACCCATGCTGCTCGGCCGTAGCGATCGCGGGCTTCTGGCCCAATGGTGGTTCACCGTGGACCGCGTGCTGATGTCGGCGGTGCTGCTGCTCATGGCGGCGGGCGTGCTGATCTCCATGGCGGCGAGCCCGCCGGTGGCCGAGCGCATCGGGCTCGACTCCTTCCACTTCTTCAAGAGCCAGCTTCTCTATCTGCTGCCTGCCGTCATGGTGCTGGTCACGCTCTCCTTCTTCACGCCGAAGCAGGCGCGGCGCACCGGCTTCGCGCTGTTCTTCGGCGGGCTGGCGCTGATGGTTGCCGCCGTTCTATGGGGGCCCGAGATCAAGGGCGCGCACCGCTGGATCTATATTGGCCCCATCAATCTGCAGCCCTCCGAACTTGCAAAGCCCGGTTTCGTCATCATCGCCGCGTGGTTCCTGGCCGAACACACCAAGCGGCCGGACATGCCGGGGCAGGTCATCGCCGGCCTGCTGTCGCTCGTCTTCATCGGCCTGCTCGTCATCCAGCCCGACTTCGGGCAGACGGCGCTCGTCGTCCTCACGCTCGGCTCGATGCTGCTGATCTATGGCATCCCGTGGATCGTGGTGATGGGGCTGGCGGGTCTCGTGAGCGTGGGCATTCTCGCCTCCTATCTTCTCGTGCCACATGTCGCCTCGCGCATCGACCGCTTTCTCAATCCCGACAAGGGCGACACGTTTCAGGTCGACACGGCAACGCAGGCCTTTCACAATGGCGGCTTCATGGGCACCGGCCCCGGCGGCGGCGAGGCGAAGCTCGTGCTGCCCGACGCGCATACGGATTTTGCCTTCGCCGTGGTGGGCGAGGAATTCGGCTTCATCGCCTGCGTGCTGCTGATGCTGCTCTTCGCCTTCGTGGTGCTGCGCCTATTGCAGCGCGCCAAGGAGGAGCCCGATCCGTTCCGCGCGCTGGCGGCAAGCGGCCTTGCCATCATCTTCGGCTTTCAGGCGGTCATCAACATGGGCGTGAACGTGTCGCTGCTGCCCGCCAAGGGCATGACGCTGCCGTTCATTTCCTATGGCGGCTCGTCGCTGATCGGCATGGCCTTTGCCATGGGGCTGGCGCTGGCGCTGGGCCGCAGGCGGGCGGGCATCGTGTCCTCCGTGGCGCTCCAGCCTGTTGCGGCATAAGCGATGGCAGGTGAACGGCCCCTCATCGTCCTTGCCGCGGGCGGCACGGGCGGGCATCTCTTTCCCGCCCAGGCGCTGGCCGAAGAGTTGCGGCGTCGCGGCTATGACATTCATCTGATGACGGATGAACGGGTGCGTGACTATGGCAAGAACTTCCCCGCCAGCGCCACACACGTTGTTCCCTCCGCCACGCTGTCACTGGGCAAGCCGCTTCAGGTGCCGGGCCGGGCATTCCGGCTTTACAGGGGATACCGGCAGGCGAGGGGCATTCTCGCTTCAGTGAAGCCCAAGGCCGTGGTGGGTTTCGGCGGCTATCCGTCCTTCCCGCCCATCCTTGCGGCGTCGCGCCTTGGCATCCCGTCTTGCGTGCATGACCAGAACGCCGTAATGGGCCGCGCCAACCGCATGCTGTCGCGCTTTGCCACCAGGGTGGCCTCGTCGTTTCCGGTGCTGATGGGATTGCCGGAGCAGGCAAAATCAAAACTCGTGGTCACCGGCAATCCGGTACGCGACATCGCGCTTCAGGAAAAGGCAGCGCCTTACCCTTCGCTCACGGCTCAGGAGCCGTTCAACCTTCTGGTGTTCGGCGGCAGCCAGGGGGCGCGCTTCTTCGGCGAATTCATGCCGAAGGTGATCGCCGCGCTTTCACCTGAAATGCTTGCAACGCTTCATCTCGTGCAGCAGGTGCGCCCCGAAGACATGGAGCAGGTGAAGAGCGCCTATGGCAGCCTCTCCTTCAGCTTCGATTTGCAGCCCTTCTTCATGGACATGCCGAAGCGCATCGCCGCTTCGCATCTCGTGGTCTGCCGCTCCGGCGCTTCGACCATCGCGGAGTTGGGCGTCATCGGCCGCCCGGCCATCATGGTGCCGCTGCCGCATGCGCTCGACAATGACCAGCTTCGCAATGCCGAGAGCTTCGCCAAGGCGGGGGCCGGGTGGATTCGTCCACAGGCGGAGCTTGAGCCGAAAGCGTTTGCCCAATTTCTGACACGCCTCCGGTATCAGCAGGGCGAACTGGCCGAAGCAGCCGAAAAGGCGCTCGGCCACGGCAGGCCGGATGCCGCATCCAGGCTCGCCGATCTCACCGAATTTCTTGCAGGGACGCATTCAAAATGAAATTGCCGCGCGACGTAGGCCCCATCCATTTCATCGGCATCGGGGGGATCGGCATGAGCGGCATCGCCGAAGTGATGGCGACGCTGGGCTATACCGTGCAGGGCTCGGACCTTGCCGACAATTACAATGTGGCGCGGCTGCGCAAAGCCGGAATCGCCGTCGAGATCGGCCACCGCGCCGAAAACGTCGGCGACGCGCAGGTGGTCGTCGTGTCCTCCGCCGTGAAGCCCGACAATCCGGAATTGGTGGAAGCGCGCAACCGCTATCTGCCCATCGTGCGCCGCGCCGAAATGCTGGCCGAGCTCATGCGCTTCAAATCCTGCGTGGCGGTGGGCGGCACGCATGGCAAGACGACCACCACCTCGCTTGTCGCGGCGCTTCTCGATGCCGGGAGCTTCGATCCCACCGTCATCAACGGCGGCATCATCAATGCCTATGGCACCAACGCGCGTCTCGGCAAGGGCGACTGGATGGTGGTGGAGTCGGATGAATCCGATGGCACCTTCGTCAAGCTGCCCGCCGATATCGTGATCGTCACCAACATCGATCCCGAGCATCTCGATCATTACGGCACCTTCGAGAAGGCGAAGGAAGCCTTTCTCGCCTTCGTCGAGAACATTCCCTTCTATGGCTTCGCCGTGCTGTGCATGGATCATCCTGTCGTGCAGGAGCTGATCGGCCAGGTGAAGGACCGCCGCGTCATCACCTATGGCCGGAGCCCGCAGGCCGATGTGCGCCTGCTTGATGTGGGATACAGCGATGGCGAAACCCGTTTCTCGGTGCGCCTCACCAACCGCCGCACCGGCGTCACGCATGACATTGAAAGCTTGAGCCTCGCCATGCCGGGCGATCACAATGCGCTCAATTCCACGGCGGCGCTGGCGGTGGCCAAGGAACTGGGCATGAGCGATGATGCGATCCGCTCTGGCTTCAAGAGCTTCACCGGCGTCAAGCGGCGCTTCACGCGCACCGGCGCCCATGACGGCATTACGGTGTTTGACGATTATGGCCATCACCCGGTGGAGATCGCGGCGGTGCTGAGTGCCGCGCGGCGCGTCACCCAGAACAATGTTGTGGCCGTCATGCAGCCGCACCGCTACACGCGGCTTGCGAGTCTTTTCAATGACTTCTGCACCTGTTTTAACGATGCGGATCAGGTGATCGTGGCGCCCGTCTATGCGGCGGGCGAACAGCCGATCGAGGGCGCCACCCATCTCAATCTCGTCGAGGGCCTCAAGGCGCGCGGCCACCGTGCCGTTCATTCCATCGACACGCCGGAGCAGTTGGCGCCCCTCGTCAAATCCATCGCCAAGCCGGGTGATATCGTGATCTGCCTGGGTGCCGGCACCATCTCGCAATGGGCCTATGCGCTGCCGGGCCAGCTTGCAGCGCTTGATGGCGCGGATGCCGCCTGATGGCGAAGCTCGATGGCGATACGCTCTTGAAGCGCTTGCCCACTGTGCGCGGGCGGCTGGAGGCCAATGCGCCGCTCGCCGATCTCACATGGTTCCGCGTTGGCGGCCCGGCGGAGGTGCTGTTCGCGCCTGCCGATGAGGATGATCTGGCGGCGTTTCTCTCCGCCACGCCGAAAGATGTTCCCGTCTATGTGATCGGCGTGGGATCAAACCTTCTGGTGCGCGATGGCGGCGTGCCGGGCGTGGTGATCCGCCTTGGCCGCGGCTTTGCCGATGTCACGGTGGAAGAGGGCCATCGCGTGCGGGCCGGAACGGCGGCGCTGGATGTGCGCGTGGCGCGCACGGCAGCGGAGGCTGGTATCGATGCATTAACCTTTCTGAGAGGTATACCGGGCACGATTGGCGGCGCGCTGCGGATGAACGGCGGCGCCTATGGTGGGGAAACCCGGGACATTCTCGTGGAAGCGCGGGCGGTGGACCGGTCAGGGACGCGTCACGTGCTGAGCAACGCCGATATGCATTACAGCTACCGCCATTCGGGCGCGGCGGATGATCTGGTATTCACCGAGGCGCTGTTTCAGGGAAAGCCCGGCGGCAAGGCTGCAATTCAGGCGGCGATGGACAAGATCACCGAAAGCCGCGAGGCCACACAGCCGATCAAGAGCCGCACCGGCGGCTCCACCTTCAAGAATCCGCCGGGGCACAAATCCTGGCAATTGATCGACAAGGCGGGCCTGCGCGGCTTCGCCATCGGGCCCGCAAGGATTTCCGATCTTCATTGCAACTTCCTCATCAACGAAGGCGGAGCGACTGCCGCGCAGATCGAGGAACTGGGCGAAACAGCGCGCGCCCGCGTGCTTGAGACGTCGGGCGTCACGCTCGAGTGGGAGATCAAGCGCATCGGCATTCCGGCGGAGGCGCACTGAGATGGCAAAGCGCATTCCGAGAGACACAACGGTTGCGGTGCTGATGGGCGGCTGGTCGGCCGAACGGCAGGTGAGCCTGTCCTCCGGCGAAGCCTGTTCCGACGCGCTCCGCGAAGCGGGCTTCAATGTCGTTCCGATCGACGTCAAGCGCGAGCGCATTGTGCCGATCCTGCAGGACCTGCAGCCCGATGTGGCCTTCAATGCGCTGCACGGCAAATGGGGCGAGGATGGCTGCGCCGCGGCGATCCTCGAGACGCTGCAAATCCCCTATACGCATTCGGGCGTGCTCGCCTCGTCGCTGGCGATGCACAAGGAAAAATCCAAGATCATTTTCCGCGCCGCCAATATTCCGGTGGCGGAGAGCAAGATCGTCGATCTCGAAACCGTCGCCGCCCAGCATGCGATGCCGGTGCCCTATGTGGTGAAGCCCATCGCCGAAGGCTCGAGCGTCGGCGTTCACATCGTCACGCAATCCTCGAACGGGCCGCCTTCCATCGTGCTTGAGCAGCGCGAGATTTTCGGCAGCCACGCGATGGTCGAGCGTTTCGTGCCCGGCCGCGAACTCACCTGCGCGGTGATGGGTGACGTGGCGCTGGGCGTCATCGACATCGTATCGAAAGGCACCTTCTACGATTACGTGTCGAAATATGCGCCGGGCGGTTCGCAGCATATTCTCCCGGCGGATATCCCCGTGGAAATCTATCGCAAGTGCCAGCAATATTCGCTGATGGCGCATGCCGCGTTGGGCTGCCGGGGCATCAGCCGCTCCGATTTCCGCTACAACGATCAGGCGGGCGGCGAGGGCGAGCTGATCCTTCTCGAAGTGAACACCCAGCCCGGCATGACGGGCACCTCGCTAGTGCCGGAGCTCGCGAAACACGCCGGCCACTCCTATCCCGAACTCGTCACCTGGATGGTCAATGACGCGAGTGTGGATCGATGAAAAAAAATCACCGCAAGCCGCGCCTGAACATTGCCGGATTCCTCCAATGGGGTGAGCAGGGGCGGGTGCGCTTCGCGGCGCGCAGCAGTGCCGTCCTGTTTCTCGGCATCACCATCGTCCATGCCATCGTGATCGGCGATTATCTCAACTATGACGGCAGCCCGTGGCTGAAGCTGCCGGGCAAGATGGCGGGCGTCGTCGGCATGGCGGCGGAAGACATCACCATCAAGGGCCTCGTGCATCAGGATGCCGAGACGGTGCTGGGCGCCATCGGCGTGTCGCCGGGCGGCTCGCTTCTGGGATTTGACGCCGCGCAGGCGAGGCGCACGCTGGAGGGTCTCGACTGGGTGCAGCAGGCCAAGGTGCAGCGCCTGTTTCCCAACCAGCTTGAGATTTCGCTGGTTGAGCGCGTGCCGGTCGCCATCTGGCAGCACGACGATACCTATTCGGTGATCGACAAGGAAGGAACGCCGATGAGCGGCTTCACCGCCGCGCAGGTGGTCACGCTGCCGCTCGTCACCGGGGCTGGCGCCAATACGGCGGCGGCGGAATTGATTAACCAACTTTCAGCCAATCCGGATTTATCATTGCAGGTGAAGGCGGCGGCGCGCGTGGGGAACCGGCGCTGGACGCTTTATCTCGACAGCGGCGTGACCGTGCTTCTGCCGGAAAACGGCATGAAGGATGCGCTGGCGCAGCTCAAGACCATGGATGAGACGCAGCAGATTCTCTCGAAAGGCATCCGCTCCGTCGATTTCCGCATCGCCGATCGGGTAACGGTGGCGGTGGCGGAAATTCCCGCCGACGATCCGGCGGTGAAGAAGAAAAAATAGTGTGTTCGCGTTAGGGGACTGGGGACATGACGGTGGTGCAGTTGCACACGAAGACGGGAGCCAAGAATAATGCTCCTGCGAAAGGCACGGTGGTGGCGGCCCTTGATATCGGCTCCACCAAGATCAGTTGCCTGATCGCCGAGGTCAATCCGCCCAAGCACCGCACCGGCGACGCTGAGGAGCGCAATGTGCTGCGCGTGCTGGGCGTCGGGCATCAGGCGTCGCGCGGCGTGCGCTGTGGCGCTGTCGTCAATGTAGACGAGGCCGAGCGCGCCATCCGCATGACGGTGGACCAGGCCGAACGCATGGCCGATCACACGATTTCCGAAGTTCTGGTCAGTGTCTCGGGTGGCCGCCCGCTGTCGCGCATCCATGCCGCCGCCATCCAGACGGTGACGGGGCAGGTCGGCCCCAACGACATGCGCGCCGTTCTCGACACGGTTCTGGCTGATGTCGATCCCGGCCGCCGCACCATCCTGCATCTCTCGCCCATCCAGTATCACCTCGATGACGCCAAGGGCGTTCACGCGCCGCTCGGCATGTTTGGCACCACGCTGGGGCTGGAGCTTGGCGTCGTTACCGTCGAGCCCGCGCATCTACAAAACCTGTCGCTCGCCATCGAGCGCGCCCATCTCGGCACGGCGGGCTTCGTCGTCTCGCCCTATGCCGCGGCAAAAGCGGTTTTGGCCGACGATGAAATGACGCTCGGCACCATTGTCATCGACATGGGCGGGGCGACGACCAGCTTCGCCATCTTCCACGATGGTGCGCTGGCTTTTTCCGATGTCGTGCCGCTGGGTGGCCAGCACATCACCAACGACATTGCGCGCGGCCTCTCCACCACCATTGCCCATGCCGAGCGCATGAAGACCATGTGGGGCTCGGCACAGGCGCTCCAGGCCGATGAGCGCGAGATGATTGCCGTGCCGCTGCTGGGTGAGCGTGGCGTCGATACGGTGCAGAAAGTGCCGAAGTCGATGCTCACCAACATCATCCGGCCCAGGCTTGAGGAAATCTTCGAGCATGTGCGGAGCCGCATCGACGCGGCACCCGCAGCCCATCTGGCCGGTCATCGCGTGGTGCTGACGGGCGGCGCAAGCCTTCTCACCGGCATGCGCGAGGTGGCGATGCACCTTCTGGGCCGGCAGGTCCGCATGGGGCTTCCCGCCCATCTCCAGGGCATGCCCGAGAGCGCCCACACGCCGGGCTTCGCGGTGGCGGCGGGTCTCCTGAACCACGCGCTCAAGCCGGACGTCCATTACGCATTGCCCCAGCACAAGGCGCGGCAATTGTCGGATGCCCAGCACGGCTACATGCGCAAGATGGGCCGCTGGATCGCCGACAGCTTCTGAGATTTCGCATCACGCAGCGTCATCCGGCGGGCTGGTTTTCCGGCCTGCCGGTGCGCGTCCTTCAAAGTGAACCGAACCTTTCCAGAACGGATCAATTCGATTCAATTTTGAGTCTCTTCCGAGGGGGTTGGTTAGCGCTTGTTAACCATTTGTTATGGTTTGGGTAAGAAACATGGATTCGGGCAAATCATTCACCGGGCGCCAAAAAATGACAATCAATCTTACCGTTCCGAACCTGCAGGATCTCAAACCCCGTATCACGGTGTTTGGCGTCGGCGGGGCGGGCGGCAATGCTGTCAACAACATGATTGAAAGCCGCCTCGAAGGCGTTGAATTTGTTGTGGCAAATACCGACGCACAGGCCCTCATGCAAAGCGCTGCGCAGCGCCGCGTGCAGATGGGAACGGCCCTCACGCAAGGCCTGGGCGCGGGCTCCCAGCCGCAGATCGGCGCCGCCGCCGCTGAAGAGGCGCTGCCGGAAATTCTCGACCATCTGGCGGGAGCGCATATGTGCTTCATCACCGCCGGCATGGGCGGCGGCACCGGCACGGGTGCGGCTCCGGTCATTGCGCGGGCCGCCAAAGAGCAGGGCATCCTCACCGTCGGCGTGGTCACCAAGCCGTTTCATTTTGAAGGTGCACGCCGCCAGCAGACGGCGGAAAAGGGCATCGAGCTTCTCGCCAAGCATGTCGATACGCTGATCGTCATTCCCAACCAGAACCTGTTCCGCGTGGCGAACGAGAAGACCACCTTCGCCGCCGCCTTCGCGATGGCCGACCAGGTCCTCTATTCGGGCGTCGCCTCGATCACCGAACTGATGACCAAGGAAGGCCTCATCAATCTCGACTTCGCCGACGTCCGCGCCATCATGAGCGAGATGGGCAAGGCGATGATGGGCACCGGCGAAGCCACCGGCGAAAAGCGCGCCATCGAAGCCGCCGAAGCCGCGATTTCCAATCCGCTGCTCGACGACGTGTCGATGCGCGGCGCGCGCGGCCTGCTGATCTCGATCACCGGCGGTCCCGATCTGACACTCTATGAAGTGGACGAAGCCGCCACCCGCATCCGCGAGGAAGTGGATCCGGAAGCCAACATCATCCTCGGCGCCACCTTCGATGAATTGCTCGAAGGCACCATGCGCGTGTCGGTGGTCGCCACCGGCCTTGCCATTGAAGGCGCGGTGAAGGCCGATGGTGAAGCAGCCGCCGAGCAGGCTCCCGCTGGCCCGGTTTTCGGTTTCACCGGCAAGAATTCGCTGCCGCCCAAGAAGCCGGTCGTTCAGCCCGCACCCATGGTGGCACGTCCCGCCGCCATCCAGCAGCCGGTGATCCAGCCTGTCGTGCAGCCGGTCATGCAGGCCGAGCCTGACTATGTCGAAGAGGCGCAGCCCGAGCCGGTGCGCCAGCAGCAGCCGCAGCGCCCGCGGATGCCTGCGGTTGAGGAATTCCCGCCCCACGCGCAGAAGCAGATCGCCGCCCAGCAGAACCGCATTGCCAGCATTGCCGAGCATGCCGAGCGCAAGAAGGCGACGGGCTTCTTCGGACGCCTCGCCAATGTCGGCCTTGGCCGCAAGGACGATCCCGTGCCGCAGCACCGCGAACCGGTGATGTCGGCCCCGCAGCAGCGCCCGCAGATGACGGCGCCCGCGCCTGCGCCCCGTCAGGCGCCGCCGCCGGCACCCGTTCATTCGCATATCGATCCGGGCCTTGACGATGACCAGCTGGAAATTCCAGCCTTCCTGCGCCGCCAAGCCAACTGATTGACGGATAAAAAGATTTCGGAACCCGGCGGTCACACTTCTGCCGGGTTTCGTGCATCTATAGAGGCTCATTCCCGGGTCTGGCGGCGGCTGCGCCGCCACGATTAGAGCGGGACCAGATGGCTCCGGGGGATTCGGAAGACTGTGGCTGATCGGACAGCAATGACGGGACGTGGACGGGCGTGGCGCACCGCCGCGCTGATGGCTCTGGCGCTTCCGCTGTCAGGCTGTGCATCCGGCCTGATGGACGGGTTGCTGGGCGACAGCACAACCTCGACTTCCGCCGCCTCATCGCCAAGCGGATTGGGAGGTGCCGTCTCTCCCGATCTCGGCATGGCGGGCGAGGGCGATGCCGTCGCCAAACTTTACAACGACGGGTTGGCCAGCCTGCAAAAGGGCGAATTCAGCAGCGCGCTGAAAAAGTTTGCCGAAGTCGAGCGGCAATATCCCTATTCCGCTGCCGCCACCAAGGCGATCCTGCTCGAGGCCTACGCGCATTATCAGACCGGCAAGTTCGACGACACCAAGAACGATGCCAACCGCTTCATCACGCTGCATCCCGGCCACAAGGATGCGCCCTACGCCTATTACCTGATCGCGCTCTCCAACTATAACCAGATCAACGACACGAAGCGCGACCAGTCGGCCACCAAGGATGCGCTCACCGCGCTCGAGGAGGTGCAGCGGCGCTATCCCGGCACGGCTTACGCCGAGGATGCGGGCCGCAAGGCGCTGATGGCGAAGGACCATCTGGCCGGTCAGGAAATGGAAATCGGCCGCTACTACTACAATCACGGCTCCTATCTGGCCGGCATCAACCGCTTCAAGCGCGTGGTCATCGAATACCAGAACACAACGCAGGTGCCGGAAGCGCTCTACCGCCTCTCGGAAGGCTACATGGCTTTGGGCGTGGTGTCGGAAGCGCAGACGGCGGCGGCCGTGCTCGGCCACAACTATCCCAATTCCGAATGGTACAAGAGCGCCTATCAGCTCGTCTCATCCGACGGGCAGGCCCCGCAGGAAAATCAGGAAAGCTGGATCAGCAAGGCGTTCCACAGCCTCAATCCGCTTTAATGTGCCTGGCGCCTGGCCGCGCCGTATGTGCTCATTATGTTCTGGTCAGGAACAGGCTGCATTGGTTATAATGTGCCATGCTCACAGCCCTTTCGATCCGTGACATCGTCCTCATCGAGAAGCTCGATATTGCACTCGAAACGGGCCTCACCGTGCTCACGGGCGAGACCGGGGCGGGCAAATCCATTTTGCTTGATTCGCTGGGGCTGGCGCTGGGGGCACGGGGCGACTCCGGCCTGGTGCGGGCGGGGGCCCAACGGGGCGTCGTCACCGCCAGCTTTGCCTTGCCGCCCAGCCATGAAGCCTTCGCCATCCTGAAGGAGCAGGGCATCGATTGCGATGGCGACCTCGTCATCCGCCGCATTCAGAACGCCGATGGCCCCAGCCGCGCCAGCATCAATGACCAGCCCGTCAGCCTCAATCTCCTGCGCCAGATCGCCGTGGCGCTGGCCGAAATCCATGGCCAGCATGCGGACCGGGCTTTGGTTGATGTCGCGGCCCACCGCAGCCTGCTTGATGCCTTTGCGGGGCTCGAGGGGCAGGCGGATGACGTCGCGCGGCTCTGGGACGCGGCAAGCACCGCCGCCGAAGAATTGTCATCCCACCGCGAACTCATGGCGCGCGCCGAAGCGGAACGCGATTATCTCGAACATGCGGCGGAGGAATTGCGCGCCCTTGATCCCGAACCCGGCGAGGAGGCGAAGCTCGCCGAGGCGCGGCAGTTGATGATGTCGTCGGAACAATATGCCGATGCTTTGTCGGAAGCCGAGGACGCGCTGGGCGGCGACGGCACGGCGATTGCCCGCCTCAATGCGGCGCTGCGCAAGCTGGAGCGCCGCAAGGAAGGGGCGGGCGGGCGTCTCGATCAGGTCTGCGCGGCGCTTGACCGTGTGCTGGCCGAAGTAGGCGAGGCCGATCACGCCATTGCCGAAGCGCGGCGCAGCTTCGTGTTTGATCCTCAGGAACTTGAAAAATCCGAGGAGCGCCTCTTTGCGCTCCGCGCCGCGGCGCGGAAGTTCAAATGCACCGTCGATACGCTCGCCGATGTGCGCCAGCGCTTCGAGCAGGAGTTGACGGCGCTCACCGATGGCGGCGCGAAACTCAGGCAGCTTGAGGCAAAAGCAAAGGACACGCGGGCGCAATTCGATTCCGCCGCCGAAAAGCTCAGCGACAAACGGCGCAAGGCGGCGAAGGCGCTCGACAAGGCCGTGATGGCCGAGCTTCCGCCGCTCAAGCTTGAGCGGGCGCGCTTTGAAACCCGGATCGACACCGACGCCGGAAAACCCGGCCCCACCGGCATTGACCGCATTGAATTCATGGTGGCCGCCAATCCCGGCACGCCGCTGGCGCCTTTGATGAAGGTCGCTTCGGGCGGTGAGCTGGCGCGCTTCATGCTGGCGCTCAAGGTCATCCTCGCCGCCAAAGGCTCAGCCCCCACGCTGATCTTCGATGAAATCGACACGGGCGTGGGCGGTGCGGTGGCCGATGCGATCGGCGGAAGATTGTCGCGCCTCGCCTCCGGGCTTCAGGTGCTGGCCGTCACCCACAGCCCGCAGGTGGCGGCGCGGGCCAGCCAGCACATGCTGATCTCCAAGATGGAGGAGGTGGGCTCGAAACGCATGGTCACACGCGTGCAGCCGCTCTCGGCGCAAAGCCGCCGCGAGGAGGTGGCGCGCATGCTCTCGGGCGCTCAAGTCACCGATGCGGCGCGCGCCCAGGCAGATGAATTGCTGCGGAGCCGGGGCTAGGCATGGCCAAGCTCACGCGCGCCGAAGCGGCCCGCGAGCTGGAGCGGCTTGCGGCTGAGATCGCAGGCCATGACCGGCGCTATCACCAGGAAGACGCGCCCAGCATTTCCGATGCCGATTATGACGCGCTGGTGCGCCGCAATCTCGAGATCGAGGCGGAGTTTCCCGATCTTGTCCGTGAGGATTTGCCGTCACGCCGTGTTGGCTCGAAACCCGCCGAGAAGTTCGGCAAAATCCGCCATGCGGTGCCCATGCTGTCGCTCTCCAACGCGTTCAGCGATGAAGAGGTGGCGGAGTTTCTGGGCCGCATCCGCCGCTTTCTCAACCTCAAGCCCGAGGAAGAACTGGCCGTCACGGCGGAACCCAAGATCGACGGGCTCTCTATTTCGATCCGCTATGAAAACCACAGGCTGGCGGAGGCCGCCACGCGCGGCGATGGTTTCGAGGGCGAGAATGTCACCGCCAATGTGCTGACCATTGCTTCAATCCCCCGCAGGCTTCCTGCGGACGCGCCTGAACTGATTGAAGTCCGGGGCGAAATCTATATGTCGCACAAGGACTTCGCGGCATTGAATGAGAAACAGAATCAAGCCGGCGACAAGGTCTTTGCCAACCCGCGCAATGCCGCCGCAGGCTCGCTCCGCCAGCTTGATTCCGCCATCACGGCTGCGCGGCCCCTGCAGTTTTTCGCCTATGCCTGGGGCGAGGCGCCGCAGCTTCCGGGCAAGACGCAATGGGACGTAGTCAAGGCCTTCAAATCCTGGGGCCTGCCCACCAATCCGCTGATGAAGCTATGCCACAGCGCCGAAGAGTTGCTGGCGCACTACCATGCCATCGAGGCGCAGCGCGCCAGCTTGGGCTATGACATTGATGGCGTCGTCTACAAGGTGAACCGGCTGGACTGGCAGGAGCGGCTGGGCTTCGTGTCGCGCAGCCCGCGCTGGGGTCTTGCCCATAAATTCTCCGCCGAAAAGGCCATGACGGTTCTGGAAGGGATCGACATTCAGGTGGGCCGCACGGGCGCGCTCACGCCGGTGGCGCGGCTCAAGCCCGTCACGGTCGGCGGCGTCGTGGTGTCGAATGCCACCCTCCACAATGAGGATGAGATTGCGCGGAAAGACATCCGCATCGGCGACACGGTGATCGTGCAGCGGGCGGGTGACGTGATCCCGCAAATTCTTAGCTTCGTGGCGGAGCAGCGGCCTTCGTCCGCGAAGCCCTATCATTTTCCGCATGTGTGCCCCGCCTGCGGCAGCCATGCCGAGCGCGAGGCGCGCGAGACGGGCAAGACCGACGCGGTGCGCCGCTGCACCGGCGGCCTCATCTGCCCGGCGCAGCGCGTCGAGCGGCTCAAGCATTTCTGCTCGCGCAATGCCTTCGACATCGAGGGCCTTGGCGACAAGATCATCGCCGAATTCTATGCCGACGGGCTGATCGCCTCGCCCGACGACATCTTCACGCTGGAAACCCGCGATGGCCGGGCGCTGAAAAAGCTGAAAGACCGCGACGGCTGGGGCCAGGCCTCCGTCAGGAAACTGTTCGACGCCATCGACGCGCGCCGCACCATCGCACTCGACCGTTTCATCTATGCGCTGGGCATCCGTCATACCGGCGAAACCACGGCGCGCGTTTTGGCGCGGGCCTATGGCACAATCGAAAACGTCCGTGAACAGATGATCGCCGCGGGCGTTGAAGGCAGCGATGCGTGGAATGAGTTGACCGCCCATGACGGCATCGGCGGCGTGGTGGCGGAAGCCATCGTGCAATTCTTCGGCGAAGAGCATAACCTGAAGGTGGTCGATGATCTCCTCAAGCACGTCACCGTCACGGAGCTTGAGGCGCGCAGCACCACGTCACCCGTGGCGGGCAAGACGGTCGTCTTCACCGGCGCGCTGGAGCGCATGACGCGCGAGGAAGCGAAAGCCATGGCCGAGCGCCTCGGCGCCAAGGTGGCGGGCTCGGTGTCGAAGAAGACCGATCTTCTCGTGGCCGGCCCCGGTGCGGGCTCAAAGCTCAAGGACGCGGAAAAATACGGCGTCGAAGTGATCGACGAAAACGCCTGGTTCACCCGCGTGGGCGAGGGGTGACAAAATCCCGCGAATTCCTCTCCGGCGTAGGTGTCATCGCGCCGGTGCTGGTGGCGGCCATTCCCATCGGCCTTTTGTGGGGCACGCTGGCGGCGGGGAAGGGGCTGTCGCCCGCTGAGGCGCTGCTCACCAGTGCGCTGGTCTTCGCGGGGGCGGCGCAATTCGTGGCGCTGGAACTGTGGAAAGACCCCGCGCCCATCCTGCTTCTCACCTTCACGGCGCTGATCGTCAATGTGCGCCATGTGCTGATGAGCGCCTCGCTGGCGCGGCATCTAAAAACCATCCCGCAGCGGTTCTATCCGCTGATGGCCTTCCTGCTCGTCGATGAAAGCTGGGCGCTCAGCGAGAGGCGCGTCCTCAAGCAGCCGATCACCCTTGCTTACTATCTCGGTCTCTCCTTGCCGATGTTCGCGGCCTGGTGCCTGTCAACGCTTGTGGGCTCGGTGGTGGGCCGCTCCATCGGTGATCCCGCCATCTATGGAATTGATTTCGCCTTCTCGGCCTTGTTCATCGCCATCCTGATGGGCTTCTGGAAAGGCCCGCGCACGGCGGCGGTGCTGGCGGTCAGCGGCGTGGTGGCAGCACTCACCAAGCTGTGGCTGGGCGGTGCGGCTTTCATCGTGGCGGGTGGCATTGCAGGCGCACTTTGCGCGGCGCTGCTGGCGGAGGAGGAGCGATGATCCACACCGCCACGCTGCTCGCCATCATCGGCATGGCGCTCGCCACTTACGCCACGCGGCTGTCCGGCTTCTATCTGCTCTCCGGCATCACCATCAGGGGCAGGCTCAAGGTGGCGCTTGATGCGCTGCCGCCCGCCATCCTGATGGCGGTCATCGCGCCCACCGTTCTCACCACCGGCAAGGCGGAAACGCTGGCGGCGGCGATCACGGCTGTGGCCGCCTTCTTCCGCCTGCCGCTGGCGCTCACCATCGTCATCGGCGTGGCGAGCGTGGTGGCGCTGCGGCATCTCGTGCCCTAGACTATGACGAACTGGTCGCCAATTCTTCAGTATCCCTTTCCAGGAGCTGGAGATTAAAAATGGTCCGCAAATTTTTGTCCGTCCTGGCGCTGACTTCTCTTCTCGCCGCGCCCGTGGCGGAAGCGTGCTCGCGCGTCGTCTATCTCGGTCCAGAGGGCCGCATTCTCACCGGCCGGTCCATGGACTGGAGCCTGCCGATGATCAGCAATCTCTGGGTTTTCCCGCGCGGCATGGCGCGTGATGGCGCTGCGGGGCCGCAATCTCTCAAGTGGACATCGAAATACGGCAGTGTCGCCGTCTCGGGCTATGACATCGCCACCACCGACGGCATGAACGAGAAAGGCCTCGTTGCAAACCTCCTTTGGCTCGCGGATTTCGCAATATCCCAAGGACGACGGCAAGACGCCGCGCATGTCGCTCGCCATCTGGGCGCAGTTCTTCCTCGACAATTTCGCCACCGTCGACGAAGCCGTGGCCTATATGCACGAGCACCCCTTCGACACCGCCACCAAGGACGTGCCTATACAGCCGGGCCGCCTCACCACCGTGCATCTTTCGCTGTCCGATCCCACCGGCGACAGCGCCATTCTCGAATGGATCAACGGCAAGCTGGAAATTCATCACGGCCGCGAATACCGCGTGATGACCAATGATCCGGTCTATGGCCAGCAGCTCGCCATCGCCGCCTACTGGAAAGGCGTCAATGCGCGGGAGGCTTTGCCCGGCACCACCCGCCCCTCCGACCGCTTCGTGAGGGCGGGCACATTCATCGACATGGTCACCCAGACCGCCGATGCGCGCACGGCTGTGGCGGCGGTGTTCAGCGTCATCAGGAATGTCTCGGTGCCACTGGGAGTCAGCGTGCCGGACGCGCCCAATCTTTCCACCACGCGCTGGCGCGTCGTCGCCGACCAGAAGGCGCGCGTCTATTACGTGGAATCCGCCGTCTCGCCCAACACCTTCTGGGTCGATCTGGCGAAGCTCGACTTCTCGCCCGCCTCGCATGTGCGCAAGCTCGATCTCGGCATGGATATGTCGGTGATCCAGTCCGGTGAAGTCTCGGCGCAGTTCAAGCCGGCGCAGCCCTTTGCGTTCGAGCCGGTGGATTGAGTTAGAGCGGCGCGCACATCTTCTCGAGCCAGAGGAGATCATCGCTGTCGAGCAACGCGCCAACCTCCTTCAGCACGCGGGCGTGATAGGCGTTGAGCCACACCAGTTCTTCCGGCGCGAGCAGGGACACCTCGATCAATCGCCGCTCGATGGGGCACAGCGTCAACGTCTCGAAGCCCATCATCCTGCGTTCGCCGCCTTCGATCTCTTCCGGCTCCGTCACCAGCAGCAGGTTCTCGATGCGGATGCCATATTCGCCCTGCCGGTAGAAGCCCGGCTCGTTGGAGAGGATCATGCCGGGCTCGAGCGGTGTCCGGTCTGACTTGTTGATGCGCGCCGGACCTTCATGCACGGAGAGATAGGAGCCGACGCCATGGCCCGTGCCATGGTCGAAATCGAGCCCCGCCGTCCACAAGGCCCCGCGCGCCAGCACGTCAAGCTGCGAGCCGCAGGTGCCCTTGGGAAAGCGGATGCGCGACAGATCGATCATGCCCTTCAGCACGCGGGTGAAGCGGTCCTTCATGTCATCCGTGGGCTGACCAATGATCGTCGTGCGGGTGATGTCGGTGGTGCCGTCCTGATACTGTCCGCCGGAATCGATCAGGAAGATCTGATTTCTTTCCAGCGGGCGGCTCGACTCCTCCGTCACATGGTAATGGGGGATCGCCGCATTGGGGCCCGCACCCGCGATGGAGCTGAAGGAGAGATCCATCAGCACGCCGGTCTCTTTGCGGAATTCGGCGAGCCTCTCCGCCGCCGACATTTCGGTCACGCCGCCTTGGGGCGCCGTCTCCTCGATCCAGCGCAGGAAGCGCGCCATGGCCGCGCCATCGCGAAGCTGTGCGGCGCGCGCGCCCTGCTGCTCGGTGCGGTTCTTGCGCGCCTTGGGCATGATGCAGGGATCGGTTGCATTGACGATCTTCGCGCCCGCCTTCTTCAGAACGTCGCGCACGCGGGAGGGGGCGGTGTTCACGTCAATCGCCACCGTCTTTTTCGCAGTGCCAAGCTTCTTCAGCGAAGCTTCGATGTCGGACGGCTTGCGGATGGTGACCAGCGCCTTCAGCTGCGCCGTCACGTCTTCAGGCAGCTTTGCGGAATTGATGAAGAGTTCCGCCTTTCTTTTCCGGTGCAGGATGGCATAGGCCAGCACGACCGGCGTATAGGGCACGTCGAAGCCCCTGAGGTTGAACACCCAGGCCACCGAATCCGGCAGCGCCAGCACCACCGCGTCGGCTTTCAATTTGGTGAGGTCGGCGGAGACGTCTTCCAGCTTCTCCTTGGCCGAGCGGCCTGCGAATTGCGTGGGCTGGGCGGCGATCTCCGCCATCGGCCGCGCCGGCTGGTCTTTCCAGATCGCATCGATGGGGTTGTGCGTCACGCTCACGAGCTTTGCGCCAACGCCGGCGCAGGCTGCGGCGTAACGGTCGGCATCGGCGGCGGTGAGCAGCCACGGGTCGACGCCCAGCACATCGCCCTTCTTGAGAGTTTTGGCGATCCATTGCGCGGGCGGTTCCTCGGCGAGGTGATTTGGCACGAAAGTCTTGTCGTCCACCTGCTGGCGCACTTGGATGGTGTAGCGGCCATCGACGAAAATCGCGCCTTTGGTGAGCGTCAGGATCGCCGTGCCCCATGATCCGGCAAAGCCCGTCAGCCAGCGCAGCCGCTCGGCGTAAGCGGCGACATATTCGCCCTGAAACTCATCCTGCCGGGGAATGATGAGGCCGGTGAGCTTGCGCTTTTTCAGTTCAGCGCGAAGCGCCGCAACGCGGGCGGAGGAGGGGGAAGACGGCATGACAAAAAACTCCGGAAAAACCCGCGCGGCGCAGCACCGGGGGAGGCGAGGCGCGCGGGGATGAATATGAGTTCTTCATTGCCGGTTTGCCGGCAAAAAGGCAACCTGCCGGAAGATGCTTGGCAATTGCAAAAGGTGGAACGATGCGAAAAGCTTTAGGCGCGGTTGTGCTGGTCCTCTGCGCTTCCTGCTCGCCGCTTTATACAATGGAGTCGCAGAGGAAATTCTTCGATGATCACAAGGCGGAATTCCTTGAGATGTCCCGTATTCTGGGGACGTATCCACCCGACTCGAACATCTCCATATATATCGACCGGAAATCAAACGGCATTTCTCAAGAAGAGAAAAATTATGACCGCCTTGTGAAGATCATGGGCGATCTCTCGCTTGAGAGAGTGCGCACATTCAAAGACTTTGCGAAACCCAAGGGGCCGGACTTTCCATATGTCGAGGACTATATATTTAGCGGGCGATTTGGTGAGTTTTCCGAACGGTCTCCCATCATCATTATCAGGGAGGTGAAGACCGACGATTTCACAGTATATTACAACGAAAAAAAGTGCGAGGAACTGAGTGAACCGGGCTGGCACGTTTGTGAACTCAATGAATAGCATTGAAATTTTGAAGACCGGTTTTCGCGGGTCAAGCGCCGCCCGCAGGCAAATCTGACATTTCAACTGGCGAATGGAAGCCATTGAAGACGGCGCTACGCAGCGCCGTGGCAAAGAGTTGCAAGGGGAATGATCACAAAGTCTTCATCGCCGGTTTGCCCTCAAAACGCAACCGGCCCGGACGCGCCGCCGTACTCCTCATATCCCGATCAGGGGACTTCAAAACAGCAGGAGACGCAGATGACACTTCGCCGGACATTCCTCACCGCTTCCGCCGCTTTGGCACTTTCGCTCACCACCTTCACGCTTCCCTCCTTCGCCGAAGACACGGTGATGGTGGGCGGCGCTGCCATGTATCCGTCAAAGAACATCATCGAGAACGCGGTGAATTCCAAGGATCACACCACGCTGGTCGCCGCCGTGAAGGCGGCGGGCCTTGTCGATACGCTGTCGGGGCCGGGGCCGTTCACCGTCTTCGCGCCCGTCAATGATGCCTTCGCCAAGCTGCCCGCCGGCACGGTCGAGATGCTGCTCAAGCCCGAGAACAAGGACAAGCTCGTCAAGGTGCTCACCTATCACGTCATCGCCGGAAACATCATGGCGGCGGATGCCATGAAGATGGTGATGGATGATGGCGGCAAGCACACCGTCAAGACCGTCGAGGGCGGAACGCTCACCCTCACCTCCAAGGACGGCAAGCTGATGATCACCGACGAGAACGGCCAGATGGCCACCGTCACCATCGCCGATGTGAAGCAGTCCAATGGCGTCATCCATGTGATCGACACCGTTCTGCTGCCCAAGTAAGGGCCGGCGGAACACCCGGCGCGCCCCCAGCTCCCTCTCTCACGGCGCGCCGGGCTTTCAGTTTTTGAAGCGGAGCCTAACGCTCGTAATAGGCCTTATAGTCATCATGGCTGGAGAAAAGCGCGTCAAAGTCGTCACTATTCTCGAACATGAGACTGAGCTGCTTGCCTATGCGCGGATCGCTGTCATCCTCGATCAGGTTTGAAGCCGTCTTGAGAGGCGTATTCTCATCGGCATAAACCAGTAATTGCCGCCCATTGTCGCCTGCATATTGGCCATCGATGACATTGGCATCGCGCCCGCGCTCATAGTGATCTGATGCGTCAAAGGGGCCGAAGGCCACGCCCATGGGTGGATCGAGGTGTTCAAGATTGGCCGTGCCGATCAGCGTGCCTTCCCGATAAACCCTCACCTGCATGAGGCCTCTCATTCTTTCCATTCCGGATGATGGCTTTATACAACTTTTATCTGCGCATAACCGCGCGTCTGCGACATTGCCGCGCTTTGAGATTTCTTTAAGCCGTGCCAGCATACTGTGATTGCTCGTCACGATTTCCAGCGAAAACCGCGCGCACGCCTCTTGTGTGACGCGGCGATGACGTTTGGGAAATGAATTGGCTTGCATCCGAAGCGAAGCTGATCCATATAGTTTGCCATCGACACTTGGGCCGGACGATTGGCCGCTTCGCTCTCCTTCAAGGGTGCGCACGCAAGACTCCTCCAATTATCGAGACCGGGTCCTGCTGTTGCCGAAACACCATCAGGGCTTATTGCAAACCTAATTGAAGGGCATCCCATGAATACGGGTACAGTGAAGTGGTTTAACGAGCAGAAGGGCTATGGCTTCATTCAGCCGGATAACGGAAACAAGGACGTGTTCGTCCACATTTCCGCTGTCGAGCGCGCCGGAATGCGCACGCTGAAGGAAGGCCAGAAGATCTCCTTCGAGATCGTCACCGACAAGCGCACCGGCAAGAGCTCGGCGGGCAACCTCCAGGCCGCCTAAGCGTCCAACCATTTCTCACGGAAATGCCCGGTCTTTGACCGGGCATTTTCTTTTTGCGCTGCAAAATCAGGCATGCTCTGCTTCATGCAAGAAATGCATTCATATTTCCCCTTTCCGCGTAAATCCGTGGCTTTGCGCCAATAGGGCGTATTCCTTCGGGCTTCAAAATAATCACTTTCGCGCAAGAAATTGTCATATTTCAATTCTATACGCCTCCCGCAACAGCGAACGAGGTGATTAACAAGAGATGAACGAGATATGCATACATCGCATATCGTCGTGCCTCTCGCAGGGGTGGTTTCCGGAAATAGGTTCAATTATATCCACCCTGCAAATTGTGCGATGCACAAAGAAACATCACCTCGGGCCAGGGGGCAGCATTGCCTGAGTTCGAGACGAAACATGAATTGGAGTATGAAAATGACCACGATCACCTATGGCCGCGAAGCCGTCCACAACAGCGGCGTCCGCACCGGCTCGGGCCTCGTTGACCGCCTGCGCAACTACATCGCCCGCAGCCGCGCCGAGCACCAGCTCGCCCAGCTCGACGACCGCATGCTGGCCGACATCGGCCTGAAGCGTTCCGAGATCAGCCGCATGGTCTGGGGCGAATAAGCCCAACTGAAAAACGGGGCCTGACGTTTCAGGCCCTTTCCGGCGTGGGCCAGTCGCCCCCGCCGCCAAGCGCCCGGGAGAGTTTCCTCCCTCCCGGGCGCTTTTTGTTTGCGGGTCTTTGTTGCCTGTCATTCCGGCGCACGCCGGAACCCAGACTTTCAACCCGCACGTCGTTTGCCAAAACTGGGCACCGGCTTTCGCCGGTGTGACAGGTGATGACAATCAGGGTCCCGCTTGCTGGCGGTTGAAGCGGGATTTTGGCGTGCGCCAGAGTGACGGGAGGAGGGAGAGCCGCTTCGCCGTCTTCCCCTGCGAAGCGGGGGAAGAAGGGACCCGCTGCGGAGCAGCGGGGAGATGAGGGCCCTTCGTTGCCGTGTGAAAGACCCTCACCTCCCCATCGCTCCGCGACGGGTCCCTTCCTCTCCCGCTTCGCAGGAGAGGACGAGTTAAGAAATTGACAGAGTCAATTTGGGTGGCGTCAATTTGGCAACTTAAACGCACCTTACACCTACGTAAAAACCACCCCGCGCCACGCGTTTTCACGCCAAAATGCATCAAAAACCTTGTGTTTTCAGACCTAGGAAATGTTTCACATGAAACATCATCGGCGAAAAATTCCGGGTGGTTTTCAGCGCGATTTTTGACCTGGGCGCGGCTTGGTCAGCACCAATGCGGCCCAGTTGCCGCGGGTGATGCGGGCGGCCGGAACCAGTCCCCGGTTGCGGTAGGTGGCGAGGATCCAGCGCGTCTGGTCCAGCGTCAGGCCGGAGAGGATCAGCGCGCCGCCGGGCATCAGGATGCGGCTCAGGCCGCTGGCCAGGCTCACCAGCGGGCGGGCCAGGATGTTGGCGAAGATCAGGTCGAACGGCGCGGCGGCACTGATGCGCGGATCCTCGAGGCCCGCCGCCGTCACGCCCCGGATCATCGGCTTCACGCCATTCAGGCGGGCATTGAGCAGGCTCACCCGCACCGCTTCGGGGTCGATGTCGGTGGCGAGGGCCGCGGTGCCACACGCCTTCGCCGCCGCGATGGCGAGGACGCCGGTGCCGCAGCCGAGATCGAGAATGCGCCGGGGTTTTGCGCGTTTGGCAATTGAATCAAGGGCCAGCAGGCAGCCCTCGGTGGTGCCGTGGTGGCCGGTGCCGAAGGCCGTTCCGGCGTCGATCTCCAGCGAAATGCCGCCCGCCCGGCGGCGGTGGCGGTCATGCGCGCCGTGCAGGTAGAAGCGCCCCGCCGCCACGGGGGCAAGGCCTTCGAGAGACTGCTTCACCCAGTCGGTATCGGGCAGGGGTGAGATCAGGGCCTCTGGCCGCTCCAGAAGAGCGCGCGCCGATTCAGCCTCGGATTCCTGAGCGAAATAGGCCACGGTTTCCCAGAGCGAGGCCGCCTCATCCGTTTCATTGATGGTGACCGCCATGGCGTCGAGGCGCGGGTCGGCGTCGATCCGGTCGGCCAACTCCTGCGCCGCATCAAGCGTAAGCCCCGGAACGGCAAGCGTGAAACGCGCAGCACTCACTCCGCCGCGTCCATGGTTTCCGCCGCCAGGAAGCCGCCGGATTGCCGCTGCCAGAGGCTCGCATAAAGCCCGCCTTTCCGCAGCAGATCGCGGTGCGAGCCTTCCTCCACGATGCGGCCCTGGTCCATGATGACGAGGCGGTCCATGGCCGCGATGGTGGAGAGACGGTGCGCCACGGCGATCACCGTCTTGCCCTCCATCAGCGCGTAGAGGTTCTCCTGAATCGCCGCTTCCACCTCGGAATCAAGGGCGCTGGTCGCCTCGTCGAGCACGAGGACCGGTGCGTTCTTTAGCAACACGCGGGCGATGGCGATGCGTTGCCGCTGGCCGCCCGACAGCTTCACGCCGCGCTCGCCCACATGCGCCTCATAGCCCTTCCGCCCCTGCGGATCGCTCAAGGTGGCGATGAACTCATCGGCATGGGCCTTGCGCGCCGCCGCCTCCACCTCGGCCATTCCGGCTTCCGGGCGGCCATAGCGGATGTTGTCGATCACCGAGCGGTGCAGCAGCGAGGTATCCTGCGTGACGACGCCAATGGCGGCGCGGAGCGAATCCTGCGTGACCTTCGAGATATCCTGCCCGTCGATCAGGATCCTGCCCTGTTCGAGATCGTAGAAGCGCAACAACAGGTTGGCCAGCGTGCTCTTGCCGGCGCCGGAGCGCCCGACGAGACCCACCTTTTCGCCGGATGCGATGGACAGCGTCAGGCCATCCACGACATTACGGCCCGCCGAGAGCGGCTTGCCATAGTTGAAGCGCACATTGTCGAAATCGATCCGGCCATTTGAAACCACCAGCGGCTTGGCCTCCGGCGCATCCTGAATGGTGCGGTCGCGCGCAATCGTCGCAAGGCCATCCTTGATGGTGCCGATATCCTCGAACATGCCCGCCACTTCCCAGATGATCCATTGCGACATGGCCTTGAGGCGCAGCGTGAGGCCGATCGAGAAGGCGATGGCGCCGGTCGTCACCGCCCCCACATACCAGAGCCAGATCGACAGCCCCGCCATCATGAAGATCAGCGCGCCGCTGAGGAATTGCAGCGTCGAGGTCATCAGCGTCGACATGCGCATCGAGGCATTCACGCTGTCGAGCATCCAGCCCATACCTTCGCGCGCGTATCGGTCCTCGCGGTCTGCGTGGGCGAAAAGCTTGACGGTCGGGATGTTGGTGTAGCTGTCGACGATGCGGCCGGTTACCAGCGAGCGCATGTCGGCCTGCGCCTCCGAGAGCTTGCCCATGCGCGGCACGAAATACCAGCAGGCAAAGGCATAGCCCACCAGCCAGATCAGCAGCGGCGCGGCCAGCCACAGGTCGCTCGACGCCACCAGCACCAGCGCGCCCACGAAATAGACGCAGACATAGACGACCACTTCGGTGAACTTCATCATGGCGTCGCGCACGCCAAGGGCCGTCTGCATCACCTTGGTGGCGACGCGGCCGGCAAAGTCATTCTGGAAGAAATCCATGCTCTGGCGCAGCACATAGCGGTGCGCCACCCAGCGGATGCGCATGGCGTAGCTGCCGCGCATGCCCTGATGCGAAATGGTTTCCGACAGGAAGGCAAGGCCCGGCAGGATCACCAGCACAACGGCGCCCATGAAGGCCAGCCATGCGCCATTCTGCTGCCAGAAGGTGGCGCGGTCGGCCTTCGAGAGCAGGTCAACGAGATGGCCCAGAAAGGCGAAGAGATAGACCTCGATGAAGGCAATCGCCGTCGAAAAGGCGATGGAGAGCGCCAGCAGCCAGCCGAAAGGCTTCGTGTAGTGCCACACGAAAGGAATGAAACGGGCAGGGGGCTGTTCGGGCGCTTCCGGCGGAAAACTCTCCACCCGCGTCTCGAACCAGCGGAACAGGCTGTCAAACACCAAACGGTCTCCTCGACGCGCCATATAGGCGTGTTTGCGGGCGTTTCCTAGACGGCGGGAGATAACGTCTTGGCGAGCAATGCCCAGTTGCCGCCATAGTCCAGCAGCGGATGAGGCGCGATGGCGGCGGTGCCGATGATCTCAAACCCGTTGCGCCGGTAGAACCGGATGAGGCTTTGATCGGCCTCGAAGGTGCTGAGCGTCAGGACGTCAAACCCCGCTGCCCGCGCCAGACGCTCGGCTTCGGCAATCAGCAGTGCCCCCGCGCCCTTGCCGCGCATTTCGGGAACGACGGCGATCATGTTCAGATAAAAGGTGCCCTTGGCGCTGGCTTCAAGCGCCGACAAGGACGCGACGGAGTTGAGCCGATCAGCCGTCAGGAGTTCGTCAGGGGGTGACGCATCAAAGACGTCATGCGGAAGGACATTCAGCCCGCCGAGTGCCCGCCCATCGCCATCTTCCAGCACGCGCCAGCGCCTGTATTCGGCGAAAGCGCCACGCCGCAAAACGCGCCGTTCCGCCACGATTTCCTGCGTTGTCTTGCCGGGGATGAGGCCGCCGTAGAATATCTCCATCAGCCCATGCCCCGCCGCGATGGCGAAGCCCGCCAGCATCATGGCGTCTTCCGGGCGGCCATCGCGGATTGCGGCATTGTGTAGACTGGTCATCAGTTCTTCCCCGCTTGGCCTTCGGACGTGGGCTGACGGATTAGCATGATCGGTCCAGAATGGCTGTGCTATCTGACCCGCCATGCCGCGTCCCGCCCGCCTGATCCCGCTCATCATCGCATCCGCGCTGTTCATGGAGAACATGGATTCGACGGTGATCGCAACCTCTCTTCCGGCCATGGCGGCGGATCTTGGCACCGATCCGATCATCCTCAAGCTGGCCTTCACCACCTATCTGCTGAGCCTCACGATCTTCATTCCGGTGAGCGGGTGGTGCGCCGACCGCTTCGGCGCGCGCAACGTGTTCCGGGCTGCGATTCTGGTGTTCACCGTCGGCTCGGTGGCCTGCGGTTTCACGGATTCTCTTATGGGCCTCGTTGCCGCGCGCTTCGTGCAAGGCGTGGGCGGCGCCATGATGGTGCCGGTGGGGCGCATCATCCTCCTGCGCACCGTGCCCAAGGCCGAACTTGTTGATGCGCTGGCATGGCTGACAATCCCCGCGCTTGTGGGCCCCTTGGTGGGGCCACCAATTGGCGGCTTCATCACCACCTATTTCCACTGGCGGTGGATATTTTGGATGAACGTGCCGTTCTGCATCATCGCGCTCACGCTTGCCA
Organism: Aestuariivirga sp.; assembly: GCF_047602625.1. GTDB lineage: Bacteria > Pseudomonadota > Alphaproteobacteria > Rhizobiales > Aestuariivirgaceae > Aestuariivirga. The sequence goes on along the minus strand of NZ_JASGGV010000002.1, from coordinate 203,753 downwards.
CGCGCTTCATGCCGGAACAGGAGGTGGAAACCGTGCCGCCGCTCGACTGGCTAGGATTTCTGCTCTCCGGCACTGGGCTCTCTCTGTTCGTGTTTGGCGTCACGCTGGTGGGGCGCAATTTTGGGCCTGCCTACCTGCCGGGGCTTCTGCTGCTGATCGGCATGGCCTTGCTGGCGGCCTATTATCTTTACGCCCGCACCGCGAAGGCCCCGATCCTCGATCTCAAACTCTTGCGCTATGAGACCTTCCGCGCCGGGGTTCTGGGCGGTTCGCTGTTCCGCATCGGCGTCGGGGCCACGCCGTTCCTGCTGCCGCTGATGCTGCAGCTAGGCTTCGGCCTGACACCTTTCGAATCCGGCCTTCTCACCTGCGTCACGGCTTTGGGCGCCATAACCATGAAACTCGGCGCGGCAAAGCTCATCCGGCGCTTCGGGTTCCGTAACCTGCTGATCATCAACGGGGCACTGAGCAGCGTGGTTTTGGGCATGAACGGGCTTGTCACGGCGCAAACGCCCTATGCGCTGTTTCTGGCGCTGCTGCTGTTCGGCGGTTTCCTGCGGTCGCTGCAGTTCACGGCGTTGAACGCAATGTCCTATTCCGAGGTCGATCCCGCGGATATGAGCAAAGCCACGAGTTTTTACACCGTCGCTCAGCAGCTCTCGCTGTCCATCGGCGTTGCAGTGGCGGCATTCGTGCTTGAAACCACCCAGCGGGTGCGCGGCGATACATCCATCACCGCCAATGATTTCGCCATCGCCTTTTTCGCCGTCGGGGCGGTGGGTCTGCTGTCGATCCTGCAATACTGGCGGCTTACACCCGCCGCCGGTTCGGCGGTCTCGGGGCGAACGGCTTGAGCTCAACTCCGTTCCACGAAGCTGTCCAGTACGCGTTTTTCACCGGCCTTTTCGAAATCGATGGTCAGCTTGTTGCCTTCCACAGCGGTGATTTTGCCGTAGCCGAATTTCTGGTGGAAGACGCGCTCGCCAGTTGAGAAATCGCCGCCTTCGGTTTCGCGCGCCGTCAGCTCGCCTTCGATCAGCCGGGGCGTTGAACGTGTAGCGCCGCCACTGGCCCAGCGCTCCTGCGCGCGCTGCCAGCCGGGCGTCGCGTAGGTATTGGTGAAGGGCTTTACATTCTCAAAGCGGCTGCCGCTGCCAAAACCGCCCAGCCCGTGGCCGCCATAGCTGTTGGCCAAGGGCGCTACCTCGACGTGGGCTTCCGGCAATTCATCGATGAAGCGCGAGGGCAGGGCGGATTGCCAGAGATTATGGACGCGGCGGTTCTGGGCGAATGAAATAGTGGCGCGGCGCTTGGCTCTTGTGATGCCGACATAGGCGAGACGGCGTTCTTCTTCCAACCCGGCGCGGCCCTTCTCGTCGAGCGATCGCTGATGGGGAAACAGGCCTTCCTCCCAGCCGGGCAGGAACACCGTGCCGAACTCCAGCCCCTTGGCGGAGTGCAGCGTCATGATGTTCACCTTGTCATCGTCGGGCTGCTGCTCCACGTCCATGACAAGCGCAATGTGCTCAAGGAAGCCCGTCATGTTCTCGAATTCACCCATGGAGCGCACGAGTTCCTTGAGGTTGTCGAGGCGCCCCTGCGCCTCGGGGCTCTTGTCGTTCTGCCACATCGATGTGTAACCCGACTCATCCAGAATGATTTCGGCAAGTTCGGTGTGCGGAAGGCCATCGATCTGTTTGCGCCAGCGGGCAAAACTGTCCATCAGGTTGCGGAGCGCGGTGCGTGTCTTGGCTGGCAGTTCGTCGGTTAGGCTCAGCGTTTCGGCGGCGCGATAGAGGGACACGCCTTCCTTGCGCGCCACGGCGTGCATGCGCTTCACCGACGTATCGCCGATGCCGCGCTTGGGCGTGTTGATGATGCGCTCGAAGGCCAGATCATTGTCGGGCTGCGCCGTCACTTTCAGATAGGCAAGCGCGTCACGGATTTCGGCGCGCTCATAGAAGCGCGGGCCGCCCACCACGCGATAGGGCACGCCCAGCGTGATGAAACGGTCTTCAAAGGCGCGCATCTGGAAAGACGCGCGGACGAGGATGGCAATATCGTTCAGCCGTTCCTTCTTGCGGTGCAGGTTTTCAATGTCATCGCCAATGGCGCGGGCTTCCTCATCGCCATCCCAGTGCGAGCGCACGGTAACAGGCTCGGTTTCCTCGCGCGTGGTGCGCAGCGTCTTGCCAAGGCGGCTTTCGTTTTTTGCGATCAGGCCCGATGCGGCGCCGAGAATATCCGGCGTCGAGCGGTAGTTGCTTTCCAGCCGGATCACTTTCGCGCCGGGGAAATCCTTCTCGAAGCGGAGAATATTGTCCACCTCGGCGCCGCGCCAGCCGTAGATCGACTGGTCATCATCGCCCACGCAGCAGATGTTCCTGTGGCCCTGGGCGAGCAGCCTGAGCCAGAGATATTGCGCCACGTTGGTGTCCTGATACTCGTCCACCAGCATGTATTTGAAGCGGCGCTGATACTCCTTCAGGACGTCCGGATGCTCCTGGAAGATGCGCAGCACCTCCAGCAGCAGGTCACCGAAATCGGCGGCATTCACCACCTTGAGGCGTTGCTGATATTCGGCATAGAGCTTGCCGCCCAGCCCATTGGCGAAACTGCCCGCCTCTCCCGCAGGGACTTTTTCCGGCGTAAGGCCGCGGTTCTTCCAGCCGTCGATCAGTCCGGCCAGTTGCCGGGCGGGCCAGCGTTTCTCATCAATGTCGTGAGATTCCAGAAGCTGCTTGAGCAGGCGGATCTGGTCGTCCGTGTCGAGGATGGAAAAGCCGGATTTCAATCCGGCCAGTTCGGCGTGGGCGCGGAGGATCTTGACGCCGATGGCGTGGAAGGTGCCGAGCCATGTCATGCCTTCGACAACGCCGCCGACCAGCGCGCCGATCCTGTCCTTCATCTCGCGCGCGGCCTTGTTGGTGAAGGTGACGGCCAGCATCTGCCCCGGCCAAGCGCGGCCGGTGGCGAGGATGTGGGCGAGCCGCGTGGTGAGTACGCGCGTCTTGCCAGTGCCCGCACCTGCCAGCACGAGCAGGGGGCCATCCGTCGTTTCAACGGCAGCGCGCTGTTCGGGGTTCAGGCCTTTGAGATAGGGCGGTTCGCCCCCCGCCATGGCGCGCGCGGACAAGCTGCCCGGCCTTGCCGCCGGCACATCATCGTCATCGCCGAAATCACCAATATCGATAGGCTTGATGGCCATGGGGCTCCGAATCCTCGAAGCCTCTATATAGGCGCTGCGGAACGAATGCGAAACTCAGGCGGCTTTTTTCAACCGCCGGGCTTTTAGGCTTTCCTGCACCTTGCGCCAGGTTTTGGCGAATTCCGCTTCGCCAGCCGACTCACAGACGAGCGCCTGCCGCGCGGCCTCGTCTTCGGCCCTGCAGCCGTGAACGAAAACAAGAGCTTCTACAACCTTGGTGTGAGCGTGATTCATCATCTCTGCCTCCCCGGTTAAGCGCGTCTTGAGTGGACCATGGCGGAGAATTGAGTCGGCAATGTTGCAGCCGGATGAAGAAATCCCCTAAATTTTTTCGTTGCGGTGCGGCAGGATTGAAAACGTCTTAGTTCGCGGATGGCCGATAAGGCCCAACATAGATCGTCGCGCGCTGGAATGGCGTATTTCCGAAATGCTTCATGCCGCCAGAAAACGTGAAATGGACATCGCGCCTGGGAAGGGCGAGACCGATGGCTTCTTTCAATTGATGCTCGGTATATGCCCAGTTCATCGACGATGTGCGCACCGTTTTCGATGCAACATCGCAGGTGATGAAAGCGAAAGAAGAAACGGACATCAAATCGGCGATGTTTCGCCAATATTGTTCCATCTCCGCAAAGGGAACATGCTTCAGGACGGCGATAGAGAAAACCGCAGCTGGATGCGCTGAGCGGGCTTCAGCGATGCCGTGCAAATTGATCAGACGAAGATTTGGGCGTTTGTCCGCGACCAAATCTCCCGGCAGAAGAGATAGCCCATCGCGATAAAACCGCTCGGTGACATCGAGGCCCCAATAGGCACCGGGGCGAAGGTAGCGAATAAAATGTTGTCCCACACGCAAACTGCCGCAGCCGTAGTCAACGACTGTGGCACTCTCGGTCAATCCGAATGACAGGATCTGCTCAAAATAATTCCGCCCCTCCTTGTCAAAACTGATTTCACGGTTTTGATCCTGAGGCGCAAATGCATCGTGGGTGAACAGAAACCGTCCAAGCGTCCGGTGCGCCTGTCCCTTGTCCAGCTTTCTGCTTATGCGCGCTGCATAAAAATCGGCATAACTCGCTGTGGGATGTGCGATCCGCCACATTGGCCAAGCCAGTGCAGACCATCCAATTCCAATGGCGCGCGCCGGCGAGAGTTCGGAAATCCTGCTGAGCAGGGGCATTGCCGCGCCGGGCCGACCGAAAGGCAAAGACATGGCGATCAGAAGCAGCCCTGCCAGATAGGCAGCGAGATAAAAATTCGAAAATTGGTCTTCGACGGCGGCGAAATGGAAAAGACCGCCGCGCCCAAAATCGAGAAAAAACGCCAGGCTTTGGAGAATCAGCCCCACGCCCAGAAATATCCGGGAAGACGCCAGCAAACGGCTGTTTCTCAATGCAGGAATGATGGCCGCGGCGGTGATGCACCATGCGAGCGCAGTGCCGACGCGGTCTCCCGTAAACCGATCGGCCAATACGTCATCGAAGCCATTTGCTGCTGCGGCAAACCACGCCCACAAAACGACGCTGAGGCCTGTCCAGAGAGCAACTTGTTTTGCGGTTGTATGAAGCATTATTGCCGCAATGCCACTGGCGACGAGCGCGACGGTAAAGGTGAATGCGGTTTCTCCCAGTTCGACCGGACTTCCCGGAACGGCGGTCAATCCGCTGCGGAACTGAAAGATGGCAATAACCAGGGCGACCGTGAAGGTTGCCGCCGCAGTGATGAGTGCAGGCAATCTCTCCGATTTTGACAACCCAAAGCCCCCTTTTGCTTTCGGCAAAGAAGCGGTCCATGACAGGGGGGTCAAATGAATTTCAGGCAAGCTTAGGTTTTGCGCGGAATGCCGATGCGGTGGCCCACCTGCGGCGGGACGGGGAGTTTCCGGTGTTCCGCCGTCATCGCCTGCACGTTTGCGAGAACATCTGGCGGGAAGGGCGATGACTTCCGGAGATTCATATCAATATGCATGACGATGTTCTCGCTCACACAGGCTAGCCAGCCTTCGGCGGCGTGAAACATCTGCTGCACATAATGCACGCGCTTGGCGTCGCAATCGAGGAATTGCGTTTCGATCCGCACCTCGTCTCCGGCGTGCAATTCACGGATATAGGTGATGTGGACTTCCAGGGTGAAAAACGAGGCGTTGGCGGATTTCACATAATCCGGCCCCAGCCCCACCGCATCGAAGGCCTCATCCCCGGCGCGGTCAAACAGCACATTGTAATAAGCCATGTTGAAATGGCCGTTGTAATCGATCCATTGGTCCTCGACCTTCTGGATGGTGCTGACATAGGGGGAAGGGAAGGCCATACCGGAATCCTCAAATCCTGCTAAATTCGACGATCATGGATACACCGGACAGAAGAAACAGCACAACGCAGGCCTTAGGCGAACTCTGCTCCCTGCTCGGCGACAGGCTTTCCACGGCACCCGCCGTGCGCGAGGCGCATGGCAAGGACCAGACGTGGAATCCGGGAGCACCACCCGATGCGGTCGCCTTCGTGCGCGATACGGGCGAGGTCCAGAAGATCGTGAGTATCTGCGCGCGCTACAAGACGCCGGTGATCGCCTATGGAACCGGAACATCATTGGAGGGCCATTTCAGCGCGCCCTTTGGCGGCATCTCGGTTGATCTTTCGGGCATGAACCGCATCATCGCCGTTCACGCCGATGATCTCAACGCGACGGTGGAAGCGGGCGTCACCCGCAAGCAGCTCAATGCCTACCTGCGCGACCAGGGGCTATTCTTCCCCGTTGATCCGGGGGCTGATGCGAGCCTTGGCGGCATGGCGGCCACGCGGGCATCCGGCACCAATGCAGTGCGTTACGGCACGATGCGCGAGAATGTGCTGAATCTCACGGCGGTGATGGCCGATGGCACGGTGATCAAGACCGGCAGCCGGGCGCGGAAATCATCCGCCGGCTATGATCTCACGCGGCTTCTCGTCGGTTCGGAGGGCACGCTTGGCATCATCACCGAAGTGACGGTGAAGCTCTACGGCATTCCGGAATCGATCGTGGCGGGCGTGTGCCCGTTTCCATCTGTCGAGGCGTGTTGCAAGGCCACCATTCAGGCGATCCAGATGGGCCTGCCGGTGGCGCGCATCGAACTCGTGGATGCGGAGCATGTGAAAGCGTTTAACGCTTATTCGAAGCTCGACCTCAAGGTGACGCCGACATTGTTCCTTGAATTTCATGGCACCGAGGCTTCCACGCGCGAACAGGCGGAGACTTTCGGGGCGATTGCGGAGGAACTGGGGGGCGGCCCTTTCTCTTGGGCCTCGAAGGAAGAAGACCGGCAGAAGCTCTGGCAAGCCCGGCATGATGCGTTCTGGGCCACGCGGGCGCTCATGCCCGGCAAGGAGTCGTTTGCCACGGATGTCTGCGTGCCGATCTCGCGGCTTGCGGAGTGCGTGACGGAAACGCAGGCCGATCTGGCGGCGAGCGGGCTTTACGGCCCCATCGTCGGCCATGTGGGTGACGGGAATTTCCACGTCGTCCTCTATTGCGACAGGTCCGATCCGGACGAGGTCCAGCGGGTGAAGGAAGCCTATGGCCGCCTTATCGACCGTGCCATCGCCATGGAGGGCACCTGCACGGGAGAGCACGGCATCGGTTCTGGAAAGGTGGCCTATCTCGAACGCGAGCATGGGCCTGCGCTTGGCTATATGAAAGCGGTAAAGCGGGCGCTTGATCCGCAGAACATTCTCAACCCCGGCAAGAATGCCGCCATCTGAATGACCAAATGGTAATGCAAGCGAGAGCGCCATGACGGTCTGGAAATCTCCCATCCTCTATCTTGGCATTCTGCTGCTCGTGGCCGTTTTGGGCCTTCTGGCGGCCCCATACGTGGTAGACTGGAACAGCTATCGCACTGACCTTGAGGCCTATGGTCACAAACTCACCGGCCGGAAGGTGAGGATTGCCGGCCCCATTTCCGTCCAGCTTTTTCCATGGCCGAGCCTTACCGCGCAGGATGTTCATCTGGCCGATGCGGACGGGCGCACGGATTTTGCCAGCGCCGGGCAGATGAAGGTGCGGATGCAGCTGGCCGGGCTGTTCAGCGGCACCATCCAGGTGGAAAGCGTCGAGATCGAGAAGCCGGTCATCACCATCGAGCGCAGCGCCGAGGGCCAGGGCAACTGGCAGTTTTCGCCCGCCGCCGATCTCGCCGCCAATGAATTGCTCGGGCGTGTGAAGCTGGACCAGATCAGCCTCACGGATGCGGTGGTTCATATCATCGATCACCGCCGGGCCAACGGGGACGTCAAGCTGGTGATTCCGCGCGCCGATGCTTCCGCGCCCGGTTTTCAGGGGCCATGGCGCATCCGGGCGAGCGAAGTCGATTCCGGCGGGCGTTCATTTTCCGCGGCATTTTCAACCGGCATCTGGCGGTCCGGCGAACCATTCCGTGTCGGCCTTACCGTGACGGGGCTCGAAGGCGCCGTTCCAGCCTACAGTTTCGACGGGCAAATGCAGGATGGCGGCATTGTCGGCGACGTGACCATTGCCACGGGCTCGACGGAGGGAAAGACAGACGCAGAGGGAACGCTCCGTGCTTTGACGATCAAGTCGAAGCTCACCGCAACCTTCAATGCCGTGGCGCTCGACAGCATCGAGATCGCCCCGCTTGATCCCTCCGCTGGCGGCACGTTGATCACCGGTGACGCCAAGCTGGCATTGGGCAGTCATATCGGTGCCGAGATCAATCTCTCCGCGCCTAAGCTCGATTTTGCGGAATGGGCTGGCGCCAAGGCCAACACGCTGCTGCGGCAGGGCGGCACCCTTGCGGTGGCTGACGGGTTTCTGAAACTGCTGCCCAAGGATATGGATGTTGCCGGGTCGCTCAAGGTCACGGCGCTGACGGCTGGCAGCGATACGCTTGAAAACGTGACGTTCCGGGCCGAGGCAAACAGCGAGGCGATCCGGGTGAAGGAGATTTCTTCGTCACTGCCCGGCCGCTCGCGCGTGCTGTTCAATGGCGTGTTTTTCCCCGGCGCGTCCGGGGCCGAACTGGCGGGCAGCCTAGCGCTGGAGGCGAATGACTTCCGCCAGCTCGTGACCTGGGGGTGGCCTGAACAGGCCGGCGCGCTCAAGGCGCTGTGGACGGGGCAGCGCGGGCATTTCAAAATGCAGACGGACGTGAGCCTGACTTCAAGCCGCTTGCGCCTCAGCAGCACGCAATACGAGCTGGACGGCATCCTAGGCTCGGGTGAAGTCGAGGCGGCACAGGGTGGCCGGGGCTCCATCGATGTCACGCTCAAGACAGACCGGCTCGATATCGACAGCTATGTGAAGGGCGGCCTGGCTGCGTTGCTTGGCGGCGGAAAGGATGGTCTCGGCGGCGTCCTCACATTACTCTTGCCGCATCCTGACTCCCGCGATCTCCGCTTCAACATCACCGCCGGGGAGATGGCGCTGAATGGTGTGACGGCGAAGACTGTCTCGCTCGATGCGGCATCGGGTGCCAACGGCCTCGATTTGCGCAAGCTTGAAATCGGCGACGTGAGCGGCGCGAAATTTTCTGCTTCGGGCCTCATTCTTGATGCGGGATCGGGGCCTGATGGCACCATCGGCATCGACACCTCTGCGGATGATCCCCGGGGCCTGCTGCGCCTGGTTGGCCTGCTGCCACAGGATCATGATCCCGCGTGGGCATCGGCGCTCGGCGTTTCGGCATTCAAGGGAATTCTCGGCGTAAAAATGCGTGACGGGTCGCCTGCTACTTCGCTCACTGTAGACGCAACAAGCGGGCCTCTGGTCCTGAAGGGAAAATTGACGGGCACCGGGCGCGGAATCCTGACCGATATGAATTTCGATGGATCAGGCGATTTGACATCCAAGACGAGCGCTGACATGGCGCGCCTGTTGGGGTTGACCGCTGCATCAACGGATGGGTTGCCTGGGCATTTTTCATTCAACGGATCGGGAAATTGGGCCAGCGGATTCCATTCTCTACTTTCCCTCGAGGCCTATGGTAACCGCGTTGATTTCGTGGGCACGCTTGGCGGCGTACAGCCGTGGTCCGGAAAGCTGGCGATCAGGTCCACCGATGTTTCGCCCGCATTTGCCGCGATGGGGCTGCCACTGGCAACGATTCCCACGGGCGTGTTGGTACTGGATACGCCTGTCACGGTGCAGGAGGGTGGAATTTCCCTCGACGCTCTGACGGGGCGCTTTGGCTATGCGCCATTGAGCGGCAAGCTGGCCATTGACGGCAAAGCCCATGTGTCTGGCACGGTCGCCACGGGTCCGATCTCGCTGGCAGAGGCGCTTGGCGCGCTGTTCCTCGACTGGACAGGCGCTGCGCCAGATGCAGAAGCGCCACTGGCCGCGCGTCTGCCGTTCGGATTGACCGGTGAAGTGTGGGTGAAGCCGCAGCAGCTCATTCTCGGGAACGGCCTGGTCGCCAATGAGGCGCAGATCGGGATTACGGCGTCCGCTGATGAACTTCGGCTGGCGATGTTCGGCAAGGATGTGGATGGCCACGATGCCTCTTTTGAACTGGGATCGAAAGTGCAAGGCGATAGTCGCGTGATTGATGGGAAGATGACGTTTCCCGTCAATCTCGATGATGATCTCAAGCTTGCAGGCGGTAATAGCATCGCGCAAGGCAGTGGCACGCTCACGCTCACCTTCAACGGGCAAGGGCGCACCCCCGCAGGCGTGCTGGCCGGATTGAAAGGCACTGGCGCATACGACCTCAAGGGCGTGACGCTGCTGGGCGTATCACCGCAAGGCTTCGGCGCGGCGCTGGACAAGGCTGGAGATGCAGCCGGGGTGAACGCTGCGTTCGAGGCACTTCGTACGGGAACGCTGGCGCTTGGAGACCGCAGCGGCAGCATTGCTGTCGACAATGGCGTCGCCACCTTGCAGCCCATCACATTTGCCGACACCTCAGCAAGGACGGACATCAAGACCACAGCCGAGCTTTCCAATGGGTTGATCGACATCGGCATCAATCTGGAGCTGTTGGCGCGTGACGGCCTGCCGCCCATGGAAATTTCCTATGCGGGTCCACCCTCCGCTTTGGCGCGCGCCGAAGACAAATCGGAGCTTGCCGCCAAGCTCGGCTACGCGATCATGCAGAAAGGTGTCGCGGAGCTTGAGCGTCTTCAGCAGGAGCAGGCGCGCTTGGCCGCTGAGGAAGAAAAGCAGCGCGCCGAGGATGAGGCGAAGCTTGCCGACTATTACGCGCAGCGCGACGAGTTGCTGGTGCGGCGGCGCGAATTGAAAGTGCAATCGGACATGCGCGTGATGGCGGCGGAGGCGCTGCGGCAGCAGCTTCTGGCCGAGCAAAATGAAAACGCCGACATGAGCAAGGCCGAGTTGAAGCAGCGTGTCCGCGAGCTTCGCGTGCAGCGCCGGATTGCCAGGATGGCGAGCGGCGATGCGGCGCCAGTACAGGAAGCCAAGCCAAAGCCCGCTGCGAAGCCGAAGCCCAAACCGCAAATCCAGGTGCCGGTGATCCTCGTTCCGCAGCAGCAGGAATCGCCCACTCAGCAGTGATGTCAGTTTTGCTGGGCGGCTTTCTGGAAGAGCCAGACACGGATGGCGCTGGAGAGGTTGCGGCCGCCGCGTGTTGCGTCGATCTCGCCTGCAAGCGACGAAACACTTTGGCCGCGGCGTTCCGCCTCTTTCACGAGCGCCTCCCAGAACTCAGGTTCAAGGGACAGCGAGGTGCTGTGGCCGGCGATGGTGAGGGAGCGTTTGAAGCCGCTCATCACTCCTCGCGCTTGTGCCCGTCGAGAGTGCGGTTTTCCTGCTTTGCTCTCGCCTCAGCCAGCGTGCGCTCTTCCTTCGTCTGGCCGAATTTCAAGCGATTTTCAGAGGCGCGCGCGTCTTTCTCATCACGTGCCTTGCGCTTGCGGGCAAGTTTCAGGCTGACAATCTCGCCCATTATTTTGGGCCGATCATGTCTTCAGGTCTGACGATGCGGTCAAAGTCATCGGCATCAATGCCATCCTTGATAGCTTCCTCGCGCAGCGTCGTGCCGTGCTTGTGGGCCAGCTTGGCGATCTTGGCCGCGCGGTCATAGCCATATTTGGGCGCCAGCGCCGTGACCAGCATGAGTGAGCGGTTGAGCGCACCCTTGATATTGTCCTCACGCGCCTCGATGCCCACTACACAGTTATCCGTGAAGCTTACGGCCGCATCGGCCATGAGGCGCACCGATTGCAGGAAATTATAGGCCATCACGGGATTATAGACGTTGAGTTCAAAGTGGCCCTGGCTTCCCGCGAAGGTGAGCGCGGAATTGTTGCCGAAAATCTGCACGCAGACCATGGTCATCGCTTCGCACTGGGTGGGGTTCACCTTGCCCGGCATGATCGAAGAACCTGGCTCGTTTTCGGGAAGCGAGAGTTCGCCCAATCCTGAACGGGGCCCCGACCCCAGCAGGCGGATGTCATTGGCGATCTTAAACAGCGAAGCCGCCACCGTGTTGATGGCGCCGTGGCTCATCACCATTGCATCATGGGCGGCCAGCGCCTCGAACTTGTTGGGGGCTGAGGTGAATTTCATGCCGGTGATGGCGGCAATGCGCTCGGCAACCATTTCCGCAAATCCCACCGGCGCATTGAGGCCGGTGCCCACGGCGGTGCCGCCCTGCGCCAATTGCATCAGCATCGGCATGGTCTGCCCGATGCGGGCGATGCCGTTTTCCACCTGTTGCGTGTAGCCGGAAAATTCCTGGCCCAGCGTGAGCGGCGTTGCGTCCTGCGTGTGAGTGCGGCCGATCTTGATGATGTTTTTCCAGCTCTGCGCCTTGTCGTTCAGGGCATTGCGGAGCTTCTGAAGCGCGGGGATGAGGCGGTGTTCGATTTCCTCGGCGCAGGCGATGTGCATGGCCGTGGGATAGGTGTCGTTGGACGACTGGCTCATGTTCACATGGTCATTGGGGTGGACAGGTTTCTTGGACCCCATCTCGCCGCCCAGCATCTCGATGGCGCGGTTGGAGATCACCTCATTGGCATTCATGTTGGACTGGGTGCCGGAGCCGGTCTGCCAGACGACGAGCGGGAAATGCGCGTCGAGCTTGCCTTCGATCACCTCTTGCGCGGCCTTGACGATCGTTTCGCCGATTTTCGGATCCAGCCGCCCGAGCGCCATGTTCACCTCGGCGGCTGCGCGCTTGACGATGCCCAGCGCCCTGACGATGGGAAGTGGCTGCTTTTCCCAGCCGATCTTGAAGTTGCCGATGGAGCGCTGGCTCTGCGCGCCCCAATAGCGAGAGGCGTCCACCTCGAGGGGGCCAAAGGTATCGGTTTCGGTACGGGTCTTGGTCGGCATGATACGGTTTCCGGGCGTGGCGTTCAAAAGGTGAGGGGACTTAACATTGTTGCGGGGCTGCCGCCAGCCATCCCCGCGTCATGAGCTAGCGTGGGAAAAGCCGGGCCAGTGCCGCCATGGCAAACGCAGACAGAAGCGAGATGGCGAGGACCATCGCGATGCCGCCGATGGAGCCCCAGTGCTGAAGCACGGCGGCGAAAAGCAGCGGCGCGGCGGCATTGAGTGCCAGGCTGGGGACCGAGAGCGTGCCCAGCACCTTGCCGTATCCCTTCGGGCCGAAGAGTGACAACGCCACCGCGCCCTTGACGATTGTGACCAGCCCGTTGGACGCGCCATAGAGCAGCGCGAAGATGAGCACTCCCCACATCGAGATGCCGCCCAGCATAAAGGCGGCCAGTGACAGGGGAAGAAGCCCCAATGAGATCAGACCGATGCTCGTGGCGCGGAGATTCTTCCCCATCAGGATTTCGCCGAAGCGGCTCGCCACCTGCGCCGGGCCGATCAGCGCGGCATAGGTGACAGCTTCTGCGCCGTCATAACCCAGCCCCCGGAACAGCGGCACCACATGGGCCGAGATCGCGGAAAAGATGAAACCGTTGAACGCCAGCGCGGCAGAAAACAGTGCCATGGCAATCAACCGCTCGCGCCCCTCAAGCGGCCGGATGGTGACGACTGGATCGGGTAACGCTCTTTCGGAAGCGCCTACCTGCTTCCCGAGAACCGTGAGATGGACGGGCAGGCAGATCAGGATGTGGAGCAGGGCGAAGACAAGAAACGTGCCGTTCCAGCCGATACGCTCGGATAGCAGATGGCCAATCGGCCAGAACACCGTGGATGATAGACCGCCAAACAGGGAGAGATAGGAAATGGCGCGCCGCGCGCCACCGCCGGTGATCTGTGCCAGCGATGCAAATGCCGCATCATAGGTGGCGAGCCGCATGGCGATGCCGAGGATCAGCCAGCCCGCGGTGTAAGTAACGGGATCTTGGGCGATGCCAAGCACGCCGCATCCGGCGGCGCAAAGAAGGGAACCCGCCGCCATCATGCGCCGTCCGCCCCGCGTATCGACCGCATGTCCCAGCCGCCGAGACAGCACGCCGCCGAGCAGGAGCGCTGCCGAGAAGGCGCCGAAGATCAGCGTCGTGCTCCAGCCGGTGCTGCGGGCGATATCTTCTGACAGCGCCCCCAGCGCATAATAGGTTGTGCCCCAGCCGATGATCTGGGTGATGCCGAGGCCGGTGATGATCCGCCAGAGCGGCAAGGTCAGGCCAACTTGTCCCACCAGAAGGGATTGCTCCAGGCGCGCTTGCCCGCATGATCGATGGCAACAACGCGGAACCACGGGCTTGGCTTTTTCAACAGCCAGCCGCGCTCCAGTGACTTGAGATCGAAGGTGGCGCTGGTGATGGCCTTTCCGTTCCGAACGCAGGTGCGTGAATGGCCGCACACCACGGTGATGGTGTCGACGGGCGATGTTTCGATGTGCAGTTCCTTGCCTTCGAGCGTAATCGCATGGAATTGCGGGCCCTGGCTGGAATAATAGTGCCCGGCCTTCAGGGCGGTGAGCAGTTCATCGGGGTCGAGGCTTTGCGCTTTCACCTGCACCCAGCCGCCGAAATGGTCTGGCGTCTTGAAATGCGCGTCATCGGTGGCGAAAGCGGTGAGCCGTTTTCCTTCGGTGAGCAACTGGTCGAGCAAATAGAAGCCTTCTCCGCGGTCATTCTCGATGGCGCAGCCATGATTGTAGATTTCAACGGCATGGGCGCAGTCGATGGCGCGCCCGTCTTCGATGGTGAGTTGAGACCAGGCGGGGTGGGCGATGCCGATGAAGGCACCGGCCTCATGCGCGCGCCGCGCGATTTGCGCTCCCGTTTCGCCTTCTGCGGCTTTGGGGAAATCCAGCGGAAGCCCTGCGGCCACGATGTGCCAGAGTTCGCCCACGCTGGTTTCGGGCGCATGCAGTTCGCTGCCAATGATGGTGGTGAAGCTGTTGGAGCGGAATGGCCGGGTATCGGCAATCGGCCAGTCGAAATTGCCGATGAAATGCTCTGACAGCATCATGAAATCATAGCCCGCCGCCTTGTAGCGGTCGACGACCTGGCCCGGTGGCAATGCCCCATCGGACAGATTTGAATGGGTATGGAGGTTGCCGCGCCAGAAACGGCCCGGACGCGAGAATGGCGAGAGCTGCATGATCTGATCCTAGACGCTCATCTGCATGCCGAGTTCGACCACGCGGTCGGGCGGAATGCGGAAGAATTCAACGGCGCGCGCCGACTGGTTGGCAAGCATGATGAAGATGCGCTGCTGCCAGAACGGCAGTTCGGAATGATCCGATGTCTTGATGACACGGCGGCCAAGGAAATATGACGCCTGCCGCGGATCGATGGCCAATCCATGCGGCTCGCAGGCGCGCAGGGCGGCCGGAACATCCGGCTGTTCCATATAGCCGAAGCGGGCTTCCACCAGCCAGGCGCCAAGCGGAAGCTGCTTGACGGTGACACGCTCCTCGCTGTTTTCAAGCCGCGGCTCGTCTGTTGTTTCAACGGTGACGAACACCAGAATGTCGTGCAGCACGCGGTTGTGCTTGAGGTTGTGCATGAGCGCGCTGGGTGCATAGACCGGATCGGTCTGCATGAACACGGCGGCACCAGCCACGCGGGTAGGCGGGCGGCGCTCAAGGCTTTTCAGCAAGCCTTCAAGTTCAATCAATTCACGGCGGAGCTTGGCGGCGAGAGCATGACGCCCTCTCAGCCAGGTGACCATGAGCATGATGATGGTTGCGCCAATCAGGGTCGGCATGTAGCCGCCATTTAACAGCTTGAAGCCATTGGCGGCGAGGAATGTGAGTTCGATGGCGACGATGGCAAACAGGGCCGGAAGCACAATCCAGCGGGGCAGCGTCGCAGCCTTCCAGAAGAAGACGATGGCCAGAATGCTGTCCACCACCATCGACGTGTTGACGGCAATGCCGTAGGCCGATGCGAGATTGCTGGATGATTTGAACACCAGAACCAGAATAATGACGCCGACAAGGATCAGCCAGTTGATCTGGCCGATGTAAATCTGGCCCTGTTCGGTTTCGCTGGTGTGGGTGATGTTCATGCGCGGCAGGAGGCCGAGCGACATGGCCTGCTGGGCAATTGAAAACGCCCCAGTGATGACGGCCTGCGATGCAATGACCGTGACGCCTGTCGCCAACAGGACGAGCGGGATGATTCCCCAACCCGGCGCCATAAGGAAGAACGGATTTTCGACGGCACCGGGATGGCTGATGATGAATGCGCCTTGTCCCAGATAATTCAGCACGATGCCGGGGAATACCACGGCCAGCCAGGCGATGCGGATCGGCGTTTTGCCGAAATGGCCCATATCGGCATAAAGCGCCTCGCCGCCCGTCACCGCCAGGAAGACGCCGCCGAACACATGCAGGGCCAGATTCGGATGATCCAGCAGCATCTGCACGCCATGCATGGGATTGAAGGCGCGGAAGATCGTGAAGTCATCGGAGAGGTGATAGAGACCCATCGCGCCGATAATGAAAAACCACACAGCCGTTACCGGCGCGAAGAGAGACGCCACGCCGGCCGTGCCGCGATATTGAAACACAAACAGCGTCACCAGCACGGCGACGGTCAATGGCACGACGAAGTCGGCGAAGGCCGGGTTGATGACATTCAGGCCCTCGATAGCAGAGAGAACCGACATCGCAGGGGTAATCATCGCATCGCCGAAGAAGAACGCCGCGCCGATGATGCCAAGCCCGAGCACGACACCGCCCTTGCGCTTCAGAACCGATTCTACCAGCACGACGAGCGAGAGAATGCCGCCTTCACCGCGGTTGTCGGCGCGCATCAGCAGGATCACATATTTGAGCGTGACGATCAGGATCAGCGCCCAGAGCAGAAGCGATGCAACGCCCAGCACGGCGCTGGTGATGTCGCCACCCGCCTTGTGAACGGGATGCAACGCTTCGCGCATGGCATAAAGCGGGCTGGTGCCGATGTCGCCGAACACGACACCGATCGATGCGAAGGCGAGTTTCAGTTTGGCGGTTGACGGAGCGTGGTCCGGTTGATCCGAGTGTGCCATGGCCGCCCTCTGGAGGGCGCTCCTTCAACAACTGACGTGCGTGCGCCTCAGGGGGCGGTCACGACGGCGCGGCATTCAGCAGGAAGGCCCGCGAGTGTCAAGGGGGGCGCGGGCTTGGGCGGCGGCGCATTGGGATTGGGCTTCGGCTTCTTCCACGGAATGTCGCCCATCCAATAGGCAAGCTCGGTTCCGCAACCGGTTCCATCGGCCGGGCGGGCAGGCGGCTGGTTCTTGCAGAATGGCGATCCGGCCGGGCAGTTGATGCGCATGTGGAAGTGGAAGGTGTGCCCGAAATAGGGGCGGATCTTTGCGAGCCACGCGCGGTCGCCGGTGGCCCACTGGCACAGCGCGGCCTTGATCGGGGGATGCACGAAAATCCGCGCCACCTGCGGATAGGAGGCCGCGCGCTTCAGCAGACGCATCTGCGCCTCACCGAAATTGGCAGGGTTGATCTGCTTGTTGTTCTTGACCATCTCCTTCGGCACCATGGTTTCGCGCTCCTGCGCGGTCAGCACATGGTCGGGCATGGGGGTCAACCAGATATCGGCGTCGAGTCCCACCTGATGGCTGGCATGGCCGGAAACCATCGGACCGCCGCGCGGCTGCGCCATGTCGCCCACCAGAAGGCCGTTCCAGCCGTCATACTTCTTAGCGTCCTCCGCCAGTTGTTCAACCAGCGACACCATGGCGGGATGATCCCAGTTGCGGTTGCGCGACAGGCGCATCACCTGCCAGGCATTGCCGGTGATCGGCAATTGCTCGGCCCCTGCAAGGCAGCCCTTTGCATAGAAGCCGATGGCTTGCGCCTTCGTTTGGGTGGGCAGTTTTTCGGCGCCGAACAATTTCTTGGCCGGCATCCGCAGCAGGGCCGGATCAACGGCGGTTGGCGTCGCGGCTTGCGCGTCATCAGCCCGTGCGGCGGGTGCGGCACAAACCAAAAGCATGGCGATCAGCGGCAGGGCATGGCGCAGCAACATGGGCAAACTCACTTCTTGCGAAAGGCGTCCAGCGAAACGACTTTGGGGCCGTCACCTTGCGGCTCGCTTTCGGGCTTTTTTTCGGCCTCGGGCTCTTTTGTTGGCACAGCCTCAAGCTTGGCGCGCGGTTTTTCGGCGGGCGTCAGTTCGGCAGGGGCGGGAACCGCTTCAAACTGAAGGCCAAACTGCACGGAAGGATCAAGAAATCCCTTCACGGCCTCGAACGGCACGATCAGCTTTTCGGGAATGTTATCGAAGGACAGTTCCACCTCGAAGCGCTCATCGTAAACCGTGAGGCCCCAAAACTGGTGCTGCAGCACAATCGTCATTTCGCGGGGGTAACGGTTGGCGAGGCGCTCACCAATGTCCACGCCGGGATGCTTGGTGTTGAAGGCGATATAGAAATGATGTTCGCCGGGAAGGCCGGATTTCTCCACGATGCGCAGCGCATCGCGAACCACGCCACGCAGCGCGTTCTGTGCGAGCTGGTCATAGCGCATCAGGTCTTCTGGCATCGCGGGTACATCCCAAGGTTTCGACTCGGGGCGGATATTAGCCGCCCCTGCCACCGGAAGTCACGCCCTGGAAAGGAAGTGCCGGCTTCTGTTGCCAGGTGCCGGCGGACCCCGCCTGAAACGGCTAAGCCTCAGGACTTTGATTTCGGTTCTCGCACCGCATTAAGCGGCGAGAGCGACCGGAGCATAGTTGTCGTTGGCAACTATATGTTTAGCCCGATAACGCCGGTACCATCGCGGGCAAAAAGCCTTCCTTTACACCCTCGTCGATCCTGTTTCGCCCCCATTACCGCCGCTTGGCGTGCAACCCCAAGCGGCTGTGGTGGAGGCGCCGGGTACTGCCCCCGGGTCCGAATGGTTTATTACGAAAGCCGTTTATCACCATAGTCATGCCTTGCGGCGTGACGGGTTCAATATAGGGGCCATCGGCCTTCATGGGAAGTGGCCGTCATAAATTCCAATTAATGAAGATTGCCATTACCCTGCCAGGTTGCGGGTGCTAACCTTAATCTCCAACGAATCCAGAGGAGTTCCAGATATGGCTGCCGACTATTCCGCTGACGTGAAGAAATACGCTTCCAATGTGAACGAGGCAGCTGTGGCGGCCATCGTCAAATATTGCGGCATCGCGCTGCGGAATCAGGATTCGCAATATGTGTCGATGACTGACCCAGCGGAGGTGAAGCGGGTGGTCGACGGCTTCTGCGCCAAGAAGCTGGGGCTCGACGCCAAGACGGCGGAAGCCGCCGTGCTCGCGGCGGGCGAGAAGATGAAGGCGGACAGGACGAAGCACCGCGTGACGGTTTATTACCTGATCGCCGAAGCGACCGGCACCATGGCGAAGCTGGTTTAATTCGGTTCAGATGGAATTACGGCCGGCGCTTTCAGCAGCCGGCCGTTTGTTTCCCATCACTTATAGAACGGGCCGTAATATCCCTTCGGATAGGGCCCGGTTCCGAACTTGTGGCAATCGCCATAGGGCCCACGATAGCGCCCGGCGCCGCAACCGTGATTGACCGCAAAGCTGTGGCCGATGGGGCCATTATATCCTTTGGGATATGGGCCTGTCCCAAACGGATGGCAGGCGCCGTTGGGTCCGCGGTATCTGCCCGCGCCGCACCCATTGGCGGCGAGTTGAACTTGATCCGCCTGGATGGATTGGTGCGCTACGGGCATCGCCAAAGCCGGGATTGAACCAGCGCTGGCTGCGATCACCGCAACTATGGCGGTTTGCCTGATGAATCTGAAAAACATTGGATGTTTCCCCCTGCCGCCCGATGCGGCATTTTGAGTGGATGTCGCTGTTTTTGTGTGACGCAGAAACAAAAAAGCCGGTGGCCCTTTGGAACCACCGGCCTTTTCAGGTGCTGAATGTCAGATCAGGCGGCGCAGCTCTTGTCAGCCTTGATCGCGGCTTCGGCCTTGGCCTTGGTCTTGAAGCCAGCCTTACCGATCATCATGATGGTCTTGCCATCGGGCTTCGTCTCGGAAACCGAGCACTTCTTCGAAGCGGAATCCATCGTCGCATAGAAGGTGGTGGCGGCCATGGCGGGGGCCGACAGGGCAGCGACAGCGGTGCCGATGATGAGGATGTTGCGGATCATGATGGTATCTCTCTCTTGATCTTGGGTTTCTCGATCGTGCGGTTCGTCCGGCGCGATGAGGAGAGACTAGGGGCTGAGCTTTTCCCGCGTATTTCCCCCGGCGGCCCTTGTGTAACAAGTTGTTTCTGGATCGCGGCAAAGCCGTGGCAGACCCGCCCGGAATCGTCTATCTAGGCGCCATGCAGCAATATCTCGACCTGATGGCCCATGTGCTGGAACACGGGCACCGCAAGGAAGACCGGACCGGCACGGGCACGCTCTCCGTGTTCGGCCATCAGATGCGGTTCGACCTGGCGAAGGGCTTTCCGCTGCTCACCACCAAGAAGCTGCATGTGCGTTCGATCATTCATGAGCTGCTGTGGTTCATCAAGGGCGACACCAACATCCGGTATCTGCAGGAAAACAAGGTGCGGATCTGGGATGAATGGGCCGACGAGGCGGGCAATCTTGGCCCGGTCTATGGCGCGCAATGGCGCTCGTGGCCGGCGCGTGACGGGTCCACCATCGACCAGCTTGCCGATGTTATTTCCCGAATCAAAAAGACGCCTGACTCGCGCCGCCTCATCGTCACGGCATGGAATCCGGCTGATGTTGGGGAGATGGCGCTTCCGCCATGCCACTTGCTGTTCCAGTTCTACGTGGCGGGGGGCAGGTTGTCCTGCCAGATGTATCAGCGCTCGGCTGATATTTTTCTCGGTGTGCCATTCAACATCGCCTCCTATGCGCTGCTGACCCACATGATTGCCGAGGTGACGGGCCTCAAGGCGGGCGAGTTTATCCATACGCTGGGCGACGCCCACATTTACATGAACCACATCGCGCAGGCGCGCGAACAGCTTCAGCGCCAGCCCAAGGCGCTTCCGCGCCTGGTCATCAAGCGCGAGATATCCAGCATTGATGATTTCCGTTTCGAGGATTTCGAGATCACCGGCTACGAGCCTGACGCCCACATCGCAGCGCCGGTGGCGGTTTAGTGGCGCTGCTGGGGGAAGGCTTTCGCGCCGGGCTGAAGGCCCCGCAATTTTCCGCCGTCAATCCGGCGGGGCCGGTTGCGGGGGTGATCTTCGGGCTTGTCCTGCTGGCAATCAATCTTTTCCTGCAGGTCTTTTTCGGCAGCGTTACACAGATTTCGCTCTTTGGAGCATTTGACCAGAAGAATCTTGAGCAGCTTGTCCGCTCGATGCTGCTGGGTGTCCTGCCGGCTGCGGCGGTGACGGCGTTCATGGCGTGGGTATTGGCGGGCGTCTATCGGGGCGCCCCCGCGCGTGATGTTCTCAATCTGCGCTCGCCACGGCTGGGAATTCTCGGATGGCTGCTGGTGGTGCTGGGATTTTTCATCATGATCATCGTGATGTTCATGGCGATCACGAAGATCGTCGAACTCGCGGGATTCAATCCCAAAAGCGGCGGCCTTGTTGAAGAAACCATGTCGGGCATGACCGGCAACCGGCTGATGTATCTTCTGGCGCTGCCATCCATTATCATCGGCGCGCCATTGGGAGAAGAGCTGATCTTCCGGGGGCAGATGTTCGTGGCGTTGAGCCAGACGCGGATCGGGTTCCTGGGGGCATCGCTCCTCACATCCGCAGGCTGGGCATCGCTGCACTGGTCGGGCAACTGGATGCTGGTGATCCTGATCTTCTTCATGGGGCTGGTGCTGTGCTTCATGCTCAGGCGGTTCGGCAGCCTGTGGGTGACGATGGCCTGCCACGCGGCATGGAACGCTTCGACGGCGCTGCTGATTTTCGCGGCGGGCAGTTCGTCTTGATCGATGGCGTTACGATCCGGCCGGCCCGTCCGGGCGACGGTTCTGCACTTCAGGAACTGGTCAAGTCGCTGGCCATATCTCACGGATATGAAAAGGAATTTTTTGGCACGCCTGAGCTTTATGAGACGGCACTATTCTGTCCAAATCCGGTGATTGGAGCATTTCTGGCCGAGGTTTCAGGCACACCGGCGGGATGCGCGATCTGGCACCGCAGTTTCAGCACGTTCAGGGGCAAGGAGATCATCTATCTTGAAGATTTGTCGGTGCTGCCGGATTTCCGCCGCCGTGGAATCGCCAAGGCCCTTCTCAAAGCCGTGGCGCAACTGGCGGCGGCGCGCGACATTCCGGAAGTGTTCTGGCTGATGATGGACTGGAATGATGGGGCCCGCGCCCTCTATGAAAGCGTGGGTGCGGAGATCGAAGGCGGCAACAGCTTCTGCCGCCTTTCCGGCGATGCGCTGGCGAGGCTGGCACAATGAGCAGGCTGACCTTCGTCGTGGCGGTGTCGCGCAATGGGGTGATCGGTCGCGATGGCGGTTTGCCGTGGCATATCTCCTCCGATCTCAAGCGCTTCAGGGAACTGACCATTGGGCGGCCCATCATCATGGGCCGGAAAACCTGGGAGAGCCTGCCGAAGCGGCCGTTGCCGGGGCGCACCAATATCGTGATCACGCGGCAGAAGGACTATGCAGCGCCCGGTGCTCATGTCGTTGCAACCGCTGATGACGCCCTCGCCGTAGCCCGGCGCGAAAATCCCGCCGAGATCGCGGTGATTGGCGGCGGGGAAGTCTATCGCATGTTCATGGACAGGGTGGACCGCATCTATCTGACCGAGGTGGATGCGCAGGTGGATGGCGATACGCGGTTTCCGGCGCTGGACCCCGGCGAGTGGCGGGAGGTTGCGTTTGAGGTTCACCCCAAAGGTCCTCGGGATTCTGCAGGGTTTACGCTCCGAACACTGGACCGGCAAAAACCCTGACGGTCTGTGGACATAATCCCCGGCGCTACCTATATCGGACGCCATATCAACCACGAAACAGGTGATTTGCATGCCGTGGAACAAGGAAGGCGGGGATGGAAACAAGGGAGGCCCATGGGGGCAGGGCCCTTGGGGCAATGGCCCGAAACGCCCACAGGGCGGGGGCCGGGGGCCTAACCAGACGCCAGACCTTGATGAGATGCTGCGCCGCGCGCAGGACAAATTCCGCGATGTGATGCCGCAAGGCGGCAAGGGTGCATGGGTTTTGCCGCTCGTGCTTCTTCTGTGTGTCGTGGCCTACAATTCCGTTTACAAGGTGCAGACGGACGAGCGTGGCGTTGTCCTGACGCTCGGCAAATATACCCGCACCGTGGGCGATGGCCTGCGCTTTGCCTTCTGGCCCATCGAAACGCTGGAGAAAACCAAGTTCGGCGCCGTGAACCAGATCAATTTCGGCGGCACCGATGACGGCCTGATGCTGGCGGGCGACCAGAACATCGTCGACATACAGTTCACCGTGCAATGGCAGATCGTGAACCCTGAGCAATATCTCTTCACGGCGCAGGCTCCCGATGATCTGGTGCGGGCCGTTTCCGAAAGCGCGATGCGCGAGGTGGTGGGCCGCACCAATGCGGAACTGATTCGCACCACGGGGCGTCAGGCGGTGCAGGATGAAGTGCGCGACATCATCAAGACGACGCTCGACAGCTATCAGATCGGCGTTCAAGTGAATGCTGTGAATCTGGAAAAGGCCGATCCGCCAAAACAGGTGATCGCCGCATTTGAGGAAGTGCAGCGCGCCGAACAGAACCAGGCGCAGCTCATCAACCAGGCCGATCTCTACCGGAACCAGCGCCTGCGCAGTGCTGAGGGTGAGTCCGCGAAGCTTCTGGAAGATGCCAAGGCCTACAAGTTCCAGACCGTGGCGGATGCCCAGGGCGAAGCCCAGCGCTTTCTCTCGATCTATAATCAGTACAAGGACGCCAAGGACGTGACGCGCGAACGCATGTTCCTCGAAACCATGCAGCAGGTGCTGTCGCAATCCAACAAAGTGATCCTCGGAACATCGAAAGATTCCGTGGTGCCTTACCTTCCCCTGCCGGCGATCCAACCCAAACCCGCGGGAGGAACGCAATAATGGGCAGCGGCAAGACCATCGGGCTGATCGGCCTCGCGATCGTGCTGATCGGCGCATATATGTCCTTCTTCATCGTGGACCAGCGCGAAATGGCGATCGTGCAGCGTTTCGGGACCATCAATCGCGTGATCAAGGACCCCGGACTCTATTTCAAGGTGCCCTTCGCCGATGAGGTTGTGCCTGTAACCACCCAGATGATTCTCTGGCAGAGCGAGGACAAGGTGGTGCAGGTGGTGGATGGCCGCCGCTACAAGGTGGACACCATGACGGTGGCGCGCATCACCGATCCCACCAAGTTCCGCCAGACGGTAGGCGCCGACATCAGCATCGCCCAGCGCAACATCCAGACCTGGCTTGATGCGGCCCTGCGGCAGACCTATGGCCGCCGCACCTTTGAAGCCGCGCTTTCAAAGGACCGTGACGTGATGATGAAGGAAATCCGCGATCAGGTGCGGACCCTCGCGCTTGCCAACGGCATCGAGATCGTCGACGTCCGCATCCGCCGCACTGATCTGATGGATGACGTGCTGGACGATACCTACAAGCGCATGGCATCCGAGCGCGAGGCGGAGGCGCAGGACATCCGCTCCAAGGGCGAGGCGACGAAAACGCAGCGCATGGCGGAAGCCGACCGCAGCTATACGGAACAGCTTGCCACGGCGCGCAAGCAATCGGAAATCATCCGCGGCGAAGGCGATGCTGACCGCAACAAGGTGTTTGCGCAGGCCTATCAGCAGGATCCCGAATTCTTTGCCTTCTACCGCTCCATGCAGGCCTATATCGCCAGCCTTGGTGACAAGGGCACGACGATGGTGCTTTCGCCGGATAGCGATTTCTTCCGCTATTTCGGCAAGCCAACAGGCAATCAGGCGCCAGCGCCCGCGCAATGACGCCTACATTCATCATGGCCCTCGGTCTCGTCTTCGTGATCGAGGGCCTTCTTTATGCCTTGGTTCCGGGCAAGCTCAGGGGCATGCTGGTGCAGTTGCAGCAGGCCAGCGACGAGCAGCTTCGCATGGGTGGCGCGGCCGCCATCGCGGTTGGTGTTTTCATTGTGTGGCTGGTGCGGGTTTTCACGGGTTAGGAGAGCGGCATGAATATCGTCCTTCGTGGTCTTCTGGGCGGAACGGCGCTGGCCTTTGCCGTTGTGGCGTTGCCTTTGCCCATGACGGTGCCGCAAGCGCAGGCCCAGGCAGCCGAACTTCCTTCTGTTGCCGATCTGGCGGACCGGCTTCTGCCGGCGGTGGTTGAGATTACGGTCGAGACCAAAGGCCCCGGTGGTGACGCGCCGCCTGTCAAGGTGCCGGATATTCCCGACAATTCGCCGTTCAAGGATTTCTTCGACGATTTCTTCAAGCGGCAGCAGCAGAATGACCAGCCGCGCACCATGACCTCCATGGGCTCTGGCTTCATCATCGACAGCGCAGGGCTAATCGTCACCAACAACCACGTTGTCGACGGCGCCACGGGAATCGAAGTGCATCTGCATGACGATACCAATTTGAAGGCCGAGTTGGTGGGCCGCGATCCCAAGACCGATCTCGCCGTGCTGCGCGTGAAGCCCACGCATCCGCTGCCGACGGTCGCGTTCGGTGACAGCGACACGCTGCGCATCGGCGAATGGGTGATGGCGATTGGCAATCCGTTTGGCCTTGGAGGCTCCGTGTCGCTCGGCATCGTCTCGGCGCGCAACCGCGACATCAATGCGGGGCCTTACGACGACTACATTCAGACCGATGCCGCCATCAACAAAGGCAATTCCGGCGGGCCGCTGTTCAACCTCAAGGGCGAGGTGGTGGGCATCAACACCGCGATCTTCTCGCCCACCGGTGGATCAGTGGGCATCGGGTTCTCGGTGCCGGCCAACACGGCGAAATCCATCGTCGATCAACTTGTCAAATATGGCGAGACGCGGCGAGGATGGCTGGGCGTCAAGATCCAATCGGTGACTGACGATATTGCCGAGAGTATGGGGCTTGATCACCCGCGCGGCGCGTTGATTGCCGACATCACCAAGACAGGACCGGCGGAAGCAGCGGGCATCCAGGCGGGCGATGTGGTGATCGAATTCGACGGGCACGCCGTGAACCAGATGCGCGACCTGCCGCGCCTCGTGGCCGAAACCGAAGTTGGCAAGACGGTGGTGGTGAAGGTTCTGCGCAAGCGTGAAGAGGTCACGCTCACCGCCAAGGTGGGCCGTCTTGAGGATGGTGAAAAAGTCGTGGCGCAGCAGGATGGCGGGAATGACTCCGCTCCTGCCACGGCGACCCTGCTGGGCATGACCGTTTCATCCATCAGCGATGAGCTGCGCGCCAAATATTCGATTGACAAGGACATCAAGGGCGCGGTGGTGACCGCGGTCGATGCCTCGGGCGCAGCGGCTGAAAAGCGGCTGGCGGCGGGCGATGTTATCACCGAGGCGGGCGAAAAGCCCGTTACTGGAGCTTCCGACATCAAGGACAGGCTGGAGGAAACCACCAAGGCTGGAAAATCCTCGTTGCTGCTGCTGATCGCCAAGGGGGGCAAGTCGGCGGACATGCGGTTTATCGCGCTGAAGGTCAAGTAAACCACTTATCCGGCCCGGAACTTTACAAAGCCCGGCGTTCGTCGGATGATCCGGCATGGGATCTCCTGTCCGGATCATTGCCGTTCTTGCCGCGCTCATCGTGCTGAGCGGCGCTGCGCCAAAAGGCGGGCGCGTGGCGCTGGTGATCGGAAACGGCTCCTATGAGGCGGCGGGCACCCTCTCCAATCCTGTGAATGATGCGGAAGACATTGCCGCCAAGCTGCGCTCGATGGGCTTCACCGTGGTTGACGGTTATGACCTCGGAAAGCGCCAGCTTGAGGCGAAGATCGGCGAATTCGCCGATGCGCTGGATGGCGCGGACGCGGGGCTGTTCTATTATGCGGGCCACGGCATCGCGGTAGATGGGCGCAATTTCATCATTCCCATCGACGCGCATCTCGACATTCCGGCCAAGCTGAAGCTGGAAGCCATTCCAATGGATGACGTGCTCGATCTCATGTCACAGCAGGTGAAGACCTCCATTTTGATTTTGGACGCTTGCCGCAACAATCCCTTCGCGCGGGGCTTGCGCAGCGCCTCCACGACACGGGCCGTCACGGCAGCGGAAGGCCTGGCGCAATTCGATTCAGCCAAAGGGTCATTCATCGCGTTTTCAACCGCGCCGGGGGCCACGGCGATGGACGGCACCGGGCGCAACTCGCCCTTTGCCGCGGCCTTGCTGAAACATCTGGACGAGCCCGGCGCCAGCATCAATGACGTGATGACCGAAGTGCGCGGCGATGTGGCGGAGTCGACAAAGGATTTCCAGACTCCGATGGCCTGGGATTCGCTGACCAGCCGGTTTGAACTGGTGCCGGGTGCCCCAAAGGCGGCTGAAACCGCACCCCCGGCACAGGTGGCGAGCGCGCCCGATGCAAAGGATTCTCTGGAGAATGAGGTTGGCGCGCTTGTTGTTGGGCAGTATCTGAAGCCCAACCCCGCCGATATTCCGGGCGCGGTGCGGAACCTGTTTGCGGATCAGGTCACATCTTTCGGGCGGGAATATAGCCGTGACGAGCTGGTTGCGCTCAAGGCGCAGTGGTTTGCGAAATATTCCAGATGGAAACTGCAACTGGTGCCGGGAACCCTGAAGGTGACATCATACGACGCCGGTTCAGCGATGACGACGTTCGACATGCGCTACAAATACTGGCCGAAGGAGGCGGGCTATTCGCCCATTGCCGGAACCGCGCATGTCACGCTGGAACTCATGCGCGACGGCAACGCGTGGAAGATCGAATCTGAGAATTCGGCGGTCGATCAGTAGTCAGACGATGAGACGCCAGAGAAGATAGAGGATGGCCGCTGCGAGGACCGCGCCAATAGTGATAATCGCGTAAGCTCCCTTGGTGATGGCGGACAGCGCCTTTTGAATTTCCTTGCGGTCATTTACATTGGGGAACGGCGTTGCGGGCACTGGCACCCGAAGAAAATCGCAAAGCGGTTTCCAGCCGTCGGTGACCTTGAAAACGAGCAGCCTGTCCGCAGGAACAGCTGCTTTCACCTCTTCTATGTGGCGTTGATACTGCTGAACGGCGCGGGCCTTGTCCGGCATGGTGTTGCGCAAGGATCGCTGCCAGATCAGCTTGCGTGACATGTCGCCAAAGGCGCGGGCCCATGGGGTGACGGCCTCCAGCACCTTAAACTGCCACCTGTTCTCCGTGAAATAGATTGTTTCGATTGTGCTCTCGAACCAGGCATTTGCGTCTTTGGGATGGAGCGTCAAAAGCACTTTCGCGTCAGGACTTGCTGCCAGCAATTCGCGCCAGACGCAGCAAGCAGGATTATCGACAGCGGCCGTATAGTTTGCCAGCACCTTGTCCCAGTCATGTTGTGTGCCTTCGGGCGCATTGGCAACGCGCCGCCAAAATCCAAGATGGCTTTTGTTTGCCTTGTTCATGATGACTTCCACCATGTGGTAGCAAGGGAAGCCAAGCTGGTTCAGGGCGGTATAGACCGACAAGGTTCCAGTCCGGCCAAAGCCGGCGCCGATTACTTTGAGTGCCATTTTGATGATGCTCCCCCGCGTTCGAGGCTGGCACATCACGGCGAACTTATCAAATTAAGTTGGTTTGTGGACGTATAAAATCGCTGCGGGCGTAGCCTTGCAGATAGAGCAGGGAGGTCAGGTCGCCGTGATTGATGGCGATGCTGGCCTGCTGTTGCACATGCGGCTTGGCGTGGAGCGCCACGCCCATGCCGGCATGGAGAAGCATGGGGATATCATTGGCGCCGTCTCCCACGGCAATTGCGTCCACAGGCGTGAGGCCTGCCTTCTCGGCGTAGCTGTTCAGGAAAGTGACCTTGGCATCCTTGCCGAGTATCGGTTCGCGCACCAGTCCCGCCAACTTTCCGTTTTCGATCACAAGATCGTTCGCCTCATTGGCGTCGAAGCCGATGTGCCCGGCCACCTTCGCCGTGAACTGGCGGAATCCGCCCGAGACCAGGATTGCCGTTGCGCCGTGGGCTTTCATGGTGGCGACCAGGATTTTCCCGCCACTGGCGTAGGTGATCCGTTCACGGATGATGGCATCGATGAAGGCGGCGTCGAGCCCTTTCATAAGGGAAACCCGTTCCCGCAGGGCATCGGCGAAATCAAGCTCGCCCCGCATGGCGCGGAAGGTGATGTCCCTGATGCGGGGGCCAAGACCGGCGGCCTCTCCCAACTCGTCAATGCATTCTTGGTCGATCATGGTGGAATCCATGTCGGCCACCAGCAGGCGCTTGCGGCGGTTGGCGGCAGGAACGGCAGCCACGTCGATCGGGTGGCCGCTCACGGCGAGCCGTGCTTCTCCGGCTGACAATGCGCTTTCTACCGCTTCTCCCTCCGCCAGCACGCGGGTGATGGCCAGTCCCTTCGCGAGCGCGGGCGTGATTGCGCCGGACCCCGGGGCTGCTATGAGAACGGTCAGAGACGTCATGATGGCAAACTCTTCAGGAAAACGCGCGCTGCTTATTGCAGGCCCCACCGCCAGCGGCAAGTCCGCGCTGGCATTGGCGCGCGCAAGAGCAGAGGGCGGCGTGATCGTGAATGCCGATGCGCTGCAGGTTTACCGGGAACTCCGCATTCTCTCGGCGAGGCCATCGCACGGCGAAGAAATGGAAATGCCGCATCGCCTTTATGGGCATGTTTCGGGCCGCGAGGCCTATTCCGTTGCGCAATGGCTTGCCGATGCCTCGCGCGTGATGGGCGAGATATGGCGTGATGGCGGGCTTCCTATTCTCGTGGGCGGTACCGGGCTTTATTTCCGGGCGATTGAGAAGGGGCTGGCGGATGTTCCGCCTGTCAATCCAGCGATCCGCAAGGGATGGCGGGATTTTACAGGTGATCTGCATGCTGAGCTTCAGCGGCGCGATCCCGCCATGGCGGCGCGGCTTCACCCGTCAGACCGGCAGAGGCTGGCGCGCGCGCTGGAGGTGATCGAGGGCACAGGCCGCTCCCTGCTGGCGTGGCAAGAGGAGGGCGAGGCCAACGCGCTTTTGCAGGGCGTTCGCGTGGAGCGCATTCTCGTCGATGTGCCGCGCATAGAACTCTATGCCCGCGCCGAATCACGATTCGATGCCATGATGGCCGCAGGCGCGCTGGACGAGGTGCGGCCGCTTCTGGCGTTCGATTCCGCGCTTCCCATGATGAGGGCGATCGGCGTGCCGGAGCTTTCCGCCTGTCTCAGAGGTGACATAACGCCGGATGAGGCCGTGTCCCGCGCGAAGCAGGCGACCCGGAACTATATCAAGCGCCAGCTCACATGGTGGCGGGGGCAGGGACATGATTGGAGCGGCAATGGCCCTTCGCCCCATGCCGGGACTTGACAAAGCGCCGCCCAAAATGCAGAACCGCGCCCCATGAACACCATTCTCGTAGTAGCACCGCGCAGCGCCGGGGAGGCTTGAAGCCTCCAGGAGTTACGGTGTTGCGCGGAAAACAGGCTCCCTCGGGGGCCTTTTTTATTGCCTCGGGCGGCATGGTGTGTTTGACGGAACGGGAAAGCGAAGAGGACCAAGAGATGGCTGGCAATGCGGAAATGACAGGCGCCGAGATCGTGCTGAAAGCCTTGGCGGATCAGGGAGTTGAGCATGTGTTCGGCTATCCCGGCGGGGCCGTTCTGCCGATCTACGACGAGATTTTCCAGCAGGAGAAGGTGAAGCACATCCTTGTCCGCCATGAGCAGGGGGCAACCCATGCGGCGGAAGGCTATGCACGCTCGACCGGCAAATGCGGCGTCGTGCTGGTCACCTCCGGCCCCGGCGCCACCAATGCGGTGACCGGCCTGACCGACGCGCTGCTCGAACTCGATCCCCATGGTCTGCCTCACGGGCCAGGTGCCCACCCATCTGATTGGCATGGACGCGTTTCAGGAATGCGACACCGTTGGCATCACCAGGCCCTGCACCAAGCATAATTACCTGGTGAAGGACGTGAACGATCTGGCGCGCATCCTGCACGAAGCCTTTTACGTGGCGACGCATGGGCGGCCTGGCCCGGTCGTGGTCGACATTCCGAAGGATGTGCAGTTCGCCAAGGGCAAATATGTCGGTCCCAAGAACATCGAGCACAAGACCTATCGCCCCAAGGTGAAGCCGGAGCAGGAGGCAATCCGCCGTGCTGTCGAGTTGATCGCCATGGCCAAGCGGCCCATTCTCTACACTGGCGGCGGCGTCATCAACTCCGGCCCCACGGCCTCGCAGCTGCTGCGCGAATTCGTGAGCCTCACCAACATTCCCCTCACCTCCACGTTGATGGGGCTGGGCGCCTATCCGGCTTCGGGCAAGAACTGGCTGGGCATGCTGGGCATGCACGGCACCTACGAAGCCAACATGGCGATGCATGATTGCGACGTGATGATCTGCGTCGGCGCGCGCTTCGATGACCGCATCACCGGCCGCATCAATGCGTTCTCGCCCAACTCGAAGAAAATCCACATCGACATCGATCCCTCGTCGATCAACAAAACGGTGCGAGTGGATATTCCGGTGGTGGCCGATGTCGCGCATGCGCTGGAAGACATGATCCGGGTGTGGAAGGCCAAGTCCTACGCGCTCGACAAGCAGGCGCTGGCGACGTGGTGGAAGCAGATCGATTCCTGGCGCGCCCGGGACAGCCTGCGCTATCGCGCCAACCGCGACGTGATCATGCCGCAATATGCGATCCAGCGGCTTTACGAGGCGACAAAGAGGAAGGACGTCTACATCACCACCGAAGTGGGCCAGCATCAGATGTGGGCGGCGCAATTCTTCAAGTTCGAGGAGCCAAACCGCTGGATGACGTCAGGCGGGCTCGGCACCATGGGCTATGGCCTGCCGGCGGCAGTGGGCGTGCAGATGGCGCATCCCAAGTCGCTGGTGATCGACATTGCGGGCGATGCCTCGGTGCAGATGACGGCGCAAGAAATGTCCACCGCCGTGCAATACCGGTTGCCCGTCAAGATCTTCATTCTCAACAACCAGTATATGGGCATGGTGCGCCAGTGGCAGCAGTTGCTGCATGGGAACCGGCTGTCGGAAAGCTATTCCGAGGCACTCCCCGATTTCGTGAAGCTGGCGGAGGCTTATGGCTGCGTGGGCATGCGCTGCGAGAAGCCCGCCGATCTCGACAGGCAGATCAAGGAGATGATCGAGACGCCGCATCCCGTGATCTTCGATTGCCATGTGGCCAATCTCGCCAACTGCTTCCCGATGATTCCATCGGGTAAGGCGCATAATGAAATGCTGCTGGGCGACGATGTGGCCGATGAAGACGTCGGCAATGTCATCGATGCCAAGGGCAAGATGCTGGTGTGATGCAGCAGGAGTCCGCACTCGCTGGTTCCGAAGAGGCGCTTCCGTTTCCGCGGCGGCTGGCCTTGGCGGTGGCCAATGCTGGAGCGGAGCGCGCGCAATTTTTCCTGCCGCTGGATGATGCCGTTGATCATTTCCGCGAGGCGCTGGTCGCCGATTTCGATCCAAGGTCCATCACGCAACAGTTCAAGGTGGAACTGGGTGCCGTGGATCCAACCCTGTGGTTCCTTGGCAAGGGTGAGTGGACGCGATTTTGCCGGTCAATCGAGATTACGCGGGTGTTTGGAGAAACGCGCGAGGTTCTTGAAGCGGGCGATGGTTTCCGGGGTACTGAAGCCTATCAGGCGTTTCTGGCGCGAATCCGGTCTGGCGATATTCCCGTGCTGAACCATGTCAGAATGGAAACGGCGGAACTTCTTGACGGGTATTTCCAGCATTCGGTTCAAATGATCGCCCGGGCACGTGCGCGGGGAATCGAACGGCACACCGAAGCCGATGTCAAAGTGTCTGCTTCGCGGCCGGAATGGCTTGAGCGCATGGAGCGCAATGCCGGCCTCGCCATCGATCGCGACGGGAGTTTCATTCGCATCGGGCCCGGAAAGCACCGCATGGCCGTAGCCAAGCTGCTGGGGCTTTCGTCCATGCCATTTGAAATCCGCCTGGTTCATGTGGCCTGGCTCAGGCAGCAGATGGCGAAATACAAATTGCCGGCCGCGCGTGCCTTGCGCGCGGCAGTATCAGAACTGACTCAATCCGCTCATGGAGCAAAAACATGAACCAGCCCGCTTCCGCCTATTTTCTCGAGGAAACGAAACCCGCCGTCGAAACCCATACGCTGGCGGTGATCGTCGACAACGAACCGGGCGTCCTCGCGCGGGTGATCGGCCTGTTTTCGGGACGGGGCTACAACATCGACTCGCTCACGGTGTCCGAGACTCAGCATGAAAAGCATGTGTCGCGCATCACCATCGTGACCACCGGCACGCCTTCTGTGATCGTTCAGATCAGGCACCAGCTTGAGCGCATGGTGCCTGTGCATTCGGTGGCCGATCTTACCGCCTCCGGCAATTCGCTGACGCGTGAGCTGGCGATGGTGAAGGTCGCGGGCTCGGGCGAGAAGCGCGTCGAGGCGCTGCGTATTGCCGAAGCCTTCCGGGCGCGCATCGTCGACACCGGGATCGCCAGCTTCATCTTCGAGATCACCGGCAAGCCCGACAAGGTGGATCAGTTCATCTCGCTGATGGTGCCGCTCGGCCTCATCGAAGTGGCGCGCACCGGCGTTGCCGGCATCACCCGCGGCGCCGATGGCATGAAGGTGTGAGTTGAACTGGTGGCGCGGCAGCGCTCAGGGCTACAAGCAAGCAGGCCTGTTAGTGGGCTGCTTGAAACGGCTGGAAGGTGGCATCGATGATGGTGACGATATTCGGCACGGCGCTCCTGGCGCTGGTGCTGGGGCAGATTGGATGGCGGCAATGGGCGCTGGCATGCCTGACGCTGTGCCTCGGGCTTTCACTGTATCTGTTTCTGTTCGAGGTCTACAGTAACGAATATGGGTTCGCCATGCCGTGGCTGCAACTGTGATGGAGACGTCCCAAGCGCGCGCTCTGGCGCTGCTCAATCATCTTTACCTGATTGGCATGGTAGTAGTGATCTCGGGCATTCTCACCGCCGCCATGGTGATGCAATACGCTTTTGGCGAACTGCCGTGCCCGCTTTGCCTGCTGGAGAGGCTGGCGCTGTTTGGCTGCGCCTTCGGCATACTGCAAAATCTGCGCGGACCTTTCTCCGACCGCAATACCGGCTGGACGCTCCTGTTCGCGCTATTCCTGCTGATCGTTTCGGTTCGGCAGAGCCTACTCGATATCTATGTTCGGCCAGGCCACGCCTATATCGGCAGCGCCGTGTTCGGGCTGCACATGCCCGTGTGGGCGGTGGTAATTGCGCTCTGCCTGATGATTGCCATTGGGGTAAGGCTCGCTGTTCTGGGCGGCAACGTCCACATGCAGGCCAATGACGTGGCGAGCTTTCCTGTTGTGCAACAAGCCGCGCGGCTGGCCGGATGGTACGTGATCATTCTCTGCGCCATCAATTTTGTGTCGGTCATCATTCAGTGCGGACTTGGGCAATGCCATACAATGGGATATGCACTACTCGAAAAAGCGGTATAATGTAATTCTGGGAAACCGGATCAATTTTCCGGTCCACATGGCGGCTATAGGGAGGTTCCTGAGGGAGTTTCCGCTTTGGCCTGCAAGCTGTCCGTCAATGTCAATGCCATCGCCTATCTGCGCAACCGGCGCGATTTGCCGTGGCCTTCGGTCGAAGAGCTGGGGCGGGTGGCGCTGGATGCGGGCGCGGTGGGCCTGACGATTCATCCGCGCCCCGATGAGCGGCATATCCGGGGGGCCGATGTGCCGGTGCTGCGCGATCTGCTGCGGAAATCCTATCCTGGCCGGGAATACAATATCGAGGGCTATCCCGACGAACGCTTCCTGAAACTGGTGGAGGCGAATGCGCCGGACCAGGTGACGCTAGTGCCGGATGATCCTTCGCAGGGCACATCGGACCATGGCTGGGACATTGCGAAGAACCGGGCGCTGCTCACCGATGTGATCGCACGGCTGCACAGGGGTAACATGCGCGTGTCGCTGTTCATTGACCCAGATCCTGCGGCCCCGGCTCTGGCGAAGGCCGTGGGTGCGGATCGTGTGGAAATCTATACCGGCCCCTATGGCGGCGCGCTTGAGCCGCACGCGGCGCGGCGCGAGTTTGACAAGGTGGTGGCGACCGGCAAGGCAGCGGAGGCCGCAGGCGTGGGCCTGAATGCAGGACACGACCTCACGCGCGCCAACCTGCCGGCGCTCGTCAAGACGCTGCCCAATCTGGCGGAGGTATCGATCGGCCATGCGGTGGTTGCCGATGCGATGATGCTGGGCATGGCGGAAACCGTGCGCCAGTTCCGCATGGCCATTGGCGATCGCTGATCTCTACGGCAGAGGAAGCGGTGGGTTGGCGCTGCCGATTTTCAGCTCCACGGTGGTGAAGCTCAGGCGGGTGCTGCCAATATTTTCAAGATCATGCACCATGCTTTCGCCGGGGCCGAATGTGTAATGGCGGGTAGAGCCTTCCACATATTCGGTGTCCGCCACGCGCCCGTCCGCATAGGTAGAGCGCGATTTTCTGGCACTCGTCGCCGTCCAGAAATAGTTGAGCACATGGGTGTGGAAGGCCACGCGCTCGCCGGGTGCGAGATCGATGCGCCACACCCGCACGTCAGCGGTTTCAGACACGAGCTTCTGCCCCACCATGCCAAAGCCTTTGTTGGCGCGGTCAAGTTCGGCCTTGCGCTGGTCATCCATGGTCAGATCTCCGCGAATAGAACGACAAGCGAGGTGCAATCCAGCGGCATCACAGGATTGGTGTAGATCATGCGCGTGTGGCGGCCCCTGTCACCGAAGACGGTGTTGATCAGGTCCGATGCGCCGTTCAGGCATTTGGGATGGTCCTTGTAGGTTTCATCCACCCACATGGTGCCTTCCAGCCGGATGATGCGCTTTACCTTCGCGAGTTCCCCCACCGCCTCCTTGATCTGCGCGATGGCATTGAGGCAGGAGAGCTGGCAGGACTTGTAGCCATCCTCGCCCGAAAGCTCGCGTCCGATGCGGCCGGCATAGACGAGCTTGCCATCGCGCCACGGCAGGTTACCGGAGGTCATCACGACATTACCGGAGATGGCCCATGGCACGTAATTGGCGACTGCGCCCGCGGCGGGCGGCAGCGTGAGGCCCAACGCGGCGATCCTTTCTTCCGGCGTCATCGCCTTACTCTGCGGACGCAGCATCCAGTGCTGCCACATCGGCGGGCGTGAGTTTGAGCGCCATGGCGCCGGCCAGATCATTCACCTGCTGAAGGCTGGTGGCGCTGGCGATGGCGCGCACGCGGGGCTTTGCGGCAAGCCAGGCCAATGCCACCTGCGCGTCCGTCGCCTTGTGCGCCGCCGCCACCTGATCGAGCGCCGCCAGGATTTTAAGGCCGCGGGGAGTGAGATAGCTTGTGGCGTCACCGCCGCGGATGGCGCTTTTCTTCGCGTCTCCAGCACTCCGGTATTTGCCGGAGAGGAAGCCCTTGGCGAGTGAGAAATAGGCAAAGACATCGAGATTGTAGCGATCGCACACCGGCTTCAGCGTGGCTTCAAAGGGATTGCGGTCATAGAGATTGTACAGCGTCTGCAGACAGGAGAAGCGTGGCAGGTTCTTGCTGTGAGACGTCTCCATCGCCGTGGTCAGGCGATCGGCCGCGTAGTTCGATGCGCCGATGGCCTTGATCTTGCCTGCCGCGAGCAGTTTCTGGAACAGGCCCAGCGTTTCATCGAGCGGCGTCACCTTGTCATCGTAGTGGACGTAATAGAGATCGATGCAATCGATGCCGAGGCGTTTGAGCGAATTGTTCACGGCACCTTCGAGATATTTCGCTGTGGCATTACCGTTGGCAAGCGCGCCGGGAGCACCCGGTGCGCCGCCCTTGGTGTGAATCTGCAAACGCGAGCGATTGCCGCGCGCCTTCATCCATTTGCCGATGATGGTTTCGGATTCGCCGCCCTTATTGCCGTTGCCCCAATAGGAATAGACGTCGGCCGTATCGATGGCGATGAGGCCCTTTTCCGCCGCGGCATCGAGGATGGCGAAGGATTGCTCCTCGTTGATGCTCCAGCCAAAGACATTGGCGCCGAGAATGATCGAAGGGGTTGCCGGTGAAGTCATCATGCGTCTCCTGTTTGCCGGGACGATAGCGGGCGGAAAGAATCGGCGCTAGGCTTCCCGGCATTCCATGGGAGCAACCTTGCATATCGCGATTTGCGGCGCCGGCCCGGCCGGGCTTTCCGCTGCGCTGGCGCTGAAGGCGCAAGGCCATCGCATCACGCTGTTCGAGCAGTTTGAGACGCCGAAGCCCTTGGGTTCCGGCCTGATCCTGCAGCCCACGGGATTGGCCGTTCTCGACGCGCTGGGCGTAGGGTCGCGCCTTCGGGGTCTGGGGGCGCGGATCGACCGTCTTTATGGACGGGCGGCGGGTTCAGATCGGGTGGTGCTGGACGTGCGCTATCAGGCGCTGGGTGAGGAACGCGGGCTGGCGGTGCATCGTGCGGCACTGTTTAATGTTCTCTTCGATGCGGTGAAAGCTGCTGGCATCAGTATCGAAACCGGGAGTCAGATCAGCGGCTTGGAGGGGCGCGCCGTCATCCTGAATCAATTGCGGCGGGCAGGGCCGTTCGATCTCATCATCGACGCACTGGGCTCGCGTTCGCCGCTGATCCCTTATGCATCCGCGCCAGATGTCCGGCGGTCCTTGCCCTATGGCGCCATCTGGGCCAGCCTGCCGTGGCCCGGCGCCCCGTTTGATCCGCATGCACTGGAACAGCGTTATGACGGCGCTTCGGTGATGGTGGGCGTCCTGCCCATCGGGCGGCAGATCGAAGGCGGCAATCCGCAGACGGCGTTTTTCTGGAGCCTCAAATGGGCGGCATTCGAAGCGTGGCGCAAGGCTGGGCTTGGCCTCTGGAAAGAACGCGTACGTGCATTGTGGCCGGAAACTGCGCCGCTTCTAGAGAGCGTCACCATGCCCGAACAGATGGTGCTGGCGCGCTATGACCATCACACGCTGCCGCTGCCCTATGGCGAAGGGCTGGTGTTCATTGGCGACAGCGCACATGCAACAAGCCCTCAACTGGGGCAGGGCGCGAACATGGCCCTGCTCGATGTCCAGGCGCTGACGGCGGCGCTGGCCGCGCATGACGATCTGGCCGATGCGCTTGCCGCCTATGCGCGGATGCGGCGGTTGCATGTGCGCGTCTATCAGGGTTTGAGCCGCATGTTCACGCCGTTCTACCAGTCGGATTCGCGCGCGCTGCCTCTGATGCGCGATACGCTGGTGGCGGCGGGAAGCCGATTGCCGCCGGTGCAGAAACTGCTGGCCAGCATCGTGAGCGGGCGGTTGGTGCAGCCCATCAGGAGTCAATCCTAGTGGCGCGAGTCATGATCATCGGAGCATCCGGCGTGTTCGGTTCGCGCCTCGCCGAGCAACTGTCTCTCGTGGGCGGGCATGAGATCATCCTCGCCGGACGGGATGTGAACAAGGCTGCCCAGCTGCTCAATATGCTCCAGGCACGGAAGATTGTGGCGCGTTTCGTGGCATTTGACCGCACGCACCCCGATGCGGCGCAATTGCGGGACGTGGCACCCGACGTGGCGGTGGATGCGGCAGGCCCGTTCCAGCACGGAAGTCTTGCGTTGCCGGAAGCCTGCATCGCGGCAGGCGTAAATTATCTCGACATTGCCGATGCGCGGGATTTCGTGGGCTCCATCCGGCGGCTTGATGCGGCGTCGAAAGCCGCGAAGGTCTTTGCGCTGTCAGGGGCTAGCTCCACGCCCGCGCTCTCCCATGCGGTGATCGACAAATTCACGGAAGGCTGGCAGCGGCGGGATGCGATCTCGGTGGCCATCATGCCGGGCAATCGCACGCCGCGCGGATTGTCCGTCGTGCAGGCGATCCTCAGTTATGTGGGCCGTCCGGTGCGCGTGTTCCGGGAGGGGCGGTGGCAAGAGGCAGCGGGCTGGAGCCTTGACGAGAAGTTCAATCTGCCGGGGCTGGGAACACGCCATGCTGCGCTGTGCGACACGCCCGATCTGGACCTGCTGGCGGAGCGATACGCGCCCCGGGCGCGGGCGGAATTCAGGGGCGGGCTTGAATTGGGCATCCTCCACCATGGGCTCCGGGCGCTGTCCTGGCTCAGATCAAAGGGCCTGCTGCCCTTTGCGGAGAGGCTGGCGCGGCCGCTCAGGGCCATTGCCGAAAGTCTCGACAGGTTCGGGACTGATGCAGGCGGCATGGTGGTGGAGGTTTCGGGCCGCGATGCAAAAGACCGGCCGGTGCGCCTGCGCTGGAGCCTCGTGGCGCGGGACGGCATAGGGCCGAATATTCCCATTCTCCCGGCGCTGGCGCTGATTGAGCGGCTTGCTTCGGTTGCGCCCGGTGCCAGGCCCGCGGCGGGTGAGATCGGCTATAATGCAATTCTGAATCATCTGAATCGGTTAGGCATCGAGACGCATGCAATGGTTGAAGACAGTGGGCCGCCGTTCCAGTTCCAGAAAGCGTTGGGCGCGGCATGGCAAGGACTCCCCGCCATCACCCGCGCCATTCATACCGTCGATCTCTCGATCATTCTCCAGGGTGAGGCCGAGGTGGAAGGGGCGCGGACGGCCATCGGGCGCGTGATCGCCAAGGCTTTTGGCTTTCCCGAGGGTGCTGCCAATGTGCCGGTCCGGGTGGTGAGCGAGAATGACGGGGTGGGAGAGCGCTGGGCGCGGATTTATCCCACCCGCACCATGCGGAGCTATATGACCAACGCTGATCCCGCAGCGGGGACTATCGAAGAGCACATGGGTCCGTTCCGATTCGTGCTGAAGTTGGCGGGCACGGCGCAGGGCATCGATCTGGTGCCTGTGAGGGTTTTCTGGCACAGCTTGCCGCTGCCCCTCTGGCTGCTTCCCGCTATCGACGCCACCGAGCGAGCCAGCGCGGATGGCCGGCACCTGTTCGATGTGCGGGTTTCGCTGCGGCCGTTTGGGCTTCTGGTGCACTACAAGGGCTGGCTCAGGCCCGTTTCCGGCGCATAGAGCGGCCACCCTCATGCCGCTTGCCTTGAAGCCCCCGGCCCGCTATGCCGCGCGCCAACGTTTTCAATGGGAAAAGCAGGGGAATACCATGCGCGTCTATTACGACCGTGATGCCGACGTCAATCTGATCAAGGGCAAGAAAGTCGTCATCGTGGGGTACGGCAGCCAGGGCCGCGCCCATGCGCTGAACCTGAAGGATTCGGGCGCCAAGAACATCGCCGTGGCGCTCAAAGCCGGGTCCGCCACCGCCAAGAAGGCGGAAGCCGATGGCCTCAAGGTGATGACGGTGGCCGAGGCCGCCAAATGGGCCGACCTGATGATGATGGCGACCCCGGATGAGCTTCAGGCCGACATCTGGCGCGACGAGATCGCCCCCAATATCCGCGACGGCGCGGCGATTGCCTTCGCCCACGGCCTTAACGTGCATTTCAACCTGATCGAGCCGAAGAAGACCATCGACGTGGTGATGATCGCGCCGAAGGGCCCCGGCCACACGGTGCGCGGCGAATACCAGAAGGGCGGCGGCGTGCCTTGCCTCATCGCCGTCCATCAGGATGCCTCGGGCAATGCGCATGACCTGGCGCTCTCTTACGCTTCGGGCGTGGGCGGCGGCCGCTCCGGCATCATCGAGACAACCTTCAAGGAAGAGTGCGAGACCGATCTCTTCGGTGAGCAGGTGGTTCTGTGCGGCGGCCTCGTGGAACTGATCCGCGCGGGCTACGAAACGCTGGTGGAAGCGGGCTATGCGCCCGAGATGGCCTATTTCGAGTGCCTCCATGAAGTGAAACTGATCGTCGATCTGATCTATGAAGGCGGCATCGCCAACATGAACTATTCGATCTCCAACACGGCGGAGTGGGGCGAGTATGTCACCGGCCCGCGCATCATCACCGACGCCACCAAGGCCGAGATGAAGCGCGTGCTGAAGGATATCCAGACCGGCAAGTTCACCTCCGAGTGGATGCAGGAATACCGTGCTGGCGCTGCCCGCTTCAAGGCCATCCGCCGCAACAACGACAGCCACAACATTGAAGCAGTTGGCGCCAAGCTCCGCGAAATGATGCCGTGGATCGGCAAGAATAAGCTGGTGGACAAGGCCAGGAACTAAAGCGTTTCAATCATTTTTCGTAATTTTGCGGGGGCGGTGTTTACACCGCTCCCGATTTTTTTGTTGCGTGTCCCTCGGAAGTGTGACATAGGCCCCGCCCCAAGTAACTAAACGGATTTCACGTGTCTTTGTTTGCCAGCCATAGCGCATTTGCGCCAAGCACCGCCCGGCCCGCAGGCCGTTTTGGCGGTTGCGGATGGCTGTGCTCCGGAAAACCCCGGAATTACGGGATGATTTCCAACATATCATAATCCGGCGGCGGGCATGGTGTCCTCCGTCTTAACACGGAGGGCAAAATGCCAATTCTAAGTAATCCCAGATCATCGCAATTCATTCCCGCAATGGGACCCGAACCGCAGGCGCATTTACGTGCCTGCGCGCGGTCTCCGTCACGTTCATTTTACGATTCACAGGATCTTTCCCATGACCACCAGGATCATCTACGGCGATCATGACGATCGCACGCTCGCGCAGTTGGACCGCTGCCTCGCTACGGGCAGCGCCGCCTCCGGTGTTTTGTGCGCCGACGGGCATCTGGGCTATGCCCACCCGATCGGCGGCGTCGTCGGCTACACCGATCACATCTCCATCAGCGGCGTAGGCTTCGACATTGCCTGCGGCAACATGGCGGTGCGGCTCGACACGCGCTATGCCGACATCAAGGAGCAGGCTTCCGCCATCATGCGCGACGTGGCGAAGCATATCAGCTTCGGCATCGGGCGGAAGAACGCCGAGCGCGTCGACCATGACCTGTTCGACAGCGATCTGTGGCTTGCCGCCGAGGTCGGCCATCTCAAGGAGATGGCGCGCGCGCAGCTTGGCACCGTCGGCTCCGGCAACCACTATGTCGATCTCTTCGAGGACGAAGAGGGCTTCGTGTGGATCGGCGTGCACTTCGGGTCGCGCGGCCTCGGCCACAAGACCACGACCAAGTATCTCGAACTGGCGGGTGCCAGGGACGGGATGGAGGTCGACCCGGCCTTGCTGGACGTAAACTCGGATCTCGGCCGCGGCTATATCGCGGGCGTGGAGCTGGGTGGCCTCTATGCCTATGCGGGCCGTGAGTGGGTGGTCGAGAAGGTGCGGTCGATCATCGGCGGCGCCGTGACCTTCAGCGTGCACAACCATCACAACTTCGTCTGGCGTGAAACCCATGGCGGCGTTGACATGTGGGTGGTGCGCAAGGGGGCGACGCCGGCCTTTCCGGGCCAGATGGGCTTCGTGGGAGGCTCGATGGGCGATGATGCGGTGATCCTGCGCGGGGTGGAGAGCGAGGCGTCGAAGGCGTCTCTCTATTCCACCGTGCATGGCGCGGGGCGCGTGATGTCGCGCACCAGAGCGACCGGGCAGACCAAGTCCATCGCGCGCTGCACGGCCAAGGACTGCCTGTTCGAAGTCTCCTGGCGCGGGTTTGAACACGCGCGCAAGGAGGCGGGCCTGAAGCATGGCGCCCAGTTCACGCTGTGCCCGGATCATCCGGGCACCACGATGCGGAAGCTCAAGCTCCGCAGCGAGGGCGCCATCCGGCATGACGAGATGAAGGCCTGGGTGCAGGAGAAGGGCGTGATCCTGATCGGCGCCGGGGTGGATGAGGCCCCGCAGGCCTACCGCCGCCTGCCCGAGGTGCTGGCCGCTCATGCCGGCACGGTCGAGATCATGCACCGGCTGCGCCCGTTCGGCGTGGTGATGGCGGGCGAGAACGAGTTCGACCCGTTCAAGGACTGACAAGAAAGGAAGAGGGCCCGCGAGGGCCCTCTTTTGTGTTTGTCACCGCGCAGGCCATTCCCATGGCACGCGTTCATTGTCTTCGATGATGGTTTCGCCAAACTGCTTTTCCAGGCGGATGCCGCGGCAAGAGGCGAGGGATGCAAGTTCATCGGCCAGCGGCTGCGCATGGGTGACGACGATGATCTGCGTGCGGCTGGAGGCGAGCGCAATAAGTCGGGCCAAAGGCGCGAGAAGATCGGGATGCAGGCTCGTCTCCGGTTCGTTCAGCACCATCAGGCGGGGCGGCCGGGGCGAGAGCAGGGCGGCGGTCAGCAGAAGATAGCGCAACGTGCCGTCCGACAATTCGGCGCTGCGCAGCGGGCGCAGAAGGCCATGCTGCTGCATGACCACTTCGAAGAAACCGTCATTCGCCGTGATCTCGATGCTGCTGCCGGGAAAAGCATCGTCAATCGTGTCCGAGAGTTCCGTGGCGCTGCCGATTTCGCGGATGGTCTGAAGGGCGGCGGCAAGATCACCGCCATCGCCCGCCATCACGGGCGTGCGCGTGCCCACCTGCGGCTTGCGCGCCAGGGCGTCACGGTCGGTGCGGAAATGATCGTAGAAGCGCCAGTCGCGCATGCGCTCGCGGAGGACCAGCAACTCCGCGCCCTGGCGGGGATCGGCGCAGTGCGTCATCATGCTGTCGAAGGGTTGCAGCGTGGTCATCGCCTGCTGCCATGTGCCCGAGGCACCGCGGATGCGCGCCGAGGGGCCATGACGGGAGGCAAACTCATTGGAGCGCCCAAGCTTCTCCCCCGTCCATACGCTCTCCGTCTTGATGACGGGATCGCTGCCAAACATCGTTGAATCCGGCACAGGCAATCCGATGTCGATGGCGTAGCCATAATCGTCGCCGGAAAATCCGAGCCTGAGGCTGACGGGATTCTTCCGCCGTGTTCCTTCCACGGCGTGGATACCCTGCTTCACGCTGCGCGCGATTGTTTCAGGGCCTGCCCAGAGCGTGGAGGAAAGACCGCCTTCACGGGCGAGCGACGGAATGATGCGCCCCTGCGCCACCTCGGCCAGAAGCCGGATGGCGCGGTAGAGGCTGGACTTTCCAGAGCCGTTCGCCCCGGTGACGACATTCAGCGACCCGAGGGCAAGCCTCACATCACGTAGCGAACGGTATCCGGCAATGGCGAGGGTGTTGATCATCGGGCCAGGAAGGATCGGGTTCGATCCTTCCTAGCAGAGATTTCGCTTACCCCGCAAAAGCGGCCTTGTTGGCGGCAAGCCACGAGTTCGAAGCTTTGCGGCTCCTTGCCGGTAAGCTTCTTCACATCATCCGTCACCATGGCGAGGTCACCCTTGCGGGCGGCGGTGTCGAAGGAGGCGAAGACGCGGGCCACGGGCTCGGGGATGCCAGCGCCCGTCATGCCTTTCACGAGGCCTTCTTCCGGTACATCCACCACGGCGAGCGGCTTGCCAACGGCGGCGGACACAAGCGCCGCAATCTCTCGCGTGGTGAGGCCCTTGGTGCCGGTGAGGGTGTAGGTGGTCTTGCCTGTTGCCTTCGCGGCGAGTGCGGCAGCGGCGGACTTCGCCTCATCGGCGCGCGCCACATAGGCGATGCGGCCATCGCCCGCGGCGGAATACCAGGCGCCGGAGGCCAGTGCGTGGGGCAGGGAATGGAGGAGATTTTCGGCGTACCAGTTGTTGCGCAGGATGGTCCAGCCGGGAATTTTCGAGGCGGCGATGGCCTGCTCGGTGCCGAGATGATCCGGCGCGAAACTGACGGCCGATGTCTCCGGCACGGGAAGGGAGGTGTAGACGACGTGCGTCACGCCCGCTTTCTCCGCCGCAGCCACGGCGGTCTTGTGCTGGGCAAGGCGAAGGCCGGGCTTGTCCAAAGCATCGGTGGAGATGAGCAGCAGGCGGTCCGCGCCCTTGAAGGCGGTGGCAAGCGTTTCAGGATCATTGAAATCGGCGGCACGCACCTGAATGCCTTTCGCCGCGAGATCGGCGAGTGTCTCCGGCTTGCGGGTGGTGGCGATGATCTGGCTGGCTGGGATTTTCTGATCGTTCAGCAGGCTGCCGATCACGAGGCGGCCGAAATGGCCCGCAGCGCCGGTGACGAGATACATGGGAAAACCTTTCCTGTTGCGTTAATCTCATTTGATGAGTAAGTCTCAATTAGAGACTATTGAAGATAGCGCAAGCAGGCACTTTTCCCATGGCTGGTTCCCTTGAAGTAACCATTGAGACGCCCCTTCGCATTGCCCGGCGGCGCGATGCCGGGCTGGACGGACGTTGCCCC
This sequence comes from Aestuariivirga sp., assembly GCF_047602625.1. Classification (GTDB taxonomy): domain Bacteria; phylum Pseudomonadota; class Alphaproteobacteria; order Rhizobiales; family Aestuariivirgaceae; genus Aestuariivirga. Next base: position 159,038 of record NZ_JASGGV010000002.1, on the reverse strand, counting down.
ATCCGTGACGTGCTGGACCGGATCGGCGACAAATGGAGCGTGCTGCTGATAATGGAATTGCGCGATGGGCCATTGCGCTTCGGCGAATTGCGGCGGCGGGTGCCGGATATTTCGCAGCGCATGCTCACCGAGACGCTGCGCCATTTGCAGCGTGACGGATTTCTGTCACGCACTGTCTATCCCACCGTGCCGCCCAGCGTGGAATATGCGCTGACGCCGCTGGGGCAATCGTTGCTCGATCCGCTGGGGGTACTGGTGGCGTGGTCATCCAATCACCATGACAGCGTGCGCGCCGCGCGCATCGCATTTGACGGGAAGGGGTAGCCCGGGCGGTTTCGCGCCCGGGCTTCGCATCAATGCGGCAGGCCGGGGATGGCGTTGCCGATGTCCCTCGCGAGGCCTGCGCCGCCATTCTGCCTGATCCATGCGACAAGCGCCGTGCTTGCCGCTTCGATCTGCGCCATGGTGAGGCCAGATGCCTCAAGCTGGCTGAAGCCCGCGGCCAGCACGCCGCCTTTCGTGCCGAGCACGCTGGTGGCAATGGTGCCGAGGATGCCGCCGCCCGAAGGCGTGACGCGATTGGCCGCGGCAAGATCTGACGCTCCCGGAATGGACTGGAAGATTTTCGTAGCGATTGCGGGATCAACTTCCTGCTGTATCACCGAGAAAATGGTGCCTGCCGCGCGCTCCGCAGCGGCGGGTGGAAGTCCCGCCTTCTGCGCAACGGCGTCGACAACGGATTGTGCGTTCAGGGCCATGGCGATCAGCCCTGATTGCTCTTCAGCCGCGTATTGCAGGTGGACCAGAACTGCGGCCACTTCGACCCTGCGGGAAGCGTATTCGCCGCCTTGTCGGCGCGCCATTCATTGCCGCATTCCTTCATGCGCTGGTGCAGCGCGATCTGGCCCGGTGTGAAGGGTTTGCCGTTCTTGTCTGTCGTCTTCACGGCGATGTCCGACCAGTCGCTGCCGGAGCCCGGTTCAGACGGCGTGGTCTTTTCATCCGCGGCGCTTGCCGAATCCTGAACATTGCAGCCGCCCTTGACGTAGGCTTTCCAGGTCATGCCCGAAGGAACCTCGTTGGCATCCTTGAGCTGTTTCCAGCTTGCGCTACAGGTCTGCATGAAGCTGCCATTGGCATCCGTTGTTTTGGTGGTGGAAGCGGGGGCAGCCGTGGTGGCGGTGGTTTTCTTCTTGGTTGTTGTGGCAGGAGCAGGGGCCGCCGCCGTGGTGTTGTCCGCAGGCTGGGCGTCAGAACTGGCCTTGAGATCGGCGCACTGCGTCTTCATGTAGTCAGTCCACTTCGTGGCGTCGGTGACGGTGCCCGCCGCCTTGGCCGCCTTATAGCGGGCCGAGCATTCGGTCATGAAGTTTGACTTGGCGTTGGCCGAGGCCGGCATCAGCGCAACCGATGCCGAAACCAGTGCGAGGCTCATCAGAGAAGCTTTGAAAAGTGGTGACATGTCCGTCCCATCCCCATGGATGCGTTACAATTCCCGGAAAATTCCTGTGGTTTTTCCCGGAGGTTAGCTGCCATCAGCCTCGGTGACTCGGCGGATCGGCTTGTCAACGGTTGGGCGCGGTTCATGGTGCAATCGTGTCAACTAAATGAATTGCGCGTAATGTCGGGCAACATTACTTGGAATTCACATCCGGGCATGCGCACTGGAATTCTGTTGCGTTTTTCACGGGGCAGGGTTTTGAATGGAATGATGAGACACCTGCCGGTCTATCTGGGGCTGATTTGCATGCTTGGCGGCTGCCTGCCGGGGGATGGCCTGCGGGTGAGCGAATGCATGGCTTCGCTTGCCGCCGTGGAGCCCGATGCGAAGCCCCTGGCCGTGACACCCAATGCAACGGAAATCGACCGTGTGGCGCTGGACTACCGCCGCCCCGGAGATGGGGATGGCCATTGGATCGTCTGCAAATACGACTCGCCGTGGTGGGGGTTCGGCGGGTCTGAGCTTGCGGGCGTCGTGGTGGATGGAAATGCGCTGGGGCCGGGCCGCCTGACATTTCTCAAGACCCACTGGATCGGCACGCCAGGTGCCGCCCAGGATGTGGCTGCGCGGCTTACGGCGCAGGGTTGAGGTTCTGAATTTCCTGCCAGCGCCTGTCGTCAATTTCGACACCATCCGTCAGGGCGCGCTGGCGATGTTCCCAGCGGATTTCGCCGGGAAACAGAACTCCATCTCCCGAGGCGCGAAGAAGAGCGGTGAGGGTTTCAAAGCGGTCGAAATAATTGTCCCGGTCCATCCAGCGTGAAATATCGAGCGCGAGCAGAAACTGCCCATTGCTGCCGCTGCGGGAAAAATCGCTGTACATCGACGCGACGCCGGGGCCGATGCCAGCGCCAGTGAGCACGCCGCTCAGGATTTCCACCAGCAGAGAAAGGCCGTAACCCTTGGCGCCGCCGAAGGGGAGAAGCGCCCCATCCGCCACTTTTGAAGGATCAGTGACCGGATTGCCGTTTGTGTCGATCGCCAGGCCTTCCGGCAGCGAAATGCCCTTTGCTATATGTTCGCGCACGGTCGAACCTGCCAAGGCCGAAGTCGCCATGTCGAACAGAAGATGACGGCCATTGCGTGCCGGGGCGCCAAACGCAAAAGGATTGGTGCCCAGCACAGGCTTGATGCCGCCATGCGCCACGACTTTTGGAAAAGAGTTGGACAGGGCAAGGCTGATCATGCCCTCGTCGGCTGCGCGGCTTACATAATAGGCACCGCAGCCGGAGAAATTGCTGTCCTTCACGCCGACAACGCCGATGCCCGTGGCCTTTGCCAGTTCGACAGCGCGGCCCATGGCGCGTTCCGCGGCATCGAATCCGAAGCCTCCGGCTGCATCAAGGCGGGAGATAGAGGGTGCGAGGGACTCAAAGGCCATTTCACTCTGGCCATCAAGAACGCCTTGGCGCATGCGTTTGATCAGGATGGGAATGCGCTCGATCCCGAAATTTGCGCGCCCCACGCTTTCGCACCAGGCCATGTGGCGCGCAACGGATGCGGCCTGCGTTTCGCCCGCGCCATTCGTGAGAAACAGATCGCGGATGGAGGTTTCAAGCGCCTCGAGGCTGATGCGCACGGGCTAGACCGAGAGATGCTGCAGGATGGCGTAAGCGGCGCCTGCCATCGGCACGGGATCGCGGAGGGACAACAGCGGAAAAACATGCGATGCAGTGGCGATGCTCTTCAGCCAGCCGAGCAAGGAAAGCTGTCCGGCCTTCCTCATCTCGCGAAAGGCCAACAGATCGCGGATGGGATACCAGAAATAGAGGCGGCGTTTGCCCTGCTTGGCAGGCGGAGGCGTCTGGCCCGTCAGGCGGCTGTAGACGATGAGATCAATCGGAACGCCCGCGCGGCGCACCAGTTCCTGCGCGGCGGTAAAGCGTGCGTTCACTTCAATGACTTTCAGTTTGCCATCACGCGTATCACGCTTGAATTCGATATTGCCAAGGCCAAGAAGGCCTGCGGCATCGAAAAACTTGCGTCCCGCCTCGGCTGTTTCCGGCAGGATTGCGGTTGCGTGATAGCAGGCGTTGCCGCGGTTCACGGGCCAGCGCCTGATGATGCATTTCGTGAAATCAAACAGCCGCTGCCCATTTGGCAGACGGTAGGTGTAATAGCTCGACAAAAGCGAATCCGGCCCTGGAATCATTTCCACCACAAACACAGGCACGCCATGCGCCCGCGCCAACATGAGCTTCTGCACCAGGATTTCGGGGCTTTCCTTGACGATGAAGAGCTTGGTTCCAAATATCTTCGCGAAGCTGTGTGACTCGATGGGCTTAACCGCCACCGGGAACGAGACAGAGCGGGCGAGCGCTTCGAGATCGGTGTCTTCAGCAACGTCCCAATGCCGAGGAGCGCCGACACTTGCCGCCTCGGCGATTTCCAGCGTGCGTTTCTTGTCCAGAAAATCACGCTGCAATTGTGGATCGGCATCGTCAAGGATGAAACGGGATGAAAGATCAGCGCGGTGCTCATTGACGAAAAGCAACGCCTCATCGCTCATCGCCAGCACGATATGCCCGTCCAGTTCACGCTTGTTGCCCAACAGCAAGCGCTTCCAGAAGTCACGCGAGTTTTCTTCGACGGGTATGCGGAACGCTTCCACGCAATAGCGCGAATGCAAGGCCCAGCAGTTTGCCGGCCCGCTCACCCGCACGGCGATTCCCTTGCGGCCAAGGCTGCGCGTGACGGAAAGCGCATTCTCCTTTCCGCCCAGGATCAGCACCGGGGTCGCGGTATTCAGGCTCATCCTGCCACCATGTGCAGCATGGGTGAGGTTTCCGTTAAGGCGGCCTCCCGCATCAATTGTTCGATGATCACGGTGCCGATCATCCGCCCATCCGACCGTGACGCGACGAGATCGTGATGGTGAAGCCCCGGCGTGGTGTTTATTTCGCCGATCACGCCGTTGGCAGGGCCCAATGGCTGGGAGATATCGCGCGCAATGATATCGACGCCAGCGAATCTCACGCCCAGTGCGTTAACCATCCGTCTGCCGAGACGGGCGGTGGCGGGATGCACGTCCCGCGTTACCACGTGATTTTCATTTGCCGCGTTCTGGTTGGCGGCGTGTTTTACAATGGCCTTGTGGCGCGCTTGCAGGACGGTGGAGGGTTTCAAGCCCTGGGCATCCAGCGTATTGCGTGCTTCCCGGTCGAGCCGCAACGGGCTTAGCGCGGTGAAAGGTTCCCATTCAAGACGCCGGGCGGTTTCCATCCGCATCAGATCGCGGATGTTGCTTCTGCCGTCGCCTGTCACCGAGGGGGGATCACGGCGGATGGCATCGAGCAATAAGCCATCGAGGTAGAGCAGGCGATGGGACTGACCTTCAATTTGTTTCTCCGCCAAAAGCCTGGTATCGAAACGGCTGGCAAGGAAGGATGCGGCTTTCAGAGCCTTCGTATCGCGGATGCCGGTGATGACGCCGTTTCCGCCGCCCGTTCCCGAAGCAGGCTTCACCACCAGCGGGCCGCCGGTTGTCTCAAGTAAAGACAATGCGGGTTTCAGGTCGCGGAATGTGAAGGCCGCATATTGCGGCACGGCGCAACCCTGTTCCATCATGAGACGGTAGGTGAGCGGCTTGTTCCCCATCATGTCGAGCGTCAGATGGTCGTCCAGGCGCATTTCGCCCTGGCGGACGATGGCGGAGCGGCCCCCGTTCGTGATGCGAATGAACCCTGCGCCAAGTTCTTCCGTGCGCCCACCGATGTCGCGCGCCACCCGCCGCCAGTATTCGCGGTAGTAACGCTGGCGGAGGGCGCGGAACTGCAGATGCTCGCGAAGTGCCGGAACATCCGCCAAGCGCAGTGACCGGAAGGCCAGCTTTTCGATATGGTCAACCGCCGTCATTACTCCACCAGGCACTGATCGGCTTGGAGCTGGCGGTCCACCCATTCGTTGGAGAAGCGGCCCGCCTTCACGTCGGCCACATATTGCATCATGCGGGCGCGGTGGGCGCGGAGCCGCATCAGCGTGTCTTCCGCCATTTCGCGGCGGATGACGGCAATGCCGCTCTGGTCGGCCACGATGACGTCGCCGGGGTTCACCACGATGCCGCCACAGCTCACCGCGTAGTTCAGTTCTCCGGGGCCACGGTGCAGCGGGCCAAACGGCGTGATTCCACGCGCGAAGACAGGCAGGCCCGCATCCTGCAATCCCGGCAAATCGCGCACCAGCCCGTCGACAATGAAGCCCGCGATGCCACGGTGTTTCGCCTTGTTGGTGATGAGATCACCCAGCACCGCGTTGCGCTGGCTGCCTGACGTGTCAATCACCACAACGTCGCCCGGCTTTGCGGCATCGAGCGCCTTGTGCACCATGAGATTATCGCCGGGAAACACCTTGACGGTGAGAGCAGGGCCAACCAGCATCTCCGCGTTCACCACGTTCCGGATTTCCGGGGTCATGGTGTACATGCGGTTCAGGATGTCGGAGATATCCGGCGTCTCGAAATCGCGGAAGCTCGCGACCAGCCTCGGGTCGGGCCGCTCAATCTCCATCTTCACGCGAAAGCCGGGGCCGGGCGTCATTTCTGCGGATTTCGGCCGCGTTGTCGCCCCATCGCCGGGCTGCATGCGGATGGCGCTAACACGCTGATGGGCAATGGACATGGGGGCTGCTCCCGAAATGCAGTTGTTTTCCGGTCTCAGCCAATGCAGTTTGAATGCCACGGGGAAAGCAGCCGCAAGACCTGCTTAACGGCGCGTTAACAAGACAAATAAACTGTTTCAAATGGGGATCGTCACGTGTCAACGGCCGAAGACATCGCGCAGTTGAAGCTGCAGGAAAAACGCCTGCAATTTCCCCATTTCAACGAGGCGGATGCATGGGCTTTGGGAACGCTCATGCAGGCGGAAGCGCTGGCGCGCAAGCTGCCCATCGTGATCGACATCCGCCACGCCGGACGGCAGTTGTTTTACGCAGCCCTGGCGGGAAGCGAGGCTGACAATCCGAACTGGGTGAGGCGCAAGAGCAACAGCGCACTGCGCGCCCACAAATGTTCCTACCGCATCGGGCGCGAACTTTTGCAGAAAGGCGAAAGCGTTTTAGACCGCGGCTGGGACCCGATGGAACATGCGCCGCATGGCGGCAGCTTTCCCATCCATGTGATCGGCACGGGGGTGATTGGCGCTGTCACGGTGTCTGGCATCCCGCAGCGCGAGGATCATAATTTCACGGTCGAGATGCTGTGCCGCTTTCTCAACGTGGACCACGAGACAGTGCGCCTCAAGCCCGAGTCTGATGCATAATGACCGGCTGGCTGTTTTACGCCCTGGCGATCCTCGCCTCCTTTACGGTCGGATTGTCGAAGGGCGGTCTGCCGATGGTGGGCATTCTCGGCGTGCCCCTGCTGGCACTGGTGATGCCACCGTTCCAGGCGGCGGCGCTGCTGCTGCCGATCTATATCGTCAGCGACTGGTTTGGCCTGTGGTTCTACCGCCGCGAATATGATCTCAGGAACCTGCTGATCCTTGCGCCATCAGCGACGCTCGGCGTGGCGCTTGGGTGGGCCACGGCGTCGTTCACCAATGAGCGGATCGTCACGGCGCTGATCGGCCTGATCGGCCTCTGGTATTGCATCAATGCGGTGATCAAGCGCGGCAATATCCCCAAGAAAGACGCCGATGTGCCGCGCGGCATGTTCTGGGGCACGCTGATCGGCTTCACCAGTTTCGTCTCGCATTCCGGCGGCGCGCCATTCCAGATGTATGCGCTGCCGCAGAAATTGCCGAAGATGGTGTTCGCGGGCACCAGCACGATCCTGTTTGCCTATGTGAACCTCATCAAGCTGCCGCCTTACTGGGCGCTGGGCCAGTTCAACATTGGCAATCTGGAATTGGCGGCGTGGCTGGCGCCCGCCGCGATCATCGGTGCGTGGATCGGCTATCACGCCACGCGCATCATTCCGGAAAAGCTGTTCTTCCGCATCGTGGAAGTGGCGCTGGCGCTGGTGTCCATCGAGCTCATTTACAAGGCCATCGCCGGGTGATGGATGGAGCCGTGCCGCTTCGGGGTCTTGACCTTCGCATGGGTGGAGGCCGCTGGGCCTTTGCGGATGCTGAACGCGGAAAAATTCTCGGGCACTGGCAGGCGCGAGTGGCTGCCAATCCCGCACTGTGGAACGGCGAGGTGCTGATTTGCACCGAGGCCGAGGTTGAAGACGGCATCCTGCGTGCCCGTTTCGCCGTGACGGATTTTGCCAGTTTCGTCGCCTGGCGCGATTGGGATTGGCCCGACCGCGCCGTGCGCAATTGCTTTGGCGTTCCCGCTGCCATCACGTCCTGCGGCGCGCTCTTGTTCGGCGTGATGGGCTCTGCCACGGCGAATGCCGGCAAGGCCTATCCGCCATCCGGCTCGCTTGAGCCCCGCGATGTGCTGCCGGATGGCCGCGTCGATATTTACGGATCCATGTGCACCGAGCTTCTGGAAGAGACAGGCATCGATCTTCGCGCGGCGGAGGAGGGCCGTCTCTTCGCAGTATTTGAAGGCCAGCGCCTGGCCGTGATCCGGATTTTCCGGTTTGCGGAAGATTACGCAACTCTGGCGCGACGGGTTCAGGCTCACCTTGAAACCGACTCATCTCCCGAACTGGAAAGCATCGAAGCCTTGCGTTCTGTTTCACAGATCGATTTAAGAATGCCGGGCTATGCACAAGTGATTGCTCGAGAAATCCTGTCCAGCCGGATTGAGAGTTGACGCCGCGCAGGCTTGCTGCGACCTTCCCGCCCGCCTGTTTGACGGAGCCTTCCCATGCGATTCTCCCGAGTTCTCTGCCTCACCGTCCTGTCCCTGTTTGCGCTCTTGCAACCGGCGCGCGCCGATGAGGGGCAGCGGGTCATCCTCGTGCTGGATGCCTCGGGGTCCATGCGGGCGAAGATCGATGGCAAGTCCAAGATGGATATCGCCAAGGAGGTGGTAGGCAAGATCGTCGCCAACTGGAAGCCCGAAGACGAACTCGGCCTCATCGCCTATGGCCACCGGCAAAAGGGATCATGCGACGACATCGAAGTGCTGAGCGAGCCGGGCACGCTGGATGGCAAAGCCTTCATGGCAAAGGTCAAGAGCCTCAGCCCCAAGGGCAAAACGCCCATGACGGCGGCCGTAAAGATGGCGGCGGAATCCCTTCAGTATACGGAGAAAAAGGCCACCGTCATTCTCGTCTCGGACGGCATCGAAACCTGCGGGCTGAACCCCTGTTCGGTGGCGGAGGAATTGAAGTCAACCGGCGTAAATCTCACGGTACATACTGTTGGCTTCGGCCTTGATGATCCGGCAGCAGCGGGGCAGCTCAAATGCCTCGCGGACAAAACCGGCGGCATTTCCATTGTCGCCAGCAATGCGGATGAGCTTGAGAAGGCGCTGACCAAGACGGTGGAGGTCACGGAAACCCAGCCTGCGCAGCCGCCGGCCGAGCCGGGCATTACGATGAATGGCCATGTGTGGCTGGCTGACAAGGCCGAGCTGATGAATCCCTTCACGCAACCCGGATGGACCATCCGCAAGGCGACAACGGACGGCAGCGATGGCGAAGCGGTGTCCACGGACTACGCCGTCGACCTCAAGAAAAATCTTCCGCCCGGCGATTATGTTGCGGACATTAGCGTCAGCTATGCGCGCGTGAAAACGCCGTTCACCGTCACGGCGGGAAAGATCGTGGACGTGGAGCCGGTGTTGAACGCGGGTACCCTCACGGCCGCTGGCACAATGGACGGCAAAGTGCCAGCCGATTCAAACCGGCTGTCGTGGGAGATTTTGGCGCCGAACGGTGATAACGTCGCGACGTTGTACGACATCCAGCCGCGCCTCCTGCTGAATGCGGGGGACTACACGCTGGTGCTGAACCTGGGAGAGGCAAAGGCAAGCCAGTCTTTCACGATCACGGCGGGGAAAGACACTGATCTCACCCTGGCCCTGAATGCGGGGCAAGCCGAACTCACCGCCCAGTTCTCCGACAAGGGGCCTGCGGCGTCGAAGGACGTGACGTTCGAGGTGCATCAGGCGGTTGCGGATGTTGATGGCCAGCATCCGCGCATCACCACCAGCTATGAACTGCCGGCGCGCATCTTCCTGCCGGCGGGCCATTATCTCTTCACTGCCGACACAGGCTATGCCCATGCCGAAATGGAGGGAGACGTGTCCGCCGCGCAGGTGAGCAAGATCGCGTTCAACCTCAACGCCGGCTACCTGAACGTAAAAGCCGGGAATGCAACGTCTTTCGAAATTTACAGCAGCGAGAAAGACATTTCAGGCGAAGCGAAGCGCATCGGCACGGAATATGGCGCCGAGTTCAACAAGGCCTTCAACGCAGGCATCTATCACATCAAAGCCTATGGAGATGGCGGCGCGGTGATTGGCGAGAAAGACATCGAAGTGAAGGCGGGGCAGCGGACGGAAGCCACCATCCCGTGAATCTCGCCTTCGCTACCTATGATGTTTTCACGGCGCGGAGGTTTGGCGGCAATCCGCTGGCCATCGTGATGGAGGCAGACCGTCTGTCCACGGAGCAGATGCAATCGATCGCGCGGGAGTTCAATCTCTCCGAAACGATTTTTGTGATGGCGCCGGAAAGCCCTGTGAACACGGCGAAGGTGCGGATTTTTCTGCCGCAGGTGGAAATCCCGTTTGCCGGCCATCCGACCGTGGGATGCGCCATTCATTTGGCTGCGCGGAAATACAAGGCCGGATGTTCCTTTGAAACGGAAGTCCGGCTGGAGGAGAAGGCTGGCGTTGTGCCGGTGAAAGTCTCGCGCATTGGCGATGTGCCCCACGCGATGTTCACAGCGCCCGTCACACCGTTTGCGCTCGCACGCGCCGTGCCGGAACAGGCTGATATCGCTGCCGCACTTTCACTTGCCCCGGAGAAGATCGGCTTTGAGGGGCATGCGCCGGGACTTCATCAGGGAGGCCCCAGTTTTCTTTTCATTCCGGTGTCCGGCGGGGATGCGCTGGCGAGCGTGTGCGTTTCGGAGCCGCATTGGTCGAGGCTCATGGAAAAATCGGGCGTGCTTGGCGCATATGTTTATGCGCGCGGCGGTGAGCAGGAAAAAACGGCGTTTCGCGGCCGCATGTTTGCACCCGGCTCCGGCATCCCGGAAGATCCCGCGACGGGCGCCGCAACGGCCTTGCTGGCATCTCAGCTTCTTGCCTGCGGGGAATGGGCCGATGGCACGCATCGTCTCTGGCTGGAACAGGGCTATGAGATGGGCAGGCCTTCCCAGCTCCGGCTTGAATTCGATGTAAAAGGCCAAGCCCTGGTTTCCGTGCGCGTGGCAGGGCAGGCCGTGCAGGTGATGGAAGGAACGATCGAGCTCTGAAGAGCTCTATTGAATGTTCAGCATCGCCTTGGCCTCGCCTGTCACGTCGAGGCCTTCCTGCGTATTGCCGGCGCCGCACAATTGAACAGCCTGATTGCGCATGTCTTCCAGCTGCGCGCGGTCCTCGGGTTTTACAGCGTCAGGCTTCGCCATCGCCTGGTCAATCTTTGCGATGTCCTTGGCGCAATCGTCGGCCAGGGCAGGGCATATTCCCGCAACGAAAATAAAAAGGGCGGCAAAAGCAGCTTTCATAAATCCTGTCCTTGGGCAATCGCCACACCTTGGCGCGCAACTGTGTCGGAACTTTATCCGTGTTTGGTCAGCACGGCGGTTGGCGCCTCATTCCGGATGGGCAATAGGTCAAATATACATACGGCGTCAACATCACGCGCGGACGTCCGCATTCTGCTGCCAAGTGCGTTGACCCCCTGACCTGATTGCCACATATTTTCACCATGACAGACTGGAACCCCGCGCGTGGATAAAACACAGCCTGCCGAAGCGGCGGTTCTGGTCATCATCAACCGGCAGTCCGGCACGGTTCGGACCATGGGTGAGGATGCCGTGGCGCAGCGGGTTGAAAAGGGCTTTTCGCAGAAGCAGCCGGTTGAGGTTTCACTCGTCAAGGGCGGGGAAATTGCTTCAACAGTGGCGTCGGCGATTGCGGGACAGCGTTATCAGACAATTGTCGTGGGCGGCGGGGATGGCACGGTGGCCAGCGTAGCCGGGCAACTGGCGGGTACCGGCATCACCATGGGCGTATTGCCCTTGGGCACAATGAACATGGTGGCGCAGGCGATCGGCATTCCCGCCAATCTCGAACAGGCGGTAACGGCTTTAGCGGATGGGCATGCGGTGGCCATTGACGTTGGCCGGGTGAACGGCAAAGCATTTCTGCATCAGGTATCTTTCGGCATTCAGCCGCGCGTCGTCCGCATCCGCGAGCGCATCGGCTATTCCTCGCGCCTTACAAAAATGCTGACCGGCCTGACAGCGATTTTTGCCGTTCTCGCGCGGCCGCGGACCATCCGTATGATCGCCGAGGAAGAAGGAACATTGTCGCGCCTGCGCATCCCCGCGCTGGCGATCTCAAACAATGTCTACCGGTCGGACAAGCCGGGCATTCCAGTGCGGCTTGATGGCGGGGTGTTGGGAATCTACGCCGTGAGCGCCAAACGCTGGCGTGACTATATCCGCATTGCGCTGGCCACCCTGCGGGGAACATGGAAGGAAGAACGATATGGTGGAGGCGCGCGCCGGTTCCGCGATCAGATTGTCACCGATGAAGCGCCGGAAGGGGAGCAAGATTCAGGCGTCGGTCGATGGCGAACTCGAATATCTCACCTTTCCCATCGATATTTCCATTGAGCCCGGCGTGTTGCAGATGATCGTGCCGAAAACCCAATAGTATTGCCTACTGCGGGCGCGCGCCGCCCGGCGTGAACAGGGGAACGGCAACCTGCCTGAAAAAATCACCCACAAAATGCGCCGTCATCTCCTGTGTCCGCCCGGTGAGCACGGTGATGCAGCGATCAATCGCCGATCCTGAAAGCTGCGCCAGCGCACAGACGCGGGCATGAAAGGCGCCATAATTCTTGGAATGGAAGCGCTTCCAGCTTTGGAACCAGTAGGGTGGCGTCCGCCTTGCAGCCATATCGCGGTTATGAATGCCGGTTGCAGCGCCTTCGATATGCGCGATGCGCGAGGAGGGGCAAAACCAGACCTGCAATCCCAGCTTCTTGAGCGCGAACATCATGTCGGTTTCTTCAAAGTAGAGAAAATAGCCGGGATCGAAAAATCCCACGCTGCAGATGGCATCAAACCGCGCCATGAAGCCGGAGCCTGAAACCCAATCCACCTCGCCTTCAGCCATGTCCGGCGGCAGGGCAATCATCCAGCGGGAGAATACTCTCGAAACCGGCCCCAGCCGCGCCGAGCCAAAGAAGGCGGAAATCACACCGGGAAATCGGAACGCAGAATAGGCCGCTCTTGCCCGCGCCGGATCGTCCACGCCGCAACCTGCAATCGCGGCCTGTGGATGCGCCTCAAGGAACCGGGCCAGTTCGCCGATGCAATCGGTTTCCAGCCGCGCATCGGGATTGAGAAAAAAGATATAGCGCGGCGGCACGGCGCGCTCCGCCAGCCTCTTCAGCACCACATTGTTGCCGCGTCCGAAGCCGTGATTTTCAGTCTCGGGATAGAACGTTACGCGGCTGCCCCAGCCCTTCGCGGCGTCCGCCAGAACGGCGCGGTCGTTGCCGGGCGAGTTATTGTCAACCAGATGGATTTCGACGCTGCGCCCGCCATGCTGGCGTGCCAGCACGCTTTCAACGGCGCCGATCGCCAGCGTGGCGGTTCCGTAGTTCACGATGATGACGGCAATTTCGGACATCTGGCCCCGGATATTGCTCATTTGCCGTTAATTCATTCTTCCCGTGCAAGGTTGCGCATTGCCAGGCAATCCCCTATAGAGCCTTCCCATGTCCAACGCGCGCGCCATTCTGGTTCTGACCTCCGGGCCCCAAGCCCTGAGCGCGCTTGGGCTTCTCCTTCTTAGCTGCCCCTGAGGGCCGGCCGGGCTTTGCCCTGGCTCTCCGGGGACTGACGCTTCAAACCCAGCTAAGACCAGGCAAGAGACCAAAATCCCATGATGATCGCTCCGCAAGAGAAATACCGCCCGTTTCCGGCCGTGAACCTGCCCGACCGGCAGTGGCCCAGCCGCACCATCACCAAGCCGCCGGTCTGGTGTTCCGTCGATCTCCGTGACGGCAACCAGGCCCTGATCGAGCCCATGGGGCAGGACCGCAAGATGCGCATGTTCGATGCGCTGCTGGCCATGGGGTTCAAGGAAATCGAGGTCGGCTTCCCCTCCGCCTCGCAGACGGATTTCGATTTCGTCCGCTATCTGATCGAGAACAACAGGATTCCCGATGGCGTGACCATCCAGGTGCTGACGCAAGCGCGTGAGGAGCTGATCCGCCGCACCTTCGAGAGCTTGAAGGGTGTCAAAAGCGCCATCGTCCATCTCTATAACTCCACCTCTGAACTGCAGCGCCGCGTGGTGTTCCGGCTGGACCGCAAGGGCATCATCGACATCGCCGTGAAGGGAGCTTCGCTCATCTGCCAGATCGAGCGCGAGATGGGCATGGAGAAGGTGATCCGGCATGAATATTCGCCGGAAAGCTTCACCGGCACGGAACTCGATTTCGCCAAGGAAATCTGCGAGGCGGTGATCGACGTTTACAAGCCCACACCGGCCAAGAAGCTGATCCTCAACCTGCCGTCCACCGTCGAGATGGCGACGCCCAATGTCTATGCTGACCAGATCGAATGGTGCATCCGCAACATCAAGAACCGCGAGTCGATCCTCTATTCGCTGCACCCCCACAATGACCGGGGCTGCGCTGTCGCCGCCACCGAACTGGCGCTGATGGCGGGGGCGGACCGTGTGGAAGGCACACTGTTCGGCAATGGGGAGCGCACCGGCAATGTGGATGTCATCACGCTGGCGATGAACATGTTCAGCCAGGGCATCGATCCGGGGCTGGACTGTTCCAACATCAACGACCTGGTGCGCATGGCGGAATATTGCAACCAGCTGCCGGTCCATCCGCGCCACCCCTATGCGGGTGATCTGGTGTTCACGGCCTTCTCGGGTTCGCATCAGGATGCCATCAATAAGGGCTTCAAGGCCATGGCGGCTTCCAACCGGCCCCTGTGGGAGGTGCCCTATCTGCCCATCGATCCGCTCGACCTGGGGCGGAGCTATGAGGCCGTCATCCGCATCAATTCGCAATCGGGCAAGGGCGGCATCGCCTATATCCTCGAGAAGGAGCACGGCATCGAATTGCCGCGCCGCCTGCAGGTGGAATTCTCCAAGGTGGTGCAGGCCATCGCCGACGGGGAGGGCGTGGAGCTTCCCGCCGACCGGCTGTGGAGCGCCTTCGAGAAAGAATATCTCGACGGCAACGGCCGCTATGGCTTCCTCGAATATGCGACGAAGGAAGACCATGGCAACCAAGCCGTGACAGCCAAGGTGACGGTGGATGGCAAGCTCAAGACCATTCACGGCAAGGGCAACGGGCCGATCGACGGCTTCGTGGATGCCATCCGCAAGGAGAGCGGCCTTGCCTTTGAATTCGCCGATTACCGCGAACATGCCATGGGCACCGGCGCCAATGCAACGGCGGTCGCCTATGTGGAACTGAGGCTGCCGGATGGTTCCACGATCTTTGGCGTGGGCATCGACAAGAACATCGTCGTGGCTTCGCTGAAGGCGGTGGTGAGCGGGGTCAACAGGGCGGGGAAGAAGTAACCAAACAGGGCGAAGATCTGCTGGACCTTCGCCCGCCACCAGACACACCTCTTGATAGCAATGTAAATCTGCCTTACATTCTTGTCGGAAATCATCTGGAAACCGGACCATGGCACAGCTCTCCATCACCGCCAAAGGGCAGGTGACGCTAAAAAAAGACCTGCTCAGGCACCTCGGCCTCAAGCCGGGGGAGAAAATTGATGTTGCGCTGTTGCCCAATGGCCGGGTCGAGCTGAGAGGGGTTGAGCCGGCAGGTTCCATTGACAGCTTCGTCGGCTTGCTGGAGGGCAAGGTCAGGCAGCCGCTCACGGTTGAGCAGATGAACCGCATTGCGTCCGAAGGCTGGGCAAAAGCCCATGAAGATCACCGCTGATACCAATCTTCTCGTGCGCGCCGTCTTGATGGACGACGCACGGCAGGCCCGGGCAGCGGCCCGGCTGCTTCGCGAGGCAACACTTATTGCCGTGCCACTACCCGCGCTCTGTGAATTTGTTTGGGTGTTGCGGCGTGGCGCGGGGCTCGCCCAAGAAGACATCGTGGCTGCCATCGAAGCGCTGTTGCGCGCCAGCAACGTCACTATGAACCGCCCGGCTGTGGAGGCGGGCCTGGCCTTATTCAAGGCAGGAGGCGATTTGGCCGATGGCGCGATGGCGCATGAGGGGCGATGGCTTGGTGGCGAGGTTTTCGTGTCATTCGACAAGACGGCGGTAAAGCTTTTGAATTCCCTGGGGCAGGCCGCGAAGCTTGCCGTATGAGGTTGCGCGAATTTCGCTCCGCGTCACGGCTTTTGCGGCATCAACAGGGCGCTCAAAAAGGCATGGACAAGCGGCGGCGGGGCACGTATAGACCCCGCCGTCGGCTCCGGTTTCGGAGCCGCGCGCCATTTGGAATGGGCGATTAGCTCAGGTGGTAGAGCAGCTGACTCTTAATCAGCGGGTCGAAGGTTCGAGTCCTTCATCGCCCACCATTCCAGATTTTCAGGGCCGGTCTTGAACTGTTTTGCGCACGTGGCATGTTCACGTGGTCGCGTAGCACTTTGATGGACCGGTCATGGTTTCCAGCCTTCCTCCTCCCGTCTCACAATCCGTCGCCAGCAGGCTCACGCGGGCGGCGATCTTCCTGGTGGTGACCATCAATCCGGGGGCGGCTGCCGAAAAGCCGGTGCGGGAACTGTGCGCCGATCTGTCGAGCCTGATGCGCGGCGTCGGGTTCCGCAATCTCAATGGCCAGTTGTCGTGCGTCATGGGCTTTGGGTCTGAGGCGTGGGACAGGTTGTTTGGCGCGCCAAGGCCCAAAGACCTTCACCCCTTCCGCGAGATCAAGGGCGCGCACCACGCGGTTTCGACGCCGGGCGATATCCTGTTCCATATCCGCGCGGCCACCATGGATCTCTGCTTTGAACTGGCGACGCACATCATGTCACGGCTTTCCGGCGCCGTTTCCACGCAGGACGAGGTGCACGGGTTCAAGTTCTTCGATGACCGCGACCTGATCGGCTTCGTTGATGGCACCGAGAATCCCGCCGGTCAGGCGGCGGCAGACGCCACCCTCGTCGGCGATGAAGATTCCGGTTTTTCCGGTGGAAGCTATGTGATCGTGCAGAAATATCTCCACGATCTTGCGCGCTGGAACAAGGTGGCCGTGGAAGAGCAGGAGAACATCGTCGGGCGGCACAAGCTCTCGGATATCGAGCAGCCGGATTCGCAGAAGAAGCCCTATGCGCACAATGTCCTTACGTCGATTGAGGAAAATGGCCAGCCGCTCCAGATCCTGCGCGACAACATGCCCTTCGGGGAAGTGGGGAAGGGCGAGTTCGGCACCTATTTCATCGGCTATGCGCGGACGCCGCACCGGATCGAGCGGATGCTCGAAAACATGTTCATCGGCAATCCGCCCGGCACCTATGACAGGCTGCTGGACTTCAGCCGTGCCGTGACAGGCACGCTGTTCTTCGCGCCGACGTCGACGTTTCTCGACAATGTTGATCCTGATGGCGGGGCAAACAAGGCTTGAATCCTACTTCCGGCTGAAGCGGACAAATTCTGCCATCACGGTGACCAGAACGCTGGCCGTCCATCCGAAGGCGAACAGGCCGGATATGGCGATCACCGGCCCGAAGAGGCGCCAATTCTCCGGGAGCGTGACGTTGCCCGCGCCAAGAGTTGTGTAGCTCTGTAGCACGAAATAATAGGCGTCGCGCAGGGATGGCAATATTCCCGAGACATATATCGGCACGGCCCACAGGAGCGGCTCAAGCAAATGCAGGACGGCCAGTGAAGCGACAACGCAGGTCAGGATGAGATCGGCGCGCCAACTCTCGGCGAACGGTTTGTTCTCGGACCATGCCCTGTGAAACCACCTGCCGATGAAGCGAAGGCCTACGCCGTGCGCGAAAATCGTGGCGGTGAGCAATCCGGTTCCGGCGATCAATTCCCACGGCAGATTTGACTCTGGCAAAGTATCCTCCGGCAAAACAGTTCGCCTGTTTTCCTGCCGGATACTGCGGCGGGTTACAACATCACGCTGGCCGGCAAAATTTAAGGCCGGGCAGAATGCCCGGCCTTTTGACGCGATTGATGCGAAACGTGTTACTTATGGGCGTTGCCGCCACCGTTCTCCGAGTTCTCCAGCACGCGCTGATAGTTGCTCACATAACCGCCGTCATTCGCAGCCGTTTCCTTCACAACGGAAAGGGGCTCGGTGCTGGTGTTGTGCTGGGTGTTCAGCTGCCAGGCCGGGGGCGGGGAATCAAAGGAACGATCCGGTTCGGCCAGGGCAACGGTCGACAGCGCGCCAAGGGCTGCGAGAGAGATGATGAGCTTGTTCATGATATGCACTCCACATTGTCTTTTCGGACTTTCGGTGAGCGCGACCATCGCGCCTCCGATGAGTCCTATGTAATCGTAACAATGAGAGGTACCAATCAACTGTGTGGCTTCCCGTGCATTTTTTGTATCCCAATATAATCAATTGGTTATGTCTGATGAGTGGGCTTGTGATTCACGTCTCGCGCACCGTTCAACACAGTGTTTCACGAGGCCGTGAGGCATATTGAAAACGTGCGGGGGCGCACTATTCGCGCGTCTGGCCGATCTCTTTCAGCATGGCCTTGAACCAGCCGGTGGATGGATCGAAATGCTTGCCACCCTTGATGCGCGGGAACTCGATGGCGCGCAGTTCACCTACGCGTTCCTCGTCATGGCCGGTCACACCCGAAACGCCTTTCAGGGCTGAATCAACGGCGACATGCACCATGGTGCGGATCAGCGCCAGGTCGGCGGCGTTGGCGGCGGCTGAGCGCGCGAAATAGCCGGATTTTTGCACCAGAGTCTTGTCAGCGCCGATCTTCTGGCCGAACTGTTTGCCGAACCAGTCTCCCACTTTCACCGTGTCGAGTTTCACATGGCCGAAGGCATCGCGCTCCACGCTGCCGCCCTTGCTTTCGATCTCGGCCACGATTTCGGCAACGCAAGCCCCTTCGCTGACGAAGATGCAGACGGAGTCACGCTCGTCCATCACCTTGCGCAGGCGTTTCGCCTCGGCCTCGATGTCGATGGGCATTTCAGGGATGTAGACGGCGGCGATGTCCTTGTGAGCGCGGCTCAGGTTGAACTCGGGCAGGAAGTGAAGATGCTGCAGCCGTTCCCGCCAGGCCTGCGCCGTGGCGGCGGTCAGCCATCCGCAATTGCGGCCCATCACCTCATGGATGATGAGTTGCCGCGATGATGTGGATTGTTCGTTGACGACGTTCTCGAAAAAGCGCGCGCCTTCCTGCGCGGCGGTCATGGCGCCGAGCGTCTGGCGGATCGGCACCACGTCATTGTCGATGGTCTTGGGAAGCCCCACGACGGTCAGGCCGTAATTGTTCTTCGCCAGATAGGCCGCAAGGTCGGCCGCTGTGGTGTTGGTGTCATCGCCGCCAATGGTGTGAAGAATGGTGATGCCGTCCTTCACCAGTTGCTTCGCCGCCACCTCGAGCGGCACCTCGCCCTCTTTCACCAGACCGCGCTTCACGCAGTCCTTCACATTGGTGAGCTTCACGCGGCTGTTGCCGAGCGGCGATCCGCCATGTTCATGAAGGACGTGCGCCTTGGCACGCACGGCGGCTGTCACGGGAATGGAGCGGCCTTGCAGAAGCCCTTTGTAACCGGACAGGTAACCGATCATCTCCGCATCGGGCAGAAGTTCGGTATAGCGTTCGATCAGCCCGCCCACAGCGGACGACAGGCAGGGCGCAAGACCTCCGGCGGTCAGCATGGCGATCTTGTGCTTGGGCATGGCGGTCTCCTCGGGTTGCAGGGCAGAGCTAATCCAACGGCGGGCGGTTCGGCAAGCGCTCCGATTTGCCATTGAAGTGAGGCCAAGGGTTCCTATCTCATTGCTGTCATTAACCAGGAGGACAGGCACCATGGCCGAATCGGCAACGGGTACCTTTGAAGACGGCATCAACTCTGGCGCATCGCGCCGCGGCTGTGGGCGCCTGTCGCGCAATCCATGGTCGGCATGGGAAATCGGCGCAATGGTCGGCGGTTTCGTAGTGTTTTGGCCGATCGGTCTTTTGGCCCTGTTCGTGAAGTGGAAGAACGGCGAAATGTGGAAGGGTTCCTCAGAAGGCAACGCCCCATGGAATGCCATCCAGTTCAAGAAACAGCAGTTCGAGGGCTGGAAATCATCTGCCTCGTCGTGGCGTGCGGGGAATTTCGGCGGTGGCTTCGGCACCGGCAATGCAGCCTTTGACGATTACAAGCGCGAGGCGCTCCGCAAGCTCGACGAGGAGCGCCGCCGCCTTGATGAGGAACAGCGCATGTTCCGCGATTTCGTGGACAAATTACGCCGCGCCAAGGATCAGGACGAGTTCGAGCGCTTCATGGCGGAGCGCCGCCAGGTGATCGATCCTTCCAACACGTAATAAAAAGCCCGGCGGAAGCCGGGCCTCTTTTTATGGCTGGTCCGGGTCACGCCGCGGTGTGATGGGCGGCGGCGGTTCAACCGTGCGCAGAGGCGGCGGAGCTTTCCGTTCCGCAAAAACCGGCGCGCGCGGCGCGGTTCGCATGGGGATGGGGCCGGAAGGGTCCGAGGCGGGCGCGTAGTTCTGCACTGGCGCTGAGCCGATGCCGCTTTCCACCAGCATGTCATTGGGCCCACCGATCAGCAGCAGATGCTCCACGCCGTCGCGCCGCACGAGCACCAGTCGGCGGGTCTGGTCCAATTCCTGATATTCACTGATGCCGAGGCGCTGGCCATGGCGGCCGCGCACGCGCTTGCTGAAGGCACGCCAGACGATCAGCACGAGGATCAACAGCGCCAGCACCACCAGTGCGGTGATGATGAGGTTCATATATTGGTTGATATATTCCATTTTCCCCGTCCGGCTGTTGCGGTCCGGGCAGCCTAGCACAGATTGCCGCGATGCAAACCGCTTCAGGCGCTGGCGGATTCCGCGCCGGGGCAAATGCCCTATACTGGCCTTGATTCGGGGTGGGATTGATGGCGAAGAACGAAGGTATGGGCGAGGTGGCGCGGCCACCGGGGGCCACGGCAGGGCGTGGCCGCCCATTGCTTTCGTTGCTGATGGCGCTGGCGCTGGCGGTCGCCGTGGCGGGGCTCATCCACCTCGGGCGTGACATCGCACCTGTGTGGCTGCTGCTGATTGGCGGCGTGCTGTCTTTGATTGGTCTGCTGGCGCTGTTCGGGCTGGGCGCGGGCATCCTGCAATTTGGGTCGCCGTCGCGCCACCGGGCGTTTCTGGATGGGTTTGCTGATGCAGTCGGCGATCCTCTGGTGGTGACGGATGCCAAAGGCCGGGCGGTCTATGCCAATGGCCCCTATATCACCCTTGCCTCCAACGCCGGGGCAGGGCGGCTGGTGGGCATGGATGTGCTCTATGCCGGCTATTCGGAATTTGCAGGGCCGGTTTATCAACTGGCGCAGGCCGTATCCGACGGGCGGCGCGAGGAGCGCGAGATCCGCGTGCCAGCAGGTTCCTCAGCACCCGGCGCCAGGGCCGACAGGCCCGTGTGGCTGCGCATCAAGGCAGCGCCTGCGATGCTCGAAGGCAGCGCCAATTACCGGCTGTGGCAATTGCAGGATATCAGCGCCGACCGGGCGCGGCAGGAACAGGCCTTCGCAAGGCTTCAGTTCATCATCAACTATCTTGATTTGGCGCCCGCCGGCTTCTTCTCCACCCTGCCGGATGGACGGATCGACTATCTCAATGCCACGCTGGCGGGATGGCTTGGGCTCGATGTCGCGCAATCGCAGAGCGGAGGCCTGCTGCTTGCCGAACTGGTGGGCGAGGCGGGGGCCAAGCTTCTGTGCGGGCTGGAGCCTGCGGCAGGCACGGTGACTGAAACCTTCGACATGGATCTGCGCGACAAGGCGGGCAAGGCCTTGCCGGTTCATATCATCCATCGCGTGGATTTTGACGGCAACGGGCGGCCGCTGCCCTCGCGTTCGCTGGCCGTGCCGCGCGGGGCTGGCGAGTCAGGCACGACAGACAGTGTGTCTTCCCTGCGGCTCATGCGGTTCTTCAATGGCGCGCCGATTGGCATTGCCGAAGTAGCAGCCGATGGCACGGTGAGGCAGGGTAACTCGGCGTTCCTCGCGCTTTCGCCCGCCATCCGGCGCGGTGCGAAACTTTCCGCGGCGGTCGTTCCCGCTGACCATGATGTGCTCAATCGCGCCCAGTCCCAGGCGTTTGCCGCCGAGGGCGCGCTGTCTTCCGCCGAAGTGACGCTGGCCGGAGACCCGCAGCGCGCCGTGCAGCTGAGCTTCATGCTGCTGGCGCCGGGCGATGACGGCTTGAGCGTCTTCGCCACCGACAAGACCGAGAGCAAGGCGCTGGAGGTGCAGCTTGCCCAGGCGCAGAAAATGCAGGCCGTGGGCCAGCTCGCCTCCGGCATCGCGCATGACTTCAACAATGTGCTCACTCCCATCATCGGCTTTGCCGATCTTCTGCTGGCCAAGATGCGGCCCACCGACCCGTCCTTCTCGGATGTGATGTCGATCAAGCAGAACGCCAACCGGGCGGCCAATCTGGTGCGCCAGCTTCTGGCGTTCTCGCGCCGCCAGACGCTGCAGCCCAAGGTCCATTCGCTGACGGAAGCCATGTCGGATCTGCAAAACCTGCTCAGCCGCGTGCTGGGCGAGAAGGTGGCGCTGAAGATCAGCCATGGCCGCGATCTGGGCCTCGTGCTGGTTGATATTCACCAGTTCGAGCAGGTGATCATCAACCTCGCCGTGAACGCGCGCGACGCGATGCCGAATGGCGGCACGCTGACGGTGCGGACGTTCAACGTCTCCGAAGAAGAATCGCGCACGGTGAAGGCAGACCTGATGCCGCCGGGCGAATATGTGGCCTGCGAGGTGGAGGATACAGGCACCGGCATTCCGCCGGAAATCCTCAACAAAATCTGGGAACCGTTTTTCTCCACAAAGGATGTGGGAAAAGGAACGGGATTGGGCCTCTCCACCGTCTATGGCATCGTCAAACAGACCGGGGGATTCATCTTCTGCGACTCCACCGTTGGCAAGGGCACCACGTTCCGCATTTTCCTGCCGCGCCACTATCCCGATGTTTCCGCGGTTGAGGCTGTGCCTGAACCCGCGGCGGCGCCGCCGCGTGCGGGCCACACCGGAAATGGCCGCATTCTCGTTGTCGAGGATGAGGACGCGGTACGGGCCTTCGCGGTGCGCGCGCTCACCTCGCGCGGCTATACAGTGGTTGAAGCGGACTCGGGCGAGAGCGCGCTCAAGGTGATCGAGGCCGACGACACGGGCTTTGAACTGATCCTCTCCGATGTGGTCATGCCGGAGCTCGACGGCCCGGCATTGCTCCGTGAACTGAGGAAACGCGGCATCACGACGAAACTCATCTTTGTTTCGGGCTATCCCGGCGACCAGTTCGAGAGCGATCTCGAAGGCCAAACCGACTATGATTTCCTGTCAAAGCCGTTCTCGCTGAAACAGCTTATCGAGAAGGTAAAGGACGTGATGGAGCGCTGAAGCGGGCGTTGTCCGGCGGTGGAAAACTGCCCTATGCTGCCATTTGCCTGATTGAGATGGAGGGACGCGGCCATGGATTTCCTCGGAACCAGCAACGCCAACACCCAGGACGGCACGGACGGCGATGACCGGTTTTTCGCCCGGGGCGGCGCTGACACCGTGAATGCGGCGGGCGGCAACGACCGCATCTTCGGCGGCGAAGGCGCCGATGTGCTGAATGGCGGCGCGGGCAATGATCTGATGTTCGGCTGCACCGCCAGCGACAGGACGGCGGGCAGCGGTGACATCATCACCACGCTCGTCACCAATCAGTTGAACACGCCGGTGTTTGCAACATCCGCCCCCGGCGATTCCGACCGCATGTTCGTGGTGGAGAAGGGCGGGACGATCCGCATTCTCGATCCGGGAACCGGAACGCTGACGGCCACGCCATTTCTGGACATATCCTCATCGATCTCGACAGACAGCGAGCGTGGCCTGCTTGGGCTGGCGTTCGACCCGGACTATGCGGCGAACGGCAAATTCTATGTCTGCGTCACCAATGCCGATGGCAATATCGAGGTGCGCAGTTATTCGCGCTCATCCGGCGATGCGGATGCGGCGGATGCCGCGAGCGGCACCGTGCTCATCACCATTCCCCATCCCGGACAAAGCAATCACAATGGCGGGTGGATCGGCTTTGGGCCGGATGGCTATCTCTATATCTCCACCGGCGACGGCGGTTCGGGCGGCGATCCGCCGAACAATGCGCAGAACATGGATGTGCTGCTGGGCAAGATGCTGCGCATCGACGTGAGCCATGATGGCTTTCCCGATGACCCGTCGCGCAACTATGCCATTCCTGACGACAACCCCTTTGTGGGTGTGGCGGGAGCTGATGAAATCTGGGCGCTGGGCCTGCGCAATGCCTGGCGGCCATCGTTCGACCGGGTAACCGGCGACCTTTATATCGCCGACGTGGGGCAGGGCGCCCATGAAGAGGTGAACTATCAATCGCATCTGAGCCATGGCGGGGAGAACTATGGCTGGAAGGTGAAGGAAGGTTTCGACGTTTACGACGATACGGTGCCGGGCAATCCGCCCGCCACCACGCCGCCCCTGACCGATCCGATCTTCGCCTATGATCACACGGGCGCGCCTGATGGCGGCTATGCCATCACCGGCGGATATGTGTACCGCGGCCAGTCGGCGGGAATGCACGGCGTTTATTTTTATGCCGACTATCTTTCCAACCAGCTCTGGAGCTTTCGCGTCGTCAACGGCGTCGCCGTCGACCAGGCAAACCGCACCGCGCAACTGGTGATTTCCGGTGGCACTGTGGATGGCATCTCATCCTTTGCAGAAGACGGCCACGGCAATCTCTATGCCATCGGCCTTGATGGCGAGATGTTCCGCCTGTCGCCCAATGTGAATGCGGGCGATGGCGCGGATCTCATGGATGGCGGCGCGGGCAATGACAGGATGTATGGCGGCGCCTGCAATGACCAGCTTCTGGGCGGCGGCGGCAACGACATGCTGAACGGCGGCTCGCAGGATGATACGCTGATCGGCGGGCCAGGCGCTGATACGCTCTATGGCGGGACGGGACGCGATGTGCTGCGGGGCGGGACCGGAAATGACCGCCTGACCGGAGACGCGGGAGAAGACACGTTCGTCTTCGTCAAATCCGGCGGCCAGGACACCGTTACCGATTTTGAAGACGATGTAAATTCCATCCGGCTGTCGCGCAATCTCGGCATCAGGAGCGTTCAGGATGCGCTGGCGCTTGCGGTTGAAACGGATGGCAATGTGATATTCACGTTTTCCGGCGGAGAAACGCTCACTGTCCTGCATGCCACCAAGGCCATGCTGGCGGATGACCTGCTGGTGTGATTTTTCGGGAAGGCTTTGCATGGCGCGGCTGAAATTGCGTGAATTGGCGGATGATCTGGACTCTGGCCGGGCAGCCGCGCGCGGGCTGGTGGAAGCCTCGCTCGCCGCCATTGCCGATCCCGGCGGCGAAGGCGCGCGGGCTTTCATCTCCTTGGACCCTGCAGGGGCACTGGCCGCGGCGGATTATATCGATGGCCTGCGCAAGGCGGGCCGCGCCCTATCGCGCTTCGCCGGCATTCCAATCTCGGTGAAGGACCTGTTCGATCTGACCGGACAAGTGACAACCGCAGGTTCGATGGTGCTGAAAGGCGAATTGCCCGCCACCGCCGATGCCACGGTGATCGCGCGGCTGAAAGCGCAAGGCTTCATCGTCATCGGCCGCACCAACATGACGGAGTTCGCCTATTCCGGCGTCGGCCTCAACCCGCATTACGGCACGCCCAGATCGCCGTGGGACCGCAGGGTGGGGCATATTCCCGGCGGATCATCGGCGGGCGCTGGCGTCTCGGTGGCGGATGGCATGTGCGCACTGGGCATCGGGTCCGATACCGGCGGCTCGTGCCGCATCCCGGCGGCCTATTGCGGGATCGTGGGCTTCAAGCCGAGCTGGGGGCGCATGCCTTCTACAGGCGTGTTTCCACTGGCGCCAAGCCTCGATTCCGCCGGGCCGCTTGGCCATTCGGTGGCCTGCTGCGCTCTGGCCGATGGCATCATGGCGGGCGAGGGGATCGCACCCTTCACGCCGCGCGAAGCGGGAACGCTGCGGTTGGGCGTTCTCCGCGATTTCGTTCTGGACGGGCTTGAAGCGCCGGTTGCCGAGGCATTCGATGCGGCGCTGGCGAAGCTCGGCTCTGCGGGTGTGCAATTGGCCGACGTGGCATTTCCGGAATTGCATGAACTCCCATCGCTGAACGGCAAGGCCAGCATCGTGGCGGTGGAAGCCTATGCCGTGCATCGCGCCCGGCTGGCGCAGCAGGCGGATGCCTATGATCCCCGGGTGCGTTCCCGGCTGGACGCTGGGGCAAATCTGCTGGCAGCGGATCTTCTCGCCACCATCGCCCGGCGTCGGGAACTGATTGCCCTGTTTGCGCGGCGCATGGAAGGCTTCGACGCGCTCCTCCTTCCGACAACGCCCAACCTGCCGCCCGCCATCTCCGCCCTTGCCGAGGACCGCGACTATGGCCGCCTCAATGCCGTGGCGCTCCGGAACACGGCGGTCGGCAATTTCCTCGACAGTTGCGCGATTTCGATCCCGATGACCAGGCCGGGTGAACCGCCCGTGGGCCTTTCCCTCATGGCCCCGTCCGGGCGGGACAGGGCGCTGCTGGCCGTGGCGGCAGGGGTGGAAGGGGCGTTGATGTATCAAGAGAGCAAGGCATGATTCACGAGTTGGGTCTCTCGGCGGAAGATGAGGCAGAACTTAAATCCGCGCGCGATATGATGGGGAAAGGCGAATTCGCGCCCGCTGTGGAAAAGCTCGTCCCGCTTTTCAACCGTTTGCCTGATGGAGATGCCCGCACTTATGTGGCCAATAATCTCGGGTTCGCGTTCAGCAGGGAAGAGTTTTCCGGTTATGACCGGGAGCGGGCCATCCAATATTACTCTGTCTCTGCCTCGGCCCAGAGCCCTTACGGCTATCGCGGCATTGTCGGGTGTTTACATAAAATGGGCCGCACCCCGGAGGCAATCGACTGGGCGCGCAAGGGAAGTGAAGACGGTGTTGGGATATGCTCCTATTATCTCTACAAGGAACTTATCAAAAAACCGGATTGTGAGCAGGCCAAGGCTGCCCTTGCCAAATCGGCAACCCAAGGATTTGTGATGGGCGTGCAACGCTACGCGATGCGGCGGATACTCGGGCAATATGGGTGGCGCCAGATTATCCCCGGCATCGCCGCCTACTTCGGGAACATGAGGGCCTTATGGACTTATATTAAGGAAAATACGCCGGACTGAGACCTCTCGTTCCATTTCAGTTCTTTTTGCGTTCTCCCTCTTGCGTCGGAAACAAAAATAGAACATATTGAAAACACCAACGCAACAGCACGTGCATTTGCGTCGGGTGGACCCATATGGAATAAGGAGTTGGCAATGGGGCAGGCGAATCTTCGGGTCATCGAGAACTCTTCCATGGACAAGAACAAGGCGCTCGACGCCGCTTTGAGCCAGATCGAACGGGCGTTCGGCAAAGGTTCAATCATGAAGCTCGGAACCAGCAAGGCTCTGGAGATCGAGTTCGATTTCAACAGGTTCCCTCGGGCTCGATATCGCGCTGGGGATCGGCGGCCTGCCCAAGGGCCGGGTCATCGAGATTTACGGGCCGGAATCCTCCGGCAAGACCACGCTGGCGCTGCAGACCATCGCCGAGGCCCAGAAGCGCGGCGGCGTGTGCGCCTTCGTCGATGCCGAGCATGCCATGGACCCGGTCTATGCCCGCAAACTCGGCGTCAACATTGACGATCTTCTGGTGTCCCAGCCCGATACGGGCGAGCAGGCGCTGGAAATCGCCGACACGCTGGTGCGCTCGGGCGCTGTCGAAATCCTGGTCATCGATTCGGTGGCCGCACTCACGCCGCGCGCCGAACTTGAAGGCGAGATGGGCGACCAGCTTCCCGGCCTTCAGGCGCGGCTGATGAGCCAGGCGCTGCGCAAGCTCACCGGTTCGATCTCCAAGTCGAACTGCATGGTGATCTTCATCAACCAGATCCGCATGAAGATCGGCGTGATGTTCGGCTCGCCCGAAACCACGACGGGCGGCAATGCGCTGAAATTCTATGCCTCCGTGCGCCTCGACATCCGCCGCATCGGCTCGATCAAGGAGCGCGACGAGGTGGTGGGCAACCAGACCCGCGTGAAGGTCGTCAAGAACAAGGTGGCGCCGCCCTTCAAGCAGGTGGAATTCGACATCATGTATGGCGAGGGCATTTCCAAGGTCGGCGAGCTGATCGACCTTGGCGTGACAGCCGGTGTCGTCGACAAGTCCGGCTCCTGGTATTCCTACAACGGCGACCGGATCGGGCAGGGGCGCGAGAACGCCAAGACCTTCCTCCGCCAGAACCCCGATGTTGCGGCCTTGATCGAAGCGCAAATCCGCGGCAATGCCGGGCTCATTGCCTCGGCCCTCACCAAGGGCGATGCGGGCGACAAGGATGATGGCGACGGCGAATAAAGCGCCGCTGCTCCCTGATCCCATTCCGGCGCTCCCACCCCAGGAGCCCCGGTATCGCAGGTGTGGCCCCACACACCGGTAAGCGAGACGCCCTCCGTACCCCCGGAGGGCGTTGTCCCGTTTCGAGGGTTGCGCACCCCTCAAGAATTCTGGACAGGGGCGGGAGAGGCCCATAAAAGGGCCGTCCGCCATTCCACCCCTTTCCTTCGGACACGACATGACCGGGCTTGCGCAAATCCGCTCCACCTTCCTCGATTTCTTCCGCCGCCAGGGCCATGAGATCGTCGCCTCCTCGCCGCTCGTTCCGCGCAACGATCCGACGCTGATGTTCACCAACTCCGGCATGGTGCAGTTCAAGAACGTGTTCACAGGCGCCGAGAAGCGGCCCTACACGCGCGCCACCACGGCGCAGAAATGCGTGCGCGCCGGCGGCAAGCACAATGACCTCGACAATGTCGGCTATACCGCCCGCCATCACACCTTCTTCGAGATGCTCGGCAATTTTTCCTTCGGCGATTATTTCAAGCCCAACGCCATCGAATGGGCGTGGGAGCTGGTGACGAAGGAATACGGGCTTCCGAAGGACAAGCTGACCGTCACCGTCTTCTCCGAAGACGATGAAGCGCATGGGCTGTGGAAGAAGATCGCAGGCCTCCCCGACAGCCGCATCATCCGCATTCCGACCTCGGACAATTTCTGGGCCATGGGCGATACAGGCCCTTGCGGGCCCTGTTCGGAAATCTTTTTCGACCATGGCGACAAGATTGCCGGCGGCCCCCCCGGCTCGGCGGACGCCGATGGCGACCGCTTCATCGAAATCTGGAACCTCGTGTTCATGCAGTTCGAGCAGGTGTCGAAAGAGGAGCGCATCAGCCTGCCGCGCCCGTCGATCGATACAGGCATGGGGCTTGAGCGCATCGCCGCCGTGCTGCAGGGCAAGCACGACAATTACGACATCGATCTCTTCCGGGCGTTGATCTCAGCCATCGTCGAGCAGACGGGCGTTCCCGCCGAAGGCAAGGCCAAGGCGTCGAACCGCGTTATCGCCGATCATCTCCGCGCCTCGTCCTTCCTCATCGCCGATGGCGTGCTGCCATCGAACGAAGGCCGCGGCTATGTGCTCCGCCGCATCATGCGCCGCGCCATGCGCCATGCCGAACTGCTCGGTATGCGCGAGCCGCTGATGTGGAAGCTGGTGCCCGCGCTCGTCCGCGAAATGGGCGCTGCCTATCCGGAACTGATCCGCGCGCAGGGCCTCATCACCGATACGATGCTTCTGGAGGAAACCCGCTTCCGCAAGACGCTGGAGCGGGGCTTGCGCATTCTTGATGACGAATCGGCGAGCCTCACGCAGGGAGATACCTTCTCCGGCGAAACCGCCTTCAAACTTTATGATACCTATGGCTTCCCGCTCGATCTCACGCAGGATGCGCTCCGCCCGCGCGGCATCAAGGTCGACACGGAGAAATTCGAAACCGCCATGGAGGCCCAGCGCGCAGATGCGCGGAAAGCCTGGAAAGGCTCTGGCGAGGCCAAGACCGACGCCATCTGGTTCGATCTCCGCGAGCGGCTGGGGGCGACGGAGTTCCTGGGCTATGACACCGAGACGGCGGAAGGCGTGATCCGCGCCATCGTGGCGGATGGAAAAGACGTCAGCACACTGACGAAAGGCCAGCAGGGCACGGTGATCCTGAACCAGACGCCATTCTACGCCGAATCGGGCGGCCAGACCGGCGATCACGGCGTCATCCGCACGGCGGATGGCGCGCTCTTCCGCGTCACCGATACGCAGAAGCGGGTGGGCGACCTGTTCCTGCACCTGGGCGTCGTGGAAGAGGGCACGCTCAAGCCGGGTGCTGCCGCCGAACTCATCGTGGATCGCGCGCGGCGCGGCGGCAACCGCCAGCATCATTCCGCCACCCATCTCCTGCATGAGGCACTGCGCATCACGCTGGGAAGCCATGTGGCGCAAAAGGGCTCGCTGGTGGAGCCGAACCGGCTGCGCTTCGATTTCTCGCACAACAAGCCGCTGAGCGATGATGAGCTTTCGCAGGTGGAGCAGATGTCCAACGAGATCGTGCTGCAGAACGATCCGGTGACGACGCGCCTGATGTCGGTTGATGCGGCGATTGCCGAAGGCGCCATGGCGCTGTTCGGCGAAAAATATGGCGACGAGGTGCGCGTCGTTTCCATGGGGCGGAATGTGCATGGCGCCGGCAAGCCCATCTATTCGCTGGAGCTGTGCGGCGGCACGCATGTGGGCCGCACCGGCGACATCGGCCTGATCAAGGTCGTCTCCGAGGCAGGCTCGGCTGCCGGCGTCCGCCGCATCGAGGCGCTGGCCGGCCCCGCGGCGCGCGCCTATCTCGAAGAGCAGGACAAGCGCGTGCAGGCCGTGGCGGCGGCGCTCAAGTCTTCGCCATCCGAAATCGTCACCCGCGTCGAGGCGCTGATGGACGAGCGCCGCAAGCTCGAGCGCGAACTGGCGGAAGCCAAGAAGCAGCTGGCGCTGGGCGGCGGATCGTCATCGGGCGATGACGGCATCAGCGAGGTGAACGGCATCAAGTTCATGGCGCGGGTGCTGAAGGGCATCGCCCCCAGTGACCTCAAGGGCCTGATCGATGACGGCAAGGCAAAGCTCGGCTCGGGCGTCATCGCGCTGATCGGCGTCAATGATGAGGGCCGCGCCGGCCTGATTGTTGGCGTCACGTCCGATCTCACATCGCGGTTCAACGCGGTTGATCTCGTTCGCGCGGGCACGGCGGTGCTGGGCGGCAAGGGCGGCGGCGGCCGCCCCGACATGGCGCAAGCCGGCGGCCCCGATGCCGCAAAGGCGGATGAGGCGATTGCGGCGATCAAGGCGAAGCTTTCGGCCTAACGGCTGCGCAGAAACGGACCGGCTTTCGCTTCCAGCAGCCGCACCAACTCCGGCTGCATGAAGCCGTAGTCATCGGGAATATCGAGGCATACGATGCGTTTGCCGTTGAGGTGGCGGCGGAAATTCCGCCCTAGCCGGCTGCGGTGAGCCTTCTCCATCACGAACACCACGTCGGCCCAGTCCAGTTGCTCAGGTGAAAGCGGAGAGATCGCGTCGGCATTGAGACCTGCAGAGTCCGTCTCGACATCCGGCCACGCGGAAAACACCTGTTCAGCCGTTGGGCTTCGCAATTTATTCTGTGAACAGATGAATAGTGCCTTGATCACGCTGCATAGCCCAATGGCAGTTCGGTGGTCTCCTTCACCTTCTCCATGACGAAGAAGGAGGAGACATCGGTGAGCGGCACCTTGGCGATCAGGCGCTTGTAGAGGCGGTCATAGCCCTGCATGTCCGGCACCACGGCCTGCAGCATGTAATCGGTTTCACCCGTTGTCCGGTAGACGCCGGTGATTTCGGGAATGTCCTTTACCGCCGCGCTGAAACGGTCGAGCCATGTCTGGTCGTGGGCCGAGGTGCGGATGGCGATGAAGGCCGTGAGGCCAAGGTTGAGCTTTGCCGGATCGAGCAGCGCCACGCGGGCGCGGATTACGCCCGTGTCTTCCAGTTGCTTCACCCGCCGCCAGCAGGCATTGCGCGACAGGTTCACCCGCGACGCCAGATCCTCGATAGAGAGGCTGGCATCCCGCTGAAGCTCCCGCAGAATCGCGTTGTCACGGTCATCCATAGCCATATTTCCGATTTTTATGGGATATTTTCTCAATTCTGATTAGGAAGCAAGGGAGATTTGGGAGCCTGTTTCGCCGCATTCGTGGCATTCTGCGCGAATTATCAAAAGGGGAAAACGCCATGGCCAGCTTCAAGCAGATTTTCCACGATCACCCCGCGGCGGTGGGCGAGAGCTATTTCGAGCACATGGCCTTTGCGCTGACGTTTTCGGCGAGGCTGTTCCGCGCTGCGTTCGCCGCGTTCGCTCATGGCTTCGTGCCCGCCGTGTGCGAGACCACCGCGTCTCAGGCCGTGCTGGACATGCACGATGAAATCCGTGCCCGCCGCGCCGCTCTGGCGCATGGCATCGCGGCTCGATAGTCTTGCGGCCTCCCGCAGGAGGCACACATGAAAAAGCCGGACGGACATGCGATGTGGCGGGCGCTGAATGACGCCAACAAGGCGCGGGCGCTTGTCTATGTGGAATTTTTCCGCGCCATGGAGCGGCGGTTTGGCCATGAAGTCGCAGTCCAAGTCACGCGCGAGGCAGTTTATAATTGGGGCCGCACGCTCAGCGGAGATTTGGGAACCCATTTGCCCTCGGACTTCGCAGGGCTGTGTCAAAGCTTTGCCTATGCGCCGGATGGCGGCGCCATGTTCACCCCTGATGTCGAATCGTGTTCGGAAGAGGGATTGAATGTCCAGTTCATGACATGCCCGCTCAAATCGGCGTGGATAGAGGCGGGGCTTTCCGATCAGGAGGTCGCCCTGTTCTGCAGCATGGCCGCTTGCGCGGATTATGGCACGCTGGAAGGCGTGGGATACAAAGTTGATATCAAGACCTGGCAGCCGGGCGGGGAAGGCTGTTGCAGCCTGTCCATTTCAATTCCAGACGCTCATCGCCGCTAGACGACCGCTCAATCGTGATCCGGGTGCTGGAGGCTCTTGAGCTTCTGGCGGACATCGGCGGGAATGTCGTCCTCGGTGCGCGATCCCGGCAATTCATGCAGATGCGCGAAGGCGGGAAGGGCGGATTCGAGGCCGTACTGCTGCTCCGGAGTTACCGCCTCCGGGTGATCGAGCGAGCCGATGGAAAGGCCGATCTTGTCCTTGGTGTCATAGGCAAAGGTCAGCGGCGTGCCGCATGTGGGGCAGAAGCCGCGCTCGACGATGGATGACGAGCGGAAGAAGGAAGGCTTGCCCTTTGTCCACTCGAGGTCCGAGCGCGTCACGCCCACCAGGGCCGCGAAATAATTGCCGAACGCCTTCTGGCACATGCGGCAATGGCAGATGTGCGGATTGTCGAATGCTCCGTACACGGCATATCTGACGGCGCCGCACTGGCAGCCGCCGGTGGCGCGCGGTGTCCTGGTCATGGCCAATGTTCCGTATCGTGATCGGGATGCTGGCGCGTGGGATATCGGCCCTCGGCGGCGAGCGGGTTGTTCTCGTTCGTGGTCTGTTTCGGCAGATGCGGCATGCCGTCAAACCAGGCGAGCTTGCTTTCCACGCCGACCTGCGTTTGCGGAGGGGCCGCGTTGGGATCATCCAGCGTGCCGATGGCGAGTTCAATGTTGGGATCGCCGTCATCGCGCATGTAAAGCGGCGTGCCGCAGGCGGCGCAGAAGCCGCGCGCCACGATGGGCGAGGAGCGGAATTCGGATGGCCTTCCGCGCGTCCAGGTGAAGTGCTCCACGGGTGCGCTCACCAGCGCCGCACCAAAACTGCCGAATGCCTTCTGGCACATGCGGCAATGGCAAATCCCGGCGTGGCCCAGCGGGCCTTCGATGTGATAGCGCACCGCACCGCATTGGCACCCGCCGCTTGCTCCTGTCACGCTCTCACTCCTCTGGCCGAACAACGGCACTCTAACTGAACTGTTCCCGCGCCAAAAGCTGTCAGCTTCGCGCCGCAATTACCAACGCCGCGCCTGCGATGGCGGTGCCCGAGACGCGGTTGAGCGTCTGCATGGCGCGGGGGTTGCGAAAGAACCCGCGCGCCTTGTGCGCGGCGATGCCGACCAGCCCGAAGATGCTGGACAAGATGACCAGAACGATCACAGCGCCAGTGAGATAGCCATTCAGCGTGAGCCTGCTGAAATCGATGATGGCGGGGAGAACGGCGAGATAGAAGACGATGGCCTTGGGGTTGGACAGCGTCACCAGCACGCTGGCCGTGAAAAGCTGCAGGTGCGACAGCTTCTTTCTGTCCGCGGTGGCGTCGAAGGACACAGGCTTTGCCCGCCACATCTTCACCGCGAGATAAAGCAGATAGGCGACGCCCAGCCATTTCACCACCATGAACACGGTGCCGAAGGTGTGGGCGAGGGCGGCGAGGCCCGTCGCCGCCAGCGTGTACCACAGCATGTCCCCGGCATAGATACCCAGCACCTGGGCGGGCGCGGCTTTGAGCCCGTGGCCCAGAACCTGCCCCACATAGGAGGCAAGGCCGGGGCCCGGCGAGATCACCGCGATCGCATAGGCCAGCGCGAAGACGAGGATGCCGTCCGCCGCCACAACCTCACGCCATGGCTTTCTGCAAATTGGCGTCCACAGCATCGAGGAAACCTTCGGTAGAAAGCCATGTCTGGTCGGGGCCTACGAGCACGGCCAAGTCCTTGGTCATCTGGCCGCCTTCGATGGTGGAGACGACGACCTTTTCCAGCGTATCGGCGAAGCGGGCCAGGGCTGCATTTTCATCCAGCTTGGCGCGGTGCCTGAGGCCGCCCGTCCATGCGAAAATCGAGGCAGCGGAGTTGGTGGAGGTTTGCTTGCCCTGCTGGTGCAGGCGGTAGTGGCGGGTCACGGTGCCATGCGCCGCTTCCGCTTCCACCGTCTTGCCGTCGGGTGTCATCAGCACCGAGGTCATCAGGCCCAGCGAGCCATAGCCCTGCGCCACGAGATCGGATTGCACGTCGCCATCATAGTTCTTGCAGGCCCAGACATAGCCGCCCGTCCACTTCATGGCGGAGGCCACCATGTCGTCGATCAGGCGGTGCTCATAGGTGATGCCCGCCTTCTCGAACTGCGGCTTGAACTCGGCATCGTAAATCGCCTGAAAGATATCCTTGAAGCGGCCGTCATAGGCCTTGAGGATGGTGTTCTTGGTGGAGAGATAGACGGGGTATTTGCGCGACAGGCCGTAGTTGAGCGAGGCGCGCGCGAATTCCTTGATCGACTCGTCGAGGTTGTACATCGCCATGGCGACGCCCGCACCCGGCGCCTTGAACACTTCCTTCTCGATCACCTTACCGTCATCGCCCACGAACTTGATGGTGAGCGTGCCCTTAGAGGGGAAGGTGAAGTCGGTAGCGCGGTACTGGTCGCCGAAGGCATGGCGGCCGATGATGATGGGCTGCGTCCAGCCCGGCACAAGGCGCGGCACGTTGCGGCAGATGATCGGTTCACGGAAGATCACGCCGCCCAGAATGTTGCGGATGGTGCCGTTGGGGCTCTTCCACATCTGCTTGAGGTTGAATTCCTTTACGCGCGCCTCGTCGGGCGTGATGGTGGCGCATTTGACGCCGACGCCATATTTCTTGATGGCGTTGGCGGCATCCACCGTCACCTGGTCGTCGGTCTTGTCGCGGTATTCGACGGAGAGGTCGTAGTAGTGGAGATCAACGTCGAGATAGGGGTGGATCAGCTTGGTCTTGATGAGGTGCCAGATGATGCGGGTCATCTCGTCGCCATCGAGTTCGACCACCGGATTCGCGACCTTGATCTTCGCCATGTGAAAAGCCTTCCGTTGTGCTCTGATAATTCCGGCAGCGGCTATAGCAGCCGGTGGCGCGAGCGGCAATTTCAGACTGCTGGATGATCCGCCGTTTGCGCGGCTTCGCGCAGCAGCCAGTCAACGGCGGCGCGGGCGGCGGGGCTCAACGCCTCACCGGCGCGGTAGCCTAAAAAATGACCATTGGGGCTCGGCAGGTCGAGGCTGGAAAGGCGCAGCAATTCGCCTTTGCGGATTGCTGCATCGACAAGGGGCCGCGAGCCCAGGAGAACACCCGCGCCCGCCTTGGCCGCTTCCAGCGCCACGGCGAAGGTGTCGAAGCTGTGAAAGCGGCGGAGCCTCACCGTCATGCCTGCCATGCGGAACCAGTCGTGCCACATCTCGCGCGCCCCGCGAACCGTGAGAAGCGGCAATTCGCTCCAGTTCGCGGCGTCGAGCGAGGGCGCACACAGCGGCGTCATGTATTCGGTGGTGAGGCGATGGGTTTGCAGCCCCGGCCATTGCCCCGCGCCGAAACGGATTTCGAGATCGGCGGAGGCCGCCGCATAATCCCCTGGCGCTGTCATGGTGGAGATGGCCAGCGCCACGCCGGGGAGCGCCGTGGTGAAGGCCGGCAGACGGGGTGCCAGCCACAAGGCACCGAAGGACGCTGGGGTGATGAGGCTGATCTCGGTGCCCGCCGTGCCGCCGAACAGTTCACCCGTGGTCTGCGACAGGCTGGCGAAGGCGGCCTGCACATGCGGCAGATAGGCAGCGCCTTCGGACGTCAGCTCCACGCCGCGCCGCCCGCGCCGGAACAGGCTTTTCCCCAGCGCCTGCTCCAGCGCCTTCACTTGCTGGCTGATGGCCGCTTGTGTGAGGCCCAACTCCTCGCCCGCCAGCGTGAAGTTCAGCCGCCGCGCCGCCGCCTCGAAGCTGCGCAGCCATGGAAGCCAGGGGAGATGATCAGTCATAAGAAAAGCGGTGTCTCACATCGAAAATTGATGATTTGCATCATGTCTTGCGAGGGGAGATGGTGCAACATCCAAATTTGAGGATTCTCCGATGCTCGATCTCGCTCCCAAACTTCTTGACGGCGGCCGGGCCGTTGAGCTGTCGCTCGACGGCAAGCGCCACCGTTTCCACGCCCTATGGCTGCGCGACAATGCCTGCGATGCCGCCACCCGCAGCCCCGGCAATGGCCAGCGGCTGATCACCATTCTGGATATTCCCGGCGACACGCGCATTGCCTCCGTGAGTGCCGCCAATGGCACGGTGCAGGTCCGGTTTGAGCCCGAGGGCAAGGACGTCACCTACGATGCCCGCTGGCTCGCGGCGCACGCCTATGATGGCAAGGCCCGGCACGATGCGGGCTGGACGGGGCCTGACATCATCCGCTGGGATTCGGGATTGCAATCGCAGGTGCCGTCCGAAGACTGGAAAGACGTGACCACCAGCCGGCAGGCGCTGGGCCGCTGGCTGGCCGCCGTGCGCCGCTATGGCTTCGCGGTCATGACCGGCACGCCGACCGACAGCGGCACACTGTGCAAGGTAGCGGAACTGTTCGGCTATGTGCGCGAAACCAATTATGGCCGCTGGTTCGAGGTGCGGGCCGAGGTGAACCCCAACAATCTCGCCTACACAAACCTCGGCCTTCAGGCCCACACCGACAATCCCTACCGCGATCCGGTGCCGACGCTGCAAATCCTCGCCTGTCTCGAAAACTCCGTGGACGGAGGAGATTCGATCGTCGTCGATGCCTTCAAGATCGCCGAACGCCTCAGGGCCGAGAACCCGGAAGGCTTCAGGCTGCTCGGCGGCAACCCGGCGCGTTTTGAATATGCGGGATCGAAAGGCATCAGGCTCAGGTCGAAGCGGCCGATGATCGAACTGGGGCCGGATGGCGAACTGATCGCCGTGCGCTTCAACAACCGCTCCGCCGCCGCCTTTACCGACATTCACTATGATGACATGGAGGCCTATTATGCGGCCTACCGGCGCTTCGCCGAACTGATCGAAGACCCGTCCATGGAAGTGACGTTCAAGCTCAAGCCCGGCGAACTGTTCATCGTCGACAACACGCGCGTCATGCATGCGCGCAAAAGCTTTTCGGGCACCGGCAAGCGCTGGCTGCAAGGGTGCTACGCCGACAAGGACGGGCTTTATTCAACGCTCGCGGCAATTGAGGAAGAAGAGGGCCATCGCCAGTGAAACCTGAACTCGACAAGACCAATATCGTGGCCTTCATCGCCGATATTTTCGAGCGGCGCGGCGCTGAATCCTATCTGGGCGAAGCGGTGACAATGGCGCAGCACATGCTGCAGGGCGCGGTTCTGGCCGAAAAAGCAAAGGCTCCGGAAGACCTCGTGGCAGCGGCGCTGCTGCACGACATCGGCCATTACACCAGCGAATTCGGCACGCTGTCGCTGGGCGACACGCGCGACAATTATCACGAGGAGTCCGGCGCCAAGGTGCTGGAGCCGTTTTTCCCCGCTGTCATCACCGAATGCGTGCGCCTGCATGTGCCGGCCAAGCGTTATCTCTGCGCCACCGATCCCGCCTATTACGGCAGGCTTTCCGAGGCATCAAAGCACACACTGTCGCTGCAGGGCGGGCCGATGTCGAAGGCGGAAGTGGCGGAGTTCGAGAAACCCCCTCTACCGCGAGGCTGTTGAAGTGCGCATCTGGGATGATGAGGGAAAAGATCCGGACATGCAGACGCCGCCCTTCCGCCACTACATGCCGATGCTGCAGCGGGTGGTGGACCGGCACTTCGCGGCGTAGCGTTACGGCCGCCAGAAGGGCAGTGGCGTCACGGTTGCCGCATGGCGCGCGCCATCGGGTGTTTCGAGCGTGAGCTTCGTTCCTTCTTCCCAAACCCCACGCTCCAGCATCGCGTAGCCGATGCCCTTGCCGAACATCGGCGAGATGGAGCAGGAGGTGAGTTCGCCCGCTTTCGTGGAACCGGCCCACACCGGCCACGGGCTGTCGCAGGCGGGCAGGGCCTTTGCGTCGATGAACAGTCCCATCATGCGGCGCGCGATGCCCTTCGCGTTGATCCTTTCCAGCGCGGCGCGGCCGAGAAATTCGATGGGCCTGTCGAGATGCACATATTTCTCAAGGCCGATCTCGAAGGGATTGTTGGCGTTGGTGAAATCATTGCCATAGGAGAGGAGGCCGCCTTCAATCCGCTCGGTGTTGTGCGGCGCGCCCGGCCCCACGTTGAAGGCTTGGCCCTGCCGCATCAGTTCATCCCACAGCGCGCCGCCCAGATGCCAGTCATTCACGTAAATCTCGAAGCCGCCCTGCTTGCTCCAGCCCGAGCGGGCCACGATGAAGCGGTGGCCGCGCCATTCGATTTCAGCGAAATGGAAGAACGTGATGGCGCGCACCTCTTCGCCCAGAACCTTTGCGCATAGGTCTTCGGCCTTCGGGCCTTGCACGGCGAGCGGCCACACATCCGGCTCGGCGCAGGTGACATCGAGCTTCATTCCCGCAGCCAGGCCCTTGGCCCACAGCAGCACATCGCTGTCGGCGATCGACAGCCAGAAGCGGTCCTCCGCCAACCTGATAAGGATGGGATCGTTGATCATGCCGCCCTTCTCATCCACCAGCGGCACATAGAGGCACTGGCCGGTCCGGCATTTTGAAATGTCGCGGCAGGTCATCAGCTGGGCGAGGCGCGCGGCGTCCCGTCCTATCAGTTCCACCTGCCGTTCGCAGCCGACATCCCAGACCTGCACATGGGTCTTGAGGTGATGATAATCCGCCTCATCGCCCCGGAACACTTCGGGCAGCAGCATGTGATTGTAGACCGAGAAGACGCGGCACCCCAGCGCCTCGACGCGCGAGGTGAAGGGCGTGCGGCGCATGCGGCGGCCCGCCGCGAGATAGGGCGTAGTGGCGGCAATGATGTTTGAGGGAGACTGTATCATGGAGCTTTCACGGCAAATGTCTGTGCGCGCCTCTGGTAAAGGCCAAGGGCGGCTTTGACAATCGCCTGCGGGCATGGCACGGCTCCGCGCCATGTCCGCATTGACTGCGCCCAAAGGCTCCGCCAACGCCCTCCATCACCGCACCTTCGTGTTTTACTGGCTCACGACCTGGGCCACGTCTTTCGCGGTGCAGATCATGTCCGTCTCGGTGGGGTGGGAGATTTACGATCTCACCCGCGATCCGGCCTATCTGGGATTCGTGGGGCTGGTGCAATTCCTGCCGCCCCTGCTGCTGGTACTGGTGACGGGGCTGGTGGCCGACAAGTTCAACCGCCGCTTCATCATGGGCATCTGCCTGCTGCTGGAAGCGGCCTGCGCGGCGGGGCTTCTGGTGTTCACCCTCTCGAAACCCGAGCATGTGTGGCCGGTGTTCGTGATTCTCGCCTGCCTCGGCCTGGCGCGGGCCTTCTATAATCCCGCCGCCGATGCGCTGGCGCCAAACCTCCTGCCCAAGGAAGCCATTGCGCATGGCATTTCGCTGAACTCGATGAGCTGGCAGATCGGCAGCATCGTGGGGCCGGTGGTGGGTGGGCTGCTCTATGGCCTCGGCGGCGCCATCGCATATTCGGTTGCCGCCATATTGATCGCGGTTTCCGTGCTGTTCGTGCTGCTGATCGGCAAGGTGCCGCAGCCCAGCCGCGATGAAGAGACAAATCTGCAAACCATGCTGGCCGGATTCGGCTTCATCCGGCGCGAGAAGATCGTGCTGGGGGCCATCTCGCTTGATCTCTTCGCGGTGCTGCTGGGGGGCGCCGTGGCGCTGATGCCCGTCTATGCGCGCGACATCCTGCATGCCGGGCCTTCGGCCCTTGGGTTTCTTCGCTCAGCGCCCGGCGTGGGCGCCATTGCCATGGCGCTGTGGCTGTCAAAGTTTCCGATCCGCGATCACGCCGGCATCATCCTGTTTGGCTTCGTGGCGGGCTTCGGATTTTTCAGCGTGGTGTTCGGCCTTTCCACATGGCTGCCATTGTCCGTGGCGGCGCTGGCGATGATGGGCGCCTGCGACATGGTGAGCGTCTATGTGCGCGAGACGCTGATGCAGCTCTGGACGCCCGATGATGTGCGCGGCCGCGTCAATGCGGTGAACCGCGTGTTCATCGGCGCATCGAATGAGCTGGGCGAATTCCGCGCCGGCATGGTGGCGGCCTGGCTGGGGGCCGTGCCCGCCGTGGTGGTGGGCGGCATCGGCACCATGGCGGTGGCGTATCTCTGGTCGCGCTGGTTTCCGCAGCTTCGCACGGCCAGACGTCTGGACGGGCGGAAAGACGGATAAAGCCACCCCTTCCGGTTTTCCCTGCTTCCCGCTATCGCAGGGCGCATGGCAGGAACCGACAAGACGCGCAATCAGGTGCTGGGCGCAGCGCCCATCGCCATTCTGGTCAACCCGCAGCTTGGCGAGAATATCGGCACGGCGGCGCGGGCGATGGCGAATTTCGGCATCCATGAATTGCGGCTGGTGGAGCCGCGCGACGGCTGGCCCAACGAAAAGGCGCTCACCTCATCCTCCGGTGCGCACTGGATCATCGAAAAGGCATCTGTGCACGGGACGCTTGAAGATGCGCTGAAGGACGTGAACTTCGTCTATGCCACCACCGCAAGGCCGCGCGGCATGATCAAGGAAGTCATCACGCCAGAGCAGGCAGGCGATGACATGCGGGCCCGCGTGGGGCGCGGCGAGCGGGTGGCGATTCTTTTCGGCCGTGAACGCTGGGGCCTCAACAATGACGAAGTTTCATTGGC
This sequence comes from Aestuariivirga sp., assembly GCF_047602625.1. Classification (GTDB taxonomy): domain Bacteria; phylum Pseudomonadota; class Alphaproteobacteria; order Rhizobiales; family Aestuariivirgaceae; genus Aestuariivirga. The sequence continues at coordinate 117,768 of NZ_JASGGV010000002.1, read as the reverse complement.
TGATGTGATCGTGACCGCGCCCGTCAATCCCGCCTTTGCTTCCATCAACATCGCCCAGGCCGTGCTGCTGATGGGCTATGAGTGGTACAAGGACCAGGCCGAGACGCTGGGCCAGCAGACGCCCGAACTTGCGGCACTCGAGGGGCCGGGCCTTCAGACGCCCGACACGCGGCTCGCCACCAAGGAAGAACTCTATGGTTTCTTCGGCCATCTCGAACGCGAGCTTGACGAGGCGGGATTCTTCAAGACCGAGGACAAGAAGCCCGGCATGATGCGAAACATCCGCAACATCTATTCGCGCGCCGGATTGACGGAGCAGGAGGTGCGCTCGCTGCGCGGCATGGTGGCCTCGCTCACCCGCGCGCATGAGAAGCGGAAGCTCAAGGAATGACCACGCCACGCATCCTGCTGTTTGATTCCGGCATGGGCGGGCTCACCGTGGCGCGCGCCGTGCGGCAGCAATTGCCGGGTGCGCATCTCACCTATTCCGCCGACAATGCAGGATTTCCCTATGGTGCGTGGAAGGAAGACGCACTCACGAAGCGCATCGTCATGGTGATCGGCGAACTGATCGCCCGCACCGAGCCGCATCTCGTTGTGATCGCCTGCAATACCGCGTCCACTATTGCGCTGGCGCAATTGCGCGAGGCCTATCATCTGCCGTTCGTGGGCACGGTGCCTGCCATCAAGCCGGCGGCGGCGCAGACGAAATCGGGCATCATCGGTGTGCTCGCCACGCCCGGAACGGTGTCGCGCGAATATACGCATTCGCTGATCCACACCTATGCCTATCATTGCAAGGTGTTCCTGCATGGCGCGAAGCGGCTGGCGGAGATCGCCGAACTGAAACTCAAGGGCAGAGCTGTTGATCCGGACGAGCTGAAAGAGGAAATCGGCCCGGTGTTCCGCCGCCGGGATGGCAAGCGCACCGATGTGGTGGTGCTGGGTTGCACGCATTACCCGCTGCTGATCGAGGATATGCAGAAGGTGCAGCCGTGGCCCGTTTCCTATATCGATCCGGCTCCGGCGATTGCCCGGCGGGTGGCCGATGTGCTGGATGAAACGCCGCTCCGGGATGCCGCCCATTCCGTCCCGCCGCATGGCACGGTGATCCTGACGTCGAACCGCGGCAGCGCCGCCGAGTCGCTGTCGGCCTATGCGGCGATGGGTTTTCCGGCCCCGGAATTCATCGATCTGCCGGTTTGACAGGGGCCGGATCGTCCTCTATACGGCCCCCATTCGCGGGCTGCCCATGGCGGCCCGTGTTTGCTTGCCCGTGGGCCTTTGATGGCCCTGTCGGCCGGGAAACCGGTGTCCAGGAGGGTGGGTTCTCATCATGTCTTTGGAGACCGTAAATGACAAAGCGCGCGACCGCGAAATACAAGATCGACCGCCGTATGGGCGAAAACATCTGGGGCCGCCCCAAGAGCCCCGTCAACAAGCGTGAATATGGCCCCGGCCAGCACGGCCAGCGCCGTAAGGGCAAGATGTCGGACTTCGGCATCCAGCTCAAGGCGAAGCAGAAGCTGAAGGGCTATTACGCCAATATCTCGGAGCGCCAGTTCCGCAAGGTGTATGAGGAAGCCACCCGTCTTACGGGCGACTCGTCCGAACATCTGATCGGCCTGCTGGAGCGCCGCCTCGACGCGATTGTCTATCGCGCCAAGTTCGTTCCCACCATGTTTGCGGCCCGCCAGTTTGTGAGCCACGGCCATGTGAAGGTGAACGGCCGCCGGGTGACCATCCCTTCCATGCGCATCAAGGTGGGCGACGCGATCGAGCTGACGGCCAAGGCCAAGGAACTGGCCGTGGTGCTGGAAGCCACGCAGCTCGCCGAGCGCGACACGCCGGATTATATCGAAGTGAACCACACCGCGATGACCGCCAAGCTGGTGCGCATCCCGGCGCTGACCGACGTTCCCTATCCTGTGCAGATGGAACCGCACTTCGTGGTGGAATACTACTCGCGTTAATCCGCGAGCCACTGGAATCGGAAAGGCCCGCTGCGAAAGCAGCGGGCCTTTTGTTTTGGATGGTATGTCGCTCCGCCCCGGGAGGGGCGGAGCCGAAACGTCAGTAGCAATAATCCCAGTATCCGCGGGTCTTGTGCGAACTCGCCCAGTACCAGCAGAGGTCACCCGCCGGTGCGGGCGGCACGCGGTTGTACGGCACGGCGATGATGAGGCCGAGCTGGATGCCGGAATAGTAGCCGCCGTAATAGGGCTGGTGCACCCATGGGCGGTAGAAGGGAATATAGATCACCGGACGCCAGTGCCAGTGGGGCGGCCTGTGATGGTGAGGCGGCTTGTGCCCCGGCGGAGGTTTATGCCCCGGTGGCTTATGCCCCGGTGGCGGCTTGTGCCCCGGTGGCGGCTTGTGCCCCGGTGGCGGCTTGTGGCCATGCGGCGGCTTGCCGGGCTTTCCCGGTTTGCCATGCGGCGGCGGCTTCGGCTTTTTGGGCGGCTTGCCGGGCTTGCCCATCGGGGGTTTGCCGGGTTTTGCAGGCCCGCATTTCTTGCCGGGCGGGCATTGGAAACCCACCGATTCCACCGTGGTGACGGTGGTGGCTTGTGTCTGGGTGGAACTCGCAGCGAAGGCAATATCAGGCGCGATCAGGCCTGTTGAAATCAGGATTGCAGAAGCAAGTTTTGTAAACCGCATGAAGAAACTCCCCCATTACGTCTGGCAGACTAAGAGGTAAGCCCGCCATTGCAAAATGAATTTGCCGTATGGCTCAGTGCAGGCTCCATTCCTGCCCGACATGGCGGAGTTCCACCGGCCTCAGGATACCGGAATGGGCGACGCGTACTGAGGCGAGCGTGCCCTCCAGATTATGCGACCAGAAATCGAGAAACTTGATGAGCTTGGGGAATTTCGGCGCCAGATCATAGTCCTGCCAGATGAAGGTCTGCAGGATGCGGTGGAAATCCGGCATGTGATACATGATCTCGGCCGTCGTGAGATCCAGGCCACGCAACTGACTCGAAAAATCCCGGTCGATCATACGTTCCTCCTTGCCATGAGCGGCAACCAGAATTTGAGAACGCCCTGATGATCGCGTCAAGAAGATGAAAGATAAATTAACGTGGAATTTCAGCGCTCTAGCACTTGTCCTTAAAGAGTGCTGCTAAGGTGCCAGATAATTCGACACCTTGGCGTCCGCCAGGGCGAAACATCCGGCAATCGTCGGGCTGATGGGCAGGTCGCGGTAGGAGCCGATGGCCCCTTGCGCCTTGAGGCGGCCCGCGAGGCCCGGCTCGTCGCCTGCCACCACCCAGATAAAGGGGAAGGCAGTAGGGCGAATCGGGCGTCCCTGTGCCTGGGTAATGCGGGCGAATGCCGATTCGGATGGCGTGCCCGGCTCGAACACGGCAATCAGCGTGCCCGATGCGTCAGGCGGCAGCGCACCTTCGCGCATCAGCAGGGCCATCACGGCGATCCACATGGCCAGCACACTGAAGAACAGCGTGAGCGCCAGCCGGTGGCCTGGCCATTTCATGCCGCTCACGCGGTGGCGAAGGCGGGCGCGCGCTGTTCGCGGATCGGCAGGTTGATGAGCGCCGCGAAGACGCCCAGTGCCACGCTCATCCACCACACCGGCGCATAGGTGCCGAACTGGTCATAAAGCCTGCCGCCCAGCCAGACGCCGAGGGACGAGCCGATCTGGTGGCTCAGGAACACGAAGCCATAAAGAGTTGCCATGTAACGGGTGCCGAACATCACCGTCACCAGCCCCATGGTGAGCGGCACGGTGGAAAGCCACAGCAGGCCCATGCTGGCCGTGAAGGCGAAGGTCGAGGCTGTCGTGACCGGCATCACCACGAAGACGGCGATGGCGAGCGAGCGGAGAATATAGATCACGCTCAGCGGCACGCGCTTGCGGTATTTTCCGCCGATCATGCCGGCGGCGTAAGACCCAAACACATTGAACAGGCCAATGGCGCCCATGGCGAAGCCCGCCGTTTCCTTGGGGATGCCGAACTGCCCCAGATAGGGTGGCAGATGCACGGTGATGAAAGCGAGCTGAAACCCGCAGACGAAGAAGCCCGCCACCAGCAGGAGATAGGAGCGGTGGCCAAAGGCGCGGGAGATCGCCTCGCGCATGGTGATGTCGGCTTCATCCACAGGCCTTGCACCCGCCGTCTTGTTCTGCACGAAGAACGGCAGCGCAAAGGGAATGATCAGCAGGCTGCAAACGCCCAGGATGACCAGCGCCTGATGCCAGCCATAGGCGGTGATGAGGGCTGCACCCAAAGGTGCGAAGATGAATTGCCCGAGCGAACCCGAAGCGGTGGCGATGCCAAAGGCCCAGCTTCGCTTTTCCGGCGGCACGATGCGGCCGAGCGCTGCCATGACGATGCCGAAGGATGAAAGTGCAATGCCCGTTCCAACCAATATGCCGCCCGCCAGATTGAACATCAACCCGGTTTCGCTGAAGGCCATCAGAATCGTGCCGAGCGCGTAGAGGATCGCGCCGCCGATCAGCACCCGCGCCGCGCCATATTTGTCGGCCAGCGCACCGGCGATGGGCGTCGCGATGCCCCACAGCAGGTTCTGCATGGCCATGGCGAAGCTGAAGATTTCACGCGGCCAGCCGTGGGCTTCGGAAACCGGCTGCGTGAACAGCCCGAAGCTGGACCTCACGCCGAAATTCACGATGGCAATGAGGCAGCCTGCAACAACCAGCGTGGCGGGCAGGAAATACCAGGGAGTCGGGCGCGTTTCGGAAATGGCTGTCATGGCCGGGCTTATAATTTAGCCGGGTTGAGCCGCCAAATGACTTCTCTTGATAGGTGCATTGATGAGTGGGCCGAACTGCGCCACCGCCACGCCTGCGATGATCAGCGCGCCGCCTGCCAGCAGCGGCCATGTGAGTTGCTCGCCCAGCAGCAGCATGCCGCCCAGCGCCGCCACGATGGGCTGCACGTAAAGAAAGATTCCGGCAATCGAACTTTCCATGTGGCCCAGCGCATAGTTCCAAGCCGAAGTGGCGAGGAAGGTGCCGAAGATCACCACGAAGCCGACGGCCAGCCATTGCGTGGTCTGCATCGAAGCAACCGCCTGCGGGAATTCCGGCGTCACGAAAAACACCATCGGCAGGGCGGATAATCCCATGGCGAGGCATGCCACCTGGAAGGCCCCGTATTTACGCGACACCGGCCGGATGACGACGGTGTAGATTCCCCATCCCATGGTGGAGAGTGTCACGAGGATCAACCCCGTCAGGCTCACGTCACCCGTGGGCACGAAGCTGCTGCCCAGCATTAGCGCCAGCGTGCCGAGCAGCGCCAGCCCCATGCCGGCCACCAGCCATGTAGTGAGTTTCTCGCCCGCGAGGATCACGGCGAAGAGGGCGATGAACACCGGCTCCAGCCCGAACAGCAAACCCGTCCAGCTGGCGGGCACGGATTTCATGCCGAAGGCGGCCAGCACCTGATAGCCGAGATTGCCCGCAAAGGCGGCAATGGCGATCCGGCCCCAGTCGCGCCACTCGATCCTCCGTACACCGACGATCAGCAGCACGGTGATGGCGATCAACCCGGCGGGATAGAGCCTCAGCACCATGGCCGTCTGCGGCGAGAGGCCGAGGATCAGATAGCGCATCGCCACCGGGATCAGCCCCCACATGGTCACGGCGAAGATGATGGCGGGAAGGCCCATGGCCGATCCCTTGAGCCGCAGCATGGGCCCGAATTGCGCCAGTGCCACGCCCGCCAGAATGAGCGCGCCGCCCATCAGCATGGCCGGCGTAATGGTCTCGCCCAGCATGAGCGCCCCCGCCGTGACGCCGATGATGGGAACGAGATAGATGAAGGCGCCTGCCGTGGCGGCGGGAAGGCGCGATGAACCGTAGTTCCAGCTGATGGCGGCGATTAATGTGGAGAGGCCTGCCATATAGGCCATGTCCAGCCAGTTGCTCACCGACATGCCCTGAATGGTATGCAGCGTGGAGGGCCGTGCGAGCATCGCCATCATCGCCAGCGTGGCAATGATGATCGACCATGCGGAAATGCTGTAGGCGCCATATTTCCGGATCAGCGGCTTGGTGAGCACCACATAGAGCGCCCAGCACAGGCCGGAGACGAACACGAACGCCGAGCCCAGCAGCATGGTGTTGCCGCCGTTACCGAAGCCGATGTCGCGCCACACCAGAAGGCCGGTGCCGGAAAAGGCCAGCGCCAGCCCGGCGATGGCCGGGAGGGAAAGTTTCTCGCGGGCGATCACGCTGCCCAGGAGCGCGATCAGCAGCGGCTGCGTGCCGATGATGAGGCTGCCGATGCCGGCCGTGACCTTCTCAAAGCCGAAGGCGGAGCCGAGGTTGTATCCCAGCATGCCGACCAGCGAGAGCAGCAGCAGGCGCGGCCAGTCTTCTCTGGCGATCCGCCAGTTGCCCATCACCAGCAGGCCCACGGCGTAGATCAGGCTCACGATGCCATAGCGGATCACCAGATGATCGCCCGGCCCCAGCGCCACCGACAGGGAGCGGATGAACACGGGCCCGATGCCCCACACCACCACGGTGAACAGAAGGGCAAGGAGGGCTTTGGTCTGCATCGCCTAGTTTTGCCCGAGAAGGCGGGGGCCGAATTGTGCGGCGGCGACGCCCGCCAGCATCAGCGCGCCGCCCAAGATCACATGAAGCGTCACGGGTTCTGCGAGGATGAGCGCGCCGCTCGTGACCGCAATCACCGGGATCAGATAGAGGAAGGTGCCTGTAGCCGCGCCCGGCAATTGTCGGCTGCCATAGTTCCACAACCATGTGCCGAGGATGCCGTTGGGAATGATGAGATAGAACAGCTCCGCCCATTGCCGCGCATCGAGTTTCGCCGCCAGCGCAGGGAGTGGCTCGGAGGCGAGGCCGATCAGCACGGGGGCGGCGATGATCATGGTGAGGGCGGTGATGGAGAAGCTGCCATATTTCACCAGCAGCGGCTTCGCCGTGATGGTGTAGATGGCCCAGCAGATACAGCAGAGAAGCAGCATCAGCACGCCCATGGGCGGCACGGCGGAAGGCGTTGCGGAGGTCAGGTCCTGCCAGAACAGGACGACAGCGCCCGCGATGGCTACGCCAACGCCAATCAGGATGAAGCGCGACAAGGGTTCACGCAGCAGCAGGAAGGCAAGTGCCGCAATCAGCAGCGGTTCCACCGTCATCACGATGGTGCCGACGCCCGCGGGCACCAGCGCGAAACCGGCATTCACGAAATGATTATATCCCGCCATGCCGGCGAGGCTGGCGAACAGCAGCCGCGGCCAATCCCGTTTCTCGATCCGCCAGCCGCCGGTGATGGCAAGGCCAATGACGTTGATGACGGTGAGGATGGCATAGCGCAGCGCCAGCGAATTTTCCGGCGAGAGCGCCAGCGCCAGCGTGCGAAGGAACACGGCGGCCGAGCCCCAGAACAGCATGGTGAGGAGGAGAGCCGCGATGGCCAGCTGTTTCTGCCGGTCCATCAGCGGCTTCCGGCGCGGCGGCAGATGAGGATGCCGATCAGGATCACCGCCGCGCTCACAAATTTGAGGAGCGTAAGTGACTCGCCCAGAATGGCCCAGGCGGCCACAACCGCGACGGCCGCCTGCATCAGCTGCGTCATCGAGGAATAGGCGGCGGGGAGATGCGCCAGCGCATAGGTCATGGTGGCCTGCCCGCCGACATGGCTGACCAGCGCCATGGCCAGCAAAATGCCCCATCCCGCGAGTGAGCCTGAGATCATCGTCGGCGCGGTGAACAGCGCCAGCGGGAAGAGCAGGGCAGCCGAAACGAGGGTTGTATAAAGCATGATGCGCTGCGTGCCATGCTTGCGGCGCAGCTTCGAGAGCAGCAGCAGGTAGGTGGCGTAGCTCATGGCCGCGCCGACGGCCAAGGCATCGCCCGTCAGCCGGTCAATCGGGGCCGCACTTCCGGCCTTCTGAATGGCGAGGGAGAAGACGCCCGCCACCGCAAGCGCCAATCCCATGATGAACATGGGATTCATCCGCTGGCCGAAGATCAGGAAGGCGCCCAGCGCCACCATGATGGGGGCGGTGTTGGAGATCAGCGTGGCGTCGGCGACGGTCGTATAGGCAAGCGCCAGGTGCCAGCAGATGATGTCGAGGCCGAAGATCAGGCCGGTGAAGATCAGCAGCCCGCGCTCCTTCGCCGTGAGCGGGCCTGACGGCGCATCGGGATAGAGCCTGGCGAGCAGCAGGACGGCGGGATAGGCCAGTGCCAGCCGGTAAAAGCCCGAGGCGATGGGCGAGAGATCGGAAAGCCTGACGAAGATCGGTGAAAAGCCCACCGCCACGCCCCCGGCGATCAGGGCCAGAAACGGCAGGCTCGAGGATTTGACGGGCGCGGTGACGGAGGGGGCGGTCATTGGCGATGAGGCATGAGATTTGTTCAACCCATGCCTGCAAGAGCGCCACCGGTCAATCGGGTGGCGGCGCTCGCCTGTTATGCGCGTCCTCAGGCGGCGGCCTGGATACCCTTTTCGGTGAGCAGCGTCTTCAACTCCCCAGTCTGGTACATTTCCATCATGATGTCCGAACCGCCGATGAATTCGCCTTTCACATAGAGCTGCGGCACGGTGGGCCAGTTCGTGTAATCCTTGATGCCCTGGCGGAGCTCGTTCGAAGTCGAGCACGTTCACGCCCACGAAGGGCACGCCGAGGTGGCTGAGGATTTGCACCGAACGGCCGGAGAAGCCGCACATCGGCATTTCCGGTGTGCCCTTCATGAAGAGCACCACGTCATTCGTCTTCACTTCATTGTCGATCCAGCTCTGGATGTCGGTCATTTTTTACCTCGGGCGTAAGTTGGTGCGATAGAGCAGCGATGGTTTGGGAACTGAATTCTTCTTTAGCACTGTCGTGACGGGAGGATCGGACTTCGTTGCCAGAAGATCGTAGAAATCACTCGTCCGGTTGCGGTTCTCTCTAACCCGTTTGTAGCTCACTAACTCAAAGAGGAAGGCAATCAACTCCAGAAGTGAGCCCATTTATCCCTCCGGCGCCGCCGTCTGCAAGGCCAGCGCGTGAAGCTCCCCGCCCATGCGGCCCTTGAGGGCGGCATAGACCATCTGATGCTGCTGCACGCGCGATTTGCCCTTGAAGGCTGACGACACGATGTTGGCGGCATAATGGTCGCCATCTCCGGCGAGATCGCGGATCTCGACCCTGGCGTCGGGCAGCGCTTCCTTGATGAAGCGTTCGATTTCGGTGGCGGACATGGCCATGCGGAACGATCCGGCAATTGTTCGGTTGGGATCAAAAATAGGTGATGCCGGGCCTGATTGCCAGTCATTTGAAATGGGCGCAGCTTGGGGGCGTCCATGTCCCAGCCATCAGCCAGGCCACAGGAGGCTCCATGTCCAAGCCCGCCGTCACCGTTACCGTCACCAGGGATGGCCCCTATGAGGTGTCGGGCGCCGTTCCCATCGCCCAGCAGATCATCGGAACGGACCGGGCAGGCAAGTCGGTGAAATGGGAGGAGGGCAAGGCCTTTCCGGCCAAGCCGAAGGTGTGGCTCTGCCGCTGCGGGCATTCGGCAAAGAAGCCGTATTGCGATGGCAGCCACAGCCGCGTCGGGTTCGACGGCACGGAGACGGCTTCTCGCCAGCCCTATCTGGCGCAAGCCAAGGTGCTGGACGGGCCGATGATGCAGTTGACCGACGCCGAGTCGCTGTGCGCCTTCGCCCGTTTCTGTGACCCTCGAGGCCAGGTGTGGGCGCAGGTGGCGGAGACGGATGATCCGGAGGTGCGCAGGACCTTCGTGAAGCAGACCTGCGATTGTCCTTCGGGCCGTCTCGTGGCGTGGGACAAGGCGACGGGCAAGGCCATCGAGCCGGAGCTGCCCGTATCCATCGGCCTCGTCGAAGACCCGCAGGAAGCGTGCAGCGGCCCCCTCTGGCTGCGTGGCGGCATCGCGGTGATCGCCGAAGACGGCTTCGCCTATGAAGTGCGCAACCGCGTCACCCTCTGCCGCTGCGGCGCCTCGCAGAACAAGCCCTATTGCGACGGCAGCCACGCCGCGATCAAGTTCACGGACGGGATAGGATAGGTTTCGCGCAACAAGTTTATTCATTCGGAGCGGAATGGCTTTATACTTGATGCTTGGCCATTTCCCCCTCTCTCCATGGCAGCCCTTGCGGCTGCCATCCAGAACTCTCAGACAGTCTCGACGTTGAAGTGCTGGATGGCTGGGTCAAGCCCAGCCAAGGAGAGGGTCAAAATAGGGGACAGGAATTGGAAACATGAAGAAGATATTGAAAACACGAAAATCCGATGCCGCGAATTATCTTCGCAGCGAAGAGGCGGCGCAGACATATCTTGAGGACATTTTCTCCAGCAAAGACCCCGCACTGATTGCTCACGGTTTGGCCGTTGTTGTCCGCGCAGGGTTTGCTGGAGCCGTGTCTCGCTAAATTTAAGACTATGCTTTGGGGTCTGACGGAAAAGTCGTCACCGTCACATCAAGCGGGAAAGTTGCGAGCTTTTGCAGGAGCGCCGCAGGCAAAGTGACCGACCACGCCGCATATTCCGTGCTGGCGAAATGGCCGATATCAAGTTCCGCATCCACGAATCCCGGCGCTGCGAGAACGCTTCGCAATTCGCCGGCGTAGCTTTCGAGAAAGGCGATCAGGCGGTCACTGAGGATGGCAATGCCTTCATCGACCGTGGCTTCGGCAACCGCAAGCGTAATGCCCAGGTGACCGTCCTTCTGGCGCTTTTCGTGAAGCTGCAGCGCCAACAATCCGGGCTGTCTCTCCGGCGAAAGCGCGGTGTAAGTCACAATCCGCAGCAATGCGCTAAAAAGCGAAGGTGAGTCCGCCACCCGTCTAAAGTTCCCCCGCCATAAAGGCCGGGAACCATGTTTCATGCGCGGTGCGGAGGTCCGAGAGGGGAATGGCAGTATGTCCCAGAATATTCAAAATGGGCTTCTCCGCAACATGCCCAATATCAAGAACAGCAACTCCAGATTTTTTTGCTTGACCGAAAATGTTAAGCAGGTTTTCTCTTCTACATGTCACAATATATCTAGCTTGATCTTCTGAAAAAAGCTGAACATGCGCAATATTTTGGCGGGGTGGTTTGGATGCGTCATGTCCCAGCCTGATATCTGCGCCTAGTCCTGACGCCAGCGCCATCTCGATCACCGCCGCGGCGAGGCCGCCGTCGGAAATGTCGTGCACCGCCGTCACCTGATGCGAGCGGATCAGCCCGCGCACGAAATCGCCGTTGCGCTTTTCAACCGCCAGATCAACGGGCGGCGGCGGGCCTTCCTCGCGGCCCAGCACCTCGCGGAGATAGATGGACTGGCCGAGATGCTTTCCCTCGCCGCCGATCAGGATCACTGCATCATCAGCCTGCTTGAAGGCGATGGTGGCCATCGCCGTGAGATCGCCGATAAGGCCGATGCCGCCGATGGCGGGGGTGGGAAGGATCGCCTGCCCATTTGTCTCGTTGTAGAGCGACACATTGCCGGACACGATGGGGAAATCCAGCGCCGTGCAGGCCTCCGAAAGGCCCTGAATTGCGCGCACGAACTGGCCCATGATCTCGGGCTTTTCGGGATTGCCGAAATTCAGGTTGTCGGTGATGGCGATGGGCTCGGCGCCCACGGCGGTAAGGTTGCGCCAGCATTCGGCCACCGCCTGCTTGCCGCCTTCAAAGGGATCGGCCTCCACATAGCGGGGCGTCACATCGGTTGAGACGGCGATCGCCTTTTTATCGCGGATGCGCACCACGCCCGCGTCGCCCCCCGGGATCTGCGCGGTGTTGGACTGGATGAGGTGGTCATATTGCTCCCACACCCAGCGGCGCGACGCCATGTCTGGCGAGCCCATGAGCTTGAGGATCGCCGCTTTCAAATCGTTGGGGGCTGGCACATCGCCGAGTGGGGCCGGTTTCTTCGGCTCCACCCACGGCCGGTCATATTCCGGGGCCTGATCGCCCATCTGCTTGATCGGCAGGTCAGCCTTCACCTCGCCGCCATGTTTGATGACGAAGCGCAGCGTGTCGGTGGTCTTGCCGACGATGGCAAAATCCAGCCCCCATTTGTGAAAGATGGCTTCCGCCTCTTTCTCTTTCGCGGGATCGAGCACCATCAGCATGCGTTCCTGCGATTCCGACAGCATCATTTCGTAAGCCGTCATGCCTTCCTCGCGGCAGGGCACCTTGTCGAGATCAAGCTCGATGCCGAGGTCGCCCTTGGCGCCCATTTCAACGGCGGAGGAGGTGAGGCCTGCTGCCCCCATGTCCTGAATGGCGATCACCGCCCCTGACGCCATGAGTTCCAGGCAGGCTTCGAGCAGGCATTTCTCCGTGAACGGATCACCCACCTGCACGGTGGGGCGCTTTTCCTCCGCCTTGCCGTCGAATTCGGCGGAGGCCATGGTGGCGCCGTGAATGCCGTCACGCCCCGTCTTGGCGCCGAGATAGACCACAGGCAGGCCCACGCCCTTGGCCTTGGAATAGAAAATCGAGTCGGCGCGGGCGAGGCCCACGGCCATGGCGTTCACCAGAATGTTGCCGTTGTAGCGGGAATGGAAATTCACTTCACCGCCCACCGTCGGCACGCCGAAGGAATTGCCATAGCCGCCGATGCCATGCACGACGCCCGAAACGAGATGGCGCGTCTTGGGATGCGACGGTTCGCCGAAGCGCAGCGCGTTCATCGCCGCGATGGGGCGCGCGCCCATGGTGAAGACATCGCGCAGGATGCCGCCCACGCCGGTGGCCGCACCCTGATAGGGCTCGATGAAGGAGGGGTGATTGTGGCTTTCCATCTTGAAGACGATGGCATCGCCGTCGCCAATGTCGATAACGCCCGCGTTCTCGCCCGGGCCCTGAATGACCTTCGGCCCTTTGGTGGGCATGGTCTTCAGCCATTTCTTGGAGGATTTGTAGGAACAGTGCTCGTTCCACATGGCCGAGCAGATGCCGAGTTCGGTGAAGCTCGGCTCGCGGCCCAGAAGCTTCACGAAGCGATCATATTCATCAGGCTTGAGGCCGTGCTGCTTGACGAGGTCCGGGGTGATCTTGGGTTCGGGGGCGCGGGTCATGGCCCGGCTTTAGCGCCCCCTCCGGCGAATCTCAAATGCCGATTGCGGGCTGTCAGGCGGCGCGCGCGGAAGGGCGTTGGGCAGGCGTATTGACGATCTTGTCGATGCGGTTCTGCAGGGCCTGGCGGGTCTGCGCGGCACGGGCCTGTTCCTCGGCCGAGGTTTCCTTCGTCTTGCGGTCGAAGAGGGTCTTAAGAATGCTTGCCATGGTGCGCGTCCCCGATTTTTCGCTGTGGCCGTTAAGAAGTGGGCAACCACATCAAGCCCGGTTTTTCAGCGTTAATCCATGTTTAACGCCAAATGCGGTGAAGCAGCCGTGAAGCCGATCCATAAAATTTTAGGCAATCCGGGATATGGACTGCTGATGGGTAACACGATGGCCGAATTCTCTCGCATTTCCGCCGACGTGCCGGACTGGACGCGGGAAGCAAAAGGATTTTTCGAGTGGAATCCCGGCAAGTCGCTGGTGGCAACGCTCCGCGCCTATCAGCGCGCGCCCAAAATCTTGCGTCCATGGCATGTGCTGCGGCACCGCTTCTGGTCAGCCTTGTCGGGGGCTGACATTCCGCTGAACTGCCAGATCGGCGGGGGATTTCTCATTCCGCATCCCAATGGGATCGTCATTCACCCGGCCAGCCGCATCGGCCCCAATTGCCTCCTGTTCCAACAGGTCACGCTGGCGGGCACCGTAGTGCTTGAGGGCCATGTGGATGCGGGGGCAGGGGCCAAGCTGCTGGGGCCGCTGACGGTGGGCAAGCATTGCGAGATCGGCGCCAATGCCGTAGTGACGCGCGATGTTCCGGCGGGGAGCATTGCCATGGGCGTCCCCGCCAGAGTTTTTGCGCGCGCCTGACTACTTCACGTAGCGCTTGATGAGCGCGTCGAAGTTCTGCAGGAACTGGCCAAGGAACTCCTTGGTCTCCTGCTTCGCCAGCCCGCCCTTGTCATCGAGAAGCGCCGCGGCGTTGCTGATATAGGCTTCCGGTTGCGCCAGCACATGCATGTTCAGGAAGGCGAGCGTTTGGCGGAGGTGATGGTTGGCACCGAAGCCACCCAGGCCGCCTGGCGAGACGCTGAGGATGGCGGCGGGCTTGCCGTTCCAGGCGCTCTTGCCATAGGGCCGCGATCCGACATCCAGCGCGTTCTTGAGAACGCCCGGCACCGAGCGATTATATTCCGGCGTGGCGAACAGCACGGCATCGGCCTTCTCGATCGCCGCCTTGAAGGCGGTGACGGCGGCGGTGGGGCTTCCTTCATGGTCCTGATTGTACAGCGGCAGGTCGCCGATCTTCACGTCAACGAATTTCATGTCCTTGGGGGCCAGCGGCTCCATGGCCTCGGTGAGCTTGCGGGTGAACGAATCCTTGCGGAGGCTGCCGATGACAGTCGCGACGGTGTAGGCCATGAATGCTCCTTGATGTGTATGAAGGGAAGTTACGCTTATACCAGTCGACAACCGGATCAAGCGTGGAAAGTTTCACGGTTTCGTGAAGAGCCTCAGGCCGCCAGCAGGCTTTCAAACAGCGGGCGGCAATCGGTCTTGCCATGCAGCGGCTCGATCATGTTTTCGGGATGCGGCATCATGCCGATCACCGTGCCCGCCTCATTCATCACCCCGGCGATGTCGTTCATGGCGCCATTGGGATTTGTGCCCTCGGTGTAACGGAACACCACGCGGTTTTCGCCTTCCAGCCGCTTCAGCGTCTCGGCGTCGCAGATGTAATTACCCTCGCCATGCGCCACGGGGCAGGAGACAACCGCGCCTTTCGCCATGCGCTTCGTGAAAAACGTGCCGTTGTTCTCGACCTTCAGCTTCACCTCGCGGCACACGAAGCGGAGCTGCGCATTGCGCACCAGCGCGCCCGGCAGCAGGCCTGCCTCGGTGATGATCTGGAAGCCGTTGCAGACGCCCAGAACCTTGAGTCCTTTCAGCGCCTTGGCGCGGATATCTTCCATGATGGGCGAGCGCGCCGCGATAGCGCCGCAGCGCAGATAGTCGCCATAGGAAAAACCGCCGGGCACCACCACCAGATCAACCTTCGGCAATTCCGTTTCCGTATGCCAGACGCTGACGGGCTTCGCGCCCGTGACTTTCTCGAGCGCCAGCATCATGTCGGTTTCGCGATTGATGCCGGGGAAAACGACGACGGCGGATTTCATTTCTTACCCCACGCTTTCTCAAGTTGCAGATATTCCGGTGCAACGGCGTCAGTCAACCACACACCATTTTCCGACATGAAGAACGAAGCACCATCGGCTGCCATTTTTCCCGCGCTGATCGAAAGCAAGGCCCAGGGACCCCGCCGCCTTACAGCTGTTTTCTCCGCCGTGGCTCTATCCAGCGATAGATGCACATGAGTCCTGTCGATTTTCTTCAGCCCTTCCAGACGTATCTTTTCGTAGGCCTGCTCCGTGGTGCCGTGAAAGAGCATGGCGGGGGGAGGGCGCGAGTCCAGTCCGAGGTTCACTTCAACGGAATGACCCTGATTTGCCCTTATCAGGCCATCCCGTATGACGAACCGCTTCTTGGGATTGGTCGCCACGAGGCGAACCAGATCTTGTTCAGTGACACCAAATCGGGCGTTCATGCGTGAGGCAAAGTCGGCAAAATCTGTCCAACCCTCACGGTCCAGCTTGATCCCGAGTGCTTCGGGCTGATGCCGCAACACGAGGCTCATGAACTTGCTGATGCGAACCTCATCCATGAACCCAAATGTCAGGCCAGTTCGATCTCGTAATTCTCGATCACCGTGTTGGCGATGAGCTTTTCGCACATCGCTTTCACTTCATCTTTCGCCTTTGCCTTGTCCGTCTCGGCCAGTTCGATCTCGAAATATTTGCCCTGCCGCACTTCGCCGACGCCGCCGAAGCCCAGATGGCCCAGCGCGCCCTCGATGGCTTTTCCCTGCGGGTCCAGCACGCCCTTCTTGAGGGTGACCTTGATCCTGGCTTTCATCAGTTGTCCGTCTTCACAAGCTTGGGGCGGGAGCGTTCGGGCTGTTCGGTGGCCGAGATGATGCCAAGCCGGCGCGCCACTTCCTGATAGGCCTCGACGAGGCCGCCCATGTCGCGGCGGAAACGGTCTTTATCCATCTTGTCGTTGGTCTTGGTGTCCCACAGGCGGCAGGAGTCGGGGCTGATCTCGTCGGCCAGCACGATGCGCATCATGTCGTTTTCATAGAGCCTGCCGAATTCGATCTTGAAGTCGACCAGCTTGATGCCGATGCCAAGGAAGAGGCCGGACAGGAAATCATTGATGCGGATCGCCATGTGCATCATGTCGTCGATCTCCTGGGGCCCGGCCCAGTTGAACGCCGTGATGTGCTCTTCGGAGACCATGGGATCGCCCAGCGCATCGTTCTTGTAATAGAATTCGATGATGGAGCGGGGAAGCTGGTGGCCTTCATCAAGGCCGAGGCGCTTGGCAAGAGAACCCGCCGCCACGTTGCGCACCACCACTTCAAGCGGGATGATTTCCACCTCGCGCACCAGCTGCTCGCGCATGTTCAGCGTGCGGATGAAATGGGTGGGCAGGCCAAGCTCGTTCAGGCGCGTGAAGATATATTCGGAAATGCGTTGGTTGAGGACGCCCTTGCCCTCGATCACGGCTTTCTTCTGCGCGTTGAAGGCGGTGGCGTCGTCCTTGTAGTGCACGATCACCGTGCCGGGCTCCGGGCCCTCATAGAGGATCTTGGCCTTGCCTTCGTAAATGCGCGTGCGCCGGCTGTTCATCTGGAAAATCCTCATCAAAACCTCAACCGCCCTCCCACATTAGGACGGGGAGGAAATTCACACCACTCATATGTCCCGAAACCGGCCGAGTCGACAGCGGCATCGCCGGAGGGAGGGCTCCTTATAACACATTGCTGCGGCGCACAACGCCCAGAACTCATTGCCTTGGAAGGCCGCACTGGCTATTTCAGGGCGCAAGGAACCAACAGGAGACGTTCATGACCACTTTCGATGAGCGGGGCGAAGGTTTTCAGCGCAAATTCGCGCTGGACGAGGAACTTCGCTTCAAGGCCACCGCCCGCCGCAACAAGCTTCTGGGCCTCTGGGCCGCTGACAAGCTTGGGCTTTCCGGCACCGCTGCGGATGATTACGCCAAAGAGGTGGTAAAGGCCGATTTCATCGAGGCGGGCGAGGAAGACGTGTTCCGCAAGATTCGGGCTGATTTCGACGCCAAGAAGGTCGCACAGTCCGATCACCAGATCCGCCGCACCATGGACGAGCTGATGGCCGAGGCCGTGCAGCAGATCAAGGCCGGGGCGTAACGTGCAGGCGCATTATGACCTGAAGGCAAGGCTCGGCAAACCCGGGCCTTTCCTGTTTTCGTGGCTCACCATGCCGTCGGGCGAACTGGCGGCGCAATCTGCCCGCCTGCCGCTCGATGGCGTGTGCCTGGACATGCAGCACGGCATGATCGGCTTTCCGGACGCCGTGCCGATGATCGCCGCCATCAACGCCGCAGGCCGCCCCGCCATCGTGCGGGCGCTGTGGAACGATCCGGGGCTGATCGGCCAGTCGCTGGATGCGGGCGCTGCCTGCGTGATCGCCCCGATGATCAACAGCCCCGCGCAGGCGCAGGCGCTGGTGAAGGCGGCGAAATATCCGCCCATCGGAGGCCGTAGCTGGGGCGGCTATACGGCACTTCAGGCCTCGGGGCTGACGGCCCCCGAATATCTGGCGCAGGCCAACCGCTTGACCCAGGTGTTCGCCATGATCGAGACGGTCGAGGCGCTGGATCAGGTGGAGCAGATTGCCGCCACGCCGGGTCTCGACGGGCTGTTCGTGGGTCCCAGCGATTTGTCGATCACACTCTCCAATGGTGCTGCCGTTGCCAAGACGGGCGAAGCGACGCTCGCCGCCATGCGGAAGGTCTCGAAGGCGGCCAGGTCCAACGGGCTGGTGGCCGGGGCTTTCGCGGGCAATGCCGATGTCATCAAGACCTACCTTGGACTGGGCTTCACCTTCCTCGCCGCGGCGGTGGATGTGGACCTCATGCAGTGGGGCTGCGCCAGGCTCCTTGAGGAGATCAAGAGCGTTTGACCTTTTTGCGCGTTTCGGCTGAAAGTGCGGCATGGACAAGCAACCGTCACTTCCCGCCGAAACCGCTGCCATCCTCGACAGGCTCGCCGACATCGCCCTGAGCGCCTGTCCGATTCCAGCCCAGACCGACAAATATTTCACCAACACCAGCCGCATCGTTTCGGCCCATGGCGATGCGCAGGTGACGTTTGCCGTGTTCATGCGCCGCCGCGTGGTGGCCGCGCTGGAGCCGACCATACGCCTGATCCGCCGCTTCGTGCCGGACGTGCAGATCAAGCGCTATTGTCAGGAAGGCGACATCGTTCCCTCCGAAAGCAAGATGATGGAGATCACCGGCTCCATGGCGAAGCTCTCGGAAATCGAGACGCTGCTGCTGCAGAAGACGGGCTTTCCCTGCGTCTCCGCCAACAACGCCTATGAGATGTGCCGGGCCATTCCCTCGGCCGGCTTCATGGACATGCACGCCCGCCACGGCAGCGGGGCAGAAATGAATATTCTCGCCGCCTATGGCGCGGCGGTGGGCAGCATGGCGGCGAAGAAGGCCGATCCGGCGGTAAAGGGCTTCGTCGGCTCCTCGCAGGATTTAACTGCGCCATTCTTCGGTCCGGGCGGCGGCATGGGCACCATGCCCCATGCGCTGATTGGCTACACCGGCGGCGATGTGCTGAAGGCGATGAAGCTGTTCGCCGAAACCATCCCCGAAGCCAAGGCGCTGATCGCCCTCGTCGACTACACGGGCGAGGAAATCACCGACTCGCTGCGCTGCGCGCACTGGTTCTATGAGCAGGCGAAACTGCAGGAGCAGGGCAAGACCTACGGCATCCGCCTCGATACGCATGGCGGGCGGTTTGCCGAAGGCCTCGACTATGAGAAATCCGTCGATACGGTTGGCCACTGGCTGGGCGTGCAGGGCGAATACAACATCGTCGAGCAGGTCCTGGGCGGCAGGGCGGTGCAGCTTGATCCCAACAACATCCTGATCGACAAGGTGCGCCGCATCCTGTTCGGCAAGGGCGTGTCGGTGGCCTCGATCATCCATGCCCGCCTCGCGCTGGACCGCGCAGGCTACAAGGAGGCGCAGATCGTCGCTTCGTCCGGTTTCGATCCGCAGAAGTGCCAGATCATGGGAGCAGCCAATGCACCGCTCGACATGGTAGGCACCGGCAGCTTCCTGCCCGCCACGTTAACCGAGACTTATGCAACCGCTGATATCATCGCCTATGATGGTGTGCGGCGCGTCAAGGTCGGGCGGGAGTTTCTGTTCGACGGGGCATCACAGAAATAGCCAAATAGGGCCGCGAAAACCATGCCGGCGACAACATCGTTCACACGCCCGATCTGGATCGCTTTCAAAGCCTGTTTCGCGACGGATGAAAAAAGACGCCAGATTGTAAAAGAGAACGAGTTGGACGTTTATCGTGCCGCGTCCATGGCGTCCTACTTGTTTCGCTGGATGGGATTGCCGCTTACATGGATATTTTTCCTGAATGGCACAGACAAGCACAGGGCAGGCGGACATCGATACGCACCGCACTACAAGCGGTTTTTCGGGCCTTACCGCTGGCGAAAGATCAAGCTTCTGGAAATTGGAATTGGTGGCTACAAAAACAGCATTGGCGGCCGTTCCATCACCGCCTGGAGGTGGTATTTCCCGTTTGGGAAGATTGTCGCGTGCGACATCCAGGATAAAAAAATACTCGAGACCCGTGGCGTCACTATCTACAAAGTCGATCAATTCAGCGATCAGGATCTATCACGTCTGATAGAATCGGAGGGCGCGTTTGATATTATCATTGATGATGGCTCCCATTTTAGCGAGCATCAGATATTTACGTTCGAAAAACTGTTTCCCTCCCTGAAGGATGGCGGAACGTATGTCGTGGAGGATATACAAACATCGTATTGGCCCGACTGGGGCGGGCGATTGATAGGAGACGGCGGCGAGACCTGCATGACGTATTTCCAGCGTCTTACACACTATCTCAACGCGTGCGAATTCACCGGGGAATCTCCGCGGAATCCGAAGCTCGAAGCGCTGGGCGATCAGATATCCACGATCTCTTTTCATCATAATTTGATTTTTATTCAGAAAGAACTGCTAAAAAAGCAATCCAATGTCATTGTTGCCTAGCATGCTTGCGGTTTTAATGGGGATTTTTAGGAATCTGGGCAGAATGCGGGAATTCGCTTTTCCTGTCTGTTCCGAAGGCAGACGCAAGACTTCCATCCAGAGAGGGGGCTCTCAGAGGTGATGTTAAAATGCTGAAGCAATTGAGTGCGGTTTTCGCCGTGTTTTTCCTCCTGCTGCAACCGGCGGCAGGGCCTGCGTCGGCCAGTTCGGCGGCGCCTGAGGTGGAGATCAATATCAACATCTCCAGCCAGTCCATGGCGGTGAACGTGAACGGCTGGCCTTATGGCCGGTGGAAGGTCTCAACTGCGCGCGATGGCTACCACACGCCGCGTGGCCGCTACCGTCCCTTCGCGCTCAGGCGCGTTTACTATTCCAAGAAATACGACAATTCGCCAATGCCGAATTCCATTTTCTTCTATGGCGGCTACGCGATCCACGGCACCTATTATGTCAAGAATCTCGGTCGTCCGGCGTCGCATGGCTGCGTGCGCCTGTCGCCCGAGAATGCCGCAAAGCTCTTTAACCTGGTTCAGCAGCATGGCCTCGGCGCCACGCGCGTGAGCATCACCGACTGATGCGCAGCAGGCCGCTCCAGCGCTTCATCGATCTGACCGAGCAGGCCATTGCCGCCCGCGCGCGCGATTGTGCCGGAGCCCAGCCCGCCGCTGACAGGATCTTTGGGGCGCTGCGTGCGCGGGGTGGAGGCCCCGGCAAGCTCGCGCCGCAGAGCTTGCCAATCACCATCGAACTGCCCGCCGCGCTCAGGCTCGCGCAGCTGGCCGATGCGCCCGTGCCGGAACTCGCACGGGCGCTTGCCTCCCTCTCGGGTGATCTGCATTGGTCACCGCGCAAGGGATCGGAGGCCGATCCCAATTTCCACTACAAGCATGCCAATGCCATGGTGGTTGGCCCGGGCGGGCTGGAAGAGCGCGAAGACGTGTGGATCGGCCTGACGCTGATGGCCCCTGAAACGTTCTATCCCAATCACCGCCATCCGCCGGAAGAGGTCTATGTGGCGCTCACCGATGGCGGATGGTGGAAGGAAGGCCATGACTGGTCATGGCCAGGCCCCGGCGGGCTGATTTACAATGAGCCCGGCGTGACCCACGCCATGCAATCGCGCAAAGACCCGATGCTGGCGATCTGGAGCCTGTGGGTAGGTTAAGCCTCGCCGAAGACGCGGCGGAAGATCGTGTCGACGTGTTTCAGATGATAACCCAGGTCGAAGAGGCTCTCGAGTTCGGTATCAGACAGATGGGCTGAGACTTCCTTGTCCTTCTTGAGGAGATCGAGAAAGTTTCCTTCGCCGCGCCACACCGGCATGGCGTTGCGCTGCACGGCGGCATAGGATTCTTCCCGGCTCATGCCTCTCTGCGTCAGCGCCAGCAGCACGCGCTGCGAATGGATGAGGCCGCCAAGGCGATCCAGATTCTTCTGCATGTTGCCGGGATAGACGAGCAGCTTATCGATCACGCCGGTCAGCCGCTTCAGAGCAAAATCCAAGTGGATAGTGGCGTCCGGCCCGATGCCGCGTTCCACCGAGGAGTGGGAAATATCGCGCTCATGCCAGAGCGCCACGTTTTCCAAAGCGGGCGTCACGGCGGAGCGCACGAGGCGGGCAAGGCCGGTCAGGTTTTCGGTCAGCACGGGGTTCCGCTTGTGCGGCATGGCGGAGGAACCTTTCTGGCCGGGAGAAAAATATTCCTCCGCCTCCAGAACCTCCGTACGCTGAAGATGGCGGATTTCGATGGCCAGCCGTTCGATCGAACTGGCGACCACCGCAAGCGCCGCGAAATACATGGCATGGCGGTCGCGCGGGATGACCTGCGTGGAGACGGGTTCGGGCTGAAGCCCCATTTTCTCCGCCACATATTCCTCAACGCGCGGATCAATGTTGGCAAAGGTGCCGACAGCGCCCGAGATGGCGCAGGTGGCGATTTCCTTCCGCGCCATTTCCAGCCGCGCCCTGCCGCGCGAGAACTCGGCATAGGCCTGCGCCAGCTTGACGCCGAACGTGGTGGGTTCGGCATGGATGCCGTGGCTGCGGCCCACAGTCGGTGTCATCTTGTATTCAAAAGCGCGGCGCTTGAGGGCGGCGAGAAGCCCGTCCACATCGGCGATCAGCAGATCGGCGGCGCGCATGAGCTGCACGTTGAAGCAGGTGTCGAGCACGTCCGAAGACGTCATGCCCTGATGCACGAAGCGGGCTTCAGGCCCGACGATTTCCGAAAGGTGGGTGAGGAAGGCGATCACGTCATGCTTGGTGACGGATTCGATCTCGTCGATGCGCGCCACGTCAAAGACAGCATCCTTGCCCATGGCCCAGATTTTGGCTGCCGCCTCCTTGGGCACCACGCCCAGTTCCGCTAGGCAATCGGTGGCGTGGGCCTCGATCTCGAACCAGATGCGGAAACGGGTTTGAGGGTCCCAGATCGAAGTCATTTCCGGGCGGCTGTAGCGGGGGATCATGCGGGCACCTTGTTGAACGGCCCGCTTCTACAAACGATCAGCCGCCGTTGCAAATGCTCAAGGGTCGGCGAAGGGAACGGCGATGTAGCGCCGGTCCTGGCCCTCGAAACCGCGCGTGTAGACGGCGATCAGCGCCACCAGCCTGCGGGTTTCGGGATAGCCGCTCGGGCCATAGACGGCGGCGATGTCGTAACCCAGGGCGCAGCCGCGCGAGGCGGGGAGCGCCGCATCGGAATGAACGGTAGCGGGCTGCGCCTGCTCACCGCGTTTCATGGTGAGGGTGAAGCCTTTCACGGGCTCTTCATAGGCCTTGCAGTTTTCCGGTATTGCCACCTCCGCCGTGGACAGGGCCAGCTCCATGCGGATTTCCGCATTGGCGGTTCCGTCCTCCGCGCCGCCGCCCGTGCTGTTGTAGTAGCGGTCAAATTTCACCATGTTGCGCGGCAAGCCCACCTGCGTGGCGGGGAAGGCGGCGAGGAGTTCCGCCGGTTCGGTGATGCCAGCCGATTTCAACAATGGAGCGGCGCGTTCAAGCGCCCTGGCATGCGAGAGGCCCAATTTGCCCGACTCATCTTCCGTCATTTCGCGGATGGGTGATCCCTTCACCCATTCGTTCTTCTCGGTGTCGATGATGAAAACATCGGCATAGGAAAACCCCGAGCCGTCCTGAATGCCGAACTGCTCGAAGGCGAAATAGCGGGCGTCAGGCGAAAATCCCAAGGCCTGGAACTGCGCGCCATCCGCGGCCTCGGCAATTACCGGGCACAGGCAGAGCAGAAGGGCGAGGGCAAGCCGCCGCATCAGAAAGCCTGGAAGGTGATAATCGTATAGGTGTCCCTGATGCCGGCAATGGGCTGGATTTTCTCGGCGATGAAGCGCCCCACGTCTTCGGCTTCGTCAAGGTAAAACTTCACCAAAAGGTCGTAACCGCCTGCGGTGGAATAGATTTCCGATGCCAGTTCGCTGTCGGCGATGGCCGTGGCCACCTGGTAGGATTTGCCGAGTTCACATTTGATCTGGACGAAGAAGGCGCTCATGGGATTATCCCGCTGAGAAGGGGTGATGGTGGGTCAAGGCGAAGCCGCCGTCAATGCACATCTGGCGCTTCCACATAGCGCCCATCCGTCCAGCGGAACCACACGAAGGGCTGCTCCAGCAAATCGCCTTTGGCATCGAAGCCGATGTTTCCAAGAACTGTTTGCACGCGGTTTCCGGCATGCAACCAGTCGGCGATCCTGTGAGCATCGGTGCCGCCTGTCGCTTCCGCCGCCTGCACGAACACCTGCACGGCGGCATAGGCATTCAGCGTATAGCCTTCCGGCTGGAAATCATCATTCGCGAAATGCTGCAGCACAGCCTTGGCGGCATCGCCCCGCTGCGGGTCGGCGGCAAAGCTCATCAGCGTGCCATCAGCCGCATCCTTGGCGATGTTACCGAACTCATCCGTGACGAGCGCGTTGCTGCCGATCAACTGGATGCCCGAGCCCATATCCCGCAACTCGCGGATGATCAGCCCGGCCTCCACATAGGTGCCGCCGATATAGAGAACGGCAGCGCCGGAATTCCGGAGCTTCACGGCGATGTCGCCATAGTCCTTGGCGCCCGGAGTGTAGGTCTCATCGATCACCGGCGTCATTGCGGCGGCCGAGAGGGCCTGCCGCACCTTTGCGGCCAGCGCCGCGCCAGAGGGTGATTTGTCATTCAGAATGGCGATCTTCTGGTCCCGGTAATGCGCGGCGATATATTTGCCCGCGAAGGTGCCTTCGGCGTCGTCACGCTGGCAGACGCGGAAGACATTCCACAAGCCGGCATCCGTCAGCTTGGGATTGGTGGATGCGGGCGAAATCATCAGGATGTTGGCCTGATTGTAAACCTTGGCAGCCGGCACCGAAGCGCCTGAGCAGAAATGGCCCGCCACCAGTTTCACGCCCTTCGACACGAAATCGGTCGCCACATCCACGGCCTTGCGCGGCTCGCACCCATCGTCCGACGCGATGAGTGACAAAGGCTGGCCGGATAGGCCGCCCGACGCATTGTAATCATCGACAGCTCTTTGCGCGCCGCGCCGCATCTGCTCGCCGAAGCTGGCGTTGGCGCCGCTCATCGGCCCTGCCGTGCCGATCAGGATATCGGCGCGCGCGGGCAGGGCCAGCAGCAGGGCAGCGCAGAGCAGGGCGGCAATCGGTTTCATGCTGCGATCCGTAAAGCCTCATGGGCCTTGCCGCAACAGCCGTATGCGGGGCTTGCGAAAAAGAAAACCCGCGCGAAGTGGTTCGCGCGGGTTTCCGGCATGGGAAAAATCCCAGGCTTAGTTGAGGGTATCGTCTTCCGTGTACTTGCCGTCGTGGAACTTGTAGAACACGTACTTGGCGTCCTTGATGTCGCCCTTCTCGTTCAGCTGCAGGTCGCCCAGCACTGTGTGAACGGTGTTGCCGGCGCGCAGCCATTCCGAGATCTTCTTGCCGTCGGTGCTCTTCAGCGCATCGGCAGCCTGGGCCCAGGCCTGGATCGCGGCATAGGCATAGAGGGTGTAGCCTTCCGGATCGTAGCCAACCTTCTTGAACTCATCCACCACGTCCTTGGCGGCCGGGTTGTTGCGGGGTTCGGGCGCGAAGGTGAAGATCATGCCTTCACCGGCGGGGCCGGCGATGGTCCAGAACTCTTCGGTGTTGAACGCGTCGCCCGAGATCATCTGGGCACCCATGCCCTGTTCACGCATCTGGCGCAGGATAAGGCCGCCTTCGGTGTGATAGCCGCCGAGATACACGGCGTCGATGCCCGCTTCCTTCATCTTGGAGACGAGGGCAGTGTAGTCCTTTTCACCGGCGGTGTAGGACTCGTCCATCACTTCCTTGACGCCCGCGGCGTTCAGCGCCTTGCGGGTTTCATCCGCGAGGCCTTTGCCATAGGGAGACTTGTCGTCGAGGATGGCGATCTTCTTGTCCTTGTAATGCTTGGCCAGGAAGTTGCCGGCGACAACGCCCTGCGCATCGTCACGGCCGCAGACGCGGTTGGTGTTCCACAGGCCCTGTTCGGTGAACTTCGGGTTGGTGGACGCAGGGGTGATCTGCACGATGCCTTCTTCGGCATAGATCGCCGAAGCGGGGATCGAGGAGCCGGAGCAGAAGTGGCCGGCCATGAACTTGATGCCCTTCGACACCATCTGGTTGGCAACCGCCACGGCCTGCTTCGGATCGCAGGCGTCGTCGCCCACTTCGAGAACGATCTTCTCGCCGTTCACGCCGCCCTTGGCGTTGAGGTCGGCAACGGCCTGCTCGGCGCCCTTCTTGAGCTGTTCGCCGAAGGAGGCATAGTCGCCGGTGATCGGGCCTGCGACGCCGATGCTGACATCGGCCAGCGCCGTCGAGGCGGAGAGCGCGGCGGCAAAGCCAAGCGCGATGCCCGACAACAGATATTTCTTCATTCGAAGTCTCCCTTGAGTTTCTTGACCGTCTGGTCTTCGGGGTTTGCGCACCCCTTGGGGCGAAAGTCTAGGCCCAAAGACGTGCGATTGGGAAGGGCCAGAAAATGGCCTTTTCCCGAATTTAAGTTGAGGATTTGGCCCTCCATGAAAAGGGCCCCGCGCGCTCCCACGCCCAGGGATATTGCGTCACCATCTGCTTCACGCGGGTGAGGCGGTAGCCCAGCAGGGAACCGGCGATCAGCACCAGCGTGTCGGTGATGAAATAATGGAGAGACAGGAGGTCGCCGTTGAACAGCGCGTAATGAAAGAAGCGCAGCGCCATTCCCAGCGGGATCATATAGAGGACGGCGGAGAGCATGGGCCGCCATTTGCTGGCCAGGCTGCGGCCGGCGAGAAAGGCAGCGCCGCCGCCGAGGATGACCGTCATGATGATGAACACCGAGAGCTTGTCTTCGACGAAGAGCTGCATGTTCAATGGCTCCCTTCGAGATAGGCGGCGCGGATTTCAGGCCGTGACAGCAGCTCGCGGCCGGTGCCGGTCATGGTGATGTTGCCGTTCACCATCACATAGGCGCGGTGGGCGAGCTTCAGCGCATGGAAGGCGTTCTGTTCCACGAGGAAAACGGTCAGGCCTTCCTTTTCGTTCAGTTCCTTGATGGCGGCGAAGATCTGTTTGACGATCAGCGGCGCCAAGCCCAGCGAGGGCTCATCGAGCAGCAGGAGCTTGGGCCTCGCCATCAGCGCGCGGGCGATGGCGAGCATCTGCTGTTCGCCGCCCGAGAGCGTGCCGCCGCGCTGGCTGCGGCGCTTTTCGAGAATGGGAAACATGCCGAAGACGCGCGCCAGATCCTGCTCGTAGAATTCGGGCTTGGAGACGGTGGCGCCCATCTGGAGATTTTCCTCCACCGTCATGCGCGGAAAGATGCGGCGGCCTTCGGGGGATTGCGAGATGCCCAGATGCACGATCTCATGCACGGGCGTCTGGGTGATATCCTTGCCCTCGAAGGTGATGCTGCCGGAGCGGGCGCGGGGCGTGCCGCAGATCGTCATCATCAGGGTGGATTTGCCGGCGCCGTTCGAGCCGATCAGGGTGACGATCTCGCCCTTGTTCACGTCAAGGTCGATGCCCTTCAGCGCCTGGATCTTGCCGTAGAAGGTTTCAACGCCGCGAACCTCAAGCATGGCCCCGCTCATGGCTTTGCTCCCACGGCGAGATCGACTTCCTCTTCATCCTCCACACCCAGATAGGCGCGGATGACGGCGGGATCATTCTTCACATGCGACGGGGTGCCGTCGGAAATCTTGACGCCGTAGTCGAGCACCACGATGTGGTCGGAAATGCCCATGACGACGCTCATGTCATGCTCGATCAGCAGAATGGCGATGCCCTGTTCCTTGCGGATGTCGAGGAGCAGGCGGTTCAGCGCGTCGGACTCGCGCGGGTTGAGGCCAGCCGCCGGTTCATCGAGGCAAAGCAGGAGAGGCTTCGTGCACATGGCGCGGGCGATTTCGAGCCGCCGCTGGTCGCCATAGGGAAGTTCGCCCGCCGGATCGTCGGCGCGGTCGATGAGGCCGATCTTTTCCAGCCAGTATTTGGAAAACTCCACCGCTTCCTTGCTGGCCCGCTTGTATCCGGCGGAACCGAAGAGGCCCAAGAAAGTGAAGCCCGAAGCCTTCATCAGCGCGTTGTGCTGCGCCACCATCAAGTTTTCCAGAACCGTCATGCCGGCGAAGAGGCGGATGTTCTGGAAGGTGCGGGCCACGCGCGCATGGCGGGCGATGCGGAAGTCATCCATCCGTTCAAGGAGGAATTCCTTGCTGTCGTCATGGGTGAGGATGATGCTGCCTTCGGTGGGCTTGTAGAAGCCGGTGATGCAGTTGAACACCGTCGTCTTGCCCGCGCCGTTGGGTCCAATCAGCGCCGTGATGTCATTCTTGTTGGCGCTGAACGAGAGATCGCCGACAGCCGTGAGGCCGCCGAAACGCATGGTCAGGTGTTCGACACGAAGCAGAGGCACAGTCATCAGCCGTGGCCCTCGGCGACGAGATCGGCGGAGACGGCTTTCTTCTCCTTGAGATAGACGGTCGGGTCACGCCGTGTCACGAAGCCGCGCGGCTTCCAGCGCATGATCAGCACCATGGCGATGCCCACGAACAGCATGCGGTACTGCACGGGGTCAAAGCCTTCCGGCATGACGGCGGTGAGGAAGTCCATTTCGCGGAACGCCTCGAAGGTGCCGATGATGACGATGGCGGAGACGACCACGCCGATCTGCGAGCCGAGGCCGCCCAGCACCACGATGGCGAGGATGATCGCCGATTCCATGAAGACGAAGCTTTCCGGCGATACGAAGCCCTGCCGTGTGGCGAAGAAGCTTCCGGCGAAGCCCGCAAACAGCGCACCGGTGGCGAAAGCGGTGAGCTTTGTGGACGTGGTGTTGATGCCAAGCGAGCGGCAGGCGATCTCATCCTCGCGCAGCGCCTCCCAGGCGCGGCCGATGGGCAGCTTGCGGAGCCTCAGCGTCACCAGATTGGTGATGAGCGCCAGCACGAGAATGACATAGAACAGGAAGTCGATGCGGTAGATCGGTTTGTGTTCAAGGCCGAAGAAGGCCGCGAAGCCATCGTCGCCCGCCGTGAAGGGCAGGCCGAAGAAGGAGGGCCGGGGGATGTTGCCGATGCCCGCCGGGCCGCCGGTGAAATCCACCCAGTTGATGAGGATGACGCGGATGATTTCGCCGAACGCCAGTGTCACGATGGCGAGATAATCACCACGCAGGCGCAATACGGGGAAGCCGAGGATTACGCCCCACAGGGCGGCGAGGATGCCCGCGAGGGGAAGCGTGATAAAGAAGGCCCATGGGATGATGCCATCGCCGAACCACGCCGGAAGGTACACCGTCGAAAGCAGGGCGTAGGTATAAGCGCCCACCGCATAGAAGGCGACGTAGCCGAGGTCGAGAAGCCCTGCGAGACCGACGACGATGTTCAGGCCCCAGCCCAGCATGATGTAGGTGAGAATGAGGATCGACAGGTCCATGATCTGCCGTTCGCGCGTGCCGGTGAGACTGGCGAGGAAGGGGAGCGCGATGGCGAACAGGAGGAGGGCAGGCCCCACGAAGCGGCCATAGTTCGGGCCGGTGGCGCTGGCGGCCTTGGCGGGCTTTGCTGCTGCAGGTTTGTTCCATGACACGAGATGGAAGAACAGGCGGCCCGCAACGACGATGCCGACAAGAATGGCAACCCAGCCCCAGCGCGTCTGCAGCGCCAGCGTGCCGGTCGCCGCCACGGTCTTGAGGCCGACGATGGGGCCGAGGATCACCGTGGCGAGGATCGCCGTGAACACCAGATCCTTGATGATCGAGGCTGCGTCCTGTTTGCCGGAGTCAGCCATGACGGCGGTGGATTTCGGAGCACCCGCCATGCGTCAGACCTTCTCCACTTCAGGTTTGCCGAGGAGGCCCTGCGGCAGGAAGATCAGCACCGCCGCCAGCATGGCGAAGGCGGCGACGTCCTTGTACTCCACCGAGAAATAGGCCGACCAGAAGACTTCCACGAGGCCGATGATGATGCCGCCGATCATCGCGCCGGGCAGCGATCCGATGCCGCCCAGAACGGCTGCGGTAAAGGCCTTCACGCCCGCCAGGAAGCCGACGCGGAAATCGGTGACGCCGTAATAGAGGAAGAACATCAGCCCGGCGACGGCGGCCAGAGCCGCGCCCATGACGAAGGTGATGGAGATCGTCTTGTTCACGTCGATGCCCAGCAGCGAAGCCATCTTCATGTCCTGCTCGCAGGAGCGCTGGGCGCGGCCAAGCGAGGTGCGGGTAATGATGGCGGTGAAGATGGCCATCAGCGCCAGGGTGGTGACGATGATGATGATCTGCATGTTGGAGAGGCGCACCACGAAGGCCCCCGGCGCATTCAAAGCCGCCCGTCACGATCGGCTGCAGGGGCTTGGGGCGGCCGTCCTGGGCGATACGGACGAATTCCTCCAGCACGATCGACATGCCGATGGCGGAGATGAGCGGGGCCAGCCGGAAGGAACCGCGCAGTGGGCGGTAGGCGACGCGCTCGATCGTCCAATTGTAGGCGGCGGCGATGATCATGGCGATCAGCACCACCAGCAGCAGGGCGAGGATGGTGAAGGCCAGCCCGGAATTGCCGCTGACGCCCATCGCCACGATGGCAATGAGGGACACGAAACCGCCGACCATGAAGACGTCTCCATGGGCGAAGTTGATCATGCCGATGATGCCGTAAACCATCGTATAGCCGATGGCGATGAGCCCGTAGATCGAGCCGAGTGTGATTCCATTGATGAGCTGCTGGAGAAAATACTCCATCCACTCCCCCTTCCTGTTTGCCCCTATGGCCGCTTTAACGCTGCCAATTTTATTGTCTGCATTGTCTCTTAAACGGCCTTTGGGCAATGCACAAGCCAACCGGGAAGCTGATAGTCACTTGCTGAGCGCTATTTTTCAGTGGAAGTCACTATCAATTGGCAGAAAGTCACGCTGCTTTCCGCTCTTTGCGAGGCTTGTTCAGTGGTGGTTGCAATTTGACCGGAAAATCAAAAACCGGTTGACTCTATACCGGAACGATATATTCCCGAGCGGAATATAGCGGACGAGTAGAAGATGAACGTCAGAACCCTGTGCCTTGGCGTCCTCACCCTTGGGGAGGCCAGCGGATATGAGATCAAGAAGGAAATCGAGGAGGGCATGTTCAGCCACTTCATCGATGCCAGTTTCGGATCGATCTATCCAGCACTCACCCAGCTTCTCGCCGAGGGCTATCTGACGGTCCGGGCCGAACAGAAAAGCGGCAAGCCGGAAAAGAAAATCTACGCCATCACCGAGGCCGGGCGGAAGATGCTGCAGCAGTCGATTTCCGCGCCGCCGGCGCGCGATAAGTTCAAATCGGAATTCCTGTTCCAGATGCTGCTGACAGAATTCGTGACGCCTGATGTCATGCTGGGGGCGATTGACCGGCAGCTTGCCAATCTGCGCTCCGACCTTGGGCGCATCCACGCCTGCGAATGTGTGCCGCAGAAGCTGGCGGGTGCTGCCTTCATCGCCGGATATGGTGAGGCCGTGATGTCGGCCTCGGTCAAATACCTTGAACGCAAACGGGCGGAACTGGTGGCCGAAGCCCCCGCCCATGCCGCTGAATAACGGAGCCTGATTGATGATCCGCCGCTTTCTTTACCTGATCCTCGCCACCGTCATCCTGGGCGGCCTCGCGGGTGGGCTTTATTATTATGCCTTTATCTTCAAGCCGAAGATGATCGCCGGTATCATTGGCAGCGCGCCGAAGCCGGTTGAAACCGTGTCCGCCGCGGATGCAAAGATGGAGACGTGGCAGCCGCAGATTTCCGGCATCGGCACGCTGGTGGCGACGGACGGCATCGACATCACGCCGCAGATCGGCGGTGTGGTGCAGAAAATCCAGTTCGACTCCGGCCAGAAGGTGAAGAAGGGCGACCTGCTCGTCGAGCTTGACCATGATACCGCCGATGCGACGTTGCGCAGCCTCGAAGCGCAGCTCGCCAATGCGCAGAGCGACCTTGATCGCCGTCAGGGCTTGGCCGACAAGGGCCTGGCGCCGCGCACCGAGATTGACCAGCTCCGTTCGCAGCGCGACAGCCTGAAGGCGCAGGCCGATCAGGCGAAAGCGCTGATTGACCAGAAATATATCTATGCGCCATGGGATGGCACGGTGGGCCTCAGGTCCATCTCGCTCGGCAGCTACGTCGCGCCGGGGCAGAAGATCGTGTGGCTGCAGAAGACCGATCCGATCTATGCCGATTTCACTGTTACGGAAGCCGACTATGGCCGCATCAAGGATGGCCAGCCGGTCACGGCCACGTTTAACGCCTGGCCCGATAAATCCTTCAAGGGCACGGTGAAAACCACCGATTCAAAAATGTCGGACTCCACCCGCATGATCACCGTGCGCGCCACGCTGGATAATCCCGATGGCAAGCTGTTGCCCGGCATGTATGCGAATATACTGGTTGATGCGGGCACGCCGGAGCAGGTGATGACCGTGCCGCAGACGGCCGTGGTCTTTTCGCTCTATGGCGACAACGTCTTTGTCGCCGTTCCAGCCAAGTCGCCGCCCGCCGGTTCTACCGACAAGGTTTACGACATCGAACGCCACTTCGTGAAAGTCGGGCCGGTGCGCAACGGGCAGATTTCCATCCTGAGCGGCCTCAAGGAAGGCGATCACGTGGTGACTGTCGGGCAGAACAAGATCGACCAGGGATCGATGGTCAGGATCGACAATTCGGTGGCGCTCAAGATCACCAAGACCGACACCATTCAATAGGGCGGAACTGCGCACATGCACTTTACCGATATTTTCGTCCGCCGGCCGGTACTTGCCACGGTCGTGAGCCTGCTTATCCTGCTGGCCGGTTTGCAGGCGGTGTTCAAGCTGCCCATCCGGCAGTTCCCCTATGTGTCGGATACCAAGATCGAAATCACCACCACCTATCCGGGCGCCAACGCTGACCAGATCAAGGGCTTCATCACCACGCCGATCCAGCAGGCCGTGGCGTCGACGGAAGGTGTCGACACCATTTCATCCACCTCGTCGCAGAACGCCTCGGTGGTGACCCTCAAGCTCAGGCTTGACGCCAACGCCGACCGGGCGCTGGCCGACGTGCTGTCGAAGGTCAACGAAGTCAAAAGCATTCTGCCCAGCGACGCCAACGACCCGATCGTCAAGCGCACCACCGGCTCCGGCTTTGACCTGATGTACATCAGCTTCAAGAGCGAGCAGATGACGTCGCCGCAGATCAGCGACTATCTCAACCGCGTCGTGCAGCCGAAGCTCCAGGCGGTGAACGGCGTGGCGGCGGCGGAAATCCTCGGCGGTTCGACCTTCGCCATGCGCGTGTGGCCCGATCCCGACAAGATGGCGGCGCTGTCGATCACCCCGCTCGACATCCGCAACGCGCTGGCCGCCAACAACTTCACGACCGCCGCCGGCACCATCAAAGGCGATTTCACGCAGACCAACATCAACGCCCAGACCTCGCTCGACACGCCCGAGGAGTTCGAGAATATCGTGATCGCCACGCGCGGCGATACGGTGATCCGCCTGGGCCAGGTGGCAAAGGTCGATCTGGGGCCGGAGAATTTCGACTCCCGCTCGAACTTTGACGGCCTCAAGGCTGTGTTCATGGGCATCCAGTCGTCGCCCGACGCCAACCCGCTGACAGTCATCAAGGCGGTGCGCGATGCGATGCCGGAAGTGCAGCGCGGCCTGCCGAACGGGCTCACCGCCAACATCGCCTATGACGCGACGGAGTTCATCAACGCCTCGATCTGGGAAGTGGCCAAGACGCTGGGCGAAGCGGCGGTCATCGTCATCGTGGTGATCTTCCTGTTCCTCGGCAACCTGCGCTCGACGCTGATCCCGGTTGTCACCATCCCGCTGTCACTGGTGGGCGTGGCGCTGGTTCTCGTGGCGCTCGGTTATTCGATCAACCTGCTCACGCTTCTGGCGCTGGTGCTGGCCATCGGCCTCGTGGTGGACGACGCCATCGTGGTGGTGGAGAATATCCACCGCCACATCGAGGAAGGGCTGACGCCTTTTGAATCGGCGTTGCGGGGTGCGCGGGAAATCACCGGCCCGGTCATCGCCATGACCATCACGCTGGCCGCCGTCTATGCGCCGATCGCCTTCATCGGCGGCCTCACCGGCGCGCTGTTCCGCGAATTCGCGCTCACGCTCGCGGGAGCCGTGGTTGTTTCGGGCATCATCGCCTTGACTCTATCCCCGATGATGACCTCGAAGCTGCTGAAATCGCATGAGCATCAAAGCTGGTTCGGCCGTCTGGTTGAAAACACCTTCGGCAAGCTGCAGCGTTTTTATCGCCGCAGGCTCGACGGTACGATCCGCCAGCGCGCGGTGTTCGCATGGATTGCGGCGCTGACCATTGTGCTCTCGGGCATTCTCTATTCCGCCATCCAGAACCAGCTTGCGCCCAACGAAGACCAGGGCGTGCTGTTCGCCTTCGTCAATGCGCCGGAACATACGAACCTCGATTATCTGACGACCTACACCGACCAGCTCACCAAGACGATGATGGCGGTGCCGGAGAAACAGAACCTCTTCGCTATTGACGGCTTCCCGACATCGCATGGCGCCTTCATGGGCCTGATCCTCAAGCCGTGGGAGCAGCGCACGCGCTCCGATCTTTCGGTGATGGCGGAGTTGCAGCCGAAGTTCAAACAGGTGGCGGGCGTCAACATCTTCGCCACGGCGCCCTCGGCGATTCCAGTGGGCGCGGGCGACCTGCCGGTTGAATTCGTGCTCACCTATCCCGGTGAATATTCGCGGCTGGCCGAGACGCTCGACACGCTGAAGAACGAGGCGATGAAGAGCGGGCTCTTCATCTTCGCCAACGCCGATCTGCGTTTCGCAACACCGCAAGCCGAATTCGTGATCGACAAGGACCGCGCCAACAAGCTGGGCGTCACCATGTCGGATATCGGCGCCACGCTGGCAACGCTTCTGGGCGGCAACAATGTGAACCGCTTCACGGTGCAGGGCCGCTCCTATGAAGTGATTGCGCAGGTGCCGCGCTCGTTGCGTTCGACCACCGACCAGATTTTGAGCTATCGCATCCGCGCGACGGATGGCACGATGGTGCCGCTGTCGGCCTTCATCACGGTCGATCATTCCGTGCAGCCCAACACGCTGGCGACATTCCAGCAGCTCAATGCCGCGACGCTGCAGGGCGTGCCGTTCCCCGGCCACACGGTGGGCGAGGCGCTGGCCTTCCTGCAGAAGAAGTCGAGCGAGATCATGCCGCAGGGCATGAACGTTGATTACAAGGGCGAGAGCCGCCAGCTCGTCAAGGAAGGCAATGCGCTGGCCATCGTCTTCGCCTTCGCGCTGCTGCTGATCTATCTCGTGCTCGCGGCACAGTTCGAAAGCTTCCGCGATCCGCTGGTCATTCTGGTGGGCCTGCCGGCCACCGTGTTCGGCGCCCTGTTCGTGCTGTTCATATTGGGCGAGATCAACGGCGCGATGCAGAACAATCCGCCAATCAACCTCGGCTCCGGCACGATCAACATCTATACGCAGATCGGCCTCGTGACGCTGATCGGCCTGATCGCCAAGCACGGCATCCTGATGGTGGAGTTTGCCAACAAGCTCCAGGAAGAGAAGGGCCTCGACAAGTATGAGGCCATCAAGGAAGCGGCGGCCACGCGCCTTCGCCCCATCCTGATGACCACCGCCGCCATGGTGATCGGCGTCACGCCGCTGCTGGTCGCCAATGGCGCGGGCGCCCACAGCCGTTTCGACATCGGTGTGGTGATTGCCGCGGGCATGGGCATCGGCACCATGTTCACGCTGTTCATCACCCCCGCCATCTATTCCTTTATCGCGGCAGACCGGCGTCCGCAGGCGGTGAAGGATCGCGCGAAGGCGGAAAAGGAAGCGGCGCGGGCCGCCAAGGTGGCGCCTCCGCCCGAGCCCGAAATCGAAGACCTGCCGCCCCTCAAGGAAGCAGCGGAATAATCAGAGAAGAAACCCCAAGGGCCGCAGCAATGCGGCCCTTTCTCATTCGAGACGGGTTTCAAGCGCCGCGCGATAATTCCCTTCCGCAAACCTGAAAGGGCCGATGTTCGTCAGCGGGATGAAGGGAACCTCTTGCAGTTCGCCTGGCCTTTCAACACCAAGATCACTCCAGATGAACTGGTGATCTTCACGCGTAACCCGGGCGGAGATGACGCCGCAATCATAGCCGCCGCATTGGGAGCAAACATAAAGAGCAACCCGCCCGGCTTCGAGCGCATCAGGCCGCTCCAGAAGAAGCTGCTGTCTGACTGTCGCATCCACCGGCACGGACGCTGTTCCCGTTCTTGGAACAAGACCGTGCCCCGCGCGCTCGACCATGTTCCACAGCGAACGGCCTGAAATGAAAAAATCCGGCCGCCGGCCGTGACGATTGCTGTCCGCCCAGCGGATTGAGAGCTCTTTCACTGCAGCGAGCCAAGGGCCGCAGCGATGCGGGTCAGGGCTTTTTCAAGATCCGCCTCGCTCGCCGCGAAGGAGAGGCGGATGGAGTTGGGCGCGCCGAAGGCGGTGCCGGGCACAGTCGCCACGCCATGCTCTTCCACGAGCCAGTCGCACAGACGGTCGGTGGTATCCATCACGTGGTTTCCAGCCTTTTTGCCGAGTAGTGCCGAAACATCGGGGAAGGCATAGAAGGTGGCGGGAATATCGCCGATCTTCACGCCGGGAATGGCGCGGAGACCTTTCAGCACCATGTCGCGGCGCTGCTGATAACGCTGGCGCATGTGCTCCACGTCATCGCGGGGGCCGGCCAGCGCTTCCAGTGCGGCGCGCTGCACGAACTGGTTGGCGCCGGTGGTGATGGTGCCCTGCATGCGCATCATCGCCCTGGTGATCGGCTCGATGGCGGCGGTGTAGCCCAGCCGCCAGCCCGTCATGGCGAAGCCCTTGGAGAAGCCGTTGACGGTGATGGTGCGCTCCTTCATGCCGGGCAAGGATCCGATCGACACCATCTTGCCGCCGAACATGATGTATTCGTAGATTTCATCCGACAGCACCATCATGCGGGGATGCGCCTTGACGATGGCCGCGATCTCTTCCAGTTCGGCGCGGTTCCACACGGCGCCCGTGGGGTTGGAGGGCGAGTTGAGGATCAACAGCTTGGTGCGGGGCGTTACCGCTGCGGCGATGCGTTTGGCGGGAACCTTATAATCCTCATCCACCGAGGCATGCAGGATCACCGGCGTGCCGCCCGCGAAGCGCACGGTGATTTCATAGGACACCCAGAAGGGCGCCAGCATGATCACCTCGTCGCCGTGATCGATCAGCGACAGCACGGCATTGGCAATCGCCTGCTTGGCCCCGTTGGTGAGGCAGATTTCGGCGGGCGAATAGTCAAGGCCGTTTTCATCCTTCAGCTTCTTCGACAAAGCGGCGCGGAGTTCGGGAATGCCGGCCACCGGCGAATAATGGGTGAAGCCCTCGCGCATGGCTTTGGTCGCCGCCTCCTGGATGTTCAGCGGCGTGTCGAAATCGGGCTCGCCCACGGTGAGGCTCACCACATCCTGCCCTTTTGCGCGGAGATCGCGGGATTTCTGCGCCATGCGGATGATGGCGCCTTCATCGGCGGATTGGGTACGGGCGGTGAGAAGGGAGGTGGGATCGAAGCTGGTCATGATGGCGGCTCTATAGGACGGAAGCCTTGCCCGGTCGAGGCTTCGCGGGCATAAGGCGGCCATGCGATTTGCGACACCCCTTCTGATGATTTGCGCCGCCGCCGCTCTCACCGGCTGCAAGACCTCCAACGACATCAAGATCACCAATGAGACGGCGGTGCAGGAGCAGCGGAAATCGCGCTCCGAGCCGATCTTCTACAACGGCAAGACCTATCATCTGGATTTCAGCTTCAACTCCGGCAGCAACGCTTTTGACATGCGCGTCTCCGGCATGGGGCCGAAGCAGGGCAAGGATGCCGTGCAGCTTGGCACCTCCAGCCTCCGCTATTTCGCCTGCACCGACCGGCAGACATCGCAAGCGGTGGGCGAGGCGCGTTATGTGTCCAATGTCTGGGTGTTCCCGGCCCGCTGCGTGTGACCGGCGCGGAGCAGGGCGTAGATTGCGTCGTCCGCCCATTCCCCTCTGAACCATTCGCTTTCGCGAAACAGCGCCTCGCGGCGGAAGCCTGCTTTTTCCAGAACGCGGCAGGAGGCGGTGTTTCGCGGATCGACAGAGGCGGTGATCCGGTGCAGCGGGAAGGCGGCAAAGGCATAATCCAGAAACGCCTTCACCGCTTCTGTGGCATAACCTTTGCCCCAGTGCGGTTTTGCAATGGTGTAGCCGATCTGGGCGAGGCGCGGGTCATCTAGAATGCGGAAACCCAGATCGCCGATGAATGCGCCCGATGCCGTGAGGGCGAACTGGAACCAGCCGGGATCGCCGGGCTGCTTCGCGTCCATGTCCTTCAGAAAGGCCTCTGCCTCGGGCAGCGTATAGCTTTCCCATGACTGGTAGCGCGCCACGTCAGGGTCGTTCCGTATGTCCATGAAGCCGGCAAGGTCAGCGACCATGAAGCGGCGCGCGATGAGGCGTGAAGACTGGAAATACATGGGCCGGGAATGGCTCTATAGTGAAACCGAGTCAATTGCGGTGAGGACGGGTTGAGCGGGCGCAGCATCATTCTGGGGGTTTCGGCGGGGCATGATGGTGCGGCCTCGGTGCTGGTGGATGGCAGGGTTGCCGCCCATATCCTGCGCGAGCGGCAGACCGGCATCCGCCATCACTATGGCATTGACCGCGATACGGTCGAACGGGCGCTGCGGGAGGCTGGCGTTTCGGCCGCCGATGTCACGCAGGTGGCTTTCACGGCGACGCAGATCGTGCCGGGCCTTGTCGATGACTGGGACTATCTGTCCTTCTCCGCGGCAGAGTCGGTCAGCCCTGATCCGTCATTCCAGAATGTCATCGCTCCGGGCAAGAGCCACCTCCTGCGCAGCATCGTGCGGCGGGGCGACAGGCAGCCCGGCTGGGTGAAGGGTTTCGTTGAAGAGTTGCAAGGTTTCTGGCGCATTCCGCCGGAGACGCACCGCGACTGGTGCATGTTCATGCATCTCTCGCCGCTGGTTGGCCCGCTGCTGTGGCAACAACCTTTCACACTGGCAGAAATGCAGGCCCGCATGGCCGCCTTCATCACCGCCGGAGTGGAGCGCGCCGTGATGCACATGCCCCTGAAGGTGCGCCTTGCCGGGCGTGAGCTTCCGGGCGTGTTCGTCAACCATCACACCTGCCATGCCGCTTCAACCTTCTATGCCTCACCCTTCGATGAGGCGACGATCATCACCCATGATGGCGGCTATGGCGCGGATGCGGGCATGGTGTTCCGGGGCCACGGGGGCCGGATCGAAGCGGTGGGGCCGCATTATCTCGACAACGGCCAGTTCTACGACACGGTGGCGGAGTTTCTGGGGTTGGGCCTGATGGGCGGTGCTGGCAAGCTCATGGGGCTTTCCGGCTATGGCAGCGGGCAACTCGCGGATGCTGTTCCTCCGGGTACGGAGGAAGATTGGGCGCGTTTCGCTCAATCGCGCTTGCCGGGCTGGACGCCGCAGACCGATTTTTTCCCCGAACTGGTGACGGCACTTCGCGCGGCGGCTGAGCGTGCGGGGCTGGATATCCGCCAGCTTGGTAACCGCCATGCTTTGCCGGAACCTGCCGCCAATGAGATCGCGGCGGCGGCTCAGGCCGTTGTCGAGCGCAGCATTCTGGCTGCGGCCAGGGCGGTGCATGGGGCGTTCAAAACTGCCGGATTGCTTGCGGATTCGCTGTGCCTGTCCGGAGGCGTGGCGCTCAATTGCCCGGCCAATACGCTGGTCCATGACGAGTTCGGTTTTTCCAGCGTCTTCATCGAGCCGCATTGCGAGGATGGCGGCATTTCGCTGGGGGCGGCGCAATATCTCCATCATGCACTGATGAACAACGGCAGGGCTGCGGACGGCAAGGCGCGGCTGAGTTCCCATGCCATGATGGGACCGGCGCATGATGTTCTGGCGGAACTCGCAGCCGCGTCCGCCACCGGATTGACTATAACGCCCCTTGAGGATTGGCCTGCCGATGCCGCGCGGATGCTGAGGGATGACAGGATCATCGGCATTTTTCAGGGCCGCTCAGAGAATGGCCCGCGCGCGCTTGGCCATCGCTCCATTCTTGCCAATCCATCGCAGGGTGCAAACTGGGCGCGGGTGAATGTCGTGAAAGGCCGCGAGGCATGGCGGCCCTTCGCGCCGGCCGTTCTGGCCCACCGCCTGCGGGACTGGTTCACGCGCGGGCCTGAAGCATCGCCCTTCATGCTCTTCACCTACACCTGCCCGGAGGACAAGCGCTCCCGCATTCCCGCCGTCATCCATGCCGATGGCACCAGCCGCGTGCAGACCGTGGAGCGCGAAGACGGCGCGCTGTTTTCAATTCTCGAACAGTTCGAGGCGTTGACCGGCCTTCCGCTTGTGCTGAACACCAGCTTCAACGGCCCGGGCCAGCCCATCATCGAAACGGTCGAGCAAGCCCTTGCCATGCTGCGCGCGACGGCGCTGGACGCCGTCTATTTCGGCGGCGAGGGCAGGGGCGTGAAGGTGATGAAATGATAGAATGGGCGAAGCGCGAAAATAATTTCGTTCCCGATCTCATCGCAGATATTTATCTCTACCCGTCCCACCTTAGTAGCAGAAAAACACCAATTCCTCCCGGCTACGGCTGTCCGTTAACCACCGGAAATCAACCTCCATTCCAAGGTTGGGATGTAAGATTTTTCCTGGCCGGCCAATCCATGGCGCTGGGCAGCAGGCGAAGATTGGGGATGATCTTTCTCTCCCGCGAAGGCTTTCAAGAGATCACCGCGGCGCAAAATTTCTTTCTTTGGGAGGCAGGGATCATCGGTGAAGGCGTGGTTGTTTCAATCGCTCCTCAGCGATAAGCCCGCCGGACACAAAATTGCGAGCGGGAAGTATCGAGCGAAGGCTTAAAACCTCAACAAAATCGTCATCCCCGCGCAGGCGGGGACCCCGCTTTCAAGCGAAAATGCGTGGCATCAAAGCGGGTTTCCCGCCTGCGCGGGAATGACGGAGCATGAAATGAAATCGAAGAGTTAGCGCTTTAGTTAAACCGCCTGTCCATCCAATCCCTCGTGCGGAAGTAGCGGCCGATCCATGGCAGAAACCATGTGTTGCCGGTATAGAGCGGGTGATCGGGAAATTCCGGCCGGTCGAAGGCGCAGACGCTGTTCACCTTGCCGGCGATCTTGCGCGCCGTCTGGTGGCCCAAATAGCTCATCATGGCGACGCCCGAGCCGTTGCAGCCCAGCGCATAATGCAGATTGTTGAACTTCCCCATGTGGGGAATCTCATCCAGCGTGAAGGCCACATTGCCCGTCCACGCATGGGTGATCTTGGTGCCCTTGAGCTGCGGAAAACGGTCAGTCATGAACTGATGGAGGATGGGCGCCGTCTCCACCGGATCGGTGTGGCCGAACTTGGCGCGGCCGCCGAAGATCAGCCGCTTCCTGTCGGGTGACAGGCGGTAATAGGTGAGCACCCGGCGCGTATCGGCGAAGGAGCGGTTCCTTGGGCTTAGCGATGCGGCGAGATCGGGAGACAGTTCTTCCGTTGCGATGATGTAGGAGCCGACCGGCACCACGCGGCGCTTGAGGTCCGGCGTCACATCGCCGGTATAGCCATTGGTGGCGATGATGACATCGCCTGCCTGGATCGTGCCGCGCGGCGTTTGCACCTGCCAGCCCGCTCCGCTTTGTGTGATCTTGGTGGCTGGCGTTTTCGATGCGATGGCCACGCCCCGCTTCACGCAGAGGTCGAGCAGGCCCTTGTAGAACAGGGCAGGGTGCAGATGGGCGGCGCGGCCCACCACCATGCCGCCCCGGTAATAGTCCGAGCCGATTTCCTCGCGCTGCTTTTCCGGCGGCACCAGATAGGCGTCGGACTTCGCATATTTGTTCAGTGTGCTGACCTTCTTGGCCATGCCGTCGAAATGGCTCTTGCACCAGGCGCCGAGGAAGTATCCTGCGCGCGTCCAGCCGCAATCGATCTTTTCGCGGGCGATCAGATCCTCGATCATGCCGAAGGCATCGGCGGCGTCGGAGAGATAGGGCGCGGATTCCTCTTCGGTCAGCGCCTTTGCCATGTAGCGCTTGCCAACATTGACACCGCCCGACACCATGCCGCCGTTGCGCGTCGATGCGCCGAAGCCCGGTTCGCTGGCGTCCAGCACCACGCAGTCAATGCCCTCGCGGTTAAGCTCCAGCGCCGCATTGAGCCCGGCATAACCCGCCCCCACGATCACCACGCGCGCTTCTTTGGGAACCGGGATTTCGGGAAGGGATTGGGGCGTGAAGGCCTCCCACCAGAAGGGGCGGGCCTTGAAATCGGACGTAAAGATGGGGGAATTCACGATAAAATCCTTTGGCGCTGCGGCGCGCACATTAGGCGGAATTTCCCCAGCGGTCCATGAAGACAAGCTCCTTGAGCGGCAGGCGCTGGCGCCAACCTTTGGTTGCCAGCTCAGGCTCGGCATAAAGCTCATCCACATAGCCAAGGCAGAGATAGGCGACGGGCACCACATGGCCGGGGAGGCCAAGGATGGCGCGCAGTTCGGCGTCGCGGAAAATGCTCACCCAGCCGACGCCCACGCCTTCCGCGCGCGCGGCGAGCCACAGGTTCTGCACGGCGCAGACGGTGCTGTAGAGATCGGTGTCGCGGTTGTGGGTGCGGCCCAAGACTACCGGCCCGCCGCGCTCCCGGTCGCAGGTGATGCAGAGGTTGAGCGGCGCATCGGTGATGCCCTGGAGCTTGAGGCGGGAGTAAAGCTCCCGCCGCTCGCCAGCGAACAGATGAGCCGCCTCGGTGTTGGCGGTTGAAAACGCATCGGCCACCCGCTGCTTCACGCGAGGCTCGGCGATCACCAGAAAATTCCACGGCTGCATGAAGCCAACGGACGGCGCGTGATGCGCCGCATCAAGGAGGCGGTGCAGCACCCCTGGCGGAATGGGCCGTGGCTGGAACTGGCTCCGCACATCGCGGCGGGTGAGTATGGCGCGGTAGACGGCGTCACGCGCGTCATCTGAAAAGGGGGCGGCAGGCGAAAGGTCGGGCATTGGCGGCTCTTTCAACACGGCAGTCCGCAAGCCCGCCGTCCACGCGGGATTGCCGTGTTGTCTGGCCGGTCTTCTGGCTCGGCTTCGTTTGAGGCGGCGCCTTCCCGGCTTGCGCCAGTGGCCTTGCCGCCCCATCCGCCTTACAGCGCTGGGCGCGCCGCGGGGTTTCACCGCGTTCCCGATTCTCCGGTTCTGCAACCGGCACCAGACGTCGATGTTCTAGCCCGCACGCAATGGTCCGGGCAAGGGTTGAACGGAAGAGGGGCGTCGTCTATCCCGCCCGCATGACTCAATCGATGCGCAACACCATGCTCTCCCTCGCGGAGTTCATTCCGCTGATGGGACTGATGACGGCGCTCGATGCGCTCAGCATCGATTCCCTGCTGCCTGCCTTTCCGGCGATCTCGCGTGATCTTTCGGTGGCATCGGGCAACAGCATCCAGCTGCTGGTTTCTGCCATGTTTTTCGGCATGGCCTTCGGGCAGATCATCGGTGGCCCTGCGTCTGACGCTTATGGCCGCCGCCCGGCGATTATCGGCGGCCTCATCGTCTATGCGCTGGGAAGTGCCCTCGGATACATGGCGCAGAGCTTCGAGGTGCTGCTGATCGCGCGGGTGATGCAGGGCTTCGGCGCGTCGATCCCCGTCGTGGTGATGACGGCGCTGGTGCGCGATCTTTATGAAGGCGCGCCGATGGCGCGCATCATGTCGTTCATCGGCACGGTGTTCATCATCGTGCCGATCCTGGCGCCATTGGCGGGGCAGGGCATTCTCCTGGTGTCGACATGGCGGACGACCTTCCTGCTCTATCTCGTCCTCGCCGCCATGTCGGCGCTGTGGTTCACGCTCCGCCAGCCGGAGACGCTGCCGAAAGACAGGCGCATGGTGCTTTCGCTTTCATCGCTGTTCGGTGCTGCAATGACGGTGC
This sequence comes from Aestuariivirga sp., assembly GCF_047602625.1. Classification (GTDB taxonomy): domain Bacteria; phylum Pseudomonadota; class Alphaproteobacteria; order Rhizobiales; family Aestuariivirgaceae; genus Aestuariivirga. The sequence continues at coordinate 74,032 of NZ_JASGGV010000002.1, read as the reverse complement.
TGAAAAACCGCGTCGCCATCGGCTATATCGTGGCGGGCGGGCTTCTGTTCGGGGCCTTCCTCGGCTATCTCAATTCCGCCCAGCAGATTTTCCAGCAGACCTATGACATGGGCATTTATTTCGTGCTGCTGTTCTCCACGCTGGCGCTTGCCATCGGCGCGGCGCTGTTGACCAATGGCTGGCTGGTGGAGCGTTTCGGCATGCAGAAGATGACGCTGGCCGGATTTGCAGGGGTGGCGGGCGCGTCGATCATCTTCCTGCCCGTGGCCTTTGCGTTCAACGGCGTGCCGCCGCTGTGGCTCACCATGCTTTATCTCGCCGTCAGTTTCTTCAGCGTCGGCATCCTGTTTGGAAATCTTCAGGCGCTGGCCATGGAGCCGTTGGGCGAGGTGGCGGGCGTGGGTGCGGCAATCGTGAGCTTCGCGCAGACGATCTTCGGCCTGCCGCTCGGAACTTACATCGGCCAATCCTATGATGGCACGGTGATCCCGCTGGTGTCGGGATTCGCATTGCTGTGTTCGCTGGGCCTTGCGGCCATGTGGCTCGCGGAACGCGGGCGGGGTTTCAACGTGCAGAGGGAGAGCTGAGATGAAGCGGCTGGTGAAATGGATTGTCGGAATCGCGCTCGCGCTCTTGGTGATCGTGGCGGGCGGGGCCTATGTGTTGCCCGGCGAAGCGCATGTGGAACGCTTCACGGTGATCTCCGCCACGCCGGCGCAGATCTTCGCGGTGGCAAGCTCGCTCAAGCGCTTCAATGAATGGTCGCCGTGGGCCGGGATCGATCCTGCCACAACTTACACTTATGGCGGGCCTGACAGCGGCGCGGGCCAGACGATGAGCTGGGTTTCAAAGAATCCCAATGTCGGTTCCGGCACGCAAACCATCACCGATGTGCAGGACAACGAACGCGTGGTGAGCACCATCGATTTCGGCAGCAGGGGCAAGGCCGTCACCACCCTGTCACTGGCGCCGGTGCTGGGCGGCACGGGCGTCACATGGCGGTTCGATGCGCCGCTCAACGGCATTTTCGACCGCTGGGCCGGGTTGATGTTCGACAGCGCGCTGGGCGGTGATTTTGAAACCGGGCTTCGCAATCTCAAGGCGGTCGTGGAGAAAGCCAATCCGCCCGCGCAATGATGTCAGCGCTTCTTCGTCGTATAGGGCCCGTTGGCAATGACATCGGGATCGATGATCCACCACGGCCAGCAATAATCGCGGCGTGGATTGTAAACCAGCAGGGCCGGGCATTTGCGATGCACGGCGGCAACCGGTTTGGCGGCGCGCGGCGCAGCCTTTGTGCGATGCGCCTGCGGCCTGGGCTTCCTTGGCGGAGCGACGTGTTTCATCTTTGGCGCGCAATTGTTGATGCAAACAGATGCCGTGCGCGGCGGCTTGCGGCGGTAGGAGGGTGCTGCTGGGGCCGGAGGAACGGTTTGCGTGACTGTCTGCACCACAGGCTGCGTTTCGGCATGTTGGGGAGAGGCGAGAGCTTCGCAGGCTTCCGTTTTGGGATTCCACAGCGGCGCATCCGCCGTGCAGATGCAGGCACTATCAGGTGATGCCGTTCGCCCGCCGCTGCAGCTCAATTGAACAGGTGCGGCGCATTGGCGGAGCGAAGGATCAAAACTTTCTCCCGCAGGGCAAGCGCAGTCCTTTTTCGCCACGTCGAAGCTCCGGCCGCCGGTGCATTGCGCCGAAGCCTCGGCACACTCTCCGTCACGCAGCAGTTGACCGGCGGAACAGGCCGGCGTTTCCCGATCATTGTAACCGATGGCAACGCTCACACAGCCGCTGTCATTGGCGGAGCGGAGATCGCCGGTTCCCCATTGGCCGAACACGGCGGGAAAGAGCTTCCGGTCTTTCTGCGCCGTGCCCAGCGCGTCTTTCAGCGCCGCGAAGGCGGGCGTTCCGGGGCCGGTCCAGCCGAAAGACAGGCAGGCCTTCATCTCCGAACGCGGCGTGGGCAGCAGGCGGAAGGTGATGACGAGGTTGGCCACCCCCGCGGGCGGCAGCGTGAATGATTTGGCGGCGCAGGACAGCCGGGTGTACGTCAGTTTCCGGCACTCCCAGCCTGATGCGTCCTGTGGGCCGGGCACGGCGGCCGAGGTGAGATCGACCGCAAGGGTGAGCGGGCCATCATAGCCTGCCGAACCCAAATTCTCGATCCGCATATTCACGCGGCAATCATCAGCCGGGAGGCATGTTTTCGTCGCACGCGACACGGTGATGGAAAGGTCCGGCGCTTTGGGGGGCCATGCGGCCTCGGCATGTCCCATCAACACGGCGGCGAACAGCACGGCGAGACACAGACGCAGCATCACCCATTTCCTCTCAGGCCAGGCGTTGCCCGCCGCCGGACCCCCCGCCATTTATGACAGACCTTAACGGATCGCATTGGTGCGGGGCAACCGAATCCACTAGCTTGGGCCGTGAGCTTGGGGGGATTTCATGACGGATCAAAAGGGGCGGATCGCGCTGGTCACCGGCGGCGCGCAGGGCATCGGCGCCGCCACGGCACGGCGGTTTCTGGCGGACGGCTTTGCAGGCGTGCTGCTGGTGGACCGCAATGCCGAAGGCCTGGCAGCGGCCAAGGCATCGCTCTCGGTCCTCGGACGGGTTGAAACGCTGGCCGGAGACCTGCTGGACGCATCGCTTCCGGCCAGGGCGGTCGCGGCGGCGCTCAAAGCCTTTGGACGCCTTGATGTTCTGGTGAACGCCGCCGGCAATACGGAACGCTGCGGGCTGGACGACACGACGCCGGAGTCCTTCGACCGGCTGTTCGGCGTCAACGTCAAGGCGCCGCTGTTCATGATGCAGGAGGCCGTGAAGGCGATGCGCGGGCAGGGCGGCGGGGTAATCGTCAATGTCTCGTCGATGCTGGCGCATGGCGGGCCGCCCAACCTTGCCACCTATTCAGCCTCCAAGGCGGCGCTGGTAACGCTCACCCGCGCCTCCGCCAATGCCGTGAAGCGCGAGGGCATCCGCATCTTCGCCATCAACCTCGGCTGGGCGCTGACGGAGGGCGAGCAGAAGCTGCAAACCACCTTCCACAAGCTGCCTGAGGACTGGTCGAAACAGATCGGCAAGCGCATGCCGTCCGGCCGGCTCATCCTTCCCGAAGATGTGGCAGGGGTCATGGCATTCCTCGTGTCGCCGCCCGCCTACATGATGACCGGTGCTGTGATCGACTATGAGCAGATGCCGGCAGGCACCTTCAATTCTCATCCCGCCCTCGCGCCCGAATGACATCGCCACGCCCGCTGGCGCTGCTGATGCTGAGCATCGCGGCGGTCGGCATCCAGGCCCTCATGCTGTCGCCGCTGGTGCCCGACATTGCGTCGGGCCTTAACACCACGGCAAAGCATGTTGGCTTCGCGGCTGGGGCCTATGGCATCGGCGTGGCGCTCGCCGCGCTGATCGCCGCGCCCCGGCTTGGACGGTGGCCGAAGCGGCTGGCCATCGCCAGCGGTTTTGCCGTGCTGGCGGCAAGCCTTGTGGTGTGCGGGCTGGCGTTTCACTGGCAGGTGCTGGTGGCCGGGCAATTCATGGTGGGGCTCGCCTCGGGCGTCATCATCCCCTCCACCTATGCGCTGACCGGTGACATTTCCCCGCCCGAAACGCGCGCGCAGGCCATGGGTCGGGTGCTGTTCGGCTGGTCGATCTCGCTGGTGATCGGCGTACCGCTGGCCGCCGTCCTCTCCGCCTTCGTGGGCTGGCGCGGCACCTTCCTGCTGGTGGCCGCAGCTGCCGCGCTGATGGTGCCCGGCGGGCTGATGCTGCCGCGCGTCGAGGGGGCGGCAAGTTCAGGCCCGGTGCGGTTTTGGGACGTGCTGCGCATTCCCGGCGCGCTGCTCGGTTATTTCTGCACCTTCTGCTACATGATCGGCTTCTACCAGACCTACACCTTCATCGGCGATCATGTGCGCACGCTGCATCATGTGGGCGCGTGGCTGGGCGGCGCCATCGCGCTCTCCTATGGCGTGGGCTTTGGGCTGGCGGTGTTTGGCGACCGCTGGATTGACCGCACCGGCCCCCGCCGCGTCATGCCGCTGGGGCTGGCGCTGGTGGGCATCAATTACCTGCTTCTGCCCTTCGCCGCGGAGTGGTGGCAGGTGATCGCCGTCTATCCGTTTTTCTGGGGCGTCGTGAATCACCTCGCGATGACGGCCATCGTCGCCTTCGTGAACTCGCTGTCAGCCGAACGCCGGGGCGCGCTGATGGGGCTGTTCTCCTTCACCACCTATGCCTCGCTCGGCACGGCGGGCGCGGTCTACGGAACGGTCTATGACGATCACGGCTTCTTCGCCGTGAGCCTTGCCGCAGCGGCCACGCTGTTCGTGGCGGCGATCAGTGCGGGGTGGCCGCTGCTTCAGCGGCAATCCACTCGCGGAACGCCTTGACCATCGGGCGGCTGGCAGAATCTTTTGGGTATACGAGGTAATAGCCGAATTCCGGCGGGCTCTTGAGGCTCAGCTCAAACGGCTTGATGAGGCGGCCCGCCGCCAGATCGTCAGCGGAGAGGGATGAGTCACCCAGCGCCACGCCATGGCCGTCGATTGCCGCCTGCAGCGCCAGCGAGGAGTGGCTGAAATGCATGCCGCGCGTGCCGATGAAGTCATTCACGCCCGCCGCCTGCATCCACATGCGCCAGTCCGGCCACACGGCGCCTTGGCCCTCCCAGTCGAGATGGATGAGCGGATAATTCAAAAGATCGCGCGGCTCCCGCAGGGGTTTGCGGCCTTTCAAAAGATCAGGGCTGCACACCGGAAACATGGTGTCCTGAAACATTTTTTCCACATGAAGGCCGGGGTAATCGCCCTTGCCGAAGCGGATGGCGATATCGGTATCGTCGCGGTCGAAATCCACGGTTGTCGAGGACACATCGATTCGCACGTCGGAGCCGGGGACGGAGGCGAGGAACCTGTCCAAGCGGGGCACCAGCCATTTGGCGGCAATCGAGGGCGAGGTTGAGACCTTGAGCTGCGAGGGGTTTTCAAGCTGGCGTATGCGCTGAAGCGCCTTGTTCAACCCGGCCAGGGCTTCGGATACCGCCGTTTGCAGCACCTTGCCTTCGCGCGTCAGGTCCATGGAGCGGCTGGTGCGCGTGAACAGCGACACGCCGGTCTGTTCCTCCAACTCCTTGATCTGGTGGCTGATGGCGGCGGGCGTCACATTCAGCTCTTGCGCGGCGCGGGTGAAATTCAGGTGCCGCGCCGCTGCGTCAAATGCCTTCAAAGCCTGCAGGCCGGGGATGTGCCTAATCATTGATCTTCAAGCCGTATTAAACGATGATTCAAGAACTAGTCGTTTGTCGTTGAAATCACAATGGCTTATATTAGGGACAATTCAAACTTCTTAATGGGAATTAACGATCATGTCTCGCTCCGCCACGCTCTCCACCACCGCAGTTGCCGGTCTTGGGCTCTGGAGCCGCCTGGAAAAGGCCTTCAGCAGCCTCAACACGATGTTTCAGGCCAATGCCGATCTTGAAGCGGTTCTCCGCCAGACCGACAGCGTCCGCATCGCCAGCCGCAACCCGCTGATCTGAATATTCCCGCATACCGTCTCTCCCCGGGACGGATACGCGCTGAGCCCGCCGAACTGGCGGGCTCTTTTTCATTCAACATGCTGACGCGGGTGCGATCAAAATTCTGCCCCTTACGTGAACAACATTTGGCATAGGATCGCCAGAAGGGTTTTGTTTCAAGCGGGAGGTGTTGAACATGCAGTATGGCAGCGGCAACTATTATGCTTTTGCCCGGCCCCGCAAGCCCGCGGGCGTTGAGAAGAAGACGGCATGGTTCGTGGGCTCAGGGCTTGCCTCGCTGGCGGGCGCGGCGTTTCTGATCCGCGATGGCCAAATGGCCGGCAACAAGATCACCATTCTTGAGGAATTGAAACTGCCGGGCGGCGCGCTGGATGGCATTAAGGAGCCGGAAAAGGGATTTGTGATCCGCGGCGGGCGGGAAATGGAAGATCATTTCGAATGCCTGTGGGACTTGTTCAGGTCCATTCCCTCGCTCGAGGCAGAGGGTGCGAGCGTGCTGGATGAATTCTATTGGCTGAACAAGGACGATCCGAACTTCTCGCTCCAGCGCACCACGCAGAACCGCGGGCAGGACGTCCCCGACAAGGCCCTGCTGACGCTGAACGACAAGGCCCAGAAGGATTTGCTGCGGCTCTTTTTCGCCACGCGGCAGGAGGTGGAGAACAAGCGGATCAACGAAGTGCTCGGCAAGGATTTCCTGGCCAGCAATTTCTGGCTCTACTGGCGAACCATGTTCGCCTTCGAGGAATGGCATTCCGCGCTGGAAATGAAGCTCTACGTGCACCGCTTCATCCATCATCTGCATGGGTTGGCGGATTTCTCGACGCTCAAGTTCACGCGTTATAACCAATATGAATCGCTTGCGCTGCCGCTGGTGAAATGGCTGCAGGAACAGGGTGTCAAATTCCGCTACGGCGTCGAGGTGAAAGATGTCGATTTCGATATCGGTCCCGGGCGAAAGCAGGCGACCCGCATTCATTGGATCGAAAATGGCGCAGAAGGTGGCGTTGATTTAGGCCCCGACGATCTGGTGTTCATGACCATTGGATCGCTGACCGAGAATTCCGACAATGGCGATCATAAGACCCCGGCCAGGCTCAAGACTGGCCCGGCGCCAGCGTGGGATTTCTGGCGCCGCATCGCAGCCAAGGACCCGGCGTTCGGGCGTCCCGATGTGTTTGGCGCCCATATTCCCGAAACCAAGTGGGAATCTGCAACCATTACGACGCTTGATGCGCGCATTCCCGAATATATCCGGAAGATCACCAAGCGCGATCCCTTCAGTGGCCATGTGGTGAGCGGCGGCATCGTCACCATCAAGGATTCAAACTGGCTGTGCAGCTGGACGGTGAACCGCCAGCCTCATTTCAAGCAGCAGCCCAAGGACCAGATCGTCATCTGGTTCTATTCGCTGTTCGTGGAAAAGCCGGGCAACTATGTGAAAAAACCCATGCAGGATTGCACGGGCGAGGAGATCACGCAGGAATGGCTCTATCACCTCGGTGTGCCACTTGAAGATATTCCGCAGCTTGCGGCAACGGGCGCCAGGACGGTGCCGGTGATGATGCCCCATATCACCGCCTTTTTCATGCCGCGGCAGGCAGGCGACCGGCCAGACGTGGTGCCGGAAGGCGCCGTGAACTTTGCCTTCATCGGCCAGTTTGCGGAATCGAAAGAGCGTGATTGCATCTTCACCACGGAATATTCCGTGCGCACGCCGATGGAGGCTGTCTACACCCTTCTCAATGTCGAGCGGCGGGTGCCGGAGGTTTTCAATTCGACCTATGACGTCCGCTCGCTGCTGGCGGCAATCAGCCCACTGCGCGATGGCCAGCAGCTCGACATTCCAGGGCCTGCGTTTGTGCGCCACCTGCTGATGAAAAAGCTGGAAGGCACCGAGGTCAGCAATCTGATGAAAGAGTATAATCTCATCAGTGAATGAGTATGGAGCCCGCTTTGTTGGCGGGCTCCTTTTTGTTGCTTAGCGCGCCGCCATCTGGCGGCAGAGGCTGACGAGGCCCGCTTCGTAGGAGGCCGGGCTCGACATGATTTTCATGCAGGTCAGCGGAATGTTCTTCGCTGTCTTGCCGCCAGTGCCACCATTGCCCGTCTTAGGCGGCTGCACCGGTGTGGCGACCGCGGCGCGGGTGACGCCGCAGCTTCCGCCAGCCGACACGCACAAGGAAATGAGCTGGTTGCGATTGAGGACATTCAGGCGGGCGTCAATCAGCTTGCGCACCTGTGCCGGAGTGCCGGTCCCGCAACCTTTGCCGCCACCGGCCGTCAGGCAGAGCCGGACGAGCTGCTTCGGCGTGAGGACGCCCAGCCGGGCGTGGATGCCGCCGATCAGGGCGGAATCCGCCTTGACGCTCACGAGGGAGTTTGCCGTTCCGACAGTGGCCGATGCCGTCGTCGAGACGCTCTTGGTGACGCCGCCAACAGTGTTGCCGAGCCCGCCCACGGTATTGCCGACAGTGTTCCCCAAGCCGCCCACCGTGTTGCCGACGGCGTTCCCCAGTCCACCGAGGCCGTCAGCATATGCGCCAGCCGCCGAAGCGAGAAAGGCGATGGAGGCGATAGTCAGCACGTTCTTGCGAAAATTCGTACGCATGTAACTCTCCATAAGGTTGTGAGGTTGAGGGAAGCACGTTCTGCTATCTCAACGTCACCCCATGGAGATTGGGTTCACGCCACCTTGGCGTGTGATTTCTGCAAACTTAACAAAGCCGATGCGATTTTTCGCAAATTGACTCAGCCGAGATCCACCACCGTGATCTCCGGCGGCACGCCGATGCGCACGGGAAAGATGCTGCAGCCCAGCCCGCCCGAGACGATCAGATGGCGGCCATTCTCGACGATGTGCCCATAGGCATAGCGGTTGCCGAATTGCGACGGCGTGACGGGCGACCAGCCGAAGATCCGCACCTGCCCGCCGTGCGTGTGGCCCGAGAGCGTCAGCGAAACGCGATCGGGAATGCCGGTGAACAGGTCCGGCTCATGCGCGAGGTGGATGATCGGCGCGTCATCCGTCACCTGCGCCAGCGTCCCGGGAAGATCGTCGCGGCCTTCAAAGCGGCCGTGGCCCTTCTTGATCGCCACGATGCTGTCGGTGCCGGTCAGCCAGAAGGGCGTTCCGTCCTTGGTCAACCGCACCGCGCGGTTGGCGAGAACCGGAATGCCATTGGCCTCCATGGCGCGCTGCGCTTCGGGCGGGCCTTGCTCGGAAAGCTGGGCGAAACGGTCGTCCCACCAGTCATGATTGCCGTTGATGGAAAAGACACCGAGAGGGGCTTTCAACGCGGCGGCGGCGCGCGCCGTCTCGGCCACGGGGATAGTGCCGGTGCGGAGGATTTGGCCCGACACGTAATCGCCCATCAACAGGATCAGGTCACCGCCCAGCGTGTTGGCGCGGGCGATGATTCTTTCCCACCGCGCCAGTGGCATGTGCGGTTCGACGAGATGCGGATCGGCCAGCAGCACCAGCCTGAGTTTCAAGCCGTTCGTCCAGCGCGGCGGGGTCAGCGCATAGTTTTGCGTGCGCAGCAGGAAGCCCGGCTCGATGACGATGCTATAGGTGGCGAGGGTGGCCCCGGCGAGGCCCAGCCATTTCAGAAATCCGCGGCGGGTGATCATCCGCCGGGGATAGCAGGAAAAGCGTTCAGCGTCCCTTCCATTCGGGCTTGCGCTTTTCGGCAAAGGCGCGCGCGCCCTCAAGCTGGTCATCGCTGGAGTAAAGCTTGTCCACCGTCTTGAGCTTGCGCTTGGTCACCATGTCGAAGGCCTGCTGGATTGGCAGGTGCATGGTTTCGCGCAGCGTTTCCTTGATGGCCGCATAGACGAGCGGCGGCCCGCCCGCCAGAAGCTCCGCCACCTCGCGGGCGCGCGCCATCAGCGTCTCCTTCGGCACCACCTCATTGACGATGCCCCAGTGCTTGGCCTCCGTCGCGTCGAAGCGCCGCCCGGTGAACAAAAGTTCGGTCGCGACGTGATAGGGAATGAAGCGCGGCAGCTTGATGGTCGCCGCATCGGCCAGCGTGCCGGAATTGATTTCGGGCAGCGCGAAGGTGGCATGCTCGGCGGCGATGATGATATCGGCGGAAATCATGATCTCGAAGCCGCCGCCGAAGGCCAGCCCGTTCACCGCCGCGATCACCGGCTTGTTGAGGCCGGGCAGTTCCTGCAGGCCGCCGAAGCCGCCCACGCCATAGTCCGAGTCCGGCGCTTCGCCTTCCGCCGCCGCTTTCAGGTCCCAGCCGGGGCAGAAGAATTTTTCGCCCGCTGCGGTGAGGATCGCCACACGCAGTTCGGGATCGTCGCGGAAGCTTGCGAACACATCGCCCATGATGCGGCTGGTGGCGGCGTCGATGGCATTGGCCTTGGGGCGGTCGATGGTGACTTCAAGCACGCGGTCCCGGCGTTCGGTGCGAATGGGTGTGGTCATGGTGTCCTCATCTTGATGAGCGCGTCGACGGCGATGGCGTTATCGGGGAGGACGAGCAGGGGGTTGACGTCCAGTTCCTCGATCAGGCCGCGATGGGCTTCCGCAAAAGCGGCAATGGCTTCGACGGCGCGGATGACGGCGGCCTGATCGCCGGATTTGCCGCGGAAGCCCTGGATCAGCGTCCACACCTTCAGCCGCGCAAGCGCCCGGGTGATTTCGGCGCGGCTGGTGGGAAGCATGAGCGTGACCGAATCTTTCAGCAGTTCGGTGAGGATGCCGCCCGCGCCGATCACCAGCGCCGTGCCGAATTGCGGATCGCGGGTGAGGCCGATGATGAGTTCGGCCACCACGCCCGTCACCATGCGCTCCACCAGAACATCGGGTGCGAGTTTCGCCATGCGGGCAGCGGCGGCTTTCACGTCGTCCGCCGTCTTGAGGTTCAGCGCCACGCCTCCCGCTTCCGTCTTGTGGGCGATGGCCGCCGACGACACTTTGAGCGTGACGGGAAAGCCCAGCTTTTCTGCCGCCGCCACGGCATCAACAGCCTTACAGACGATGCTTTCCGGCACCGAAAGCCCGAAAGATTTCAGAAGCTGTTTCGCCTCATATTCGCTGAGGGAAACATCGCCGCTGCCACGCGTTTCTTCCTTCGTCACCGCCGGCAGGGCATCGCTCCGCGCCCAGTTCCGGCCGATGAAGCTCGCGGCTTCAAAGGCGGTCAGCGCATCGTCAAAGCCCATCATCGGCGCCACGCCATTGGCCGACAATTCGGCGGCAAGGGTCAGCGGCATGCCTTCCGGCAGCGACGAGACGACCGCCGCGCGCGCCCCCGTGGCCTTCTGCGCACGCATATAGGCTCTTGCGGTGGTGATCCATGAGGCGGGCGTCATCTTGGGGTTGGTTGGCGTGTCGAGGATCAGCATGCCCACGTCGAAGCCGCCGGAGAGCACGGCGGTGAAGGTGGCCTGGAGTTTCTCCGCCTGGCCCCAGATGAAGGTGTGATAGTCGAGCGGATTGTCGATTGACACATATTCATTGAGCGTCGCCGCCACTTTTGGCTTCGTCTCGGCGGGGAAGGGCGGGAAGCTCACGCGCTTTTCCAGCGCCATGTCGGCTACCAGTGCCGCCTCACCGCCGGAGCAGCTCATGGAAACGAGGCGGCTGCCGGCGATCGGCCCGCCGAGATGCAGGAACTTCAGCGTTTCGACGAAGGCGGTGACGGATTTCATGCGCGCCACGCCATAGCGCTCGAATAGCGCATCGTAGAGCGTGTCGGCGCCGGCCAGCGAGGAGGTATGGCTCATCGCCACCTTGGCGCCCTGTTCGGAGCGGCCGGTCTTGAGCGCGATCACCGGCTTCTTCAATTGCCGCGCCACGGCTGCGGCTTCCGCGAAGCGTGGCACATCGGGCAGGCCTTCGATGTGAAGGCCGATGGCGGTGATCCTCGGATCGCGCGCCAGCGCTTCCACCATCTGGCCCATGTCGAGATCGGCCTGGTTACCGATGGCATAGACGCAGGCGAGCGGCAGGGCGCGCATCGTCATGGTGAAGTTGCAGGCGATGTTGCCGGATTGGGTGATGATGGCGACGCCCGAGTCGCATGGCTCGATGCCATGCTCGTCCGGCCACAGTGCGGCGCGGGCGAGGCCGTTCACGAAGCCATAGCAGTTCGGCCCCATCAGCGGCATGCCGTCCGCTGCCGCCAGCAATTCCTGCTGCAAATGCTCGTCGCCCGTTTCGGCAAAGCCCGAGGCATAGATCACAGCACCACCGCAGCCCTTGGCTTTCAGTGCACGGACGATCTCGATGGTGGGCTCGCGCTTCACGGCGATGAAGGCGGCATCGACGGGGCCTTCGATGTCATCCACCGACTTGACGGTGGGAATGCCGCCCAGTTCCTCGCGCTTGGGATGGACGGCCCAGATCTTGCCGGTGAAGCCCAGTTCGCGCGTGCGGGTGATGGCGATGTTGCATTCCGCCCCGCCGATAAAGGCAATGGAGCGGGGATGGAGCAGGGGCGTCAGATTCCTCATCATCCTCTCCCGCTTGCGGGAGAGGAGGGGGACCCATTGCAAAGCAATGGGGAAGGTGAGGGGGCCGGCGCGGGCAGGCCCTCACCTCCCCTCCGCTTGCGGCGGAGGATCCCTTCCTCTCCCGCAAGCGGGAGAGGACGTTGTGCGATCTCCATGTTCATCTTATCCCCCCAGCGGGCGCAACAGGCTGCGCGAGATGATGTGGCGCTGGATTTCGGAGGTGCCCTCCCAGATGCGCTCCACGCGGGCGTCACGCCAGATGCGCTCGAGCGGAAGATCAGACATCAGCCCCATGCCGCCGTGAATCTGGATCGCCTCATCGGCCACGAAAGCGAGGACTTCGGTGGCTTTCAGCTTCGCCATCGCCATGTCCATGTCCTCAACCGTGCCGTGGTCGAATTTCCATGCCGCTTCGAGGGTGAGCAATTCCGCCGCCTTCAGTTCCAGCGCCATGTCGGCGAGCTTGAACGACACGCCCTGAAACTTGCCGATCTGCTGGCCGAATTGCTGGCGGTCCACCGCATATTGCTTGGCATGTTCAAGGGCGCGTTCGGCGCGGCCAAGGCAGGTTGCCGCCACCTGAAGCCGCGTCGCCCCCAGCCATTCGTTGGCGACGTCAAAACCTTTGTGCAATTCGCCGAGGATCTGGCTCTTATGCACGCGGCAATCGGTGAATTCGAGAATGCAGTTGTTATAGCCTCTGTGCGACACGTTCTTGTAACCGGGGCGCACGGTATAGCCCGGCGTTCCCATGTCGATCAGGAAGGCGGTGATGAGTTTCTTTTTGCCGCGCGGCGTCTCCTCCTCGCCGGTCGCGGCGTAGAGGATCACGAAATCGGCTTCATCCGCATGGCTGATGAAATGCTTGGTGCCGTTGATGACGAAGAAATCGCCATCGGCCTTCGCCGTCGTCTTCATGCCGCGCACATCGGAGCCGACGCCCGGTTCGGTCATCGCCATGCAGTCGATCTTTTCGCCGCGCACGCAGGGGAGCAGGTATTTCTCGCGCTGTTCGCCCTTGCAGGCCATCAGAATGTTGGACGGCCTTGCCACGCAGTTCCAGTGCAGCGCGTAATTGGCGCGGCCCAGTTCCTTTTCGTAAAGCACCCATGTCAGCGTATCGAGCCCGGCGCCGCCCACTTCGGCTGGCATATTGGCGGCATAGAGGCCGGCCTCGATGGCCTTCCTCTTGATCTCATCGCGGAGATCGGGGCGGAGCACGCCTGTTTCCTCCACCTCCGCCTCATGCGGGTAAAGCTCGTTGACGACGAAATCGCGCGTCGTCTTGACGATCATCTGCTGTTCTTCGGTGAGGGAGAAATCCATGGCGTTATCCCAGATGGAAAGTTTCGGTGTGACCGTCGATGGCCAGTTCCTGGCCGGAAATGGTGCGGGCGGCGGGCGAAGCGAGGAAGACGCACAGGCCTGCGATCTCATCCGCCTCGATGAAGCGCTTGATCGACTGCCCGGAAATATATTCAGCTTCCACCTTCTCGAAGGAAACGCCGCGCTGCTTCGCCTCCGCCTCCATCACGCGGGCCATGCGGGGGCCGCGCACTGTGCCGGGGCAGATGGCGTTGCAGGTCACGTCATAGGGCCCAAGCTCGATGGCCAGCGATTTGGTGAGGCCGATCACCGCCCATTTCGCCGCCGCATAGGGCGAGCGCGCGCCATAGCCGAATTGCCCGGCGGTGGAGGAGAGATTGATGATGCTGCCGCTCTTCTGTTTCTTCATCACCGGGGCGGCGCGTTTCGCGCAGAGGAAATGCGAGTCGAGGCACACTTCGATGCATTCGCGCCAGTCGGCATAGTTGATGTCGTCCACCAGCGCGGTCGGACCCTTGATGCCGGCATTGTTCACCAACACATCGAGGCCCCCCAGATCAGTAAGCGCCGTGTCGAACCAGCCGTTGATCGCACCTTCGCTGCGGAGATCAACATGGCTTGCCGCGATGCCCGGATTTTCGGCGCGGAAGGCTGAGAGCGCATCCTCGCTCACATCGCAGACATGCACCTTCGCACCCGTCGCCGCGAAGCCCAGGGCGATGGCGCGGCCGATGCCGGCTGCTGCGGCGGTGATCATCACGCGCTGAGCCATCGAAACCTCCTCAACCCTTGTGCTGGAGAATGTTGACGAGCTTGCCAAAGGGATCGCGCACATAGAAGCGGCGCACGCCCCACGGTTCGTCGGCAGGGCCATAGGCAACCGGCAGCCCCGCCTTCCTCACGCGCGCCAGCGCCTCTTCCACATCATCCACCTCGACCGACAGATCGGGCACCGGCGTGCCGGAGCCGCCTTCCGACGCGACGCTCACCTGCACCTGCATGTTCGAGGGCGCGGCCCAGGTTTGAATCCAGCCGTGATCCATCTCCAGCGCAAGGCCGAGGATGCCATGATAGAAATCATGGCCCCGCTGCACATCCGGCGCGGCAATGTTGGCGACGATGCGGTTCACCTTCATCGGCTGCTACTTGCGCTTCACCTTCATCTGGCTGCCTTGTTCTTTGGGCTGCTCCAGCTTCTGGTGCTTCTCCCAGATGGCGGAGAGCGCCTCGAACAAGGCGGGCGACATCGGGCACACCTTGTTCTCTTTCTGGTTCACGTGAAGCTGCATGATCTCGTTGGTGGCAACGAGATCGCCCGTCACCCCATGATACATGCGGTGGAACAGGTGCATGCGCTTTTCATCGCAGCCGATCACCTGCGTCTCGATGCGGAAGGGCTCGCCCGCCTTCATTTCCTTGTAGTAGTTGATATGCGTTTCGGCGGTAAAGAAGGTGTTGCCGGTCGCGCGGTAGGCCTCGTCATCGCCGATGAAGCGGAAGAAGGCGTCAAGCCCGTCTCCGAAGGCATAGAGATAGGCGGCGTCGGTCATGTGGCCGTTATAGTCGAGCCACGAGGTCAGCACCTCGCCATCCCAGAGATGCAGCGGCTTTGAAACATCCGCGCCCTTCGTCCAGCGGGCATAGCCGCCGCGCGATTTCGCTTCATCGCGCGCCAGCACGTTTCCTGCGCCCACGCCGTGCTGGCGGAACAGCTTCATCATGTCGACCAGCACATCGTTGCGCTTGGCTTCGAGTTCGGCCACCGTCTTGCCTTCGGCCTGCGCCTCGCAGCCCTCGACAAGGCGCTTTTCCAGCGCGTCGTTCCATTTGGGATAGGCAAGATCCGTCCACGGAAGCTCCAGCGTCGGATCGAACTGCGAGATGAAGTGGCGCATGCCGCCGGGGCCGCCCGCCACGTGATAGGTCAGGAACGAGCCCATGAAGGCCCAGCGCATGCCGGCGGAATAGACGATCGAGTCATCGATGTCGCCGGTGGTGGCGATGTCCTTGTTGAGCACATGCAGCGCCTCGCGCCACAAGGCCTCCTGCAGGCGGTCGCAGATATAGCCGTCGATCTCCTTCTTGAGCCTCAGCACATGCATGCCGATCGACTCATAGTAATGGCCGGCACGGTCCATCACGGCGCTCGAGGTCTTTTCCCCCGGCACGGTTTCCACCAGCGGCAGGAGATAAACGGGATTGAAGGGATGGCCGATGATCACCCGCTCGGGGTGCTTGCATTCCGACTGGAGGCGGGTGGGCAGGAAGCCCGACGACGAGGACGAGATGATCACCTCTGGCCGCGCCACCGCGTCGATGTCACGGAACAGCTTGATCTTGAGGTCTTCGCGCTCGGGCGCTGCCTCATGCACGAAGTCAGCCTTGGAGGCCATTTCCTTGAGGTCGGTCGTAAAGCTGAGATTGCCCTTGGGACCCGTCTTGCCCAGCAGGCGCTGCATGGAAGGCCAGGCCACGTCGATGGCGGCGCGGAGCTTGGCTTCGGCGGCGGGCGAGACGTCATAGGCGATCACGTCGAAGCCGCGGATCAGCAGGCGGGCCGCCCAGCCCGCGCCGATGAGGCCGGTTCCGGCAATGCCGACGGTCTTGATGGCGGTCATGATTATTTCCTCGGCGCGAGTTTGAGGATTTCGCGGCCCTCATCGGGGCTTGCCACTTTGGTGCCGAGAATTTCGATGATCTTCACCGCCTTCTCCACCAGCGTTCCGTTCGAGGCGTGAACGCCCTTCTCCAGCCAGAGATTGTCCTCGAGGCCGACGCGCACATGGCCGCCCAGCAGCACGGCCTGCGCCACGGCGGGGAACTCGTTGCGGCCGATGCCGAAGGCCGCCCAGATGGCATCTTTGGGCAGTTGCGACTTCTGATAAGCCATCGTCTCGCTGTCGTAGGGCGCGCCCCACGGAATGCCGAGGCAGAGCTGGAACAGCGGCGGGCTGTCGATCAGCCCTTCGGCGCAGAGCTGCTTCGCAAACCAGAGATTGCCCGAGTCGAAAATTTCCATCTCGGGCTTGACGCCGTAAGACTTGATGAGTTTCGCCTGCTCGCGAAGCTGGGCGGGGGTCTGCACCACGATGGAATTGCCGTCACCGAAGTTCAGTGTGCCGCAATCGAGGGTGCAGAGTTCGGGGCGGAGTTCCTTGATGTGGACGAGGCGTTCCTCCGGCCCCACGCAATCGGTGCCCGGCCCGAAATCAAGCGGCTTGGCGCCGGAACCGATCTCCACATCGCCGCCCATGCCGGCGGTGAGGTTGATGATCACTTCCTTGTTCTTGGCGCGGATGCGCTCCATCACCTCGCGGTAATATTCGGTCTTGCGCGAGCCCTTGCCTGTCTTGGGTTCGCGCACGTGGCAATGCACCACCGTGGCGCCTGCACTTGCGGCTTCGAGCGCCGAATTGGCGATCTGCTCGGGCGTCACGGGGATGGCGGGGTGCTTGCCGACGGTATCGCCCGCACCGGTCACGGCGCAGGTGATGATGATCTTGGGGTTCATGGAGTCCTCCTCTGGATAGCGCGGAGACTAGGCCGGAGGTGAACGGGGGATTTGACTTTTTCCGCCTTTGGCTTATCGAAATCCGCCATGGCCCGATACGACATCGCCGTTCTGCTGGTGCCCAAGTTTTCGATGATCGCGCTTTATGGCGCCATCGAGCCCTTGCGGGTGGCGAACCGCTTTGCCGGGGAAACCTTTTCGTGGCGCTTTCTCTCCATGGATGGCGAACCGGTCGCGGCCTCGAACGGTATCCCGGTGTCGGTGTCGGGAAATCTGTCGGCCATCGGGCGGCCAGACATGGCGGTGATCTCCGCCAGCTATGAACCGGAGCAGGGCGTGCAGAGGCCGATGCTGGCGGCGCTGCGCAGGCTCGCGCACGACAAGGTGCTGATGGCGGCGATGGATACCGCGCCCTTCCTTCTGGCCGAGGCTGGCGTGCTCGATGGCTACCGCGCCACCTGCCATTGGGAAAGCCTGCCCGGTTTTCGCGAAAGCTATCCGAAGGTGCTGGCCGAGCAGGCGCTTTATGTGACGGACCGCGACCGCATGAGCTGTGCGGGCGGTGCTGCGGCCATCGACATGATGCTGGACTGGATCGGGCGGCTCTTGGGCAAGCCGTTGGCCGTCACGGTGGCGGACCAGCTCGTGCATTTCCGCTCGATGGAGCAGCCGGGGCAGGCGAGGCTTCCGGTTGCCGCGCGTTTCGGCACGGCAGACCGGCGGGTGCTCGCCATCCTCGCCGCCATGGAAGAGCAATGCGAAGACCCGCTCGATGCGGAGGCGCTTGCCGCGCTGGGCGGCATTTCGCAGCGGCAGATGGAGCGGCTGTTCCGGCAGGAGCTCAACCGGCGTCCCATGGAAATCTACCTGGCGCTCAGGCTCGAAAAAGCCGAGCGCCTTCTCACCTATTCGCAGATGAACATGCGCGATGTCGGCCTTGCCTGCGGCTTCTCATCTCTGCCGCTGTTTTCCAGAAACTTCAAGGCGAAGCACGGCAGGCCGCCATCGGCCTTCAGGGGCTGAATTCACGCGCCCGCCTGCCACTGCTTGATGGCGTCGAGCGGCCACAGCAGCATGATGACGTTGAGGGTGAGGTTGTCGCGGATCATGAAGCCCACGAAGAGTTCAAACGCGATGGCGAGCGAGATGGTGAGCCACACGGGCAGGCGCATGGCGAGATAGAAGCCCAGCACCATGGCGAGAATGTCGGATGTCGAATTCAAGACGCTGTCGCCGAAATAATCGAGCGAGATGGTGGCCTCGCGGTAGCGGTTGATGATGATCGGCGAGTTCTCGAGAATCTCCCATCCCGCCTCGATGATGACGGCGATGATCAGCCGGTTGCCCACGCTCAGGCGCTTCGCCACCAGCGACAGCACGCCATAGAAGATGAAGCCGTGGATGATGTGCGAGAAGGTGTACCAGTCGGTGAGATGCTGGGAATTGCCGGGGCTCTGCACCACGCCTTCCCAGAGTTTCACATAACCGCATTTGCAGATCGGCACGCGCCCCATGGCGAGCAGGATCGCCGCCGTGGCGGCGATCAGGAGCAGGACGATGAGAATGTTGTTGCGGGAGATCGAGGGACGCGTGGCTTGCATCGCGCCATGATGAGAGCATCAGGTTAAGCATTGCCAAACGGTAAGCGAAGGCCTGTGCGATCCCGTTGCGGGATGGCACAGGGCAGATCGTTTAGGCCGCGAGGCCTTCCTTCTTCAGCGCCGCCTTGACGGCGGGGCGGGCGCCCACGCGGTCCATGAAGGCGGTGATGTGGGCATATTTCGAGAGGTCCACATTCACATGCCTGCACCAGCCCAGCACGGTGAAGGCATAGGCATCGGCCACTGAATAGTTTTCGCCCAGCACGTAAGGGTGCTTGGCAAGCTGGCTGTCGAGCCAGGCGAGGCGAAGCGCGAGGCGCGCCTTGATCGCCGTCTTGCCCTCTTCAGGCATCGCTGCGTTGAACAGGCCGCCGATGCCCTTGTGCAGTTCGGTGGCGATGAAGTTCAGCGTTTCCATCGCGCGGTAGCGCTCGAGCGAGCCGAATTTCGGAAACAGCTTGGCGCTCTCGGCATGGTCGGCGAGATATTGCAGGATGGTGGCGACCTCGGTCAGTACCTTGTCCTTGGCGAGTTCAAGCGTCGGCACATAGCCTTTGGAATTGATGGCCTTGAAGTCCGAGCCCGTCTCGGTGGTCTTCTTGCCGAGATCGACCTTCTCCAGCGCATAATCCTCGCCCAGTTCGTTGAGCACGATATGCGGGGCAAGCGAGCAGGCACCGGGCGAATAATAGAGCTTCATGGATTCCTCCAGAGGTTGCGGATGCGCGCTCTCTAGCAGAGAATTGTAATCGCGCAAGTCACCGATCTGCAATGCTGCCGAATGTTTTGCGAAAGGCGGCTTCAAGCGCCACATCGGCGTCGGCCATGGTCACAGGCAAGCCGAGGTCAACGAGGCTGGTCACGCCGTGTTCGGGCACGCCGCAGGGCACGATGCCGGTGAAATGATCGAGGTCGGGATCGACGTTCAAGCTGATGCCGTGAAAGGTCACGCCATGCCGCACGCGGATGCCAAGGGCGGCGATCTTGTCTTCGCGGTCCCCGCGTTTCACCCACACGCCCACCCGGTCCTCGCGGCGTTCGCCCTTCACGTTGAAGGCGTCAAGCGTGTCGATCAGCCATTGCTCGAGGCCCGCCACGAAGGCGCGCACGTCGCCACCGCGCTGTGCCAGGTTCAGCATCACATAGGCCACCCGCTGGCCGGGGCCGTGATAGGTATATTGCCCGCCGCGGCCCGTCTGGAAGACGGGAAAGCGGTCCGGCATCACCAGATCCTTCGGGTCGGCGCTGGTGCCCGCCGTATAAAGCGGCGGATGTTCCAGCAGCCACACCCGCTCGGGCGCCGATCCTTCGGCGATCTGCTTCACCTCGCGGTCCATCCGCGCCACCGCTTCAGGGTAGGGCACGAATGCAGGGGCAATCTCCCATGCAACGGGTGACGCGCCCGTCAATTTGGGAATGATGTGTTCACGAAGCACCATGATGGCGGTTGTTCCAGTTTCGGGCCATTGCGGCAAGAGTTGCGGGAATGCCCTGTTGTGGACTTGCCAGCCCTCGCCGTCTCTTGCATTCTGACATTTCCGTAATGTAGGGGCGGGAGAGGCAATTTTGCAGCGCGACGAGGTGGAGACACAGGTGCGGCGGATGCTGGCGGACATCAAGCCTGATCTCGGCGTGGAGACGGCGGCGGCGGACTACGATCTGAGCGAAGCCGGTTTCGATTCCCTCGACGCCGCGAACCTCATCGAGGCGATTGAAGATCAATTCTCCGTGGAGATTTCCGACGCCGAAGCCATGTCGTTCACCTCGATCGGCGCCATCACCTCGATCATCGCGGCGCGTGCGGCGTGAACATCATCCAGCCGCCGGCGGAAACCGAAGCGCCAAAGCCCCTCGCGGTCTTCAAGGCAAAACTCCTGCAGGCCTTGCGCCGCCGCGAAGACTGCAACGCCGCCAAATGGCTGGAGCGGGTCAGAATGCGGCTGGCCCGCAAGGCGCGCGACAAGGAGTTGCGCGCCGCGGAACTGCTGCTGGCGGCGGAGCAGGGCGAAACGCTTGATGTCAGCACGATTGCAGGACCGCTGGCGGCGAAAATGATGGCGTGGATCATCGGTACGGGGCGGCTCAAGGGCGCCCTGGCGGTGCTCGACGCGTTTCAGCAGAAGCGCGAAATCCCCACGCTTGTGCCGCTGCATGAGGCGCTGCGCCTGCATCCGCGCCTGCCGGTCCTGTTGAAAGGATTTCTCGATCAGGAGGACCGCACCTTCCAGTGCGTGCCGGGCAAGAATCCCGGTTCGCACGCCATGGCCGTGTGTTTCTGCGGCGCGGGTGATCGCATGGGCATGCCGCTCAATGCGCTGCATCCCTGGCTGCAGCCGCAGTTCGCGCAGATCGCCTACGTCCGCGACAAGTCGCGCACGCTGTTTCTCGATGGCGTCGAGGATTTGGGCTCCATGGAACAATCGGTGGCGGAACTGCGCCGCATCGCGGAAGAGGCGGGCTGCATGCGCATCGTCTGCATCGGCTCGTCGGCGGGGAGTTTCGGCGCATTGGTCTATGCGCCGAAGCTTGGCGCGCAGCATGTACTGTGCCTTTCCGGCGTCACCGATCTCGATCTCCTGGCCGAGGCGCGCGGGGATGATTTCCGGAAATTTCTCGCCATCCAGAAACAGAAATACGGTTTTTCCATTCCCGACCTCCGGGTGCTCTACGCTGGCAATTCCGCCATCCGCGTGCGCTACATCTATCCCGGCGAAAATCCCGTTGATGCCGCGCAGGCGGAAATTCTGGAAAACCTGCCGCTCGTCGAGCTTCACCGGCTCGCCAACAGCGATGAGCACAATGTGCTGGGAACGATGCTTCAGCGCAGGCTGTTCCGCCGCGAACTCGTTCTGGCCGCCACCGGCAAGCGTCTGGCCCAAAAGGCTGCCTGAGCGCTTGCCTTTCCCGCCGCTTCCCGCTATACGCCGCGCCGTTAACTCACACGCGGGGTCAGGCTCCGGCACATGAAGGGCAACCTTCCACATAGTGCCTGAACCATCCGGTGCCGGATCATCCGGTCACACAGCTCCGCGGCGGATCAACCGGAAAAGGAAATACCGCATGGCCGTGCCAGAATTCACCATGCGTCAGCTCCTCGAAGCTGGCGTGCACTTCGGACACCAGACCCACCGCTGGAACCCGAAGATGAAGAGCTACATCTACGGAAGCCGCAACGGCATTCACATCATCGACCTCGCGCAGACGGTGCCGATGCTTCACCAGGCGCTGCTCGCCGTCACCGACACGGTGGCCAAGGGCGGCCGGGTGCTGTTCGTGGGCACCAAGCGCGCCGCCTCCGAGCAGATCGCCGATTCCGCCAAGCGGTCGGCGCAGTATTATGTGAACTCCCGCTGGCTGGGCGGCATGCTCACCAACTGGAAGACCATTTCCAACTCGATCAAGCACTTGCGCCAGATTGATGAGACAGTGAGCAAGGAAGGCTCGGGCCTCACCAAGCGCGAGCTCCTCACCCTCACGCGCGAGAAGGAAAAACTCGACAAGGCGCTGGGCGGCATCAAGGACATGGGCGGCACGCCCGATCTGCTGTTCGTGATCGACACCAACAAGGAACAGCTCGCTATCAAGGAAGCCAACCGCCTTGGCATCCCGGTCATCGCCATCATCGACACCAACAGCGATCCCGCCGGCGTCACCTATCCGATCCCCGGCAATGACGACGCGGGCCGCGCCGTGGCGCTCTATTGCGATCTCATCAGCCGCGCCTGCATCGAGGGCATCTCGATGGCGCAGACCGGCCATGGCGTCGACATCGGCGCTTCCGAAGAACCGGCTGGCGAAGAGCTTCCCGCCGCCTGATCCCACGCATCATTCGCGGGCCCGCCATCCGGGTGGGCCCGTTTCACACTTTCTGAAAGGTAGAGATCATGGCTGACATCACAGCTGCTATGGTGAAAGACCTGCGCGAGAAGACCGGCGTGGGCATGATGGATTGCAAGGCGGCGCTGGCCGCCACCAATGGCGACATGGATGCGGCGGTCGACTGGCTGCGCGCCAAGGGCCTCGCCAAGGCCGCGAAGAAGTCCACCCGCGTGGCCGCCGAAGGCCTCGTCGGCATCGCCACATCAGGCACCAAGGGTGCGGCGGTAGAGGTTAATTCCGAGACCGACTTCGTGGCGCGGAACGAACTGTTCCAGGCCATGGTGGTGCAGATTTCCAAGCTGGCGCTGGCCGCCGACGGCGATCTGGAGAAGCTGAAAACCGCGCATTATCCGGGCTCGCAGCACGCCGTTGCCGAGCATGTGGCCGAAATGGTCGCCACCATCGGCGAGAACATGACGGTGCGCCGCACCTCCGCGCTTTCGGTGACGGATGGCGTGGTCGCGTCTTATGTGCACAACCAGGCGGCCCCCGGCATGGGCAAGATCGGCGTTCTCGTGGCGCTCGAATCGACCGGCAACAAGGATGAGCTGGCCGGTTTCGGCCGCCTGCTTGCCATGCATGTCGCGGCGACAAACCCTGTGTCGATGGACCTGACCGGCGTTCCCGCCGAAACGCTGGCGCGCGAGAAGGCCATTCTCGAAGAGAAGAACGCCGGCAAGCCCGCCAATGTCATGGAAAAGATCGTGGCGTCGGGCCTCAAGACCTTTGCCAAGGAAAACTGCCTTCTCGAGCAGGCCTATGTGCATGACGGCGCAAAGACGGTGACGCAGGCCATCGCCGAAGCCGGCAACAAGGCGGGCGCCCCCGTCAAGCTCACCGGCTATGTGCGCATGCAGCTTGGCGAAGGCATCGAAAAAGCCGCCGGTGACGATTTCGCCAGCGAAGTGGCGAAACTCGCAGGCTAAGTTACATCAGAGCGAACCAAGTAAAACAGGCCCCTTCCGGGGCCTGCTTTTTTTGTTTCTGTCATCCCGGCGATAAGCCGGGACCCAGACTTTCAACCGGCACGCCCGGCCCAAGTCTGGGCACCGGCGTTCGCCGGTGTGACAGGTGGAATACATCAAACACGCTTGCCGAAGCTGGGGCGGCTTGTTGCGGCGTTCCACGCCACGGAGGGACGCTCAATCACCTGCTGTGAAGCCTCGCCGGATTGGGCACGCAAATTGTTGATGTCTTCGCCAAGGTTAAGGCCTGGGCCGGGGCCATAATCATTGTCATGCAGGTCGCCGCCCAGGAAACCGCATTCAATGAGTTGCCAGATCGCACCGATCAACGGGATAAAGGCGATGAGATACCACCATCCGGATTTGTTCCGGTCATGGTAGCGTTTGATCGTCACGCAGACCGCCGACCACGACAGGGCAAGTGCGGGCAGCAGCAGGCCGTAGAACAGCGGCGTCGGATTAGCATCATTATCATGCTCATCCATGATGATGACGAAAATTCCGATCAGCAGCCCGGCTATGAGTTGCACCAGCCACCACTTGCCACGGCCGATGCGGCCAGCAGGGTTGAAAAACAGATTGAACATGCTCGCCTCCCGGTGGAATTCTATTCGTGAAGTGTTTTCGTTCGGTGAGAGCGACCTGAAAAATTGAATAGATTGGTCTTGATCCGCCGCCCCATGACGAATTGGGCCAAATCGCCGATAAGCGCCGGACCGTCAGCCAGAGGCCGCCCATGACCCGCAAACCCTACACGCGCATTCTCCTCAAGGTCTCGGGCGAGGTGCTGATGGGGGAAAAGCCCTTCGGCATCGATCTCGAAACGGTGGGCCGCATTGCCGATGAAATCATCACCTGTGCCGACAGGGGTGCCCAAGTGGCGCTGGTGATCGGCGGCGGCAATATTTTCCGGGGGCTTGCGGGTGCCGCAAAAGGCATGGACCGGGTGGCCGCCGACCATATGGGCATCATGGCCACGGTGATGAATGCGCTGGCCATGCAGGGCGTGCTGAAATCAAAGGGCAGGGATGCCCGCGTGCTCTCGGCCATCGCCATGCCAACGGTGTGCGAAACCTATTCGGCCTCCAAGGGCATCCACCATCTGGAGGCTGGGCGCATCGTCATCTGCGCGGCGGGCACCGGGCTTCCCTTCTTCACCACCGATACGGGTGCGGCGCTCCGGGCCTGCGAGCTCCAGTGCGATGCGCTGTTCAAGGGCACCAGCGTCGACGGCGTCTATTCCGCCGATCCCAAATCCGATCCCTCAGCCAAGCGCTTTGAACACATCACCTTTTCGGAAATCCTGTCGCGGGACTTGCGCATCATGGACCCCGCCGCGATCGCCCTTGCGCGGGATAACGGGATTCCGGTAGTGGTGTTTTCGATCCGGACGCCGGGCGCCGTGGCGGATGTGCTGAACGGCGGCGGCCGCTTTACCACCGTGACGAAGGACTGACTGCCATGGCGAAACCGCAACCCTTTAACGCATCCGACATCAAGCGCCGCATGACCGGCGCCGTCGATGCCCTGAAACATGATTTTGGCGGCCTGCGCACCGGCCGCGCCTCCACGAGCCTGCTCGAGCCTCTGCAGGTCGATGCCTATGGCGCCATGATGCCGATCAACCAGGTGGCCTCGATCTCGGTGCCGGAGCCGCGCATGCTGCAGATCAGCGTGTGGGACAGGGGGCTGGTGATCGCCGTTGAAAAGTCGATCCGCGCCTCCAATCTGGGCCTGAACCCGGCCACCGAGGGCCAGGTGATCCGCCTGCGCATGCCCGATCTCACGCAGGACCGCCGCAAGGAACTGGTAAAGGTTGCGCATCAATATGCGGAAAAGGGCCGGGTGGCGGTGCGCAATGTCCGCCGCGACGGCATGGACCAGCTCAAGGCGCTCGAGAAAGAGCACATGATCAGCGAAGACGAACAGAAATCGAAGGCCGACGAAGTCCAGAAGATGACCGATGACACGATCAAGGAGATCGACACGGCGCTGAAGGGCAAGGAAGCCGAGATCATGCAGGTCTGAGGATTCGAGCCTTCATGCCGGCCACGCAACCACCGCCGCAGCCCGTTCCGCGCCATGTCGCCATCATCATGGATGGCAATGGCCGCTGGGCGTCGGAGCGCGGGCTGCCGCGTCAGGCCGGCCACAGGCAGGGGGTGGAGGCGCTGCGCCGCGCCATCCGCACCTCGGCCGATCTCGGCATCGAATATCTCACCGTCTATTCCTTCAGTTCCGAAAACTGGTCGAGGCCCAAGCCCGAGATCGCCTTCCTGCTCGATCTCCTGCGGCGCTTCATCCGCACCGATGTGGCGCAGCTTCACGAGGCGGGCGTCAAAATCACGGTGATCGGCGAGCGGGCAGGGCTTGAGCCCGGCCTCGTCAAATTGCTGGAAGATGCCGAACAGCTCACGCGCGACAACAAGGCGCTCAACCTGGTGGTGGCCTTCAACTATGGCAGCCGCAACGAGATCGCCCGCGCCGCGCAGGCCCTGGCCCGCAAGGTGGCCGAGGGCAAGATTGCGCCTGAGGATGTGACGGCCGCCGTGGTGTCCAACCATCTCGACACGGCGGGCATGCCGGACCCGGACCTCCTGATCCGCACCGGCGGCGAACAGCGCATCTCCAATTATCTTCTCTGGCAGTGCGCCTACACGGAGTTCGTGTTCGTGCCGGAATACTGGCCGGATTTCAGCGCCGACATCCTCAAGCGCGCCATCGCTGAATTCCACTGCCGTGACAGGCGCTTCGGCGGCCTCAGCGTCCAGCGCGCCTGATGGCGGAGAACGTCCCGGCATCGCCGCCGAAATGGGCCGACCTTGGCGTGCGCGCGCTGTCTGCCGCCGTGCTGATCCCGGCGGTGCTGGCCGACGTATGGTTCGGCGGCATCTGGTTTGAACTGCTGGTGGCGCTGCTCGCCATCCTGATGGCGATGGAATGGACGGCGATGGCCAATCGCGCCGATCCGCTGCAATTCGCGCTTCATGCCGCAGCGGCGCTCTGCGGCACCTTCCTGCCGCTCCATGCCGGGGCGTCGTCGGCGCTTGTTGCCGTTGCGGTGATATGGGCCGTCTCGGCGCTGCTCGCGGCGCGGCCTGAAACGGGCATGGGCGCATGGCGGTTTCTCGGCGTTCCCTATGTCAGCCTGCCCGCCGCGGCGCTGGTGATCCTGCGCAATGATCCGCTCTATGGCGCCAAGGCCATCGTGTGGGTGATGGTCATCGTGTGGGCTGCCGATACGCTGGCCTATTTCGCAGGCCGCATCATCGGCGGGCCGAAACTGGCGCCCGTCCTGTCGCCCAAAAAAACCTGGGCCGGGCTCGGCGGGGCAATCGCCGGAAGCGCCATCGCATCGGCGATTTTCGCCTCCGTGGCCGGACTGCCGGCCATCCTCTGGCTGGCAATCCTGGCAGGCCTTCTCGCGCTGGTGGAGCAGGCAGGTGATCTCTTCAAATCGGCCTTGAAGCGCCGCTGCGGAGTGAAAGATTCAGGCCGTATCATTCCGGGCCATGGCGGCATCATCGACAGGGTGGATGGCCTCGTGGCGGTTGCCGTGGCGGCTGCGATCATCGGAATCCTTCATGGTGGCCTTTCGGCAACAGGCGGCGGACTCCTCCTGTGGTAACCATAATTTGCCGAAATATTGACGTATTGCCCGGCTCTCGTGGTTAATAGACCGTAAACGCACATCGCGTTTTGGCACAGGCCTTGCGACGTTAAGGTCAGGTGCCGCGACGCCGGGACAATCAAGCCCCAGCGCGCGCCACAAGGGGACTGGACCAAAGGCCATGCAACTCGAAACCCTCCTTGCCCTGCCGCCGTTCTATTTCGTGTTCGCGGTGATGGCATTCCTGGTGGCGCTCGTCGTTATCGTGTTCATTCACGAGCTCGGGCATTTTCTGGTGGCGCGCTGGTGCGGCGTGTCGGTGGAAGCGTTTTCAATCGGCTTTGGCCGTGAAATCTTCGGCTGGAACGACCGTCACGGCACGCGCTGGAAGGTGGGCTGGCTGCCGCTCGGCGGCTATGTGAAATTTGTCGGCGACGCGAATGCGGCCAGCATGCCCGGAAGCGAGATCCAGAACAGCGCGCCCGGCAGTTTCCATTCTACTGCATTGTGGAAGCGCGCCTTGGTGGTGGCGGCTGGCCCGATGGCCAATTTTCTTTTGGCGATGGCGATTTTTGCTGGTGCTTTCATGTTTTACGGCGTGCCAGTGGCGCTTCCGGTCATCGGCGAAGTCGTCGGGGGAAGTGCCGCAGAAGAAGCCGGCATGAAGCCCGGAGATATCATCGTTTCCATTGATGGCCGCCATATCGCGACATTTGAGGATTTGCAGCAGGCCGTTTTCATGCGGCCCGGCGAACATCTTGCCATTGTTCTCGATCGCGGCGGCACGCAAATTACTGTTGATGCCGTGCCAAAGATGACCGAGCAGGACGATGGCCTCGGCGGCAAGATGAAAGTTGGCCTTCTCGGCATCAAGAACAGCGAGAACAATCCGATAAAAATCGAAAAGCTGGGTCCGTTTGGAGCCGTCGCAAAAGCTGCCGACCGTGTGTGGTTCCAGATTTCCACCACGTTCAAATATATCGGCAAGATGTTTGCCGGGGCCGAGAGCATAAAAGGCCTGAGAGGCGGCATCGGCATTGCTCAGGTCGCTGGTTCGGCGGCTTCCATGGGGCTTTTCCAGTATGTCTGGATCATCGCATTTTTATCGGTGAATATCGGACTCATTAACCTCTTCCCAATCCCTATGCTCGATGGTGGTCACCTGGTGTTTTACGGCATCGAGGCGGTGCGCGGAAAACCGCTCGGACCCACCACGCAGGAGTGGGCTTTCAGGGTTGGGCTTTCGCTGGTCATCATGCTGATGATGACGGGGGCGTGGAACGATATTTCGCGGCTTTTGGGAGGCTGATTGCAGAGGGCGAATTTCATTTGCAATCAAGGGCAAAGCAGATAAAACGGCTGGCGGCGGCGGGGATTTTTTGGGGACGGCTAGGTGCGGGGAAGTGGCCTGTAGATGAAATACCGGTTTGTTATCGTTGCGGTTCTGGCATTCCTCCTGGCCGGGCTTTCGCCCGTGCTGGCGCCGCAGGCGTTTTCTTCAGCGGCTTATGCCGACACGATTTCGCAGATTGCCATTCAGGGCAATCAGCGCATCGAAAACGAAACCATCCTCTCCTACCTGCAGATTCAGCCGGGCGAGACGGCAACCAGCGAAAAGATCGACGAGTTCCGTCAAGGCGCTGTTCCAGACCGGCCTGTTTTCCGACGTCCAGATTTTCCCGCGCGGTCGCGTGCTGGTCGTGAAGGTTGAAGAGAACCCGCTCGTCAACCGGGTGAACTTCGAAGGCAACAGCGAGGTGAAGGACACCGACCTCGCCAAGGAAGTCGAGCTGAAAGAGCGCAGCATGTTCACGCGCGCCAAGGTTCAGAGCGACGTCAACCGCATCATCGCCCTTTACCGCAAGAGCGGATATTACACCGTCACCGTATCGCCGAAAATCATCCGCCTGTCCGAGAACCGCGTTGACCTCGCCTTCGTCATCAATGAAGGCGGCGAGACCACGGTGGGGTCGATCAATTTCGTCGGCAATACGAGCTTCGATGCAAGCCAGCTTCACAGCGTGATCGGCACCGCCGAGCACAAGTGGTGGAAGTTCTTCTCCCGCAACGACACCTATGATCCCGACCGTGTCGAATACGACAAGGAACTGCTGCGGCGTTATTACCTCAAGAACGGCTTCGCGGATGTGCAGGTGGTTTCGGCCTCCGCCGACCTGGCGCCGGACGGCAAGCATTTCGTCGTCACCTTCACCATCGTCGAAGGCCCTCGCTACACGGTGTCCGACGTGGCGGTGAATGTCGGCCAGGCCAAGCTTGACGGCGATGGCCTCAAGTCCGGCATCAAGACGGGAGTTGGCGACAGCTACGACGCGACGAAGGTCGACAAGTCGGTCGAAAACCTCACCCTCGAAGCGGCGCGGCAGGGCTTCGTGTTCGCCAAGGTCGATCCGCAGATCGACCGTCATCCCGGTCAGAACAGCCTCAGCATCACCTACAACATCGTCGAGGGCCCGCGCACCTATATCGAGCGCATCGACATCGTCGGCAACCTGCGCACCGAGGATCAGGTGATCCGCCGCGAGCTGCAGCTTTATGAGGGCGATGCCTTCAACCGCGTGCTCATCGAGCGCGCCCGCCGACGCCTGACGGCGCTGGACTTCTTCGACAAGATCGATTTCCGCGAGGATCCCGGTTCCGCGCCCGACAAGATCGTGCTGGTCGTGGCCGTTCAGGAAAAATCCACCGGCTCGATCAACTTCTCCATCGGCTATTCGACGGTCGAGGCGATTGTCGGTTCCGTGTCGTTGGAAGAGCGCAACTTCCTCGGCAAGGGTCAGGACCTCAAGCTCGACACCTCGCTCAGCTTCAAGCGCCAGCAGGTGGATTTCAGCTTCACCGAACCCTATTTCCTCGGCATGCCGATTTCCGCTGGCGTCGATGCCTTCGCCACGAAGACGGACAATCTGTCGGTGTCTTCCTACAAAAGCACGCAGGTCGGCGGCGCATTGCGCGCCGGCTTCAATCTCGACGAATATTCGTCGCTCGGCTTCAAATACGGGCTGACGTACCGCAAGATTTCCGGCGTCGACCCCACGGAGGCGTCGCCCACCGTGATCGACAGCCAGGGCTCGTCCATCAAATCCTATGTGGACGCGACCTACACCTGGGACGATCTCGACAGCCCGGTGCGCCCGACCAACGGTTTCCGTGGCCAGCTTGAGGCCGAAATCGCCGGGCTTGGCGGCGATGTCTATACCGCGAGTGCCGAAGCACATGCCTGGTACTTCGTGCCCATCTATGAAGATGCCGTTGTCTTGAAACTCGAAGGCAACGCGGGCCACATGCTGTCGCTGAACGGTGACGATGTCCCGATTGAAGACCGCTACTACAAGGGCGCCGATACATTCCGCGGCTTCGCCCTGTCGGGCGTGGGCCCGAGGCAGACCCGCAACGGCGACGGCACGGACGCCATCGGCGGCACGACCTATGCGATCGGCACCGTCGAAATGACCTTCCCCATCGGGCTGCCCGAGGAGTGGGGCATTTCCGGCGAAGTGTTCTCCGACTTTGGCACGGCGTTTGGCGCGCCCGAGAAGTCTCTCGCATCCGGAGAGGGTAGTTGCACCAATTCGATCGGCTGCAAGGTGTTCGATACGATGGCCTTCCGCGCCTCCATCGGCGCCGGCCTGATCTGGCAGTCGCCGTTCGGACCGCTGCGCTTTGAAGCGGCCTATCCCTTCATGAAGGCCAAGTATGACGAAACGGAGTGGTTCCGCTTCTCGATCGGCACGGCATTCTAAGAGGCCCGCGCGGCAGGACGATCATCAACACGGACGGTCCATGGGCCGTCCGTCTTTTTTGGAGAAGGCGGCATGGCTGACAGCGCTGAAGGCAAGGTGTTGGGAACGGCGGACATCAACCGCATCATGAAGCTGCTGCCGCACCGCTATCCTTTCCTGCTCATCGACAGGCTGGTCGATCTCGATGGCGAGGAGAGCGGCACGGCCATCAAGAACGTCACCATCAACGAGCCGTTCTTCCAGGGCCATTTCCCCGGCCGCCCGGTGATGCCGGGTGTACTGCTGGTCGAAGCCATGGCGCAGACGGCGGGCGCTCTGGTGCTCAATCACCTTGGCGATGCGCACGCGGGCAAGCTGGTGTTCTTCATGTCGATCGACAAGTGCCGCTTCCGCAAGCCGGTTGAACCGGGCGACCAGGTGCGCTTTCACGTCAAGCTGTCAAACAAGCGCCCGCCGGTGTGGAAATACTGGGCGGAAGCGCATGTCGACGGCAAGAAAGTGGCCGAAGCCGAAATCGGCGCCATGCTGATGAACGAACGCGGCGGCTGAAACGTCACTCGCTTTTTCTCTGCAGCACGCCGAGACCCAAGCCATTGAGAAAATCAATGGTGACAGCCGACGCATTGCCATCTGGCCCTTGGGTGAATTGCACGGAAGAGGGAACGTCCGGCATCTCGGCAAAGGGATAGGCGAGGAAGATGTCGCGGTCGAAATGGGTGAGCTTGTACGATGACTTGCCATCTGGGCCGAGCTTCAGCAGCAGGCCATCGGCGCTTTCGCTCACATCAGCCGTTCCCGCATAGCTGTTCTCAAATCGCCCGGCATAGGAGGAGAGCGGGCGCGCCTTTGACGGTTCCGCCGGAGGCTTTGCGTAGAGTTCCTTCGTGGCGGCGATCGCCGGCTCGAAAAGCGCGCTGTACGCTTCATTCCATGGCCCAAACCAGTCTTGCGCAACCTCGCCACCGAATGCCTGGTCGAAAAAATTGTCGGCAATCCCTTCCGGCACGCCGGTCGGAAAGCCATTGCTCAAGATCACGATGCCCAGTTGCTCGTCCGGATAGATCGTCACCAGCGTGCGGGCGCCCATGCTGAACGCGCCCGCATGGCCCCATGACAGGCCGTGCCTGCCGAATTCCACATTCCAGCCGAGTCCATAAAAGGAGCTGGCGCCGGTGACGGGATTCTTGCCGCGCGCCATCAAGGGTTCATGCGTGGCGTCGAGTGCGGCGGAGGAGATCACCTGTTTTCCGCCGAAGTGCCCAAGGCCGATCTCGAGCTTCAACCATTGCGCCAGATCGCGGGCGCTGGAACTCACGCCGCCAGCGGGCGCCTGGGCATCGGCATCGCGTTTCACCAGCGCCGTCCATTTGCCGTTGACGCGGACATGCAGCGCGGCGCTGTTGGGGCGAGCGGCGAAATCCGAATAGCGCGAACTGGTGGAGGCCATGCCGAGCGGCGTGTATAGCGCCTCTTCTGCAATATCTTCCCATGGCTTGCCCGCGGCTTTGGCGGCTGCCAGCGCGCCTTCGGTAAGCCCCATGTTGCTGTAGGCATAGCCGCCCCGGAAGCTCACCCAGGCGGGCACGAAGCGCAGGCGATGCATGATCTCCGCGCGGCTGAAGCCGATCTGCTCGAGATCGTTTCCGGCATCGCCCGGCAGGCCGCTGCGATGGGAAAAGAAATCGCGCACCGTCACTTCTGCCGTCGGGTAGGCATCGTGCAACTGAAATGACGGATCAAGATCGGCGATGCGCGAATCCCACGACAGCTTGCCATCGCTCACAAGCCTGGCGACCACGGTGGCCGAGACGGGTTTGGACAGCGACGCCAGTTGAAAGACCGTATCGGCATCAACGGCTGCGGATTTGCCCGCTTCGCGCACGCCGAAACCTTTGAGGAAAATCACGTCATCCCTGTAGACGACCGCAATCGAGAGACCGGGAACGGCGCCGGAAGAGGTCATCTCCTGCGCCATGGCTTCGAGTCCGGGCAAGGCGGCTTCGATCTTTGCGCGCGTCAGTGTTTCCGCCTGTGATGGCAAGGCGAGAACGCCGCAGCATAAGCAGCAGAAAACCAGATAGGGGAACGCCCGCTCGCCAAACATGCTGCCTCATCGCTTCGCTTGCCGGACGGGAAGCTTACAATACGGCGGGCGGGGATCAAGCCGGAGGCGCTTGGCCTTACTTTCCGCGCCTGCTTGTCGGCACGTAGTCGCGCCGGGTCGGGCCGGTATAGAGCTGGCGCGGGCGGCCGATCTTCTGGTTCGGATCCTCGATCATTTCCTTCCACTGCGAAATCCAGCCCACCGTGCGCGCCAGCGCGAACAGCACGGTGAACATCGAGGTCGGGAAGCCCAAAGCCCTCAGGATGATGCCGGAATAGAAATCCACATTCGGATAAAGCTTGCGCTCGATGAAATAGGGATCGGAGAGCGCCGCCTTCTCAAGCTCGCGCGCCACGTCGAGCAGCGGATCGTCCTTGATGCCCAGTTCCGCCAGCACCTCATGCGCCGTCTTCTGCATGATCTTGGCGCGCGGATCGTAGTTTTTGTAAACGCGGTGGCCGAAGCCCATCAGGCGGATGTGCGAGGTCTTGTCTTTCACCTTGGCGATGAACTCGTTGACCTTCGAGGGATCGCCGATCTCCTTCAGCATCTGCAGCGCCGCTTCATTGGCGCCGCCATGCGCCGGGCCCCACAGGCAGGCGATGCCGGCGGAGATGCAGGCGAAGGGATTGGCGCCCGATGAGCCCGCCAGCCTCACGGTTGAAGTGGAAGCGTTCTGCTCATGATCGGCGTGCAGGATGAAGATGCGGTCCATGGCGCGCGCCAGGATGGGGTTCACCACATAGTCCTCGCAAGGAACGGCGAAGCACATGCGCAGGAAGTTGGCCGCGTAGGAGAGGTTGTTCTGCGGATAAACGAAGGGCTGGCCGATGTGATATTTATAGGCCATCGCCGCGATGGTCGGCAGCTTGGCGATCATCCTGTGCGAGGCGATCTCGCGCTGGCGCGGATCGTTGATGTCGGTCGAGTCGTGATAGAAGGCCGACATGGCGCCGACCACCGCCACCATGACGGCCATGGGATGCGCGTCGCGCCGGAAGCCCCGGAAGAACATGGCCATCTGCTCATGGACCATGGTGTGATAGGTGATGTTGCGGTCAAACTCGCGGCGCTGGGCGGGGGTGGGCAGTTCGCCGTAATAGAGAAGATAGCAGGTCTCGAGGAAGTCGCCGTGCTCGGCCAGCTGCTCGATGGGATAGCCCCTATAGAGCAGCACGCCCTCGTCGCCGTCGATATAGGTGATCTTCGATTCACACGACGCCGTGGACGTGAACGCCGGATCGAAGGTGAACATGCCCGACTGGCCATAGAGCTTGCCGATGTCGATCACATCGGGTCCGATGGTGCCGGATTTCAGCGGCAGGTCGAGGTGCTTGTCGCCGATCGTCAGGCTGGCAGTTTTCGCAGTGTCGGCCATTGCGGGTTCTCCTCACTCGCCGCGCACACTATTGCGCTGCACCAAAAAGGTCAACTTACCTGACCTGATCTGCGAGGCGGTCCAGTGCCTCCTCGCGGCCAAGTACTTCCAAAACATCGAAAATTCCCGGTGAGACGCTGGCGCCGGTCAGGGCTGCGCGCAACGGTTGGGCAAGCTTGCCCAATTTCAGGCCAGCGGCTTCGGCATGGGCCTTCACCGCCGCCTCGAGATCATGC
The DNA here is from genome assembly GCF_047602625.1 of Aestuariivirga sp. GTDB lineage: Bacteria > Pseudomonadota > Alphaproteobacteria > Rhizobiales > Aestuariivirgaceae > Aestuariivirga. The sequence goes on along the minus strand of NZ_JASGGV010000002.1, from coordinate 39,639 downwards.
GCCTGCCAGTGAGGCACGGCGGAGATCACCGGCACAAGGCTTTTCAGCGCCTCCGCGCCGCCGTCGGCGATGATCTGCTTCGCCTTTTCATCCAGCGCCAAAGGCCTGGCGGCGAATAAAAACTGAGCGCTTTTCATGAGTTCCACCAAGGTCTTCGCGCGCTCCTTGAGGCCGGGCATGGCCTTCAGCAGCTTGGCCTTCATGGCATCATCCAGCCTGCCCAGCATCGCCTTGCCACCCTCCGCATGGGGCAGGAAATCGATCAGGGCCTGGAGGAGTTCCGCATCAGGCGTATGGCGGATGTAATGGCCGTTGAGGTTTTCCAGCTTGGCGAAGTCGAACCGCGCCGGAGACTTGCCAATCGACTCGAGGTTGAACCACTCAACCAGTTGTTCCGTCGAGAAAATCTCATCGTCACCATGGCTCCAGCCAAGTCTCGCCAGATAGTTCCGCATGGCGGCGGGAAGATAGCCCATGGCGCGATAGGCCTCGACGCCCAGCGCGCCATGGCGCTTGGAAAGCTTGGCTCCGTCCGGCCCGTGGATCAGCGGAATATGCGACATCTCGGGCACCCGCCAGCCCATCGCCAGATAGATCTGCGTCTGCCGCGCCGCATTGGTGAGATGGTCGACGCCGCGGATGATGTGCGTCACCCCCATGTCGTGGTCATCCACCACCACCGAGAGATTATAGGTGGGATTGCCGTCGGAGCGCAGGATGATGAGGTCATCGAGATCCTTGTTGGGGATGACGACGCGGCCCTGCACGCGGTCATCCACCACCGTCTCGCCCTCTTGGGGGGCGCGGAAGCGGATCACCGGCTTCACACCTGCGGGCGCTTCCGAAGGATCGCGGTCGCGCCATGTGCCGTCATAGCGGATGGGCCGCTTCTCGGCCTCGGCCTTGGCGCGCATGGCGTCGAGTTCGGCGGGCGAGCAATAGCAGCGATAGGCCTTGCCCTGCGCCAGCAGTTCCTCCGCCACCTGCCGGTGCCGGGCGGCGCGGCCGAATTGCGAGACGGGTTCGCCCGCCCAGCCAAGGCCCAGCCAGGTCAGGCCCTCGATGATCGCGTCAATGGCGGCGGCGGTCGAGCGTTCGCGGTCGGTGTCCTCGATGCGCAGCAGCATGGTGCCGCCGGTATGTTGCGCATAGGCCCAGTTGAACAGGGCCGTGCGCGCGCCTCCGATATGCAGGAAGCCAGTGGGCGAGGGCGCAAAGCGCGTGACGACGGGCGAAGACATGGACGCCGGACTCCGGATATGCTGTCGTTAGGGAATGCGGCCCAACCGGCCGCGGGGGCGGATTAGCACAGTGCAGCGCAGCGTGTAAGGGGACGGAGCCGTGGTGGCCCTTGGCTGGGAAGAGGCCCGCGATGCGCCGGTGCAGGGCGGGCGCATTCGCCTGTGGTTGCAGGAGAGGCTGGCCGAGCAGCAGGGCCGCGCCTTCCTGTGGGCGCCCATCGCGCTCACCTTCGGCATCTGGATTTATTTCGCGCTGATGGTTGAGCCGTCATGGCTCGCACTGTCGCCTCTTGGTGTCATTGCCGCCGCGCTGCTGTGGCTGGGGCGCTTCCGCCCATGGCTGCTGATCGTGGCGCTGGTTCCCGTTGGCCTGCTGCTGGCGAAGGCCGGAGCGGATAATGGCGCAACGCCTGTACTGCGCATGACCATGCCGGAGAAGACCGTCACCGGCACGGTGGAGGATCGCGCGCTCAGCGGCCGGGGGCGGCAGACATTTGTCCTGCGCGTCGAAGCCATCGAAGGCGTTGTTCCGGCCGAGACGCCGCTCAAGCTTCGCATATCGGCCAGTGCGAAGCAGGGCGAGGTGAAGGTGGGCAGCCATGTCTCCTTTAAGGCCTTCCTCGCGCCCTTGCCCACGCCGGTGTTTCCCGGCGGCTTCGATTATGGCCGCCAACTCTGGCTCGATGGCATCGGCGGCACGGGCCGCGCGGTGGGGCCGATCACGGCGAGCACCGATGCGCCGCCATGGAGTCTCTGGCTCGATGCAAAGCTTGAGGATGTGCGCGGCCTCATCGGCGGCCGCATCCGCGCCGTCCTGCAAGGCACCGATGCGGCGATTGCCGAGGCGCTGATCACCGGAGAGCGGAGCGCCATCCCCAAGGATGTGAACCTGTCGTTCCAGATTTCAGGCCTCGCCCATGTCCTCTCGATCTCCGGCCTTCACATGGCATTGGCGGCGGGCGGGGTGTTCTGGCTGGTGCGCGCCATGCTGGCGGCGTTCCCGCGCCTGGCGCTCAATTTCCCGATCAAGAAATGGGCGGCAGCCGCAGCATTGCTGGCCGGATTTTTCTATATGCTGCTGGCAGGCTCGGGCACCGCCACGCAGCGCTCCTATATCATGATCGCCGTCATGTTCTTTGCCATGCTGGTAGACAGGCCCGCCGTGTCGGTCAGGAACCTCGCGCTGGCGGCGGTCATCATCCTCGTGCTGCAGCCCGATGCGGCGATCTCGGCCAGCTTTCAGATGTCTTTCATGGCGGTTCTGGGCCTCACAGCTTTTTACGAATTCTGGCGGGAGTGGAAGCAGCGGCGCGGCGCCGCGCCGGTCGAGCAGCGCCATTGGGGGGCAAAGATCGCGCTCAGGATTGCGGGCGGCGTCGTGGCGGCGCTTGTCACCACCATCATCGCGGGCGCTATGTCGTCGATCCCGGCGGCCTATCATTTCGGCAGGCTGTCGCCCTACAGCATTCTGGGCAATGGGCTGGCGCTGCCAGTCATCAGCCTCATCATTATGCCTTCGGCGCTCGCCTCGGTGATCCTCATGCCGCTGGGGCTTGAACACTGGCCGCTGTGGCTCATGGGCAAGGGCATCGCGTTGATGATGGCGATCTCGGACTGGGTGGCGCATCTCCCCGATGCGGCGCTGCTGGTGCCGCAGCTTCCCGCCCTCAATGCCATCACCCTTGCCACGGGCGCGGCGCTGTTCTGCCTGCTGCGCGGGCGCTTGCGGCTGGTGGGGCCGGTGATTGCACTTTCCGCCGTCCTCATGCCCCATGCCGCGGCCTTGCCCGATATTCTGGTGGACCGCACGGGCGTCACCATGGCGTTCCGCAATGAGGCGGGTGATCTCGTCCCCGCGCCGGGCCGCAAGGGGCGCTTCTCGGTCGAGAAATGGCTGGTGGCCAATGGCGATGAAACGCCGCCCGCCGAAGCCGTGAAGCGCGTCGGCTGGGCCTGCGATCAAACCGCCTGCACGGCAAAAGTTTCCGGCAAGGCGCTGGCCTTCTGGCGGGTGGAAAATTCCCCCGGCGCCTGCGACGGCATCGACATTCTCATCGCCGCCTTCCCCTTGCGGCGGGCGTGCCCCGACATTCCCATCCGCATTGACCGCTTCGACCTGTGGCGGAACGGCGCGCATGGCATTCGCATTGCAGGGGATGATACGCTAACGGTTGAAACGGCACGCGGCCTTGCGGGCGACAGGCCATGGTCGCAGAAGCCGCTGCCGCGCAAAGGACCCTATGTGAAGCGATGACGCGACTCTCTTACGCATTGCCGTTCAGAACCCCGGTTGGCAGGAGAGCGCCATGACCCCTCAGCCCACCAGCATGGCCGATATCCGCCGCGAGATCGACCGCATCGACGAGCAGTTGATCAAGCTTCTCGCCGAGCGGCAGCGCTGCGTTGAAGCGGCGATCGTCGTGAAGAAGCGCGAGAACATTCCCGCCCGCGTGCCGGAACGCTTCGACCGCGTCATCGACAATGTGCGCGTGCTGGCGCGCGCCCACAAGGTTGATCCCGCCATGGTGGAGGCGATGTGGACCGAGATGGTGGAGTGGTTCATCGCCCATGAAGAACGCACCCTGGGCAAGGGCTGAGCGCCGGTGTTCCCCAACCTGTTCTCGCCCTACACGCTCAAGGGCACCGAAATCCGCAACCGCATCATGTCCACGGGCCATGATACCTATCTGCCCGAAGCCGGACTGCCGTCCGAGGCTCTGATCGCCTACCACCGTGCGCGCGCCAAAGGCGGCGCGGGGCTCATCGTCATCCAGGTGGTGGGCGTCCATGAAACGGCGCGCTACACCGAAAGCCTGCTGATGGCGTCTGATGATGACGCGATCCCGCTCTACCGCGGCCTCTTCAATGCCATTCACGATCAGGGGGCGCGCTGTTTCGTACAGCTCTTTCATCCCGGCCGTGAACTGGTGGGCCGTCCCGATGGCGTGCTGCAACCCGCTTTCGCGCCGTCCCATGCACCGTCTGAACGCTTCAAGGTGGTGCCGCGCGCCATGTCCACGTCGCTGATCGGCGAGATCATCGATGGTTACGGCCAGGCAGCGCGGCGCATGGCGGAAGTAGGGGCCGATGGCGTGGAGATCATCGCCAGCCACGGCTATCTCCCGGCACAATTCATGAACGCGCAGGTGAATGTGCGCGAAGACGCCTATGGCGGGTCCTTCGACAACCGCCTGCGCTTCACGCGCGAGGCGATTGCGGCGGTCAGGGCCTCGGTCCCGCCGGAGTTCATCGTCGGCCTTCGCCTGTCGGGCGATGAGCATGATGAAACCGGCATGACCGAAGACACCACACTCTCGATCTTCCGGTCGCTCGCCCCCGAGCTTGACTATCTGAACGTCATTGCCGGAACCTCCGCCACGCCCTCGGGTGCGGCGCATATCGTTCCCTCGATGGCCAATGCCCATGGCTATGTCGCGCCCTATGCGCAGAAGGTGAAGCAGGCGACGGGCAAGCCCGTCTTCGTGGCGGGCCGCATCAACCAGCCGCAAGTGGCGGAGCAGATTCTCGCCGATGGCGCGGCGGATATGTGCGGCATGACGCGCGCCATGATCTGCGATCCCGAAATGGCCAACAAGGCGAAAGCGGGCAGGGTGGATGACATCCGCGCCTGCATCGGCTGCAACCAGGCCTGCATCGGCCATTTCCAGTTGGGCATCCCCATCTCCTGCATCCAGCATCCCGAGACGGGCCGCGAAATGCTCTATGACGCCAAGCCCCATGTGGCGAAGCAGAAGCGCATCATGGTGGTGGGCGGCGGCCCTGCTGGCCTCAAAGCCGCTGCCGTTGCCGCCGAGCGCGGGCACAGCGTCGATCTCTATGAGCGCGACGGGCAGACGGGCGGGCAGGCGAGGCTGGCGCAGCTTCTTCCCACCCGCGCCGAATTCGGCGGCATCGCCACCAATCTCACGGCGGAAGCCGAGCGTTACGGCGCGCGCATTCACCGCCGTCACGCCATCACGGCTGCCTTCATCGAAAGCGAAAAACCCGATGCGGTGATCCTCGCCACCGGCAGCCGCCCGCACATTCCGCCGATGGAAGGCGAGGCGGCGCAGATGGTCCATGCCGTGGACATTCTCGCAGGCCGCGCCCGCACGGGCCCCCGCGCCGTGGTTTACGACTGGCATGGCGAATGGACGGGGGCGGGCATTGCCGAAAAGCTGGCGGGCGAGGGCGTGCAAGTGCGGATGGCGGTCAACGCCGCATCGGCTGCGGCCAGCGTCCAGCTTTACGTGCGCTTTGAAATCATCGGCCGCCTGCACAAGGCGGGTGTGGAGGTGCTGCCATATCTCAGGCTTTATGGTGCCGATGGCACGACGGGCTATTTCATCCACACGCCATCGCGCGAGGCTGTGGTGCTGGAGGACATGGACACCCTCGTCCTCGCCGCCCCCAACATCCCCGAGGATGATCTCTCCGAAGCTGTGAAGGCCATGGGAATCCCCGTCCACCTCGCCGGCGATTGCCTCAGCCCCCGCACGGCGGAAGAGGCGGTTTATGAAGGCATGATGGCAGGCTTCGCGGTTTAACTCCCTTTACCTGTCACACCGGCGAAAGCCGGTGCCCAGGCTAGCCATCGGTGTGCGGGTTGAAAGTCTGGGTCCCGGCATCAGCCGGGAAGACAGGTGAAGGAAAGCTGTTTCTCCCAGCAACGCGGACAGGGAGGACTTACGCATCACTTTGGCTTCGCAATCTCATACAGCATGAGACCCGTCGCAATCGCGAGGTTGAGGGACTCCGGCCCCTGCCGCATCGGGATGCGGACGAGGCGCGAACAGGCCTTGGCCAGCTCCCCGGAAAGCCCGGCCCCTTCGCTGCCCATCACCAGAAGCGCAGGGCTCCGGTAGGCACCGCGATAATCCCGCTCACCCTCCAGATGCGTGCCCACGCAATCACCCGGCCACGCACGGCAGAGCGCGATCAACTCCTGAACACTCATCCGCAGCAGCGGCACGGCGAAGATCGAGCCCATGGTGGCGCGCACGCAGTCCGGCCCCCAGGGATCGCAACTGTTGCCGGCCAGAATCACCCCCTCGGCCCCCACCGCATCCGCCGTGCGCAGGATCGTCCCGAGGTTGCCGGGATCGCGCACATCCTCCAGCGCCAGCCACAACCCGCTTTGCGAAACCTTCTCCGCCCACCGCTGCGCATAGATTGCGAGCAGGGAAGGCGGATTGTTCTGTGCACTGAGGGTTGCCATCACTTGTGGGCTCACCTCCAGCGTCACCTGCTGGCCCAGATCGGGCGGCCTGCCGGTGCTGACCAGCGTTTGCGGCAGCCAGCCCATGTCCTTGGCGCGGGCCAGCACCTTTTCGCCCTCGGCCACGAAAAGCCCCTGTTCCGCCCGGTGTTTTTTCTGGGCGAGGGCGCGGATCGCCTTGATGGCGGGGTTCTGGGCTGATGTGAGAAGCGGCATGACGGTGAGTTTAGCTTCCGCTATATTCCCCGTCCATGAACATGCTGCCCAACATCAAGATCGGCAAATCCGTCTGCCCGCATGATTGCCCCTCCGCCTGCGCGCTCGACGTGGAAGTGCTGGACGAGCGCACCATCGGCCGCGTCCGGGGATCGAAGGAAAATTCCTATACGCTGGGCGTCATCTGCGAAAAAGTGAGCCGCTATGCCGAGCGCATCCACCACCCGGACCGCCTGCTTCATCCGCTGAAGCGCAAGGGCCCCAAGGGCTCGGGCGAATTCCAGCCCATCTCCTGGGACGATGCGATGGGCGAAACGGCGGAAGCCTTTCTCAAGGCCGAGGCCGAATATGGCGCCGAAGCCGTGTGGCCTTACTTCTACGCCGGCACCATGGGCTTCGTGATGCGGGACGGCATCAACCGCCTCCGCCATGCCAAGGGCTATTCGCGGCTTTATGACACCTTCTGCGTGGCGCTGTCGTGGGCTGGCTACAAGGCGGGCACCGGCAAGCTGTCGGGGCTTGATCCGCGCGAGATGCACAAGTCCGACCTGATCGTCATCTGGGGCGGCAATCCGGTGAATACGCAGGTCAACGTGATGACCCATGTGCAGCTTGCCCGCAAGGCGCGCGGCACCAAGGTCGCCTGCGTCGACATCTATGAAACCGGCACCATGAAGCAGGCCGACATCAAAATGATCATTCGTCCGGGTACGGACGGTGCGCTGGCCTGCGCGGTGATGCATGTGCTGTTCCGCGACGGTCATGCGGATTGGGACTATCTCGAAAAATACACCGACGCGCCGCGCGAATTCGAGGCGCATCTGAAAACCCGCACGCCCGAATGGGCCTCCGCCATCACCGGCGCAACCGTGGCCGAGATCGAGGCCTTCGCTAGGGCGATCGGCGAAACGAAGCGCAGCTTCTTCCGCATCGGCTATGGCTTCACGCGCTCGCGCAATGGTGCTGTCAACATGCACGCCGTCACCTGCATTCCCGCCGTCACCGGGGCATGGGCGCATGAGGGCGGCGGGGCGCTGCATTCCAACAGCGGCATGTACAAGTTCAACAAGACGATGATCGAGGGGCTGGATGTGGCGAAGCCCGGCATCCGCGCCATCGACCAGAGCCGCATCGGCCCGGCGCTCCTCAACGATCCTTACGACCTCCGGGGCGGCCCGCCGGTCAAGGCGATGATTTTCCAGAACACCAACCCGGCCTGCGTCGCGCCCGACCAGACGAAGGTGAAGCAGGGGCTGGCGCGCGAGGATCTCTTCACCTGCGTGCATGAGCAGTTCATGACCGAGACGGCGAAATTCGCCGACATCGTCATCCCTGCCACCATGTTCCTCGAGCATGACGATCTCTATCAGGGCGGCGGCCACAGCCACATTCTCTATGGCCGCAAGCTCGTCGATGCGCCGGGCGAATGCCGCAACAACCATGAGGTCATCTGCGATCTGGCCAGGCGTGTCGGCGCGGAGCATCCAGGCTTCGCCATGAGCCCGCGCGAGCTGATCAGCTGGACGCTCGATCACTCGCACCGCCCCGGCCTTGACGTGTTCGACGCGGAAAATTTCGTCGATGTACCGCAGGAGTTCGACAAGGCGCATTCGCTTGATGGCTTCGGCTTCGCGGACCAGAAATTCCGCTTCCGGCCGGACTGGCAGGCCACGCGCTACAAGGATGGCCTCGGCCCCTTCGGCCCCGTGGACGAGATGCCGAAATTCCCCGACCATTGGGGGGTGATCGAGGAGCGCACCGAGGATTATCCCTTCCGCCTCGCCACCAGCCCGGCCCGCACATTTCTCAATTCCACCTTCAATGAAACGCCGTCCTCCATCAAGCGCGAGGGCAGGCCCGGCGTCATGGCGCACCCCGATGATCTCGCGGCGCTGAACATCGCGGAAGGCGACCGCGTGCGGGTGGGCAGCGCGCGCGGCAGCGTGGTGCTGCATGCGAAAGCCAATCCGGGCTTGCGGCGCGGCGTGCTCATCGCCGAGGGCATCTGGCCCAATGATGCCCATGAAGAAGGAAACGGCATCAATACGCTCACGGGCTGCGACCAGCCCGCGCCTGCGGCCGGCGGCTGTTTTCACGACAACCGGGTGTGGATGCGCCCGGCCTGAACATGAATGGCGGATGAACGGCGGGCTCAGGTAGCGCTCAGCCGGGAACTTGTAATGTGGCTTCCAGGTTCACACTTGGGGCGCATTCACAGGCCCCGCCGGAGAGACTGATGAAGCGCCTGACATTCATGCTGATCGCCGCCGTGCTGGTGGTCGCCACCGCCGCCACCACCGTTACGGCCTTCGCCACGGTCAAGAAAATCCCGCGCAATGCCGTCTCGGAGCAGGTCGGTGATAACGTGAACGACAGTTCGCAGCTCATCAACCGCCAGAAACTGCCGAAATATACGAACCCGGATGTCATCCAGCGCGCGCCTGCACCAGCCCCCGTGCCGCCACCGCCAGCCCCGCTGCCGCCGGGTTAACCTCTTTACCCTTCTCCCCGCGTCCCGCGTGGAGAAGGGTGAAAATCACGGCAGCTTGCCAATCCGCTCCGTCAGCAGCGTGAAAAATCCATCGGCATCAAGGCTGCGGATCACCGTGGCGTTGGGCGCGCGGCCGGTCACGCGCCACCAGTCCACCACCGTCATGCCCATGGTGAGTTCCGACTCGCATTCGATCGCCACATTCACATGGCGGCCCTGGAACAGCTCCGGCTTCAGCAGCCAGGCGATCACGCAGGGGTCATGCAGCGGGCCGCCGTCGGTGCCGTATTTCTGCTCGTCGAAGCGCTCGAAGAAATCGAGAAGTGCCGCCGTCGCCTGGCCGGACCTGTTGTTCATGGCGCGGAAGGCCGCCACGCGCTTCGCCGTGGTCAGCGCCTGGTGCGTGCAGTCCAGCGGAATGAGCGTGATGGGAATGCCGGACTCGAACACCATCCGCGCCGCCTGCGGATCGACATAGATGTTGAACTCGGCGGCGGGCGTCACGTTGCCGCCCTCGAAATAGCCCCCGCCCATCGCCACGATCTGCTTGATGCGGGGGGCGATGCGTGGCTCCTGCACCAGCGCAAGCGCGATGTTGGTGAGAGGCCCCAGCGTCGCCAGCGTCACCGTGCCGGCCTCGCGGGCCATCAGCGTGTCGATGATATAGTCCACCGCATATTGCGTTTGCAGCGGCATGGTGGGCGCGGGCAGGGTGGGGCCGTCCATGCCGGTTTTGCCGTGCAAATATTCCGCTGTCACCAGCGGGCGCAGCATGGGCTGCACCGCCCCGGCATAAACCTTGATGTCGGGCCTTCCGGCAAGCTCGCAGATCTTGCGCGCATTCACTTCGGTGAGCGCCACCGGCACGTTGCCCGCCACCGCGGTGATCCCCAGCACCTCGATCTCAGGCGAGGCGAGGGCGAGAAGAATTGCCACGGCATCGTCCTGCCCGGGATCGGTATCGATAATGATGGGAAGCGGCTTGGTCATGAGGCACCCTGTACGAATCGAGCCTCCTTTTAGTCGAGGCCCCCTTGCCGGGGCAACGCCGGAGCCTCATGCTGCCACGCTGCTGACAGTTTCTGACAGGAAGGCACTCTAGCCTCTGCCCATGCGACGCGCTGAACGATTGCTGCAATTGATCCAGATCCTCCGCCGCCACCGCCGCCCGGTGACGGGCGAGGTGATCGCGGCAGAGCTTGAGGTGTCGCTCCGCACCGTCTACCGCGACATCGCGGCGCTGATCGCCGACCGCGTTCCCATCCGGGGCGAAGCGGGCATTGGCTATGTGCTGGGCGATGGCTTCGACCTGCCGCCCCTGATGTTCACGCCCGATGAGCTTGAGGCGGTGATGCTGGGGCTTCGCTGGGTGGCGCGGCGGGGGGATCAGGATTTGTCCCGCGCCGCGCAGGATACGGTGGCCAAGATCGGCTCGGTGCTGCCCGAGAAGCTGCGCCCCTTCCTCTTCGATGCGGCGCTGCTCGTGCCGCCGCATTTCCGGCTGGTGGAGGATCGCGTGAACGTCGCGCTGTTGCGCAGCGCCATCCGCGAAGGCCGCAAGGTGAAGCTCGGCTATCGCACCGAAGAGGGCCGCGAGACGGAGCGGATGATCTGGCCCTTTGCGGTTGCCTATTTCGATGCCCAGCGCCTCATCGTCGCATGGTGCGAATTGCGCCAGGCCTTCCGCTCCTTCCGCACCGACCGCATGATCACCATGGCGGTTCTCGACGAGCGCTATCCCGCCCGCCGCAAGGCGCTTCTCAAACAGTGGCAGGAAGAATCAAAGAAAGCCGGAGACATGCCGCAGGTAGACGTCTTCGCGTAAGCTCTCCGTCTTCCCTCCGCGCGAGCGGGGGGAAGAAGGGGACCCATCGCGCAAGCGATGGGGGAGAAGAGGGGCACCCGGTCTCTTTGTGAGAACATCCGTTCGCCCCTCTCCTATCCCATCGCGTTGCGATGGGCCCCTTTCCTCTCCCCGATAAATCGGGGAGAGGACGTTTTGACAGGCAATGTGTTCAATTCCCTTCCACGAACATCTTCAGCCGTCCCAGCGCATCGTCCCACTGGCGGGACATGGCGGCGAGATAGTCGCGGGCACCTTCCAGAGGTTCGGGCACCAGCGTGAAACGGTTCTCGCGGCCCACCTTCACACCCCGCACCACGCCCGCATCCTCCAGCACGCGGAGATGCTTGGTCACCGCCTGCCGCGTGAGATCGGTGCGCTCGCTCAGCCGGGTGATCGATTGCGGCTCGCCCTCGCTGAGGCGGGTCAGCATGGCAAGGCGCGTGCGGTCGCCCAGTGCGGCGAAGAGCGTGGCGTTGGCTGAAATGTCAGGACTTGGCATAGGCTTTGATATTCTTCATCTGCCCCTCCCAGCCGCCGGTGTTCATGCGGAACGCTTCCGGGCGGCGGTGGGCGGGAACCTTGTCAAAGCCCGATTCCACCACCTTCAGCAATGTGCCATCGGCCATCGGCGTGAGCGTGAACTCGACCAGCGTGGGGTCTTCCACCGAATAGTCGAAATCGGGATCGCTGGGGTAGGGGTGCCACGCATAGGCGAAATAGGTTTCGGGCGTGATCTTCCGCACCATGACGACGAATTTCAGGTGGTCATAGCCGGGAATGGTCACCTTGCCGTTCGAGGTCTTTCCCTCCACGAAGGGCTTGTCGATTTTGGCACGGAACCAGGTGCTGAACTGCGTGTGATCGGTCAGCGCCTTCCACACGCGCGACGGGCTGGCGTTGATGGTGATCTCTTTTTCGATGCGGTCAGACATTTGCAACTCCTTGGTTGCGCGTGATGTAACACCGATTTTTCATTTACGCAACTAAAAAGTTGCTCGTTGTCATCTTGAGAAATTGACAGAGTCAATTTGCCAAGCCTCGCGCAGGCATCCTTACACCAACAAAAATGCATGTTTTTTGCATCGTTTCACGCCGCAAAAACGCGGAAATGCATCGAAAAATCGCAGCGAAATCAGCGTAGGAATATGTTCCACGTGAAACATCGGCGCGCAAAATCCGCCGCTAGTTTTTCACGCGCTCCGCCACCAGTGCGAGCGCCTGCGGATAGATGCGGTGCTCTTCCACCAGCACCCGCGCCGCCAGTTTGTCCGCCGTATCGCCCGGCAGCACCGGCACCCTGGCCTGCAGCACGATCGGCCCGTCATCCAGTTCATCGGTCACGAGATGCACCGTGCAACCATGTTCCGTGGCGCCATCGGCCAGCGCCCGCTCATGCGTGTGAAGCCCCTTGTAGGCGGGCAGCAGGGAGGGGTGAATGTTCAGCATCCGGCCGGGAAAGCGGCGGATCAGGGCAGGGGTGATGATCCGCATGAAGCCCGCGCAGGCAACAATATCAACCTGCTGGCTTTGCAGATAATCGCCCAAAGCGCGGTCAAACGCCTCGCGCGAGGCGTAAGCCTTGTGGTCGATCACTTGCGTTGCGATGCCATTTGCTTCGGCAAAGGCAAGGCCCGCCGCATCGGCGCGGTTGCTCACCACGCAGACGATGTCCGCCGGACAATCAGCGGCTTTCGCCGCCTCCACCAGCGCCATCATGTTGGACCCGCGCCCCGAGATCAGGACGCCAACCCGCGCCTTCTTCATTTCACGGAAAGCGCGCCGGTCACGGCCACCTGCGCCTCATCGCCCTTGCGCTTGCGGATCGCGCCCAGCGTGACAACCGTTTCGCCCGACTTTTTGAACCGCGCCGCAATGGCCTTCGCTTCTTTCGCGTCCACCACCACGATCATGCCGATGCCGCAGTTGAAGGTGCGCAGCATTTCCCGCTCATCCACGCCGCCCTGGTCCTGAAGCCATTGAAAAACAGGCGTGAAAGGTACTTCCGACAGATTGATCTCCGCCACCGTCTTCTTCGGAAGCACGCGCGGAATATTCTCCAGAAAACCGCCGCCCGTGATGTGCGCCAGCGCCTTGATGCCCTTTGACGCCTTCAGCGCCTTGAGGACCGGCTTCACATAAATCCGCGTCGGCGCCAGCAGCGCCTCGCCAAGGCTTTGTGTGGGCGAGAAGGGCGCCGCATCGGTGTATTTGACGCCGCTCATCTCAACGAGCCTCCGCACCAGCGAGTAGCCGTTGGAATGAGGTCCGGAGGACGCAAGGCCAAGGATCACGTCGCCCGCGCCCACATCCTTGCGGGGCAGCAGTTTCTTGCGCTCGGCAGCGCCCACCGCGAAGCCCGCGAGATCATAGTCCGCCCCGTGATACATGCCGGGCATTTCCGCTGTCTCGCCGCCGATCAGCGCGCAGCCCGCCTGCTTGCAGCCATCGGCAATGCCGGCAATCACCTCACGCGCCGCCGCCACGTCAAGCTTTCCGGTGGCGAAATAATCGAGGAAGAACAAAGGTTCCGCGCCCTGCACGATCAGGTCGTTCACCGACATGGCAACGAGGTCGATCCCCACGCCGTGATGCCGTCTCGTCTCGATGGCAAGCCTCAGCTTGGTGCCCACGCCGTCATTGGCGGCCACCAGAACCGGGTCCTTGAAGCCGCAGGCCTTGAGGTCGAACAGCCCGCCAAAGCCCCCAAGCGCCGAATCGGCTCCCTTGCGGCGGGTGGATTTGGCCAGGGGCTTGATCGCCTCGACCAGGGCATTGCCGGCGGAGATATCCACGCCCGCATCGGCATAGGTGACGCCGTTCCGTTTTGCTTGTTTCACGCCGCCCATGCCGCTAGTTTGCCCCAATTCTCGTGTGGTTATGCGCCAAGCGGCGTGCATAGCCCGAAGCGCTTGCCGAATAAAGCGTGTTCAGTTACGGCACGGCCCTCCCGAAGGCGGAAGGCCGCGGGCTGTGGAGTGACGACTGGTATGACGGTTCGAGGCCTTTCAGGGCCAATTCTGGCTTCGCTGCTGATGGTGTATGGCTTGGGCGCGGCGTGGGCAGCAGGGCCTGTCGAAACTAATATCTTCGCCGTGCAGGGCGTGCCCGTGGACGTCACCAGCACCGACGCGACGGCGGCCAAGAATCAGGCGCTGATGGATGTGCAGGTGAAGGCCTTCTTCATGCTCGTCTCGCGGCTTGGGTCTGACGACATCGCCAAGTCACTCGCCAAGATGAAACCTGCGGAGATCGCGCCCTATCTGAAATCGCTGTCGATCGAGCAGGAAACCTCGGCCCCCGGGCGCTACATCGGCACCTTCACCGTGCGCTTCATGCCCGACAAGATGCAGAAGCTGCTGGGCGGCTTCAATATTCACGTACCGACCAAGCAGTCAGACCCGCTGGTGATCCTGCCGGTGTTCCGCGATCCGTCCGGCTCGAAGCTCTGGGAGGACAATCCCTGGCGCAAGGCATGGCTTGATCTTCATGCCGAACAGTCTCTTGTTCCAGTCATCGTTCCGCTGGGCGATTTCGACGACACCAGCACGCTCACCGCTGAAGACGCCTTGAACGATGATCCGATCAAGATCGAGGCGATCCGCAAACGCTATGAATCGCCCAGTATTCTGGTGGCGGTAGCGGAGCCCGCGGAGGGCGGCGGCCTGCATGTGGTGATGGTGGGCGACACGAAGCTCGGCCATATGCAGTTCAACAAGGTCTATACCGCCGATGACGGCACCATTGCCGGAGCTGCAGCGCAGGCTGCCGAGCGCATCCACCAGCTGATGATCGACAAATACAAGGCGGATGAGGACAAGATCGCCGCCGCCGATAATACGCCCCACACCCTGTCGGTGACTGTGCCGTTCGGCAGCCCTACGGAATGGAATTCCATCCGCGCCCGCATCCTCTCGACGCCCAATGTGATGAATGTGGATGTCTCGACGCTCTCCATCGACGGCGCGGTGATCAAGCTGCTCTACCGCTCATCGGTGGATGCGCTGCAGTCCAACATGCAGAAAACAGGGCTTGTTTTGTCGCAGAACGGGCAGAACTGGTTTATCCAGCCCACCCTATGAACCTTCCTAACCTCATCACCATCGGACGCATTGTGCTGGTGCCGGTGACGGTGTGGCTGATACTGACCCGTTCCTATGACTGGGCCTTTTTCGCCTTCCTCGTGGCAGGCGCGAGCGACGCGGTGGACGGCTTTCTGGCCAGGCGCCTCAAGATGCGCTCCAGCCTTGGCGCCCATCTCGATCCCATTGCCGACAAGCTGCTGCTCGTCTCGGTCTATGTGGCGCTGGCCATCTTGCGCGAACTGCCAGCCTGGCTGGTGATCCTCGTGGTGGCCCGTGACGTGTTGATCGTGGGCGCCGTGCTGCAGTCATGGATGATGGCGAGGCCGCTCGTCATCAAGCCGCTGTTGGTGAGCAAGGCGAATACCGCCATGCAGATCGTCTTCATCGTGGCGATGCTGGGCGGGCTCGCCTTCGATCTCAACTCTGCTGTCTTGAGGCATGCGGGCGAAATCCTCGTCGCAATCTTGACCGTGCTGTCGGGCGGCGCTTACCTGATGGAGTGGCTGGGCCACATGGGCAATGAGAGGGAAACCGGCCGCGGATGACATTGCAACGGCAAATCGGCTTCTGGATCGGCGCGCTGCTGTTCGTGGTGCTCGCGCTGTGGCTGCTGAGCCCCATCCTGCTGCCCTTCCTCGCTGGCCTAGCGCTGGCCTATTTTCTCGATCCCGTGGCCGACTGGCTGGAGCGCCGAGGCCTGCCGCGCCTTGCCGCCACTATGCTTATCCTGATCGCCGCTGTGCTGGTGGTCGTTCTGGCGCTGGTCGTTCTCATTCCGGCGGTGGGAAACCAGCTCGCCAAGCTCGCCGCCGACCTGCCGAATATGCTGAAAGGCGTAACAGAGCAATTCGACCAGTTGGCGCCGCAATGGCTCAAGGACCTCATCGCCTCGACCGGTACCGATGTGCAAGGCAACCTCTCGGATATCGCGTCCAAGGGGCTGACCCTGTTCATTACGCTATTCTCTTCCGTCATCTCCGGCAGCATGGCGGTGGTGAACGTCGTTTCGCTGCTGATCGTGACGCCGATCGTGGCATTCTATCTGCTCGCCGACTGGGACAGGATGGTAGCAATCATCGACGGCTGGCTGCCACGTGATCATGCCGAAACCATCCGCGCCATCTTCCGTGACATTGACACGTCGCTGGCGGGCTTTATTCGCGGGCAAGGAACGGTCTGCCTGCTGCTCGGCACGTTCTATGCCGTCGGGCTGTCGCTCGCCGGGTTGAAATTCGGCTTGGCGATTGGCATCGTCGCTGGGGCTTTGACCTTCATTCCCTATGCCGGCGCTCTGATTGGCGGCGTGCTGGCCATCGGCGTGGCGATTTTTCAGTTCATGCCGGATTACATGAGCATCCTAATCGTGGTGGGCGTCTTCGCTCTGGGCCAGTTTATCGAGGGCAATATCCTGTCGCCCAAGCTCGTTGGCGAAAGCATCGGTCTTCATCCCGTATGGCTGATGTTTGCGCTATTCGCGTTCGGTTACATTTTCGGCTTCGTGGGGTTGTTGCTGGCTGTGCCGCTCGCGGCAGTGACGGGCGTTCTGGTGCGCTTTGCGTTGGGGAAATATCTCCATTCAAATCTTTATCTCGGAACAGATAAGGGGCCTGAAGCGCTGCCGCCGCCTGCTCCCTCTGAAATCAGGAAACCGGCAAAGCGCCGCGTCAAATGACACCGTCCCGCCAGCTTGTGCTGGAGCTTCCGCACCGCGCCGCATTCGGGCGCGAGGATTTTCTGGTCACCGATTCAAATGCTGCCGCGGTGGCAATGATCGACCGCTGGCCGGATTGGCCCGCCCATGGCGTGGTGCTGGTGGGACCATCGGGCAGCGGTAAGTCGCATCTGGTGGAGGTGTGGCGCGCGCGCTCGCAGGCCACGCGCATAGCCGCTTCCGAACTGACGCTTGCAATGGTACCGGAGATTGTTGCGTCGGGTGCCGTGGCCATAGAGGATGCGCCGTCGGAGCTTGATGAAGCCGCGCTATTCCATCTGCTCAATGCCGCGCGGGCCGAGGGCGCGCAAGTGCTGATCACCAGCGAGGCGCTGCCGTTGGGCTGGAGCCTCCGCATTCCCGATCTCCTCTCACGCCTCAAGGCCCTGCCGGTTGCCCAACTGGGCGCGCCTGATGATGCGCTGCTGCGTGGCGTGCTGGTGAAGCTGTTTGCCGACCGGCAATTGGCGGTGGAGGAGGCGGTGATTTCCTATCTGCTACTCCGCATGCCCCGCCAGCTTGCCGCCGCCAACGCCATTGTCAGCGAGATTGACCGCAAGGCGCTGGAGGAGAAAGCGGGCGTTACCAGGCCTTTCGTGTCACGGGTACTCCAGGGCTTCACGGAACCCGGCTTTTCTGATGAGGATTGAGTCCCAAGGCCGGGCTTCATCCCATCGTCATATCGGCGTAATATCGGCAGGCCGACCGGCATTTTGGGGATTTACCATGAACGAGATGACGCCGCTGGACGCCCATCCGGGCCTCACCGCCCCCTCCCGCTTCATCAACCGGGAAATCTCCTGGCTGGGCTTCAACATGCGCGTTCTGGAAGAGGCGCGGAACCTCAATCATCCGCTGCTGGAACGGCTGCGCTTCCTGTCGATTTCCGGCAATAATCTCGACGAGTTTTTCATGGTGCGCGTGGCAGGCTTGGCAGGTCAGGTGCGCGAAAAACCGCCGGAGCTTTCCCGATGATGGCCTGACGCCCGCGGAACAGCTTGAGCGCATCCGCATCGTAGCGCAGGAACTGATGGCCGAGCAGGACCGCCGCTGGCTGCAACTGCGCGGCGAACTGGCGGAAAACGGCATCGTCATCGTAGATGCGGCTGACCTGACCGCTGCGGAACGCCAATGGCTGGACCAGCGCTTCCTCGAACAGATATTGCCCGTTGTCACGCCCATTGCCATCGACCCGGCGCATCCGTTTCCGTTCATTCTTAACCGGGGCTTCCTGATTTGCCTTGAACTCATGCGCAAGCGTGATGGCGGCAAGATGAACGCGCTGCTGCCCATTCCGCCGCAGCTTGAGCGCTTTATCCGTTTGCCGGCAGGCCGAAGCGGGCGTCTCCGCCCGTTTCATTGCACTGGAAACCATGCTCACGCTGTTCATCCCGCGCCTGTTCCCGGGCTACGAGGTGATGGGCGACGGACTTGTCCGTATCATCCGCGACAGTGACATCGAAATCGAGGAAGAGGCGGAAGATCTTGTCCGCGTGTTCGAAAGCGCGCTGAAGCGCCGCCGCCGCGGGTCGGTGATCCGGATGGAAGTGGATCGCGATTGCCCGCCGTCGCTTCGCAGCTTCCTCGCCGAGGAACTGGACGTGCCTGACAGCGTGATCGTCACCTGCGAGGGGCTGGTCGGCTATTCCGACACCAAACAGCTTATTCTCGATGAGCGGCCTGATTTGCAGTTCAAGCCTTATGTGGCGCGGTTCCCGGAGCGCATTCGCGAACACGGCGGCGATTGCTTCGCCGCCATCCGCCAGAAGGATATTCTCGTCCACCACCCTTACGAAAGTTTCGATGTCGTCGTGCAGTTCGTGCTGCAAGCGGCGAATGACCCCGACGTGGTGGCGATCAAGCAGACGCTCTACCGCACCTCGAAACACTCGCCCATCGTCGCGGCACTTGCCAAGGCTGCTGAGGCGGGAAAATCCGTGATGGCGCTGGTGGAGCTGAAAGCGCGCTTCGACGAGGAAGCGAATATCCAGTGGGCGCGCGATCTTGAGCGCGCGGGCGTGCAGGTGGTGTTCGGCTTCCTCGAGCTCAAGACCCATGCCAAGGTCTCGATGGTGGTGCGCCGCGAGGGCCAGCAGATGCGCTCCTATGTGCATTACGGCACCGGCAACTATCACCCCATCACCGCCAAGATTTACACTGATCTCTCCTTCTTCACTTGCGATCCGGCGCTGGCGCGCGATGCGGCGCGGCTTTTCAACTTCATCTCAGGCTATGCGCAGCCCGAAGACCTCGAAAAGATTTCGCTCTCCCCCATCAATCTGAAAAGTACGCTCCTAGCGCGCATTGACGATGAGATCGCGCACGCAAAAGCGGGCCGTCCGGCGCAGATCTGGGCCAAGGTCAATTCGCTGGTGGACCCTGGCATCATCGACGCGCTTTACGCGGCAAGCCAGGCGGGCGTGCAAATCGACCTGATCGTGCGCGGCATCTGTTGTTTGAGGCCTGGCGTCAAAGGCTTGTCAGAAACCATTCGCGTCAAGAGCATTGTGGGCCGCTTCCTCGAACATTCCCGCATCGTGTGCTTCGGAGCGGGGCACGCGCTGCCGCATAACAAGGCCAAGGTGTATATCGGCTCTGCGGACTGGATGCAGCGCAATCTTCACCGCCGCGTGGAAACCCTGATCCCCATCGAGAACCCCACGGTGCATGACCAAATTCTCGACCAGATCATGATGGCCAACCTCAAGGATAACCAGCAGAGTTGGGTCCTGCTGCCCGATGGCAGTTCGCGCCGCATTGCGCCGGGGCCGGATGAGGAAGCTTTCAACGCTCACGATTACTTCATGAACAATCCCTCTCTCTCTGGACGGGGCAGGGCGCTTGAGGGTAACAACCCGCCGGAAATTCCACAGCACAAGAAGAAGGCCAAGAAAAGCGCGTGAGTTGGCATACGGGCTTCCGGACCGAGCCCCCGAAATACCGGCCTGTCGCGGTCGTCGATATCGGATCGAATTCCGTCCGCCTTGTCGTCTATGACGGCCTGCGGCGTTCGCCCACGCCTGTCTTCAACGAAAAAATTCTCTGTGGCCTGGGGCGGGGCGTCGCGACAAAAGGCAAGCTGGGGGAAGACGCGATTGCGCGGGCTCTCAAGGCGCTCCGGCGTTTTCGCGCGCTGGCGCGGCAGATCGGTGCGCGGGACGTGTTCGCGGTTGCGACAGCCGCAGCGCGTGAAGCTTCGAACGGCGAGGACTTCGTTGATGCGGCTGAAAAAGCCCTGGGCACCGGTATCGATGTGCTGACCGGCAAGGAGGAAGCGCGCTATGCAGCACTTGGCGTGATCGCCGGCATTCCGGGCGCCGATGGCGTGGCAGGCGATCTGGGCGGCGGATCGCTGGAACTCATCGACATCAAGGATGGCAAGCTGCGCGACGGCATCACACTGCCGCTCGGGCCCTTGCGCCTGATCGACATGTCGGGGGCTTCAATCGACAATGCGCGAGACATCATTGATGACTATTTCTCGAAGGCTTCGATCCTCGAACAGTTGAAGGGCCGCACCTTCTATGCCGTGGGCGGCACATGGCGGAATCTCGCCAAGCTGCACATGGCGCAGGCGCATTATCCGCTGCATGTTCTGCACGGCTACCGCGTGACAAGGCCGCAAGCCTCGGGCGTCGCCAATCTCGTCTCGCATCTTTCCGCATCATCCTTGCGCGATGTGCGTGAAGTTTCGAAGAGCCGCGCCGATACCATGCCCTATGGCGCACTTGTGCTGGAGCGGTTGCTGACTCACAGCCAGCCGGCGGCGGTGGAGGTTTCGGTCTTCGGCGTCCGCGAGGGCCTGCTCTACGCCAAGCTGCCGCGCCGCAAGCGCGAGAGCGATGCGCTACTCTCATCCTGCTGGGATTTCGCCCGCCGCTATGCGCGCTCGCCCGAGCATGAGCTGGAGCTCTGCGACTGGACCGACCAGCTGTTCACTGGCACCGGCGCTCTCAGTGAAACGCCGGAGCAGAAGCGCCTGCGTTATGCCGCCTGCCTTCTCGCCGATATCGGCTGGCGTGCCCATCCCGATTACCGCGCCGAGCGTTCGCTGGGCATGATTTCGCAAGCAGCCTTCGTGGGGGTGGATCATCCGGGCCGCGTGTTTCTGGCGCTCACGATTTTCTATCGCTACGATGGTGAGACGGAAAGCGACGGGCTCGACCGCTTGCTCGATGACGAGCAGCACCAACGCGCCCATCTGCTCAGCAACATGTTCCGTCTGGCTTACATTCTCTCTGCCGCCATGCCCGGCATGCTGCCGAAAATCGGACTGAAACTCACCGATGGCAAGACACTGGTTTTGAAGCTGCCGAAGAAACTCGCTGACTTGG
Organism: Aestuariivirga sp.; assembly: GCF_047602625.1. Classification (GTDB taxonomy): domain Bacteria; phylum Pseudomonadota; class Alphaproteobacteria; order Rhizobiales; family Aestuariivirgaceae; genus Aestuariivirga. The sequence continues at coordinate 18,500 of NZ_JASGGV010000002.1, read as the reverse complement.
GCGGCGAGCGCGTGGACAAACGACTCTCAAGCTTAGCCGCCGAACTGGGGCGGACGGGGAAGATCGTGGTGGGCTGATTATTCGGCCGCCACCGTGAGCGCGGGTTTCTCCAGCCTGACAATCTGGGTCTTGCCGTTCTTGAAACCGATCAGTGCTTCACCGTGCTTGAGGGCGAGGGCGAGGTCGCCGAACAATTCTTTCCGCCAGCCATGCATCAGCGGAATGTCGGCGTTGTCATCTTCGGCGATGGCTTCAATGTCGGCGGCATTGGCCACAAGCTTGGGGGCAAGTCCTTCTTTCTCACACACCACCTTGAGCGCCAGCTTCAGGATTTCCGCCGCCGCCTGCGCCTGATCTGACATCTCATCGCGGCCATGCTCAAGCGGCGGCAGTGATTTTGCATCCATCGCCAAGCCTTGCGCCACCGCTTTCAGGATGCCATCGCCGACGCGTGAGGTTGCAAGGCCGCGGGGCAGGGCGCGCAATTCACTCAATGATTCGCGCGACTGCGGAATCTGCGTGGCGATTTCGCCAACCGCATCATCCTTGATGATGCGCGAGCGCGGCACATTCCTCTCCTGCGCCTCGCTTTCACGCCAAGCGGAAACAGCCACGAGAACGCCAAGCTGCTTCTTGGATTTGATGCGCACCTTGATGCGCTTCCAGGCATCTTCAGGCTCGGTGCGATAGGTGGCGGGGTTGGCGAGAATATCCATCTCCTCCACCAGCCATGGCTCGCGGCCCGTCTTGTCGAGCTCGGTCTTCAGCTTTTCGTACACGGTGCGGAGATGCGTGACGTCGGAAAGCGCATAGACGAGCTGCTTCTCGGTGAGCGGGCGGCGCGACCAGTCGGTGAAGCGCGAGGATTTGTCGATCTGCACCTTGGCGAGGCGCCGCACGATCGCCTCATAGCCTACCTGATCGCCAAACCCGCACACCATCGCGGCAATTTGCGTGTCGAATACCGGGTGCGGCACGACGCCGGAGCGGTGCACCATGATTTCGATGTCCTGCCGCGCGGCGTGAAAGACCTTCAGCACCTTGGGATCATTCATCAAGGCGAAGAAGGGGGCTAGATCAATGCCCGGCGCCATCGGGTCGATCAGGCCGGTGAGCGTTTCACCGGCAATCTGGATCAGGCAGAGGTCGGGCCAATAGGTGCTTTCCCGCATGAATTCGGTATCGACGGTGATGAAAGTCTCACCTTTGAGCCCCTCGCACAGGCGGGCCAGCGATTCGGTGGTGGTAATCAAATCCATGGATCGAAGGAAGCGCAGCCCGGGTGACGGGTCAATGCTTAAATGAGGGCACCTACCATGCACGGAAAATCAAGGTAAAACATGAAGGTAAATACAGATCCTGTGAGTTTGTGTGAGAAGCAAGAACGATTGCTGCAGAGCGCATTGAAATCGCCATGCCGGCGCCTCATGGCGGTGCTAACCAAGTGCTTGACTTGCAGGGGCTTCCCTTGCATAACCCGCCGCACTCAAGGGCCGGGAGTTAAATCCCGGCTCCTTGGCGTTTGGCTCAAGCTTGGGTTTGCCCGCTTTCGAGGGGCGATTCGGGGGAGTGTCCCGAGTGGCAAAGGGGGCGGACTGTAAATCCGCTGGCTTCGCCTTCGTAGGTTCGAGTCCTACCTCCCCCACCATCGCTTGGGGCCGGACGCCAGAGACTGAAGTGTGAGACGGATTTTCCGGCGGGTGTAGCTCAATGGTAGAGCAGCAGCCTTCCAAGCTGAATACGAGGGTTCGATTCCCTTCACCCGCTCCAGAACTTGAAACGTGTTGACGCCGCAGGCGCGGCAAACAGGGTAGCAAAATGGCCAAAGAGAAATTCAACCGCGACAAGCCGCACTGCAACATTGGGACGATTGGGCATGTTGACCATGGCAAGACGTCTCTGACGGCTGCGATTACGAAGGTTCTGGCGGAGACGGGCGGTGCGACGTTCACGGCCTATGACCAGATTGACAAGGCTCCTGAGGAGCGGGCGCGCGGCATTACGATTTCGACGGCGCATGTCGAGTACCAGACGAAGAACCGGCACTATGCGCATGTGGATTGCCCGGGGCATGCCGACTATGTGAAGAACATGATCACGGGTGCTGCGCAGATGGACGGCGGCATTCTGGTTGTTTCGGCGGCGGACGGCCCGATGCCGCAGACGCGCGAGCACATCCTGCTGGCCCGCCAGGTTGGCGTTCCGGCGTTGGTGGTGTTCATGAACAAGGTGGACATGGTTGACGATCCGGAGCTTCTGGACCTGGTGGAGATGGAGGTGCGCGAGCTTCTGTCGAGCTATCAGTTCCCGGGCGATGACATTCCGATCATCCGTGGCTCGGCGCTGTGCGCGCTGGAGGGGACGAAGCCTGAGATCGGCCATGACGCGATCCTCAAGCTGATGCAGGCGGTTGACGAGTACATTCCGCAGCCGGACCGTCCGAAGGACCAGCCGTTCCTGATGCCGATCGAGGACGTGTTCTCGATCTCGGGCCGCGGCACGGTGGTGACGGGGCGCATTGAGCGCGGCGTCGTGAAGGTTGGCGAGGAAGTCGAGATTGTCGGCATCCGCGATACCCAGAAGACGACGGTGACGGGCGTCGAGATGTTCAGGAAGCTCCTGGACTCTGGCGAGGCTGGCGACAACGTGGGTGCGCTGCTGCGCGGCGTTGACCGTGAGGGCGTCGAGCGCGGGCAGGTTCTGGCCAAGCCCGGTTCTGTGAAGCCGCACAAGAAGTTCAAGGCGGAAGCCTATATCCTGACGAAGGAAGAGGGGGGCCGGCACACGCCGTTCTTCGCCAACTACCGTCCGCAGTTCTACTTCCGGACGACCGACGTGACGGGTGTTGTGACGCTGCCGGAAGGCACGGAGATGGTGATGCCGGGCGACAACATCTCGTTTGACGTCGAACTGATCACGCCGATCGCCATGGAGGAGAAGCTGCGCTTCGCCATCCGTGAAGGCGGCCGCACCGTCGGCGCAGGCGTCGTCGCCAAAATTACGGATTGAGACGAAAACGCCCCGGCGGGGATACCGCCGGGGCATTTGATCCACGGAGACTCCAAGATGCTGGTTGTCACCACGAACGATCTTCCCGGCTACCGGGTCGTCAAGGTGATCGGGCTGGCAAAGGGCATCACGGTCAGGTCGCGGAGCGTCATCGGCAACATCGGCGGCGCGCTGCAATCGCTCTTCGGGGGAAATATCTCGGTTTACACCAATCTGGCCGAGACGGCGCGGCAGGAGGCCTTGGACCTTCTCATCCGTCACGCTCAGGAAAGCGGCGCAAACGCGATCATCGCCATGCGCTACGAGGCGAACGAGATCATGGACGGCATCACCGAAGTGCTGGCATACGGCACGGCGGTCGTCGTTGAAAAGGCATAGATTTATATCCATCTGACGGGTTGCGCCGCTGCCGAAGTGCAGCTATGAACCCCGCCCGGTGGACTGAAGGGGTATAGCTCAGTTGGTAGAGCGGCGGTCTCCAAAACCGCAGGTCGTGGGTTCGAGCCCTACTGCCCCTGCCACGAACCAGGAAAGATGATGGCCAAGACGAACCCGTTTACGTTTCTGCAGGAGGTCCGCGAGGAGACCGCGAAGGTCACCTGGCCGTCCCGGCGCGAGGTCATGATCTCGACCATCATGGTTCTGGTGATGGTGACTGTGGCGTCGCTGTTCTTCTTTGTGGTGGATGCCATCATCAAGTATGGCGTCGACAAGCTTCTTTTCGGACTCTAACCGGCGGACAGGCAGACATATAAAATGACGAAGCGCTGGTACATCGTTCACGCCTACTCGAATTTCGAGAAAAAGGTGATGGAGTCGATCAAGGAACAGGCGGTCCAAAAGGGTCTGGGCGAACTGTTCGAACAGGTGCTGGTGCCCACCGAGGAAGTGGTGGAGGTGCGCCGCGGCCGCAAGATCAAGAGCGAGCGGCGATTCTTCCCGGGCTATGTGCTGGTGAAGATGGACCTGACGGACCAGGCTTTTCACCTGATCAAGAATACGCCCAAGGTCACGGGCTTCCTGGGCGGCGACAAGCCGCAGCCGATCAAGGACGAGGAAGCCGCACGCATCCTCAACCAGGTGGCTGAAGGTGTAGAGCGCCCCAAGGCGTCGATCTCTTTCGAGGTTGGCGAGCAGGTGCGCGTGGCCGATGGCCCCTTCGCCTCCTTTTCGGGGCAGGTGGAAGAGGTTGACGAGGAGCGTTCGCGTCTCAAGGTGGCGGTGTCGATTTTCGGCCGGCCCACGCCGGTTGAACTGGAATACGGGCAGGTGGAGAAAATCCGCTAGCCCGCGGAAGGCTTTCTCCCGCAGGGAGGAAGAAGTTGTAACCCGTGGGAGGCCTTGCAAGCCCGACCACGAACCTCAGAAAGAGGGAAAGACAAATGGCTAAGAAAGTCGTCGGCTATATCAAGTTGCAAGTGCCGGCGGGACAGGCAAATCCGTCTCCGCCGATCGGTCCCGCGCTCGGTCAGCGTGGTCTCAACATCATGGAATTCTGCAAGGCCTTCAACGCCGCCACGCAGAAGATGGACCCGGGCACCCCGGTTCCGGTGGTCATCACAGCCTTCCAGGACAAGTCATTCACCTTCGAGATGAAGTCGGCGCCCGCGTCGTACTATCTGAAGAAGGCGGCGAAGATCAACGCGGGCTCCAAGGAGCCGGGCAAGACGGTGGCCGGCAAGGTTACCATGGCCCAGTGCCGCGAGATCGCCGAACAGAAGCTCAAGGGCATGAACGCGCGCGACCTTGATGCCGCAGCGCGTGAAATCGCCGGTTCCGCCCGGTCGATGGGCCTGCAGGTTGTGGAGTAAGACGATGGCCAAGATTGCAAAGCGCATCGCCAAGAATATGGATGGCATCGACCGCACCAAGGTCTATGGCCTCGACGAAGCCGTGAAACTGGTGAAGGCCCGCGCCAACGCCAAGTTCAACGAAACCATCGAAATCGCCATGAACCTGGGCGTTGATCCCCGCCACTCCGACCAGATGGTCCGCGGCGTGGTGAACCTGCCGAACGGCACCGGCCGCACGCTGCGCGTCGGCGTGTTCGCCAAGGGTGCGAAGGCCGAGGAAGCGAAGAAGGCGGGCGCCGACGTTGTGGGCGCCGAGGATCTCTTCGAAATCGTCAACAAGGGCACGATCGACTTCGACCGTTGCATCGCCACGCCGGACATGATGGGTCTCGTCGGCCGTCTCGGCAAGGTGCTGGGCCCCCGCGGTATGATGCCGAACCCCAAGGTCGGCACCGTGACCATGGATGTCACCGCTGCCATCAAGGCGGCCAAGGGCGGCGCTGTCGAGTTCCGCGTTGAAAAGGCGGGCATCGTCCAGGCTGGCGTCGGCAAGGCCAGCTTCTCTGACGAACAGATCGCCGGCAACATCAAGGCGTTTGTTGACGCCGTGATCAAGGCGAAGCCGTCGGCGTCCAAGGGCACCTACGTCAAGAAATTGTCTATTTCTTCGTCCATGGGGCCCGGCCTCAAGCTTGATCTGGCCAGCGTCACCGCTGCCGCCTGATCGGTGAAACAAGTTTCCGGTTGAAAGAACCTCAAGTTCTTTCAACCGGTTAAACAAGGCCCTTAAAGCCTTGGATTACCTGTCCGAGATTGCTGGCGCAGGGGAAAGCCCTGCTTAAAACGCAAAGCCCGCATGAGATGGGTGTCGAAACGGAATTCGGACCCTATATACCGGGGTCCCAAGTCGGTTTGGACCTCAGAACCCTTGATGCGCTCCCGCGCTGAACAGGGGGACAGGCACGTGAGCGCCGCTCGGCGCCGCTGCCTTTGCAGGTCAGCGGTGTTGAACGGTTGGTCCAACGGCGTGAAGCGTTTTTTGTTTCGCGCCAAAAAGGAGAGAGCAAGTGGAAAGAGCTGAAAAGACAGGGCTCGTCGCAACGCTCAACCAGGTGTTCAAGACCACCGGTGTGATCGTTGTGGCCCACAACAAGGGCCTCACTGTGAACCAGGTCAACGACCTGCGTAACAAGATGGCCCAGGCGGGGGCGACCGTGAAGGTCGCCAAGAACCGTCTCGCCAAGCTTGCTCTGGACGGCACTGACGCAAGCGGGATCAAGGACCTGTTCACAGGCCCGACCATGGTGGCTTACGCCGCCGATCCCGTATCGGCTCCGAAGGTCGCCGCGGCCTTCGCCAAGGGCAACGAAAAGTTCGTTGTTCTCGGCGGCGCGCTCGGCAAGACCGTGATGGACGCCAATGCGGTCAAGGCACTCGCGGAACTCCCCTCGCTCGACCAGCTGAGGGGCAAGCTGATCGGCCTCATCCAGGCTCCGGCCACCCGCATCGCGGGCGTGCTGGCGGCTCCGGGTGGGCAGGTCGCCCGCGTCATCAATGCCTATGCCACGAAGGAACAGGCGGCCTGACGGCCTCCGCATCGTTGTCAACAAACCGACTGAAAAAGTGAGAAACTCAAATGGCTGATCTCAGCAAGATCGTAGACGAACTCTCGAGCCTGACCGTGCTCGAGGCCGCCGAGCTGTCGAAGCTCCTCGAAGAGAAGTGGGGCGTTTCCGCCGCCGCTCCGGTTGCCGTTGCCGCCGCTGGCGGCGGCGCTGCCGCTGCCGCTCCGGCGGAAGAGAAGACCGAATTCACGGTCGTTCTCACCGCTGCCGGCGACAAGAAGATCGAGGTCATCAAGGAAGTCCGCGCCATCACCGGCCTGGGCCTCAAAGAAGCCAAGGATCTGGTCGAGGGCGCTCCCAAGACCGTCAAGGAAGGCGTGAACAAGGCCGATTCCGAGGCGATGAAGAAGAAGCTCGAGGCGGCTGGCGCCAAGGTTGAGCTGAAGTAGTTTTCTACCTGCGGTGCGGGACTTTCAAACAGTTCCGCACCGCTGGCCCAGTTCTGCGTCGATCCGCGGCGGCTTGCCTGACCCCTTTGAAAGAGGGGCCCGGCGAGCTGCCGATACTGCTGTTTTATAGTCCTGCAAGGAACACACATGGCCGAGACATATTCCGCCGCTAGCCGCACACGCATCCGCAAGTTCTTCGGCAAGGGCATCGAAGTCGCCGAGATGCCCAACCTGATCGAAGTGCAGCGTGAATCCTACGACCAGTTCCTGCAGATGAAGGAGCCGGTTGGCGGACGCATCAATGACGGCCTGCAGGCGGTGTTCAAATCGGTTTTCCCGATCACCGATTTCTCCGGCCAGGCGATGCTGGAATTCGTACGCTATGAATTCGAGGCGCCGAAGTTCGACGTGGACGAGTGCCAGCAGCGCGGCATGACGTTCGCCGCGCCGCTCAAGGTGACGCTGCGCCTGATCGTCTTCGAAATCGATCCCGACACCCAGGCCAAGTCGGTGAAGGACATCAAGGAGCAGGACGTCTACATGGGCGACATTCCGCTCATGACGGCTAACGGCACCTTCGTGGTGAACGGCACCGAGCGCGTGATCGTCTCGCAGATGCACCGCTCGCCGGGCGTCTTTTTCGATCACGACAAGGGCAAGACCCATTCCTCGGGCAAGTTGCTGTTCGCTGCACGCGTCATCCCCTATCGCGGCTCGTGGCTCGACTTCGAGTTCGACGCCAAGGACATCATCCACGCGCGCATCGACCGCCGCCGCAAGCTGCCAGTGACGACGCTGCTTTATGCGCTGGGCTATGACGCCGAGCAGATCCTGCACATGTTCTACAAGAGCGTGCCGCACACGCTGGCGAAGGATGGCTGGACGACGCCTTATTCCGCCGACCGCTTCAAGGGCATCAAGCCAACCGTTGACCTGGTGGACGCAGGCACGGGCCAGGTGGTTGTCGAAGCCGGCAAGAAAATCACACCGCGCCTTGCCCGCAAGCTCACCGAAGACGGTGTGAAGGAATTGCTGGTGCGTGATGAGGATCTTTACGGTCACTTCATCGCCGATGAACTCGTCGACGACAAGACCGGCGTAATCTTCGCCGAAGCCGGCGATGAACTGGACGAGAAGCTTCTCAAGAAGCTGAAGGAAGCCGGTTTCGCCAGCCTCAACCTGCTCGACATCGATCACATCAACACCGGCGCCTATATCCGCAACACGCTCAAGGCCGACAAGGCCGAGAGCTACGAGCAGGCGCTGATCGAAATCTACCGCGTCATGCGCCCCGGCGAGCCGCCGACGCGCGAGACGGCGGAAGCCCTGTTCAACGGCCTGTTCTTTGACGCCGAACGCTACGATCTTTCGGCCGTGGGCCGCGTGAAGATGAACATGCGCCTCGAACTCGACGTGCCCGACACTATGCGCGTGCTGCGCAAGGAGGACATCATCGAGGTCATCAAGACGCTGCACGACCTGCGTGACGGCAAGGGCGAGGTGGACGACATCGACCATCTCGGCAACCGCCGTGTGCGCTCGGTGGGCGAGTTGATGGAGAACCAGTATCGCCTGGGCCTCGTCCGCATGGAGCGCGCCATCAAGGAGCGCATGTCCTCGGTCGATATCGACACGGTGATGCCGCATGACCTCATCAATGCCAAGCCTGCGGCTGCGGCGGTGCGCGAGTTCTTCGGTTCCTCGCAGCTCTCGCAGTTCATGGACCAGACCAACCCGCTCTCCGAGATCACCCACAAGCGCCGCCTTTCGGCCCTTGGACCTGGCGGCCTGACGCGCGAGCGCGCCGGCTTCGAAGTGCGCGACGTGCATCCCACCCACTATGGCCGCATCTGCCCGATCGAAACGCCGGAAGGCCCGAACATCGGCCTCATCAACTCGCTCGCCACCTATGCGCGCGTGAACAAGTACGGCTTCATCGAAACGCCTTACCGCAAGGTGGTAGATGGCCGCGTGAGCGATGACGTGCTCTATCTCTCGGCCATCGAGGAGACGAAGCATTACATCGCTCAGGCCAACGTGGCGCTGACCAAGGACGGCAAGTTCGCCGAAGACCTGGTGATCGCCCGTCATGCCGGCGACGTGCTGCCTGTTCCCGCTGACCGCGTGGACTTTGTGGACGTGTCGCCGAAGCAGCTAGTCTCTGTTGCTGCGGCGCTTATCCCGTTCCTCGAGAACGACGACGCCAACCGCGCGCTCATGGGTTCCAACATGCAGCGCCAGGCGGTGCCGCTGGTGCGCACCAATGCGCCGCTTGTCGGCACTGGCATGGAGGCGGTCGTGGCGCGCGACTCTGGCGCTGCAATCGCTGCCCGCCGTACTGGCGTCGTGGACCAGGTGGACGCCAAGCGCATCGTGATCCGCGCCACGGCGGAAACCGATCCGTCGAAGTCGGGCGTCGACATCTATACGCTCGCCAAGTTCCAGCGCTCCAACCAGAACACCTGCATCAACCAGCGCCCGCTGGTGCGCGTGGGTGATGCGGTGAAGGCAGGCGACATCATCGCCGATGGTCCGTCCACGGACCTTGGCGATCTGGCGCTCGGCCAGAATGTGCTCGTCGCGTTCATGCCGTGGAATGGCTACAACTTCGAAGACTTCGATTCTCCTGTCAGAGCGCATCGTGAAGGATGACGTGTTCACCTCCATCCACATCGAGGAATTCGATGTGATGGCGCGCGACACGAAGCTGGGTCCTGAGGAAATCACCCGCGACATTCCGAACGTCGGCGAAGAAGCCCTTAAGAACCTCGACGAAGCCGGCATCGTTTACATCGGCGCCGAAGTGAAGCCAGGCGATATTCTCTGCGGCAAGATCACGCCCAAGGGCGAAAGCCCGATGACGCCGGAAGAGAAACTCCTCCGCGCCATCTTCGGGGAGAAGGCCTCGGACGTGCGTGATACCTCGCTCCGCCTGCCGCCCGGCGTTGCCGGAACGGTTGTTGAGGTGCGCGTGTTCAACCGTCACGGCGTCGACAAAGACGAACGTGCGCTGGCCATCGAGCGCGAGGAGATCGAACGCCTCGCCAAGGACCGCGACGACGAATTGGCGATCCTCGACCGCAACTCCTATGGCCGCCTGCGCAGCTTCCTGCTGGGCAAGGAAGCAACCGGCGGCCCGCGCGGCCACAAGGTGGAAGGCGTGCTGTCGGAAAAGACGCTGGACGATGTGCCGCGTTCGCAGTGGTGGAACCTCGCGCTTGGCAACGAAAAAGCCATGGGCGAACTCGAAGCCATGAAGCAGCAGTACGAAGACTCGAAGAAGCGCCTCGAAACCCGCTTCCTTGACAAGGTCGAAAAGCTGCAGCGCGGCGACGAATTGCCGCCGGGCGTCATGAAGATGGTCAAGGTCTTCGTGGCCGTGAAGCGCAAGATCCAGCCGGGCGACAAGATGGCCGGCCGCCACGGCAACAAGGGCGTCGTGTCACGCATCGTTCCGATCGAGGACATGCCGTTCCTGGAAGACGGCACGCATGTCGACATCGTGCTGAACCCGCTGGGCGTGCCCTCGCGCATGAACGTGGGCCAGATCCTTGAAACGCATCTGGGCTGGGCTTGCGCCGGCATGGGCAAGAAGGTCGGCGACATGCTGGACGCTTACCGTGACAGCAACAATGCCAAGCCGCTGCGCGACGGCCTTTCCAAGATCTATGGCAAGAACGAGGAACTTGATGGCCTCGACGACGGCCAGATGGTGGAAGCTGCCAACAATCTGCGCCGCGGTGTTCCGATTGCCACGCCCGTCTTCGACGGCGCGCGCGAGGAGGACATTGCCGCGATGCTCAAGGAAGCGGGCCTCAATTCGTCCGGCCAGGTGCGCCTGTTCGATGGCAAGAGCGGCGAGGAATTCGACCGCAATGTCACCGTCGGCTACATCTATATGCTGAAGCTGCACCACCTCGTGGACGACAAGATCCATGCCCGTTCCATCGGGCCTTACTCGCTCGTCACCCAGCAGCCGTTGGGCGGCAAGGCGCAGTTCGGCGGCCAGCGCTTCGGCGAAATGGAAGTCTGGGCGCTCGAGGCTTATGGCGCGGCTTACACGCTGCAGGAAATGCTCACCGTCAAGTCGGACGACGTGGCGGGCCGCACCAAGGTTTACGAAGCCATCGTGCGTGGCGACGACACCTTCGAAGCGGGCATCCCCGAAAGCTTCAACGTGCTGGTCAAGGAAATGCGCTCGCTCGGCCTCAACGTCGAGCTGCAGAATTCCAACAACACCTAAAGTTCCGGCGGGCGCGCGAGAGGTTGCGCGCCCACCGCTTCCGCCGATTTGTTTTACCCCCTGCGGGCACCATCCCCCGCGCAAAGGAGCAAGTGACCGATGAACCAAGAGGTCATGAACGTCTTCAACCCGGCAACCCCGGCGCAGACTTTCGATCAGATCCGCATCTCGATCGCCAGCCCCGAGAAGATCCTCTCGTGGTCGTTCGGCGAAATCAAGAAGCCGGAAACGATCAACTACCGCACCTTCAAGCCGGAGCGTGACGGGCTGTTCTGCGCCCGCATCTTCGGGCCCGTGAAGGACTACGAGTGCTTGTGCGGCAAGTACAAGCGGATGAAATACAAGGGCATCATCTGCGAAAAGTGCGGCGTGGAAGTCACCCTGTCCAAGGTGCGCCGCGAGCGCATGGGCCATATCGAACTGGCCGCGCCTGTCGCCCACATCTGGTTCCTGAAATCGCTACCAAGCCGCATTTCGACGCTGCTCGACATGGCGCTGAAGGACGTGGAGCGCGTACTCTATTTCGAACAGTATATCGTTCTGGAGCCGGGCCTGACGCCGCTCAAGCCCTATCAGACGCTCACCGAGAGCGAATACATCAAGGCGCAGGAAGACTATGGCGACGACAGCTTCACCGCCTCGATCGGCGCTGAAGCCGTACGCGAAATGCTGATGGCGATCAACCTCGAGCAGCTTCGCGACCAGCTTCGCGAGGAGCTCAAGACCGCCACCGGCGATCTCAAGCCCAAGAAGATCGCCAAGCGCCTCAAGATCGTCGAGAGCTTCATTGAATCCGGCAACCGCCCGGAATGGATGATCCTCACGCAAGTGCCGGTCATTCCGCCGGAACTTCGTCCGCTCGTTCCGCTGGATGGCGGCCGCTTCGCGACATCCGATCTCAACGATCTCTACCGCCGCGTCATCAACCGCAACAACCGCCTGAAGCGCCTGATCGAGCTTCGTGCGCCCGACATCATCGTGCGCAACGAAAAGCGCATGCTGCAGGAAGCCGTTGACGCGCTGTTCGACAACGGCCGCCGCGGCCGCGTCATCACCGGCGCCAACAAGCGCCCGCTGAAGTCCCTGGCCGACATGCTGAAGGGCAAGCAAGGCCGCTTCCGCCAGAACCTGCTTGGCAAGCGCGTCGACTATTCCGGCCGTTCGGTGATCGTCGTCGGTCCGGAACTCAAGCTGCATCAGTGCGGCCTGCCGAAGAAGATGGCGCTCGAACTGTTCAAGCCGTTCATCTATTCGCGCCTCGACGCCAAGGGCCTGTCGTCCACCGTGAAGCAAGCCAAGAAGCTGGTTGAAAAGGAAAAGCCGGAGGTTTGGGATATCCTCGACGAGGTGATCCGCGAACATCCGGTTCTCTTGAACCGCGCGCCGACGCTTCACCGTCTCGGCATCCAGGCCTTCGAACCGGTGCTGATCGAGGGCAAGGCGATCCAGCTTCACCCGCTGGTCTGCACGGCGTTTAACGCCGACTTCGACGGCGACCAGATGGCCGTGCACGTTCCGCTGTCGCTTGAAGCACAGCTGGAAGCGCGCGTCCTCATGATGTCGACCAACAACGTGCTGCATCCCGCCAACGGCCAGCCAATCATCGTGCCGTCGCAGGATATCGTTCTTGGCCTCTACTATCTCTCGATCATGCGCAACAACGAGCCGGGCGAAGGCAAGGCTTATTCCAGCATGGCCGAGCTTGATCACGCATTGGCGGCGGGCGTCATCACGCTGGCCAGCAAGATCAAGGGCCGCATCAAGGAAGTTGGCCCAGAAGGCAAGATGATCACCCGCATCGTGGAAACAACTCCGGGCCGCATGAAGATCGGCGAGCTTCTGCCGAAGGCGCCGAACATCTCCTATGATCTGTGCAACAAGCTGATGACAAAGCGCGACATCTCGAAGATGATCGACGCCGTCTATCGCCACTGCGGCCAGAAAGAGTCGGTGATCTTCTGCGACCGCATCATGGCGCTCGGCTTCTATAACGCCTACAAGGCGGGCATATCGTTCGGCAAGGACGACATGATGATCCCGGCGACGAAGGAAAAGTTCGTCAACGAGACCCGCACCCTCGCCAAGGAATACGAGCAGCAGTACATCGACGGCCTGATCACTCAGGGCGAGAAGTACAACAAGGTCGTGGACGCCTGGGCGAAGTGCACCGACAAGGTGGCCGAGGAGATGATGAAGGAAATCTCCGCCGTCCGCATTGACGACAAGACGGGCCGCGAGAAACAGATCAACTCGATCTACATGATGAGCCACTCGGGTGCGCGCGGTTCGCCGGCGCAGATGAAGCAGCTCGCCGGCATGCGCGGCCTCATGGCCAAGCCGTCGGGCGAGATCATCGAAACGCCGATCATCTCGAACTTCAAGGAAGGCCTGTCGGTTCTCGAATACTTCAACTCGACGCACGGCGCCCGCAAGGGCTTGGCCGATACGGCGCTCAAGACGGCGAACTCGGGCTATCTGACCCGCCGCTTGGTTGATGTGGCGCAGGACGCGATCATCTCGGAAGAGGATTGCGGCACTGAAGCCTCGATCACCGCGCGGCCGATCATCGACGCGGGCGAGATCATCGCCTCGCTGGGCATGCGCGTTCTGGGCCGCACCGCGGCAACGGATGTCGTTGACCCGGCCACGGGCTCCGTGATCGTGCCGAAGGGCGAGGAGATTCTCGAATCGCATGTCGAGAAGATCGAAAAGGCGGGCATCACCGAAATCCGCATCCGCTCGGTGCTCACCTGCGCCACCAAGTTCGGTGTGTGCGCCAAGTGCTATGGCCGTGACCTGGCGCGCGGCACGCCCGTCAACATGGGCGAGGCGGTGGGCGTCATCGCGGCGCAGTCGATTGGCGAGCCGGGTACCCAGCTCACCATGCGCACCTTCCATATCGGCGGCACGGCGCAGGTGCTCGACCAGTCCTTCGTGGAATCGAACCACGAGGGCAAGATCGTCATCCGCAACAAGAACATCGTGCGCGACTCTTCGGGCCGCCTGATGGTGATGGGCCGCAACGTGGCGCTGGTCGTCGTCGACGCCAAGGGCAACGAGCGCGCCGTTCACAAGGTGGGCTACGGCACGCGGCTGTTCGTGGACGAGGGCGATCAGGTGAAGCGCGGCACCAAGCTGGCCGAGTGGGATCCTTACACCCGCCCGATCATGACGGAAGTGGACGGCACCGCCGAGTTCGAGGACGTGGTGGACGGTATCTCGGTGAACGAGGTGGCCGACGAGGCGACCGGCATCACCAACCGTGTCATCATCGACTGGCGCTCCAACCAGCGCGGTTCGTCGCTGAAGCCCGCCATCGTCGTGAAGGACAAGGACGGCAAGGTGCAGAAGCTCGCCCGTGGCGGCGAGGCGCGCTACCTGCTGTCGGTGGAAGCGGTTCTCTCGGTCGATCCGGGCGCCAAGGTCAAGGCCGGCGACATTCTCGCGCGTATCCCGCTTGAGAGTGCGAAGACCCGCGACATCACCGGCGGCCTTCCGCGCGTCGCCGAACTGTTCGAAGCCCGCAGGCCCAAGGATCACGCGATTATCGCGGAAATCTCGGGCCGCGTGGAATTCGGCAGGGACTACAAGAACAAGCGCCGCATCCGCATCGTGCCGCAGGATGAGTCGCTCGAGGCGGTGGAGTATCTAATCCCGAAGGGCAAGCATCTGCCCGTTCAGGAAGGCGACTTCATCGAGAAGGGCGAATACATCATGGACGGTAACCCGGCGCCGCATGACATTCTGGCCATCAAGGGCGTGGAGGAGCTTGCTTCCTATCTCGTCAATGAAATTCAGGAAGTCTACCGGTTGCAGGGCGTGAACATCAACGACAAGCACATCGAGGTGATCGTCCGCCAGATGCTGCAAAAGGTTGAGATCACCGATGCCGGCGAGTCGACGTTGCTGGTGGGCGAGCAGGTGGACCAGATCGAACTCGATCAGGAGAACGCCAAGCTCGAGGCCGAAGGCCGCCGTCTTGCGGCGGGCGTGCCGGTGCTGCTCGGCATCACCAAGGCCAGCCTGCAGACGCGGTCCTTCATCTCGGCTGCGTCCTTCCAGGAAACCACCCGCGTTCTCACCGAAGCCTCCATTCAGGGCAAGGTGGATACGCTCGAGGGCCTCAAGGAGAACGTCATCGTCGGCCGCCTTATCCCGGCGGGCACCGGCGGCATGCTCTCAAGGTTCCGCGTGGTGGCCGAGAAGCGCGACAACCTCATCCTCGAGGAACAGGCCAAGCAGGCCGAACTTCCCGCCGCCGAATAATCACGGCGAAGCGGCGCAAAATCAAACCCGGCGGAGCAATCCGCCGGGTTTTTGTTTTGACGATAACGCCGACGGCGTCAGTGCTTTGCCGCTTCCAGCTCTTCGGCGACCTGCGGCTCGATCAATCCCACGAAAGCGCCGGTCGAATCGCACACCATGGCGAGGCGGCCCACGCCGGGCAGTGTGGCGGCTGGGCGGATGATCTCGCCGCCGGCAACCGATGTAAGGCTCAGCACGCGGTCAAGGTCATTCACGGTCAGATAGCTCATCCAGTGTGAGGGAATGCCGGTGTTGCGCGGCTCCGACAGGCCGAAGATGCCGCCCACCGGCTTTCCATCCTGGCGGGCGATCCAATAGTCGGCGCCGGGAAGGGCGGCGGCCTCGAAATACCATCCCATCGTCAGGCCATAGAAGGCGATGGCCTGCTCGGGCTCCCAGGTATTGAGCTCGTGCCACCAGTTCTTTTCGGCCAAATCCATCATCGGAAACTCCCTTTTGTGATTGGGCTCCGCCGCGCCCTGCAAGCCGCGACTCGCTGAAGGTGCGGGCGGGAGGGGGCAGGGATGGGGCAGGAATGGGATCAATTGTGGCTGCCAAGGCCGTTTAGCCGCCATGATTCCGTTGCAATGCAATATGCAACCGCCGCCAAAGCGCCGGAAAGCACCGAAACCCCGCGAAAATCACTTCAAGATTTAGGAATTGAGGGGTTGACGGTAACGGTATCGGCCTGTAGAACCCGCCTCGCTTTCAAGCAGCAGGCAGTCGGTGCTTCGCGCACCGAAACGCTGGCTGGAAAGCGAGACGTTCACAGTCAAGGTCAAGACCCCTGAGCCCTGCCGGTTCACGGGTCCTCTGGTTTTGGAGCACTGCGCGGTCCAGGAACCCGGACCCGTCAGTGCTTTTGGTTATGTGCAATCGGGTTCGAGACGTTTCGAAGGGCGAGACAAGGCCACAATGCCGACGATCAACCAGCTAATCCGCAAGCCGCGCCTGGCTCCGACATACCGGAACAAGGTGCCTGCGATGCAGTCCTGCCCGCAGAAGCGCGGCGTCTGCACCCGCGTTTACACCACCACCCCGAAGAAGCCGAACTCGGCGCTGCGCAAGGTGGCCAAGGTGCGCCTCACCAACGGCTTCGAAGTGGTGAGCTACATTCCGGGTGAAGGCCACAATCTTCAGGAACACTCGGTGGTCATGATCCGCGGCGGCCGCGTGAAGGATCTTCCGGGCGTCCGCTATCACATCATTCGCGGCATTCTCGATACGCAGGGCGTCGTCAAGCGCCGTCAGCGCCGGTCCAAATACGGCGCCAAGCGTCCGAAGTAAGAGCGGGGAGAGCAAAGTAACATGTCACGCCGTCACCGCGCCGATAAACGCGTTATCAACCCGGACCCGAAGTTCGGCGATCTCGTGCTGTCGAAATTCATGAACAACCTGATGTATGACGGCAAGAAATCCGCCGCCGAAGGCATCGTCTATGGCGCGCTGGACAAGATCCAGTCGAAGTCCAAGCAGGATCCCGTTCAGGTGTTCCACGAGGCGCTGGGCAATGTCGCCCCCTCGATCGAAGTCCGTTCCCGCCGCGTCGGCGGCGCCACCTATCAGGTGCCGGTCGAAGTCCGCGCCGAGCGCCGCCAGGCTCTCGCCATCCGCTGGATCATCACCGCCGCCCGTGGCCGCAACGAAACCACCATGGTTGACCGCCTCTCGGGCGAGCTTCTCGACGCCGCCTCGAACCGCGGCACCGCCGTCAAGAAGCGCGAAGACACCCACAAGATGGCAGAGGCGAACCGCGCCTTCTCCCATTACCGCTGGTAAAGCTACAAGGACCCTGCATCATGGCACGCCAACACGCCATTGAGGACTATCGCAACTTCGGCATCATGGCCCACATCGACGCGGGCAAGACGACGACGACCGAGCGCATCCTCTATTATACCGGCAAGAGCCACAAGATTGGCGAAGTGCATGACGGCGCCGCCACCATGGACTTCATGGAGCAGGAGCAGGAGCGCGGCATCACCATCACCTCCGCCGCCACCACTGCCTACTGGCAGGGCAAGCGGATGAACATCATCGATACCCCCGGCCACGTGGACTTCACCATTGAAGTCGAGCGTAGTCTGCGCGTGCTCGATGGCGCCGTATGCGTGCTCGACTCGAACCAGGGCGTTGAGCCCCAGACCGAGACGGTGTGGCGTCAGGGCGACAAGTACAACGTGCCGCGCATCGTGTTCTGCAACAAGATGGACAAGACCGGCGCCAGCTTCGAGCAGTGCATCAAGGACATCAAGGAACGCCTGGGCGCCAAGCCCGTGCCGATCCAGCTGCCGATCGGCGCCGAAGCCGATTTCAAAGGTATCGTCGACCTCGTCCGCATGGTTGCGGTCGTCTGGGAAAACGAAGCCCTCGGCGCTAATTATCATGACGAAGAAATCCCCGCCGACCTGAAGGACGCCGCCGTGCAGGCGCGTGCCGAGATGATCGAGGCCTGCGTCGAACTCGACGACCAGGCGATGGACGATTATCTGAACGGCAAAGAAATCTCTAACGAGACCATCAAGAAGCTGCTGCGCAAGGCGGTGCTGACCAGCGCCTTCTTCCCGGTTCTCTGCGGCTCGGCTTTCAAGAACAAAGGCGTGCAGCCGCTGCTCGACGCGGTTGTCGATTATCTTCCCTCTCCGGTTGACCGTCCCGCCATCAAGGGCATCGACGTCAAGACGGGCGAGGAAACAACACGTCCGTCGTCTGACGACGCTCCACTGTCGCTCCTCGCGTTCAAGCTGATGGACGACCAGTATGGCGTGCTGACCTTCTGCCGCATCTATTCCGGCTCGCTCAACAAGGGCGTGGCGCTGCTGAATTCGACGCGGGACAAGACCGAGCGCGTGGGCCGCATGGTTCTCATGCACGCCAATAACCGCGAGGAAATCTCGGAAGCCTATGCGGGCGACATCGTAGCCCTCGTCGGCCTCAAGGACTCGCGCACCGGCGATACGCTCTGCGATCCCGCCAAGCCTGTCATTCTCGAAAAGATGGAATTCCCGGATCCCGTCATCGAAATGAAGGTTGAGCCCAAGACCAAGGCCGATCAGGAAAAGATGGCCGTGGCGCTTTACAAGCTCGCTGCCGAAGACCCGTCCTTCCGCGTTTCGACCGAACTCCGAGTCTGGCG